>CAKAER010000003.1 GCA_916438525.1 uncultured Catonella sp. | reverse complement strand
TATCGGCATTGCAGATACTAACTGTGATCCGGACGAACTTACATATGTAATTCCCGGAAATGATGATGCTATCAGAGCTGTAAGACTTATAGTTGCTAAGATGGCAGATGCTGTTATCGAAGCTAACCAGGGTGAGCAGTTTGGTGAGACAGTAGCAGAGGAAGAAGTAGCAGCTACAGAAGAATAATTAGTATAGATATAGATAAAAGCATATAGGAGGACGAAAAAATGGCAGCAATTACAGCAGCTATGGTTAAAGAGCTTCGTGAAGCAACAGGCTCAGGTATGATGGATTGTAAAAAGGCACTTGGCGCAACTGATGGCGATATGGATAAGGCAGTAGAGTGGCTCAGAGAGAACGGATTTATGAAGGCTGCTAAGAAGGCAGAGAGAATTGCTGCAGAAGGTGTTTGTGCAGCAGCAGTTGCAGCAGATGGAAAGAGCGCAGCAGTTGTTGAAGTTAACTCCGAGACAGACTTCGTTGCTAAGAATGAGAAGTTTACTACATTTGCAAATGCAGTAGCAGCTAAAGCACTTACTACAAATGCAGCGGATATAGATGCTTTCCTTGAGGAAGAGTTTGAAGTAGGCAAGTCAATCAAGACAGCTCTTACAGAGCAGATTGCAGTTATCGGTGAGAATATGAACATCAGAAGATTTGCTAAGCTTGCAGAGGCTGATGGCTTAGTTGAGTCTTATATCCACGGAAGCAGAATAGGCGTTCTTGTAGCTCTTAAGACAAGCGTAGTTAACGATGCTGCTAAGGAAGCAGCAAGAAACGTAGCTATGCAGATAGCAGCTATGCGCCCTACATATCTTAACAGAGATGAAGTTTCTAAGGAATATCTTGATCATGAGTTAGAAATTCTTAAGGCTCAGGCAGCTAACGATCCTAAATTATCAGGTAAGCCTGCAAATGTTCTTGAGAATATTCTTAAGGGACAGCTTAACAAGGAACTTAAGGAAATCTGTCTTGTAGATCAGGTTTATGTAAAGGATAGTAGCATGACTGTCCAGGCTTATATTGACAGTGTAGCTAAGGCTGAGGGTGCAACTATGGCTCTTACAGGCTTCGTTCGTTTTGAGACTGGTGAAGGTCTTGAGAAGAAGAACGAGAACTTCGCTGAAGAGGTTGCAGCTCAGATGGGCAACTAATATTTAGCGGTTAAAATACTGACAATTACAATCTCTCTGCAAATTAGATGGTTTGCAGAGAGATTTTTTGCAATCTATATTAAAGAAAGATGAGGTGATAACCATACTTCCTTTTATAAAAGAGCAATTTATGATTCAAAGCATGCACCATGGAGAACTTGCTTTAAGAATATTGTTTGCAGGGCTTGGGAGCAGCCATAGGCTTTGAAAGAAAGAACAGAAATAAATTGGCAGGAGTGCGTACACATGCAATAGTAGCTTTGGGAGCTGCACTTATGATGGTTGTATCCAAATACGGATTTCCCGATGTGGACAAGTTTGATGCTTCGAGAGTAGCGTCGCAGATAGTAAGCGGAGTGGGTTTCCTTGGAGCAGGAATAATCTTTGTCAGAAACAATACTTCTGTGAGTGGACTGACTACTGCCGCCGGTATATGGGCAACTGCCGGAGTAGGTATGAGTATGGGTGCAGGACAATACTTTATATCAACTCTAAGTACGGTAACGATACTTATAATGCAGGTTGTATTTCATAGAGTACGATTTTTGGCAAATGAGGCATTTCAGGAATATGTTATAATTGTACTAAAAAAGTCTGACAATGCTGTGAAGGAGCTTGAAGACTATATGACGGCAGAAAAAATAGAAATAAAATCAATCAAGATAACAAAAAGAGATAATGATAATTTGAAGGTGGATTTTGAACTGTTATTTCCAGCGGGTTATGATAAAACAAATTTTATTAATAGGCTCGCTGAAAAAGAAAAATATTATTTCTGTCAGAGGATAATATATATCTCCAATAAATAGCTGATATTAGCTGTTTATTGAGATTTTATTATATATTGTTAGATTATATTTATCATTTAAATAAATTTAATAAATTTTTATTGATAAAAACCTCTAAATTTTGCTAAAAATTAATTAACAGCATTTGCTGTGATAACTTAAATAAGGGGCAAATATCTAAGGAGGTGGAATGATTATTTTTTAGGATTATGTCAGTACATATTCATAGTTAATTTAGTTGAAAGTGAGGGATTTTTATGAGAACAATTAGAAAAAAACAGTGTCATTTATTATTGTATTTTGTATGATGCTTACGGGCATTTTTTTGCAGACAGCTTATGCAAGAAATAATGATTATCCACACAAGTATAGAGGTACAAGTAGAACTGATGAATGGAATTTTTCAGGCAGTAGCTGTGCTTCTTTTGTAGCCTGGCGTCTTAATAAGGAGAGTGGCATAGCATTTAATTCCAATTATGGTGGAAAGGATTGGTCAGAACTAAAATCCTGGGGAAACAATGCAAAAGAGTTGGGACTTGTAGTAGATAACAATCCGACAGTGGGCTCTATCGCCTGGTGGGATGTTGATAATTCTAACTTACTGCTCAAATTCAGAGATAAAGGGTTTGTAGCCTGGGTTGAGTCAGTAAACGGATCTAATGTAAGTGTTGAAGAATACGATTATAAATTTATGTTAGCTTACGATGATAGAGTAATAGGTGCAAATGAGCCAACAGGTTATATACACTTTAAAGATTTGGGAGATGCTAAACAAACTGATTCTGATAAAGGTGAGAATGGTCAGGTGAATTCTGATAAAAATAAACAAAATCAGATAAAGACTGACCAGGATAAAGAAAATCAAAATAATCAAAGCGGGAATAAACAGCCTTTGGATAATAATACAGATTCGGAAGCTGGAGTTCTCATGACCGATGCAAAAAAATCGGGATTAAAATATAAGATTAATCTCACAGAGGAACAGGTACAGAAAGCTTTAGATTCTCTTGAAGAGGCTGATAGTGACGTATTTAAGATTGATTTATCCAATAATGTAGTAAAAAAATTTAAGAAAATAACTCTGACGATGACAAAGGACGCTCTTGATGCTTTGCTGGACAGTGAGGTTCAGTCACTGCAAATTTGGCTTCCTGAGAATACTATATATATTGATGCAGAGGCCTTAGAGGAGATTGGAGATATTACAGATGAAGGTAAGATAGTTTTTACTATTAAGAGAACAATGCCTAAGGTTACAAGTGAGAAAGAAAAGAAGCTGTACAAAGATCTTTGCACTCTTGATATTAAGGCAGGCAGTAAGAAAATTAAAAGCTTGTCTGAAGGTAAAGTAGATGCTGATAATATGGTTACCAATCTAAGTAAGAAAGAAATGAAGAAACATTTAATATGGTTTTATAGTTATAGAATAGTAATTAATTAAACTAAGAGTGGTTACTAAGTCTTATCTACCCCTGCCTTTTTGTTTAATTAGCAGAGGCAGGGAAGAATTTTTATATACAATATGGAGGTTCAGAATGATAGTAAATAAAAGAATAAAAGCTTTCATTATGATTTTGATATTTACCATATCGGCATCAGGTAACCTGACTCCAACCTTTGCTAAAAGCTTAACAAAGTCTGTAAAAGAAAAATATGTGAAAATACTCAGAGAAAATCTGACAAGAGTCGCTGAAGAACCTTATAAGCCATATTTTATGATAGCTGATATTGATAATGATGGGAATAAGGATCTTTTAATAGGGGGCTTTGGACGATATTATGATGATAGATCATCAGATATAGGTGCAGCTTATCTCAATAAAAAGGACAAGGTGGTTAAAGGAAAATTTTATACCAATAATGATGAAGGTGAGCAGACAATTATAGACGATGTAATGTCTAAGACTGAATATGAATGCTATAAAAATTATCTTTTAATACCTGCCTCACATCTTTTTACAAGTTATTATGTTGATTTTTGGAATATATTTAAAGCAGACAAAAAAGGCAATTTCAGGCTTGCATATAGGAGAAGCATAGGGCATAAGATTGACACTGATGAAGTGACTTATGATATCTCTGAAAAAGTTATAGATGGAAAGCTTAAAGAAATACCTGCAGAAGAATATGAAAAGTTTGCAGGCAAATTTAAAAAAATTAAGAGCAAATGGAAAAAGGTGACAGAGGAGAATATAAAGATGGAGATAGAGACTGTATTACTATTAGAACCATACGCAGTAAAGAGCATTTTAATAGAAAGAGGTAAAGCAAATCCGAATACAGGAAAAAGCATATATTTAAGATATACGAAGCTGGCTGCAGGAAATGATGCTCCTGAAATATTCAAAAAAACTATTGAAGAGTGTAACAGGATAGCCGAAAGAGCAATTGAAAAATATAAAGGAAGCGGAGAAACCTATGCCTATATTACCACGGTAACAAGGGCAGATGATGTGGCTTTTAGCCTGTTGGAAACTGAATATGAAGTAAACACAGAGGATGCAATGAAGGGGAGGGAAGTATCTTACAAATTTAAAGGGAGTACTTTTGATATGGATACTGGTAAAAAAATTCCTCTTTCTGAAATTATAACTGATAAAAAGAACTTATCTGAAATGTTAAAAAAAGCTCTGAAAACTGGGTATGGTACAGATGGGCTTGCAGGTACAGAGCCTTTTTGCTATGCATGGACAGCAGATGCACTTGGGATTAGGTTTTTCTTCAATTCAAATGCGGTATCTAAAGAAAAGCGCAAAGAAATTGGAGATAATTCGGATGATGTCATCACAGCAGGCCTTCCTTATGACAAGCTTGATGGCTTACAGGCAGAGAAACTTTCAAAAGTACCAGAGGCTTATATTGCACGGGCAGACAGAGAAACAGTGTATGCTCCTTCCTATGGAGATTTCTCTTTTATGCTTACAAAGGATGAAAGAGGAACTGTAATCCGTATTATGCCCAATAAGGGAAAGGAAAGCAGCCTGATTATAGAAAATGCTGACAGCAATTCAGATTTTTATATTATAAGAAGCAAGGGAGGTTTTTATCTTTTCCGTGAAAATATAGGCTATCAGGAAGGTTTTTTCTATGATTTTTCAAATCCTGATGGAGGTTTTGGACGCTTTGGGTATAACACATCCCAATATTTTGACAGTTTTATGAGAGAAATAGGCCTTGCCCTGCCTTACAATCCTTATTGCGTACATATGGCAGAAGTCCGCAGGTCTTTTGGAGAAATGGAAAATGGCACATCTTACTTTGTTCCACATGGCCATTATTTATTTCCAGATGATTCAAATAGCAGATATAAGCACTTTATGCTGATAGATAATGCATTGCAGATAGACACATTAAATACTGCTTACAGGCTGCTAAAGGATATGAATGTTGTGGAAGTGGATAATAAGGGAAAAGAACTTAAAAAAATAACTATAAAAGCTGGCTTAGCTATAGTGTTTGAATCTGTACGTGGAGAAGCTGACAGATATCAGATTCCTACAAAACGCGGAAGAAATAATATAAGCTATACTTATAATTGTTGCCTGGCTGATGGAAAAAAGGTAAGTATTTCTTCAAATACTGAGCATGGATTTTTTGTAAATGGAGAGTATTTAAATCGTTTTTCAGAGCCAGTGTCCCTTGCAGAAGCTAAGACAGATATAAAGGCTCCAAAAATGAAAGCATTTACGGTTAAGATAGGGGGAAAGATTTATCCGGTTATTCCTGACTATTCAAAGCCAAATCATACAGGAGAGGAGATAGACTTCGGTAAAGATATCTGGTGGAAGGCTGAAGGATATGTAGGAGGGTATGAAATATCAGATGATGATATTTTGGACATGCAAAAAAGATTTCTGACAGACAGTAATAAACAGGCAGATAAAGACTTTGCCTTACTTAATATTAGCAAAGATGGCAAGATTAGATTTGACTATTATGGCGAGGTTTATGAAGGAGTGCTGCCTGACAAACGATATTATGGAGTGCCTGCAGGCGCCCTGCTTCAGTCTAAATCTGAAAGCCGCAGCTTTAAGATTATACCAAGAAGGGGAAATTACCATACTGTTCCGTTCAGGATAGAGTTTTACTCAGCGGGGCTTCCTGCTACTAACTCGCCTTCAGCCCAGCCTCCGATTTCGGTTTATCTTACAAAGAAAGGTAAATAAAAAACATATTTAATGCCATTGCAAGGTCTTAGAAAAACTACAAGATGGTATATGCATTAATTAAAGATTTCGTCATAGACAGCCATATTGATAAGAAATGATGAATTGGCAAAATGGTAAAATTTTTACAATTTTAATTGCAAAAATTATATTTTTATAGTAATATAAACCTATAAACCTTTGTGAGAGGGGATTGACAATGGGAACTAAAGAGTTTAATGTAATACATACATACATACATACATACATACATACATACATACATACATACATACATACATACATGCATACGGATTGGCTTTACCCCAAAGGGAATTTTGTGGACTTTTTTCGGAAAATTGAATAAGGGATTGATAGGCAAATTTAGGATTGTTTGAGGTGTTTTACGCTCGGACAGTCCTTTTTGGTTAAAACTAAATTTTTAACCAGTTTGTAATGGCGGTAGGTTCAGCAATTAACTTAAAAAATAAGGTTCTTGTTGGGATAAACAGAATTGATTATTCAAAAAGTGAATATCTTTCTGCTAATACTAGGGATATTGTGCTTTACTCACTGGATAAAAACACGCTGAAAGTAATTGAAAAGAAGTATACCAATTATGCTAAAAGTAAAGATATCACTTATTCAGCACCTAAGATGGTAAAGCTGGATGAGGCAAGAGTAATGCTTATCTGGAATAAAATTAATAAGACATCAGAGAAAAGTGTATTACAATACCTGATTGTTGATGAGAATGGGAAAAAACTTTCTGAAATTAAAACTGTGAAAGGCATGATAATAGCAGATGAAACTCCTATAATTTATAACAATAAAGTAGTTTGGAGCCAATATTCAGTGGAAGGCTTTGTGCTAAATCAAATTCCACTTAAGTGATATCTTGTGTGCTATTTAACTTATGGCTGAAAAATACATAAGGACTGTGAAGAGATAAAGATTAAATGGTTGAGTCTAAGAGAGAGATGAGTGGAAAAATAGAGGTTGAAGAGGGTAGGAAGATGCAGTAATATCAACAAGATTTAACCAAAAAGAAAGGAAAGAATGGGACTATGAACAAAGAAAAATGATTTCAAAAAATTTTTAAAAAGACTGAGTATATTTTTTTAATTTTTGCAATGGTGATAGGAATTTTACATTCAGAGACTGCTCTTGCAGAAACAGAGTATTCTTGGTTGGTAAAAAGACTTGACAGTGGATATTTTATTGTAATTGATGGGGAAAAATATGGGATAGCTGACGATAAAAAGAATATTGTTTTGCCAATTGAATATAGTGATATGGCTATGAAGCCGGCTGAAGGCCTGATAGGATTGGAAAAAGGCAAAAAATATGGATTTGCAGATATGAAAGGTAAAATCGTTATTCCTGTAAAATATGATTTAGTGTATGATTTTGCAGAAAGCCTTGCAGCAGCAAAGAAAGGCAAAAAATGGGGATACATTAATCAGAAAAATGAGACAGTGATACCGTTTGATTATGATGAGGCATATAGTTTTAAGGAAGGCCTTGCCGTGGTAAAAAAAGGCAAGAAATGGGGATATATTAACAAGAAAAATGATACAGTTATCCCATTTGAGTATAATACAGCATACAATTTTTTTGAGGAATATGCACCTGCAGAAAAAAATGGTAAATGGGGATATATAAATAAACAAGGAGAAACAGTAATACCATTTAAGTATGAGAAAGCTGTTGGTTTTGTAAATGGACTAGCTACAGTACAGGAAAATGGTAAGAGAGGGTACATAGATAAGAAAGGAAAACTGGTTATTCCTATGGAGTATGATGAGACTGGAGATTTTAGAGAAGGAATTGCTGCCGTGGGGAAAAATGGTAAATGGGGACATATAAATAAGAAGGGGAAAGTGGTTACTCCTATTAAATATGATTATGCATCTGATTTTTCTGAAGGGTTTGCGGTAGTAGGAAAATCAGAGAAATACGGCTATGTAAATAAAAAAGGAAAAATAGTAATTCCGATTAAGTTCTGGGCAGCAGCTATATTTAAAGAAGGTCTTGCAGCAGTAAACAATATACAGTACCTGCCTAGGTGGGGATTTATAAATAAAAAGGGCAAAATAGTGATTCCAGTCGAGTATGAATGTGTGGATAATGAAGAAATTCCATTTTTCGAAGACGGCTATCTGGAGATACAGAAAATCTACGGTAAAGATTATCACAATAGAAAATATAAATTAGGACGGTTAAATAGAAAGGGCATATTTACACCTTATTAGAGCTGGTAACTGATTCAGTTTATTTCTATTCCCAAAACATATACTGCAATGACTGATGTTTTGGGGATAGAACGTTCAAAAGAATTTTAAGGAGAATTTACATGTTAAGTAAAATTTTAAGAAAACTCAGTATGGTTCTGGTAGCAGCTATGGCTATAAGTACAGTTAACACAGCAGATGTATTTGCTTCAGAAAAGATGAAGTATGGCGTAGCCATCAAGGATGGAAAATTATATTCTTTGGAGATAAGTGGCAATGAATTTAAGTCAGAGCTTATAGATGAAGGGCATCCGATAAATAAAGGATATGATGGAAACAGGGTAATGTTCAGGGTATATAATTCTGATGGCATGGAATATGCCGTCTTTGACAGGTATGGAAAGGTAATAGAAAAAATTAATTCTAAAGACTATACTACAAAACTTATGTCATCACGCGTTGGCAATGGAATGCGCTTGGACAATTATATAATAGAATCAGGGACAACTATACCTGGGAATATTGAGTTTGGATGCTTTTATTTAAGAATAATGGAAACTTTAATGGGAGAAGCAAAGTATATATATACTAACGAAGTTGGACTTATTCCCTGCCAGTATGATGATGTAGTATTTAAGAATAGCAGTAAAGATTATCTGGTTGTGAAAAAAGATGGTAAGTTTGGAGTTATAAATAAACAGGGAGAAGAAATCATACCTTGTCAGCAGAATGAAATTAGGTTCTTAGACAGATGCCTGCTGGAAATACGTAAAAATTGGAAAAAACAGATATATATTATCAAGAATAAAGACTTAATAAGATATGATGATGCAAAGGTAGACTGCAACTATTCTGATAAGCATACATATATACTGGTAAAGAAAAATGGAAAGTTAGGAATTTTAAGTGAGACAGGAGAAGATATCTTAGCTGCCGAATATGATGAAATTAATAATAGTGCTTATGAAGGTGGATTTGGATATTTAGACTATGATATGAACAGGGTAAAAAAAGATGGAAAATGGGGATATGTTGACAAACGAGGGAAAATAGTAGTGCCTCTGAAGTATGAGAATGCTGATACTTTTTGGAATGAACTGGCAAAAGTAGGAAAGCCAGGAGATTGGAGTTATATTGATAAAAAAGGAAAACAAGTTCTTCATTTTAAGTATAAGCAGATGGGAGATTATGGGGATGGGCTTATAGCGGCTGCAAGTAAAGGAAGATGGGGATATATAGATAAAAAAGGAAAGAAAGTAATAGATTTTAAAATATGATTATGCCGCCGGATTCCATGGAGGATTTGCATCTGTTCTTGATAATTGGAAAATGGGACTTATAAATAAAAAAAGGAAAGATGATATATCCTTGTGAAAGTGAGATATATATAAATTTTGAAGAATTTAATAAAGAAGTTGCCAATATAATGCAAGGTGGTAAATATGGGCTTATAAACAAAAAAGGAAAGGCAGTAGCAGAGTGTAAATATGATGAACGCATTCACTTTAATGGTGGTTTTTATAAAGGATTTGCTGATATTATACAGAATGGCAAGTATGGTATTCTGAATGAAAAAGGGAAAGTAATATATCCTTGTAAAAGCGAAGAACGAATTACATTTTATAATGGATTGGCAACTATAAAGGAAAATGGCAAGTATGGCATTATAAATATAAATGGAAAAATAATATATCCTTGTAAAAGCAGCAGGGGAATCATGTTATCTAAGGAACCTTTTATCATGGTCGGTGAAGATGACAGATACATTCTAAAGAACAGGTCAGGTAAAATCATATATAGTGGCAAGGATTCTCCTGATATTTCTCCATATATGGCAGTAATAAAGAAGGATAATGACAAAGATTTGATTATTGACGGTAATGGGAATAAAATAGCAGCTAAGGACTATGATTATGTCCAGTTAATAGAAGATGATACAGCTATCGTGGGTGTGAGCAAACCAGGATCTTCTTCTAGATGGGATTATATGTATGGATTAATTGACGGTAAGGGAAATGAAGTTATAGCTCCTATATATGGACAGATAGAATACATATATAGAACAGGGGCTTATATTATAAATAATAATGGTAAAAAGGGAATTTTTAGTTCGAAAGGAAAACAATTGCTTCCGATTGAATATGATGATATATATTATATAGCGTTTGAGTAGTGTTTTTGCTGAATATCCTGTAAGATGGGAGGAGAAATTAAATGAAGCTTAAAAATATATAAGTCCGTGTACTCTTTTTGTTATTGCTTGTGTTTGGGGTTAATATTTCATTATTAGGGATACATAAAGATTTAGGGGTGGAAAAAGGCTTATAAAAAGAAAAAGTTGATAAAAATAAACCGGCTGCTATAGTATATAAGAGTTTTTACTGATATAGGAGAAGGAGTGCATATAAATATAATAATGAAGCTGACTGCTATGCAGACAGTAAAAATAATAAACTATATATAGAGGTGGATGATTTTTTTAACAGTTTAATGGGTACGGCAAAAGAAGCTCAAATCAAGACAGATGTGGGCAAAAAGTCGGTAGTAGTAAAGACAGGAAAAAAATACAAAGAAAAGTATGCGAATGGTAAGGGTGTTGAATTTCCTAAGAGTGTTAAAGGAAAGCCTGAAAATATAAAATTTAATATTGATGGTAAGAATATATCAATCAAAGGCTATGTGGTAACAGTTAAAGTCCAAGAGGTAAGCTTCAATTCGTATTGGCAGGAAGTTTGGAAAGAATATACAGAAAAAGTTATGCTTGTAGATTTTGATGAGCTTGCCAAAAAGCTTGACTTAATATCTGATAAAAATATGTCAAAGAGAAAATATTTGCTATGTACAAAACTGCCTGATGGTATAGTGGAACTGAAAACCGGGAAAAAACCTATTGAAAGCTATGATTTTAACAACGATACTTCGGTAGAAGAAATATCAGAATATGACATAGATGGCAGATGGAATTCACCTATAGAGAATTACCTGTATGAAGAAAATGGAGAGTTGGTGAGAGTTGAGAGTAAAAGAGATAAAAATATCCATAAAAACAAGGTGATTGTAAACAGATATGATAAGAACGGCAATATGATTTCTATGAAAGAACTTAAGTTTCAGGGACAAAAATTTGGTGGATTCTACAGAGGAGAAGACTATAATTATCTTATTTTTGGAAACGACAATAATGAAAAAATAGATAAAGAGGTAGTAAGGATAGTTAAATATGACAGAGAGTTTAATGAACTCGGTAAGCTTTCGGTATATGGAGCCTATACAAGGGAACCTTTTGGAGCAGGCTCCTTAAGGTGTGGAGAAATAGGCAATATTATACTTGTTCATACCGCAAGAGGAAGATATGACGGACATCAAAGCTCTCTTACAATAGTCTTTGATGAAGATGATATGACTCTTTTAAGTGAAGATGATATGGGTGCTTTTCAGAAAAATCAGGTCGGACATGACTTTAATCAGTTTGTAATGGCTGATGGTAATGAATTTATAACAGTTGATCATGGGGATGCGTATCCAAGAGAAATTCTTGTAAGCTGGTTGGATACAGAGTATAAGACAATATCGGAAGATAATTATTATGCTATGAATAAAAGTATACTGTCGCCATCTAAGAAAAAAGCAATATTAAATATTCCAGGTATGACTGGAGCAAACCAGACAGGAGTATCAATAGGTTCTACTGTTAATATGGCAACTAAAGTTCTGGTTGGTGTAAACAGGATGGATTATTCAAAAGCTAAAAGCTTTAACAGCTATACTATAGAAGGAAAAGATGTATATAAAAAGAGATATTGTGCTTTACTCTCTGGATAAAAAAATACATTAGAGGTAACAGAAAATAAATATACTGATTACACTAAAGATAAAAAAATACTACCTATACTGCTCCTAAAATGGTAAAAGTTGGATGATACAAGAATAATGCTTATCTGGAATAAATTAAATATGACTTGGAAGAAATTAAATGACCAGATAATAGATAAGAATTTGAAAAACAAGCGTATTACAGTATCTGATTGTTGATGAGAATGGAAACAAGCTTTCAGAAATTAAGACTGTAAAGGACATGATAGTGACAGATGAAGCACCTATACTTTATAACAATAAAGTAGTTTGGAGCCAATATTCAGGTGGAAGGCTTGTGCTAAATCAAATTCCACTTAAGTGATATCTTGTGTGCTATTTAACTTATGGCTGAAAATACATAAGGACTGTGAAGAGATAAAGATTAAATAGTTGAGTCTAAGAGAGGAGATGAGTGGAAAAGAGAGGTTGAAGAGGGTAGGAAGATGCAGTAATATCAACAAGATTTAACCAAAAAGAAAGGAAGGGTCAGAATTATGAAAACAAATTATCTAAAAAAGGCTATGAAGTGGGCAAGCATGGGAGTATTGTCATTTTCTTTATTAACATCAATGAATGTATCAGATTGTGGTATTAGCATTACGAAGCCTGCCGCCAATACTTATAAAGTAATGGCAGATACAGTTAAAAAAGTAGAATTTAAGTATGATGAGGCGTATATTTTTTTGGAAGGAATGGCAGTTGTAAAGATAGGGAAGAAATATGGCTTCATAGATAAAGATGGAAACGAAATAGTAAACCCCAATATGATGGAGCAAATGGTTTTAGAGAAGGCAGAGCCATGGTAATAAAGGGCAATAAGTATGGATTTATAGATAAAAGCGGTAAAGAAGTTGTAGAGCCTAAGTATGATTATGCAAGCGGATTTAGTGAAGGACTGGCAATGGTATGTAAAGGTGAAAAATGGGGATATATAAACAAAGAAGGAAAAGAAGTAATAAAGATAAAATATGATGCTCCTTTTTATAGTGAATTTGCTGATGATCATGAGGGTGATTTTTCTGAAGGAAGAGCTTTGATGAGGAAAGGAAAGAAATGGTGTTATATAGATAAAAAAGGTAAAGAGATAATAAAATTGGATGATGCTGGCAGTACTTTTTCAGAAAATAGAGCTTGGATAAGTGAAGGAGAAAACGAAGATTTTTATTCTATTTTGATAGATAAATCAGGTACAAAAGATAATAAAGACTAAATATGAAAAAGCTTATGGTTTTAGTGAAGGTATGGCTGTAGTTGGGAAACTTTTAGATGTACCTGCCGGACCTTGGTATGATTGTGGCTATATAGACAAGTCTGGTAAAGTAATTGTAAAACTAAAATATGGTGATGCTGAGAGCTTTAGTGAAGGAAGGGCAGCTGTAAGAAAAGGAGTATTGTGGGGATATATAGATAAGACAGGTAAAGAGGTAGTAAAACCTCAATATGCTGAAACTTATGATTTTTCAGAAGGCAGAGCTGTTGTATTAACAGGAAGAGAAGGTGAGAGTGGCATAGAGAAAGATGATAAATATGGATATATAGATAAATCAGGCAAAGAGGTGATTGGATTTAAGTATGACTTAGCAGATGGTTTTTCAGAAGGCAGAGCTGCGGTAAAAAAGGGTAAAAAGTGGGGATATATAGATATAAATGGTAGTGTAGTAGTAGAGTTTAAGTATGATGAAGCTTGGAGATTTACTGAAGGCAGGGCAGCAGTAAAGAAAGGAAAGAAATGGGGTTATATAGATAAGGATGGTAATGGAATAGGGGAATAAAGGATATATAAAAAGGCATTTAATAAAAAAAGTGATAATTAAAAAATCCTCATTTGGAGATATGTGACAGTATTTAACTACATATCCTCAAATGGGGATTTTTGTCTTCACACTTGTGTTATACTATTTAAACAAGCAAAAACTATAATTTACAACAGCACTTAAACTCAATAATTTTTAAATTGATAAGCATTTTTATATAAGGGGTAGACAGACAATGACTTTAGAAGAAATAAAGAAACTCATACAAGATGGTGAAAAATAGATGTAGAATTTAAAGGAATCAAGAAATGTTGTAACAAAAAGATGTTTATGACACAGTATGTTCTTTTTAACAATAGAAATGGTGGGCATATATTGTTAGGAATTAATGATAAAAAGGAAATAGTTGGAGTTAATCCCGAAAAGGCAGATAAAAATTCTTAAAAGAATTTACCAATTCCATAAATAATCCACAAAAAAATATCCACCGCTTTACTTAACACCTGTTACCGTTGATATAGATGAAAAAAATAATTATTTATATTAGAGTACCAAAAAGGCTGTCGGTATGCAGACATAATGGAAAAAAATTTAGGGACAGGTCTTATGAAGGTGATATAAATATTACAGATAATGCAGAACTAGTATATAAGATGTATGCAAGAAAACAAAACACATATTTTGTAAACAAGGTGTATCCTAATCTTAACTTAGACTGTTTGGACAGGACTGTAATTGAGAAAGCAAGAAAAATGGCGGTATCAAGAAACCAGAATCATGTGTGGAGAAATATGAACAATAAGGAACTTCTTAGGAGTTCTAATCTGATTCTGTTTGATCCTGAGACTAATAAAGAAGGAATAACTTTAGCAGCGATTTTACTGTTTGGAAAAGATAACTCAATAATGTCTGTTTTATCTCACCATAAAACAGATGCAATTTTTAGGGTTGAGAATAAGGACAGATATGATGATAGAGATGTTGTAATTACAAACTTGATTGACAGTTATGACAGGCTTATGGAATTTGGAGCAAAACATCTGAATGACTTGTTTGTTTTAGATGGAATTGTAAATGTAAATGCAAGAGACAGGATACTTAGAGAAATAGTTTCAAATACATTAGTACACAGAGATTTTTCCAGTGGTTTTCCGGCTAAAATGATTATTGATGATGAAAAAATTGTTGTTGAAAATAGCAATTTAGCACATACCTTTGGGGAACTAGATTTGAAAAAATTTGAACCATTTCCTAAAAATCCTACAATATCTAAAGTTTTTAGAGAGATTGGACTGGCGGATGAACTTGGCTCCGGAATGAGAAATACTTATAAATATACCCAGTTATATTCAGAACAAAATCCTATTTTTGAAGAAGGTGATATATTTAGAACGATTATTCCGCTAAAAAGATAGCGACCAAAAAAAGTGGGGGCGGAAAAATGTCGCTCGTAGGTGTCCCTCTAAATGTCCCTCTAAATGTCCCTCTAAATGTCCCTCTAAATTCTAAAGAAGAAATAAAGAATAGAATTATTGAGCTTATAAAAAAATGATAATAAAATAACCTGTAAATTTATGGCTGAAAGCCCGAAAAATAAGTGAGAAAAACAGTTTCAAGATATATAAAGGAAATGTCTGATATCAGATATGTTGGAATAGGTAAAAGTGGTCATTGGGAATTTAACAAAAATTCAGGAGATAAACATTGAGAAAACTATTAATCTATATTCGTGACTATACTATGGAAAGTATCTTAGGCCCTCTTTTCAAACTGTTTGAAGCCTGTCTTGACCTCATAGTACCGCTTGTGATGGCGTACATAATAGATAAAGGAATAGGCGGAAATGATAAGGGACTTATAATAAGGCTATGTCTTGTGCTTGTAGGACTGGGCTTTGTGGGGCTTACATTTTCAATTACAGCCCAGTTTTTTGCGGCTAAAGCCAGTGTAGGTTTTATTAAACAGGTGAAACACGCTGTATTTTCACATATTCAGAAGTTTTCATTTTCGGATATAGACAGGCTTGGTACCAATACACTTATAACAAGACTTACAAGTGATATGAACCAGATACAAACCGGTGTCAACCTTACACTCAGGCTGTTTCTTCGTTCACCGTTTATAGTGCTTGGTGCGGTAGTTATGGCATTTACCATAGATACGCAGATTGCGGTTATCTTTGTAATTACCATAATTGTGCTGTCCGCTGTTGTATTTGGTGTAATGCACTGGTGTATTCCAAGGTATAAGGAAGTACAGTCAGCCCTTGACAAGGTGCTTGGAAAGACAAGGGAAAATCTTACCGGAGTAAGAGTTATAAGGGCATTTTGCAAAGAAGATGAGGAAATAAAGAACTTTGAGGCTTCCAATGCATTTTTAACAGGCTTAAGTAAAAAGGTTGGAATGGTATCTTCTCTTATGAATCCCTTAACTTATGTAACTATAAATATAGGTATAGCGGCACTTATATATAAGGGGGCTATTCGTGTTGAAGACGGTGCTCTCACTCAGGGACAGATTGTGGCACTTTATAACTATATGTCACAGATTCTTATAGAACTGGTAAAATTTGCAAATATGTTCCTTAATATTACCCGTTCCATAGCCTGTGGCAACAGGGTGCAGAGCATACTTGAGATAGAGCCGGGTATGAAGGAAGGAGCAGATTCTCTTGTTAAAGATATAGAGGAAAACACAGACAACATAGTTGAATTTGAAAATGTAAGTCTGAATTATAATGGTATGTTATCTTCTGTTAAAGAAGAAAAATGCTTTGAATAATATCAGTTTTACGGTAAAAAGAGGTGAAACTGTAGGTATAATCGGTGGTACTGGCTCAGGAAAGACCTCTCTGGTCAGTCTTATCTCAAGATTTTTATGATGCAAGTGAAGGGAAAAATAAGGGTTAAGGGGAAAAGGCTGTAGCTGATTATAGTTTTAAGGAACTTAGAAAAACAGTAGCCGTTGTTTTACAGAAAGCTTCACTTTTTAAAGGAAGTATAAGGGATAATATAAAATGGGGAAATGAAACTGCGACTGATGATGAGATAATGGAAGCAGTACATATAGCTCAGGCAGAAGATGTGGTGAACTCTAAAGAAGGAAAACTTGATTTTATAATAGAGCAGGAAGGCAGAAACCTTTCCGGCGGACAGAAACAGAGGCTTTCTGTTGCAAGAGCACTTGTAGGTAAGCCTGAAATCTTAATTCTTGATGACAGTTCATCTGCTCTTGACTACGCAACAGACCTAGCTCTTAGAAAAGCTATTAATGCATTGGATTATAAGCCGACAGTATTTATAGTATCTCAGCGTACTTCTTCGATTATGCAGGCAGATAAGATTGTGGTACTGGATGATGGCGATATGGTAGGACTTGGAAAGCATGAAGAGTTGCTTAGAAATTGTGAGGTATATAAAGAGATTTATAATTCGCAGTATAAATAATGGGAGTAAATATGAAGGATAACAAAAAGATAATTAAAGCAGTTCTTGCTTATATAGGACATTATAAAATACTGCTTTTTGTATCACTTGTAATGGCGATGATTACAGTGGTTTTGACATTGTATCTGCCTATATTATTCGGTGATGCCATTGACCTTATAGTGGGAAGAGGGCAGACAAAGTTTGACAAAATATTTGAAATAATTATTACAGCAGTCATAGTCGCAGGTACTACATCACTGTTTCAATGGCTAATGACTACCATAAATAATAAAATAGCCTATAACGTAGTAAGAGATATCAGAAATGATGCTTTTAAAAGGATTGAAAAGCTTCCTTTAAGCTATTTGGATTCACATTCTACAGGTGATATAGTAAGCAGGGTAATTGCAGATGCAGACCAGTTTTCTGACGGACTTTTGCTTGGCTTTACACAGAGCTTTACAGGAATTGCAACCATATTGGGCACTCTTGTATTTATGCTCAGAATTGATATATTTACGGCACTTATAGTAATGGTGCTGACTCCGTTGTCCTTACTTGTAGCACGCTTCATTTCAAAGCATACCTATTCTTTCTTTAAGCTACAGTCCGAAAAAAGGGCAGAACAGACCTCTTTAATTAACGAAATGATAGGAGGAATGGAGGTTGTCAAGGCTTATGGCAGGGAAGAAAAGGTAGTTGAGGCCTTTGATGAAATAAATGAAAAAATAGAAAAGGCTTCGCTTAAAGCTATATTTTTCTCATCAATCACAAATCCGGCTACAAGATTTGTCAACAATATTGTCTATGCTCTGGTTGGGCTTGTGGGAGCATTTCGGGTAGTAAACGGAGGTATAAGCGTAGGCGGACTTTCTGCATTTTTGGCTTATGCAAACCAGTATACCAAGCCTTTTAATGAAATTTCAGGAATAATTACTGAGCTTCAAAATGCTATAGCCTGTGCAGGAAGACTTCTTGAACTTATAAATGAAGATATCGAGACAGAAGACGGGAAAAACTGTACTTAGAGCAGATAAGTCAAATGAAATTGATAAAAATAACAAATAATATAGGAAATATAAACTTAGAGAATGTGGCATTTTCTTATGTCAAAGATAAAAAGCTGATAGAAGGGCTTAATCTAAGTGTGAAAAAAGGTCAAAGAATAGCCATAGTAGGGCCTACGGGTTGTGGTAAGACAACTATTATCAATCTTCTTATGAGATTTTATGATGTTGACAGCGGAAGTATAAAGGTAGAAAATACTGATATAAGAGAGCTTACAAGACATAGTCTCAGAAAATCGTACGGAATGGTGCTTCAGGAGACATGGCTCAGAAATGGTACTATCAGGGAAAATATAGTTATGGGAAAGCCTGATGCCACAGACGAGGAAGTAATAACAGCAGCAAAGGCAGCTCATTCACATAGCTTTATAAGCAAGCTGAAAGATGGCTACAATACAGTAATAGACGAGGATGGAAGCGGACTTTCCAAAGGGCAGATGCAGCTTTTATGTATAACCAGAGTTATGCTTCTGCTGCCTCCTATGCTTATACTTGACGAAGCAACTTCTTCCATTGATACCCGAACTGAAATCAAAATCCAGAAAGCATTTAACCGCTTGATGGAAGGCAGAACAAGTTTTATAGTTGCACACAGGCTTTCAACTATAAAGGAAGCTGATATCATCCTTGTAATGAAGGCAGGAAAAATAATAGAGCAGGGAAATCATAAAGAGCTTCTTGAAAAGAAGGGATTTTATTCAGAGCTTTACAACAGCCAGTTTGTGGGTGTAGGTCAGTAAGAGAAACTTTATGAAAAGAGGATAGAAATGAAATCAACACTTAAAAGAACTTGGGCAGAAATTAACCTGGATGCGATAGAATATAATTATAAAAAAATCAAAGAGCATATCGGAGAAAATGTTAAGTTTGCCGGTATAGTAAAGGCAGATGCCTATGGACATGGCTCTGTGAAGGTGGGGGCAAAGTTGCAGGAATTAGGGGCTGATTATCTTGCTGTCAGCAGTATAGACGAGGCGATGGAGCTTAGATTTAACGGAATAACCATGCCGATACTCATCTTAGGACATACTCCGAGGGAGCAGGTGGACAGACTTATCTGTTTTAACATAACTCAGGCTGTAACCTGTGAGGCGAAGGCTCTTGAATACAGTGCGGAGGCAGTAAAATGTAAAGGAACGCTTAAAATACATATAAAAGTAGATACAGGAATGTCAAGGCTTGGCTATCTTTGTGAAGGTGAACATTTTGAACATGGTGTAGAAGGGATAGTGAATGTATGTAAACTTCCGAATCTGGATGCAGAGGGCATATTTACACATTTTGCAGTATCTGATGAAGAGGGTGAAGAATGTAAGGAGTATACAGATCACCAGCTTAAGCTTTTTAAGTCTGTGATTGCAGAGGTGGAAAAGAAGTCAGGAAAGGCATTTTTGCTTCATCACTGTGCCAATACAGGTGCTACAGTAAACCGTCCTGACAGCTATATGGATATGGTTCGTCCGGGGCTTCTGCTCTATGGCTATGGAGAGTTTGCAAAGTCACTTGGTCTAAAGCCGGTTATGTCTATGAAAACTACTGTAAGTACAATTAAGGTTTATCCAAAGGGAACGAAGATAAGCTACGGAGGAATCTACACAACCACAGGAAAAACCCGCATGGGAGTTGTGCCTTATGGTTATGCTGACGGCTTTATGCGCTGTCTGTCAAATAAGTATTCCTTTATGACAGAAGAGGGAGCGGTAAGGCAAAGAGGGAGAATCTGCATGGATATGTGTATGATAGACCTTACGGACAAGTTTAACATTGATGTGGGCAGTGAAATTGAAATATTCGGAGAAAATAATCCAATAGAAGCTATGGCTGAGATGGCAGGAACAATTCCTTATGAATTGGTATGTGCCGTAAGCAAGAGGGTTCACAGGATATATATTGAAAATGGTGAAGTGGTAGATAAAGAGCTGATGCTTAGGATGTAGGATTTGATTGAAGCTATATATGATAGTGTGGATTGCTTTATTGAATACTATCAAAATGATGGATGAGTTACATTTGATGTGTTAAAGATTTGTCAAAATAACAAATAAATATATTAATATTTATTAAATATTGTATTTTTACCAAATGTGATAGACTGTTCTTATAAAAAAACAAGAACAGTCTATTGTTTTATTTTTTTCGACAATATACACTCGTGTGTACATATAGACAGAAATGAAAGTGTAGAAAAACGGAGGTAACAATGGTAAAGAAACAGTTTATTCTAATTATGACAGATAGTCAAAGGCGTGATATGATTAGCCGTTGCAATGAGAGGGGAGAGAACATGCATACACCTTGCCTTGACCGTTTGTGTGATCAGGGACTGGCTTTTCAGTCAGCTTATACCACACAACCGGTATGCGGACCGGCAAGGGCAGGTTTGTTTACAGGTACCTATCCTCATACTAATGGAATGTTAGGTAACTGTATGGCATTGTCGCAGCAAAGCCTGACCATAGGACAGCGTCTCAGCAAGGCAGGAATTCATGCGGCCTATATCGGTAAATGGCATTTGGATGGCGGAGATTACTTCGGTGACGGAATCTGTCCGGATGGCTGGGATGAAAACTATTGGTATGATATGCGCAACTATCTGGATGAATTGGAGAGTGATGAAGACAGAGCGCGCTCCCGTACACTTGATACAGCTCTGGAGGGAGAAGGAATCGGTGAAGTATTTACATATGGATACCGCTGTACCAAGAGGGCTTTGGACTTTATGGAAAAGTACAAGGATGAGGATTATTTTTTAGTCGTATCCTATGATGAACCTCACCATCCGTTCTTATCGCCAAAGTCATTTTATGAACCGTTTTATCAGCCATATTTACAGAAACCAAATCAGCAGATGGATTTCTCAAAGCTTCCTGAACATATTCAGGTATGGCATGAAAAATTCTTGGAAATTCAGGGAGGTAAAGGAGATGGCTTTGCTGTAGGGCTTTTGGGTTCAAATTCTTTTATTGATTCTCAGATAGGACGAGTACTTGAGGCGGCTGAGAAAAACGCTGAAGAGGCATTGGTATTGTATACATCAGACCATGGTGATTCACAAGGTTCTCACGGAATACATGCTAAAGGCCCTGCAATGTATGAGGAAATTACAAATATTCCTCTGATTGTTCGCTGGAAGAATAAGATTGAAGCAGGGATTACTACTCAAATGCCGGTTTCTCATATAGATATTGTACCTACAATTTTAGACTTTTATGGCTTACCACAGCCAAAGAGCCTGGAAGGTGAAAGCCTGTTAAACAGCCTTACAGATAAAGAAATTACCGGACAAAAAGAGGGCAGACCGGTATTCGTTGAGTTTAACAGATATGAGGTGGATCATGACGGTTGGGGGGGGATTCCAGCCGGTACGCTGTGTAGTCAAAGGTAAATGGAAATTAACAATAAACCTGATGACTCAGGACGAACTTTATAATCTGGAGGAAGATTATAATGAAATGCACAATTTAATTGACGATCCTAATTGTGAATCAATACGTAATCAGTTGCACGATTTATTGCTTGACTGGCAGAATGAAACCCGTGATCCGCTTAGGGGATATTACTGGGAGAAGAGACCATGGAGGAAAGATAGGCAAAAGGTATCGTGGGATTGTGGGGGATACTCCAGAAGCCGTCACAGAGAAGATGGAGAAGTTGGTGAATACGGTTATTCAACCGGATTACCGATTGTGGAATATAACCGGAAATATTAAATGGAAGGAACAGTATGAAGCCAAATTCTAAAGGAACTGATGGACAGGATGGGGGAAAAAAGAAAAATTTAAGAGTAACCCGGGCTGATGTTGCCAAATATGCGGGTGTCAGTGAAACCATAGTGTCCTATGTGTTAAATAACAATCGATATGTGGCGGCAGAAAAACGTGAGCGGGTAAAAAAGGCTGTAGCGGAGCTGAATTATCATCCGAATGTGATTGCCAGAGCTTTGCGTAAAAAAACCAGCCGTCAGATATTGCTGATTACTGATATAGTAATTGATGAATTTTTTGGTGAGATTCTGTACCAATTAGATAAATACGCTTATGATAAAGGTTATTTGGTATCACTTTGTAAATATCACAATGTTGATTCCTACCTGGGAAGGGTTATTAATAGCCAGTTTGATGGCATTATTATAAATTCGGCAGGATTTAAAACAGAATATATAAATCAAATTGCCCAGGCAGGAACTCCTGCAGTATTGTTTCTGACAAAAAAATATGAACAGATTCCTGACGGAGTGGCTACTATTGATTCAGGACTGTATAAAGGAGTTGAGGAAGGCTTAGAAACGCTTTGGAAAAAAGGGGCAAAAAATATAGTCTACTTAGCCGAACCTCTGAAAAAAAGAGACTTGCAAAAGGATATCAGATTTTTGGCTTTTCAGGAGGTTGGTAAGAGACATGGACTGACAGATGAGAAAATCTTAGAACAGACTTTTATCGGTTTTGATGAAGATTTATGGCAGGAAGAATTTGCAAAATATTTGGCAAAGAACCACCAGGTTGACGCAGTTTTTGCCAGAAATGACAGATTGGCGGCCACTGCCTCTCAAATTGCCCAAACTCTTGGCAGAAAAATTCCAAACGACATCATGATTTTGGGAGTAGATAATTCCAGTATTTCACGCTTGATAACCCCAAGCATAACAACAATTGAACAGCAAAAGGAGGAGATGAGTAAGGCAGCTATTGAGTTAATTGAAAGTATGAATCAAGGTGCAAGAAACGGCACTTTACAAAGGCAGGAAACAGAAAAGGTATTTAAGACAAAATTGATTGAGAGGGACAGTACGAACCGACTAGGATAAGGTTTGTTTAACCCGAATTGAAAAGGAGGAAATGGGATGAAAAAAATATTGAGTATGCTATTGGTGGTAACATTGTTATTTAGTATGGTTGCTTGTGGCAATAAAACTACTACAGAAGATAAAAAGATGGCTTCTGAAACAAAGTCCGGCAGTCAGGCTGCATCAAATAAAGAATCGACAACAGATAAGATTACATTAAAAATAGCAAACTATGCGATTTTGGAAAAAGGATATACTGAATTTTGGGAGAATGCAAAAACAAAGTTTGAAGAAAAATATCCTAATGTCACTATCGAATGGGTTACGGCACCATATGCCGAGATTTTAAACACAGTTATAAATATGGCCGGTGGCGGAGATAAAGTAGATTTGATGTTTGGAGAAATGATATGGATGCCGGCTCTGATGGATGCAGGATTGGCAGCTCCGCTTGAAGGAGTAATTGACAAGGACTTCTTGGATGATTATTATCCGGAAATTCTGAAGGCTTTTACTGTTGATGGGCATTTGTATGGTTTACCGCTATACTCATCACCGTCTATATTGTTATATAACAAAAAAATATTTGAAAAAGCAGGCTTAGATCCTGACAAGGCACCTACAACCTATCAGGAAATGTTACAAATGGCTGAAAAAATCAGTCAGCTAAAAACTGATGATGGCAACAAGATTTATGCTTTTGGTCAGAGTACAGCATCTGTACCTGTTTCCGGTATCAGCTTATTAGCTTATACAGCTAATTTTGGAGGAGAATACCTTAATAAGGAAGGTAAGATGAGTCTTGACAATACCGGATTAAAAGAATCCTTGGCTATGCTGAAAGAATTAAATGACAAGGGATATAATCCGCAGAATGCTAAAGCAAAAGATTTAAGAAACTTATTTGCCTTAGGACAATTAGCAATGTATTATGATAATTCCTGGGGATTTAACGGAGTTAAGTCTATTAATCCCGATGCTGTAAACTTTACAGCTACAGCTGTACCACTAAAGGGTGAAGGTGGAAGTGGTCAGTCTATCTTACAGGCGCATACATTTTTTGCTTTTGACAATGGTGCTGCACAGATGGAAGCTGCTAAAAACTTTATGCAATTTATCATTTCTCCGGAAATACTTAGTGAGTATTTGAAAAATGTAACACCGGCTTTTGCTGTACGCAAATCTATGGAAACTGAGATTAATCCTCTTTTGGAACAGTCTAAATCTGCCAACACCAATTTAGCACCTTTACCGATGATAACAAACTTAAATGACTTTGCACTTGAGGTATGCGGACTTGCGCAGGCAATTACTGTTGGCGGTGAGGAAGTGGAGCCGGCATTGGAGAACTTTAAAAAATCTGCAGCAACCATTTTAAATCAATAGATACCTTGTAATTTAGTATCTGCATTGTAAATTAGATTTAATGCAGACAAGTTAGGACAAACAGAACTTAGAATGACAGTAACAGATAAAAAAATTTTGGGGTAAAATGGCGTTGAATCTTTAAAAGCCGTACTCTTTGACGGCGGTCGGCATAACTACGGCACCGGAAAGGGTATGGCTTTTATTACAGGTTGAAATGAAACTTTTTAGATAAGCTTGGCAAGGATAAGTGATAGAGAGGAGAAAAAGTGGTACAAGTAGAAAAAAGAAAAAGGACGGGCTTAAAACGAGAAACCGGAGATAAGTTGTTTTCACTTGCTTTGCTCTTGCCGGCAGTGATTACTACAGTATTATTTATTGTAATTCCGATTTTAGACTCTTTTTACAGAAGTTTACAGGATTTTAAAATTAAAAATATAATTTCCGGAACTGCGGGAACATGGAATTCATTTCAGAATTACAGCAAAATTTTTCAAAGCGGTAAGCTGGGACAGGCAGTATGGGTGAACCTGATTTTTGTAGCAGCTGTAGTGATTTTGCAGTTTGTTATCGGAATGAGTCTTGCATTGATTTTAAATCAGAAAATAAAAGGCAGCCGCTTTTTCCGTAGTGCTATGATGGTTCCATGGGTAGTGCCAACCGTTATTTCAGGTCTGGTTTGGATGTGGATTTATCAGCCGCAGTATGGGCTTTTGAAATATTTAGTAAGCCTTATCAGTGGTGGCAGAATAACAGAATTCGCAATTTTAAATGATCAGAATACAGCCATTATAGGTGTTATTATTGCAGCATTATGGAAACAGATTCCGCTTGGAGCATTATTATTGTTAGCAGGTTTAAGCAATGTTCCGAGCGATATGCAGGAGGCAGCAGCTATAGATGGAGCAAATTACTGGCAGAAGCTGACAAGAATAGTGATTCCGTCAATGATGTCTGTCATTAAAATCACATTAACAATGTCAATAATTGAAAACTTTAAACAGTTTCCTCTGGTATGGACAATGACAGGCGGAGGACCAAATGGAGCAACCACAACCTTAGGTGTTCTTAGTTACAGAGAGGCCTTTGTATCCAATAATCTGGGTTCGGGAGCTGCAGTTACAACTATGTGGATGGCACTTATGATTGTAGTCGTGTTCCTGTTTAATAAAGCGGTACGGACAGAAAGGTAGGCAAGAATGAAAGCAAAGAAAAGAGTTTTTCAAGTTTTGCGCATATTATTATTAATTTTGATTTTAGGTTTTTTGCTGTTTCCTATTTTGTGGGTATTACTAACTTCATTTAAAAGTAATATGGAAGCATATCAGTTCCCGCCTTCATTTTGGCCTAAGGAATTTACTATACAAAGCTATATTGACCTGTATCAAAAGAATAATGAGTTTTTTATATACTATCGTAATAATTTTATTGTCTCGGGAGCAACTGCGGCTTTATCTTGCATAATTGCAATTTTTGGCGGCTATGCATTATCACGTTTTCATTTTCGTTGGAACATAGCAATACTGGCAATTTTCACTTCTGCTCAGATGTTTCCGGTAATAAGCCGCTTGATTTCTCTTTATAAGATTATGAAGGATGTCAGCTTGTTAAATACTATGACCGGATTGATTTGGGCACTTACTGCTTCTATTTTACCGTTTTCGATTATGCTGATGTCCAGCTTTTTTGACGGAGTTCCAAAAGCTATTGAAGAATCCGCGCAAATTGATGGTGCAGGCAGGTTTGGAACATTATTTAAAGTTGTAATGCCGTTGGTTAAACCGGGGATTTTGGCTGTCGGTATTTATTCTTTTCTAATTACCTGGGATGATTATTTACATTCGACAACCCTGATTCAAACTGATGGATTAAGGACTTTGTCTGCAGGTGTAGCACTCCGTTATTTGGGAGAGCTTTCTTATGACTGGTCTTTGATTAATACTATTTCTATTGTGGGTACTTTACCTATGATTTTCCTGTTTTTCTTTTTCCAAAGATATATGATAAGCGGTTTGGTAGCAGGAGCAGTTAAAGGGTGATATAGCTTGATTATGAAGCAAGGAGATAATGTATGAAAATAAATTCGGTAGCAATTTTAGGCTTAGGTGCAGTTGGTTCATACCTGTTATGGGGCTTGTCTGAAAAAACTGATATTGAGCTGTATGTCATAGCTGAAGGAGAGAGAAAATTAAGGTATGAGAATGAAGGCTTTATTATAAATGGAAAGAAATATCACCCGATTATAAAAACACCTGAAGAAGCAAGAGGTGTAGACCTTCTTATCGTAACTGTAAAATACAATTCTTTAAGACCGGCTCTTTCTTATATTGAAAAAATAGTTGATGAGAATACCATGGTAATGAGCCTCATGAACGGTGTGGAAAGTGAGGAAATTATTGCTGAGAAGATAGGAGAGGAGCATATAATGTATTCTCTCATTAAGGTGGCAGCAGAAAGAGAAGGAAACTCGGTTGTATTTGATCCTGAGACTACTATCGGAATTATTTACGGTGAAAAAGACTTAAACAGAGGTAGTGAAAGAGTGGAAGCACTGGCAGAGTTGTTCGGGAAAACAGGGCTTCATCATACTTCCTCTGATGTTATCTTACATGAAATCTGGAATAAATTCCGGCTGAATGTAGCCAATAATCAGATTCAGGCTATCATAGGCTGTGGGGTAGGAGCTTACAGGGATAGTGAACATTTGGGATTTCTGAGAAAAAAAGTCAGAGAAGAACTTGAAGAGATTGCAAAAGCAAAAGGCATAGATTTTTCACTTTGTAAAAGTGCACCTGCAGGAAGCAAGGTAGCTGATAGGGCAAGATACTCCACCTTGCAGGATATAGATGCAGGCAGGCATACAGAGATTGACATGTTTGCGGGGGCTGTTGTGAGAATGGGAAAAGAACTGGATATTCCAACACCTTACAATGAATTCATTTTCCATGCAATTAAAGCCCTCGAAGAAAAGAATGATGGGAAGTTTGACTACAAATAGTTAAGAAAAAGATGTGAGTTAAAAAATATTGACAAACTGTATAAAATATTACATACTTTATAGGTACTGAAAGGATGCGGGAAGGTGAAACCGGAGCAATCCTGTATCAGTAGGAGTCTAAACGGGGCTTGAGATAAACTGCGGATATACCGGCAGACTATGGTCTCAGGTAATAAAGAAGAATGAAAGGAGTGATTTTTATGAAAAAGATAAATCGTGTATGGAGGGTTCACGAAATTTAACCCTCCAATAAAAATCGGAGGATTAAAATGAACGGATTAGAAAATGAGGAAAAACGGATAAATTTTACAGGACTATCCGTAAAAGAAAGTGGATTAAATCTTATGCATAATTCTAAGGAGAATGAAGATAAGGTTAGGATTTCAGAAGTAGAAGATCCTGTGGAAAAGCAGAAGATTACGCGACTGATACTTGAGGCTCTACCGGAGTGGTTCGGACTTCCCGATTCAAGGGAGGATTATATAACCGAAAGCTCAAATCGGCCTTTCTTTGCTGCATACGATGCGGACAAACCTATAGGTTTCGTATATTTGGATGAAACCGGTAAGGATACGGTTGAACTCTATGTGATGGGAATACTTAAAGAGTACCACAGACAAGGTATTGGCAGAAAGCTTGTGGAAAAGGCTAAAGAATTGGCAAAGAGGAAGGGATATTCCTTTATGCAGGTAAAAACGGTTCAGATGGGAAAATATAAGGAGTATGATGATACCAACTGTTTTTATCTTTCGCTCGGATTCAAGGAATTTGAGATATTTCCTACGCTTTGGGATGAATGGAATCCTTGCCAGGTATATGTGATGGGACTTTAATTTCTGTTATAGCAGGTAATTGACAACAACATCAGAAATATGTAAAGCACTTAACTTGGGATAAAACCTTAGTTAAGTGCTTTTTATTTACAAGAAATTTCTTCGAAATTTCTTGTAAATAAAAATCTCTCCGAGGGATGCACAGCTCGCGGTAGGGAAGTTTGCCTTACGGCACCGCTCGCGCGCGAAGTATGTGCAAGCACATACTTTTTTAATCCACTATTGCATAATTATACAATAATAGTGTATAATATAAATATTAACAAGATAAATATTATTTAGCCCAATTATTCACGAAACATCTTCGGAAACACATAATCAAGCCGTATCCTACTGTACTATGCAGAATAAAAGGTCTGTGACCTATGGTGTGAATAATTTGGGCTTAGTAAAATACACCCCACTTGAAAGGAGCCACCTATGGATACAAAGCAAGTTATAAATGAAATTGATAAGATGTCAGCTACATTTACCAAGGTATCTGATGAAATATGGAAATATGCGGAACTGTCTGTAAAAGAATTTAAATCCTCGGGGCTTTATGTGGATGTTTTGAAAGAACTGGGCTTTGAAGTAGAGGCTCCTTTTGACGGGATAAAGACAGCTTTTAAGGGAGTATACGGAAGCGGAAAGCCTGTTATAGGTATTTTGGCAGAATATGATGCTCTTTCGGGACTTTCTCAGAAAGCAGGGGTAGCAAAACGAAGTGAAATTGTAAAAGGCGGAAGCGGACATGGTTGTGGGCATAATATGCTTGGAGCAGGTTCACTGGCAGCAGCCTACGGAATAAAAAAATATCTGGAAGGTAAAAAGGGTAAAGGAACAGTTATCTTCTATGGATGCCCGGGAGAAGAGGGTGGAGCTGCCAAGGCTTTTATGGCAAGGGATGGTATATTTAGCGAACTTGATATAGCTCTTACCTGGCATCCGTCCGATTCTAATGAAGTTGTAACAGGAACCTGTAATTCCTGCATACAGACCGAATACAGGTTCAAGGGAATAGCTTCTCATGCCGCGGGAGCACCTGATTCAGGACGTTCGGCTCTGGATGCTGTTCAGCTTATGAATCTGGGGGTTGAATTTATGAGGGAGCATATGCCGGATTCTGCAAGAATTCATTATGCAATCACAGACGGAGGCGGCGCTTCTCCGAATGTAGTACAGCCTCATGCAAGAGTGCTTTATATGGTACGCAGCAAGCTTGCAAAAGATGCACTTACACTTCAGGAAAGAGTGGATAATATAGCTAAGGGAGCGGCTCTGATGACCGGTACAAAGCTAACCAAGGTATTTATAGACGGTTGTTCCAATACAGTGCCTAATAAAGTTCTGGAAGAAGTACTGTATAAAAATTTTGAAAAAATCGGAGTGCCAAAGTATACAAAGGAAGAAAAGGAGTTTGCAGCTAAAATCTGCAAGTCATATGAGATAGTAAGTGACAGGCTGCCGGGTTCCTGCACTTATGAGTCAGAGGAACAAAATGAAAAAGTAAGAGAGCTTTCTATGAATGGCAGCCTCTCGCTAAATGATTTTCTTATGCCTTATATGCACAGTAATAAACAGAGCATGGGCTCTACAGATGTGGGAGACGTGAGCTGGCTTGTGCCTACAGCACAGATTCATGTGGTTACCTTTGCAAGTAATTCGCCGGGGCATAGTTGGCAGAATGTATCCTGTGGTGGAAGCTCCATAGGGCATAAGGGGCTTTTAGCAGCAGGAAAAGTCCTTGCAAGTACAGCCATAGAATTATATGAGAATCCTGATATTATAAAGAAAGCTAAAGCTGAATTTGAAAAGAAAACAGAGGGAGGATATTTCTGTCCTGTACCTAAGAAGGCTGTGCTTAAAGCGGTGGAATAAAAGAATTAAACTTAATAATAAGCATCTGTACTGTCATATATCTATATTGTACATGATGTGGGTGTCAAAGGATAATAAATTCTTTTGCAAGCAAGCTTGCACAGAAAAATAAGGTCTGCAATTAGTTAAGAATCAAATAATAATTCAAACTAATTACAGACCTGAATTTTTGTAAAATCTAATTACAGCTCTTTAACCCAAAGTCCGTGAAGGTTGCAGTATGCATATACTCTGAGAGCCTTGTCATCAACTATCTTGAAACAGCCTTTGGCTCGTCGGTAGCCTTAAAGTGCTTCATCTGTCCGCCCTTTTCGGTCTCAACATATACCCATTCGATATTGTGCTCTTCTGTCATTGGATGAACTACGCTGCCAACAACAACATTGATTGTATCTCCCTCAACACTGACTTCAGGGATATGCTTCTCAACAGCTGCTTCCTTTGAGTTTGGCTTTAAGTACTTAAGCTCCTCTGAGAAAAGCTTGTGCTCATGCTCGTGGTCACCCTTTCTGATTACCTGTACCTCAAAGTCACAATCCTTACAGACATAAAATCCTAAATTTTCCATTGTAAAATCCTCCTTGTATTGTTTGATATGAGCGCAAAATCCACTCAATTTAATATTATACTTAAACCATAAAAAAAGTCAACTGAATTTATAAAAATAGCTTAATAAATTAGTTTTATATTAGGTTTTGTAAAATTATATCACATACAATATAAATTGTCCAGATGTAAAATAAAAAAATATTTCTCAATATTTTTGTAATCTCCCGACGGTTCCATGAAACATATATATTTTGTAACTTATGACCCAAGATATCTTTAAGTTTTTCAAGGTCAACGCTCTCATTTTCAAACAATATTTTACCCTTCGTTTCATTCATATGAGTAATCGCCAAAGAAGGTTTGATATTTATATTTTTAATATCTTCAATTACCGGTATCAGAAAGTCGTCGAGGCTGCCGTGGCTTGCATATCTGATATCTCCCTGCCACTCGTTAGGCAGGTTCGTCATATCTGTCTGCAAATCAGCCCGCTCATTCTTTTTAAATTCATTTGCCAGCGGTCCGGCACCGTGCTTCGTAACATAGGTTCTTGTAACATATATGGCTTCCTGCAATTCCAGCTTCCTTTTATCCAAAAATTTAACCGGTTCGGTAATACCGGTTTTAGAAGCCGTAATATGCGGGGCATTTATGGTATAATCCCTATCCAAAAGCAAGCCCTGCCCCGATTCGAATATCAATCCGTCATAGTGTTGAAGCCAATCGGTGTCCGCATCTACAAGCTGTATAAACCTATTGTTGTCTTTTATCTCCGCAGCAAAGTTATCAATAATGTTATCATCAAAAATCATGGGATAATACGGATTTTGAACAGATATTTTCAATTCTTTTATTCTGCTTAAGGTATATTCTATTCTTATTTTTGCAAGTATATTACGCAGTTGTTCATATGAAGAGTCGGCTATCTGTTTCAGAGTCAACTTATAACCCGCCTTTATCCTCTCACTGCACTCATTGATTCCCATACCGCAGCTACCGTGTCTGTCTTCCCCTCTTTGGGTTTCAACGGCCATATTTATAAGTACATCATCCACTGTAGTTATACAGCTTTCTTCCTCTCCGAAAATCTTTGGAACTGCTCCGTAAACGTATTTAAACTCTTCGATTTCTTTTTTTATCTGATACAAATCGGGATAATAAGTTTCAGCAAACAGGGTATCAGCCCCATATTCCGCTCCGGCACTATCTGATGATGTACAAAGCGTGTTCCTCTTTCCTCGTTCTCCACCGTATGTCCTGCCTGTGCACCGCCGTTATGCTTTATAATTAACGGTTTTTTAAACAAAGAACAAAGGCTTGCCGTAACAAGCCCTTTGCCTTCATCACCGTAATTTTTGCCGACTACCGCTACCGTTCTCATAAGGTAATCGACTGCCCACTGTCGGCAATACTTAATTGTCCGATTGCCGCACTTATTACGGGAACACTGAGCGAATCCCACTGTGCCAGCACGTCGTTTAACTGCTTTCCGAGCTGTAACTGAATAGTGCTGATAATAATTTCAGGTATGTTTTCAATCTCGGTTTCTGATATTATCATCTTTTTACCGATCAATATATCCCTGTTTCCTTCTCCCCCAATCATAATGTGGAAAACATGAAATTTACTCTGCACTTCATCCAAAAGAGTCTCACGGGTAGCTCCGGGTACATCATCACCTATGACTCTTTTGATGGTTTCTTCTACTTGATTTTTTCTGATATCGGCATTATCACCTATAGTAAACAGAAATCCTTTTTTCGATCTCTTATTGATGGCATCAATGTTGGTATGTCTTGACAGAAATTCCCATAAACAGGTCGGTGCGACCTCGCCGTTGCCGCGACTCTCAAAATAAAGCTCCAACAGCTGTTCAGCGATTCTTATATCCGATTCAAACTGAGTTACCTGAAGAGGCGACTCATCACTATAATCACCATACGCGGCACACATAAGCGCCGGATCTTCAACCGCTGCCGTAGAGTACAGCTTCATAATAAGCTGATTAAGAGCTTTTGTTGCAACCTCTACTGCAAGATAGCCCATAGATGCGGTAACATCAAGCCCTACGACAATAGGAGTTGTGTTTGGGTGATCATCTGAGTCAAAACACTCTCTTTTTCCTATAAATTTCGGATCGAATTTAGGATTACAGGCTCTTCTTTGAAAAACCTCATCTACGCTTTGCGTGTTCGAAAGATTTCTGCTTGATTTTAATTTGCTCCAATCCGAAGCTGAATAACTTCCATATCCCATAACGTGATTTCTCCTTTACATTTTTACAAATTTATGACCTCCGAAGCCTTTTTCTATAACATCATCCCAAGCCTGAAAATCATCAAAGGCATCTTTGGCAGGCTTTGAATTCAGAAACTCATATAACTCGATAGGCTCTCTTGAATTTTTAACAATTCTTATGGCAGTCTTTCTTACATCTGCAAGGTCTCTGTTTCCTACAAGCGGTTTAACCTTTCTCCAATCCCCGAACAGTGCCCCTTCATGAGTAACGGGATTAATCCATATCGAGGTCTGATCGATGCAGCCGTGTTCAATTCCGGAATATTTTAACTCGCAGCAAATATTCTCCATTCTGGATATCACCCAAGCCAAATGCTTTGATTCCAGAGGTGCAAAATACTCAACAGGGAAAAAGTTGGGACGCCTGAGAAAAACCAAGACCTCCCTTCCGTCTTTAAGGGAGATTTCCATTTTTAATTTTGGAAAGCAGCGGTGCAGTTTGCTGTCGGCCTCGGGAAATACCAGAGAATTGATTCCCGACAAAAATTTTTCTTTTTCGCTCTTGTCGTCCGGAATATATACAACGTTCTCTTTTGAAAGATAGCAAAGACAGGAATTATAATCGTACTTAAACATATACTTTATGTTAAGATCCTTGCCGTTCACCATAACAAACGAATCTTCTCCGTTGCACTTCCATAAAGAATCGCTGTTATAATCAAAGTCTCTGTTACGAGCCTCTGCCTTCAAATACTCCAAAAATTTCTTTCTGAATTCCTCGTTGCCCCTAAAATCGGCATCGGACATAAATGATTTCGACCCGCAATAAGGACATTCAAACATACCTGAGTCTTTCATTTCCTGCTCTCCGCCGCAGGAACTGCATTTCAGTCTTATCATAAAACTCTCTCCCAGTCTTTGATCCGCATACAAACAGAATGTTACAAAGGCGCATTATCGGCCTCAACATATCTTTTGACACCCACATCATAATATGGGTATCAAAAGTATAAAATAAAAGTCTAAAATTTGCAAATGAAATATCGGGAAAAAAGACATTATTTAAAATAAAAAAGCCACCATACTGATGACGATATGGTGACAATTTTATAATATAAATATAATTACGCAATTTTGTTAACAGACTTTGTAAGACGAGAAATCTTTCTGGAAGCTGTTTTTCTGTGATATACGCCCTTACTTGCAGCCTTATCAATAGCAGCAACAGCAGGAGCAAGAGCAACCTTAGCTGCCTCATTATCACTTAAAGCAACAGCAGAAGTAACTTTCTTTACAAGAGTCTTAACCTTAGAAGTAATCATTTTATTTCTAAGAGTCTTCTTTGCAGCAACTTTGATTCTTTTTCTTTGCAGATTTAATATTAGCCAATTTAACACCTCCATTATCATTGTTTGATTAAAAGTGTTTCATTAATCCGGACACGGACGCTTAACGCAAACACACTAAATAACTTTAATACAAAATTACAAGATTGTCAACAGATTTAAAGGAATTTTTACTTGATAAATTTTTAAAAAAATACTGTAATCTGTATTAGTTAGATTAATTAGTAACAGAACATAAAGATAATATGCTTTTCTTACCCGGATAAAAGACAAGTTTTAATGTAGGTAAACATAGCATATCATCAATATCGAATTATTTACACATAGGTTGATTATATGTTTAACTGATGTTTTGTGAATAATTTAGACTAATATTATGGAGAAAAGAATGTCGGAGATAAATACAAAGAATATCAGAAATTTTTGCATAATAGCGCATATTGACCATGGCAAGTCAACTCTTGCAGACAGAATAATAGAAGCAACAGGAACCCTTACCAAGAGGGAGATGCAGGATCAGATACTTGACAATATGGATCTTGAGAGAGAACGCGGAATTACTATTCGTTCTCAGGCAGTAAGAGTAGTATATAAGGCTAAGGATGGAGAAGAATATATCTTCAATCTTATTGATACTCCGGGACATGTGGACTTTAACTATGAAGTTTCAAGAAGTCTTGCGGCCTGTGAGGGAGCCATACTTGTGGTGGATGCTTCTCAGGGAGTAGAGGCACAGACACTTGCAAATGTGTATCTTGCCTTAGAGCATGACCTTACCATAGTACCTGTTATAAATAAGGTAGATTTACCAAGTGCAGATCCTGACAGGGTAAAAGAGGAGATTGAGGACATTATAGGCATAGAAGCTCATGATGCTCCACTTATTTCTGCTAAAAACGGTTTAAATATAGAAGATGTACTTGAAGCTGTTGTGAATAAAGTACCTGCTCCGTCAGGCAAGGCTGAAAATCCGCTTCAGGCACTTATTTTCAATTCTTTGTATGATTCTTATAAGGGAGTTATTGTATTTGCAAGACTTATGGAAGGTACTGTGAAAAAAGGTACTAAGATAAAGATGTTCCGGTCAAGCGAAGTTGAGGAAGTAGTTGAAGTAGGTACCTTTGGTGCAGGACAGTTCATTCCTTGTGAAGAACTCACAGCCGGTATGGTTGGCTACATTACTGCGAGCATTAAAGACCTGAGACAGACTAAGGTCGGAGATACAATTACTGATAAGGACAATCCTTGTGATGAGGCTCTGCCTGGCTATAAGAGGGTACTTCCTATGGTTTACTGCGGACTTTACCCTGCTGACGGAGCGCATTATTCAGACCTTAGAGATGCCCTTGAAAAGCTTCAGTTAAATGATGCTGCACTTCAGTTTGAGCCTGAGACTTCTATTGCTCTTGGTTTTGGTTTCAGATGCGGTTTCCTTGGGTTGTTGCATTTGGATGTAGTGCAGGAAAGACTTGAACGTGACTATGACATAGACCTTGTGGCAACTGCTCCGAGTGTTGTGTACAAAATACATAAGACAGACGGTACAGTGCTTGATATAACCAATCCTTCGAATCTTCCTGACCCGTCAGAGATTGATTATATGGAAGAGCCAATAGTTAAGGCTGAGATTATGGTGACTACAGAGTACCTAGGTTCTATTATGAAGCTTTGTCAGGAAAGGCGAGGAGTAAATAATGGAATGGATTATATAGAGGAAACAAGAGTAGTTATCAAGTATGACCTTCCGTTAAATGAAATAATTTACGATTTCTTTGATGCACTTAAATCCCGTTCAAGGGGTTATGCTTCTTTTGATTATGAGTTTAAGGGCTATCAGAGGGCTGAGCTTGTGAAGCTTGATATTCTTATAAATAAAGAGTCGGTAGATGCACTTTCCTTTATTATAGTTAAAGAGGGTGCTTATGAAAGAGCTAAGAAAATGTGCGAGAAGCTTAAAAATGAAATTCCTCGTCAGCTCTTTGAAGTTCCTATTCAGGCAGCTATCGGAAGTAAGGTAATTGCAAGAGAAACTGTAAGAGCTATGCGCAAAGATGTGCTTGCAAAGTGCTACGGTGGGGATATTTCAAGAAAGAGAAAGCTCCTTGAGAAGCAGAAGGAAGGTAAGAAGAGGATGAGAGAGGTAGGTAATGTAGAGATACCTCAGAAAGCATTTATGAGCGTGCTTAAGTTAGATTCAGGGGATTGATTGCCTCTTTCCAAACATTAAGTTTATCTTCAAAATTTAGCCTTGCATTTGCAGGGCTTGTAGAAGGCAGAGTTATAGTATGTACAGGTATTTGATTAAAATATCTTTTATACATCGCTTCTGCCTTTTTTCCATTTAAAAGAATAGTTGAAATGCCTTTATATTCTTTTAACAGACCTTCAATATCGTTTGGGATTTCGTTTTTAATATCGGAATCAAGAGAGCCTTCACGGTTACCGCTATGCACCATATCCCAAAGAGCTATATGATTTTTAAGGAGAAGTTCACATTTTGCAGAGTAGTCTTCGCTGTAGATTTCATTAAAAACAGTAAACATAATCTTCCAGAAGGCATTGCGTGGATGTGCATAATACTGAGCTTGCTTTAAGGATTCTTCACCTGGAAGTGATCCGAGAATCAAGATTTTTGAAGATGAGTTGATAAGTGGGGGAAAACTGTATTTTGTCATAAATACCTCCTGGGGGGATGATGGTAATAATATAGCAGAGCTATTAAAACTTTAATAAAGCGAACGCAAAATTTGCGCTCGCTTTAGACAGTATTAAAAAGCTATCAGACAGCTCATTTATTTACTGATAGGATTAATGCGTAGTTTGCCTATAATTTTTTTGACCTGAATTATTGAAGAAGTTTCTCTTGCAGGACAATGAGCATCTTCAGGAAACAGAATAAGAAATTGACCGGCAGTCAAAAGAACAGGGGTACAGTCGCTGTCAAGTTTGGCAAGCAAAGCCTCGTCATTAACATCATATTCTTTAACTATATGGTTTAATTTGGAGCGTGGCTTAACATAGACAGTTTCTTCTCCTTCAACCATATACATTATATCCCAAAACTGGTTATGAGCCTCCATAAGTGCGCCCTCCACAGGGGAAGTTTCATACTGTTTAAATATAATAAAAGCATCTTCACCATCCAAATGCTCTATACCTAGCGGATAATTAGAGGAATTATATTTCTTAAAGGCTTTAAAAAATTGTTCGAGCCCCGGGTGTATGTAAGTATAATTGGATGAGTTGTCAAGAGTATCTAAAATCATATGTATTCCTTTCGCGTCTTAATAAATTGGTTGAAATATAATTTAGGTTTAATATCTTTTGGCTATATGTATTTAAATAGTATCTAATTATTTAGGTGCAGGTTCTTGTAAAATATTATATTTTTGATCTACAAGTTTTATGACAGTACGTTGAGTGCCATAAAGTGTATCTGTTTGAGGGTAATCTTCTCTATAATGACTTCCCCTGCTTTCTTTTCGGATGGACATAGATATAAGCAGGGCTCGACTGAGGTCTATGTATTGATGAGCCCGTAGGAAAGCTTTGAGAGTAGAAACGTTATTGTAGTCATCAAGCTTCAGGTTTTGATCAAGAAAAAGCCCCATAGTATCAATGGTTTCAATTGCGGTTGTTAACCCGTTTTCATTTCGTATAATATTTCCATATTGCCACATCAGCTCTTTTACCCGAATACATATATTCTGAGGGGAGAATGGAATATTAATGGTTTTATCTGATGAGTGTTTCATTAAATACGGGTCACAGCACTTATATGAAGAGTTAAACTGTTCATAAACTTCTGCCGGTGTAATAGAAGAAAAATGTACCTTATTGATATAATCACAGGCTGATTTAGCTGCCAGAGTGCCAAATACTAAGCAGCTGCCTGAAGCCATACCACCTAACCGGTCAGCTCCATGGATTCCGCCGGCACATTCTCCACAGGCAAAAAGACCATTAACTCTGGTAGAGCAGTTATGATTAACATGTATTCCGCCATTAGCTGCATGGAAAAAAGGAGCAATAAAAATATTTGACTTTTCAATATTTATATTGTGTTCATTGATAAGCCAATTAATATAATCCTGTACGTGACCTCGCTCGTCTTTAAGAATATCGGGGCTGTAGCGTATTAAGCAACCTGAGGAGTCATTGGAAATGTGCCCGTTAGTTTCAATATGACGCAGTATGGATTTCATTAAAGCAATATCAAAATATCTTGAATTATCTGAAAAAGTAAAAGGTCCATGGGTTTCACGTAGTGTTAGGCACTCGCCATACCTAGTATTATTCGGTAGAAGATCTTTTAATATGTTATTACCATCAGGATCAAATAGCCCTGTACAATAACGAAGGCTTCCCTCTCTGAACACAATTTTGTAAACAGGTGATATAAACCCAGGAATAAATTGGTTGTACTCTAAATTTATCAAATCCGCACCTGCTTTAAGAGCAACAGCATGGACACTTCCGTTTACATCTGTTGTGTTTAGATTATGGAGATAAAGGCTACCCATTCCACCCCCTGCCAGAATAACAGCTTTGGCAGATACCTGTATTATTCCGTCGGTATTTAACAATAAGGCTCCGCTAATCTTATTTTCAGATACGAGGAGTTGAATTAGGTCAGTATGTTCCAATAATGTTATGTTATTATTTGTCTGAATGGTTTCGTACACTTTTTTTCTAATAAGATCCCAGTTTTTCCAATAATATAAATCACGGAATGTATGTCCAAAACATGCTATTTTTTTTTCTGGAAGTTTATGGATATCTATACCCGTTTCAGGAAGACTTTCAATACATTCTTCAATGTGATTTATGTAATATTTGCTCATCTGGGGATCGTTCATACCATAACTACATTCTTTTATATCCTTATAAAACAATTCTTTGTCCTCAGAACCGGCAGTACATAGACAGTGCAAAGTATCCATTAAAGGATAGAAGCTTGAACCTCGAACATAAGCGTGTGGAGGTGATGAGAAGCACATTTTTACCTGCTTTTTGAACAACTTACGGCTGCACGAATACCAGCCAGACCGGCTCCAACAATTAAAACATCGTATTGCATTTTAGAATGAACTGATTTCATACCTGCACCTCTTTTTATCTTTTAAAATATCCTGTATTAAAATGAAACTGCATTGCATCATAATACTTTTGATAATCTTGAGATTTGATAGCATTACAGATATTGACATGTTTCTCTACTGTAAGTGCTATGTTCTGGTGGGTAGTTTTTACTTTATAATAGCAATCACATGCCCAGAAAAATTCAATTATAGACTTTAACAAAGTATTATTTACAGATTGGAAGAGTATTCTGTGGAAAGAGGCATCAGCTTCTGCAAATTTGACCCCCAATACTGAAGAATGTGATTGTTTTATCTGGGCAAACAAATTTTCCATAGTTTGCACTTCTGCACTAAGTTTTTCCAAAGATTCGGAAGTAATACTTTCGTATGCGTCTTTTGCAAATCCGAGTTCCAATACTCTGCGCAATTCTTCGATTTCCTTAAGTAGTTGATCGTCATCGTTGATAGTGTAAATAAGGTTTCTAAGGAAAAAATTAGTGTTAAATTCTTGAATAACGATGCCCACGCCGGGAGTTGAACAGACTGTGCCGGTTATTTCAAGAGATTTAATGGCTTCCCTAAGTACATTACGACTAACCCCGAGCATTTCGCACATTTTCATTTCTGAGGGAAGTTTATCCCCGGGCATAAGGTGGTTGCTTTCTATATAATTCTTAATTTCATCATAAACCTGCAAATATAACTTGCGAGATTTTAGATTTTTCATTTTGTTGGCACCAGCCATATATAGTTCTCCTTAAGTATTAGATATTGTATTACATATGTATAATTATAAAATGTTATATCTGTATCATAGTACATAATGATAAAAAAAGTCAATCTTAGTTAAATTGCTCAAATATTAGTGTAAAAAAATCTAAAAAAATAATACAAAAATGTATACAATCACATAAAAAAATAAGATTGACATCTTTGTGAAAAATGCCATATAATAAAAAGAAGGAGTTTATAAAACGTATCATATTGTACTTTGTAGGACAAAGTACAAATAAAAAAGGGAGGTAAATATCGTGAAGAAAAGAAAACTAGTAAGCTTGCTTTTAGCAACAGCTCTAGCTGCAGGAGCATTGTTTGGATGTAGTTCAGGTGGAAATACAAATAATGCTTCTAAAATGGGTCAAAGTTCTCAGACTGTACAATCATCTGCAAAAAGCAATAAAGATAATTCTGCAGTGTTGGGTACACCTTTGGCTGATGTGAGAGTACGTCAGGCATTGGCTTATGCTATTGATATGGAAACTATTGTGGACAGTATTTTTGAGGGTAAAGCAGAAGTGGCTAAGAGCTTTACTGCACCGGGGGAATGGTTGAATGCGGATATTCCGGTATATAAGTATGATCCTGAAAAAGCAAAAGAACTATTAAAGGAAGCAAACTGGCCTTCAGATTATACCTTGGATGTTGTGTATTATTATGATGATCAGCAGACTGTAGATCTGATGACTATTATAGGTCAATATTGGCAGGAAGTAGGCGTTAAAGCAAAATTTAGAAAACTTGAAGGAGATTTGGCATCTCAACTTTGGGTTCCTCCTACAGACAAGGAAAAAGGACCATCTGCTGTAAAGTGGGATTTAGCTTATGCGGCTGTTGCAGCATTAGCTGAGAGTGAATTTTATAACCGCTTTGCTTCTACAGCCTCTAATAATTCCTCGGTTCCTAAGCAGGAAGGCTTAGACGAGATGATATCAGAATCTATTGCTACAATGGATATGGAAACACAAAAGAAAGCTTTCTTTAAAATTCAGCAATTTATTGCAGAAAATGTGTTGGCGATGCCTTTGTACCATCAGGTATGTTTTATTTATACAAGTAATAAATTAGATACTGCAGGTAGCAAGTTTGGTAACGACCAATTTTCTTATGAGAAGAATATCTTGGACTGGAAGATAGATAGAGAGGACAAGACTTTATATACCAATGGTGGTCCTGAAGAATTTTTCTGGTATCCAATGGTTAATCCAGGTTATATGATAAATACAGAATTAGTCTTTGATAAACTGATTAATGCAGACAGTTCTCTAAATCCTACAGATGGAATGTTGGCAGAGAAATATACTGTATCTGAAGATAATAAAACTATTGAATTCACTTTGAGAGATGGATTGAAATGGCATGATAATGAGCCTCTGACTGCGGATGATGTGAAATTTACATTGGAGCTTATGTTAAACACCGGGAACCAATGCTGTTGCGTCAGAAGTAATGAAGGCAATTAAAGGCTCCGCTGATTTTATAGAGGGAAAGACAGAGGGCTTAGAGGGGGTAGTGATAGATGGAAACAAGATTACTGTAACCTTCGATACGGTATCTGCAAATGCTTTGGCAGTATTTTCGCAATGGCCGGTTCTTCCTAAGCATTGTCTAAAAGATGCAAGCCCTGAAACTTTGCAACAGGATCAGTTCTGGCAGAAACCTATCGGTTCGGGACCATATAAGGTAGATGAGGTTGTTCTCAATAACTACGCTACTTTAAGGAGATGGGATGGTTACTATAAGACAGGAAAAGGTAACATAGATGTTATCTACATGTTTGCAAGTGGAGAAAATGATGGAAACCTTGTTAAGAATGCCGGAGCGGGCAAGATAGATTATGCTTGGAGCAAATCTACAGAAGATGCAAAGGCAATTGAGGCTATGGATGGAATGAAGGTGACAGCTGCAAACATCAGATATACCAGATGTTTCTATATTAACCAGTTCCCTCATGAGGCTAATATAAAATAATAGGATACAAGGATTGTGAGAAACAAGCTGTAGCAATTCTGTATCAGTGGGTGTCAAATAATTTTGACACCCTAATCATAAAAGGCAAATATTAGGATCGTGGCGGAACGGTAAAACGGTCCGCCATATTTTTGTTTAATAGGAAATTTCTTCGAAATTTCCTATTAAACAAAAATCTCTCCGAGGGATGCGCAGCTTACGGTGGAAAAATTTGCCTTACGGCACCGCTCGCTCGCTAATCGTGTGTAAGCACACATCTTTTTATTTAATATAATGCTTTAACATGGTAAATCTAAAACGGGTATAAGTTTTCAATGATTTGGAGGAATTTTAATGAGTAATTACATAATACGTAAAATTCTAACCCTAATACCTATGATGTTGGTAATAAGTTTTCTTATATATTTAGGTATGGAACTAATGCCGGGGGATGCAGTTGACTTTTTAATTCCGCCGGATGCTCTCTCAACTATGTCACCAGAACAATTAAATGCTATGAGAGAAGCTTTGGGTCTGAATGATCCGTTTTTAATACGTTATTTTAAATGGTTGGCGGGAATGTTGCGTGGAGATTTTGGTTATAGCTTACAGAGTGGTGTTCCAGTTATTACGTTGATGAAGAATCATCTTCCTGCAACTATTGAATTGACATTTACTTCTTTAGTTATGTCTTCTATTTTTGGTATTCTCTTAGGTGTTGTCTGTGCGTTGAAAAAGGGAACAATGCTTGATCAGTTTTTAAGTGTTCTTGGAATGATAGGAGTTGCTATTCCGCAGTTTTTACTTGGTCTGATTTTTATAGATGCATTTGCATTACATACGGGCATACTTCCTGTAGGAGGCCGTATGGCTTATGAGGGACAGAATTTTATTCAAAGATTACCATATCTTATTATGCCTGCAACAGTTCTGGGCTTTTCACTGACATCAGGTGTGATGCGCTATGGAAGATCAAGTATGTTAGATTCCATGGGACGCGATTATATGAAAACAGCAAGGAGCAAGGGGCTTCCTGAATGGAGAGTAAATCTTCTACATGGGTTGAGAGCTGCTATGACTCCGGTTGTGGTCTTGATAGGTTTTCGACTTCCGATGCTCATAGGTGGAGCTGTAGTAGTTGAGGAAGTATTTCAGTGGCCGGGTATAGGGGTACTTTTCGTATCTGCTGTAAGGTCTCAGAATACTCCATTGGTTATGATAATAGGCTTCTTTAGTGTACTTATGGTGCTTGTGGCAAGTATTATTGTTGATATTATTACAGCAGTGCTGGATCCAAGAATCAAACTGAGTTAGGAGGTCTGTGATGAAAAGTTCAATTGAACGAAAAATGGATCGTATCTTAGAGAGGGAAAACTCCGGTCGTATAAAAACAGGTATTAAAAACCGGGCATTAAGAAAATTATTCGCTAACAAATTATCTGTTTTGGGCTTTATAATATTTTTTATAATTGTATTTATGTGCTTATTTGCTCCGTTATTTACCTCGTACAGTTCTACAAAAGTTGATCTTCGTAATATTCTGAGTCCTCCTACTACTGCTCATATAATGGGCACTGATAAGGTAGGTAGAGATATATGGGCGAGGATACTTTATGGAGGTCGCATATCTATAGAGGTGGGGCTTGGAAGTGCTTTAGTTGCCACTGTGCTGGGAGTTTTTTTGGGAACTTTAGCGGGGTATAAGGGAGGTTTATTTGACGGTGTTATTATGAAGGTATCTGAGATTTTGATGTCATTTCCTCAAATAATACTGGTTTTGATTTTAGTTACTATTACAGGTCAGAGCTTATGGAATTTGATTTTTATCTTTTCCATTACTGGATGGCCATCTATGTATCGTATGGCAAGATCACAGATGCTGTCGCTTAGAGAGGAAGAGTATGTGCAAGCCTTAAAAGCCTTTGGTGTGGGTAGTATGAGAATAGCCTTTATTCATATGTTGCCAAATGCAATCGGACCTATATTTGTAAATATAACTCTTTCTACGGCTATGTTTATCCTCCAAGAGGCTTCTTTAAGTTTTTTAGGGTTGGGAGTTCCATTAGAAGTTGCGACTTGGGGCAATATTTTAAATGCAGCTCAGGACTTAATGATATTAAAGAATTCATGGTGGGTATGGTTGCCTACGGGTATTGTGGTAACACTGTTTGTTATAGGCATTAACTTTATAGGTGATGGTTTGAGAGATGCTACAGATCCGACGCAAATCGGTTAATCATCCTGATAAGTATATAATTGGTAAGAAGCAGATGTTAAGTAACCATTGCAAGGAGTGTGATGATACAGTATGAGTGAGAATATAGTATTAAAAGTCCAAGACTTAGAAGTCAATTTTTATAATAATGAGAGATGTAATAAAGTTCTTAGAGGAGTATCCTTTAATTTAGAAAAAGGAAAAATAATGTGTATAGTGGGGGAGAGTGGATGTGGAAAGTCTGTAACTGCTAATTCTATTATGGGGCTTCTGCCGGATCTTTCAAGAATAGAAAAGGGAGAAATTCATTTTTATGATAATGATAAGGATATAAGAATTGACAGGCTGAAACGAAAAGGAAAAGAAATGAGAGAAATTCGTGGAAATGGAATTTCGATGATATTTCAAGATCCTATGACTGCGTTAAACCCTGTTTTCACAGTCGGATATCAGATAAATGAAGCCATTATGTATCATAATATGGCAAAAAATAAGAAAGATGCGAAGAAAAAGGCGATTAGCTTGTTGAAAGATATGGGAATTCCTCTTCCGGAGAAACGGGTAGATGAATATCCATATCAGTTTTCTGGAGGAATGTGCCAAAGAGCTATGATAGCTATGGCAATGAGTTGCCAGCCTAAAGTGCTTATAGCGGATGAACCTACTACAGCTTTAGATGTTACTATTCAGGCTCAAATATTTGAGTTAATGTTGGCCCTTAAGAATGAGAAAGATGCCGCCATACTGCTTATTACTCATGATATGGGGGTTGTAGCAGAACTAGCTGATAATGTGGCTGTGATGTATATGGGTAACATTGTAGAAAGTGGAAGTGCTGAAAATGTTTTGACACGTTCAGCTCATCCATATACAAGAGCGCTTCTTAAATCTATACCTGTACTTGGTAGAGGCAAAAAACAGGAGTTAGAACCTATTAAAGGCTCTACACCGGATCCTTACAATCGTCCTAAAGGTTGCCAGTTTGCGCCTAGGTGTGAATTCGCAACAGAAAAGTGTAAAGAGGAAATGCCGCCAGAGATTCAGTTGGACCTAGGTCATAGCTGCAGATGTTTTCATAGACTGACAGGAAAGGTGGGGTGAGAAAATGTCGGATAAAAGGGATATACTTATTAAGATAAAAGGTTTGAAGACATATTATCCTGTCAAACAAGGAATATTTAAGCGAACGGTAGGATATGTTAAAGCGGTTGATGATGTAAGCATAGATATATATAAAGGCGAAATACTAGGTGTGGTTGGAGAAAGTGGTTGTGGTAAAACTACTCTGGGAAAAAGCATTTTACAGCTTATTAAGCCTACAAAAGGTAGTATCCGTTACACCTTGATACAGGTGAGCGGGAACTGATTGGAATGAGTAAGAAGGAACTTGATGAGGCGAGATGCAAGATGCAGATAGTATTTCAGGATCCATATTCTTCACTTAATCCTTCATTTACTATATTTGGTTCGATGCAGGAACCACTTATACGTTTTGGAGAAAAAAATAAAAGGGTAAGAAAAGAGAAGATAGCTAGGCTTTTGGAAGATGTAAATTTGCCTCCTGAGTATATGGAAAGGTATCCAAATGAATTTTCGGGAGGACAAAGACAAAGAATAGGTATAGCCAGAGCGTTATCGGTTTCACCTGAATTTATAGTATGCGATGAAGCAGTATCGGCACTTGATGTATCGATACAGGCTCAGGTATTGCAATTATTAAAAAAACTTCAAATGGAACGTAATCTTACTTATATGTTTATTACCCATGATTTATCAGTGGTGGAATATATAAGTGATCGAATAGTGGTAATGTATTTAGGACGTATAGTGGAGATGGCAGATACGGAAGAATTATTTGAAAATACACTGCATCCATATACGAAGGCTTTGCTCAGTGCAATTCCTATTGCGGACATAAATAAAAGACGTAAAAGAATACCGCTTCAAGGTGATGTGCCAAGTCCTGTTAATCCGCCGTCAGGTTGTGCTTTTCATCCGAGATGCTCAGAGTGTATGGAAAGATGTAAAACTGAAGCACCGGAACCAACGGTTATAATGAAAAACGGAAGAGAACATATGGTATGTTGCCATCGCATCAGCAAATATGTAAATGAAAAAATAATTGAAAAGGAGTAAATTATGGGCAAGTTTGAAATAACCAGTATAAAGGGTGTTATTCCGGCTATGTTAACTTTTTTTGATAAAGACGAAAATGTTGACATTCAGTGTACTGAAAGTATGGTAGACTTTATGATAGATAAAGGGGCAGATGGTTTTTACCTTACAGGCAGTACAGGAGCTTGCTTACTATGGATGTTGAGGAACGTAAACTAGTTGTTGATACAGTCATTAGAAAAGTTAATGGTAGGGTTCCGGTAATTGTACATGTGGGAGATATTGGAACAAAGAAGTCTGTTGATCTGGCCAAGCATGCATATGAAGCGGGGGCAGATGCTGTTTCATCAGTACCTCCGTTTTATTGGAAGTTTAGTGAGGATGATATTTATAATTATTACAAGGATATTTCAGAGGCAACACCACTTCCTATGATAGTATATAATATTCAGTTGGCAGGACTTATGGGCTTAGAATTATTGCTGAAACTGACAAATCTTCCAAATGTTAGAGGACTCAAATACACATCAAGGTCACATGATGAAATGGGGTATTTGAAAGAAAAATTAGGAAGTAATTTTATGATTTACTCAGGGTGTGATGAAATGGCATTTTCAGGTATGTGTGCAGGGGCAGACGGAATAATAGGTTCTTTTTATAATCTTTTCCCGGACTTATATAAGAAAATTTTATCTAAAGTGGATGAGAGTGATATTAAAGAGGGGATGAAGCTTCAGAAAATTGCGGATGAAGTAATTTTTGCAGCTCTTAAGTATGATTTTCCTTCTGTTCTACACGGCATGATGAAATGGAGAGGATTGGAAGCAGGGTACTCCAGAAAACCTTTTTATAATTACAAAGACTCTGAACTATTGGAACTTAAGGAAGAAATGTTAAAAATAAAAAGAAAAATATCAGACAAAAAGAACTTGATATATTCAATTTTTAGAAAATAAGCTCATACCCATGTATTTGTTAAAAATATAGCAAATTATTAAAAATCAAAGAGCAATTTTATATTAAAAATGATATTGACAAATGTAGTACAGTATAAGAAGAGAGATTAAATATTTTTAATTAATCTCTCTCTTTATGCTTCAGTAAGCAAATATACAATACAGACCTACATATATCAAAAATTATAGGGGAAAGCATATTGTCTTATAGACAAGACAATATGTAATCATTATTGTCTTGTAAACAAGACAAAAAAATAAAAAAATTGTCTTATTCACAAGACAGGAGTAATCTATGAATAGAGAAAAATATGAAATAGATTCTAATTGATCAAAAAAAGAAATGTACCCTAAATAATTCTGTTATTTATAGGGATTATGAGCTGGAAGATAATGTAAATTATTGCTTTGTAGGTATAAGGCGTACAGGTAAGTCTTATATGATGTATCAGCAGATAAAAAAACTTATTGATGAGGGAATTTCGTTAAATCAGATAGTTTATGTTAATTTTGAAGATGAGAGGTTTTTAGAAGTAATTGCTGATGATTTAAATATGATTTTAGAAGTTGGTATTGAATTATCGGTATAAATAACAAGCCGTACTTGTTTTTGGATGAAATTCAAAATATAGATGGCTGGGAGAAGTTTGTGCACCGCCTTTCGGATATGAAGTATAGGGTAAATATTACCGGAAGTAACAGTAAGATGCTTAGTAGTGAAATTGCCTCAACACTTGGGGGAAGATTTATGATAGTGCAGATTTTCCCTTATTCATTTAATGAATATTTGACTGCAAAGGGGAAGACAAAGGATTATTCGGGGATAATCAGCACAGCGGATAAAGCGGAAATAATCAGTTTGTATAATGATTATGTGAAATATGGTGCATTTCCGAATTAGTAGAGATAAGGAACAAGAGAGATATTTAAGTAATATTTATCAGACTATATACCTTGGAGATATAATAAGAAGAAATAAAATTACAAATGACTTTGCAGTACGTTTGATATTAAAAAAATAGCAGAATCTGTAATGCAGCCTATATCATATAACAAACTTACAAATATAATAAAAAGCACAGGCATAGCTATTGGCAAGCAGACAGTAATTAATTATATGAGATTTATGCTTGACTCATATCTTCTATTTAAAATACAGAATTATTCAGCAAAGTTAGTTGATAAAGAAACCCTGTCAAAATATTATTTTATGGATACGGGTTTGCTTGGACTATTGATTATGGATAGTAAGACCGCCACTCTGGAAAACCTAGTTGCAATTGAGCTGATTAGAAGATATAGTGTGGATAATGTATTTTATTTTGAGAATAATGCAGAAATTGATTTTTATGTTCCTGACAGGGGACTGGCTATACAGGTAAGTTACAGTTTTCTCGACAATCCGGATACAAAGGCAAGGGAGCTTGGAGCCTTTGTAAAGCTTAAAAACTTTATCCCTGATGCAAAATATATTGTAATTACAAACAGTGAGGAGGCAGAGCTTGAATATGAGGGGATAAAAGTTAAAGTCATACCTATGTGGAAGTGGATGTTGGAATAATATAAAAGGAGAAAGTCTGAAATGAAATTAAAAAAATATCTAAAAACAGCCCTGTTATCATCAATTCTTGCCTTTAGGACTTAGCGTTTCAGCCTTTAGAAACAGGAGTATTAGACAGCACTATAGTCAAGGTTTATGCAAAAAGAAGGCGGTTAAACCGGCTAAAAGAAAGTAAAAGAAAAGATAAAAAAAGTATTAAAGAATTTTAAGGCTGTAGTGGAGGGAGAAAGTGATTATGGAACTTCCTTCTATACAGATAATAAGAACAACAAAATATATATTTCGGTAGAAGATTTTTTTCAGTAATTTAAAAGGAACAGCCAAAGAAGCGAAAAATAAGTGTAAATACAAAGAAAAAAATCTGTAAAGGTAAGTATAGGTAAAAAAATACAAGGGTAAATCCAACTATATTACTTTACCTAAAAGCATTTATGGGAAGCCTGAAAATATAAAACTGGATATAGATGGCAATAAGACAGAGATTAAAGGATATGTTGTAAAGTCAGACTCTTACTGGTCAAAGGAAAAGGTATTATATGCAGACTTTGATGAATTAGCAGAAAAGCTTGATTTAGTTTATGCTAAGGATATGGCAAAGAAAAAATACTTGCTTTACACTAAGCTCCCTGAGAATGTAGTGGAATTAAAATCCGATAAGCCTCTTATTGAAAGCTATGCCAATTATGCAACTACATTAATTGGTGATTATGATATAGACGGAAGATGGGCAAATACGGTTGGGAATTACTTGTATGAAGAAAACGGTAATTTGGTAAAGCTTGAGGCTGTTGAAAACTATGATAAAAAAGAAAAGAATAGAGTCAGTATTAAGAGATATGATTCATTGGGGAATTTGCTTGAAATAAAGGAAATTCCATATCAAGGTGAAAAGTTTGGTGGCTTTTACAAGGGTGAAGAGTACAATTACCTTATTTTTGGAAACAATAATGAGGAAAAGAACGACAGCAAAGAAGTAATAAGGATAGTTAAATATGATAAGAAATTTAACGAACTTGGAAGTCTTTCTGTGAATGGAGCATATACAGTATATCCGTTTTCTGCGGGTTCTTTAAGGTGTGCAGAGATGGGACAGACAATTTGGTGCATACTTCAAGAGAAAGATATGACGGACATCAGAGTCAGCTTACAATAGCATTTAACGAAGATACAATGTCGCTTCTTAATGCAGATGATTTGGGTGAATTTCAGAGAAATCATATTAGTCATGATTTTAATCAGTTTGTTATGGCGGATGGAAATGAATTTATAGTGGTAGACCATGGCGATGCTTATCCAAGAAGTATAAAGGTTAGCTGGCTGAGGACGGAAGCTTTGGAACCTGAGAAAAGATATATAGGAGAAGATGGTTGGTATAATATAATAAACAGAGACCTGTTCTCACCATCAAAGGCAAAAGAAATATTTAATATTCCGGGAGAAATCGGAGCGAACCAAACCGGAGTTTCTATTGGTTCTGCTTTAAATACAGCAAACAAAGTACTTGTAGGAGTGAATAGGATTGACTATTCAAAAGCAACAGGTTTTGACAGTTTTGATATTACAGGTAAAGATGTAGATAAAAGGGATGTAATACTTTATTCTCTGGACAAAAATACCTTAGAAACAACCGAAAATAAATATACAGACTATACTAAAAGATAAAAAAATATTACCTATACAGCTCCTAAGATGCTTAAGCTGGATGGAAAAAGAATAATGCTTATCTGGAATAAGTTAAAGCTTAAGAGTGACGAAAGTATATTACAATATCTGATTGTTGACGAAAACGGAAAATAAACTTTCTGAAATAAAAATCTATTGAAGATATGAAAAATAGCAGATGAATCACCCTATACTTTACAATAATAAGGTAGTATGGAGTGAGTGCAAAAAGGCAGACTGGTACTTAATTCTATACTGTTAGAGTAGTATATTTAAAGTATTTTGAAGTGATAATATTGAATGTAAGATTTTTTAGCGAACGTAAATTTTACGTTCGCTTCAGACTGTAGACAAAAGCTATCAGAAAATGCCCTTTTTCGGGAGTCTGATAGCTTTTCTTTTATGCGAACTGAAAATTTGAGACTATTCCAATGAAAAAAGAAAAATAGCCCTCTAACTTCCTTTTTCTTTTTAAGATTCCTACAAGTTTATTTAAATTTAAGCAAGCAAAAGTAAGCCCGGCTTTCAATTCCATTCGGGCTTTTCCGTACATTTGGGTATATCGAAATCCATGGTTTTCTTTTGCGGTTCCAAACAGTCTTTCTATTGTTTCTTTTCTTTTTTTATACAATTCACCCATTCCAAGGGTATGTCGGATGTCCTCACATTTTTCCATGTATTCTTCCCATAAATGCCTTGTTATCACTTTGACTTTTTCTTTGCTTTCCGTACATCTCCCAACATAAGGGCATTTTTCACACAGATACCCTTTGCTCTTATACTCCTTATAACCTTCCCTGTTTGTTGTACTGTATTCTAATACTTTATTATTGGGGCAGATGTAGCAGTCATAATACTCATCATAAGCGTATTCATACTTCTTGAAGAAGCCTGCTTTTGTCATTGGTCTTTTATAGGGGAATAAAGGAGTAATTCCATCATCTATCAAAAGTTTTGCGATTCCCGGAATTTTATAACCTGCATCTGCAACCAATGTCTTAATCCCTATCTCTTTAATCTTATCGTAAAGCCCCTTAAATGTTCTGCTGTCATGAAGGTTTCCGGGACTTACTGTATATCCCAAAATCCATCCATGCTTATCACAGGCTGTTTCAACGGAATATGCGAACACCTGCTTATGTTCTCCTTTATGAAACCATCCGCTTTCCGGATCGCTTGTGCTTTCTTTTACTTCTTTTTCTGTTCCGCCTGCTCCCCCGGAAGGATCATCATCCTTGTCTTTTAATTCCTTCTTTCCTCTCTCTTTTCTGTCGTTATTAATCTCTTCTTTCAGAATGTTTTCATAGAAAAGAGCCTCTCGTTTTGCCAGTTTTCTTCTCATTTTCTTATTATTGGCTCTTGCTTTTACATGGGTTGCATCCACAAATACCTCAGAAGGATCTACTAACTTCCATTTATAGCACTGTTCAAATATGTGAGAAAAAATCTGTTCAAAAAGGTCTGTATCTTTGAATCTTCTTGTATAGTTCTTTCCAAAGGTTGAGAAATGAGGAACTTTATCTTGCAGCTCAAGCCCTAAAAACCATCTATAAGCAACATTTACTTCAATTTCTTTTATTGTCTGCCTCATACTTTTAATTCCATAAAGATACTGAATGAGAGGAATCTTTATGAGAACAACAGGATCAATACTTGGACGGCCATAATCTGAAGAATACTTTTCCTCTACCAGTTCATAGATAAAAGACCAGTTCATTGCTCTATCAATCAATCTCAAAAGATGATCCTTAGGAACGATATCATCCATGCAGAAAAAATGGACCTGGCTTCTATTTTTATCAGCATTCTGTGTCATCATAACAAGGTACCTCCCAAGCTTTATTGATACCTTTATTATATCACAAAATCCCTTAAAACCCTAGTGTTTACAAGGGATTTAAGGGATTAAATATGGCAAAGGTGGTAAAAAATCTCCCGACTTTGTCTACAGTCTGTAGCGAACGTAAATTTTACGTTCGCTTTTTCGTTCCTTTTGTGATATAATGTGAACACTTAACGATAACGGGCCGAAAGTGCTAGTGCTGTGCAATTAGATACGTAAGGAAAAGTATGAATTTTATCGCTTATGATAATATGTTAGGAGGTTTCTTATGAGAGAAACAAAAAACTTGGAGTTTAAGGAAACGGTATCAAATACATTTCTAAAGACAGTGAGTGCTTTTGCTAATTATGGCACAGGAAAGATAGAATTTGGAAGAAAAGATAATGGGAGTGTTGTTGGTATAAAAGACGCCCAAAGTACCTGCCTTAATATTGAAAATATGATAAATGATTCTATAAAACCTGCACCTGATTATAGTCTATCAATTAATTATGAAAAATATAATAACCTTTAACAGTTAAAGAAGGAAGCTATAAACCATATTTTTACAAATCAAAGGCATACAAAAGAAATGATAGTGCAACTATAGAAGTAGATGCTTTTAGAGCTTACAAGACTTATACTTGAGGGACAAAATAAATCATATGATAGTTTGATATCCTCAAAAAACAAACTTGAGTTTAAGATTTTGGAAGAAAAATTAAAGAGCATAATGGGGGTAGAAAAGCTTACAAGGGATCTGCTTATAACTCTTGAATTGTATAACAAGGATGAAGGATATACTATTGCAGGAGAGCTTCTGGCTGATAATAATGATTTTCCGGGGATAGATATGGTAAGATTCGGTAAAGATATTAATATTTTTTTGGATAGAGCAGAATTTGCAGGTATTTCTATGCTCGGACAGTATGATAAGGCTTTAGAAAAATGTAGGCAGTACTATCAATACGAAGTTATAGAAGGTTCGGTGAGAAAAAAGTTGGAAAAAATACCGGAGAGAGCTTTTAGAGAGGCAGTTGCTAATGCTCTTGTACATAGAACCTGGGATATTAAATCAAATATAAATATATCTATGTTTGATGACAAAATAGAAATTGTTTCTCCGGGCAGTCTTCCAAAAGGATTGTCCAAAGAAGAATATATAGACGGGCAAATATCAGTATTAAGAAATCCGATAATTGGAAATGTATTTTTTAGGCTAGGAATTATAGAACGTTTTGGAACAGGAATACATCGTATTTTTGCATCATATAAGGACAGCAAGATTAAACCGGTTATTACCGTATATGAAAATTCAATTAAAATATCTCTTCCGGTATTGGAGAGTGAGTTGCCTAGACTAAGTGAAGATGAATATAGCGTTTATAGTAAATTATTAAAAGGAGAGCTGACATCATCTGAAGTTGTGAAACTAACAGGATTTGGGAAAACAAAGACAGTAAGGTTACTTAACGGCTTATTAGAAGGAGGATATATTGTGAAACTAGGCAACGGAAGAGGAACCAGGTACAGTGTAAATAGTTTTTAATTATCGTTTAGCGAACGCTGGGATTTGCGTTCGCTTTTGCGGACTTTTGGCGAACGTAAAGTGGATGAATTAGAGTTAAAGACATGTCAATTAAATTTTGAAGTGAGTAAGAAAGAAAACGGTAAATTTCTGATCGTTTTTCTGATAGCTATATAGTATGATTAGGGAGATGGGAAAATATAATTTGGAGGTGTAGAGATATGGGAGAGAATGAGTTGAATGCAAATGAATTATATGAAAAACTCACTGAGAGCTTGTATGATGAGAAGGATGATTCCTTAAAGTGGCTACTTAATGAGAAAAATAAAGGGAAATTAGATAAAAGTGCAAAAGCAATCTCTAGTTATGAAGAGTATAATAAGTATAAGGAAAAAGTGAAAATATTACATTTTTAGATGCCAAGGATAAAGTAATATGTTTAAAAAGGTGAGGGTTTTAAATTGTTTAGTCAATTATTTAGAAAAATATATTAACGGTATTAAAAACAATAAAAAGGAGAAGTAAAAGAGTTTGAGTATTATATTAATTGGGGAAAAACAGAACAAAAAAATATCCTGGGGAAATTGAAGTACATATGTTTACACGCAAAATAAATGATAGTAATAACGAATGTTCGCAAAAATACAAATATCCAATTTGGCGAAAAATGTACTTTTATTTAACAACAACCGTTGGAAATGTTATGCCTTGGCTTAATGGTTTTAACCCTAATGGAGGTCTTGACATAGTACAGTATAAATTTTCAAAATATTTAGGTTTGTATGAATGGATACAGCTTGTGGGAAATGAACCAATAGGAGATGAAAGTGAAGATGAAAAAGGAACAAATATGAAGCACATGAACAAAAATGAAAGAAAAAGAATGGATAAGAAATTTTGTTAATAATCATTACTTACAAGATTTTTGTTTTTCGAAAAATAATGGTAGTTTTTGAGACAATTAAATTTCTTGATGTAGATACATTAGAAAAATCTGAGAAATAAATTAAAAAGAAGAAAAAGATAAAAAAACAATAAAAAGAAATATGGAATCTTTATTTTTACAGAGCATCAAAAAGCTATAATGAAGAGAAGCTATAGGATATTAGAAAATGAAAAAAATAAAGGATGGGATACTGTCTGATGGTCAAAACAGAAAATTTGAAAAAAACTGTTTTTTTAAGTTCTGTGATAAATACCGGTAAAAAGAAGTTAGACGTTTAATGTTATACCCTACGAAAAAAAGTGGGCAGACAAAAATCCTTGAAAAAAAGACTATAGGCAGATGCGTAAATATTTGAAAAAAATGTAAATTAAATAATGCGTTTCGATACTCAAGGATAAGTAAGAAAGGACTTTTATCAACAAAGAAAGGAAACGTTGCTTTTAAATATTGACAAAAAGATTTTAATACAAACATTATCGTTGTGTGAAGAGAAAGCAAATATGATATACGGACTGTTATCTTTCTTAAAAAGTAATATCCGAGTGAGTAGAATTTAAGGGTATAAAAACAATATTTATTGTAGTATAAATTACTTTTGTTTTAATTACTTGATTTATTGGCGAACGCAAATTTTTAGTTCGCTTTTTAGATCTTTTTAGAGAACGTAAGCCACGAACATATTTAAAAAAAGTATATGTATAATGCTATAATAGAGTTTTAGTAACTACAACTATTCAAACATAAATATCAGAGGGATTTATGGATAATATTTGCAGAGAGATATTCAGAGCCATTCACGAGGGAAAATGGTTAAAGATAGAGTATAAGAATAAAAATGAGAAAACTACCAGATACTGGATTAGTGTTGTGGATTTAGAACCATATACAAGGGTGTTGAAGGTGGATGGCCTTCATTTGGGCTGTTATACAATAAATAGATTTAAAAAATATTTATAGACTCAATAATTTCAGCCGAAGTAGTGGATGGAAGTTTTTGTGAAAGAAATGAAAAACTGATTGAAGATATAGCCATGAATCCCGAAAAATATGTAAATATATTCAAACAAGATGCAAATTTGAAAAATTCTAAGCTACACTTGAAATGTGTAACAAACTGGATGGAACGGCTTTATGAAACAGATTTTGAACTTATAGAATATTTAGACAGAGATGTTATAAGTGATGATAAATATGAGCTTTCAGAAGAACAATTTAAGCTAATTGTTAAATATTTTCAATATAATAATGATAGGAAAAAATATGAAAATGGCAGAATGCAGATTAAAAATCTGGCAATGAATGTGCTTAGTGTGAATACAAGTAAAGGATTATATGTGCTGGCATATAGAAAGCTTGGCTTGGATGTAATGGCAAAGGTTTTAAAGCCTGACAAAGAAATAACAATCTGCACACAGTTTACGATGGGTGGAGAGATTCAAAACATAAGACGCTTTTTAGATGCAGAAGAGTATGAACTATTAAATGATTTTGAAACAAATCAGGAACGGATAAAAGATGTTATAAGCGGTCATTTGACAGGTAAAGAACAGGTGGATGATATCCCTTATATTATAGGACTTGGAATTGATGTGGCACTTGACTTAAATAGTGAATATAAGGCAATTTTAGACATGTACGAAGCTGACGATGTAAGCATTCCTATTAAGGCGTTCTTTGGAGAATTACTTGCAAAGCCGAAAATGAGAAAAGCTTATTCTATTGCACTTATAAATGAAAATATAAACTTAGACCAGTTGCTTGCAATAAATAATGCTATGAAATTTCCTTGTGCCTACATTCAAGGTCCTCCAGGTACGGGTAAAACCAATACAATAAAGAATACGATTGTTACAGCATTTTTCAATGAAACAAGTGTTTTATTTACCTCTTATAATAATATTCCTATAGATAATGTAACGGAGGCATTAAGTAATTTAGAGTATAAGGGGAAAACTATACCGTTTCCTATACTTAGGCTTGGTAATACCGAAAAGCTGAAAGAAGCGATAAAGTATATAAATATACTTAGAAAGCAGGTTAAAGAAATACCGGTATTTGAAGATACCTTAAATAAAAGAAAGGAAGATAGAAAAGTAAGGGCAGAGAAGCTTTCTGATCTGCTTAAGAACTATGAAGATGTTGTTGAACTAAAAGAGCGAAAAGAAAGTGTGGAGCATCTGATTAAATATCAGGAAGAGATGGGACATATAGGTTCAATCTCAGCCTTCCAGATGGATTTACAGATGAATCAGATGAATAATCTGAATCAGAAGATCGAAAATATTGGGGATATATCTAATGATAAGGTTATGGAACTCTTGGATAGAAATGAGGATGAATTTTACCAATACTTGTATTTTACTTCTGCTAAATATATAAAGAAACTTGAGACTAAGCTTTATTTAAAGAGCTTATTGATATATTGGATGCTGATATAAAAGAGGATGAAAAAGTACAAGAATTTGCCAAGTATCTTAAAAAATCAGAAAATGTAAAGTTGTTACAAAGGGTATTTCCGACTATGGTAACTACCTGTATATCAGCTCACAGACTGGGTTTTCCTGAACAACTGTTTGATATGGTTATTATAGATGAAGCTAGTCAGTGTAATGTTGCAATTTCTCTCGTGCCCATAATAAGAGGGAAAAACATGATGCTGGTGGGAGATCCCCAACAGCTTAGACCGGTTGTTCTCTTGGATGATATAAGCAATATAAAATTAAGAAAAAAGTACAACATAAGTGATGAATATGATTATAAAGAAAATTCGATTTACAAGACATATTTAGCTTGTGATGCTGTAAGTGATGAGGTTTTATTGCGTAACCATTATCGTTCTCATAAGAAGATAATTGATTTTAATAATAAAAAAATATTATAACTCAAAAACTTGAAATAATGACAAAGAGTGAGGAAAAAGAGCCTCTTGTTTTTTTGTAAATATAGAAAATAGCCGAAGTGAGGTTAAAAAAATACATCTCCGGCTGAAGTGACAGAAATTCTTGACTATGCCGAGTGCAACAAAGACAAAGGTATGGCGGTAATAACTCCTTTTGTAAATCAAAGAGCTTTGATAGAAAGAGGTATAAGTGATAGAAAGCTTGACAATATTGTTTGCGGAACGGTTCATGCTTTTCAGGGAGATGAGAAAGATGTAGTATTGTTTTCTACCGCACTTTCTGACAGAACATCTGAAGGTACTTATAATTGGCTTAAAAATAGTAAAGAACTTATAAATGTAGCTACCTCAAGGGCTAAGGAAAAGTTTATTTTGCTTGCAAGCAGCAAGGAACTTGAAAGGCTGCATGGGGATAATCCCGATGATGACTTATATGAACTTATAAACTATATAAAAACCAATGGTCAGTCAGTAGTTACCAAGAAAGAGGTTAGTTCAAGAGCTTTAGGAGTCCAGCCTTTTTCTACGGCTACAGAAAATGCCTTCCTTGATAATCTGACACATGCCTTAGGTAATATCTGGCTTACTCAAAGCAGATATACTATTCATAAGGAAGTAGCAATTTCTCAGGTATTTCGGGAAAATATAACCCATAATACTTTGTTTTATATGGGAAGGTTTGACTTTGTGGTTTATGAAAAACAGGGCAGAACTGAAATTCCTATTCTTGCTATAGAACTTGACGGTAAAGAGCATTATACCGAGGAGGCTGTTAAAGAAAGGGACAGGAAGAAAAATGAGATATGTAAGGCTCATAATTTACAGATTATAAGAGTGGAGAACTCTTACGCAAGACGGTACAACTACATCAAGGATATTTTGATGGATTATTTTAAAAGGACACACTAAAATAAGGTAGAAATTTTATAGCGAATTTATGATTTTTGTTTGAACTTTATAGACTTTGTACTATACGAGTCTTGTAATTTCCAACCCTCTATGCTATAATGATAAACTGTCATAGCATATATTTAGCTATAATTTAAGGAGGAAATAATTAAAAATGAGCGTAAAGGTCGAAAATTTAGAGCAGAAGAATATGGTAAAGCTTACCATTGAAAGAGAAGCAACAGAATTAGATGCAGCAATTAACAAGGTATATCATAAGCAGAAGAACAGAATTGCTGTTCCTGGATTCCGTAAGGGAAAAGCACCTCTTGCTATGATAGAGAAAATGTATGGTGCAGAAGTATTTTTTGAAGATGCTGCAAACGAAATCATTGGCGCAGCATATGAAGAAGCTGTCAGAGATAGTGATTTAGAGATAGTTTCACAGCCTGAAATAGAAGTAACACAGATTGAAAAGGGCAAGCCTTTTATCTTTACTGCAACTGTTGCAACTAAGCCTGAGGTTGAACTTGGAGAGTATAAGGGAGTTTCAGTTCCTAAGGCAGATACTACAGTTTCAGAAGAAGAGCTTAATAGTGAGATTGATGTTGATAGAAATAAAAATGCAAGAACTATAAAAGTTGAAGACGGTGAGGCTGTAAATGGCGATGAGACTGTTATTGACTTTGACGGTTATGTAGATGGTGAGCAGTTTGACGGTGGAAAGAGCGAGAACTATCCTCTTACCCTTGGTTCGCATGCTTTCATTGAAGGCTTCGAAGACCAGATAGTCGGACACAAGGCAGGAGATGAATTTGATGTAAATGTTACTTTCCCTGAGGAGTATCATGCAAAAGCACTTGCAGGAAAGCCTGCTGTTTTCAAGGTAGTTCTTAAAGAGATTAAGCGTAAGGAACTTCCTGAACTTGATGATGATTTTGTACAGGATGTAAGTGAGTATAATACAGTAGCAGAATACAAAGAGGCTCTTACAAAGAAAGTGGCTGAGCGCAAAGCAAATACTGCTAAGAGTGCAAAAGAAGAAGCTGCTATAGATAAGGTAATTGAGGCTGCTAAGATGGATATTCCTGAGGCTATGATAGAGTCACAGACACGCCAGATGGCACAGGATTTTGCAAACAGAATCCGTCAGCAGGGACTTAGCCCTGAGCAGTATTTCCAGTTCACAGGAATGACTCCTGATACTTTTATGGAGAACCTCAGACCACAGGCTCTTAAGAGAATTCAGAGCAGACTTGTGCTTGAGGCTGTTGTTAAGGCGGAGAACATTGAAGCTACAGAAGAAGATTTCAATAAAGAGTTAGAAGAAATGTCTAAGGCTTACAATATGGAAATAGATAAGCTTAAAGAGTCAATCGGTGAGGAAGAGAAGAAGAGCATGATGATTGATCTTGCAGTATCTAAGGCTGTTGATTTTATCAGGGATGCAGCAGTGGAGACTGAAGGAGATGAAGCTCCAAAGAAGGCTGCAAGAAAGCCAAGAAAGAAGAAAGAAGAAGCAACTGAAGAATAATTAAATTATTCATAGAATATCCGGCAAAATAGTGTAATTTGGTCACAGGCCTAAATTACACTATTTGCTAATATGTTATAAAATTGCTTTTAGTAATTTGGACTTAATAAATAGTTGGAGGGAAATATGAGCTTAGTACCTTATGTCATTGAACAGACCAGTCGTGGAGAAAGATCTTATGATATTTATTCAAGACTTCTGGAGGACAGAATTATATTCTTAGGAGAAGAGGTAACAGATGTTTCAGCAAGTGTTATTATTGCACAGTTACTCTTTTTGGAAGCAGAAGATCCATCTAAGGATATTCACCTCTACATAAATAGTCCGGGTGGTTCAGTAACTGCCGGAATGGCTATTTATGATACAATGAATTATATAAAATGTGATGTCTCAACAATTTGTATGGGACTTGCAGCAAGTATGGGTGCATTTCTTCTTGCTGGTGGTGCAAAGGGCAAAAGGCTTGCACTTCCTAACTCTGAGATAATGATACATCAGCCTTCAGGTGGTGCGAGAGGACAGGCTTCCGATATTAAAATTGTTGCGGATAATATTATAAAAACACGTAAAAGACTTAATGAGATGCTTGCAGCTAATACAGGAAAGCCATTAGAAGATATTGAAAGAGATACAGAACGTGATAATTTTATGACGGCAGAAGAAGCTAAGGCTTATGGTCTCATAGATGAAATAGTTACAAAGAGAGCATAGAATCGAGGAATAATTTAGATGGCAAAGAGTAATGAACAGAGCAAATTAAAATGCTCTTTTTGTGGGAAGCCACAGGATCAGGTAAGAAAACTTATTGCAGGACATGGTGTATATATCTGTGATGAGTGTATAAGCCTATGCTCTGAGATTATTGAAGAAGAGTTTGAAATGGATGAAGATATAGAGGAATTTAACCTCTACAAACCTGAGCAGATAAAAGAGTTTCTTGATCAATATGTAATAGGTCAGGATGATGCAAAAAAGGCTCTTGCCGTAGCAGTTTATAATCATTATAAAAGAGTTTCCATGGGTAAGAGTCTGGATGTTGAGCTTCAAAAGAGCAATATAGTCATGGTTGGACCTACCGGTTCAGGTAAGACTTATCTTGCACAGACTTTAGCAAGACTTTTGAATGTACCATTTGCAATTGCTGATGCTACAACTCTTACCGAAGCCGGCTATGTGGGCGAGGATGTTGAAAATGTGCTTCTAAAGCTTATACAGTCAGCAGAGTATGACATAGACAGAGCAGAGCATGGCATAATTTACATAGATGAAATAGACAAGATTACCAGAAAATCTGAAAACACTTCCATTACCAGAGATGTATCGGGAGAGGGGGTTCAGCAGGCACTTCTTAAGATGCTTGAAGGAACCGTTGCTTCTGTACCGCCTCAGGGTGGAAGAAAGCATCCGCATCAGGAATTCTTACAGATAGATACTAAGGATATACTTTTTATCTGTGGTGGTGCTTTTGATGGTATAGAGAAGATAATTGAGTCAAGAATTGACAAAAAATCTATTGGTTTTGGTGGTGAAGTTGAAGATAAATCCAAAAAGGATGTGTCTGAACTTCTTAAACAGCTTGAACCACAGGATTTCGTGAAGTTTGGTATGATACCCGAGTTCATAGGGCGTGTACCTATACTTGTAACTCTTGATTTGCTTGATGAAAATGCTCTTATGCGTATAATTACCGAGCCAAAGAATGCTATGGTGAAGCAGTATAAGAAGCTTCTCGAGTTTGATGGAGTAGAGCTTGAATTTGAAGATGATGCCATAAGAGAGATAGCTAAGCAGTCAGCAGCCAGAAAGACAGGAGCAAGAGGCTTAAGGTCTATTATGGAAAAGACCATGCTTGATACCATGTTTACTATTCCTTCTGAGGAAAGGCGGTAAAGTGTATAGTAACTTTGGCAGCAGTAAAGGGTGAGGAAAAACCTCAGATAATTTATTCAGAGGATAAGCCACCTAAAAAAGGAATAAGTCTTAAGAAAAAAACAAATAATAAGGGCGAAATTGCATAATGGAACAGATGTCTTTTTTTGACACAGGCCGTAATGTGACTCCTTTGGCTGACAGGTTAAGGCCAGAGGAGTTTTCTGCATTTGCAGGACAGGAACATTTACTGGGTGAGGGCAAGCTTTTAAGAAAGCTTATAGAAAATGATAATATAACATCTATGATATTCTGGGGACCTCCGGGTGTGGGAAAAACTACCTTGGCAGGGATAATTGCAGCTAAAACTCATTCAAAATTTATTAATTTCAGTGCTGTTACCAGCGGAATTAAGGAAATTAAAGAAGTAATGGCTAAGGCTGAGGAGGCGAAAAAGCTTGGGCTGAAGACAGTTTTATTTGTCGATGAGATTCACCGCTTTAATAAGGCGCAGCAGGATGCCTTCCTTCCTTTTGTTGAAAGGGGAAGTATTATCCTAATTGGGGCAACGACTGAAAATCCTTCTTTTGAAATCAATGCCGCTTTGCTCTCAAGATGCAAGGTATTTGTATTAAAACAGTTAACCACAGAAAATATTGTGAAGCTTCTAACAAGAGCCTTAAAAGATAAAAAAGGCTTTGGCATGCTAAATGTAGAGATAGCTGATGAGCTTGTATATGCTATTGCATTATTCTCAAATGGTGATGCAAGGACAGCACTTAATACACTTGAAATGGCTATAAACAATGGTGAATTTACCAAAGAAAAAACAATAGTTACAAAAGAAATAGTAGAACAATGTACCGGTAAGAAGGCTTTGCTTTATGATAAAAATGGGGAAGAGCATTATAACCTTATTTCTGCTTTACATAAATCAATGCGAAATTCCGATCCGGATGCGGCTATATACTGGCTGGTTAGAATGCTTGAAGCTGGAGAAGAGCCTCTTTATATAGCGAGAAGAGTTATAAGATTTGCAAGTGAAGATGTGGGGCTTGCAGATATTCAGGCTCTGCCTTTAGCTGTGGCGGCATATCAGGCCTGTCATTTTATAGGAATGCCGGAGTGCAGTGTAAATCTTATGGAAGCCGTAACTTATATGGCTTTAGCGCCTAAGTCCAATGCTATGGAGGCCGGATATTTTAAAGCAAGAGATGATGCAGCTAAGACATTTTCAGAGCCTGTACCGCTTCATATAAGAAATGCTCCGACTTCGCTTATGGCTGAACTTGATTATGGCAAAGGCTATCAATATGCACATAATTATGAGGATAAGATAACAAAAATGAAATGTTTGCCTAAATCTCTTTCTGACAGGCATTATTATGAACCTTATGGAATGGGGGCGGAGAAGGAGTTTAAGGAAAGACTTGAGGAGATTAGAAAATATAGGGAGGGTTAAATGATTTATTTAGATAATGCGGCAACAACAAGGGTTAAACCTAAAGAAGTCGTGGAGGCTGTGGCAGAGGCACTTACAACGCTTGGAAATGCTGAAAGAGGCACACATTCAGCCTCGCTTGGGGCTTCCAGAACCGTATTTTCAACCAGAATGAAACTGGCTAAGTTTTTAATGCAGAAGGTCCGTCTAATATAGTTTTTACCATGAATGCAACAGAAAGCTTAAATATAGCTATCAAGGGAATACTTGAAAAAGGTGATGCGGTTATCACCACCTGCCTGGAACATAATTCGGTACTTCGCCCTCTTTATCAGCTTAGAGATGAAGGTGTGGAACTTTCATTTGTATCGGCAGATAAGCTTGGCAGACCGAATTATGAGGAATATGAAAGCCTGATAAAGCCAAATACCAAGGCCATTATTTCCACAGCAGGCTCCAATCTCACAGGAAATTTGGTAGATATCAAGCGGGTTGGAGAAATAGCAAAGAGGCATGGACTGATTTTTGTGGTAGATGCTTCTCAGACAGCAGGAGTATTTCCTATAGATGTAAAAGAGCTTAATATAGATATCCTCTGCTTCACAGGACACAAGGGCTTACTTGGGCCACAGGGGACAGGTGGACTGTATGTAAGGGACGGGGTAGATGTAAAACCTTATCTTTCAGGTGGTACAGGGGTTCAGACCTACAATGAACATCAGCCTGCAGAGATGCCTACAAGGCTTGAAGCAGGAACTTTAAATGGTCATGGTATAGCAGGACTTGATGCGGCTATTGACTATATAAATGAAGTTGGAATGAAGAGTATTCATGATAAAGAGCTTGCACTTATGTGGAAATTTTACAATGGAGTAAAAGATATTGAGGGTATTAAAATATACGGAGATTTTGATGTGAAAGACCGTTGCCCTATAGTATCCATTAATCTTTCCGACTATGAATCAGGTGTGGTGAGTGATGAGCTTTTTACCAGATTTGAGATAGCAACAAGACCGGGAGGACATTGTGCGCCCCTTATGCATAGGGCTCTTGGAACAGTAGACCAGGGAGCAGTCAGATTCAGTTTTTCACATTTTAATACTGAAGAAGAGGTTGATACAGCAATTAATGCGGTACAAACTCTTGTAGAAGAATAAGCCAGATATATAGAGTTAAACTATAATTCAATATATTTATTAGTATTGTCTATTAGACTAATTGCCATTAAAAATGATAGACTTTAATAGATAAAATAACTCTTGATTCATAGCATATAAATTTTCAGAGAAAAGTTTATTCTCGTGAGTCATTATACAGAGATATGTGGGGTTAAGGGTAAAAATGTCTGGAGGTTATTATGGAAAAGAAATTGGATTGTAAAGGAATGGCTTGCCCGTTGCCTGTAGTAACAACAAAGAAAGCTATGGAAGAACTGACCGAAGATGGTATAATTGAAGTTACAGTGGATAATGAGACAGCAGTACAAAATCTCTTGAAACTTGCGGCTAAAAGCAATGTCGCTGTAGCAAGTGAAAAGAAGTCGGATGAAGAGTTTGTAGTACGTATTGAAGTAAAGGCAGGCTGTGGAGCTGCCTGCGAACAGGGCGAGAAGAAGGAAGGTCCTACAACAGTTGTGATTTCAAGTTCGACTATGGGGAGTGGTGATGATGAACTTGGCAAAAATCTTATGAAGGCTTATATCTTTGCATTAACCAACGTAGCTCCTACCCCTGATAATATAATTTTCTATAATGGTGGTGCACATCTTACTGTGGAAGGTTCGGCTTCGTTAGAAGATCTTAAGAATCTTGAGAAGGCAGGAGTAAATATTATGACCTGCGGTACCTGTCTTAATTTCTATGGAATAGCTGAAAAGCTCCAGGTAGGTCAGGTATCCAATATGTATGATATTGCTCAGACTATGGCAGATTCAGGTCTTGTAATCCGTCCTTAAGAGGTGTAAATGAGAGCAAAAGAACCTAAAATTGTTGTCACCTTTGTCAATACAACGGATGCAATGAAAATGGAAGCTGTATGTGAAGAAAGAAAAGTGCCCGGAAGAATGATTCCGGTTCCTAAGGTAATATCGGCAGGCTGTGGGCTTGCCTGGTGCTCTGCACCGGAAAATGAGGATGTAATCAGAGAAGTTTTAAAGTTTGCAGGACTTAAGGAGCAGGCGATACATAATTGTTTAATCTGATTGACAGACTATAAAAAATACGATATAATATTCTCGTTGTTTTTTGGGGGCGGTTAGGTAACTGGTGTGCCTCCTGGTCTTCAAAACCAGTGTAGGGCGCGTTTGCGTCCCGGGTGAGTTCGATTCTCACACGCCTTCGCCAGAATATACCGGAGAATATCCGTTTTAGGGTGCTGTTTATTGCAGCATCCTTTATTGTTTAATAGGGAATTTCTTCGAAATTTCCTATTAAACAATAATCTCTCCGAGGGATGCGCAGCTCGCGGTAGGGAAGTTTGCCTTGCGGCACCGCTCGCGCGCGAAGTGTGTGCAAGCACACACTTTTTTAACCGGGAAATTTCTTTGAAATTCCTTAGTTAATAAAAACTCTCCGAGAGATGCTAAGCTTTCGGCAGAGAAGTTTGCCTTTCGGCACACACTTTTTTAGAGGAGACTTTATGAGAATTTTAAATGTAATTGCCCAAAAGCCTATGTCCACAGGAAGCGGTATTTATCTTACCGAGTTGGTAAGAGTAATAGCTGGGCAGGGACATACTCAGGGAGTAGTGGCAGGAGTATACAAAGAGGATGTTATAGATTTGCCGAAAGAGGCAAAATTTTATCCTGTATATTTTAATTCTGAGGAATTGCCGTTTAATATATTCGGAATGTCTGACGAAATGCCTTATGAAAGTACCCGTTACTGTGATATGACAGATGAAATGGAAGAAAAATATAAAAGGACATTTTTAAAAGTTATTGATAAAGCGGTAGATGAAATAAAGCCTGATATTATTCTGTGCCACCATTTATATTTACTTACAAGCCTGGTAAGAGAGCACTTTCCTGAAATGAAAGTCTATGGTTTTTGTCATAACACAGATATCAGGCAGATGGGAAAACATAATCTGGAGAGAGAGTTTATTATAGACAATGTAAGGAAACTTGATAGAATATTTGCACCTCAAAAGGCTCAGGCTGTTGAGTTGGACAAAATATACGGTATAGATGCCGATAATATAACTCTTGTCGGAATAGGTTATAATCAAAGTATTTTTAATGCAGATGGAAGAAAAAAAGATAAGGATGTAAAACGCCTGCTCTTTACAGGGAAAATAGCTGAAAAAAAGGGAGTAATGAGTTTGCTTAAAAGCCTGAATAAACTTGATTATCCCGAAAATGAACTGGAGCTTACCCTGGTTGGAGGGGCAGGAAATGAAACAGAATTTAACTTAATAAAAGAACTGGCGGAAAAATGTAAGTATGAAGTGAACTTTACAGGAAGGCTTGCACTGAATGAAGTTGCGAAAAGATATAAGGACAGTGATGTGTTTATTCTTCCTTCATTTTTTGATGCTATTCCTTTGGTTGTAATAGAGGCACTTGCCTGTGGAATGAAAGTTGTTATGACAAATCTGTCAGGTGTGCCTGAATTCTTTGCCGGTAATGCACCAAAAGCAAATATCAGGTATGTGAAACTGCCTACTTTAAGAAATATGGATGAACCGGTAAAAGAAGAGCTGCCGGCCTTTGAAGAAGAGTTGGCTGAAAAGATAAGAGAGAGTATAGAGGATGATTCCAAGGTTGATGTAACTTGCGTTAAGAGTCTTTCTTGGGAAAATATTCTGAAAAAAGTCTTAGAATGATATGAGTTTAAACAAAAGAAAAGCAGGTTCCCAGATGCCTGCTTTCTTTTTATTCACATATGATGGTATTGTGTGAACCAGAGATGATATTATAATACATTATGTATCAGTATTTGTAAAATTGTTTAATTTTATATAAAAGAATATTTATAGAGAAATGCTATAAGTAAAATTATTTTTCAATTATAAAACACAAGGTAGCCATAAACCTGCTGGTAAGCTCGTTCACCTTCTCTATGGTATTTGATGACTTAAAAGTTAAAGCTTCTTCCAAGAGACTTTTGAAGGAAGCAATGATCAGATTATTTGCCAATATCAGGTTATTTTTGTTTAATCTTATGTTAGGAAAGCCTACTAATGGCTCTAAGATATCGTAACACCTTAAATTTAAGTTTTTGCCGACATACATTTTGTGTATACTGGCAGAATGTTCCTGCTCTTCATCAGGGAAGATTCTATAGTATTCTTCAAATATTGAGGTTAAATCATCGCTATGTTTTCCAAAGAAAAAGTTATTGTAAATTTCCGGAAATTTAAAAGCATTTAGGCAGAAAAATTTCCATATTTCCATAAAGTTCTCATACTCCGATAAATTTCTTTTACTTAATTCAGCCAGGGCATGGCTATACTCTTCAAAAAAACTTTAACAGAAGCAAGAGATATCAGATATTCCGAATCTTTTAAAAATATGAATATAAGGTCGAATTATGAAAACCGGCTTTTATCAGCAATCCTTCTAATATGAATATTATCAAAATTCTCATTTTCAATCATTTCCCTGGTTGCAAGAACAAAGGAACGAAGCCTTTCGTTTCTTTGTTCAGGTGTAGCTTTGTTTGCCATATTGTATATCCTCTTTCATCTATGATATGATAATTAATGGTGCTATAAAGATTTTGCAAAAATAACCCCAAATTTGGGATAAATACACCAATTAATGTATAACGTTTCTTAACAAAAACTATATTATACTAAAATAACACAAATTTCAAATGAAATCAGATAAAAATACTGTATTTTAAGAGGTAAAAAAAGTAAGGAGGAACAGTATGAATGCAATGCAGATTATGGAAGATGAATATATAACTTTATGGACAAGACAGGTCAGTGAAATAATGAAAGAAATAGAGGAGAATGGTATATACAAGGTAAAGGAAGAGTATATAAGAAAAAAAGAATGATACTATATCGGATTATTATTTAAGCCTTTACAAGTGGTTTACGAGAGAAGCTAAAAAATATATAGAAGTCAAAGATGAATACCTATACCCAATATGGTTTAGTGTAGCTGATGAATTCAGGTTAAGACCGGTTGAGGGAACAGTTACCTTGAAATTAAAGATTCCCAGTAAAGATATATTGTTCTGTAATTATGACGCCTGGGGTTATGTTGTTAATTATTTTTATGTACCATTGGATGAAGCTGATAAGTTAAGGCATAAGGAAGAATTAGCTAAATATGGTCTGACATCTGATGATGAATTATTTTTAACGGCGAAAGGCAATTTTTACCCTCTACTTAAAAGAAAGGTTGAAAAAAGCTGGGAAAGGATATTTACTCTTAAACCTGATGATGAAAAAGCCTGCCTCGTGGCAGTTGTCTGGGAAATAAAGAAGGAGTGGATAGAGGAGGTGGAACACTATGAGGGATAATTCAGACAATGTAATAATGTGGACATCCAAAGAAGATATAGTGATTGAAACTTTAGAAAGAGATGGGGTAAGTTTTGTAAAAAAAGAATATATAGATAAAAAATATGGTGAAACAGCCTGGATATTTAAGACTGCTTATAGCTTTTTCTGTAAAGAAGCGGAAAAGAGAATTCCTAAGCCGGTACAGGCAGAAAGTCCGATATGGATATTTGCGGATGAAGAGGCGGTATTTAAGAGTACGGGAAACACTTTGTTGAAACTCTCAGTTCCGAAAGAAGAAATAATATTTTTTGACTTAAGGGATTGGAACAAGATATTAAACCTATGCTTTCTTGGAAGTGAGAAGGAAGAAAATGAGTTTAGAAATAAACTAAAATTTCAAGGCATAAAGGATAATTTGGATATAATTAATACACCGTTTTATCCGCTGCTTAAAAAAGAATTGACGGATAGCTGGAAGCAACTCTTTGATAGACCGAATTTGTGCAAAAAGTATACTGAAGGGGCAGTGTGGCAGCTAAAAAAAGAGTGGGTGATAGAAAAAAATATATTATAGATATAAAAGAGGCTGATTTTAGCCTCTTTATTTATTTATATTTTTACAATAAATGATAATTCTATATTGACAAAAATGGTATAAAGGTAGTATATTAAGGTTAGTAAATAAGCGCGCTTAATAAAGCAATTTATTGTAAAAAATTGCAAGACACAATTACTATGAAAGGAGGATATAATTCGTGAAACTAGAGATTGGAAATTTTCAGGTAAAAGATATTCAGTTTGGTAGCGAATTGTCCTACAAAGATGGAATACTTACCATCAACAAAGAAGAAGCACTTAAAATGGTTCGTGAAGACGAAAGAATTACAGAAGCAGAGCTTTATATTGCAAAGCCGGGCGATAAGATTCGCCTTTGTCCTGTAAAAGAGGCTATAGAGCCTCGTGTGCGCCTTGACGGAAAGGGGCTTTTCCCGGGATATACAAGTCCTTTAAGACAGTCAGGTGAAGGTGTTCTTCATGCACTTAAAAATTGTAGTGTACTTGTAGTTGGCAGGCACTGGGGCGGATTCCAGGACGGACTTATCGATATGAGCGGTCCGGGTCAGAAACTCACATACTTTGGCGGTCTTAATAATATAGTTCTGGTTGCTGATACAAATGAAGAATTTGAAAAACGTGAGCAACAGAAGAAAAATGATGCATTAAGACGCGCAGGTCATAAGCTTGCAGAATTTATCGGTCAGTGCGTAAAGGACTTAACTCCTGAAAGTAAAGATGTATATGAGACAACTCCTATTACAAAACGTAGTGTAGAGATAAATAAACTTCCTTCTGTTGTAGCTGTACTTCAGCCACAGTCACAGATGGAGGCACTTGGATACAATGACCTCATTTACGGATGGGACATGAATAAATATCTTCCTACTCTTATGAGTCCTCAGGAAGTGCTGGACGGAGCGTTGATTTCCGGTTCGTTCATGCCTTGCTCCTCAAAATGGTCAACCTATGATTTCCAAAACTTCCCTATTCTTAGAAGGCTTATGGAAGAGGATGGAAAGGATTATAATTTCTTGGGTGTAATCATGTCTAACCTTAACGTAGCAATGGATCAGAAAGAAAGAGTTATTCAGATGCTTGTACAGCAGGCTACTGAACTTGGGGCTGATTTTGCGCTTGTTACCGAAGAAGGATATGGTAACCCTGATGCAGACTATGTAGGTGCTATTGCTGCTCTTGAAACTGCAGGTATCAAGGTAGTCGGTGTTGCTAATGAGTGTACCGGTCGTGATGGTGCTTCACAGCCTCTTGTTACGCTTGATGAGAAGATTGTGGCTATGGTTTCCACAGGTAACGTATCGGAACTTATTGAACTTCCTCCAATGGAAACAGTACTTGGAGAGCTTGAAGCACTTGGAAGAGATGGTAACTCAGGCGGTTGGGAAGGTGATGAGATACTGGGACCTTCAGTAAGACCTGACGGATCAATCATTATGGAAGACAATGGTCTTTTCTGCGGTGATATGATTGTAGGTTGGTCAACCAAGACTATGAAAGATTTTTAAGGAGGAAACTTAAATGAAAAAGGCGATTGTATATATCAATCAGTTCTTCGGTCAGTTAGGTGGAGAGGATACAGCGGATGTGGCTCCTGAGATTCGAGAAGGACAGGTTGGCCCTGCAATGGAATTTGATAAAGAACTGGAAGATTGCGAAGTAACCCATACAATAATCTGTGGTGATAATTACATTGGTTCTAACACGGAAGATGCTGTAAATAGGATCTTAGATATGTTAAAGGATCTTAAGTTTGATCTGTTTATAGCTGGTCCTGCTTTTCAGGCAGGTCGTTATGGAGTAGCCTGCGGAACTGTATGCAAGGCTGTTAAGGATAAATATAATGTACCTGTAATTACTTCTATGAATGTTGAAAACCCTGGTGTTGAAATGTTCAGAAAAGAAATGATAATCATGAAGGGCGGAAATATTGCTTCAAAGATGAGACAGGATATAAAGGCTCTTGTAGCTGTTGCCAATAAAATGCTTAAGGGGGAGCAGGTTGGACCTGCAGATGAGGAAGGATACTTCCCTACAGGACATCGTCATCAGGTATTCCTTGAGAGTGGTGAGACAGCGGCAGACAGATTTATGAAGATGCTTCGTGCAAGAATTCATAATGAGCCTTATGTATCGGAGCTTATTATTCCTAAACTTGACAGAGTGCCTATAGCTCCTCCTGTCAAGGATCTTAAGACAGTCAAGATTGCACTTCTTAATACGGGCGGTATTGTTCCTGTAGATAACCCTGACCGTATCCAGTCAGCTTCCGCAACCAGATGGGGCAGATATGACATATCAAATATGGACAGGCTTGAAGGCGGAGTATTTAAGACAGTACACGCAGGTTTTGATCCGGCAGCGGCTGACGCAGATCCTAATGTAATTATGCCGGTAGATGCTATGAAGGTTTTGCTTAAGGAAGGTGTATATGGAAGCCTTCACAATTATTTCTATACTACAGTAGGTACGGGAACAACTGAAAAAGAAGCTTCCAGAATGGCAAAGGAGATAATACCGTTATTGCAGGAGGATCATGTTGATGCCTGCATAATGGTCAGCACGTGAGGTACCTGTACACGTTGCGCTGCAACGATGGTTAAAGAAATTGAACGTACAGGTATGCCTATAGTACATATGTGTAACCTTATTCCGGTATCAAAGACAGTCGGAGCGAACAGAATTGTACCTACAATCTCTATTCCTTATCCTCTGGGAGATCCTGCTACTTCTAAAGAAGATCAGTGGAAGCTTCGTTACCATAGAGTAAAGGTTGCTGTTGAAGCACTTGCTAAAGCAATAGATGAACAGACGGTTTTTGATGTATAAGATGTAGTTTTTGACCACCCCTTACCCATATGGGACAAATGGGGTGGTTTTTTGTTATAAAATATATAGTTGAATTAATGATTTCAACGGAGGGAAACATATGGGGACAAATAAAAAAAATAATACAGTATTTATATTTTCAATTATTCTTGCTGTTATAGTCGCCGGATGGGCAGTTAAATTCAGTAAAAATTTTGAAGCGGTTTCAGGTGCGGCTTTTGCATTTTTAACCAATGACTTTGCCTGGCTTTATCTTTTTGTAGTCTTGGCATTTGTAGCTTTTTTACTTTTTATAGCATTCAGTAAGTACGGAAATATTAAACTTGGTGCAGACGATTCCAAACCTGATTATTCAACACTTTCCTGGTTTGCAATGCTATTTGGCTGTGGCATGGGTGTCGGTCTTGTGTTCTACGGAGTGGCAGAACCTGTATCGCATTTCGTAAGCCCTCCTGCTGGAGCGGGTATTGAAGCAGGTACACAGGAAGCAGCAGAATTTGCAATGCGTTCTTCATTTATGCACTGGGGTTTTGAGCCTTGGGCATGTTATGCGATAGTTGGTCTTGCACTTGCTTACTTATGTTCAGAAGAAATAAAGAAGGTCTGCTAAGTACGGTTTTAGAGCCGCTTATTGGCGAAAAACACGTAAATGGTACATCAGGAAAGATAGTTGATATACTTGCAACATTTGCTACGCTTGCCGGTGTTGTTACCTCTCTTGGGCTTGGAACAATGCAGATAAGTAGTGGACTTAATTATTTGTTCGGTATTCCTTCTACATTGGTAGTGTATATAGCTATTATAGTTATTATCACTATAATTGTAGTGTGGTCAGCAATGTCAGGTATAGGCAAAGGTATAAAGATAATATCGGATGCTAACCTTTACATAGCTTTAGGGTTTATGATTATTGCTTTTATAGTTGGGCCTAAAGTTCCTATCTTAAATGATTTGGTAAATTCACTTGGGCAGTACTTACAGAATTTTGTTCAGGACAGTCTTACAGTTCATCCTTTTGGGGATAACAGTTGGGTAGCGGGCTGGAGAGTGTATTATTGGGCGTGGTTTATAGCCTGGGGACCATTTGTAGGTGTATTTATCGCACGTATTTCGAAGGGAAGGACCATAAGAGAGTTTATTATGGGTGTTATGCTCGCTCCTGCTCTTGCATCATTTGTGTGGTTCTCTATTTTTGGAACGCTCGGACTTAATCTTGGAATTAACGGAACTCTTTCAATGGAAGAAATGAGTGAAATAGCCGCAAATCCATCGGTAGGACTTTTTGTGGTATTTAGCAAATATCCGCTCGGATTTGTGCTTTCGATTATTGCTATTGTACTTCTTTGCACCTTCTTTATTACATCTGCTAACTCAGGTACCTTTGTATTATCTATGCTGACTTCTAACGGTAATTTGAATCCTCCGCAGCGCAATAAGATAATATGGGGTGTACTTCAGGCAGCTACAGCCATAGGGCTCCTTAGGGCGGGTGGTCTTAAACCGTTACAGACAATATCCATCGTTGCAGCTTTCCCATTTATATTTATAATGGTAATGACGGCAATTTCTACAATAAAAAGCACTGAAAAATGATGAAAAAGTGCAAAAAAATAGACAAAGTATGTAAAAATAGTATTTTTATAAATATGGTAGATATATTGTATAATCCTATCTCTAACAGTCCAATATAAAAAAATCGCTGTAATCCCTTATACATACTGGGTTACAACGATTTTTGCCTTTATCACGGACTTTGTTATTATATTTCTGTTCTTTACTAAGTTTTTTTGAATATTCTAAATTTTTTTGTTATAAATTCATAATCCGTTGTATTTCGGCTGGACAAGTTTACATCAATGTAATATATTTATACTGAAAAAGTTAATAAAAATAACAGGAGATTTAAGGTTATGAACGATTTGATTTTGGTATTTGCAAAGCTCTTGATAGGTTTTTTGTCTGCAATTACAATCATTAATTTTACCGGAAAGGGAAACATTGCCCCTAACTCTGCCAGTGACCAGGTGCAGAACTATGTTTTAGGTGGAATCATAGGCGGTGTAATATACAATAAAAATATAGGTATTCTTGAGTATCTACTTGTTATGCTTGTATGGTTTATTCTTGTTACAGGGTTCAGATGGATAAAAAAGCATAATATTAAGCTAAAACAGTTGATTGACGGTAAAGCTCTTATAATTATAAATAACGGAAAGGTAGATGTGGAAAATTGCAAGAAAGCAGGACTTTCTGCACATGATGTTGCATTTAAGCTAAGAGCCAACAATGTGTATTCGGTAAAAGAGGTTAAAAGAGCTGTGGTAGAGCAAAACGGACAGTTTATTATAGTGCTTGAAGGGGAGGAAAATCCAAAATTCCCTATAATTACAGATGGACATCTTCAGAAGAATATATTAGAGATAATAGGAAAAGATGAGGAATGGCTTAAAGAAAGACTTAATGAAAAAGGTTATGAAGAATACAGTCAGATTTTCCTTGGTGAATATGTTGATGGCAAGATTGTTCTTGTGTCTTATGAATAATTTGGGGTAATTTTGCTTGAAAGGAATAACTATGATTGTAGAAGAAATTACAAATGAATTATTTAAAAATGCAGGATGAAAAAAATACAGAGATTTTAACAGCAGGTTGATTCCTACAGTTGACAAGGAGGCCATGATTGGAGTAAGAACACCTGAACTTAGAAAGTACGCTAAACAACTTGTAAAAAGAGAAGATGTGGGAGAGTTTTTACATTCAGTTCCACATAAATATTTTGATGAAAATCAGCTTCATGCTTTTATACTAGCAGAAATAAAGGATTTTGGGGTTTGTCTTGAAGAAGTAAAAAGCTTTATTCCTTATATAGATAACTGGGCAACCTGTGATCAGCTTTCGCCAAAAGTATTTAAGAAATATCGCAAGGAACTTCTTAAACATATAAAAGAATGGATAAACTCAGATAAAACATACACAGTAAGATTTGGTATAGGCATGCTTATGGAGCATTTTTTGGATGAAGATTTTGACCCGGCATATCCTGAGATGGTAACAGAGATAAGGTCTGAGGAGTATTATATAAATATGATGACAGCCTGGTATTTTGCTACAGCACTTGCAAAAGCAATATGAACAGGTAATTCCGTTTATTGAAAATAAGAAACTTGATACCTGGACGCATAATAAGGCTATTCAAAAAGCAGTGGAAAGTTATAGGATTACAGATGAGCAGAAAACTTATCTTAAAGGGCTTAAAGTAAAATGCAAGTAATAGTTGTCAGATAGACAGGTAATGAGGTAGGAAATATATAGAATATTTTAAGAAAAATTGAAATAATATAAAAAAATATTGTGATTATAGTTGAAATAATGTGTGCAAAGTGATATTATACCTAAAAATACTTAGAGAATCCAGTAACTTTAAGGGGTTAGTTATGAAAATAAAACTAATAAAATGGAGTAAAGATTTAAGCAAAGAGCTGATAAACATTTGCAATAATATAGACCGTTCCTATCTGTCAAACCGCATACCATACCCTTATACTGAGAAGGATGCGGACTTTTGGTTTGGTATGGCAACGGAACATGACGGTAAGGATGGTATATTCAGGGCTATTGTTGTAGATGATAAGGTTGTGGGGAATATTGCGGTTGAACAAAATTCGGATGTCAGATGTAAAGATAGTGAAATAGGATATTTTTTGCTTACAGAGAACTGGTCTAAAGGCATAATGACAGAAGCAGTAAAACAAATCTGTAAGCTTGCTTTTGATAATCTCGATATAGTACGCATATCGGGAACTGTGTATTTACCTAATACTGCATCGCAGCGTGTGCTTGAAAAAAATGGTTTTGAAAGTGAAGGTGTGCGGAAAAATGCTGTATATAAAGATGGCAAGCTTTATGACTTGTGTTTATATGGCAAATTAAAACAATAATAGATGTAGGAGTAAGAGATTGAATTTTCAAATAATATTCTTAGAGTCAGCTGCCTGGTCGTTGTTGTGGATTATTATGGTGGCTATATCGGTAAGAATATTTCCGTTTACTATAGAGCATGATTATCCGGAAGCGGCAAGAAAGGTAGCAAAACTTCCGGAACTCACAGGGAATATAAAAAGAAATTTTATACTTAGTTTATTGAAATAATTATTAAAAAACACTATTACATCCCCTGCTCGAGGATTTGGGCAGGGGATATTTCTATGAGTTTCAATATTATATCTGCCTAACCTTATACTTATATACAAGCGCTTTATATGCAAAAATATAAAAAAAGTAAATCAAAAAGATATTATCTTGACTTTTTGAAACCCATTTCATATAATTTGATTAACCCATTTCAAATAAGTAAATACGGAGGATAGTATGTCGGACAATAAAAAAATATCAGTTGATATTTCTTTGCAAAGAGAAAGCAGAAAATTTGAAGGCTGGGGTACTTCTCTTTGTTGGTGGGGAAATGTGATTGGGAGATGGGAAAATAAGGAAACAGTAGAAAAAATATGTAGCCTGCTTTTTGAGGAAGCTAACGGATTGGGACTAAATATTCTGCGTTATAATTTAGGTGGAGGAGAAAATCCACCAAATAAGAAAAATTTTAGGGTTGGAGCGGATATGCCCTGCATTTTAAAGGAAGACGGAAGTTTAGATTTAGAGGTAGATAAGGCGCAGCTAAGTATCTTAAAGCAGGCGGTGAAATATGGGCTTGATACTCTTGAGATTTTTTTAAACAGTCCACCGCTAAGTATGCTTAAATATCCATCTACTGCGGGAGCTGATGACGGTCTTTGCAATCTTAAAGAAGAAATGACAGAAGCTTTAGCCGGGTATTTAGCAGATTGTGCACTGGCTATTGAAAAAGAACTTGATATAAATGTATCGACTATAGCACCATTTAATGAGCCTGTTTCTTTTTGGTGGAAGAGTGAAAATGATCAGGAAGGCTGTCATTTTGATGTAGAAGAGCAGAGTAAGCTCATTGAAGCTTTGGCAGATGCCATAGAAAGAACAGGGCTTAAAAATACAGGAATAAGTGCACCGGAGTGCTGGAGTACTTTTGAGAGTATATATTGTATTAATCATTATTCAAAAAAAGCATTAAGTCAGGTAAAGCAGATAAATACTCATTCATATTTTAGCAATGAGCAGAGCAGAAAAGAATTATATGAAGTAGCAAAACACTTAGGAAAACCGCTTTGTATGTCTGAAATAAGCTGTGGAGGAAATGCCACACATAATCACAGTGATATTAGCGGAGGAATAGAGCTTGCAAAAAATATAGGAGTTCATCTAAATGAGATGAAAGCGACTTCCTGGATTTATTGGCAGGCTGTAGAAAATGAACTGATGAAGCATAATCATGGTCTTATGCATGCCAATTTTGAAGGAGCGGAAGAATTTTTCTTAACAAAACAGTACTATGTTTTGGGAAATTATGCTAAATTTATAAGACCCGGAATGAATATATTAGATAGTGAAAATTCAGATTTGGTTATAGCGGAAGATGAAGATAAAGGAAAGCTTGTAATTGTGGCTTTGAATGATAGTGAGTTATCTAAAAACTTAAAGTTTTCTTCAGATAGTATTAAAAAGTGGAAAAACTGTGCTATATACAAAACCTCTGAAACAGAGAGTTTAGAAAATATAAATGGGGCGGTTAATGGTGAATATGAGCTTAAGCCATATTCTGTTACAACTTTGTTATTTGAAAAATAGGTTAACTCCTCCCCAAATTATTCATGCCATAGGTTATAGACCTTTTACTCTTCATAATACATTAGGATAAACAATTTTTAGTCTGTGACTACGGGGGATATTACCAAACATCTGCAAAATATTGTAGTGGGGGCTTGTGGCTTGATTACGATATTTCGCAAGATGTTTTGTGTATAATTTGGGATTAAACAAAGAAAGTAGGAAGAATATGCAGGAAAAAACAATGACGATTTATGATATAGCGAAGGAGGCGGGAGTATCTCCGGCTACAGTATCAAGGGTTTTGACAGGAAATGCAAGAGTAAAGGAAGATAAGAAAGAAAAAATTTTAAGTATAATAAAAGAAAATAATTTTAAGCCTAATGCCCTTGCAAGAAGTCTTATAAATAAAGCCACAAAAACAATAGGCTTTTATAGTACCGGATATCACAAATCCGTTTTTTTCAGGTGTATTCCTGGAGGCTGAAAAAAAGGCGTTAAGTCTCGGATATACAATGATTTTATGCAATTCTATGAATGACAATAAGATGAATCGCACAGGAGTTGAATCCCTGTATCTGGATATGCTACGCGAAAAACAGGTGGACGGTATAGTTATTATGGGTGGCAGAGCGAATGAGAAGAAATCAGGCAGGGGGCAGGCAGAAGAACTTAAAGCAATAACACAGAAAATTCCGGTTATTTTCATAAATGGAGCTATGTCAGGGGTAAAAAGCTATCATGTGGCGGCTGATGAAAAGAGTGGAATGCAAGAACTTATTAAGTATCTGGCAGCTCTTGGGCATAAAAGGGTAGGCTTTATAGGAGGAAGAAAGGGGATTACTTCGACAGATATAAAACATACAGCATTTTTGGAAGCTGTGAAGCAGGGAATATTTCAAAGCAAAGAAGAATGGTTGATAACAAGTAATTTTTCGGTGGAAGACGGTTATGAAAGTATGAGAAAATTACTTGACTGTAAAGAATTGCCTACTGCGGTTATGGCGGTGAATGATTTTACTGCTATAGGAGCTATAAATGCAGCTAAAGATAGAGGACTCAGAGTTCCTGAAGATATATCCGTTACAGGCTTTGACGGGATATATATGACAGAAGCGGTTCGCCCCAGAATAACAACTGTCTCACAAAATTATATGGAACTTGGGGCAAAGGCTATAGAAATTATAGATAAGCTTACACTTGGAGAGAAGGTAAAAAGAAAATATACTGTAGATACAATGGTATTAATAAAGGACTCTTGCAGTAGTCCTTTATAATTAAAATTAAAACATGATTTTATATAAATAATTTTGAAACCCATTTCAAAAAAAGTGCAAAAAAAGTATTGACATAATGCTATAAACTTACTATAATCAAAATATGAAATGGGTTTCATAAATTTATAACTAAGGGATGCTTACAAAAACTATTGCTGTATATAGCAGTAAGTGAGAAAGAGGAGGTAGTATATGAAAAAATTAAACTTGCGCGTTTTGGCTGCTACTTTGGTAGCAGGGTTGTTTCTATCCGGATGTGGAGCGGCTTCCGGTGACAATTCTTCTAAAAAGGATGATATGGCTTCAAAAGGGAATGTGAAGACGAGTTCTGTTTCAAAAATTGATAAAGAGAGCGAAACGCCTAAAGAAGCTGTCAACCTTAAAATGGCTTGCTGGGGAAGCGAGAATGATATTAAGACATATGAAGCCAGAGCAGCTATGGTACATGAAAAATATCCGGATATAACATTAGAGGTTATGGCAATTCCTAATGATGGTTATGATACTAAGATACAAACTATGATAGCCTCAGGGGATGCGCCTGATATTATACAGGTAGGAGAGGCGAGTAATTCCTATGCTTCTAAAGGAGTTTTAGAAGATTTATCTAAACTTTCCGAAGCTGCCGGGCTTGATCTTGCAAAGCGATTTGGAACAGCAACCTCTACTTATACATGGCAGAATACCTTGTATGCTATGCCTGACAGGGGTGGAGCTATGATAGTGTACTATAATAAGGATATGTTTGATGCTGCAGGGGTATCCTACCCTACAAAAGATTGGACCTGGAAAGATTTGCTTGAAGCTGCCAAGAAGCTTACAATAACAAAGGATGGAGTTGTAGAGCAGTATGGATTTGCAGCAGGTGGCTGGTGGCCTTGGTGGATGAGTTTTATGTATCAGAATGGTGGAAGTATTCTTGATAGTAATCTTGAAATGTTACAGTTAATTCACCTGAGAATGTAGAAGCAATAAACTTCTATAATGATCTTGTACATAAGTATAAAGTAGCTCCTTCCGCAGATGATTACAGCCGTTTTGGACTTAAAGACGGACAGCCCGATCCGCTGTTTGCACAGGGACATTGTGCTATAAATATAACAGGATTCTGGAATGTAGGCTCTCTTGAGAGTGTAGAAGGGCTTAACTGGGATATGGCACCTATGTGGAAGAATAAGGTGGGAGCAACCTTTTCATTCGGTAGCGGTCTTGCTATACCTAAGGGAGGCAAAAATGTAGATGCAGCTTTTCGTGCCATTGAATTTCTTACAAGCCTTGACGGACAGAAACCTATAGTAGAAAATAAACAGGATGCGCCTGCCAATGTAGAACTTCTTCAAAGCGATCTTTTCTTAAAACCTGCCTGGGCAGAGGGAAGAAATATGAATTTTAATGCTTTTGCAGACTCAGCTGACATAATAGTTTCTCCTCCTCTTCATCCTAAGTGGAATGAAATACAACGTGTATTTGATGAAAATTTCAGTGTTTTATTTGCAGAAGGGGGAGATTGTACAGGAACACTTAAAAAGATAGAAAAAGAGTTGAATGACGTAATAAAATAATAAACTATTTGTTTAAGAACGGGGGCTGTCGTGACGGATAAGATCCGCCGTGGCAGCCCCTGCTTGAATAGAAGGAGGGAGACTATGGGCTCCAAAATGAAAGCAGCACGGAGAGAAGCCATTTGGTTTTATATTTTTGTTTCGCCATGGGTTTTAGGATTTTTATTTTTTTCTCTTGGTCCTATGATAGCCTCTTTATTTTACAGTTTAACAGACTGGAAACTATGTTTGGAGAAGCTAATTTTTGTAGGATTTAAAAATTATGTAAAAGATTTTTACGGCAGATAAAAAAATTTTTATAAAAGTTTGTTAAATACATTTTTTTATGCAGGCTTAACGGTTCCGCTTTCTCTTATAATTTCTTTATTGCTTGCATTTTTTTATTAAGTTATAAGATCTCGTGGAATGAAGATTTTTCGTGACTATATACTATCTGCCGGTGCTGGTTCCTCTTACAGCGGTAGCTTTTTGTATTCTTTTTGGATATTTAATACACAGATAGGTTTAGCAAATCAGTTTTTTTAGGTTTATTTGGCATAAAACCTCTTTCCTGGCTTTATGATGAAAATCTCATAAAATATGTAATTGTGTTTATGGGATTATGGCAGGGCGGAGGAAGTCTTGTATTGGTACTTGCCGCTATAAATGGTGTACCTAAGGCATTGTATGAATCAGCAAGTCTTGACGGAGCAGGTATATGGAAGCAGTTTTGGAATATTACGGTACCTCTTATTTCACCGGTATTATTTTTCAATCTTATTACCGGACTTATAGGTTCTTTACAGGTATTTACCCAATCTTATGTACTTACAGACGGATATTATAAACCGAATAATGCAGCTATGATGATAAGCAACTATTTATATTTGAAAGGATTTTCGGATTTTGAAATGGGATATGCCTGTGCACTTGGCTGGATAATTTTTGTTATAATTATAATCCTTAGTGCCATTGTGTTCCGTTCTTCTGCTATGTTTGTATTTTATGAAGGAGAGGTGAAAAAGAATGGGAAACGATAGAAAACCTATTGAGAAAGCGGTAGTATACATTTTGCTTATTCTTATCGGAATAATGTTTATTTCACCTTTTATTTTTATGATTTCAATTTCGCTGGCTTCAGATGCAACTAATGTAAAAGGAGCATTTACTTTTAATTCCTAAGGAATTTCATTTTGAGAATTATTTAAAAAATATTTGAAAAAGAATTCAACTATGGGAAGACATTTGATAAACAGTATAGTTTTTTTGTGTTTTTTTCTGCATGGTTGGACAGGTATTTTTCAAGTTCATTTGTGGCATTTGGCTTTTGCAAGACTGAGGGCGAAGGGGAAGAATATTATTTTTTTAATGCTTTTTGGCAACATTGATGATACCACAGGATGTTTATATCATACCGCAGTTTATGTTATTTAAAAAATTAAACTGGTTGAATACATACCTTCCTATAATAATACCTAATTTCTGTGGAGGAGCATTTAACATCTTCCTGATGCGCCAGTTTTTTATGACAATTCCTACAACCCTGGATGACGCGGCAAAAATAGATGGACTGGGATATTTTGGAATTTATAGAAGAATAGTTCTGCCTCTTATGAAACCTATACTTATAGCAGTTGCTTTATTTACATTCCAATTTAACTGGGGATGGTTCTATGGGCCTTTAGTTTTTATACAGGACAGGGAGAAATATCCGCTTGCAGTAGCTCTAAAATATATGCAGGCATCATCCGGAAATGCAGTTCCAAATTGGCATCTGGTAATGGTAGGAGCTATGTTTTTAACTATTCCGCCGCTTATTACATATTTCTTTGGACAGAAATACATACTTGAAGCTAATATAGCGGCAGGAAGTGCCTCGATAAAGTAAGATTTATGAACTTAAAATTTCTCTTTGATATGTCATTTGACGTGGGTGTCAAAAGTATTTGACACCCAATTATACAGGATTGCTTCGGTTTCATTTCCCACAATCTTTGTAAAATATTTGTGACCTGCTCATTTTTTGCAAAAAATCGCTGTATCCCCCATTATATACAGGGTTACAACGATTTTTATTTTTGTCATGGACTTTTGTATTTTCATCATGCAGGTAAACATATTTTGTTGAAAAATTTGCTTTCATCCAGATAATAATGTATATCAGCAATTTCTACAAGAAAAGTGCTGAAAAATGATGAAAAAGTGCAAAAATGGATAAAGTATGCAAAAAGTGTTTTACAAATATGGTAGATATGTTGTATAATAAATGGTGCATGATGTTGTAAATCTAATCAATGACTAAAATTTGCAAAAATATTTGTAATAAAATGTAAGATTTTGCAAATCTTTATAAAAAAATTTTTAGTTTAATCCATTAAAAATAGGTTTTAAAACGAGAAAAAGGAGTGTGAACTATGAGTAAGCTGTATGATGTAATTATTATTGGGGCAGGACCTGGTGGACTTGCGGCTGGTCTTTACAGTGGAAGAGCCAGACTTTCTACTCTGATTATTGAGAAGGGTAGTGATGGCGGACAGATAGCAATCACAGATGAGATTGAAAACTATCCGGGACAGGTTCTTGAGGACGAGAGTGGCCCATCACTTATCGCCAGAATGACAAAACAGTGTGAGCACTTTGGTTGTGAGCGTGTAAGTGATACAGTTGTTTCTGTAGAGCTTAAAGGTGATGTTAAGAAGGTTACATGTAATAACGGTACTTATGAAGGAAAGACTGTAATCATTGCAACCGGTGCTTATCCAAGACCAATTGGCTGTGAAGGTGAGAAAGAATTTGCAAGCAAGGGTGTATCTTACTGTGCTACCTGTGATGCTAACTTCTTTGAAGGTTTCGATGTTTATGTTGTCGGCGGCGGAGATTCTGCAGTTGAAGAAGCTATGTATCTTACAAATTTGCAAGAAATGTTACTATCATTCATAGAAGAAATGAGCTTAGGGCAGCTAAATCCATTCAGGAGAAGGCTTTCAAAGTTCCTAATCTCCACTTTATGTGGGATAGTGCTGTTACAAAGCTTTATGGTGATGGTATTCTTTCAGAGATGGATGTTAAGAATGTAAAGACAGGCGAGATTACTCACGTTGTTGCTAATGAAGAGGATGGAATGTTTGGTCTTTTCGGTTTTATCGGAAGAATTCCTAACTCAGATCTCTTCAAGGATACAGGTCTTGAACTTGATGATAGAGGCTATTTCATCACTGATGATAATATGTGCACCAATATTCCGGGTGTATATGTAGTTGGTGATGTCAGGGTAAAAGAGCTTCGCCAGGTAGTTACAGCAGCAGCAGATGGTGCTATTGCAGCAACTATGGCCGATAAGTATGTAAACGGACTTATTTAATAATGTAAGTGTCAAAAGTATAAAAATTCGATTGTAACATACTTACAGGAGAGTTTATTATCTTTTGTCACCGCACATATTATGTAAACCATTTTATAAAATATATATTTCAGGAGGAAACGGATATGTTAGAAGTAAATAAGGAAACATTTGGACCAGAGGTACTTGAGGCTGAGGGTTATGTATTTGTAGATTTTTATGGTGATGGTTGTGTGCCTTGTCAGGCACTTATGCCTTTTGTACATGGTCTTGCTGATGAATTTGAAGGAAAACTTAAATTCTGTGCACTCAATACTACACAGGCCCGTCGTCTTGCTATCGGACAGAAGATTTTAGGCCTTCCTGTTATGGCTATTTACAAAGGTGGCGAGAAGGTTGAAGAGCTTGCTAAAGAAGATTGTACAGAGCCTGCTATCAGAGCTATGGTTGAGAAGTATGCACAGTAAAAGAATTGCAAAAAAATCTAAAAAAATAAGATAATTTGCAAGTAATTTATCAATAATCAGGGGAAATTGCCGGAGTATTGAAATATTTTTACAACTGTGATACACTTCTATGTGTAAGGAAAATGCGTTTAGAGCATTAGCTTTAACGATATATGTTAAACACTTTGAAAGGAGAATATGATGGCTATCTTAAAAGACAAAAAGGTAGTAATCATCGGCGATCGTGACGGTGTACCAGGTCCTGCAATCAGTGCCTGTGTAGAGTCTGCCGGTGGTGAAGTAATTTTTGCATCTACTGAGTGCTTCGTTTGAACGAGCGCAGGTGCAATGGATCTTGAAAACCAGAAAAGAGTAAAGGAATTTGCTGAGAAATACGGTCCTGAGAACGTAGTAGTAGTTCTCGGTGCTTCAGAGGGTGAGGCTTCAGGTCTTGCCGCTGAAACTGTTACAGCAGGCGATCCTACTTTTGCAGGTCCATTGACAGGAGTTCAGCTTGGACTCACAGTATACCATATTTGCGAACCAGAGATTAAAGCAGAAGTTGATGCTGCAGTTTATGATGACCAGGTTAGTATGATGGAGATGGTTCTTGATGTAGATGGAATCATTGAAGAAATGACTAACATCAGAAACGAGTATTGCAAATATTTATAATTTGTAATTAAAACAGAGGTGGCGATGGGGTTTAACTGCCTCATCGCTATTTTTTTAATTAAAAATTGCTTCACAAAAATATTCTACAAAGTAATAATGAAAAAGAAAAATAACATTTGGGGGATATTGATAGATTCATTATATCCAAGTGCTTAGAAGGTAAAGAAAACTAAATAAAACGAGGTGGAAAGTATGAACAGTATTATTAAAGGAACCGGTTATGCTCTTGCGCATACACCAAGCATGATAATTCACAATGGTTCTACAGCAGTAACTGAGAAGATAGTTAACCCTGATTCTGATTTCCTTAAGGGTGTTCCAAGTCATCTCAGGAGCTATCAGGATGTTGTTGATTATTGGCCAAATCAGGTTTATATCGGTAATGCTACTCCTGCACAGTTCAGAGAAGTAGAATTTCCATATTTTGATAAGCATATGGAAGGCGCAACAAGATATGGTAAATTTGGTGAGATTATGCCAGAGGCAGAGTTCCTTCTTTTAGTACAGGCAAGTGATGTATTTGAAGTAGTTATGCTTGAAAAAGGTTTTGTGGCAGCTCATAAGGCTGAGCTTGCAGCAGATCCTGTTATTACAGAGGATATAATGGCAAGAGTTCACGAAGGTTTTGAACTTTCTGAGATAGAGCAGTTTGTAAATAATGATGGTGCTGAAGGACTTTATCATGAAGATAAGCTTGTGGGCTGCGTTAAGCGTGCACATGATATAGACGTTAACCTTTCCGCTGAGGTTATGCATGAGAATCTTGTCAATAAGGCTTCGAGTGTACTTGCTGTACTTCACTCACTTAAGAGTACAGGTGTAGCTAAAGAAGAAGTTGAATATGTTGTTGACTGTTCAGAAGAGGCTTGTGGTGATGTTAACCAGCGTGGTGGCGGTAACTTTGCTAAGGCGGTTGCAGAAATTGCAGGTCTTATGAATGCTACAGGCTCAGATGCAAGAGGTTTTTGTGCAGGTCCTGCACATGCTCTTATTGAGGCAGCTTCACTTGTTAAGGCAGGAGCTTATAAGACAGTAGCTGTTATAGGTGGTGGTTGTGTACCTAAGCTTGGTATGAACGGTAAGGATCATGTAAAGAAAGACGTTCCATTACTTGAGGATTGTATTGCTTCTTTTTGTATTCTCATTTCTGAAAATGATGGAGTAAGCCCTGAAATCAACCTTGATATCATTGGACGTCATACAGTAGGTACAGGTTCAGCTCCTCAGAATGTAATTGGAAGTCTTGTAGCAGATCCTCTTGAGAGAGTAGGACTTAAGATTACAGATGTAGATAAATTTGCAACAGAGATGCAGAACCCTGATATTACAAAGCCAGCCGGAGCAGGAGATGTTCCTGAGGCTAATTATAAGATGATAGCTGCACTTGCAGTTAAGAAGGGACAGCTTGACAGGACTGAGATTCCAGGCTTTATTACAAAGCATGGTCTTGTTGGATTTGCGCCTACACAGGGACATATCCCATCAGGTGCTCCTTACATCGGATTTGCAAGAGAAGATATCCTTGCAGGCAATATTAAGAGAGCTATGATAGTTGGTAAGGGTTCACTTTTCCTTGGAAGAATGACAAACCTTTTCGATGGTGTTTCATTTGTAATTCAGGCTAATACTTCTGCTGAAAATAAGGAAAGCGGAGTATCAGAAGAAGAAGTAAAGGGACTTATTGCAAAAGCTATGAAAGAGTTTGCAGCATCTTTAGTAACAGAATAATCTGAGGAAGGTGGAATTATAATGGGAAAAGGAATTGAAAAGATAATTGCCGATACCTTCCTTGAAATGGCTGAAGGCCTTGAAACAGGAAGCTTCGGTAAGAAACTAAAATTGCGCTTACAGGTATGGGTTCTGAGCATGGCGAAGAAACTACCATGAGAGCTGCAATTGAAGCTGCAAGAGATGGGATAGACGTATATTACATTGGTACTCTGGAAGCAGAAGGCATTACTACTGTCAAAGTAAGTAACGATGAAGAAGGTCACGATAAAATGGATGAAATGCTTGCATCTGGTGAGATAGATGGTGCAGTTACCATGCATTATCCATTCCCGATTGGAGTATCTACAGTAGGTCGTGCAGTTACTCCAGGTGTAGGTAAAGAATTATTCATTGCCAATACTACCGGTACGTCAAGTACAGACCGTATTGAAGGTATGATAAAGAATGCTATATACGGTATAATTACAGCTAAGGCTTGCGGAGTTAAAGAGCCTACAATCGGTATTCTTAATGTAGATGGTGCAAGACAGACAGAAAAAGAGCTTAAAAAGCTTCAGGAAGGTGGCTATGATATTCATTTCACTGAATCCAGCCGTGCAGATGGCGGTTGTGTAATGAGAGGTAATGACGTACTTAGAGCTACTCCTGACATTATGGTTATGGATTCTCTTACAGGAAATGTAATGAGTAAGATGCTTTCTTCTTTCACAACAGGTGGAAGCTATGAGGCAACAGGTTTTGGTTATGGTCCTGGTATAGGTGAGGGATATAAAAACCTTGTTATGATTATTTCGCGTGCTTCAGGAACTCCTGTTATAGCAAATGCTATCCGTTATGCTGCGCAGTTAGTCAGGGGAAAGGTATTTGATGTGGCTGATGCTGAGTTTAAAGCTGCAAAGAAGGCAGGTCTTGATAAGATATTATCTGAGCTTAAGGCAGCACGTGAAAAAAGTGCTGCTCCTGGCGAAGACGTAAAAGAGCCACCGAAGGAAATAGTAACTGCTCAGATTCCGGGAATTGAAGTTATGGATCTCGAAGACGCAGTTAAGGCTCTTTGGAAAGAGAATATCTATGCTGAAAGTGGTATGGGTTGTACAGGACCTATCATCAGAGTTTCTGATGCTAATAAGGCTAAGTCAGTGGAAATACTTAAAAAAGCCGGTTATGTAAGCTAAAATATAATGGCTGCAGTGTCTTTACCTGTAAGATAAAGATTTCTGCAGCCAATATTTTGCAACTAAAATGGAGATTATAAATGAAAAAACAGGAAGTTCTGATAGTTACCAATAATCCTCTTGTAAAAGAGAAGATTGGAGGAAATTACAATATTGATTTTGTGGAGGGTGGAATTCTTGATGTAATGGAGAAACTCAGAGATATGATACATACAGGTTCGGTTCTTCTGACGCATCCGTTATCAGGAAGTGTGAAGCCAGGGCAGACTCCTTATAAGTCTGTTATGATTCATATAGTTAAGGGAAGTGTAGATGCAGACTCCTTACTCATGATTGAAGATGCAATTGATAATTGTAAAAAATTTGTTAAAAGGGCAGATGAGTTCAGGGAAGGTACAGATGATGATAAGAGATTTATTGACTTTACTCTTATTTCCAGTGGTATAGAGTCTTTTTGAAGCTTTTAAAATAAAGTTCTGTTATAAGAACCCTGATTTTTTTATAGAATTAAAGTAAAAAGTCGGGTTTTTTTATGTCGTTAAAATTAAAAGAATATTCTGATAATTGTTTTTTTGAAAAAAATATTTATAGCATTTTTATAATGGTTTAAATAAATATAAAAGGTTGTATAAAATGTAATTTTTTTGCAAATTCAAAAAAATTACGAAATAAGTGCGGTTAAATATAAAAAAATACAATTATCGAAAAAAATGACTATAATTATAGGAAAAAAATAAGTATAAAAAGATTAAAAAAATAATTATTTTGTGCAAATTTCAAAAATAAGCGCGCTTATTAATTAAATAAAAACGAATAAAAACTATCGAATATGTAGAAAATATAAAAAAATGATAAATATTAGATTACAAGTTTAGTGTAAACTATGGTATAATATAGAAGGTTTCAAGTAGGGAATAATTATTTAATTTTCCTATAAATAATTTAGGCAAAGAGGTTATTTTTGGGCTATTAAATCTTAAGAGAGATTGATGATTTAATAGATAAACATAGAATGTATATTCTGTAACAAAGAAATAATTATAATTGCTTGAATTGTTTGAAAATAAAACACATTATAATTAGGAGGTATGAGTTGTGAAACTGGAACTTGGAAAGATTTTTATCAAAGACATCCAATTTGCAACAACGTCAAAGATTGAAGACGGAGTTCTCTATGTGAACAAAGAAGAGCTTATCAAAATAGTTCTTGAGCAGGAGAAACTTAAATGTGCAGACTTTGACATTGCTAAACCGGGCGAGTCCGTAAGAATTACTCCTGTAAAGGACGTAATTGAGCCTAGAGTAAAGGTAGAAGGAAACGGAGGTATCTTCCCTGGTGTTGTAGCACCTGTAGATACAGTTGGTTCAGGAAAGACCTATTGCCTTAAGAATATGGCAGTAGTTACATGCGGACCTATCGTTGGTTTCCAGGAAGGTATTATTGATATGACCGGCCTTGGTGCGCAGTATACACCATATTCAAAATTACTTAACCTTTGCCTTATCTGTGAAGGCGTTGACGGAGTTGCTCCTCATGATTATGAGCATGCAGTTCGTATGGCAGGTCTTAATGTAGCGGCATACATTGGTGAGCTTGCAAGAAATCTTACACCGGAAGAAACTGTAGTATATGAAGCTCCTACACTTAAAGAAGGCTTTGAAAAGTTCCCAGGGCTTCCAAGAGTCGGTTATGTACAGATGCTTCAGAGTCAGGGACTTCTTCATGATACCTATGTATACGGAGTAGATGCTAAGAAGATTCTTCCTACAGTACTTTATCCTACAGAGGATATGGACGGTGCTATTATTTCCGGTAACTGTGTTTCTTCATGTGATAAGAACCAGACTTATGCACACCAGAATAACCCTGTTATCGAAGATTTATATGCAGAGCATGGAAAGACAATTAACTTTGTTGCTCACATTATTACTAATGAGAACGTTTATCTTGCTGATAAACAGCGTTCTTCAAACCAGACAGCAAAGCTTTGCGAGATGCTCGGACTTGATGCAGTTATCATTTCTGAGGAAGGTTTTGGTAACCCTGATACTGACCTCATTATGAACTGTACAAAAATTGAGGCTAAGGGAATTAAGACAGTTATTATTACCGATGAGTATGCAGGACGTGACGGTAAGTCACAGTCACTTGCAGATGCAAATGCAGCAGCAAATGCACTTGTAACCGGTGGTAATGCTAACCAGGTTGTTATTCTTCCTAAGCTTGACAAGGTTATCGGTACTCTTGCTTATGTTGATAAGATTGCCGGTGCTAACGAGCATACACTTAGAGAAGATGGTACACTTGAAGTTGAGCTCCAGGTAATTACCGGAGCAACAAACGAAATGGGCTTTAATACACTTAGTGCGAGATAAGGAGAAAATCATGGCAAAACTTAGAGTTGTTCATTATATCAACCAGTTCTTTGCACAGATTGGTGGCGAGGAAAAGGCTGATTATGCAGCTGAACTCCGCGTAGGAGAAAAAGTAGGTCCTGGTATGGCACTTGCTGCAGAGTTTGGCGAAGAAGCAGAAATAGTAGCTACTGTTATCTGCGGAGATAGTTATTTCAATGAGAATCTTGATAAGGCTAAGGCTGAGATTATCGAGATGGTTAAATCACAGAAACCTGATTTATTTATAGCCGGTCCTGCATTTAACGCAGGTCGTTACGGTGTTGCCTGCGCTACTATAGCAGCAGCAGTTAAAGAAGAGTTAAATATACCTGTAGTTACCGGTATGTACGAGGAAAATCCTGGTGTAGATATGTTTAAGGCTCAGGTCTACATCGTATCTACCAAGAACAGTGCAGCAGGTATGAGAGATGCAGTTAAGAAGATGGCACCTCTTGCACTTAAACTTGCAAAGGGAGAGACCATCGGAGCATCTGTAGAAGAGGGATACTTCAATCAGAACCAGCGTGTAAACTTCTTTGAAGAAAAGCGTGGTTCAAAGAGAGCTGTTGAGATGCTTCTTAAGAAGATAGCTGATAAGCCATTTACAACAGAGTATCCAATGCCTGTATTTGACAGAGTTGAGCCGGGTAAGGCTATTAAGGATATGAGCAAGGCTACCATAGCTGTAGTTACATCCGGTGGTATTGTACCAAAGGGAAATCCTGATCATATTGAAAGCTCAAACGCTTCTAAGTATGGTACATATAGCATGGAAGGTCTTAACTCACTTAACAGCACCAATTCAGAAACTGCACACGGTGGCTATGATCCTGTATATGCTAATGAACTTGCAGATAGAGTAGTTCCTCTTGATGTACTCCGTGATATGGAGAAAGAAGGAGTTATCGGAAAGCTTCATGAGTTCTACTATTCAACAGTTGGTAATGGAACTGCAGTTGCTTCTGCTAAGAAGTTTGGTGAAGAAATCGGACAGAAGCTTCTTGCTGCAGGAGTAGATGCTGTAATTTTAACCAGTACGTGAGGCACCTGTACACGTTGCGGTGCAACGATGGTAAAGGCTATTGAAGCAACAGGACTTCCTGTAGTTCATATTTGTACAGTTACACCTATTTCACTTACTGTTGGTGCGAACAGAATTGTACCTGCTATTGCTATTCCTCATCCACTTGGTAATCCTGCATTACCTGCTGATGAAGAAAAAGAACTTCGTCGTAAGATAGTACAGAAGGCACTTGATGCACTCTGCACAGAGGTTGATAAGCAGACTGTATTTGATAAATAAGGTTTAGTTTTGGTATCCCTCCACAAAGCTAAACTTGTGGAGGGATAGTTTTATTAATGAAATGCCCAGTTAAATATATAATTTCAAGTTATGGTTGAAGCTTTGAAATAATTAACTATTTGAGGAGGGAAAGGGTATGACAGGTTTAACGAAATTTTTTGTAATGGCTTTAGATGCAGTAGCAGAGCCAAGCGCAATGGATCAGGCCGCTGAAGTGGTTGATAAGATAAGCGGTTTTGTGTGGAATAATATTCTCTTATTTGTTCTTCTTGGTGCAGGTCTTTATTTTACCATAAGAACAGGTTTTGTTCAGATTCGTCGTTTTGGAAGCGGATGGAACAGAGTATTTGGTGATTTTTCTCTTAGTGGCTCTAAAGCTGGTAAAGATGGTATGAGTTCTTTCCAGGCACTAGCAACAGCGATAGCAGCTCAGGTTGGTACCGGAAACATTGCCGGTTGTGCTACAGCTATCGTAGGTGGTGGTCCTGGTGCAATTTTCTGGATGTGGCTTGCAGCATTCTTTGGAATGGCTACAATTTACGGAGAGGCTTGTCTTGCACAGGCTACCAAGATAACTGATAAGAATGGTGAAGTAACAGGTGGACCTGTTTACTACATTACCAAGGCTTTTGGTGGTGCATTTGGTAAATTCCTTGCAGGTTTCTTTGCGATAGCAATTACTCTTGCACTTGGTTTTATGGGTAATATGGTTCAGTCTAACTCTATAAGTGATGCATTTAAGACTGCGTTTGGTGTACCTACCTGGATAATAGGTGTTGGTGTAGCTATAATTGCAGCTTTCATCTTCCTTGGTGGTATCGGACGTATTGCGGCTTTTACAGAGAAATGTGTGCCTATAATGGCAGCTCTTTATCTTTTAGGTGGACTTATTATTCTTATTATCAATATTAAGAATGTACCGGTGCATTTGCTTCTATCTTTACAGGAGCATTTACTCCTGCGGCAGTTGTAGGTGGTACTGCAGGTATTGCAGTTAAAGAAGCTATCAGAAGGGGTGTATCAAGAGGTCTCTTCTCTAATGAAGCAGGTATGGGTTCTACACCACACGCACACGCTATAGCTAAGGTTAATAAACCACAGGAACAGGGTGAAGTGGCTATGGTTGGTGTATTTATTGATACATTCGTAGTACTTACAATGACAGCCCTTGTTATTCTTTCAACGGGTGTACTTAATGGCAAGTTTGGTGCAGATAACCAGAGCTTTACAGGTACTGCAGTAGCTCAGGCAGCTTTTGAGCATGGTTTTGGAGGTATCGGTCCTAAGTTTGTAGCAGTTTGCTTATTGTTCTTCGCTTTCTCTACAATAATTGGCTGGTATTTCTTTGCAAGACAGAACATCAAGTACCTCTTTGGAGAGAAGGCTATAGTTCCTTTCACAATTATAGGTATAGTTTGTATCTTCTGTGGTTCACTTCTTAAGGTAGACCTTGTTTGGAACCTTTCAGACCTTTTCAACGGACTGATGGTACTTCCAAATATACTTGCACTTCTCTTCTTAGGTGGGGCAATAGCTAAGTTTGCTAAGGGTGAAGATGTTAAGTTGTAAATATAATTAACATAAGAGTTTTAGTGATAGAGTTTCTTTATTATACAATTATATATGTTTTACTTGCGGCAGAGGTTGAGAATTCGACCTCTGCCTTTTTATGCCATTTTGAGTATTAAATACATTTATAAACAGACTTATTTTTAGATTTTTATACTGCTCCACTTTTTGGCTGTTAAATTAATAACAATAAACACACACTTATTCTGCAAAAAAACTTTTGCAAAATTGCGTAATGCTTGAAAAAAATAAGTCTTTAATATAGTATAATTGATAGGCATATTTATAAAAAAATGTTTATAAATTCAGCTCAAATTATTTGTTAAAGATTTGGTCTGCACAATATTAAAATGTGGAATTGAAATCAGTAATCTGGGCTTTAATAATCATAAAAGGAGGTAGCATGAGTAAAGAAAATGTAAAATTGACTTCTCTAACCAAGGCTTCCGGGTGAGCGGCAAAAATAGGTCCGGAAACCCTTGCTCAGGTTATGGGCAAGCTGCCAAAGTTAAGAAAAGATGAAAACCTGTTAGTAGGTCTTGATACCGCAGATGATGCTGCTGTGTATAAGGTGAGTGATGAAGTGGCTATTATACAGACACTTGATTTCTTTACTCCTGTAGTAGATGATCCTTATTTATTTGGACAGATAGCGGCAGCAAATGCTTTAAGTGATATATATGCTATGGGTGGAACTGCTAAGGTAGCTATGAATATAGTTGCATTCCCTAACTGCTTAGATCCCGGTATCCTTGGGGATATTATGAAGGGTGGAGCAGATAAGGTAGCAGAGTCTGATGCACTTTTGATAGGAGGGCATTCTATTCAAAATGATGTGCCTCTATATGGCTTAAGTGTAACAGGTTTCGTTCATCCTGAAAAAATACAAAAGAACTATGGAGCAAAAGAAGGAGATATTCTTATAATTACCAAGCAGGTTGGTACAGGAATAGTGAGTACTGCCGCAAAAGTAGATATGGCTTCTAATATAGCAGTTGATGAAGCTGTTAAAGTTATGACTACCCTTAACCGCAAACCTAAGGAGGTTATGGATGCCTTCCCTGTACATGCCTGCACAGATATAACAGGTTTCGGACTTTTGGGACATGGTATAGAGATGGCTGAACCAAGTGAAGTTTCTTTTGAAATATTTGCCGATAAGATACCTTATGTAACAGATGCAAGAGATTTGGCTGAAATGGGAATGATACCTGCAGGAGCCTATAAGAATAAAGAATATTTCGGCTCTAAGGTTGATACCACAGGTGTCAAAGAGGTATTTGCAGACTTACTTTTTGATCCTCAGACTTCAGGTGGTCTTATGTATGCTGTAGAGGCTAAATATGGTGATGATATCATAAAAGCACTTAGAGAATCAGGACTGGCTACCAAAGTAGCTGTAATCGGACAGGTTGTACCTAAGAAAGAAAAACTAATATATGTAAGATAATTCCCCGATTCTGGCAGAAAATTGTCGGATTTGGGCGGATTTTCTGCACAGGAGGGAAAATGGACAAGAATTTATTGTATAGGAGTATACCGAAGGTGGATATACTCCTTGAAAAGGATGAAATCAAAGAGTTAATTGCAAATTACGGGCATGAAATAGTGATGGATATAATAAGGGAGGAGACAGACAAACTCCGCCTTTTAATCGCTGAATCGGATAATGAAACAGAATTACAATCAAAGATAGATAATCTGGTAAAGTCTATAGTTAAGGCTGCTACAAATCTTTTTAAACCAAAGGTAAGAAAAGTAATTAATGGCACAGGAACAATACTCCATACTAATCTTGGCCGTGCTCCGATAACAAGAACTCAGGCAGAAAAACTTGCGGATATAGTTTGCGGTTATTCAAATCTTGAGTATAATCTTGAGTCAGGCAAAAGAGGAGAACGTTACTCTCATTTTGAAAAACTTTTGTGCAGGATAACAGGGGCAGAAGCCGCTATGGTGGTAAATAACAACGCTGCTGCGGTTATGCTCATCCTCAGCACCATGGCAAAGGGCGGCGAAGTAATAGTATCAAGAGGTGAGCTGATAGAAATAGGCGGAAAGTTCAGAATCCCCGATGTTATGGAGCAAAGCGGTGCTAAACTGGTTGAAGTAGGTACAACCAATAAAACACATTTTTCTGACTATGAAGACGCAATTACAGAAGATACTAAGGCTTTCCTTAAAGTGCACACAAGTAACTACAATATAGTAGGATTTACAGAAAGCGTGCTTGCTAAAGAATTAAAACCTTTGTCGGAGAAAACAGAAATCCCTATTATTGAAGATTTGGGAAGCGGTGTGCTTATCGACCTGGCTAAGTTTGGGCTTGCACATGAGCCTACAGTTCAGGAAGCTATCGAAGCGGGAGTGGATGTAGTATGTTTTAGCGGAGATAAGCTGCTTGGCGGACCACAGGCAGGTATTATAATAGGTAAGAAAAAATACATCAATATGATGAAGAAAAATCAGCTCACACGTGCACTTAGGGTGGATAAGTTCACAGTAACCGCACTTGAACTGGTATTACTTTCATATTTAAATGAAGAGAAGGCTATAACTGAAATTCCTGTACTTAAGATGATTAGTGAAAGCTATGAATCTGTTAAGGAAAGGGCTGAGAAATTAGCCAAGATACTTAAATCCTGCTGTAAAAATGCAGAAATAACTATAGAGGACTGTGAGTCTCAGGTGGGTGGAGGTTCTCTGCCTCTTGAAAGAATCAAAAGTGTATCCGTAGTTATTAAACCTGATAATATAAGTGTCAGCGCATTAGAAGAAATGATGCATGGTTTGAACCTGCGATAGTTGCAAGAACTGCAGAGGATGCTATATGGATGGATGTACGTACACTCTCTGATGAAGATTTTGATACTATCGGCAGTCTGTTTGGAGGTGTGTGCTGATGAAACACATTATTATCGGAACAGCAGGACATATTGACCATGGAAAGACTACACTTATTCATGCGCTTACGGGAAGAAATACCGATAGGCTGAAAGAAGAGCAGAAACGCGGAATAACTATAGAGCTTGGTTTTACCTGGTTTGACCTTAAAGACCAAACCAGATGCGGGATTATAGATGTTCCGGGGCATGAGAAATTTATTAACAACATGGTTGCAGGTGTTGTTGGTATGGATCTTGTGCTTATGGTAGTGGCGGCTGATGAAGGAATAATGCCACAGACTAAGGAACATCTGGATATTTTAGGGCTTCTTGGAATAGAAAAAACTATCTTAGTGTTAAATAAATGCGATACGGTTGATGCCGAGTGGCTTAGCATGATGGAAGAGGACGTAAAGGAAGAACTGAAGGGAACTATCATGGAAGGCGCTCCTGTAGCCAAGGTATCGGCTATGACAGGAGAAGGAATAGAAGAACTTAAAGAACTTATATTAAAAATGGTAAAAGACGATGTGCAGGAAAAGGATGTAAACAGTATACCACGACTTCCGGTAGATCGTGTATTTTCTATGTCCGGCTTTGGAACTGTAGTTACAGGAACCTTGCTTTCAGGTTCTATAAGTAAGAATGATGTGTTGGAAGTCTTCCCTGTAGGCAAGGAATGTAAAATCAGAACCATTCAGGTGCATGAGACAAATAAAGAAAAATGTGAAGCAGGTCAGCGTGTGGCATTAAATCTTTCTAATATACATAAGGATGAAATTCACAGAGGCTGTGTGATTGCACCTATTGGAAGTATGGAAAATTCACGTCTTATGGATGTTAAACTGACAGTGCTTAAAGATTCTAAAAGGAATATTAAAAACAGAGACAGACTGCATCTTTTCACAGGAACAAGTGAAATACTTTGCAGGGCAATTCTTCTTGATAAAGATGAGCTTAAGCCGGGAGATACGGGACTTGCCGAACTTTTATTAGAAGAAGAACTTGCTACAAAGAGAGGTGACCGATTCATAGTGCGTTTCTACAGTCCGCTTGAGACTATAGGCGGGGGAGTGGTCTTAGAGCCAAACCCACGTAAGAAGAAACGTTTTAGTGAAGATGCAATAGAAGAGTTGCTGAAAAAAGAATCAGGCTCACTTGCGGATGTATGCGAGCTGAATATAAGGGCAGAGACTGAAGATTTAATTACTCTTAAAGACCTTGCAAAGAATATGTCTCATTCAGCGGAAGAACTACGCCCTTATTTAGACGAGCTGAGAGATTCGGGAGTAATATTTGAATTTCCTAAGAATAAAGACATATTTACTGGCATAGGGACAATGCTTTCATAGTTTCTCAGGAAATTACAAGGGATTTGAAAAAATTTTATGAGAAGTTCCCATACAGGGCAGGTATAAAGAAGGCAGAAATACATTCCACATATATGAAAAAGGTAAAAATGAATGTATTTGAAGAATGTATAAATAAACTCATATCCGAGAACTTAATTGAGGTCAGAAATGAGTATGTCTGCCTGCCGGGTTACGAAATAAATAAGGATGAGACCTACCTTTCTATAGAAAAGCTGCTTACAGATACTTTTGAAACTGCGGGATATGCATTTCTTAGATTTTCGGAAATAGATAAGAAGAAGTATCCTGATGAAGTGGTTATGGATGTACTTAGAGTGATGATAGATGAAGGAAAAGCTGTTAAAGTTGGAATCGAACTTGAAATGTACACCATGAAACACTTTATGGATGTGGCGGAAGAAAAAGTGAGGGAACATTTTAAAACTAATGAAATTATTACTATTTCAGAAGTAAGAGAAATGTTTGAAACAAGCAGAAAATGTGCTAAACCGATAATAGAATATATGGATGTTATCAAGGTAACAAAGAAGGTTGGCGCTGAAACAGAAAGGGTGGCGTACTAATGACATTAAAACAGTTGGAAGCATTTGTAAGAATTGCAAATAATAAAAGTTTTACACTCGCAGCCAAGGAACTGTTTATTACACAGCCTACTGTAAGTGCATATATTAACAATCTGGAGGAAGAGCTTGGAGCAAGGCTCTTTGACAGAACCACAAAGGAAGTTCAGCTCTCGGAAGAGGGTGACAGCATATATCTTTATGCCAAAGAAATGCTTGAACTTGCAGATAAAATACAGAGTTCATTTTCTGTTGATGAAGATGAGAATAAATTAAGGCAGGTGGTTATCTCAACATCTTCCATACCGGGACAGTTTCTTGTACCTGAGATACTTTCAGCTTTTAAGAAAAAATTTCCGGAGGTTGATTTTAAGGTAAGAGAAACTGACAGTGAGGGTGTAGTAGAAGACATTACCAATCATATGGCGGATATAGGGCTTGCAGGAACAGAGATTAGTACAAACAAGTGTAATTTCATACCTTTTTATGATGATGAACTTATACTGGTTACTGAGAATTCCGAAAAATACAGGAAAATAAAAGAGACAGCAACTAACCTTGACTGGATAAAAAATGAAGACTTCATTATGAGGGAAAGCGGTTCGGGTACAAGGAGAGAGGCCGTGAAACTTCTTGAAAGCCATGGAATATCACAAAATGAGCTTAAGATAAGTGCTACTTTCGGAAAGACAGTAACAGTAGTAAAATCTGTTGTAAACGGACTTGGAATAGCTATGATGTCAAGGCTTGCCGTAACAGGAGAGATAGAGAGAGGGGAGCTTTTGGAATTTAAGCTCAGTAAAGATGGCGGCTATAGAAAGCTTTATATGGTAACAGAAAAGAAAAACAAGATATCTGATGGATGCAGGGATATCATGGGAATAGTTGCAAAGCTTTACAAAGTAAATATTAAAGAACTATAGTACGGATATAATCCCAAATTATTCATAGAAACATTCTGTAAAATATTGCCATTAAACTAAAAGAATTGAATCTATAATATTTTACAGATGTTTGGTAGAACCTAATACAGTTATAGAACGGAAATGTTTCCTGTGAATATATTACAGGGATTAACCGGTCTATGATTATGGCATGAATAATTTGGGGTAATTTAGTTTATGGAGGAAAGTATGAAAAAATGTTTATTTTATGGGGATTCCAATACTTACGGAGTTGATATTACCGGGGGACATAGTGGGGCAAGGTATCCTGAAGATGTAAGATTTACAGGGATTTTACAGGAAAGCCTGAAAGATGAGTGGGAGTTTGCAGTAGAGGCAAAGGTAGGAAGATGTATACCATCTATGGAATTTGAACTTGAGGAGTTTGAGGAAATACTTAAAAATGCAGGTGAAATAGATTTATTAGCCATTATGCTTGGTACGAATGATTATCTAAGCTACAGCAAGCCTGATACAGAGAGGGTGGCAGAGAGGATGAGGGCTTTGATAAGCAGGTTGTTTGAAAAAGAAGTCTACAGTAGCGGAAAAACAGGAATATTGCTTATAGCTCCGCCTAAGCTTGACTTTACAGGGGACAGGTATTATGAAAAGTTTAGTACTTTAGATGGAGGATTATCAAAGGTTTTAGAGGAAGTGACTAAGGAAGAGGACTTGTATTTTGCGGATGCCGGAAGTCTTGATTTACCTGTGGGAAAGGATGGAATCCATTTCACTATTGAGGCGCAGAAGCCTTTGGCAGAGTATTTGGTGGGAGTATTTAGAGGATTGAAAGTGTATAAAGCTTAGTTTACAATGAAGACGGTATAATTGTAAAAAAATAAAAATTTGATATGTTAAAAAAATATGAAAGAGTAAAGAAAAATTAGGGAGATGAATATGGATAAAAAAAGGCTAATATTTTTTTAGCAAAAAAGCTGTTTACAGAGCTGGTTTTTAATACCGCCTACATAGAGGGAGTAAATGTTACATTTCCACAGACACAGGCTATTATCGATGGTGCGATAGTAAATAATGTACCGGTATCGGACATACAGACTGTATTAAACTTAAGGGATGCCTGGAAATTTATGCTGGATACCCTTGATGAACCACTTACACTAGAATATATATGTAAGATAAACAGCCTCGTATCAAGGAATGAAAGCTTAGAATGGGGCGTGCTTAGAAGCGGCACCGTAGGTGTAGGAGGAACGGATTATCTCCCGCCGGTTCCTGATAAAGCCGAAGTAGGAAAGAGAATAGAAGAAATAAACAATATTCCGGATATTTATGAAAGGGCGATAGAATATTTTTGCTATTCGGTAAGAGGACAGCTTTTCTGGGATGGAAATAAGAGGACTTCAACGATAGTAGCAAGCAAAATACTGATAAGTGAGGGCAAAGGAGTGCTGACCATAGGAAAGAAGGAAGCTTTAAGCTTTAATGAGGCACTTTTACATTTTTATGATACTGCTGACAGCAGGTTGTTAAAAGAATGTCTTATGGGATGTATAAAAGGGGGAAACAGTGACTTGCAATAACAAAAGAGCTATCTCGTTTGTATTGCCGGGGGTATAAGTATGACGAGTATACGAAAATGTAAATTTACAGATAATCCAAGCTATATACTCAAAAATATAAGAGAAACTCTGGGAATTGAAAGCAATGTAGTTTATGAAGGAATATGCAGTGAAGCTGTTTATGAAAGATATGAAACCGGAGAAAATGAATTAAACCTTATAAGACTTTTTTTCTTTTTGGAGAGAATGGGGATATCTAATGAAAGGTTTGAAGTTATGATCACGACTATATTTATGAGTTTTATAACTGGTATGAAAAACTGTATGAAATTAACAGAGCAAAGAGACTGGGAAGGCTTAAAAACAGAGAGAAGTAAATTTGATAAGCTGGAGTTAGAAGATAAAGAAATACAGAGCTCTTATAGAGATTATATAGATTATATAATAGCCGGGTATGCAGATAAAGATAATGAAAAAGCACATACATTTTATTTATAATGCACTCCAGCCATACTGTAAAAAGATATAACAGCCATAGATAGAGAAAAAGAGATTATCTGTATTTGAATGGAATATATTTATAAATCTTTATGATTTGAAATATGAAATGAAGCCTGATAACAATGCTGAAATAACGGATATATTGTATGATATATATAACTATTATAGAGAAAAATACGGAAGAGAAATTTATAATGTATAAAAATACTTCCCAAGTTTGCATTGGCTATATTATTAAATGAAAAAGAAAGACTTTTATCTGCAAAAAGAGTAGATTTGGAAGAAGAAATTCTAAAAATATTGACTAAATATTATGCTTGGGTAGGTATTCCGGAAGTACTGAGGCTGTTATGCGAAGATGTGAAGACATTGCATGAAAAGATATTATATGGTAAACAGCGTGAAGCCCTTGTAAGAATAATAAGAAAATATGGATTTTCAGAAGAATACAGAGTGGAAGTTTTTAGGGAAGCACACCCTATATGCCTGCTTTTTAGTGATAATATAAAAGCACATAGAGGTAAAATGGGATTTACTGTTGAAAAGGCAAGTGAAAGTATCTGTGCTTTTGAAACTTATTCAAGGTATGAAAGAGGGGTTAAGTATCCTAAAAGGAAGAACCTAAGCAGATTAGCTGACAGGCTTGGAATGGAGTGGTTTTTAATAAGGGCAGACATGGAAGTGGATGATTATGAGTCTCTGGTTTTGTCTACAGAATGTAGAAGATTAGCAGCGACTAAAGAGATTGATGCTTTCAGGAAGAAGCTTGGAATATTAAAAGAAAAAGTAAATATGAATATTCCGAGAAACAGGCTTTCAGTGGGATTATTCGAGTTGATTACAAAAAAAGACAGTGAGGTTACAATAGAAGAAGTGGGAAACTTGTTTTCTATAATAGGCAGGAATTTTGAAGAAAATTTATTTTATTCACGAGTAGAAATTGATGTATTAAATTATATCTATAGCCCCGAAAGGGGAGAAGAGTATAGAAACAGGGATAAAAAAATGGTAAAGGGTATAATAGAAAATGAAAAAGAAAAGAAAATGTTAGATTGGCGTTATACTTCCATATCAAAGAAAAACCTTGCATTTTTGTATAATGATAGCAGGAGATATGATGAAAGCTATGAGGTCTGTATAGAACTTATAAATGAAATAATGATTGCAGATGATATTTTTCTGCTTATGAATATATTAGCTTGTATTGCAGAAGCGGAAGAAGAAAAAAAGGAAATATAAAAACAAAGCAACGGAACTTTGTCATGATTTGTTCTATATTTCCGAGTTATATAAGAGATATGATAGTGATATGGTGCGAGAATATTACGAAAGACATTTTGATAAAAATATCAGGTGGTATTAGCTTTTTATGTTTCTAAGATCTATTCTGTCGTTTTGTCCTGCCCGCTCACAAACAAGTGTTGAATGAGAAACTGTCGAGTTTGAGCAGACAGGAACTAAAGCTTAATAAGAATATAGCTATAAATAAAGAAGATAAAACAAGCTTTTTAATAGATACTTTTTTTGTTTGATTTTTGATTTAGTTTTCATAATGAAAAAAACCTCGCTTTCTTTGAATTAAAATTTAATTGCCAGTTGCACTGTGAGCTATAATATCATACTTTTTGGTGAAAGACCATGACATTTTCTGAAGAAAAATAGCCCAATTTTTTTCAGAAAATGTCATGGTTATTTTGATAAAGGTGTGGTATGATGTAGACACTTGATCAAGTATGATTCTGTTAATTATTATTTGATTGGAGGTTCAGAATGAAAGTAAAAACTGTTAAAAAAATTTGCTGGTCTATTATGGCAGGGGTTGTTATTCTGTCAAATGCTGGTGCTATGATGACTTTTGCTAACAATCATGAAGATCATTTATATGAAGGTTATGCAGGAGATGGAAGTGATGTTCCTACATTAATTAGACCAAAAACAGATAGAACCAGTGCTTATGCTAAAAACTTAAATACTAATTTGACTCATAGAATTGAAGTGGCTGGAACTCATGCAACTTCGGGGCATGGAAATGTTTTTGGATTTGATAATTGTACAGAAGGTACTCAGTGGGGCTATTATGATTTAAAACCTGGAACATATAAGTATTTTAGAAATACGGTTTATGAAAAGGGCTATAGATATGCATATTTGGTCTTTACAGAGGCACATCATAAAACTGGATGGATGAGGGGACTATGGAGTCCTGATAGTATTTAATAGTCAAGCGAGGTCACTAACTTTGGTGACCTCAATTAGAAAGAAGGTAGGACTGGTTGAAGATGAAAAATATTATTAAAATATTTGTAATTAGTGTAATAGCAATAGTTTTACTGCTAAGTATAGGAAAGAATTTAAATTTAACGGTAGGTAATAACTTGCTGGCTGAATTTATTAATAATGTTTTTAGGAATGAAGAAAAAAGACCGAGAAAAATATTACAGCTGATTCTACTGAAATAGTAAATAATGCAGATGATACTGCAGCTTCAATAAATACTGAAAATAAGGATAAATTATCTTCAACAACTAATAATGAACAAAATCGGATTTTTGAGGGTATTAGTAAGGATTGGTATGGAACAAAGGTTATTACACAGAATGATAATATTGTAAGTAAATACTATAAGTTTTACAATCCATAATACATCAACTTCTAAAAAAACTAGGTGACTTTAACTATTCTGATAATTTTGGGATATGTTGATAAGGACGGAAACACAATAGACGGTTATTCGTATTTTATTATAAATGCAACAATAGAATGTTTAGAGGTAGATAGATATTTTGGTGTCCTAAGTTTAGGAAACCTATACATATTAGCTTATAATGATACTAATCGGAAAAATGGGGCAAGAACTTCTACAGCAAATAATGATAATCCGGTAAGTAGTAAAAAGTGCTATGATGGTAAAAATGAAAAAGGGAGACAAAAGAGATTTTTAATTTAGTATTTTTTTAGTAGAGGATAAATTCATAAATGACCAGGCTGTGGATTTTTACCTTTATATTAATGAACATGGTTCCGCTCCGGGAACTAATGATGAATATAAATCTTTAGTAAAATTAGATTATAGGAATACATCTTCTGTAACAGATGTAAACAAAGATGAAAACCATATTTTTTTAATGAGATTAGTAAACAACAATATGGTATAAAAGTTGTAACGCAAAATGATGTTATTGAAACTGCCTATAATAGATATACCATTAATAAAATATCAACATCTAAAAAAAGCTGGGAGATTTCAACTATTCAGATAACTTAGGGACATGTTGATAAGGATGGAAATGCAATAGACGGTTATTCTTATTTTATTGTTAATACATCTTTGGAATGTTTAGATGTAGATGAGGTAATTGGAGGTTTTTATTTAAAATACTATAGATATATTAGCATATAAGGATACTATACAGCAGACAGGCTATGAGATGCTGACTTCAAATAATGATGTTACAATGAGTAGTAAAAGTGCATTTAAGGTAAAAATGAAAAAGGGAGAAAAAAGAGATTTTAATTTAGTATTCTTAGTAGAAGATAAATTTATAAATGACAAGGCTGTAGATTTTTACCTTGATATTAATGATAGAGGCGCTTCACCGGGAAGTGATGATGAAAATAAATGTATAGTAAAACTAGATTATGTAAGGTAGGCAGATTATGAAAACTATTTATACTAATGAAATAAAGAGAGCCTTTAATACTCTGGGTATGAAACTGGCTTTGCTTATGGGTTGCGGTTTATCTATATGGCATGTTGTGTCAGTAATAATACCACAAAGAAGTATAATCAGTTATGAATTATCTTCTGAAGTGATAGACCCATTATATGTGCCAACAGGCTTATTTAATAACTGGATGGGAAATGAGCTATATCCGATTCAAAGCTATATATTTTACCTTATATTGCCGTTTCTGGCAGTACTTCCCTTTGGAAGTTCATTTTTTGAGGACAGAAAAAGTGGATATATAATAAATGTATGTACCAGAGTGGATAAAAAGACTTATTACAAAGCTAAATATCTGGCTGTATTTTTATCAGGCGGAGTAGCAGTTGCCACGCCATTGTTGCTAAACCTGATAATGTCATCGATGTTTTTACCTGCACTTTTGCCTGATAATGGCTCTAATGGGACAATATCACCTGTAACCATGCTATATGAAGTTTTCTTTACACACCCACTGATTTATATACTTATGTTTATAGTTATTGATTTTCTTTTTGCGGGTGTAATAGCTACGCTTTCACTTAGTTACACATATTTTACGGAACATAAGTTTGGGGGTAATGATAGTTCCGTTTGTATTTTACTTTTTTATTTATTCCCTTACAAATCTGATAAATAAAAACTGAATATTCGTTGTTTTTTTATGTTAAACGGTGGAGCAAACAATAATTACTTATTGGTTTATATACTTTATTTTCTGCTGTTTTTACATTGTCCTATATAATTTTTTTATGTGGAAAGGGAAGAAACAGGATGTTAAAAGCGTAATCTGAACTTAATTATTATATCCATGTTTTTATTCTGTGCTTTATTCCTTTACTATGCAGCAAGTCCGTATAATGGAATATATTATTACAGGGCACTTTACACTTTAGCTGATGCCTATGTTTATTTTTTTGGATCCAAGAGTCTATGGTATGCTTATGTTACCTTTTGTCATCATATTATTTACCAATTTAATAAAGTATGATGATGAAGTAAACTGTTTAATTCGTCTTGGGAGTGTGAAAAAATTAATAGGAAGAAGAATGAAGAAAGGAATTTTATTTTCTGTCATATGCACTGTTTTTGTGATAATAGTAGTGACCTTTATCAGCAGTTTACAAACCGGAACTCTTATCAACTGGGGGAGTGAGAGCAGTATTTATTTACTTAAAACTGAACATTCTTCAAATATAGGTTTTATAAAAGTTTTTATTATTGCTTTTGCTACACTGCTTATAAGAAACATTTTTGTCTGCCTTTGGATTATATTTTTGGATTTGAGGCTTCATAACAGCATAATAACCTTTATAATACTGATTTCAGTTGTAGTTTTTGAAATGTTTCAGAGGATAATTCCGTTATTTTGTAATTTTTTTAACCATTGATTACAGAATGTGGGATAGCACAGTAATTAAGGTCGGTTATTTGTTATACATTATTTTTATCTGTATTATTTATTATGTTTTGATGAAACAGTGTATTAAGAAGAAGGAGTGGATTTAGTGGCTGATAATATCCTTTTTATTAAAAAGGCAGATAAAAGCATGATGTTAAAAAAATGGAATTTTAAGAAGATATAAAATATATTTGCTATTTATCATACTGCTTTCTGTAATTTTAGCATTTTGGAATAAGAAAAATTAGCTTGAATATGGCTGATAAAGCAGGGTTTATCGACTATCTTATGTATATTTTTTTCTGGTAAAGAAGAAGTAGGGACGCTCACAAATCGGGATATTTTTGATATACCCATAGCCCGGTTATTTGTACATATATATGTATTATTTGGAATAGGTACTTATCCAAAGACAGAGTATATGGAAAGAGGATATCAATTTTTAATAAGAGCGGGCAATAAATGGTGCTGGTGGCTTGGGAAATGTGTGTATATTTTTCATAAGTGTAATTCTTTATTATTTATGCATAGTATTTACAGGTTTTATATTTTCAGCTTTTAAATGGTGGTAATCGAACTGAAATTAATAAAGAAATTTGTGAAAGAATATTGAAAGTTGATATTAGCAATATATCTGATATGAAGCTGTATTTATGCCTTGTAATAATGCCGATATTGCTGTTTTTTTAGCAATTAGTTTTGCCTGTATGTCCATATCATTTCTGGCTAACAATATTTTTAGCTATAATGATACTAATGGGTTATTTATCGGTATCTGCATACTGGTGTAATGCTCTTTTGTTAGGAAACTACACGATGTTATTAAGAGTTCACAAAATGTCATTTACTATAGGAATTATTGTTTCTATAATTGGTTTATTCTTATGTGGAGTCTTGGGGTACAGATATTTTAATAAACTGGATATTTATGGCAAAGAACAGGAGGGAGTATAAGATGTATGTAGAAATAGAAGCTTTAACAAAGATAATTGATAAAAACAAAGTTTTGGATAAGGTTTCCTTGAAAATGGACAAAGGAAAAATTTATGGAATAAAAGGCAAAAACGGCAGCGGAAAAACTATGCTGCTTCGTGCTGTTTGTGGTTTAATAAAGCCTACTGAGGGATTGGTAAAGGTTGGAGAGAAACAGGTAGGAAAAGATGTGACATTTCCTGACAGTGTAGGTGTATTGATTGAAAATCCCGGTTTTATTCCTTCGCTATCCGGATATGATAATTTAAAAATGCTTGCTGATATAAAGAGGTTAATAGGAAAAGAAGAAATAGAAGCTGTAATGGAAAAGGTCGGGCTTGAGAAATCCTGCTTTAAAAAGAAATATAAAACTTATTCTTTGGGAATGAAACAAAAGCTTGGAATTGCAGCAGCCATAATGGAAAAACCTGAATTAATCCTGCTTGATGAGCCGACTAATGCCTTAGATGAGGAAAGTGTAAGAAAATTACTTGATATTTTAAAAGAGGAAAAGGAAAGAGGAGCCTGCATAATACTGGCTTCGCATGATATGGAGGAGTTAACTTTGTTATCTGACATTATTTTTATAATGGAAGAAGGAAGATTGAGGAAGGCAGAGTGAAAAAAAGGGTTATTATAGGCGCAGTTATTTTGCTTGTTGTATTACATGCTTTCAGGGTATATAAAGTAAATAGTGAAATTAGGGCAGTTAAGGAAGTTATAATACCATTTTGGGACGGAGAGAGAAGTAAGTAACAATGTAAATATGAAAATAAATGGATACACAGTTCTTTCCAAAGAGGAAGCAAAAGAGAAATATAATTATGATTTGGAAATGGATGAAGAAGTGAAAAATAATCTTAGTTAATGTAACATATTTCAATAAGACTAATAAAAAGCAAAAACTGTGGATACCAGACCTAATTCTATTGAAAAAAACAGGATATTCAACAGCAACTGAAATGATGTTTTACTCTTTATGCAATCAATTTGACTTAGATGTCATATTGAAAGCCGGAGAAAAAGAAAGAAGTAATATTGCCATATATTTTATTTAAGTTTCAATTTAAGCAACGTGAATGGGAGAAATTAGAAGATGAAGTGTTTTATATTTCTAATTCCAGATATCCTGTAAAGACAAAGTGGATGTTAAAAATAAAAGAAACATATAAGTTTACGGATATTTAGGGCAGTCGTTTAACACAAATAGCATTGTAACATCTCATTTAATAAGTATTTTTGATATATTTATTGTACCACAAAATAGTCAATCATGATAAACTAAATCGTGTTTGACTATTTTTTTATTTTAATTGTTCACTGTAACTACTGCAGGAGTTTTTTTGAGCGATACAAATACTTTAAAGTTATTAAAACCGGATAATTTTTGCAAAACATGGATTTTTTTCTGTTCCCCACTTGCCAATTTCTGTAAAATAATATATAATAATTACGGAAATGTTACAAACTTATTAAGAAAGGCTTGGGGGAAAGACAATGAGAACTAAAATACTTGTATTTGCCTGCATACTTTTAGCGGGGATAGCACTTAATAGCACTATATCGGTAGTAAGAGCGGAAGAAACTGTTACGACAGGTTCGGCTATTGATACTAAGGCTAAGGAAGAAAGTATAGGGGAAACAGAAAAAATTTAACTGAAGAGAAGGATGTTGATGAGAAAGCTAAAGAGGAAGAAGAAATTGAGGTAGAAGAAGATGAAACTCCTCTTGGCAAAGCAGAGGGCGAAGTTGTTTCAAATAAAAAGAATGATAAAAAGGCTGTAAAGAAAGTAACTAAAGTAGATAAAATAGTTAAAACTGTTCAAAAGGCTAAAGAAGTAATAAAATATACAGATGAAGAATTTAAAATTCTTGTTTGTGTTACCTTCCTTGAGGCAGGTAATCAGTCATATAAAGGAAAGCTTGCTACAGCTAATGCTGTTATAAACAGAGTACTTAGCAAAAAGTTTCCTAATTCAATTAAAGGTGTAATTTATCAGAAATATGCAGGACGTTATCAGTTTGCTTTATGTGCACCGGGCGGTAAACTTGATCAGGCTATGAGGAACTATGGAAAGAATACCGGTTGGAGAGGTGCTTATGAAAAAGCCTGCATTAAGGTTTGTAAAGATGCCTTAGCCGGTAAAACTGCAACTGATAGAAAGTATCACTTTTTCAGACTTCACTATAAGGGGATTGAAAACTGGAAGTCAGATGGTGTAAAGATAGACGATACATATTATTATAATTATTAAAATTTTATAAAGTAAGATAAGAGCTTACTTTTTGGGATAAGAAAATATCTTCAGAAGTGCATAAGAAGGTGAAAAACCTGTTACTATGCGTTCTGAAGATTTTTTGTGAAATATTGTGTAAAAACAGGTAGAATTGTTGCGACAAGCTTGTTTTTATGATAGTATAGTAAGGATTGTATATTGAATGGAGGCTTCTTTATGGAAGAGAATACAGAGAGAGTATCTAGAAATTTTATTGAAGACATTATTGATAAGGATATAGCAGAAGGCAGGACTAAGAAGGTAATAACCAGATTTCCGCCTGAACCAAACGGATATTTACATATAGGACATGCTAAGTCCATTCTTTTAAACTACGGACTTGCAAAAGAGTATGGCGGACAGTTCAATCTCAGATTTGATGATACTAACCCTACTAAGGAAAAAACAGAGTTTGTAGAGTCGATTAAGGCTGATGTGGAGTGGCTGGGAGCTGATTTTGAGGACAGATGTTTCTTTGCATCTAATTATTTTGATAAAATGTATGAGGCTGCTATTAAGCTGATAAAGAAGGGGAAAGCCTTTGTCTGTGATTTATCTGCTGATGAAATAAGGGAATACAGAGGAACTCTTACAGAACCCGGCAAGAATTCACCTTATAGAGAACGTAGTATAGAAGAAAATCTGGATTTATTTGAACGTATGAAAAACGGGGAATTCCCTGACGGAAGCAAAGTTTTACGTGCTAAGATAGATATGACAAGCCCTAATATGAATATGAGAGATCCGGTTATTTACAGAATAGCAAGGATGACACATCATAATACGGGTGATAAGTGGTGCATTTACCCTATGTACGACTTTGCACATCCAATCGAAGATGCGGAAGAGGGAATTACACATTCTATCTGTACCCTTGAATTTGAGGATCACAGACCTCTCTATGACTGGGTGACAAGGGAGCTTGAGTATGAGAATCCGCCTAAGCAGATAGAATTTGCAAAGCTTTATCTTACCAATGTAGTAACAGGTAAGAGATATATAAAGAAGCTTGTAGATAATGGTATAGTTGACGGTTGGGATGATCCAAGGCTTGTAACTATAAGTGCACTTAGAAGGAGAGGATATACACCCTGAATCAATCAAACTGTTTATGGAACTTTCAGGTGTTACCAAGAGTAATGCTTCTTCTGATTATGCAATGCTTGAATACTGTATCAGAGAGACACTTAAGCTTGAAAAGAAGCGTGTAATGGCTGTTCTTGATCCGGTTAAGCTTGTGATAGAAAATTATCCTGAGGGTGAGACAGAGTGGCTTGATGCGCCGCATAACCTTGAAAATGAAGCTTTAGGCAGCAGGAAACTTGCTTTTAGCAGAGAACTTTACATAGAGCGTGAGGACTTTATGATAGATCCTCCTAAAAAATATTTCAGACTTTTCCCGGGGAATGAAGTAAGACTTATGAATGCATATTTTGTAACCTGTACAGGATATGATGTGGATGAGAACGGAAAGGTTACAGAAATCAGATGTACCTACGATCCTGAAACCAAGAGTGGAAGCGGCTTTGAGGGCAGAAAGGTAAAAGGAACCATTCATTGGGTAAGTGCTGCACATGCAATTCCTTGTGAAGTGAGGTTATATGAGAATATTGTAGATGAAGAAAAAGGCGTTTACAACGAGGATGGAGAGTTAAATTTAAATCCGAATTCTCTTACTGTAATAAATAATGCTTATGTTGAGGAAAGCCTGAAAGAGACTACGGAGGTGGAGCAATATCAATTTGTAAGAAACGGATTTTTCTGTCTGGATTCTAAAGATTCTAAGCCTGAAAAGCCTGTATTCAACAGGATAGTGTCACTTAAGAGTTCTTACAATCCTCTGAAAGCGTAGAAAACTGTAGTTTAAGGAGGAAAGAATGTCCAGGGTATTAAGCGGACTGGAGAAATTTGGTTTAGGTAGCCTTGAAAATATAGATATATATCAAGAAAAGGAAAAGGAAGGCAGGACTAAAGAAGAAAATACAGGAGGTATCACCATGGAAGTATCTGAAGAGTCAATTCTTTTTGATAAGACTTATAATTGTCCCTGTTGTGGAGAGAGCTTTAAGACAAAAGCGATAAGGGTAGGGAAAAATACCTTAGTAAGACTTGACAGTGATTTGCGCCCTATATACAAATATGCTGATGCAACAAAGTATGATGCGATAGTGTGTACTAAGTGCGGATATGCGGGACTGATTAAAAATTTTGACTCAATCAGTGACAGACACATTAAAGATGTAAGGGAAAAAATTTCTGCCAAATTCAAAGGAATAGATGAAAGTAAGAAAATCTACTCTTATGAAGATGCTGTTGAAAGAACTCAGCTTGCCCTGCTTTCTACAGTAATCAAGTGTGGAAGAAATAGTGAAAAGGCTTATATCTGTCTGAAACTTGCATGGCTTATAAGGGGGATGAAAGAAGCTCTGGACAAAGCTGCCTCTGATTATGACGCAAAGTGTGAAAAGCTTGATAAAGAAGAGCTCAATTATCTTAAGAATGCTTATGACGGTTTACAGATGCATATATGAATGAAAAGTTCCCTATCTGTGGAATGGATGAAAATACTCTTTGTATAATTATGGCAGAGACCGCCAGAAAGCTTGATAAAAAGCATGATGCATTGAGGTATCTGGAAACGGTTATTATATCTAAAAATGCTACAGACAGAATGAAGGACATGGCAAGGGATATAAGGGAGAGTTGCAAGGAATAACAAAAATATAAAAAAGTAAAGGATATAGGTATAATCAACTTACAGGTTATGTCTATATCCTTTTTATCTTTTCTAATGCTTTTTCAATTTCTTACAGTATAAAAAAATAACATTGCTATGCCGGATAAAAAAATACAAGTCCGACTATAGCTATGGCGCAAAAGCATGAAGAAATCTTCCGGTAAAAAAAGTAATAATAGGATCGGTTTTTATAATTAAATATCCAGTAATCGTTACTAAATGCAAGCTATGGAAGGCAACAAAGACCTTGTTGAAATTAGCGTAAATTAATATAGCCAGAGTAAATGGTATAAAAAAATTGTAATCAGTCCGCCCATCGGGAGATACTCACAGCTTCCGTAGAGTTTCTTATAAAGAAAGATGAGTATAACTGTTGCTATTAATCCTATTATTAAGATAATTTGAAATTCAAGAAAAATAGCTTTCACTTCTTCAAAATGTGTAAGTGCATTTTTCCGAAGAAGGAAGGTGTGGAAATTTAAAGCTTATCAGGTCCCCAAAAATGAGTTATAGTCTATAAGAACATCATAGTTTTCCTTTATTTGATTAAAAACTGAGATTATTTTTTTGCCTACAAACTTATTAATCATACCATAGTATAAGGGACGAAAAATATAGAACTGCCGTAGCAGAAAAAGGCTATAGATATCAGCATTAAAAGTAACGATATAAAAAAACAGAAAAAAATAGGTTTGAAACAGGTTTTCATTTATACTTCTCCTTGCAAAAACTTCGTAATTATGGTAAACTAGATAGTATGACAGTATAAGATTTTAACACATTTTTTATAATAGTAAAAGAGAAAGCAGAGAGGATATTTTAAATGAGTAAGAGCATTAAAAATATAGAAGAAGTAAAGATACCGAAAGAGTATGAGTTAGTTTTCGCTAAGGAACTTAAAGATATAAAAGCACTTGGAATTTACCTTAAACATAAAAAAAGTGGGGCAAGGCTTGCGCTTATATCAAATGAAGATGAGAATAAGGTATTTTCAATAGGCTTTAAAACTCCACCAGAAGATTCTACAGGTGTAGCCCATATAGTAGAGCATACTGTGCTTTGCGGTTCAAAAAAATATCCTTCAAAAGATCCGTTTATAGAGTTGGCAAAGGGTTCCCTAAACACTTTCTTAAACGCTATGACGTATCCTGATAAGACTATTTATCCGGTAGCAAGTTGTAATGATAAGGACTTTAAGAACCTTATGAGTGTGTATCTGGATGCGGTTTTTTACCCTAATTTATATACCAACAGAGCTATATTTGAGCAGGAAGGCTGGCATTATGAGCTTGATGAAGAAACAGGAGAGCTTAAGATTAATGGAGTAGTTTATAATGAAATGAAGGGAGCCTTTTCTTCGCCTGATGAGGTAGAGGATTTGCGCGTGAGAGAGGCTCTTTATCCTGATTCTCCTTATGGAATAGAGTCAGGCGGAGACCCTGAGGTTATACCTGAACTTACCTATGAGAATTATGTGGCCTTTCATAAACGTTTTTACCACCCTTCAAACTCATATATTATTTTGCATGGTAACTTTGATATTGAAGAAAGACTTGATTTCCTTGATAAAGAGTATTTATCAGACTTTGACAAAATAGATCCAAAGTCGGATATTCCGCTTCAAAAGCCTGTAAGCAAAGATTTCACAGATAGCTATTCGATAGCTGAAAGTGAAGATACTAAGGAAAAGACCTTCCTGTCCTATAATGTGGTTACAGGGGTTGCTACAGATACTTTTACAATAGGGGCCTTACAGCTTCTAAGATTTGTACTTATGGATGCTCCGGGTGCACCTGTTAAGAAGGCACTGATAGAGGCAGGTATCGGAAAAGAAATATCCTCAAGCCTTTCTACGCATATGTTTCAGCCTAATTTTTCCATACATGCAACCGGAACAGAGGCAGATAGGAAGAATGAGTTTGTAAAAATAATTGAAGATACCTTAAAGAAGATTGTGGCAGAGGGAGTGGATGAGAAAAAGCTTACATCTGCAATAAACTATAGCGAATTTAAGTATCGTGAACAGGATGCGGGAAGATATCCTGCGGGGCTTCTTATGGGAATCAATATGTACACAACCTGGCTCTATGATGACAATATGGTGTTTGACCTTGCAGATGCAGGTCAGAACTTTGATTTGCTCAGAGCTAAGATTGGAACCGGCTATTTTGAAGATTTAATAAAAACATATCTGCTTGAAAATGAGCATAAGGTTGTGTTTGCACTTGTACCTGAGAAAAATAAAAATGATAAATTTGAAAAAGAACTGAAGGAAAAGCTTGCAAAATATAAGGCTTCTCTCAGCGAAGAGGATATAGCTTTGCTTAAAGAAAGGACTGAGAAACTGAGAGCTTTTCAGGAAGAACCTTCTTCGGTGGAAGATATGGAAAAGCTTCCGACTCTTGAAAGAAGTGATATTTCACCTGATATCAAACCGCTTAAGAATATTGAAAAAGAACTGCTTAACAGTCCTGTAATCTGGCATAAGGTAAATACCAATAAAATTATGTATTTAAGGCTTAATTTTGATATAAGTGACATGTCGGCAGAGGAGCTTCAGTATTTTGGAATTTTATCAGATATTCTCGGTCTTATAGATACTGAAAAAAAGAGGATATTCCGATTATGTCTCAGAAACACTTATGTATACAGGCGGTATCCATACGAATATTGAAGTCTATACAAACAACGCTGATAAGAATAAGGTGTTGCTAAACTATTCAGTAAGCTTTAAGTCTTTGGTTTCACAGGTGGCTAAGGGGCTTCCTCTCATCCTTGAAATGCTTTATACCTCTAAGATAAATAAAGAAAGTGATAAGAGAATAGTTGAAATCCTCAGAGAAAACCTCTCTGGAATGGAAATGGATTTTGAGACAAGCGGAGACAGGATGTCAGCACTTATTGCAAAGTCACATTTCTCAGTAGATGCAAGAATGGGCGAGAAGCTTTCAGGCTTAAGCTATTATAAATTTGTGAAAAATTTAGCAGAAAATTTTGAATCGGAGAAAGAAGAATTATACAAGAAGTTAAATTCTCTTATCAATAAGTATTTTGTAAAAGAGAGGTTAATTATAAGCCTTACTGTTGATGAAGAAAGCTATGATGAGGCAGCAGGTAAGCTTGAAACAGTAGTAAAAGAAATTCCAACTGGAGAAAAGGCAGGAGACAGCTTACTTTGTGCAAAAATAAAGTTTGAGATAGATGAGATAAAAAGCAAATAAAAAAAGTCGGGTTTACTGGCAAAGGGCTACACAGCCTCAGGACAGGTTCAATATGTAAGCAGAGCTGGAAACTTTGTGGAAGCAGGACTTCCTTATACAGGAGTGTTAAATGTACTAAATGTGCTTTTAAGCTATGAATACCTTTGGGTAAATGTCAGGGTTAAGGGCGGAGCCTATGGCTGTTACAGTAAGTTTAACAGGAATGGTGATTCAAGTTTCTCATCCTACAGAGATCCAAAGCTTATGGAAACAAATGAAGTTTACGAGAACATGGTTCGTTATCTTGAGAACTTTGAAGCTGATGAAAAAGAAGTTACAAAGTTTGTAATAGGAGCAGTTGGAAGTGCTGATATTCCTTTGACTCCTTTTGCGGATGGTGAGAGGTCGTTTAATGCTTATATGAGTGAAATAAACGAATCTTATATAAAGAAGTCAAGAAATGAAATGATAAATACTACAGCAGCTGATTTGAGGGATATGGCTAAATATGTAAAGGCTGTACTTGATGAAAAGATTATGGTTGTAGTAGGTTCAGAGGCAAAAATCAAAGAAAATGCGGATAAGTTTGATGAAGTATCAAGCTTATTGTCATAATTAATATGCAAGGGAGAATGAATGGGAAAATTTAAGTCAGGCTTTGTAACCCTTATCGGGCGTCCTAATGTGGGTAAATCAACTCTTATGAATAACCTTATAGGTCAGAAGATAGCAATTACATCTTCGAAACCTCAAACGACCAGAAACAGAATTCAGACAGTATATACAGATGAGACAGGACAGATTATTTTCTTAGATACACCGGGTATCCATAAGGCTCAGAATAAACTGGGCGAATATATGGACTCGGTGGCAGAAAGAACACTTTCGGAAGTAGATGTAGTACTTTGGCTTGTAGAGCCGACTACCTTTATCGGTAAGGGCGAGCAGCATATTGCGGAGCTTTTATCTGCAACCAAAACCCCTGTTATTCTGGTGGTTAATAAGATTGATACTGTAGAGAAAGGCGAGTTGCTTCCGGTAATTGATAAATATAAGGATATGGTGAACTTTAAAGGCTGTGTACCTGTATCAGCGGCAACAGGTGAAAATAAAGAGGATCTTCTTGAGACTGTATTTGATTTACTTCCGGAAGGACCTATGTACTATGACGAGGATGTGGTTACAGATCAGGCCGAGAGACAGATTACCGCAGAACTTATAAGAGAACAGGCTCTAAGACGTCTTAAGGATGAAGTTCCGCATGGAGTTGCGGTTGTGATTGATAGTATGAAAGAAGAAAAAGATACATCGGTAAGACACAGCCATAAGAATATAATGAACATTGAGGCAACCATTTTTTGTGAAAGAGATTCTCATAAGGGTATAATTATTGGGAAGAAGGGTGCTATGCTAAAGGAAATAGGTACAAATGCGAGGCATCAGATTTCAGACCTTCTTGGAATGAAGGTAAACCTTAATCTATGGGTTAAGGTAAAGAAGGACTGGAGAAATTCAGATTCTCTTATGAAGAATTTTGGATATAAAGAGGAGTAACCCTTGGCAGATGAAATAGAGGTATCGGGAGTAGTGGTTTCCTGTATGCCCATAGGTGAATATGATAAACGTGTTGTAATTATAACAGCAGAACTTGGAAGGATTCATGCCTTTGCAAGAGGGGCAAGAAGAACTAACAGTAAGCTCCTTGCAGGCACCGATCCGCTTACCTTTGGTACATTTAAGCTTATTTCAGGTAAAAATGCTTATACCTTGGTTGAGGTCAAAATAGTAAATTATTTTGATGAGCTTAAAAAGGATATAGACAGGGTTTATTATGGGTTTTATTTTTTAGAACTGGCATCTTATTTTTCAAGGGAAAATATTGGAGAAAAAAACCTTATAAACTTGATATATATGGCTTTTAAAGCACTTGAAGCAAAGGTGGACAAGCTTACACCGGAGTTTATTAAAGCAATATTTGAGTGGAAAATATTTCAAATAGAGGGTATAATGCCTAGTATAGATGGAGGAGTGTTTTTAGGTAAGAAACTAAAACCTTCAACTACCTATGCAATAAAAATGATTGCTGCTACAGATATAACCAAGCTGTTTTCGTTTGACCTGGAAGCTGAGTCAAAAAGAGAATTTATTAGCTTGCTGAAGAATATCGGGATTTAAATACAGATATTCAGTTTAAATCTTTGGAAATGATAAGAGAGGTATGAGAATGAAAAAGAGAACCCTGTTAGCCTTGGGGTTAGTAACAGTTACAGTTGCACTGTCTTCTTGCAACAGTATGCCAAAGGAAATAAAAGCAGAAGATATTAAAGAGGAAACTCTGTATATGAGGGCGGATGGTAGTGGCCAGGTAGCCTATGTAGAGGATTTTAAGGAGAAGTATTTCAATCTTGATGAGCTTAAAGGTTATATTTCTTCCGAGTTAAGTAACTATAATAAAAAGTATGGAGAGAAAGCAGCAGTACTTAGTGAAATAGAGCTAAAGGGAGATAAGGTAAAGGTAGTACTTACTTTTAAGAATACTGAGGTATATACGGCTTTTAATAGTAAAAAGGGTGAGAACAATACAAGATTCCTTACGGCAAATGAAGCTCTGTCAGAATTTGGAGAGCTTACTTTCAATGAAGCTGACTCAAAAGAAGATGTGAAGAAGGCAGCCAATGAAGCTTTGGCAGAGAAATACAACATAGCTGTAATAGAGGGGGCTATGCTTTTTCAGACCGGAAATAAGATTAAATATTATTCAGGTGGAACTCTTATAGACGAACATCATATAAGAGTTGACGAGGGTAGCCAAGCTGTGGTAGTATATTCTAAATGATTGTTAAAAAAAAAGACAATAAAGTGAATCAGAGAAAGAGAGGTAGACTTATGGAAAAGACAATGGAGAAAATTGTAGCTTTGGCTAAGGCAAGAGGTTTTGTATATCCGGGCTCGGAGATATATGGGGGACTTGCCAATACCTGGGATTATGGTAATCTTGGAGTAGAGCTTAAGAACAATGTAAAGAAGGCCTGGTGGAAAAAATTTATACAGGAAAGTCCTTACAATGTGGGAGTTGACTGTGCTATCCTTATGAATCCACAGACCTGGGTGGCATCAGGACATCTTGGAAGTTTCTCTGATCCGCTTATGGATTGTAAGTGTTGCCACGAAAGATTCAGGGCTGATAAGCTCATTGAAGATTTTGCAAAAGAAAAATCAATAACCTTAAGAAGTTCAGTTGACGGCTGGTCAAATGAAGAGATGAAGAGCTTTGTGGATGACAATGAAATTCCTTGTCCAAGCTGTGGTAAGCATGATTTTACCGATATCCGCCAGTTCAACCTTATGTTTAAGACTTTTCAGGGTATTACAGAGGATAGTAAGGCTGTAGTTTATCTTCGACCTGAAACTGCACAGGGTATCTTTGTAAACTTTAAGAATGTACAGCGTACATCAAGAAAGAAAATACCTTTTGGTATAGGTCAGATAGGTAAGTCATTTAGAAATGAGATTACACCGGGTAACTTTACCTTCCGTACCAGAGAGTTTGAGCAGATGGAGCTTGAGTTCTTCTGTGAGCCGGGTACTGATATGGAGTGGTTCCATTATTGGAGACAGTTCTGTAAAGACTGGCTTATTTCTCTTGGTATGAAGGAAGAAGAAATGCGTCTTCGTGACCATGATGCTGCAGAGCTTTCCTTCTACTCAAAGGGAACTACGGATATTGAGTTCTTATTCCCATTTGGCTGGGGTGAGCTTTGGGGTATAGCTGACAGGACTGACTATGATCTTGGCAGACATCAGGAAATATCCGGTGAGCCTATGGAATATTTTGATGATGAGAAGAAGGAAAAGTACATTCCTTATGTAGTAGAGCCTTCTCTCGGAGCAGACAGAGTAACTCTTGCTTTCCTCTGCGGTGCTTATGATGAAGAAGAGCTTGAAGGCGGAGATGTGCGTACAGTACTTCGTTTCCATCCTTTCCTTGCCCCTGTAAAGGTTGCGGTACTTCCTCTTTCAAGAAGCTCGGTGAAGGTGCTGAAAAGGTATTTGCAGAACTGTCAAAAGACTGGAACTGTGAGTATGATGACAGAGGTGCTATTGGTAAGAGATACAGAAGACAGGATGAAATAGGTACTCCGTACTGCATTACTTACGACTTTGACTCAGAAACAGACGGTATGGTTACTGTAAGAGACAGAGACAGCATGGAGCAGGAAAGAGTTGCTATATCAGAGCTTAGAAATTATTTCAGAGATAAATTTGAGTTTTAATTAAAACATTAAAGTTACAGAGAGGATAAAACCTCTCTGTTTTTGTTTAATAGGAAATTTCTTTGAAATTCCCCATTAAACAAAAATCTCTCCGAGGGATGCGCAGCTCGCGGCAGGGAAGTTTGCCTTGTGGCACCGCTCGCGCGCGAAGTGTGTGCAAGCACACACTTTTTTATCTATATCTCCTCAAACTCCCTTCCTCAAAACTATATTCGGGAGTTCTGAGGGGATATTTTATTTCGTCTTCATAATACCAGGGATCTTCTTCGTGCAGAGGATTTTTAAGGACTTGAAATTCCTGGGCAGGCATATAACCCTGTGCTAAAAGATAGGCTTTCTTACCTTCTGCATTTTTACAGATATCTGCAATCATAACTACATGACCGGGACTTCCGCCTCTGATGAAAATATCCCCGGCCTTCGCCTCGGAAAGTTTTATCTTCCTGGAGGCATTATCCATATTTAAAGTGCCTGAGTAAGCAAATACTATACGCATAAATCTTTTGAAAGAGTCATAGCTGCTATTATTCCTTGAAGAAGCAACCCAGGAAATACTGTTTCCGTTTATACTTATGGCATAGCCCCTTCTCCATTTATCAAAGTCAGCCACAAAGCCATTTCCAAGAGAAAAGGTGATTTTATTATATATCTTATTCTTGTAATAATATTCTCCGTATACCCTCATAATTGAATCTGCACATTGCTGCAAATCTTCATTTTCGATAGGAAGCTTAAATACTGCTATATGGGCAGACTGGTTTCCTTTTTCATGTCCATTGTATAAAAGTACGGGAGAGCCATCGGGTTTTTAATTTATAGTTTCTTAAAAAAATACCATAAAAGCTTCCTTTTTTTAGCTTTAATTCTCTTATAGCCGTCGGGAGTTAAAATGCGTTTGACAAGAGTTTTACCTGAAGGATTGATAAAGGAAAAACTTTCAGACGGTATATCTGAAATTTTATCAGAGGAATCAGTATGTTTTACTGTGATATTTGCTATATTCTTATCAGACTCAGCCTCTTCATTTACCACGGAGGATGAAACTTTTGGGACAGACTTTTTCCACGCAACTCGATAATATAAAAAAACAATTGTACATAATGCAATAAATTTTTTTCATTATAAATTACCTCCATAGGGAAATTATACCATATTAAAATTTTAATTTCAAAAATACCTTAATATTCCTAATTTCCTACTATCTTTTTTTAAAAATAAAAGGTTATAATAGTTTAGTGTGACCTAAAAATAAAGAGATAATAGAAATTTAATTATAGATAGATGGTTAGAGTCAGGAAAGGAGCCATAGTTTATGTTGGGTAGTGATATTGGAATTGATTTGGGTACAGCTAGCGTACTGGTTTATATAAAGGGTAAGGGAGTAGTTTTAAAGGAACCTTCAGTTGTAGCTATAGACAGGGATACTAAAAAGGTAAAGGCTATAGGTGAGGAAGCAAGATTTATGCTTGGAAGGACTCCGGGAAATATAATGGCAATACGTCCTTTAAGACAGGGAGTTATTTCAGACTATGATGTAACTGAAAAGATGATGAAATACTTTATACAGAAGGCAGGCGGTAAGAGATTTTTCAGAAAACCAAGAATAAGCGTATGTATACCTTCAGCAGCAACTGAGGTTGAAAAACGTGCAGTTGAAGAAGCAACTTATAATGCTGGTGCAAGAGAGGTTGCTATTATAGAAGAGCCTATTGCGGCGGCTATTGGAGCGGGCATAGATATATCAAAGCCTTGTGGCAATATGATAGTGGATATCGGAGGCGGTACAAGTGATGTTGCAGTTATTTCACTTGGCGGCTCAGTTGTAAGTGCTTCTGTAAAGGTTGCCGGAGATGATTTTGATGATGCAATCATTAAGTATATGCGCAAAAAACACAATCTTCTTATCGGTGAAATGACAGCAGAGGAAATTAAGATAAAGATAGGCTCAGCTTTCAAACGTCCGGAGCTTGTTACTTTGGATGTAAGAGGAAGAAATCTTTTAACAGGTTTACCAAATACTATTACAGTTACCTCAGACGAGACACTGGAAGCTCTTGAACTGCCTTGTAAGCAGATAGTGGACTCTGTACATCAGGTACTTGAGAAAACTCCACCGGAGCTTGCTGCAGATATTGCGGATCGAGGAATTGTACTTACAGGTGGTGGTGCTCTGCTTTGGGGTATGGAACAGCTTCTTGAAGCGAAGACAGGTATCAATACAATGACAGCAGAAAATTCTATGAACTGTGTTGCTATAGGTACAGGTAAATTTGTTGAATTTTTAAGTAATACAACAGGATTTAAGGAATAATAGATGTTAAGTCCTGTTTGAAAACAGCCGATATATTTATATAAGAAAAATGCCGGAATACGGAGGAACTTAAATGCTAAGAAGCCTTTATACAGCTTATACAGGTATGGTTAATGAACAAAGAAGAATGGATATAATGACAAATAATCTTGCAAATGCTACTACAGCAGGATTTAAAATGGAAAGTTCTTCGAGCCAGTCTTTTGATAAGGTTTTAGGTATAAAGATAAGAGATGTATCTGAGGCCTTTAATGATCATAGTATAGGCCATATGAGTCTGGGAGTTAAAGTGGGCGAGGTATTTACTGATTATTCACAAGGAGCACTCAGAGAGACAGCCGGTAAGTATGACCTGGCGCTTTCAGGTGAAGGCTTTTTTGCTGTAAGATTTGTGGATAAAAATGGAAATGAATCAACCAGGTATACAAGGGATGGCAATTTCAGGCTGACTAAGGATGGTCATGTTACTGATGTATATGGTAATCAGCTTAGAACTGAAAGTGGAGTTTTACAGGTACCACTAGATTCAGAAGACATTTCCATAGGGATAGATGGTACTGTCTCTGTCAATAACCAGGTTATAGATAAGATTAAAGTAGTTGATTTTGAGAATTATGACTATATAGAAAAATTCGGCGACAACCTGTATCAGACTGTAGACGGGGCAACTGAAAAAGAATCGGAAGCCCAGGTATTACAAGGCTACATAGAGCAGTCAAATGTTAATTCAGTCAGAGAGATGGTTAATCTGATAACTATAACCAGAGCTTATGAAGCAGGACAGAAAATGATTCAGAGCTCAGACACTATTATGGAAAGTGCGGTTAATTCAGTAGGCAGGGTTGGTTAAGGCTAAAGGGAGGTAATTATGCTTAGATCTTTGTGGAGTGCTGCATCAGGAATGATGGCACAGCAGACAAATCTTGATACTATTTCAAATAATATTGCAAATATAAATACAACAGGATTTAAAACTCAGAGTATGGAGTTTAAGTCCCTGCTTTACCAACAGCTTAAAACAAAGTCAACTGACAGCGAAGGCAATCCAAAGCCTATTGGAGTGCAGGTAGGACTTGGTGTACGTAATGCGTCTATTACTGCCAAATTTACTCAGGGAGCAGCTCTTGATACAGGAGAAAAGTTAGATTTATTTATTCAGGGAAATGGATTTTTTTGCAGTAAAAATTGGAGGAAAGACTGCATATACCAGAAATGGTCATCTGGGGCTTTCTGCTACAACTGATGGTTGGGAGCTTACTAATTCAGATGGTAATCCAATTTTAAACACAAAGGGAGAACCTATAAAGATAGATAGTAAATGGGATCCTAAGGATATAAGCATAGATACAGGTGGGAATGTGCTTCACAGGGTAGATGATAAGGCCGCCGGAACAACTAAATATGATAACCTTGGCAAAATAGCCCTTTTCCAGTTCAATAATCCTGCCGGACTTAACAGAAGTGGTGGAAGTCTTTACTATGAAACTCCGGCATCAGGTGAAGCAAGAAGTGAGGATACAGATGCAGGACTTAATAAAAGCCTTATAAAATCAGGCTATCTTGAGGCTTCAAATGTGTCAGCTGCGGATGAAATGGTAAATATGATAGTTACACAAAGAGCATATCAGCTTAATTCAAAGGCTATAACAGCTTCTGATGAGATGCTTGAACAGGCGAACAACCTTAGGAGGTAACAATGGATTTCCTTTCTATAAATAATAACTATTATAATGGGCTTATGGAGAATACCACCAACGGCATGGTAACAAGAAGCTTACAGACTCAGTGAAAAGGGCAGAGAATACTACTGATGATGAAGAGCTTATGAAAGCCTGTAAGTCATTTGAGTCATATATGGTAGAGCAGATTATGGCTAAAATGGAAGAAATATCTCACATAGACGGTGTAGATTCTGAAAGAGACAACGAATATATGTCTATGTTTAATGATACTTTCATCAAGGATAAGGCTGAACTTCTCACTAAGAACACAGACTTGGGAATAGCTAAGATGCTCTATGAGTCTATGAAGAGAAATACGGCTACACCGGTAGCTAAGGGGAATGTATTTGAAAAGTAAAATTGATATTGTATTTATTCTAAGAGTATTTGTGAATAATATGCAATAAAATTGCCTGCATATGGTTAATAGCTGTATGCAGGCTTGTTAAGTATAGGAGATAGTGAGTTTGGAGATAGAAACTATTAATGGATATGTAGAAAAAATCGTTTTTAAAAATGAAGAAAATGCTTATACAGTTGCAAGTCTCGCTGTAGAAGGCGATGAAGTAATGTGTACAGGATATTTTTCAGATTTAATTGAGGGAGACAGGCTCATAGCTGAAGGAAGTTTTGTAGAGCATAAGCAATATGGTATACAATTTATGGTTAGCTCTTATGAGATTAAAGAGCCGGAAACTTCTGTAGCTATGGAAAAATATCTTGGTTCAGGTATTATTAAAGGTATTGGACAGGCACTTGCTGCTAAGATTGTTAAAAAATTTGGTGACGAAACTTTTAATATAATTGAAAAGGAACCTGAAAGGCTTGCTGAAATAAGCGGTATTACTGAGAAAAAGGCTATGGAGATAGGCAATCAGTTTGAAGAAAAGAGAGAATTCAGGACTGCCATGATTTTTCTTAATCAATATGGAGTTTCTAATTCTCTTGCTATGAAAATATATAAAGAATATGGAATACAAGTTATGAAGATTGTGCGTGAAAATCCATATAGACTTGCAGATGACATAGCAGGAGTGGGCTTTAAGACAGCAGATGAAATTGCAATGAAAATGGGTTTTTCACCTGAATCATCTATGAGAATGAAGGCAGGAATCCTGTTTGTTTTAAGTATTGCTGCATCTAATGGACATACATATCTTCCTTACCGGAATTTATATGAAGAAGCAAAGAAAATAATTGGAATTTCAGAAGCTGAATTTGAAAATGATATTTATGAACTCACTATCGAAAGAAAAATAGCCTTAAAAGAAGTTAAAGAAGAGCGGAGAATTTACAACAATAATCTTTATTATATGGAGCTTACAGTTGCCAGAAAGTTGCTTGATTTAAATGCCAGAAGTGAAAATAATATTAAAAATTATGGAAGCTAAGGTAAAAGAAGTTGAGGAAAAGATAGGTATAAAGCTTGAAACGTTGCAGAAAAAGGCTGTGTATGAAGCAGTTGAAAGTGGACTTGTAATAATTACCGGTGGACCAGGAACCGGGAAAACAACTACAATAAATACTATAATCAAGCTTTTTGAAAATCAGAATATGGAAATCCTGCTTGCAGCACCTACCGGCAGGGCAGCAAAGAGGATGACTGAGACAACAGGTATGGAGGCGCAGACCATACATAGACTTCTGGAACTAAATGGAAATCCTGAAGAAGGTGGTTCTATGAAGTTTGAAAGAAATGAAAGCAACCCGCTGGAGGCTGATGTTATTATTATAGATGAAATGTCCATGGTAGATATTTATCTTATGTATTCCCTGCTTAAGGCTATAACAGTAGGAACAAGACTGATTTTGGTAGGAGATGTGAACCAGCTTCCAAGCGTTGGCCCTGGGAAAGTATTAAAAGACATAATCAGTTCAGAAAAGTTCAATGTGGTAAGATTGAATGAAGTATTCAGACAGGCTGCTGAAAGTGATATTATAACAAATGCACATAAAATAAATGCAGGAAAGAGTATTAAGTTAGACAATAAAAGCAAGGATTTCTTTATGCTCAGTATGAATAATGCTTTGCAAATTCAAAGAGCATTAGTAAGCCTTATTTCAGAAAAATTACCACCTTATGTGTCTGCTACAAAATATGATATCCAGGTCTTAACACCTTCAAGAAAAGGTGAACTTGGAGTAGAAAATCTGAATAAAATATTACAAATGTATATTAATCCTCCATCTCCCGACAAAAGGGAGAAACAGTGGGGAGAAATGATTTTTCGTGTAAGTGATAAGGTAATGCAGATAAAAAATGATTATCAGATAGAGTGGAAAATTGTTTCAGAAAGAGGAATAACCATAAAGACCGGGACAGGAGTTTTTAATGGGGATTGTGGAATTATCAGAGAAATAAATGAATTTGCGGGGACTATTACTGTAGAATTTGATGAAGGGAAAATGGTAGAATATTCAAATTCAACTTTAGAAGAATTGGATCTTGCCTATGCTATTACTATACATAAGTCGCAAGGCAGTGAATATCCTGCAGTTATAATTCCACTTCTAAATGCACCTAAACCTTTGCTTAATAGAAACCTTTTGTATACTGCTGTTACAAGAGCCAGAAAATGTGTTACAATTTTAGGGAGTGAAGATTCAGTAAATGAAATGATTCGGAATGAAAGTGAAATGAGAAGAAATTCGGGACTCATAGATAGCATAATAGAAATGGAGGAAGCGGATAATGTATACATTTAAAAGCAGGGTGAGATTTAGTGAGACAGGAAAAGATAGCAAACTAACTATTCCACATTTAATAAGCTATTTTCAGGATTGTTCTACTCTTCATGGAAATAAGGCAGGACAGACCAGAGAGAAACTTATAAACATGGAAAGAGCCTGGTTTCTTAGTTCCTGGCAGATTGTACTTAATTCAAGACCTGGGATTGATGAAGAAATTGAAGTTGAGACCAGAGCTTATGAGATTAAAGGGTTTTATGGGCTTAGAAATTTCATTATGTACAATGAAAAAAATGAAGTTTGTGCCTATGCCAATTCAATATGGTTCTATGTAGATACCAAAAAGGGAAAGCCTGTAAAGTATGAACAGGAAGAAGGAAAAGGATTTGAAATAGATAAAGAATTTCCTATGGAAAAGGCTGATAGAAAGATAGCTATACCTGAAAATATAGAAAGAATAATAAAAGCAGACAGGCTAAAGGTAAGAGAGTCACATCTTGATTCAAACTACCATATGAATAATAGAGAATATGTAAGAATAGCACTTGATTTTATGCCGGAGAACTTCGATGTAGAAAGTCTGAGGCAGATAAGAGTTGAGTATAAAAAGGCTGCAGTACTTGGTGAAACAATGTTACCGGTTTATTATTATGATAAGAAAAATAATAAAATATTTGTTTCGTTGGAAAATGAAGATGGAGAAAATTTTGCAAAAGTTGAATTTGAACTTAGATAGAGAGGAAAAAATGAGATTAGGGTGTACACAGACATTGGCAGTAGTTAAAAAAACAGATTTTGGTCTGTATTTAACGGATATAGAAAAAAAAGATAATAAGAACAGGGATGTCTCAGAAGAAATATTACTTCCTAAAAATCAGGTAACTCCTGATATGAACTTAGGTTCAGAGATAGAAGTTTTTATTTATAAAGATTCAGAGGACAGGCTTATAGCGACCAGAATGGAACCATTTATAAAGCTTGGAGAAATAAAAAAATTAAAAGTGAAGGAAGTGACTAAAATAGGAGCCTTTCTTGACTGGGGCTTACCAAAGGATTTGTTTTTGCCATTTAAAGAACAAATTTATGATATAAAGTCAGGCGATGAAATTCTTGTAACTATGTATGTTGATTTAAGTGAAAGACTTTGTGCTACTATGGATTTATATTCAAGGCTTTCTCTCCTGCCTCCTTATAGAAAGGATGATATGGTTAAGGGAACGGTTTATCAGATAAATGAGCAGTTTGGTGCTTATGTGGCAGTGGATAATAAATATTCTGCTTTAGTACCCAGAAAGGAACTTCACAGGGAACTGAAGGCAGGAGATGAGATAGAAGCAAGGGTACTTGAAGTAAAAGAAGATGGAAAGCTTGATCTCTCACTTAGACAGAAGTTCTATGTACAGATGGATGCTGACTCAGAACTGATATTGGAAAAATTAAAAACAGCAGGAGGAAGCTTACCTTATCAGGATAAGAGTGATGCTGAGGAAATAAAAAAAGAATTTAATATGAGTAAGCTGCATTTAAAAAGAGCGATTGGAAGGCTTTATAAAGAACGTATAATTGTTATTGAAAAAAATGGAATAAAAAAATAGTTAATTAGTTATTTACAAATGGAATGAAAAATAATTAAAAATCTTATACGTTACACTTATTGACAAGCATTAATGATTGTGGCATAAATTATGTTATAGGATAATAATACATCCTGCATTAAAAAAAGGCATAAATTTGCCTTAAGTATTTTTTTTGATTAAGAAGGAGAGAAGTAAAATGGAAGAAATCGTTATTGACTGTGGAGAGATGGCTACAAAAGCTATGGCACACTCATATTTAGAAGGTATTTTTAACTTAGATGAGGATAGTATTACAGATACAGATACACTTTTGGAGTATCTGCTTGCGATAGAGGAAACAACAGAAATTACCTTTGAAGATGTAGATTTGTTGGAGATTAATCTTGGAGAGTACGGTCAGGAGATTCTTGAAACCTTTGAACAGGCTGAGCAGTCAAACGAGAATATCAAACTTGTATGATGAAAATAATTAAAAAATTTTATCCGGACACCAGAAAAAATTCGATTTATGAAGTGGATTTTGATGGACTTCATAAGAAAGGTATAAGGGGGCTGATTTTTGATATTGATAATACTCTTGTGCCACATGGTGCGGATGCGGATGAAAGAATTGAAACATTGTTTAGAGAGCTAAAGAAAATGGGATTTAAGACCTGTTTGCTTTCAAATAATAAATTAGAGAGAGTAAAGAGATTTAATGAAAATATCCATTCTCTATACATTTATAAGGCAGGTAAACCTAAGACAGCTAACTATATTAAAGCTATGCGTATGATGGGCACAAAAAAAGAAACGACAGTTTTCATAGGAGATCAGCTTTTTACAGATATCTGGGGGGCTAAGAAGGCAGGAATAAGCAATATTTTACTAAATCCTGTTGATAAAAAGGAAGAAATACAGATAGTTTTGAAAAGATATCTTGAAAGAATTGTTTTAAATGCCTATGAAAAGGAAGGAAAGTGAAAGGGCTGATATGAATATTACGGGACATACCAGACTGCTTGCACTATTTGGCTCACCGGTTTCACATTCAGGTTCACCTGCTATGTATAATTATAGTTTTGAAAGGCTTAATCTGGATTATGTTTATGTTGCTATAGATGTAGATAGGGCCGGGCTTAAAGAAGCAGTTTCTGCTGCAAGACTTTATAATATGCGTGGGTTTAACCTGACAATGCCATGCAAAAATGATGTGATTTCTTATATAGATGAATTATCTCCGGCAGCCGGACTTATTGGTGCCGTAAATACTGTGGTTAATGAAGAGGGAAAACTTATAGGCTATAATACAGACGGTGTGGGTTTTATCAAAAATCTTGAGGCTCATAAAGTAAGTATAAGTGGAAAGAAAATTGTGGTAGCAGGAGCAGGAGGTGCAGCTACTGCAATTATTGTACAGTCAGCTTTAGATGGTGCAGCGGAGATAAATGTTTTTAATAAGAAAAGTGAAACTTTTACAAGAATGCTTGGGACTATAGAGCGAATAAAAAATGAGGTTTCAAATGTAGCTATAGATATATATGACCTTTCTGATATGACAAAATTTATAGAATGTATCAGACAGGCAGACGTTTTTGTAAATGCTACTGTGGTAGGAATGAAGCCTTTTGAGAATGACTCAGTTATCAAAGACTTGTCAGCTTTCCACAAAGGGCTGGTGGTGGCGGATGCAGTATACAATCCTCTTGAAACAAAGCTTTTAAGAGAAGCAGGTGAAGCAGGCTGCACATGTATAGATGGAAAAGGAATGCTTTTGTGGCAGGGTGTATATGCTTTTAAGCTTTATACAGGGAAAGATATGCCGGTTGAAGAAGTGAGGAGTAAATTCTTTTAATAGAAAGGAGAACCGACTATGGATGTAACTGTAAGAAACTTAACTATTGGTGAGGGTAAGCCTAAAATCTGTGTACTTGTTATGGGAAAGAACAAGACAGAAATACTTGAAGAAGCCAAAAAGGCTGTTGATAACAAAGCAGACCTGATTGAGTGGAGAGCAGATAAACTTGTCGAAGGTGAGTATGATGAGGATTATCATAATGAAATATTAGAAGAGGTTAGAAAAATAATAGGGGATATGCCTATAATCTACACTTTCAGAACTCTGCTTGAGGGAGGAAAAGAAATAGATAATGAAAAATATAAGGATTTGATACTTTCGGTAGCTAATGCCGGAATTACGGATCTTATTGATATTGAAATTTTCTCTTTTAAGTTTAAAGCCAGAGATATAATTGATGAAATACATAGTTTTACCAATGTTAAGGTGATAGGTTCATACCATGACTTTGAGGGTACTCCTGACACTGCAGAGCTGGTATATAGACTTTCTGTTATAGATAATTGCAATGCAGATATTCTTAAAATTGCAACTATGCCATATAAGAAAAAAGATGTAATGAGGATTATGACAGCAACAATACTTACATATACACGTCCTAATCCAAAGCCTATCATTAGTATAGCAATGGGAAATATGGGCAGAGTTACAAGACTTTTAGGTGAGTTTACAGGCTCATCCATAACTTTTGCAAGTATAGGTAAATCAAGTGCTCCAGGACAGATGGAGATTAATGAAGTAAGAGAAATCTTAGACAGGCTGGATGCTGTTTTATGATAAATAACATTGTACTGGTAGGCTTTATGGGCTCAGGAAAGACTACAATAGGAAAGGCACTTGAAAAAGAAACCGGAATTTCCTTTGTAGATACAGATGTGCTGATTGAGACTGATGAGTGCTGTAAAGTAAGTGAAATATTTGAAAATAAGGGTGAGGCGTATTTTAGAAAACTTGAAAATGAAATGCTCACAAAACTTACTGTAACCGGTGGACTTAAGGTAGTTTCTACAGGTGGTGGTATTGTGACAAATCCAGAGAATATACCGCTTTTAAAGCAACTTGGAAAAGTATTTTATCTCAGGATTAAACCGGAAACAGTCGTTAGCAGACTTGAGGGTGATACAACAAGGCCTTTGCTTACAGAGAAGGATAAGTTTGCTAAAATAAACAAACTTATGAATGACAGGAAAGAGTTGTATACAGAGGTAGCAGACATAATTATTGACACTGATAATCTTTCAGTAGAAGAGATAGTAAGTCAGATTCTACATAACTGACTGGGTGGTAGGATCTGGCTTTTTTATCTCTTTTTGATTTCAGCTTAAATCTGCATAGAAATTTTTAATTTGTTTGTACGTTTTATAGCATGATTTTTGTAAATGGAAAGAGATAAATTTTTTTCCTGCATTATTCTAAAAAAATATACCTATACTTTTTCTAAATATTAATGCTATAATGAGAACAAATATCAATTAAGAAAGGGGTATTTATGATAAATTTTAGAAAAGCAGTTATGGTAGGTTGTGGTTTTGTAGGTTCGGCATCAGTTTTTGCACTTATGCAGAGCGGGCTTTTTTCAGAAATAGCTATGATAGATGCAGATATGGATAAGGCAGAGGGAGAGGCTATGGATATAAGTCATGGCATACCTTTTGCAAAACATATGCGTGTGTATGCAGGGAACTATGATGATGTAAGAGATGCGGGCATAGTTATAGTGACAGCCGGAGCCAATCAGAAGCCTGATGAAACCAGACTGGATTTGGTTCATAAAAATGTAGGAATATTTAAGAGCATCATACCTGAGATAGCAGGCAGGGATTTCAATGGAATTCTGCTCATAGTTGCAAACCCTGTGGATATTCTTACTGCTGTAGCCAAAAAGCTTTCAGGACTGCCTGAAAACAGGGTAATCGGTTCGGGTACAGTACTTGACACAGGTCGTCTTAAAACCAGACTTAGTGACCATCTGGGAGTTGACTCAAGAAGTATACATGCATTTATAATAGGAGAGCATGGAGATAGTGAGATAGCTGCGTTTAGTTCTGCAAATGTTTCAGGTATTCCTCTTAATGATTTCTGCGAAATGAGAGGACATTACAGCCATGATGAATCAGAAAAAAATATAGCTGAAGAAGTTAAAAATGCTGCTTATGAGATTATTCAGAGAAAGAGGGCTACTTATTTTGGTGTAGCTATGGCAGTAAAGAGAATTTGTGAATGTATAGTAAGAGATGAGAAATCTATTCTTCCTGTGTCTACAATGATGCATGGTGAACAGGGAATAGACGGAGTAGTTCTCAGTATGCCTTGTATAGTGGGGAGTGAGGGTATAGAGACGCAGGTTCCTATTAAGCTGGATGAAGACGAACTGACAAGGCTTAGGGAATCCGCTAAGATACTTAAAGGTATTATGAATGAACTGGATATTTAAGAGAAACATATTTAGAATTAGGGCTGCCTGAAAATGGCGGCTCTTTTTCTGGTATAAATGTATAAATGGTAAAATAATCCTTGACAATACTACTTTATAGATGTATAATAACTAGATGTGATGGGATATTTATGCCATTATTCGGTTGGGCCCGGACATCCCAACAGGGTAATTCATATTATCTGCCATAACAAAAGACAAAGCAGCACATGCTCCTTAATGTGCTTTTAACAATATTTTGGGAGGAATAACCATGAAGACATTTATGGCTAACCCTGACAGCGTTGAGAAGAAATGGTATGTAATCGATGCTGAGGGACAGACACTTGGACGCCTTGCAACAGAAGTGGCAAACCTTTTAAGAGGTAAGAGAAAGCCTGAATATACACCTTTTGTAGATACCGGTGATTATGTAATCGTTATTAATGCAAAGGGAATTAAGGTAAGCGGTAAGAAGCTTGACCAGAAGATTTACTATCGTCATAGTGATTATGTTGGTGGACTTAAGCAGAAAACTCTTAGGGAAACTCTTAATACAAAGCCAGAAGATGCTATTACTCACGCAGTAAAAGGCATGCTTCCAAACGGAACTCTTGGTAATAAGATGCTTACTAAGCTTCACGTTTATGCTGGTGCTGAATATGCACAGACAGCTCAGAAGCCTGAAGTTTATGAGATCAAGAGCAGATATTAATTAGAGTGAAGGGAGGATATTACATTGGCTACTGTTAAATTTTATGGAACCGGAAGAAGAAAAAGCAGTGTTGCAAGAGTATATCTTGTAGCAGGAACAGGTAAGATTGTAGTAAATAAGAGAAATATAGATGATTATTTCAGTCTTGAGACATTAAAGACTATAGTTCGTCAGCCACTTGCACTTACACAGACTGTTGAGAAGTTTGATGTTCTCGTTACAGTTCATGGTGGTGGAACTACAGGTCAGGCTGGAGCTATTCGTCATGGTATTTCAAGAGCTCTTCTTGAGGCAGATGCAGACTATCGTCCATCTCTTAAGAAAGCAGGTTTCCTTACTCGTGATTCAAGAATGAAGGAAAGAAAGAAATACGGACTTAAGAAAGCACGTAAAGCTCCACAGTTTAGTAAGAGATAAGAAACAGCGATTTTTACATCCCGTAAAATTGGGCAAAACTCCGATTTTATGGGATTTTTCTTTGTCTGCGGTTATTGGCGTTTCTCTCTGATAGTAACACGTTAGTGACAAGATGTTTTGTGAATAATTTGTGATAAATAATAAAGTAAGATAACTTATTGATTTTAATTGTAAAGTCGGTATGATATAGCAGGTTACAAAATGAACTAAAAATATCTTATTGCTTGAGGAGGTAAATGCGTATGAAAAAAATTTGGCTTTAATCAATTTCAAATTAAAAATATTTATGGCATTACTTATGGTAACAGACCATTTAAGCCTTGTACCAGGGTTGATTTCAGATGATTTAATTGGGATATTTCACATATTAACCAGATGTGTGGCGGTATGGTTTGCTTATGGAGCTGTAGAAGGAGTGCTTTATACCCACGATATAAGAAAATATATATACCGCTTATATGGGGCAGCAGCTATTATGTTTTCGGGAAATATTTTACTTGGCTTCTTATTTGCCTCAAAGCAGATTTTGATTTCTAATAATATTTTCCTAACACTTGCAATCGGAGTCACTATAGTGGCGGCATTGAAGTATATAGACACTAAATCTACCAGGTACATTGTAGTTGCAGTTAATTTTGTTGTAGGTTTTGTAATTGGAGAAGGAGGCTATCTGATACTTCCATTTATGATAATCACCTATTATATCTATCAAAATGCGAAACTCAGAAATATCTTATATATAGTACTTGCAGCGGTTATATGTGCTATATTCTTCGTTCCTTATGACACTGTGACAGCGACGGTGAAAATGCTTGCCTATAATTCTGATTTTATGTTTATAACAGTAATTCCGTTTCTATATCTTTACAATGGAGAACATGGACCGTATACCAAGTTTAGCAAATATTTCTTTTATATATTCTATCCGGCACATTTATGGATATTGACTATAATTGCATACTTTGTTTCTTGATTTTGAAACACATAATCCGGCTTGATATCAGAGTTTGGTTATGTGTTTTTATATTTTGCAAATAATGAAATAGTAGTATATTTCACTGAAAAATGATATAATCAGCACATATATATGCAAGGACCCTGAGAAGCGAAGCTGTAGCAATCCTGTATCAATTATGAGAGTATTACACAAAAATCTCAGTATAGAAACTTGAATTATACTATTGAAAGGGGAAGCAATCATAGATTGCACAAAATGAGTATGGGGAAAGAAATATTAAACATCTCTTGTACGAGTTGCGGCTCACCGGCAAAGTTTGATATTGTTCATCAGATTTACAGGTGTGCCTCTTGCGGAGGCAAGGTAAAGATTGAGAAGGCACGTCAGGACAAACTCGAATTTCAGGAAAATCAGCGGAAAAGACTAGAAAAGTCAGCTAAGGACTATTCAATGTCCACCACATCCTGTACAGTCAATCTAACATATCAAAAATGAATTGTCAACATTATTATTAACACTATTGACAGAGCTATAAATTGCAACCCTAAGTGTCCACCTCAAGTAAATAATTCTTTATACACTTCATAAGCAGACTTTCCACCAAATTGTTTTCTTGGATATGCGTTTATATATTTTTCTATCTTCCTGATATACGCCTTACTGTACTTTCCTATATCAGTACCTTTTCTTATAAAACGGCGAATGAATCTATTATTATTCTCATTACTTCCTCTCTCATAAGAACAATAACTATGTGCATAGAAATAGGCTATTCCCATTTCCTCTATACTTTTTGAATCCATAAACTCAGATCCGTTATCACTTGTAATACTCTTAAATCGTTTACAAAAGCTTTTCTTAAGCCTCTCCCTTATCTGTTTTAAACCGTCTACTACACAGGATGATTTCTTTTCCGGAAGCTTTAAGATAATCTCTTTTCTACTTACCCTTTCTGTTAGAACTAATAGGCAGGCTTTACTTCCTTTTTTGCCCACTACTGTATCCATTTCCCAGTGTCCAAGCTCTTCTCTAGTCTCTATCCTTTCAGAGCGTTCCTCTATGCTTCTTCCTCCGTTCTTCTTTATGCGTTTCTCCAACTCTCCATGTCTTTCATATTTTTTTATTATAAGGAAGATGTTTCTTTCTTAGCTTTAGGAAGATTTTTTTATAAATATAATTGTACAGAGTTCTCCAGCCAAAAGGTATTTCATATTTCTTTTTCAAGACTTCAAGTGCTGCAAATGGAGAATATTTTTCTTTAATAATCAGCTTTTCTATATCATTAGCCAATTTCTGCATTGAGCCTATTTTTAATATACCTTCCTTTGCCTTTTGTTTATCTCTATACTTCTGATGAGCAAACTCCGCCACATACTCTTTTCTGACTGTTAAATCAGAATTAAGCAGTTCTACAGTGCCTCTTTTAACTTCTCTTTGTATGGTCTTTGTAGAAACACCTATTCTCTCAGATATCTCTTTATGTGTCTTCTTTTCTTTTAAGTTAGCTTCTATAATACATCTTTCTACCAGCGTTAAGTGTTTACCTTTTTTTCTTTCTCTGTTATAATAAGTTTGCATCGGTTACCTTTCGTTATTTTTTGTTTTTGCAAATCCAATTATAACATGAATGGTAACTCGATGCTTTTTTATTTTCTTTTAAGTGGACACTTTATTTTACAACTTATACACTATTGACAGAGCAAACAAAGGTCTGTATAATACAAAACACAAACAGAGCAAGAAATGCTCTATAGACAGGAGGTGGTAGAGATGCCAGAGGTACAATACAAGGTTGATTTACCAGCTTTTACAGGATGGAATGTACCAATCAAAGAAATTGCGCAGGCAATGAGGAAGGATGCACAGTATGTAAGGGTTGGACTTCAACAGGAATTCTCAAATTCGGAACGGCAATTAAAGTAGGTAACTCAAATGAGTTCAGCTACTATTGTCCGGATAAGAAGGTATAGGAAGAAACAGGTTACTTCAGAGATGTATCGGAAGCGGTATAGATTAGGTTAGGAAAGGATGTGATCACGATGGATAGATATATCAGTATGGGAGGTAGCTAATATACACCGACGAAGTTTACTTCTTGTCGGTGTAACCCTCGGAGAGCCCCCGCAGATTTGGCACAGACAATGGCACATTGGATGTGACAAATCTGCTAGGGGGTTATCATCTTCGGCAGAGCCGAGATGATAAGCGAGCGGGAAATCTGATTTAATAAGGAAGGAGAGGTGCCTATGGGTAATGTTTCTTACTCGGCACACATTAGCAATGGAAAGAGCGCCATAACAAGTAAGAGTAAATTGCTTGGAGTAGCAAAACACAATTTGCGAAAGTATAAATCGCCGGAATACAGTTCTGATAATATTTTGCTTTTGAGGGGAACGGAAGATTTGTATCAGGATGTGAAGAATGTCTATCATCAGGAATTTGATGAAGTGGTACAACAATATAATCAAAAGCAAAAGCGGGCTGACAGACGGATAGAGGATTACTTTGAGCATGTAGCCAATCTGGATCAGGATATGGCAGTTGAGATTATCTTTCAATGTGGGGATAAGGAGTTCTGGGAAGAACATACGGATAAAAAGGAAAAGATGTACAATGTGTATGCTTATCTGTTATCCACAATGGAAAGACTTCTTCCGAATTTCAAGGTGGCAAATGCGGTAATACACTTTGACGAAGCAAGTCCTTATATGCATGTGGTAGGAGTTCCGGTATGGTAAGGTGCTAAAAAAGGACTGGCAAAGAAGGTGTCCAAGCGTAATGTATTCACGCCGGAAAGTTTATCTGTAATATTACAGGATAAATTAAGGGAAGAAGCAGGTTCGTGTTTCAAGTTCAATGTTAAGGAAGAACTTGCTGAGAAAAAGCAGGGACGGAATCATGATTTGTCGGTTATGAAATATAAAGTTGTCAAAGAAACTGAGCGTTTGGAAGAATTGCAAAGGGAAGTTGTGGATACAGATAATGAATTATTTGCATCAAAACTTGCTTACTGTCAGGTGCAGCGTGAGAATGAAGACGAGCTTAGAGAAATCAAACAAGAGATTTCTGAAAAGCAAAGTGAAAATCTGAAACTGGATTATGCGATTTCTTATAAGAGGGAAAAGCTGGAAGAATACGAGGATGAAATATCTAAGTGGGAACAGTTTCAGAATACACTAACAATGCTTAAAGAGTATATTTCAGCATATCTTCCCCTATCGCCGCTATTAGAAGAATTTGCAAATTGTGTAGAGCATAAGAAGGATATTGAAGCCGTAAACAGTTTCAGAGGTCTGCTAAATGCATTGGGACAGTTTCTGAGAGCATTTAAGGAATTGATTGTTGATGGTGTGTGTTGGTTCCCAAGGCTTATGCGATGGAAAACGAGTAAAGGAGAAGTTGCACCGGTATTCTCGGACTATCAGAATGAAGGTTATGATTACCGATTGAAAGCATATATGAATGTTGTAACAAAAGAAAAGTACAGCATTGACAGCATTCAGGAGGAAATTAAGCCGGAGAACCGAATCGGTACGTTGGAGCAGTTGGAACAAGGGATTGTGGCAGCGGAAGAGATGGTACGAGAGATGGAGAGAACGAGGATACGGGAGAGGTAATATGATAGCCCTGAGAGAAGTTGCTCAGGGCTATTAATCTGTGTGCGCCTAGCGGCGCACGTTTCTAACGGGTTAAAGTCCCGAATCCGCCCGGTAGTGGGAAGGGTATAGCCGAAAGCAAGGGTGTCGAGGGTGACCTCGAATCTGAAGGGAGCTGGATATGAGGAAGATACTAACTCATGGGCAAATCTCTGGTCTGACGAACAGAAATCTCATATGAGGTTATGCATGAGGATAAGGCTGCACATCAAGTCGAAGTCCAATAACTACACGGAATCATGTATGATAAATGAGGCAGATGGATGGAGAGGAAGAAACGTGTGGTACCTAGGGAGGTCTGTGTGATATGCCTCGAAAGAGTTAACCATTGCCCAAAGCAATGCTGAACACACAGAAGTCAGCAGAGGTCATAGTAGTCGAGAGACAAAGGACCAAATCAGTAGGAGTCCCAAGTATGACTGAGAAAGGAGGAATGACTAGACATGGCAGAAAACACTGAAAACAGTGGCTGTTTGCAGAGAGATAGTGCGGAACATGAAGGGTATGCAAAAGCGCGCAGGTCATTCAATCTGATATGGAAAGAAAGAGACAGTGCACAGCCGAAGCTCTTGGAAGCGATACTGTATAAGGATAACTTTAACAGAGCGTATAAGAGGGTTAAGGCAAACAAGGGAGCACCTGGAGTTGATGGGATGACCATCGAAGAGGCACTCCCTTACCTCAAGGAACACCAACAAGAGTTAACGACACGTATCTATCGTGGAAAGTATACTCCGTCTCCAGTAAGACGAGTTGAGATTCCTAAACCAGATGGTGGTGTGCGAAAGCTTGGCATACCAACAGTGATAGACCGTACACTGCAACAGGCAATAACACAGCAGTTAGTGCCAATCTATGAGCCACTTTTTGCAGAGGGTAGTTACGGCTACCGTCCAGACAGAGACGCAAGAGGAGCAATACTAAAGGTTAAGGAGTTCGCTGAACAGGGCTACACATATGCGGTAGTTCTAGACTTATCGAAATATTTCGATACAATCAACCACGAGATTCTTATCAACCTTCTGAGGGAAAACGTAAAAGATGAACGTGTAGTGCAACTTATCAAGAGGTATTTGAAAAGTGGCGTAATGGAAAATGGAGTGGTTACCGAAACAGAGGAGGGGTCGCCACAAGGAGGGAATCTATCCCCTTTGCTTGCGAATATCTACCTCAATGAGTTCGACTGGGAGTTCTTGAAGCGAGGTGTCCCATGCATAAGATATGCAGATGACATAGTGCTTCTTGCGAAAAGCAAAAGGGCATCGGAGAGACTTTTGGAGAGCAGTACGAGATACCTCGAGGAGAAACTGAAACTTACAGTGAATCGAGAGAAAAGCCGTACTGTCAGTGTATTTGCAATCCGAAATTTTAAATTCCTTGGCTTTGCATTGGGAAGGAACGGAAGTGGCATATATGTACGAGTTCATTCAAAGCCATGGGAGAGGTTTAAGTCGAAACTGAAAGAGCTTTCTTCCCGTAAGCGCTGTCAGTCAATCAAGCCAAGCCTTGAAAGAATCAAGGTATATGCAAGAGGTTGGCTTAACTACTATGGAATTGCAAGTATGAAGAATAACATGGATGACGTCAACGGATGGCTCTATCACAGGATACGTATGTGTATATGGAAACAATGGAAACGTGTGCGGACTAGATACCGAAATCTCAGGGTAATGGGAGTTCCTAAAGACCTGGCATGGAAAGTGGCAAACAGCAGACGTGGCTATTGGTTTACAACACATACAGTTGCCATTAACATGGCAATGACAAAAGAAAGACTGATAAACAGTGGCTTTTATGATTTAGCCACAGCATATCAGTCTGTGCACGTCAACTATTGAAAGCGCTGTATACGAGAACCGTACGTACAGTGCTGTGAGAGGACGGCGGTTAGTCACCGCCTCCTACTCGATTAAGCATCATTGGTACCATAAAGGTTGAGCATTTTTGCTGTGTTTTTTATTGTTTTTGTTGTCCTGACATGTGTATTTTACGGCAGGAGGAGTATTTCGACAAATTCTATAGACTATCTGATCGATTTCTTGTTCAGAGGCAATAAAAGTTCTTATCCATCCTTGAATGTATAAGGCTGGAGGATTAAAGGTGCTTTTCCCACCATATCCGATATTTTGTTCTATAATAAATAATTGAGCAAGCACAGCGGTAATATCGATTGGGTTAATAAATTGTGTATAATTGATATTTTCTATGTGTTTAACAGCTTCTAAAGGGTCTGCACCATAGAATATCTCATCAAATGTTAACAACAAATCATTTACGGTTGCTGGAAGCTCGCGAGAACGGAGCTTAAGGTCCAAAAGTAATCTTAAGTGGTTTGGGCGAAACGGTTTATCGTTTCCGATTTGTAAATATTTGGAAGTTAGTATTTACATCATAGTCTTTAAATCTTGCTGATAATGTACTCGGACGGAATACAAGAACTTTTTGAGTATCATTAGCATACACTTCGGTCATTGTGTCAAATGGTAAGGTTAATATCTTGTCTAACATTTTATCATATTGCATGGTTTATAGCTCCTTAAAAAATTCCATTATTTCAACACCAAGTACATTTGCAATCTGATTGAGTACAGATATAGAAAGGCTCTTATCACATCCGGTAGCTTCAATTTTAGATAGATAGCTAATGCTGATTTTAGCCTGCTCTGCAAGTTGTACCTGTGTTAATTTTGCTTGTTCTCTGTAATGTTTTATATTTGCACCTATAACACGATATAGGTCTGCATCATTGTTGAAATACATATAAAAACCTCTTTCACTATTTGTAAATATTATCGCATGAGAGTAAATAGATATAAATTCACTTATAGTGAAAGAAAATAACTGTGGCATTTTGTGAGATTATGCGTTACAATGATAAAATCAAGAAAGTGAAGGAGGCATGACTTATAAGTTTACAACCAAATAATTTTCAGCTTGAACCAACAACGGTCTGGTCATTTCCAGATAGAGGCAGTTGGGCAACGCATTCAGGAAAGTATCGAGGTAATTGGTCACCATATGTGCCGAGAAATCTGATACTTCGCTATTCAAATCCGGGAGACTGGATCTTAGATCAATTTATGGGTAGTGGAACAACTTTAGTAGAGGCAAAGCTGCTCAATCGCAATGCGGTAGGTGTTGACATCAATCCGCAGTCCGTTTCAATCTCTGAAACAAATTTACAATTCCACTGTGAAACAAATACAAAGATATTTATGCGAAATGGAAATGCTACTGATCTGCATTTTATCAAAGATAGTCGTATTGACTTTATCTGTACGCATCCACCATACGCAAATATCATCAAGTATAGTAAAGGTATCGAAGGAGATATTTCGTTACTTGGTGTGGATGATTTTTTAGATGAAATACAGAAGGTGGCAAAGGAAGCTTTTCGGGTATTAAAGAAGGGCAAAATGTGTGCTGTAATGATTGGGGATATAAGAAGGTATGGGAAAGTAATACCATTGGGCTTTCGTATGATGGAGTGCTTTCTTCAGGGCTGGATTTACAAATAAAGAGATTATCATTAAGGAGCAGCATAATTGCCGTTCTACAGAATATTGGGAGAAACAGAACAATAATTTTCTATTGCTTGCACATGAGTATATTTTTGTGTTTCAGAAGTGATTTAATTCACAAAGAGTGAAAGTTTTGGTTGTTATTTATTATGTTTGCAAGTATAATAAATGTGTGAAAGGTTGTTCTTGGTTGAACATAGAGAAGAGGAATCAAAATGAGTAATTCGAGTATCGCTCCATTTGTGAAATGGGCTGGTGGAAAGCGTCAGCTTTTACCACAGATAAAAGAGCGTATGCCAGAACAATATAATAATTATTTCGAGCCATTTGTAGGTGGTGGTGCGGTAACATTTGAATTGCTACCTGCAAATGCTCTGATAAATGACATTAACAAGGCATTGATTAACACATATAAGCAGATTCAAAATGTTCCGAAAGCATTTCTAAAAGCGGTAAACAAGCTGGATGAGGAAATGGGGGAGGATGGTAAGGAATACTATTATTTCCTTAGAGAGTATTACAATGATAAGCTTATGAAAGCAGAATATGATGTAGAACTGGCAGCATTGTTTGTGTTTATCAATAAGCATTGCTTAATGGTTTGTATCGGGTTAATGGCAAAGGACTTTTCAATGTACCATATAACAATAGTCGTAGGGCATCGGTGGATGAAAAGGCTATCAGAGAAACTTCGGAGTATCTTCAGAAGGTAACTATAATTGATGGTGATTTTGAGGCTGCTTGCATGGATGCTCAAAAAGGTGATTTTGTATTTATTGATAGTCCATATGCACCATTGAATCCGACTTCGTTTGAATCTTACACAAAAGAGGGATTTGATATTGAAAGCCATAAGAGATTGGCAAAGCTGTTTGATGAATTAACTGCCATAGGTTGTTATTGTATGCTTACAAATCACAATACGGATTTGATAAATGAGTTGTATGGTAACAAGGGCTACAAGATAGATGTTGTAAGTGTTAAGCGTATGATTAACTCAGATGCATCCAACAGGGTTGGAGAAGAAGTGATTATATGCAATTATTAGAGGAGTCGAGATAGTGGAGAACTTATTTACAAAGAAAGTGCCATTATATTTCGAGACTGATGAATCACAATTAGTGTTGGGTGATTCATTTAAAATTCTAACAAAAATGGAACCAGAATCTGTTGATATGATATTTGCAGATCCACCCTACTTTTTAAGTAATGATGGCATTACCTGTCAGGGTGGGAAGATGGTTTCAGTAAATAAAGGCTCATGGGATAAACTTTCGGAGAGTGGAACCAGTGTCGAAGAAAAACACAAGTTTAACAGAAAGTGGATTAAGTTATGTAAGAAAGTACTAAAGCCGAACGGCACGATTTGGATATCAGGAACATTGCACAATATATATTCAATTGGTATGGCATTGGAGCAGGAAGACTTCAAAATAATTAACAACATAACCTGGCAAAAAACAAATCCACCACCAAACTTAGCGTGTCGATGCTTCACACATTCTACGGAAACCATTTTATGGGCAAAGAAGAATGATAAGAAGTCTCGGCATTTTTTTAATTATGAAAAAATGAAAGAAGAAAATGGTGGTAAACAGATGAAGGATGTCTGGACGGGTGCGCTGACAAAGCCATCTGAAAAGACGGAAGGCAAGCATCCGACACAGAAACCGGAATATTTGTTGGAAAGAATTGTATTAGCTTCTACAGAGGTGGGGCAGGTTATCCTGGATCCATTTGTGGCTCAGGAACTACCGGAGTAGAAGCTGTGCGATTGGGAAGGAAATTTATTGGAATAGATGTAAGTGAAGAATACTTACAGATAAGCAGGAGAAGATTGGAGAAGGTAGCAAATGACAAATAGAGATTTTGACGAATGGCTGAGTAAGTTCAGACCGAGTATATCAAGTTATGATTACTATATTGACTTTGATAAGGTTGTCAGAAATGTAGAAGAAATCAAGGTGGAATTGAATATTTTGAATTCCTTGATTGGTTCAAAGAATATAGAGGAAGATTTTGAGAGAATTGTGTCAAAGTATCTGGAAACATTGCAGTGTATACCACTGTTACTGGCAGTAAGGGGATATGAAATTTATGCTCAGGATGAAGATGGTGCTTTCCTTTATAACTTCAAAAATATGAATTATGATGTAAAACAGTATAAGGTATTTATGCGTAAAACTGGATTGTTTGAGATGATTGCTAACCATTTAGTGAATAATCTTGTTGATTATGCATTGGGAATTGAAACTGGATTGGATTCCAATGGTCGTAAAAATCGTGGCGGTCACCAGATGGAAGATTTGGTTGAGAAGTACATACGAGCAGCAGGATTTGAAAAGGATGTTAATTACTTTAAGGAAATGTATCTTAAGGATATTGAACAAAAGTGGGATATAGATTTATCTGCACTTTCTAATCAGGGCAAAGCCGCTAAAAGATTTGATTTTGTAATCAAGACAGATAATCAGATTTATGGCATTGAAACAAACTTCTATGGTGGCGGTGGTTCTAAACTGAATGAAACTGCTAGAAGCTATAAAATGCTTTCGCAGGAAGCGGACACCATAGATGGATTTACTTTTGTGTGGATTACAGATGGAATTGGATGGAAGAGTGCTAAAGGTAATTTGAGAGAAACGTTTGAGGTCATGGATACAATTTATAGTATTGATGATATGGAAAATGGGATTCTGAACGAAATGTTTTGTGTTAAAAATAGCATATATACAGAAGTGAGTTATACAAGATGAGTAAGAAGAACCGAAAAACACTATCAACCCAATATTTATTAAGAATAAATGACATATTCGAAAGGAATAAATGGACAATAGAGTGTTCAGAAGATAAAAAGTATGTCACAATTTAATAGATTTTTGCACAAGAGTTTTAGATATTGGAGAAAATGAAAAAAAGAGATTTATTTTTTTAGAATTGTCAGAAAGATATTTGTGGTTGACGCAAGAACACTATCTGGAATGGCTGATTGTTGTTTTAAGAAAAATTAGTTAAGAATATAGAAGAGGATATTAAAATTTTTGTGATGCCGTTAATTGCACCGGAAGATATTGGAAAAGCAAAAAGTTCAATGCTTTTTGACATATTTATTTAATGACGTGAAAAATAAGATATGACAGCGTTTTTGGGAAGATATAAATATGAATTAATCTATGATGGTGCAAGTGTTTGTGGTAAGATGTCAAGAGAAAAAAATCAATACTAGTTCTGGTTGATGATTTTATTGGGACTGGGAATACAGCAGAAAAAGTGCTTAAAAAGTATGAATTTGCCAAAAAACATTGTTGAAAGAACAAAAGTGCTTGCATTAGTTGCACAGGAAGAGGGAGTGGATTATATACAAAAAAACTTGGAGTTGAAATTTATGTAGGTGAAACTAGAAGAAAGGGAATTTCAGATTATTATAAAGATGAAGAAGCTGAACATAGATTGAAGTTGATGGAAGAAATTGAAGATAAGATGTCTGTAAAAAGGAACTATAGATTGGGATATGGACAATCAGAAGCGCTTGTTACAATGTGTAGAACGCCCAATAATACCTTTCCGGTATTTTGGGAAGAAAAAGGTAATATGAAACTTGCACCATTTCCGAGGAGGTAATGATGGACGATAGAATGAAATATATGTTGTTGAAAATATTGAGTACAGAAGGAAATGTAGATGCATTGAAAAAAGCTGGTTATCAATATGCACAAATCGCGAGTGCATATTCACAGATTATAAATGAGAGATTAGTAGTGATAGATGATAATCAGAGATTTGTTTTATCAGATAAAGGAAAAAAAGGAAATGGAAAAAAATTAGCAGAAAAAAATTAAAAATGAAGCAATATGGAAAAATTGAACCATATATTGAATATAAGATTGAAAAAATGGATATATATGATATATTTATAGAGTAGATATTAGTCTTGGTGGCATAATTAGCCTCATTCACGCAAGTGATGATTGATGAGTTCGTCAATCAGAGAAGAATTTACTTTTCTAGCCTGTGTTTAAACTCATTTCTTTTTCGCAGGAGCGAAAACTCATGAGTTTAAACAACTGCACAAATTTTTCAAATTTGTTACGTGACTTTATCGCGCATAGAAGCGGTTCTATGTGCGATAAAGTCAGAGATATGAATTAGTAGTTATGCCACTAAGTTAATATGTTTTAGGAGAAATATGAATTGGAACGAATATGAAAATAATTATATCAGATTAGCTAAGCTAAATAGTAAATCAGATGAATATTGTATTAAACAGCTAGAATATGCAAAGAGACTGTTTGAACAAGATTTACCAGTAATTTATAATCAAGAACACTTGTGTCGATTGGTTGGTTATGCAGAAGAATATGTATATACGGTATCAAATTCGCCAAATTGTTTTTTTATAGAACTTTTAGTATATTAAAAAAGAATGGGAAAAGAAAGGGTTATAAATGAACCATTACCAAGTTTAAAAAGAAATACAGGATTGGATACTAAAAGAAATATTAGTAAAGATTAGCATAAGCCCATATGCCAAAGCATATGTAACAGGTCGTTCAATTAAGGATAATGCAAGATTTCATAGACGACAGAATAAAGTTTTAACAATGGATTTGAAAGATTTTTTCCCAAGTATAACATTTGGCAGGATATTAAATGTGTTTAAGAAAGTCGGTTATAGAGAAAGTGTAGCAGTTATGTTGGCAAATTTATGCTGTTTGAATAATGAATTACCACAAGGCGCACCAACAAGTCCCGCTTTATCCAACATAATTGCAAGTGGATTGGATTATAAGATTGCTGATTTTTTAAAGGGAAAAGATGTAAGGTACACACGATATGCGGACGATCTCACGTTTTCAGGAGATTTTAATGAAGGAGATATGATAAAAAATATAGAAAGGATAGTATGCAGACAAGGTTTCAATGTAAATCATAGTAAGACAAGGGTGAGAAAACGAAATCAGAGACAGGAAGTTACAGGGGTGGTTGTTAATGAAAAGCTTCAGGTCAGTAGAGAATTGCGCAGAAGAATTCGTAGTGATGCGTACTATATAGAAAAATATGGATTATCTTCACATATGGATAGGACAAATCAAACTAAAAAGAAACTACTTATACTATTTGATTGGAATATCATCATATGCGCTATTTATTAATCCGTATGACGATAAGATGAAAAAATACTTAAATGTATTTAAAAAAGAGCTGGATAGATGCAAAAGGGAGGAACCCTAATTCCACTTCCCCATAGCCTCCACATACCCTTGCAGACCACCTTTCCTTGAGGCAAGGCTGGCATAGAATCCCGGTTCTTCTCTTGCAAGACGGATAAGATAAGCAATATCAAGCGGATCAGCCAATTTGACCTGAGCATTGCAGTTTTGGCAGTTGAAGGTGACATGGAATTGATTATCAAGAGTTACTTCGACACAGTCGGTTTCGGGGTTATACAGTGCAGATATTATTCATAGTCATTATCCTTTCTTTGAAAAGCGTTGTTGGTAGTTTTGGACAGATATAAGCAGCTTACCGTAAGATTCAGGTATGCAACATTTATTGCCACAAACCCTTTAATTCCGGGCTTTTCAAGATACCAAAACATTCTCAAAGATAACTTATTATTAAAATTACATCCCATAAATTCAAGAGAAATCTTGAGTTTGTGGGATTTTTTAGTAGTATAATTGAATAAAAAATGGTATAATCACCACATATATATGAGGTTATTATATAAAGACTCGAGATAGGAAAGCAATCGGTAATTATTCACGCCATAGGTCACAGACCTCTTATTCCACAGAGCACAGTAGGATAAACCGTTTTTGGTCTGTGACTATGGGGTGATATTACCAAACATCTGTAAAATATCGTAATTTCAAGTCTGTGGCTTGATTACGATATTTTACAAGATGTTTCGTGAATAATTTGGGTCATAATATAATTTTGAAAGGGGAAGCAATCATAGATTGCACAAAATGAGTATGGGGAAAGAAATATTAAACATCTCTTGTCCGAGTTGCGGATCACCGGCAAAGTTTGATATTGTTCATCAGATTTACAGGTGTGCCTCTTGCGGAGGCAAGGTAAAGATTGAGAAGGCACGTCAGAACAAACTCGAATTTCAGGAAAATCAGCGGAAAAGACTAGAAAAGTCAGCTAAGGACTATTCAATGTCCACCACATCCTGTACAGGCTGTGGGGCTACGCTGGTATTTGAAAAAGATGAAGCCGTATCAAACTGTGCTTTTTGTGGACGAAGCCTTGTAAGAAAGGACTATGTCTTTGATGAAAAAATGCCAAGAAATATCATACCGTTTGCAGTAACAAAAGATGAGGCTGAGAAAATCCTTATAAAATGGTGTGATGAAAATAAGAACAAGCCTGAAGCAAAACATATAAGAAAGAGAATAAAAGATTTAAAAGGATATTATCTGCCTTACGAAATGGTAAGAGGTCCGGTTAAATCAAGAGTAAGTCAGTCAAATGCTACAAACAAGTTTCTTGCTGAAGGCTATCTGAATGATGAATTTGTAAACTGCTCATCACAGCTTGACAACATAGTGCTTGACTGCATGGAACCTTATAATCTTGATGACCTCAAAGAGTTTGATTTTTCTTATGTTGCAGGACAGAGAATTAAAATTCCTGATATAGATGAAGAAAAAAGAAAAAGAGACTGAATTCTGAAATTTCAGAGAACTACAGAGGGGAAATGTCTAAAATTTGGGGAACGAAGAATATAACAATATTTTCTGAAGTAGATACAGTTGTAAATATACCTGTACTCCTCCCGGCTTATTATATTTCTGATAATAAGGTAAAGGCTGCTGTAAACGGACAGACAGGAAAGGTAAGTGTAAGAGCTGAAAAAGACGTAAAAAGTATAGCATTTCCATGGTGGATAAGCGGACTCTTTATTTTTATAGCTGTTTGTGCGGGAATATATTTTATAAGCAGGTTTGCGGGAGCAGAGCAGTCGGACTCGCTTTTAGCTACCGGTTTGGCCGGTGGACTGTTTCTTATTATATTCTGGGCAATGTTTGACAGCGGAGGAAATAACTGGTTTTCTATACATTATTATATAAATGTATTTTCATCAGGTGAGCAGATTTATAAGAGAGAACGTGGAATGTTGGTTTTAAGGGATGAGATAGTTAAAAGAAAAATAGAAAAACCTGTATTTAAACTAGAATTAGATGGAAAAGAACAGGTGGTGACCTATGCATTCCGTTCTGTACAGAGAATAGTCAGCATGATTATTAAGGCTGTTATTGCAATTTTCTTTCCGGTAATTATTGCATTGTTTATAAACGGTTTTGACTTTGCAAGAATTGACCTTAGAGGCTCAAGTATGTGGTTTATGTTAGCAGTGCCTCTTGTACCTGTAATCTTCGTCCAGATAGGAATTAAAGGATTTTATGAAATGCCTTGGATCTATACTATAGATGAGAAAGGCAGGAAAAAGAGATACAAAGCAAAGATTGATGATGAAGATGTCAGAGATATTACAAAGACAGTAATGTATGCCCTGTTTTCGTTCCCACTCTGCCTTGCAACCTGGTTTGGCATTTTTTGCTTTGTTATGACGATTTATTTTACAGCTTTTGGAGCAGATTAGAAGTGATACGAATATTTTGAGAACGATTTTTAATTATTTGTTGTTAAAACAACATAAACTTCTTTTGGCTTGTATTACTCTTATAGTATAATAATTCTTAGGAGGAAGATAAGATGTCAAAGAAAATAGATTTTAGTAAAACGGTATTTGAGCTGGTAAGTGAATATCCTGAAATTATAGATATAATGGTAAAGCTTGGATTTACAGAGATTAGCAAAAAGGCTATGCTAAATTCAGTAGGAAGGATTACAACCATTCCTAAGGGTGCAAAAATGAAGGGTATTTCTATGATGGACATAGTAGCAGCCTTTATGTCAAACGGATTTGAAATTGTAGGTGAAATGCCTGCTATGGCAGGAAAAACAGAATCTGAGCCGCCTGTATTAAATGAGGAAAAACCAAAGACGCGCACAGAACAGTTAAAAGATTATCTTAAGAGACTTGGAAATGGTGAAGATATTGAGGTGGTAAGAGCAGATTTTGTTAAAAATTTTGGCTCTGTAGAGGCTTCTGAGATTATGAGGGCTGAGCAGGAGCTTATAAAAGAAGGAACTCCGATTACAGAGATTCAGAAGCTTTGTGATATTCACTCAGCACTCTTTCATGGAGCAACTACAGAAGAGAAAATTGCCAATGCTGAAAAAGCTGTAGAAGCTTCTCTTATGAAGGAGAAAATAGCAGCTGAACTTGCAAAGCGTGATTCATTTCCTAAAAAAGACTACTCTGATAAACATGAGCGTGCAGCAGAGCTTGTAAAAACTACAGGTCATCCGCTCTATACATTTACAAAGGAAAATGAAGCTCTTACTGCTCTTTTAGAAGAATTTAAGAATACAAGAACTGAAGAAACCTTTACAAAGATTCGTGATATTTCGATTCATTATGCTAAGAAGGGAGATTTATTATATCCTCATCTTAAGGTAAAGTATGGGGTTTCAGGACCTTCAGCTGTTATGTGGACAGTAGATGATGAAATTCGCGATGAGCTTGGAAAGCTTGCTAAAATAACCGAAAGAAATGAAGAATGGAATAATCAGACAGACGCTGTACTTAAACGTGCAGAAGAGATGATATACAAAGAGCAGAATATTCTCTTCCCGATTTGTGCTGTTAACTTTACTGAGGAAGAATGGTTTGGAATATATCGTGATTCAAAGGACTATGCAGTATGCTTTGGTGTTGAAAATACTCAGTGGGAAGAAGCTGAAAATGTTAAAACAGAAGTGAAGGCCGGTTTAAAAGGAGAGGTTGTAATGCCGGGTGGACATATGACGGTACCTCAGCTTACAGCCCTCTTAAATACAATTCCACTTGAAATTACTTTTATAGATGAAAATGACATTAATCGTTTCTTTAATGAGGGACCTAAGGTATTTAAGCGCCCCGGTATGGCAATTGACAGAGAAGTATTCTCCTGTCATCCACCTAAGATAGAGCCTATGGTTCGCTCTATCTTAGATGATTTTAAGAGCGGTAAGAGAGACAGTGTCCAGATTTGGATGGATAAAGGTGGTCGTACAATGCTTGTAACATATATGGCAGTAAGGGACAAATCAGGGAAATACCTTGGTACTACAGAAGTAGTGCAGGATATGGAATTTGCCAAAGAGCATTTCAATCAGTAAGGAAAAACGGTACAGACAAAAATGTGGGTGCAGATATACTACACCCACATTTTGCATAAAAGGATTTGGCTGTTTACTTTGTTGATTATGACTCATGCAGGGTAAAATCGTTTTTCTTAAATGAAATCAGTCCGTCTTTCTGCATTTTGCTAAGTTCATTTGAAAGAGCACTGCGGTCAACCCCTAAGTAGTCAGCCAGCTGCTGACGGTCAAAAGGAATGGTGAAATGAGCATTTCCATTAATCATAGCCTGTTCAGACAGATAGGATAACAACTTGTCGCGCATTGATTTTGGAGCAGTATGCATCATTCTGGTAGAAAGATTTAAGCTCTTCTGTGCTGAGATACGTAGCAGGTTATGTATCAGTCTTTGGTGAAAGTTGCAACCATGGCTGCAGGTGGTAAGTAACTTGGTTAAATCCAAAAAAAGGATTTCACAGTCTTGTGCAGCTACTACGTCACAAAGTAGTTCTTTCCCTGGGATAGCGGCATAGTTTTCAGCAAATATCATTCCTTTTTCTACATGGCCAAAAATATTGCTGTTTCCCCAATAGAAATTTACCACTATATTTACACTGCCAGACTCGACAAGACCGATTTCATGAACTACGCTGCCTGCTCTGAAAATAATTTCATTTTTTTTATAGGATTTTTCTCTTGCTCCGAGGCAGGAGAGTAACTCATCTATTTCGTATTCTTTCACTCCATGAAAAAGAGAAGTGTTAGATAGAAAAAAATAATTCATAAATTTACCTCTTGGTTGTTAGAACAACGTAATTGTTGGTTAAATTATAGTAAAATATAGAGATTAAGTCAAGACAATGATTGTTGAAGGGAGGAAAAGTATGAGTCTGTTTTTAGGACCTATTCATTATTGGCTGTATAATAAGATTGGAAACCAGGAGAGACTTACTGGGAAGATTGCGGATAAAGCTAAAGAAAAAGGCTGGATTCGGGAGGTATATATTTATACAAAGGAATTTCCCGAATTAGAGTCAGTAATTGATGAAAGTAATATCCATGGCTGGCTCCAGACACGGATTGCCGATGCTGAAATCCGCTATGCAAAGTTGATTACAGATATAACTAATTCAGGTATAGAATTAGAGGAACTAAAGCCGGTAGCGTATGAATTTGGAGTAGACAATGCTGTCAATTATGAAACTGATGCTACAGAAATTTATCAGTATTTTGAAGATTTTTTTGTCAATGGTATGCCCTGTGACCATGTAAATATGGTAACGAATAAGAGTGCGACTGAAGTAGAATGGGAGATGGTGCAGGATATACATGAACAGTATTTTTGGAAATATGAGTGAAAAATATTATGCTTTACGTAAATCTATTATGGATGGATTACTTGAAAAAACTGAATATGAAGTAGTGATGGAGGATATTTATCACTATATAATTAAAAGAAAATAATTAAAAATAATCTCATAGAACCAGGTAAAACTTGTTTTTGTGAGATTGTTTTATTTTTGTGAAGTAATCAATACAAAAAAATACACAATATGTGAGATAATATTGAAAGTGTACAATAATATACATCTATTATTCTGAAAAAAAGCAATTATAGATAATTGTATAGGTATATTCAGTAAAAATCATAGGCTAAATTAACCGTTAAATCATAGTAAAACAGAAAAATAATTGGTAAAATAGGATAAAAAAATCAGACAAATAGTTGACATATCATAACTTATGGAGTAAGATGTGTGAGTGAATAGTTTACACAATTTGCTATGGTGTATTAACAATTACGTAATTTATATAATATTGTCTATTATATGGTTGTAATTTAAAAAGACAATATATATAAATAATAATATTTGGGGGATATTAAAAAAATTTGGGGTGTCGGAGAAAGGAATTTTGTATGAAGGAAGGTAATACTGCCCGAAAAAGGAGTTTTTTTACTATGGTGAGAGCATAGACAGGTTCGATGAAGTATTTGATGCATTTTCTAGTATTACTAATAATGAATATCTATATGTGCTTGATATAAAAATAATTTTTCCAGATGGTCCAGGTCTGCAGTTGAGGATTTTGGGCTTCTAGGGGAATATTTAGAAGATACTCTTAATATCTGGACTGAATATATAGATGAAAAACTATAGAACAGAGTATCTTAGAAGAATTTTTAGTATATTTAATGGCAGTAGCTACACAGTTAGACCTGGTTTATAAGGTTAAAAACAAAGACCAAAAATAAGTTTATTTTGTCAAGTAGCGGGAGATTACTCGGGTGATAGAAATGGGGAAAATAGATATTTTGTCTGTAAATTGGTAAATTATTCAAAGCATAATGGGGTAGATCCTTATACAGGGCTTTATTCAAGTACAAAGATGATAGAGCAGATGAAATTTTATGAGGAGAATAACAAGTCCTACTATGTTCTTATAACAGCTATAAGAGATTTTTTTATAGTAAATGGAAATTATGGATATGAATTTGGTAATAAGCTTTCAACCAGATAAGTGACTATTATTATAGGAAGAAAAAGGAATTAGGACAGGATGTATTCTTATTCAAAGCAGAAGGCACAAAGTTTGTATTTTTACTGGATGCAGATAAGCATAACCTGGATGATGTAAGAAAACTGTTTAGTGACCTTGAAGCATATTTTAAGGAATGTCTGGTGGTAGATGATATTTGTGTAACGCTTGAAATCTTTGCTTCTGTGATTTTTGCGGAAAATAATGAGATGGGCTCTGATAAGGTATATACTACAGCTATGCTTTTGTTGGATGAAGTCAGAAAAAGTGCAAAAAATGAACTGGTAATTTTTGATAAAGGAGTTACAAGAGAAAATAAAAAGAGGCTTGAAATGCTCAGTACGATTAAAACTTCAGTAAAGAATGACTGTGAAGGCTTCTACTTATGCTATCAGCCTATTATTGATGTAAAAACAGGTGAATTTGTGGGTATGGAAGCACTTATAAGATGGAAAAATGAGAAATTTGGGAATGTTTCACCTAATGATTTCATTGCCTGGCTTGAGGGAGAACCGTTTTTTTATGATTTAGGACTTTGGATAATTAGAAAAGCTATTGAAGATACAATGTACTTTGTTGAGAGGAATAGTAAGTTTATAGTAAGCATAAATTTAGCATTTCCACAGCTTCAAAGACAGGAGTTTAGCCAGGCATTATCTGAAATTTTAAAGAGCACAGGATTTTCGCCGGAGAACTTAAAGCTTGAACTTACTGAAAGATGTAAGTTAGTAGATGAAAATACTATAAAAGTAATGCTGGAAGATTTTAGGAGACTTGGAATTAAAGTGGTATTGGATGACTTTGGTACAGGCTACTCAGCCTTAGATTTGTTAATTAAACTTCCGGTTGACCAGATTAAAATAGACAAAAGCTTCATAGATGATATAGCTATCAGTTATCCTAAACAATGTCTGCTACAGGCAATAACTTCCTATGCAAGAAAACTGGGAAAGAAAGTATGCATAGAAGGTATAGAAAATAAAAGTATCGCCAGGATGGTAAAAACTGTATTTGCAGTAGATAATTTTCAAGGATATTTTTATTCAAAGCCTCTGGTGATAGAAAGACTTAAAGAGTGGGTTTCGATATATGAGCAAGGCCTTCTTGAAGGTGAGTATGAAGACCTCCATTCAGATACTATGTTCAAATGCAATATAAAACCTATGATATGAGTATTGAATAATTGATTAAAAGATATTAAAATGATAGAGGGTGTAAGCTCTTTATCATTTTGATTTTAAAGGAGTATAGGCAAATGGAAGAAAAAAAAGCTATTTTAAGAACAGAAAGCGACTCAATTGGTGAAAAAGGGGTTCCGGAGGATGCTTACTATGGGGTGCAGTCGTTAAGGGCTGCAGAAAATTTTCATATAACAGGACTTAAGATGCATCCTGAACTTATAAGAAGCCTTGCTGTGATTAAAAAAGCAGCAGCAATATCAAATCACAGGGTTGGTTTGTTAGAGGATAGAATTACAAATGCAATCATAGAAGCCTGTGATGAGGTAATACAGGGAAATTACTGGAAGGACTTTATTGTTGATCCGATTCAGGGAGGAGCAGGAACTTCTATTAATATGAATGCAAATGAGGTTATTGCAAATAGGGCAATAGAGCTTCTTGGAGGAAATAAGGGAGATTATTCATATGTGCATCCAAATGATCATGTAAATTATGGACAGTCTACCAATGACGTAATACCTACAGCAGGTAAGATGACTACATTGCGTCTGCTTGACAGACTAAAGCATGAACTTTTAAGACTTCACACTGCACTTTGCGATAAGGCTATAGAGTTTGATCACATTATAAAGATGGGAAGAACACAGATGCAGGATGCAGTGCCAATACGACTTGGGCAGGAATTCAAGGCTTATTCAGTTGCAGTTATGCGGGATATTAATCGTATGGAAAATGCTATTGAAGAGATGCGTTTTGTAAATATGGGAGGAACTGCAATTGGTACAGGAATAAATGCGGATAAGGGATATATGGAAATAATAGTACCTGTGCTTTCTGAGGTTTCAGGAATAAAGCTTGAACAAGCGGATGATCTTATAGATGCAACGCAGAATATAGATGCCTTTGTGTCGGTATCCGGTGCAATTAAGGCTTCTGCGGTTACTCTTTCAAAGATAGCAAATGACTTAAGACTACTCTCATCAGGTCCACGTGCAGGTTTTAACGAGATTAATCTTCCTGCCAAGCAGAATGGCTCATCCATAATGCCGGGTAAGGTAAATCCGGTTATTCCGGAGGTGGTTAATCAGGTTGCATTTAAAGTTATTGGAAATGATATGACTATTACAATGGCTGCTGAGGGTGGACAGCTTGAACTTAATGCCTTTGAACCTGTTGTATTTTATTGTATGTTTGAATCAATAGATATACTTGCAAGCGCAGTGCAGACCTTTGTAGATAACTGTGTAACGGGAATTACAGCAAATGAAGCACGTTGCCAGGAGCTTGTTGACCATAGTGTGGGAGTGGTAACTGCACTTTGTCCATATCTTGGCTATAAGAAGTCAGCAGAGCTTGCAAAAAAGGCTCTTCAGTCAAATAAATCAGTCAGGGATCTTATTTTGGAGGAACAAATTCTTACCTCGGAAGAAGTAGACAAGATTCTTGATCCAATCAATATGACAGAGCCTATTTCTTTAAAATCTGCAAAACATTAGTGTAAATTCAAGGAGATAAATGAAGTTTAGAGTACCGGATTATTATGATAATTTTAAATGTATAGGTGGAGATTGCACAGATAGCTGTTGCATAGGCTGGGAATTAGACATAGATGATGAATCCTTTGAAGCTTATAAAGGTTAAGGGGGAATTTGGTGATAAGCTGAGAAAATCTATGGTAGATGGCTCGGATGAGACTGATGAATGCAATACGTTTTGTTTAAATGGAAACAGATGTCCCTTTTTAAACGAGAAAAATCTTTGTGAAATATATATCAACTTGGGGAGAAAAGTCGCTTTGTAAAGTATGTACTGAGTATCCAAGGTTTACTGTGAGTATGAAAATACTAAAGAAAAAAAGTATGGCACTATCCTGTGAGGTAGTTGGAAGGCTTGTATTTGAAAGAAAAGACAAGATTAAATTCATAGAAAAAGATATTCCTGATGAAGAAATATTTGAGGAATGTGTACCTTTGTTTGTAAAAGAAATAGAGTATATCAGAGATAGAAGCGTAGAAATTTTACAGGATAGAACGAAGGATATATACGACAGAATAAAGAGTTTTCTCACCTTTGTATATAAGGCACAGGAGGTTATTAATGAAGGAGAGGAAGGGGAAGAACTGGATATTGTTTTAAAAAACATAGATACTACCTGTCAAACGCCTTCTAAGATTGACCTTTCTTCATTTTTAGAAGAAGTTTGTTATTTACTTGAAGGACTTTATGTACTTGGTAAAGAATGGGAAGAGGTTTTTGCTGAGTTTAAAACAAAATTGAACAAAGAGGTTATAGATGAATTTGAAAAGTGTAGAAAAGATAATAAAATGCTTGATGTTTGGTATGAAAATATAATGGTTTACTTTTGTTTTCAGATACTTTACTAAGGGAGTATATGACTGTGATGTAATTTCAAGGGCAAAATTTGCATTTTTAGGTTTCTTTACCATAAGAGGTCTGGCAGCTTTAAGGTATAAGCGTTCAGGCAGATTTGCCGTAAATGACATGATAATAGTAGCAAAGGCATATTCTAAAGAGGTAGAACATTCAGAGGGAAATATTGCTTATCTGATGGAGGAGTTTTTGTTTTCTGAGGAATTTGAAATAGAAAATCTTAAGGCAGTGCTAAGTACTTAGGAATGTTAAGAAAAATAATAATTTACCGATATATATGATAGGGAATATTATATATATAATTATTTCCCGGAAAAGCAAAAGGATTTGCGCATATCTTCAGGGAAAGGAGAACAATATGAGTAGTATTATTCCGGGCATTAATGCCGTAGGAAAACCGGTAGAGACTGCTGAAAAGATAGTTCAGAAAACTAAAGATGCAGCAGCTTCTACAGTAACTGCCAAGTCGCCTGGTGAGCAGAATACCACACTGGATCCAAAATCAACCGGCAGAGTAGCCGCTACTTCAAAGACCAACGAGACAAACAAGGCAGCAGTTTATGAGAAGACTAAACAGGCAGACCAGAAGAAAGAACCTTACAAAATTAATAAAATGAGTAAGGAAGACAGGGCAGCACTTGTTAAGGCGCTTAGGGAAGAGGTCGAAGCAAGGCAGAAACAGTTCTTGGATCTTGTTACCCAGTCTATTACAGGACAGAGCCAGAAGACATTTATTGCTAATGGCGATCAGGATGATATCTGGAAAAAACTTGCAAAAGGTGATTTCAAGATAACAGAAGCTGCTAAAAAGCAGGCACAGGAAGAAATTTCTGAAAAGGGCTATTGGGGAGTAGAGCAGACTTCTAAAAGAATGTTTGACTTTGCTTCAGCTCTGGCAGGAGACAATGTCAATGAGATGAAAGCTATGCAGGCTGCTATGGAAAAGGGCTATAAAGAAGCTACGAGGGCATGGGGAAAGGAACTTCCTGAGATTAGTAAGAAGACTTTAGCTGCAGCCAACAAACTCTTTGATGATTTTTACAAGTCAAAGGGTGTAACTAATGAGCAGGCTATGGTTGCACAAAGCTCATCAGAACTTACTAACCAGGCAGTTGCACAAAGTGCAGCAACAGCTAATGTCGCACAGAACCAGCCCGACCAGGCTATAAAAGGAGTTCAATCAATTTCTAAAAGCTGATATGAAATTAGAGGACTTTAATTAAAATTTAGAAACGCTTTCACAAAAGCTGCCTCACATTGCGGCAGCTTTTCGTATACTAAAAGATGCAGTTTAAGAAATATATGAAACAAGGAGACATTATGGATAAAATAGCAAGTTTTAAAGTTAATCACCTTGTGCTTGAACCAGGGGTATATGTGTCAAGAAAGGATATGGTTGGAACTGAGGTGTTAACTACATTTGATCTGAGGATGACTACACCTAATAAAGAGCCGGTTATGAATACAGCGGAACTTCATACCTTGGAGCATATCTGCGCAACATTTCTTAGAAATCATAAAGATTATAAAGAAGATATAATTTATTTTGGACCAATGGGGTGTCGAACAGGCTGTTATCTCATTATGGCAGGAGATTTGGAATCAAAAGATATTATCCCGCTTCTCCTCGAAATGTTTAGATTTGCAAGAGACTTTGAGGGAGACATTCCGGGGGCAAGTCCTATAGAATGCGGAAATTATCTTGACCAGAATCTCCCTATGGCAAAATGGCTTGCAGACAGATATCTTAAAAATACTTTAGAATGCATAGATGAAGCACATATGCGCTATGCAGAATAAATTTGGAAAAGGTGTATATGAAGGAATTAAGTAAAGTTCAGGAAATAGAGAGAAGTATAGTAAAGAAATATCATAAAGAAATCTGGACAAATTTTGTAAAGGCTGTAAAAGAATATGAACTTATAAAGGAAGGTGACAGTATAGCTGTCTGTATCTCGGGTGGTAAGGACTCTTTTTTACTTGCAAAACTTATGCAGGAGTTGAAGAAACATAGAAAATTTGAGTATGAGCTTAAATTCATAGTGATGGATCCGGGCTATAATCCTGAAAATAGAAAGCTGATTGAAGAAAATGCAAGACTGCTTGAAATACCTGTTGAAATATTTGGCAGTGAAATATTTGATGTAGTTGTAGATATAGAGAAAAGTCCCTGTTATCTCTGTGCAAGAATGAGAAGAGGCCACCTATATAGTAAGGCAAAGGAACTTGGTTGTAATAAAATAGCACTTGGTCATCATTTTGATGATGCTATAGAAACAGTTCTTATGGGAATGTTTTATGCAGGAAAATATGAAACAATGATGCCTAAGTTACATAGTCAGAATTTTTGAAGGAATGGAACTTATACGCCCGCTTTATATGGTAAGGGAAGAGTACATAAAAGCATGGGTGAACTATAATAATCTCAGGTTTTTAAGATGCGCCTGCCGCTTCACTGAAGAACAGGAGAAATCAGGAGATGAGGGCACTTCAAAACGTGCAGAAATGAAAGAACTTGTTAAAACATTGTCAAAAGTAAATCCTGGTGTAGCAACAAATATATTTAACAGTATGTCTCACGTAAATCTTGAAACTGTAATAGCTTACAAATATGGTGGAAAGAAGCATAGTTTTTTGGATGGATATGATAAAATTAAGTAAAATACCTATAGAAGATAAAAATAAAAACAGTTCAGGCGGTAAAAGACGAGAATGGGAAGAAAGACTGGATCTGGTACTTGATATAGCGGAGCAGATGGTCATATCAGGGGCTGAAGTAGCAAGAACTGAGTATAGCATACGAAGGATATGTAAAAGTTTTGGTGCAGTAAGAACTGAGGCGCTCTCGATAACTACAAGCCTTATAGTAACGGTATATTATGGAGAGTATAGTTCGGTTACACAGACCAGGCGAGTGGATAAGTTTGCTTATAATATGAACAGACTTGAGAAAATGAATGAGCTTTCAAGGGAAATCTGCGATAAAAAGCTTTCTGTAGAGGAAGGAAGAAAAAAGTTTGCAGGGTTAATGACTGAAAAATACTATTCTTTTCGCGCTCAGATACTATTTTTTATGCTTATTGCATCTACATTTACGTTGTTTTTTGGAGGAAGTATAAGGGATGCTGTAGTTTCTGCTGTTATAGCTGTTTTATTTAAAATATATTGATGAATTTGCAAGAAAAATCGAAATCAATAAATTTATTCCTATTGTAGCATCATCACTTCTAGGCGGGTTACTTGCTATAATGGCTGTAAAAGCAGGACTTGCGGATTCTGTAGAAATGGTAAGTATTGGCAATGTAATGCTCCTTATTCCCGGAATAATGCTCACAAATTCTTTAAGAGATATGTTTGGTGGTGATACCATTACAGGTGGAATCAGATTTATAGAAGCTACTTTAGTAGCTGTGATGATAGCGTTAGGATTTTCAGCTTTCATCTAAATTTTATGAAGAGACTTTTGGAGGAGTAATTATTTCTACAGTAGTAAAATTACCATCAATCATAACGATAATAATAGCTCTTGTCACCTCATTTTTTGGTTCCATTGGCTATGCCTGTACATTTAATACTAATTCAAAAAGGCCTATAGGAGCAGGTTTTGGAGGATTTATAGGCTGGATGGCTTATCTGGTTTCGGGTTATTTTATGTTTTCAGAGCCTATGAAGTACTTTATAGCTGCAATAGTAATAAATGTTTATTCGGAGATTATGGCAGTAAGAGAGAAAGCACCATCAACTGTATTTCTTGTATCTGCGATTATGCCTCTGGTTCCGGGAGGAATGCTTTATAGGACTATGCGCTTTGCAGTTACAAAGAATGGAAAAATTTTGGGAAATCAGGAGTAGAGACTCTTTCAATCGCTTTAGCCCTGGCGCTTGGTATGCTTATAGCAAATTCAGTTATTAAAAGTGTGAGAAAAAGAAGAAGGAAGAGAATGGGAGTACAGGCATAAACCGGAGATTGTAGGGATAATGTACTTAAATATTTACTTAATTTCGTATTAGCTCCGGATGATAAATTCTAAGTGAGTATGAAATGTTATCATTCGGAGCGTAAATTTATTCAACAACTTCTAATTTATTTAAATCTTTCAGATTGTTCTTTTATTAATTCTACATCATCAAAATAATTAATCTTCATAGCAGCCTTAACTTCAGAGAGAGTAGTGGCCGCCACTTTTTCAGCTTTTTCACTGCCTCTTTTAAGAATATCATATACAGCAGGAATATCCTTCTCATATTCCTTTCTTCTGGCTCTGATAGGTGTGAGCTCTTCTTCAAGAACTGCATTTAAGAAACGCTTAACCTTAACATCTCCAAGTCCACCTGCCTGATAATGAGCTTTAAGAGCATCTGTATTTTCGTATTCCGGAAGATATTTAGCAAAGCTGTCAGGCTTTATAAAGGCATCAAGGTAGGTAAATACAGTGTTTCCTTCTATTTTGCCAGGATCACTTACCTTTATGTGGTCAGGATCTGTGTACATACTCATAACCTTAGTTTTAACTTCATCTGCACTGTCTGAAAGGTAGATACAGTTACCGAGAGACTTACTCATCTTAGCTTTACCATCAGTGCCGGGGAGACGTTTGCAGGCTTCGTTTTCAGGGAGCATAATGTCTGGCTCTGTCAAGACATCGCTATAAGTAAAATTAAACTTTCTTACTATTTCACGAGTCTGTTCTATCATAGGCTCCTGATCTTCACCTACAGGTACATGGGTAGCTTTGAAGGCTGTAATATCGGCTGCCTGACTGATTGGATAAGTAAAGAAACCAACTGGTATACTGGTTTCAAAGTTTCTCATCTGAATTTCAGACTTAACTGTAGGATTTCTCTGAAGCCTGGATACAGTAACCAGGTCCATATAATAAAAAGAAAGTTCACAAAGCTCAGGTATCTGGGACTGTATGAAGATAGTGCATTTATCAGGATCAAGACCCACAGAGAGATAATCAAGAGCAACTTCTATTATATTCTGTCTCACCTTTTCGGGATTCTCAGCATTGTCAGTAAGTGCCTGTGCATCAGCAATCATAATATATATTTCATCAAATTCTCCGGAATTCTGGAGTTCTACCCTTCTTTTCAGAGAGCCGACATAATGACCTAGATGTAGTCTTCCTGTAGGTCTGTCACCGGTTAGTATAATTTTAGACATTTTATTTCCTTCTTTCATATAAATTTATCTTGACATAAGTTGGAGAATTTCTCCTATGTACATATAATGATAGTCCTTATCGCAATAGAACCTTTCATCAATACTTGAATCAATAAAGTCCTCCGGATTAATCTTTGTAACTGAGAGTTTCTTCATAATTACAATATCACGTCCCTCGTCAATATAAGGAGTTCCATTGTGATAAGCGACATGGAACTTTGCATTGTTAATTTTATTTTCATTTCGCCCTGAAATACTTCCTATATATTTAAGCATAAGCCCCGTAGCCTTATCAGGTGCAAGTGAGATACTGAAAAAGTATCATATTTATCAAGAAATTCCTTGGTATATCTGCTTCCTCTTACAAAGACAAAACCAACATCCTTATTCCAGATTACGCCCATTCCTCCCCAGGAGATAGTCATGGTATTTACGTTGCCGTCTTCTCCACAGGTGAGTAGTGCAGGCTCTTCATTAATCTTAAATGGATTTGTAATGAGCATATCATTTGTATAAGGCTGAAATGTATGTAGCATTTTAAACCTCCTAAAGGTAAAATTTCTTGTATCAGTATACCAAAAATAACTAATAGTTTCCATACCTTTGTAAATATTTGCTAAAATTAAAGAAAAATTAAAAAAATATCCTTGAAATTTAATAAAAAAAGTAGTAGTATAGCGGTTATATTAAAAAGACAAATGTTCGTGTATGAAAGACAAGGAGAATAAACATGGAAAAGTTAAAAGTAGGAGTGTTAGGGGCAACAGGTATGGTAGGACAGAGATTTCTTTCTCTGCTTGAAAATCATGAATGGTTTGAGGTAGTTTGTGTAGCTGCTTCACCAAGAAGTGCAGGAAAGACCTATGAAGAAGCGGTAGGAGACAGATGGAAACTTGAGACTCCTATGCCTGAAAAGGTAAAGAAGTTAATTGTAGATAATGTAAATGAAGTTGAAAAGGTAAGTGCTAAGGTTGATTTTGTATTTAGTGCAGTAGATATGACTAAAGATGAGATTAAGGCTATAGAAGAAGCTTATGCAAAGACAGAGACTCCTGTAGTTTCTAATAATTCAGCACACCGTTGGACTCCTGATGTGCCTATGGTAGTACCTGAAATCAATCCGGAACATCTTGAAGTAATCAAATATCAGCAGCAGAGACTGGGAACTAAGAAGGGCTTTATAGCAGTCAAACCAAACTGCTCTATCCAGAGTTATACCCCTGCGCTTCATGCCTTGAAGGAGTTTAATCCTGTTAGAGTAGTAGCTACAACCTATCAGGCTATCTCCGGTGCGGGCAAGAACTTTAAGGATTGGCCTGAAATGGTTGGCAACATTATTCCTTATATCGGTGGCGAGGAAGAAAAGAGTGAGCAGGAACCTCTTCGTATTTGGGGACATATTGAAAACGGAGTTATAGTTAAGGCTAAGGCTCCACTTATCACAACCCAGTGTATAAGAGTACCTGTACTTAACGGACATACAGCGGCCGTATTTGTGGATTTTGAAAAGAAGCCTTCTAAGGAAGAGATGATAGAAAGGTGGAGAAACTTCAAGGGACTTCCACAGGAGCTTGAACTTCCAAGCGCTCCAAAGAATTTCATACAGTATCTTGAGGAGGATAACCGCCCTCAGGTGGCTCTCGATGTAGATTATGAGAGAGGAATGGGAGTTTCTATAGGAAGGCTCCGCGAGGACAGCCTTTTCCAGTACAAGTTTGTTGGACTTTCACACAATACTCTAAGAGGGGCAGCAGGTGGAGCGGTACTTATAGCTGAGCTTCTTGTTAAGCAGGGAAGAATTGAGAAAAAAATAAAAAAATAGAATATTTAAAAAGAAAAATGCCTCAGACTTGACATAGCTTTAAGGCATTTTTTTATTTAGTATGATGTATCAATAGTTAAAGCTATAAACGATTTTTTTACAAAAAAATTCAAAGTTTAAGGACATAAAGGACTTAAAAGAGAGGAGAAATAAGTATGAGAACCGTGATGAAAAATTTTGGTGTTATTAATTATGAGTATGATAGTAAATATATTTCAGATAGGAGAGGTGTTTGCAAAGCCTAAGTACAATTTTATATGGAGTTTTCATGAAGGTATGGCTACAATAATTAAAAATGGAAAGGTAGGTTTAATAGATAAAGAGGGTAAAGAGGTAGTGAAGTCCGGAAAATATAGTTATATAGGTAATTTTAGTGGAGGAGTAGCTTTAGTAATTAAGAATGGAAAGGAGGGGGTTATAAATAAAAAGGGAAAAGAAGTAGTAAAGCCCGGAAATTATGATGAAATATGGAGTTTTAGTGAAGGACTGGCTAGAATAAGGGTAGGAGATGAGGAAACGGGTAAGTTCGGATTTATAGATAAAAAAGGGGAAGAGATAGTAGAACCTAAGTATGATGAGGCAGATGATTTTAGTGAAGGCTTGGCTAAGGTGAGAATGAGCAATGATGAAACAGGTGTGTATAGTTTTATAGATAAAAAGGGAGAAGAGGTAGTAAAGGTCGGAGCGTATGATTATGCAGGTAATTTTAGTGAAGGCTTGGTTAAGGTTAGGATAGGAGATTATGAAAAGGGCAAGTATGGTTTTGTAGACAGAAAAGGTAAAGAGATAATAAAGCCTAAGTATGATGAAGCAGGTAATTTTAGTGAAGGATTAGCTATGGTAAGAATAGGAAATTGGGAAAAAAGGCTATTATGGATTTATAAATAAAAAAAGGGTAAAGAGATAATAAAAACCTAAGTATGATGCAGTAGGTAATTTTAGCGAAGGACTGGCTAAGGTATCGAAAAAAGGTAAGTATGGTTTTATAGATAGAAAAGGTAAAGAGATAATAAAACTTAAGTATGATGAAGTAGGTTATTTTAGAGAAGGCCTGGCTAAGGTGAGGATAGGAGATGATGAAACAGGCAGGTGGAGTTTTGTGGATAAAAAGGAAAAGAAGTGGTAAAAGCCCAAGTATGGTGAAGTAAATGATTTTAGAAACGGGCTTGCTCAGGTATGGATAGATGGTAAGTGGGGGTTTATAGATAAAAATGGGAAGGAGATAGTGAAACCTAAGTATGAGGATGCAAGTGATTTCGGTGAAGAAATCACCCCTGTGAGATTAGGGAGATAACTGGTATATCATTAATAAAAAAAGGAAAAAGTTTTTGAGGAAACTTTAATAAAAACCGAACTTTAACCAAAAAAATTGATTTACAAACGATTGCTGAAGAAGTTTTGAAAAATTTAATGCTAAAATGTTATAATCATAAGAAAGTTTGAAAGGATGATTAGGCATATATTTGAGAGTATGAAAAATAGAATATTACAAAGTTGCTTTAATGATGTTAGCAATGGAGATAAGACTGATGGACAAAAATAAGAAAAAAAGATTACATGATATTGTTTTAGGACTGACCTTGCTTGTTCTATCCTCTGCATTATTTGTGATAGATTTGATAAATGTAAGTTCTGCAGATGTATTGAGAAAAAATGTTGTTGTATCTGTTGATGGTAAAAAGATAGCTAAATATCCTCTTTCAAAAAATGCGAGATATGAACTTGAAGGCTCGCATCTTGGAAAAAACACTCTTATCATAGAAGATGGAAAAGCCTATATATCAGAAGCAAACTGTCCGGACAAGCAGTGCGTAAAGCAGGGAAAGATAGAGAGAACAGGAGAAATGCTTGTCTGCCTTCCAAACAGAGTTGTAGTCAAGATAATTGACAATAAAAAGGATGAACCTGTTATAGATGGAGTTTCAGGCTAAGGAGGAGAGAGTGGCAAAGAGGGTATCAATGTATGGAATACTGGTGGCTTTGGCATTTATTGCAAGCTACATAGAGGTGCTTATTCCATTTAATTTTCATGTTCCGGGTATGAAGCTGGGGCTTGCGAATATAATAGTTTTATTAGCTATGTATACAGGTGGCCTGAGAGCAGGCATCACCGTGTCCGTGATAAGAATTATCTTAGTAGGCTTTACATTTGGCAATCCATACAGTGCAATTTATGGGCTTTCAGGAGGAATTCTAAGTTTTGTTGTAATGGCAGTTCTAAAAAAAACAGATTTTTTTGGGATAATGGGAGTCAGTATAGCAGGTGGAGTAAGTCATAATATAGGACAGCTATTTTGTGCTATGGTACTTTTAAATCTGCCTGCAGTCTTTTCTTATCTTTCTTATCTTATGTTTATAGGGATTATAACCGGTGGGCTGATAGGGATAATAGTAGAAGAAATATTGAAAAGAGTTCGAAAGGTAAAAATGTGAAAATACTAAAAATGGAATGATGTTTTGCTTGAGATATTACATGATTGGGTCTATACTGTAACTATAAGAAATATGAGGAAGATTCTGATGAAGGAATATACAGAAAAAAAAGATGAGCTGCTTGAAATAATAGCGGATTATCCGATAATAAGTGCAGTTAAAGATGAGATAGGTTTGGAAAAAAGCCTTGGTGCTGATTGTAAGCTGATATTTATACTTTATGGAACGGTATGTACTATTGCGCAGATTGTGGAAAGGATTAAGGCTGAAAATAAGCTGGCAATAGTCCATGCCGACCTGATACAGGGCTTGTCTGCCAAAACAGAAGCTATTGATTATATTAAAAATAATACAAAGGCGGATGGAATAATAAGTACTAAAGGCAATCTTGTTAAGTATGCGGTAGAGAGCGGTTTGATTGGAATACTTAGAAATTTTATAATAGATTCTATGGCTATGGAAAATGTACACAAACAGGTCAGTATGGCAAATCCTGATATGATAGAAATAATGCCCGGAATAATGCCGGAAATTATTGAAAGAATTAAGCTTAAATTAAAGCTTCCCATAATAGCAGGAGGACTTATTTCAGATAAAAAGGATATAATAGCAGCTTTATCAGCAGGTGCAGATGCAGTATCTACCACTAAAATAGAGCTTTGGAATGAATAAAAATATAGGAGGTATGGTTATGAAATTTTTCATTGACACAGCTAATGTTGAGGAAATCCGTAAGGCAAATGACATGGGGGTTATTTGCGGAGTAACTACCAATCCATCTCTTATTGCAAAAGAGGGGCGCGATTTTAATGAGGTACTTAAGGAGATAACTTCCATAGTTGATGGTCCTATAAGTGGTGAAGTTAAAGCAACAACTACAGATGCAGAGGGAATGATAAAGGAAGGCAGGGAAATAGCTGCTCTGCACCCAAATATGGTAGTTAAAATTCCAATGACAGCGGAAGGGCTTAAGGCGGTAAAAGTACTTGCTAAGGAAGATATTAAGACCAATGTAACTCTTATATTCTCTGCTAACCAGGCACTTCTTGCTGCAGAGGCAGGAGCAAGCTATGTATCACCTTTCCTTGGCCGACTCGATGACATTAATCAGGATGGCGTTACTTTAATAGCTGATATAGTGCAGATATTTGAAAACTATGGGTATGAAACTGAAATTATTGCGGCTTCTGTAAGACATCCGATGCATGTACAGCATTGTGCTTTGGCAGGTGCCGATATTGCTACTGTTCCATATAAGGTAATAATGCAAATGATAAACCATCCACTTACAGCTCAGGGTATTGAGAAGTTTATAGCTGATTATAAAAAGGTATTTGGTGAATAATTGAATAGTTGTATTTTCAATGTAATAATGATAAAATATGCTTTTGGATTATTTGACAACAGGATATACGTTAAAAATGTCTGTCGTTTATGGCGTAAATAATCTTAGTATATTTGATAGTGAAAGTTTAGATTTTATGAAAAAAGCCATCTTGCAAATGGTCTGTATCGTTAAAATGGTAGAGATATTTGCAAGATGTTTTGATTAAATAATGATGAGGAGAGTTTTAATGAAAAAAAGATATCTGTTGTAATAAAAGAAGCAGTAGAAAAGGCTTTTGTAGATTCGGGTTATGATAAGAAATATGGTCTGGTAGGTGTATCAAACCGTCCTGATCTTTGCCAGTACCAGTGTAATGGTGCAATGGCAGCGGTTAAGGAATATAAAAAGGCACCTCTTGATATAGCAAATGAAGTGGCAGATAAGCTGAGACTCTCCAAAGAAGGCAATATATTTGAGAAAATAGAAGCAGTTAAACCGGGATTTATTAATCTTACACTTAAAGATGATTTTTGGGCAGACTATGTAAATGAAATGGGTGAGACTTGTAACTTTGGCTATGAAACGGAAGGCACTCCAAAGAAGATAATTATTGACTACGGTGGCCCTAATGTGGCTAAGCCGTTGCATATAGGTCATCTTCGTTCAGCAATTATAGGTGAAAGTATAAAGAGAATAGAAAGATTTGCAGGAAATGAAGTAATAGGAGATGTACATCTCGGTGACTGGGGACTTCAGATGGGGCTTATAATAACTGAGGTTAAGCATAGAAAACCTGAACTTGTGTATTTTGATGAAAGCTTTACAGGTGAATATCCGAAAGAAGCACCTTTTACCATAGAGGAGCTTGAGGAGATTTATCCTTCTGCTTCTGCTAAGTCAAAAGAAGATGAAAATTATAAAAATGAGGCACTTCAGGCTACGGCTATGCTACAAAGTGGTAACAGGGGCTATATGGCACTTTGGAATCATATTTTATCAGTATCTGTGGCAGACCTTAAGAAAAACTATGACAACTTAAATGTAAGTTTCGACCTTTGGAAGAAAGAAAGTGATGCACAAGCCTATATACCAGATATGGTAGAAAAAATGAAGGCTGATGGTTTTGCACATATGAGTGAGGGTGCACTGGTTGTGGATGTTACAAGAGAAGATGATAAAAAGGAGGTACCTCCCTGTATTATCCTCAAATCAGACGGAGCATCACTTTATAGTACAACCGACCTTGCTACAATAGTAGAAAGAGTTAAGCTGTTTAATCCAACTGACCTGCTTTATGTTGTTGATAAAAGACAGGAGATGCATTTTGAACAGGTATTCAGAACTGCAAAGAAAACAGGAATTGCACCTGATGAGTTAAATCTTACCTTTTTAGGCTTTGGTACTATGAATGGTAAGGATGGTAAGCCTTTTAAGACCAGAGAAGGTGGAGTTATGAGGCTTGAGAGACTTATTTCCGAAATAACCGAAGAAGTAGAAAGAAAAATGTCTGACAGAGATATGGATGAGGAAGTTAAGCACAAGGTGGCTAGGCAGGTTGGACTGGCTGCCCTTAAGTACGGAGATTTGTCAAATCAGGCGAGTAAGGACTATATATTTGATTTGGATAGATTTGCTTCTTTTGAAGGAAATACAGGTCCATATATCCAGTACACAGTGGTAAGAATACGTTCGATTCTGGATAAATTTATTTCAGAAAAAGGTTTTACAAAGGCTGAACTGGATAAGTTTTTTACAGATAAAAAGCTTGTTAAAAGTGTAACAGAGTCAGAGAGAAATCTTGAACTTGTTATAGCAAAGTTCTCTGATATGATAGATTTAGCCGCAACAGAGTTTGCACCACATAAGGTATGTGCATATATTTATGAAGCCGCAAACTGCTTCAGTGCATTTTATCATGAGAACCACATACTTAATGAACAGGATGAAAGCAGGAAATATTCTCTTCTTAAGCTTTCATACATTACCGAGAAAATTATAGTAAAATGCCTTGATTTACTTGGTATAGATGCTCCGGAGCGTATGTAAAAGGTGATATAATGAATAAAAGAAGAGTAATGGTTAATTTACTAATATTTATCTTCGTTTTAGAGGCTGTCTTTTTTAAGGGCAGCCTGTTTTTAAGAGCGGATACCAAAGAAGGACTGAATATGGTAAAGGTTGGACTTACCAAAGAATATTTTAATAAACCTTCCATCAGACTTGACAACCAAGTTCTTAAAATAGGCTTTTCTAAAGATGATATTTATTATCCCACTGATATATTGAGGAGTGATAAGGGAATAAGTATTTCCAGAGCTTATGGTAGTTATAATATATATGTAGGAAGTTTTCCAAGCTATGCAAAAGCAGCATCAGAAGCAATAAGTCTCAGGATTTCAAAAAAGTCTTTAACAGTAATGCCGGTTTTAGTGGGACTTGACAGAAATGGAAAAGGAGTATGGAAGCTTTATGATGTTTATACTATGGAAACAATATTAAACACTAATGATGTATACCCGGTCAATACAAAGAATAGAACAAGTAAATATTTATTAGCAGTGATGACAGGTGGTAATAAGTTCCTGGTAGATGTGCAGGAAGCAGGAGCAAACCCACAATTTGAGACTGTAAACAAGGCTGAAGGCATATCCGTAGAGGGGGAAAACAGGTACAGAGGAAGAATTGAGATAGGAACTTACGGAAAAAGCGGTGTAACACCTGTAAATGTTATAAATCTTGAAGATTATATCAGAGGTTCGGTTCCTATGGAAATGAACCATACCTGGCATATTTCAGCACTTAAAGCCCAGGCAGTATGTGCAAGAAGCTTTGGAGCAGCAGTTTCGGGCTTTGGTTCTGACAGCGATATAAAAAAAGGATATAAGCTTACAAATACAATTTCCCACCAGTCTTATGGTGGAATGAATGTTGAAAGGAAAGAGACAGATAGGGCAGTAAAGGATACAGAAAATGAGTTTGTTACCTATAAGAACAGAGTTGTAAAAACAACTTATTTTTCAACTTCCGGAGGTTATACAGAGGATTCTGAAAATGTCTGGGGTGGCAGGAAAAACTGGCTTAGGGCAGTGCCCGATCCATATGAAAATAAGCCGGAAAAGAAACCATGGAAGATAAGTTTTACAAAGTACCGGCTTTCAAATATGCTAAGGGGCTATGAGGTGGCAAAGGGAAAGAGACTTGTCGAGATAGAGGGAATAAAGATTATAAAGCGTTCTAAATCAGGCAGGGCACTTGCTGTTCAGGTAGTAGGAAGTCTTGGAAATATTATTTTAAAAAAGCAGGAAATAAGAAAGGCGTTTAATCTTTTCAGTACCAAAATAAAAATCTATACTTCTTCTGATTTTGTAAAAAGTTTAAGTAATGAAAGTGGAGAAAAACTGAAAGGAGACTTTATATTTTCAGGAAGTGGCTATGGACATGGAGTAGGACTTAGCCAGTCAGGCGCAAGAGGAATGGCTGAGGCCGGCTATGGATATAAGAAGATAATAATGCATTATTTTACAGGCGTAGAAGTACATTAAAAAAGCGTAACAAAATTTTGTGTTTCCGTTACGCTTACTTTTTTTATTTAATTTTATTCTGAAGCCTCTCCAAAGTCAGCCTCAGCATAATCTGAAGTATCATCGGCAGTTGGAAGCCTTCTTACCTTAATTTTTTCTATTCTTCTATGGTCTACACATTCTATAAGGAAGGAAAGTGAACCATCAGTAATTGCATCTCCTTTTTCAGGAAGTCTCTCAAAAAGTTCTATAAGCTTACCTGCGATAGAATCATAATCATCTGAATTATATTCAGTACCAAAGAAATCATTGAAGTCTTCAAGTCTGGTAGAACCAAGTACCATAAACTCATCCTGATCAAGTTTTACAATATCATCAACTTCATCACCGTCATACTCATCACGAATTTCACCTACAATTTCCTCTAATAAATCTTCAAGAGTAATAAGTCCTACTGCCGAGCCATATTCATCAAGTACTATACACATAGAAAGAGAAGCCTTTCTCATTTCTATAAGAAGTTCAGAAGTCTTTTTAAATTCATAGGTAAAATTTGCAGGACGAAGGATAGAAGCCAGCTTAAAGTCTTTTTATCGCCTTTATAAAAAGCAACATCCTTTAAATAAACAATACCGACGATGTTATCAACATTTTCCTGGTATACAGGAAGTCTGGAGTATTTGTCCTCTTCAAATGCGGATAAAAGCTCATCGTAGCCTGTATCATCGCTTATGAGACACATATCAACTCTTGGCACCATTACATCTTTTACAAGTGAGTCACCAAAATCCACCACATTAGTTATCATTTCTTTTTCTTCATTTTCAATAATACCTTCTTCATGACTTACTTCTACATAGGTTAGCAGTTCGTTTTCAGTAATGGCTGAAGTATTCATATCCGGATCAATGCCAAAGAGCTTAAGTATAGCACCGGATATAATATTTAAAAGAAAAACAAGTGGAGTAAAAACTTTCATCAATAAGAGCAGTACCGGTGCATAAGCAAGTGCTATGCTCTCTGAGTGCATAGAGGCAATAGTTTTAGGAAGTACTTCACCAAATACAAGTATAAGCAGAGTAAGAACACCGGTACCTATACCTATATATATATTGCCAAAAACTCTGGCAACAAAGGTTGTGGCAAGAGCAGAGGCAGATATATTTACAATATTATTGCCAATGAGTACTGTACTGATAAACTTTCTTGAGTTATCAGTAAGTTCAGCTACAAGAGCAGCATTTTTAACGTTTTCTTCTACCATTGAGCGGATTTTAATCTTATTTACAGAAATTATTGCAGTCTCTGCTGATGAGAAAAATCCTGAAAGTAGAATTAAGATAAAAAGCACGATAATATTTATCGCGTCACTGGGGTCCAAATCATCATCTCCTTAAGTTTAATTTAATAAAGTGTATAAAAATACCTCTTTATCATACATGAACAGAGGGTTTCTGTCAAGAGGGGACAGACTATGGCAAGTGCAAAAATGTTATAAAAAATCTTGTAACAGCAGAGTGAGATAATTATATATTGCGACTTTTATAGATGAAATGTATAATAGTGTAAGCCTAAAAACTAAAAATATCTGAATATGTACCGGAGTGGAGAAAAAGTTAACAAAAATCATAAAAAAATGTTAATTTGTCGAAGATTGAAAAACATAGTCCATATGTTAAAAATCAAGAGATATGATAAATTATATTAACAATAAGAAAGAGGTAACTATTATGAAAAAATTAGTTAAAAGTTCTGATAGAAGACTATTAGGCGTATGTGGTGGGATTGCAGAGTATTTCAATGTTGATCCAAACGTTGTAAGGCTTCTCTGGGTATTATTTTGTTTGCTTGGCGGAAGTGGAATTTTAGCCTATATTATTGCTGCAGTAATAATGCCTGGTGAGTATAATGAGTAAAATTTTGTAAGGAGACAGATAAAATGAAACTAGGAATCGTAGGTTTGCCTAACGTGGGCAAAAGTACCTTATTTAATTCATTAACAAAGGCTGGAGCGGAATCAGCCAACTACCCTTTCTGTACCATTGATCCCAATGTGGGAGTTGTAGCTGTACCTGATGAGCGCCTTAATGTCCTTGGAAAGATGTATAATTCAGGAAGAATAGTTCCGGCATCAATTGAATTTGTAGATATAGCAGGCCTTGTAAAAGGAGCTTCTAAAGGAGAAGGACTTGGCAACCAGTTCCTTGCAAATATAAGAGAAGTAGATGCCATAGTGCACGTAGTAAGATGTTTTGAAGATACCAACATTATCCATGTAGAGGGTTCTATTTCTCCGGCAAGAGATATAGAAACAATCAACCTTGAGCTTATATTTGCAGACATAGAAGTGCTTGAAAGAAGAAAAAGCCGCGTAGCCAAGTCTGTAAGTGCAGACAAGATATACAAAAAAGAACTTGATATGATAGTCAGGCTTATAGCTTTTCTTGAGGAAGGTAATCTTGCAAAGGCATTTACAAGAGAAGATGATGATGAAGAAAGGTTTTTTGCAGAGTATAATCTTCTGACTGCAAAACCGGTAATTTATGCAGCAAATGTAAAAGATGAGGATCTGGCAGACGATGGAGAAAGTAACAAGTATGTAAAAGAAGTAAGAGATATAGCTGCTAAGGAAGGCTCAGAGGTATTTGTGGTATGTGCTCAGATAGAACAGGAAATTTCTGAGCTTGATGATGAGGATAAAAAGAGCTTTTTAGAGGATTTGGGACTTTCGGAGTCAGGTCTTGAGAAACTTATAAAAGCAAGCTATAAGCTTCTTGGTCTCATCAGCTACATAACAGCAGGAGAGATGGAAACTAAGGCCTGGACAATAACAGCAGGTACTAAGGCTCCACAGGCAGCCGGTAAGATTCATACCGACTTTGAACGTGGATTTATCAGGGCGGAGGTCGTAAGCTATGATAATCTTATAGCCTGTGGAAGTATGGCTGCAGCTAAAGAAAAGGGACTTGTAAGAAGTGAGGGTAAGGAATATGTTATGAATGATGGAGACATAGTTCTTTTCCGTTTTAATGTATAAGGAGAGAGCCTATGTTTGCTTTAGATGCGATTTCTTTTCCTAATCTTGGTATAATGATAGAGAATCTCCCTAAAAGCATATCTGTTTGGAAGATTTGATATAGCTTTTTATGGAATAATTATAGGTCTTGGTATAGCTATGGGTTATATAGTGGCTAGTTTTCAGGCTGTAAGAACCGGTCAGGATAAGGAGATTTATCTTGATTTTGCAATGTATGCAGTAATTATTTCAATAATCGGTGCGAGAATATACTATGTAGCCTTTTCATGGAATGATTATAAGGATGATTTATTACAGATATTTAATCTCAGGGCAGGTGGTCTTGCCATTTACGGCGGTGTAACAGGTGGCGTACTTACAGGCTTTGTATATTCCAAAATTAAAAAGATGAAGTTTACACTGCTTGCCGACACAGCCTGTGCAGGACTTATTACAGGACAGATTATAGGAAGATGGGGCAATTTCTTTAACAGGGAAGCTTTTGGTGATTATACCAATAATTTGTTTGCAATGCGTCTTTCAACCTATGATGTTCATGAGAATGCAATCACAAGGAAAATGCTTGAAATGGCGGAGGAAGGGGGATATGTAGGTTTTATCCAGGTGCACCCTACCTTTCTTTATGAGTCAGTCTGGAACCTGTTCATACTTATAATAATACTTCTGTATACTAAACATAAAAAGTTTGACGGAGAGCTTTTCCTTATATATATGGGGGGCTATGGTCTTGGAAGAGCATTTATAGAAGGGCTGAGAACCGATCAATTAACGTTTGGAAATACAGGAATAGCAGTGTCTCAGGTGCTGGCATTTGCTTTGTTTATAGTAAGTACAGGTATAATAATATACAACAGAGTGCTGATTAAGAAAAATATATATAAGAAAAATTTAAGAATGGAAAAAGCTTTCAATTCCCTTTATAAAAATAAGGGGTTGAGGGCTTTTTATGTTTTAAAAATACTTAATAACAGAACATGTGTATTCTTGCAAAAATATCAAAATTATAATAAAATGTTACAAAAGTGGAGTAAAGTGGAGTAAGATTTATGTAAAGTGGTTTTAAAAAGGGAGGAGGTGTTCTTAATGTTTACAGGTTCTTATGAGCATACTGTAGATACTAAGGGCAGACTTATTGTTCCTTCCAGATTTAGGGAAGAGCTTGAGAGAAATTTATAATCACTTTCGGTCTTGACGGATGTTTATATATTTATCCTATGAATAAATGGGAACTTTTTGTTGAACAGCTTTCTAATTTGCCGGGGGTAAGGAGAGCAGAGAATTACAGAGATATTTCTTAGCCTCAGCAGTTGAAAGTGAGATAGATAAACAGGGAAGAACACTAATACCATCAATACTTCGTGAGAAAACAGGAATAAAAAAGAATGTTATGGTAGTTGGAATGATGGGGAAGATAGAACTTTGGGATAAGGAACTTTGGGATAAGAACAATACAGAACTTGGAGACATAAATGAAATAGCAGAGAAACTTGCCGGATATAACTTAAACTTTATGTAACGTTGTTTGAAAGGAGGAATATGTTTATGAATGAAAATGTTGTATTTAAGCATATTCCCATAATGTTAGAACAGGTAATTGAAGGATTAGATATAAAACCTGATGGCATCTATGTAGATGGTACTCTTGGTGGAGGAGGCCATTCATACGAAATAGCAAAAAGACTGACAGATGGAGGAAGGATTATTGGTATAGACCAGGATGCTGCTGCAATTAAGGCTGCCGGAGAAAGACTTTCGGAATTTGGAGACAGGGTAACTATTGTAAGAAGCAATTATGCACAGATGGTAAGCATTTTACAGAGCCTTGGTATAAAGCAGGTGGATGGTATTCTTTTAGATTTGGGGGTTTCATCACATCAGCTGGATACCGCTGAAAGAGGCTTTTCTTATATGGAGGATGCACCCCTTGATATGAGGATGGACAGGGGGCAGGAAAAAACAGCAAGAGATATAGTAAATTTTTATAGTCAGGCTGAGCTTACACGTATAATCAGAGACTATGGTGAAGATAAATTTGCATCTAAGATAGCTGCCAAAATAGTTTCTTTTAGAGAAAATAAGCCGGTTGAAACAACAGGAGAACTGGTAGAAATTATTAAGACTGCAATTCCTGCAAAATTCAGACTTACCGGAGGTCATCCGGCTAAACGTACTTTTCAGGCAATCAGGATAGAGCTGAACAGAGAGCTTGAAGTGCTGGAAGAGTCGATTGAAGGAATGATTGATATACTTTCTGATGGTGGGAGAATGACTGTAATTACATTTCATTCTTTAGAAGATAGAATAGTGAAATCTGCTTTTAAAAAGGCAGAGTCACCTTGTACCTGTCCGCCCGGTTTTCCGGTTTGTGTATGTGGTAAGAAATCCAAGGGATTGATAATTTCCAAAAAACCGATAATACCAGCTGATGAGGAAATGGAAAGGAATCCAAGAGCAAAGAGTTCTAAGCTTAGAGTCTTTGTCAGAAGGAGGGGAAATGATGGCTGAAAGAAAAAATTTGAAAAGAAATAGGAATCTGACAAGTGGTTCTATGGCCTTAAATATTAATGGTAGTGCGATTCCAAAAAGAAGATATTTACCTGATGAAAAACGGGAAATAGTAAAGAAACCCAAACAGATAAATAAGAAATATGCAGAAATGAAATATGCGCCTTCAATAGATGTTTTTGGCTTTGTATGTCTTATGATGGTAGCAGCTGTACTTGTTTTTATTTGTGTAGGATACGTCAGAGTTTATAATGAGATTAAGCAGACTGAAAATGAAACTCGTACGCTTAATGTTGAACTAAGCCATTAAAACTGCAAATGATAATACCGAAAATACATTATACAGCAACATAGACTTAGGAAAAATAAGAAAGACTGCTATAGAAAAATATGGCATGGTGTATCCGTATGAAAATCAGGTTATTACCTACAAAAGCGTAACTAATGGTTATGTAAGACAGTATGGTGATCTCAAGGGCAATGAAGAATTAAATTTTATTGAGAGAGTTTTAAGATTGGTTGATGCCGGATAGGAGAATAATGTCGGGAAAAAGCTGATAACCGGGGGAGAAGACGGAGAAGAAAGAAGCAAAGTATATGGTTTAAACTTCTGGTATTTTTAGTCAGAGGATTTAAATTTAAGACTAAGGTTAAAGTTACCGGATTTATTTTTGTTATATGCTTTGCAGCCATAATTGCTGCTGTAATAAGCGTGGCATATGGTAACGGAGATGGTTACAAGAAAAAATATCTAAAACAGCAGACTTATAGTAGTAAACCGATAATATCCAAAAGAGGAGATATATCAGACAGACGTGGCGTGGCTCTTGCAAAGTCTGTTTTGGTATATAATTTTGTTTTAGAGCCTAGAATAATTCTGGAAAAGGCAGATAATTATAAAGAACCCACAGTTAAGCTTTGCAAGTGAATATTTTGGGATATCTGCAGATGAATTAAATAAAATAATTGATAGCAATCCTCGAATCTATGTACCAGGTAGTAAAAAAAGAAGTAAGCTATGATGAGAAAGAAAAGTTTATTACAGCTGTAAATGAATTTAATAAAAGAGATAATAAAAATGAAAAAGAAGCTACAGCAAAGAATATGGTAACCGGTTACAGCTTTGAAGGTTATTATAAAAGAACCTATCCGTTGAATAAAGTAGCGAGTGATATTATAGGCTTCACATATTCGGGTGATACTGCTGAATGGGGCATAGAAGGTTATTATAATTCAAAGCTCAATGGAAAAAATGGAGTAAGATATGGCTACTTTAATTCAAACTTAGAATTAGAAGAGACAGAAATTGAGGCTAAAAATGGGCTAAATATCGTTACTACAATAGATTCTGATGCACAGAAGCTTACTGAGGATATAATAGCAGATTATCAGAAGAGGGAAGGCGCTGAAAATGTTGGAATTATAATCATGAATCCAAACAATGGTGAAATCTATGTTATGGCTTCTGATAAAGGTTATGATTTAAATAATCCGAGAGATTTAAGTGATTATTTTAGTGCGCAGGAAATAGCTGCTATGGATGATAAGAAAAAGCTTGAAGAACTCAGTAAAATATGGAAAAATTATTGTGTAAGTGATATATATGAGCCTGGCTCTACATTTAAGCCATTTACAGTGGCAGCCTGTCTTGAAAAAAATGTTGTAAAAAAGAAAGAAAAATTTTACTGTGATGGCTTTGAAGAAGTAATGGACAGAAGAATACGCTGTGTAAAAAGAGACGGTCATGGAATTATTACCCTTTCCGGAAGCCTTGAACAATCTTGTAATGATGTAATGATGCAGATTGTAAGAAAACTTGGGAAAAAAGATTTTGCAAGATATCAGAACCTTTTTGGGATAGGAAGCAGAACAGGAATTGATTTTCCCGGAGAAACTACAGGTTTAGCTTACAACGAGGAACAGTTAAATCCGGTAGAACTTGCAACCAGCAGTTTTGGACAGGGAGTTTCAGTTACAATGATACAGATGGTTGCAGGATTTTCTTCTCTTGTAAACGGTGGCACATATTACAAGCCACATCTTGTAAAAGAGCTGGTAAATGATGATGGAGTTGTGGTTGAAAAAAATGAACCGGTAGTAATGAAAAAAACTGTAACAAAGGATACTTCAGCATTTATACAGAAGGCACTGTATGAGACCGTTGAAAGGGGAACAGGCTGGAGGGCAAAAACAGAGGGATATAAGCTTGCCGGGAAAACCGGAACTGCCCAAAAGCTTGATAAGGTTAATGGAAAGACAGTAAGATCCGAAAAAAACTATGTACTTTCTTTTATTGGTTGTGCGCCTTACGATAACCCACAGGCTGTCGTGTATGTAGTGGTGGATCAGCCTCATGTGGAAGATCAGACAGCTACCGGAGTAGCTTCAGCACTTGCAGGAGAGGTAGTAGAAAAGGTATTTAAAGTACTTGGAATTTATCCTGAAAAAGTTAAGGAGTGATTGAGATGTTTTCGTTTAATACGTTTTTACCTGCATTTATTTCATTTGCACTTACAGTGCTGCTTTGTCCTATTTTTATTCCCATTCTTCATAAAATGAAGTTTGGACAGTTTGTAAGAGAAGAAGGACCTGAGAGCCATCTTAAAAAGGCAGGAACACCTACCATGGGTGGAATAGTAATTCTTGCAGTGTTTTCGGCAGTGGGCTTTGCGTATGTAATACATGAACCGGAACTGTTTCCAGTTGTTTTGCTTACGACAGGATTTGGCTTTATTGGCTTTTTAGATGATTACATAAAGCTTGCCAGAAAGCGTTCGCTTGGACTGAAAGCCTGGCAGAAGCTTGGACTGCAGATTATAGTAACAGCTGTTTTTGCCTATATTATCATACATGACTATCCGGATATGATGAATATAGTAATTCCTTTTTCGGCGGGTAAGGGTGTATGGAAGCTTGGTTTTTTATTTATCCCTTTTGTGTTTATAACTGTGCTTGGCACTGTAAATGGGGCAAATTTCACAGATGGACTGGATGGACTTGCCACTACAGTTACACTTATAATTTCTATGTTTTTTGCCATACTTTCTGTAAAAGTTGGTTCAAATCATTCTCATACAGCTATGATAATGACAGGCATTTTGCTTGGATTTTTAATATTCAACACTTATCCGGCTAAGGTCTTTATGGGAGATACCGGGTCTCTTGCTTTTAGGAGGTTTTGTAGCAGCAGAAGCATTTATGCTAAAAGCACCTTTATTTATAATTATAGTTGCCTTTGTATATCTTGCAGAAATACTGTCAGTAATGCTTCAGGTAAGTTACTTTAAACTTACGCATGGAAAGAGAATATTCAAAATGTCTCCTATTCATCATCATTTTGAGCTTTCGGGCTTTGAAGAAACAAGGGTTGTAGCTATGTTTTCAGTTGTAACTATAATTTTATGCTTTGTAGGTTTCATTGCATTATAATCAGATTAGAAATGGTTGGTGTTCATATGGGAAAAAAAGCAGAGGTAAAAAAAGGAAAACACAAAAAAAATAAACAAGATACAGGGATTAGATATTATGATTTTAATCTGTCTTTTCTTATCCTTTTTTGCCTAGTGCGATAGGTCTGATAATTATTTATAGCGCAAGTGCATATATTGCAAAAAGTAAAAAATCTTGAATCCACATATTTTCTTAAAAGACAGTTAATGACAATAGGAATAGGCGTTGTATTAATGATATTGGTTTCTTTAAGGGATTATAAGAAATTAAAAGCAAGGTTTAAACTACCTGTACCGGGATTTTTAAGAGATACCTTAGGAAGGAATTCGTTTATTTTATCAATTCCGGGATTGATGTTATTTTTTATGACTATACTACAGGGGTATACAAGTTTTTTTGCGCCTATACATAATGGGGCAAGAAGATGGCTTGTAATCGGTGGGATGACATTACAGCCATCTGAACTTGCAAAATTTGTAGTCATAGTTTTTGGTGCCTATATCTGTGCAAAGCGTTCCAGAGAAGAGCATACAACAGGAAGAGTAATGCTTGATGTATTATATGTAACTCCTCTTCTTGGATTTATCGTGAAGGAAAATCTTAGTGCAGGACTGATTGTTGCAGGTATATACGGAGTTATAATATTTACAAATTCAAGAAGATTATTTTCGTATTTTGGATTAGCTATTGTAGCGGCTTTATCAATAAGACCGATAGTAAAATTTTTTGGTGGATATAGAAGTGCAAGATTTGAAATACTGGACAATGTAGAAACTAGCGAAAAAGGCCAGCAGATTTTACAAGGACTTTATGCCATTGCCTCAGGCGGGCTTTTTGGAAAAGGACTTGGAGGCAGCGAACAAAAGTATGGGAGGGTTCCTGAAGCATATAATGATATGATTTTTACTATTATTTGCGAAGAATTTGGTATATTTGGTGGAATTGCCATAATACTTTTTTTGGACTTATTCTTTACAGAATGTGGATAGTTATTGTGAATGCCAGAGATAGATTTGGGGCCTTGTTAGGAATTGGGATAATGTCCCAGATAGGCATACAGGTGATTCTGAACATACTGGTTGTTACCAGCAAAATACCTTCTACAGGAGTAATTCTTCCGTTTATAAGTTTTGGAGGTACTGCGGTTATCAATATGCTTATGGAAATAGGAGTTTTTCTAAACATATCGTTACAAATAAGATATAATACTAAATTATCAAAGAAGCAGGCTATCAGAGAACGCAATAAAAAAGAATTAAGATTAAGGCAGGAATATCAGTCTTAAAATATATTTTTGAATGAGAATAACCTGGGAGAAAATATGCGTAAGAAGATTATAGTAATATTTACAATATTTTTTTGTACTTGTATTAATTGCTGCCGGCATTGTTGTGGTTTCCAGCCTTGAGGGGGTGAGGGTAAAAGGAAATACATATTATACAGAGGATAAGCTAAAAAAAGAGTTACAGAAATATTATGTTGGAGATAATACTATACTGACATATCTAAGACTTAAATATGATAAGGAGATAACAATTCCATTTGTAGATGAGATTGAAGTAGAGCTGACAGGGTTACATAGTCTGACGGTAGCAATTACTGAAAAGGATGTTGTAGGCTGCCTCCCATATATGGGTGAATTTATCTGCTTTGATAAAGATGGAATTATGGTTGGCAGTATTATCAATAAGAGAGATAATGTTCCTGTAGTCTCAGGTATAAGCTATGCCTCAGCGGTTTTTAATAAACCTATATCTACTAAAAAATGATGAAGTGTTTGAACTTACACTTAATCTTACACAGATAATAAAAAAATATAAGCTTGACATAGACAGGATAGAATTTGATAAAAAAATTTGTCAATAAAGCTTTATAATGGAAATGTTAAGATTTTACTCGAAAGAGAAAAACACTTTGATGAACAGATATCAAATTTAACTGAAATATTGCCTAAAAACAAAGGGTTTGAAAGGTACTTTTACATATGGAGGACTTTTCAGAAAGCAAAAAAAGAGTAATTTTTTTGATGCGGATAAATTCTAAAAAGTTATAAAAAAATAGCTTGATTATTTTGAATATAATGTATATTATTAAGTGGGAAAATCTATTATAATGATTCAGTGTAATACTGTATCGTATATATCCTAAATAATTTGGATATATTGATGCTTTTTGATTATCAGAACATATTGAATAAATGTGTAGGAGGAAAAGACCTTGTTAGAAATAAAAGATGAGAAAGAAACCGGTGCTTGCAGAATTATAGTAGTTGGTGTAGGTGGTGCTGGAAATAATGCGGTTGACAGAATGATTACTGAAGGGGTTGCAGGAATAGAGTTTATTTGTGTAAATACAGATAAGCAGCAGTTGATTTCCTGCAAGGCACCTACCTGTATCCAGATTGGAGAAAAGCTGACAAAGGGACTTGGTGCGGGAGCAAAGCCTGAAGTTGGTGAAAAGGCTGCAGAAGAGAGCAGAGAAGATATCATAGCTGCAATCGGTGGTGCCGATATGGTATTTGTTACCTGTGGTATGGGTGGTGGTACCGGTACTGGAGCAGCCCCTGTAGTAGCTGATATTGCCAGAGAGATGGGTATTTTGACCGTTGGTGTTGTTACCAGCCCTTTTGAGTTTGAGGGTCCTAAGAGAGCCAGAAATGCTGAGGGTGGAATAGCTAAGATGAGCGAAGTGGTAGATACCCTCATAGTTGTTCAGAATGAGAAGCTGCTTGAAATTATGGATAGAAGAACTACCCAGCCGGAAGCTTTTGCAAAGGCTGATGAAGTGCTTAGACAGGGTGTTCAGGGCATAACTGATATTATTTCTGAAAATGCTGACATCAACCTTGACTTTGCAGACGTAAGAACTGTTATGAAGGACAAGGGACTTGCACATATTGGAATTGGTGTCGGTACCGGCGAGGACAGATGTCTTGAAGCTGTTAAGATTGCATCAGAAAGTCCGTTACTTGATATTAATATTAAGGGTGCTATTGATGTAATTATTAACTTCTATGGTGATATTATGATTCATGAGGTTTCAGACTCAATTAAATATGTTCGTGAAATGATAGGAAGTGAAAGTGATGTAAACATCATTTATGGTTCAACCTACGATGATACAAATAAAGATCAGGTTACAGTTACAATTATAGCTACAGGTTTAAGTGAAAGTGGAAAGAACAATACTGAGCCTGCAAAGAAAGCTGTACAGTCAAGGGTCAGCACAGGAAGAACAGGTTATTCTTCCAGTACAAGACAAGGCAGCAGAACAGCATCTGCTTCTGAAAAGGTAAGTGCCGCTGACAGAGTGACAGGAGATGCAGGTAATGCTGAAATTAAAATTCCTGAATTTCTTATTAAAGGTAAAAAATAAAACTCTGTCATGGTTGGAGGTAAAGGATGAAGTGTCCATTTTGCAGTAATGATGATACAAGAGTTATAGATTCAAGGCCTTCAGACGATAATTCTACCATTAGAAGGAGAAGGCAATGTGATAAATGTGGTAAAGATTTACCACTTATGAGAAGATTGAGACTATTCCGTTAATTGTAATCAAAAAAGATATGACGAGAGAGACCTACGACAGGGCAAAGATAGAGTCGGGGGTATTTAGATCCTGTCATAAAAGACCGGTGTCTGCTGAGGCTATAAATGCCTGTGTTGATGATATAGAAAATACCATATTTAACAAGGGAGTTAAGGAGATATCAAGTTCTGAAATAGGCGAAATAGTTATGGAAAAACTGATGAAATTAGATCAGGTGGCTTATGTCAGATTTGCCTCTGTCTATAGAGAATTTAAAGATGTAAATACTTTTAAGGATGAATTGGAAAAATTATTATAAAAAGGAGTGATTATTCATAAATGTGGGAAAGAGAAATATTTGACACTGATCTTTATCATCTGGTTGGTGCATTTATTATCTATAGTATATTAGGATGGCTTGTAGAGTCGATTTATATGTCATTTTGTAACAGAAAAATAACTAACAGAGGTTTTGGAAGAGGACCTTTCTGTCCTATTTATGGGGTGGGAGCCTTAGTTGGCTACATTATGTTAAGCCCTCTTAAAGGAAATTATCTTGGGATATATGTTGCAGGTGCTGTATCAGCCACTATATTTGAGTTTATAGTTGGAAAACTTATGATAAAGTTTTTAGGTTCACTTTGGTGGGACTATAACGATAAACCGTTCAATTATAAGGGAATAATCTGCCTTGAAAGTACAATTGCCTGGGGATTTTATGCACTTGGTATAGTATATTTTCTTCAAAATGCGGTATATGGACTGGTTGATCATATACATAGGGAGATGGGAGTTGTAATTATCAGTGTGATATTTTTATGGTTTTTTTGTGGATTATATAATACAGTTTATGAAAGTATTTGATTTTTGATATTGAGGAACAGAAGGAAAAATAGAAGAAAGAGTTAAATCTTTTAAGTCAAGATGGAGTTAAACTAAAGGCTATGTGATTAATTTGCATAGCCTTTAGTTTTAGCCTAGTTTGGGAAAAACGAATCAAGATAGGTAATTTCAGGATGGACATAAATAGTTTCTCTTAGAGCATTAGGATAGTCCATTCTATAAAGTATTTGTAAGGCGAGCTTTCTGCCTAATTGTCTTGTGCTGACATTGGCTGTTGTTATTTTGTCAGCTACACTTACATATTCCTTATTTCCATCAAAACCGGTTAATACTATAGGCTTTGGAAAACGCTCAGGAAATTTTGATATATACATAGCTACAAACTGGGCAACGTAGTCGCTTACACAGACAAAGGCATCAGGCATATTTTTTACAGAGTCTAAAAAACTAAAAATCCGGTTCTGATAACTGGCGATATTAATTGTGTCAGTAAAGCATATAGCTGACTCAAGTGAAATGTTGTGTAGGGCAAGACCGTCTGTGTAGCCATAGTAACGCTCCAGGTTAGTTCTTGCATAATTCACATCGCCGATAAATCCAAGTCTGGTGCAACCTCTTTTTACAGTATTATCTACTATTTCTGATATGGAATTTCTTCCTTCTATCAGTACTAAATCACAATCAAGAATCTTCTCCGTTATGGAAGGTACGGTATCAAGAAATACTTTAGGAGTCTCAAGCCTGCTTATTCTCTTTATTATATGTTTATCATAAAGATTAAGGACTATGATTCCGCTAATATCTCCACCGGTAAGTATGTCAGGAAGCTGAAAACTTTCGTTGTAAGTGCTTGGGATATAGGTATACATGAGATTAACATTATGTAAAGCAAGTTCCTAGCTATACTATGTATGATATCAGTCCAGAATACTGAGGAATCTGGTCTGGAAACTACAAGGGATACATTTTTGTATTTACTGTTACTTTCTGTAGAGGGATTGCCCTGTACAATACCATTATATCCAAGCTTTGTAGCCATCTCTATTATACTGTTCTTAAGTGAATCTGAAACACCTGGCTGGTCATTAAATACCTTCCATACACTGACTCTGGAAACACCTAGCGCGTCTGCAACGTCCTGCATTGTTATTTTACTCATTTACATCTGCTCCATATAAATAATGTTAATTATTTTTGTTAACTTATGTTAAGTATAATAAAGTTGGGATATAAATGTCAATATCCAATTTGATAACTAAATTGTAATTACAGATAGATTAAAAAATGCTGATATTAAGATATAATTTTAATCTGAAATACTTTGTGAACAGAAAAATGCTAATAAATATCAGAGTTAAAAAAATATAAAAAAATTAAAAGAAAAAAATGTTGCAAAAATTTTAAAATACATATTACTATTCAATTAGTTAAAAATATAAAAAAATACTATACAAGGAGAAGAAAATATGTACATTTTACCAAAACCAAAAAAATTATCGGAAACTAACAGAGAGTTCTTAGCGGAAAGTGGACTAAGGATAGTTTCTGAAAGTGAAGAGCTTAAAGCAAGTACCGGATGGGCACTGCCATATATTCTTAAGGATGAATGGAAGCATTTTGCAGGAATAGAAGCAGTGATAACGGCAGGTAAGGCTGGAAAAGGTGATGTGAGTCTCCGGCTTGTCAATGCACTTCCGCCACAAAGTTATACTTTGGTGATTACAGAAGAAAAAATCGAAATTTTAGGAAGAGACAGAGCCGGAGTAGGATATGGTATCCAGACACTTTGCCAGCTTATAAGAAATAGGGGAGCTCTCCTTCCTACGCTAAATATAGAAGATAAGCCGGATATTTTAGCAAGAGGCTTTTATATGGATCAGGCAAGAGGAAGAAGCTTTAAGCTTGATACTCTTAAAAAGCAGATTGATGTGCTTTCAAGGTACAAGATAAATCAGTATCAGCTTTACATTGAGCAGTCTTTTGCATTCAGAGGCTTTTCTGAAATGTGGAGAGAGGATAGTGTACTGACTCCGGAAGAGATTATGGAGATTGACAAGTATTGCGCTGACAGGGATATAGACTTTGTGCCTTCTCTTGCAAGTTTTGGACATCTTTATGAACTACTTAAAACTAAGAGTTATGAGGATATCTGTGAACTTGAAGATACAGCGGGTAAACCATTTTCTTTCTGGGAAAAGATGCAACACCATACTGTAAATGTGGCAGATGAACGTTCCTTTGAAGTAATTAAAAAAATGTTTGATGAGTATCTTCCGCTTTTTAGTTCAAAATACGTAAATATTTGTGCAGATGAAACCTTTGATTTAGGTAAAGGAAAGTCTAAGGAACTTGCAGATAAGATTGGCACAGACAGAATGTATATGGAATTTTTAAAGAAGCTTTGTGAATATGTGGTATCTAAGGGGAAAGTGCCTATGTTCTGGGGAGATATAATTTGTAAATTCCCTGAGTTTATAAAGGAGCTTCCAAAGGAAACTATCTGTATGGCGTGGGGGTATCTTGCCGATCAGAAGGATGATATATGTAGACCTGTTGCAGAGGTTGGTGCTAATATGTACCTTTGTCCGGGAGTTTGTGGCTGGAATACATTTATAAACAGGATTGATACAGCATATTCCAATATAAAGACACTTAGTGGTTATGCAAGAAAATATGATGCAATCGGACTTTTAAATACTGAATGGGGTGACTTTGGACATGTGTAAATAATCCTTCGTTTGCAACTCCGGGTATTATTTATGGAGGAGTATTTACATGGAACTTAGATGCATACTCAGGTGAAAAGGCGTTAGCAGGGAAAGAAGAACTGAACAAAGAAATATCAAGGATAGAGTATGGAGATACCACAGAAAATTATGTAGAACTGCTTGAGAGGTCAGCTATCAATCAGATATATGACTGGTGGAGCTGTGTGCTTGTGTTTGAAGGTTATGAAAGAGAAGGCAGATTTGACGAGAAGAAAGATCCTCATAATTTTGCGACACATAATGTTCTTAAGGACAGACTTAAAAGATTTCAGGAAAATGTAGAGGAGGTAGACAAGGCAACAGAGGAGCTTTACCAGATTAGAAAAGATTTAAGAAAAACAGCGATTACAATGGATAGCTTAAATAAAGCTGAATTTGATAAGGCTGATAATGCTATTGTTGGAATTGACGTCTGGAACAGAGCAGGAAAGATGATAATATTGCCAGAAAGTGCCACTGCTGAAGAGAAAAAGCTGCTTGCGGAGGAACTGGAGGTATGGTTTATGAGATATAAGGAGATATACAGAGCTGATTCTAAGGAAAGCATGCTTATAAGAGTTGCTAAAGTTGTATACTGGTATGCGGATAAGCTGAGAGGGCTGTAAAATTATATAAAAATTTTAGCTAAAGACAAGGATTTTTACTATTATTGTTGAAAATTCTTGTCTTTATTTTTAACTTAAATTTTATGAAAAACTGTATTTAACAGAAAAATTAGTACAGTTAAAAGAGGTAAATATCGTGAAAAAGCTTAGTAAAGTTATACATTTGATATAGTCTTAATGTTAAAAAAATAATGTTAATTAAAAAAAGAAAAATATTAAATAAAATGTTGCAAAAATGTTAATTGATATGATAAAATGTTAATCAGATAAAAAAATAAAAGCTGATTTATTTATAAGATTTATACAAAACAGGAGGTAAGATAATGAGCAGTAAGAAAGAAACTACACTGCCTAAAAAAAGAAGAAAAAAATGGACAAGGGACGATACCGAGTTAACTTTACTGGGTATACCTACATTTATATGGTACATATGTTTCTGTTATCTTCCAATGTTTGGTATAATAATCGCTTTTAAAGGAATTGAGGCTTAAGCCAAGAGCCGGGTTCTTACAGAGTCTTTTTCAAAGTAAATGGGTATGGTTTAAGAACTTTAAGTATTTTATAAATTCAAACGACTTTTTTTACTTTTGTTAAGAAACACTATAGCGTACAACATTGTATTTATAATCTTAGGCATAATAATACCTGTTACACTTGCTATAATGATAAGTCTGATACACAGCAGACTTAAGTCTAAGGTATATCAGACTATGATGTTCCTGCCTCACTTTATGTCATGGGTAGTTGTAAGTTATTTTGTATTTGCCTTCCTCAGCCAGGACAAAGGTTTTATAAATAATATTCTGGAGTTTTTTGGAATGGAGAGGGTTAACTGGTACTCAGAGCCTAAGTACTGGCCATTTATTCTCATATTTATGCAACAGTGGAAGAGCATAGGCTATAGTATGGTGGTTTATCTTGCCTGCATAACAGGTATAGATTCAAGCCTTTATGAAGCAGCAGTGATAGACGGTGCAAGTAAATGGCAACAGACAAAGTACATTACCCTGCCAAGTCTTAAGTCAGTTATAATAATGATGTTCATCTTAAATGTTGGAAGGATTTTCTACTCAGACTTCGGCTTGTTCTATCAGGTAACACAGCAGATACCTGCATCCTTACATGATGTAGCATCTACCTTTGATACCTATGTATATAATGCATTGCAGTCCAATGTTCCAATAGGAAAGACTGCAGCGGCTTCAGTAGCACAGTCAGTGGCTTGCTGTATTACTATTCTTGCAGCAAACTTTGTGGTTAAGAAGATAAATAAAGAACAGGCAATTATTTAATCAAGGAGAATGAACGTGGATAATAAGATAAAAAAAGGCAAAGGGCTGAATCAGATAAAAATTTGGTACTAACATTGTTTTTAACGTAATTTTTATAATTTTATCACTTATGTGTATAGTGCCGGTAATTTTTGTATTCATTATTTCCATATCTTCAGAGGCTTCTCTTGCAAAATACGGTTACAGCTTCCTGCCTGCAGAACTTTCTGATGCAGCTTATCTGTACTTATGGAAAGAAAGAATAATGATACTTAAGGCACTTTGGATTTCAGTGCTGGTAACCATAGGGGGAACTATTCTTGGGCTTGGACTTACGACATCTATGGGCTATGTGCTTTCAAGAAAAAGTTATAAATTACAGAATTTTTACACCGGGTAATATTTATACCAATGATATTTAATGGTGGACTTGCAGCAAGTTATGTTGTAAATGATAAGCTCTTGAACTTAAGTGACACGCTTTTGGCACTTATACTTCCACTTGCAGTTTCATCTTTCAATATTATTATATGTAAAACATTTTTCAGAACAACAATACCGGACTCAGTAATAGAGTCAGCAAAGATAGACGGGGCTACACAGCTTGGAATATTTAATAAGATAGTGCTTCCTATATCTAAGCCGGTAATAGCTACAATAGGACTATTCTTAAGTTTTGGTTACTGGAATGACTGGTTCTTATCGTCTCTTTATATAAGAAACAAAGATTTGATATCACTCCAGGCTTTGCTTAACAGTATGGTTAAAAACATTCAGTTCTTGGCAAGTAATCCTGATGGTGGAGTAAGTATACAGCAGTATCTTGCAACTATGCCAAGAGAATCGGTGAGAATGGCAATAGCAATAGTTATAGTAGTTCCTATTGCATGTGCTTATCCATTCTTCCAGAGATATTTTGTAACAGGTCTTACAATTGGAGCAGTAAAAGGTTGAATCTTAAGCAATAATGCTTTTAGATAAATATATGTAAACAAAAGAAAGGAGTACTTTGTATGAAAAAAAGATGGGGAAAACTGTTAGCTTTAGCACTTGGAGCTTCTATGGTGTTTAATATGGCAGCTTGTGGAGCTAAACCGGCAGACAAAACAAGTTCAACAAAAACAAGTTCTGTTAAGTCTTCTGCTTCTACAGCATCTGCTTCAAAGACAAGCAGTACAGCAAAGACAGATGACACCAAGCCACAGGAGATAGTAAATCTTAAATGGGTGCAGGTTGGTAGTGGTCAGCCTGATAATTATGCAGAATGGAAGGAGCACATCAATAAGTATTTAGGCGAGAAAATTGGTGTAAATATTGATGTTGAGGTAGTAAGCTGGGGTGACTGGGATAGCAGAAGAAGTACCCTTGTAAATACAGGCGGTGATTACGATATTATGTTCACCAATGCCAATACTTATGTACAGGATGTGAAGATGGGAGCTTTCCTTGATATCACAGATTTACTTAAGGATAATGCACCAAGCCTCTTATCTTCTATGCCTGAGGATTACTGGAATGCTACAAGAGTAGATGGACAGATTTACGCTGTACCTACATATAAAGACAGCTCAATGACATTCTACTTTATATTTGTAAAGAAATTACTTGATAAATATGGCATTGATGTAAATTCACTTAAAGATCTTAATGATATTACAGAGCCTTTAAAGAAGATTAAAAAGGGTGAGAACGAAGTACCTCTTGTGCTTAACAAAGAAGGTGTTTCCAACTCTCTTGTAGAGAAGAAATATGACAGTATGGGACTTCCTGGTCTTGGAGTAAAATATTCAGACAGCAGCAAAAAGCTTGTGCCTGTTTTCGAGCAGGAAGATGTAATGAAAGAGCTTAAATTACTTCATCAGTGGTATAAAGACGGACTTATCAATCCTGATGCAGCTACACTTGCAGAGAAGCCTAAATACAGACCTTTCGGAATTGAACAGGGCTGGAGCGGTGCAGCTAAGACAGTATGGGGTCCTAATATGGGTGAGGAAGTAGTAGCAGTACCTTGGGGAGAAACAGTACTTTCTAACGTAACAGTTGGTGGTTCTCTTAACTGTATCTCAGCCAGCTGTGAGCATCCTGACAAGGCTCTTCAGTTCTTAGAGCTTGTAAATACAGATACTTATGTAAGAGATTCATTCTTCTACGGTCTTGAAGGAGAGAAGGGTGACTGGACATATACGGCAGATAAGAAGGTTCACAAGAACAATGACGAGTGGAAGATGGCAGGTTATACACAGGGGATCATACTTCATCGTTTCACAGAGAGATGATGTAGATTTCAATCAGTGGGATGAAGTTAAAGAGCTTAATGCAAAGGCAACTCCTTCACCTGTACTTGGTATCAACCTTGATGTTTCTGAGTTTGAAGATGAGATGGTAAACTGTGTTGAAATTTACAATAAGTATAAGAGTGAGCTTTTCACAGGTACCAAAGATCCCGAAGCTATGGTTAAGACTATGATGGAAGAAATGAGAAAAGCAGGTTTTGATGATATGATGCAAAAGGCACAGGCTCAGATTGACGCTGCTAAATAATAAATAATTTAGATTCAGACAGGCATAAGACAAAATTAGATACTGTTTTATGAAAATAGAAGAGTTTTTTCCCGAATTTGTCCGTAAAGTGACGATTGACGGAAAAAACTCTTTTCAAAATTAGTTTGCAAGGAGAATAGAAATGAATAGTGAGATTAAGTTAACTCAGATACCTTGGGAGGAAGACAATACCGGTGGAAAGGAACCTGTTTGGAGATATTCGGGTAATCCGATTATAGGCAGGGATGGAAATAAGATTTCAAACAGTGTATTTAACAGTGCGGTAGTGAGATTTGAAGACGGTTTTGCCGGAGTATTCAGATGTGACAGCCGTTCTATAAGTATGGATATCTTTGTAGGAAAAAGTAAAGACGGAATCAACTGGGAAATAGAGGATGAGCCTATAAAGTTTGAAGGTGCTGATGAGGAAATATTAAAAAGAGAATACAGATATGATCCAAGAGTATGTTTTATAGAGGACAGATACTACATAACCTGGTGTAACGGTTATCATGGTCCGACTATAGGAATTGCTTATACCTTTGATTTTAAGAAATTTGTACAGCTTGAAAATGCCTATCTTCCATTTAACAGAAACGGAGTTTTATTCCCAAGAAAGATAAACGGTCTTTACATGATGCTTAACAGACCTAGTGATAACGGTCATACTCCTTTTGGAGATATTTTTATAAGCCAGAGTAAGGATATGGAATTCTGGGGCAGACACAGATATGTAATGGGTACAATCAAAGATGATATTTCTGCCTGGCAGTCTACTAAGATAGGTCCCGGTCCTATTCCTATCGAAACTGACGAAGGTTGGCTTATGATTTATCATGGAGTTATAAATACCTGTAATGGCTTTGTATATCGTATGGGAGCTGCCCTTCTTGATTTAAATGAGCCTTGGAAGGTTCTGGCTCGCAGCAAGAATTATATTATGGCTCCTTGGGAACAGTATGAGTGTATGGGAGATGTTCCAAACGTAGTATTCCCTTGTGCGGCACTTCATGATAAAGAAAGCGGAAAGATAGCTATTTACTATGGTTGCGCAGATACAGTAACAGGACTTGCTTTTACAACAGTAGACAGACTTCTTGACTATGTAAAAAAAGAATAAACTATAAAAATATTTTAACCCAGGTTATTCAAAAATATCTTGTGAAACAGGTCTATGTATGTTAACTTAAAGTTATGTAAAAATAAGAAATGAATAATTTGGGTAAAATTTTTTTGGTTTTAGGAGGAATTTATGCGGTTTTTAGATAAGCGGGTACAGGTTATTTGTGATAATCTTAACAAACTTAAGATAAAGCAAAAGCTTGACTTAGATAAGTGGCAGTATAAAGAGGGAAGATTTTTCAGACCTTGTGAGGCAGAGAAGGCTGAGGCAGATTTTGAAGAATTTGACTCAGTAAATATGCATTGGTACGGCAAAGATAAACATTACTGGTTTAAGAAAAAATTTGTTGTTCCTGAAAATATGGCAGGAAAAAGAATTTTCTTAAAACTTGCTACTCAGATTGAAGAATGGGATGATGCAAAGAATCCGCAGTTTCTTGTGTTCATAAACGGTGAAGTGGTACAGGGAATGGACATGAACCACAGGCTCTTATTCTTAGGAGATAGCTTTAAGGGTGGAGAAGAGCTTGATTTCGACATCCAGGCTTATAGCGGAATTCTTCATGACGAGTTCCTTTTTATTGCATCAATAATTGAAATAGATGAGGAAGTAGAGGGACTTTATTTTGACCTCTGGGTACCGCTTTCTGCTTTCCCTAGAATGGCAGAGGATGATAAAAACAGACAGGATATCGAGGAAATACTGAATACGGCAGTAAACTTCCTTGATCTTAGAACTCCTTATACGGAGGAGTTTTATGCAGGAATAAAGGCAGCAAGAGATTATCTTAAAAAGGCTTTATATGAAGAGCATGCAGGATACAGTGATGTAATAGCTACCTGTATAGGTCATACCCATATAGATGTGGCTTGGTGGTGGACAGTAGCTCAGACCAGAGAGAAGGTTGCAAGAAGCTTCGCTACTGTATTAAAGCTTATGGAAGAGTATCCTGAGTATAAGTTTATGTCAAGCCAGCCACAGCTTTATGTCTTCCTTAAAGAGAGATATCCTGAAATCTATGAGAAGATTAAGGAAAAGGTGAAAGAAGGAGTTTGGGAGCCTGAGGGCGGTATGTGGCTTGAGGCAGACTGTAACCTTACTTCCGGTGAATCACTTGTAAGGCAGTTTATGCATGGTAAGAAATTTTTCAAAGAGGAATTCGGAGTAGACAATAAGGTACTTTGGCTTCCTGACGTATTTGGTTATTCAGGCTCACTTCCACAGATAATGAAGAGAAGCGGCATTAAGTATTTTATGACAACAAAGCTTGCATGGAACCAGTTTAACAAGATTCCGAATGATACCTTTATCTGGCGCGGAATAGACGGTTCAGAGATTTTCACACATATGATAACCACACTTGGAATAGGACAGCCTGTAGTGAATTTCTTTACAACCTACAACGGAGAGCTTCACCCTGATGCTTTGATGGGTGGATGGGAGAGATATCAGAATAAGAGGATAAATAATGATATTCTTATATCATACGGCTTCGGTGACGGTGGTGGCGGTCCTACAAGAGAAATGCTTGAAACTGCAAGAAGAATGGAAAAGGGAGTTAAGGGTATTCCTAAGGTAAGAAGAGAATTTGCCGGTAAATACTTTGAAGAGCTTGAAGCAAAGGTAAAAGACAATAAGAGACTTGAAACCTGGGAAGGAGAGCTTTATTTTGAGTATCACAGAGGAACCTATACCTCTATGGCAAGAAATAAGCGCAGCAACAGAAAGTCGGAACTTGGGCTTATGGACCTTGAATTCTTCTCCGTACTTGCTGATAAGAAAATTGCTTATCCGGTTAAAGAGCTTGATGAAATGTGGAAAACAGTGCTTCTTAACCAGTTCCACGATATACTTCCGGGTTCATCCATCAAAGAAGTATATGAGGTAACAAAGGAAGAGTATGACAGAATTGCCGAAAATCTTGAAAAAGAAACAAAGGCTAGACTTGAATCTCTTGCAGAAGAAAAGGCAGGTATAACTGTATGGAATACTACAGGACATAAGCGTTCAGATATAGCTATACTTCCTGAAGGAGAGTATGAAGGTCTTAAATATGAGGATGGAACAGCCGTAAAAGTACAGCTTACAAAAGACGGAGCTGTAGCCTTTGTTGAGAATATTCCTTCAAAGGGCTATAGAACCCTGTATTTTGATAAAACAGAGAAAAAGGCTGAACTTCCGTTTAAGTTTGCAGGAGACAGAAGTCTCGAAACTCCGTTTTATAAGATTGAACTTGATGAAAATGCTCTTTTTAGCAGTATTTTCGATAAGGAAAATGATAGGGAAGTCTTAAAAGCAGGAGAAAAGGGAAATCTTTTCCGTATGTATGAAGACAAGCCTATTTACTATGATAACTGGGATATAGACATTTTCCACACAGAGAAATACTGGGATGCTCTTTCTGTAGAAAAGATGGAATGGCTTGAAATAGGAGAAGTAAGAGCTACCCTTCTTGTAGAAAGAAAGATAAGCAATTCTATTATCAAACAGAAGATTCATTTCTATGCAGATAACAGAAGAATAGACTTTGAAACCTATGTAGACTGGAAAGATAATCAGCATCTGTTAAAGGTACATTTTCCTGTTGACATTCATTCTGATGAGGCTAAATTTGAAATACAGTTTGGTAACGCTGTAAGAAAGGTACATACCAACACAAGCTGGGATGAGGCAAGATTTGAAAGCTGTGCCCAGAAGTGGATGGATTTCTCAGAAGGCCACTATGGTGTTGCTCTCCTCAATGATTGCAAATACGGTCATTCAGTAAGAGACGGGGTACTTGGACTTACTCTTATTAAATCAGGTATAGAGCCTAATCCTACAACCGACCAGGAGGAGCATTTCTTTACTTATGCCCTCTATCCTCATGCTGAAAGCTGGCGTTACAGCAATGTTTCTGATGAAGCATATAATCTTAACCAGCCACTTAAGGTAGTAAATAAGGCTATGGCTGAGGATGTATATTCTTATGCTAGTGTAGATAAGAATAATGTTGTTATTGAAACAGTTAAAAAGGCTGAAGACGATGAAGGAACAGTTATAAGGCTTTATGAGAGAGATAATGCAAAGACTTCTGTAAGGCTTCTGGTAGATACTGAGTTTACTAAGGCATTTACCTGTGATCTCCTTGAAAATGAGGAAGCAGAGCTTAAGGTAGAAGAAGCTGTAAATGCTTATGGAAAAAAGGTAAAAGAAGTTAGTTTGAAACTTAAGCCTTTTGAGGTGTATACGGTTAAGTTCAAGTAAATTCTAATTAATATTAAGTAATAAAAAGTGTCAAAAATGATTCCAAACTTTTGACACTTTTTATTCTTTACATTAACCTAAACTACTCTATGTTATTTTTAGAAAATAATGTAGCATGAATAATTTAGGTTTTTTGTTTGATATAAATTGATGCCACAATAATATAGTATAAGGAGATATTTTTTTGAAAAAAAGAATTAAATTTAAGTTGATTGTGATGTTGTTATTGGTTGTTATTATTTCAGCAGTTCCGATACTTGGTTTGAAGAATGGTTATTATATTATAAAAAGCCGGTAATAAAAGTAAAGGATTGAACATAGCTTACCATACAGAGAATGAAATAAGAGCATTTATAAAAGCACATCCGGCAAACTTTGATGCGGTTGTAGAATACGAAAAATATCCTTCAGGGAATGCGCCATATTCACTTGGTAAAATAAAAACTAAGACTTTAAAGTCAGCATTAAATACATTAAATCAAATAAGATATATAGCCGGACTTTCTTCCAATGTGGAATTAAACTACAAATATGTGAAGCTTGCACAGGGAGCAAGTATGGTAAGTTATGCCAATAATTTTCTGTCACATCATCCTGTTAAACCTGCCGGGATGTCGCAAAAATTGTATTCAATAGGTGCTAAGGGAGCACTTAATTGCAATCTTGGGAATGGATATAATAATATAGATACCAGTATAGTTTTTGGGTACATGGAAGATGGAGATTCTTCTAATATTGGCAGATTAGGTCATAGGCGTTCTATACTCAATCCTTCTATGAAGACCGTGGGGTTTGGATATTTTAATAAGTATATGGCTACTTATGTTTTTGATAGAACACGAACTTCTGCATCGGAATATGGAGTGGTTTGGCCTGCTCAGAATATGCCTGTTGATTATTTTAATGAGAAATTTCCTTGGAACATATCAATGGGGTATAAGGTAGATGCCTCTAAAATTAAGGTAAAACTTACAAGGCTCACAGATAATAAGACCTGGAAGTTTAGTAAGAGCAAATCTGATGGTTATTTTAGCGTAAACAATGACAATTATGGATTGAAAGGCTGTATAATATTTAGACCAAAAGGAATTGGTAAATATTTTGCAGGGGAAAAGTTTAAGATAACAATTACAGGATTGAAAACTCCTGTGTCATATGAGGTATCATTTTTTAAGTTATAAGTGTTAAGATGATAAAAATGCTGTCACAATCCAAAATTTTGGAAGGTGACAGCATTAAAAGTTTAATCTTTTACTGCTCGGAAAACATATCCTTGCCTACGCCACAGTCTGGACATTCGAAGTCATCAGGAAGATCCTCGAACTTTGTACCAGGTTCTATGCCCATCTCCGGACATCCTGCCTCTTCGTCATATTCCCATCCACAGACATCACATACATATTTTGCCATAGCTATTCTCCTTTATTTTTTTAATAATTATTAAGAGTACTCTATTTCCTCTTTGTCAAAAATAGATTATACACTATTTAATTGTGGAAAACAATATCAAAATGAACTTTATTAAAAATGTATAAATTTTTAAATAATTATTAAAAATTTACAAAATTATCTGAATTTTTAACAACCAGATAAATATATAAATTGCGACAGGAATAAAAACCTGTACACACAAGGCTTGCTATAAACAATGCATTAGCAGCAGGGCTTGCCATAAATGATGTTATAAGTGTAGCGGCATAAAGTCCCAGAAGCAGGATTATACCTGTAAAGGCAAGCATTCGTTTAATTTTCTTAAGCCTAGTTTCTTTTTCTTTATTTTCTTCCATAGTCCTCCGATACTTTTACTTATTCATCTTATAAGCCTGCTCACAGTAGGTACAGCGGTAAGTCCTGTTTACCTTATCGGTAAGCTTAAAGATATGCTTAAGTCCACGTTCTGCTGATGTTATACATCGCGGATTTTTGCAGACAAAGATATTATTTACTGTCTCAGGCAGGCTTGGATGAAGCTTATCTTTAATCACACCGTCAACTATAACATTTACAGTTATATTGTCTCCAAAAATAGATAGAAGTTCAAGATTTAAGTTCTCAGGGATTCCTTCTATTTTAATTATGTCTTTTTTTACCCATCTTAGAGCTTTTTGCATTTTTAATGATGGCTATCTGGTGGTCATATTTACCAAGGTTTAGATAGTTGTAAATTGACATTGAAAGTCCGGCAGGGATATGGTCAATTACATATCCTGAATTAATACCGCTTATATTTAACATGCTTTACCTCCTTATGCTAATTCAAGTAAACGAAGTATCAGAGCCATTCTTACATAGACACCAAACTTTGCCTGTTTAAAGTAGGTTGCCCTTTTATCATTGTCCACTTCAGTTGCTATTTCATTAACTCTTGGAAGCGGATGCAGAATCATAAGGTCAGACTTGGCATGGGCAAGCTTTGGCATATCAAGGATATAAGTATCTTTAAGCCTGATATAGTCTTCTTCATTGAAAAAACGTTCACGCTGAACTCTTGTCATATAGAGTACATCCAGTTCCGGAAGTGCATTTTCAAGAGAGGCTGTCTCTGTATAAGGAGAATTATTTGCATCAAGGATTTCGGTTTTAACGTATTCAGGAAGTTTCAGTTCATCCGGGGAAATAAGTACAAATTTAATTTCAGATATCTTACAAGCTCCTGTATAAGAGAATGTACGGTTCTTCCAAACTTAAGATCTCCACAAAGTCCCACCGTCATATTTCCTAAATTGCCGCGAAGTTCTTTTATAGTAAGTATGTCTGTAAATGTCTGGGTAGGGTGGTTATGTCCTCCGTCTCCTGCATTTATTACAGGGATTTCAGAATACATAGAAGCCACCTGCGGTGCTCCCTCTTTAGGGTGTCGCATAGCGCAGATATCAGCATAGGCTGAGATTACCCTTATTGTATCGGCTACGGTTTCACCCTTTGCGGCTGAACTTGAAGAACTCTCAGAAAAACCGAGGACACTGCCGCCAAGATTAAGCATTGCTGCTTCAAATGAAAGGCGGGTTCGTGTACTCGGTTCATAAAATAACGTAGCTAATTTTTTACCATGACAGATTTCCTTATATTTTTCAGGGTATCTGTAGATATCACCGGCAAGAGCCAAGATATCATTGGTTTCATCAACTGAAAAATCAAGCGGACTTATCAGATGCCTCATAATTACCTCCTGTTAATATACATTAGTATTTCTGCTTAATTTTTATTACAGATTTGTGATTATGACAAGAGGTATACTTGATAATTATTTAAAAATGCTTTATTATGGGAAAAAAATTGATAAACATAAATCCAAATTATTCATGCTATAGGTCACAGACCTCTTATTCTACATAGTACAGTAGGATAAGAAGCTTTCGGTATGTGACTATGGGGTGATATTACCAAACATCTGTCAAATATCGTAGCTTAGAGCCTGTGGCCTGATTACGATATTTCACAAGATGTTTCATGGATAATTTGGGTAAATTGTAAGAATAATGCCTATAAGTAACTATGGTAGAATGGAGAATATATGATTAAATTATCGAATAACGGAGTATATATATTAAACGGTAAAGTTTTTGAGGACGGAGCAGATATAAAAGAGAGGCTTGTGGGTGAGGGTGTAAATATAACAAAGGAAGAGGCTAAGAAGAATACCTTATCTTATGGAATACTTGAGGCTCATAATAAGTCAGAAGATATGAAGAGTCTTAAGCTTAAATTTGACTGTCTTGCTTCTCATGACATTACCTTTGTAGGTATAGTGCAGACAGCGGTTGCATCAGGTATAAAGCAGTTTCCTGTGCCTTATGCACTTACCAACTGTCATAACTCGCTTTGTGCGGTAGGCGGTACTATAAATGAAGATGACCATATGTTTGGACTTTCCAGTGCCAAGAAGTTTGGAGGAATGTATGTACCTCCTAATCTTGCGGTTATTCATCAGTTTGCAAGAGAAGTGCTCGCAGGCGGTGGCAGAATGATACTTGGTTCAGACAGCCATACCAGATATGGTGCGCTTGGTACTATGGCTATAGGAGAGGGTGGCCCTGAGCTTGTTAAGCAGCTGCTTGGCCAGACCTATGATGTTGCCTGTCCTGAGGTAGTAGCCGTAAGACTTACAGGAGAGCCTGTAAAGGGTATAGGACCACAGGATATAGCCCTTGCTATTATAGGTGAGGTATTTGAAAAGGGTTACGTAAACAATAAGATAATGGAATTTATAGGCGATGGAATTAAACATCTGAGTGTTGATTACAGGATAGGCATAGATGTTATGACTACCGAAACGACCTGTCTTTCTTCAATTTGGGAAACTGATGAGAAGGTTAAGGAGTTTTATGAGATACATCAAAGACCGCAGGATTATAAGGAGCTTAAGCTTACAGACCCTGCATATTATGATGGACTTATTGAAGTTGAACTGAGTAAAATAAGACCTATGATAGCCATGCCGTTTCATCCAAGCAATACCTATCTGATAGATGAGGTAAATAAAAATCCTAAGGATATTTTGCACGAGGTGGAAGAGAAGGCAAAGATAAGTTTCGGCAAAGATATTAAATTTTCACTTATGGATAAAATTAAAAACGGTAGAATTCAGGTAGACCAGGGAATAATCGCCGGTTGTGCGGGAGGCGGTTTTGAGAACCTCTGTGCGGCAGCAGATATACTTAAAGGTAAATATATAGGAAATGATGAGTTTTCTATGAGTCTTTACCCGGCCAGCCAGCCTATTTATATAGAACTTGTAAGAAACGGTACTGTAGCAACCCTTATGGAGACAGGAGCGGTAGTTAAATCGGCCTTCTGCGGACCTTGCTTTGGTGCGGGAGATGTGCCTGCAAACGGAGCATTTTCCATAAGACATTCTACGAGAAACTTCCCAAGCAGGGAAGGAAGTAAGCCCGGAAGCGGACAGATGGCTTCTGTTGCCCTTATGGATGCAAGAAGTATAGCTGCAACCGCAGCAAATAAGGGCAGGCTGACCTCTGCCTGTGAGATAGATGTGGAATATAGTAATCCTAAGTATTTCTATGACGGGAAAATATATGATAACAGAGTATTTAACGGTGTCGGCAAGCCGGATTTTTCTGCTGAACTTAAATACGGTCCTAATATAGTGCCTTGGCCAAAGATGGAGAAGCTCGCAGATGATATACTGATTAAGATAGTTTCAGAAATACATGATCCGGTTACTACAACTGATGAACTTATTCCTTCGGGTGAAACCAGCTCTTATCGCTCAAATCCTCTTGGACTTGCAGAGTTCACTCTTTCAAGGAAGGATCCTGATTATGTGGGTCAGGCAAAGAAGGTTAGAAGTATGGAAGAGGAGAGGCTTAACGGCAAGGCTTTTACAGATGATAAGCTCAATGAGGCTATAGCCATACTTCAGGCCTATGATGATGATTTTAAGCCTGAAATTACAGAGATAGGAAGTGCCATCTATGCGGTTAAGCCGGGTGACGGCTCTGCCAGAGAACAGGCAGCAAGCTGTCAGCGTGTGCTTGGAGGACTTGCCAATATTGCAAAGAGCTATGCAACCAAGCGTTACCGCTCAAATGTAATGAACTGGGGAATGATACCGTTTATTTATGAATATGAAAATATTCCTTTTCATAAAGGTGATTTCGTTTATATAAAGGGAATTAAGTCTGTTATTGAAAACGGAGAGAGTACTGTGAAGGCTGTAATTGTAAATGAAAACGGAACTAAGGAGATAGAGTTGTCTCTCGGTGCTATGACAGATGAGGAGAAGGATATAATTGTGAGTGGATGTCTGATTAATTATAATAATAGGGGATAAAAGGGGATTAAAGACCTGACCAACGACAGTAGGATGCTTGATTATCTTACGATTTACATTGGTGAGACGTTTAGAAAATATATCGGTGGAAAATGGTTTATTGACCTGAAAAATAAGAAGAATGCATATTATGGAATGCCTGTACTTACAGATCCCTCATATAAATATGAACGATATGCAGCTACAATGACTTTTGCAACTGCCTGTATAGCAAGAAAAAAGGGAAATTATATTAGTACGATACTTAGGAATAATTTGTAGCCTGCACCTTACTTGCAAAAGTATATTAAAATGCTTGTGTAAATCTATAAGGTGTAATATAATCCCATCTTTGACACTTGCAACAATCAAAAAGGCTCTAGAGCCCTTTATAATAAGGGTTTTAGAGCCTTTCTATATGTAAAAAAAATGTAGCTATTTTTCTTATTTCCCGTAGAATAGGCATTCAAAATTAATATACCTCCTATGCCTATAAAAATGGCATATTGATTGTTATTACCGGAATAATACATATTTCCTGCAAGTATAAGTATAATAACACTTGCTATCATTTTTTTATCTGAAAGACAGTAAATTTTCTCAGTTTCATAAGTACCTACAAACTGCTTATTACAACGATTATAGTGCTTCTGTGCATAAAGGTAAAGCATAGAATAAATTGGACCGGTTAATTTATTTATAAATTATATTAATTTATTTACTGACTTTAATTACCTTGACAATTTATAATTTTAATGACATAATAGTGCGTGCCTATGTTAGACATAACTAACTAACACCTGTACAGTACAGTATGAATCAGGTACTATCTGACAGAAGCTTTACACTTGTATGCTGTAAGGTTGTCAATATCAGGAAAGATATTGAAACAGCCTTTGCATAAATAAACACACGTATACACAGATGCACAAAGTGCATCAAAATCAAGAAAGGGAGAGTATTAAGTCCAATGAAAAAAAGATTACTATGCAGTGTCATGTCGGCAACTTTGGCAGTAAGTCTTATAACAGGGTGTTCATCGGGAAATTCAAACACTATATCAAAAACTGCTTCAAGCACTACAACATCGGGGAAGTCATCGGCTTCTCAGTCGAAAAGCAGCTCAGCTGCCTCAAATAACAGTTCGGGCAGTTCTTCGGCAGAAACATCAGGCGATTATGTATATGCAAAGATAGCTGTTCCTTATGCTGATTTCTACTATGGTGAGCTTAATAATGTTGAACCGGAGAGTGATCCGGCTAGTCTTGCACCACAGCTTGACAAGGAAGATGCCGTTGAACAGGTCGGATTTAGAAAAGAAGGCTTCTATGATGCGGTAAGTTCTCCTACAATAGACAAGGCTGAGCGCTTTACTGCAGTGAACACTGCGGTGGAGGGAGAAAAATCCGAGTATTTCGGCCCTAAGGAAGTGAATGTTGCAATTTCCAAAAAACTGTATGAAGAGGCTCAAAAAGCTATACAGGATAAAAAGGAATCAAAAAACAAGCTTTTGGAATTTGTAGAAGAAATTAAGGCAACAGATGATAAAGAGCCTGTTGAATATAAGGTTATAAATTCCGACGGAGTGCTTAGTAAGACTATAGGAAAGGTTGAAAAAAATGCTGATGCAACAGCTGAGATTACAACCACTTCAGCCTATGGCAATTATGAGATTACTATAAATGGTGTTGAAATAGATCCTGAGGTTATGCAGGGGGCAATTATTGAAACCTCGGATGGTGAAAGATTTGGTCTTAAGCATCTTGATAATTTATGGCTAAAAGCCAATGAAATATCATTTTCAGCTAAAGAGTTCACAGACATGAATCATAATGCACCAAAAGAATATGAGAGATTCAAAGATATACCGGGAAAGACCATAACAAAGATAACCTATATGCTTGCCAATACAGATGATGTTGAGATAGACACATCACTTTACTGCAAAGAGCTTGCTCCTGATAGCTATAAACTTAGCGGAGATGAAACAGTAAGCTATAGTAACAAGGGCACAAAAGTAAATTATAAGCTTGAGACAGGTGATCAGAAGTATGCTTTTGAAAGAGCAGTTTACAGAAAAATGAATGTTGAAGCCAGCATCGATTCTAAAAAAGATGGCGTTCTTGTACTTCCTAAGGAATGCACACCGGGTAACTACCAGCTTATATTCTCAAATGACAAACATTCTGACCTGTCATTTATGTGCCTTGTAGAATCCGGTTTGAAAGCGGGTGATTTCAGCTTCAAGGACAACAAGCTTTCTCTTAAGAAAAATTCTAAGGGAATTGACATCGCAACCTACCTTGGCTCTATAACCTCTGCAAAGGTCGGAGAGATAGAGTACAGAGGAGGCAGAGGAAGGATGTTCGGTGGAACTGTGTTTAATGATGACGGAAGCATCAAGCTTGATGCCGCATATAATTCTGATTCAGGTTCAGAGCCTGTATTCACCGGTTCAGATACATATAAGGTAATACTTACTGCCGATGGATACCCTGATGTTGAATTTGAGGTAAAAGCTAAATAAGCATAGTAAATTTAACACATTTAAGTCCAAATTATTAATAAAATATCTTGCGCAATATCGTAATTAGGCAATAAGTTTAAAATCATGATGTTAAGCAGATGTTTGGTAATATCACCCCATAGTCACGGATGAAAAGACTGCATAGCCGTCGTTAGCACACGAATTGAGCTGTCCGTGACCTATGGGGTGAATATTTGGGTTAAATTAAGCAAATGAAAGGACTTTAGTATTTGATTTTATGAAACTTATCATATGTCTGATCTGTTCTATATGGTTTTTTGCAATATTTAATAACCGGGTAAAAAACATGCAGCGGCATTTTTATATTATTACAGTGCTTATATCTGCATTTACCGTATTTATTCCCCACAAATTTCTCCCGCCTTTGTTAGTTATGTTTATAAATAAAATATTTGTAGGAGGAGTGCTTCAGGGAGCAATATTTATAATTGTAATGTATGTAAGCGTACTGCCGCAAAAATCCCGGCTCCGTATAAAGCTAAGCAAAGTAAGGGGAGAAATGGCGATAATAGCGGCCCTTTTTACATTGATACATAATATATCTTATGGTAAAAGATACTTTATGCTTTTATTTACAGATATATCTGCTTTAAAGCCCTATGAGGCTGCGGCTGCACTGCTTTCAGTATGTATGATAATGCTGCTTGTACCGCTTACTGTAACCTCTTTTAACATTATAAGAAAGAAGATGTCAGGAAAGAGCTGGAAAAAGCTTCAGAGACTTTCGTATATTTTCTATGCACTTTTATATTTTCATATAGTTCTGATATTTTCAAGAGGACTTTTTAACAGGGAGGCTGACATACCTTATTGATTTATATATTTATACCTTAATTTTTCGGAATATATGCTGCATTAAGGCTGATTAAGTATTTTAAAAAGAAAGCAGGTAATGTGACATCAAAGAGAGAAAACGGTGCAGAAAGCTTTAATACGGCTGATTATATAAAAGGCAAAACTATTTTAAGCACAGCGCTCTTTTCGGTTGTTATGCTAGCAATATGTGTATATTCCACCTACACATACAGCAGCGCGGACGTTAATAATACAGTAGAGGCAAAAGCCGATGGACAGATTCAAGATAAAATCGATGCAAAGACAGGAAGCAATCGAAAAGAAACTTCCGAGGCTGACAATGGCGGAACCGGTTCAGCTAACAAAGCAGATACGACTCAGAATGAGCAGGGCAAGAATGTGCAGGAACAGCAAAACTCAGTTGCAGGCGGTGAGGGCTTTAAGGATGGTGAGTTTGAGGGAAGTGCCGTAGGCTACAATGGTAAGCTGACTGTAAGTGTGGTTGTCGAAGGCGGAAAGATAAAGGATATAAAGGTAGTCAAGCACATTGATGATGAAGAATATTTTTATCCTGCAAGAGACAAGATTATACAGTCGATTCTTGAAAAACAGAGCACGGATGTTGATGCCGTAAGCGGAGCGACAACAAGCTCGGATGCTATAATAAAGGCAATAAAGAGGGCATTGGGGGAGAAAAAATAGAGTTTTATTTTAAAATTCCCTCTTGACATCTTAGGATTAATCCCATCTTTGACACTTGCAACAATCAAAAAGGCTCTAACCCCCTTTATAATCAGGGTTTTAGAGCCTTTCTATATGCAAAAAAATGTAGCTATTTTTCTTCTTTTTTCATCAAGGTAAAAATTTTCCTCATATTTCTGTTTGAAACGATTTCAAAATCAGTTCTGAAGCCTGAAATTTCATGTAAATTTCCTTTGCAATAACTTCAAGAGCACGATAAACCTGATGAAGCTCAAACTTTCTCTTCTCCAGGAAATTTTCTGCATAATGGAACGAAGCTTCCTTTGAAGAAAACAAATAAACTATTAAATGATATTGACAGAAATGGATATAAATGTACCGGGAAACCTGAACCGCTTATCGGAAACTTGGCCGGATACTGGAGTGTCCGTATTGATGAAAAGAATAGAATTGTATTTCGGATAGAAGGTGACAATCTGGAAATTATGCAATGTGGTAAGCATTAGAGAGATAAATAAGGTTAAGAAATTAACAGTATCCTTTGCTTTTATATGTATTATTCTTACTATAAAATTTAGTGAAATGATACATATAACAAGCAGAGGATTTTTTGTTATTTTCACAGGTTTACAAAACCACTTCCATAGTCTATAATATCAAAATGTAGTATTTTTATAGAAAAGGAAGCACAATATATATGGACATTTTGATTAAAAAGCGTAACGGAAGATATGAGAATCTTTGCGTGGAAAAGACTAAAAAGATGGTAGCTCTTGCCTGTGAAGGCTTAGAAGGCTGCGATCCTATGGAGCTGGAAATGGACTCCAAGATTCAGTTCAAAAATGGAATGAGTACAAAAGAAATTCAGCAGGTACTTATCCGTTCTGCCATCGAGAAGGTTATTGTAAATGAACAAAGTGAAAACGGCGGCGGACTTAACAGGATGAACAGCAAATGGCAGCATGTGGCAGCAAGGCTGTTTTTGTTTGACCTTTACAAAGAAGCTAAAATAAGCCGTAATTATAAGACTTTTGGTTATGGTGATTTTACAAAGCTTATCGAAATGCTGGTTGAGAGAGGAATCTACACAGAGGATTTTATTACAAAGTATACAGAAGCCGAAAGAAGAGAACTGGCTGACTATATAAAACCGGAAAGAGACTTTCTTTTTAATTATGAAGGAGTGAAGCTTCTTGCAGACCGCTATCTTGTGCATGGCAGGGATGGAGAAGTGATGGAGCTTCCACAGGAAAGATTTATGGCAATAGCTATGCATCTTGCAAGTGTAGAAGAAGATAAGGTGCACTATGCAAAGGCTTTTTATGATTTGCTCAGTAAACTTAAAATGACAGTGGCTACTCCTACACTTGCTAATGCGGGAACAACATTTAATCAGCTTTCAAGTTGTTTTATAAGCACAGTTTCTGATAATTTATGGTCGATTTATGATGTAAACTCCAAGTTTTCCAAGGTGTCTAGCATGGAGGAGCACTTGGAATTTATCTGGGCAAGGTCAGAAGTCTTGGCAGTGATATAAGAGGATATACCAATGCTTCAGGAGGTGTTATTCCTTGGGTAAGGCTTTATAATGATACTGCGGTTGCGGTAGACCAGCTTGGAAGGCGTAAGGGCGGTGCTTCCATTACCCTTGATATCTGGCATAAGGATTTATATGAGTTCATTGACCTTAGAACCAATAACGGTGATGACAGAAGAAAGGCACATGATATTTTCCCTGCTATAAGCATACCGGATATCTTTATGGAAAGACTTATAAACAGGCAGGAATTCAGCCTTTTTGATCCACATGAAGTTGAAAAACTTATGGGATTTTCTTTGGAAGATTACTATGATAAAGATGAAAAGCATAAAGAATTTTCAGAAAGGTATAAACTTTGTGAAAATGATAACAGACTTACCAAAATAACTGTTCCGGCTCTTGATATAATGAAAAAGATAATGAAAAGTGCGGTAGAAACCGGGACTCCGTTCATTTTCTTTAGGGATACGGTAAACAGGGCAAATCCAAACAGCCACTCAGGTATGATTTACGGTTCTAATCTTTGTCACGAGATAGCTCAAAATATGAGTGAGACTAAGTATGTTTCTGAGGAAATTATTACCGAAAATGGTGAAACAAAGATAGTCACAACAGTTAAATCGGGAGATATGGTAACCTGTAATCTTAACTCGGTAAATCTCGGAAATGTTACCTTTGAAGAGCTTAAAGAAAATGTGCCTTTACAGGTAAGGATGCTTGACAATGTAATTACCTTAAATATGTTCCCGGTAGCAGATGCAGAGGTTACCTCACTTAAATACCGTGCTATAGGGCTTGGTGTAAGCGGGTATCATCATTATCTTGCTAAAAATGCCATAGCCTGGGAAAATGAAAAGCATATTGAAGAGGCGGACAGACTTTTTGAAGAAATAGCCTACAATGCAATTAAGGCTTCAATGGAGCTTGCTAAAGAAAAAGGAGCGTATGCAAAGTTTGAAGGCTCTAAATGGCAGACCGGTGAGTATTTTGATGAAAGAGGCTATGTAAGCAAAAGGTGGCAGGAATTAAAGAGAGATGTAATGAAGTATGGGCTTAGAAACGGCTATTTGATGGCGGTTGCCCCTACCGGAAGCACATCCAACATAGCAGGAACTACAGCCGGAATTGATCCGATATTTAAGAAGTTTTTTGTGGAAGAAAAGAAGGGAAGCTTTACGCCTAAGACAGCTCCTGAGTTAAATGATGAGACATTCTGGTATTATAAAGAAGCACATTATATTAACCAGCTTTGGTCGATAAGAGCCTGTGCGGCGAGACAGAGACATATAGACCAGGCACAGTCTTTTAACCTCTACATTACACCTGAGGTTAAGGCAAAGGATATACTGGATATGTATGTAGAGGCTTACAAAGCAGGTATCAAAACAATTTACTATGTAAGAAACAGGTCGCTTGAAATGGATGAGTGTACAAGCTGTTCAAGCTGATAGTGTGAAATTGCTTTCGCTTGCAATTTTGCCACAGACAGGTGGCCTCGGAATGGAGACTATATGGAAAAGAAGAAGATATTTAATGAACTTGGAAAACGTGGAACAGAGGGTATATTAAATGGGAATACCACCAACCTTCGTGAGTGGAACCGTATAAAATATGATTGGGCAAATGTAATGTACCGTACTATGTTAAACAACTTCTGGATACCGGAGGAAATATCCCTAGGAGAAGATATTAAGCAGTTTTCGTATTTAACAGCAGGGGAAAGAAAGGCTTTTGATAAGATAATATCCTTTCTTAACTTTCTTGACTCAATACAGTGTGAGAACCTGCCTAACCTTGCAAGATATATAACTGCGGCAGAGGTGGCATCTCTCCTTAATGTACAGGCTTTTCAGGAGGAAATCCATGCGCAGAGTTATTCTTACATACTCGATACGGTTACAAACCCTGTAACAAGGGATAAGATTTATGATGAATGGCGTGAAGATCCTATTTTGCTTAGAAGAAATAAGTTTATTGCCGATATGTATCAGAGGTTTGCAGACAATCCGAGCACAGAGAATTTTGTACGTTCGGTAATGGCAAATTATATACTGGAAGGAATATATTTTTACAGCGGTTTCAGCTTCTTTTATACTTTGGCGAGACAGGGCAAGATGACAGCTACAAGCACCATTTTCAAATATATAAACAGGGATGAGATTACCCATCTGGTGCTTTTCCAGAATATAATAAGGGAGCTTATGAAGGAAAATCCAGAGATTTTCACTGATGAACTTAAGGAAGAGCTCAGGGAGATGGTGAAGGTCGGTACTCTGAATGAAATAGAGTGGGGACAGTATGTAACCAACAATGAGATTTTAGGTATAAATAATGAGCTGATAGAACGCTATATTAAGTATCTTTCCAATCTCAGGTTAAGAGCTATAGGCCTTCCTGTATGGTTTCCTGAGATTACTGAGAATCCAATGGCTTGGATAGAAAGTTTTTCCAATCTGAATGCCACAAAGACAGATTTCTTTGAGGCAAAGGTAACAAACTATACCAAGGCAGCAGCTTTTGATTTTGATTCGTTAGAATAAGCAAGATTAAGGACAGTAAATCTGTAAAAAGGTTTACTGTTTTCTTTTAAATAAACTCCAATTTGGGGATAAATATAGATTTTGTAATAAAAGGTAATATAGAGTTGACGCCCTATAAAATAGGGTATAAAAATAGTAATAAATAGAAAAAGAAAGGTATATAGATGATAAGAACTTTTATAGAAGTACCAATTTTTACTAAAAAGATGGAAAGAAATTGGACTTGGAGATGATGAACTTAAATCGTTACAGATAATGTTATTAAAAAATCCGGATTCAGGTCAGATTATGGAAGGAACAGGTGGAATAAGAAAAGTTAGATTCCCGCTAGAAAATCGAGGTAAAAGTGGCAGTGTGAGGGTATGTTATACAGATTTTGCTGAATATGAAGTGATATATTTAATAACGGCATTTGAGAAAAAAGAGCAAGAAAATCTTACTATGGAAGAAAAAAATGTTATCAAAAAACTTGTTAAGGCATTAAAGGAAAAAGCTGCTAAGAATAGGAGGTTGGTATGAGTTCATTATTTGATGATTTAAAACAAGGATTGGAAGAAGCTATCGACTATGAAAAGGGTAAAGGAAAAGCTAAAGTAAGGACATATATGATAATGCCTGTTAAGGAATATTCAAATATTGAGATAAGAGAGATTCGAAAAAAGGCGGGTATGACTCAAAGTGTTTTCGCATCATATATGGGAGTATCAAAAAAAACCGTAGAAGCTTGGGAAAGTGGCAGAACACATCCTACAGGACCGGCATTTCGCTTACTTGATATTTTAGAAACTGAGAATTTTAGTAAAAACAGATTTTGTGGTTGCTAATTAATTAAAATTCTAAATGAAATAACTAAGTTTTAGGAGAATATTTTGGAACTTTAAGTGCGGCAATTAAAACACAAAAACTGAAAGGAGGCTTCGTATCAGCATTATGAAATTAATGGATTGGAACAATATGCGTAAAAAACTTGAAGCATTATTTATATTAGATAATGCGCTGACAGATCTGTCAGATGATTCTTTGAGACTTGTACATAAAAAGATTTCTAAAACAGAAATAAGATATACTGTTGACAATGGAGCAGGTGACTCTTTGGATGTTATTTTTTTACAGAGAATACTGTCTTGATTAAAGGATTTGCACACGAAAATATTTTGAACCAGTTTGCTTCGGATGAGTGGAATCAGAGTATAATTGACAAATTATATGAGGGACTTGATGCCGGGTTAAAGGAATTATTTACAGTAGAGGAAAGAAATTATTCAACATTTTTTATATGGTACGATGGCAAGGTTCATCAAAATCTACCGGATGGTAATGATGGTGGGCGTTGGTTACTTGGATATGCTTTTTGATACATATGAAAGATTTAAAAGAATTTGCCCAAGACTATTATTCTATCCAATTTAAGGATGATCTCCTAAAAAAACTATATGAGAATGCCACATTGTCTGATAATGAACTAATGGAGCTGATTAATGCCGGTATGTAGAAGTGGGATATTTTTAGAGTAGATGTAATCAAAGGTAGCAATAAAAACTATGCAGAGAGTTTAATGTAAAATATGTGATTTAATATAGAAGAATAGCTTAAAATTTTAGAAAAAAATTTAATAAAGTTTCAAGATAATTAACTAAATTAAAGTGTTTTGTAATTGCAATTATCTCCATTTTGATGTTATAATATCCCAGAAAAAGGAAAAATAGTTATATTCTCCACAAAAAAACAAAAATTTTTTTACCGGGAGTAAACAGAATGGAAATTAATAAAAGCAAAAACAAAAAGAAATTGCAGAAGAAGATAATTCCTCTTGCAATGGCAGCAGTCCTTACAGTGCAGGGAACAAGTGTGCCTGTGTGGGGAGGTGTGAGCGATAATTATAGTTTAGGCTCAACATATCGTGTGACAAAAAGGGCAGTAGTGGCAGAAACAACCTCTAAGGAATTGATACTAGAGAATAATAAGAAGATTAAAATTGAAAGTGATGGTTATACAGTAGAAAATGAAAATAAAGTAACATATTCAGGTGCTTATGTTCTTACAACAAATGGAAATTCGGTAGCAGATGCTAATATTGAGATTGAAGGAAATGCTGATGTAACTTTGAAAGATTGTCATTTAACGTCAAACCAAAATACTGGTGGTGCTAATAAAGGACTTTTCAGCTTTAGCGGTGGAAAGGTTAATTTAAAGTTAGTTGGAACAAATTCTATTTTTTATACAGGAACTGACGATACATATACAATAGGAAGTAAAAATGCTGATGAAGACCTTGCAATAAGTGGAAATGGAGAACTGTATCTTAAAAATGTAAGCTTAAAGACAGAAGCATCTAAAATTGGAATTGAGGATAGTAAAGTATATTGTGATAAAACAATAAAGGCGGTAGGTGAACTTAAACTTACAGGAAATAGTGCTTTGGCTGTAGATACAGTAGGTTTGAGTAAGCCAAGCAAGCTTATATTAGATGGTGATAATGTAATATATTTTAAAAATCCTGATTTGGCGGGTGCGTTTGAGGAAGAATTTAATAAAGGTATAGTTTATATAGGGACTACTGTTACTGTTGATTCAGATAAGTCTGTGAAACTTAAAGATGGATTTGGTGTAATATATGGTAATCCTAATTCACCAAATCACAGAAAGCCTGAGGGTAATTCGCAATTGCTAGTGGAAGTTGTAGCTGAAGATATAGCAGTTAAAGATGTAGAGTTTACCGGACAGAATGTAGAACCGGAAGTTACAGTGAAATTAAATAGATATATTTTAGGTGGAGAAAAGGTACTTAAAAAGGGTGAAGATTATGAGGTAAGTATACTTGATGACAAAATAAATGCTGGTGATAAAAACATAGAAATTGAATTTAGATCTGCTAAAGGATATAGAGGGAAAATTAAAAAGCCTTTCAAAGTTACTCCCAAAAATATTGCAAATGCTGAAGTCTTAGCTAACTTAACTCCTTGGGATTATAATGGTGAAGAGAGAAAAATAACCGTTGATGCAGTTACATTAGGTGGCATTAAACTGAATGTGGGCACAGACTATACTGTTACAGGTAATAAAGCTATAAATGCAGGAGAGCATACATTAAAGATAGAGGGTAAAGGTAACTATGGTGGAAATATTGAAAGAAAGTGGAAGATTAATAAGACTTCACTTAAGATTACAGGAGCTACAATAGAACCAAAGACATATAATGGAAATACAGATGCTAAAGTTACGGTAGTTAATTTAGAAGGTATAAATGCAAATAATTTAGTTAAGGGTGATGACTATAATGTAATCGGTACATTTTCTGATAAAAATGCAGGTAAAGATAAGACTGTGACCGTAAAAATAACACTTAACAATACAGATAAGGCAAAGAACTATGAACTTGTTAGAGATACTGTTATACTTACAGGACAGGAGATTAAGAAGGGTAAACCAGAACCCCCTAGGGTAATTGGACAATATAATGTAACTGTTGGTGATGAAGATAATACATTTACGTATATTGTTGGTATAGTAAAAGGTGCTGAGTATCAGATGGATGGTACAGAAGAGGGAAAATGGCAAGATAGCAATGTATTTAAAGGTATAGAACCAGATACTGATCATACTTTTTATATAAGAATGAAAGCTACAAGTAATACAGAAGCAAGTGACCCATCTAATACAGGGATTGTTACTTTTGTTAAAAAAAATAATAACAATAAGCCTGCGCTTCAGTTTAAAGTTGTTAATAGTAAAACAGCAGACAAAAAGAAGATTATTATAGCTACTGAAGCTGGTGTAGAGTATAAATTTGGTGATGATAATTATTCAGAGAATGGTATAAAGGATAAGATTGAATCCGGTACTTCTGTTGATATAAAAGCACGTTTTAAGGCAACAAAGACACGTAATGCTTCGTCAGAAACAAAACAGACAGTTGATGTAAGTAAGAATACTTATGAGGCTCCGGCTCCTATTTTAGAAGAAGGAACATATAATGTAGATACAAATAATCCGGGTAAATTTGAGTATAAGGTAAAAGTTAAGAATCCTGCTCCACAAGGTAAAACCTATGAGTATTCAAAAGATTTGGAAGCTTGGCAGGAGAGTGATACATTTAGTGGAATAGAGCCTAATTCAACAGTTACTTTCTATGCTCGTATAAAAGCAGAAGGAGAAGATGGTGTAGGTGTTCAGGGAAGTAGAACGGTAATATTTAAGAAGCTTAAAAGGGTTGATAAACCTGTACTCGTGGCTACGGTTGGAGGTATAAAAGGTAATAAAACAGTCACTATTTCTGCTGTTAACGGTGCACAGTATAAGTTTGGTAAAGAGTCATGGCAACTTGATAATTTTAAACATCATATAACTGATGAAAAGATGATAGTAGGTATCCGTTTTGGTGAAACCAATACCTATGAGGCTTCTGAACCGGTATTTAAGGAAATTGTGGTAAATGAAACGAGTGGTTCTATAGGTGGTGGAAATGGAGCTGTAGTTCCTCTTCCATCTACAGAGGATAAAAAACCGGAAGCAGGAAAAGATGACAAGAAGCCTGATATGAATCAGGACAATAAGAAATCTGATACTGCTAAAGATGGAACTGTAGCTGATAAAGCTAAGCCTGTAGCAAAAGTAAATGCTGAGTCAGTATCAAAGAATAAGGCAGAGGCTAATGTATCTTCTGATGATATTAAGGAAGCACTGGAAGCTGCAAGGGAGTCTGAGAAGAATATTGTAAGACTTAAAGTTGCTGTTCCAAAAGGAACCAAGTCTGTAGATGTTAAACTTGAAAAAGGTATTTTAAACAGTTTTATAGAGTCTGCTATAAAAGCCTTTGAAGTTACAGCAGCTAAGGTAAAGGTACAGTTTGAGAATAAGGCACTTGCGCTTATAGATAAGAAGAGCGATGGTGATATAAATCTTTCCATAGCTTCAGTTACTAAGCTTAGTGCCAAAGAAAAGAAGATTGCAGGAAAGAGACCTGTATATAATATTTCCTTAAAAGCAGGAGAGACAAAGATAACTGATCTTGGAGAAGGTAAAGCTAAGATAAGCCTTCCTTATAATAAAACTGTCAAAGAGAAAGCGACCAGACTTTATGTTGCATATTTTAATAAAAAGGGTAAGGCTGTACATATTAAGGCTTCGTATAATGATAAGAATAAAACTCTTACTTTCAGTACAAAATACCTTACTAAGTATGTGGTAGGCTATAAAGCTCCTAAGAAGAATAAATAATTTTTAGTGATATAGTATAATGTGAACGCTTAGTATGATGCACAGGAGATGTCGTGCAAATCAAACTGTAAGACAAAGAGTGAGCAGCCCATAGGTGGTATATTCCATCTGTGGGCTGTTTGTTGTGTGTTGGGACGTTCTAAATTAATCACAGAAAGAATGGCTGTGACGGATATATCTGTGATATAATTGTTATTAAAGAATTGACGGCATATAAATAAGCGTATAGAATTATAAATATGATGTGGGTGTCAAAAGTATTTGACACCCAATGATACAGGATTGCTTCGGCTTCACCTCTCGCAATCCTTGCAAAAATATTCGTAATCCGCTCATTTTTTTGCAAAAAATGGCTACTTACTCATATTTTTTGCGTGTCAAAAGATAATAAATTCTCTTGCAAGCAAGCTTGCATCGAATTTTTATACTTTTGACACTTGTATCATAAATATAAATTAACAAAGCTTGAGGAGAATATTATGGGAACCTGGAGTGCAGCAATTTTTGGTAATGATACTTCCTGTGATACTAAGGATGAATTTTTTAAACGCTATAATAATGGAGAAGAGCCTGAAGATATAAAAAATGATTTGCTTCCTGCTGAAGAAGATGATGACAGATATGATGTCTTATTTAGTCTTGCATATTGCCTTTGGGAAGTAGGGGGACTTAAGGATGATTTTTAGCTGAAGTAAAGGAAGCGGTTCTAAGTGGTAAGGATATAGAAATAGCTAGGGAACTTGGTGCTGATGATAAATTTATCAATAAAAGAATAACTAACCTTGCTGAATTTTTAGAAAAAATTAGTGTAAAAAAGGAAAGGCCTAAAAAAAGAGTGGCACCACCTGTTCCGGTTGAAAGTAAGTATAAAAACGGTGCAGTAATGGCATTTAAGTATGAAGATGGTATGTGGGGGGCGTTGATTGCCATAGACGGACACTTTTTTGATAAAGAAACAATTTATAAATATATCCAAACTACAGTGAAAACTATGGATAAGCCTACTATGGATGACGTGCGTAAGTCTTATGTAATTGACGCAAATTTTCACAACAGGGAGAGAAATTCACTTCCATTTCGCGCTCCACAGTTTTACTATGCCTTTGACAACTGTATTGCAGCGTATTTGAGTGCCAGAGCAACGAAAAAATTTGAAGCTTATAATGATTCATTTTTTGAAATAATAGGGCATTTGTCTGATTGGGGAGATTGCTCCGGAGGAACTCACAAAGCATTTGATTATAGCGTAAAAACTGCGGAAGAATTTAAGACATATGCTGCCTGGATATTAACTAATTCCTATAATAAGGGTATATTCGCACATACAGATATGACGGTGGATGAAATTGACAAGGAGTTTATTGAACGACTTAGCCGGTAGTTTGGCCTGCTAAGACTTATTTTTGATGCAGGCTAAGGTAATCAGGCAGAAAGGTGATAATTTGAAAGAAGAAGAAGTAATAGAACGAGCGGCAAAACTATGTAAAGAGTCGGGGGCAAAAAAAGTTTTTTTATTTGGCTCAAGGACAAAGGGAACTGCACTTGAAAGAAGTGACATAGATATAGCTGTATCGGGAGTTAACGATATTGGCTTGCTTATACAAAAAGTAGGGGAATTGCCAACGCTTTATAGTATAGACATAGTAAATATGGATGAATGTAAAAACAAGCTTTTACTGGAGGATATAAGGCAATATGGACGAGAGATTTAAGAGAAGATTTGAGTCTTTTTGTAATTCGCTGAAAGCTTTAGCGGAGGCAAGGGAAAGAGATTTTTCAGATTCATTTGTAATAAGTGGAACCGGAGCAAAATTTTCCATTACCTTTGATTTGGCTTGGAAGGTAATGAAAGATATCCTTATTCAGCATTATGCGATTATAGGATTTGTAACAGGTTCTCCGAGAGACGTGCTTAGAGAAGCATTTAAGGCAAATCTTATTGGTGATGATGACTGGATGGAAATGTTAAAAGTTAGGAATGAACTGACTCACGATTATGATGGTGCGGTTGTAAAAGCCCATTGTGAGATGATTGTGGGAAAGTACATTGATTTGTTTTATGAGTTTGAAAAAATAGTAAAAGAGTTAGCCTTATAACTGAAAAATAACCTCCAATTTGAGATAATATGAAATTTACGAGGCATGAATGGAAATTTTAGAAATCAAATCCTTTGAAGAATATTCGGACTTTATTTTAGAACTGGCAGATAATCCGTCATATTATGATCCGCATTTTGCGTATGACAAGGATAATCTCTATGGTGCATTAAAAAGGAAGGATGAATATTCATTTGCAGTTCTTGAAAACGGAATTATAAAAGGAATTTTTGTATGGCTTATTGTTCCGGATGAAAAGTATATTGAGATGCTTATCGGATTTACAAAAAGTAAAAAAGCTTTTAGAGAAATGCTTTTGTATATGGAAAATAAGTATCGGGGTTATAAGGCAGATTTTGTTATTAATCCCCAAAATGCTGCATTATGTGAGCTCTTAAAAGAAAAAGGGGCTGTTTTTGATAGTGAACAGCAAAAGATGGTTCATACCGGAGTGGTGCCAAATGTAGATACAAGCGAGATAGAATTATATGCTGAAAAGTGGAAAGAGCAGTACTGTGGGCTTCATAGAACAGAAACATATTGGACGGCAGAAAGGGTTCTTTCGGCGAAAGACCGTTTCAGAGTGTTGCTTGTAATAAAAGATGGTCAGGTACAGGGTTATCTGGATGTTACATATAGTTTTGAAACAAATGAACCATATGATATTTTTATGAAGCCTGAGTACAGATATCAGGGCTATGAACTTGGACTTCTTGCAAAAGCAATCGAATTAAACAAACCACATCAGATGATGGTACTGGTTGAGGTGGATGCTTTAGAGGATATAGCAATCTATACTGCTGCCGGCTTTAAAAAGGCAGAAGGACAGAACAGTATTTATGCAACTTATAAGTTTTAATGAAACTAATTTTATGATAGTAAGATAGAAAGTTTTGAGGTTGAAAAAATGATTATTCATGAATTTGGTAAGGAAAACGAAGAAACACTTGTTTTATTACATCCACTTGGTGTGAGATGGGATATTTTTAATTCTATAGTACCGATACTAAAAAAAGATTATCATATAGTTATTCCGGCAATACCTGGCTTTGATCCGGATATGCCGGAGGCAGATTTTACAAGTGTTGAGCAGATAGCTGATGAAATAGCTGACTGGCTCCTAGATAATGGTTTAAGTGTGGTTAAATGCCTCTATGGCTGTTCTATGGGGGGAGCTGTTGTAACACGAATACTGGCAGTCAGGAAGATAGAAGCTGATTTTGCTGTGATAGATGGAGGTATAACTCCATATCAGCTATGGAAGCCTCTTACTTATTTGATAGGAATTCGTGATTTTATAATGCTGGAACTGGGAAAGCATATTAGCCTTAAAGCATTGCGTAGTGTATTTGATGCTGAGAAATATTCAGAAGACGATATCAGATATGTCAAGGATGTTTTTGACGGTTTGAGGGCAAAAACAATTTGGCGTTCGTTCTATTCCTGTAATAATTACTCTATGCCTGAGCCTATACCAACGGTAAATTGCAAAATAGCATATTGGTATGGTTCTAATGAAAAAAAGGCGAGAGAATGGGATATTGCGTACATCAGTAAAATATTTCCGAATGTGAAGGTAGTTGAAAATGCAGGAATGGATCATGCAGAGTTTTTTATTTTGCATCCAAAGGAGTTTTGTGAAAAACTGGTTGTTTGGATGAGTTTGATGTCATAAAGTAAATAATTGAATTACAATAATTATAATATGGGAATAGTATTTTACTGATACAGGATTGATTTGGTTTCACCTCTCGCAATCCCGACAGAATGGAGGAAAAACAAAATGGGAATGATAGCAAATTATCAGTATTTAAGTAATGAAAACTTAAATGAAATGAAACATTTTAACGGAGAAGAAGACGAAATATTTGAAGAGGTTGAGGACTGGAATGAAGAAGCAGAGATTTTACTTGATATAGATAAGATGTGGGATGTACTTCATTTTGTGCTAACCGGTGTAGACAGTTCAGAGCCTATAGAGGGCAATCCTTTAAGCGAGGCGGTTGTAGGTGTGACTTCGCTTGAAGAAGTATCTGAGTTTATTGCCTACATAGAAAAAGACAGGGTTGCAGATATCATTTCTGCATTAGAGAATTTTGATATAGACGCAGCTTTAGAAAATTTCAGTATGGAAGCCTGCAAAAAAGCTGAACTTTATCCTGATATATGGGATAAAGATGTTGATGTAGAAGGAATAAAAAAAGAAATTTATGTTTGTTTTAAGGAAATGATAGATTTTTACAAACAAATTTTGGAAGCAAATGGAAATGTACTGGTTACGATTTATTAGAAATAAGAGTAATGTGACCTATGGCGTGAATAATTGGGATAAATTTAGTTTTATATATGAGGACACTATGGAGAAAAAATATATAAAAAAATTACTGTTGAGGATTTGAAAAATGAAATAGATGTCTGGGATATAGCAGAACCTATGCTTTGGCTGAGAGACAGTTGCGATTTTTATGAAGACTATATTAGTTCAATAGATGGGTTTACATTAGAACAAAGATATTTATGTGCTATATTAATATATTTTTTAGAAGTGAGAAATGGTGGAAATTACCAGTTTTTAGCTAATCCGTCCGGTATGGTTTGGGAGGATACTTTAAATGGATTGAAGTTTTTTAAGATGAAAGCTTATGCTGATAATTTGCAAAAATTGATAGACTATTTAGGGGGAAGTCTTCCATTTGATGAAGATGAACGCTATAAATTGGTATCCAAGCTTTTGGGAGATAAAAGATTTGATGATTTGTTAGATGAGGCGGATACCCTTGTTTGTGTGCATACAGGTGAGGCTGAGATAATAGAGTATATAAGGCTGCATCCGGAGAAATTTATTTTTGAATGGTATTATTATGAAGATTAACCCGGTATTGGAGGCAGAAAATGTGTAATTATTGTGAGAAAATTACTTTAGTTCAAGACTTTAAGTCTCCAAAGGATTATGAAAAAACTATGGATTATATTGGAGAGCTTATTGAAGAAGAGGGTTTTCGGCTGGTAGATGGCACCTGTCCGGTAGATGCATATAAGCGTGACGGCTACTGGGTTGATGATATTATTTATCATGTCATAAAATGTCCAAAATGTATGCAAAAGTTTACCTGCGTTGTAAATACATATAGAGGTGGAGGTTCGTTTAAAAAGGAATGATGGATAATTTTAATATATTTGAACAGGCTTGTAAGTATATTTCAGAAAAAAAGTGTGAATTCAAGGATGTGTTGAATGTTAAAATAAGCTCACTGGAAAATGTGGAATGGTCATATGACAAGGGAAGTATAAAGGTATGTAAGCCTGATGAATCAGGAAGAAAACCAAGGTGTAAGACAGGGATAAAATACTGTTTAAAAGTCAGCTTATCAGGTGATGAGGCAGAGATAATATGGAATGAGTTTAGTGCATTTTTTGATAAAACTCACATATCTGATATCGAGAGAGTGACCGGCAATGAAGAGCTTGGGAGGTATAAATTTATTGCAAAAAATTCAAAGGGAGATGAAATTCTATGTAGTATTTATCTACCTAATGAATGGAACATACCTCAGATTGGTCTTTTAGGTTTTGTATCTTCAAGGTACAAAAAGACTGATTTTGTTGAATAATCAAGCTTATATAAAGGGGAAATAAAATGGCAAGGTATGAAGTAGGTGCTATCTACAAAGTAGATGGAAGAGAAAGGACTTATTATCTAAGGCTCTTGACCAATGATGTTTATGGGGTATTTGAGCCTGTTAACGGAGAAATATGTGAGGAAACTTTTGAACATACAACATACCGGCTTTATATTTCAACAGGTTCTTTTGCTGTAAAGAGAGGTTTTTGGGAAAAAATTATTCCTTCACCTGATAAGAGCGATTCTAAGAGATGGAGCAGACCACTGCATTTAATAACATTTACTCCCTGGGATATTGAAAAAACTATTGAAAGGTGCAATTCATTTGACCAAGATGGTTATACAGAAATACTAAGTAAGGAAGATTATATTGTTTGTCTCAAGCAAGGATTTATTTCAAATATATTACCTATGTATGAAAATATTCCGGCTTTTCTTGACAGAGTTTATGAAGATTGGCCACAAAGTGAAATCTACAGTTCTGTTTCAGGAGGTACACCTGAGCATCAGAAAAAACAAATTGCAGCTTTAAAAGAGCTGGGCTTTGATGATGAAGAGATAAAAAGCGCATATTATAATGACAATGTATTTACAAAAACCGAAAATATACTATAATATACATTTATGGAGGTGTTATGTATGGCAACTACAAATTTGAATATTAGAATAGAAAAAGCAATCAAAGATCAGGCAGAAAATATTTTTAATGAACTTGGTATAAACATGACTACTGCTGTCAATATGTTCCTGAGAACCGCTATCCGCGAACATGGAATTCCTTTTGAACTTAAGCTGGATGTACCCAATGATACTACAGCAGCTGCAATCGAAGAAGGAAGAAAACTTATGGCTGATCCTTTGACACCTAAATATTCCAGTATTGATGAACTTAGAGCGGCACTTGAAGTATGAAATATGATGTACAGTTTACCAACCAGTTTAAAAAAGATTTAAAACTTGCGAAAAAGCAACATAAGAATCTAGATAAGCTGTTTGAGGTAATCAACATTTTGGCGGACGGTGGTACGCTGGATATAAAATACAGAGATCATGATTTATAGGCAAATATAAAGGTGCTCGTGAATGTCACATTGAGCCGGATTGGTTGTTGGTTTATGAGATTCAGGGAGATGTACTGGTCTTGATGCTTTATAGGCTTGGAACGCACTCGGAATTGTTTTAATAATAGTATTTAAAATATAACGTTATGTACCCGGAGAAAAACCTCTGGGTATTTTTATTTAATAGGCAATTTCTTCGAAATTTCCTATTAAATAAAAAAATCTCTCGAGGGATGCGCAGCTCGCGGTAGGGAAGTTTGCCTTGCGGCACCGCTCGCACGCGAAGTGTGTGCAAGCACACACTTTTTTTAGCCATTTTCGTCATATTACACTTAATTCATTATGATTCTATTATTTTGTTCATATTTTGTTCAAAAAAATATTATCTTGACATTAATCCAAAAACAGTGATATAAAAAGCTTGATAAATTTATCTAAATAAATTTAACTAAATTAAACGAGGTAAAGAAAAATGAATTTTTGAAAAAGTAAAAAGAAGTAATTGTAAATGCAGCAAACATTGATGAAGACAAGATTAAATTAAGTGCAAGCCTTGAAAGCGATCTCGGACTTGACTCACTTGATGCGGTTGAGCTTGGTATGGCACTTGAGGAAGAGTTCGGCATAACCATAGACGAGGATAAGCTTGCTTCATTTAAGACTGTAGAGGATATTGTAAACTTTATAGATAATGCAAAAAGAAGATTAAACTTAAAGGAAACAATATATGGATATTAAAGATATTTATGAGGTCTGGGACAGGTTTGAAAAATCTTCGTTAAGCGAGCTGAAGCTTAGTCTTGGCGGAGATAATCTTGAACTTAAGAAGGCTATGGAAGTTATCAGTACAGAGGATAAGTCCGGTAAAATAAAGCAGCAGGTAATAACAAGAAATGACTTCACAGAAGAAAATGAGCCAAATGAAGCAAATTCTGACTATAAAGAGATAAAAGCTCCTTTTGTGGGCACATTTTACCGTTCAGCTTCACCTGAAGCAAAGCCGTATGTATCAGTCGGTGATGTGGTGAAAAAGGGTGACATACTTGGAATCATAGAAGCGATGAAGATTATGAATGAGCTGGCTGCACCATTTTCCGGAAAAATAGTTGAAATCAGGGCAGAAGATGGCAAAATGATAGAATATAATCAGGTGCTGTTTTTGTTGGAGGAAACAGATGTTTAAACGAGTGCTGATTGCAAACAGAGGTGAAATAGCAGTCCGTATAATAAGATGTCTCAGAGAACTGAATATAGAAAGTGTTGTGGTTTATTCCGAAGCTGACAAAGAGTCTCTGCCGGTTATGTTGGCCGGCAAGGCTGTATGCATTGGACCTGCGGGAGCCAAAGAGAGTTATTTAAACGGAGATATCCTGATAGAGACCGCACTTAAGACCGAATGTGATGCTATTCATCCGGGATATGGATTTCTGTCTGAAAATGCTGACTTTGCCAGAAAATGTGAAAAAAACGGCATTACTTTCATAGGACCTTCAGCGGAAATCATAGAAAAGATGGGAGATAAGCAGGCGGCAAGAAGTCTTATGATAGCTGAAAAAGTACCTGTGGTACCCGGCTCTAAGGAGCTTATTCACAGCGAGGAAGAAGCTGTAAGAATAGCAGAAGACATAGGCTATCCTGTACTTATAAAGGCAAGTGCCGGAGGCGGTGGCAAGGGTATGAGAAGGGCATTTTCTAAGGAAGAACTTGTAAGTGCCTATGCCGGTGCAAAGGCCGAGGCAAAGGCTGCCTTTGGAAATGACAGTATCTACCTTGAAAAGCTGGTCTTAAATCCTCATCATATTGAAATTCAGATTATGGCTGATAAAAAAGGCAATGTAGTTCATCTTGGTGAAAGAGAATGTTCCATACAGAAGAATAACCAGAAAAATGCTTGAAGAATCGCCATCCTGGTTTTTTTGAAACCGAAGCTTCGTGAGAAGATGGGAGATATGGCGGTAAGGGCTGCTAAGGCTGCGGGCTATAACAGCGTGGGTACGGTTGAATTTATAGCCGATGACAAAGGGAATTTTTTTATTTCATAGAAATGAATACCAGAGTGCAGGTGGAACATCCTGTAACAGAGATGGTTACAGGTGTTGATATCATAAAAAGAGCAGATAAACATAGCAGCAGGAAGAAAGTTATCCATAAAGCAGTCGGATATAAGCTTAAAAAGGAAGTGCAATAGAGTGCAGGATAAATGCTCTGTCTACAGGCAAGATAAGCTGTCTTCATTTTCCGGCAGGATATGGAGTGAGGGTTGAGAGTCATTTGTTTGAGGGTTATGAAGTAAGTCCTTATTATGATTCAATGCTTGCAAAAAAATCATAGTACATGGGAATACCAGACTTGAAGCTATCGGAGAATGAGGAGAGCCTTAGAGGAACTTATCATTGACGGAATTAAGACAAACAGTGAATTGATGTATATGATAACCTATCAGCCGGACTTTATTGCGGGACAGTATAATACCGGCTTTTATGAAAAGAATAAAGATAATATTGAAAAAACAGTATAGCCTTAATATGGTTGTAACAGGCAAGGAAAGTGAATATGAAAATAGCACAGATATTTTCAAGAAGAAAAGACGATTTAAATGCTCTTAACAGAGCAAGAAAAGAAAAAAGTAATGATAAAACAGGAGAAGGAATAATCTGTCCATCCTGTGAAAATGAGATAACAAGAGAAAGGCTCAAAACAGAGCTGGGAGTTTGTCCGGTGTGTGGACATTATTTTCCGTTAAGCCCTATGCAGAGAATGGCTGCATTATCTGATGAAAAGCAGGTTAAGAGACGCTTTCATCCACTAAAATCTATTAATCCTATAGATTTTCCTGATTATGAGGAAAAACTAAAGGAAAATAGGGAGAAAACAAGGCAGAATGATGCTATAGTCACAGAAATTATTAAAATAGGCGGAGTTACTACTGCAGTAGGTGTGCTTGATGGCAGATTTCTGCTTGGAAGCATGGGTACGGTAGTGGGTGAAGAAGTGGCAAGACTGGCTGAATATGCTGAAAAGAAAAAGCTGCCTCTGGTTATTTTCAGTGCAAGCGGCGGTGCCAGGATGCAGGAAGGAATATTTTCCCTTATGCAGATGGCAAAGACTGCCGCAGCCATTGAAAAATTCAAGAATAATGGCGGACTTTTTATTTCTGTACTTACCAATCCTACAACAGGTGGTGTGAGTGCAAGCTTTGCTTCACTCGGAGATATAACCATAGCAGAGCCAAAATCGCTTATCTGTTTTGCCGGTCCGAGAGTAATAGAGCAGACTATAGGAGAAAAGCTGCCTGAAGGCTTCCAGAGGGCGGAGTTTTTGCTTGAACATGGCAGGCTTGATGCTGTTGTGGAGCGAAAAGATATGAAGGATTGGCTTTCAAAAGTTCTAAGGCTTCATAATACAAAATAATCTCTTACGGAGAAAATAATAAATGAAAGAAAATATTAAAAGTCCTTATGAGAGGGTAATGTTAGCCAGAGATAAGGACAGGTTAAAAATAAATGACTATATAGAATTTCTGTTTGATGATTTTATTGAACTTAAAGGAGATGGGATATCGGGTGAAGATAGTGCTATACTTGGAGGAATAGCACTATTTCATGATATTCCGGTAACTGTTATAGGACATAAGAAGGGCAGTACAACAGAAGAAAACATAGCCTGCAACTTTGGTATGGCGTCTCCGGAGGGCTATAGAAAGGCTGCAAGGCTTATGAAACAGGCTGAGAAATTCGGCAGACCTGTAATTACCATTGTAGATACTCCGGGAGCTTATCCCGGACTTATGGCGGAGGCTAATGGACAGGCAAATGCAATAGCAGAAAATCTTGCTCTTATGAGTGGGCTGAAAGTTCCTATAATATCAGTTATTACAGGTGAGGGCAGCAGTGGAGGAGCATTGGGAATTGCTGTAGCAGACAAGGTGTACATGCTTGAAAATGCGGTGTACTCCATACTGTCTCCGGAAGGCTTTGCTTCCATACTTTGGAAGGACAGCAAGAGGGCAGATGAAGCAGCTAAGCTTATGAAACTGACAGCAGGTGAGCTTCTTGACTATGGCATTATAGATGGAATAGTTAAAGAAGGAGCCAAGCTTATTATAAATATTGATGAAATGATTTATAAAGAGCTGACAGAACTTAGAAAACTAAAGGCAGACAGCCTTGTAAAGAATAGATATAAGAAGTTTAGGGAAATAGACAAGGAAAAAAAGGCCGTAAAGGCTTAAATGGAGGTAAAACTTGGGAAGACTTAAATTTGTGGCGACAGGCAAGGCTTTGCCTAAAAAATTAGTTACAAATGAGGATATATCTAAGATAGTAGATACTTCTGATGAATGGATAGCAACAAGAACAGGAATTAAAAAAAGATATTATTGTGAAGAAGAAAGCTGTAACAGCCTGGCTGTAGAGGCTGCCAAGGTGGCAGTAAACAGAGGACTTGAAAGAGACAGTGAATTCAGCCTGCAAAAAATAGGTATTATTATAGTTGCAACCACAAGCAGTGACTATGCATTTCCAAGTACGGCCTGCATGGTCGGGAAGGCATTAGGACTTAAAGGAAATGTGATGGCTTATGATTTAAGTGCTGCCTGCAGTGGATTTATGTATGCCTTGCAGAATGCAAAAGCCCTATTAAATGAAATGAAGGATAAATATGCCCTGGTTATCGGAAGTGAGGAAATGTCCAAAATACTTGATTTCAGTGACAGAAGCACTTGCGTACTCTTTGGAGACGGAGCAGCGGCAGCCTTAGTAAAGCTTGAAGATAAGGAAGGCATATCCTGTATCCGCTCATATTCGGACGGAAATGACGAAGATTTAGTCTGTGGCGGTGTAGGCTCAAAGGATAGTTTCTTAAAAATGAAGGGGCAGTCGGTATTTAAGTTTGCCGTAAAAGTCATAAAGCAAAGCATAGATGAGGTGCTTTGTCAGGCAGGACTTGAAATGAGTGATATAGATTATGTGGTCTGCCATCAGGCAAATGCCAGAATTATTGATTTTGTAAAGAGAAATTATAAAGGACAGGAAGATAAATTTTATCAGAATGTAGGAGAATATGCTAACACTTCGGCTGCCAGCATAGGACTGGCGCTTGATGACTTATTTGAAAGCGGAAAGTTAAAAGCAGGAATGAAGATTGTCTGTGTCGGTTTTGGAGCAGGTATGACCTGGAGTGCAGGAGTATTTGAGATTTGATAACCGGAAGGGAAAACGATGAAGAAATTAAATGAGATTTTAGGAATTAAATACCCGTTTATACAGGGTGGTATGGCAAATGTTGCAATAGGTGAGTTTGCTGCGGCTGTAACAGAAGCAGGCGGACTTGGTCTCATTGGATCAGGCGGTATGAACCCTGAGATGTTACGTGAGAATATAAGGAGATGCAGGGAGCTTACCAAGGGTAAGTTCGGCGTAAACCTTATGCTTATGCATCCTCAGATAGATGAACTTGTGGCAGTAGTTCTTGAAGAAGAAGTAAAGATAGTTACTACAGGTGCAGGTATGCCTAAGAAATACATGAAAGACTGGAAGGATAACGGAGTTTTTGTGATGCCTGTTGTGGCAAGCCCAATGCTCGCTAAAAGGCTTGAAGATATGGGAGCAGATGCTATTATAGCAGAGGGAACCGAAAGCGGAGGCCATGTAGGAGAGATGACAACCATGGCTCTTGTACCCAGGGTAGTAGATACAGTAAGTATACCTGTAATTGCTGCAGGTGGTATAGCAGGAGGCCGTCAGCTTGCCGCTGCCTATGCACTCGGAGCAAGCGGGGTACAGCTTGGAACCTGCCTTTTGGTATCTAAGGAATGCCCTATTCATGAGAATTATAAAAATGCAATTATAAATGCAAGAGATAATGACAGTGTGGTTACAGGAAGGATAGCAGGAACACCTGTAAGAATCCTTAAAAATGAAATGTCCAGAGAATATGTAAGACTTGAAAAAGAAGGTAAGGATAAGATGGAACTCGAACATTTTACCCTCGGAGCACTTAGAAAAGCTGTGTTTGACGGAGATGTGAAGAACGGTTCCCTTATGGCGGGACAGGTAGCCGGCGGTCTTACTGAAATCAGAACTCTAAGTGAGATTTTTGAGTCGATGGATAGAGAATATAAGGAAGTCATTAAAAATCTACAGCAGTAGAATGATTTGGTATAAATGAGAGTGGGAAGCATAAAGTAAATTTGGTTTAACAGTATGAAGTTTCGAAAGGAATTATAATGAGTAAAATCTGTTTTTTATATGCAGGACAAGGAAGCCAGAAAGTGGGGATGGGAGCCGATATGTATGAAGCCTATCCCACCTTTAAGAAGATTATAGATAGTATAGAGTTAGACTTTAACCTTAAAAGCCTTATGTTTGACGGAGATGATGCTACTCTTGCTAAAACCGGATATACCCAGCCTTGTATGTCAGCTTTTGCAGCAGGAGTCACAGAGGTACTTAAAGAAAACGGTATAAAGCCTGACGGAGCTTTGGGACTGAGCCTTGGTGAGTACGGAGCATTGTATGCAGCAGGAGTATTTGACTTACAGTCTTATATTTCTGTTACAGCATTTAGAGGAAAGGCTATGGAGGAAGCAGCAAAAGGAAAGTCCACTGTAATGAGTGCTTTACTTGGCTTGGAAGCTGAAAAGATTGAAAATATCTGCAAAGAAACAGAAGGTTTTGTAGAAGTTACAAACTATAATTGTGCAGGGCAGTATGTAATCTGTGGCGAAGAAGTTGCTGTAACCAAAGCGGAGGAAAAACTGAAAGAAGCAGGTGCAAAGAGATGCATAAGACTGAATGTAACTGCTCCTTTTCATACAAAGCTGCTTAAAGAGGCAGGAGATAAGCTGACTGTTTATTTTGAAAAAATGGATTTTAATGAACCTAAGATTCCTTTGGCACTTAATCTGACAGGTAAGCTTTATAAACATGGTGATAACTTAAAAGAGATTATGGCAGCTCAGTGCTCAGAGTGCAATACACTTTGAAGACTGTGTAAAGACTATGATAGCCGAAGGTTTTGACAGCTTTATAGAGATAGGCCCAGGCAATGTACTCTCAGGCTTTGTAAAAAAGACAGCGGCGGCTTTGGATGCTAAGATAGATATTCTGACCATTCAGAATAAGGAAGATCTGGAAAAAGTTATTAATGTAATTAGATAAAAGGTTGTAGTCAATATATTGTTAGAGATAACATAATATGATACAAGTGTCAAAAAGTATAAAAATTCGATGCAAGCTTGCTTGCAAGAGAATTTATTATCTCTTGACACCCACATCATAATATAAGAGAGATGTAATATAGTAAATATACTATAGATGACTTAAGTGAAATATATTGATTAAAGACTGATTAAAGGAGAGTGTATGGATAAAACAGCCATAGTAACGGGAGGCAGCAAGGGTATAGGTAAGGCAATCTGTGTAAGGCTTGCAAAAGACGGATTCAACATAGCATTTAGCTATAACAGTAATCCTGAACTTGCGGAAGAAACTGTAAAACTTTGTGAAAGCGCAGGAGTAAAAGTTAAATCTTACAAGGTAGATGTAGCCGACAGTACAGCCTGCAAAGAGTGGACAGAAGAGGTTCAGGCTGAGTTGGGCAGCGTAGATGTACTTGTAAATAATGCAGGAATTACTAAAGACGGTCTGCTTATGAAGATGAAGGATGAAGATCTTGATGCAGTCTTAGACGTAAACTTAAAAGGCAGCTTTTATATGATGCGTGAAGCATCTAAAATAATGCTTAAGCAGAAGTCGGGAAAGATAGTTAATATAAGCAGCGTAGTCGGTGTTATGGGTAATGCGGGACAGGTGAATTATTCTGCTACCAAGGCAGGAGTTATAGGAATGACAAAGTCACTTGCAAGAGAGCTTGCAGGCAGAAGAATCAATGTAAATGCTGTTGCTCCCGGTATGATAGAAACAGATATGACAAAAGCGATGTCTGATAAGGCAAGAGAAGCGGTTATTGCAGGTATTCCTTTTAAAGAAATGGGAAAACCGGAGGAAATAGCTTCGGTAGTTTCATTTTTAGCAGGAGAAGACAGTAACTATATTACAGGTCAGGTAATCTGTGCAGATGGAGGTATGAGTATATGAGAAGGGTTGTAATTACAGGTCTTGGAGCAGTTACACCTATCGGAAATGACATAAAAACTATGTGGCAGTCGGTAAAGTCCGGGAAATGCGGAATTGCAGAAATTACACATTATGATATTACAGATAAGAAGATAAGCCTTGCCGGAGAAGTTAAAGACTTTAATCCGGAGGATTTCTTGGACAAAAAAGAAGTCAGAAGAATGGACAGGGTAACACAGTTTGCTCTTGTAGCTGCTAAAGAAGCTATGGCTGACAGCGGTATAGAGCTTAAAAATGTGGACAGAAGCAGATTCGGAGTAGTATTTTCAAGCGGTATCGGTGGTATTGACACAATAGAAAAGGAAACAATAAAGGGACATGAAAAGGGAAATTTTGAAAAGATTTCACCTTTCTTCATACCTATGATAATAGCAAATATGTCTGCGGGACAGATAGCAATAGCTTTCGGGCTTCATGGCATGTGTACCTCGCCTGTTACAGCCTGTGCAAGCTCAACCAATGCTATAGGAGATGCATTCAGGCATATCAGAGACGGCTATGCGGAGCTTATGCTTTGCGGAGGAAGTGAGGCTACTATAACAGAGCTTGGAATAGGCGGTTTTGCTTCCATGAATGCACTTAGCAAATCTAAAGAACCTGACAGAGCCTCTATTCCGTTTGATAAGGAGAGAAACGGCTTTGTTATGGGAGAAGGCGGAGGAGTGCTTATCTTAGAGGAGCTTTCCCATGCCTTAAAAAGAGGTGCTAAGATATATGCGGAGGTAGTGGGCTATGGTGCTACCTGTGATGCAAGCCATATTACAGCTCCGGTAGAAGACGGAAGCATAGCGGCAGCCTGCTTTAAGTCTGCTTTGGCTGATGCAAAGCTTTCCGCATCGAATGTGGATTATATAAATGCACATGGAACTTCAACTCCGCTCAATGATAAATGCGAGACAAGGGCTATAAGGCTTGCTTTCGGAGCAGATGCAGATAAGCTGATGGTTAGTTCTACCAAGTCTATGACAGGACATATGCTCGGAGCTGCCGGAGCAGTTGAGGGTATAATCACAGTACTTGGCTTAAAAGAGGGCTTCGTACCGGCTACCATAAACTACAGGGAAAAGGACGAGGAATGTGACCTTGACATAGTTCCTAATGAAGGAAGGAATAGAGAAATCAAGGTAGCTATGTCTAATTCTTTGGGCTTTGGCGGACATAATGCAACTGTTGTGTTTAAGAAATATGAGGAGGCTTAAATGGAGTTAAATTCTCGTGAAATAATGGAAATACTTCCGCATAGATATCCGTTTTTACTGGTAGATAAGATAACTGAGCTTGAGAAAGGTGTAAGGGCAGTTGGTCAGAAGAATGTATCGGCTAACGAAATGCACTTTTTAGGGCATTTTCCGGGAAATCCTATAATGCCGGGAGTACTTATACTTGAGGCTCTTGCACAGACAGGGGCGGTGGCTTTACTTTCGGAAGAAGAAAATAAAGGAAAACTTGTATTCTTTGGAGGAGTTAAGTCAGCAAGATTTAGGAAACAGGTTGTACCGGGAGATGTACTTGAGCTTCGCTGCGAGATTATAAAGAGAAAGGGAAGTGTGGGTATCGGCTCAGCCACAGCACTTGTAGACGGCAAGGTGGCAGCAGAGGCAGAGCTCACATTTGCAATAGAAAAATAAAGTTGATATACTGTTATTAAAGTCAGGAGGTGGACAGAAAAATGCTATATGACTCCTTTAATAAGGTATATACAAAATTTAAGATGCATTTTTATAAAGAAGTATTTAAGAAATGGAGAGACAGGGAAGCTTCACTTACTACAGTGGAAACCTTTTGTATGGAGATTATCCATGCTTTAGGAAAGCCTACAGTAAGCGAGTTTGCAAGCTTTACCAGTCTTTCCTCGGCAAATGCAGCAGACAAGATAAATAATCTTGTGAAGAAGGGTTATCTTAATAAGGTACAGTCAGAAGAGGATAAAAGGATATATTATCTGGAAGTTACAAAAAAATATATTGACTATTACAATATTAGTTACCAGTATCTTAAAGAAGTTATGGAGAAGCTGGAGAACCGCTTTACTCCGGAGGAAAAATAAAACTCTGGAGAAAATGCTAAGGATTATGTCTGAGGATATAATGAAGGAAGAGAAGTAGGAATAGTTGGGAAATAAAGTATAAGGATTATCTGGTGGCTTAAGGCTGTCAAGGTAATCTTTTTGTTTGCAATTTATCTTCGATAGGAATACAATTAAAGCTATTGGGAGATTAAAGTAAGGAGAAGGAAAAATGGATAAAAAGGATGAAATTATGCTTGTAAGTAATGAAACTCTTGCGAAAAAGATTTACATTATAAGGGGGCAGAAGGTCATGCTTGACTTTGAACTGGCAGAGATTTATGGGTATGAAACAAAGGCTTTTAATCAGCAAGTAAAAAGGAATATTGAAAAATTTGATGAAGATTTTATGTTCCAATTAACTGATGAGGAAGTATCTGAACTTTCAAGGTCACAAAATGTGACCTTGAACAAAAGTGCAGGGAGAGGAAGTAATATTAAATATAATCCTCATGTGTTTACTGAACAGGGAATTTATATGCTGATGACAGTTCTTAAAGGGGAACTTGCTGTTAAGCAGAGTAAGGCTTTAATCCGTACCTTCAAGCAGATGAAAGACTATATAGTAGAAAACCAAGGCTTGATTGGAAAAAGAGAATTTTTACAGCTTTCGATGCAGATTACAGGTAATGTAGTTGAAATGCAGGATTTAAGGCGTGATTTAAGAGATGTGGAAGAACAGGTGGCGGGATTAGTAGACAATTTAGGCGATGTTGTACATAAATCCGAACTGTCAGAGCTTATTCTTGAGTTTAGCAATCCGCAGTTAAAATATGGCTTTTTGCTTTTCAATGGTCAGCCAATTGAAGCAAATCTTGTGTATAAGGATATTTACAGCATAGCAAAAAAGAGCATTTATATCGTTGATAATTATATCGGAGTTAAGACACTTGTACTGTTAAAGGATATACCCTCATCGGTAGAAATCACTATATTTAGTGACAATGTTGGTAAAGGGCTTCATACCCTTGAATATCAGGATTTTTGTAAAGAATATCCGTTCAGAAAGATTAAGTTTCAAATCTGGTGGAGAGTTCCATGACAGATATATTATCATAGATTGGAATACAGATAAGCAAAGGATATACCACTGTGGGGCATCTTCAAAAGATGCAGGACAAAGAATTACAACTATATCGGAGGTAGTTGACCAAATAGTATATGCGGATCTGATAAACAGGCTCTTGAAAAATCCAATTTTAAAGTTAAAATAGAGTAAAAAAAGTTGATTGGAAATTTGAAAAAATATGTATCCAATACTTGAAACAAGGGTGGGAATGTAAGTATCATATTGTATTTGCACCAAAAATATAGGAGAAAAAAATTATATATAATAAGCTACGAGCAGATATTAGGAAGGATTCTCAGCGAGCTGTGTAAGAGAAAAATAAACTATAATATGTTTTAGAAGAGGGATAGGCTTAAAAAGTTAAGTTTGTTCTTCTTTTTTTAATTTTTAAATTAGTTGCTTAGATATTTATTTTATCATATAATTATACAAAAGAAATGCAAAGGGGTGATTTAGACTTGAATACAGAAATAAAAAATGCAGTTAATTCTGCAGGAGACAAGGCACAGTATGATGAGAATGCTAAAAGGCTTTTAGGGCACAAGAGCATACTTGCACATATTCTTGCAAAAACAGTCGATGAGTTTAAAGGAATGAAACCTGAAGATATAGTCACATACATTGAAGGTGAGCCTAAGATAGGCATTGTACCAATTGAACCGGGACTTACTAATATAGAAAAAACAGATGAGTCAGGGCAAAGGATTAAGGGACTGAATTCAGAAAGTGTAGAAGCCAATGAAGGTTTGATAAGATTTGACATCATATTTTATGTACGCTTGAAGAATGGACTTTCACAGATAATAGTGAATGTTGAGGCTCAGAAGGATGACCCGGTTTCATATAAGATACTTAACAGGGCAATATTCTATGTGAGCAGACTTATATCATCACAAAAGGAAAGAGATTTTGTAAATACTAATTATGACGATATAAAGCAGGTATTCAGCATTTGGGTATGTATGAATATGAGTAAGAACAGTTTAAGCCATTTTCACATTGTAAAAGATGAGATGTTAGAGCCTTATGACTGGAAGGGAAATGCAGACTTACTAAATATCGTGATGATTGGAGTTACAAACGAACTTCCAAAGCATGATGAAAAATACGAATTACACCGTCTTATTGGAGCTTTATTGTCGGATAGATTAAAAGAAAATGAGAAACTGGATATTATTGAAAAGGAATATAAAATTCCTCTTAGCAACGATTTTAGAAAGGAAATGGATACTATGTGTAATTTAGGTCAGGGAATAGAAGATAGGGTAACAGCAGAGGTAAGTGCAAGGACAATTGAAAGTGTTATAATGAAGATGTATCAAAAAGGCTATACACTGGAGCAGATATCTGAAATATCAGGGAAAAGTGTATCTGAAATAGAAAAAATTATAGATAAAAACTCGGTTTTAGCATAATATTAGTTAGCAACTGTTTCGCTATGATTTGTAAGGAAGTGATACTATGTGTAACTTCTCCCGTAAAACTGTTGCCGTTGCTGATGATGCTACACATTTCAATTGAGTTGTATCTGTCCTTACAGTGTCTGTGTTGAACATATATTTTGCTTATCTTCGGCAACAAATACTGTTTTATGTGGTTGCAGTAACTATTCACATGTGAAGCACGTTAGGAGGTGCAATATGAGAAAAAATCTTTTAGTTTTTTGTTGTGTAACTTTATTGACTGCTCTATTGTTTGATTGCAATGGGGTGCCGGCGTTAGCGGCGACCAATAATACGAATAGTAGCGCAACTCTAGCAACAATAGAAAAAGCTACTGTTCCAAATATATCCAAAACAGTAAAAAAGAAAAAGGCGTCAAAAAAGACCATAAGCTTCAAAAAGTATATGAAAAATGGCAAATTCGACTGCGATGCCTTTGCTTTAGATATGGGAGGAATGTATGCGAGAGATTGCATCATAAATGTTAATTTTCTTTTCGAAGAAGGTTTTTTCCTAACCATAAGTACGGATTCCCAATATGAAAATGGTCGATACTTTATCGGTATTGGAACCTTGGATTATGACGAAAAACTTCTAATCGAAGACTGTGAATTAACATATTTTGCAATGCTTGATGATTGGGGCAAATCGATTAAAACACATCAAAAAGTCGCTCTCCCGTCAAATGGATTACAGCATTTAAAAAAACTTGCAAAATATATGCTAAAGAATCCGGATGCCAGCAAAAAACCTACGAAGATAAAAGGATTAAAGGGCTTAAAATGGCAAGATGCATCGGAAATGGACTGATTATAACCTCTAAAAGGCTCCATATTTTGGGGCCTTTTTATTGTTTCCACAAAAAATGTGGATTAGTCTATACATCGCAGTTATGACCGCCAGCCCTTCTATATCATACCGTAAACACCCCATAGAGCGGCACCGACTTAATTCCATTCTCAAATCCAAAATTTTTAGCTGAAAATCTATAGGAAAATTCAGGATTGTATCTATCTGTATATATTTTAAGGCTTTTAGCTCTTACATTATCTGCTGATTTAACTTCAATAGGTATAACATTACCATCTATTTGAGCTACAAAGTCAACCTCAGCCTTATTCTCAGAAGTCCAATAGTAAGGAGTTATTCCTTTTGCTGATAGTTCTTCAGCTACATAGTTTTCTGCTAATATTCCTCTGATTTTGTCTGAAATTTTTAGATTGTGCACAATACTTTCAGCCAGTATATCTGATTTCATAGAGAGAAGTCCCACATCTGAATAGTACATTTTAAATGTGAGATTATCCGCGTATATTTTGAGTGGCAGATTTCCTTCAGTTATTTTATTACATCTAATAACTACGCCTGCTGCGATAAGCCAAGCTAATGCACTTTCATAGTCTTTGGCGCGAGCACTGCTTCCTATAACTGAGTACATAAACTTTGAATTTTCTTTGGCAAGCTGTGCAGGAAGACTATTATAAGCTGAAATAGCTTTAACAGTATCGGAAGGAGTTGAGTATTTTGCCATATCTGAAATATAGGCATTAGCAATATTTCCTTGTACAGCTCTCACAAAGTTAAAATCCCTTTTCTCAATATATCTTGCTACGGCTTCCGGATATCCACCAACAGCAAGATATGTATGATATAGGTTAAGTGCCTTTGTATGTAAGGCAGAGGATAATGGTGAAAAAATCTTTGCAGCTTCTAAAATAATATCTTTTAGTGAGGCTTCACCTATAGCAATAATAAACTCATCAAAGGTCATTGGATACATATTTATAATGTCTACCTTTCCTACAGGATAGGAAAAATTACCTCTGTTAAGAGCCAGACCTAACAGGCTGCCAGCTGCAATTATATGATACTCATTAGCCGATTCATTTATATATTTAAGGAAGGCGAGTGCTTTCTCTGAGGCTTGTATTTCATCAAAAATAATCAAAGTTTTTTCAGGAAGAATGGTTATGCTTTTAATAATAGAAAGTTCATTAATTATCCTTGCAGGATTTAAATCATTTTCAAATATGCCGGTTAAATCTGAACTAGTTTCAAAATTAAAATATGCCACATTGTCATACTCTGATTGTCCAAACTCAAGCATACTGTAAGACTTGCCTATCTGCCTTGCTCCATATATAATCAGAGGCTTTCTAAAAAGGGCTTTTTCCATTCCTTTAATTCTTCAAGAACTTTTCTATACATTTTAACCTCCATATATTAGTGATGTGGGTGTCAAAAGTATTTGACACCCAATGATACAGGATTGCTTCAGCTTCACCTCTCCGGGTCTCTGTAAAAATATTCGTAATCCGCTCATTTTTTTGCAAAAAAATGGCTACTTCATATTTTTTTGCGTGTCAAAAGATAATAAATTCTCTTGCAAGCAAGCCCCAATCGAATTTTTTTATACTTTTGACACTTGTATCATATTATAAATTATGTAGTTAATTTTTACATTATATATATGATTAATGCAAGGAAAATATACATTTTTAGCACTTAAAGTATCGGCAAATTTACAATGAACTTAGAACAATAGTACTAGACAAATTAAAATAAATGATTTACACTATAACAGATAATCCCGTTTTCGACAGTAAAAAAATATTAAAAGGCGTAAACCCTTGAAAATTAAAGGATATTACGCCTTTTTAAGTGCTGTAGAAATGTTGTATCTGATACTTATCTTAAAATTTTTTACGACATTTTTTATTAAGGTCTTTCGGGAGAAAGTTTTTGCGATCAAGACCAAGGGCGAATACTCCTTCCAGTGCTGTCAGTACTTTGGAACCGGTATATTGTGACACATATGCTATGTCAGATATATTTGCTACCTGCATATTCTGCATTGTTTCAACTATGTTGCGTGTTGTGAGGTGGATTTCTTTACTGAATGAATTCAGTTTGACTTCCAGTAACCTGTAAATCAGTAGGGCTGTGTAACAAATCATGAAGTGAGCAATTATTCTTCCTCTGTTCCTGTGGAAGTACGGTCTTGATGAAAAGTCTGTTTTAAGTATCCTAAAGCAGTCTTCAATCTGATATCTCTGTTCGTTTATTGCGATGATGTCTTTGACATCGTCATCTAAATTTGTTGCTATGGCGTAAAAACCATCATACTTTTCCTCTTCACGGATTCTGTCATTGTCAATTTCGTATGTGATTTTATCTTTACCAACTTTCTTTATAAAGCGCGTTACGTCATTTGGTCCCTTCTTGTATTCATCAGGATCCATTTTATCAAGGATTGACTTTGCTCTTTCAATCTGACGGTTTCTGATAAATCTCTGATATTCCATACTTTTTCTTGAGAAAGTTATAATTACATGCTGCTTCAGGCATGCCTTGGATTTTATCTTTTTTATCTTACCGTTTTGTAATATTTTTTCCTCATAAAGCCCTACATCTAAGAGGGTGCTTGCTTCGATAACCTTATAAATCTTATCGTTGTAGAGGCTTATGTTATTGGCATCCTTCTTATCAAACCGCTTCATTACCGAAATTGTAAGGGGCTTGTCATCAGAAAGGCGTCTATAGCCATAGTCATTAAATACTGCTTGTTTAAGGGGATCGGAAAGTTTCTTAACTGACTGTGTCACAACAAAAGCCCTGCCACCCATGCTGTTAAAGTTCCTTATGTGGTATGAACCGAGTCCGGCATCAGCGCAGTAAATGAATTTTTTATTCTTACCATTAAACATTTTGATAAGCTCTTTTTCGAGGGGAATGGCAGTTGTCTGCTCATTGGTGTTTCCCGGAGCTAAGCACATTGAAACAGGAATTCCGTCAGTATCCATAAAAAGCCCCATCTCTACAAGAGGGTTCGGTTTATGATCCTTAGCAAAACCGAATTGTCTCAAACCTCTCATAACCTCACCGGTTACTTCGTCAACATATTCCAAATCCTGAGTTTCAGCTTCACAGTAGTAATTGGTGCAGTCGTAATAACAAACGGTGGTATTTCGTTTATGTATTTTGCCACTTTCCCTGAAAAGATGCGAAATGTACTCATCGAAGTTATCATAGAGCAAATCCATAGTCCTCAGGATGTGCTGATAACCAAAATCGGGTTCCTCATAAAATCTGCCAAGTTTTTCAAAGCTTCCAAGTTTTGAGTCCGGATCAAGTATTCTTGAGTAAGTCAGAAATCTGTTGACCAAATCGGGATTAAATGAGATTTTCCTATTTTCAGTTATTTGGTCAAAAAACTTATCAACCTCAAGAAGGCTGTATAAATGTTGAAGGTAAAGATAGCCTATGTTTTTGAGTGTGCTTTCGGATGCCTGTATATTACAATGTTTTACCCTTTCAGTGAAATCAAGACGAATCTCCAGCTTCGCCTGCTTGGTATTATTCACTTTCTCGTTATACCGGGCGACATAGTCTTTTGCATATGCCAAAGGGTCATCCGTGATATTCAAAAGCTCCGAATGCTTGCCGATTTTCTCAATGTTTTTAGTTGTGGTTTTATTGCCATTTCTGATTCCCATTTGAACATAGTAAGTGGGATCTATGGCTTTTGTGTTATATCCTAATTTCATAGAAATATTATATCACACTTTTTGGAATAATACAACAGTTACAACAAATATATTATTTAAATTTGACAAAGAAATATATTAAAAAAAGCCCATTTTCCAATGGACTTGATGATTTTGAGCTATATATTACATGGCATTAACTGTTGAACTCCCGTATCATATTATAAATTATGTAGTTAATTTTTACATTATATATATGATTAATGCAAGGGAAATATACATTTTTAGCACTTAAAGTATCGACAAATTTACAATGAACTTAGAACAATAGCACTAGACAAATCAAAAATAAATGATTTACACTATAACAGATAATGCTTTTTAAGGAGTTTAATATGTTAGCAGGCGAACTATTATCATATATAAAAAGTTAAAAAAATCTGTGGAGATATAGAGAATGTTGATATAAAATATATCTCTGAGGATAGCAGGAATATAAAGGAAGGTACCGCTTTTATCTGTATAGAAGGAAGTCAGGTAGACGGACATTTATTCGTAGAGGGTGCAAAAAATAACGGAGCCAAGTTGTTTATTGCATCAAAAGATATAGCTGATAAGGCAGGTAATGTGCCTGTCGTCTATGTGAAAGATACGCTAAAAGTAATGGCACTTTTATCGAATGTGCTGTATGGTAAGCCTGATGAAAAGCTGTTTATGGTTGGCATAACAGGAACTAACGGTAAAACTACCACAAGCTATCTGATTAATCATATATTTGAAACTATGAACCTTAGAACAGGCTTGATTGGAACCATTCATCATAAGATAGGAAAGAAAATAATCCCTACCAGGAATACAACACCTGTTTCGGCCACTTTGCAGGAGCTTTTAAAGGAAATGGCGGCTGAGAAATGCGATGCCTGTGTGATGGAGGTTTCTTCCCATGCTCTGGCACTGGATAGGGTGATTGGCTGTGATTTTGACTGTGCGGTATTTACCAATCTATCGCATGAGCATTTGGACTTACATAAAACTATGGAGAATTATGCACATACTAAAGAGCTTTTATTCACTCAGTTAGGTCATAATCTTAAAAATGGGAAGCTAAAAACAGCCATCTTAAATATTGACGATAAGTATTCTAAGGAATACAGGGCACATACACCGGCAGAAGTCATTACCTATGGTATAAATGATAAAACTGCTGATTTTTATGCTGATGAAATTTTATTTGATGACTGGAAAATGAGATTTGATTTGCATTTTTTAGGGGATATATACAAGGTAGAAGCTAATCTGGTCGGTTTATTCAACGTATACAATGTGCTTGCTGCTATCTGTACAGCTTTTGCAAAGGGAATTGCAATTTCTGATGCGATAGAAGCCTTAAAAAGCTTTTCAGGCGTCAGCGGAAGGATGGAAACAGTCCATACAGATAAAAACTATAAGATAATAATTGACTTTGCCCATACGCCTGATGGACTTATGAAGGTACTTGAAACTTTAAATAAGGTGCCGCATAACAGGATAATAACCTTGATAGGTCATAGCGGTGGCAACAGGGATTCTAGTATGCGCCCTGATTTGGGAAGGATAGCCTTGGAGAATTCGGATGAGGTTGTATTTACTGCGGATAACCCAAGAAATGAGTCGGTAGAACATATAGTAGAGGGTTTGGTTTCAGATTGTAATAAAACTAACTATACTGTTATTGAAGATAGAAAAGAAGCCATAGAATATGCATTTGGTATTGCAGGTGAAAATGATATAGTTTTGCTTGCCGGTAAGGGAGCTGAGCCTTATCAGGTAATTGGCAGTGAGTACCTGCCTTATAGTGAGATAGATACGGTAAAAGAGATTCTTGGCAGGATTTAAGGAGAAAATATGTGCGGATTTGTAGGATTTTGCAGTAAAAATGTAAAAGATAAAAATGTCATAAAAGAGATGAATAATCAGATTGTTCATCGAGGACCTGACAGTGATGGTTATTATTTTGACAAAGATGTAAACTTCGGTTTTAGAAGACTCAGTATAATTGACCTTAAAGAAGGCTCTCAGCCAATCTTAAATGAAGCGGAAGATGTGGCTATTATTTTCAACGGAGAGATTTATAATTATCAGGAAATAAGAGAAGAACTGGTAGCTAAGGGCTACAAATTTAAGACACATACGGACACTGAAGTTATATTACATGGCTATGAGGAATACGGCGAAGAAGGAATACTCTCTCTAAGCTTCGCGGAATGTTCGCTTTTACAATCTGGGACAGCAAAAAAGAGAGGCTGTTCGGAGCAAGAGACCATTTTGGAATAAAGCCTTATTATTATGCTATGACAGAGGGAGATTTCCTATTTGGCTCAGAAGTTAAGGCTTTCTTAAAGTACCCAAAGTTTAAGAAAGAGGTAAATGAAAAGGCATTAAAGCACTATCTGGTTTTCCAGTACAATCCTTTGGAGGAGACCTTTTTTAAGGGTGTAAAGAAGCTGAGACCGGGACATTATTATATATACGAAAACGGAAAAATGGAGATAAAAACCTATTACAATCTAACCCTTGATTATCAGAAGATGACCTTTGACGAGGCTGTGGATAAGATTGAGAATGAGGTTGAGGAGTCGGTTAAATACCATAAAATCAGTGATGTGGAAGTAGGCTCCTTCCTTTCAGGCGGAGTTGATTCAAGCTATGTAGTTGCAACCGCACTTCCGGATAAGACCTTCTCTGTAGGTTTTGATAATAAGGGCTTTAATGAAACTATGTATGCAAAGGAGCTTTCAGACAGCCTTGATATAAATAACTACTCAAAGCTCATTACACCTGATGAATTTTTCGAGGGAATAAATAAGGTACAGTATTATTCGGATGAACCACATGCGAATCTTTCTTCTGTGCCACTATATTTCTTATCAAAGCTTGCTTCCGAGCAGGTAAAGGTTGTACTTTCGGGAGAAGGGGCAGACGAGCTGTTTGCGGGTTACAATGAATATGCGGATGCACTTCCGCAGAGAATATACAGAAAACTGCCATTTGGCTTAAGAAACAAATTATATAAAAAATACAAGGATAGAAAGCATTTCAGCGGAAAAACCATAATAATGAAATATGGTCAGAAGGTTGAGGACAGGTACATAGGGCCGGCTGAAATAATGTCAGATGAACAGGCTAATTCGCTTGTAACTTCAAAGTATAAATACTGTAACTTCAAGGGATTTGACCAAGAAATACTATGACGAAGTTAAGGATATGGATGATATCTCAAAAAGACTCTACCTTGATATGAAGCTGTGGATAGTTGAAGATATTCTTCTGAAGGCTGACAAGATGACTATGGCAAATTCCATAGAGCTAAGAGTTCCTCTCCTTGATAAAAAGATGTGGGAGCTTGCAAGGACAATTCCCGTAAAACATAAGGTACATAATGAGATAACAAAGTATGCCTTCAGAAAGGCAGCTAAGAACAAGCTTCCTGAGGACTGGGCAAAGCGCAGGAAGTTAGGTTTTGTTGTTCCGTTTGTGGTGTGGATAAGGGAAGAAAAGTATTATAAGATTGTAAAAGAAATCTTTAATAAAGACTTTGTAAGTGAGTTTTTTGATAAAGAGAAGATAAATTCACTTTTAGATGACCATTTTAATAATATTGCCAACAACGGTCGTAAGATTTATACCATTTATACCTTCTTAAAATGGTATGAGATTTACTTTGTCGCACAGACGGCATAAGTTTCACAGGTTATAAAAGGAATAAAACTTAATTTGGAATAGATTTGATTAGATTTAAGGGAAAGCGTAATGAATAAGGCAGTAGTTTTAGGATGTAATTATTATATAGGACTTAGCATAATAAGATGTTTAGGACGAGAGGGTGTACATGTTGTAGCCTGTGACTATGATTTGAAAAATGCCTATGGTGCAAAGTCTAAGTTCATATCTGAATTTTTGACGATAGAGAATTTGAATAAATTCGGAGAAGAGGCCTTTACAGGGCTTATTGAGTATGGAAAAAAACAGACAGAAAAGCCTGTACTTCTTCCAACCCATGATAAATATGTTGAATTTATAGATAAATACTATGATGAGCTTGAGAAATATTATTTAATCAGCCAGGCCAAGGGGCTTAATTCGAAGCTTCTTGACAAGTGGACATTACACGATATTGCACTTGAAAACGGTGTGAAAATACCTGCAACAATCAGTGTTAATGATGAAAACTTAATAGAGAGGGTGAAAAATGAAGTAGGTTTCCCTTGTATAATCAAGCCTTTTGATACTGTAAAATTTACCAAGGTATTTAGAAACAAGGTTTTTATTTGCAAGAATCTTGAAGAAATGGAAACAGGCATAAAGAAGGCTAAAGATAATGATATAGAAATCTTTGTTCAGGAAATAGTACCGGGCTTTGATGACTGTATGCTTACCTATGATTATTATATTGCAAGAAACGGAAAAACCACCCACTATCTGACTGCACAGAAACAGCGCCAGTGGCCTATTAACTTCGGTGCTTCGGTATTTACTATTCAAAAATACAATCCTAAACTTGTGGAGATTTCAAAACCTTTCCTTGAGAATATAGGCTACAGGGGTTTTGGAGAAATAGAGTTTAAAAGGCATGAAAAGACAGGTGAGATTTACCTGATAGAAATAAACGCAAGAACTACCAACTTTAATAACATGATATACAAGTGTGGTATTAATATGCCTTACATTGCTTATCTTGACCTGACAGGAAATCTGAAAGAAAGTGACACTAAATTCCTGAATTATGACACTAAGTACGCATTTATTTACGGATTTGAAGATATGGTTGCAATCCTTAGATACAAAAAAACAGGGCAGGTTGGTATCTTAAAGTCTTTGGGCATTTCATTTTCAAGAAAATGGGCTCCTGCAATCTTTGCTATGGATGACCTTGGACCTTGGTTTTTCTTTAACAAGCGTTTGCTTGGCAAAGCTTTCAGGAAAATATTCAGGAGGAAATAGTGTATAAATTAGGAGTTATCGGAGGTATGGGACCTTTAGCCACTGTTAATTTTTATCAAAGAGTTGTACTAAATACAGAGGCTAAATGTGATAATGAGCATATTGATATGATAGTTTTAAATCATTCGACCATGCCTGACAGAACAAAATGCATTATTGAGAACAGAAAAACTGAATTTTTAGAAGCTATAAAGAAAGACTTTGCCATCCTTGAAAATATCGGAGTAGAGGCAGTTGCCATTCCCTGTAATACCAGCCATTATTTTTATGATGAATTTAAGAAGCTTACTTACTTAAAAATCATAAATATGATTGAGGAAACCATATTTGAAGTAAAGAAAAGCGGAGTAAAGAGAATCTCTGTTTTCGGAACTCTCGGCACCCTTAACTCTAAGGTCTATGAGAAATACGCAAAGGAATACGGACTTGAAGTGAAAGAGGTTTCCGAGGCGGATAAACAGGCTGTAATGGATATAATCTATAACATAAAGGAAACTAATAATTTGGATAACAAGCAGTTTACGGACATTCTAAACAGGTATTGTGATGATGAAACTGTTGGAATTATAGCCTGTACAGAGCTTAGTCTCCTCGATATTCCTGAATGTATAAATACTGTTGATGCCTTGAATGTGCTTGTAAAAAGAAGTATTGAGCTAAGTGGGGCGAAGGTGAAGTTGTAGGTAGTATAACTTATATTGACAATATGGCATATATTCCATATAATATTTATGAAGGAAAAAAATGGGAAAATTTATAGTTGAATTTTATGAAACAGAAAATGGAAATATTCCTGTGGAAGAATTTTTGAAGATGTTAGATGTAAAAATGAGAGCTAAGTTGCTTGGAATAATTAAGATTCTTCAAGAAAAAGGAAACAGGTTGAGAGAACCATATAGTAAGCATTTGGATGATGGAGATAGATAAGGCAAAAAAATATCGAAGTGACTATTTGGAAAGGATTGATAAAAAATGAGAAAAATTTGATGATTTTTTTGATGAGCAAATGAAAGATCCAGAGTTTAAAACAGAATATAATAACCTTCAACCTCGAATTTGATGTAATAAGAGCTATAATAGATGCAAGAACTACTCAAAAATCTAACACAAAAAAACAGCTTTCAGAAAAAACAGGAATTAATCGTGCAGATATTAGTAAACTAGAAAATGGAACAAGAAATCCAACTATAAATTTATTGAAAAGACTAGCAGATGGTATGGATATGATATTAAAAAAATTGAGTTCATACCAAAGAAAAGTTTGTAAAATTATTTTAATGATACAAGTGTCAAAAGTATAAAAATTCGATGCAAGCTTGCTTGCAAGAGAATTTATTATCTTTTGACACGCAAAAAATATGAGTAAGTAGCCATTTTTTGCAAAAAAATGAGCGGATTACGAATATTTTTGCAAGGATTGCGAGAGGTGAAGCCGAAGCAATCCTGTATCATTGGGTGTCAAATACTTTTGACACATACATCTTTTAATATTAAGGCAGAATCAGAAGAGGTTCTGCCTTTAATATATTTATTTTTTATCAGCCCCAACATAGTTACCAAGTAAAGTAAAGCTGTCAGCTTCGGCCTTAAGTCCGGTGATCGCATTTATGACGCCTGCATCGTTTAAGTTGCCGTCAAAGTCCACGAAAAAGCGGTATTGCCAACGTCTTTTCGGTATTGGCCTGGACTCTATATTTGTCATATTGATATTGTTGTAGATAAAATTGGAAAGGATGCTGTAAAGTGAGCCCGTCTTATGTGGTATTTCAAAGCTAATGCTGATTTTATCGGCATTTTCAAGGTAGTTATCTCCCTTTCCTATGACTATAAAGCGGGTTGCATTAAGTGTATCGTTTGCTATATTCTCAGCAAGAACCTTAAGCCCGTAAAACTCTGCATTTGCCCTGCTAGCTATTGCAGCCTGTTCCGGTTTACCGTCATTTTTAACTTTAAGCGCGCTTTTGGATGTGCTCCCATAGGCAAAAGTATTCCAATCAGGATATTTATTTAAGAAGTTTGAGCACTGAAGCAGTGGCTGTGGATGGCTGTAAACTTCGGTTATGTTTTCTAAACTTGCCCTGGGTAAGCCAAGGAGGGCATGGTCTATAGGTTCGATTGACTCCCCCAGAATATGTACTTTATATTCCGTAAGCAAGTCGTAAATATCCGATATGCTTCCGGTAGTAGAGTTTTCTATAGGAAGCACACCATATTCGATACTTCCGTTTCCTACTGCTTCGCAAACTTTTTTAAAGCTGTCAAAAGACTTTGCCTTTGCATCATTTCCAAAAAAGTCCTTCATTGCTCTTTCGGTATAGGTACCGCTTCCTCCGAAGAAACCTATATTATCAGATGAATATGAGGTGACAGCTAAAGAGTCTTTAGACACATCAGCTATTTTCCTGTACTGGTATTTACGGCTGATGGACATAATCTGAGAAAATAACTCTCTGAGGGCAGTTTTAGAAAAATCATCTTTTCCGAAGCTTTCTATGACTTCAAGCTTTTCTTTTTCTCTTATAGGATCGTAAACAGGCTTACCTGTGGATATTTTATAGTTTGCGACATCATCTGCTAACTTCATTCTTTCATTAAAAAGTGAAATAATCTGCTTATCTATTTCATCAATCTTGGTTCTGGTTACGCTTAAATCTACCATTTTTATCCTCTCAGAAATATCAATTTTAGCAAAAAGTTTTAATAATAACATCTTTATTATATTGAAATAGAGACAAAAAGGCAAGTATAATTATTATTAGAAAGTCACAGGGAGGTTTTGAATGCAGAAGAGAAGAGGTGGCAGTTGGAAAACAAATATTATTGTTATTCTGATAGGGATAGCATTCATTTTAGTATTTGTTATAGCCAGATTTTCAGGCAGGGTAATTCCAAATACAGAAGGTGCGGTTGGCAATTCAGCCTGTAATATTTATAATGGCGGTCTGTTCTGTGCAGATGATGAAAGAATTTATTTCAGCAATTTAAAGGATGGCGGTTCTCTTTATTCTATGTCTAAGGATTTAAGTGACTTTGAATATATGCAGGAGGATACCGCAGGTTATATAAATAATACTTCAAACTATATTGTCTATTCCAGACTTAACTATACAAGAAATGATAGTGTTAAACATGTACTCCAGTTTTCTTATTCCGGTATATACAGGGTGACTAAAAAAGGCAGCCATTCAATAGGTGGTATTTATTCTTATGATGTCGGTTCTGTTGGACTTATAGGCAATGAAGTGTATTATCAGAAGCATGAAAAAGATGGGAATATGAATCTTTACCGGGCAGGATTAGACGGTAAAAATAACGAACTTTTGCTGGAAGAAAAGGTTGTTCCGGGAACACTTACCAGCAGTAAAATATACTATGCAGGAGCAGAGGATGATCATTACATATATTCTTTTGACCCTGATTCCAGGCAGAAGGTTGTTATTTACAAGGGGAACTGTTATCAGCCGGCACTTATAGGAGGCAATATTTATTTTATTTCCCTGTCAAAGAATTATAATATAGCAAAAATTGATGAATTCGGTCAAAATCCTACGATTCTGGTTGATGAAAAGTGTGATTTTTACAATGTGACTCCGGATGAGCAGTATATAGTTTATCAGGTTGATGATGGTAAAAATAACAGGCTTGAGATGATGAATCTCTCTACACTTGAAAAGACAGTTATAAAGAAGGGCGATTATAACAGTATAAATATAATTGGTGACAGAGTATTTTTTAGGGAATTTGGAACCGATGAGGTATATTACTTTACACTATCTTCTCCAAGTCAGGTAGACACTTTCAATCCACCTGATCTTACAGAAGAGAAAAAATAAAGGAGAATTGTGAGTGGAAAATATGGATAAAAAAATAAAAGACATGGAAGTAAAAAAGCAGATAAGAAGCCTTAGATGGATAGCTTTAGGTATCTTTATAGTACCTATGATAATCTTTCTTATAGTATTTACATTTGTAATTGTGGCAAAAGCTTATAACTATGAATATGATAAACAATTTGGAGTATTTATAGGTATAGGCAGAGATAAAATAGATAGGCTTGAGGATTATCAGACAGTAATTATTGATGCGGAACATTTTACAAAAGCTGATATAAAGAAACTTAAAAAAGCAGGGAAAACGGTTTATACCTACTTAAGTATAGGCTCTTTGGAGGACTACAGAAGCTATTATAAGAGCTATAAACATCTGGCACTTTCTAAATATGATGGCTGGGAAGGTGAAGAATGGGTAGATGTTTCATCTAAGGCATGGCAGAAGCTTATGCTAAAGCGTGCAAAGGAGTTTAAGAAAAAAGGAGTAGACGGCTTCTTTATAGATAATTCAGATGTATATTATGAGTATAAAGAACCACGTATATACAGAGGGCTTGTGAAAAATTTTAACAGGAATTAAAAAAATGAATACAAAGCTGATTATAAATGGTGGTGATGTGTTTTGTAAGCAAGTATTTAAAAAGAAAAATAAAAATCTGAAGGCTATAGCTGACGGAGTAAATCAGGAGGGAGTATTTTTCTACACCGGTTGAGGATGAAAAAAAGGAAAAAGGAATTAACGGATTATTATCTTAAATATCTTAAAAAAAGTGGCTAAAACCGGAGTTCATATTTATCTGACAGAGTATATTACAGAATATGTGAATGATGCCGAGGGAGCTGAAGGATAAGATAGGAAATTACTGCAAAAAGTGTGGTTGGGACTATTATATTTCTGATAATCTGGAACTTGATTAGAAATCACAGTTAGTTCAAAAAGTACTTCACAAAGTCAACACAAATTAAAATTATTATAATGGCATAACAAATGAAACAAAGTTTTCAAGAGTTATGCCATTACTGATAATTTGGATTGTATAATTTAAGGAGGTAGATTATGGATAATTATAATGGATTCAATGAGAACGAAAGTAAGCAGGAAACTAACACAGGATATTATGGTAATTACCCTGTAAATGATGGAAACATGAATAATGAAGGACAGGGTAACAATAACCACAAGAAGAAAAAAAAGTCAAGTCCAATGGCATTTGTACTTGTCGCAGCACTTTTAATAGGCGGTTCAGCAGGTGGAGGAGTTTATCTTGGCAATATGCTTTCTGCCAGGCAGGTAGCTGATACTCAGGCAATAGCAAAAACTGCTACAGCAGAAACGAAAGAGAAAGAGACTAAGAATACAGTTACCCTTGCAACTACTGCAGACAGTGGAAACAATGTTACAGCTACAAGTTCAGATGTATCCGGAGTTGTTGAAAATGTAATGCCATCAATCGTTTCTATTAACAATGTATATGATGCAGTTACAACAGATATATTTGGACGTTCTTACAAGAATCAGAGTGGTGGAAGCGGTTCAGGTATAATTATAGGTCAGAATGATGATGAAGTACTTATAGTTAGTAATAATCACGTAACTGCTGCCGGGGATGGTGCACAGAACCAGAAGATTACGGTTACCTTTAATGATGAGACTACAGCAGAGGCAACTGTAAAGGGTGCTGACTCAGGAGCAGATCTCTCAGTTATCTCAGTTAAAATGTCAGATATAAAGAAAGATACTCTTTCAAAGATTAAAGTAGCTACTATAGGTGATTCCTCCAAAATGAAAGTTGGACAGATGGTAATTGCCATTGGTAATGCACTTGGTTATGGACAGTCTACAACGGTAGGCTATGTAAGTGCCCTTAACAGAGAAATTGCTAACGAAGACTATACCATGAAGCTTATACAGACAGATGCAGCTATTAATCCCGGTAACTCAGGTGGTGCCCTGCTTAATGCTAAAGGAGAGGTAATTGGTATCAACTCAGTCAAGTATGCAAGTACACAGGTAGAAGGAATGGGATTTGCAATTCCTGTTTCCACAGCACTTCCTATAATAAATGACCTTATGAACAGAGAAGAGATTTCTGAAAATGAGCAGTCTTACCTTGGAATTATGGGCAGAGATGTAACTAAGAATTATAACCAGATTTATGGTATTCCGATTGGTGCATATATTACTGATATTACATCAGGCAGCCCGGCAGATAAAGCAGGTCTTAAGATGGGTAATGTAATTACAGGTTTCAATGGAAGCCCTATCAAGACTATGAGTGAGCTTCAGGCAAAACTTGCTACAGTAAAAGCCGGAACAGTGGTTAAACTTACCATTATGCAGTATGACAATGGTAAATATGTAGAAAAAGAGGTTCAGGTAACTTTGGGAAACAGATCTGAACTTAAAGATAGTACCGGAAAGTCTGAAAATTCTTCGGAATATGGTAATGGAAATAACAATAACAATAGTAAAGGAAATAATAACAGCAATGAAGATGAAAATGGTTATGACATACCGTTTGGAGATTCAAATGGAAATTCAGAGGATAACCCATTTAATTTCTTCTTTAACCGTTAAGAAATAAGGTAAATAAAAATATTAGTTTGAAAAATAGGTCTCGTGTATGGAGGTTTGAATGCACTCCATATATGAGACTTATTATGTTGTGTTTAATCTTTGTAATATTCAAACAATTTATAATATTCAAATAAATTGTCGAACTTATGAAAAATATCAAAAAAATGGTTGACGAGAGTAATTTATTGTGTTATACTTCTCTCTGCAAGTGAGGTACAAAGTAAAAACTTCCTTGTGATAGGCGCGAGTGGCTCAGTTGGTGGAGTACAACCTTGCCAAGGTTGGGGTCGCGGGTTCGAGTCCCGTCTCGCGCTCTTTATTATTTTAAAGACTAAAGAGAGTCTGATTTTTCAGGCTCTTATTTTTTTTGCGATATAACGCTGCTTAACATAAACTTTATAGCTTAATACATTATAATTTGATATAATAATACAAGTATCAAAAGCATAAAAAAATTCTAAATATCATAATATTTTTTTAGAAGAAAGAAGGAGGACTAAATGCATTATTTTGTATCAGCCTTTGTTATTTTTGCTTCATTACACTATTTGTTTTTTTATTTTAACTGTATTTATCTATATTAAAATGGTAATAGCTGTAAAAACATAATAAAGATGTACCTGGATGGATATATAAAATCGGACATGCGATGAAAGGCAGAGGACGTGATTATTATGAAGATATCACAGATGCTTCTGCACTTAAAGAAGTTAATCTATTTTTATTAGGTTTAGTCCTTGCGCATATAATTGTTGTGATTGTAATGTATTTTAGAGGGCAAAGTATTACTGAAGCAATATATTTTTGCCTTAAAGGAGAGCTATTTATAGTGGTCGGAATAAGAATGCTTTGGATTATTTGCAAAACAGTAAGCCTTATTTCAAACAGAGCAAGAAAAACATCAGAAAAGAATCACGAATATGCTTCCACTAATGCTGTGATTGGTATGGTTTTGATGACAGCTTTTTCGTTTATGATGGTGGTATTTATGACAGGACTTCCTGCCAAACCTGTAGAGGTAAGCATCGCAGAAAGTCAGATAACTATAGGAAGCACAAAGGCATCAGAACTTTTAAAAGCCGGATTTAGCTTTTATACAAAAAATGCGGATACTGAGATTGTAAACCGCAGGGACAGTTATTTTCAATATGGAGAGCTGGTGGAGATTACACGTGATGGGAAGTCTTACGGAATAGTAAGCCTTACACCTGAGTGGGGTGATAAGGATAAACTTAAGGATTGTGTGATAACTTATTATTGTATATCGGCTGATAGTGAACAATTAGGCAATATAAAAAAATAAATAATACAAGTATTTCTAAATTAAAAGTATGATGATTTTTAAAAAAACAGAAAGCTTACGGATGTTTTTTTCTATAACTCCGGGAGATTATAAAGAAAGCAAAAATGATTTTAATTTTTCTCTGCAATTACAGACGAATAGTTATATGTTATGGAAACGCTATACAATTAAAGTAAATTTTTAATGAAGACTATAAGGCTGTTCAGTATGAGGTGATGGCACAACAGACTATATGGGAGTAAAAATCAGAATTTTATTAATATGGGAGATGAGGATGGCTAAAAATAAATTGGTAAAAAAGCGAATATTTGAAATAATTCAAATCGGAAGCAGAGAGGATGTGTCAAGCAGAATCGGAGATTTTGTAATAGTTACATCTATACTGCTTAATATTGTAGTGTTATTTCTTGGAACTTTCGAAGAATTAAGCAGATATTTTTAAAAATTTTCAAATTCATAGAAACAACTACTATTCTTTTTATTTTGTTTGGAGTATGTACTTAGAATATGGACAGCAGAATACATATATACGGATGTAGAAAAATGGAAAGCCAGATTTAAGTTTATTATATCGGCAGAAGGTATAATAGACCTGCTTACAATCTTACCGTTCTTTTTCCTGTATGGATTTGCTGCTTTTCGTATGCTGAGAGTAGTAAGAATCTTTCATCTGTTCAGAATAAACATGAACTATGACTCATTTAACGTAATTACTTCTGTATTAATGGAGAAGAAAAATCAGATTGTATCATCTGTGTTCATTATAGTTGTTCTTATGTTAGCATCCTCGCTTTGCATATATGGAGCAGAGCATGACGTACAGCCTATGGCTTTTAAGAATGCTTTTTCAGGTATATGGTGGAGTATGTCTACTATATTTACAGTTGGCTATGGTGATATTTATCCGGTTACTGTAGCAGGTAAACTTATGGGAGTAGTAATAACTTTCCTGGGAGTAGGCTCAGTAGCCATACCTACAGGCATAATCTCCGCGGGCTTTGTGGAAAATTATACAGAAATGCAGAGAAATAGACTTAATGAAGTAAGGAATAAGACTACAGGAAGCATAACTATAGAGAAAAAAGATGAAGATATTGGTAAAAATGATTACTGAATTAGAGAAAAAAATATGGAGTAGATATAGTTGTTATTTTAAGAGATGGAGTTATGGTGATGGCTGAAGATAAAGTAAGAGCTAAGGCCGGTGATGTTTTCATTTATAGAGAAATTACTTAAAAAAACGCGTTAAAGTTGGAGTTAGTGTTAAATTTACCTTGAATAATTAAAAAAATAAAAAGGGTATACTATTATTAATAAGAATAAATAGTGCAGAGATAAAGAGAGCACACCAGAGAAGGAGAGAAATCTTCTGTTTTGGTGTGCTTTTATTTTAGGGAATTTATGAGAAATTTCTTATTTGTATAAAGGAGAGCGATATGGAGGATGTTGTAAAAAGTTATGATGTAGTAGTTATAGGAGCGGGAGTAGTTGGAGCTGCAGTAGCCAGAGAACTTTCCAGATATGAGCTTAAGGTAGCTGTGCTTGAAAAGGAGGAGGATGTCTGTTCCGGTACTTCCAAGGCAAATAGCGGAATAGTGCATGCAGGACATGATGCAAAACCGGGTACCAATAAAGCAAAATTTAATATAGAGGGAAGCCGGATGATGCCGGAACTTGCAAAAGAGCTGGATTTTGAATTTGAAAATAATGGTTCTCTGGTACTTTGTTTTGATGATGATGACAGATATAAGCTTGGAGAACTTCTTGAAAGAGGCAACACTAATGGTGTTACAGGACTTAAAATTATAGAGGGTGATGAGGTAAGAAGGATTGAACCGGAAGTATCAGAGGAAGTGGTGGCAGCGCTTTATGTACCCACAGGTGGTATAGTCTGCCCATTTGGACTTACCATAGCTCTTGCAGAAAATGCTTGCGATAATGGGGTGGAATTTAAGTTTTTAACAAAGGTAGAAAATGTAAAAAAATATGAAGAAGGATTTGTTATTTCAACAAATAAAGGCGAAATAAAGACCAAATATATAGTAAATGCAGCAGGGGTGTATGCTGATGTCATACACAATTTTGTAAGTGATAATAAGCTTAAAATAAACCCAAGAAAGGGTGACTATTGCCTGCTTGATAAGGGGCTTGATGGCTTTGTAAAGCATACTGTATTTCAGCTTCCGGGAAAGAAGGGAAAGGGAATACTGGTAACTCCTACTGTACATGGCAATCCTATGTTAGGCCCTACTGCTACTGAAATAGATGATAAAGAGGGAAATGAGACAACTTTAGCAGAGCTTGACTATGTGATTGAAATGTCAGGGAAGAGTGTGAAGAATGTACCTTTCAGGCAGATAATTACATCATTTAGTGGACTTAGGGCGGCAGAAGCAGGAGGTGACTTTGTTGTAGGCGAAGCTAGTGATTGTGAAGGTTTCTTTGATGCTGCAGGTATTGAGTCACCCGGACTTACAAGTGCGCCTGCTATTGGAAAATATCTGGCAGAACAGATTGCAGATAAAGCAGGAGCCGGGAATAAAACAAATTGGAATGGTAAAAGAAAAGGTATTGTAAAAGCAGCTTTGCTTCCAATTGATGAAAGAGTAGAGCTAATAAAGAAAAATTCTAAATACGGTAAGATTATTTGCCGTTGTGAAGAAATAAGCGAGGGGGAAATTATTGATGCAATTACCAGAACTTTGGGAGCAACATCACTGGATGGGCTTAAAAGACGCGTAAGACAAGGAGCAGGAAGATGTCAGGCAGGATTTTGTACCCAGAGAGCCATGGAATTGCTTTTTGAGTATGCAGCTATTCCTGTTGAGAAAGTATGCAAAAATTCACCGGGTTCAGAGCTTTTGGTAGCAAAGGAGGGCAGGTAAGATGGAAAACAGGGATATAGTTATAATAGGTGGAGGTCCGGCAGGATTAGCAGCGGCGTTGGCAGCAAAAGAAGCGGGAGCAGAGGATATTCTTATTATTGAAAGAGATGTATGTCTGGGGGGAATACTTAACCAGTGTATACATAACGGATTTGGACTTCACACCTTTAAGGAGGAACTTACAGGACCTGAATATGCTGCCCGTTATGTTGATAAAGTATTAGAGAAAAAAATCCCTTTTAAGCTTGAGACAATGGTATTAAATATAAGTAAAGATCTTGAAATAACAGCAGTAAATGAAGAAGATGGACTTACCATTATTAAGGCTGAAGCTGTTATTCTTGCCATGGGATGCAGAGAAAGACCCAGAGGTGCGCTTAATATACCGGGTTTCAGACCGGCAGGAGTATATTCAGCTGGGACTGCACAGCGTCTTATAAATATAGAAGGAAAGATGGTAGGTAAGGAGGTAGTAATACTTGGTTCAGGTGATATAGGGCTTATAATGGCAAGAAGAATGACCCTTGAAGGGGCTAAGGTGAAACTGGTAGCAGAACTTTTGCCATTTTCAGGTGGACTTAAGAGAAATATAGTCCAGTGCCTTGATGATTTTGATATTCCGCTTCGCTTAAGTCATACAGTGGTTAAAATTCATGGTAAAAAAAGAGTTACAGGGATAACTCTGGCAAAAGTTGGAGCTGATAGAAAGCAGATTCCCGGTACTGAGGAATATTTTGACTGCGATACCTTGCTTTTGTCAGTCGGACTTTTGCCGGAAAATGAACTTTCCAAATCAGCCGGAGTAGAGCTAAGCGGTATAACAGGTGGTCCCAGGGTAAACGATAAACTCACTACAAATGTAAAAGGAATTTTTGCCTGTGGAAATGTATTGCACGTACATGATCTTGTTGATTTTGTATCAGAAGAAGCAGCTATAGCAGGTGAAAATGCAGCAGTATATGTGCTTAAAAAGAAGGAAGGCTATGAAGTGGGTGATAATCAGATAGCTTATATAGATATAAAAGCTGAGGGAGGGGTAAGATATACAGTTCCACAAAAAATAAGTATTGGTCTGATGAGTGATAAGTTAAAAGTACGTTTCAGAGTTGGAAATGTATATAGGGACAAATTTATCTCGGTATATGCCGGTGAAGAACGTATTATACATAAAAAAAAGAAGGTATTGGCACCTGGTGAGATGGAAGAAATTTTATTAGAAAAAGATAAACTTATTACAATACCGGATATTTCAGCTATAAAAGTTTGTCTTGAGGAGGACTGATATGGTAAAAAGAGAATTAACCTGTATTTCCTGTCCAATGGGCTGTCAGATGACAGTCTGTATGGAGGGAGGAGATATAAAGGTAACTGGTAATACATGTAAACGGGGCGAAATATATGCAAAAAAGGAAGTAACGGATCCAAGAAGGGTAGTAACCTCCTCAGTAAAGTTAAAGGAGGAGAATTAGCCAGAGTTTCAGTAAAGACAGAGACTGATATCCCTAAAGATAAGATATTTGACTGTATGGCAGATATTTTAAAAGCTGAGGTAGAAGCACCTGTAAAAATAGGAAATGTTATTATAGAGAATTGTGCAGGTACTGGTATAGCTGTTATTGCAACAAGGAATGTAGAAAAACAAATATAGAAAAGGTCAGAAAAACTAAAATTGCCTCCTACTTGCAAAAATAATTGATTATTGGTATAATCAAACAAATGTTTGCTTTAGGAGGCAATTAGCATGAGAAGTTTCAGAAAAAAATGAAAAAGAATATTTTTTTGTTTTGCTTTCTGTTGTAACAGTGATATTTGCAGGAAGAAAAAAATTGGTGACTTTAATTTAACGAATTATTTTAATGAAATAAAAAAACATATACTGAATCAGATATTGTTAAAAACATTGATATTAAAAAAATACCGGAATATTCAGGGGTTCCATCCGTTGAAATAAATGGAAATGTACCGTTTTTTTCAGATAAAGATAAGAAAAGAGTAGAAGAATATAGTGATCTTGATAAATATGGCAGATGTGGTCCGGCATTTGCCAAAGTAGGAAAAGAGCTTATGCCTGTAAAAGAGAGAGAGTCAATACGGGACGTAAGACCAAGTGGCTGGCATACTGTGAAATATGAAAATATAATTAAAGACAGATATCTGTATAACCGTTGTCATCTGATAGGATATCAGCTTGCAGGAGAAAATGCAAATGAGAAGAATCTTATTACAGGTACAAGATATCTGAATGTTGAAGGAATGCTTCCGTTTGAAAATGAAATTGCAGACTATGTAAAAGCTACAGGTAATCATGTGCTTTATAGAGTAAGACCTATATTTAAAGGAAATGATTTAGTAGCACGAGGTGTACAAATGGAGGCAAAATCTTTAGAGGATAATGGAAGAGGAGTATCTTTTAATGTATATTGCTACAATGTTCAGCCGGGAATTAAAATAAATTATAAAAGATGGAAGCAGTTATCCGGATAGTAAAATAAAGGCCAAAAAAAGCTCCGAAGAATAAAAAAATAAGAAGAAAAAGTAATATTAAGCATAAAAAAATATTCTAAATATTCTGAAAATAAAAAAACCAAAAAATACTTGCATATTTATTTTTGACTGTGCTATACTACTTATCGTTGTTGATGGGCTATCGCCAAGCGGTAAGGCAACGGACTCTGACTCCGTCATCAAAGGTTCGAATCCTTTTAGCCCAGTTACAATTAAAGCACTCGTATGGAGTGCTTTTTTGAATATAAGGGGGTATTATGGCTAAGAATGTAATGACTTATGAAGGACTTCAGGAGCTTGAGAAAGAACTGGAAAACCTCAAAGTAAATCGTAGACGTGAAATAGCTGAGAAGATTAAAGAGGCCAGAGAGCAGGGAGATCTTTCAGAAAATGCAGAGTATGATGCAGCAAAGGATGAACAGCGTGACATTGAAGCAAGAATAGAAGAATTGGAAAAAATACTTAAAAATGCAGAAGTATTTTTAGAGGAAGATGCTGAAAAAGGTACTGTAAACCTTGGTTCTACGTTTACTCTTCTTGACATGGAATATGATGAGGAATTAGTTTATAAGCTTGTTGGTGCAACAGAGGCAAACAGCCTTGAAGGTAAGATTTCTAACGAATCACCAGTAGGAAGTGCACTTAAAGGAGCTAAAGAAGGCGATATAGTTGAAGTTGATACACCGGCTGGAACACTTAGATATAAGGTAATCAAGATACATAAGTAATAGGTAAGGAGAAAGATAGTGGCACAGGAAAATCAGACACTTGACACTAATGAACAGGTCGAAATTCGTAAGGAAAAGCTTGCTGCTCTTAAAGAAGCAGGGAAAGATCCTTTTATAACAACTAAATTTGATGTTACAAATCATTCTGTAGATATAAGAAATGATTTTGAAAAATTTGAGAATAAACAGGTAACTATAGCCGGCAGGATGATGTTTAAACGTATCATGGGTAAGGCAAGCTTTTGTAATTTATCCGACAGATACGGTAGTATGCAGTGCTATGTAGCAAGAGACTCTATCGGTGAAGAGGCTTATGCGGATTTTAAGAAATATGATGTAGGTGATGTAATCGGAGTTAAGGGCTTTGTATTTAAGACAAAGACAGGTGAAATTTCAGTACATGCCGAAGAAGTTACCTTACTTACCAAGAGCCTCAGACCGCTTCCTGAAAAGTATCACGGACTTAAGGATACAGAGGCAAGATACCGCCAGAGATATCTTGACCTTATCATGAATCAGGATGTAAGAAATACATTTGAGAAAAGGTCACAGATACTTAAAGAAATTCGTTCTTTCCTTGCAGAAAAAGACTTTATGGAAGTAGAAACACCACTTCTTGTTGAAAATGCAGGTGGAGCTGCGGCAAGACCGTTTTTCACACATTACAATGCTCTTGATGAAGAAAGAAAGCTTAGAATTTCTCTTGAGCTTTATTTAAAGCGCCTTATAGTCGGTGGTTTTGAAAGAGTATTTGAGATTGGCCGAGTATTTAGAAATGAAGGTGTAGATACCAGACATAATCCTGAATTTACACTTATGGAGCTTTATCAGGCTTATACAGATTATAACGGAATGATGGATCTTACTGAGGAGATGTTCAGATATCTTGCTGAGAAGGTTTGCGGAAGTGCTGTTATATCTTACAATGGAATAGAGCTTGATTTCAGCAAGCCGTTTAAGCGTATAACTATGCTTGATGCAGTTAAAGAATATTCAGGTGTAGACTTTAGTGAAATAACTACAGATGAAGCAGCTAAGGCTATAGCTACAGAAAAAAATATAGCTTTTGAGTCTCACCATAAGAGAGGTGACATAATCAACCTTTTCTTCGAGGAATTCTGCGAGGAGAAGATGGTACAGCCTACATTTGTTATGGATCACCCTGTTGAGATTTCTCCGCTTACCAAGAAAAAGCCGGGAGCAGAGGATAGAGTAGAGCGTTTTGAGCTTTTCATAAATACATGGGAAATGTGTAACGCTTATTCAGAGCTTAACGATCCTATCGACCAGAGAGAGCGTTTTGCTGCTCAGGATGCTCTTGCTGCGGCTGGCGATGAAGAAGCAAACCATACAGATGAGGATTTCCTTACAGCTCTTGAGTACGGTATGCCTCCTACAGGCGGTATTGGTTATGGTATAGACAGACTTGTAATGCTTCTTACCGATTCAGCTTCAATCAGGGATGTACTTCTATTCCCTACCCTTAAGAGCCTTAACCCTGATAAGAAGACCGCTTCATCTGTAAACACAGAGACAAAGCCGGTAGAGAAGATTGATTTCTCTAAGGTTGAAATAGAGCCTCTTTTTGCCGATACAGTAGATTTTGAGACTTTTAGTAAGTCTGATTTCAGAGCTGTTAAGGTAAAAGAATGCGTAGCAGTACCTAAGAGCAAGAAATTATTACAGTTCACTCTTGATGATGGTACAGGCACAGACAGAACTATCCTATCCGGAATTCACGCATATTATGAGCCTGAGGAACTTATTGGAAAGACTCTTATAGCTATCACAAATCTTCCTCCAAGAGCTATGATGGGAATTGAGTCCTGTGGTATGCTTCTTTCAGCTATTCATAGTGAAGAAGGAGAAGAGAGACTTAACCTGCTTATGGTTGATAACAGGATACCTGCGGGGGCGAAGTTGTACTAATTAAGAAGTTAGTTGTTAAAAATGCAGTTGTGAAAATAATATGAAGTACTAAAGTAAAACGGTTGGATTTATATCTGACCGTTTTTATGTTATTCACATTTCTATTATTACAAAATAAAATTAAATTTGGCAAAGACTGAACTTAGTACTTATGATATAATAATTATATGGGATGGATGTCAAAAATAATAAATTCTTTTTACAAATAAGTTTAATAGAATTTTTATACTTTTGATATAATAGCAACAACTCAAGGAGATAAGAACAATGCCAGATTCAACAGATAAAATTTTTAAATGACCTTGAGGCAGAACAAATTCGCCGCCCCTGATCTTACAAGAGAAGACTTACAGAAATCATACAATAAACTGGAAGAACAAAAATTTTTCCTGATATAGATAGAATAAAATTCATTGCTGATTTAGGTGCTTGCAAAGAGATTGGATATCACTATGAGCTTGTTTGTAAAGACTGGGAAGAAGGTAAAAATCTGCGTTTAGAAAGCAGTTTTGATAAACATGGAGCAGAAGGGATTGAGTTTTTGTTTGACTGGTTGTTTAAGTATAAAGATGAAAGGTTAAGAGTATTTACCGCTTTTTTAATAGCAGAAATTCTTACTAAATTGAAACATAAAAGATTTTTATATATCTTTTTGTGACAAACTTATTCCTATTCTGACTTCACTCATAGAAACTAAGGACAGTAATCTTCGCCAAAAGGTAATCATAGCTTTTGGCTGGGTAGGTTCATCAGAAGAGATAGATATTTTAACAAGGCAAATGTTAAGTGATAATGATGCTCTTTGCAGGACCTGGTCTGCAACAAGTCTTATGCAAATGTCATTTCACAGAGTAAAGACAGAAATAATACAAAAAGAAACAGCAAAAACATTTGCCCGGGCTATTGAAGCGGAAAAAGATTTGTATTCCTGCGGTATTATGATAGAAGCAGCTCAAACATTGTTTGGCAAAAAGTGGCTATCTTCATCTGCTTTAGAAAATAGAGAAATTTCAAAAATAGAAAAGGCAGGAAAATCTGCTGTAAGGTTTTTAAGTAAGTATGGTGTGTGATTATTGATTAAATGATGCTGTACAGTTATTAGCAGGAAGATGTATTGTAAGCGAAGGAGTCAAGTGGGATAATGGATAAATTAGAAGAAAAAAGGCAGCAGGAAAAAGAGATGGTTACTCTTATGATAAAGCTGTATTGTAAAAAGAAGCATAGAAGTAAAACTTCACTTTGTTCTTCCTGTCAGTCATTATATGAATATGCAATGCTTCGTAGCAGTAACTGTCCGTTTATGGAGACAAAGACATTTTGCTCCGGTTGTAAAGTGCATTGTTACAAGCCTGAGATGAGAGAAAAAATAAGGGAAGTAATGCGCTTTTCGGGGCTACGCCTGATATTTTATCACCCTATTGTGGCAATCAGCATATGTTGGAGAGCGTTAAAAATAAAAATAGATGAAAGATTAGAAAAAGATAATCAAAAATTGTAAAAAAATTGAAAGTGAGATTTATTAAACAGACGGCAGATAGCTTAAACTAGCCTATCAGCCGTTTGTTTTAATTTATAACCTAATCTTCATAATAAATACCAAAATTGAGATGTCTCATATAATCACTTCTACCGAATAGAATTTTGTTCTACAAACATTTTATCATTTTCAATATGATAAAATGCAATATAAGCCTTAAAAACTACAAAATAGTATCCTGTAAAGCTATTTTCATAGTAAAGTGGAGAGCCGGAACTAGGATAATCAGCTTTTGCTTCTACCTTATCCATTAAATCATTAATGTATTTTAAAGTAGTATCATAATTCTTTGAAGCTTCAAAAACTTCTTTCCAAATTCGGTCGAGGTCACGAACCGCAATTTTGGAATATTCTATTTTGTGTTTCATGATTTTTTACTGCGAAAATATGCACGAACATCATCAGATGGAACATATCCTTCTTCCTCTCCGGAGTTCTTGCCTTCGTTCAGTTCGCACATCAGGCGAAGCATAGCTTTTGCCTTTTCAAACTCTTCGTCTTCGGCAATATCCCTAATTGTATACTTACCTCTTCCGTTTACTGTTAGATAAACAGGGGAGCCGACAGAGACTTTTTCCAGTACGGTATTGTAATTACGAAGATCTGAAACAGGGCTGATATTAGCCATCAAATCACATCCTTTCTGTTGCAATAATATCATAAGACAAAATTTTAATCAATATTATTAGTAAAATTTTACTTTAACCCATCTTCTGACAAAAAGTATACCTTATCACATACCTCATCAATAAACTTTCTGTCATGAGAAATGCTGATAATTGCTCCCGGAAACTCTTTTAGAATTTTCCTGATAACAGGACCGGAGAGAGGAGAGAAATTCCTTGTCGGTTCATCTAAAATAAGTACATTTGCACCTGATAAACTCATTTTTAAGAGGAAAATCTTTGCCTTCTGTCCAACGGAAAGTTCAGAAATTGAGTGCTCCATTTCATCAGCGGTATAATTCAGAGAACCTAAATATGTACGGATTTTAGTACGTTCTTCCTTATCACCCCTTGGACATAGATATTCCACAGGAGTTATATTTAATTGCAATAATTCTTCATAATTCTGCGGCATATACTCAGCCTTAATGTCTGTTCTGGCAAGCAGATTTTCAGCAATTTTATGAAGGAGAGTTGTTTTGCCTGCTCCATTTTTACCTATGATACAGACTTTTTCAGAGCCGCGAATTTTAAGAAAAATATTTTCAGACAGAATCCTCTTTCCGTCAGGAGTGAAAAGCTTAGACAATTCATAGTCAATCACTGTTTTACCTATCGGAATAGCAGAATTTTTACTTCCCGAGCTTAAAAAAGATGGCATCTTCCTGTTCGGGTTTATTTGTCATATTTTCATCTTCACGTTCAAAACGGTGTGATATAGACTTTACACTATGCATTTTCTTCTTCAGAAGCCTTCCGCCGGCCGGATCACGCCTTGATATAGTAGCCTGCGCATGGTCTACACTCTGATAAATGCGCTTTAATTTTTCGTCACGTATTTTTTTGGCACGTTTATCATTTTTATACTGTCTTTCCTGATTTTCAAAGCTTGTCAGACGTTCTTCTTTATATCTTAGATAAGGAAACCTTGCTACTGTATACTTACTTATTGTTTTTCTCTGAATCTGTTCAAGATGGATTATCATATTGGCTGTATTTTCAATCAGCACCTCATCATGAGAAATGAATAATACAATATGTTTCCAGTCTTTTATTATATGCTCGAGGAGTTCCAAAGTTTCTACATCGAGGTCATTGGACGGTTCGTCAAGCAGAAGTACAGTCGGTTCTGAAAATAAAAGTTTCATTAGTCCTGCCTTTACTTTTTCACCGCCGGAAAGAGTTCCCATTAGCTGTTCTCTATAAAAAAAGTCTGTCGGAAGATTAAAATCTTTTGCCATTTACTGAGAGCCTTGGGAGTCTGTGAGAGAAAATTTTCTTCTTTCATAAAATAATCATATACACTTAATTTGAGATATTCTGCCGGAAGCTCCTGTGGGAGATAAGCAATGCATTCGTTAGCTTTTATTAATTCCCCATTGGTTTCACAGTATTTATCAACAAGTTCAGTATCATAAATCCATTTTAAAAGTGTAGATTTTCCGTTTCCTTCCTCACCTATGATGACAGCTTTATCTCCATCATTTAAAGTACAGGAAAAAAATCATTCAGTATAATACGCAAATCTTTTTATGTGTAATGGTTAAATTTTTTTATTTGTAACATATATCCTCCTAATAAAAAAAGTGTGTGCTTGCACATACTTCGCGCGCGAGCGGTGCAGTGAGGCAAACTTACCTGCCGCGAGCTGTGCATACTCGGAGAGATTTTTATTTAATAGGAAATTTCTTAGAAATTTCCTATTAAATAAAAAGCCTGCTTCAGTTTTCCCGAAACAGACTATGTTACAATCTTTACATTAACAGATAAATATATGCCATATAAATTTTTGCTTAGCTAAAAAAATTCATAGAAATACCCTGCCAAAAACAAAAAAATACACATGTAATCAGTAATCAAGATTTATAAGTAATCTAATTCAGGAAAAACGGACAGACCTACTCCTTAGAACTTTTGGTCTGCTATTACTCTGTTAAATTACTTATTAATAATCATTCTGTCACCTGTCACTATGTGCCTTTCTCTTTTATAATTTCAATCATATCAAAAAAAGAAATTTTGTCAAGGAAAAATAACGGGAAATTCTAAATTATTAAATTGAATAGTTTTGAAAAAAACTGAATTATTTGGTATAATATAAGGCAGATGAACATACTATTTTTAAAGGGGATGAAAAATGTCACTGGATAATAAACTAGGTATAAGTGATTCTTTAAACTTACTAATGAAGAAGAAAAAAATCAGTAAGAAAAAGCGTTGGAAATATTTCAGACAGGATTTTTAAATAGTTTACAGGCAGGTTCGCTAGAAGCACTTATTCAAATTCATAAATATTTATTTGAAGATATATACAACTTTGCCGGTCAGCTAAGAACAGTTAATATGTCGAAGGGAAACTTTAGATTTGCCCCTGCAATCTATCTTAATGAGGCTCTTAAGAGTGTAGAAAAAATGCCACAATCAACCTATGATGAAATCATAGAGAAGTATGTTGAAATGAATATTGCCCACCCTTTCAGAGAAGGAAACGGAAGGAGTACAAGGATATGGCTGGACTTAATTCTAAAATCAGAAATTAATATGGTTGTAGATTGGAGCAAAGTAGACAAAGATGATTATCTTTTAGCAATGGAGAGGAGCCCGATAAAAGATATTGAAATAAAATACCTTCTTTCCACCGCCTTGACTGACAAAACAGATGACAGAGAAGTATATATGAAGGGGATTGATTACAGCTATTATTACGAAGGATATGCTACTTATAAAACAGAAGAATTGTAGAAAAATCGATTGAAAAAGTTATAGAATAATATGAGGTGGTATATGGAAAAAGATCCTTTTGAGGAGTATGAAAAGAATCTGAACCCGATAAAGTCAGTAAGGGATATGCCCTGAGTACAGCAGTCGGACTTCGTGCAGTAGATGGGTTAAAACCTTCTAAATATTTGATTGATACAGCCATTAAAAATATTGAAGGTGCTATAACGATTAAAGAAGCACAAAGTCTGATTGAAAACTATTATAAAGAAAGACCCGTAAATTTGTCTGACGAAGATCGTACAGAAGAGGCTGATAAGGTGTCATCACGTATTGTAGAGATTCTTTCCGAAACAGCATTTTCATTTTCGCCAACAGAGTATATTTCAATTCACAGAAAACTGTTTCAAGGTATTTACAAATATGCAGGTAAGATTAGAGATTATAATATTACAAAAAAAGAATGGGTGCTTGATGGAGCAACTGTTATGTATGGAAGTGCTTCAGAACTGAGAGCTACACTGGAATATGATATTTTGCAGGAGAAAAACTTTAATTATAAAGGACTGTCAATGGATGATATTATCCATCATCTTGCACTTTTTTATTTCCAGATTATGGCAAATTCATATTTTTGGAGAAGGTAATACAAGAACAACAGCAGTATTTTTTTATTAAATATATAAGAACACTTGGATTTTTCAGCTACTAATGATATATTTGCAGATAATGCCCGGTATTTTTAGAAATGCACTTTGTTAGAGCTAATTATACAAGTCTGCAAAATGGTATCCATGAAACAACGGAGTATTTAGAAGTATTTCTTAGAAATCTTTTGCTGGGAGAAAAGAATGAACTTCACAATCGAAACCTATATATAAGTGGACATTGGAGTAATAAAAAAGTGGACATTGAGACTGAAAAAAAGTGGACATTGAGACTGAAAAAGTGGACATTGAAAGTATACTTTTGCAAAAAGGAGCAGAGTTTTCTACTAAAACCACTATTCATATCCATAGATTGTTTAGAAAATTTGGTTTTGATGAAATCTTTGGGAGAAGTGCAGTTATGGAATTTCTTGAACTGAAAAGTTCAGGTACATCTAAACTGCTGTCTAAATTAGTACAATCGGGTATTATTGAAGCAGTTTCGATGTTATGGAAAAAGGAAAATATAAATTTAAAACTTTTAGTTGACACAATTATCTGGTATAATGGATGTTGTTATGGGATTATAAGGTTTATACTTGTTAAATCTCGTATATTATAAGAAATAATTTTAATTTTGGAGGACAAAATAGTGGCAGATTTTCAGGATAAAGGTATATATTTAGGACATAGCGGGTTTTTGCTTGAACTTGAGAGCGCAACTTTGATTTTTGATTGGTATCAGGGCGAGATTCCACCACTCAGAGGGGATAAACCTGTATACATATTTGCAAGCAATATTAATCAGGATCATTTCAGACCGGAAATATTTGGGGCAGTTGAACAGCTTCCACACGCTGAGATTTTTCTAGGCTATGATCATTCGATTTCTGAAGTTGATACATTTTTAGACAGCCTGCCTGAGAAGATTCAGGATCATGTCAGCTGCTTTGATGGGGAAGCACGTCTTTATTCAGAAAATGGAGAAATGCTTGTAAGCTCTATTACCGCTACAGAGAATGGAGTGGCGTTTATAGCAGAAATTGAAGGTAAAACTATACTTCATGCAGGGACTCTTTATCTTAACCAGACAGCTTCAGAGGAAGAATACAATACATGGTATGAGAAAATGAAGCTAGATCACCCTGAATTAAATATCGCTGATTATGACAATTATCTTGAACATTGTGAAGATGAATTTGAAAAGTATACAGAGAAGCTTAAAGACAGAAGCTTTGATTATGCAATGCTACCTCTTGAGCCAAAGTTTGGCGATATAGGAGAGCGTACAATTAAGAGATATATGGAAGTGGCTGATTATAAGACCTGGTCTCCAATGCAGTTACATGGAATGTATGAAATTGTGGATGAATTTGTAACTAATTATCCGGAGTTTTCTAAAAATATGATAGGTGTTACAACAAAGCCAGGTGTTAAACAGGCAATAAAGACTGGAGAGAAGTATAATTTGTACTAGGTATTTAACTAAATATAAGATTTGAGAAGATTTTCTAAAATACCAGGTGTAAATAAAAGAATGTGAAAGTTTTGTCAAAACAAGAAAGGTTAAAGAATGATTACGATATATGGTAGTAAGATGTGTCCCGACTGTCAGAATTGTAAGTATAATTTTGACAAATATAGTGTAGAATACAAATTTTTAGATGTACATACAAATTTGCAGTATTTAAAAAGAGTTTCTTTATTACAGGGATACCAATCTGGTATTTGACAGGCTTAAGAAAGTATATGATATCTGTTATCCTGCCTGCATAGATGAGGATGGCACTGTATTTACTGATTGGGAGACTTATCTCAGAAATAAAGGACTGGAACCAGTTTATCTGGCATAGTTTTAATTAAAATATTAAAAGCACATAAACTAAGGTATAATCCTTAAATGGAAAACTTAGAATATGTGCTTTTTGTTTATGTTTAACCCAAATTAAGCTTAAGCATTTGCAACTTCATTTAATTTTTCTAAAAGCTCATCAGAATCAAGACCGTGTACAAGGCAGGCATCATCAAGTGATTCCATAAGTGAAGATGGACAGCCTATACAGTGCATTCCGGCATCCATAAGGATTTCTGCAGCCTCCGGATATGCCTGTAATATATCACCCATAAGCATATCGCCTGTAATCTTATCACTATTGTTTGAAGACTTTCCAAAGAAAAGCTCTATATCGTCTTCTACAGTTCCGATTCCTGCTATACCGAAGTTCTCTACAAGAACTTTCGCTACATTTGGGCTGAGGAAGGCAGGAAGTGTAGGTCCTAAGTGAATATCCTTAACTCCGAGGTAGAGGAGGGCAAGAAGAACTATAACTGCTTTCTGCTCATACCAGGCTATATTGTATGTGATAGGAAGGTCATTTATACTCTCTACTCCGAATACTTCCTTAAGCTTAAGTGCTATAACTGCAAGTGAGTATGAATCATTACACTGACCGGCATCAAGTACTCTAGGTATGCCGTTGATATCACCTAAATCGAGCTTATTGTATTTATACTTGGCACAGCCTGCTGTAAGTATAACAGCACTCTTTGGAAGAGCCTTGGCAAATCTGTATAATAGTTACGGCTCTTAGCCCTGCCGTCACAGCCTGCCATAACTACAAAGCGGGTGATAGCGCCTGATTTAACTGCCGAAACAACCTCTCCTGCAAGAGAAAATACCTGGCTGTGTGCAAAACCGCCGATAATCTCTCCAGTCTCTATTTCTGTAGGAGGAGGACATTTCTTAGCCTGCTCGATAATTGCTGAAAAATCTTTAGTTTCACCATATTTTCCAGGGATATGTTTACAGCCAGGAAAACCTGCTGAACCGGTAGTATAAAGCCTGTCCTTATAGCTGTCTTTAGGAGGAACTATACAGTTTGTAGTCATAAGGATAGGTCCGTTAAAGCTCTCAAATTCCTCTTTTTGTTTCCACCATGCATTACCGTAGTTACCTACAAGATTTGAATATTTCTTAAGCTCAGGATAGTAGTGTGCAGGAAGCATTTCTGAGTGTGTATACACATCAACACCGGTACCCTGTGTTTGTTCGAGCAGCATTTCTATGTCTCTGAGATCATGTCCGGATACGAGGATGCCGGGATTTTTACCAACACCGATATTTACCCTGGTAATCTCAGGATCACCGTAAGCAGTTGTATTTGCAGTATCAAGAAGAGCCATACCCGACACGCCGTATTTACCTGTTTCAAGGGTAAGTGCTATAAGTTCGTCTACAGTAAGGCTGTCATCAAGGGTTGCAGCAAGTGCTCTCTGTAAAAAGATATCCACTTCCTCATCATCCTTAAGAAGTGCATTAGCATGCTTTGAATAAGCTGAAAGTCCCTTAAGACCATAGATTATAAGCTCGCGAAGAGAACGGATATCTTCATCTTCGGTAGAAAGTACACCTACGGTTTTAGCCTTCTCAGGGAAGGTTGCCTCATCACCGTTCCAAAGAGCGGCAGCAGGAAGACAGACTGTATCTTTTACACTCTTTAAAAGCTCTTCCTTAACAGTAAGAGTTTCTATTATCTTAGCTTCAATAGCCTCCTTATCAAAGTTTGCATTTGTTATTGTAATAAACAGATTAAGTGTGATAAGGTGGTTTACTTCCGCGCTTACGGGAGTGCCTTCTTTTCTGAGGGCAGTAGTTACAGCTGAAATTCCCTTGGTTACATAAATTAAAAGATCCCGAATATTAGCTACTTCAGGAGTCTTACCACAGACACCACTTACTGAACAGCCTTTTCCGCCTGCAGTTTCCTGACATTGATAACAAAACATTTTATTCTCCATATTAACCTCCAAAGTATTTATTCCTAGTTATTTTCTAGGCTTATTTAGAGATTATAATGTTGTAATAATAATAAATATGTTGGTATAACAACAAAAAGAAAAATCTTGACAAATTTTAGTTTTATAATAAGATTAGGGTGTCAAAAGATAATAAATAATAAAGGTTAGCGGTTATTATACATATAAGTCGGGAGTAGAAAATGATTAAGATAGATTTGGTAACAGGATTCCTAGGCTCTGGTAAAAACAACTTTTATAAAAATATGTAAGGTATTTTATAGATAAAGGACAAAAAATCGGAATACTTGAAAATGACTATGGCGCTATAAATATAGATTTAATGCTTTTAGGAGACCTGATTGGGGATAATTGTGAGATTGAAATGATAATTGGAGGTGGAGATCCTGAGACTCATAAGAGGAGGTTCAGGACTAAACTGATAGCTATGGCAATGAGTGGTTATGACAGAGTTATAGTGGAACCTTCCGGTATATTTGAACCGGAGGAATTCTTTGATTTACTACATGAAGAGCCTCTTGATAGCTGGTACGAGGCAGGTAGTGTAATAACGATAGTGGATGTGAGTTTTGAGACGGACATGTCTGAGTCTTCAAGATATTTGCTTGCAACACAGCTTGCAAGTGCAGGAGCTATAATATTTAGCAGGCAGGAGAATTTTAAGTATAAAGATGTGGAAGGAACGATAACTTACTTAAATAGCATGCTTGAAGAAATAAAGTGTAAAAGAAGGATAAAACCAGAGGATATCGCACCATCAACAGGAAGATTTGACAACTGTAATTTTAATGAAATTTCTGGAGCTGGTCATGTAATTACAGATTATGAAAAGAAATTTATTGAATTAAAAGATTATTCTTCGATTTTTTTGTAATGGGTTCCAGGATTACAAAAAGATAATTTAGAGAAAAATGCAAAAAAATAATCTTTTGAAGATTATAAAAAAATTTGGTAAGGTGATTAGAATTAAAGGGATTTATAAAGGAAGTTGATAAATATTATTTTATAAATATGACAAAGAATAATATTGAATTAAACAGGATAGATAAGGGACAGGATATACTCATAGTAATAGGAGAGGGGCTTGATGAAAAATATAAAAAGAAGAACTGGATGTATAAAAAAATACAAGATAATTGAATATTCAAAAATATAATATGATATTGATATTATATAAGAAATACGTAAAAATTACTGTTTTTAGAAAAATATTTACTAATTATTGTATGTATAAAATTGTAAAAAAATAGTGTTAATGACGTTGATTAAAAATTTTTGTGCTTTGCTATAATGCTTTTAAGGAGTAAATTATCGAGTTAATAAAAAGAAGAAATTAAATAAATGATGAAAGGACTTGACAGGTGGCAATGGAAAAAAAGACAATGCCTACAGGACAGGACAGGACAGGACAGGACAGGACAGGACAGGACAGGACAGGACAGGCTTAATTGTTTTGCTTTGAGGAGGAGACATGAATAATAATTACAGTGGGGATCCTATAGATAGAGAGAAAATTGGGGAATACTTTCCGAAATATTTGAAGTATTTTCACATACAGGAGATGGAAAAATATGTTTTTTTGTAATAAATATTAAAAATAATTTTTTTCATACTGGTCAGATGATGCCGCAGAATACTTTGGACTTCCAGCTAATAAATTTTATGATCCACTCAAAATATGGGGGAACAGAATTGATCCTCATGATAGAGAAAAACTTTTTAACAAGATAGAAAAAGTATTTTCGAGTGAACTTGATGATTATAATATTACATATCGTATAAGAAATAGTAATGATGAATATGTTACTTGTTCCTGCCGGGGAAAAATTATACGTAATATAGAGGGTGAGATGCTGTATTTTTGCAGGAAATATAGTAAATCACCAGAAAAAAATTCTATGATTGATTATGTGACAGGACTTTATAACAGGGGATAGTTTATTTTCATATTTAAAGACTTTGAACAGGGAAAAATAAAAAAATTACTATTTGTTAGTGACAGGAATAAAGCAGTTTTTTTAAGGTAAATTATTCTCGTGGTTATGACTTTGGAAATCATATTTTAAGTATTTTAGCTGATATGCTGCGTGAGATAAGTGATGATGGAATTATTTTTAGAACAGAAGGAACAAAGGCAGTATTGCTGTTTAATGTGGATAAATATAGCAGAAAAGATATTGAGAAAAAAATATAATGAGGTCTTACAAAGGATAAAAAAGAGGTATAGAGTATAATGGAAGCAAAAGTATTTTTTTAACTATTTATGCCTGTCTGTATTTTTTTCCAATAATCCTAAACTGAATGTAAATACTATTTATAACTGTGCTATGTTTGCGTTAAATAAAGCTAAAAAAAGAAGAAAAAAAGAAGAACTTTTAACAGTTACAGATGAGCTTTTTTTCAGAAATAAATTTTTTTAATGGAGAAACTTGATTATATCCGTAACTGTATACCTAAAAAAATGTGAAGGATTTTATCTGGTATATCAACCTATAGTATCGGCAGATAGTGGTGAGATGGTAGGGGCAGAAGCGCTTATAAGATGGAAAAATAAAACATATGGCTTTGTTCCGCCAAATGAATTTATTGAGTGGCTCGAAGGAGACTCAATGTTTTATGAGCTTGGTAATTGGATAATAAGACAGGCTATAAGGGATATGCGTGAAGTTATTGAAGAATATCCTGAACTTCTTATAAATATTAATTTAGCATATCCCCAGTTGCAAAATATTAATTTTAATAATGATCTTTGCCGGATATTAAAGGAAGAGAATTTTGCTGCTATAAACCTTAATCTGGAACTTACAGAGATGTAAGTTCGCTAATATAGATAATCTGAGAAGCAACATTGCATTTTTTTAAATCTATGGGAATAAAAAAACGGCATTGGATGACTTTGGAACGGGGTACTCGGCACTCAATTTAATGGTTGATTTACAGGTTGATGAAATAAAAAAATCGATAAAAGTTTTGTGAATGATATTGATAATGACAAATCAAGACAAAGTCTGCTAAAGGCTATAACAACCTGCGCTGATGAGCTTGGTAAGAGAGTATGCGTAGAAGGAATAGAAACAGATAAGATGGCAGAATATTTATATAATCATTTTAAGGTAACAAAATATCAAGGTTATTATTTTTCAGAGCCACTTGAAAAAGATGATTTTTGTTAAATGGACCATAAATAATAAAAAAAGATTTTTTTCAAAGTAATAAAAAGGGTTGGGCTCGATGAAACATTATTTTTCAAAAAGCCCAACCTTTTTATTATTATATATTCATATTACTCTTTGCCATCAAAGCAATAGGTACAAAGGTTTTCTTTGCCTATTCCTATAGATTCAACCATATCGTCAAGACGGTTGAAGCTAAGAGAGGTGAAACCAAGTTTTTTTCTTATTTCATCTATCATATGTTTATATTTTTCTGAATCCGGATTAGTGTATTGCTCTAATACCTCGTCTGTCACATTTTCTCCCTCTTCATCTCTTATAATTCTTCTGGTTATAAGATCCATAGCTGACGTAGAACGAGAGAAATTGATATATTTGCAGCCATACATAATAGGAGGACAGGCAGGCCTTACATGGACTTCCTTAGCACCACTTTTATAAAGAAATTCTGTAGTTTCACGAAGCTGGGTTCCTCTTACTATGGAGTCGTCTATCAATAGAATTCTTTTGCCATCTATAAGCTCATGTACCGGTATAAGCTTCATTTTGGCTATTAAGTCACGTTTGGACTGCATTGTAGGCATAAATGAACGTGGCCAGGTTGGAGTGTATTTTATGAATGGCCTTGAAAAAGGAATTCCTGACTCATTAGCATATCCAACAGCATGTGCAGTACCAGAATCAGGAACACCTGCAACTATATCTACATCAGTAGCCGACATTTTGTCTCTCTTAGCCATAAGGCTTCCGCATTTATTGCGCATAGCCTCTACTGAAATTCCTTCATAGCTGGAAGATGGGTAGCCAAAGTATACCCATAAAAATGAACATATTTTATTTGTGCCACCAGGATTGACAAGCACCTTTGCACTATCAGGAGTAATTACGTCTATTTCTCCCGGGCCAAGCTCTTTGTAATGCTCGTAGCCAAGATTAAGATAAGCAAAGCTTTCAAAAGAAGCACAGTAACCATCGCTTTTTTTGCCTATTGCAATGGGAGTTCTTCCAAGTAAATCTCTGGCACAATATATTCCAATAGGCGTAAGGATAAGCATTGTCATAGAACCATCAATTTTTTCCCATACATACCTTATACCTTCTATAAGATTGTTTTTTTGATTAATTAAAGCAGCAACAAGTTCGGTCTGATTTACTACACCTCCACTCATCTCCATAAAATGAGTGCCGCCATCTACTATTTCTTTTACAAGTTCTTCTGAATTATTTATTCTTCCTACTGTAACTAAGGAGAAGGTACCATGATGTGATCTTACTATCAGAGGTTGTGGTTCATAATCAGAGATACATCCTATTCCATAGTTTCCCCTTCATTTCCTGCACATCTCTGTCAAATTTGCTTCTAAAAGGAGAGTTTTCAATATTATGAATTGCCCTTTCAAAGCCATTTTCACCTAGAACAGTCATTCCTGCCCTACGTGTACCAAGATGTGAATGATAGTCTGTACCAAAGAACAAATCAAACACACAGTCATTTTTAAGTGTTGCTGCAAAAAAACCACCCATATATTTGTCCTCCTTATAAATTACCAATTAATGATAGTACAACTCGCATTAATAGTCAACTATTAGAAAAATAAAACAAATTTAAAAGATATATAACTCCTGCTAATGAACAGGAGTTATATCTATTAATCTGACTATACTTCTTTAGGCTGGTTGATTTGTATAACCTTTACAAAATCAGCTCTTTGCAGAGGTTTACTAAAGTAATAACCTTGTATATATTTACAACCAAGTTTTATAATCTGACTGGCCATTTCTTTAGTTTCCACACCTTCAGCAACAATTTCTGAGCCGGTAGATATTGCAGTTTTTATGAAGTTTTCAAGCAGAATCATAGCTTTCTTTTCTGGAGATGTGAATGGTGCCTGTACTAAAGTTTTATCTATCTTAATAAGCTTTAGTGGAAGGGACAGGATTCTTGAAAGAGAAGAGTAGCCTGTACCAAAGTCATCAAGAGAAAAACTTATATTTTTCTTAAATAAGGTTTCTATATTTGTATCAACTATGTCTGTAAATTCACTTGCGGAGGTTTCAGTGATTTCAAGATTTATCTGTCCCGGGAATACGTGATGTTTTTTGAGTATTGACATCACATTAGAAGCCAGACTGCTTTGCAGACATTCAACCATTGAAATATTTACTTCAATGTATTCAAGACCGTAGTCACTGAGACTTTCTTCAGAAATAACTTTGCACACCTCTTCGAGGACAAAGTTACCTATATCAATAATAAGAGAGCTCTTTTCAGCAATAGGGATAAAAACTTCCGGAGAAACAAAATTTCCATCGTTATCTCTCATTCGGATTAAGGCTTCGGCTGAAGTAAATTTCTTTTTAACAGAATTGTAAATAGGCTGGAAATATACCTCAAGCCTGTGTTCATGTAAAGCAGTCTGAACCAGTTCTTCAATTCTTATTATTTCAGCATCACTTTTAAGGTTCAGTTCTTCCGGTTCAACAGTAAGAAGATTATCTCTATTTTCATAAAACTTAAGTGCATTAAAAAGATTATCAACCATTCTGACACTGGAAACATCTTTAGGGGAACTGAAAGCGCAACTTGTTGAATATACAGGAATACTAAGTCTTGTAGAATTTGACAGAGCTTCCATTATATTACAGGTTTCTTCATATACCAGTTTTGCTTCTTTTGTATTGTTTTCATCCATAACTATAAGATACTGGCCATGGCTAAGTCTGAATATAAGAAGCTTTTTGGAAAATTGTTTAATGCTTTTTATAAAGATGCCTTCAGCATGTAAAACTTTGTTTTTTTCTATTGTATTTGTAAGCAAATCGACATTATGTATATTGATTGCAATGCATTGTGTATGTGATTCAGGAGAGAACCTAGAACCGCACAACGCAAGAAAGGCATCGCGATTCATCATAAGTGATTCATCAGAATAGTATTCACTGGGATTTTGAATAAATGCAAATACTATAGTGATGAATATGGTTGAGGTAAACTGCAATGAGGCTGCCCATGGGAAAAAATAGTCAAATACTGTACCTGAAATAAATATAAAAGCTATTGCAGGCAGTATAATCTTATGATTTTTTGACAAAGCACGTCTTCCTCTAAATAAAAGGAAAGCAACCACTGATACAAAATATATGTCAAGTAAATAAAAGACAGGAAAGTAACTGCCGTATTCAAAATTGCCTCCGGCAGTGATAGAAAAGACCATTCCGTTTCCATAGTTGATAATCAGCAGAGTAAGGATGAATATAATTGGTACAATAAATAATTTAAGTATATTTCTTCCATGTATACGCTGATTTACTGCTACTGAGGTATATACCAGCATAAAGCAGAGTGAGGTATACATAAGTATGTATTTAATGGAGTGCAGGAGATATAATAGGGGCTGGCTTGTCATTCCATTGGCGCCGAGTGCAACAAGATCGACAAGTGAATTCAGCATCATACACAATATAGTACCAAGCAGTAAATTATTGCGATAGAGTGATACACTCCTTTTGATTTTATGTGCCAGAAAAAGAGTTACGAGTATAAATATCGAGCAAACGTCTAACCAGATACTATATTCCATTACTACGTGCCTCCTTTTTCAAAAAATCCGTTAAATCATCAATGCTAAGTGGCTTTGAAAAATAATATCCCTGCAAATAATCAAAACCGGTTTGAAGAGCATAGTCTTTTGAGTCTTCTGTCTCAATGTGTTCAGCTTTAACATGAAGCCCAAATTCCCTAAGAAAGTCAATGGTACAAAGCATGAGGTTATTTGCCAGTTCAGATTCAAGGGCAGCTCTTGTAAGTGTTTTATTTATTGTAACTGAGCTTATTGGCATTTCAACTAAGGCAGAAGCATTAGTGTAGCCATTGCCATAATTTTCAAGTATGAACCTAAAGCCAGCATTTGATATAGCCTTCATATTATCTAATATTATACCGTCATAGTCTACCATAGAGCTTTTAGCAAGCTCAAAGCAGATAAGTTTTGGAGGGATATCATATTTGGCTGCAAGGTTGACGAGCTTCTCTACCTCATTTTTTTTGAGGAGAATAGAAATAGGCATAATTATTTCTACAGACCTTATTCCAAGTATAATCAGGTCATTGTCTCTTATTGTCTTAAAAAGTATTTCAAGTATGTAATTATAAAGTCCTATGATTAATCCATATTTCTCAGCAATGGAAATAAATGTACGCGATTTGACATTTCCAATTTCTGAGGTCTCCAGTGTAAGCTCTGTTTTCATAGAGTCAAATGAATTATTTGAGGTATTAAACTCGGGTAAAAAGGTAAGATATAAAGCCTGTTTTTCATATAAATTAAGTATTTTGGAAGAGATAAGTCTTTCTTTATCAGCGGCGGTTATATCTATATCATTAATAGTAATGTATTTTTTATTCTCAGGAAGAGAAGCTGTGGACTCAAGCTGGATTATTTCCTGAAGTGTATTGTAGTTATCTAAGTCTTTAGGACAGTTGTACATACACATACGCTTTGACAGGGAGATTTTATTTGTATCAGTTATATTAAAAGGAGAATTAAAGCGCTCGTCTATTCTGTCTACAAGTATTTCTGCCATATGAAGATTAGCCCAGGCATTCTCCAGGGAGATATAAATTGCAAATTTACCTCTTCCTATCGAATAAACACTTACATTTTTTAACAGATGTGAAAGAAAAGAAGATACATCTATTATGAGAGTATTTGTATGAGTTTCGGTAAGCTCTTTATCCAATGCATCTATCATGTCCACAGTAAGTGTAATTATTGTAATTGGCTTTTTCATAGACATAGCTACGCTGAAGTTGGTAAAAAGTGCATCCTTATTTTGAAGTCCTGTGATAAAATCAACGTAATCAGAAGGACTCTCAATTGTTATATAGGCTATTAATACCATTAAAGTCATAAAAAAACTTTCAACTGCAAGATCAGGACGGAAAAACTGTATAATTGTACCTAACAGGGGAATATAAGGTATGACGGTAAATGAAATACGTTTATCATTCCGTATATTCTGTCCATAGTTTCCTATTATTATTGTAGCAAATGCAAGATAATAAAGTGCTATAACATAAAGGAGATATAGAAGGAGCCTCCTTTGATAACCTGAAACAGGGCTTATATAGAATACGGTATGGAAAAACGGGTTTAAGGTGATTGTTACTATTGCAACAACTGCCGGAGCATATAATAAAAATTTTGTCAAAGCTTCATTTACCTGGATATTAAGTACTGAGTGCTCATAAAAAGCAAAAAATGTACAGCATAAAATATGGGCATAAAAGAATATCATGGATAATATATTGAGGATTATCGTAAAAATTAGCTATGTCTTTGCCTCGATATATATATATAATGTTCTATTAAAATCTGAGTTAAAGCAGCAAATGAAGAAATCAGCGAGCATAAGTAAAGCTGTTTAAAAATTCTGCTATATGGTAAAGTTATAGAATCTCTAAATATAAGCATATAGCTGATAACAAGTTCTAAAAATAAAAAGCTGCTACTTCAAAACCAATAATTATTTACCATTCTATTCTCCAGGTTGTATTTGTAGTTAATATAAATTAAAAATGATTATCTGATATGGTATTATTTATAACACTATGCATAATACTAAGTTTTTAATTATTAAAACACTTTATGCCATTATACTACATATTATAATACAAAACGGTTACAAAAAAAAGGAAAATTAAAAAAATTTTTGAATAATAATAGTATGGTCTTATTTTGGAGGTGAATATGGAGGATAATAAGTGTGTAAGAGAACTTAGAGAAGAACTGGAGCATAAGATGTTATGTAAATATGCTTCTTTTTCAGACTGCTCATCAGGGAGAGATGTGGAGGAAGAGCCTGATGAGATAAGAACTATCTATCAAAGGGACAGGGACAGGATACTTCACTGTAAAGCTTTCAGAAGACTTAAACATAAAACACAGGTATTTTTAGATCCGGAAGGTGATCACTATAGAACCAGGCTTACCCACACACTCGAGGTTTCACAAATTGCAAGAACTATAGCCAGGGCTCTTATGTTAAATGAAGATCTTACAGAAGCTATAGCCTTAGGTCATGATCTTGGACACACACCTTTTGGACATGCCGGAGAGAGAGCCTTAAATAAAATTTCTCCATATGGTTTTCATCACAATGAACAGAGTGTTAGAGTTGTAGAACTTCTTGAAAAACATGGTCAGGGACTGAATCTCACAAAAGAGGTGAGAGATGGCATTAAAAATCATAGAAGTGCCTGCAAACCTTCAACTTTAGAAGGAAAGATTGTAAGAATATCAGATAAGATAGCTTATGTAAATCATGACATTGATGATGCCCTGAGGGGAGGAATACTTACTGAAGAGGATTTACCGGAGGAATATACTGATATTGTTGGACATAATGTGGCAGGAAGAATTGATTCAATGGTTAAAGATGTAATATTTACAAGTATGGGATTAAATGAAGTTAAGATGTCTGAAACTGTTGAAAAAAGCTATGAGAGGACTCAGGGCTTTTCTTATGAAAGAGGTATACAGCAATCCTGCTGCCAAAAGCGAAGAGGTACAGGCACAGAGACTTGTTGAGTATTTATACAATTATTATCTTGAAAATTATGATATTTTACCGGTAGAATATAAGAGACTGACGGAAGAAAAAGGTGAGCCTGTTGAAAAGGTGGTTTGTGACTATATAGCAGGCATGTCGGATGATTTTGCAATAAAGACAATTAAAGAAATATTTGTTCCTGTACGTTGGGGGAAATATTAAGGAGATTTCATGTTTTATTCGGAAGAGATTGTAGATGAAGTAAGAGAAAAAAATGATATTGTAGATGTAATTTCTCCTTATGTCAGACTTACAAGAAGGGGTTCTAACTATGTGGGACTTTGCCCTTTTCATAGTGAAAAAACCCCCTCATTTTCAGTTAATGGCAGTAAGCAGATTTTTCATTGCTTTGGTTGTGGTGTTGGTGGAAATTCCATAAGCTTTGTAATGAAGTATGAGAACTTAACCTTCACTGAAGCTGTAAAACAACTGGCAGATAAGGCAGGTATAAAGTTACCTGATGTACCTGATAATCCTGATGCAATAAAAAGGTCTGATTTAAGAACAAGATTGTTTGAAATATATAAAGAAGCCGCTAAGTTCTATTATTTTCAATTAAGAGGAGACTATGGAAAGTTTCCTATGGAATATTTAAAAAACAGGAAACTTACAGATAAGACTATAAATGATTTTGGACTTGGATACTCAGTAAAATCAGCTAATGCCCTATATACCTATCTTAAGTCGAAGGGCTATAGTGATGAACTTATGATTAAGGCTGAACTTGTTACCTTCAGGGAGGGAAGAGGCATATTCGATATGTTTTGGAACAGAGTGATTTTCCCTATCATGGACCAGAATAATAAGGTTATAGCCTTTGGAGGAAGGGTGATGGGGGAAGGAGAACCCAAATATCTTAATTCAAAGGAAACAGATATATTTAATAAGCGCAGAAATCTATATGGACTTAACTTTGCAAAGCATAGCAGAAAAAATTTTATGCTGCTTTGTGAAGGATATATGGATGTGATTGCACTCCACCAGGCAGGCTTTACTAATTCTGTGGCTTCTCTTGGTACTGCGCTTACAGAAGAACAGGCAAGGCTCATAGGCAGATATGTTAAGGAAGTTATAATTACTTATGATAGTGATGGTGCAGGTGTAAAGGCTGCAATAAGGGCTATTCCGATATTAAAATCGGCAGGAATTAAAACCAGAATATTAAAACTTGCACCTTATAAAGACCCTGATGAGCTTATAAAAAATGCAGGTAGTGAAGAATTTGAAAATAGGATAAAGAATGCCGAAAACAGTTTTGATTTTGAACTTTCAAATATAGAGAAAAACTTTGATCTGTCGGGGCCGGAAGGGAAAACAGAGTTTTTGAATAAGGTTGCTGAAAGACTTACAGAGTTTGAAGAAGAACTTGAAAGAGAAAATTATATAGCTGCGGTTGCCGGGAAGTATTTTGTATCTAAGGAGGCTCTTATCAGACTTGTCAACAAAATAGGCGGGGCTAAACAAATAAGAGAGACTTATAAAGAAGCCAGCGACAGGATAAAGAAAGATGATAAGGCTAAAACTGCAGACGAAGGTCTGCTAAAGACTAACAGACTCCTGTTAAGTTTAATAGAAGATAATCCGGAATTTTATAAACGGATAAAAAAATATAATTTCATCAGAAGATTTTGCAACACCACTTTATAAGGATGTAGCAAGGAGAATATTTTTACAGATGGAAGAAGGGAGAAAAATAAACGCAGCAGAAATAATAAGCAGGTATGAATCAACTGAAGACCAGGCTTTGGTAACTCAGGTATTTGAAGAAAAGTTTGAAGTAGAACTTGATGAAGCAGAGAGGGAAAAGAGCATTTAAGGAAGTGGTTATTAAGGTTAAAAAATCAGGTCTGGCTGAAGAACTAAAGTCAATCGACAGTAAGGATATGAAGCGTTTTATAGAAATTACCAGGAAACAAAGTGAACTTAATAAGCTGGAATTTTAGAATTAGCATTAATTAACTTTTATAAATTATGACTTACAGGAGGATGAACTTATGGATGAGAAGGTACTTAAGAGTAAGTTGAAAGAACTTGTAAAGGATGCAAAAGAGAAGAACAATGTACTGGAGTCAGAGGAAGTTAAAAATTTTTTTGCTGATAGTGATATAAGTGAGGATGAACTTAAAAATGCTATAAATATCTTGAAAAGAAAGGTATTGATATTCTTGTTATAGAAGATATAAATAATATTGAAGATATAAATGAGGACAAAGTTCTTCTAAGTTCTGAAGAGGACGAAACAGATAATGAAAAAATAGAAGAGGCAGATATTTTGGTTCCGGAAGGTGTCGGTACTGAAGATCCTGTAAGAATGTACCTTAAGGAAATAGGAAAAGTCTCTCTTTTATCTATGGAGGATGAGGTAGAGCTTGCAAAAAGGATGTCTGAGGGTGATGATGAGGCTAGAAAAAAATTGACAGAATCTAACCTGAGACTGGTAGTAAGCATTGCAAAACGGTATCTGGGAAGAGGCTTGCAGTTCTTAGACCTGATTCAGGAAGGAAATATGGGACTTATCAAGGCCGTAGAAAAGTTTGACTATAAAAAAGGTTATAAATTCAGCACATATGCTACCTGGTGGATAAAGCAGTCTATAACAAGGGCAATAGCTGATCAGGCAAGAACTATAAGAATTCCTGTTCATATGGTGGAAACTATAAATAAGCTTATAAGAACACAAAGACAGCTTACCCAGGAGCTTGGGAGAGAACCACAGCCGGAGGAAATAGCGAAAACACTAAATATGGATACCGAGAAGGTACGTGAAATAATGAAGGTAGCACAGGAGCCAGTCTCATTTGAGACACCTATAGGAGAGGAAGAAGATAGCCATATAGGTGATTTCATACCGGATGATGCCAATATGGCACCGGTTGAAGTAGCTACACACGCTATCCTCAAAGAACAGTTAAATGAAGTGCTTGAAAGCCTTACCGAAAGAGAGGCAAGGGTTATAAAGCTCAGATTTGGCCTTGAAGATGGACGGACAAGGACTCTTGAAGAAGTAGGTAAAGAGTTTAATGTAACGAGGGAAAGAATCAGACAGATAGAGTCAAAGGCTTTAAGGAAGCTCAGACAGCCAAGCAGAAGTAAAAAGTTAAAGGATTATTTGGAATAATGAAGAAAAGAAAAAGAATACCGGAACGTATGCTTAAAATTGCAGCGCTGGTGGATAAATCCAGGATAATTGCAGATGTGGGATGTGACCATGCATATATTTCGATAAATCTTCTTGAAAATGGAAAAGCAGATAGGATTATTGCATCTGATTTGAGAGAAGGACCGCTAAAGATAGCTGAAGAGAACATAAAACTTGCAGGCTTTGAAGATAAGATAACAACAAGACTTTGCTCTGGACTTGAAGGATTTGGGGCAGGTGAAGCTGACACAATACTTATTTCGGGAATGGGGGGGATGCTTGTGAAAGAAATCCTCTCTGAGGGAAGAGAGGTTGTAGAAGCGTCAGATACCCTTATACTTGAACCGCAATCTGATTTGAGGGTAGTAAGGGCATATTTAAGAGAAATAGGATTTAAATTATAGATGAAGATATGCTGAAAGAATCAGGAAAGTATTACCAGATAATGAAAGCTGTAAAATCAGAATATGAGGAAGTTGCGGAAAGTGGAATAAAACTTATGGCAGAGGATGAGTTTGGTCCTGTTCTCACCAGGAAGAAACATCCGGTGCTTAAAGAGTTTTTGTTAAGCAGAAAGGTGCATTTTGAAAACTTATTAAAAAATAAGGAGTTTATAGAATCTCAAAAAGGTATAGGGAATGATAGAGTTACTATTATTGAGAATGAACTTAAAATGGTACTTGAAGCCCTTAGCAGATTTTAAATAGTATGAGGAGGCAGGTAATGAGAATAGAGGTTGATGGCAGGATATTAGAATATGATAGAGATATTAAGCTTTCAGAAGTAGCTGTTGATGTGTATGGAGAAAATCATGGGAAATTGCTTGCCAAGGTGAATGGTAAATTGAAGGAACTTTGGAAAAAAGTCTCTGAGGACTCAGAAATAAGTTTTTATGACATAACTTCTACTGATGGTATAAGGACTTATGAAAGAGGTGTATTGTTCCTTTTTATAAAGTCTGTACATGATGTATTTAGTAAAGCTGAGGTTATGGGAGTTAGTTCAGAATATTCCCTGGGAAATGGAATATTTTGTGAAATCAAAGGAAATATCAAGGTTGATGATAAATTTGTGGCTAAAGTAAGAGATAGGATGGATTGGCTTGTAGCAGAAAACATTATGTTTGAGAAGAGTCTTGTTTCCACTAAAGAGGCTGTGGAGAAATTTTTAGATAGTGACTTATCTGATAAAGAACATTTGTTTAGATACAGAAGAGGTTCAACTACCAATATATACAGACTCGGAGAGTATTATGATTATTTTTACGGATATATGCCGCCTTCAACAGGAGAGCTGAAATCGTTTGACATAAGGGTATATGATGATGGAGTAATAATTACACTGCCTGATGCAAAGGAAGGACTTAAGGTTAAAAGGCCTGGCTGGAAACCACGTGAACTCCTTTACAAGACCATGAAGGAAGCAAATTCATGGGAAAAACGTCTTGGAATAGATAATGTGGGAGATTTGAATGATGCAATTTCAGAAGGCAGAATTAATGATGTAATGCTTGTAAATGAGGCTTTACAGGAGGGAAAGATAGGAAAGATTGCAGAGAATATTGCAAAGCAGGGGAAAAAGATAGTAATGATAGCCGGGCCATCCTCGTCAGGCAAGACTACATTCTCACATAGATTATCTATAGAACTTATGGTGCAGGGGTTAAAGCCGCATCCTATTGCTGCTGACGATTATTTTAAAAACAGGACTGAAACTCCAAGGGATGAAAACGGGGAGTATGATTTTGAATGTCTTGAAGCAATTGATGTAGCACAGTTTAATAAGGATATGACTGTGCTGCTTAGTGGAAAAGAAGTTAGTCTGCCTTCTTACAATTTTAAGACTGGCAGGCGAGAATATAAAGGAAAGATCCTTAAGTTAGGTAAGGATGATATTCTAGTAATAGAGGGTATACATGGGCTTAATGATAAGTTCTCGGAAACTCTTCCGAAGGAAAGCAAGTTTAAAATATACATAAGCGCGCTTACGCAGCTTAATATTGACAATCATAACAGAATACATACTACAGATTTAAGACTTCTTAGAAGAATGGTAAGGGATGCCAGGACAAGAGGCAATAGTGCTGAGGATACTCTTGCAAGATGGGCTTCTGTAAGACGTGGGGAAGAGAAGAATATCTTTCCGTTTCAGGAGGGAGCTGATGAAATGTTTGATTCTTCGCTTATTTATGAACTTGCAGTACTTAAACAGTATGCAGAACCTCTGTTGTTTGGTATATCTAAAACCTCGCCATACTATTCAGAGGCAAACAGATTACTTAAATTTTTGAACTATTTTCTGCCTATGCCTTCGGATGATGTGCCAAAGAATTCGTTAGTCAGAGAGTTTATAGGTGGAAATTGTTTTCCAGTTTAATATAATATCATATAATAATGAGAAACACTATAAGCCGGGTTATGTATCTGATGATCATCTATCTCGAATTGCTGTCACCGGCAATCTCAATCGACCTACCTAAAAGCACGACGGGCAGCCGTATGGCTTTATGTTTGGTCTTTCTTCGGATGGGGTTTACATTGCCTCTTCTGTTACCGGAAAGAGCGGTGGTCTCTTACACTCACCTTTTCACCCTTATCTGACAAGGTCAGACGGTAGTTTTCTGTTGCACTATCCTTGGAGTCGCCTCCACCAGACGTTATCTGGCATCCTGCCCTATGAAGCCCGGACTTTCCTCACCTGAAAACAGGCGCGACCATCTGTGTTTCTCAGAGAGTCAGTTTAGCATAAAAATACAAAAGTATCAAGAAAATTTGTAAATACAAACTTCCTGATACTTTTAAAAATTTTGGGCATAGAATTTTTTATGATTCAAGTGCCTGCTTAATATCTGCAATAAGGTCTTCTGCATCTTCAATCCCGCATGAAACTCTGATAAGACCGGCAGGTATACCTGCTGCTTAAGCTGCTCATCAGTAAGCTGGCGGTGGGTGGTGATTGAAGGGCAGAGGCAGCAGCTTCTTGCATCGGCTACATGAGTTTCGATGGCAATGAGCTTTAGCTTTGACATAAATTTATTTGCAGCATCTCTGCCGCCTTTGATTTCAAAGGAAATTACACCGGAACTTCCGTTTGGAAGATACTTTTCAGCCAGAGCATGATATTTATCAGACTTAAGTCCGGGATATGATACCTTAAGTATATTATCCTGTTTTTCTAAGAATTCTGCTACAGCCTGACCGTTTTTTGCATGTTCTCTTATACGCAAATGGAGGGATTCAAGTCCTAAGTTTAAAAGAAAAGCGTTCTGAGGAGACTGGATGGCACCAAAATCTCTCATAAGCTGTGCAGTTGCCTTTGTTATAAATGCACCTGCTTTGCCAAAGCTTTCAGCATATACAAGACCATGGTAAGATTCGTCAGGAGTGCAAAGCCCGGGGAATTTGTCTGCATGAGCCATCCAGTCGAAGTTTCCACTATCTACTATAACTCCGCCGACTCCTGCGCCATGCCCATCCATATACTTTGTAGTAGAATGGGTAACTATGTCAGCTCCCCACTTTATAGGCTGGCAGTTTACAGGAGTAGGGAAGGTATTGTCAACTATGAGAGGTACTCCATGAGTATGTGCTGCCTTTGAAAATTTTTCTATATCAAGAACTGAAAGAGCAGGGTTTGCAAGGGTTTCACCAAAAATTGCTTTGGTATTCTCTTTGAAAGCTGCATTGAGTTCTTCTTCTGAAGCATCAGGTGATACAAAAGTTACTTCGATTCCCATTTTAGGAAGGGTAACACCTATAAGATTGAAGGTTCCTCCATAGATAGAAGATGAACATACAAGGTGATCTCCGTTTTCGCAGATATTGAAAATAGCAAAAAAGTTAGCAGCTTGTCCTGAAGAAGTCAGCATAGCAGCAGTGCCGCCTTCAAGTGCAGCTATTTTTGCAGCAACAAAGTCGTTTGTAGGATTTTGAAGCCTGGTATAAAAGTAACCGCTTGCTTCAAGATTAAAGAGCTTACCCATTTCGGTACAAGAATCATATTTAAAAGTTGTGGACTGTATTATAGGTATCTGTCTTGGTTCGCCATTCTTTGGTGTATAGCCTGCCTGCACACATTTTGTTCCTAATTTTAATTCGCTCTATGAATTATCCTCCTGATATAAAATTAACAATATTGTAATTGTTATAAAGTGATTTTTAGTATAATCAAAAAGTTGATATAAAAATCTATAGCTTTTAAAATAAGTTTGTAATATATATAACTTATAAGTAGTTATAAAAAGTGCGTGTTTTGCACACACTTTAATAATTGGAGTCTGGAATAAACTACATGGCAAAGAAACTACCGCGATTTCTCTTTTTAGCTTCATATAAAGACTTATCGGCACTTTCAAGGGCAAGTTCAACAGACATATCGGATGTAACTTCAGCAGCACCAATTGATACGGTTGTCCAGTAAGACATTGATTCACCGGCTTTCCTGATGTCGCTTATAAGCCTGTTAGCAAATTCAGCTGCAGCACTTCTGTCTTTCATGTCGCTACAGAAAACGAGAAATTCATCTCCACCCATTCTGCAAAGCAGATCATCTTCACGTACTGCAGAACAAAATACTTTGCCCATGCCGATGAGAACCTCATTACCTGCCAGATGTCCATAGGTATCATTGATTTGTTTAAAATAATCCAGATCCAGTACAAAGAACCAACCATGTTTACTTCTCTTTTGCCACTGGGTACAGAAGGCTCTGAAATTATCAAGGCCAGTCAAGGCATCTTTTTGCGCTAACTCAGTTATTTCTTCATTAATACTTTGTAATTCCTGAACCTTTTTTAATAGAGTTTTAGGATAATATTCACCGTTACTCTGTTCTGAATCAGGAAGAGACTGGTATATGGACAATTTTCCATTTTTTTCTTTAATTTTATGGTATATGAAAGTAAAACGACTGTCCATATTGATTAAGACAGAATTGTCATCGCTTTTTCCCCAGGCATTAAATTTTCCGTATACCAGGAAAGATTCAGAATCAATTTGTATTTGCTCCTGCCAGAAATTATCTACATGAAACTCTATATTGTCCCTGTCTGCCATCTCTTCGTCAAAAGAATTTAAAAACTGTCTAAGTCAGTGTAGAATTCATGCGCACCGGTTCCAATAATAGTACATTCAGGGAGTAACATTCTCAAATATCATCTTTTTTTGTGTTTTCCCTAATCCTTAGGAAAAAGCTTCTCCAAAGCTTTTCGGTAATTTTGAAAAAGTCCATTTTATGCCTCCTTGATATAATTTCAAAAATATTATTTACATAGATGTAATACGCAGGCTTACTGACTTTAGTTCGTTAATAAACTGAGTTTACCACAGTGAAGTGATTGTTTCAAGACACTTAAAATTTATATATTTATTTTAAATTCCAACTTTTCCCATTGAAATAACTTCACGCACATATTATAATTAAATTTGTATGTTTTACAGAATAATTTGAAAGGAAAATTTATGTATCGTCTTTTGTGCAAAGATGGTTCAGCCAAGAGGGGCGAGTTTACCACTGTCTCATGGTGTTATACAGACTCCGGTTTTTATGAATGTGGGCACTGCTGCTGCCATTAAAGGTGCAGTATCAACAGATGATTTACAGAACTTAAAAACCCAGGTTGAACTTTCTAATACTTATCATCTTCATCTGAGACCGGGAGATAAGGTGATTAAAAAACTTGGCGGCATCCATAAGTTTATGGTGTGGGACAAGCCTGTTGTAACTGACTCCGGAGGATTTCAGGTCTTTTCCTTAGCTAAGCTTCGTAAGATTAAGGAAGAAGGAGTAAAGTTTTCTTCTCACATTGATGGAAGAAAAATATTTATGGGGCCTGAGGAAAGTATGCAGATTCAGTCAAATATAGCTTCTACGATTGCTATGGCATTTGACGAATGTCCGGGACTTCCCTGCGAGAGAAAGTATATGGAGCAGTCCGTAGCCAGGACTGAGAGATGGCTCATCAGATGTAAAAATGAGCTTAACAGGTTAAATAGTCTGCCTGATACAATCAATAAGAACCAGCTGCTTTTTGGTATAAACCAGGGTGGAGTTTACAGCGATATCCGTATAGAGAATGCTAAGAGAATATCTGATATGGATCTTGCAGGTTATGCCATAGGTGGACTTGCGGTAGGAGAGACACATGAAGAAATGTATCAGACCTTAGAAACCGTAGTCCCATATCTGCCGGAAAATAAGCCAACTTACCTTATGGGAGTGGGTACTCCGGAAAATATTCTTGAAAGTGTTGAACGTGGAATGGATTTCTTTGACTGTGTATATCCGTCGAGAAATGGCAGACATGGTAATGCTTATACAAATCATGGCAAAATGAACCTTAATAACGCCAGGTACGAGCTTGATGACAGACCACTTGATAGTACCTGTGACTGTCCTGTATGTAAAAGACATTCAAGAGCCTATATAAGACACTTGCTTAAAGCTGGTGAAATGCTGGGAATGAGACTTTTAGTTATGCATAATCTTTATTTCTACAACAATATGATGGAAGAAATAAGGTCTGCCATAGAGAACGGTGAATTTCAGGCATACAAGAAAGCTAAGTTAGATGGATTTAAAGCCGGTGAATAAAAAGTACATAGTCTTGAGGAGAATGATTATGAAAAAGAATGTTATGGAAAAATACTTTATAGAACAGGCATTAGTTGCAGTGGCAATTTTATTGGGTATCTATGGCAACGATTTCTTAAAAAGGTATATCGTGGATTTTGTTAATTCTGGCAACGATTATGCTATTTTTTTATTGTAGCTGATGAATTTAGTGTAAAAATAAAAATATAAATTAAATTTTTAGGAGGAATAAAAGAAATGATCGGAGTTTTCAAATGCGGCTGCTACAGGAGGAGAGTCACTTGCATCTATGTTACCTATGATAGTAATCTGGGTAGTTGTAGTTGGAGGTATGATGTACTTTATGAGCATCAGACCACAGAAAAAAGAAAGACAGAGAATGCAGGAACTTTTAGGAAGTCTTGAACTTGGTGATTCAGTCCTTACTACAGCAGGTTTCTATGGTGTTGTAATTGATATTATGGATGAGATTGTAGTAGTAGAATTTGGAAGCAACAAGAACTGTCGTATACCTATGAAGAAAGCTGCTATTGTAGAAGTTGAAAAGCCTGGTCAGGTTAAGACTGAAACAATTGAGAAAAAGTAATCATAAAAATGGGCTGCATATAAAAGTGCAAACCCATTTTATTCTAAATTTTTATTATGTCATTCTATCTGTTTAATTACATATATGATATTAGATATTGCAGGTACAAGAACGGCTACAAATACCACTTCTGTAAGGAAGTTAATACCTATAAAAGCTGAGAAGAAAAATACTATGGTATTGTCTGCACCGGCAGAAGCTGCAGAATCATTTATAAGCTTATACAGTGAGCATTCCTATAGTAAAGATTCCGGTATTCACTATTGGTGTAATTATTGATGAGATAATCAGGGAAAGCATTTTGCTGCGTCTTGAAAGCAGCTTATAGGCAAGTCCGGATAAATATCCTGCTGCTGTACCTTTTAATAAGCAAATAACAACTGTCATTACAGGATTGAAGTTTAGCATAAGCGTACTGAAAGGTTCTGCACCTGAGATTACAGTCATTACAACCACTATTCCAAAAACAAATCCGAGTATTGCACCGGTAAATTCTCCAAAAAGAATAGCACCTGTAATAATAGGAATAAGTGAGAGTGGAGGCGTAAAGTTGGCTATTTTTATACCGCTTGCAAAGGTCTGTAAGACAATTATAAGGGCAGTAAGTATGCCCGTACCAACTAAGCGTCCGGTTTTTGTGTACATTGTATTCATTTTTCCTCCTGCTGATATTCCCTCATATTTAAGCATTAGCTTAAGGGATACATCGCAAAAGGAAGAATAGCATAAAAAGTCCTTGAAGTAAAGACAAAAAAATATTTATAATGATAAGAGGAGAGTTTTGCCATAAAGAAAAAGTTACTTAAAGTTAAGCATTTTATGGGTAAAATACCAACAAGTAGTATTATATGGGAGATTGTTATGAGTAGGAATAAATGGGATGAATTTGGTAATGGAATGAATGATATTATTCAGAAGGCTATAGATTCAGGAAACTATAATTCACTTGGAAGAGATGTAAATGACCTTATAAGAAAGGCTGCCTATACCTTTTGAGGATGCATTAAATAAGGGATTAAATGAAGCCAGAAACAAGACTGTAAAGACAAACTTAGGTGGTAATACAGTTGAAATTAATAAAAAGCTATCAAGACAGGATAAGAAGGCTCGATACTAAGAAAAATGAAATAATTACTTCTAATGATAAATTATATGTATCAGATAATATGATTTTGGGACAGGGTCTGGCAAATGCTATATTAGGCGGCTTCTTTACTTTTGGGCTTGCACTTGGCAGTTTAATAACTTTCATACTAGGGAGCTGCAATTCCTTCTGCAATAACCTTTGCACTATTTTTCCCATCGCTCGCATGGTTTTTGAGTGGAACCAATACCTTAAAAGAAAGGCTTATTTTCAGAAATTACCAGAAGGTGCTTAATCTTTCAGATAGCAGATCATTTGCAAAAATAGAAGATCTTATGCAGGAAACAGGAGAAACTAAGAAAAAAACTCTTAAACGCCTTAGGAAAATGATAGGAAAAAGGTGGTTTAAGGAAGGCCATATAGATAAGGCCGAAACTACCTTCATTTCCACTAATGAAACTTATGCACTTTACCAGAAAGCACAGCTTGGTTTTGAAGAAAGACAGAGAATAGAAGACGAGCTTGGAACATTTAGAGAAGAGGAAAAAAGAAAAGCTGAAAATAATGCAGAAGTTGAAGAAACCCTTAATCAGGGAAGAAAATATCTTGCCCAGATAAGCCACTTAAATGACAGAATACCGGGTATAGAGGTTTCAAATAAGATATTTAAGATAGAGAACCTTACAGAGAGGATACTTAAGAGAGTTGAGGAACATCCGGGGTAGTGTAGAAGATATAAAGCAGCTTATGAAATATTATCTTCCTATGACTATCAAGCTCTTAACAGCTTATGCTGAAATGGATGAACAGCAGGTAAAGGTAGACAACATAGATAAGTCCAAACAGGAAATAGAAAATGTACTTGACAGCTTAAATGAAGCTTTTAATAAACTGCTTGATGACCTCTATAAAGATACAGCCTGGGATATTGCAAGTGATGTGTCTGTACTTAATGCTATGCTTAAGAGGGAGGGACTTAAAGGGAATGACTTTAAAGAGGTAAATACAGAGGAAGAAGATTCAAAAAATATAAAACTTACATTATAATATAGAAGGAGAAGATTATGAACGAAAATGGAAATGTGATGCCTGAACTTACACTTGATGCGAAGGAAGTAGCTGCACCTGCTCTTACTTTAGAAGAAGAAGTTACACCAGGTATAACTTTAGAAACTGCCGGGGTAAAAAATGAAATGGTGGTAGATAAAACTGAAAATCCTATCGGGGTGGATGACAGTATGCTCTCAGATGCTGAGAAAAAGCAGGTAGATGCCTTTGTAAAGCAGATAGATATTAAAGATTCAAACATAGTTTTACAGTATGGCTCAGGAGCTCAGAAAAAGATGGCTGCATTTTCAGAAAAAGCCATTGAAAATGTAAAAACCAAAGATATGGGAGAAGTAGGCAAGCTTCTTACAGATGTAGTTATGGAGCTTAAAGGCTTTGATGAAGAAGAGGATAAGGGGATATTCGGTTTCTTTAAGAAACAGGGTAATAAGCTTCAGATGCTGAAGGCTAAGTATGACAAAGCAGAAGTAAATATAGGAAAGATAACGGATGCACTTGAAAGCCATCAGGTAACCCTTATGAAGGATACAGCTATGCTTGACAAGATGTATGAATTGAACCTCACGCATTTTAAAGAGCTGACTATGTACATAATTGCTGGAAAGAAGAGGCTTTATGAGGTAAGAAATACAGAACTTAAGGAACTCCTTGCTAAAGCAGAGGCAAGTGGTAAGCCTGAGGATGCGCAGGCAGCAAGAGACCTTGAGGCACAATGCACAAGATTTGAGAAGAAACTCTATGACCTTGAACTCACAAGAACAGTAGCTATGCAGACAGCTCCTCAGATAAGGATAGTGCAGGAAAATGATATAGTAATGAGTGAGAAAATCCAGTCTACTCTTGTAAATACTATTCCTCTTTGGAAGACACAGATGGCACTTGCACTGGGGATTGAGCATGCAGGACAGGCCGCAAAGGCCGAAAGGGCTGTAAATGATATGACAAACCAGCTTCTTACCAAGAATGCAGAAATGTTGCACCAGGCTTCTGTAGAAGTAGCTAAGGAATCTGAAAGAGGTATAGTTGATATAGAAACTCTTACTAAGACAAATGAAACTCTTATAAAGACATTTGATGAAGTCATGCAGATTCAGAAAGAGGGTAGAGAAAAGAGGGCAGCGGCAGAGGTTGAGATGGCAAGAATAGAAGCTGAACTTAAAAATAAAGTGTTGTCATTGTCTCAGAGTAACTAAAAAAATATAAAAATTTTATAACCTTCTTGACAGTAGTTTTTCTGATATTATACTATTCGGAAATACTTTTTATAAAAAGTAAGAATATTTATAGAAAAACTGATAAATAAAGGAAAGTGAGGAAAAATGGGACGATTATTGGCGAAGGAATTACTTTTGATGATGTGCTCTTAGTACCATCTTATTCAGAGGTTATTCCGAATCAGGTTAACCTTGAAACTATGCTTACAAAAAAGATTAAGCTTAAAATTCCTATGATGAGTGCAGGAATGGATACTGTTACAGAAAGCAGGATGGCCATAGCCATGGCAAGGCAGGGCGGTATAGGTGTTATCCACAAGAACATGTCCATAGAACGTCAGGCAGAAGAGGTTGACAAGGTTAAGAGATCAGAAAACGGTGTTATTACAGATCCGTTTTTCTTATCTCCTGAGCATACTTTAGCAGATGCCAATAATGTGATGGCAAAATACAGAATATCCGGAGTACCTATTACAGAGGATAAGAAACTTGTAGGTATAATCACAAACAGAGATCTTAAGTTTGAGACAGATTTTTCAAAGAAGATAAAAGAGTCTATGACAAGTGAAGGACTTGTTACAGCAAGAGAAGGCATTACTTTGGAAGAAGCTAAGAAAATCCTTGCTTCTGCAAGGAAAGAAAAACTTCCTATAGTAGATGCAGATGGCAATCTTACCGGACTTATTACAATAAAGGATATTGAAAAGCAGATTAAGTATCCTGATTCAGCCAAAGATTCCCACGACAGGCTTGTATGTGCAGCAGGTGTAGGAGTTACAGCAAATATCCTGGAGAGAGTTGAAGCTCTTGTAAAAGCTAAGGTAGATGCTATTGTAATTGACTCGGCACATGGCCATTCAGCAAATGTAATTAAATGTGTAAAGATGGTAAAAGATGCTTTCCCTGAGCTTGATATAATTGCGGGAAATATAGCTACCGGTGAAGCTGCAAAGGATCTTATTGAGGCAGGAGCGGATTCTCTTAAGGTGGGTATCGGGCCGGGTTCAATATGTACTACAAGAGTAGTGGCCGGTATAGGTGTTCCTCAGATTACTGCGATTATGAATGTTTATGAGGTAGCAAAAAAGCATGGCATCCCTGTAATAGCGGATGGTGGTATCCAGTACTCAGGAGATATGGTCAAGGCTCTTGCAGCAGGTGGAGACGTATGTATGATGGGTTCTATATTTGCGGGTTGTGATGAAAGTCCGGGTGAATTTGAGCTTTTCCAGGGAAGAAAATATAAAGTATATCGTGGAATGGGCTCTATAGCAGCTATGGAAAACGGCAGCAAGGACAGATATTTCCAGACTGATGCAAAGAAGCTTGTTCCGGAAGGTGTGGAAGGAAGAGTAGCTTATAAGGGAATGGTAGAAGATACTATATTCCAGCTTGTAGGTGGTATCCGCTCAGGTATGGGATATTGTGGTGCAAAGGATATTAAGACACTTCAGGATACAGGAAAGTTTGTGAAGATTTCGGCAGCTTCCCTTAAAGAAAGCCATCCGCATGACATTCACATAACAAAAGAGGCACCTAATTATTCATCCGACTTCTAAAATGAAGTGCATTAATTAAAATTAATTTATAGCAATGTTAATAAAGTCCTACAGTGAGATTTGTGGTTTTGCTGTAGGGCTTTTCTAAGGAAAAGAAATGAAGATTATAAGTGGTAAAGAAGTAGCAGAACACATAACAAAAGATATTAAAGATAAAATGAAAAGACTTCAATCTGGCAATAAGAGATTGCCTAAGCTTGTTATTATAAGAGTTGGTGAAAAACCGGATGATCTTTCTTATCAAAAAGGCGCAATTAAGCGTATGAATATGGTAGGAATAATGCATGAAGAAGTCCATTTTGGAGAAAATGTATCAAAAGAAGAATTTTATAATAAATTTGATATAATAAATAATGATGAAAAATGTGGATGGGAATCCTTGTACTGAGGCCACTACCTAAACACCTTGATGAAGACAGGCTTATTCATAAAATAAATCCTGCGAAAGACATAGATGCAATAAGCCCTGCAAGTCTTGGCAGGATAATGATAGGTGATAAGAACAGCTTTGCCCCTTGTACAGCTGCAGGAGTTATTGAGATGCTAAGCTTTGCAGGTGTGGATATAAGTGGCAAGAGAGTAACTATTATAGGGAGAAGTAATGTGGTAGGCAGACCACTTGCCCTGCTTTTCATAAGCCATGATGCTACTGTTACAGTTTGCCACAGCCTTACTGAGGATGTAAAAAAAGCAGCGAGAAATGCTGAAATACTTGTGGCTTCCTGTGGAAGGGCAAGGCTTATAAACAAGGAATATGTAGCAAAAGATGCAGTGGTTATAGATGTAGGTATAAATCTTGATGAAAATGGCAAGCTTTGTGGAGATGTGGATATAAATGACATAGAAGCTGTAGCAGCTGCCTGCAGCCCGGTTCCGGGTGGAGTAGGAGCTGTTACAACTTCTATGCTTGCAAAACAGGTACTTTTAGCCTATGAAGCTAAAAATGCATAGCCAGTTTTTTCTGTTCTTCTCTTAAATTTTCAAGAAATGTATAAGGGATTCTGAGGTTTCCACGCCCTATACCAATACTTATGGCTGGCTTTGGCTTTCCATGAAAGTCTGAGCCGCCTGTCATTAGAAGACCTTTTCTTTTAGCAAGCCCTCTTACATAGCTTTCGTCTTGTCTGGAGTGGCTTGAGTAAAGTGTTTCTATTCCTCTAAGTCCATAGCCTATGAGGGTGTCTACAAGTAATTCTAACTCAGAGACTGGTAGTCTGTAGATGATAGGGTGGGCAAGAACTGGAATTCCCCCTGCCTTTATTATTCCCTCTATGGCGTCTTTTGGAGAGGTGAATTTTCTGGCAACATAGTAAGGTGTATCATCTCCCAGATATTTTTCAAAGGCTGAAGGGTAGTCAGGTACTATTCCTTTTTCTACAAGATATTTTCCAAAATGAGCTCTTGTTATTATGGAGTCGGGGGCAGAAGCAACTATTTCCTCATAAGAGATATCAAGGCCTGCATCTTTAAGATTATAAATCATTTTGATATTTCTGGATATTCGTTCTTTTTCAGCTGATTTTAAAAGGGTATTGAACTCGCTGTCATCAGGATTGACAAGAAGTCCAAGAATGTGAATATCTCCTTTTTTGTAGGCTGCCGATATTTCAACTCCGGGAAGTACCTCAAGCTGCTCCTCTTTAGGAAGTCCTGCATTATGCCTGCCTGCTGCTTCAGATAAAGATTTATAACCATCGGTGGTATCATGGTCTGTAAGAGCAAAGGCAGCAAGTCTTGCTTTTACAGCCAGTTCAACCAGTGTTTCTGTAGTTTCTGAGCCATCAGAAAAAGTTGAATGTACATGTAAGTCTATATTTCTCATTATTTTTCCTCTATTTGAAAAATGTATATCAATTTGTTAATTACAATTATACTAGATAAAAAAATGGGCAGGCAAGCTATAATTCCCCTATTCAGCTAAATTTTACGAAAAAGTTTCGTAAAATATTACATCAATACAATAAGACATTGATACGAGCAACACATGAAAAAAATAATTTTTACAGTCTTTAAATATAATCAGATATGTGATATAATATTTAAATCTTATGCAACAAAGAAATAATAAAGGTAAGGAGAATAATTTATGAAGCATATTAAAAGCTTAACTACAAGAAACCTTAAGGAGTCTATGAAAAAGGGTGGCTGTGGCGAGTGCAAGACCTCTTGCCAGTCAGCTTGTAAGACTTCTTGTACAGTAGGAAACCAGAGCTGTGAGGCCAGGTAAAATAAATTCCTGCCTTTACTAAAAAGTCAGAGTTTAAGCAGCGGCTAAAGTCGCTGCTTATCTTTCGTAGAAAGGAACTAATAATTTGATTCATCAGTTTCAAAGTAATGGATATAACATAGTACTTGATGTAAACAGCGGTTCAGTCCATGTAGTGGATGAAGCAGCATATGACTGCATAGCTTTGTATAATGAAAGGCTTATAGAAAAAAAAAGAAAGTGAAGAAACAGCACTTCCTGTAATAAAGAAGATAATACTTGATAAATACAAAGATAATGCTGTAACAGAAGAAGATTTTAACGATATAATTTCAGAAATCAAAGAGTTGCAGGAAGACGGACAGCTTTTTACAGAGGATATTTACGAAAAATATGTCAAGGATTTTAAACACAGAAATACAGTAGTTAAGGCACTTTGCCTTAATATCGCCCATGACTGTAATCTGGCCTGTCGTTACTGTTTTGCAGGAGAAGGCGAATATCAGGGCGACAGAGGTATGATGAGCTATGAGGTAGGTAAGGCAGCCTTTGACTTCCTTATTAAGAACTCAGGTAAAAGAAGAAATCTAGAAGTGGACTTCTTTGGCGGTGAACCTCTTATGAACTGGAATACAGTTAAAAAGCTGGTTGCTTATGGAAGGGGAACTTGAGAAAATTCATGATAAAAACTTCCGTTTTACACTTACAACCAATGGAATGCTCTTAAATGATGAAATTATAGATTTCTGTAACAAAGAAATGACAAATGTTGTACTTAGTATAGACGGACGTAAGTGCGTACATGATTATATGCGCCCTACAAGAGGAGGCAATAAGAGCAGCTATGACATAATTATTCCAAAGCTTAAAGCCTTTGCCGCAAAGCGTGGTAATAAGGAATATTATGTACGGGGAACTTACACAGGTAACAACCTTGACTTTGCTGCAGATGTACTTCATTTAGTGGATGAGGGCTTCAAGGAAATCTCTTTAGAGCCTGTAGTGTCACTTCCTTCTGAGCCTTATGCAATTAAAGAAGAGGATATTCCTGTACTTAAAGAGCAGTATGACTTACTTGCAAAAGAGTATATCAGGCGTAGAAGAGAGGGAAAGGGTTTTACTTTCTTCCACTTTATGATAGACCTGGCAGGGGGACCTTGTGTAGCTAAAAGACTTTCCGGCTGTGGTTCGGGTACGGAATATGTGGCAATTACTCCTTGGGGAGATATCTATCCCTGTCACCAGTTTGTAGGCGAGGAAGGCTTTGTTATAGGAAATGTGTATGACGGAATAACAGAAACAGAGCTTCAGGAAGGTTTCAAACATCAGAATGTATATGAGAAGCCAAAATGCAGAGACTGCTTTGCAAGATACTACTGTAGCGGTGGCTGTGCAGCCAATTCATTTAAGTTTAGCGGTAATATAGATGATGTATATGAGATAGGCTGTGAGCTTCAAAGAAAGCGTATTGAATGTGCAATTATGATTAAGGTTGCAGAAGAAACCTACAAAGAAGAAGCGGATAAAGAAAATGTCTGTTCGGCGTAATTACAATACAGATGAGAATTTCCGGAGAATTTCTCCTGAAAAATAAAGAAATTAAAGAAAGGTGAGTTTTGCAATGAATAGCAAGAAACGCGGCATAGCTAAGATATTTAGTTATATCATAGTAATAGCACTTTAGCAGCTGTTGCGCTTGGCGCATTTGGCAATAAGGCAGGTAGTGCTAGAAGCATTAAGAGAGGACTTGACCTCGCAGGCGGTGTAAGTATTACTTATGAGACTGTAAAGGCTAAGCCTACATCTACAGAAATGGCTGATACCATCGAAAAGATGAGACTTCGTGCAGAAATTTTCAGTACAGAGTCAGAGGTGTATCAGGAAGGATTAAACAGAGTAGTAGTAGACATTCCTGATGTTAAGGACGCTGATGCAGTTCTTAAGCAGCTTGGTTCAGCAGGTTCTATCCAGTTTATTCCTGTTGAAGGTAATATTACAAGGCAGGCAGATGGTACTTATAAATTAAATAAGACCATTGAAGAGCTTGCAAAAGAAAAGAAAATAGCTGTAGACGGTGCAGATATTGCTACTGCGAAAGCACAGTCTGTAAAAGGAGATGCAGGTGTTGGTGTTGAGTATATAGTTGAACTTAAACTAAATGCTAAGGGTGCCAACAAATTTGCTAAGGCTACTGAGGAAAATCTTCATAAGCAGATAGCCATTGTATATGATGGCAATATTATTTCTGCCCCTGTGGTTCAGACTGTAATTGCAGACGGAAAGGCTCAGATATCCGGTCAGAATTCTATGGAAGAGGCTGAAAGACTTGCTTCTATAATCAGGGTTGGAGCTCTTCCTCTCGAACTTAAGGAAGTACGTTCAAGCGTGGTAGGTGCAAAGCTTGGAGATACAGCACTTGAGACCTCACTTCTTGCCGGTCTTATAGGCTTTGCCATTGTATTTTTATTTATGATAGTTATGTACAAGATACCGGGACTCGCATCAAGCTTAGCCCTTGTAGCTTATGTGGTTATTGAACTTGTACTTTTACAGCTTTTACAGATTACACTTACCCTTCCGGGTATTGCGGGTATCGTGTTGTCCGTAGGTATGGCGGTAGATGCTAATGTTATCATATTTACCCGTATCAAGGAAGAAATAGGTCTTGGTAAATCTGTACGCTCTGCTATAGGAAATGGTTTTAAGAAGGCACTTTCAGCTATTATAGATGGTAATGTAACTACTATTATTGCAGCTATAGTGCTTGGTATATTTGGTACAGGTACTATCAAGGGCTTTGCTTACACTCTTGCGCTTGGTATTATAATATCAATGTTTACAGCACTTTTCATAACCAAGTTCTTACTTTATTCATTCTATGACTTAGGTTTTGATTCGGAAAAACATTATGGAACTAAGGTTGATAAAGAGAACAAGTCATTCCTTAAGTTTGCACCAAAGGCCTACATAATTTCACTTGTAATTATAGGTGTTGGTATTGCTGCAATGATAGTGAATGCAGTAAGTGGCAAGGGTGCTTTTGATTATGCGCTTGAGTTCTCCGGTGGTACTTCTACACAGGTAGTATTTGAGAGTGGAAAAGTTCCGGGTAATGATGAAATAAGAAACTTTGTTAATGGAATAGTTCCTTCATCAAATGCAGATGTAACACAGATAGTTGGTGAAGATGCAGTAGTAATCAAGACAAAGTCACTTAGCGAAGAAGACAGGACTAAGCTTCGCGAAGGTTTTGTAGAGAAATATAAGGTAACTAAGGACAATATAACCAACGAGAACATCTCCGGTGCAGTAAGTGGCGAAATGAAGCGTTCAGCCCTTATGTCAGTTATAGCGGCCACAATCTGTATGCTTATTTATATCATAATCAGATTTAGAAATATTGCTTTTGGTACAAGTGCAGTACTTGCGCTTATCCACGATGTACTTGTGGTAGCTACACTTTACGCGCTTATCAGAATGAATGTAGGTAATACTTTCATAGCCTGCATGCTTACAATAGTTGGTTACTCTATCAATGCAACCATCATCATCTTTGACCGTATCAGAGAAATATCGCAGAAAAGAAGCGTGGTGAAACCATTGCTGAGATAGTTGATAAGTCCATTACCCAGACATTTTCAAGAAGTATCAATACTACTGTAACAACCCTTATAATGGTAGTTGTACTCTTCATAATGGGTGTCAGCTCAGTAAGAGAGTTCTCACTTCCTATTATAGTAGGACTTATCTGTGGTGCATATTCCTCAATCTGCATAACAGGTACTCTCTGGTATAACTTTGTAAAGAAAAAGATTGAGAAATAATTAGAATGTAATTTATGATTTTGATAGAAGTGGTGCAGACATAAAGCTGCACCACTTTTAGAGTTTGGGAGGTAACTATGGCAGATGGGTTTAATTGTGAATATTGTAACAATTATGTCTATGATGAGGATGAAGAAGCTTATATCTGTGTACAGGATATGGATGAAGATGACTATTACAGGGTGATATCTGCTAAATTCAGGGAATGTCCATATTTTAGATCCGGAGATGAGTATAAGGTGGTCAGACATCAGATGTAAGAGCTTTGTAATTGTAAAACTGCGGCTTTTGTGATAGACTGAAGACTAAGCTATAAACCATGTAATAATATCTTGGGGGATGATATGAGACAGAAAAGAATATTATTGATAGAAGATATTTCCTGCTATGGCAAGTGTTCTACAACTGTAGCCTTTCCTATACTTTCGGTAGCAGGCTTTGAAGTATCCTTACTTCCAACTGCTATATTTTCAGCACATACCGGCATAAGCACAGATATAGCCTTTTTAGACTTTTCAGGAGGGATGAAGGGCATACTTAATTCCTGGGAATCTTTAGAACTTACCTATGATGCAGTGCTTATAGGCTATGCCTTCGGAAAGAAGCAGCTTGAAATTCTTACTGATTTTCTTGGGAAAAAGAAGCAGAAGCTTGTTATCTTAGACCCGGCTATGGCAGAAAACGGAAAGCTTTACAGCAAGCTTCCGGAGGACTATCCGGTGGCTATGAAGGAACTTATAAAGCATTGTGATTATCTTACACCAAATATTACAGAAGCTTTTATGTTAGCTGATAAGCCTTATCATAAGGGGCCTTATGTAAGAACTGAGATTATGGAGTTACTCATTATTCTTTATGGAAAATATCGTAAAAATGTTATAATTACAGGGATAGAAGCTGTAGATAACAAGCTCATGGTTATGGCTATAGATGATAGTGGTGATATATACAAGTATGAAACTGAGAAAATAAACAGAAATTATAGTGGTACCGGTGATGTGTATGCAGCTATTTTATTGGATGGACTTTTGAAAGACAGAGATTTTCAGACTTCTGTTAAAGAAGCCATGGAGCTGACCACCAGAGCTGTAATGCTTAGTACAGCAGGAAACTATGAAAAACTTTATTTTGAGGGCATACTAAAAGAATTGTAAAGGAGACTTACTATGGAGAACCTACAGAGAATAGTTATGCTGATTGACGCTGATAATACACAGATAGGCAAGCTTGAAGATGTTATAGGTGAAATATCTACACATGGTAGAATAGTAGTAAAAAGAGCCTATGGTAACTGGCGCAAAGATGTACTTAAGAACTGGGAAAAGGAACTTAAGAGGCTTGCTATAAAGGCAGAACAGCAGTTTGATTATGTAAATGGTAAAAATGCCACAGATATGGCACTTGTAATAGATACAATGAATCTGCTTCATAAAGGTATATATGACTGCTTTTGTAATAGTTGCAAGCGATAGTGACTATACACCACTTGCTATAAACCTGCACGAATCAGGTGTTTATGTAATGGGAGTGGGAGAGAAGAAAACGCCTGAAGCCTTTAGAAATAGCTGTGATGAATTTATTTTCTTAGAAAATCTTGGCAGGGCAAATGAGCTAAAGCTGCCTATATCTAAAGAAAATGATGATGAAGATGATGAATATGAGCCTGCAGAAGACTATGATATAGAAAAAATACATAATCTTCTAAAGATTGCTTCTGATAAATATCAGGATGATGAAGGCTTTGTAAATGTAAGCTCTGCAGGGCAGTTTATTAAGCGTGTACGCCCTGACTTTGATGTACGTACCTTTGGATATTTAAAGCTGCCTAAGCTTATAGAGGCCTTCCCTGACAGGTACGAGATTAAAAAATATCAGGGTAAGGGCACAGTGCTTATCATAGCATATAGATGTAAATAATTTTTTGTGAGGATTGTGAAAGGTGAAGCCGGAGTTATCCGGTATCATAATATTATTAAAATATAAACTACAGAAGTAGAACTTGGAGGTAGGCGGAATGTACAATTATTTTTTGAAAAGGATATTTGATTTTTTATTATCCTTAACAGCTATACTACTGCTGTCTCCTTTGCTTCTTATATTAATTATAGCCGGTATGGTCAAGATGGGTGGCAACCCATTTTTTACCCAGGAAAGACCGGGTAAGAACGGTAAGATATTTAAGTTAGTCAAGTTTAAGAGTATGAATAATAAACGTGATGAAAATGGAGAATTGCTTCCGGATGAGGTAAGGCTTACTAATTATGGCAGATTTATAAGAAATACCTCGCTTGATGAACTGCCGGAACTTATCAATATACTTAAAGGAGATATGGCAATAGTAGGGACCAAGACCACTGCTTGTGAGATATTTAACAAGGTATAATGCTACACAGGCAAGGAGACATGAGGTAAGACCGGGACTTACCGGACTTGCGCAGGTAAATGGAAGAAATGCTATAAGCTGGGAAGAGAAATTCCGCTATGATGTAGAATACGTGGACAAGGTGAGCCTGCTCCTTGATATTAAAATAATACTGAAAACCGCCCTAAAGGTGGTAAAAAGAGACGGGATAAGCAGTGAAACTTCTGCTACAATGGAAGAATTTATGGGAAATACTAAGGAGAGCAATGAACTTAAATAATTTTAAAAGAAAATTTATAGGTAAGCGTGGCTTCTATACTATGATACTTGCGATAGCCCTGCCTATTATGGTACAAAATGGTATAACCAACTTTGTCAGTATGATAGATAATATTATGGTAGGCAGGGTAGGTACCAATGAAATGAGTGGTGTAGCCATAGTAAACCAGTTAATTATGGTATTTAATCTCTGTGTATTTGGCGGTGTAGCAGGGGCGGGTATATTTACAGCCCAGTTTCATGGAGCCAGGAATACAGAAGGGATACGCTATACATTTCGCTACAAACTCATTGTAATCACTATTATTGTGACTGCCAGTATAGCTATATTTCTCGGATTTGGAGATGAACTTATAAGCTGTATTTGCATGGGGAAGGTGGTGCAAAAGAAGCTATAGAAGAAACACAGAGGCAGGCTAAAATCTATCTTTCTTACATGCTTATAGGATTGCCACCATTTGCTATTTCACAGGCCTATGGAGATACTTTGAGGTGTTCTGAGGAAACCATAATACCTATGAAGGCAGGTATAGTTTCAGTAGTTGTCAATCTTTCACTAAATTATGTACTTATTTATGGTAAGCTCGGTATGCCGGTACTTGGAGTAGCAGGTGCAGCTATAGCTACAATTATAGCAAGATATGTGGAAATGGCAGTTGTAGTTATCTGGACACATACTCATATTAAACGCCAGCCGTTTATAAAAGGTGCATTTAAGAACTTTAAAATTCCTGTGTCCCTTACAAAGGATATGATAGCAAAAGGAATGCCGCTTATCTTGAATGAAACCCTGTGGTCTATGGGTATAGCAGCACTTTTACAGAATTATTCAGTAAGGGGGCTTGAAGTTGTTGGCGCGCTTAATATATCACAGATTATTTCCAATCTATTCAATGTAGGTATAATAGCTATGGGAAGCGCTATTTCCATTATATTAGGACAGAGGCTTGGTGCGGGAGAAATGGAAGAAGCAAAGGAATATTCTGTAAAGCTTATTTTTTTTACAGAGGTGCTCTGTCTTTTGACTGCGTTGGTATTACTTTTACTTGCACCTTTCTTCCCTATGATATACAATACAAGTGATGAGATAAAATCACTTGCAACTTCATTTATAAGGGTGGCGGCAGCCTGTATGCCTATATATGCGTTTGAAACCTGTTGTTATTTTACTATACGCTCAGGTGGAAAGACTCTTATTACATTTTTATTTGACAGCGTATTTATGTGTGCGGTATCAGTACCTGTAGCTTATATGCTGGTTCATTTTACTACATTAAACATAGTAACGGTATTTCTCTTTGTCCAGCTTGTAAGCCTTTTAAAATGCCTAATAGGGTTCTTAATGGTAAAGAAGGGAATCTGGCTTAACAAGCTATCTTATTAAACAGGAGGTATGGGAGCAAGTATGAAACTGGTAATTGTAATGATATTTATTATCATAGCCATATTAAATCAGATAGAAAAAAGTAGAAAAAATGGTAAAAAGACAGACAAGGCAGGCACTATAAATATAACCCCACAGCCCACAAATGCTTACACGGTAAGTGAAGGTTATAAGGAGAGCAGGTCAGATAAGGCATTTAGAGAAAGTGCTACATATCAGACAAGTAATATGGTGAATGAACAGATGGTAAACAGGGAAGCCGTTATAGATGCGCTTACGGAGTTTAATGAGTCATTAGACAGGAAAAAGGCGGCTAAAACTAAAAAGGCTAAAAAAGCTAAGAGTATACCAGCTGAAAAATAAGAAGGAGACAGTAGTAGAAACTATAGATTTGACCAAGGAAGATAAGGCAGAGACTTCCGGGAATTCTGATTACAACTGGAGTATTTTTGATGACTTTGCGGCTTCTGATGCGCTTTATCTGGCAAGGAAGGATGTAGAGAACAGAAAGACAGAGAATGTATCATATATTTAAAGCGATTTTATAATACAAGGTATCGTAGCTAATATTTTTTAGCTGCGATATTTTTTAAAATGTAACCAAAATGAAACCGGGGAGGGGTAAAATAGTAGCGGATTTTTTAACAAATACCCAGGGAGGACATAATGAGAAAATTGGAGAAAAGAACTAAAGGAATGAGAGCTTTAGCAGCAGCTTTTGCTCTTGTTGTAGGACTTACAAGCTTTAATGGGATATCTGCTCTGGCAGGTAGAATGAAAGATGATGGGATAAAAAAGGAATATAAGACAGATGACATAGAAGGTTCTTTACTTGAACTTGGCAAACAAGCTGTTAGAGTAGGAGAGAATACCTATGATGTAACTCTGTCAGTTAAAGATAAAAGCTTTGAACATGAGAAGAAGATGCCACTTTCTAATACTGATGTAGTGTTTGTGGTGGATACATCTGGTTCTATGAATGAAGGTGGTGCCTGGGAACAGTTAAAGGAAGTATTGGGAGATGGAAATAAAGGACTTGTTTATAATATTTTAGGTGGAGATAATAAGGATTCAAATAATAGCGTTACCTTTGTTGGGTATGGTGGTAATATTTTGAATCAGAATAGTCCTGATTACTACATATCAGATAAATTTACATCTATAGGTGATGCGGTTAAAGAATATTCGAATTTTGATACAATGTATAAGAAAATAGTTAATAATACTGCCGGTGGTAATATGATAGCAGGCTTTGAGGGAGCTAAAGGTGCTATTAATGCTCTTAAAGAAGCTGGGAGGAAACAGACTGTAGTATTAATAACAGATGGTGATCCAAGTGTTGGACATATAATTTATACTTTATATTCTAATTTAGATACAAAACCCGATGATGGATGGAAAAAGCTATAATAAGCCGGTAACAGCTAAGTATTGGAAAAGAATGGGGGGGCTATTTAGTAAGAAATATATATATTCTCAGGATGGCGCAGCATGTAACAAAGAAGGATTAAAAGAGAGTAGCGAAGCAGCATACAATGATACAAAATGGACGAAAGAAGTAAGAACTAGTGACAAGTACAAAATGTATGAAATGGATTCAAGACAGATAAAATATACACTTGAAAAAAAGCTGAAGAACTTAAAAGATGACATCCAATAATAAAATATATACAGTAAAGGTAAAGAATACCCTCAAGTGAACTTCTAAAAAAACTGGCTTGATTTGAAGATTATTATGATGGAAGAAATACTGAGGTTGGAAATAAAATATACGAAAATATTTATAATGATGTAGTGAAGGAAAAACATCTAAGTTTACCCTATAAGGCTGCACCTATTAAAATTGTTGATGGACTTTCTGATTATGTAAACTGGGATAATGGCGAAGTTGTTGCTAAGATAGATGATGAACCAATTAATCTTTCTGATTACAAAATTGATTTTAGATATGATGGAAGACTGATTTGGACTATTCCTAATGGAATTCCGGAAGGCAAAACAATTTCATTAACATATAAGGTTAAATTAAGTGATAAGGCTAAGATACCAGGTAAAGGAAAAGATGGAGACTACAAAGATGGTGTTGAGGGATTAGTTAAAACAGCTGAGAATACCGGAACGAATGAAGGTAAATATGCTTATCCTGTTAGCAAAGAAAATCAGTCATATGCCAGCTACGGTGTAAAAGAAGTTGATAAAAATGCTGTTGATGGTGAAGATCTTGCCGGAGAGGCTATTGATAATAAGTTCCCTGTAGCAGGAGTAAGACCGGATCAAAAGACTTTCACACTTAATGTATATGATATTTATGGCAGTAATAAAGCCCCAAGGGCACATTTTGTTAATAGGATAATGAAATGTGGTGAAGAATATAAAGTTTTTGCAGAGCCTAAGGATGGCTGGGTTTTAAGTAGAATAGAAGTAAATGGAAAGACAGATAAAAATACTATCGATCAAGTGTCTAAGCCTGTAACAGGTAATATTAATGAAGATACAACAATAGAATTTATCTACACCGTGCAAAGGGTAAAGTTGTAGTTTGCGATAGTTTTACTGATGAGAACAACAAAACTGAAGTTGTTGTAAGGATTTCAGACAGTGATTTGGATATTGGATCTCGAGCATGAATATCATGCATTGACAACAACTGAACTTGATGAAAAAGGCTATCAGTTCTATGACATTGATAAAGAAGAAAAATAGAATTAAAAAAATAAAACCGGAATCAGGTACTCCAAATATTGTAAAATTTAATTATGTAGTTAAGAAAGAAATAATTAATGTGTATGATCACTTCAATGGTGGTGATGGAGTTCTTAGAAAAGGCGCAGAAATTACAGTAAGACAGGGTAGCAAAATAGTTGATTTTCCAAATAAACTTGAAGCAGATGCAATAAAGCAACTTGAGCATGAAGGTGAGTGGAAAGTGGTAAAAACAGTCTGATGACCGTTATTTTACTGTAGAATCTAAAGATGGAGTAAGAGCAATTCACTTTTATTATGTGCAGAAGGCTAAAATAATTGTAAAAGCTCATTATCAACCTGTAATTGGAGAATCATTTGATAAAGAGCTTGCCGGCGTTGAAGAAGATAAATACTTTGGCGACAAAGTAACATACACTGATAAAGAGTCCGGTTCAGAATATGAACTTAAAGCTGTTCTTGTAAACTCTGAAACAATTCAGTTTAATACTGATGAGAATAGCAAAACGGTTATTTTTAATATAGACAGACCAGAAGTTACAGTGGACTATTATTATGAAAAACTTCCGGAAGGAAGAATATTTAAGAACGCAATACATACTTACAAAGAGTATAATGAAGACGGTACTGATATTGAAATATTAGCTGAGAAATCAGGTAAAGAAGGTACTGAATATTCCTTTAATAAGAAAGAATTGCTTGGATGGAAGTTAAAAGAAGTAAAGGTAGATGGTGTAGTGACTACTGAAGCTGATGCGAAAGGTCTGTTTGGTGATTCTAAGAAAATTGAATTCATCTATGAAAAAGATATGGTAGATATAGTAGTAGAAAATATTTATTCTGCTGAAGATGATTCAATACAAGATGAGAGAGTAGTACATAAAGTTGTAAATGTGCAGAGAGGTACTAAGTTAGAGTTTACGCCTGAGCTTGATGCAGACCATGAAAAGTGGGAAACTGAGGAAGGTAAAAAAGAAGTTGACACAAAACCTGATTTTGGAACTGAGAATGAAACTGTATTTAAAGTATCATTTACTTTTAAGAAAAAGAAGTTTAATGTAACGGTTGTTGATAATTTTATAGGTTCAGACCATGAAATCAGAAGTGTTTCGAGTGCTGCTATTGACACCTTGTTTAGTGTATCTGCACTTTCAAGAGAAGGCTGGGAACTTAAAAAGGATGAAAAAGCCAATATTGAATTTAAATTAACTGAAGATACAGTAATTGAATTTAAGTATATAAAAAGTTGATAAAAATCCGGCAATAATGATTTATGATCATTTTGGCACTACTGAGCCTACTACCAATGAAAGTGAAAAAAGGAAACTAGATGAGGAATTTGTTAAATTAGGCGAATATTATGAATATAAGCCTCTTTCAAGAGAAGGCTGGATTGCTAAGACCGGTGTTCAGAACGGTATAGCAGGAGACAAGGATATCATACTACACTTCTTCTATGAAGCAAAAAGCTCTGGTGGTAATGGTGGGGGTATAATATCTGGTGGTAACGACAATGTAGATAATACTTCTTCAAATAGTAACCCTCCTTCCTCTTCTAATGATAATCCGGTAGTAGATGTAACAGAAGATACAACTCCACAGGGAGAGGCTAATATTAAGGAAGAACCTGTGGATGATGAAGCTACTGGTATTGAAGAAATTGATGATGATATCACACCTCAGGGTGAAGCAAGTAATAATAAAGCAGCCACTGAAGAGCCGGTTGAGGTTGAAGATGATGCAACTCCACAGGGAAATGCAGCACTTCCAAAAACAGGTGGAACAAATGCAGACGTAGTAGGACTTCTTGGACTTGGTCTTATAGGTTTGGGAATTGTAGTTAAGAAAAAAACAAGATAGTAGAACTATAGTAAGTAATTTATAGAGCTGTTGCTTTGACAATTAAAAATGTTAGGGCACAGCTCCTTTTTTCATAATAAGATACTTAGTCAAAGCTTTCTTTTTTATTTGTTATTATATATTCTAAAACATTATAAAGAATTCCAAATTATGCTTATTGTACAAATTTTATCAACAACTAATAAAAATGTATAGAATGTAACCAAAATGTAACTGAAACGAGTTAGTATTCACTTACTCCGATTAAATTGTATTTTAATGATTTAGTATGAAGTTTATTTTTGTTAAATTTCAAACTGATTATAATTATGCTATTTTTTTAAAAAATACAAGTAATCGAATTATGAATAAGAAAGGAAAAGGTATGATAAGTAAAAAAAGATGGGAAAAAAATAAGGTAGGGTTACGTTCATTATTAGCTAAGTTTATGGTATTAATGATGATTGTAAATATTTTAAATGTTATACATCCGGCAGCTGTAAGAGCAGAAGAGGCAGAGCATTTAAATAATCCTAATTTAACTGAAGTAGGTGGAATTAAGGCAGCAAACTATAATAATGGTAGGTTTGATGTTGAAATGCTTGTTAATGGCGATGGAAGTACTACCATAGAGGAGAAAAATCTTGATGTTGTTTTGGTAGTGGATCGTTCTTATGATAATATGAGTAGAAATCGAAAGATGGATGCTGCTAAGGATGAGGCTGCCAGAGTTAGTTGATTATTTTTTAGCTTCTGGAAATGATAAGGTAAGAGTTGGACTGGTAAGCTTTGCAGGAAATAGAGGTGGTACTTATAATCCTGTATTAACAAATACTCAATTAACAGATAATGTAAATGCATTAAAAAAATGTAATAAAAGGATATAGGGCAGTAGGTTGGAATAATAGTCCGGTACTAATGGAGGCATTTACCCAAGCCGGATTAATTAAAGCAAATGAGATGTTGGGAACTTCTAATCCAAATAAGAAGATAATAGTTTTAATAAGTGGTGGAGAGCCTACTCTTTCTTATGGTAGTACTGTTGATTTAAATCAAAGAGAAGAAGCACTTGATAATACACCTAGAGAGGGATATGAAATTTGGAGTGTACTGATGGGCTTAATCCTAAATATTATAGTTCTTGGAAAAAAAGGTTATGATAATAATAATCATTGGAAACCATATTATCTAAAGGTCGTTACCGGACTTATAGATGTCCCAATGGGTAAGGGTAAAGAAGTAAAGGAAAATACTATTACAGAAGCAAATAATATTAAAACTAAAAAAATAATGTTGAGATATTTTTCTGTTGGAATAAAAGGCAGATACTGCTAAGAAAGTATTAGAAAGTATTGCGTCTCATTCCAGATATTATGCGAACAATATTCTCAAGCTGTTGTAAATGAAGTAGTTAAAAATCTTAAAGAAACTAAAAAAAGTAAACAGTATTGAAAAACGGTGCATTAGAGGTTAGAGCTAGTGAGCAGGTTAACTCTGAGCTTAACAACATTGAATTAACAGCAGAAAAATAAAAGATACGGCTGTAACACCGGAAGAAAAAGCTGCTTTTAGCTGAGCGTGTTAAAAAAATAACTAATAATTTTGTAGATGGAGTTCTTACTTTAGGTAATATAACTTTAGGTAAAAATGAAGTTCTTAGTATAAAATATAAAGCAGGGTTAAAAAGAAAAATTATAAAGATGGAAATTCGTATACAATACTTGAAGCTGCTACCTTATATCCTAAGGGTATAAATGGACATTCTAAAATTAAATTTGATGTTCCTAAAGTAAAAGACATAGCATACGAAACTATTGTGGCTACCAAGATTTGGGAAGGAACCCCTGAGGAAGCAAAATTTGGCCTTTTTAGAAAAATAAACACCGCCGGTACTCTTGAACAGGTACAGAATGTAAATCCTAAAATAACTAAGAATAGTGACAGTAAGTGGACAATTGAATTTGAAGGCATAAAGGGTAAGGCTGTTGACTATGTAGTAAAAGAGCTTGATGGACAAGGAAAACCTCTTAATTCAGGTAATATTGTAAGCTTAAAGGGTAAAAACTATAAAATTACTGAATCTGGAGATGGAAAGACTATTACTAATACAGAATTAATCAATCTTACTGTGACAAAAAAATGGGGCAGTGATGTTCCTGATATTGCAAAACAGTCTGTAAAATTTAGAATAACTACGGATACTAAGTCTGATAATGTTGATAGGGTTTATGAATTAAATGAAGCAAACTGGACAAAGAAATTCGAAAACTTGCCTCTCTATAATAATGGTGAAAAGATTAATTACTCAGTAGTTGAAACTGAAATCAATGGTGACAAGGTTGATCTTACACAAAATCCTGTTACAGATGCAAATGGCAAGACTGTATACTACCATAAAGCATTTAAGATTACCTTGGATGGTGCAAATAACATAACCGAATCTAAAAATGTAAAAATAACTAACAGCATTAGAGAGGCTGAACAATCACAAGAGCCTGAAAATCGTATAATAAATGTTGTAAAGAACTGGGGAAATACTCCTGAGAAAGAGAGAAAGGATGTTACCGTAAGACTGTATGAGCTTGACTCAGAGATTGGTGAGCTTTTCCCTACACCTGTAGAAGAAAAAATCCTTAATGCAGGTAATGACTGGAAAGATAAATTCGTTGTTCCAAAGAAGATTAATGGTGAAGAAGGGATTTATTACGTTTTTGAAACAGCAATAGGTGATACAGAGTTAGATGCAGATACTGAGTTAACTCCTGAGCTTTACGACAGTGGATATAAGATTGGTGACTATAATGTTAAGATTGACGATCTTACAAGTGAAGGTTCAAATGAAACAGGAAATTATGGCTTCTATATCTTAAATGAAAGCTCTCATGTACCTGAAGTGCCTGAAGAAACTGTGACTATAAATGTTAAAAAGACTTGGGCTGATTCTACACCTATTGAATACAGACTTCCTGTTACTGTGAGACTCTTCATTGAGAATGGTGAGTATTTAGTGCCTGTATCTGATGTTGATGATTTGAAGTTAGATGCCGGTAATGGCTGGGCAGGACAGTTTGAAGACTTGGAAAAGCTTTATGCAGCTGATGGAACTACAGAGATAAAATACCATGTAGCAGAGATAGGTGTAGAAGGCGGGCAGGAAAAGAAGGAAAATCTCAGCTTTGATGACTTACAGAAAGGATATTCAATTGGAAGGTACAACGTTGTTATTAATGAGGATAGTTCATATAATGTCGTTATTACAAATGATATTAAGGTAGTTGACATTACTGCAGTGAAAAACTGGATAGGTTCTACACCTAGACAGGCTGTTGAATTTACCTTGTATAGTAAGCAGGGAAGTACCTTTGAATCAACAGGCAAGGTGATAAAACTGAATGGAACAGATGAGGAGACAGTTGCAACCTTCAAGGATATGCCTGCATTAGACAATGAAGGTAATCCAATTGTGTACTATGTTTTTGAAACAAAGATTGGAAATACTCCGGCTGTATTTAACGCTGCAGATGAAGAAACAAGCAGTTATTCTATATCTGTAAAATGGTGGTAAAATATAATGTTGTGGTGAGAGATAATGGTACAGTTGGGGATAAGGTAGTTATAATTGATAATTCCTATACAGCTGAAAGCTATGGCGGTTTATATGGAAATGATGGTGATACTACCGAGCTGTCAAAAATCAGATTCTGTCATCTACAGTAACTGTATCTGATGATAAAACCCTCAGGGTGAAGCTGATACAAATAATGAGACTGAGGCTGATGATGAAGCTGTAGAGGAAGCTGAGGCTGACGATACCGATGATGATGTACTTGAGGTAGATGATGTTGATGTTCCTCAAGGTGAAGCAAGTAATAATAAAGCAGCCACTGAAGAGCCGGTTGAGGTCGAAGAAGATGCAACTCCACAGGGAAATGCAGCACTTCCAAAAACAGGTGGAACAAATGCAGATATTTTCGGACTTATAGGATTAGGTTTCATAGGTTTAGGACTTGCAGTTAAAAAAAGAAAATAAAATAAACTCCTTATGATTTGGTTTAGTAAAGCCGGATTAAAAATTACCTCTTCTGTTTTGGAAGAGGTAATTTTTATCTAAGATTTTATTGACATAAGCATGCACAGAGGCTACAATTGTAGATAGAAATTCTTTTATTTTATAACCAACCAATATCTAGTGTCTGTTCCTATTTTCTAAAAATAATTATGAAAAATAAGGAACAAAAGTCCTCCCTTTAAAAATGCTATAAGTATTAAAGCAAACTTTAAGAATTTTATTAATGTACATTTTAAGGGGTGAAGGATGCAAAAAGAAAAAATTGTAGATTCATCAGAAACAAGGAAAGTTGTTGATAGCCTTACCTTATTTGATGATTACTTTATGTCAGTTATATTTGATAAAAACATACCGGCTACAGAACTTGTAATAAGAATAATCTTAGGAAGAAAGGACATAAGAGTAAAGTCGGTTACAAGTCAGCGTACTTTAAAAAGTCCTTTTATAGAAGGCAAAGGTGTTAGACTGGATATTTTAGCTGAGGACGCAGCTCACAAGTGTTACAATATCGAAGTTCAGCGAGATGAAAAGGATGCAAGTCCTAAGCGTGCAAGATTCCATAGCAGTATGGTAGACTCACGAATGCTTAAGGCAGGACAAAAGTTTAATGAACTTACTGACTCTTATGTTATTTTTATAACAGAGAAAGATTATTACAGGGGAGGTCTGCCCATTTATACTATAGACAGGCAGATAAAAGAGACTGATAGCTCATTTGAAGATGGCTCACATATCATCTATGTAAATGGAAGCTATGAAGGTGATGATGATATTGGCAGACTTATGCAGGATTTTAAGCAGACAGAAAGTGAGAAGATGCATAATAAAATACTTGCTGATAATGTAAGATATGTCAAAGGTGAAAAGGAGGATAACGAGATGAGTAGCTTGGTTGAAGAATATGCTGAAAAGGTAGCAAAACGGTATGGTGAGAGTGTAGCTAAGGAAGTGGAGGAAAGAGTAACAAAACAAGTAACAAAGCAAGTCTCTCTCAGTACAACTATTAAAACAGCTTTAGCTTATGGCATTGACAAGAAGCGAATCATCGACAGGCTTTGTTCTGAATTTAAGCTTTCTGAAGAAGAGGCAAATAAAGAATATGAGAAATATGTAGTAACAACCGCATAAGTATAAGCAAAATAAATAAGTAATCAGAGACCGAAGGGCTTATCTTTCGGTCTTTTATAGTGCAGGAAGGCAGAATGAATAATATATATAAGAACCTTATAAATCATAAAAACAGTGACTTTTATCCGTTTCATATGCCGGGGCATAAGCGAAATACTGAACTTATTAAAAAATATGGGCTTTGGGATGAGGAACTGGCCCCTTATGATATAGATATAACTGAGATTGATAATTTCGACAATCTTCATAACCCTGAAGGTATAATAAAAAATGCAGAAACTTTTGCTTCTGAGATATATGGATCAAAAGAAAGTATTTACTCTGTAAATGGAAGTACAGGAGCAATCCTTGCTACACTTGGACTTATGGAGAGGGGAGAGGCTGTACTTATAGCCAGAAACTGTCATAAGTCTGTCTATCATGGAGTGGAACTCTATGGGCTTGTTCCACATTATCTTGCAGGAGAAATTGATGAACTTGGCATATATCAAAGTATTAAACCGGAAGAAGTAGAAAAGGTATTAAAGCTTTATAATTCTGATTGTGAAATTATAGACAAAGGGTGGAGAAAAGGAAAAAAAGCAGATAATTCTATTAAACTTGTGGTTATAACCTCACCTACCTATGAAGGTATTGTTTCTGATATCAGGCAGATAGCGGATATCTGTCATAAATACGGGGCTTTACTTATGGTTGATGAAGCGCATGGGGCACATTTTGGCTTTAATAAATATTTTCCGGAAACAGCGGTAAGATTAGGGGCAGACTTTATAGTACAGAGTCTTCACAAAACCCTGCCTTCATACACTCAGACTGCAATTTTACATATGAATCTTGAAGATGAGACTATAATTAAGAAAATACGCAGACAGTTTAATTTACTTGAAACTTCAAGTCCTTCGTATATATTTTTAGCCGGAATGGAGAATAGCCTGCAGCTTGTAGAAAAGTATGGAAGCAGGCTGTTTGAAGAGTATAAAAACAGGCTTATAAATTTTAGAAATAAAATATCTTCATTAAATAAGGTCAAAATTTATATGCCCAATAACTATTATGCTTATGATTACGGAAAGCTTGTTATTACTGTAGGAGCTAACTCAGGGGCAGAACTTTATAGATACTTATATGAGAAACATCACCTTGTTATGGAAATGAAGTCAAAGGATTATGTAATTGCCATGACTAGTATTTTCGATACAGATGAAGGTTTTTGAAAAGACTTTTTGAGGCTCTTTATAAATTAGATAAAAGAGAAAGCTTCTTTAAACTTGATAATAAATCAGAATTTGATTATACTTTAAGGAGTGGAACTTTGCCTGAGAGGAAGTTTATTCCTTCTGAGGCTGTAAGACTTTCAGCTAACTATGGAACGAAAGTACCACTTGAAGATTCAGAGGGACTTATTTCGGCTGATTATGTGTATTTTTATCCGCCGGGTATTCCTCTTTTGGTGCCGGGTGAAGTGATTGAAGAGGATATTATTAAGCAAATAAAGGCTGCAAGGCATACCGGCATAGAGATTTATGGAGGAATAGACGAAGATGGGATATTTGTATGTGCTTATAGGCAAGAGTGCGACAGGCAAGGATAGCATATATAAGAAGCTTTTGGAAAATGCTGAACTTAACTTAAAGGAAGTTGTCCTTTATACAACACGCCCTATGCGTAAGAAGGAAACAGACGGAGTTGAGTATCATTTTGTGACAGAAGACAGGCTTAAAGAGCTTAGAAGTTCAGGCAAGGTAATAGAAGAACGCTGTTTTAATACTATAGATGGCCCTTGGTACTATTTCACTGTAAATGATTGTAAAATGGATTTAACTACAGGTAATTATATTAGTATTAATACTTTGGAAGGTTTTAATCAGATAAGAAAATATCTTGGAAATGATAAGGTAAAGCCTGTGTATATAGAAATTCCGGATATTGAGCTTATAAAAAGAGCTGTTAAAAGAGAAGAAAAGCAGATAAATCCTAATGTTGCAGAACTTTGCAGGAGATTTTTAGCTGATAATGCAGATTTTAGTGAGGAAAATCTTAAACTTTCCGGAATAGATGTCAAATCCAGATTTAATAATGATGAGTTAGAAGTTTGTGTGGATAAAATAACTGCTTATATAAAGGAAAACTAATATGGATATTAAGATAAACCCACTTACAGTGCAGACAACTACAGAAGTAGAAAAGGCTGCCAGAACAGATGACGGGCAATTCAAATTTACCCTTATAAGGAATATAGAGGATAATTCTCTGGCTGAGAGGCTTAATGCTATGATGAATTCCATAACAATGGAAGGAAAAAAGCTTAAGAAACATATGGATATAAGGGACATGAAGCATTATCGGGGGCTTATCAAAGAATTTTTAAATGAAGTACTGTCAAGAAGTCATGAGTTTTCAAGAGAAAATTATTTGGACAGGCGCGGAAGACACAGAGTTTATGGTATAATAAGAATTATTGATAAAGAACTTGATGAACTGGCGGAAGAACTTGTAAAGGATGAGAAGGATGCTATAAGCATACTTGGAAAGATAGATGAAATTCAGGGACTTTTGTTAGATATTTTTACCTGATACAGGAGGCAATATGAATACGAATATTTTAGGCAGAGAAAGCCTTGTAGAATATATGAAAACTGCTGCTTCTAAAGAAGAATTTTCACATGCCTATATATTTGAAGGGGAAAAAGGTATGGGAAAGCTTTTCATAGCTAAGGAATTTGCCAAAATGATACTTAGCTGTGGCAAGGAAACTGATGAAGAGAGGCAGATTGTCTGTAAACAGGTAAATAACGGTAACAGTCCTGATATTATTTACATAGAGCCTGATAAGCCTACTACAATCAGTGTAGAAGAAATCCGTACAAAACTGGTAGGTACGAGTGATATCTTCCCTTACGGAAAGTATAAGGTTTACATAGTTAAGGAAGCGGAGAAAATGAATGAACAGGCGCAGAATGCTCTGCTTAAGACTATTGAAGAACCACCTGAATATGTTATAATAATTCTGCTCTCTGCCAATAAGAACCGTCTCTTACCTACTATCAGGTCAAGATGTGTGACACTTGACATAAAGCCTATAGCTGCTAATGTTATAAAAGAATATCTGATAGAGAATTATGGGGTAGTTGATTATGTGGCAGATATGGCAGCTAAATTTTCTGCAGGAAATGTTGGCAGAGCGGTAAGATATGCCTGTGATGAGGATTTTCTTGAAATGAAAAATGTGGTAGTAAAGATTTTAAGAAATCTTGATAAGGAAACAATAACCGAAGAAATTGCAAGTATAATTAATCTTGAGGGATATAAGAGGGAAATAAAAGACTGTATAGAACTTATGATACTTTGGTTTAGGGATCTGCTTGTACTTAAGACCACCGGAGATGCAAACAAGATAATTTTCAGAGAGGAGTACAGGTATCTGAATGAGCAGATAGCCAAGAGAAATTACAACTCTATAGAAAGAGCTTTAGAAAGTATGGAAAAGACGAAAGAAGCGCTCTGGATGCAAATGTTAGAGTTTGATATCAGCTATGTAGAAGGATAAATAGCTGATGTCATAGTGTAAAAGATATAATAAATTCAGATAGAATGGAGAAATATGGTAACAGTAATCGGAGTCAGGTTTAAAAGGGCAGGAAAGATTTATTTTTTCAATCCTGAAAACCTTGATATAAAGGCAGGAATGCACGTGATAGTAGAAACTGCCAGAGGCATTGAATATGGACTTGTAGCCGTAGGCAGAAAAAGAGATAGAAGAAGACAAGGTAGTGCAACCTCTCAAAGAAGTCATGAGGATAGCAACTCCCTGAAGATGATGAGACAAATAGTAAAGAACAAAGGAGAAAGAAAAAGGAAGCCTTTTTGATGTATGTCTTGAAAAGATTAGAAAACATGAGACTTGCAATGAAGCTCATTGCCTGTGAATATACATTTGATAATAATAAAGTAATGTTTTATTTTACTGCTGACGGAAGAATAGACTTTAGAGAACTTGTAAAAGATCTTGCTTTTGTATTTAAGACAAGGATAGAGCTAAGGCAGATTGGTGTAAGAGATGAAGCTAAAATGAAGGGTGGAGTAGGAATCTGTGGCAGACCGCTTTGCTGTCATACATTTTTATCAGAGTTCATTCCTGTTTCAATCAAAATGGCTAAAGACCAGAATTTTTCACTTAACCCAAGTAAAATATCCGGTGTTTGCGGAAGGCTTATGTGCTGCCTTAAAAATGAGGAAGCAGCTTATGAATATCTTAATTCTACTCTTCCTGATGTAGGAGATATGGTGGAGACTGTTGAGGGCTTTAAGGGTGAAGTAAGCTCTGTAAGTGCCTTAAAACAGCTTGTGAAGATAATTGTTGAAAATGAAAGCGGAGTTAAGGAAATTAAAGAATATAAAGGCGGAGGAGTTAAAATTTAAACCTAAGAAAGAGAAACAGGATAAAGAAATAGAATCATCTGAAATTAAAGCTTTGGAGGCACTTGAGAGAGCCGAGAGAAAGGCACATTTAGACTAAGAAGGTAAATAATGGAATTTGAACTTAAGGACAGAGAAAGACTTGATGACCTTGAGATAAGCGGACTTCATATTATACAGTCGCCTGATAAGTTCTGCTTTGGTATGGATGCAGTACTTTTATCAGGCTTTGCTTATGCCAAAAAAGGCCATAGAGTTATAGATTTGGGTACAGGCACAGGAATTTTGCCTTTGCTTTTATGGGCAAAAACTGAAGGGGAGCATTTTACAGGGCTTGAAATTCAGGAAGAAAGTGCAGATATGGCAAGACGGAGTGTCGTAGGTAATAATATTGCCAACATAGAAATAGTGGATGGAGATATTAAGTCAGCAGATAAGCTGTTTAAGAGGCAGAGTTTTGATGTGGTGACTTCCAATCCGCCATATATGATAAATGAGCATGGAATAACTAATCCTGATGCACCCAAGCAGATAGCAAGGCATGAGATATTATGTACACTTGAAGATGTGGTGAAGGCTGCGGCATATTTACTAAAATCAAACGGGAAATTTTTTATGGTTCACCGTCCGTTCAGACTTCCGGAAGTTTTTGAAAATCTTAGAAAATACAGACTTGAGCCTAAAAGAATGAGGTTAGTATATCCGCAGATTGATAAAGAGCCTAATATGGTGCTTGTTGAAGCTGTAAAGTATGGAAAACCGAGGCTCACCGTGGAAAAACCGCTTATAGTTTATGATAAAGATATGAAATATACAGAAGAAATGATGAGAGATTACAGATACTAGAAAGGGAAAATATGGCGGGGAAGTTGTATTTATGTGCTACACCTATTGGCAATCTGGAAGATATTACATTCAGGGTGGTAAGAACTCTTAAAGAAAGTAGATGTAATAGCCGCAGAGGATACCAGAAATTCCATTAAGCTTCTTAATCATTTTGAGATAAAGACTCCGCTTACCAGCTATCATGAGTTTAATAAATATGATAAGGCTAAAGTTCTGGTAAACAGGATGCTGGGTGGGGAGAATATTGCGCTTATTACTGATGCAGGGACACCGGGGATATCAGATCCGGGGGAAGAACTTGTAAGACAGTGCTATGAAGCGGGGGTAGAGGTTACATCTTTACCGGGGGCAGCAGCCTGCGTTACAGCCCTTACCTTATCGGGGCTTTCTACAAGACGTTTTGCGTTTGAAGCCTTCCTTCCTGCTGACAAGAAGGAAAAGGCTGCTATTTTAGAGGAACTTAAGTCTGAGACAAGAACTATCATCATTTATGAGGCTCCGCACAGACTTAAAAAGACTATAGCTGAGCTTTTATCTGTACTTGGCAACAGGAGACTGACTGCTGTTAAAGAATTAACAAAACTTCATGAAAATGTATTTATAACTACATTTGAAGAGGCATTGGATTATTATGAAGAAAATGAGCCTCGCGGGGAATTTGTACTGGTTATAGAGGGTAGAAAGATAGAGGAGCTTAAGAAGGAAAAGGAAGCCTCATTTCAGGAAATGGATATAAATGAGCATATGAAACTCTACCTTGATAAGGGAATGGATAAAAAAGAAGCTATGAAGGCTGTAGCTGTGGACAGAGGAATACCTAAGAGAGAAGTGTATAAGATGTTGTTGACTGATTAGAACAAAAAAGAAAAAAATTTTATATAACACAAATAAACACTCGCCTTTCTAAAAATTAAAGAAGGGCGTTTTTTTATTTTTAAAATAGATTAGGGTGTCAAAAGTATTTTGCCCCCTAATACAGTATTACTACAGCTTCGCTTCTTACAATTCTTGCACAAATTCACAAACAAAATAAAAAAACTTAAAAAATGCCTATATTAGTCATTTCTAACTTATTGAAACTTTCCCCGACAAAGGTTATAATATAAAAATCGAATTCGTACTAAATTAGTAGGAATTAAAATCGTTGATTATAAATTGGGAGGCAGTTATGTCAGAATTATTAAAAGTTAAAAATTTATCAGTAGCTATAGATGATGCGGATATACTTAAAAATATTGATTTTACTATAGGAACGGGAGAAACCCATGTACTTATGGGACCTAACGGAGCAGGAAAATCTACCTTAGGTTATACCATTATGGGCAATCCTGAGTATGTTGTTAAGTCAGGAGATATTGAGTTTGAGGGGCAGTCTATCCTGGAAGATGGAACAGATGTCAGGTCTAAAAAAGGTATGTTTCTTTCATTTCAAAGCCCTTATGAGATAGCAGGGCTTTCTCTTGAGAGTTTCCTTAGAAATGCTATCAGACAGATTACAGGAAAACCACTTAAAATTATGCAGTTTAAGAAAGACTTAAAGGAAGCCATGGAAATCCTGCAGATGGATGAATCATATCTTACAAGAGATTTAAATGTTGGATTTTCAGGTGGAGAGAAGAAAAAATCTGAGATTTTACAGATGCTTATGCTTCGCCCTAAACTTGCAATCCTTGATGAGACAGACTCAGGACTTGATGTGGATGCTGTAAGAACTGTGAGTCGCGGAATTGAGGCTTATCAGAAGAACAGAGACGGAGCACTTTTAATTATAACCCATAGTACAAGAATATTAGAAGCATTAAAAGTAGATTATACACATATTCTGGTTAAAGGTAAGCTTGTAGAGACTGGAGATTCTACACTTGTAGATGAAATAAATAACAATGGCTTTGCCCGCTTTGAAAATATGGGAGAGTAGAGATGGCTGAATTGGATAAAAATGAAAAAATGATCATAGACGATATAGATAGTTCGTTTTATGATTTCAGATATGATGAAAATGATGAGGACTTCCTTAAACTGGATAAGGGACTGACTACAGAGATAGTTTTACAGATATCGGAAGAAAAAAATGATCCTGAATGGATGCGCGATTTCCGTTTGAAATCTCTTGATATTTACAACAACATGAAAGTCCCTGCGTGGGGACCTTCTATTGAGGGGCTTGATATGAACTCTATTATGACCTATGTACGTCATAAGGGGGATATGAAGGGAAAGTGGGAAGAAGTACCTGAGGATATCAAGAATACTTTTGAGAAACTCGGTATACCTGAAGCAGAGAGACTTTCCCTTGCCGGAGTGGGAGCACAGTATGATTCAGAGCTTGTTTACCATAATGTGCGTGAAGAAGTAGCTGCACTCGGAGTGGTTTATACTGATTTGGAATCCGCTATGCATGGCGAATATGGGGATATGATTCATGAATATTTTATGAAACTAATTCCTCCTACCGACCATAAATTTGCAGCCCTTCATGGTGCAGTCTGGTCGGGCGGCTCCTTTGTATATGTGCCAAAGGGAGTAAAGGTGGACATACCTTTGCAGTCCTATTTTCGTCTTAATGCGGCCGGTGCCGGTCAGTTTGAGCATACTTTAATCATAGTTGATGAGGGGGCAGACCTTCATTTCATAGAAGGTTGTTCTGCACCTAAGTACAATGTGGCAAACCTGCATGCAGGAGCGGTAGAACTTTTTGTAAAGAAGAATGCAAGACTTAGATATTCAACTATAGAGAACTGGTCAAAGAACATGTACAACCTGAATACCAAGAGGGCTATAGTTGAAGAAAACGGTGTGATTGAATGGGTTTCAGGCTCTTTTGGTTCCCATGTTTCTTATCTTTACCCTATGAGTATATTAAAGGGAAACGGTTCAAGAAGTGAATTTACGGGAATTACATTTTCAGGTAAGGGACAGAACCTTGATACCGGAGCTAAGATGGTGCATATAGGAGAAGATACTTCTTCGATTATAAATACAAAATCCGTATCAAAGGGTGGAGGAACCAATACTTACAGAAGTATGGTGACAGTGCGTGAAAGTGCAAAACGCAGTAAGGCTTTTGTATCCTGTCAGTCGCTTATGCTTGACAGTGACAGCCGTTCAGATACAATACCGGCTATGGATATAAGGACAGATGATACGGATATCGGACACGAAGCAAAGATAGGCAGAATCAGTGATGATGCAGTATTTTACCTTATGTCAAGAGGAATAAGTGAAGAAGAGGCGAGGGCAATGATAGTAAGCGGCTTTGCGAATCCTGTATCAAAGGAACTTCCTCTTGAGTATGCAGTTGAAATGAATAACCTCATTCAGCTTGAGATGAAGGGAGGTATGTAATGAAATTTGAGTTAAAAGGAGCTGTCAATTATCTGCCTGCAATAACCTATGGCAAGATGAAAAACAGCTATGCGGAAGTAGATTTTAGTTATGAAGTAAATGTTAAAAATGATATAGATATAAAATTAACTGATGGTGTGGAATTTCTTACCGCAGGGGAGTTATATGATGAAATAGTTGCTAAGGCAAGCTTTGTAAAGACAGGTATGGAAGCCTTAAACCTTGATTCAAAAGCAGGCGGAGACAGTCTTGAAGATGAAAACAGGCGTAGCAGGGAAGTAAAGGATGCTCCTTCTACAGATATAGTAAGAAATGCTTTTAAGGCTGCAGGTATTCCTGTAAAAGTAATTGCAACTAAAAAAGGAGTTAAAACAGAGAAGCCTGTAAAAATAACTTACAGAGCAGGTGAGGAAAATTCTTTAAATAATCATATAATCTATGTAAGTGAGGGCTCAGAACTTACCGTAATTGAGCTGTTTGAATCTGAGAACAAAGAAAGTCTGGTAGGCTTGCAGACCAGAGTATATGTAGGAGAAAATGCTAAAGTAAAGCTTGTAAGGGTAAACCTGCTTTCAGAAAATACAGACCATTTTGATGATTTGGGATTTCATCTTGAAAATGATGCTAAAGCAGAACTTGTACAGCTTGAACTTGGTGGGAAGCGTTCTTATGTTGGTGTAAGATGTGAGCTTGTAGGCAGGAAAAGTGAATATAACAGTGCGACAGGCTATCTTTGCAAAGGTGAAAGCCTGCTTGATATGAATTATGTAACAAATGAATGGGGCAGGAAAGCTTCATGCAATATGGATGCAAGCGGTGTTCTCTTAGATAAGGCAACAAAAGTATATCGCGGAACAATTGATTTTAAAGAGGGTGCAAAAGGCGCAAGAGGTTTTGAAAAAGAAGATACTCTCCACTTCAGTCCTAATATAATAAATAAATCAGTACCACTTATACTTTGCCACGAAGAGGATGTGGAAGGTGACCATGGTGCAACCATAGGCAGAATAGATGAAAAGCTTATGTTCTACATAAAGAGTCGCGGAATAGATGAAAATGCAGCAAAAGAGCTTATGACAGAGGCTTACATCAACGCTGTTACCGAGAAAATCGGAGATGATGAGACAGAAGAAAGAGTTATAAAATACGTAAGTGAGGTTTTCAAAAATGAGCAGTAATTATAGAGAGGATTTTAAGTTCTTTAGTGAATATCCTGATTTGGTCTATTTTGACAATGCTGCTACAACTCAAAAGCCGAATGTAGTGCTTGAAAGAATGGTAAGATACTATGAAAGCGAGAATGCCAATCCGCTTCGTGGCGTGTATGATCTTTCTGTAAAGGCTACAGATGCTTATGAAAATGCAAGAGCAAGAACAGCAGAATTTATAGGGGCAGAGTCTGCTTCTGAGATTATATTTACAAGAAATGCTTCAGAGAGCCTTAATCTGATAGCAAAAAGTTATGGAGAAACTTTTCTTAAAGAGGGAGATGAGATTGTGCTTACGGTAATGGAGCATCACAGTAATCTCCTTCCTTGGCAGGAAGTTGGGAAAAAGACAGGTGCAAAGCTTGTTTTCCTTGAGCCTGACAAGACAGGTTTTATTTCAGATGAAGAGATTAAGGCTAAGATTACAGAGAAGACTAAACTTGTAAGTTTGGCTCATATTTCAAATGTACTCGGCAGAAAAAATCCTGTGGAAAAGGTTATAAAAGCAGCTCATGATGTAGGAGCGGTAGTAGTTATAGATGGAGCGCAGGCAGTACCTCATACAAAAGTAAATGTAAGAGAATTAGATGCGGATTTTTATGTGTTTTCAGGTCATAAAATGCTTGCCCCTATGGGAATCGGTGTAGTTTATGGCAAGAAAAAGTTGTTAAATAAAATGCCGCCATTCCTTACAGGCGGCGAAATGATAGAGTATGTAGAGCTTGACTCTGCTACTTACGCAGAAGTTCCACATAAGTTTGAAGCAGGTACTGTAAATGTAGGTGGGGCTGTAGGGCTCCATGCGGCTATGGACTACCTTGATAAAGTTGGATTCGACTATATTGAAGAAACCGAGTTAAGGCTTACAAAGAGACTGTTTGAAGGAATGAAAGCCCTTCCTTATATAAATATAGCAGGCTCTGAAAAGACAGAGGAGCATAACGGCATTATCACATTTACAATAGATGATGTACATCCGCATGACAGTGCTTCTATTCTAAATGATGCTAAAATCTGTGTAAGGGCAGGACATCACTGTGCTCAGCCACTTATGAAGTTTTTGGGCTTTAATTCAACGCTTAGAGCAAGTCTTTATTTCTACAATACAGAAGAAGAAGTTGACAGGTTTTTAGACAGTTTGACAAAGGTAAGGGGGTGGCTTGGCTATGGAGCTTAGAAGTATATATAATGAAATACTTACTGAACATAATATGCATCCAAATAACAAGCAGGAAATAGAACATCCTACCATAGAGCTTAGAGGAGTAAATCCTAGCTGTGGAGATGATATTACACTTAAATTACAGCTTGAAAATGATGTAGTTGTGGATGGCGGTTATACAGGAACAGGTTGTGCCATATCACAGGCTTCAGCCGATATGATGCTTGATCTTATCATAGGAAAGAATAAAGACGAAGCACTTAGGCTTGCCGAACTTTTCATGGGTATGATTAAAGGTGAAGTAAAAGACGATGAAGCACTTGAAGAACTGGATGAAGCTATAGCCCTAAGAGACATTGCTCACATGCCTGCAAGGGTTAAATGTGCAGTACTTGGTTGGCGGACACTTGGTCAGATGCTTGGTAAGAAAGAAGAATAAAAACTATTACCTCTATCTTTACGGTAGAGGTAAATTTATGTATTCATTTATATGTGATTTGTATAAAAAACAAACTGGGAAAAACGTGTTTTTACCAAAAATCTTTGTGAGACTTTCACAAAAATTAAAAAGGAATTTTCCACAAAGTTACATATTGAAATAATTTAACAATGCGTATATACTATGGGCATAAACAAAAAGAAAAGAGGTTCATATGGATAATTTTTCAGTGCAGAAGATTTAGAATTATTAAATGAAGAGCTTGAGGAAATGGAACATTCAGTGGTTAAAAAAGAAGATGAAGATCCCGAGATGGATGCTGCTGCAAGAAGATATCGGAAATAATCAAGAAGCATAAGGGCGACCAGTAATGGTCTCCTAGATTTCAACCATCATATTTATATATAATTTTAAGAACTTAGTCTATTAGGAAATAGTTGTTTAGCTATTCTAAAGTAATATTTAGCAGTTATTGGATTAAATCAAACTTAACTAAATGGATTTTTAAATTTTATATTGTTTTATTTGTCTATTCTAAAAATAGGTTCTTTTTGTGTACCCCAAAATCAAAAAAGAAAAGAGGTGATGTAGTCTTGCAAGGGGGAATTCTGACAATTTATGACAAAGAAGAAGCTTATGTAGAGGCTCTGTCGGATTATCTTAATAAAAACATGGAGCTTGGAGTTGTGACAGTTGCTTTTTCCGATGAAAATAAATTTATAAGGTATCTTGAAAAGGAAAATCCGGGTTATGTAGTAGTATGTGAAGATTTTGACAAAGAAAATCTTGAAGAAAGGATAAGCAGAGACAGAATTATAAGTTTAGTTACATCAAAAGACGAGGAAGATACCGGCCCATGGATATATAAGTATCAGTCTGCAAAGGCAATAACGAAAGAACTTAAAGCAGTAATGCTTATAAAAACTGAGGAGGGTTTACTCTTAGACAACAATCTACACATTGTATTTTCAACAAAGAGTGGTATAGAACGGGATGAGTATGTAAAGCTTTTGCTTGCAGACCTTAAAAGTAAAGGTTCTGTACTTTACATTGATATGGAACCATTTCATGGTAATGCTTCTAATAGTTGCAGGGAAAGTAAAGGGATGTCTGAACTGATTTATTATCTCAAACAAGGTGGTGAAAAGTTAAGATGGAAACTAAAATCATTAATAGAAAAAGAAGATATACAGGGAAGAATACTCCCGGTAAACTGTCCTCTTGATTTGGTGGAACTAAGCAAAGAAGATATAAAAGAATTATTGAAAATTTTAAAGGAACTGAATGAGTATGATTTTATTCTTGTCAACCTTGGAATACTTAGTCGCTTCTTGAGCTTATTAAGTCGAGGTCATATAGAAATAGTAGTAACAAGAAAAGAAGGTGACAGGAAAGTGCAGAAAATTTTATAAACTATATGAAACTTTTTAGGGATGAAGGATGTAGAAAGACAGGTTGAAATAATAGAATTTGGAACAGACACTTGGCTATAGGATAAAAGAAGAACTGCTTGAACGGCTTGATTTTTCAAGAGAACTTACTGATGAAGAAGTTATGAATGAGATTGAGGAGAGGGTTCTTAATTTAAAATGATAATGAATATATAAGTATTACCGAAAAGAAAAATCTCTGTATTGAAATATTTAACTCAGTAAGAAGACTCGGCATATTGCAGCAGCTCATAGATGATGAGAGTATTTCGGAGATTATGGTAAATGGTCCTGATAATATCTTTATAGAAAGAGATGGTAAAATAGGGAAATTTGAAGGTAAAATAGCTTCTGAAGAGGAACTTGAAGATATAATCCAGCAGATAGTAGCAAAGGTAAACCGTACAGTTAATGAGGCTGAGCCTATAGTAGATGCAAGACTTTCAGATGGTTCAAGAGTAAATGTTGTACTTCCTCCAATTGCAATAAATGGCGCAGTTGTAACTATAAGAAAATTTCCTAAGATTCCAATGACAATGGATAGGTTGCTTGAGTTTGGTACTTTGACTACTGAGGCAGCCGGTTTCATAAAAATACTTATGGAAACAGGTTGTAATATCATAGTCAGTGGGGGAACTTCATCCGGCAAGACTTCATTTCTAAATGCGCTTGCAGATTATATACCTAAAAAAGAAAGAGTAATAATAATTGAGGACTCAGCAGAACTTCAATTGTCCGGTATACCTAATCTGGTTCAGATGGAAACAAGAAATGCCAATGTAGAGGGAAAGGGAGAAATTGGAATTGGAGATTTGATTAAGTCTTCTCTCAGAATGAGACCTGACAGAATACTTGTAGGTGAAGTAAGAGACGGTAAGGCAGCTATTATGCTTCTAAATGCTTTTAATACCGGTCATTACGGAGAATCTACCATACACGCAAATTCTGCAAGTGATACAATATCTAGACTTGAAACCCTTGTGCTTACAGGCTCCAATATACCTTTGGATGCAGCAAAGCGCCAGATAGTATCTGCAATTGATTATATAATCTATCTTGGAAGACTAAAAGATGGGAAACGTAGAGTATTAGAAATAAGTGAATTATGTGAGGCAGAGGGGAATATTTATCTTAATCAGATTTTTGGATATGAGCCTGAATTGGGGCTAAAAAGGTGTGGAAATCCAAAAAGAATGGCAAAATTTGAAATGGCAGGGGTTAAGGAAAATGGATTATTCAAAATACAAAAGGACTAAAGTAGAATGGCTTAAATTAATTGGAAGCTGGTTTCTCATTTCAATAAGTCTTGGTATGCTTTTTTACAAGTCTATTATAGGAATTTGATAATTATCCCATTTGGAGCTATTTTTGAAAAGGTAAATAGAAAAAATTTAATTGAAAGAAGAAAAAATGAACTATCAAGTCAGTTTATAGAGTTTTTACAGGTAATAATGTCATCACTTAAAGCAGGGGCTTCACTTGAAAGAGCTATTTTATCTGCAAGGGAAAAGGCTTTATAGTCTGTATGATAATAATTCTATGATAATAATTGAAATTATGTCTATGGAAAGAAGTTTAAGAATGAATATACCTGTTGAAGATATTTTTATATGATTTTGGTAAGAGAAGCAGCATAGAGGATATAAATCAATTTGCTGAGGTCTGTAAGGTTTCAAAAAGGGCGGGAGGAAATCTTATAAAGGTAATGGAGCATACAATAAAATGTATAGTAGATAAAAAAACGAGATGGAAAGAGAAATACAGGCTTTTTATAAGTGGGAAAAAGCTTGAAAGCAGGTTTATGACAGCTATCCTTCCTGCAATACTCTTTATATGAACATTTCAATGTCAGATATGATGAATAGTTTGTATCAGTGGAGTATCGTGAAAAAAATTATTATGACAGGAGTACTCTCTGGTTATGGTTTTTGTTCACTATGGTTTGACAAAAATAACTGATATAAAGGTGTGATATGGAAATATATAAATCATTTGATAAAAAGCAGAAAAGAATAATTTTAATATCCATAGCCTTATCAATTATAAGTATTATAGCAGGGTTTATATATGATCTTAATCTTGAAAATGAAGAAACAGACAGGATTGTAAGGCCAAAGTCCTATGAAGATACAAAGAGCATAGATTTCAAAGTGGATATTGATGGCATAGAAAATGGTGAAAATATAAGCTATATAGGAAATATAGAATCAAGAAAACTTGCTGAAAATGAAATAGATAGTTATTTAAAACTGGCATTAGACAATGTAGAGAAAAATATGTTCAGAGAAGGTGAAAAGAGGGATAAGGTACTTACAGGTGTAGATATACCGGCAAGGATGCCGGGAAATCCTGTGGATATAAGTTTTAGCACGAGTGAAAGTGGAATTTTGACTGATGATGGAAACATTAATTTCAATCTGGTCAGGGAAAAACAGATAATAACAGTTAATTTACTGGCAAGTTACGGTGAAAAGGAGGCTGAAAGGAGTGTAGATATAACGATTTATCCTAAGGAAATTACAGAGGAAGAAAGAATAAAGTCAGCAGTAAAAGAAAAGTTGGATATGGCTTTGGCAAGTGGAGAAAATGACATTGTAGAAATACCTAAAGAGGTAGAAGGGCATGCATTACGAACTTTTTTCCCAAAAGAGGAGATTACAGGAGGTATAACAGGATTTGCATTTTTATCTGTAATTTGTCTTTTTGTAGTTTTTAATGAAAAGAATAAAAAGAAGATTAGAGACAGGGAGGAGGAGTTAAAAAGTGGCTATACAGAATTTGTGGGACGATTTGTGATACTTTTAGGTGCAGGACTTGGCATATCTGCAGTGTGGAAAAAGCTTGAAGCAGGATTTACATCCAACAGCAGCCTGAATTATGAAATAAAGATTACACTTTGGGAGATAGGGAATGGAAAAACAGAAAGGGAAGCTTATGAAAACTTTGGAAGGAGGATAGGAGGAACACAGTATGCAAAATTTATTTCTGTAATAAACCAGAGTCTTAAGCTTGGTACCGGGCAGTTACTTGCAAGACTTGAGGCAGAGGCAGAGGCCGCAATGTTTGAAAGAAGAACTAAGGCAAAGGTTATGGGAGAAGTTGCTGATACTAAGTTGCTTATGCCTATGATGCTACAGCTTGTATTAATTATGTTAGTTATTATGATACCCTGCCCTTATGGCAGTGTGAAAGGAGAACACTTATGAATATATTAGGAAAATTAAAGGAAAAAGCAAGTGAGATCTGCTATAACTTAGAAGTGAAGAGAATGCTTGTAAAGGAAAGATTGCAGGAAGCAAAAGAGGATAACAGAGGTATAGCAGTGATAGAAATTATCTTAATTTTGGTTATTATTTTAGGCCCGATAATTATCTTCAGAAAGAATCTTAAAGAAATGATAGATAAGATATTTAAGCAGATAAACGGAGATAGGGATAAGATACTTAAAACCACTTAGTTAAGCGGAAGGGAGAAGAGAATGAGAGCAAGAGGAAGTATAACTGTGTTCTTATCTTTGGCTCTCATTCTGGTCATAGCTTTGATTGGAAGTCTGTTAGAGTCATCAAGAGTTACAGTTGCAAGGGAAATAGCTTTGGATAACTCCTATCTGGCAACTCAGAATCTTTTGGGCTGAGTATCAAAGAGAACTTTGAATGATTATCACATCTTGTTTGTAGATGTGGCTGAACTTGGCGGAGAGGAGGGAAGTATCAAAATTGGTAATTCATATCTTTCCAAAATGCTACCTTCAGGTAAGGGAGATTATATTGGTGCTGTGGCAGATTTTACAGAAATTGGATTCAAAGAAAATTTAACTGAAAATAACTGTTATTATTTTGCAAAGCAGGCAGCAGCCTATATGAAATATAGTGTGGCAGGAAGTATAGGAAAGAAAATGCTTAACCAGGCTAATATGTTAAAAGTGGCTGAAAATGGTACGGATATGCTGAAAAAAACACTGAAAGCAAAGGTAGAAGCTGAAAAGAAGCTGATAGAACTTGAAAGACAAAAGAAAAAGCTTGAGGAAAAGGCGGATAAAGTAAAAAAGACTACAGAAAAAGTAAATAAAATACCAATTGTAAAGGCAAAATCACTGTCTGATATGCTTTTATCGGGGGTGGTGGCAGATAGCCTAAAAGTAAAACCGATGAAAAAATCCGAGGCTAAAAAAAAATACAAAAAGTGTCAGAAAAATTTGGATAATGCTACCGGTGAGGGAACAGCAAGTGGAATTTTGGGGATATTTCTTCCTTCCGGGAAAATGATTTCAAAATTAAGGTTAAAGTCCACCGCCTGGGATGAAGTTCAGACAATGGAAAAAGAGAATACTAATCTGGTGGACACAGGGCTTCTGGTTATGTATGCTAAGGAACATTTTAAAAATTTTCTATCTTCAGAAAAAGAAGGTGAAAAAAGAGTTGCTCTCAAATATGGGATAGAATATCTGATAGCGGGTAAGGATAGTGATGAAGCTAACCTTAGTTCCATAGCAAATAGAATATTTGGAATAAGGACTCTTGTATGGTATGGATATTTTCTTACCAGACAGGATAAGGTAGCAGAAGCAGAAGCAATTGCAGCAGCTATAGCAGGAGCCTTGGCAATGCCTGCTGCCATAGAGATAATCAAAACAGGTATTCTTATGGGCTGGTCTATGGATGAGGCGGGAAAGGAAGTAAGAAGTCTGTTGCAAGGAGGAGAAATTCCGGTACTTCCAGAGAAAATGGAAGGTATAAAACTAAAATACGAAAGCTTTTTAGATTCATTTCTTTTGCTTGCAATATCTAATCTTCCGGTTAAAATGGTAAAACTTATAGAACAGAATATGAAAGTGAGATACTATGATGGATTTAGGGCTGATAATCTGTTTGCAGGTATTACAGCAGAAGTAAGAGTCAGGGTAATGCCAAGAATATTCAGATTAGCTATGTTAGATGGCATAGTACAAAAAAAGTCAAACCCATGGGAATCTTTTACAGATATATCACAAAGTCTTTGTAGGGAATGACAGCTATTGCAGAGTGCTCATATATGGTAAAAAGAAAGGAGTTAGATTTAGCAGGCAAGTTTAAGAAAGAAATTTTGAATTAATCAAATACTTAATTTTACTCTTTTATTAAGGAATAGTCAACTTGATTTAAGAAAGGTTTTCCCAAAAATAAAGGATATCAAAAACACATTAATGTCCCAATATAAAGTGGGAATCTATAACAAAACACAATGTAAAAAAAGTACAAGAACATCAATGTAATTAATACCATTATATGAGCAGTCTGCAATAGCTGATTAAGAGTTGAATAGAATTGTTTGATAATAAAAGAGGTTAAAAGTGAAGAAAATAAGAGGAAGTCTTACCATAGAGTCAGCAATTGTTATGCCAATTTTTATACTTGCCATAAGCATTTTAATATTCTGGACAAGTTTTTTGCAGACACAGAAAAAAATAAATGCAGAGGCATTGGATAAGGCAAGAGAGATTGCAAAGCTTGCTTATCTTACAGAGGATGAAGACAGTAATAGTGAAAAATTAATAGAAATTGGTAAAGGAGCTCTTCTTAACGGGACTTATTTCGAAAGGCTGGCTGTAGCCAGACCATTTACAGGAAGACACTATAATGAAGCAGAAGGTGGTAATGCAGAAGATAATAGAATAGTTTTTATCACTAAAACCGGAGAAGTTTATCATACAAGTAATATCTGCAGCCACATTAATTTATCAGTAAAAGGGGTAGATTTTTCTGCTGTAAATAATCTAAGAAACAAAAGTGGTGCAAAATATTATCCTTGTGAATATTGCATGAGAGGAAAGTCTGGTGGAACCGTATATATTACAGATGAGGGAAACCGTATACATACAAATAAAAATTGTCCGGGACTTAAAAGAACAATTATAGAAATAAAGAAAATAGATGCAGAGGGGAGAGGATACCGTCCCTGCGAAAGATGTGGAAGAATACATGATTAATATAGCTTTTATTATGCATATTAGCAGTAATTGATTTTATTAAAAAAAGAAATACATATACTGATATTATTACCTGTTATAGTTATATGGTTGTCTCATACCTGTTTGGAATAACGAAGTTAAGATACAAAGTTTAATGGCAGGAGCAATACTTATAACTTTAAGTATAGCGACAAAGCAGGCTTTTGGAATGGCGGATGCAATAGTTTTATCTTTAATTGCTATGACAAACGGAATATTGAATATGCTTTATGATATTTTTTTACTGCAAAATATTATTTTTTTCTTGTATTTGCAGGTATCAAATCTGGATTTAAAACAAAAACAGAGAATTTCCATTTATTCCGTTTATTTTTTTATAGCATTTTTACTTACAAAAATTGTACTTAGGGAGGGATATGAAACTAAAGGGTAGTATGGTAATAGAAGCTGCTATTATCTTTCCAATGATTATAATAATTTTGTCTGCTCTTATATTTTTTTGCATATTATGAGCATGACATAGTAGTTTTAAGGAGTGAGGCAAGAACCAGGATTATGAAATATGTAGCTGAAAATATTCCGGGCGAATGGGAATTCACGGAAGAAAGAAGTGAAAACTTATTTTATTTAACTTATGAAGATATGAAAAGCAATAAATCAGGTGGAAAATGGACTGTATCAGCAGATGTTAAATTTAAGATATTTCCCTTTGTATCAGAATATCTTGATAAAAGATTTAACAGATGGAAAAATTTGAAGAAGAATATAAGGAATATCTGCCTGCACAGTTTGTAAGAAGAATGGGGGCTATGGAAAGTCTGAGTGATAAGACAACCGCCGGATAAGTATCTGATACCAATATAAATATTTAATGGAGGTGATTTTGGCGAATGGAAAATTTTAGTTATATTCGTGATGGAGGTAAGAATTATCTTAAGTCAGAAGAAATAAGTAAGGTAGATTATATTACCGGAATGCTGATACATAATGAAATTCGGGCATTTGTACCGGCAAGGTTCAAAAAGTCTGAATGCAGAGAATTATATATGCTATAATATGAATGGGTTAATTCCAATAAGCCAGAGCTTAGAACTTAATAAACTTAATTCAGAAAGAGTAGAAGGCTTCCTTCGATCAATTATCAGAGTATATAAGAGCATGGAAGAGTTTATGTTACCATTCGACAGATTGATAGTGAATGAGACATATATTTATGAAAATTATAATACAAAGAATGAATTTTTACTGGATTTATGGTAATAATATTACAGGTGATAAGTTTTCAGAATTATTTGAACGTATGTTAGACAGGGTTGATTATAAAGATGACAGAGCTGTAAAAATTATGTATTCAATGTATCGTGGCAAAAGACAGTGAAGAAATATTAAACGGGGAAATCAGTGGAAACAGTATACTAAAAAAATTAAAGATAAGGCTGAGGAAATTCTTTTCTTCACCTTATCAAAAGTCTTGATGCAAGGGCTAAAGAGCTGATAAGGCGTGAAAATGAATTCTCGATGTAAAGACAGAACTAAAAACAAGAAACTGATTATACGAAGACTCCGGAATATAATAATTGTTATGAAAATGCTGATAGCATGGCAAAAAGGTATAGAAGAGATTTAGAAAGTAAAAGAAGTAAAGTAAAACCGGAAAAAATAGAAGTTAAAAAGCCGGAAATAAAGAAAACAAAAAGTAACATTCCGGAATCAGATAAGAAACTTGATATAAAAATCTAAACTTAAAAAGGTGTGGAACTACCCGAACTCTGATATTGGAAGTAAGTCTGAAAATGAAGAGGAGAATTTTGCTGTAGTTGAGGAGGAACCTTCTTATAATATAAGAGAGGTGCACAGCAGAATACCTGAGCATAAGGAAGTTTCGGACAATCCTACAACCTTGCTTACAGGAGCTATGGTTAAAGGGGGAGTATATTGTCTTAAATCTGAGGAAATGAATGAGGATAATATACTACTTACAGAATTTCCGTTTTTTATCGGAAAATCAGGAGAAAAAACAAATCATAGAATAGAAGACAGTACAGTAAGCAGGTTTCATGCCAGAATAGACAAAGAAGAAGATGACCTGTGGCTTACAGACTTAAATTCCACAAATGGAACTTTTCTTAACGGAATAAGAATGCTCTCGTATGACAGAGTGAAAGTAGATAAGGGAGATTCTATAGTGATTTCGAGAAAACGGTATGAACTAAGATACTTAGGTTAAAGCGGAAAATCTATGATAAACAGGCTAAATATATGTGTCTTTCACTTGTTTTTTCTGTCACAAAGACTTATACTAATGTCTATTAAGTATAAGTTTGGAGATAGAGGATGAAAAAAATAGTTTTAACAGGAGGAGGAACAGCAGGTCATGTAACTCCGAATATTGCACTTATTCCGGCTTTGAAGGAAGCGGGCTTTGAGATTCATTACATTGGTTCTTATGAAGGTATGGAAAGGTCTATGATTGAGAAACTTGGGTTAAATTATATAGGCATATCTTCAGGAAAATTAAGACGCTACAAAAGTGTTAAAAATCTTACGGATCCATTCAGGGTGCTAAAAGGCTTTGGTGAATCTGTGAAAATATTAAAGCTGATAAAACCGGATGTGGTGTTTTCAAAAGGGGGCTTTGTAACAGTTCCGGTAGTTTTTGCAGCAAAAAGATGTAAAATTCCTACGATTATACATGAGTCTGATATGTCACCGGGGCTTGCCAACAGACTTTGTATACCTAAGGCAGATTATGTACTGGCTAATTTTCCGGAAGCACTTGAAAAGCTGCCTAAGAAGAAAGGAATCCTTTCAGGTACACCTATCAGACAGGAGCTTTTTGAAGGAGACAGGGAAAGAGGATTAAATTTCTGTGGATTTACAGGTGCAAAACCGGTTCTTCTGGTAGTTGGAGGAAGTCTTGGGGCTTTGGCTGTAAATGAGGCTGTAAGGAAGATACTTCCTAAGCTTACAGAAAAGTTCGATGTAGTACATCTTTGTGGCAAGGGGAAGTTTGATGAGGCTCTTAAAGATGTAAGGGGATATAAACAGTTTGAATATATAAACGAAGAAATGAAGGATATATTTAAGATTACTGATATTGCACTTTCAAGGGCGGGAGCAAATGCCATATGTGAGCTGCTGGCGCTTAGAATTCCTAATGTTCTTATTCCGCTTCCTGCTAAAAGCAAGTCGTGGAGACCAGATACTAAATGCAGATTCATTTAAAAAACAAGGATTTTCAGAGGTTCTTGCAGAAGAGGATATAACCGCAGAAGGCTTACTGGATATAATTTACAGAACATACGACAATAGGAAAGAGTATATTTATAATATGGAAAAGAGCTCACAGACAGATTCTATTAAGATAATTATGGACTTAATCAATAAGCTTACTGAAAAATAAAAATTAACGTGTAAGTTAAATACACAGAATAACAGCTGTTACCGTTAAATTCCGGAAAAATATGAGTATATCTCATATCTGAAGAAAATGGTAACAGCTATTTATTTTTGTAAAAATATTGATTAAATAAGTGAGCTTATTTTTAGCTATTTCAGAAGCTTCTCCATCTTCGTAAGCACCCTGCTTCGGTAATTTTACAATTATCCTGCTTTATAGCGTGGAATTATATGGACATGGAAATGAAATACAGTCTGCCCGGCAGCTTCTCCGTTGTTTTGTAAAATATTTATACCATCACAATTAAGTAGTTTCTTTAAGGCAATAGCAATTTTTTTTGCAAGAACAAAGGATTTTTCAACATAGCCATCTTCAAGTTCATATATATTGCCCTGCATGAGACTTTTGGAAGTATGATTATATGTCCTTTATTGGCAGGTGAAGCATCCATAATTGCTCTTAAATAATCATCTTCATAAACAGTATTGGCAGGTATATCACCATTTGCAAGCTTACAGAAAATACAATTTTCGTCTTTCATAATAATCCCCTTTCTTATGACAAATTTTAATAGTCTTATATATAATTATTCTTTATGAAACTGAAAAATAGTATCAAACATTCTAAGAGTTTTAAAGTTGCCTTTAGCAGCTAAATCACCAGACATAAAGGCTTTTTGGAAAGTTATTTTCCCGGCAACAATATCGTTAAGTATTTCGCTGGTGGTTCTGGAAGCAACATCAGTTTCTTTCAGGTCGCCATAGTAGCATTTTAATTCAGCACCGTTTACCTCTATTATTATACTGCGTGATAAATCAGACATTTCTATGGAGTAAGTTGCTTTAAAATCATCCTGAGGTTTAAAGTGATTTCTGAACTGTTTAATTAAATCGGCCTGGTCTGTACCTTCATTACCAAGCATTTCCCTGAACATCTGTGAAAGCTCTTCTATATCCTCTTTTTGTTTCTTAACATAATTATCATTTGAAACATATACAGAAAGCTGTTCACTTTCCTGAGGGGTGAGTGGAAGATTGCTTCCAATAGCAGTATTGCTACGTATTGTAAATTCACTTGAAGGAAAAACAGTAAGATTTTGATTAATAGCACGATATAAATCTTCTGCAATTCTTTCAATTCTTCTTGCATACTGGCCATTCAGCTCAAATTCTGTATGGTCTTCAACATAAGCACTTATGCCTTGACAGGTGTTACCGCCAAGAATTTTCCAGGCTCTTATAAGGCTTAGATAAGAATCATCTTCACCAAAGGCTGTTGAAGTAACCACGGGCATCATAAAAAGACCTGCAATTTTTGATTTATCACCATAAAGCCAGCACGCATCTAAGAATTGGAGCATATAACCGCCAATACCAAACCATTCAAGACTTGAAGCAAGTATAACTCCGTCAGCCTCTTTAAGAGTCTTTGGAAGCATACTTATACTGTTTTTTTCTTCATACAAATTATACCTTTTAACATTTACCCGAAGTTCTGTAAGTACTTCGGTTATTTTATCACACACATAGATGGTAGGATCTTCTATGAGCCCACGCCCACCATAATAAATATTAATGTTCATACCAAATACCTTCCTGATTATGAGTTTGTTCAGTTATAGCCAGACCTATGAAAAATCCTGCTATAAGTCCCCCAAGATGTGCAATATTATCTGTACCTGTATTTGCAAATCCTGCGTAAAGACTGAAAATAGCAAATAAAATTATCTGCTTTTTAGAAATTGTTCTAAGCTTATTTCTGCATTTTACTACGGAAGCCACACTGGCTCCGATTAAAGCAAAAATAGCACCCGACGCCCCAAGAGAAACGATTTCATTTCCCAATATCATATTATAAGACAAAGATGCTATGCTTGCAAGGATTCCTCCAAGAAAATAAACTACTCCGAACCGAAGTTTTCCTTCACTGTCCTCATATCTCTTACCTATTATAAAAAGAACGAACATATTATTCAGGAGATGATTCAAATCAGCATGGAGAAACATTGATGTAAAAACCCTATAATATTCACCATTTTCTATAACAGCCATCCAGGAATTATCAAAATTTGATATTACATCAATTCCGTTTTTGTAACAAAAACATATTTAATATTATGTAAATAACTACATTTAGTCCAATCAGTATAGATGTTATCAATAGAATTCTCCTTAGTTTTAATTGTATTTTTCAAATATACCAGAATAATTAGCAGCTTGCAAGTTAAACACAGATTATTCACAATGGGTTTAGTTAAATTAAAGATATAAAGTTCATATAGATTTTTCATAAAAGAGTGTAAGAAATACTTGTATTTCCTAAATGTTTGAGGTAAAAAATATAGTTGTTTTGTTATTTGATTACTAAGATTATCCCTAGGGAGATAATCTATACATTTTATTGGGCAGAAACAAGGGGATGCTTTGTTTCTGCCTACTTTTGACTAAGAAGGAGGAATAATGAAAAGTAGACTGCAGTTGCTTGTGGTTCTGCTTTTTATTGGGACAGCAGGTATAATTTTTATATTGTCAGGTAAAAATACCGAAAATACTGACAATGCAGCAGGCTTAGAAGTTGTGGAAGATGTAGGTAAAGATAGCGGATATAATTCAGGCACTAACGTATCTGCATCAGAACCGGAATCTTCAGAAAAAGATAATAACAGGTTTGAAAACAAAACAGACGGAGTGTCAAAAGACGAAAAGAAAATCGAGGAAAAAGGTGATATTTTTGTCCATGTCTGCGGTGCAGTAAATAAGGAAGGTGTATATCAGGTTAAAGAAGGCTCACGTGTAGTTGATGCTATAAGGGCTGCAGGGGGACTTGCAAAAAAGGCTGCAAGTTATGGGATAAACCAGGCTGAGCTACTCAAAGATGGTATGCAGGTATATATTCCCACAAAAAACGAAGTTTCCAGGACACAGGTAAAAACAGTGCAAAGCTTAGGTAGTATGGAAGGAAAGTCTGTAACTTCACAGGGAAATGCAATTAACATAAATACAGCCACAAAAGAAGAGCTTATGAAGTTAAATGGTGTAGGTGAGGCTAAGGCAGCCCTCATAATTACTTACAGGGAAACAAATGGAGGCTTTAAGAATACTACAGACCTTATGAAGATTAAAGGTATTAAGCAAAAATTTTTTGATAAAATTAAAGATAGTATCTGTGTTTAAGATACTTTCACAAGTGTGGAAAGGATGACACATTATGGCAAGGAGAGTTCTTGTTGTAGATGATGAAAAACTCATTGTTAAAGGCATAAGATTTGGGCTTGAACAGGATGGAATGGTAGTAGATGCGGCCTATGATGGAGAGGAAGCACTAGAGATGGTTAAAGCAGGAAACTATGACATTATCCTGCTTGATCTTATGTTACCTAAAATGAATGGCTTTGAGGTATGCCAGCAGATACGTGACTTTTCGGATGTACCTATAATTATGCTGACTGCAAAAGGTGAGGATATAGATAAAATAATGGGACTGGAATATGGTGCGGATGACTATATGACCAAGCCATTTAATATTTTGGAAGTAAAAGCCAGAATTAAAGCCATTTTAAGGAGAAACGAGAAAAATAAGGTTGTAAAAGAATCGTCAGGCAAGACGCTTTACGGTGATTTAGGAATAGACTTTGAAGGAAGAAGGGTATATATAAAAGATACTGAAATCAATCTGACCGCCAAAGAGTTTGATCTTCTTGAACTGCTTGTAAAAGATGAAAATAAAGTATATTCAAGAGAGAAACTGCTGGATTTAATCTGGGGTTCTGATTATCCGGGGGATGTAAGAACTGTGGATGTACATATAAGAAGGCTAAGGGAAAAGGTAGAAGAGACACCGGGTGAGCCTAGGTATATTCATACAAAATGGGGGGTGGGTTATTATTTCAAAAATTAAGCCACTTATTCAGTTTATCAGAAGCCTTAAATTCCAGGGCTTTATGGTTGTGTTTTTTGTAACCTTGTTGTCGCTTATTATTTATTCGAGTATTTTAATGGCTTCTTATGATAAGAATGCTTATGAAACAAGAGTAGGAACAATAAGAGAATATGGTACCACCATAGCAAATAACCTTAGTGCAATTGGAGTGGTGACTAAGGATACTATTACTGATTTTGAATCAGAGATTAAGTACTTTTCAAATATGTATGATGGAAGAACTCTTGTGATAGATAAGAACCTCAGAGTGCTTTTTGATACCTTCGGTCTGGAAAAGGATAAGACACTTATTTCAGAGGATGCAATAGCCACTTTGGACGGTAAGGAGAGCATTTACAGAAATAAAATAAAAAATTATGTGGAGCTGATACTCCCTATCAATAGTCTTAACGATAAAACTGTTATTGGTATGCTGGTATTTAGTTTTTCTCTTAAAGCACCATCAACAATAGGTGAAAAGATTTCATATACGGCCACAACAATTCTGGTGATTATGGCAACTATAGTACTTATAATTGCATTTGCTTATGCAGCAGGCATTTCAAAGGCACTTAATAAGCTTTCCACAGAAATTGATAAGATTACGGATGGAAATATTGAGGAAATTGACTCTGTTTACAGCTATACTGAGCTTGAAAATGTTTCTATTTCATTTAATAAAATGTTAAATAAGGCAAAAAAACTTGAAGGAAGCAGACAGGAATTTGTATCCAATGTGTCACACGAACTTAAAACTCCAATGACATCAATGAAGGTACTTGCTGATTCATTGCTTAGCCAGCCGGATGCGAGTATTGAGATGTACAGAGAATTTATGCTTGATATAAATAATGAAATTGAGCGCGAAGACAAAATAATAAATGATTTACTGTCGTTAGTCAAATTGGACAGAAAAACAGGAACGATAAATGTTAAGCAGACAGATCTAAATGAGCTTCTTGAACAGATATTAAAGAGACTTCGTCCTATTGCAATGAAAAATCATGTAGAGCTTGTATTTGAAAGCTTCAGATCAGTAAGTGCAGAGGTGGATGAGGTGAAACTTTCGCTTGCACTTTCAAATCTTATTGAAAATGCTATTAAGTATAATAAAGAGGATGGATGGGTGAGAGTATCCTTAAATGCAGATCATAAGTTCTTTTTTGTAAAAGTAGTAGATTCAGGTATAGGTATACCTGAAGAATTTCAGGATCAGATATTTGAGAGATTTTACAGGGTGGATAAGGCGAGAAGCAGAGGAACCGGTGGTACCGGCTTAGGGCTTTCTATTACTAAGAATGTAATTATGATGCATCATGGAGAAATCCGTCTATATAGTAAAGAGGGGGATGGAACTACTTTTACGGTACGCATTCCTTTAAGTTATATCCCTCCTAAAAAATATACGGCAAAAAAGAAGGGTGGTGGATTAAAGCTTGTCAGACTATAGAATTGTAAAGCCTTTTTTCTGCATTTTTCTCTTAACTTTAATTATAAATATTATAGGTTGCAATGCTAACAACAAGGAAAAGATAGTTACAGTTGAGAATTATTATAAAAATATATTATGTAAATAATTCAGAGGATAAATTAGTTTCTGAGGATTACTATGCAAAAGAAGAGGATACGGACAAGCTGATTAATGAGCTTTTGGAAAGGCTTACGAATGTACCTGAGGGAATAACTCTTAAAAAGCCTATACCGGATGAAGTCAAGGTAAAGGATATAAAGAAAAAAGGAGATGTCTTAAGTGTTAATTTTTCTGAAAGCTACAAACAGCTTACAGGAATTTCTGAAATTTTAAGACGGGCCTGTGTAGTAAAGACCTTATGTCAGATAGAAGGGATAAATAAGGTAGAGTACACTATTGAAAACCAGCCTCTTATGTATTCTGAGACAAATCCTGTAGGGGCAATGTCAGGAGATGATTTCATCGACAATACAGGAGGAGAGACCACTTATTATCAGAATGTGCAGATAAGCTTGTATTATACAGATGCAGCAGGAAAAAAACTTTACCAGACCAGACATAATGTAGAGTTTGATGGAACTATTTCGCTTGAAGAACTTGTAATAAGACAGCTTTTAGCAGGACCTCTCGAAAATGATAAATTAGCACCGGTGCTACCTGCCGGAACTAAGATAAATAAAGTAAGTTTTAAGGATGGAATTTGTTATGTGGATTTTAGCAAAGAATTTCTTGAAGGCAGAGATGGAGTTTCTGATGATGTAATAATATATTCCGTAGTAAATTCTTTGTCAGATATAGGAAGTGTAAGTAAAGTACAGTTTTGGATAGACGGGAAACCTGTGAGTTCTTACAGAGAAACTGTTCCAATAGATTTACCTATTGAAAGGAAGTTAGACATTATTGCTGAGGATTAAGAGACCACTTGTAGTTATAGCATTGTTACTTATGCTGATGTTTATTGTTTATGACAATATAAAGCCACCTGAGGATACTGCATTTGAAGGTAAGGTTATAACTTTGACCGGAAAAGTTACAGAAATAAAAAAGTATGAGGTACCATTTGGCGAAAGTAGTTTCAGACTGCGGATAGAAAATGGACCGAAAGAACTCCCTGCCTTCTTTGTAAAAATAAAGGGAAGGCAGGCTGCTGAAAGCTTGCAAGATAGAAAAACAGGAAGAAAAATATTTTGAAAAGCTTGAAAATGAGCTTTATGGCAGGGAAATAAAATGCAGGGGTATATTTGAAAAATTTGATGCCCCGGTAAATCCGGGGCAGTTTGATGCTAAGACATATTACAAAAACGAAGGATTTCCAGGGACTTTAAGAGCAGAAGAGATTATTTTACAAAAAGGTGAACAAGGTTTTTCTCTGGGTATTTATTTACATAAATTAAATCTTGCTATTTCTGAAAAATATCAAAGAATATTAGGAACCAAAGATGCCGGAAGCCTTTCTGCAATGGTTTTAGGTGATAAAAAGTAATATTGATGAGGAAATCAAAGAACTTTATCAGGAAAAATTCAATAAGTCATTTGTTAGCTATATCGGGATTACATATTTCTTTAGTTGCAGGTGCTGTTTATTTATTCTTAAAAATTAAAAAAATAAGTTTTTAAGTTCCCATTTATTTCAGCCGGTATTATTTTGTTGCTCTATGGTCTGTTTACAGGATTTTTCAGTTTCTACAACAAGAGCGGTTATTATGATGTGTTTATTTTTCTTTTCATTTGTCATAGGAAGAAGTTATGATCTGCCAAGTTCCCTGCACTAGCAGCTATAATGATTATGTCTGTTAATCACAGAGTAATATATCAAAGTGGATTTCAGCTTTCTTTCCTTGCTGTAATAGGAATTTTTATATAATGCCCACGAGTTAATGTATATATTTAAAATACGCGATTTGAACCAAAAAGGAATATATTTTATATAATTCTTGGTTCAATTATATGTTCTGTAAGTATAAATATTGCTACTTTACCGGTAATCTTAGTAAATTTTTATGAATTGTCGCTGACAGGAATAGTTTTAAATATAATTGTAATTCCACTTATGTCGATTTTAGTTGTAACAGGTTTAACAGGAGGTTTTGTAGCACTTGTATCGGAATTTACAGGAAGATTTATTTTGGGAGTTTCATATTATATATTAAAATATTTATACCTTTCTTTGCAGAATTGGTGATAATTTTGTTTCATTAAGACTTATTTTAGGAAAAGCCCGAAAAATGGCAGATAGTCATCTATTATGTCTGTATTTTTTTCTTATATTTAGCTATTTATCCATAAAAGAAGAGAAGAAAAGCTGCAAGTTCTAAAAATACAGCTTTTAAAATTAAAAACATCAAAGCGTATTATTTTTACATTGCTAACAGTAAGTTTAGCTTTTTTTGATACTAATATATAAAAAAGAAGAATTTTTCCATAAATATGCTTTGATATAGGACAGGAGACTGCTTTGTAATAAGTGATGGACATAATAATATTTACATTTCTGACTGTGGTAGTACCACGGTGGACAAGGTCGGGAAGCAAAGACTGTTACCATTTTTAAAAATCCAGAGGCTGGAGCAGGGTAAACACTATTTTTGTTTCACATATGGACAAAGATCATGTAAATGGAGTAAATGATTTGTTAAAATGTCACGAAATAGCTATTGATAAAAATAATCATATCAACAAGTTACAAATCTGATAGACTTAATTGTAATGAATTAAGGGAATTAAAAATTGACAAAAGTCGTAGAATAAATCTGATGTATATTAAAAAGGGGGATAAAGTTGGAGATGGAAATTTGAGATTTAAATGTCTTTATCCTACAGGAAATGAAAATATAGAAGACCAAAATGAGGCATCTATTGTTATGCGGATGGAATATAAGAGTTTGTCTGTATTATTTACAGGAGATATAGCCGGTACAACAGAAGAGGAGGTAATAAAACTTGCAGGTAAAGAGGCACTTGACTGTGATATATTAAAGGTATGTCACCATGGCAGTAAAAATTCATCTTCACCTGAGTTCTTAAATGAGGTAGATCCAAAGCTGTATCTTATAAGCTGCGGACTTATGAACTGCTATGGACATCCCCATAAAGCAGCACTTGAAAGAATGTTAAAAGAGGGTGGCAGGATATTAAGGACAGATCATATGGGAGCAGTAGAAATAACTCTTAAAGATGAGAAGCTTCTTATCAGATATAACTCAAAAGATTTATCGGATAAAAAGTTTATACCCGCTAAAGAATGCGATTGCGAGGATTGCAAAAAGGTGAAGGTAAATACACACCTGAATAAGGGTAAAAGTGGCTGAATACATTTGCATTAATAAAAACTTGAAAAACCAATATTTTTTTCTAGTATAATTATTAATATAAAGAACAGACAGACAATAAAACCTGGAATGTTCGATAATTTCTGATATTTTGAACCCAAGATGACTTGAAAAGGGATTCCAATATCTATATTTTTGATGTCAGCCTCATTTTTTTCAGTGGAAGACAGATAAAATATGTGAGGTTGCCCACCTGGCAAAACGCTAGGAGTCAAGAATCGGAAACCGGCATTTTGGGTTTTTGTTGGCTAAAAAATAAGAATAAATAAAAAAATACTTGAAAATGGTTTCAAAAAGAGTTATTATTATACAAAAGTTATTTAAAATGTTACCAAGGAGGTTCTTATGAACAGATATTATAAAATATATGTTTACTATAATGCTTTTATTTATTGTTTGTTTTGCAAGGCCTGATAAAGTTTTGGCGGACAGTGCAACCATTGAGAACGCAAATGATGGAACTGCAAGACTTACATACAATAATGATTATGATGTCAAGGTCAAGCTGCTTGTACAGTTAACAGGAGGAACCCAGTACAAGTATGATATACCTAAAGGGAGTGTTAATATAAATATTCCTCTCACCCAGGGAAATGGAGAATACAAGCTTATCCTGTGCAGAAATATATCAGGTACCAAATATACAGTTATGCAGACAGTGAGTATAACCCAGAGACTGGCTAGCGATAATGATGCTTTTTTATCTTCCAATTATATTATAGACTGGAATAGAACCAATGCAGCAGTTAAGAAGGCGCAATCCCTTGCAGGCAAAGGCAGTACAAATGACAAAATCAAATATATTTATGAGTATGTAGTTAAAAATTATACTTATGACTATACAAAAGCAAAGAATATAAATGATATAGCTAAAACAGCTGCTTATATTCCGGATGTTGCCAAAGTGTACAGTGAGAAAAAAGGAATTTGCTATGATTACTCAGTACTTATGGCATCAATGCTTAGAAGTGTAGGAGTACCAGCAAGTTGTTACAGGCTACACTCCTAATGCCACAGTTTATCATGCATGGAATAATGTATATGCAGATTCTAAATGGAATGTAATTGATACAACCTATGATGCACAGATGTACAGGGCGAAGAGGAGTTATTCTATGTATAAGAGTTTTAGTGATTATAAAGATGTAGTATATACTTATTAATTATAAAAATAAATATCGGATTATAATCTCCTTTACCAGACCAAGTCATATCTGGTAAAAGGAGATTTTTAATTTAAATTTTAAGGTTATAAAAATACTAAATTTACGAAACTTTTAATTAAATATAAAAATAAATTTTATTATTATCTCTTATAATTTATAGTTTGATTATTGAAAAAAAGTTACAAAAATGATTTAACATAGCCTATATAAAAACAAAAATGTAATTTATTAATAATTAGCAACTTGTTTCAAGGAGGAAGAATGAGAAGCAAACAAGCAAAAAGTTTTTTTGGGCTGATACTGGCTACAGCTATAATAAGCACATTTACAGCATTACCTTATACTACAAAAAGCAATGACTGAAAAAAATGGTGTAATCTATGTAACAAATAAAGATATAAAAAAATGGAAAAGTTTTAATATCGAATAAAAACAGCTAAGTCCATAGTTATTAAAAAGTGCCGGAAAAAGCTATAGTTAAACTTAAAGGAGTTAAGCTTTCGGGTGAACTTAAAAATTGAAAAAAAGGTGATTATATCTTAAAGACTTCAAGAACAAAGATAAAAAAAGCTTAAAAAAATTTCGGTAAAGATACTAATATAAAATTTGATAAATCATCTGATCTTAATAAAAAAAGCTTTGTGCTTAAGATAGCAAAAGAATACAACAGGAAGTATTGATTTATCAGAGTTTGGTAAGAAGGTAACAACAGAGCTTGGTAAAAATAGTGATATAAATATAAAAGTTGGTAATAATGATAAGGCAAGCATTGTTGTTAAGAAGTCATCAACTGCTTCAAAGCTTGAACTAACAGGGGCAAATGAAGATGCTTCAATTTCAAAAATAAGAGTAGAAAGTCCGATAAAGCTTACTGTTAAAGTAAATGCATTAACTCTTGAGACTGCTAAGAAAGCGGCTAAAGCTGAAATTACTATTGAAAATAAGGTGTCAGAAGTAAAAAATGACGCTGGAGCTTTAGTTTTTGACAAAGAAGCAGAAAGACAGAAAGCCGAGAAGGAAAAGGAGGATAGAGAAAGAGAAGAAAAGGCTAAAGAAGATAAGGCAAAAGAAGATAAACTTAAAGAAGAAAAAGCTAAAGAAGCTGCAAAAACAGGAAATACAGGTGGTGGTTATTCAGGCGGGGGTTCATCTACCCCAAGCAAACCTGAGAAGAAGACTGTAAGCATTACTTTGACCAAGGATGGAGATATAGAGGCTGATGGAGGTAAGACCAAGGTTAAAGTTACATATAATCCGTCAGATGCTACTGATAAAAATCTTGAATGGAATATAAAGGAAGGTGTAGGCATAGCAAAAAAATAGTATCTTCTAATGCTAATGAAGCCGAGATAGAGGCTTTAGCTGATGGAAAATGCAAGATAGAAGCTAGAATTAAGGGAAGTAATGTTAAAGCTGAAGAAGAGATAACAATTAGTGGTCAGGATTCTAAAGCTTTAGAAAATAGAATAAAAGAGTATTTAACTTATACTGTTGATAAGCTTAATAAAGATAACTATGCAGATGTCCTTAAGATGAGTGATGATTTAAGTAAAGACATTGAAAATAAAATATCGGCTGGTAAGGATAAGGAGAAGTGGGAAGAATACAATAGGCAGGTTGAAAATAAGATAAACGAATTAGGAGATAGGATAAAAGTATTAAAAGATGCTGAGAATGTGGCTGTGCAGGCAATTGAAACTGCTTATAATATGATTAATACAGGTTCTGACCTTGATCCGGATACAGCTAAGACAGCAGTAGATGCTATTGAAGAGAAAAGAAAATATGTATCAGAAAAGACTTTCAAGGCAAAAGTAACTGATGGAGAATTATATAATAAGATAAAGGCTGAAGTTGAAGAATATAAGAAAAATAAATCTAAATAATAATCCTACAATAGGAAATACCGGAGTTGTTCTATTTAATGCTTTGACTGTATCAGCAAAATATATTCTTATTAAAGGTGTGTCAGAAGAAATAGAAAGCAAAGAGTTACAAGTAGGAGCAGATAGGATTGACCTTTTAAAACAGATGAGAAAGGCTGGAGTTGGGAAATATATTGTAAAACTTGTCAAGGACTTTGAGCATTTAAAAGATGTGGAGATAGGAAAGTCTGATGAAAAAGAGGTGAAACTGCTAGAGGATAATTTAGGTGAACTAAAGTTAAATAGTCAATTTGAAGTTATTGGAGGCGATAATAGTGGTGTAAAAATAAATTTTGACACAGGTATGTTGGAATGGAATGAGGTGCAAGGGGCAGCAACTTATGATATTTATGCGGAATTAACTATAAATACCACTGAAGGAATGATGGGAGGATATGTTCTTAAGCCGACTGAAGCAAATAATTATGCTGATGTATCCAATCTTGAAAACGAAAAAGAATATGAACATTTAACTGTTAATAACTATTTAAGTACTGGAGATAAATCTAATGGTTCAAGGTTGATTGTTGCCGGAGGACTTACTGAAACAAGACTAGAACTTAAAAAAAGTTAATTCCTAATAAAGAAAAAGTTTACAGATCTTTGGGTTAAATGGTCAAAAAGAAGTTCTATGAAGGATATATAAAGATAGTTATTATACCTAGAAATACAGATAGCTTATTTATAAGTAATGTTCGTGGTAGATATAAAAGCAAATGGCAGGAATAATGTTTTTATTGAAAAATTTAAATTAAAATGAATTCTATAAGAAATTCTATAAAGAAGCTGAAATACATGATTAATTAATGTTTTATCAGTATAGTTGTCCCTCATAATAGGTAGATATAATGTCTGCATATTATGAGGATTTTTTTATTAGTTTTAAAATCAGATTGTACATATACCACAAAAATCAAACTCCAAATTCAGAATAATAACTAATTGCCTTGCTTCTAAAAATTAGCCTATAATTTTTTTCTTAAAGATATAAAAAAATATCTATATTTCAAAGAGCTAAATCAATTATTTTAAATTAGGAAAGTTCAGAAGTATCTAAAAATTTTTCAAAAACTAAACAGAAATTAAAAATTTAAGAAAGGCAGGTTTATGGGGCAGAAAGACTTATCTGAAAGAAAAACTATTTGAATTTAATGATGTCTTTGCAGATGCTGTAAACGGATTGTTATTTTCAGGAGAAGAAGTAGTAAAAGAGGAAGAACTGGAGGATATTCCATCTAAAAGTAATCTGCGAAAAGTTAATGGCAAATTGACCTATCGTGAAAGAGATGTGTCTAAACTGTGGAAAAAGGTGGAGTAGTAATCTCTTTATTTGGCCTTGAAAAATCAGACTGAGATTGACAAAAAATATGATATTTAGAATTATGGGGTATGATATTATGTCTTATAAAAAGTCAGATAAATAAAGAAGAAACAATAAGAAATAAGCTTTGTAAGTTGAAAAAAATAAAAATGATGAAAAACAGTAAAAAAAGATGAAGGAAAAAACTTGAAAAAGAGTTAAGTACAATACAAGATGTACATCCGGTTATAACTATAGTGTTATATTATGGTAAAAAGCAATGGGAGTCACCATTGTCACTTAGAAAAAGATTAAATATCACTGACAAATTAAAGAATATAATTCCGGAATATAATGTGAATGTATATAATCTTGGAACTATTCCGGATGAAGAGATAGCAAGGCTTAAAAGAGATTTTAAAATTATAGTTGACTTTTTAAAAAATGGTGATACCCTAAAAGTAGAAACAGAAACTATAACCCATTTACCTGAAATGCTGGATTTTTTTGCAGCCTTTGTTGGGGATGGAAGATTTGAAGAAATAAGAGAAAGTATAATTGCCTCATATGTAGAAAGGAGCGGTGATGGTATGTGTGATATAAAGGAAGTTTTAGATAAAATTGAGAATAGAGGACTGGAGAAAGGTATAAAGCTGGGCATAGAACAAGGTATAAAACAAGGTATAGATCGGGGCATAGAGCAGGGTATAAATCAAGGTAGGTTAGATGCAATATTGTCAGCGGTAAATAAGCTTATGGTGAATTTAAAACTTACTCTGGAACAGGCACTTGATGCAGTAGGCATTTCAGAGGAAGATAAACCTAGGTATAGAGAGATTATAAATAACATTAATAATAACTAAAGATAATGGGCTGTCACATTAAAGAATAATAATCTTGAATTTTTAATGTAACAGCCTGAATTTTCTTAAAAATTAGAAAATAACTACAACTTAGTCAAGTACAACCTTACAGAATTTCTTCTTGCCTTTACGTACAATAATTCCATCGCCTTGCAATTCCTCAGGCTTAAAAGTAGCCGCAAAATCAGTTACCTTTTCATCATTGACCACAACGCCACCCTGTTCTACCGCACGCCTGCCCTCTGAACGGGTGGCCACAAGACCTGATTTGTGAAGAAGAGTAACTATGTCAAACACACCATCTCTTGCATCTTCCATAGATATGGCAAAAGAAGGCATATTGTCAAGGTTTCCACCACCTGCGAACAAAGCTTTGGCAGCAGACTGAGCCTTATTGGCTTCTTCTTCTCCATGTACCAGCCTGGTAAGCTCAAAAGCAAGTATTTCCTTGGCTTCATTAAGTTTGGCACCTTCCCAGACTTCCATAGCGAGGATTTCTTCTATAGGAAGGAAGGTAAGGAGTTTAAGGCACTTAATTACATCACTGTCATCCACATTTCTCCAGTACTGGTAGAAATCATAAGGAGTAGTTTTCTCCGGATCAAGCCACACAGCACCGTTTGCAGTCTTACCCATCTTTTTACCTTCAGAATTAAGCAGAAGAGTAATAGTCATGGCATGTGCATCTTTACCAAGCTTTCTTCTTATAAGTTCAGTACCTGCAAGCATATTGCTCCATTGGTCATCGCCACCAAATTCCATATTACAACCATATTTCCGGTATAACATGTAGAAATCGAAGCCCTGCATAAGCATGTAGTTAAACTCTAAAAAGCTAAGCCCCTTTTCCATACGCTGCTTGTAGCACTCAGCAGCAAGCATTCTATTTACAGAAAAATGCGGACCTATATCCCTTAAAAATTCTATGTAATTAAGATCTAACAGCCAGTCAGCATTATTTACCATAATTGCCTTGCCTTCACCAAAGTCAATAAAACGTTCCATCTGTTTCTTAAAGCAGTCACAGTTATGCGCTATGGTCTCTTTGGTCATCATTGTGCGCATGTCGGTTCTTCCGGAAGGATCACCTATCATGCCGGTTCCACCACCCATAAGAGCTATTGGTTTATTTCCCGCCATTTGAAGTCTTTTCATAAGACAGAGTGCCATAAAGTGTCCAACATGAAGACTGTCAGCAGTAGGATCAAAGCCAATGTAAAATACAGCTTTGCCCTCATTTACCATCTTGCTGATTTCTTCTTCGTTAGTTACCTGGGCTATAAGCCCCCTTGCTTTAAGTTCATCATAAACAGTCATATCTTTCCTCCTTGTACATGATAATCCCGTCTGAAGCTGTATATTACACAAAAAAAGCCCTCATCCTACAAAGGACGAGAGCGTATGCTTCGTGTTACCACCTTAATTCACAGAATAATCTGCCTCAGACAGGTACAAAACTTCTATACCCTGACTCTTTAACGGAAGTCTGGCGTCACAGCCTACTTGCAGAAGCTTTCAGTGTGAAACTCCGGGATGTATTCATCCAGACTCTTTCTTTCGCCTCTCACCAACCGGCTAATCTCTGTAAGTGAACATCTAAATTACTTTTTTTCCCATCACAGCTTATAATGATGATTAAAGCATAATTATTTTTGTCAAGTGAAAAATGTTCCAAAAAAATTCTGAATAATTCTGAATAAAAATGGTTATATTAATGCGGCGAAAAAGAATAAAAAAAGCTTAAAAATGTAAACCGTTTTGTAACCGGAATTCGTTATAATTATTATTTAGAATTATTGCAGTAGTCTGGCAATAATTTTTGACGTAATGGGAAATTTGTCTTAAGATAGCGTCCTGTGTACAGAAGTGTGTACAAGGCACGCACTATTTTATACATTATTTATTGGCTTAAATTATGAAATTGTAAAACTAATTATAAAATATTAAACAGTACTTTAGCATACGTATGAAGTTAGGAGGTAATATGGAGATTTCTGGTGCATTATTAGCAGATATTTATAATTTAATGCTTCTTGTTGCAGTTTTTGCATTTATAAGTAAAAATAGCAATAAAGACAGAGAACAATGGTTTAAATATCTGATTATCATCCTATTTCTGTCCGTTATAGCTAAGCTTATGAGCGAATGTCCAATAAATGGAGGAATTTCTGATACTATTTCATTAATAGGAACATTTTTTTATTGTTTACAACCACCCCTGTTGTTGGTTGCTTTATTATAAAATATGTCTATGATTGTATGGATTATATTAAAGAAAAAGAATAATAATCTGCTACTTATTTATATTGGAATTTCGATAATTAACTTTGTACTTCTTTTTGGCATCACATATATTTTTCTTTTAGGCTTATTTTACCATTTTGATGGCACAAAGTATAATAAAGGCAGCCTGTATGACATAAGGACTGTTGTAATGGCGTTTGAATATATAAGCATGCAGTTTTACATAATATATGCCAGCAGGAAAAGTAAACATGAATTTTCATTTGCATTATGGCTTTTTCCGATCTATACGGTAGTTATAGCGGTTTTACAGTTTTATACCAAGAATATGACACATGATTATACAGATATACTGTTTTATTCTATATTGCTTTATATCTATATGCAAAACAGAGATCTTAATACCGATTTTTTAACAGGAGCTGTGAATCGCAGGAAGTTTGACGCTGAACTGACTAAGAGGGTGAATAATGGCAGTGAGGTTAAATTTTCTGGAATTATGGCTGATATTGACAGATTTAAGTATATAAATGACACTTATGGACATCAGGCAGGTGATGATGCACTAGAGGCATTCTCTGCAATTGTAATTAAAAATTTTAGGAAAACAGATGTAGTTGCAAGATACGGTGGGGATGAATTTTGTATACTTACAGATATTTGTGATGAACATGAAATAAAACAGGCTATGTGCAGACTAAGAAATAATCTGGCTGCTTTTAATGCTTCTAATAAGCTTCCTTTTGATATATCACTTAGTCTTGGATATGCTATATATGATGCTGAAATAGACGGTTCTTCTTCAGCTTTTCTTAAGAGACTGGATGAAAAAATGTATCAAGAGAAAGAAATTCATCATAGGGAAGCTGAAAAATGTAAAGAAATTCTTTGAAAGGGACTTTATGAATCTGGAAATTTTGACAATATCCATATATACTGTTATCTTTCTCTCAGGCATAATTATAGGAAGTTTTTTAAATATCTGTATATACCGCATACCTAGAGGTGAAACAGTGGTGACTGTACCTTCATCTTTTATAGAGTGTGGTCACAGGCTTAGTCAGCTTGAGTTGGTTTCATTATTTTCCTGCATTTTCTTAAAAAGAAGATGCAGGGATTGTAAAAGTCCAATTTCCTCTCAATATTCTATAATTGAGGGGGTTAACGGACTGCTTTATATACTTGTTTTTTTAATAAACGGCTTCAACTTAGAGTCCATTATTTACTCTTTATTTACATCAGCACTTATAGTGCTTGCGGTTATAGATTGGAGAACTTATGAGATTCCGGTCAAAATTAATATATTTATATTGATACTTGGAAGCCTGAGGGTGGTCTTGGATATTAAAAATTTCTCCGGCTACCTTATAGGTTTCTTTTTGGTTAGCGGAATGTTACTCCTTCTTTATATTGTTACAAAGGGAAAAGCTATAGGTGGAGGAGATATTAAAGCTTATGGCTGCGGCAGGACTTCTGTTAGGTTGGAAGCTTGTGATATTAGCGTTTTTTATTGGTTGTATATTGGGCTCGGTAATTCATATCATTCGTATGAAACTGGCAGGAGCCGATAAGGTTCTTGCAATGGGGCCATATCTGTCCGCAGGGCTTTTTATAGCTATGCTATGGGGAAATAGCTTTCTTGACTGGCACTAAAATACTCAGTATTGAATGTGGGCAATGTATTATAAGAATTTGAAAGTTTCCTTTGTAAAGGTAGTAAATTTACAAGAAAAATTTGTTTATTTTGTATATAAAATTTTTAAAAAAATTGTGCAATTTACTGGTTACAGATTATAAAAAAATGTATTATAATAACCCTTGTAAATTAAATTGCAATTTTTTTCATAGGATTGTAAGTATTTCTAAGACAGATTAGCTGCTTCAAAAGAGTTAAATTCAGATTGATAAATCCCCAATGTCTGATTTTTAAGATAGTTGTTGTTTTTCTTAAGAAAGGAGTAAGTGGAAGTTGGAGAAATAGAAAAAGTACAATTTAAAAGTGTAGAATTTAATTGAAATTGTAGTTGACATTAGCGAACAAATGTTTTATACTTTTTATGTAAGAACATTTGTTTGAAATAAATAAAAAATATGCGAGGTTATTATGGCAAAAGAAGCTAAAGATAAGGTTGTAAATGTAGATAGCGATAAGAAAAAAGCATTAGAAGCTGCTATTGCACAGATAGAGAAGGACTTTGGAAAAGGCTCAATTATGAAGCTGGGATCAGGTATGGAAAAAATGAATGTAGAAGTGGTTCCTACCGGATGTTTAAGTCTTGACTTAGCACTTGGACTTGGGGGTATACCTAAGGGAAGAATAATAGAGGTATATGGTCCTGAGTCTAGTGGTAAAACAACAGTAGCACTCCACATGGTAGCTGAGGTTCAAAAGGCGGGAGGTATTGCAGGCTTTATAGATGCTGAACATGCTCTTGATCCGGTGTATGCTAAGGCTATTGGGGTTAATATAGATGAACTTTATATCTCGCAGCCTGATAGTGGTGAACAGGCACTTGAAATTACAGAGACTATGGTTAGAAGTGGAGCTGTAGACATAGTCATAGTCGATTCAGTAGCTGCTCTTGTTCCTAAGGCAGAAATAGATGGAGACATGGGAGATTCTCATGTAGGTTTACAGGCTCGTCTTATGAGCCAGGCACTCAGAAAGTTAACTTCTGTTATAAGCAAAACCAACTGCATAGTAGTATTTATCAATCAGCTTCGTGAAAAAATAGGTGTTATGTTTGGCAATCCGGAAACTACTACAGGTGGACGTGCACTTAAATTTTATGCTTCTATCAGAATGGATGTAAGAAAGTCTGAGGCTATTAAACAGGGTGGAGAAGTTATTGGAAACAGAACCAAAATAAAGGTAGTCAAAAATAAAATTGCTCCTCCTTTTAAAGAGGCACAGTTTGATATTATGTTTGGCCATGGAATAAGTCGTACAGGTGATGTGTTAGATATTGCAGTAGAAGATAATATAGTTGTTAAATCCGGAGCCTGGTTCTCTTACAATGGAGAAAAGATAGGTCAGGGAAGAGAAAATGTTAAGCTCTACCTCGAGAATAATCCTGAGATATTTAAGGAAATTGAAACAAAAGTAAGAGAATTACATGCAAAGAAGACTGCTGAAGTAAGCACAGAAGAGCCGGTTATAGAAAAAAATGAAGATTTTGACAATGAAGACACTTCTATAGAATAAAATATAAATAGTCATAACACTGCTATAGAATAGGAATAATTGTAATGTTTATAGATTCTATTGAAAAAGCTTGGCAAATATAAATATAAGGTAAAAACTGAAACTTTAGTGTTTTATGCATATCAAAGTGATTTGAAAAAAATATTCAATAAAAAGAGGGTATAGAGTTTTCTGATAAAATATACGAAAAAAATTTATTAAAGAAACACTTGTTCCAAGAGCCAGGAAGAAAGCGTTAGATATACTTGGCAGAGCGGATTGTACAGAGGCAGATTTAAGAAGGAAGTTATCTCTTAAAAAACTATTTACCCGAGGTTATTGAAGATGCCATAGAGTATGTCAGAAAATTTAATTATATAAATGATGAAAGGTATGCTGAGAATTATCTTAATTATAAGAGTAAATCAAAAAAAGTATGCGTCAGATTAAAAATGGAACTGATTTCAAAGGGGATAGACTACAATATAATAGAAAATTTATTTGACGATAATAGAAGTGATAAAGCAGCCTTAGATAATTTAATAAGAAAGAAAAATTAGAACTTCTGAAGAAATGGATGAAAATAAAAATAAAAAAATTTATGCATATCTTTACAGAAAGGGATTTAGTCCGGAATTAATCCGGGAAGGGCTTAGTGATTACCTCTCAAATACTTGACTTTTTTTAGTCAAACAGTATAAAAATTTATATGTTGTATGTATCGGTTGAATTATGTGATGATAATTTAGCATAGATTTATTGTACAATGAAAATTAAATAAGGAGGTGCTCCGGTGGAACCAATTATCGTTGCAGCTATTGCTGTATTCGTTACTGCTGCAGTTACTACTCCTGCTGTTTGGAAGATTGCAATTTCTAATCGTGTTAAAAACTATGAAGCTAAGGTTGGAACTGCAGAAGAAAGAGCCAGGGATATAATAGAGAAAGCTAATTTAGAAGCTGAAACTAAGAAACGCGAAGCCTTGCTCGAAGCCAAAGAGGAATCTCTGAAAGCTAAGAATGAGTTTGAAAGAGAAAGTAAGGAGAGAAGAGCAGAATTACAGAAGTACGAAAAACGAGTTTTATCCAAAGAAGAAGCAACAGATAGAAAAAGTGAGGCGCTTGAAAAACGTGAAGGTAAGCTTAATGAACGTGAAGTAGAGCTTGACAAGGACAAGAAGGCTGTTGAGGAGCTTCATTCAAAGCAGCTTGCTGAACTTGAAAGGATATCAGGACTTACCTCCGAACAAGCAAAAGATTATATTCTAAAGACAGTGGAAGATGACGTTAAGCATGAAATGGCAGTTATGGTCAAAGATCTTGAAAACAGGGCTAAGGAAGAAGCTGATAAAAGGGCTAAGGAGATAGTCGTTACAGCTATCCAGCGTTGCGCGGCTGATCATATTGCCGAAGCCACAATTTCTGTTGTACAGCTTCCTAATGATGAGATGAAGGGTAGAATTATAGGTAGAGAGGGTAGAAATATCAGAACTCTTGAAACTCTTACAGGTGTAGATCTCATAATTGATGATACTCCTGAGGCTGTTGTTCTTTCCGGTTTTGATCCGGTAAGACGTGAAGTTGCCAGAATTGCCCTTGAGAAACTCATTGTGGATGGAAGAATACATCCTGCCAGAATTGAAGAAATGGTTGAGAAGGCACAGAAAGAAGTAGAAGTGCAGATAAGAGAAGAGGGTGAAGCTGCCGCACTTGAATGTGGAATACATGGTATTCATCCTGAACTTATAAAACTGCTTGGTAGAATGAAATTCAGAACCAGTTATGGTCAGAATGTACTCAGGCATTCTGTTGAGGTTGCACAGTTATCAGGTATTTTGGCTGCAGAATGTGGCTGTGATGTTAAGCTGCTAAGAGGGCGGGGCTGCTTCATGACATTGGTAAGTCAGTTGATAGAGAACAGGAAGGCTCTCATGTGCAGATTGGTGTTGAGCTTTGTAGAAAATATAAAGAATCAGCAACAGTTATAAATGCAGTTGAATCACACCATGGAGATGTAGAGCCTGCTACGCTTATAGCTTGTCTTGTGCAGGCTGCTGATGCTATTTCGGCTGCACGTCCGGGTGCGAGAAGGGAAACCCTTGAGACTTACACCAACAGACTTAAAGAACTTGAGGATATAGCTAATGAGTTTGAAGGTGTTGATAAATCTTTTGCTATACAGGCTGGTAGGGAAGTCAGAGTAGTTGTAGTTCCAGACCAGGTTGCAGATTCGGAGATGGTATTATTGGCACGCAATGTATCTAAGAAGATCGAAGCTTCGCTAGAGTATCCGGGTCAGATAAAGGTAAGTATTATTCGCGAGTCAAGAGCTGTTGATTATGCAAAATAAGATTTAGTCCCTGTTTTTTCAGGGACTTTTTTCTTTATCATCATAATATGAAAGGATATGGAAATGAAATATATATCATGGAATGTAAATGGGCTGAGAGCCTGTCTTACTAAAGGCTTTATGGAGTTCTTTAATGAAATTGATGCTGATGCTTTTGGTTTACAGGAGATTAAGCTTTCTGAAGGGCAATTAGAACTTGATTTACCAGGATATCATAAGTATTGGAATTATGCTGAAAAAAAAGGATATTCAGGGACTGCTTTATTTACGAAAAAAGAGCCGGTTAATGTGACTTATGATATAGGTATAGAGGAACATGATCATGAAGGCCGGGTTATTACAGCAGAGTATGAGGATCATTTTTTTGTGGTTTGTTATACTCCTAATGCCAAGCAGGAGCTTGAACGTCTTGATTATAGAATGAAATGGGAGGATGATTTTAGAGCTTACCTTAATAAATTAAGGGAGAGCAAACCTGTCATACTTTGTGGTGATTTGAACGTAGCACATAAGGAGATTGATCTTAAAAATCCTAAGACAAATCGCAGAAATGCAGGTTTTACAGATGAAGAAAGAGGGAAAATGACAGAACTTTTAGATGCCGGATATATAGATACTTTCAGATACTTTTACCCTGAGCTTGAAAATGTATATTCCTGGTGGTCATACAGATTTAAAGCAAGGGAAAAGAATACAGGATGGCGTATAGACTATTTTATAACTTCTGATAACTTTAAGGACAGATTAAAGGATGCTAAAATACATTCGGAAATTTTAGGAAGCGATCATTGTCCGGTAGAACTTGATTTTTGAGTAATAATAGTAAATATTGTAAAAATTGCACAATAACAATCGACGTTTTTTTAATGGATAATTTTATATAATATACATTAAGTTTTGCTGGAAAGTATAAGTGATTAATGTTATAGTTGAAGAAGTATAAAAAAACTAATAGAAAGGAGGAATATTATACAAAAGACTGTAAATTCTATGAAATTGTTATTGATAACAGATTAGAATAAGCAGTTGACATAACAAAAAAAGAATGATAAAATTTTAACAAGCTAGTTAAAAAAATAACAAGCGTTTTACCCGGTAAGATTACCGAAGATTATTCAGCAGATTGAAGGGAGATTTTCGATGGAAAAATAAAACTCGTAACATCATTGACAGTGTTGAATCACTTGAGAAGGCTCTTAGAAGCTTCGTGCAGCACAGGAAGAGTTTGCTACCTATTCACAGGAGCAGGTAGATAAGATTTTCTTTGCAGCAGCAACAGCAGCCAATCAGCAGAGACTTCCTCTTGCTCATATGGCAGTTGAAGAGACAGGAATGGGTATAGTTGAAGATAAGGTTATTAAGAATCACTATGCTTCTGAATATATTTACAATAAATATAAGAATTCTAAGACCTGTGGTGTTATAGAAGAGGATAAGGAATTTGGTATAACCAGAGTTGCAGAGCCTCTTGGCATACTTGCAGCAGTAATTCCTACCACCAATCCTACTTCAACAGCTATCTTTAAGACACTTATAGCTCTTAAGACCAGAAACGGAATTATCATCAGTCCACATCCAAGAGCTAAAAAATGTACAGCAGAGGCAGCTAAGGTAGTTCTTGAAGCTGCAGTTAAGGCCGGTGCTCCCGGAAGGAATTATTGACTGGATAGATGTACCAAGCCTTGAGATGACCAATCTTGTTATGAAAGAATGTGACTGCATACTTGCTACAGGTGGTCCTGCAATGGTTAAGAGTGCTTATTCATCAGGAAAGCCTGCACTTGGTGTAGGTGCCGGTAACACTCCTGCTATTATAGATGAATCAGCAGATATTCTTATGGCAGTTAATTCAATCATCCATTCAAAAACATTTGATAACGGTATGATTTGTGCTTCAGAACAGTCAGTTATAGTAGATACTAAGATTTATGATGAAGTTAAGGCTGAATTTAAGAGAAGAGGCTGCTATTTCCTTAAAAAGGATGAAATTGAAAAGGTTCGTAAGACAATTATTATAAATGGTGCTCTTAATGCTAAGATAGTTGGTCAGAAGGCTGCTACTATAGCTGAGCTTGCAGGCGTAAAAGTTGATCCTGCAACAAAGATACTTATTGGTGAAGTTACAAGTGTAGAGCTTAGTGAGGAATTTGCCCACGAGAAGCTTTCACCGGTACTTGCTATGTATAAATCTAAAGATTTTGCAGATGCAGTTAACAAAGCAGAAAGACTTATAGCTGATGGTGGTTATGGTCATACATCTTCTCTCTATGTTAACACTGTTACAGAGAGAGCCAAAATTGCTGAATTTGGCGAGCGCATGAAGACTTGTCGTATTTTAGTTAATACTCCTGCTTCTCAAGGTGGTATTGGTGATCTTTATAACTTTATGCTCAATCCATCTCTTACACTTGGTTGTGGTTCCTGGGGCGGAAACTCTGTTTCTGAAAACGTTGGAATCAAACAGTTATTAAATATCAAGAATGTAGCTGAGAGGAGAGAAAATATGCTTTGGTTTAGAGCTCCTGAAAAGGTTTATTTTAAGAAGGGATGTCTCCCTGTAGCTCTTGAAGAGTTAAGAGATGTAATGAATAAGAAAAAGGTATTTATCGTAACAGATAGCTTCCTTTTCCAGAATGGCTATACAAAGCCTATTACAGATAAGTTGGATCAGTTAGGTATAGTTCATTCTACTTTCTCTGATGTAGCACCTGATCCTACACTTAATTCAGCTAAAAAGGGTGCAGATCTTATGAGAAGCTTTGGTCCTGACTGCATTATAGCTATTGGTGGTGGTTCTGCAATGGATGCCGCTAAGATTATGTGGGTACTTTATGAGCATCCTGAAGTAGATTTCTACGATATGGCAATGCGCTTTATGGACATCAGAAAGAGAGTATACACCTTCCCTAAGATGGGTGAAAAAGCTTACTTTATAGCAGTTCCTACTTCAGCAGGCACAGGTTCTGAGGTTACACCTTTTGCGGTTATTACGGATGAAGTTACAGGCAACAAATATCCTCTTGCTGATTATGCACTTCTTCCTAATATGGCTATAATAGATGCTGATATGATGATGAACGCTCCTAAGGGACTTACATCATCTTCCGGTATAGATGCTGTTTCACATAACCTTGAGGCTCTTGTATCAGTTATGGCCACTGATTTTACAGACGGTATCGCTAAGCAGTCCTTACAGATGATTTTTGAGTATCTTCCAAGGGCTTATGATAATGGACCAAATGATCCTGAGGCAAGAGAAAAGATAGGTCATGCAGCTTGTATGGCAGGTATGGCATTCGCAAATGCTTTCCTCGGAGTAATGCACTCTATGGCGCATAAGCTTGGTGCTTTCCATCATATACCACATGGTATAGCAAATGCACTTATGATGGAGCAGGTTATCCGCTTTAACTCTTCAGAGGTTCCTACAAAGATGGGTACCTTCCCTCAGTATCAGTATCCTAAGACACAGAGAAAGTATGCAGAGGTTGCGGAAGTTCTCGGTTTTAAGGGTAAAAATGATGCAGATAGCGTAGAGAAGCTTATTGCAGGTATCAGAGACCTTCAGGTTAAGATTGGCATTAAGAGAAGTATCAAGGATTATGGTATTAAAGAGGAAGATTTCCTTGCTACTCTTGATGATATGACAGAGAAAGCATTTGATGATCAGTGTACGGGCTGTAACCCAAGATATCCACTTATTAGTGAGATTAAGCAGATGTATCTGAATGCTTACTATGGCAACAATAACGAAACAGTTTAATGTAAAGGGGAGGTTTATTATGAAACTTGATGATAAGAATGTTCTTGTGAAGCGTCCGGGAAAGACCGTTTACAGAGATGGTAACAAGGTAATTAAGTTATTTGATTCACAGTATTCTATGGCTGATATTCTTAATGAGGCTCTTAACCAGGCCAGGGTAATGGAGACAGGTCTTAATATTCCTAAGCTGCATGGAGTAACTGAAATTGAAGGAAAGACTGCTATAGTACTTGATTATATCGAAGGTAAGACTTTTGAGCAGATGATGAATGAGCATCCTGAGAAAATGGATGAATTTCTTGACAGATTTATAGCTATTCAGGCTGACGTACACTCAAGAAAGGCTCCTATGCTTAACAGACAGTATGACAAGTTTTATAAGAAATATCAGATTCCAGTTTTGATGCTACAACCAGATATGACTTACATTCAAGACTTGATTCTATGAAGCGTCATGACAAGCTCTGCCATGGTGATTTTAATCCAAGCAATATCATTATTACTTCTAATGATGATGTTTATATACTTGACTGGGCACATGCTACCCAGGGTAATGCTTCTGCAGATGTGGCAAGAACATACTTACTTTTCTACTTAAGTGGAAAAGAAGAGTTTGCAGATAAGTATCTTAATCTTTTCTGTGAGAGAACTGATACAGCTAAGCAGTATGTTCAGAAGTGGCTTCCTATTGTTGCAGCTTCCCAGTCAGTTAAGGGCAATAAAGAAGAAGTTGGTCTTCTCAGCCGTTGGGTAAATGTAGTAGATTACATGTAAATTTTAAGTATTTTACTTATTTGGGCAGTGCCTTTTGGTACTGCCTCTTTTATATTTAAAGGAATAATGGTATAATATAACTTAAGTTTATAAAGTTGGCGCTGTAAACAAAATATATAGAAAAGGGGATAAAAATGGAATATACTATAAATTTGATATGGGACAAAGAAGCAGGTGTCTGGGTTGCAACAAGTGAAGATGTAGCAGGTTTAGTATTGGAATCAGGTTCATTGGATGCATTAATTGAACGTGTGAAAGTTGCAGTTCCCGAACTTTTAGAATTAAATCAAAAAAATATTCATAAAGCCAATATATATTTTTAAATCCGAAAGGTATGAGGAGGTCTTAGTATAATGGCTGAATATGAAAAGAAGGTTAGAGAAATACTAAAGAACAACGATTGTTATCTTGTCAGACAAGGAAAGGGCGATCATAGAGATATGGTTCAGCCCACTAACTAAGAAGAATGTTACAGTAGATGGAAAGATAAAATCAAGATATACAGCAAATGCTATAATGAAGCAAAAGTGGAATAAATTTTCATTTTTTTAGATTATGAGTTTAGAATAATAAGTTATAAGAATATTATGGAGATAAAATTATAATGGGAAAGATAACAAATATAAAAAAACAAACTGATAATAGGTTTTTAAATATTTATGAACTTGACAATATACATAAATCAGGAAGGAAAGGCAAGTATTTTGTTGCTTCAAGGGCTAAAGACATTGAGAGTCTTAAGATAAGCACAGGGAAAAATAATCCTGATGGTGTCATTATTTATGCCTTGGCAGGAGAAAAAAAGGATAAGATCGTACTTATAAGACAGTACAGATATCCTATAAATGACTATATCTATGAGTTTCCAGCAGGTCTTGTTGAAGAAGGAGAAGATTATGTCAAGGCTGCTGGTAGAGAAATATTTGAAGAAACCGGGATGAAGTTTACAGCAATAACAGTGCCTAAAGGCTATAACAGACCGTTTTTTACCACAATTGGAATGACAGATGAATCCTGCTCAACTGTGTTTGGTTATTGTGAGGGAAAACCAAACTATGAACATCAGGAAGATAGTGAAGAAATTGAAGTAGTTCTTGCAGATAAAAATGAAGTCAGAAGAATATTAAAGGAAGAAAAGATAGCTATAATGACGGCTTATATGCTTATGCATTTTATTAAAGATGAAGAGCCTTTTGGATTTTTGAAGGAGGACTAAATTGAGCGTTTTTGAAATACTTGGGCCTATCATGGTTGGTCCTTCAAGTTCTCATACTGCCGGGGCCTGCAGGATAGGACTTATTACAGCAAAGCTTTTAGGTGAAAAGCCGATTAAGGCAGAAATTATTTTGTCAGGTTCATTTGCAGCTACAGGAAAAGGACATGGTACTGACAAGGCCTTGGTTGCAGGGCTTTTGGGCTTTGAACCGGATGATATGAGGATACCGGATAGCTTTGATATAGCTAAGGACATGGGACTTGATTTTGGATTTAAAAATAATGAAGTAAAGGATGCCCATCCAAATACAGCCATAATTACTGCAACGGGTAAAAGCGGAAGGCAGGTATGTGTACAGGCAGCTTCCATAGGGGGTGGAAGGATTAAAGTCAATAAAATAGATGGTATTGAGGTTAATTTTTCAGGAAATCTGCCTACCCTCATAGTAAATAATATAGATGCACCGGGTCATGTGGCGGCGGTTACGGGAACACTGTCAAGAAGTGGCTTTAATATAGCAAATATGCAACTTTATCGTAATAAAAGAGGTGGCACTGCTGTTATGATAGTGGAGATGGATCAGAAGATGTCTCCTGAACTTATTAAAGAAATTGAAAGTCTGAAAGGAGTACTCAGAGTAACTTATGTATGATTCGCTTGAAGAAATTGTGTCAGTCTGTGAAGATGAAAATATCGCTTTTCTGATTTAATTATAAGAGAAGATGCTGCAGATACGGGTATTACTGAGGAAGAAGAAATAGCTAAGATGCATACTATGTGGCAGGCTATGCTAAATGGGGCAAGAAACTATGACCCATCCCTTAAGTCCAGAAGCGGGCTTGTAGGCGGAGATGGTCTTAAGATGCAGAAATACAGAGAAAATGGAGTTACTATCTGTGGAGACTACATGGGAAGAGTTATTCAGGCTGCCATAGAGACTTCTGAGTCAAATGCCTGTATGAAAAGGATAGTTGCAGCTCCTACAGCCGGTTCCTGTGGGGTGCTTCCTGCTGTACTTGTACCTTTTTATGATGAATATAAAGTATCGGATGATGAAATGGTGAGGGCTCTATTTGTGGCGGCAGGTGTAGGAGAGGTGGTCGCAAAAAGGGCTTCAATTTCAGGTGCTGAGGGAGGATGTCAGGCTGAAATGGGAACTGCAGCGGCGATGGGTGCAGCAGCAATGGTATATCTTAAAGGTGGCAATCCGGTTCAGATGATAACTGCGGCAGGAATTTCAATTCAAAATATGTTAGGCTTAGTCTGTGATCCTGTTGCCGGACTCGTAGAAGTACCCTGTGTTAAAAGAAATGTAATAGGGGCAGTAAATGCCTGTTCAGCGGCAGATGTAGCACTTGCAGGGATTACAGTCAGAATACCACCTGATCAGATTATAGATGCCATGAAAGATGTAGGTGATAGCCTTAACTCAAGATTTAAGGAAACAGCCAGAGGAGGGCTTGCAATTACTCCTGAAGGAATTAAAATAAAGGGATTCTATTAAGTAGCTTGCTACATGATAAAAAAATAGTGGTAAAAATAATCTTTTTAGATTATGTGATTCAAAAATATTTGAAAAATATTTTTTTGAATAAAAAGGATGGGTAATGGGCAAATTTGCAATTGAAGTAGAAAATGTTGGAATGAAATTTAATATGAGTTCCGAAAAAGTAGATGATTTTAAGGATTATGTAATCAAACTTTTAAAAAGGCAGCTTAACTACAAAGAATTCTGGGCACTGAAGGACATTTCGTTTAAGATAGGGAAGGGTGACAGAGTAGGTATAGTAGGACTTAATGGAGCAGGAAAAAGTACACTTCTTAAAGTTATCTCAGGAGTTTTAAAACCAACAGAGGGAAAAGTTAAAATATCCGGCAACATTGCACCGCTTTTAGAGCTTGGTGCAGGTTTTAACAAGCAATATACAGGTATTGAAAATATATATCTTTATGGAGCTATGCTTGGCTATTCCAAAGCATTTTTAAATGAAAAATTTGATGAAATAGTTAAATTTTCTGAACTTGGAGAGTTTATCAATGTTCCGGTAAAAAACTATTCATCAGGTATGAAGTCACGACTTGGTTTTGCTATAGCAACAATAGTTGAACCTGATATACTTATACTTGATGAGGTACTTTCTGTTGGTGATGCAAAAATTCAGAAAGAAAAAGTACTAATAAGATTAAATCTATGATTGATAATAATGTGACAGTGCTCTTTGTGTCACATTCAATTGATCAGGTATTGGAACTCTGCAACAAAGCTATTCTTTTGGAGAAGGGGCATCTTGCAGCTTATGGAACATCTCAGGAAATAGCAGATCTTTATCAGAAGAAACTTGATGAAAAAGTAATAAAGTAATAGAGGTAACATATGATAGTTAAAGATAAAGTCAGTCTGATGTCTAAAAATGGCAATATTTGAAAAAAATCACCTGCAGGAAAGGCTGCATTAAAAAGATATAAGCTTTTTCGGGTCAGATCACATACGTTGGTCTTTACTAAAAAGCAGGTGCAAGTGTTACAGTTGGATATGCACTTGTTTTAAGCCCCGATTATTTTATATAATCTTGAATATCTTATAAAAAAATGCTACAAAGCTTGACTATAAACTGATTGGGATAAAAAAACCACGGGTATTTATCTGATTGTCATGGTGATTTATCTGGTTTTTACATTTTTATTCTACTTATAGTTTCGGCAGGAGCAGAAAGACATTTTTTTGAAATATAATAAATTATTATCGAAGCTTGAACGGATATATAATGAAGATGCAGAGGAGGATAGTAAATGATACAGCTTCTTTTGATAAGAGACAGCATTAAAAAATGTAGTTAAAAAGTATAATGCTGCAATAACTCCGGTTTTTAGATTTATTGCAGCTTTTGTTACATTTGCTCTGATAAATGGTAATCTTGGTTACTATGAGAAATTAAACGGAATTTCAGTTATAGTTTTATTATCAGCTATATCTGCTTTCTTTCCTATGGGAGTAACTGTATTCTTAGCAGGGCTTTTTAATGATTTTACATATATATTCAGCATCAATGTTTTTGTCACTTATATTTATAATAATCATCGCTATACTTTATTTTATGCTTATGCGGCTGGCACCGGGATATAGTGCAATTATTATAGCTGTTCCGGTACTTTCCTTTTTTCATCTGGAGGTACTGGTACCTATGGCATCAGGTCTCACCGGGAGTCCTATAGCAATTTTTGCAATAATACCGGGAATTGTGGTTTCCATACTTTTTAATGTTATAAAAGATGCAGTAAAAATGTCATCAGGAAGTATGCAGATAGAAGATAACCTCCAGACTTACATATTTGTAATAAAGTCTTTAGTTGAAAACAAGCTTATGATACTTATGATAGTAGCTGCAATAGGCGTACTTTTAGCGACATATACATGCAGAAAGCTTGCAGTTTCTCATGCTTATATATTGGGAATAATAGCAGGAATGATAGCTAATCTGATAATAATGATAGTAGGTGGACTGATATTTGAGATAAAAGTAGATGTACTATGGGTGCTTTTAGGAACTATATTATCAGGAGGTTTAGCACTTGTAGTACAATTTTTCAAGTATCTTCTGGATTATAGTTCAGTCGAACATTTACAGTTTGATGATGATGATTATTTCTACTATGTAACAGCAGTACCTAAGCTTTCAGTAACATCACCGGATCTTAATATTCTTAAGATTAATGGTAATGAAGAAGCAGGGAAGGAATAGAGTGTCAAATGGAAACAATTATAGAAACAATAAGTGATTATTTTACCGGCTTACCTTACCGGCATTTAAGATTACTGATGTATTAGAAATACTTATTTTAGCATTTTTAATTTATAATATAATAAAATGGATAAAGTATACCAGAGCATGGACCTTATTTAAGGGCTTATTAGTATTGCTTGTATTTTCTATGTTTGCAGCAATCATGCAGTTTGATGTAATTTTATGGATAATCAGAAACACAATAAGTGTAGGAATTATTGCATTAGTAATTATTTTTCAGCCGGAGCTTAGAAGGGCACTTGAAGAGCTTGGTAAAAGAAATTTATTTCCAAAGTTTATAAGTTTTTTTCTGATTCGGATGAAAATAACAGGTTTTCTGACAGAACAATAGAAGAGTTAGTTAAAGCGTCCTTTGAACTTGCCAGAAATAAGACAGGAGCTTTGGTTGTTCTTGAAAAGAACTCAAGTCTTATTGAGTATGAAAAAAAGCGGTATTCCAATTGATGCTATAGTCAGCAGCCAGTTACTTATAAATATTTTTGAACATAATACTCCTTTACATGATGGAGCAGTTATCATGAAGGGAGACAGGATAGTCTCTGCTACCTGTTATCTGCCACTGTCAGCAAATATGTCACTTAGTAAAGAACTTGGAACAAGGCATAGGGCAGCAGTAGGAGTGAGTGAGGTAACAGATAGTCTGACTATAATAGTTTCTGAAGAGACCGGTAAAGTTTCGCTTGCTAAGGATGGGAAAATAATTAGAAATGTAGATGGTGGAAAACTTAAATCCGAACTGGTTGAATTCCAGAAATTAGATCCTTTTGCACAGGAGACTAAATTAAAATGGCAGAGGGTTAAAAAACATCTGTTTCGTAATAAACAGGATGGAGATGATTAGTTATGAAAAAGTTGCTCACTGAAAATATAGCACTTAAACTTGGATCTGTTGTTATAGCTGTTATACTTTGGATTTTGGTTGTATACACCTATGATCCGGCAGCAACTACCAATTTTACTTTGGGAGTTGATATTTTAAATGGTGATTCTATAGCCTCTTCAGGAAAAGTATATGAGGTCATAGAAGGAGATACTATTACAATAAGAGTGAAAGCAAATGCAAGTCTTATAAAGAATCTTAAGGCATCTGATTTTAAGGCTACTGCTGATGTATCTAAGCTTTCACCTACTTATCATGCAAATATTGATGTGGTTTGTACTAAGTCTGATAACGTAGAGATTACTATTGTAGGAAGTGCAAAACTTTGGCTGTAAAGCTTGAAGATCTGGTAACAAAGCAGTTTCCGGTAACTGTAGAAAAAACAGGAGATCCAGAGTCAGGATATTATGTTGGAGAAACTATAGCAAGCCCTAATCTGATTAGTGTGAGTGGTGGTAAAAAGTCCATTGAAAAAATATCGGTTGTAAAGGTAAAGGCAGATGTAACCGGTGTCAATGGCATGTTTTATGCGGATGGTATACCTAAGGCTTATGATGCGGATGGTAACGAGATAACTACCGGAAGTCTTAAGTTCTCGGATAATCCTGTGAAAGTAGCTGTAAACGTATATAAAACTAAAAATGTTTCTATTGTTGTAGAAGCACATGGAGAACCATATAAGGGATACTCTGTACAGAATATAAATTATGAGCCAAAGACTGTGACTGTAGCAGGTCCTGACTCAGTGCTTTCAAAGTTAAACAGCATAAAGCTTCCTTTGAATGTAGAAGGTGAGATTACGGATATAGAAGTGTCAATAAATCTCTCTGATTATGTAAAGGAAGGGATATATTTAGTAGACAAAGATGTGATTGTTAATGCTAAGTGTAATATAGTAAGGTTAGGGACTAAAGAATTTGAACTTCTTCCTACGGATATAAGTCTGAACAACAAATCAGATAAATTTAATTATGAATTTACTGAAACAGAGATGATAAAGGTTACACTGAGTGGTCTATCTGAGAAACTAAAAAAATATTGGAATGTCTGATATTACACCATATATTGATTTGTCAAATGTTAAAGAAGCCGGAAACTATTCTTATGTAATAAAAATTTAAGGATATTGATGGTGTAAAGATTGAAAGTAATAAGGCAGTTACGGTCAGAGTTACAGAAGTGGACAATAACCCAGATAATGCAGCTTCAGGAGGAGCTATTGATACAACCACATCTTCTGCAATAGATGGTAATGATACATCAGATGATGTCACAGGTAGTAAGAATGATACAGATACTGAAAAACGGTAAAAAGAACCGGATAGCAAAAATAAATAAGGCAGGTTTAAATGAAGGTTTTATCAAATGTAATAAAAAAATTTTTAAAAAAATTCAGATTTTTGATGTTTGAATTGGTGAAAAAAGATATCAAATTAAAGTACAGACGTTCTTATCTGGGAATACTGTGGACTTTGCTTGAACCACTTTTGACAATGATAGTGCTTACCATAGTATTTTCAGGCTTTTATGGAAAGAGTGACAGAGCTTTCCCTATATATGTACTTTCAGGACGGCTTTTGTACAGTTTTTTTTCTTCCGGAACAAAAGCTGCCTGCAAATCTATAAGGAGTAATGCTTCAATTATAAAAAAGGTGTATGTGCCAAAATATATATACCCATTTTCGACAATTATTGCAAACTACCTTATATTTTTAGTTTCGCTTTCGGTTTTAGTTATAGTTTCACTTGTTTTAGGAGTATATCCTACCAGACATATATTTGCTGCCTTGATTCCTCTTGTAACACTTTTGTTTATGACTATTGGAATGGGTATGGTGCTTGCTACCATGGCTGTATTTTTCAGGGATCTGGAGTACTTATGGGAAGTAATGCTTATGCTTATAATGTATTCATCAGCAATATTCTATAACCCTGCAAAGGTTATTAAACATGGTTATGGCTGGATAATTAAGTACAATCCTGTTTATGCCTGCATAGCAAATTTCCGAAATGCTATTTATGGAAGTCCGATTGATAAATGGAGTCTTTTTTATTCGGTGGGAATTGCAGTATTAAGTGTAGTTGTAGGACTGGTTGTATTTTATAAAAAACAGGATAAGTTTATACTAAATATTTAGGTGTGATTTATTTATGAATATAAAAGAACTGACTTATGCCTTATTTGCACTAAATTATAAGATAGGCTCAATATTTCCGATAAAAAAGAACCTTGTCTTCTCGGTGATGACACATGACAGTTCAGAAAGTGGCAATATTAAAGCCTTAACGAATTATATGAGTAAAAAAAGGCAGTTATAAATTTTTATTACATGGTCAAAGAAGAGAGAAAAGCTTTTTTTCATCTCATTTTTGTACTGCCATTCATTATGTGCAGGGCAGATATACTGCTTATGGATAATGCTTTTATGCCAATGTCGTTTTTTAAAGTAAGGAGAGAAACGAAGGTACTACAATTATGGCATGGAACAGGAAGTATAAAAAAATTTGGACAGGATAGTAATAAAGGTAGAATCAAAGAACTTGAAAAAAAGATTAAACAGTAATATAGATTATCTTTTTGTAAATTCAGATTTATTGACAGATGAATATGCAGGTGCTTTCGGAGTTGATAAGGCAAAGGTATATGCAACAGGTCTGCCTAGGACGGATTGGCTGTTAAAGCTTATAAATGATGATAAACTTGATGAAAAAACTTAATACTATTAAGGATAAAATATCCCGAAAGAAGAATATAAGTATAAAAGGTAAGAAGATAATTTTATATGCACCAACATTCGGGGATGATGAAGTAGATAATCCTAAGTTACACATTAATATAGAGAAACTTATGAAAAGTTTACCCGATAATATAATTTTATTTTTGAGACTTCATCCATTTGTTAGCAGTGCTTTTAATGAAAAAGACTTGTTACCCAATTCTTTTAATGTCTCTGACTATAAAGATTTGAACGAACTTATGGCGGTTTCCGACGGTCTTATAACAGACTATTCTTCATTAATTTTTGACTATTGTGTACTTAATAAGCCCATGTACTTTTTTTGCTGATGATATAGTGGAATTTGGATTGAATGGAAGAGGATTTTTATTTAGATTACAACAAAGAACTTCCGGGTATTATACCAGATTCGGAAGAAGATTTGGCAAGAATAATTATTAAAGATTTATCAGATAAAAAAATAGCGAGGCATTTAAGCCTATAAAGAGATGAATTTATTAAAAAAATATTATAAGTGGCTTGATGGAAATTCAGCTAAAAAGGGTATATGAGACAATAGTAGAATAACAATATAAAATGCTGTTACCAGATGACACATAGTCTGGCAACAGCGTTTTATTTAATATGCATTTTTATTGATAAATCCCTTAAAGAAAGTAAGAAAAAGTATCTTAAAATCAAGACCGAGTGTCCAGTTTTCTATATAATAAAGATCGCAGTCTATTCTCTTTCTGATAGAAGTATCTCCCCTGAAACCATTAACCTGTGCCCATCCTGTTATGCCGGGACGTACCTGATGCTTTACATTGTAGCGGGGTATTTCCTCCTGGAATTTTTCTACAAAGAAAGGACGTTCCGGTCTTGGACCGACCAGGCTCATATCACCTTTAAGTACGTTGAAAACCTGTGGAAGCTCATCTATACTGGTTTTTCTTATAATTCCACCTATCCATGTTACTCTTGGATCATTTTTGGTAGTCCAGGCTTTCTTTTCGGCATTTGCATCCTGAAGTTTCATAGACCGGAATTTGTACATATTAAACTCTCTGTTATGAAGCCCAACTCTTATCTGCTTGAAAATAAGCGGTCCCGGAGAGGTAAGCTTAATAAGAATGCTTACTATAAGCATAGGTATACCAAAAATGAGAAGCATACAAAAAGCACCAAACAAATCAACTATCCTTTTAATAAATTTGTTAAATGAATTGCTAAGTGGTACATGCCTGATATTTATTACCGGAAGCCCATCTATATCTTCGGTATGGGCGGTTGTAGGTATTACATTATTGTAGTCCGGAACAAACTGTGTGTGTACGCCACTTTTTTCGCAGACAGCAACTATGTGCTCAAGTCTGTTATAATCTCTAAGCCTTAGGGTAATGGCTATTTCATCAAGAGTATGTGTACTGCACATAGTCTCAAGTTCTGAAATAGAACCAAGAACTTTTATATTTCTGTATTCTGAACCCTTTGCTTTACCATCATCTAAAATGCCCAGAATCCTATAACCCCACTGTGGATTTGATATAAGTCTGTCTATATAGCTTTCTGCAGCTGAGCTATAACCTACTATAAGCATATGTTTCTGGTTGAAGCCTTTTCGTCTGGCAGCGTGCAGAAGTTTTCTCAAAAAGAAACGAAATGTCCATCCAAAGAAAACATTTACTCCATAGAATATGATTATAAAGGAACGTGAAATATCACTTTCCTTTAATACATACAACAGAACAGGAAAGGTAATTATGGATATAGTATTTGCCTTAAAAAAATTCCACATTTCAAATCTAAGTCTGAGCTGGCGCATAGGAGAGTAAACTCCCGAAACTGAGTATATAATCAGGTAGACTGGTATAAGATATATCAGAAACTGCATATAATGCATAAGTGGCCACCACATTGTATGTTCAGGTGGAAATATCTCAAATTTGATAAGCCAGGCATATACAAAGGATATAATTATAATAAATATATCACATATTATATATATCCTGTTGAGTATTTTTTTGATTTTCTCTAATCATTTATAGTGCTCCTAAAAGTTTATTAAACTATTATAGTACATTTTAATATTTTTTTCTACAATAAAAGACACAAAGAGTTCACATAAAAAGTGATAAAAATTTTTACAGAGTTACATACGTTTTCCAGGAGGTAGAAATGGAAGAAAAACAGAGTAGTGGTGTAAACAAAGCATTGTTGATACTTATAGTAATTTTTGTATGGTAATTGCAGGAATGATAGGCTTTGGAATGACAGGACCTGGTGTAATAAAAAATAAATTGGCAATTACTGAAAAATACCTCAGAACAAAGCAGTAAAGAAACACCGGTTAAAGAGGGTAGTACAAAAGAAAAATTATCTGAAAAGAAAGAGAAAGTAAAACTTCCTAATACACAGACCGATTCAAAGCTTGCAAATGAAAGAACTTCTGATTTGTCAGATGTAGTCGGGACTGCTCTTCCTTCACTTGTTGCAATTACTAGTGAGGGTGAAGAAAGTATAGATAGCTGGTTTGGAAGCCAGATTAGAAAAACTAAAGAAATGGGATCAGGTGTAATTATAGATAAGGATGAAAAAAGTTTATTCATAATTACAAATAATCATGTGATTGATGGTGCAAAACTTCTCATGGTTGCTTTTGAAGATGGAAGTACCGCTAAGGGCAAGGTAAGAGGCACTGCTGCTTACACTGATTTAGCTCTGGTAGAAGTTAAGATTTCTGACATGGATAAAAAGGTTATAGATAAAATCAAGGTAGCTAAAACAGGCTCATCAGAAAACCTTAAGGTAGGTCAGATGGTTATGGCTATCGGTAATGCTTTGGGCTATGGTCAGTCTCTTACTGTTGGTTATGTGAGTGCAAAAGACAGGGTTGTTACAGTAAATGATATAACTATGAAGCTTATACAGACAGATGCAGCTATTAATCCCGGTAATTCAGGGGGAGCACTTCTTAACTTAGAAGGTGAAGTTGTAGGCATCAATTCTGTAAAATTTTCAAATAAAGCAGTAGAAGGAATGGGATATGCCATACCTATGGCAACAGTGAAGCCTCTTATAAATGAACTTAAATCTTCCAAAAAACTTACTGATAAAGAGAGAGGATATCTGGGAATTTATTATAGGGAAATAGATGATTCTTCACACGAAGCTTTCAACATGCCCTATGGTTTATATGTATCAGATGTAGCAAAAAACGGTGGTGCTAAGAAGGCAGGGCTCTTAAAGGGAGATATAATAACCTCATTAAATGATAATGAGACCTTGAAATCTGATGCAATTAACTCTATAATTTTAGGTAAACGTAAGGGAGATAAGGTTAAAGTAGCCTTTTACAGATATGAAAATGGAGAATATGTAAAACATGAGGTTATAGTTACTCTTGCGGAAAAACCGGAAAATAAAAAATAGATTTTGGAGGTTTTCTTGATAAACGAATTTGAATTATTTGCACCTTGCCATTTTGGGCTTGAAGCTGTGTTGAAGAGAGAAATTATGGATCTTGGTTATGAAATAACTGAGGTGGTAGATGGAAGAGTATCATTTAATGGTGATGCTTTAGCAATAGCAAGATGTAATGTATTTCTTAGGACAACTGAAAGGGTTATGCTTAAAGTGGGAAGCTTTAAGGCAGTAACCTTTGATGAATTATTTGAAAAGATTAAGGCTCTGCCTTGGGAGAAATTTATACCTAAGGATGGTAAGTTCTGGGTTAAAAAGGCTTCTTCCATTAAAAGTAAACTGTTTTCACCATCAGATATTCAGAGTATTGTAAAGAAAGCGATAGTTGACAGATTATCCGGTAAATATAATATCTTAAGATTTCCTGAGGATGGAAGTGAATACCCTGTAAGAATTACCATACTTAAGGATGAGGTTACTGTAGGGCTTGATACCTCCGGAGAGTCACTTCACAAAAGAGGATATAGGAAACTCACTGTAAAGGCTCCGATTACAGAGACTTTAGCAGCTGCACTTATCAGTCTGACTCCATGGAAGAAGGACAGAATACTTATAGATCCATTTTGTGGAAGTGGAACTATACCTATAGAAGCTGCTATGATAGGCCTTAATATAGCGCCGGGTATGAGGAGAGACTTTCAGGCAATGAGCTGGGATAACATTATTTCTAAAGCTTTATTTACACAGGCGAAAAAAGAAGCTGAGAATCTTATAGACAGAGAAACAAGGCTTTCTATTCAGGGCTATGATCTTGATTCCTACGCACTTGATGCAGCCAGGGGAAACCTTGCTCTTGCAGGGCTTGAAGGAAGTATCCATTTCCAGCAAAGAGACATGAGGGATATAAGCAGCGCAAAGAAATATGGCTTCATTATTACCAATCCGCCTTATGGTGAGAGACTTGAAGAAAAGACAGCAATGCCTCAGCTTTATAAGGAGATGGGCGAGGCATTTGCAAGACTTGATGAATGGTCATATTACATAATTACAGGCTTTGAAGATGCTCCAAAGTACTTTGGAAGAAAGCCTGATAAGAATAGAAAAATATATAATGGTATGATGAAAACCTATTTTTATTCATATCAGGGTGCAAAGCCTCCGAGACAGAAAATGCAGTAAACTACAGTATTCAAGATAATACTTGAAAAACTGGTTTATTACTGTATAATAGAAATGTTAGCCAGATAGAGAACTATTTAGCTAAAAATTAATTGTTTTGGGGTAATGATAATGAACTCGAAAGATAAAAAGACTGAGCTTAGGAAAATAACAGGCGTCGGTGTCTCTTTTATGACAGCGGCTCTGTTATTTTCTTCTGTTTTTTCGGGTGACAAGGTTGAAAGAACAACACTTTGGGCAAAATCTGCAGATATTGGTGATAATATTATAGTCAATACGGATGAAAATATTATGGAAACGACTACTGATGAGCTAAAATCTGTGGAGGAATCCGAGAAAGTCCAGTCAGGTTTTGTATTTGACAGAAGCAAAATGTCAGAAAATTATGTTGTTATACCAAAGCAAGATGATGAAGATGGACTTGCAAGTATTACAGATGAATATAATTACAGAACCGTATATTTAGATATAACTGAGAAAAATAAAAAAATTTTATACTGAATCATTGATTACAAGATATGCTAAGGACAAGGAATTTAAGGGGAAGCCAAAGGATCTTGTACTTCAGCCTTATCTTGAAGCTTTTCTCAGTGGTCATATGGATGCGAGCGAGAAGGATATAGAAGCTTATGAAGCCATAGAAAACGGTCATAAGAAACAGTATAAGAATGAAGATCCGGTTGTAAATATAAAAATAATGCATTCAGACAGTGAAAATGCTATTACCAGGCTGGTGCTTACTTTCGACAGATATTATGTTCCTGAACTTTTTGAGGATAAAGAAAATTATTATATTTCATTGAGAAAGCCTAAAGATGTATATAACAAAATATTGGTAATAGACTTAGGGCATGGCGGTAGAGACGCAGGGACTTTCAGTGGTGACAGCAAGATATTTGAAAAGGATACTGTACTTGCCTTTGGGCTTAAATTAAAAGAGCTTTTTGACAGACAAAATGATATTAAGGTATATTTTACCAGAACCAGTGATATTTACCTTTATAGAAGAACAAGGATTGATCTGGCAAATGGGCTTGATGCAGATTTTTTCTTAAGTGTACATAATAATAATTATACAGTCAAAGGCACTCCGATTAATTTTAATGAGGTAAGAGGAAGTGAGATTCACTATAATGAAAAAATAAAGAATACAAATGTAAGTTCTAAAAGATTTGCTACCCTTATCTTAGACAATGTCTGCAATGCCATTCATACAAAGAAGAGAGGAGTAGTTGAGGGAAGTGGATATTATGTTTTAGGACATACTACTATGCCTTCAGCACTTTTAGAAATAGGCTACCTTACCAATAAAAAAGATTTAAAAATAATTCAGAATAATGAAAAAATGTCTGCCTGTGCAGAAGCAGTATATGAAGCTGTTGTTCAGGCTTTTGAGGAAAATGAGAAATGATGGATAAAATTGTATTTGCAACGACAAATGAAGGTAAAGTAAAAGAAATTAAAGAGATACTTGAGGGTTTTCCCGTAGAAGTTGTATCTATGAAGGAAATGGATATCACTACTGATATAGAGGAAAATGGTACTACCTTTGAAGAAAATTCTCTAATTAAAGCAAGAGAAATATCAAAACTTACAGGGCTACCGGCTTTGGCTGATGATTCAGGACTTGAGGTAGATTATTTAAATGGTGAACCGGGAATTTATTCTGCAAGATATCTTGGAAGAGATACTGACTATAACTATAAAAACAATTACATTATAGACCGGCTTAAAGAAGCTGAAGACAAGGAAAGAAGTGCGAGATTTATATGTGTGATTTCACTTGTGCTTCCTGACGGAAGAGAATTTGTAAAGAAGGGTGTTATGGAAGGCAGAATAGGATATGAGATAAAGGGAGAAAATGGTTTCGGATATGATCCTATCTTCTATTTACCCGAGTATGGCAAAACCTCAGCGGAACTTTCAAGTGATGAGAAAAATAAAATCAGTCACAGAGGGAAGGCACTCAGGGCTATGAAGGAATTGATAGCAGAGATTGATACTTGTAAGTAATAAAAATATATTGAAATTATGGAAAGAGGAGAAAGTAGTGGATATAAGTGTTAAAGTATTTGAATTATATGTAGAGAATTCAAATCTTAAAAATAGGTATAAGAGTGAGGGGAGAATATGATTCCAGAGTAAGAAGACCTATGGTTACGGTTATATTTGATAATGGAAAAGAAAACCGTAGAATTCCTATGCCTATACAGGCTTATTATCCAAGTGAGGATTTAAAAGCTTTTGATGTTTTTGCCGGATATTCTTATACATTAAATCAGGTTTTCGTTAAAGACTATGGCTCTGAGAAGATGAGAATGAGTTTAGAGATAGCTTATGGTGACAGTGTATTTATAAAACCTGTAATGACAGAATCCAGCGATTTGCTTATCTATGGTTCTGAAATTTATAATGTAGGCTTTGGCAAGAAACATAAGGACATTGTGGTTACACCCCTGATTTTGGAGCAGGATACAAGTATTAAAAACAATGTTCTTGAAATCTTAAAGGGCGTAATAAGTTTTTTGTGGAGTATTGTTCTTATTGCTATATCAATAATACTATTTCCGATATTTACGGTGGAGGCTCTGCTAAATTTTATATACTGTGTTAAACCTGCACCTAGAAATAATAAACTTGGGCTTATGAGGATATTGTTTCATATAAAATGGAGAATAAGCGGAATTATAAGGAAAAATCTTAGCTTTGGATATTTAAAATTAAGTCTGGCAAAATTAGGTTTTAATCTGTTTAAGCTCTTTAAGGTTAAGAAAAAAACAGGATTGTGTTTATTTCAAACAGAAGAGATAATATCAGTGGAAATTATGAATATATCTATGATAAACTGATTGATAATAAGTCACTTGACATAAGGACTGTTTTTGATACCACAGAAGGATATTTTACCTGCTTCAAATATGGATATTATATGGCTACTGCTAAGGTACTGTTAGTAGATGACTATATAGGGCTTATCTACAAAATACCAAGAAGGGAAGATAACTACCTTATACAGGTATGGCATGCCTGTGGGGCATTTAAAACTTTTGGATTTAGCAGGCTTGGAAGACCGGGTGGACCAAAACAGAAAAATAGTGACCACAGGAATTATGATTTTTGTACAGTCAGTTCCTCTGAGATTTGTAAATATTATGCAGAGGGCTTTGGACTTTCTCTTGAAAAGGTTATGCCCACAGGCGTTCCAAGGACTGATATCTTCTTTAGCCAAGAGTATAAGGAAAAGGCGAGGAAAGAATTTTACAGCAAATATCCTGACTTGAAGGAGAAGAAAATAATACTGTTTGCACCTACTTTCAGAGGAAATGGTAAAAAATCAGGATTTTATCCTGAAAATCGTTTTGATTTTATAAAATTATATGAACATTTTAATGGAGAATATGTTATTATAATAAAAGCATCATCCTTTTGTGAATAACAGGGTTGAGATTCCGGCTGAATATGAAGGAAAAATAATTGATATGTCCGAAAATGAAGAGTTAAATGAACTGTTATTTATTACAGATGTACTCATTACAGATTATTCTTCGGTAGTATTTGAAGCGAGTCTCCTTGATATTCCGATGTTATTTTATTCTTTTGACTTGCAGAACTATATTGCAACAAGAGGATTTTATTATGAATATGACTCTTTTGTACCGGGCAAAATAGTCTACAATATGGATTCACTTATTGAAGCCATAGATAATAAGGATTTTGAAAGTGAAAAAATAGATGCTTTCAAACATAAGTTCTTTGATGAGTTAGACGGTAAAGCAGGGCAGAGGGTGGCAGATTTAATACTTAGTTTACTTGAAAAATAGGAGGTAGTTATGGTATTTGCGGTTATATGTGCAGGTGGTATAGGAAGCAGAATGGGAAATGCTGAGAAGCCAAAGCAGTATCTGAATATAGGCGGTAAGCCGATTATATTACATACAATTGAAAAATTTGTTGTAAATGAGAGCTTTGAGAAGATTATAGTACTTGTACCTGAAAGCTGGATAACTTATACAAAAGATATAATTAACAAACACCTTAAAGGTATAGAAAAGGTTGAGGTTATCGCAGGTGGAACTGATAGAAATTCCACCATTATGAATTCAATTAAGTATATTGAGGATAACTTCACTCTTGATGATGATACTATCATAGTTACACATGATGCGGTAAGACCGTTTGTTACCCACAGAATAATAATGGATAACATTGAGGCTGCTGTTAATGTAGGAGCTTGTGATACTGTTATTCCTGCAACCGATACGATTGTGGAAAGTATGGATGGTGAGAAGATAAGCAGTATTCCTGACCGCTCTAAAGTATATCAGGGGCAGACTCCACAAAGCTTTAAGGCAAAGCGCCTTAAGGAACTCTATTATTCACTTACCGGGGAAGAGAAAGCTATACTTACAGATGCTGCCAAGATTTGTCTGTTAAAGGGTGAGCCTGTTCATCTGGTAAGAGGTGAGGTATTTAATATAAAAATTACCTATCCTTATGATTTAACTGTGGCTGAAACATTGATTAACACAGACAGGGAGTAAAATATGTTAAACACTGTATATAGATTAGTTGCTCCAAGAAGATTTGAGGTTGCATTTTCGGATATTGAGCTGTTTAAGGAAAACCAGGTTATAGTAAGGCCGCAGTTTCTCTCTATCTGTCACGCTGACCAGAGATATTATCAGGGACTCCGTCCTGCTGCAATCCTTGCTAAGAAGCTTCCTATGGCACTTATACACGAGTCTATAGGAGTGGTTGTACAGTCTTCTTCTGATCATGTCAAAGTGGGTGACAAGGTAGTTATGATACCTAACACACCTGTAGAAAAGGATGAGTATATAGCTGAAAATTACCTTAGAAGTTCAAAGTTTCGGGCAAGTGGATTTGACGGCTTTATGCAGGATTTGGTTGCCCTTGATGCGGACAGGGCAGTAAAGCTTCCGGAAGGAATAGATAACCATGTAGCAGCTTTTATAGAGCTTATGAGTGTAAGTGTACATGCAATACTCAGATTTAAGAGTATTGCACATGGCAGGCGTGACAATATAGCTATCTTTGGTGATGGAAACCTTGGCTTCATTACTGGAATTTTTCTAAAAGCTCTGATGCCTGAATCAAAACTTTCAATATTTGGCGTAAATGAAGATAAGCTTGCAAGCTTTTCATTTGCAGACCATACTTACAATGTGGCAGGAGAGCTTAAGGGAATAAGCTTTGACCATGCCTTTGAGTGTGTGGGAAATGCTGCAAGTGGTCAGGCTATAGAGCAGATTATAGATTTTATCAATCCTGAAGGAACACTTTCTTTGCTAGGAGTTTCTGAATATCCTGTGCCAATCAACACAAGAATGGTGCTTGAAAAGGGCTTAAGGCTCTTTGGAAGCAGCAGAAGCGGTCTGGCTGATTTTAACATGACTGTAAAACTGCTTAGCGAAAATCCTCAGATGGTAAACTATCTGAGTAACATAATAAACAATATTGTACCGGTTAAGGATATAGCTGACATGAACAAGGCATTTGAGCTTGACATACAGAAACCGGGCGGTAAGACCATAATGGAATGGAACAAATAAAATTGAGAAATTTTTGAAATAGAAATTTTAAAATTAAATGTAACAGGAACAATTTTAGACATAGGTATTAAAATTACGGGAAAATATAATCCAAATGTCAGAAATCCTGTTGTTACAATAATTTTTCCTGTCAGAGGGTAAATATAGAAGACTTCCGATACCTGTAAACTTATATCAGCCGGAAACTGATTTGAAAAGTTTTCTGCTTCTGGCTGATTACAGCTACTCTCTTGAAGATTTGTACATAGACTCTAAAACACCTGATAATATTACTCTAAAAATAGAGTTTACTTATGGAGATGAATTAGACGAAATATTTGAAGATAAGCTGTCTGTAAAGGTGCCTGTTTTAAAAAGACAGGCTCCCTCTTTTTGGTGTGTGGTACTATTTATATTGCTGATAATGCTTCTTCCTTTATTCTTTATAGAAGCAATATTTGAAATGTTGCATGTCATTACTACAAGTTCACCTAAAAAGTATAGGGGTGTAATGGGTGTCATAGAGCATATGAGATGGCGCTCAGAGCTTATCTTAGACCGTAAAATAGGTATCAGTACGTTTAAGAACATAATGACTAAGCTTGGCTATGGTCTTTTTAGATTATGCAGAGTGAAAGCAAACAGAGTTGCATTTATATCAAACCGCAGAAACAATATAAGTGGAAATTATGAAAGTATTTATAACGAGCTGGCTAAAAATAAAGAGATTGATATAAAAACAGTGCTTGATACTAAAGAAAGCCTTATTTCCTGCTTTAAATATGGATATTATCTTGCAACATCTAAGGTAATTTTAATTGATGATTATATTCGTTCTGTTTATGAGATAAAAAAGCGTCAAGACAATTATTTTATCCAGGTCTGGCATGCCTGTGGTGCTTTTAAGACCTTTGGCTTTAGCAGGCTCAGTAAGGAAGGCTGCTGGCCACAGAACAGTCGCTCACACAGAACCTATGATTATTGTACTGTGAGTTCTAAAAATGTAGCAAAATATTATGCAGAAGCTTTTTGGAATGAATATAGAAAATATAATAGCTACAGGTGTGCCAAGAACAGATATATTCTTTGATGGGGACTATAAACTTAAAAACAAAAAGAAAAGATATATATTTCATATCCCGAACTTAGAAATAAGAAGATAATTCTCTTTGCACCTACATTCAGAGGGTCAAGTAAAAAGAAGGTAACTATCCTCATCGCTATTTTGATTATGAAAAATATTTGAGAAGTTTGGGGATGAATACAGGATTATTATAAAAACATCATCCTCATGTAAATAATAAACTTGTTATTCCCCGAAAGATATAGGGATAAAGTAGTAGATTTTATCTAAAAATGAAGAACTTAACGATTTACTATTTATTACGGACATACTTATAACTGACTATTCGTCAGTTATATTTGAAAGCAAGCTTTACTTAATATACCGATGTTATTTTATGCTTTTTGATTTATGGAGTACATTTCTGTACGAGGTTTTTTACTATGAGTATTTAAGCTTTGTACCGGGTAAGGTTGTATATAATATGAATGAGATACTTGACTCGCTTAAAAATAATGACTTTGAAACTGATAAGATATATAGTTTTTAAAAAGAAATTTTTGATAACTTTTGACGGGAAGTCTGGAAGAAGGGTATCTGAATTTATAGAAAAACTTATGGGATAAATTTTGTGTTTTAAATAATATTTTTAAATAGTATATAATGTATCAGACATAAAAGAGAAAAAGGAGTTACAGGAATGAACAAGGGCAAGATAACAGAGTTATTGCAGGCAAAGGGAATGGAATATGATGAGACTTCAGACTCTTGGTATGGAACAATTTCAGGTTTGGCTATGAGGCTGGTTCATAACAATGATGGAAAAAACTATGACATAGTAGTTTCTGTCACCAATGGAAGTTTGCCTGATAAGCAAAGTATGAATGAAATCGCATCTAGGGAACCTACCATTGCGAGAACAACGGTTAAACAGTATAATGTGAGCTTTACGGTGAAGAAGCCTTTTACGGATGGAGCCTTTCTTGAGAACATAGGTACAGCTATTTCTGCGTTACCTGCATTATTAAAAAATGCAGGATGGAATAACTGCTGTGAAGTAAGTGGAAGAAATGACAACCTTGTATTCTGTATGGTCGGCGGTGAAGTAAGGCTTCTTTGTGATGAAGAATATGGTAAAGCTGAACTTACAATTAAAAACAGAAGTTATAGTAAAAGCGAAAAAGGTGAAAATATAGTCACAGGAATTGTGGGTGCACTTCTTGGAAGCTTTATAGGCGTGATTGCGATAGTATTAATAGGGCAGCTTGGTTATGTTTCAGTTTTAGCCGGACTTATAATGGGCGTATGTACAGTTAAAGGTTATGCGCTTTTAGGTGGAAAGCTTTCCAAAAAGGGTGCATTAATATCAGTAATAATAATGTTTGGTATGACTTATGTTGCTGCAATCTTAGATGCTTGTGTGTATGTAATCAGGCAGAGTCCTGATGATGTAGCTTATCTTAGTGAAATGGTGGAATATTTTGCAAAAACAATGTTTTCAGAATCACATTATATTATTGAGTTTGTTAAGCTTTTGGCATTTACCCTAATTGGAGCTATTCCTGCTATGGCTGGAGTATTCAGGGGTGATAAGTTATCTGTTATGGCATATAAACTTAAAGAAGTCAGACAGGATGATGGATATGGATTTTAAGATATAATTTGTAGTGGGACATCCCGCGGCACTTGCTGTATAGTTTGTTGCTCGCGGGAATAAATTTTGGAGAATGATAATGAGAATTGCAAGGGTAAATATAAAGAAAAGTTTGTTGGGAGCCGGACTTATACTTGCGGCCGTTTTATTTCTTAGAAAATCTGAAACTGTAAGGGCAGGAGTTGTAAAAGCTAATGGAAGTACAGATGCTTATAATATTCAAAAGGAATTAAATGAGACTGGAAGAGTTACCCTTGAAAAAGGTGGAACATACAGACTGTATGATTCCCTTGTTTTAGGAAGTAATATGAGTATAGAAGCTGAAGGTGCCACAATAATTTGTGAAAAGCCTATTGCCTTCAATATACCGGAAAAGACTGATTATAAGGCGGCAGCTGACATTAGTATAAATGGTGGCATTTGGAAGTCTGAGGCTGACGGCTATTATGCATCTTCTTTTAAGTTCACACATGCAAGCAATATTAAACTTACCAATATGAAAATAAGGGCAGCCAATCTCTCAGGGCACAGCATAGAACTGGTAGCCTGTAAGGATGTAATTATAGATAACTGTGATATAGCAGGCCTTGGAAGTTCGGATTCCATGACGGAAGAAGCGGTTCAGCTTGATATTGCCTCTTCTGTAACAGCACCATTTTTACAAGGGGTACCTTTTAGAACAGATTTAGCAGATAAACTTTATAATAAGGCAGGGTGCAAGAACATTACAATTAAGAATAGCAGGATAGTCGGTAACAGGGGTGTTGCTGCAAATCATACAAAGAATGACGGAGATGCCATAAATTCAATTCATGAAAATATCACCCTTACAGGTAATAATATAACCGGTCTTAAGGGTGAAGGAGTTGTACTTTTTAATACTAAATCTGCTATAGTTAAACAATAAAATCAGAAGTCTTAGAAAAGGAAAGTCTGATGCTTACACAGTAGGGCTTCATATAACTACATTTTCAAATGATAAGGCTCTTAAAAAGGCTGTATTTAAGATAACCGGCAATACTATTTATGGCGGCAGACAGGCAGTTATGGTTTATTCTCATTCTGGAATTAAATTTGGAAAGGCTGTAATTGAGAAAAATAAGCTTTTTTGCAAGGCAGGAAAAGAATTTGCAATTCATGCAAAGGAGCAGAGTATAAATAAAGTAGTTATTAAATCGAATATTGTTAAAACCTATAAAGATAAATAATCTGAATTTGATATAAGAATTATTTATAACAATTATTAAATATTTTTCTATTTCTACTTGAATATATTGGGTATATGTGCTACAATTCTAACAATTTGGGCATAGATAGAAAGGAGGAAGGAAGAGCGAAATCAAAACTTTTGTTCTTCCTTTTTCTTTTGTAAAATGCTTAACAGGAGTAGGTTTAACAGGTTTTGGAGGAAATTAATGAAAGCATATTTGATTCTTGAAGATGGAACGGTATTTACGGGTGAATCTTTTGGTTCAAGAACAGAAGTTATCAGCGAGATAGTTTTTAATACTTCTATGACAGGCTATCTTGAAATACTTACAGATCCAAGCTATGCAGGACAGGCAGTTACAATGACCTATCCTTTGATTGGTAATTATGGAATTAATTATCAGGACATGGAGTCAAAGAAGGCTCATCCTGATGGTTTTATAGTTCGTGAAATAGCCGGCAAGGCATCTAATTTCAGAAATGATGATTCTCTGTCAAGATTTTTGGTTGACCAGGGAATTACAGGTATTTCCGGTATTGATACAAGAGCACTTACAAGGATTCTTCGTGAAAGTGGAACTATGAACGGTATGATAACCACTGATGAAGCAAAAATTGGAAGTGCTAATATTTTAAATAAAATTAAGCGTTACAGGGTAGAAGGGGTAGTTGCCGGGGTTTCATGTAAACAGAAGGAAGTGTTCGAGCCTTCATTTGCCAGAAGACCGGATAAAGTATTTAAACCTGAATTTCAGTTTAAGGACGATTTTATTACAGAAACTAAGTACAGGATTGCTCTTATGGATTTTGGTGCTAAGAAGAACATAGTTGACTCTCTGCTTAGGAGAGGATGTGAGGTTACGGTGTATCCGCAGAATACCAAAGCGGAAGAAATATTTAAGGATAAGCCTGATGGAATTATGTTAAGTAACGGTCCCGGGGATCCTGCTGAATGTACTGATATAATAGAAGAACTTAAGAAACTTTTTGACGGAGACATTCCAATCTTTGGTATTTGCCTCGGACATCAGCTTATGGCACTTGCAAAGGGAGCAAGGACTGAGAAGATGAAGTATGGTCACAGAGGGGCAAATCACCCTGTAAAGGATCTTTCTACAGGCAGGGTATATATATCGACACAGAACCATGGATATATGGTGGTAGATAAGAGTATGCCGGAGTCAGTTGCCACTACAAGCTTTATAAATGTAAATGATGGTACTGTAGAGGGTATACGTTATACAGGTAAGAGGATATTTACAGTACAGTTCCATCCTGAGGCTTGTTCAGGGCCGCTTGATACAGGATATTTGTTTGATGAGTTTTTAAGGGAGGTTAGTGATGCCAAGAATAGCTGATATAAAGAAAGTAATGGTTTTAGGCTCAGGGCCTATAGTTATAGGTCAGGCAGCCGAATTTGACTATGCAGGTACACAGGCTTGCCGTTCCCTTAAAGAAGAGGGGATAGAGGTAGTGCTTGTCAATTCTAACCCTGCTACTATAATGACAGATAAAGATATAGCGGATAAGGTTTATATAGAGCCCCTCAATGTAGCTGTGGTTAAGAAGATAATTAAGGAAGAGAAACCTGACAGCATACTTCCTACCCTTGGTGGGCAGGCAGGACTTAACCTTGCTATGGAACTTGAGGAAAGCGGTTTTCTTAAAGAAAATAATGTAAAACTGATTGGAACTACTGCTTTAACCATAAAGAAGGCTGAGGACAGACTTGAGTTTAAAAATACAATGGAGAAACTTAAAGAGCCTGTGGCTGCTTCTACAATAGTAGAAGATGTAGAGGCAGCAGTAGAGTTTGCTAAGGAAATAGGCTATCCTATAGTGGTAAGGCCTGCTTATACACTTGGTGGTTCAGGCGGCGGTATAGCAGAGGACGAGACTTCACTCCGTCTGATTTGCGAAAACGGTTTAAGGCTTTCAAGAGTTGGACAGTGTCTTATAGAGCGTTCCATAGCAGGTTGGAAGGAAATAGAATATGAGGTAATGAGAGATGGCAGGGGTAATTGCATTACCGTCTGCAATATGGAAAACCTTGACCCTGTAGGCGTACATACGGGAGATAGTATAGTAGTTGCGCCTTCACAGACACTATCGGATAAAGAACATCAGATGCTTAGAACCTCTGCACTTAACATAATTGACGAGCTTGGAATTACCGGGGGCTGTAATGTGCAGTATGCACTTAATCCGGAGACTTTTGAATACTGTGTAATAGAGGTAAATCCTAGAGTAAGCCGTTCATCAGCCCTTGCTTCAAAGGCTACAGGCTATCCTATAGCCAAGGTGGCAGCTAAGATTGCACTTGGTTATACCCTTGATGAAATTAAAAATGCTGTTACAGGAAAGACTTTTGCAAGCTTTGAGCCTGCTCTTGACTATGTGGTAGTTAAGATACCTAGGCTTCCATTTGATAAATTTATTACGGCAAAGAGAACCCTTACTACTCAGATGAAGGCTACCGGAGAGGTTATGAGTATATGCACCAACTTTGAAGGTGCGCTTATGAAGGCCATCCGTTCTTTAGAGCAGCATGTAGACAGCCTTATAGTTAATTATTATGAAGGTTTTACGGATGAGGATATAAAGGACGAGCTTCTTAAAGTAGATGACAGAAGAATTTTCCTTATTGCAGAAGCTATCAGAAGGGGAATTACTCCTGAGTATATTTATAAGATAACTAAGATAGATGAGTGGTTTATTGATAAAATTGACCGACTTGTAAAATGCGAGCTTCGTCTTAAGAATGAAGAACTTACCAGAGAGCTTTTATTTGAGGCAAAACGTATGGAATTCCCTGATAAGGTTATTGCAAAACTCACAGGTAAGACTGAAAAGGAAATATATGACTATAGAATAAAAGAAAATATAGTAGCCGGCTTTAAGATGGTAGATACCTGTGCGGCTGAATTTGAAGCGGTTACACCATATTATTATTCCTGCTTTGACGGTGAAAATGAGAATACTGCGGTTACTGACAAGAAAAAGGTTCTTGTGCTTGGCTCCGGTCCTATAAGAATAGGCCAGGGTATTGAGTTTGACTTCTGCTCTGTACACTGTGTGTGGGCATTTGCCAAGGCAGGTTATGAGACTATAATTATAAATAATAACCCTGAAACTGTAAGTACGGACTTTGACATAGCAGACAAACTTTATTTTGAGCCTCTTACACCTGAGGATGTAAGAAATGTAGTTGAGCTTGAAAAGCCTTACGGGGCTGTGGTACAGTTTGGAGGACAGACCGCTATCGGGCTCACCAAGGCACTTATGGAAATGGGAGTTAAGATACTCGGAACTTCCGCAGAAGATGTAGATGCCGCAGAAGACAGAGAGTTATTTGACAATATCTTAAATGAAACAGGTATTCCGAGAGCTTCGGGTGGAACCGTATTTACAGCGGAAGAGGCGGTAGAAGTAGCAAACAGACTTGGCTACCCTGTACTTGTACGTCCTTCTTATGTGCTTGGCGGCGCAGGCATGAGAATAGCCATATCAGATTCAGATATCAGAGAATATATCAATATAATTAATCGTAATGTTCAGGAGCATCCTATCCTTGTAGACAAGTACCTTATGGGTGAGGAGCTTGAAGTAGATGCGGTTTGTGATGGAGAGGATATACTTATTCCGGGTATAATGCAGCATATAGAAAGAGCCGGTATCCACTCCGGAGACAGTATATCTGTATATCCTTCACAGAATATTTCAGAGGAACTTATTAAAAGGATTGAGGATTATACAAGAAAGCTTGCAAAGAGCCTTCACGTAATAGGACTTGTAAATATTCAGTTTATTATTTATGAAAATGAAGTTTATGTAATAGAGGTAAACCCTCGTTCAAGTCGTACTGTGCCTTATATAAGCAAGGTTACAGGCATACCTATAGTGGAACTTGCAGCCAAGGTAATTATGGGCAAGAAGATAAGAGAACTCGGTTTTGAGCCAGGGCTTCAGAAGGAAGCACCTTTTGTAGCAGTTAAAATGCCTGTATTCTCATTTGAAAAGTTAAGAGGGCAGAGATTTCTTTAGGACCTGAAATGAAGTCAACGGGAGAATGCCTAGGTATAGCGAGAACCTTTGATGAAGCTTTTGTTTAAGGCTTTCTTAGGGTGCCGGCATAGATCTTCCTGTACATAAGAAAATGATAATTACAGTCTGCGATGAGGATAAGAAAGAAATTGTACCTATAGCGGCAGGCTTTAATAAGCTTGGCTATGAGATATATGCAACCAGAGGTACAGCGGAAGTGCTTAAGAACAACGGAGTAGAGGTTACACAGGTAAACAAACTTGAACAGGCAGCACCTACACTTATGGATCTCTTGCTTGCTCATAATATTGACCTTGTAATAGATACTCCTTCAAAGGGAGCGGGTAGGTCAAAAGACGGTTTCCTTATAAGACGAGTTGCCATAGAAACAGGTGTTTCTGTAATTACAGCTCTTGATACAGCAACAGCCCTTCTTAGAAGTTTAACCAATTCTCATAAAGAAGAGCTTGAAATGATAGATATAGCTAAAGTTGCTTCAAGGGGAAATGCAAATGGTTGATATAAAGGATGTCCTATCTTTTAATTACTATACTTATAAACAGCCTTTTACAGGCAGTGATAAGGGTAAAAGATACAGGATAGTCAGATTTGAAAAGGAAATTCCGGGAGAAGAAGGTATGGAGTCTTCCAAAGAGTTAGTCTTTCAGGCTGCTCTTTGGAAGGACTATCTCTCCTATGAAAACACTCCAAAAGAAGAAATTCAGATAAAAGAGTTTGAATTTTCTCCTGAGGGGTTAAAGGAAGTTGTTGACTGGATTAATGAGACAGATGTAGAATAATATTAAAAAATGCACCAATTTGGTGCAGAAATATGTGTTTAGCTTGAGGTAATATGTTGTGGTCGAAAAGAATAATAGATTCTGCTATTTATGGAGTAATTTTATTAATAATTATCGAAATATTGCGGGAAAATAGTGTAAAATTAAATAAATATAAAGATATGAAGGCTATGTATATAGACTCAGAGCTATAATAAAGGCATTTATTTGTATAGCTGATTTTGTCCTAACTGTGTCTATAGTAATTAGTCTTAATATTCTTGAACTGCCTTATATTATTTATAAACTGTGTTATGCATTTTTAATAGCACAGCTTGCCCTATTTTTCTTTCGATTTTTGTAAGAGGAAGGAAAATATCGGTAAAGAAGATAGTATTTAGATAGTAAAAAGCGATTAGGAGAAATATATAATTCTCTTAGTCGCTTTTTATTTAAATTACCATCAATCGTCATCATCATTTAAGAAGGAATAGTCATCTTCATTCTCGTCAGCCGCAGCAAGAGCATTAATAGACTCCATATCAAGCTCACCGGTGACAAGTTCCTCTTCCGGGAAGTATCAGCAGATACAATTTCATCTTCATCTACATCATCCATAAGCTGAGATTCTTTTTCACGTCTTGCCATTTCTAGCTTATAGAGAGTATGTTCTTCGTCTATTCTGATTTCTGAAAGTTCATTTGTATCTATAATAACAGGATCTTCGATAATTAATTGTAAGTATTTTACTACATTTCCCGACACCAGTCTGACATCACTTTCCTTTATAAGATTAATATCCTTTTTATATGGAAGGTGATCATATATGGTATTGGTAGGATCCTGTAAATTACTAAAAGGTCTGAGGGTTCTGACAAAATTCAACTCGCTAATATCAAACACCTGCCTTTCCTAAAATATATAAAAGTATAACACAAAAAAACACGATTGGCTATAACAAAAATTAGTGGTATAATATGTGCAAATTTTATTTAATTTCGGAGGTTGTTATGAAAAAGTATAGATATGTTATTATTTCTTTTATTGTTATTTTATTGTCAAATTTGATTTTTGGTATTAGTGACAGCACCTTTACTCTGGCAAAGGAAAATACGCCTGTTAAGTCAGTAGATGGCAAGCTTGTACTTGAAAATCCCGGAAGTACAGTATCAGATGGTAAATATATCTATTATTCTTATCGTGAGATGGAAAACACATGGATATTATTAGGCTCGATCCTAAAAACCTTGAAGAGTAAAAAGTATAGCAAAGCATACAGGAAACGGATTTACAAACTTATCAATAAAAAGGAAACTATATCTATGCAGTTTTGGATAAGGCTAACGGCTATGGTGTAGGAAATGAAGAGCCTTATATTTTGCCGGGTTTCAAAGGATGGAAAGAAAAAGAGATACTTGTGCCGGGCGAAAGTCCTGTAATAGCGGGAAATAAAAATTTATTTTTTTATTCGGGAAAAAAATTGTAAAATTTAAGAATGAGCTTGAAGAAGAGTCAGATTTAAATGATTTTTGAAAGTGATGGCTATATATCTTCAATGAATCTTGACGGAAAGAATGTAAAATAGTCCAAATCAGTACCAAATCAAATAAATGGCGCAAACTCTTTAAAAAGTGGAGATAAGGTTTATTATGAAAACGACAAAAATCAGATTTTGCGACCTTAACGGTAAAGTTATAAAAAAATATTAAAAATTATAAATACAGGTGAGATGCATTTCTGGGGATTTGGAGCCCATGATACTTATGATGTGAAAACTAAGCTAAAGTATCACAAGATTGATAAATTTGGCGAGGATAAATTACAGGTTGGCACATATAAAGCGGGAAAATGGAAGTATAAAACTCTTGCCAAGGTATATATGCTACAGAATATATCGGTATTTGATGATTACATGATGGTAAAAGTCTTAGAGAGTGCTACACCTGAACAACAATTATGCAAGATATATCTTCTGGACAAAAATGGCAAAAAGTTAAAAGAGCTTCACTCCTGGGCTCCGGCTGAGTAAAAATTTGATTGGAGTTGTTTGGATGAAAGATTTGATAGTTTTAACAGGACCTACAGCAGTAGGAAAGACCTCTCTTTCCATAATGCTAGCAAAAGAAATAGGTGGAGAGATAATCTCTGCTGATTCAATGCAGGTTTATAAATATATGGATATAGGGACTGCTAAAGTTACTAAAGAAGAGATGTGCGGTATTCCCCATTTTCTTATTGATGAACTGGAGCCGGATGAAGAATTTAATGTTACCATTTTCAAAAATAAAGTAATGAAATATATAGAAGAAATCAGAAACAGTGGGCATGTTCCGATAATAGTGGGAGGAACAGGGTTTTATATTCAATCAGTAATTTATGATATAAACTTTACTGAATACGGAGATGATAGCGACATTAGAAAGAAATATGAAGAAATAGCCAAAAATTTCGTGTAAGACAGAACTTCATAAAAAGGCTTTCGGATGTGGATAAGGAATATGCGGACTCAGTTTCAGAAAATAATGTAAAAAAGGTAGTAAGAGCTCTTTCTTTCTATGAAATGACAGGAGAAAAACTTTCGGTGCACAATACCAAAGAAAGAGAGAGAACTTCCCCCTTTGATTTTACTTATTTTGTACTTACTATGGATAGAAAAACTATATGAAAGAATTGACAAAAGGGTAGACCTTATGTTTAAAATGGGACTGGTAGATGAAGTTAAGTCTCTTATGAAAAAAGGTTATAACAAGTCGATGGTTTCTATGCAGGGTATAGGCTACAAAGAAGTTATTGATTACTTAAACGGGGAAATAAGTATGGATGAATGTATAGATATAATCAAGCGTGATACAAGGCATTTTTGCCAAAAAGACAGCTTACCTGGTTTAAGAGGGAAAAGGTTGTAATCTATATAGATAAGGAAAAATTTGTTACAGAAGCTGACTGTCTTAAAGAAATGCTTAAAGTATGTAATTGTTAGATAAAATATGATATAATAGGAATGCTTAACAAAATTTTTATGTTTAATATCACTATATAATGATAAAATTAAAATGGAGATAATGGATGAAACTATATTTTATTGGTGCTGATCATGAAGTTACTGGAAGTGCACATTTCTTGTCTGCCTGTGGAAAAAATATCCTGGTAGACTATGGTATGGAGCAGGGAATTAATGTGTTTGAAAATGCAGAACTTCCAGTATCCCCATCTGAAATAGATTATCTTTTGGTTACGCATGCCCATGTAGATCACACCGGTATGATTCCTGCCCTTTATAAGAATGGATTTAAAGGTGAGATATATGCAACTACAGCTACCTGTGAGCTTTGTAATATAATGCTTAGAGATTCTGCCCACATACAGGAATTTGAGGCTGAATGGAAAAACAGAAAGAATAAAAGAGCCGGTAAGGAGCATTATGAACCACCTTACACTATGGAGGATGTAGAAGGAGTCCTTACACATTTTAATAAAGTAGATTATAATGAAGAAATTGAGATTTGTGAAGGTATTAAGGCTTCTTATACTGATGTAGGTCATCTTTTGGGTTCGGCCAGTATAAAACTTATCATAACCGAAGATGATATCTCTAAGGTGATTGTATTCTCAGGAGATATAGGTAATATTAATCAGCCAATTATAAAGGATCCTGAATATACTACAGAAGCAGACTATGTAATTATGGAGTCAACCTATGGTGATAGATTGCATGGTGACAGAATTGATTATGTATCAGCACTTTCCGATATTTTAAATGATACCTTCAGTCGTGGCGGCAATGTAGTAATACCTTCGTTTGCAGTAGGGCGTACCCAGGAAATACTTTATTTTATGAGAAAAATCAAAGAAGACAGACTGGTTTATGGTTATGATGATTTTGAAGTATTTGTAGATAGTCCACTTGCAATAGAGGCAACCAATATTTTTAATGAAAATTTTGCTGATTGCTTTGATGAAGAAGCTATGGAGTTAATAAAGGCAGGAATTAATCCAATAAGCTTTACAGGACTTAAAACTTCTGTAACAAGTACAGACTCCATTGCCATTAACTTTGATAAAAAGCCAAAGGTAATAATTTCAGCTTCCGGAATGTGTGAAGCAGGTCGTATAAGACATCATTTAAAACACAATCTATGGAGAAAAGAGTGTACCATACTTTTTGTAGGCTATCAGGCAGTGGGAACTCTTGGCCGCATCCTTGTAGATGGTGCAGAGAGAGTCAGACTCTTCGGTGAGGAAATTGAAGTAAATGCTGAAATTAAGGTGCTCGCAGGAGTGAGTGGTCATGCAGATAAAAATGGACTTATATCCTGGATATCAGCTTTTAACCCAAAGCCCGATGCCGTATTTATAGTGCATGGAGAAGATAAGATTGCAGAAAGTTTTAGAAAAACCTTGTCAGAAGAGTATAAGCATAATGCTTTTGCACCTTATAGTGGCTCAATATATGATTTAACTTTGAACAGATGGGAATATATTGCCGGGCCTGTACTTATTAAAAAAGATAATAAGACAGGAAAGCACAGGGCTGAATATGAAAAGCTGCTTTTCGCAGGACAAAAATTACTTGATATAATTAATGCTAACAGCGGGCTTACAAACAAAGATATGAATAAGTTTACAGACCAGATTGAAGCAATTTGTAATAAATGGAAATAAATGAGGGGATGTAGAAATGGTTAATAACGAAAGTGAAAGACTGGTGGATAGTGATATAGCAAGCAAATTAAACCAACTTGACATAATATCATTCAAAGATGGTCTTACAGGCCTGTGGAATAAGAAATATCTGTCAGACAAGGTTGATGATTATGTAGGTGGAGAAAGAAATTCGGTGTATTATTTATAATTGATATTGATGAATTTGCTAAAAATAAACGAAGAATATGGTCATATTATGGGGGATGCCTGTCTTGTAAGGCTTGCAGGTGTACTTAGTAATTCATTCAGAGACAGAGATATAGTTGCAAGAATTTCAGCAGATGAATTTGGAGTATTTCTGGTAGGAAATCTTACATATAAAGATATTAACAGTATTTCAAGTAAACTCTTAAAGGCTGCAAAAGAAGGCTTCGCAGGTATGAAGCTTGACAGAGAGTTTACAATATCAATAGGAATTGCAAAATCTCCTGCAAATGGAAATGACTTCCTTTCACTTTATAGAAAGGCTGTTGAAGCACTCAGTTACTCCAAGCAAAATGGAAAAACAGTTTTACTATGGCAGATGAAGATTATTCTAAAAAAATAAAGTTATGAATACCAGTGCCGATATGGAAATAGTAAAACATCTTATTTCTGAGAAGAATAAAACCGAATGGTGCTTATAAGGTAGAATATGAGGGTTTTAAACATATTTTCCAATTTATTTCAAGATATGCGGCCAGAAGGGAAACAGATATTGAAATTATTCTTTTTACTATTTCAAAAAAAGATGGTAACATGATAGATCCACTTACTCTTTCAGATGCTATGTTTGACCTTGAGAACATAATAAAAAGTTTCGCTTAGAATAGGTGATGTAGCTACCAAGTACAGCTCTTGTCAATACTTAGTAATGTTAATTGGTGTTGATAAGATAAACCACGAAGATGTAGTAAAGAGAGTGGTAAATAATTACGCACCTTATGCAGAAAAAAATATAATATAGTTGTAAAATATGATGTTGATTATCAGTTGTTACAAGAGGATAACAGAACATGGAAATAGAAAAGAAAATTTTTAGTAAACAAAAATTCTCGAAAAATATTGAACATTACAGGAAAAATTGAGATAGAACAGGGCTATGTAAGCACTAAACCTACAATAAGAATAAGGAAATCTGATGAAAAATATATTTTGACAGTTAAAAGTAAATCCGGTGTCTGTAAAAATGAAGGTGATCCTATTGTGAATAATGAGTTAGAAACAGAAATCACTGAAAAAGAATATGAGAGTCTCAAAGAAAAGCTGGTTGAAAGGATGTTAAGAAAAACGAGATATATAATACCTTTAGAAGATGGCCTTAAAGTTGAATTAGATATATTTAAGGACAGGCTTGAAGGTCTGGTATTTGCAGAGATAGAATTTACATCTATAGAAGAGGCCAATAGTTTTAATAAGCCAAAATGGCTTGGTAGGGAAGTAAGTGATGATAGAAGGTATAGAAATTCAGAAATAATCAGACTGGATAAATATAATGAAAAAAATATTTTAAGGAGAAGATATGAAGATAATTTTATCTCCTGCCAAAAAAATGAGGGTTGACACAGACTTTCCGGGAATTTACGGTAAGCCTGTGTTTCTTGATGATACGAAAAAAATTTTTAACCTGGCTCAAAAAAACCGGAACAGGGAAGAATTAAAAACTCTGGAAATGTAATGATAAACTTACTGATGAAAAATATTGATAGAATAAAGAATATTGATTTATATAAACGGCTTACTCCGGCAATTCTTTCCTACGAAGGAATAGCATATAAATATATGGCACCGGCAGTCTTTGATAGTGAACAGCTTAATTATATAGAGAATAATTTAAGAATATTATCAGCTTTTTACGGTGTATTAAAGCCTATGGACGGTGTTTCACCTTACAGGCTTGAAATGCAGGCTAAGGCAGATATAGATAAAAAAATAATGACTTGTATGAATTCTGGAATGATAAGCTTTTATAAAGAAGTAAAAGATGAAAGTGGAATCATTATAAATCTTGCATCTAAAGAATACTATAAATGTATTGATAAATATTTAACAAAAAGATAGGTTTATAACCTGTGATTTTGTTGAGAAAGTAAATGGAAAAATTTGTTACCAAAGGAACATATGCAAAGATGGCAAGAGGAGAAATGGTAAGATTTATGGCCGAAGAAAAAAATAGATAACTCGATGAAATAACAAAAATTTGACAGACTTAATTATATTTTTTTAGAAAAGATTTATCCGATAATATTAAGTTTGTATTTGAAAGAAAAATAATTGTGTTAAAAATATAAGCTGACTATTCCTTTAACGCTAAAAAGTGATTATGGAAACAACAAGAATTGAAGATTTACCTAAGGATACAAGGCCATTTGAAAAGTATCAGAAGCAAGGGATTGGTATGCTTTCTGATGTAGAGCTTCTGGCGCTGATTCTAAGAACAGGAACTAAAAAAATTAACTGTATGGAATTGTGTAGGAGAGTGCTTGCGGTGGGTGGTGGAAGCCTTGCAGGACTTTATGGAAAAACTGAGGCTGAACTTCAGAAGATTTCCGGAATAGGTCCGGTTAAAGCAGCTGAGATCATATGTATCTGCGAGCTGGCAAGAAGAATCGCAAGGGCTCGGCATTCATATGATGAACCACTTGATACTGCTGCTAAAATTGCTGAAAAATATATGGAAGAAATGAGACATTTCAAAGAAGAACATGTCCTCCTCCTTCTTCTTGATATTAAGTGCAGACTGATTAAAGAACTGACTATAAGCATAGGAACTATCAACCAGTCATTCTTAAGGCCGAGAGAGGTCTTTGTACAGGCGCTTAAATATGAGGCAGTTAATTTTATACTTCTTCACAATCATCCTAGTGGTGATCCTTCACCAAGTAAGTCAGATATGATTATTACTGATAAAATAATTGAAGTGGCAAGGCTTATTGGTATACCACTTGTGGATCATATAATTATTGGAGATTGCTGTTATATCAGCTTTAGGGAAAAAGGACTGGCAGAATTTGAAACAAAAAAATAGATATTTGAAAGGACTTAGTTATGCTGGGTAAAAGTATTGGTATAGATCTTGGAACCAAAAGAATCAAATATTACAGAAAAGGCGATGGTATAATTTTTGATGAGGAAAATTGTATAGCCATTGAAAATAGGGATGAAATAAGGGCAATTGGTGATGAGGCTGCTGAGATGGTAGGAAGAACACCAGAAACTATAGAGGTTATTTATCCTGTAAATCGTGGCGTGATTGCTAACGTAAGTGCTATGGAACTTCTGTTCAATACTTCTTTTGACAGACTCTATGGTAAAGCAAAGAGGGCTTCCGGTACAAGCTTCGTTATAGCGCTTCCTACAGATATTACAGAGGTGGAAAAAAAGGTCATTTGCTGATCTTATACATAAATCAGGACTCAAGCCTAAAAATGTATCCTTAGTAGATAAACCTATCTGTGTGGCTATGGCAGCCGGACTTGATATAATGAAGGCCAGAGGTGTGATGACTGTTGATGTAGGTGCAGATACTACCGAAATAGCTATAATTGCACTCGGAGGGATAGTCCGTAGTCGTCTTTTGCCTACTGCAGGTAACAAATTTGATGAATCTATATGCAATTATATAAGACAGAAATGTTCACTTGTTATTGGAAAAAGTAATGCAGAGCAGCTTAAAATGGGAATTGCCGGGGCAATTTCCGGTCAATCGCTCACCATGCAGGTAAATGGAAGGGATGTGGTTACGGGGCTTCCAAAACGTATGGAAATTGAGTCTGATCTTGTATATGAGGCTATAAAAGAAGATTTGAAGAATATTACCGAAAATATCAAAAGCACACTTGAGCATATTCCACCGGAAGTATCTTCAGATATCATAGATGCAGGGATTTACGTCACAGGAGGCTCAGCCTGATAGGTAATTTTGATAAACTTCTTAATGCTGAGACGAGCCTTAAGATAAATATTCTTGATGAGCCTCAGGACAGTGTAATCAACGGACTTGGAAAACTGATTGATGATGATAATTATAGAACTCTGCCTTATATATACAGGCAGCCGGGATATTCGGTTAATTTAAGGAATGTAAATAATGGCATCACAAAAGAAAAAAATAAGATTAAAATAAAAATTGTTCCAAGATATTTATTTATAGTAATGGCAGTAATTTGTATGATATTGCTTATTGTGTCCTATAGATTTTCTGAAAGTCTTGCTCCCGTAAAAACTGTGGCAGGCGATATTATTACACCTATGCAGGTAGGAATTAATAAGTTAGGCAGTTTTTTTACATCAAAGCTTGATTATCTTAAAAGCATAGATGACCTGCTTGCTCAAAAATAAAGAACTTACAGAAAAAAACTTAATAAGATGAGTTATGAAAACAAACTTCTGATTCAGGGAAAGTATGAACTTGATGATTTTAGAAAATTATATAATCTGGATCAGAACTATGCGGATTATCCGAAGGTAGCTGCAAGAGTTATTAGTAAGGACATGAGCAACTGGTATAACCAGTTCACTATAGATAAAGGTACAGATGACGGGATTAAGGTTGGCATGAATGTAATGGCAGGAAACGGGCTTGTCGGCATAGTTACTAAGACAGGTCGCAATAATTCAAAAGTTAAATCAATAATAGACGACAGCAGCAATGTAATGGGAATGTTGTTGGATACTTCGGATACCTGTGTAGTAAAAGGCAATTTAAAGCTACTTGATGAAGGACATATAGAAGTTACAGGCATCAAGAAAGGTTCCAGGGTAAAGGATGGATATGAAGTTGTAACTTCTTATATAAGCCCTAAATATCATCCGGGTATTCTTATAGGATATGTAAGTAATATCAAGGTAGATCCTTCAAACATGACTGAGTCAGGCTATCTTACGCCCGCAGTTGACTTTTTCAAAGCTTTGATATGGTACTTATTATTACCCGTGAAAAAGGAAGAATTGGAAAATTTAGATTAATGAAACGTATTATATGTTCTTTTATAATGATGATAATATTGTATCTTATGCAGACTACAATATTTAATAAAATAACAATAGCAGGTATAAAACCTAATGTAGTAATAGTTCTTGTTGTACTTATAGGCTACAAATACGGGAAAATCCCCGGAATGATAATGGGATTTTTTATGGGATTATTTTTAGACCTGACTGAGTCTGATTATATTGGTTATTATGCAGCTATCTACCTTACTATTGGTTATCTGGTGGGCTTTAGTAACAAACTGTACAATAGTGACTCCACACTTATACCAATCGGATTAGTAGGTGCTTCTGATTTTATGCTTAATTTTTTGATTTTTATTAGCGGATTTTTGCTTAGAAACAGATTAGACTTGCCTTATTACATGGTAAGAATAATTTTACCTGAAAGCTATATATACAATCATAGTGTCAGCCTTGTTATACAGGCTTCTTGATTTTGTATATATAAAGTCAGACAGTATAGGGAAAGGGGATGAAGCCTAGTTTTGCTTGACACTTTAATGACTTTTGTCAAGAATGTCCTTAAGACAAGAACTATTCCACTGGTTTTAATATATTCATTGCTTACGGTTATTTTGGTATACAAAGTATTCAGTATCCAGGTGGTTAAACAGGAAGAACTTACTAAGGATACTGTCACCAAAGAGGTTATTACACGTGAGACTAAGGCGACCAGAGGAAATATTTATGACTGTAACGGAGTGCTTTTAGCATATAATAAGCTTTCTTACAGCGTTACTTTACAGGATTATAAAGCATTTGAAACTGATGAAGAAAAGAATGCCATGATATTTAAGCTCATTAAAATTATTGAAACAAATGGCGGAAAGCTTTATCCTGATTTTTTTATTGAAAAAAATAAAGATGGCAAGCTTAAATTTACAGTTGAAGGTGCTGCTGAAAATAGATTTAAAAGAGATGCATACAGGTCTACATCAGTAGAAAAACTTACTGCACAGCAAAGAAATGCTACAGCAGAAGAAGTTTACATTCACTTAAAAAGCGGTGACTATATGTTTAATATAAGTGATAAATATAGTGTGGATGATACGCTTAAAATAATGAAAGTTAGATTTGCCCTTCTTTTAAATACCTACAATAGAGGAAACCCAATTTCATTAGCTGTAAATGTCAATGAAAAAGTTGTAGCGGCTATACTTGAAAACTCATCCGAGCTTCCGGGAGTAGAAATTGCAGAGCATACTTACAGATACTACAATGATAGTAAATACTTTGCACATGTAATTGGTTACACAGGGAATGTAAATGAAAATGAGATGTCTGCTGATAAAGAAAAGTACTATAACAGTACTGATCAGATTGGAAAGACCGGTGTAGAATATTCCTTTGAAAAGTATCTGAGAGGAAACAAAGGTTCTGAAGAAGCAACTTTGAACTCTAAATATTATGTTACTGATGTAAAGACTGTGTCAGAGCCTAAAGCTGGAGATGATATTTATCTTACAATAGACAGCAAACTGCAGAAAGCCTGTTATAATATAATAGAAAGAGAACTTGCAACAGTTCTTTTAAGTAAAATTCATAATTCAGCAAGCTATGGTGAAAAGGGAAAGAACTCCTATAACATCATGATACCTATATATGAAGTATATAATGCACTTTTTGACAATGGAGCAGTAGATATAGAAAAACTTGAGAGAAAGAAAGCAGGCAAAGTTGAAAAAGGTGTGTATAGGAAATGTAAAACAGAGGAAAAAAAAGTATTAAATAAGTTAAAAGAGTTAATGACGATAAACAGTGTAACCAGGGAACGTGCTGATAAAACTACAAGTGAGTACATAGATTATGTGTATTCCTATGTGAAAAGCGAAAAACTCATTGATGTGACGCTTGTAAATGAAGATGACGAGAATTTTAAGGCCTATGTAGATGGCAAAAAAAGCCTGGGAGACTTTTTGAAATACGCTGTATACAACAGATGGATTAATCTTTCCAGGCTTAATATAAGCAATGAGTACTTAAGCACTGACGAAATTTACAAGATATTGTTAAAAATATTTTTGACAATATCTCTTCCAACGTACAATTCAAGAAGATTATTTACAAAAATCTGATTTTTGACCAGACAATATCCGGAACTGAGGTAAGCCTGATATTATTTTCACAAGGTTTCCTTAAACAGGATGATACTTCGTATCGTAATCTCTTAAATGGCACTTTATCTCCATATAATTTTATAAGGAGTAAGATTAAAAAACTTGAAATTACACCGGCTAATCTGGCATTAGATCCTTGTTCAGGTTCTATGGTAATTACAGAACCGGCTACAGGTGCAGTAAAAGCTCTGGTGACATACCCAAGTTACGATAACAATAAGCTTGCCAACCAGATAGATGCAAAGTACTATGCTAAACTTCAGTCTGATAAATCATATCCACTTATCAACAGGCCTTGTCAGCAGAAAACTGCACCGGGTTCGACTTTTAAAATGATATCTACAGCGGCTGACCTTAGTACAGGAGCTGTCGGTGAACATGAAAAAATCTATGCTAACGTTGTATTTACCAAGACAGATAAACCGGCTTCCTGCTGGAGCAAAGTGCCTCATGGAAATATTGATATAAGAACAGCTATCGAGGTTTCCTGTAACTATTTTTTCTATGAAACAGGATACAGAATGAGTTTAGACGCTGATGGCAAGTACAATTCAAAACTCGGACTTGATAAACTGAACAAATACGCTGCTATGTTTGGATTTAAAAAGGGAACTACCTCAGGAATTGAATTATATGAATATGAACCATCAATATCAGACACAGATTCAGTAAGATCCTCGATTGGACAGGGTAGTTATGCATTTACACCAAGTCAGATTTCAAGATATGTTTCAGGTATTGCAAACGGAGGTAAACTTAATTATCTTACAATTGTGAGTGAAATCAAGAGTCTGGATGGAAAAAAGATTAAAAATACCATCTCAAATTCGATAAATAAAAAGGCTCCCGAGATAAAACTAGATACAAAAGTCTGGAGCGCAATAAAAGATGGTATGTATCTGGCTGCAAATGGTGAAAGAAGTTCACATAAAGAGCTGTTTAAGAATATTAAAGTAAAGATAGCCGGAAAGACAGGAACGGCACAGTTCTCTAATATGAGAGGCGATCATGCTTTATTTACATCTTATGCACCTTATGATAAGCCGGAAATATCTGTTACCTGTGTTCTTCCATATGCGTATACATCCGGCAATGCTGCAAGAGCAGTGGCAGATTTTTATGAGTATTATTTTGGTGACGGAGATGAAGAGAATTTTAACAAAAAGTCAGTTAAGGACAATGTGACTAACATTATATCAGACTAATTAGGAGGAAAGATGAAACAGCCGGTTATTATTAAAGCAAATAATTTCGGATTGATGATTATACTTGATCCTGAGTTGGAATTTGATGCTTTACTTAATGCAGTTGGGGAAAAGTTTAAAGAATCAGCAAAGTTTTTTGACAATGCAGACATGGCAGTAGCTTTTGAAGGAAGAAAACTTACTCTTGAAGAAGAAGAAAGTATAATTGATACAATTACCGGGAATTCTTCTATTCATATTATATGCACAATTGATAATGATCCTGTAAAAGAGGAACGTTTTAAAAAGAAACTTGAGCAAATAACTGTATCTGAAGATGCAAGTCTTGCAAAGATTCATAGAGGATATTTCAGATCCGGACAGATGATGGAGTTTGACACAGGAGTAGTTATTATAGGAGATATTAATCCGGGAGCAAAGGTACTTGCAAAAGGTAGTATAGTTGTACTTGGCGCGTTAAAAGGTGAAGCTGAAGCAGGAGTTGGCGGAAATGATGATACCTTCATAATTGCCCTGGATATGAGCCCTATACAGTTAAGAATTGGCTCCAAAATAGCCAGATGTGCAGATAATTCAACTGTAGGAGGAAAGTCAAAGTGCCTTTCTCCTAAGGTTGCCTTTGTTGAAAAATGATAATATTTGCATTGAAGATCTGGATAAAAAAATGTACTGGATTCACTAAAAATTATAAAAAATTTGCTTTTAGTACCTTGTAATTAATTCATTTTTAATTATATTATTATATTGATGAAATTTAGTTTTTAGTTAGGAGAGTTTTTTTATGGGAGAAGTTATTGTAATAACCTCCGGTAAAGGTGGGGTAGGTAAAACCACCACTACAGCTAATGTAGGTACCGGTCTTGCTATGCTTGGCAAAAAAGTTGTGCTTATTGATACTGATATCGGCCTTAGAAACCTTGACGTAGTTCTTGGACTTGAAAACCGCATCGTTTATAACCTGGTTGATGTAATTGAACAGAATTGTAAGATTAAACAGGCACTTATAAAGGATAAGAGATATGAAACTCTCTATTTACTTCCAAGTGCGCAGACAAGAGATAAAGATGCTGTAAATCCTGAGCAAATGGTAGCACTTACGGAAGAATTAAAAAATGAATTTGATTATATCATTCTTGATTGTCCTGCCGGTATAGAACAGGGCTTTAAAAATGCTATTGCAGGTGCGGACAGAGCAATTGTAGTAACCACACCGGAAGTTTCAGCAGTCAGGGATGCAGATAGAATAATAGGGCTTCTTGAAGCAAATGAAATAGGAAAAACAGAACTTATAGTAAACAGACTCCGTATGGACATGGTTAAAAGAGGAGACATGATGTCAAGCGAGGATGTACTTGATATTTTAGCTGTAAGTCTTCTTGGAGTTGTACCTGATGATGAGAATATAGTTATTGCAACCAATACAGGTGAACCACTTGCCGGTAATGATTCTCTTGCAGGTCAGGCTTATATGAATATATGTAAAAGAATAATAGGTGAAGAAGTTCCTTTACTCGATTTAGAGAGTAAAAAGGGATTTTTAGCGCGTCTTGGAGAGTTATTTAAGAAGTAGAGGAGTTAAGCTATGAGTTTAATGGATTTTTTTAGAAAAAAACCTTCAGGACAGCAGGCTGTAGACAGACTTAAGCTGGTGCTGGTGTCAGATAGGGCAAACTGTTCTCCTGAAATTATGGAACAGATTAAAAATGAGATAATTCAGGTTATTTCAAAATACGTAGAAATAGATACAGAAGGACTTGATATTAAGATTGAACAGACAGAGTCAGAGTCAAGAAACGGTTCTGTACCTGCAATTTGTGCAAAATATCCCTGTAAAAGAAATTAAGGGGAAAAGGTCATAAAAATTGATGTTTAAAAATAGAAAAAAATTGATATTAAAGATTTCAGCTTTTCCTTACTGATAGCTGTATTAATACTTTGTTCTATCAGTATTTACTGCCTGTTTAAGTCAGAAGGCTTTTGGTATGGCGAGAAGGCAGATTATCGGAGTTATATTAGGTGTAATTGTAGTTTTTGTAGTAGCTCTGATTGACTATCACTTTATATGTAAGTTTGTTATATTGTATTACATTATAGGTGTTATAATGTTAGTTATGGTCAAATTTACCCACTATGGGTTTGACCATAAAACAGGAGCCTTCAGATGGCTAAGTATAGGCTCTACTGAGATACAGCCATCTGAACTTGTAAAAATAATACTTATATTAGTACTTGCTGTATTATTTACAAAGGTTCAAAATAAGTTAAATAAGTGGAGTATATTTTTCTTATCAGGTATAATAATGATGTTACCTACTTCACTTATTCTTATACAGACTGACCTTTCATCAAGTATGGTTTGCATGTTTATTTTTGCTATAATGATATTTATGGCAGGACTTAGCCTTAAGATTATTGGGATTACAGTAGCTGTATCTATACCTGCCGGAGCAGCTCTATTGTGGTACGTAATACAGCCCGGGCAGATATTACTTACAAAAAAACAGCAGGGAAGAATACTGGGGTTCCTTCATCCTGAAGAATATGCCCTTACAGAGAGATATCAGCAGATTCATTCAGTAATGCAATAGCTGCGGGTAAGGTACTTGGTAAAACTCTTTTAGGGGACACTTCAGATTTCAGACTTTACAATAAGGTTTTTGTAAACGAAAGTGATTTTATTTTCTCTGTAATAGCAGAGGAATTGGGATTTATAGGTTGTTTTTTTGTTATTGCTTTATTTGGCTTCATTGTTTTTAAGTGTATAATGATTGCCAGAAAAACCAATGATTTTACCGGTAAAATGATAGCAATCGGAGTATCAGCTATGCTTATGTTCCAGTCTTTTGTAAATATAGGTGTGAATACTGCATTGTTACCTAATACAGGACTTCCATTACCTTTTATGAGCTATGGTTTGTCCTCTTTATTAAGTAATTTTTTAGGAATAGCCCTGGTTTTAAATGTAGGTCTTCAAAAGGCGAAGCATGGTTTGTCTTTTAATTCCGGAGAAAATGAAATATTTTTTTGATATTGAAATTTAGCCGTATTTGTTTGGTAAAGTTTCTACTAAATTTTTAATACATAAGGGGTGGATTATGAATATTGGCTTGGTTGCACATGATGCTAAAAAGAAGCTGATGCAGAATTTTTGCATAGCTTACAGAGGAATTTTGGGTAAGAATACTTTATACGCAACAGGAACAACAGGAAGACTTATTGAAGAAGTCACTAATCTGAATGTGCATAAGTATCTGGCAGGACATTTGGGTGGCGAACAGCAGATGGCGGCACAGATTGATCATAATGAAATTGATTTGGTTATATTTTTGAGAGATCCGCTGTCATCAAAGACACATGAGCCAAATATTAGTAATATTTTGAGGCTTTGTGATATTAATAATATACCTGCTGCAACAAATCTTGCTTCAGCAGAGCTTATGATTAAAGCCTTGGATAGGGGAGACCTTGACTGGAGAGAGTTATATAAGTCATGATAAAAAATTAAAAGAAAAATTAATTCTTATTACTTTAACAGGAATTATACTTACGGGTTGTGGAAATAATGCCACAGCCTATTTTTCGTATGGAAATGGTGGCACAGAAGCCAGAGCTTATGATATCAAAAGATTCTGAGGTTGTAAAACCTCTTATGTCTGAAGGGCTCTGTGTTTTAACAGATAAAAAAATAAATAAATTAAAGGATAAGCCTTCATTTAATGCCAAGGCGGTAATAGTCTCCAGTGAAGAAGAGGCTATTTATTCAAAGAACAGTTTTAAAAAAATGTATCCTGCAAGTCTGACTAAAATGATGACTGCTTATGTTGTGTTTGATAAAGAAAGTAATCTTGACAGGGCTGTTAAGATAGATGGCGAATCAATTAAGATTACTGAACCACTTGCCAAGAAAATGAGGCTTATGGATGGAGATGAAATTACAATAAGAGAGCTTCTTAATGCTGCACTTGTAACATCAGCCAATGATGCTGCTAAAGCTTTGGCAGTAGCAGTAGCAGGAAGTGAAGAAAAATTTGCTGTTCTTATGAATGAAGAGGCTAAGAAAATCGGGGCAACACACAGCCGCTTTGTAAACAGTACAGGACTTCATGATAACGCGCATTATTCTACTTTATATGATTTATATATTATATTTAATGAATTGCTTAAAAATCCCTCGAATTTGTAAAGATTATAAATCAAGGCTCATATACTTTGAAATATAAAAACTTTGCCGGTGCTGAGGTTACCAAAACCATAACTTCTACAAATCAATATCTGACAGGAACTTATAAAGTACCTGATGGATATACGGTAATAGGTGGAAAGACCGGTACTACCGATGAAGCAGGCTCTTGTATCTTTATGTCATTTAAGTCCTCAGCAGATAAGAATTACATAGTTGGAGTACTTAAAAGCCTCAGACAGCCTTAACCTGTATGCCGGGCTTGGAACTATTTTTTTGAAAAATTTACCACAAAATATGTCAAACTAATTGAATTTTATAGTAGTTTGACATATAATAATAGTTGATTAATAAACTTTTTCATATTAAAGGAGGGTTTTACTATGGTGCATATTGTTTGTGGGGAAAAAGGAAAAGGTAAGACAAAAGTAATTCTTGAAAAAGCCAATGAAGCTATTAAGACTTCCGGCGGTAATGTTGTATTCTTAGATAAGGATCTGGCTCATATGTATGAGCTTAATAATAAGATCTCGTCTTATTAATGTTAAGGATTTTCTGGTAGAAAATTCCGGTGAGTTTATTGGATTTCTTTGTGGAATTATTTCACAGGATCATGACCTTGAAGCAATTTTCCTTGACAGCTTTCTTAAGATTTCATTTACAGACAAAGAAACTATGAAGCCTGTGCTTGATAAGATAATTCAGGTTGCAGATAAATATAGTGTTGATGTCATACTTAGTCTTTCTGTTAAGAGTGAAGATGTACCTGAGGAATATAAGCATAATATACTTGTTTCCTTATAAGATATAAAACATTTCGCAGGCTGTCACATTAATGGTGTGGCAGTTTGTTTGTTTGGAGGAATATAACTTGGCTAAAAAAAATTTGGCTAAAAAGAAATAATGTTGTTCAGTATGAAGATAAAAAGAATTATAGCGAGAGGAGACCTTTTAGTGTAGGAATCCTTGTTTTTATTGTGATTTTAATTTATATTATGGGACATACAGCATTGTTTTTATTTAAGGACAAAACCTCAGTATACAGAGTTGTAAGTGATGAAAAAAGTGAAATTATCAATACTTCGGGACTTGTACTAAGAAATGAAAAAGTCTTTAAGTCATCAGAAGCCGGTTATATAAATTATTATGTAAATGGCAACTCCAGAGTACGTAAAAATGAAGCAGTTTTTTCTATAGACAAAACAGGAAGTATATATGCAAAGCTTATGGCTGATGATCATACTGATGAGTCAGGAGAGCATCTTGCAGGTATTCTTCATCAGTTTCAAATAAATCGTGATGATAACTTTTTTAGTACGTATAATCTTAAAGAGTCTATGAATGAAACTGTTATGACTTCATCAGGTAAAACTGTAATGGCTACCTTAAAAAAGACAAAAGGAAGCGGTGATTCCTTTAATATAAACTATGCTGATGACAGTGGAATTATAGTATATGGAACAGATGGACTGGAAGGTATGACAGAAGATAAAATCACGTCTGAAATATTTGAAAAGCAAAACAGCTACATATTAAAAACAGCTGCCGAAACTGAAGGCAGAATAGAAGCCGGTGAATCAGTATACAAGCTTATATCTGATGAAACATGGAGAGTTATTGTCCCTATAACAAAAGAGCAGAAAGAACTTCTGAACGACAAAGATTCTGTAGATGTAATTGTTGATAATAAGGGATTTACTGCAAAAGCAGGAACCAATGTTACTGAAATAAATGGTGATAATTATCTTGTTCTGACATTTTATAATTATATGGTAGATTATGCAGACAAAAAGATTTGTCAATATATATATTGTCCTTAAAAGAGTAACCGGGCTTAAAATTCCTAAATCATCAGTAGTAGAAAGACAGGTATTTGAAATCCCTGAGGAATACTATGCCGGTGGAGGCGGAAACAGAAGTGGCGGTTTTTATAATAAGGAGTGTAGGTAAAAATAACGAGATTATAAATAAATATATAGAAACCGATATTTGCTATAGAGATACAGAAAACAAACTTATTTATATTGATGTTAATGAAGGTTTCAAATCGTGAGATGAAATTATAGAACCTAACAGCCAGAATATTTATAAAATAAGTAAAACCAGATTATTGAAAGGTGTTTATAATACCAATAATGGATATCCAAGATTTAAGCATATTGATCCGGATACTGAAAAATATAAAATCAGACAATAGTGAATACTATCTTATACCTAACGACAAGGGATATTATCTGAATGAATATGACAATATAATACTGAATGCTGATAAAATGGATAAGGATAAAAATGGGAATAACTGAAAATCTTAGTCTGGTTAATAAGAGTAAAAGGGCTAATGACTATAACCACTTTTGCCGATATATCAGAAGAGAACCGTAAGTATTTCAAACATTTCAAACATTAAAAAAATAATGGTTGACTTGAATAGCAAAAACATTCATAATGTTAATATGAGTGTCCTTTCTATAGGGAAGACCGGTGATTATGAAGTAGCGACAGAATAAGGTGCTACGTTTGTAAGAGTTGGTACCGGTATCTTTGAAGATAGAAATTATGATATATAATTTTTAAAAATAGGAGTGAGCGTATGTTTAAAGGAATTAACAAAATTATCACCACAATCAAGGAGGGTGCCGGGATTGACGATGACTATGAAGAAGATTATGATGATGAGATAGCGGAGGATAGTATAGAAAAGTCAAGAATAAAGCAAAATAAAAGAAATGATTACGAAGAAGATTACGACGATGAGGAAGACTATTCTCCTTCGTTTTTTGAAAGAAGGAAGAAAACTTCAAAAGATGAGCAGAAAGTTATACCTATAAGAAAGAGTGCAAAATCAGGTGCCGAAGTATATGTAATGATGCCAAAGAGCTTTGAGGAAGTGCAGGATATCTGTGACAGACTTATATCCGGAGCAATAGTTGTACTCAATCTTGAAGCTTTGGAGCCTGCTGAGGCACAGCGTATATCTGATTTTGCTTTTGGAACCATGCATGCAATCAATGGAAAATTCAGAGTTGTATCTAAGTTTGTTTATATTATTTCTCCTGAAAATGTGGAACTGTCAGCAGAAATGAAGAAGAGCTTATAGATACTTTATTTTCAGTGCCTAAAATTAATGGACAGTAATATGGATAAAGAAGAGAATTTGGTATTCCGACATTTGCTTGATATGGCAAGAGTATCTTTTACCAGAGATATAACTGTATTTTCAGATTTTCTTAATGTCAGGGAAGTTGCAGTTCTAAAAAGACAAGTAGCAGACCTTCCGGTAGGAAGGTTTTTCCTTTTTGGAGGTATAGAGGATGCTGAAAGAGTGATTGCATGCTTTCCGGCGTCTTATGAAGAAAGAGATAATATAGAGTTTCCCATAAGTTGTGTGGAAATAATTGTAAAGAGTGTTAAATTTGAAAAAAATTCACTTTCACATAGGGATTTTCTAGGAGCTATACTGGGACTTGGTATAGATAGAAAACTAATCGGAGATATTTACACCATATCTGAAAATAATAGTATAAACAAAGCTTTTGTTTTCTGTCAGAAAAAAATTGAAAATTTTTTGATAAGTGAGCTAAAGCAGATAGGAAGATATCAGGTAAATTGTTTATCAGCTTCTGCTGGTGAAATTATGGCTGTGAGAAGAATTGAAGATAAATTTGGCACTGTTCCATCACTCAGACTTGATGTCATTATAGGAGAGGCACTTAATATTTCAAGAGCTAAAGTTAAAGACCCGATAGAAACGGATAAAGTTGCTGTAAACTCTGCAAGTGTTTCTTCAAGCCATTATCAGGTGATACCTGGTGATATAATATCGGTAAGAGGATTTGGTAAATTTATATTTTATGAAAGTTCAGGGCGTACAAAAAAAGACAGAATACAGATTCATTTAGGAAAAATATTGTTAATTATCGGAGGGTATTATGCTTTCATCAAATTATATTAAAAGACTATGAATTTAAGAAAGGCATTGGCTACTCAAGAAGAAGTGTTGATGAGTTTGTTGCTAAAAATTACAGGGGATTATGATGCAGTGTGCAAAAGAAAAATATTGAGCTTAAAGATAAAAATTAATGCTTTAAGTGAAGGATTACAATATTATAAATCTATTGAAAAGACTTTGCAGAAGGCTTTGGTACTTGCACAGAAAGCTTCAGACGAAGAACAGGAAAAATGCTACCAAAAAAAGCCAGAATAATTGAAAAAAACAGCGCATACAAAGGCTGATGAGGTTTTAACTAAGGCTAAGTCAGACTTAGACTCTATCTTCAGACAGACAGATGATTTAAACAGAAGATTTGAACTTTATAAAGCTCATGTGAAAAAAATCTTATAACTACCCAGCTAGACCTCATTAACAGTGATGCTTATAATATATCTGTAAATGACTTAGAGGGATATCTTAAATTAAAAGAACAGCTTGAAGATGCAAAGCAAATAGAGCCTGAAGATGTTGAGAAGATGCAGGAAGTAAACAAAATATCTGAAGATAATCAGGATGATATAAAAGCTGCCGATAAAGATGAAAAAAATAGCGAGACAGAGCATAATGAAGCTATAAGTAATGAAACAAATATAAAAAGAGGAGGAAGCAGAAAGGACTGACGAAAAAATTTCCTTTGATGAAACAGATAAAGATGAAAAAATACCGGATTTTCACAAAGAAAAACATACATCAATAAGAGAAAATCTTATAAACCGTATACCATCTGAAACTGTAAAAAAAGATGAGGTTAATTCAGATTTACAGTCTGAAAAATCAAAATGTAAAAAGCTCAATAAAGAGAATACCGGCTTCAAACATATATAGAAATGGCGAAAGTGAATATGGGCAAAAATACTTAAAAGTTGATATAAGCTCTAAAGGAAAAAGATGACTACAATATTGTTATTGAATCAGATTTCAACAAATTGTCTGGATTACTGTCAGAAATTTTTTTGTGTCCTGTAACAAATTTATGCTGGTATTTGATTCAAATACAGATAAATATTTTAAAGAAATCCTTTTGATGGAACTTAAAAAGCGTAGGAAAACAGTTTTTTTCACTTTTACTTTTCCGGCAGGAGAGAACAGTAAGTCTCTCTCTACTGTTCAGAATTTGTACGAAGAACTGATAAATAATAATTTTTGAAAGAAAAGATGTAATTTTAGCTGTAGGTGGAGGGGTTGTAGGTGACCTGGCAGGTTTTGCGGCTGCTACCTACCTTCGTGGAATAAGATTTGTACAGATTCCAACAACATTGCTTGCAATGTCAGACTCAAGTGTAGGTGGTAAAACCGGTGTGGACTTTATGGCTTATAAAAATATGGTAGGGGCTTTTCATCAGCCTGAGCTTGTCTATATGAATACATCTGCCCTGGCTTCGCTTCAAGAGAGAGAATATCTTTCAGGTATGGCTGAAGTTATAAAATATGGATATATCTGGGATAGGGAATTTTTAGTTTATCTTAAAGAAAATGCAGACAAAATAATAGCTAAAAACAGGGACGCACTCGAATATATTATATTCCATTCCTGCAGAATAAAAAAAGAGGTAGTTGAGAATGATCCTATGGAAAGTGGACTTCGTGCAATATTAAACTATGGGCACACTATAGGACATGCAATTGAAAAGCTTATGAATTTTAATCTGCTTCATGGAGAATGTGTTGCGCTTGGAATGGCAGCTGCCATGAAAATGACTGTAGCACGTAGTCTTATAAGTGATACAGAGCTTGGCGAGATGAAGCAAATCCTTGTAAAATATAAACTTTTTAAAAAGATACCACTCTCTGGCATAGATTTTAGTATGAATGATGTGCTTATAGCAACAAAATCAGATAAAAAAATGCAGGGTGGAAAGATTAAGTTTATCCTTACTAAAGAGATAGGAAAAGCAGAAATTTATAATGATATTACTGATGAAGAGATATTATTAGGAATTAAGGAAGTTTTTGAAGGTTGATTATGAATAAAAACAGATTTTTTTATATTTGAATTATTGCTAGTTTTAGCGTTGGTTGTGATTGATTTACTTACTAAGCAGTTTGCTGTTAAATATTTATCAAACGACAGTTTCACTGTTATTAAAAGGCGTATTTAGTTTTACCCTGCTTGAAGGAGGCAATTCGGGTGCAGCTTTTTGGTTTATTTCAAGGAGGCTTCTGGCTATTTACAGTGATTACAGTTATTGTAATAGCTTTTGTAATATGGCTTCTAAAGAAAATAATATCGGACAAAAGATACTTTCCAGTGCATTTTGCCTTAGTTTTGTTACTTGCAGGAGCTTTAGGCAACTTTGCAGACAGAGTTCTTACTATGGTTAAATACGGGCATAGTTATGTGATAGACTTTTTATACTTTGAACTGATAAATTTTCCTATATTCAATATCGCAGATTGTTATGTAACAATAGCAGCTTTTACAATACTAATCCTTGGGATTTTTGTTTATAAGGATGAGGATTTTGATAAAATGCTTGGCAGGGTGAAAAATGAAAATTAACGAAAACCTGGTCAATGAAGAGTTTTACAATGAAGAATTGTCTGATGATATTATTGAACTGTTGGCAGATGAAGATGGTGAAAGAATAGATAAGTATTTGTCATCTAATCTTACAGACTATTCAAGATCTTATCTAAAGGGACTAATAGATGATGGAAAGGTACTTGTATCCGGAAAGGCAGTTAAAAGCAGTTTCAAGGTATTTAACGGTGCAGCTATTACTGTAAATATTCCTCCGGTAAAAGAGGTAGAAATTATTCCTGAAAATATTCCTCTTGATATTCTTTATGAAGATGAGGATGTAATCCTTGTAAATAAGCCTAAAGGTATGGTAGTACATCCTGCAGCAGGACATTATTCGGGAACAATTGTAAATGCACTTATGTACCATTGTAAGGACAATCTCTCCGGTATAAACGGAGAACTTCGTCCGGGGATAGTCCATCGCATTGATATGGACACCACAGGAGTAATAATAGCCTGTAAAAATGATTTTTCCCATAGAATAATAGCTGCACAGCTTAAGGAACATAGTATAAAGAGAAAATATCAGGCTATAGTTTATGGAGTTTAAGGATGAAGAAGGTACTGTAGAAGGACCTATAGGCCGTTCTAAGACAGATAGGAAGAAAATGGCTATAGTACCTGGTGGCAAGCCTGCAATAACTCACTACAGAGTTATAAGAAACTACACCTCTCCAAATGGTAATAATTTTGCACATATAGAATGTATGCTTGAAACAGGACGGACACATCAGATAAGGGTACATATGACAAGCATAGGTCATCCTTTGCTTGGAGATGAGGTATATGGAGTAGCTAAAAATCCATTTAAGCTACAGGGACAGGCACTTCATGCTGAAATGCTAGGTTTCATACATCCAAGAACGGGAGAGTATATGGAGTTTCACGCTCCACTTCCGGAGTATTTTGAGAAGTTAATTGTAAGGCTTGCATAAAATCACATTTTACAAAATTGTGGTTGACAAACCCACTAAAGTATTGTAGAATATTAGCGTGCTATGATTATTATTACCCAATCAGTTGTCGGCACTAAATCTACAGCTGGAGGGGAGGGTTGGTGAGAGAATGTCAAATGTAATCGTTAAAGAAAACGAAACTCTTGATAGTGCTCTTCGCCGTTTCAAAAGAAACTGTGCGAAGGCTGGTATTCAGCAGGAGATTCGCAAAAGAGAGCATTACGAGAAGCCATCTGTCAGACGTAAGAAAAAGTCTGAGGCTGCTAGAAAACGTAAATTCAAATAGTTAAAGTTGAAAGGACGCAGTGTCGATATGGCTCTGCGTCTTTTTATGTTATAGGAAATTTCTCCGATGGATGTGCAAAACACACACTATTTATACAAATATAATAAGATACAAGTGTCAAAGGTATTTGACACCCACATCATAATAAAGGAGTATACAATTTGGCGGTTTCTGAAATTACAATAAACATACCTGTCAGTCATGAGTCCAATGTGTCTGGTGCATTTGACAGCAATATTAAGATTATAGAGAAGTCTTTTGATGTGGATATAGTGTCAAGAGACGGAATTACACATATAAAAGGAAATAAAGAAGATATAAGAGGGGCTCTTAAGGTGATGGAACAACTATTAGCCTTGTCTTTAAGAGGAACAGATATTACTGAACAGCAGGTGAACTATGCCGTATCTATTATAAAGGAGCCTGTGGACTCTGCTGAAAGTCTTGAAAGTATAGATAAAGAAATAATTGCACATACTGTAAGCGGTAAGCCTGTAAAACCTAAGACCATAGGTCAGAAAAAATATGTAGACCAGATAAAAAAAGATATAATAGTGTTTGGACTCGGTCCTGCGGGAACAGGTAAAACTTATCTTGCAATGGCTATGGCTATTCAAGCCTTTAAGGATAATAAGATAGAAAGAATCATACTGACAAGACCTGCCATAGAGGCCGGTGAAAAGTTAGGCTTTCTTCCCGGAGACTTGCAGAGCAAGGTAGATCCATACTTAAGACCACTATATGATGCACTTAATCAGATTATGGGAGCAGAGACCTTTCATGCTAATGTCGAAAAGGGGCTTATAGAAGTAGCTCCTCTTGCCTATATGAGAGGCAGGACTCTTGACAATGCCTTTATTATCCTGGATGAGGCACAGAATACTACTCCGGCCCAGATGAAGATGTTTCTTACAAGAATAGGTTTCGGTTCAAAGGTAGTCATTACGGGAGACCTTACACAAAAAGATCTTGCAAATGGGACTAAGTCAGGACTTGAGGAAGCAGTTAAAATACTTAAAAATATAGAAGGTATAGGATTTTCCAACCTTACTAATAAGGACGTAGTACGTCATCCACTGGTTCAGAAGATAGTTACTGCCTATGATGAATATGAAAAGAAAAATTTACACAAAGAAAAATAAAAAGGAGTTATCGAAGATGACCGAGGGTAAGCCTTTACATCACTTGATTAAAGATAATATTTTATTTTTTTATCTGTGCCTTTATGCTCAATTTTGGGAATGATTAAATTCGACAGTCAATACAAAATTGTTGGATTATGTCTATTTGTCCTGGTTTTTTTGTGTAATATATAAATTATATACAAAAGCTGTAAATGATAACCGTAAAAAAAGGATGAAAAAGCATTTAATTACCGGTATTTTTATCCTCTTCGAGCTTCATAATAACTGTTGGATTTGCTGTTTTTGCAGAATTTCCTACTTTTAGATGGTTATTTTTTTAATAGGTATAATATTGTCAGTAATCTTTTTCTGACATAGTAAGTGCTCTTATGTCAACTTTTGCCTATGTACTTATCATTACGGTATTTACAAATGTAACACCGAATTTGTTGCCAATAGCTTTCTCACTGCTGTAATACTTATAATACTTACGCAGTATTATTCTGATTTTACAAGCGTTATTTATTCTATTGTAACATTAATATCCTTTGAAATAGCCTTTTTCATTATAATGCATGGGCTTAGAACAGATAAATTGGCCACAGCTTCACATATCATAGAAGCAGGTATTATTTCGTGATGCATCATCGTGGGATGGTTATTATCCAAAAATTTCTGTCAGAATGAAATAGTATCTGAGAATATTAAAACTACTAATGTTGATGAAGATGAATTAGATATTAAAGATGCAATTTCAATTAATATAAACAATATGAATAATGAAGCTGGTGAAATTATAAATGGAACAAAAAAAGATTATTCATACCTGTTAAGCAATGATATAGAGGTGTATAATAGACTCATAGAAGATAAAAAAATTTTTTTGATGATGCAAAAAGAACTTCTAAGCTTGTTAAAGACATAACTAAACTTATGGGAGGAAACGAAAAACTGGCTGAAGTAGGTGCTTTTTATGCTGAATGTGGTCGTATTGTAAGTAATAATTATATAAAAAGAAGGGCTTATTTTAGCTAAAGAAAATAACTTTCCAGGTGAAGTTACAGCTTTTATTAAAGAACATAATTTTAAGCTCGGTTATCCTAAATCACGTGAAACAGCAATAACTATGATAGTCTGTAAACTATCTTCTACCATAGCATATCTTAGAAGCAAAGGGATAAAACGAAATATCACCGTCATAGTAGACGGAGTTATGGATTCCTGTCTTATGGCAGGAAAATTGGATGCATCCGGACTTTCTTTAAATGACTATAAATTCATTAAAGACTATCTTATAGAGGAGGCGAAAGTAGAATATGACTATTTTGGTGGAAAATGAAGCTAAAAGAGTGCTTGACTTTGACTATGAGGAAGTTATTAAAAATGTTGTAAAAAGGGTTGTTGATACTGAAAATTGCCCTTACGAAGTAGAAGTAAATGTTTTGCTCACTAATAATGAAGAAATTCATGAAGCTAACAAGGACTTCAGGAATATCGACAGACCTACAGATGTATTATCTTTTCCTATGGTAGACTATGACTTTCCGGCTGATTTTTCATTAGTAAACGAAAGTCCGGAAGGCTACCTTAATCCGGAGACAGATGAATTGCTTCTGGGAGATATTATGGTTTCTGTAGATAAGGTCTATTCACAAGCGGAGGAATATGGACATGGCATTAAGCGGGAATTTGCATTTCTTATAGCGCACAGTATGTTGCATTTACTGGGTTACGACCATATTGAAGATGAAGAAAGAGCGGTTATGGAAGCTAAGCAGGAGGCTATCCTGGAAACTTTGGGAATAACCAGAAATGAGGAATAATATGAACAAGAGAATTATAATTACAGGCTTAATAATATTTACATCTACTTTAGTTTTTACTTTCAGCTTGTGGAAAAAAGGCAGATAATACCTCTAATCCGGGAAGAACATCTGTCACAAGCAGTTCTACAGCAAGTGTAGTAAGTTCATCCTCGGTAACGCCATCAGAACCTGAAAAACCTAAAAAACCCGCCTATGTAAGCCCGTTAAGCGGGAAAAAGCTGGATAAAAAATATAAAAATAAACGTCCTTTTGCTTTTTATGTTTAATAATATAGAATTTGCTTATCCGCAGACAGGTACAGGAAGGGCGGAGATTCTTTATGAAATTCTTGCGGAAGGCGGTATCACCAGACTTATGGGAGTCTTCGACTACATGAAAGGTGACAGGATAGGCTCGGTAAGAAGTGCAAGACATTATTATGTGGATTTTGCAAATGAATTTGATGCGATTTTCGTTCATTTCGGACAGACACATTATGCAATAGATGAGATTAAAAAGCTTGGAGTGGATACTATTTCAGGACTTTCCTGGGAAGGAGCAAGGGCTTTTTACAGAGATAACAGTATTCGTGCACCACACAATGCTTTTGCAAGTGCCAAGGGGCTTATGAAGGCTGTGAAAGATAAAAAGCTCAGAACTAAGCCTAGAAAAGGCCTGACTTCACATTTTAACTTTTCAGCAGAGGATGAGGTTACTAATGACAGAGAAGGCTCGTTTAAGGCAGAGTATGTGAAAGTACCGTTCTCAGCATATATGACACCGTCTTTCACCTATGGTAAAAAAGAAAAATTGTATACAAGATATGCCTTTGGTACCAAGCATATAGATAAGGGAACCGGTAAAGCACTGAAATTTAGAAATATTTTTATTCAGTTTGTAAATGAATACAACAAAGACCACAATGGATACCAGACTATGGATCTTATGAATCAGTCGGGAAGTGGATATTATATCACTAATGGCAGGGGAATCAAGGTATTCTGGCAGAAAAAAGGTGGTGCAGATAAAACAAAGTTTTATTATGACAAGGCACATACTGAAGAAGTGCTTGTAAATACAGGTAAGACCTATTATGCGGTATTTCCTGTAAACAGAAAAGATATGATAAGTTTCAAGAAAAAGTAGAGGAATTATGGCTAAGGATATCAGAGATTTGATTGTTGTAGGAGGTGGAGCTTCAGGTATGCTTACAGGACTTTTAGCAGCCAGGCGAGGCTTAAGTGTAAGCATACTTGAGCATGGAAAAGTTTTGGGCAAAAAGCTTGCAACAACCGGTAATGGGAAATGTAACTTTACCAATCTTTATCGGGAAAAAGTCCTGCTACAACAGTGGTGATATAGAAAAGGCTTATAATATCATAGACAAATTAGGAGGGAAAGGGCTTATAGACCTTTTCTCTTCTTTTGGTATTGATGGCATAGTAAAAAAAGGGAAGAAACTTTGACAGGATAGAAGCAGGCTATGTATACCCGGCAGGGGAGAGTGCAAGAGAATTTGTAAATATCCTAAATGATGAATTAATAAGACTTAAGGTAAAAATTAAAAAAACTAATATAACTATTTGTGATATAAAGAAAAATGGAGAACTTTTTGAAATTGTAACAGGAACAAAGGGAAATTATTATTCATATTTTGCTAAAAAAACTTGTAATCGCCTGTGGTGGACTTGCAGGTGCGTCTACCGGCAGTGATGGTTCTCTTTTACTATAATTAAAAGACTTGGGCATAGTATAATCAAGCCTTTGCCTGCTCTGACCTCTGTTAAAAACAGATAAACATAAATTTGCAGGGTTAAGATGTGTAGCTGAGATTAAAGTCTATATAGATAAAAAAAGGATGAACAGATTTTACTTGGAAGCGAAGTTGGAGAACTTCAGTTTACCGAGCAGGGTATTGGCGGAATCCCTGTAATGCAACTTTCGGGTAAGATTGCAAGAGAGATTGATAAGGGCAATAAACTGTATTTTAAGGTAGATTTTTGCTACGATAAATCAAATGAAGAACTTGAAAAATATTTTGAAAAAAAGAAGAGAATTACTATCAGAAAGAACTTCTGATAAATTTTTAACAGGTTTTACTTATGAAAAAAATTGTCAAAATATATGGCCGATAAATTTTTAGATAATAAAAAAATAAGGTTGGAAACATAACAGATAATAAAAATTAATATGATTTTAAAGTGGCTTAAAGAGGCTAAATTTGATATAATAACAGTTAACGGTTTTGACTCTGCACAGACAACTTCCGGTGGAGTTTCTATGAATGAATTAACAGATAGTCTGGAATCTAAACTTGTTCCCGGACTTTTCTTCGTAGGAGAAGTGCTGGATGTAGACGGACTTTGCGGAGGCTACAACCTTACCCGGGCATTTGCAAGTGCTTACGAGGTTGGAAACGGAGGATGATGAAAGAAGAAAAATTACTTCGAGCTTCACAGGTTAAACTCCCCATAGGCTATACAGATGAGGATGTAAGAAAAGCCTGTATCAGAAAATTAAAAGTAAATGAAAATGAACTTATAACTTACGAAATTAAAAAGAAATCAATAGATGCCAGAAAAAAAGAAGACATTCATTATAGCTTATCAGTAGTTGTGTCACTGACCGATAAGGCTTATAATAGAATATTATCGGCAAGGAAGCCAATACAGGATGTTTCTGCCTATAAAGAAGAGAAGTTGGAAATAAAAAGAATTTCAGGTGCTGACAGTAAAAACAGGCCGATAATTATAGGCAGTGGTCCGGCAGGACTTTTTTGTGCCTATGTGCTTGCAGTAGCAGGACTTAAGCCTCTAATTATAGAGCAGGGGCAGGATGTAGAAAAAAGAACTGCAACAGTAGACAAATTCTGGACTACAGGTGAATTGTCAGAAACTACCAATGTACAGTTTGGTGAAGGTGGAGCCGGAACTTTTTCCGATGGGAAGTTAAATACTATGGTTAAAGATCCTTTTAAGAGAATACCTTTTGTGCTGGAGACCTTTGTTAAGTTTGGAGCAGATGAAGAAATCTTATATATAAATAAGCCGCATATAGGAACGGACGTACTTAAAAAGATACTTATAAATATGCGAAAAGAAATTATTTCGCTGGGCGGAGAATACAGATTTGAAACTAAATTTACAGGGTTTGAGGAAAAAAAACGGACAGATAAAACATATAGTATTGAATAATGAGGAAACCTTACCCTGTGATGAAGTGATTTTAGCTTTGGGACATTCTGCAAGAGATACATTTGAACTTTTGTCTTCAAAGGGAATAATAATGACACCAAAGCCATTTGCAGTTGGAGTAAGGGTAGAGCACCCTCAGGAAATGATAAGTAAATATCAGTATGGTAAGATGTATGACAGACTTCCGCCGGCAGATTATAAAGTGACTTCTACAGGTGTAGAAGAACGTGGAGTATATTCTTTCTGTATGTGTCCGGGTGGATATGTAGTAAATTCTTCTTCGGAAAAAGGTGGTACCCTTGTAAATGGAATGAGTTATCACGACAGAGGCTCTGAAAATGCAAACAGTGCAATAGTTGTGGCAGTGAGTCCCTCTGACTTTGGAGGAGATGACGCACTGGCAGGGGTAAGATATCAGAGAGAACTTGAAAAAAAGACTTTTAGGCTTGCAGGCGGTGCTATCCCTGTTCAGCTTTTGGGAGATTTTATCGAAAATAAGACAAGTACCGGCTTTGGTCTTATAAATACAGTGTCAAAAGGTAAAACCGAGTTTGCTAATTTAAGAGATATATTACCAGAGTATATAACTCAGTCAATTATTATCGGTATGAAGGATTTTGGCAGGAAGATAAAGGCTTTGACAGAGAAGACGTAGTTATGCTGGGAGTTGAGTCCAGAACCTCATCCCCACTTAGAATAGTAAGAAATAATGATACTTTTGAGGCAAATATACGAGGGATGTATCCGATTGGTGAAGGAGCCGGATATGCAGGTGGAATAACCAGTGCGGCTGTAGACGGAGTAAAGGCTGCTGAAAAAATCATCGAAAAGAGATTGTAGAGGAGAGCTTTAGTGGATAAGGCTGATTATAGAAAAATAGTTCAGACTAGAAGAAATACTTCCGATACCGCCTATTTAGAAGAAGATTTATACAATGCAAAATTAATATCAGACAGGTATTTAGAGCTTGATTCTTACAAAGAAGCTCAGATAATATTTGTATATTCATCAATGGAAAAGGAGATTCCTACACAGAGAATAATAGATACTGCCATAAAAGACGGTAAAAAGGTAGCTCTTCCTAAAATAAGAACCGGTGTCAAAGCAGGAGCGAAGATGGATTTTGTATTCATCAATAAGAATACAGAATATAAGGCTGGGGTTTATGGAATTTTAGAGCCTGTTTCCGGTGAATTTATCAGTGTTAATAATGTTAATGATAATATAGAAATGCTTATTCCCGGACTGTGTTTTGACATTAAAGGAAGACGGATAGGCTATGGTGGAGGATATTATGACAGATATTTAACAAAATATCCGGAAGATAAGTTTCACATAACAGCTTTAGCCTATGAATATCAGATATTTGAAAACCTGCCGTTTGCTGAAAATGACAAGCCGGTTAATCTGATAGTAACTGAAAACAGATGCATAGAAATTGATGCGAGGTAGATATGATAAATAAATTACAAGCTGCTAAAAATACTTCATATAAGCTTGCTTTGCTTTCGTCAGATACCAAAAATCAAGTGTTAAGAGACTGTGCTAAGTTTATAGTGGAGAATTCTGATGAAATTATAGCTGCCAATAAGTTTGATATGGAAGCGAGTAGAAGTAAGAATATGAGTGAAGGCTTACTTGACAGACTATTGCTTACAGATGAGAGAATAAAAGGCATTGCTGCTTCTTTGAAAGAGCTTGCATTTCTTTCAGACCCTATAGGAGAGATTTCTTCTATGATTAAAAGACCGAACGGACTAATGATTGGAAGAAAAAGAGTACCTATTGGAGTAATTGGTGTGATTTATGAGGCCCGCCCGAATGTAACAGCAGCTTCCTTTGGTATATGCTTTAAGAGTGGAAATGCTGTGGTGCTAAGAGGAGGCTCAGATGCAATAAATTCCTGTAAGGCTATAGTTAAGACTATTAAACAGGCACTTACAGAAAACGGAATAGATGAAAACGCCGTAACCTACATAGAGGATGAAGGACATGATGGGATAAAAGAGCTGATTACTGCAAATGATTATGTAGACCTTGTAATTCCGAGGGGAGGAGCAGGACTGATTGAATTTGTAGTTAAAAATGCTACAGTTCCCGCTATTCACACAGGAACCGGAAATTGTCATGTCTATGTAGATGAATATGCAAACCTTCAAATGGCGGTGAAAATTATTGTCAACGCCAAAACAACAAGGCTCGGAGTATGTAATGCCTGCGAATCTCTGGTTGTACATAAGGCTGTACTGGATAAGTTTGCGCCTCTTATATATAAAGCCTTGTCTGAACATGGAGTTGAAATAAGGGCTGACGAAGAAGCTGTGAAGTACTGTGAGGGCTTTGTACCTGCTGCCGAAGAAGACTGGGGTAAGGAATATCTGGATAGAATTATCTCGTTGAAATCCGTGGATAGTATAGAAGAAGCAGTACTTCATATAAATAAATATAATACAGGGCATTCTGAGACTATAATCACTGATAACATTCAGAATGCGGAGCATTTCACCTCAGTTATAGATGCTGCCTGTGTCTATGTAAACGCCTCTACACGTTTTACCGATGGAGGGGAGTTTGGACTGGGAGCTGAAATTGGAATAAGTACCCAGAAAATCCATGCTCGCGGACCTATGGGACTTAAAGAACTGACCTGTGAGAAGTATATAATTATCGGTGACGGTCAGATTAGAGAATAAAGTTAGAATTTTAGAATGGATGAAAATGGAAAAATACAGTAAATAATATTTTTTAAAGTTGATTATGATTTTGAAGCAGTAAGAGCAGTTGAACCTGTAAATGAGCCTGAAAGACAGTATTTTTATATGGAAAAGGCTGCGGAAGTTTATAAGCTTATATGTAAAAATGCAGGAAAGAGGCTGACATTTAACTGTAATACTTTCGGATGTCAGATGAACTTCAGGGATTCTGAGAAAATAGCCGGAATACTGGAAAAAATAGGGTTTGAAAATACAGAGGATAAAAGTCCTGATTTTGTAATACTTAATACCTGTACCATCAGAGAAAATGCGGACCAGAAGGTGTATGGCAATCTGGGTTATCTGAAGAAGTTAAAAGAACTTAATCCAAATATGATAATTGCTCTCTGCGGCTGTATGATGCAGGAGACAACTGTAGTGCAGAAATTAAGAGAAAGTTATTCTTTCATAGACTTGATTTACGGTACCCATAATATCTATAAATTGGCTGAACTTGTTTTTGCGATGTTTGCATTAAAAAGTTATGCGGCTCATCATCCTGTAAAGAAAAACGGTAAGTATAAAATCAAGCATTCTATGCTTGTAGACATTTGGAAGGATACGGATAAAATAGTTGAAGATTTACCTGATGAACGTAAATATTCGTTTAAGGCAAGTGTAAATATTACCTACGGCTGTGACAACTTCTGTACTTATTGCATAGTCCCTTATGTAAGAGGCAGGGAGAGAAGCAGAAGACCCGGAGATATAGTAAAAGAGGTAAAATGTCTTGCAGATGCAGGGGTAATAGAGATAATGCTACTTGGACAGAATGTAAATTCTTACGGGAAAGGGCTTGAAGGTGAGAAAGGAGAACCTGTTACCTTTGCGAGCCTCTTAAAAATGATAGAAAAGGTGGAAGGTATAAAGCGTATCAGGTTTATGACACCTCATCCGAAGGATTTTTCTGATGAATTGATTGAAGTGATTGCAAATTCCGAGAAGATATGTAAACATATACATCTGCCTTTTCAGGCGGGCAGTAACAATGTGTTAAGAAGGATGAACAGGCGTTATACCAAGGAGTCATATCTTGAACTTGCAAATAAAATAAAAACAAGAATTCCGGATATTGCGCTTACTACTGATATTATAGTAGGGTTTCCCGGAGAAACAGAAGAAGACTTTGAAGATACTCTTGATGTTGTAAGGCAGGTACGCTACCAGAGTGCTTATATGTTCGAGTATTCAAAGAGAACCGGAACACCGGCTGCTACTATGCAAGAGCAGGTAGATACAGAAGCTGTAAAAAGACGTTTTAAAAAGCTTCAGGATACTGTAGCAGAGTATTCTGATGATAAGCTTGAAGGTAAAGTAGGACATACTATAGAGGTGCTTGCCGAGGAAGTTAACAGCGAAGAGCCTCTCATCATTACCGGGCGTATGTCTGATAATACCCTGGTGCATTTTAGTGTACCATCAGGTAACAAAGATGACTATACCGGTAAGCTTTTAAATGTTAAAATTACTGAAAATTGCAGATTTTATCTGATGGGTGAATTAATCTAGGGGGGAGAGATATGAATATTGTAATAGTCGGCTGTGGAAAGGTAGGCTATGCACTTGCAAGAGAACTTAGCAACGAAAAAAACGATATCTGCATAGTTGACAGAGATAATATAGCCTTACAAAATGCAGTAAACATACTAGATGTACAGGCTGTATGTGGAGATGGTACAAGTTATAAAATGCTTCTTGAGGCCGATGTACAAGATGCAGACTTGCTTATAGCAGTTACAGATAAAGATGAGATTAATCTTCTCTGCTGCCTTATGGCTAAGAAGGCCGGTAACTGTCAGACTATAGCCAGAGTAAGAAATCCTCAGTATTATGAGGAAATTAATTATATAAAGGAAGAACTTGGACTTTCAATGGCTATTAATCCGGAGAGAATAGCCGCCTTTGAAATAGCAAGACTTATACATTTTCCATCCGCAATAGAGGTTGATACATTCTACAAAGGCAGAGTAAACCTTATTTCGCTTACCATAGGTGAAAATTCAATACTTGACGGAATGAGTCTTATTGAATTTTCAAAAACCATATCAAGCAATGTACTTATTTGTATGGTCAGAAGAAGCGGTAAGGTTGAAATTCCTAATGGTTCATTTATACTAAGAAAAGGTGACACATTCTCCTGCATACTTAAGTTTAAGGACTCTTATGATTTCTTCAACAAGGTTGGTGTAAATACAAGGCCTATTGAAAATGTTATAATCTGTGGCGGAGGAACCATTGCTTACTATTTATGTATCGAACTTCTAAAAGCTAAAATAGATGTCAAAATAATAGAGGCTGATGAGGCCCGCTGTGCAGAACTTTCAGAATGGCTTCCGGAAGCTATAGTTATACATGGAGATGCTACAGACAAGAGAATACTGCTTGAAGAAGGTATTGAAAATGCAAATGCTGTTGTAACACTTACCAGTATTGATGAAGAAAATATCCTGCTTTCAATGTATACACATCATATTTCCAAGGCAAAGTCTATTACTAAAATAAATAAAATAGAGTTTGAAGAAGTTATAAGAGAACTTCCAATAGGTTCAGTGGTTGCACCTAAAAATATAACTTCACATTATATACTTAAATATGTGCGTTCCATGCAGAATTCTAAGGGTAGCAACGTGGAGACTCTGTATAAAATGTTTGACAATCAGGCAGAGGCTTTGGAGTTTCTTATAAAATCAGATTCTAAAATAACTAAAAAGACTTTGGAGAAGCTAAACATAAAGCCAAATGTAATTGTGGCTGCTATTTACAGAAACCATCAGGTTATTACACCGTCAGGTAAGGACATTATTCAAAAAGGAGACAGCGTTATTATCATTACTACCAATACAGGGCTTGGCAGTATAGATGATATTCTTGCTGAGTAAGAGTTATGAATTACTTAATTATAGCCTATATTATGGGCTGGGTACTTAATTTTGAGGGAGCTTTTATGCTTCTGCCTGCTATTACAGCACTTATTTACGGAGAAAAAGAAGGCTTTGTTTTTCTTGCCTGTGCAATATTTTCAGTTGTAGCAGGAGGCCTTATCACACTTAAGAAGCCTGTAAATAAAAGATTTTATGCCAGAGAAGGCTTTGTTATCTGTTCACTGACCTGGATTGTTATAAGCCTTGTGGGAGCTATTCCTTTTGTAATTACAGGGGCACTTCCTAATTATATAGATGCTTTATTTGAGATAGTTTCAGGCTTTACTACAACCGGTTCAAGTGTAATTACTGATTTGACACCTCTTCCACACTGTATACTTATCTGGAGAAGTTTTTCCCATTGGATAGGAGGAATGGGTGTACTTGTGTTCATCCTTGCGATTCTCCCTCTTTTCGGTGGAGTAGATATGCACCTTATGAGGGCAGAGAGCCCTGGTCCCTCAGTTGGTAAGCTTGTACCTAATGTAAAGAAAACCGCATCATATTTATATAAAATTTACCTTGGAATGACTGTTGTCCAGCTCCTTCTACTTTTAATAACAGGTATGAATCCTTTTGATGCTGTCTGCATAACCTTTGGTACAGCAGGAACCGGAGGTTTTGGAATACACAATGATAGTTGTGGTGGCTATACTATATTACAGCAAGCTATAATTACTATTTTTTTATGTTACTATTTGGTATAAATTTCAACGTCTATTTTTTTGATTGTGAAGAAGAAAAATTAAAGAAATTTTTTTAAGATAGAGGAAGTGAAATGGTATCTGATAATTGTATTTAGTGCCGTTACTTTTATTGTTCTTAATTTAAGAAATTGGAGTGAGCTTTATTTTAGCATACATCACGCATTATTTTCAGTTGCTTCTGTAATAACCACAACCGGTTATGCCACTGTTGATTTCAATCTCTGGCCAATGTTTTCAAAAGGTGTACTGGTTATGATTATGTTTATTGGTGCCTGCGCCGGTAGTACCGGTGGTGGTATGAAGGTATCAAGAATACTTATTTATGCGAAAACTGTAAAAAAGGAAATTGTTGGGATGATCCATCAGAAGAGTATAAAGATACTTAAAATGGATGGCAAAACCGTTGAGCATTCAGTTGTAAGAAATGTCAATGTCTATCTTGTATCTTACCTTATGATAATGGCAATTTCATTTCTTTTAGTAGCACTTGATAATATTGATTTTGAATCAAGCTTTACGGCTGTTGTTGCAACTTTTAACAATATAGGTCCGGGACTTGGAAAGGTTGGACCAACAGGGAACTTTTCAGAATTTTCCAGTCTGTCAAAGTTAGTGTTTATCTTTGATATGTTAGCTGGAAGACTTGAGATTTTTCCAATGCTATTGTTGTTCTCAAGAGCTACCTGGAGTAAGAAGTAATAAGTACAAACATTTGAATTAGAAGGGACGATATGGCGGAAATTAATAGGGCACTTATCAAAAGCCTTGCTACAGATGATGTTACCTATAACAGAGGAGTAAGGTATTATTCTGCAAAGGCTATAAAGACTATTTCAAAGTCTAAAAGCAAAGAGCATTATAGAGCAACTGTCCAGGGAAAAAGTGAATATACCGTTGATATTGAATTAACCGGTCATGGTAAAATTGAGTACAAGTGCAATTGTCCTGCCAGCAGGAGGCATCCGGGAGCCTGTAAGCATGCAGTTGCAGTTATGCTGTTTATAAATGACTATTCAGACAGACGTAAGCAACAGAAAATCCAGTCCGGTGAGAAAAGAAGAGTAACGAGAGTTCTGGACTATTTTGATAATATGGACTATATGGCGGGACTTGGTGACATATTCCATGTCAAACTGAATATAAGGCTTGATGCAATGCTTAGGACTGATAATTCCGTAAAAGCAGCAGTAAGTCTTATGGCCGGCAGTACAAGGCTTTATAAAGTACAAAATATCAGAAAGTTTTTGTCTGATTATATTCACAGCCAGCCTATTTCGCTTGGAAAAGATTTCTTATTTTCCGGGAGAGAATAGATTTGACCATGAATCAGAAGCTGTGCTTGACTTTCTTTGTGAAATTCTTGACATACAGGAGATAGTTGGAAAAGGGAATTCAGCAGGTATATTTTCAAAATCAGATATTTTATTTGACAGACATATGTTGCTTAGATTATTAAAAAATACTCAAACTACCTTTTAATTTTATTTTTGCTGATGAAACTTTTGAAAATATAAGCTTTGTGATAGGTAAGCTCGACTCGAATTTCTATCTGAATTTATCTGATGAAGATGATTCAATTATATTATCCTGGGATGAGGAGAGAATAATTCCTTTTAGATGAAAAAGGAAATTTATTCTACTATGACAATGCTATTTATCATCCCGACAGGGATATTTACAAAACATTTTCTTCCATTTTACCATACTCCAAATGATGGTGAAGAGGATTCTCTTGTTTTTGAAGGTGAAGAAAAAGAGCGTTTTTTAAATGTTGTACTGCCAAGGATACACGAAACATTTTCACTTACAATCCCTAAGGCTCTCAAAGATAATTATATAACTGAAAATGTTAAATTTGAACTTTATATGGATATATACAAAGGAAGTATTAAGCTTGAGGTAATTACAGCGTATGGAGAATATAAATTTAATCCCTTCCTTAAAATGCCTGATGTTAAGGCTGTTATTGTAAGAAAAACCAAGCCGTGAGGCAAAGTGCTTTTGAAGATATTGAGGCTCTTGGCTTTATAAGGGAAGAACAATATTTTTATTTATATGATGAAAAAGATATTTATGATTTTTTAAAAAACAGCCTGGAGACTTTATCCGAAAAATATGAATTATTTTACTCTGATGAATTTAAGAAGATTAAGGTAACCCCTCCAAAGATTGCCAAAACTTCCGTTCGTGTCCAGAGTGAAAATAATATGCTTGAAGTTGACTTTGATTTTGATGGACTTTCAAGTGAAGAGCTTACAGATTTATTCAACAGTCTGAGATTAAAAAAGAAATTTTTCAGACTTAGAAATGGTAGTTTCATAGATCTCGCTGGTGGAAAAGAGTTAGATAAAAATCAATGAATTAATAGAGAAGATTGGAAACAGTAAAGGAGACATTAAAGAGGGTAAAATATATACCTCACTTGACTATGCATTTTACTTAAACCAGATTGCTGATGAAGGGATATATGAAATAGAGGCAGACAGATCATTTACTGCGCTTATAGATGAAATTAAACATCCTGAAAATTCTAAGATTGAGGTTCCTGCAATTATAAAGGCAGAACTTCGCCCTTATCAGGAAGTTGGCTTTGAATGGCTTACTTCGCTTGCCAAATATTATCTTGGCGGAATCCTCGCGGACGATATGGGTCTTGGTAAAACATTACAGGCAATTACTTATATTGCATCAGCCTGGAATAAAGATAACAATGCTACTTTTATAGTAGTCTGCCCTTCATCCCTGCTTTATAACTGGCAGGATGAGATAGAGAACTTCTGTCCTGAGCTTAATACACTTATGATTTTAGGAAATCCTAATGATAGGAAAGAACAGATAGCTAAGTGTGTGAATTATCAGGTGGTATTGGTTTCTTATCCAATACTAAGAAGAGACATAGAACTACTAAAGGAAATTAGCTTTGACACAGCATTTTTAGATGAAGCCCAGTTTATTAAAAATCCTAATAGCAGAAATGCAAAGGCAGTTAAAATGCTTAATACATCCCACAGATTTGCACTTACAGGTACGCCTATAGAGAATAATCTCTCAGAACTTTGGTCAATCTTTGATTTCCTTATGCCGGGATATCTCTATTCACACTCGAAGTTTGTAAACCTGTATGAAAAACCGGTAGTCAGGTTCGAAAGCGAAGAGGCTCTTAAACAGCTTAATTTTCACATTAAGCCATTTATCATGCGAAGAATGAAAAAAGACGTGCTTGAAGAGCTTCCTGAAAAGACTGAAAGAAAGATGGTTTCAGATATGACAGATGAACAAAAAGAGGTTTATATGTCATATCTTGAGGACATGAAAAAGAAGATTAATAGTGAAATAAATAAAAATGGTTTTGAAAAAAGCAGGATGATGATACTTGCTTCGCTTACCAGACTCAGGCAGATTTGCTGCCATCCTTCTACATTTATAGACAACTATGAAGGAGGCTCCGGAAAGCTTGGACTTTTACTTCAACTTGTACAGAATGCTATAGAAGGTGGACATAGAATACTTGTATTTTCACAATTCACCTCTATGCTAAATATAATAGAAGAAGAATTCAAGAAACTTAAGATAAACTATTATTATTTAGACGGTTCTACACCTATATCACAGAGAAGCAAGGATGTAAAGGCTTTCAATAATGGAAGCAGAGATGTATATCTGATTTCACTTAAAGCCGGTGGTACGGGACTTAACCTCGTGGGTGCAGATATGGTTATTCATTATGATCCATGGTGGAATCCTGCCGTGGAAGATCAGGCTACGGACAGAGTGTACAGAATAGGGCAGAAAAACAGTGTAAATGTGGTTAAGCTTATAACTAAAGGTACGATAGAAGAGAAGATTTATAAACTCCAGGAAAAGAAGAAGAACCTTGCTGATTCTGTTATCAAGGCAGGTGAGGTATTTATTAATAAGCTCACTAAGGAAGAGGTTGAGGATTTGTTTAGTTTTTAGAATATTTTACAAATTCATTACAAAAAAATCTTAAACTTTGAAATTTCTCTTTACAGTATATAAATGAGGGCTTATAGTTATATTAGGAGAGTAAATTTATTAAAGAAGCTATATAGATTCTTTAGAAATGGAGAGAATTATGGATAATATGACAGGGAAGCTTTATGCTAGTAAGGAATTAAGCTTTTAAGGAGTGGCTTGCGTCCGGTAAAAGGCTTTATTGCAAGGATTTTTGATTTTAGCTGTTTTACTGACAGGATTTTTTTGCAATAATGCATAATGTGTTTTGATCCAAGTGATGTAGATGAATTTTCATTATCTGTACTTCCTGTTTTACTTATGGCAGTTTACTTTTGTTGCTTCAAAAGAGTAATTTCTTAAATAAAAATTACGAAATATCAGACAAGGAAAAAAATTCATAAAAAGGAATCTGGTTATTTTTCACTATTGTGACTGCACTTGCAATACAGGCAGGGTTGTCACTGATTTTACCTTGGTATGTAAGTTCTACAGGCAACTATGATATTCTTACTTTTATAAACTTATATACAGCTGTTATAATTGGAATAAATGCTCTTTGTGTGCTATATCTTGCATACCGCTATATTAAGTATAAAGAACTAAAGCCTTGCAGGTGCTTTTGTCTCTACAGTTTGGTGTGTTTGCTACAGCAATCTTTGCCTATGATATTATGAGACATATATCTGATCCGGAGGTGATATATTCATTTATATTTATACTTATGCCTTATTTGGTTTCGGTGGTTTTATATCTCGCTATTGAGTTGTATGTAAAAATTAAAAAGAAGATAAGAGTTTAATGTTTTTAAGTGTGCTACACCAAGAATAATATATAAAAAAACTGTTGAAATTTAATAAAATAATTTAGAGGGAGTAAAATCCCCTCACTTTTTGATTTTCAAAACCGCAAATATCCCATACAGTGGTACTGACTTTTATTCCATTTTCAAATCCAAAGTTTTTAGCCGAAAATCTAAACGAAAAATTCGAGGGTTATACTTATCATTGTATATTTTTAAGTCTTTTTGATCTCACGTTATCTGCGGATTTTACTTCCATCGGTGTGACAGTTCAATTTCCTAAGTTTTTTTCACGAAATTAAGAAATGTTTTACCTTGATTTTTTTCACGAATTTTGTAAATGTTCAGCCTTATTTTTTCACACCTAAACTTTGACATAACACCCTATTTGTTGTATCATTATAAAATGAGATTTAATTAGTTTAGGAGACGATATATGATAGCCTCAGTAAAAGGGAAATTAGAAGGTGTGACTGCTGAAAGTGTGATTATAGATGTAAATGGACTTGGAGTTGAGGCTATAGTTCCGGCCACAGTTATAAACCGTCTGCCAAAAATAGATGAGAATGTAAGACTTTACACCTATTTGCATGTAAGAGAAGATGCAATGCAGCTATATGGTTTTCTTGAAAAAGAAGATTTAGATTTTTTTAAGCTTTTAATTACAGTAAATGGAATTGGACCAAAGGCAGCAATTGCAGTCCTTTCATCAATGCCTGCCGACATTCTTACCTTTGCCATACTTTCTGAGGATATAAAGACCATAGAAAAGGCACAGGGAATAGGGGCAAAGACAGCTAAGAAGCTTGTACTGGAACTTAAAGATAAGGTCGGTATTATAAAGCAGGCAAAGAACGCAAGTTCTGTGGATTATAATAGTGATATTGCTACAGGAATAAATTCTGAAATAAAAAGGGAAGCAACAGAGGTACTTGCAGCCCTTGGATATAGTCAGACAGAGGCTATGAAAGCTATAAGCACAGTGAAAATGACAGAAGATATTACCTCTGAAGAGTTAGTTAAGCTTGCTCTTAAAAATTTGATGTAAAGGTTAACAAGAAATGCAAAACGATACAAAAAGACGAATAATATCAACCATAGCTTCTGAGGAAGATATTAGAAATGATGATACATTAAGACCGAAGTTTTTGACTGACTACATTGGTCAGAAGAAAGCCAAAGAAATGATGAAGATTTATATAGAAGCTGCCAAAGGACGAAAGGAACCACTCGATCATGTCCTTTTGTACGGACCGCCGGGACTAGGCAAGACTACACTTGCAGGCATTATAGCCAATGAAATGGGAGTTCATATCAAGATAACTTCCGGTCCCGCTATAGAAAAGCCCGGTGATGTTGCAGCCATATTAAATAATCTGAAAGAGGGGGATGTACTCTTTGTAGATGAAATCCACAGGCTTAACAGGCAGGTTGAAGAGGTGCTTTATCCGGCAATGGAGGACTTTGCAATAGATGTGGTTATCGGAAAGGGAGCAACTTCAAAAAGTATAAGGCTGGAACTTCCTGAATTTACTTTAATAGGAGCAACTACAAGAGCCGGTATGCTCTCAGCCCCACTTAGGGACAGATTTGGAGTAGTAAACAGACTTGAATATTATACTTTATCAGAACTTAAAACCATAATTATACGTTCTGCAAAGGTTTTGGGTGTTAAGATAGAAGAAGATGCTGCACTTGAAATGGCAAGACGTTCAAGAGGAACGCCAAGGCTTGCTAACAGGCTGTTAAAGAGAGTGAGAGACTTTGCAGAAGTAAAGTATTCCGGCAAAGTTACAAAAGAAGTTGCCACTGAGGTTCTTGCACTGTTAAATATAGATAGCTATGGACTTGATCATATAGACAGACAAATTCTTACTACAATGATAGAAAAATTTAGTGGAGGACCGGTAGGACTTGAAACTATAGCTGTTTCTATTGGAGAGGATACAGCCACAATAGAAGATGTATATGAACCATATTTAATCCAGTCAGGTTTTATAGCAAGAACACAGAGAGGAAGGATAGTTACAGACTTAGCCTACACGCATTTATGCCTAAAATAAACTATTTGGGGTAAAATTATGAATGAGAAAAAATGATATAAAGGTCATCATTAACAATAAACAATACACAATAAGCGGATATGAAAGTGAAGAATATTTACAAAAAAATTGCAATTTTCTTAAATTCCAAATATTCGGAACTATCAAAGGAAGATGGCTACAAGCATTTGAGTGATACACATAAAAATCTTATGATGCAGCTTAATCTTGTTGATGAATACTATAAGATGGTTGAAAAAAATGAAGATTTAGAAAAAGAAATAGAAAAAAAGAGATAAAGAGCTTTTTGAATTAAAGCATGAGCTTATTTCAAAAAAAGAAGAAGAACGAGGAAAGAAACACAAATAATAGATGAATAAGAAAAAAGAGATAGAGATACTTGCACCGGCAGGCTCTGTAGATAGAATGAAGGCTGCATTTGCAGGAGGTGCAGATGCCTGTTATATAGGTGGAAAATATTTTGGAGCCAGAGCCTATGCCGATAATCCCGAAGAAAAAAAAAGCTTGTAGAAGCTATATATTATGCCCATGTACATGATAAAAAACTTTATATGACCATCAATACCCTTATCAAAGAAGAGGAAATGAAAGGGCTTTATAACTATGTCCTTCCTTACTACAAGGCAGGGATAGATGCCATACTGGTACAGGATTTAGGAGTGTTAAAGTTTCTTCATGAGAATTTTCCGGAGCTGACTTTACATGCAAGTACCCAGATGACGGTATGTGATACAGGGATAGTAAACTTGCTTAAAAAATTTGATGTTCAAAGGTTAGTTCTCTCCAGAGAATTATCTTTAGCTGAGGTAACTGCATTTAAAAAAGAAGAAATTGAGATAGAGTGCTTCGTTCATGGGGCACTCTGTGTCTGTTATTCAGGACAATGTCTTATGTCTGCCATGAATGGTGGAAGAAGCGGTAACAGGGGAAGCTGTGCAGGCCCATGTCGTATGAGCTACAATCTCTATGCAGGAGATAATTTAAATGGAATTAAACCGGCAGGAAGTTTGGAAGCAAAACCATATTTATTAAGCCCTAAAGATATATGTGCCTAGATCTGATACCGGATATGGCAGAAGCCGGAATAGACTCTTTTAAGATTGAAGGAAGGATGAAACGACCTGAATATGCAGCACTTACGGCATATCTATATAGAAAATGGACAGATATTTACCTGGCTTATGGTAAAGAATACTTTAACTCAGAAAAATCAAGGAAAGAAAGAAATTCAGATATAGAAAAACTTTCCGATATATATAACAGAGGAAGCTTTACAAAAGGCTATCTGGTTAATCACAATGGATTGGAAATGATGGCAAATACCAGACCTAACCATAATGGAGTATTTGTTGGTAGTGTAAAAAAAGTTATAACAAATGGCAAGAAAAACGTAATGATCATAAATTCTACAAAAGAGCTTAATGCACATGATGTAGTTGAAATAAGAGCAGATAACAGTCCGACAGAACCGGTTTATGAATTTACTCTTAAAGATGGCAAGAGAATGGGGGAGAGTTTTGAAGCCAATTTTACCAAAGGGCTTCCTGTGGTAGCAGGACTCTCAGTGTATAGAACCAGAAATGAGAAGCTTCTTACCGGTATAGCTGGAGATATTATATTAAAACCGCTTAAAAAGAAGATTAAAGCAAGCTTTTATGCTGAACCAGGCAATGTAATTATGCTGACACTTTTTACCGGAGATACAAGTGTATCAGTAACCGGAACTGTCTGTCTTAAAGCAGATAACAGACCAATAACAGAAGAAAGAGTACGTGAGGGACTGTTAAAGCTTGGAGATACTGAGTTCATTATGGATAGAACTGATATTGAAATCATTTTAGTGGGAGAAGTTTTTTTCCCTATGTCTGCACTTAACGAACTTAGAAGAAAGGCTTGCGATACTCTGTATGAAGCACTTACAGAAAGATATAAAAATACAGACAATCTGCCCTTAGAAGATATAGCTGAAGTATTTCCAAAACCTGATTTTAATCCTTCATATGAACTTATGGTATCTTCAATGCCGCAACTTATAAGTATTTTAGAAATGACAAAGGATTGTAAGAACAGGACTGAAGTCATTATTAATATTGAACTTTTTGGACTAAATAATCTTATTGATGGTCTGGATTTGATTGAAAATGATGGCAGAAAGGCATATTTGCGGCTTCCTGAAATATTCAGAAGAATAACGAAGAAAAAAATATACAAGGTATTTTCTGGAAAAATAAGAATGGCTTTGATATTCTTTTTGAGAATAAAAAGGATTTGTAGTAAGAAATCTTGAGGAAATATCTTTTGTACAACAAATGATAGATGCCTCTGATTCTCCACTTGAAATGATAGCTGATACTAATCTATATACATTTAATTCTAAAGCAGTAGAAAGCCTGGCTGATTTTGATATTTACCACTATACAGCAAGTCTTGAACAAAGTATACGAGAAGCAGAGCTTGTTAGAAATAATATAAAAGTTCAATCTAAGCTTTCCCTGGTTGTATATGGCAGAGAAGAGCTTATGGTTATGACACAGTGTCAGTGGAAAAAAATAAAAGGATTCTGCGTAAAAAGAATTAAAGAAGGGACAAAAACCACTTCCGGATATTCTTTATATAGAAAACAAAAATAAATCTGATGGTGTCAGGGCAAATTCCCTGTAGTAAAGGATTGTGAAAGCTGTACAAACTACATTTATCGAGATGTGCCACTTAATCTGTTTGATAAAATGGATGAAATAAAAGAACTTGCACCAGATTTTTAAGATTAGACTTTTTCTTTTTGAAACGGAAACAGAGGTAAGAGAGGTAATTAAGTTTGCAAAGTTTAGTAAGTGAAATATCTAAGTATATAATTATCATAATTACAGCTATTTATGCCTATTTAGGTTTTTATAGGCTTTATTAATGATGATAGAAGCGTGATGGAGATATATTTTTTTCCAGCCGGTATTAATTCTTATGTTTCATTTTACAGGATTTTTTTATGTATATTTTTAAAAACTCCTCAAGCTAAGGTTCTGGCACTATATTTTGCACAGGTTCTTTTGTTTGTAGTATCAACTTTCTTATATAGAATTTTTTTATAAAAAAATTGTTTTAAAAAGCTTGTTTTTCATATGCAGTTTCTTATAGCTGTAGGCTTTGTGTTTGTAACAAGGCTAAAATATATCTGGGGAGTCAAGCAGACTATATTTGTAGCAATGGCTTTAACTGCCTGTCTAATATTGCCATTTTTAATCAAGAAAATGGTAATGCTAAGAAATATGGGCTACCTCTATGCTGCTACAGGCATAGGTGCCCTGGCTTATGTATATTTAAAGGCAAAGGTACAGTATGGAGCTAAAAACTGGATAAAAATCTTCGGAATAAGTATTCAGCCCTCTGAATTTGTAAAAATTCTTTTAATATTTATGATTGCTTCACTTTTCTACGTGAGTAGAACTTTAAAACAAGTGATAATTACAACATCTTTAACAGCAATTATGGTTCTTTTACTGGTATTAAGCAGAGACTTAGGTGGAGCCATGCTATACTTTACTACATTTGTAGTCATGACATATTTTGCAACAGGAAGTATTAAACTGCTTGGCCTCTTCACAGGAGGAGGCATAGTATCAGCAGTTGCAGGCTACTATTTATTTTCACATGTAAGGGTCAGGGTACAGGCTTTTGTGGATCCCTGGAAATACATCGACGATAAGGGATACCAGGTAACCCAGTCTCTTTTTGGCATAGGTAACGGTGGTTGGTTTGGCTTTGGCCTTGGAGGTGGTTCACCAAAAAATACTCCTGTTGTAGAAAGTGATTTTATCTTTTCAGGACTTTGTGAGGAACTTGGACTGCTTTTTGGATTTTGTCTGATTTTAATCTATCTTTGTACAATTATAGCATTTATATTACTTGCCTGGCGAACCAGGAATCAGTTTCACCAGATGGTATCCATAGGCTGTGCAACTATGTACTCTTTTCAGACCTTTTTGTCCATAGGAGGAACTGTAAAATTTATTCCATCTACAGGAGTCACCCTTCCTCTTGTAAGCCAGGGAGGAAGTTCTATTATAAGCACTATAGTTATATTCGGTGTGATTCAGGGACTGTATATAGCCGGTAATAAAAAGATAGAAAATAGTGAAGAAATAGTAACTAAACCTATCAAAAAGCCTGTTGGACTTACCTATCTTATAATCGGACTTTTTGTAGTCATGGTTGGTTATCTTACTTATTTTGAGTTTCAGACAGCACCAAAGATAATGAACAATGCTTATAATAAAAGAACAGATATATATGCAGCTTTGTATCAAGAGGAAAGATACTTTCTTCAGATGGTGATGTGCTTGCATACACAAGGGAAGAAGGTAAAAAAAGCGTCAGAGTCTATCCTTATGGCAATATGTACAGCCATATTGTAGGTAGAAATGAATCTGGTAAGACAGGTATAGAGGCAATTATGAATTATCAACTCCTTACTTCAAATGACAATGTAATAAACAGAGTTGTTGAAAGACTCAGCCAGGTGAAGAATAAGGGTGATAATGTAGTTACAACTATAGACAGCAAGCTTCAAAAATCACTCAATAATGCGCTTGATGGCTTTCATGGAGCCGGTGTTATACTGGAGCCTGAGACAGGACGAGTGCTTGCCATGGTATCAAAACCTGATTATGATCCGAACACAGTACTTGCTGACTGGGAAAAGCTTTCAGTTCTTCCTGAAAAAGATGCAAAACTTGTAAACAGAGCTACAAACGGGCTTTATCCTCCAGGTTCTACATTTAAGGTAATCACTGCACTTGAGTATATAAATGAAAATAAAAACTATGATAAGTTTAATTTCGACTGTAAGGGCATTTTTACTACAAGCGGAGAGAGTATTGTCTGCTTTGACAAAACAAAACATGGTAAAGAAGACCTGAAAACAGCTTTTGCAAAATCCTGCAATGGTGCATTTGCAAGCATTGAATCGGACTTAATAAAAATAAATATATGAAGTTGGCAGAGAAATTTCTATTTAATAAAGAACTTCCTTTTGCACTTACAACTTCAAAAAGCAGCTTTGTACTTAATTCAGATTCTAAACTTGAAGAAGTCATGCAGACTGCTATAGGGCAGGGAAAGACTCAGATTACTCCGCTTCATAATGCCATGATTGCTTCTGCTATAGCTAACAATGGCGTGCTTATGAAACCTTATACTGTTGAAAAAATAACAACTTATGATGAAAAAAGAATCATAAAAGAATATAAAGCTGAAAAAGTAGGAAGGCTTTGCTCCAAGAAAAAATCTGAGACTCTTAAAAGCTTTATGAGAGCTGTAGTTACTGAAGGTACAGCAAGGAAGCTCTCTTGGCTTGGTTACAATATTTATGGAAAGACCGGAACTGCTGAATATCAGAAAACAGATGGAACTAAGGGAGACCATTCCTGGTTTATGGGTTTTGGTGAAAAGAACGGAAAGAAGATAGCTATAAGTGTAGTAGTTGAAGGAGAGGGAAGAGGAAATTATTCGGGAGCAGATGTAGTAAGCAAGGTATTTGCAGGCTGGAAGTAATTTGTAAATTCAAATTATTCACGCCATAGGTCACAGACCTCTTTGATTATATGTTATATTGATATGGGCAATGTCGGTCTGTGACTATGGGGGTTATTACCAAGCACCTTCTAAAACACATAATTCCAAGCCTTCGGCTTGATTATGTGTTTCCGAAGTTGCTTCGTGAATAATTTGAATTTAAAATAAAAAATACAGGAGATGGGACTTGAACCCACATGATATTGCTATCGTCAGATTTTGAGTCTGATGCGTCTACCATTCCGCCACTCCTGCAAAACAAAAAAATATTCTAGCACAGATTTTTAAAATATTCAAGTGCTTATAAAAATTTTTGCATAAATCATTAAAATATGTTAAACTTAGTAGATTTAATAAATGGAGGAAGCACATATGAAATGGCTTAAATATACCTTAGAAACTACAACCAAAGCCACTGACTTACTAATTGATATGCTCGGTGAACTTGGTATATACGGAGTGGAGATTATAGATAAAGTACCTCTTACAGAGTCTGAAAAGAAACAGATGTACGTAGATATCCTTCCTGAAAGTGAACCGGATGATGGAAGTGCTGAGCTTGTATTTTACCTTAGCGATGGTGCTCCGGATGAAAATGCAACTGCATTATACAATAGTGGAACAGGTATTGAGAATATTGCAACCTTTTATTCTGATGAATTGATTGAGAAAATCAGGGAAGGAATTGGAGAAGTATCTAATTTTGTAGATATCGGAAGCGGTGCAATATATATTTCAGAAACTGATGATGTGGACTGGCAGGATAAGTGGAAGGATTATTTCCATACCTTCAGAATTGGAGAAAACATTGTTATAACTCCTACCTGGGAAGAAAATGCCGAGGTAAAAGAAGGCGATATAGTTATAAAAATTGATCCGGGCATAGCTTTTGGTACAGGAACACATGAAACCACAAGACTTTGTGTAGAAGAACTTCAAAAATATGTAAATAGAGACTCTGAAATCCTTGATGTAGGCTGTGGAAGTGCAATACTGACAATAGCTGCACTTAAGCTCGGTGCCAAATGGGCATGTGCTTTAGATATAGATCCTGTGGCAGTAAAAGCGGCTAAAGAAAATCTTGAAATTAATGACATTACAGAGAACATTGCGAGACTCGAAGTGGGTAATCTGCTTGAAGATAATGGACTTTGTAATGAACTTTACAATAAACAGTACAATATAGTTGTTGCCAATATACTTGCTCCAGTATTAGTTCCTCTTACCCCCGTTATAGTGCCTGCACTTAAAGAGGGTGGATATTACATTTGTTCGGGTATAGTTAAAGAACTGTCAGATACAGTTATAGATGCCATAGAGAAAGCAGGACTTAAGCTTGTATCAAATACCTGTGATAATGACTGGGTCTGTCTTGTAGCGAGGAAATAAGATGTCAAATTTTTTTTATAGACAGCGGCAATATAGACGGTGAAAATGCCTATGTTACCGGAAGTGATGTAAACCATATTAAAAATGTGCTCAGAATGAAGGAAAGTGACGAGATAAAATTGTCCGCAGGGGATGGACTGCTTTATACTGCTGTAATCAGCGAATTTTTACCCGACAGAATAGTATGCAGAATTATAGATTGTGAAGGCGGTAAGTCTGAGCTTCCTGCTAAGATTGTACTTTTTCAGGGCCTGCCCAAAAAAGACAAGATGGAACTTATTATCCAAAAGGCGGTAGAGCTTGGAGTGTCTGAAATTGTACCCGTAATGATGAAGAGGACTATAGTTAAGCTTGAAGATAATAAAAAAGAGCAGAAAAAGCTTGAAAGATGGCGTACCATATCCCTTACTGCAGCCAAGCAGTCAGGAAGGGCTATAGTGCCTGAAGTATCTGATTTTATTACCTTTAATGAAGCAGTTAAAAGAGCCCGAAGTCTTGAATATAACCTTATTCCATATGAAAATGAAAAAGGCATGGATAAGGCTCGTGAACTTATTAAAGAACTTAAGAATAAAAAAAGTATAGGTATTTTCATTGGGCCTGAGGGAGGAATTGCAGAGGATGAGCTTGAACTTGCGATAAACGCAGGAGCAAAGCCTATAAGCCTCGGAAACAGGATACTTAGGACTGAAACAGCAGGACTTGCTTTGGTTTCTGTAATTGCTTTTGAGATAGATGTATAGGAGAAAAGATATAAAATGGAGTGTTATTTAGATAATGCGGCTACTACAAGACCGCTTGACAATGTAATTGATATAATGAATGAAACTATGAAGATTTCTTATGCCAATCCTTCATCAAAACATATAAAGGGATTTGAGGCTGAACGCTTTGTAGAAGAAGCCAGAGAGAAGATAGCAAAGACTCTTAAAGCTAAAAAAAGTGAGATTATCTTTACCTCCTGCGGTACAGAATCAAATAACCAGGCTATTATTATGGGAGCTGCAACCAGAAAACGCTATGGAAATAAGATAGTAACCACCTGTTTTGAGCATGCTTCTGTGTATCAATCGATGGAAGTGCTTGCCAAAGAAGGCTATGATATAACCTATCTGCCTGTGGATAAGCTTGGGCATATAAAAGATGAAGATTTGCTTAATGCCATAGATAATGAAACCATAATGCTTTCGTTTATGCTTGTTAATAATGAAATAGGGGCTTTAGCAGATGCAGAACATATTATTAAGCTTGCACGTGAAAAGAATCCTGATATTTTAATTCATATAGATGCTATTCAGGGATATGGTAAATTTGAAATAAATACAAAAAAACTCGGTGCAGATTTTATCTCCGTAAGCGGACATAAGTTCCACGCTCCTAAAGGGATAGGATTTCTTTATGTGAGGGATGGAGTACGTATTACTCCGTATATAGTTGGAGGCGGTCAGCAGAAAAATTTACGTTCAGGCACCTTAAATGTACCTGGAATTGCAGCTATCGGAGCAGCGGCTGAAAGTATGTACACAAACCATAAGGAAAAGATAGATAAGCTTTACGGTATAAAAGAAAAGTTTGTAAGAGATTTACTGGAAGCTTTCCAGACTGTACTATAAATGGAGTTGATATTACAGGAGATTTAGCTGCAAATATTAGAGAAACAGCACCTCAAATTGTAAGCGTAAGCTTTAAGAATGTGAAAGCTGAGGTACTTTTACATGCTTTGGAAGAAAAAGGGATTTATGTATCTTCAGGTTCAGCCTGCTCATCCCATCACCCTGACTATAGCGGAACTCTTAAGGGGATAGGGCTTGATGAAGCTTTGCTTGATTCTACCCTCAGATTTAGCTTTGGTATGTTTACGGAACAGGAAATGACAGATTATGCTATAGAAATGCTTAAGGAATTAGTTCCAACACTTTCAAAATATAGGAGAAGATAATGTTTGAATATAGAGCTTTTTTGATAAAATATGCAGAAATTGGAGTTAAAGGAAAGAATCGTTATCTCTTTGAAGATGCTCTTGTAGGACAGATTGCTAACAGTCTTAAGAAAATAGAAGGTAACTACAAGGTTTATAAACAGCCGGGGCGTGTTTTTGTAGAAGCAGGCAAAGGAGAGATTGACTATGAAGGTGCTCTTGATGCCCTTAAAAGGGTAATGGGCGTGCTTCACATCTGCCCTGTGTATATTGCGGAAACAACTGATTTGGATAAAGCCTATGAAGAGGCAGTAAATTATATAGGAGAATGTTATCCTGCAGAGAACTTTACTTTTAAGGTAATGGCAAAGCGCAGTAATAAGAAAATGCCTAAGACTTCTCCTGAGATTTCAGCTGAAATAGGTGGACTTATACTTGAGAAATATGGTGACAGACTTACTGTAGATGTGAAAAATCCCGATAAATTTATAACAATCGAATTTAGGGATAAGGCATATATTTACTCCGAGACTATCAAGGGAGAAGGCGGTATGCCTATAGGTACGGCAGGTAAGGCTATGTGTCTGCTTTCAGGCGGTATAGACAGCCCTGTTGCAGCTTATATGATGGCCAGGCGTGGAGTTAAGGTAGAAGCTGTTTATTTCCATGCACCTCCTTATACCAGTGAGAGAGCAAAACAAAAGGTGGTTGATCTTGCAAGGCTCACAGCCAGATATGCAGGAAATATAAAGCTTTATGTGGTTAATTTTACAGATATTCAGCTTGCAATCTATGAAAAATGCCCGCATGACGAGCTTACTATAATAATGCGAAGATATATGATGAAAATTGCTGAAGATTTAGCTAAAAAAGATGAATGCTTCGGTCTTGTGACAGGAGAGAGCATAGGACAGGTGGCAAGTCAGACCATGCAAAGTCTTCTTACCACAAATGCAGTCTGCGAGCTTCCTGTATACCGCCCTGTTATCTGTTTTGATAAGCAGGATATTATAAATATTTCGCAGAGAATAGGTACATTCGAGACATCCATCCTTCCTTTTGAGGATTGCTGTACCATCTTTGTAGCAGAACATCCGGTAACCAAACCATTGCTTTCAAAAATTGAAAAAGATGAGAAAAAGCTTGATGATGTTATTGATGAGTTATATAAAAAGACAATGGAAAGTATTGAAGTTATAAACTGCGAACCTATGGAAGTTGAATAATATTAACCCGGAGTAAGAAAAAAGAAAGCCCACTTTCAAAAAAGAAGGTGGGCGATAACTAATAGCAGATTATTCTACTATAAAAGGCTTGAGTGCATTAACAATGTTGTCTGCCTGTGCATCATTGTGGATATTAAGATCAATTGGCTTTGAAAGGTCGAGACTGAAAATACCCATAATTGATTTAGCATCAATTACATATCTTCCTGAAACAAGGTCAAAATCTGAATCAAACTTTGTCACCTCATTTACAAATGCCTTTACCTTGTCGATAGAGTTTAAGGAAATCTTAACTGACTTCATTTTTAATCCTCCTCCTTATTGAATTTTATTGCTATATACATCTAAATGATACGGTTTAGATGACAAAAAGTCAATATGCATATTAAATAAAAAGGAAATACAAAAACTGTGAAAATCAACGATAATTATAAATCTGTAGCATTTTTAAGTCTCGGTTGTAAGGTAAATGCCTACGAAACCGAGTCAATGAAAGAAATGTTTAAGAATGCTAATTATGAAATCAGACAATTTAACGAAGCAGCTGACATTTACATAGTAAATACCTGTACTGTTACTAATATAGCTGACAGAAAGTCCAGACAGATGTTACATAGGGCAAAAAAGCTTAACCCTGAAGCAGTAGTTGTTGCAGTAGGCTGTTATGTGCAGGCACCCCAGTCAAAGCTTGAGGAGGATGATTTGGTAGATATCCTTGTTGGTACAAGAGGCAAGTCCTCTGTATTAAGTCTTGTTGAGGAATATATAAGAAGCGAAAAAACAAGGGATTTTAAGCATAGTGTGATAAAATCAGGAGAAGAGAATAAGGATTGGAGTTATGACAATACAGAAGTAAATGATGCCGGTGGAAAAAACCGTGCAAATATTAAAATTCAGGACGGCTGTGACCAGTTCTGTACCTACTGTATTATTCCTTTTGTAAGAGGGCGGATAAGAAGCAGAGATATGGAAAGTATAGTCGAAGAAACTGAAAGGCTTGCTAGAGCAGGTTTTAAAGAAATGGTGCTTACCGGTATTCATATAGGCTCTTATGGCAGGGATATAGACGGTGAGAGTAAAATGCTAGAACTGCTTACTAAATTAAATAATGTAGAAGGTGATTTTAGAATACGCTTAGGTTCTGTAGAACCAAGGCTTATTACAGAAGAATTTCTTGAAGGACTGGTTAAGCTAAAAAAAGTTTGTCCTCATTTTCACCTTTCACTTCAAAGCGGCTCTACTACTGTGCTTAAACGTATGAACAGACATTACAGTGCAGAGGAATATCTGAATTCGGTAAAATTACTTAAAAAATATTATGACAGACCGGGAATTACAACTGATATTATAGTCGGTTTTCCAGGAGAAACTGATGAGGAATTTGAGGAAACCGTTGCTTTTGTAAAAGAAGTAGGTTTCTTAAAAGTACATGTCTTTCCTTATTCTAAAAGAGAGGGTACTTATGCAGCCAGGATGAAGGAGCAGGTTACACCTGAAATAAAGAAAAATAGGGAAGACATACTTATTAAGGTGTGTGAAGAAGTATCAGAAAAATACCTTGAAAGCTTTAACGGAGATATGGAACAGGTGTTGCTTGAAGAAGAAATCAAAGGAAGAGAAGACTATGTTATGGCTCACAGTACAAGATATATTGAAGTCGCTGTTCCTAAGTTGCTTCTTTCAGGACGTGAAAATGCAGATAAAGAGTTCCTTAATGTTAAGGGACTGATGCTTTCAGATGCTTCGGATGGTGCACTTAAAGATATGATGATAGCAAGAGAGATATAGAAAAGAGGAAGTCATGTTAAAAGAACAGTATTTAAAAATGGGAATTAGTGAGAAGGTTTTTAATTTTTGTGAAAATATTTGTGTAGAACTCACCGATAGATTCAAAAAGGTTGATGAAATAGCTGAGATAAATCAATTGAAGGTGCTTAAGGCAATGCAGAAAAATAAAGTTTCCGATATTCATTTTGCCGCAAGTAGCGGATATGGCTATAACGACATAGGCAGGGAAACTCTTGAAGCGGTTTATGCAGATGTATTTCATACAGAAACAGCCCTTGTAAGACCGGCTATATTATGTGGAACCCATGCCCTTACTGTAGCTCTTTTCGGGAATCTAAGACCCGGTGATGAGATACTTTCACCTGTTGGCAAGCCTTATGATACCTTGGACGGCGTAATAGGAATAACCCCCACTGACGGCTCATTAGCTGAATACGGTGTAACTTACAGTCAGGTGGATTTACTTCCTGATTTTTCCTTTGATTATGATGGGATAAAGGCTGCCATAAACGAAAAAACAAAACTTGTAACTATCCAGCGTTCAAAAGGTTACGATGTGCGCCCTACATTTTCAGTAGAAAAAATAGGAGAGCTTATAAGCTTTATTAAAAAGATAAAGCCTGAAGTAATCTGTATGGTGGATAACTGCTACGGTGAATTTGTGGAGGAGCTTGAGCCGTCGGATGTAGGGGCTGATATGGTAGTAGGCTCACTTATCAAGAATCCGGGCGGCGGACTTGCTCCTATAGGCGGTTACATAGCAGGTAAAGAAAAATATGTGGACATGGCTTCATACCGTATGTCCTGCCCGGGGCTTGGCAAGGAAATAGGGGCTACTCTCGGACTTAATCAATCCTTTTATCAGGGTTTATTTATGGCACCTACAGTTACGGCAGGGGCTGTTAAGGGAGCAATTTTTGCTGCAAATGTATATGAGAGACTTGGTTTTGATGTACTTCCAAACAGTAAAGAAGACAGATATGACATAATTCAGGCAGTTTCCCTGAAGTCAGGTGACAGGCTTAAGGCTTTTTGTGAGGGCATACAGGCGGCTGCTCCTGTAGACAGTTTTGTAACTCCAGAGCCTTGGGATATGCCGGGATATAATGATCGGTGATTATGGCAGCCGGAGCCTTTGTACAGGGCTCGTCAATAGAACTTTCCGCTGACGGGCCAATGCGTGAGCCTTATGCGGCATATTTTCAAGGAGGGCTTACTTTCAGCCATGCAAAATTTGGTATAATGATGAGCTTACAGAAAATATTTGAAAAAGGACTGGTTGAGCTTTAATTATTTCGGTAATATACTTTCTTATGCATATAAATAGTTAAAAATTTATAAAAAAATAGTACAAAAAAACATATAAAATATTGTATAATTAGAACAGGAATTTTTTTATGAAAAAAAGTATAATAAATTTGAAAAAAAGGCTATCTGACTTACAGAAAAATAAATTATTCTTAAAATGTAGCCTTAAATGTACTGGCAGCAGTTATTATTTTTATTGCCGGACTTTTACTAAATAAAATGCAGCCTAGAAATATATTTTCAGTTTTAGCTTTGCTTTTTGTGCTTCCCGTGGGAAGAAGTCTGGCTACATATTTTATTCTTTTGCCATATAAAGAAATGAAAGGTGAGAACTTAGTTAAGGCTGAGGAGAATATAGACGGTAAAGGCATTTTGCTATATTCACCGGTATTTACTTCAGCAGAAAATGTAATGCACCTTGACCTTATAGCTGTATTTAAGGGGAGAATATTAGGCTACAAGGAAAAAGCAGGGAAATCTGTCAGAAATGAATATGATTATAAGAAAAAAACTGATGCAGCCAAAGCTTATATAGATAAACATTTAAAAAAATCGTGGAAGGGGGGATAATATAGTTGTTTTTGATGACATAGATAAGTTTATCAAAGCATTTCCGGAAAATAAGCTATCAGAGGGGGAAATGTCTGAGATAAGGAGCTTTGTGGAGAGCATGGAGTATTTTGTAGTGTAGTAACTTAAAGTGAAAAGGGGGAAAAGTTATGAGTATTAAGAGAATATGTAAAACAGGTTTGATGTTGTTTTTATTTGCTATGGTGCTTAATTTATTTTCGTTAAAGTCTATCATAGTAAAAGCTGATACTGTCGCTGAACATGAAGTTTTTTCAAATGCGGAAGTTAAAGAAAGAATAGCTGAGATAAAGGATTATTATTACAATAAGAGAGATGAGCTCACTGTTAAAAAAGCAGTGTTCAAACATTGGTCTTTTGATGGTGGAAAGGCAAATTTTAACTATTATCTTGATGATGATGAATTAATGTTTGCTTACGGCAAGAGCAAAAATACCGAGTATCGCCTTTACTTCAAAGATAACCAGCTGATTCAACTTCTTGTAGATAAAAAGGGTGAAAAACGCAAGACATATACGCAGTTGTATAAAAAGCTTGATACATCTTCTTATAACGAAACCCTCAGTCTTTATATGGAATTTGAGGATTTCTCTTTAATAAGGCTGGATGATATTGTACCAAAGACTTCAAAAACAGTTACCGGAGAGAGGGTATTTATCACAGGTATTTCAAATAAGAGTCTGACTTATCATTTGGGACATGGCTGTGGAAAGGATATGTCCATAAGATCGCTTTATCCTGAACCATACACAGTAAGAATGACTAAAAATGTAAAAATAAAGGATTATACTTCAGACCCTGCAAAACCTGAATTACGTTCTGTTAAGTGGCTTAAAGAAAGAATCGGAGATTATCTGGATGTTTGCAATCTCATAACAAAAAATGGGAAATTGATTGCTATCGAAATTCCGTATGAGTCTTAGTCTACAAATACATTAAAAATTCATCTGTGTATAAGTTTAGAAAATTTTTTTCAGAATAAAAGCTTGCTGATGAATTTTCAAGAAAAAGATAGGACAAAGTCTGAAGAATTGGTATATATTACCAATATTTCAAATAGGAAAAATTACCTATAATACAGGAATTATGTATGGTCCGGGGAGCAATGTATTTATGCTTAGATTCAGCTTCATATACTGCAAAATTAGACAGTAAAGTACAGGTAATAGATTATTCTGAATCTCCTTACAACCCTCGAAACACACTCTATTAAATGGCTTATCAATGATTTTGCTAAAAACTAAATCAGATTTTTGTCCTTTGCAATATTATTGTAGAAAATGGTAAAAATCATAAAGATTGTACTACCTTGTCTTGCATAATATAATATCTTTTAACAATGAGGGGGTAAAGATATGTTAAAAAGAACGATTAAAATTAGCTTAATGGTATTATTTTTTTGATGGTGGTTTCTGTTTTTCATACCGGCTAAAATTACACAGTCTGAAACATTTAATAATCATAAAAGTATTTACACAGAAAATAGTTGATAGGAGAATAGCTGAAATTAGAAATTATTATTATAAGCATCCTAAAAACTGACAGTAAAAAAGACAATTTATGACCGTACATATATTAAAGAGAAAATTAATTTTTAATTACTATCTTAAGGGAAATGACCCGATGTTTGCCTATGGAACAAGTACGGGTAAAGAATATCGCCTATATTTTTATAAGAATCAGCTCATTCGGATGCTAGTTGATGAAAAGGGGAAGGGCAGGGTTACTTATGACCAACTGTATAAGCACTCTGTTTTTGATTATCCCGAGGGAGAGGTTAACGACTACATAGATTTTGAAAAATTTTTCAAAATTAAATATGCCTCTCTTTATAAGAAAACTTCGGTTAAAACATTGGATGAGTATGTGTTTATTACGGATATATCAGCTACAGATTTAACTTATCATACAGGTAAAACAAGCGACTCTGATGGCTGTATTTGGACATTGGATACTAAGGCATATATCGCTAAACTCGGTAAAAATGTAAAGGTTTTAGATGGTTCTCTCAGTCCGGATAAAATTGAGAAAAGATCACTGAACTGGTTAAGATCTAATCTGACACCTGGTGGATGCCTGGAAGCTCGTGTTAAAGTAAAAAACGGTAAAGTTGTAGAAATAGAAATACCATATCAGCCATAAATTAACCCAAATTTTGGGTAAGATTTAATCAATGTAAAAGTAAAAAGGTAACCAATAAATGATATTACTTAAAATAAAGCATATAGATGCCGGAGGGAGACTTGATAAATATCTGCTAAAGTTCTTAAAAGATGCTCCCGCAAGTTTCATTTACAAGATGCTTAGAAAGAAAAATATAGTACTAAACGGCAAGAAAGCTGCCGGAAATGAATTCTTAAAAGAAAATGATGAAGTCAAACTTTTCCTTGCAGATGAGACCATAGTCAAATTTGGAGGAAAAGTGACTTTGTCACAGACTGCTGACAGGGAATATGTTGCTACTGCCGAGGATAGTATTGAAAGTAGTAGTGACGATTCCCTGTATAATTTCTTAAAATCCCTTAAATGGGAATTTGATGAACCAAAGGTCATATATGAGGACAGGGATATTATTATACTTAATAAGCCTGTGAATGTGCTTTCCCAGATAGCAAAAAGAGGTGATATTTCTATGAATGAATGGCTTATAAGCTATTTAATAAATTCAGAAAGCCTCACAGCAGAAGATATGCTTACTGTTAAGCCTGCAGTTGTAAATAGGCTTGATAGAAATACAAGTGGAATTATACTTGCCGGAAAGACGCTTACAGGGCTTAGATTTCTTTCAGATATTATTAAAGCCAGAACGCTTAAAAAGTATTATCTGACCATAGTTAAGGGAGAGGTGCTCAAGAATTTTACTGCTGAAGCCTATCTTCTAAAAAATGATAATCATAATACAGTTAAAATATATCAAGATAAGGTAGAGGGAGCAGACTATATAAAGACAGCTTATGAAGTTTTAGAGGTAAAAGGCGGACATAGTCTGCTTAAAGTAGAACTTATTACCGGAAAAAGCCATCAGATTAGAGCACATTTATCTTTCCTCGGATATCCTGTGATAGGAGATGGCAAGTATGGTCTTAAATCTGAAAATACAGGCTATAGGAGAATGGGACTTAACAGCCAGTTTTTACATTCTTATGAAATTCAGTTTCCTAAGCTTGAAGGTGAATTTGCATATTTGAGTGGTAAAAAATTCAATGCTAAACTTCCTGAAAGGCTTGAAAAGGTTTCAAATAAGCTTGGGTTTAATATTTAATTTCATTCTTGATTAAATAACAGTTTATCCCTCTAAAGCATTAACGTTTTAGAGAGTTAAATTAAAACTTACTGATAGTATACCGTATCAAAAATATTAATATCCGATACAAGCTTGTATTCAAGAGAATTTACTGTTATTTTTACTGTATAATAATTCAAAAAGGAGATTATATGCCGTCTTGAATTCCAGAGGTCTTAGAGGTTCATTGCTTGAAACTCTTATAAATATGACAAATGATAAGTACAGAGAACAAGGGCTTGCACTTGTCCAGAAAGTACCGACTCCGATTACCCCTGTAAATATAAATGATAAAGGGCAGATTACCCTTGCGTATTTTGACAGTAAGAGTACAGTAGACTATATAGGTGTGGTACAGGGGGTTCCAGTCTGTTTTGATGCGAAAGAGTGCAATAAACCAACTTTTCCACTTCAAAATATCCATGAGCATCAGGTGAAATTTATGGAAGATTTTGAATCCCAAGACGGAATAGCCTTTATGATAATTTATTTTTCGGATACTGATGAATATTACTATTCACCTTTTAAGGAAATTCAAAAATACTGGAACAGGGCTGTAAATGGTGGTAGAAAGAGTATTAAAAGAGAAGAATTTACAGAAGGATATTATCTGGATATTACAGGAAAGACTACTGTACCTTATCTGGAAGGAATAAGTAAAGATTTAGAAAGCAGAGAAAGTTAAACAGGTGTTTGACAGAATTAAGTTTTAGGTGTAGAATGAGCTGGTAAAATTTAATAAGAATATAAGGGAGCTATAATTGCTGAGAGGCAGTTCTGAAATGGACTGTGACCTTCATACCTGATTTGGATAATGCCAACGTAGGAAATATAAGTCTGTATTTTAAAATATGGGCAGGTAATACTGTGGTGTTACCTGCTTTTTTTGTTGAGAAAGAGTGGTAAATAATGAAAAATATAAAAGCCATTGGTACATATAATATCTAATGAAGTAACTCTGAATAATGTTGTAAATGTAATACTTGGGGCAGGTGGAAGAGCTATATGTGCAACTGCTGTTGAAGAAATACTTGAAATTACATCAAATTCTAAAGCTCTTATATTAAATACAGGTATGCCAGGCAAAGAAAAGCTTAAGGCAATGCTTATAGCAGGAAGAAGAGCAAATGAAATTGGAATCCCTGTAGTGCTTGATCCTGTAGGAGTTGGCGCTTCGGCATTTAGGCGCAATATTGTAAATGAACTGCTTGAGAATATTTCATTTACCTGTATAAAGGGCAATAAGTCAGAGATTGCAGAGCTTTGTGGGGTTCAATCTGCATCTGTGGGAGTTGATAGTAATATAACAGAGATTAATCACAAAGTTCTAAAGCTATTATCCGACAGAACAGGGGCAATTATAGCAGCTACAGGGGAGGTGAATGTAATAGCAGACCCAAATACTATAACCGAAATACCCGGAGGAAGCAAACTGCTTAGGAGAATAACAGGAAGTGGCTGTATGTTAACCGGTATAATAGGTGTATATTTGGCTGAGGAAAATAATTATAAGGAAACTGTTGTATCGGCATTTAGATATTTTAATGCTGCGGCAAAACAGGCTGAAGTTGATATGATGGCTAAAGAACAAAAGGGGACAGGAACTTATTTAATCAATCTTTTAGATAGACTAAGTGAAAGGAACAGGTAAGATTGTGAAAATATCAGAAGATACATTTAAGTTATATGGAATTATAGGTACATATAAAGAAGGGGATATTGATAAATATATTGAAACCATCTGCACTAAGGTAGAATCTGCTTTAGAAGGTGGTATGACCATATTACAGCTTAGAGAAAAGCATATGTTCATGAGCGATAAAATTAAGCTTGCAAGGGCAGTTAAAGAGATTTGTAATATTTATGGAGTACCTCTTATTATAAATGACAGTATAGAAGTTTGTGTTTTGTCTGAAGCTGATGGTGTGCATCTCGGTCAGTCAGATGGTTCAATCAGAGAAGCAAGAAAAGTACTGGGAAAAGATAAAATTATAGGTGGAACAGCTCATAATCTTTATGAAGCCATACAGGCTGAAAAAGAGGGGGCAAGCTATCTTGGTTCAGGTGCTGCCTTCGGTTCTGAAACTAAGTCAGATGCTGTAAAAATTGATCTTGACGAATATAATGTTATTACACGTACAGTTAAAATTCCTGTGGTTGCCATTGGAGGCATTAACTATGAAAATATTGATTTGCTTTCAGATAGGGGACTTTCCGGTATAGCTGTAATTTCAGCAATTTTTAATGGAGAACATATTAAAACATAATACGAGTTTACTTTAAAGAAAAAACTTAAAAAAACTGGTAAAAATTATTTATAAAGAAAAGGAAAGAAAAATGAAAATTTAAAAGTAAAAATTAGTGCTTACATCAATGTTTGTAGCAGTTGGAGTAGCACTTTCACCTCTTAATATTCCTTTAGGAGTATCAAAATGTTTTCCAACTCAACATATAATAAATGTTCTTCTGGCAGTATTTTTAGGCCCAGCTTATGGAGTGGGGCTGCTTTCTCTACATCTTTGATTAGAAATATTTTAGGAACAGGCACATTACTTGCCTTTCCGGGTAGTATGGCAGGTGCTTTCCTTTGTGGAATGGCATATAAATACACAAAAAAAATTTGGTTGACTTGTATAGCAGAGGTTATCGGAACCGGAATTTTAGGAGGAATTTTGGCATTCCCTGTGGCAAGCCTTATTATGGGAAAAGATGTTGCAATTTTTACCTTTGTGATTCCTTTTTTAGTAAGTACAGCCGGTGGAAGCTTAATTGCAGCCTTTCTTATAGTTACTATGGAAAAAATGAGGATTACTCATATGTTGAAGCATCAAATGGAGGTATAGGAAAATTATGAAAAGCGTACTTACGATAGCAGGAAGTGATTGCAGTGGAGGTGCAGGTATTCAAGCAGATATAAAGGCTATGCTTGCAAATGATGTATATGCCATGTCTGCCATTACAGCACTTACAGCACAGAATACTACAGGTGTAGTAGATGTGTTATCTGTAGATGCTGATTTTCTTAAAAAACAGATAGAAGCTGTATTTACAGATATACCTCCGGAAGCAGTTAAAACAGGCATGATTGCTTCAGTTGAGCAGGTGAAAGCAGTAGCTGATTTAATGAAATTATATGAAGTTGAAAACCTTGTAGTTGATCCTGTTATGATTGCTACAAGTGGAGCTGAGCTTGCTAGCAAAGATGTAGTAGAAGCGATGATAAAATATTTGTTTCCTATATCTAAGCTCATTACTCCTAACTTATCAGAGACGAATACTCTTCTTGAGATGCTTGGTGAAAAAAATATTCTTAAAGATGAAATTTCAGATTTGGATATTGAAAAAATGGCTGAAAAGCTGTCTTCAAGCTTTGACTGTAATGTACTTGTTAAGGGGGGGCACAGAAAAGAAGCTTGCGATGACTTGTTATATGAAAAAATTGGTAAAAAGACCTGGTTAAGAAGCAAAAAAATAGCCAATCCTAATACACATGGCACTGGCTGTACGCTTTCAAGTACTATAGCAGCTAACCTTGCTAAAGGATATAACTTGAGTGAAAGTGTAATTGTTGCTAAAAACTATATAAGCGAAATATTGAAATCAAATTTAAATTTAGGTAAAGGTAGTGGTCCATTGGATCATGGCTATATTTTAAGAAAGGGAAGGTAAAATGAAGAGAGAATATTGTACACAGATGGAGGCTGCAAGAAAGGGTATTGTTACCCCTGAGCTTCAAGTGGTTGCAGAAAAAGAAAATAGGAGAGTAGAAGAACTGTTACCATTGGTTGCAGAAGGCAAAATTGTAATTCCTGCAAATATTAATCATAAATGTCTGGAAGCTAATGGGGTAGGCAGTATACTAAAAACCAAAATCAATGTAAATCTTGGAATAAGCCGTGACTGTAAGGATTATGATATAGAGATGAAAAAGGTAATGCAGGCTGTCGAACTGGGAGCAGAGTCAATTATGGATCTCTCAAGTCATGGTGACACTACAGCTTTTAGAAGAAAACTGTGTGCAGAATGCCCTGCAATGATAGGAACTGTGCCTATTTATGACTCCGTTATTCATTTTAAAAGAGACTTAAAAGAACTGACTGCAAAGGATTTTTTAGATGTAATAAGGCTTCATGGAGAGGATGGAGTGGACTTTGTTACCTTGCACTGTGGAATCACAAGGAAGACCATTGAACAGATAAGAAATGGTGGAAGAAAAATGAATATAGTCAGTCGTGGTGGAAGCCTTGTATTTGCATGGATGAGCATGACTGGTGAAGAAAATCCTTTTTATGAATATTATGATGAAATAATTGAAATTTGTCGTGAATATGATATGACTATAAGCCTTGGAGATGCCTGCAGACCGGGATGTCTTGCAGATGCAACTGACGGAGTACAGATAGAGGAGTTAATTAAGCTTGGAGAACTTACGGAAAGGGCATGGAAGAGAGATGTACAGATTATGGTTGAAGGGCCTGGACATGTATCTATGGATCAAATAGCTGCCAACATGAAGATTCAGCAAACTATCTGTAAGGGAGCGCCTTTTTACGTACTGGGACCTTTAGTTACAGATATAGCACCGGGCTATGACCACATTACTTCAGCCATAGGAGGAGCTATAGCAGCTTGGTCAGGGGCAGCCTTCCTTTGCTATGTAACTCCTGCTGAGCATCTTGCTCTTCCAAATGTAGATGATGTAAGACAGGGAATAATAGCAAGTAAAATAGCTGCTCATGCAGCTGATATAGCTAAAGGAATACCGGGAGCAAGAGAGCAGGATGACAGAATGGCAAATGCAAGAAAAGTGCTTGATTGGGAGGTACAATGGGCAGAAGCGCTTGATCCTGTGACTGCAAAAGCTATAAGAGACAGCCGTTTACCAGAAGATGACCATTCTGACACTTGTAGTATGTGTGGAAAATTCTGTGCAGTAAGAAGTATGAACAAAGCTTTAGCAGGTGAAGTTATAGACATATTATGATATTGTAATTTGTATTCATTTTAACTTGAATAATCCCCATACTGTGATATTATATTAGAGGGTATTTTTAGAAAAATTATTTTTACTCAAATATGATGATTTTGGGAGATTTTAATGGCTAAGTTATATTTTCGTTATGGAGCAATGAATTGTGGTAAAACCACTGCACTGTTACAAACAGCACATAATTATTCAGAAAGTGGACAAACAGCAATAATAATCAAGCCTGCTGTAGATACAAAAATGAAGGCTTGTGTAATAAGCCGTCTTGGAATTAAGAGAGAAGTGGATTTACTTGTAAATGAAGAGCTGGACTTATTTGAATATTTTAAAAATTATGATCCAAAGCCGGATTGTATCTTGGTGGATGAGGTACAGTTTCTCACCTTTGACCAGATAGAACAGTTATATAGGGTAGCAGTAGTGCTGAATATACCGGTTATATGTTATGGGCTTAGAACTGATTTCAGAATGGATGGCTTTCCTGCCAGCTCAAGGCTGTTAGAGCTTGCCCATTCAATAACCGAGATGAAAAATGTATGTTCCTGTGGTAAAAAGGCTACCTGCAATCTTAGAATGGTAAATGGAATACCTACATTTAAAGGAAATCAGGTAGAAATAGACAATTCAGATTTTATTTCTTATAAAGCTGTATGTTCTGAGTGTTTTGAAAGACTGAAATCTTCATCAAATGCTTGACTTTAGGCATAAATGATTATATACTACTGTTATAGTCACAATTTTGTTAGACAGCAGTAGTATAGATTGATTGGGGAGTAGATTATGAGCGAACTGAGATTGCATGAAGGTGAATTAAACATTATGGAGCTTCTATGGTCTAATAAGGAGCTTGCAGCCAAGGATATTTCTAAAATTATAAAAGAATATATAGGTTGGGAGAAAAACACTACTTATACTGTAATTAAGCGTCTGATAGATAAGGGTGCTGTACAGAGAACCGATCCGGGTTTCGTCTGCAGTGCTCTTATATCACAGCGTTCAGTTCGTGAAATAGAAACAAAGAGACTTCTTGATCAGTTTTACAATGGTTCTTTGCAAACATTTATTAGTGAGTATTTAAAGAATCAAAGTCTTTCAGCGGGTGATATTGCAGAACTACAAAAGCTTGCTAAAAATTCCAGCAGAAAGTTTTAATGAAATTTAAAAATAAACTAAAAGTAGAAGAGTGCAGTCTGAGTAATATATTTCAGAACTACACTCTTTACTAAATTTAAAAAGGAGATTTTATCTCAATACTTCAAATAAGTAGTAATTAGCAGTTTTTTCATCATAGCATACATAAAGATTGCATCTATCCTCAAGTGCTCCATCCCAGGCTTTACTTTTTATGGCTGTTTCTCTGAATTTAACAGAATCATTAAGGATATTTTTCTTTAAGTCAGTTTTTGACAGATTTTTTAATAAGTCAAGCATTGTTTCATGTTCATCCACAGAAAGACCTGTGTGAAAATATTTCAAGTCAAAAGAAAGTATTTAGGGTATCTTCTTTATCAATCTTAAGTACAGATAGCTTAGTACCTTCTCCAAGCCAGTCAGTTTTATCGTAAAGCTCTATAATCTCTGTGCTTGCAGGGAAATTTATTTTCCAGTTTTCTTGTAGTACATGAAGCGGATCATGTGTAGTCACATAATCTCTTCACGATAAAAAAATATAAAGTATGCTATAAATAATGCAAAAAATACTTAAGATAATTTCTTTTCTATAATATTTAACTGAAGAGATATCAAGTATTTTAAAATCCTGTATAAACTTTATGTTTCAAATCCATCCCCTACCTTTTTTGAAGCATTATTGTGATTTAACCATTGATATTTTAACTTTAGCACGTAAAGCGACAATGTGCAATATCTTTTAGGAAAGCTTAAGAACTGTAAGAATATTATATAATTTATTGAAAGTTTGGAATATACGAAAGGATAGCAATATGAACACTTATATATAACTATTCGCGAAACCCAAGTTTAACGAAATATACTGTACCTAAAAGTCCCGTTATCTGTTGTTTGACAGGTAACAGGACTTTTAGGTGTTTTATTATTTATTTGGCTCTTACCACATTTATCAAATTATTGTATTCATCCATAGCACCGTCTTTCTTTAAATACTCAGGTGTCATATAATGATATCTATAGATTGAAAATCCGCTAAGGGATTTATTTCTAAGGCTTGTTACCATTCTTCCCAGGATATCATGGTTATTTTTCCATTCAGAAGTTTCCTGAGCCTGTGCGAGGTGCATAGGCAGAGCAACATATAACTTTACATTCGGATTGGTAACTACAGCCATCCACTTATTTACATTTTCCTCAAATGGGCATACGCTATGTGCAAATCCCCAGTATTGCTGTGGTGCAATATAATCTACAAAGCCTGCTTCCCTGCCCCATCTGTCTATATCAACGTAATACTTATCATTAGCTCTTAAATTAGCCAGATTACCGGCGGGACTTATACCAAATGTACGGTTTTTACCTGATTTTTTAACAGTAGCATACACAGTTTGTACCATTCTGTTTATATTATCTCTGCGCCAGTCTGCTATTGACATTGGATTATCTGTACTAAGTTTGTATTCGTTATACTCTTCTGAGTCAAATTTTGAAAAGTAATTACTTCCTAATGTTGGATAGAAATAATCATCAAAAATTATTCCATCTACATCATAATTTTTAACTATCTCAGCCACACCATTATTTATTAACTTAATTACATCGGGTGATGAAGGATTATAATAATACATTTTCCCAAATTTAAGTACATTTCTGTCATTTTCTTCATCATCATCATTTAGCCATTTATAAGCAGGACTATTAGTTGCCAGACTGGCAAAATCAGCTTCTGTACAAACTCTGTAAGGGTTTATATAGGCATGTAACTTTAAGTTCCTTGCATGCGCAGCATTTACCATAATAGTAAGTGGATCAAACCCCGGATCTACCCCTTGTGTTCCTGAGACATACTTAGACCATGGAAAATATGCTGAACGATACATAGCATCACTGAACGGTCTTACATGAACGTAAATTTCGTTCATACCACTTGCAGCTATTCTATCAAACATCTCAGTTATTTTGTTGTTAAAGCTGTATTCTGTGTATCCTTTGCCTGAAAACTCCAAAAATGTAATCCATACTGCCCTGACTTCATTTGTAGCTGCAGCAATATTGGTATTTCCGGTGTTATTTGTATTGCCATTAGCATTATTATTATTTATGTTATTTGTATTGTTATTAGTATTATTATTTATGTTACTTGTCTGGGAATCAGAGGACTCATCATTGCTTTTTACTTTAATCCTCACTTTTTTTATTGCATGATTTCCTGTTTTGTCCATAGCATAAATTGTGTATACTGAATTTTGCTTTACAGTCAAAGTAGTAGTTATATTCCTGGTAGACGTAACTGAAACATTTTTTTAACTTTCCTGGCGTAAAACAATTCTGTAAAAATGATTTTCTATGATTTCCAAAAGCATATTTAACTGTTTTAATCGCATTATTATCAGTTACATTAATCTTTAGTTTGATCTTACCACTATTCACATCCTTATGTATAGAACAATTAATGAGTGGTTCTGTATCATCCTTTGCATATATATCATAGCTTTTAAATACACTTAAAAACAACTGAAATATAATGAACATTATAAAAATCTTTTAAATATATTTTTATTCAAAACTGATCTCCCTATCTACCGGTTGGATAATTATCAAATATTTCTTCTATTGTATCATACAGAACTTCAGCCGCCTTATCCCGATTTTTCAAGTTTACTAAACTTATCTAAATCATCTTTATTAGTTAAAAAAATCCATATTCCAACAGAACTGCCGGAACCGTATTCATGTTAGTAACAACATAAGCTGCAGTCTTCACACCTCTGTTATAAGTATTAAAAAGTGGAAGTAATATTTTTTTAAGAACATACTTGCCATAGTATAACTTGAAAGTCCATTAGGCTGTAAAATATTATTTCTTGTGGAATAAAATATCTCCGTTCCTTTCGGCGTTGATTTTTGAAATGCATTCATATGCACACTTATAAATATATCAGCATCAACCTTTTTTGCAAATGCAGCTCTCTCAGATAGAGTCGGATAGGTATCATCTTTTCTTGTCCAATACACTTTCAAATCTTCATCATTAAGATAATTTCTAAAATATGTATATCCTATAGATAGGACTACATTTTTTTCTTTATATATGCCATTAAAACTTTCAGTACCATTATCATGACCACCATGGCCCGGATCAATTACGACTACTTTAGAATATAGCTTCTTAGCATTATCTATAGCAACCTTTATTTGTGACTTTGTAATGTTTAATCTATATGCATAAAGCCTGGTTGTATAAAAAGTAAGAACTGTATTTCCATCATCATTTAAGGCAGTTGTTACATTCTTTACCTTACTTGTATCATATTTCACAGGATTTTGGTTAAAATGGTTTCTTAAGTCTCCAGGTAAAGTTATGGTAAAATTATTGGAAAAATAATTGTCCTCATTTTCTATCTCGGAAGCATCTATATTTGCCGGTAAAGATATAATTGCCCCATCAACACCTGTGGTATTAGACACTTCTGATAAAATTATGCTCACAGAATTACCAGACTGACTTGTATAGTAATTAAGTGTTGATGCCTTATTAATTGATATTGATGCACCTCCCGTACCGTTATTAAAATAATTAAATAATGTCAGCTTACCTCCTGTGTTGTCAACATAGGATCCTGAACCTATTGTATCTATAATATTAGGTATGATAAGATTAAGGTTACTATCCGAATTTCCATTTTCCTGAACAGTTAAAGGTGCAAGCCCTGTGAGGGTAAAGGTATATGTTCCATTACTATAGTTTCCGGTAATCTCAGTTATAGTATTTCTATATATTCTTATTGTAAGAGCCTTATTGTCATTTGAAAATGACATATCATAACCAATTACCCCATCAACCAATCCAAAATTAACATCAGATGAATTAGAACCAGCATTGTATGAGACATTTATATAGTTAACTGTACGTATACTTGAGGCATAGTTTTGCCCTCCGTTTGAAGTCATATTATCCATACTGATAGTTAATTGATTATTTGTAAGATTACCTCTCACACCACTAAATCCTGCTGTAGATGTAATTACATAGCTGTCAAATGGTGCAGACATATCTGAGTTAACAGAAGTTATATCAATAATAGACGATGCTCCTGTCTTATTATTGCCTGAAATACTCTGTGCTGCTGTCAGATTTTTTATATTGTTCACAGCTTTCCAGCTAAAAGGAAGACTTTTTGCTACAAATGGTTCTGCAGGTTTTGTAACAGCAGGTTTATTATTGTTAGTGTTGGTTTTTTTGTCGGGTTTTGTATCAGGTTTTGTATCAATATCATCATTATTGTCAATTATATCTTCTATATCATCTGTTTCCGGTAAACTCAGTGTGCTTACTATCCCACTGGTTTCAATATCAATTTCAAATAATTCACAAATGTTTTCTATAGGTACATAAATTTCATTTTTACCGGAAAAGCCTAATTTGATGTAGTTTGGTGCTTTGTCCAGTTTTACCGAGTGCCATTATAATCGGCAGATTTACTTCCTAAAGTCATTGTCAGAATGTTATCATCAAAGCCTAAAGTTAGTATTCTCTTTGATTTATTATAAGAATAACTTCCTTCTACGCTATTAGACAAAAAAATAAGCTTTTTGCAGGTGCCATTAAAGTTGTTCCTACATAAACGCCGGGAAGTTTGGCATTATTAAGTTTAGTCTTATTTATATTAAATATAATTTTCTTTCCATTAATATTATAGTTTTTCCATTGTAGCTGAAGCTTTCTTTTTAGCCTTATTATTTTTCTTACTCTTTTGTAGTTTTTATCAGTAGTTTTTTATTATTTTAGTTACGGTTTTACCAGTCATAGCTGCAATACCGAAGCCGCATCCCAGTCATAGGTAAGTCCAAATATCTTAGCCACATATCTGGCAGGTACATATACCTTTGAAGCTTTATCCGGAAAACTTATAAGTCTTGGCTTTATAGGTACAGTTTCGTTTTTACCATCTACCTTAGCTTTATACGAATTAAGGGTAAATACCAGAGTTTTACCATCTCTTTTTAGTTCTAAAGTGTTTTTTTATTTTTTTATTGAATTTATAAGATAAACCAATCTTTGAATCTGAAAAATATCTCTTTGGCACTGGCTAAAGAAATACCATCTATTATAATTCCCTGGATATTTAGATTTAATCTTACTTCCATTTATTTTTATACTGAACCTGTTTATCAGAATAATTTATATTTTTTTATTATCATATTTTATATTTATTTTATCTGCATAAGAAATTTTTAGGAAAGCTACAACTTAGCATACCTAAAACAGACATAAATATCACAATTTTTTTAAATTTTCATTAAAAATCAACTCCAATCAAATTTTTAATTTATTTAGTTGCCCTAATAAGTTTACTGTTAAATGATAAGTTTATCAAGTGGTAAAAAATATGGCATTTAACTTAAATTAATGTTAAATATTGGGCATTTTTTTATAAATTTATTGACATAATTGTAAATATACTGCTACTAATATAAAATAAACCTGATTATTTATTTTTGACTATCAGTTTAGTATATGATATACTAAATACTTAGTTACAACAAGGAGTTAAAATGGCAGAACATACTTATAGTCAACAGGTTGACATAGATAATGAATTAAAATTAAGGACGCTTCTTAGTAAGCTTCCTAAGTTTTCCTCCGAATTTTTCAGAGGTATTGAATCTACTACTGCTTCAAGAACAAGAATAGCTTATGCCTATGACCTGATAGTGTTTTTTAACTGGCTTAAAGAATCTAATGTGGCTTTGAAAAATATTGATATCAGAAACATAGACATTAGTATTTTGGATAATTTAAAGGCAGTAGATATAGAAGAATATATCTCTTATATAAGATATTATATAAAAGATGGTGAAGAACATAGCAATAAGGAAAAGGGAATTAAACGTAAGCTTGTAGCACTTAGGACATTTTATAAATATTATTATAAAAAAGAACGCATAAAAAGTAATCCAAGTGTACTTGTAGATACCCCTAAGCTTCATGATAAGGCAATTGTACGTTTAGAACCTGAAGAGGTTGCTACTCTGCTTGATAACATTGAGTCCGGAGAAGGCCTTACCGCAGCACAGAACAGATATCATGAAATAACTTCCGTAAGAGACCTGGCCATAGTCACTCTTTTACTTAGCACAGGTATACGTGTATCTGAGTGTGTCGGTATTGACATTAACGATGTAGACTTTAAAACTAATGGTGTTAAGGTACATAGAAAAGGTGGATATGAAACTATAGTTTATTTTGGTGATGAAACCGAGGCTGCCCTTAAAAATTATCTTGCACAAAGGAAAACCATAGAAGCTGCTGAAGGTCATAAAAATGCATTTTTTCTATCAATACAAAAAAAACGCATTAGTGTGAGAGCTGTTGAAATTCTTGTAAAAAAATACTCAAGTTTTGTAACTAATATGAAGAAAATCACTCCACACAAATTAAGAAGCACCTACGGCACAAGTCTGTACAGAGAAACCGGAGATATTTATCTGGTTGCAGACGTACTTGGTCACAAGGATGTAAACACAACTAAAAAACATTATGCAGCCATTGAGGAAGACAGGCGCAGAAAGGCAGCAAATATAGTTAAATTACGTGAAAAATAATATTCTGTAAAAAATAATTGATAATTATTTTTTTACAATAACAGCCTCATAGTTATTTATGTTTAAGTATAATGTAACTGTGCAGGCTGTTATCTGGTATATGGAACAATCAGATTTGTGCCTGCATAAATATCATCACTATATAGATTATTACATTCTTTAATAGCCTCAACATATTCTCTTGTATTTCTATAGTAAACTGAGTTATAGCTCTTAGCTATACTCCATAAAGTCTCTCCCTCTTTCACTACTCTGCTATCTATATAAACCTCAATTTTTCCCTGAGTCAGCTTTAACAAAGTTATCTGAAGCCCCCAGAAAATAGGTGAATAACATAGTTACGATATAAAAAAACTTAAAAACAATACTTATTCTGATTTTTATTTCCTTTATATAATTTTTAATGCTCTGTTTCTTACTCATTTTAATTTCCCCTTACATTACAATTATAAACAAACGTTTGCGAACAACCGTTCTTTATACGCTCATTATATCGAACAAATTTTTCTTTTGTCAATATAAAAATCGAACAAATTTTTGGAACATTCGTTTGACATATTGATTAAAATGAGTTATACTATTTCTATACATTTAATTGCTCTCGGAGGTTTATTATGGCATACGGTAAAATCAGTACTAAACAGCAGGAAATATTAGATTATTTAAAAACACAGGTATTATCTAAAGGATATCCGCCTTCAGTAAGGGAAATTTGTGAGGCAGTGAGGCTAAAGTCAACTTCTTCAGTTCATTCCCACCTTGAAACTTTGGAGAAAAACGGCTACATAAGGCGTGATCCTACAAAGCCTCGTGCTATAGAGATTGTAGATGATGAGTTCAATATAACAAGGCGTGAGCTTGTAAGCGTTCCACTTGTAGGAACTGTGGCTGCTGGAGAACCAATTTTAGCAGTTGAGAATATATCAGAATACTTCCCTATACCGGCAGAGTATATGCCTGCTGAAGAAACTTTCATGCTTGTTGTAAAAGGTGACATCATGATAAATGTTGGAGTTTATAGCGGTGATAAGATTATAGTTAAAAAATGTTCTACTGCCTCCAATGGAGATATGGTTGTGGCTATGGTTGATGATTCAGCAACAGTAAAAACTTTCTACAAAGAAAAAGGGCATTTTAGATTACAGCCAGAAAATGACTCTATGGACCCTATCATAGTTGACAAGGTTGACATTATTGGTAAAGTTATTGGACTTATAAGAATGTACTAATATATTTATTTTTTGGGGTTGTCTCCCATAATACAATATAAAGCCACAGTTTGGATGTATAAGTATTATCATTCAAATTGTGGCTTTCTTATCAAATTATCTTATTAAACTACCTGCCAGCTAAATTCTTTTGTAAGCAAGTCCATACGGAATTTTTATGTTTTGACGCAGGTATCTTTCAATTAATCCTTCAACATTTCTACATCAATCATTCTGCCATCAGACCAGATTCTTTCAATGTTATAAAATTCTCTGGCTTCTCTTGAAAAAATATGTACTATGAATTCACCAAAATCCATCAGTATCCATTCTTCAGACTTACTCCCCTCAATTCTTTCAGGATTAATCCCTTTTTTCGCTAATGCTTCATCTACAGCATCCTGTAAGGCATGCATCTGATTTTCGTTCTTAGCATCAGCTATGACAAAATACTCTGAAATGGTTGTCAAATGTGCTATATCTATAACTTTAATATCATTTGCCAGGTGTTCATCTAAAGCCTTGCATGCTATTCTTACCGCATCTAAAATATTTTCCATTATACCTCCACAATTTTTTTATAAAATTCAAAAGTTTCTTCCGTTCTTTTATCTAAGACTCCACCATATTTATCAACCTTAGCCATTACTGATTTTAGCTCATATAAAGTAGCTTTATGCAAATCAGTAAAGGCGCAGGCTCTCATTTCGTCTATATAAGGCAAATTAGGACGACCAGGTTCTATGTAGTCAGCTACATAAATGATTTCTTCCAGAATACTCATGTCAGGTCTTCCGGTTGTATGGTAAAGTATGGCTGAAAGTATTTCTTCATCTTCTACGCCATATACTTCTTTTGCAAAATAAGCACCAAGCTTGGTGTGTAAAAGCCCCGGTGACATTCTTTCTACATCTGTAATCTCTATATTATACTTCTCACACTCTCCTATCATTTCAGAGCTTTTCAGATATTTGGCCGAGTCATGCAACAGTCCGGCAAGCTGTGCTTTATATATATCTGCTCCATGGCTCATTGCAAGAGAGGCTGCAGTATAAGATACACCCAGGGTATGATAAAATCTGTCTTCCGGTAATATTTCCCTTAGTTTATTTTGTAACTCTGAGAATCTTACAGGCTCATCCATTTTGGTTCTCCTTATATAATTCATATCTTAGAATATAATCCATAACTTTTTTTATTAATATTTAACTTAGTGCTGTCTTTTTCGCCTTCTGCTATCTTCTTTCTTATATCTGTAGAAGAAATATCACTTATATCAAATGGAAGTTCATCATCCTTATATTAATAAATCTTTTTAATACATTTTTCAATATGAAGCCTGCATTCCTCAGACTCATCTCCCACTCTTGAAATATACAAAATCTCAGCATTGTTAAATATAATCTGAGGCTCATCTGATCTTCAAGATATAACACAGAATCTCCACCTATTATCAGATAAAAAGTCTATATCGGGATATTTTTTTCTCAATAATGTAAGTGTATCTGAGGTATAACTAATATCATTTCTTAATAATTCAAAATCTGATGGAAGAATATTATCTTCATTTTCAAGTGCAAGCTTAAGCATATTATATCTGTGATAGCCTTCAGTAATGTCTCTTCCAATCTTGTTAGGCGGAATTTTTGCCGGCATCATCCACACTTCAGATAAATCATAGTTTTTAAGTGCAGTCTTTGCCATTTCAATATGGGTATTATGTATAGGATTGAAAGTTCCGCCTAAAATACCGATTTTTTTCATTTTCTGCCTCTATTTCTTAGGAAGCTCAATCTTTTTATGGTCTCTTGATTCTTTATATAGTACGATTTTCTTTCCTATAACCTGAACCACCTGTGAACAGGGTACGTTCTGCCAGAACTTCTGCTATTTCCTTAGGTTCGTCAAGACAGTTCTTAAGAACAGATATTTTTATTAATTCCCTTGTTTCAAGAACTTCTGAAATAGCTTCAGTAAACTCAGGTGTAATACTGGATTTACCTACATTAAAGACTGGATCCAGCTTCATTGCCAGGCTTTTTAGATAAGCTCTTTGTTTGCTTGTCATATAATCTCCTTATTTATAATAATCAAAACTTAAATCTCCAAGATTTACAAGGTCACCCTCTTCTATTCCAAGTTCTTCCAGTTTATCTATAATTCCCTGGTCACGAAGGAACTTCTGGAAGAATGCAAAGCCCTTTTCATCATCGAGATTGGTATAACCAAGCATTTTTATCGACCTTTGAGCCTTTAACAGTATTCACCTTCCTTAACCCTTGTTATTTCAAGAGGATTCTCTTCAATAACAAGATCAGAAGCATCAAATTCCTTATGAAATACAACCGGATTTCTGTCAAGAGTTTTAAGTATTTCATTTTGCAGCATATAAAAGTTCCTTTATGCCTTTGCCTGAAACAGCTGAAATAGGATAAATTGGTATATTTTCTCCATCAAAAGCTTCATGAAATTCCTTTAACTTCTCATCAGCTTTATCTCCATAGAATAAATCAGTTTTATTAGCTGCAATTATCTGAGGTATCTTTAATAACTCGGGATTATAATTACCAAGTTCTTTATTAATATTTTTAATATCTTCTATAGGATCTCTTCCCTCTGAGCCGGAAATATCCACAACATGGATAAGTACTCTTGTTCTTTCAACATGCCTTAAGAACTGATGACCTAAGCCTACTCCTTCAGAAGCACCATCAATAAGCCACGGAATGTCAGCAATTACAAAGCCGGAACCTCCGCCAAGGTCTACTACACCAAGATTCGGATGTAAAGTAGTAAAGTGATAGTTTGCAATCTTAGGCTTAGCATTAGTACAACGAGAAAGTATGGTTGACTTACCTACATTAGGATAACCTACAAGCCCCACATCCGCAATAAGTTTAAGCTCTAATATCAGAGTAAGCTCTATTCCCGGTTTTCCCGGCTGCGCATATGTAGGAACCTGCATAGTAGGAGTGGCATAGTTCATATTACCCTTACCGCCCTTACCACCTTTAAGTATGACCTCTCTTTTATTATCTCCCGACATATCTACAATTACTTTACCTGACTCTGCTTCTTTTACAACAGTTCCTTCCGGAACTTTAATTATTATATCCTCGCCATCTTTTCCATGACAGCGTTTCTTTCCGCCTTCATCACCATCTTTGGCATAATATTTTCTTACATATCTGAATTCATTAAGTGTATTTATATTCTTATCTGCTTCAATGATGACATCTCCACCATCTCCGCCATCTCCGCCATCCGGACCACCGGCAGCTACAAAAAGTTCCCTTCTGAAACTCACATGGCCATTTCCGCCACTTCCCGATTTTACATATATTTTTGCACTATCTGCAAACATTGTCTATTTCCTTTATATTTAGTATTAAAAATGCTCCAAATCTATGCTACACAAAGATTTGGAGCTAATTATCAGTTATTATTCAGCTACAGCTACAGGATAAACAGAAACCTGCTTTTTGTCTCTGCCTAATCTCTCAAACTTAACTTTCCCATCAACTGTTGCATATAATGTATCATCTTTACCGATGCCTACATTTGTGCCCGGATGGATATGAGTTCCACGCTGTCTATAAAGAATATTTCCAGCTAATACGAACTGACCATCTGCTCTTTTAGCACCAAGTCTTTTGGACTCAGAATCTCTGCCGTTCTTTGTAGAACCAACACCCTTCTTATGAGCAAAAAACTGAAGGTTCAATCTTAACATCGCATTACACCTCCTGCCATAGTATAGTAATGAACTTTTTACCGTATTCATGTGATATTCCATCAAGACCTAACATTAGAGATTTCATAAGTAAATTAGCATTACTGCTTAATTTAGACTTAAATTCAGCTTTCAGATAACCGTCAATCGGATTCTCTATAGCATCAAATTTATCTCCGCATAGCATCTCAATAGAATTTAGCGTATTAATAGCAAGTATAGAAACTGCAGCACAAACTATGTCTTTACCTGAATCATCAAATAAAGCATGTCCCGAAAATTCAATACTCTTATAATCGCCATTTTTGTCAATAGACACAACAACATTAATCATGGTTAAGCATTAATCTTTTCAATCTTAAGCTTTGTATAAAGCTGCCTGTGACCATTCTTCTTGTGATATCCACTCTTGCGCTTATACTTGTAAACAATAACCTTAGGTCCCTTGCCTTCTTTTTCAACTGTAGCGGTTACAGTAGCACCAGCTACTACAGGGTTTCCAAGTACAAACCTGTCACCACCGATTGCAAGAACCTGATCAAAGGTATAAGACTCTCCAGCTGCTACACCAAGCTTTTCAACCTGAATAACATCACCTTCAGCTACCTTATACTGCTTACCACCTGTTGCAATAATTGCGTACATATGGCTCCTCCTATTATAATTCTCGCCTGCCTGGGTGTCATCCATTTGGACAAACTTATACCCATACAGTGCGGCACAAAATATAGTCTAACATACAGAAATATGGATGTCAACTGTTTTTTATACTTAGTTCGCACCAGTTCACACTTATTTAACAAATATTTCTTTTATTAATTTTCCATCCTCAAACAGTACTATTTCTTCTTTTCCATTATAGCTTAGATTTACATTTCCTTTTTTAGCAGCTGCAATTCTAATGCCCATAACCTTACCATTTTCCCATGAAATATCAAGACTGTATCCACCTCTTGCCCTTATACCCTTGACAAAGCCCGTACTAAAAGCTTTAGGAAGTGCCGGTAAAAGTTCAATCCTATTCTCATCACCCTGAATAAGCATTTCTGCTATTGCAGCTGCAAAACCGAAATTGCCATCTATCTGAAAAGGAGGATGTGCACAAAACAGATTTGGATAAGTCCCTCCTCCATTAGTTAATATCTGTTCTTCAGTAGTTAATCTAAGTTGATTTTTTAATAATCTAAGCGCACTTTCACCATCCTTAAGCCTTGCATATAAACAGGCTTTCCAGGCTATACACCAGCCTGTACCATCCTCACCCCTTCTTTCAAGAGTAGTCTTGCAGGCAGTTTTTAATTTTTCATCTTCTATTATATTCCCCGGATACAACCCATAAAGATGTGACACATGTCTGTGATGTACATCATTTTCCTCATAATCTAAAAACCATTCACATAAAGCACCTGATTTACTTATCTTAAACGGAGGAAGCTTCCTAAGGGCAGTTTCAACCTCTGTGTCCCTTGTAATACCTAAAATATCTTGTATTTTTAAGCAATTTATAAAAAGCTCTTTGATTATACTGATATCCATTGTCGAAGCATAAGTTAAGGCATGTTCCTCTCCTTTTTCATCTAAAAAAGTATTTTCGGGAGAAGTGGATGGTATTGTGATTAAATATCCGTCTGCTTCAACAAGATAATCAAGATAAAATCTGACAGCTCCGCTTATAATCGGATAAGCTGTATTTCTCAGGAATTCAACATCTCTTCCATATAAATAATGTTCAAAAAGATGTCTGCAAGCCAAGCTCCACTCATCTGCCAAAGTCCGTATACTGACGGGTTGTTATCGGAAGAATTTAAGCCTACAGGAGTAGAATGTCCCCATATATCTATATTATGATGACTTACCCAGCCACCCGCTCCGTAAAGCCTTTTAGCTGTATCCTCTCCGTTTTTACTAACCTTCTTCAAAAGCTCAAAAAGAGGCTTGTGAAAATCTGCAAGACCTGTTGACTCCGCTATCCAGTAATTCATTTCAGTATTAATATTCACAGTGTAATTAGAACTCCAAGGTGCTCTTAGAATATCAGACCATATTCCCTGAAGGTTAGCACATTCAGTACCCGGCTTTGAAGATGTAATTAGCAAATATCTGGCATATTGAGTCATAAGCTCATATATATAGCCATCATCCACGTTTTGTGCATCTTTTATAAACTGAACTGTGTCTGGTTTTTCAGTATTTGAAAGAGAAATATCAAAAGCCTTAAAATAAGGCGAATAAGCTGCTTTATGTTCTTCCAAAGCCTTATCATAGCCGAGTTCTTTTACTCTATGAATTTTATTTTTTGCAGAATTCTTCCAAATTTTTATTTTTTTATAATCAGTATCTCCAGTTAAATAAAAGCTCAACCTTATCAGAACTTTTAATAATTAATTTATCATCTTCTAAAATGTAATTCTCTGAATTTGCAACAACTTCAAGTATTAGAACATAGTTAAGTCCCTTATTATCTTCATATCTTATTGGTTCTTCGACATTAAAATAATTAGGTGCTGCATAAATAGGTGCCTTACCTTTTAATGTCATTCGGTTTCCATCAACACTTATATTATGCTTTAATTGACTTTCTAAGGATATTTCAAGTTCTAATGTTTTTCCATTACCATCTAATAATGCCACAAAGGTACTGTCACAGAAGCTTACAAAGGCTGTCATATTTCTTTTAATATGATTGTTTTCTACTATTGTAGTATAAACTGCGTTATCAAGTGAAAGCTCTCTTTTAAATACATTGTAGTTAATATCTTCATTAAGATACTTTATTATCAGATTGCCGGCAGGCAAATAGCACTCCGTCCAATCTCCAAGTACATAGGTTTTACTTATTTCTTCTGCCTCTTTATACTCTTTTTTCAGTATATGATTCCTTATTAATTCCAGCCTATCCGGGCTAAACAGTGGATTTATTTTATCCTTTTTCTCACCCGACCAAAGTGTATCTATATTTAGACTTATATCTTCATAAGACTCATAAGAGTTTACTCTAGCTCCAAAATCACCACTTCCAAGCGGAAGTCCGTCATAACGAAATTTTGCTGCTTCATTATAACTTAGATTAAATTTCCCCATAATTATATCCTATCTTCTATTTATCCAGGCTCCATTTGTAAAATCCGGTATGGCAACAGGTGCTCCGCCCATATTTATTGACTGTTCTGCAAGCACTGATATACTCATCCATGCAGCCATATCATATACATCTATATTAGGTTCTTTTTTATTTAATACACAATCAATAAAATCTGAAAACACAAGATAATCCATGCCATCATGACCTTTTTTTACACCATTTTCAAGGTATTCTTTCCAAAGTGGATGCTCATATTTTTTGCGATACTCCTCAACATTGTTCCAATGCTTGCTCCACTCAAAATGCTCATTCTCATCATACTCATTATCCAAAAAGATAGAATGATTATCTTCCGTGTATATGCCTTTTGTACCATGAATTGTATACCCTCTTGAATAGTAACGTGGTAAAGTAGTATCAAGACTTAAAAGTATGGTCTCACCGTTTGCACATTTTATTATTGTATTTACAACATCAGCCTGATTGAATGTTGTATTTATCAGTTCATCATCATCACTCTTCTTTTCTTTGATGTACTCATTAAGTCCAAATGAGCCGGAAGCAACGGAAGTAAGGCTTAACATACGATTTCCCTTATTAATATTAAGCAGTTTTGCTATCGGTCCCAATTCATGGGTAGGATAGTTCTCTGTATTTCTATGTATGTAGTTATTTAGCCTATAGTGACGGTTCTCCTTACCAAAAGCAATTTCGCCTCTGAGATCATGTTTATAACCACCCTCACAATGAACTATCCTTCCAAGAAGTCCAAGTTCTTTCATATGGCTTACAAGCATTTCGTCTCTGCCATATACACAGTTTTCAAGCAGCATTACAGGAACTTTTGTTTCCTCATAGGCTTCAACTATCTTCCAGCATTCTCTAAGCGAATAAGCTCCGCCCACCTCGCATCCTACAGCCTTTCCCTTGTGCATTGCTTCAATACATATGTCTATATGCTTATCCCATGAAGTACAGAGAATTATAGCGTCCACATCTTCCATCTCGAGGATATCTTTATAGTTTGTTGTAGTTTTAGGACGGGAAAATCTGCTTTTTCAATAACATCAGCACATTCCTTACATCTGTCCTCATACTTATCACAAACAGCTGTAAACTCTGCCAAAGGATGTTCAAGATACGCTGTTTCAAGAAGTCCTTTACCTCTGCTTCCAAGACCAATCATTGCCAATCTTAATTTATTCATATTAATATTCTCCTATTTTAATTTTAAAGTTCTTCTATTTTGAATTATATTTTACCCCTTAACGCCCGATAAAGCAATTCCTTCAATAAACTGTTCCTGAAAAATTGCAAATAGAATTAAAAGTGGTGCAACTGACATAACTGCTCCTGCCATCATAAGTGGATAATCTGTTACATACTGTCCCTGCAAGCTTGAAAGGCCTGCAGCAAGTGTCATTTTTTGTTCAGATGTATTGACTATGAGTGGCCACATAAGATCATTCCATGCAAATCTTAAAGTTAATATACCAAGTGCTACAAGACCTGACTTCACAAGTGGCAGCATTATTTTATAAAATATCATAAACCTGCTACAACCATCAATTCTAGCAGCATCTTCAAGTGAACCCGGTAACGATTTAAAAAACTGTCTTAGCAAGAATGTTCCAAATATACTAAAAAGATTTGGTAAAAATAAAGCAGGTATGGTATTTAACAGACCTAACCCCTGAATAATCTGATACTGTGGAAGTATAAAAAATGATGAAGGTATCATAAGTACAGAGAGTAGTACTGTAAAAATCACATTCTTTCCCGGAAATTTAAGCCTTGCAAATGCGTAAGCTGCCATTGAGCAGAAAATAAGCTGTACGGATACAATTACAACAGCATTAATTATTGTATTTAAGTACATTCTACCGAAAAGGAATTGCATTAAAATACCGCAAAATAATTTTTTTAATCAACCATTCCTTTGGAAAAAATAGTAATTGGTATTTTTATTGACTCAATTTGACTTTTTAAATGATGTTAATATCATCCATATAAAAGGAAAAAAACCGTAATACCAACTCCACCAATTAATATTATGTATACAAAAACTTTCCCAACATTATATTTTTTTCTTCATATATCCTCCTATTCATAATTTACCCATTTTTCTGAAGTTTCATTTGTATAAGGGTAACAAGCATTATTATAAGAAAAAGGAAGACTGCGAGTGCAGATGCATAGCCTTTCTTAGAATATGAAAAAGCATTTCTGAAAAAATACATTACCATACTTTGAGTTGCTTCCATTGCTATTCCACTTTCTTTTAATCATCATATATATAGTATCAAATGTTTGAAAGGTTCCTATCAAATTAGTTATGAGTACAAAAAAGAGAGTAGGTGTTACCAACGGAAGGGTTATTCCAAAAAACTGTTTAACAGGACTTGCTCCATCAATAGCGGCTGCTTCATAATAGGTTTTTGAAATTCCCTGTATACCTGCAAGAAGTATTATCATATTATAACCAACATTTATCCAGATACTAACCAAACATATTGAAAGAAAGAGCTATATTTGGGTTAGTAAGAAAATTCACCGAATCAAAGCCAAGCGTATTTAAAATTGCATTTATAATTCCATGATCACTGTTATACATCCATTTCCATATCATAGCGACGGCTGCTCCCATTGTTATAGCCGGTATAAAATATACAACTCTAAAAAATCCCCTGCCTTTAATTTTGGTATTAAGTAAAGCTGCAAGTATAAGTGAAATTATTATGGTTCCAGGAACTATTACTATTACATAGCTAAAAAGTATTTATTAATGATGACCACATTTTAGGATCATTAAACATAGTTAAGTAATTATCAAGTCCCTACAAATGAACGCTTATTAAACGAGCCAACCTCATGAAAACTGTCAATAATAACTTTAAATATAGGATATATATAAAATATTAATAACCCGGCAACAACAGGAAAAATCATTAGATATCCTGTTAGCCATTCTTTATCCAGCTTAATAGACGTTTTTTTCATTATACCTCCTAACTTTATAGAAATAGGGCGTACTACGAAACAGTACGCCCCACCTTAATCGACTTGGACTGATCCAAATATTTTGTAAAAAGCTTACCTATCTGAACATTATTTGCCTTTAATTTTCGTTTTTTAATACTTCGTTCATTTCTTCTGCAAGTTTATCGCAAGCTTCTTTTACACTAACTTCTAAATTAAATGCTTTCTTTAAGTTATCAGCCTGATACTGTGTCCACTCTCCAGTATTCAGTGAAACAGGGTAAGGATATGAATATTCCTCTGCTGCCTTAATAAACATTGATAAATTGTATTTTGGATTTTTCTCTACCCAATCTTTAGAGGTTCCTTTATATGCCGGTATTGCAGCTCCTGTTTCTGCAGATAGCTTATTAGCCTGTTCACTAGCAAGGAATTCTACCCATTTCCAAGCTGCTTCAGGATTCTTAGTGCTCTTAGCTATACAATTTCCAAGACCATGAATAACTGTTGCCTTTTTACCATTTATTGAAGGTAATGCTACTACATCAATATCATCCTGAACTTCTGAGCCAACAATCTGATTTAAGAACCAGGAACCATTCATAAGCATAGCTATCTTTCCTGATAAAAACTGAACATAATCTTCAGTCTCCTCAAGAGAAGCCTGTGAAGGTGTTACTCCTTCCTGCTGAAGGTCTACTAAAAGTTGTACACCAGCCTGTGTCTCTGCCTTGTTATAACCTGAACTCTTCTTGTCATCAGAAATAACATATCCACCGGATGCGAATATTGTGTTATAAATTCCTGTTTGATCTCTATATTGTACAGCAGTACCGTATACACTTTTATCTTCCTTTGTTAACTGCTTTGCTGTAGCTACATAATCATCCCAAGTCCAGTCATCCTTTGGATAAGGAACCCCTGCAGCATCAAAAAGTTTTTTATTGTACCAGATTCCGATGGTATCAAAATCCTTTGGTATTGCATACTGTACACCATCTACATTATAAAGTTTTAACAGAGCTTCCGGATAATTTGAAAGATCTATTCCTGCCTCTTTAATTTTGTCATCAATAGGAAGAAGCACATCTCCCTTTGCGTACTTTGTTATGTTTGGTCCATTTAACCAAAATACATCTGCACTGCTACCACCTGTTGCCCCTGCTTCTAACTTTTTCCAATATTCTTCCCATCCACTATTTTCAAGTGTTACTTTTACATTTGGGTAAAGCTTATTGAACTCCGCGACACATTTTTCGAAATATGGTGCTTGTCCTTTATCCCAAAAAGCATACCTTATTTCTCCTGAAATCTCGTCTTCCTTAGTGTCCTTTGAACCACCTGCTCCACCTGAACATGCCGTAAGTACTGAAACAGCTGTTACCAAACCAAGTCCCAATGCGATAATTTTCTTAAACTTCATATGTTTCTCCCTTCTCTAAAAAACCTTTTAGGCTTCTGCCTAAGTCTGATATTATTATAGATTGGTTTGAATAATTTTACGATTGACTTGGTTTTGATGATTTTTGGACTATTTATACTTGTTTTTAGCACAAAATATGCATTATATTTACTTTTAATTTGGATTATTTTTACTTAGAATCTCTTTATATGCTTTGTATACTTCAATATCTTTATCTTTCACAAGTTCTATATTTATATTAGGATTTGAAGGCAATCTGTAAAGCTCTGTCAATATTTTTCTTGTACTTCCTTTACTTAACATATATTTTATAAACTTAATACTTGCTTCCTCTTGAACCTTACTTCCCCAATTACTAATGATATATCCCGAGTTGGGGAAAATAGAAAAATCATTTTTCCTCTTACTAATAGGAAAACTCTTAAATCCAGCCTTCATATTATGGGTTATATTCCTTTTTCAAATACCTCTCCGAAGTAAACAGCACTATGACCAACATTGAAGCTTCGTAATTCATCTTTGTATACCGAATCAACTTTTTTTATATTATTGTTTTTAAGAAAAGTTATTAAGCTCAACTGAATTAGCATTATTATTTTTACTCTTTTGAGCTTCTATTAAACTGTTTACAAGATTATCTGTCAGTTGAACTGCTACAGTAGAATTAGAATCTTCTTTTAGACCAATAATTTATTTTTCTTAACCATATCCACAAAGCTATTATAATCCTCCGGTATTTGTTTAATCCCAGCAAGTTTAAATATTTCTTTATTATACCAATATCCTTTTTGCCTCTAGCATATCTGTTATAGTATAAAGAAGAATCAGAGTTTTTCCTTCCAAGTATTTAGAAACTATTTTTAGATATATTCCCTTTTAATTCTTTATCTTTTTCTATATATGGCATTAGATTTAATGCATAACCTTTTTCTACCATAAATTTATAAACTGTGCCCAGAATCAGAATTACCGTTGTATATAATATTAGGGTGACTTTCCAATTACAAGAAGATCTTTTTGCTTTTTCAAAAACCTGGTTAAAAGAAGGAACTGAAACTAGTGTTAAACTGATATCTCTATTTTTCTCTTCAAATTCTCCATATATTTTTCTCATTAGAATATCTTCTTTACTCTCACCACAAATCCATGCTAAAAGAGTTATATTAACTTTATTTTTCTTGACTAATTGTTTTATTACAACTGCATATAGTAATTACAATAAACACGTTTAAAAAATAACAGCTTTAATTTCATCATACTACTCTCTTAGCTCCTTTTTGATATTCACTTGGAGAAATTCCTCATACTTTTTAAAAACTCGTGAAAAAAATAGGCGGTATCCTCCATACCTACACTTTAGTGCTATTTCATACATTCGCAACACATTATTCTTTATAAGCATCTTAGCCTTTTCTATTTTTTTCTTTTTATTTATATAATCAAACAGATTTTCTCCCATTTTTTTCTTTAAACACGCGACTTATATAACTTTTTATTCATATGAACGGATGCTGCTATATCAGTAAGACTGAGTTTCTTATCTAAATTTTTTTCGATATAGTTTTTCAATATCAGAAATTATATACTCGCAATTTTCAAAACTTTCACCATCACTCTTAATATCATTTGCATTCTCAGATTCTGCTTTTTCAGAAACAATCTTCGTAAGTATCATAGGGAGCTCATCTAATAAGTCGTTTTTTTACAACATAATGTTTAACACCATATTCTATTGCCTCTTTTTGCATACTGAAACTTTGAATACGCAGTGAGTAGTATAACTATCATATTTTTATAATTTTCACTTATATTTTTGCAATCTGTAATCCACTTATAGAAGGCATTTGAATATCTGTAATAACTATATCCGGTACTAGTTCAGGCAAGTGGCTAATTAATTCTTTTCCATTTTCAAAATCCCCTACAAGTTTAACTCCAATTTCTTCCCAATTTATCAAATTTTTCAAGCCTTCTCTCACAAAAGGCTCATCATCAGCTATGACAACTCTCAGCATTGTTTTTCCTCCAATTTAGTATTTTTTTATCAGAATATTTCTGCATCCTTAAAATTATGATAAGATTCACTCTAAATATGGTAATTTTATAACTACCTTTGTTCCTTCACCTATTTTACTATCAACCGTAATTCCATATCATGAACCATATAAATTGCTAATTAACCTATTAATATTCATCAATCCAACTTTAGGGCTTCCTTCCTTTTTCACCACTAATTACCTTGTCTTTATCAAAACCTACGCCATCATCAGTAACAGTGATTAATAAAAATCTCATTATTTTTCTTGTTCAATTTTTACATTTATATAGCCTTTATCATCTTTGGGTTCTATACCATCTTATCATAGCATTTTCAACTACCGGTTCAATACAAAGTTTTTGGTATAAAAAGAGTTTTTAATTTTTCATCTTCCCAATCAATTTCATAAGATACTTTATTTTTAAATCTTTCTTTTGAAAGATATAAATAAAACTCTGCTATTTCTATTTCTTCATTTAGTCTTATCTCAATCTCATCTTTTCTAAACAATTTTGCCTCTCATAAGTCCTGCAAATGCTTTAACCATTCTGTATAATTCCTCATCTTTATTTAATTTCAACCTAATAGCTATCATAGAAAGCACATTGAACATAAAATGAGGGTTAATCTGTGCCTGTAAATATTTTATTCTTGCTTCCTTTATTAAAAAAACCCGCTTCATATACCTCTTTGATCAGATGTGATATTTTTGTCGGTCATTTCATTGAAAGAAATACTTATTTCATTCAGTTCTACTATTTCGTATGTATCAAGCTTTTGTTTTAAAATCTCCCTTGCCTACCTGTTTCATTTTTAAAAACTATTGTATATAATGGAGATACAAGTTTGTTTGAAATATACAGAATCACAAGAATTATACCTATTATTAATGAAATAAAAAAATAATTATTATGGTTCCAAAGTCTTCGACAGCCATAGCAAATAATCTTCTATATGGTACTACCATACAAGAAGTCAATCCAAAAACTATTTTTGCCAGATTATAAATATAAGTACTATTTTCACATTCTACAATACCATTGTTACCTTTAATATCCAAATTAGATATCAAAGGTATGTCTCTTTGCCATTAAAAATCTTTTTCGGTTTCATCCTTAAACATAAAAGCAAAATTTGTATACTTCTCTTCTAGAATATTAACTATATGATTTATAGCCGTTTTTGAAAGGATAGCTACACCATAGCCTTCTTTTTCCAAGTCATCATCATATATAGTGAAATATAATTCTAAGTCATCCCCGGAATTATAATATGAAAAATCTTCTGTTTTCTGATATATATTCTTCAAGGATATTTTTGATTCTATATTGTTTGTCTTTTTCATTCAAATCTGAAGTATAATAAAAAAATGCGTGCCCATCATCTTTTTTTATTCATACTTACAATGTATAAATCTTTAACAAACGGGTAAATATCTCCTACTAAATTACTTGACGAAAAAAAGGTTTACACTCTTTTGTCAAGCACACGAGAAAGTTTATCTTTATCAGTTGTTCCTTTTTCAAAAAGCCTTCTATTTCCTCACTTCTTCTAAGTGAAAGAACACTATCTTCAAGAAATCCCATATATCCATCTATCTGTCCTTTTAATACTGTTCAGATAGAAGTTTAAATCATCAATTCTATATTTTAGAGATTGCTTCTAACATAAAGAAAGATAGTATTCCTCCAACCAGAAAAATAATAAAAGCAGTACCTAAAAGAGTTCTCATTAGCTCTTTTTCAAGGTTCTTTTTCTGGGTTTCATATAATTATCTACCTCTCAATACAAAAAAATTAAGTTAATTGTATCATAAAAATATTATACATTGCATTAATACTTTTACTCTATTATAATAGAAAAACCTATTTTTAATATAAAAAAATACTGCTGAGAACTACTTTTGCCTCAGACAGTCTTAAATTTTACTAATAAATAACATTAATAAAATTTTAAATATCCAGCTCTTCAATTATTCCCTTAAGAATACCGGCTGAATCCCTAAGCCTCTTAAGTTCATCTTCATCAAGCTTAATAGGTACCTGAGTTTCGATTCCGTCACTTCCTACTATACAAGGCATACTCAGCACCACACCGTCTATTCCCTGTTCACCATGCATCATTGTAGACACAGGAAGAATGGACTTCTCATCTCTTACTATACACTCGCAAATTCTCTTAACTGCCATAGCTACACCAAAGTAAGTAGCTCTCTTTCTCTGAATAATCTCATAAGCAGCATTTTTAACTTCTTCTGCTATATTTTTTTCTTCCTCATCATGTCTGTAGTGTCCTCTCATTTCGCAGAAATCATTGAGAGGAATACTTGAAACATTTGCAGAACTAAACGCAGCTATCTCACTATCTCCATGCTCTCCTATTATAAATGCATGTATACTTCTTGAGTCAACTCCCAAATGATCACTAAGCCTTGTTTTAAGCCTTCCTGTATCAAGAACTGTACCTGAACCGATTACTCTGTTTTCAGGAAGCCCTGAGAATTTCTGTGCAACTGCCGTAAGAATGTCTACCGGATTAGCAACTATAAGAAGAATCCCCTTAAAATCCCTGCTTGCTATCTCGGGTATTATACTCTTAAATATACCTACATTTTATGAACCAAATCCAGTCTTGTTTCATCAGGCTTCTGATTAGCTCCGGCTGTTACTATAACTATACCTGCATCCCTAGCATCATCATAGTTTCCTGGATACACACGCATATGCTTTGCAAAAGGTATACCATAGCTTATATCCATAGCCTCTCCCTCAGCCTTATCCATATCTGCATCTATCATAGCTATTTCTGAAAAAAGTCCGCTTTGCATAAGGGCAAAAACTGATGCTGAACCAACAAAACCACAACCTACCATAACTGCTTTTCTAAAATTTATCATAAATTCCCTTTCTTAATTGAGACTTGTTCTCATTATAATATTAATAGGTTTGTAATGATAGATATGTTTTTAGAATAGTACATTAGTATTTCTTGTACAGTCTTTTAATTATGCCGTATGGTTAATTAATACATAGATCTCTTCAACGAATTTCTCCGGATATAGTACCTTTACCATACTCAATTACACTTTTACAATCATGTCCTACTTCATTGTAATGATACATCTCTCTCAAAATAATTTTTCAAGCATATTACGGTAATGAAATGAAGTAAAATTTTTTTAGTTTTCCTATTATTTCTAAATTTCCATCTTACTTAAAGCTCTGCAGCCTATCTTCATCTTTATTATGAAATTAATTCCTTGCTTAAAAAGAAAAATTATACCTGTCTCAGTAAAAAAATATTTTTAACTTTTCAAACATCCTATAGGTACTATATATATGCCATCTTCTCGTCTGTATGCAAATTCACCTATACCAATAACAATCATCATAAATGATGGTTTCGGCATTTTTGTTGTATCTATTTTAGCTGCAAGGGATTTTAAGTTAGCTGCCCCTTCTTCTATGAGCCTTTGTCCACCTAATTTTATCTCAGCCAATCCATATTTCCCATTTCTCAAATGTATTACAGTATCACATTCCAGTCCTGATTTATCTCTATAATGCAATACATTTCCGTCCAATGCATCAGCATAAACCCTTAGATCCCTTACACACAAAGTTTCGAATAAAAGTCCTAATGTATTTAAATCATTAACCAGATCTTGAGGAAAGATGCCTAATCCTGCTGTTGCTATAGATGGATCAACAAAGTATCTTGTATCAGAGGTTCGAATTGATGTTTTTGAACGTAAATTAGGATTCCATGCAGGCATATCTTCTATCACATATATTTTTTTTAAGGCATTTATATATGTGGCTATAGTATCTTCACTTAGAGATTCTGTATCATTTGCTCGTATATCATCTCTAAACATTGTATTAGCAACTTGTCCTCCTTGGTTTCTTGCAAATGACCTCATAAGTCGCTTAACTCTTTCAGGGTTCTTGCTTATGCCATCAGCCCTATTTATATCAGACCTGACTACTGCATCATAATAATCTATCGCCTGTGAAAGGGCTGGCTTTTCGTTCATGTCTATAGAATTTGGCCATCCTCCTCTGCATATGACAAATGCAAGTCTATCAATGTCCAGATTATTTATCCCTGTTATTTTATCCGGATTACAAAAAAGTTCTTTCAGGCTGACCTCTCCTGTAGATTCTCCGGACTCGTATAAAGACATAGGCCTCATTGTAAGCGAGGTAAATCTTCCTGTACCGGAATGAGTGATTTCTTTAGATTCTATAGGTACAGCAGAGCCTGTTAAAATAAATTGCCCTTCTTCACCCCTTATATCCACCTCATACCTTACAGCATCCCAAATTTTAGGTGCAATCTGCCATTCATCTATTAGTTTTGGAATCTTTCCATTTAATAGACGGCTTGGATCTATCTCTGAGATTTGAATGTTAATATCTCTTTTACTTGGTTCATCCATTCTTAACACACTTTTTGCTACCTGCAAAGCTGTTGTTGTCTTACCACACCATTTAGGTCCCTCTATTACAACTGCACCTTTTGCTTCTAATTTATCTAATAAAATTTTATCTACAATTCTTCTTCTATACGCTTTCATATCTATCACCTCATTAAATATGATATAACTTTTTCGGCGAGTTGGCAGTTTTTATTCAGTGATATGGCAGAAAATTTTTCGGCGAGTTGGCAAGTTTTTATTCGGTGACATAGCAGAAAATTTTTCGGTGAATTTCAAAAATTTTATATTTGTAATGATTTCAAAATAATGTTGAAATACTTTTAAAAATGGCATTATTCATAGTTAATTCACTATAAATAATGCCATTTTTACTCTGCTACCTGGAGCCTTAAAATGACGCATCTATCCCATCTGCCATACCTTCAGCCATTTTTTTCTGATAAGCAGAGGTATTTAACGCCCTGTCTTCTGTCTCATTGGTCATATATCCCATTTCAATAATGGTTACAGGAACCTTAGACCAGTTTATTCCTCATTGTATCAGTTTCCCAGACATACAGTTTTTTGCACCCTGTCTTATTTACGACACCATCAAGTACTTTTTCAGAAAATAGTTTACTTTTTGTGTAAATATTGGAATTGAAGGGATTATTTTTAGTCTGACATATAGTCATAGCACCATTTACCGACTTATTTGCCGCACCGTTTGCATGGATTCTGATAAATGCATCAGCATTATTATTATTTGCAATTGCGGCTCTTTCAGAATTACTCATATTCACATCATTGGTAGTCCTACACATAATTACTTTGTAACCGCGCTTTTTAAGAATTTTCCTTAACTTTTTAGCTACTTTAAGAGCCAGGGCATACTCGGTCTGCTTAGTCCAAAGTCCGCTTGTACCACCTGTTACCTTAAACTTGGTAGCTTTTGCACCGGGACCTATAGGCTCTTTTTCAAGGTTAGCCCGGGTCTGATGTCCGGCATCTATACAGATAACTTTCTTTTTATTAGTAGCGGCACTGATTGTAAAAACATTATCAGTACATATAGTAACAAGCATTGTAAGTATTAAAAATAAACTTAATAACTTTTTCATATTCCTTCCCTGTTTTTATTATACTAAAAAGGCGATTAAAAATTCTAACCGCCTTTTATCAGTTCCTAATTGGGATTTAATAGTTTTGTCTGTTCCTGTGAGAAATAAGCCTTATAACAATCCCCGGCACCTTATTAAACAGGATAAGCTCCGTTAGCTGTATCAGCTACAGTACTGTCTACCTTTGTCTGCTGAGCTTTTCTATATTTGAAGAATTCAGTAGCAACCTGTGGGAAAAGTGCATAAGAAAGCACGTCTTCATCCTGCTGTTTCCACTCTTTAACTTCTTCCTCAAACTTAGCAAGCTGTGGCTCTATAAGGTCAGCCGGTCTGCAGGTAATAGGCTTCTGGTCTCCTATAGCCTTTTTAACAACCTCAGGATTGAAAGGCTTAACTGTTTCACCAAACTCACCTGAAAGAATTTTCTTTGACTCTTTGGTTATCATCTTATAGCGTTCACCCTGAAGCACATTGAGAACTGCCCGAGTACCTACTATCTGTGAAGAAGGTGTAACAAGAGGTGGCTCACCGAAGTCAGCTCTTACTCTTGGAATCTCCTTAAGTACTTCCTCATACTTATCTTCAGCATGAGCTTCTTTAAGCTGTGACACAAGGTTTGAAAGCATACCGCCCGGTACATGATAAAGCAGAGTTTTGATATCTACACCAAGTACCTTTGTATTCATAAGACCGCTTGCAAGATACTTCTCACGAAGCGGACGGAAATAGTCTGCAATTTCAGCAAGCTTATTCTGATCAAGTCCTGTATCGTATTCTGTTCCTTTAATTACTTCAACCATAACTTCTGTAGCCGGCTGGCTGGTTCCCATAGAAAGCGGACTCATAGCTGTATCAATAATATTGGCACCTGCCTCTACCGACTTCATATAAGTCATAGCGGCAACTCCTGATGTATAGTGGGTATGCATTTCTATAGGAAGGTTTGTACCTTCACGAAGTGCTGTAACAAGCTTTGTAGCCTCATTAGGCACAAGAAGTCCTGCCATATCCTTTATACAAAGGGAATCAGCTCCCATTTCTTCAATGGCTTTAGCCTTAGCTTTCCAATAGTCAAGTGTATAAGCCTCACCCAAAGTATAGGAAAGTGCTACCTGTGCATGACCGCCTTCTTTTTTAGATGCATTAACTGCTGTCTGAAGATTACGAAGATCATTGAAACAGTCGAAAATTCTTATTATATCTATACCGTTTGCAAGTGATTTCTGTACAAAATACTCAACTACATCATCTGAATAATGGTTGTATCCGAGGATATTCTGACCTCTGAAAAGCATCTGAAGCTTTGTCTTCTTAAATCCTGCTTTAAGTTTACGAAGTCTCTCCCATGGATCTTCTTTTAAGAAACGAAGGCAGGCATCAAATGTAGCTCCACCCCAGCACTCTACTGCATGAAAGCCAATCTCATCCATTTTGCCAATTATAGGAAGCATCTCTTCAGTCGTCATTCTTGTTGCGATAAGAGACTGATGTGCATCACGAAGGACAGTATCAACTATCTTAACTGCCTTATTACCCTGCTCTGACATATGTTAATCTCCTTTTATTAATCTAGAAAATACATTTAATAACTCTATAAAATCACATAAATTATGTTTTCTGCAATTCTTATTTTACTCCAAAAATAGCCATAAATACTCCGGCTGCAACCGCAGTACCGATAACTCCGGCAACGTTAGGTCCCATGGCATGCATAAGTAAGAAGTTGGAAGGATCTGCCTCAGCACCTACCTTCTGCGATACTCTGGCTGCCATAGGCACAGCAGATACTCCGGCAGAACCGATAAGCGGATTTATCTTGCCTCCTGTTAAGTGACAAAGCAGTTTACCAAAGAGTACACCCGTTGCTGTAGCTATCGCAAAAGCAACAAGACCAAGAGCAACTATTTTAAGTGTATCAACCTTTAAGAGAAAGCTTCTGCTGAAGTAGTAGCACCGACTGAAGTACCAAGAAGTATAACTACGATATACATAAGTGCATTACTTGCAGTTTCCTGAAGCTGCTTAACTACTCCACTCTCTCTAAAGAGGTTACCAAGCATAAGCATACCTACGAGAGGTGCTGTAGTTGGAAGTATAAGTGTAACAACTATGGTAACAACTATAGGGAAGAAAATCTTCTCAAGCTTACTTACAGGTCTAAGCTGTTCCATCTTGATTTTTCTTTCCTTCTCAGTTGTAAAAAGCTTCATTATAGGTGGCTGAATGATAGGAACTAAAGACATATATGAATATGCCGCAACTGCAATTGGGCCCATATATTCAGTCTGTCCAAGCTTACCTGCAAGGAAGATAGATGTAGGACCGTCCGCTCCACCAATAATAGCGATGGCTGCAGCAGCCTTATCATTAAAACCAAGTAAGATAGCAAAGAAATAAGCACCGAAAATACCAAACTGAGCAGCCGCACCCATAATAAAGCTTATAGGGTTAGCAATCAGCGGACCGAAGTCTGTCATAGCACCTACACCAAGGAAGATAAGACAAGGTAAGATACTCCATTCATCAAGTAAGAAGAAGAAATGGAGAAGTCCACCCTCTTTCATAATATCCGGGTAGATATTTACAAGCAGCATACCAAAGGAAATAGGTACCAAAAGCAGCGGTTCGTATCCCTTTGCTATAGCCAGATACAAGAACACGAGAGCAATAAATATCATAAGAATATTGCCCCATGACAGGTTGACAAATGCTGTCTGTCCCGCCAGGTTCTCGAGCATATTTGAAATATAGCTCATAGCTAATTACCTCCATTTATTGTACAGTTATTGGTTTAGTTAAGAGATGCGAGTAAAGCACCGGCTTCAACAGAATCACCAACTGCACAGGAAACGGAAGCAATAGTTCCATCCTGAGGAGCAACTATATCATTTTCCATCTTCATAGCCTCAAGCACAATGATTACATCACCCTTCTTAACAGCCTGTCCTGCATTTGCCTTAACAGCTAAAATCTTACCAGGCATAGGAGCATTTACTTTAACTGCACCTACTGCACCACTTGCTGCCGGAGCTGCTGCTACAGGCTTTGGTGCTGACACGGGAGCTGCACTCTTAACTACAGGGGCAGTACCTGCACTTGAGCCCTCTTCAACAGTTACTTCATAAGCTGTTCCATTAACTGTAATTGTATATGTTTTTCATAATAAAATTATCCTTTCAAATTATTAAAAATATTAAAACAAAAATACTAAGCGTTCTTCCAAGAACCATTTCCTTTCCTTCTTATAGAACGAACTACCAGTCCATCAGAAGGAACTTCTGCATTTTCAGCCGTATAAGCCATAATAGCAGCCATCATAACTGCCGTAAGCTCTGCACCGCCTAAGTCTTCACTCTGTGCTACAGGCTGTTCTGCTACTTCTTCCGGCTTTGTCTCTTCTTTATGCTCCTTTTTAGCAAGGAACTTAGGTACAAGGCTCAAAGCTTTGATTACAAGACTGATAAAAATAAGTACCGCAAAAATGAAAAGCATACCAAAAACAGTATTTAAAGCAGCTTTTTCCATCTTCTGTGCAAGAGTTATCTGCTGTTCTGCTGAAAGGCTTGAAGGAAGATAGCCGCCATCTACACTGTCTTCATCAAAAGTAGCCGTAAATTTAACCCTTCCACCTTCAAACTCAAGGTATTCTTCATATTTAACAAAATCTTTACCTTCTACAATATTAGCACTAGCTTCATCAACTGACTTAAAAGTACCTACTTCTTCCTTAACATGATCAAGATTTTCTATCATAGGTAAAATAAGCTTTTTAGATTTATTGTCAAGTTTCTCTTTAACAATATCTGTAAGACTGCCATCTGCCCAAGACTTAGCAAAAAAACTTCCTGACTGCATCACAGTCTCTTTCTGGTAATCCAAAGTCTCGCTTGTCTTAGAGCTGCCTGCACAGCCACTAAGCAGGATAAAGCAGGAGAAAACGCTAAGCACTAATAACATTAGTCTTTTCTGCATATTTACTTCCTCTCTATATTAAATTGTGCTGTGTTTTTTATTTGGGCGATGTTCTCTTTTTGTATATAACATCTCAAAAGCATATATAAGCTGCTTTCTTGTTGCTGCAGGCTCAATTATGCTGTCTACAAAGCCTCTCTTAGCTGCTGCTACCGGGCTGTTCTGAAGAGCTGCATATTCACTAGCCTTCTCGCTTATTGTAGCCGCATCTTTTCCATCATAGATAATCTCAGCTGCAAGCTTAGCATCCATCATACCAATTTCAACATCACCATAAGCAAATACAAGATCTGCTCCGATATGCTTTGAATTCATCGTAATATAAGCACTTCCATAAGCCTTACCTACAATAAGGTTTACCTTAGGCACTGTAGCATTTGCAAAAGCTGCTGTAAGCTGTGACAGGGCTCTTGCTATTGAACGCTCTTCTCCTACAGAAGAAGCAAAGCCTGTTACAGATGTAAGTGTAAGTACAGGGATTGAAAATGAATCACAGAATTCTACAAAGTGAGCTGCTTTATAAGCACCTGCCATTGTAAGTACTGTATCAAACTTCTTTTCCACCTTACCGTCTTCGCCAAGTAATTCGCTACGGTTTGCCACCACACCAACTACTGCTCCGTTAAGACGGATAAATCCGATTACCATTTCTTTAGCACAATCTGCCTTTAATTCTAAGAACCAGTTATTATCAGAAATCTCACGAAGAGCTACAGAAGCATCTTTAACGTGTGAACCTAAATTAACAGTTGCACGGTTAAGATCATCTTCACATTCGCTAAGTACACCTGTATCTTCATTATTTGAAGGAAGGATTGAAACAAGTTCCCCTTGCCTTAGCAAGTGCCTCTGCATCATCCTCTGCAACTATATCTACATTTCCAGACTCTGCCTGGAATGCTGCTCCTGCTGTATTACATTTTGCTGTATAGTTATTGTCTACTGCATTTGGTGAATTTACAAAAAGTTTAGCATTCTCTTTTGTCATTATGACAAAATCACTAATGGCTGCTGAAATAGCTGAGCCACCGCCACAGGTACCAAGAATAACCGTAACTGTAGGAATTACTCCACTTGCAAGCACCTGTCTTGCATATACCTTACCAAAGGCATCAAGTGCATCTGTAGATTCCTCAAGACGCATACCGGCACAATCAGTAATTGCAACTACAGGAACACCAACCTTGGTTGCAAGATCATATACATTAACTATCTGTCTTGCATGCATCTCGCCCATAGTTCCACCAAGAGCATCTTTATCCTGGCTATAAACGTAAACAAGACTTCCGTCTATAAGACCATAGCCGGTGGTTACACCATCACCAGGAACTTCTTTTTCATTAAGATTGAAATCTGTGCTTCTTTTTGTAACTAAAGCGCCAATTTCAACGAAACTGTTTTCGTCAAGCAGAGAAAGTATTCTATCTCTTGCTGACAGCACTGCTGTACTACCCATTCTTAGCCCTCCATTAAACTTAAGTTTGGTTTTTATCCGTAATAAACCGGATCTTTATATAAACATCCAACTTATTGCCAATTATAATTATAAACTTATAATAAAGAAAAGTACAAGTGGCATTTTAAGTTTTTTGTAAGATTTTCAGTTTTATTAAAAATTTTTAGTTAGTTTCTTTCCAGATCCTCAAATGAAAGCTGTGCCTCTTTTTCAGCTTCCATTTTAAATGCGTCTTCAGTCTCCTGCCCAATTACCGGTAAATCTTCAAGCGATTTAATGCCAAAAGAACGAAGGAAATCCTCAGTAGTTCCAAACACTAAAGGCTTTCCCGGAGCCTGCAGTCTTCCTGCCTCTTCTATAAGACCATATTCTATAAGCTTATTTACTGCATGATCTGATTTTACTCCCCTTATAGCTTCTATGTCTGCCCTTGTCACTGGCTGTTTATAAGCCACTATCGAAAGAGTTTCAAGAAGTGCATCTGTAAGATTATGTTTCTTAGGCACATTAGTTACTTTAATTAAAGTTTCATACATACTTGCCTTTGTACACATTTGAAATGAATCTTCAAGTTCTATAATGCTTATTCCATGCCCCTCATCCTCATATTCGTCCATCATAGTATGAATTACTTTCCTTACAGTATCTTCATCCAGCCCCACAGCTTCTGCTATTGCAGCAAGTCTGACTGATTTGCCCATAGCAAAAAGTATTGCCTCTATCTTAGCCTTTAATTGTTTTAGTTCCACCTTTTCATTCATCTCCCATGTCTTTATAATCTTCTTTTGTAAATATTTTTTCTTCAATAAATTCAATCAGAATATCTGAAACTCTGTCATCCTGAACAGCTTTCAGAACACCTGCCTTCATAAGCTCAAGTACAGCCAGAAAGCTTACTACTATATGGAGTCTTGAAGGCTGATTAATAAGGAATTCCTTAAAATTAAAAATTTTATGCACTTTGCTAAAGTTTTGAAGTTCATTTATAGCTTCTGAAAGACTGATTGGCTCTTTTTGTATTTTCCCAAAATTGCTTCTTATCGGATCAGCCTTGTCAGTCTGTTTTTAATAACAAAAATTAAATATATTATGTAGCTTCGCAAGAGTTAAATCACCTATAATTTCACTGATTTCAGGCTTTTCTTCATATTCCGCAACTTCTCTGGGTATAGTTGGTTCTTTGAATAAAAAAGCAGAAGCAAAGTCCTCTCTTCCTTTCAAAAGCTCTGCAGAATATTTGTACATTTTGTACTCAAGCAGTCTGTTTACAAGCTCCTCCCTTGGATCAGTTTCCTCTCCATTTTCTTTCTCTTCTTTTGGAAGCAGCATACGTGACTTTATATTTATAAGCTGTGCAGCAACCAGAAGAAAATCACTCATTGTGTCTAAGTCCGAGCTTTCCATCTGATTTACATACTCCATGTACTGGTCCGTAATTTCTGCTATCGGTATATCGTAAATATCTATTTTATTTTTCTCAATAAGATGAAGCAAAAGGTCAAGAGGTCCTTCAAATGCTTCAAGCTTAACTTCAATTCTCATTTAATTTTTCTCCAAATTTTAATTCTACAAGTGTAAGCTCAGGTGGATTAAATATTCTAAGATTTACAGTATGCATCCCAGCCCCACAGGAAACTATCATACTCTTACCGTTATCTTTATATAGTCCTCCTGAATACTTAGGAAATATAAAAAAGTCAGGTCCTATCACCCCACCAACAAAAGGCAGCCTCATTATTCCTCCATGCAAGTGCCCGGAAAGAGTCAGGTCTGCCTCCCATTTAGTATATGTATTAAAATATATAGGAGAATGAGCCATAAGTATACTGTAATTTTCACTTTTATTACCTATTTTACTTATTATATCAGCAAGTTTCAGCTCTTTTCTCTTAAATTTCGGATAAAATTCCCTTCCTAAACTAAGACCACATATATCAATGCACTCTTCATTCTGATTTGTAAGTCTGTATACATCATTATCAAGCAAAATGACATTCAACTCTTTTAATGCCGTCTTATATTCTTCCCAAAGCTTACTATGTAGTTTTTCTTCATGATTTCCCAAAGCATGTATAACCTTATATTTTCTGGTAAGCTTTGAAAGTAAGTCTTTAGATACATCAACAGACTCTTTTGAAGCAGAACTATAACCCATTTCATACTTTGTATTTTCACCACCCACCACCATATCACCACCTATCAGGATACAGTCAGGCTTTGCCTTATCTATAAGCTGCGTCAGGATGGAGTTTTTCTTTTCCATATATTTTTCCATCTTAAATCAGATATGAAAATAAATTTAAAACCATCAAAGGATAATGGCAATTTTGGTGAATATATCTGATATTTTTTTACATATAAGCCTTTTACCTATAATCAATCATTATCCCTTTCTTAAACAATAACGTCATTATTTTTAACATAAAAAAATACCGACTATGATATATCTAATTTCAAATATTATTAAATATTCATAGTCGGCTTTTATAATCTAGCAATTAATTTCTATCGTATCTATCCTGCTCACTATTCCCATATCTTCAAGCTGTCTTATCATCCTGTATACAGTTGCCATTCCAACAGTTTTATCCTTCTCCGTTACTCGATAATAGATATCCTTACATGAATTAAAGTTATTGTTCATGATAACATCAATTATAAGTTTACGCTGTTTAGTAATCCGGCAGCCATCATTCTTTAGTCTTTCAATAACCTGTTCACTCGTCATATCAACAACCCCTTAATATAATACTATCCATATAGGATATATAAGTATTATATTAAAACATTTGAAAATGATTGTCAATATCGAATTTAAATCAACTCACTAAGCATAGAAGTTCCGATAGTCCCTTCCGGCATCTTAACATCAAAGTTTTCCGCTATGGTTGCACCCATATCTGCAAAAGTATTACGCTCAGGTATACTTCCAGCTCCATTAAAGCTCTTTGAGTAAGCAAGGAAAGGTACCTTCTCTCTTGTGTGGTCAGTTCCCGTATAGTAGGATCATTACCATGGTCTGCTGTGATTATAAGTAGATCATCGTCACGCATAATATCTAATAATTCACCTAATTTCACGTCAAACTTCTCTATCTCATCACCATAGCCAATAGGATCTCTCCTATGTCCCCAGAGCGCATCAAAGTCCACAAGATTTACAAAACAAAGCCCTGTAAAGTCTTTTCCGGCTTCTTCTATCGTCTGTTCCATTCCATGTACTGAACTCTTAGACTTATAAGCCTCTGTAATTCCTTCTGTTACAAAGATATCGTTTATCTTACCTATGGAAATCACATCAAGGCCTGCATTCTTAAGTGCATTAAGAACTGTATCACCAGGTGGCTTAACAGCATAATCATGACGGTTTGCAGTTCTTTTAAATTCACCTTTCTTCTTACCAACATAAGGTCTTGCTATTACTCTTCCAACCTTCCACTCATCCCTCATACAAAGCTCTCTGGCAATCTCACAGCATCTGTAAAGATTCTGAAGGTCAAATGTTTCTTCATTTCCACAAATCTGAAGCACAGAGTCAGCAGATGTATATACTATCATCTTACCTTCATTTATCTCAGTTTCAGCAAGCTCCTCTAAGATTTCTGTTCCGGAAGCACTTTTATTTCCGATAATTTCCTTGCCACAACGTTTAGATAACTCATCTAAAAGTTCTTTTGGGAAACCTGTATCCGTAAATGTTACAAAAGGTGTGGTGGTATGAATTCCCATCATTTCCCAGTGTCCTGTCATTGTATCTTTTCCATTGCTCATCTCATTTAACGGGCAATAATAACCTAATGGTTTTTCAACAGGCTCTACCTTGCTAAGCGGCTTAAGGTTAGCAAGACCAAGTTTTCTAAGATTTGGAATATTAAAATGCTCTACAGTATCCGAAATATGTCCTAAGGTATCTACATTTACATCTCCAAACTTTTCGGAGTCAGCCATAGCTCCCATACCCATAGAATCACAAACGATCAAAAATACCCTTTTAAATCTGTTCATTAATATCCGGTTGCCTCCTGTCCTTTAACTAATTTAACTATTCTGCTTGTACCAAGTCTGTCAGCACCGAGTTCGAGAAATTTATATGCATCGTCAAGACTTGCAATACCACCTGCAGCCTTAATTTTTACATTTTTACCAACATGCTCACCAAATAATTTTACATCATCAAAAGTAGCACCTGCTGTACTAAAACCTGTAGAAGTCTTAATATAATCAGCACCTGCTTAGTAACTATCTCACACATCTTTATCTTTTCTTCCTCTGTAAGCAGGCAGGTTTCTATAATTACTTTAAGTACAAGGCTTCCGACAGCTTCCTTTATAGCCTTTATTTCTTTCTCAAGTTCATCATATTTTTTATCTTTAAGCCAGCCTATGTTGATAACCATATCAACTTCTTTAGCACCGTTGTTTACAGCATCTTTTGCCATAAATACTTTAGATGCAGTTGTAGCATAGCCGTTTGGAAATCCTATAACTGTACAGATAGCAAGCTTTCCATCCACATAATCAGCAGCTTCCTTTACGTAACTTGCAGGTATGCAGGCAGAAGCTACTTTATATTTCATAGCATCATCTAAAATCTGTTTAATCTCGTCCCAGGTAGCAGTCTGGGTAAGTAAGGTATGGTCAACATGGGTTAACATTTCTTCCTGCGTCATTTTTCCCTATTCTCCTTTTAAAATCAATTTCTATAAACTTCTTTTTTATATTTTTTTCTACTTATACAGAGTATTATACTAAGCTAATTCAAGCGCAAGCTCCATCATCTTACCAAAGCCAGTTTGTCTTTCATCGGAACTTAACTCCTCACCTGTAATAATATTGTCTGAAATTGTAAGGATGGCAAGTGCATTCTTTTTACTTCTTGCAGCCTCCATATAAAGAGCAGCAGCTTCCATTTCTACACAAAGTACTCCCATTTTAATCCAGGCACTGTGTGGATCTTTTAAATCACAGTAAAAAGGATCAGAAGAAAGTACATTTCCAACTACAGTAGGTGTACCCTGTCTTTCAGCTATTTCTACAGCATTAGAAAGCAGGCCGTAATTAGCTATCGGTGCATAAGTTCCCGGTATTTCATACTGATTTGCCCAGGCAGAATTTGTGCAGGCAGCCTGTGCAATTACAACACTTCTTACAGGACACGCTTCACTTATAGAGCCTGCTGAGCCGATTCTTATTATATTTTCAACTCCGTAGAAATTAAAAAGTTCATGAGAATAGATACCGATGGAAGGCATACCCATACCTCCGCCCATTACAGAAACTCTTTTTCCCTTATAAGTTCCTGTAAAACCGAGCATATTTCTTACATCTGTAACTAACTCAGGATTCTCAAGATAAGTTTCTGCAATATACTTAGCTCTTAATGGATCTCCCGGCATAAGCACTGTTTTTGCAAAATCTCCCTCTTTTGCTCTAATATGTGGTGTTGGTACTGGCATATCATCATCCTCCTTAACAATTTTATAATTAATAAATTTTTAACTACAAGCATAGAAGCCTCTTCTACTTAAGTAGAATTATAGTGTATCTATTTTTATTTTGTAAGTCTTTCCTTTATTTCCATATATTTTTCAAAGGTTAATATTAATTTTTGACCTTTTTTTAGATAAAAAGCCTTCTTTTATGAGCTCTTTAATAGTACGATTTACAGTTCTCACTGATAAAGCTGTGCCCTTTGCCAGATCATTCCTGCTCATATCTATTATTACCTTGTCTTCTGAACGGTTTTTTTCATAAAAATCATTCAAAAACAGAAGCACTCTTTCTTCACCTTGTAAAAACAAGAAAAGTCTTTCTTTTCTACACTGTTCTAACAAATATTTTGTCATAGCTTCAGTGAACATTTTCATAGCATTTATATCATTCAGAACCCATTTTGCAAACTGTTCTCTTGAAAGTTTTAGAAACCTGCACTTAGTAACTGTTATAAGAGTAGTTTTATAGGTTTCTTCACCAAGTAAAAACTCCATTGCACCAAAGAGTTCAATCGGATAAAAGCGTATAAAATCATAAACCACCGGGAACACTCTGAGGTCTGTAGCTTTTGCAATTCCTGTAAGCAAAATATATACAGTATTTGCAGGATCATTTTCAGTAACAAATTCAGTATCCTTAGGTATAGAAACCTCTTGAAACTCTTCTAACAGCCATCTTGGTGCATTTTTTAAGAATTGTTCCAAATACTTATGGCTTTCAGTATTCAGATATTTCCATACATTATCCAGTTCACTCATACCGAAACCTCTCAAAGTTACTTATTCAGAAAGATTTTTAGGTCCAAATCCAAGTGGCAAAAGCTCCTTAAGCTTAAATACTTTCATTGTTCCAGGTTTATCAGTTCCTAAAATCACATCAAATTCATTTGCATTAACAAACTCATTTATAACCTGTCTGCATACTCCACAAGGAGGGCATATCTGTAAGTCATCTCTATCCTCCGGTCCCCCCACTATAGCTATTGCACTGAAGTTCATTTCACCTTCACATATAGCAGTATGAATAGCTGTCCTTTCAGCACAATTTACCGGTGAATATGCCGCATTTTCTATATTACAGCCCCTATACACTTTACCACTTTTTGTAAGCAATGCAGCACCTACCTTAAAGTGTGAATACGGGGTATAAGCCATTTTTCTTGCTTCAAGCGCAACCTTTATCAACTCATTATAATCCATAAGCTACTCCTTATTTGGATCTTATATAAGGCTTTCCGTTAGCTGCCGGTGCATCTGCCCTTCCCACAAAAAAGATAAGTGCTAAGATTGTAACTATATAAGGTATCATGGAAATGAGATTCGGTGAAACCATATTTCCCTGACTAGCAAGTGCCTTAAGTCCATTACATACTCCAAAAATGAGGCAGCCTTTAAGAGCACCCATAGGAGAGAATTTACCAAAAATAACCGCTGCAATCGCGATGAAACCCTGTCCTACTATGACTGTAGGCTTAAACTGGCTTACTGTTGCAAGTGTACAGAAAGCTCCACCTAATCCGGCAAGGAATCCTGAAAGAATTACACAAATATATCTTACAAGATATACATTGATACCAAGTGATTCGCAAGCTACCGGATGTTCTCCACAGGCACGAAGGTGTGCTCCTAATTTTGTTTTATAGAATACAAAGTTAGCTATAATAGCAAATATAAATACAATATAAGCCATAGAATATACGTTAAGTACATTGGCACCAAAGCTTCCTGCTTCAAATACATCATTAAACATCTTAGGAAGCTTGTCCTCCAATGGTATAGCAGGACTGTCTGTAGAATTGTAAAGTATCATACAGGTAAATGCCGCAAGTCCCGGTCCAATAAAGTTAATAGCTGTACCTGCTATAGTCTGGTCGGCATGAAAGTGAATACATACAACTGCATGAATAAGACCAAATACTCCTCCTGCAAGACCACCGATTATAAAGGCTAAAATACCATTTCCGGTAACGAGTGCTGCTATGGCACCTGTTACTGCTCCTATTGTCATCATACCCTCAATACCAATGTTTACAACACCGCTTCTCTCTGAAAAGCATGAACCAAGTGCTGCTAAAAGAAGTGGAGGTGTAGCAATCAGAGCTGCATTAATCAAAAGTCCAAGATTTTGAATTATTAAATCCATTATTACGCCTCCTTCTTTTCTGTAAGCTTAAGTAATAAATATTTGAATACATGCGCGATAGCTATAAAAATAATTACACAACCCATAATTATACTTATTATCTGTGAAGGAACCTGAACCATGTTAAGCTTAGATCCCCCAAACTTCATAGCACCATAGAACAATCCTGCAAATATACAGCCTATAGGATTAGAACTTCCTATAAGGGCTACTGAAATACCTTCAAAACCATAACCTTCCTGCCCTGCAAACTGTACAAGTCTTCCACTCTGCCCCATAATCTGTACAGCACCACCAAGCCCTGCAAGAGCTCCTGATATACAAAGTGCAGTAAGTATGGACTTATTTGCATCTATACCTGCATATTCAGCAGAATGCTTGTTAAATCCAACCGCTTTTAATCTATAACCCAGTGTAGTTTTCTCTATAATTACCCAGATGATGATAGCTACAGCTACAGCTATAACTATACCCCAGTTAGCATCAGGACATTTAATTTTAGCTATCCAGTCAGCCGGGAAAAGAAGCCTTGCACTGTCCTCAAGGTTATTTGAAGCCTCTCCTCCCTCAACTTTAATTGACTTTAGGTTTACTACAAAATTTGAAAGATAAAATGCAATCCAGTTAAACATAATGAAAGATAAGACTTCATGTATCCCTCTTTTCACCTTCATAAGTCCGCAGATAAATGACCAGAATGCTCCGGCAGCCATAGCTGCAATTATACAAAGAGGAACATGTATAACCGCAGGTAATTTCACAAGAACACCAACCAGGGTTGCTGCAATACTTCCCACTACAAACTGTCCTTCTGCTCCAATATTAAATACACCGGTTCTAAATGAAAAAGCTACTGAAAGACCTGTAAGTATAATAGGTGCTGCGTACACCAGGGTATATACCAGATACTTTGGCTTACTAAATATGCTTGATACCAGTTTCCCATAAGCAACTGCCGGGCTTATTCCCGCAATCATAAGGAAAATTGCACCTATTAAAAACCTATTATAATCGCAATAATAGTGTACAAGAAATTACTATGTAAAATACTTTTTTTCTTATTCACCCTGCTTACCTCCTGCCATCATAAATCCGAGCTCTCCTTCTCTTGCTTCACTTCCAAGCAGAGATCCTGCAACCTTTCCGCTACTTATAACTACTATTCTGTCTGAAAGATTCATAATTTCATCAAGTTCAAAGGAAACAAGTAATACAGCTTTACCTTTATTTCTCTGTTCTACAATGTATTTATGTACGAATTCAATCGCCCCGACATCAAGACCTCTTGTTGGGTTTACTGCTATAAGCAAATCTTTATTGTTTGTAACTTCTCTCGCAATAATTACCTTCTGCTGGTTACCTCCGGAAAGACTGCCTGCAGGATGAGTTTCAGCACCTCTTGGTCTGATATCAAACTTATCCATCATATCGGTAGCATGCTCATGTATTTCTTTACGATTAAGAATAAAGCCTTTTGAATATGGAGCCTCATTATAATGCTGTAAAATAAGATTATCTTCTATGGAGAACTCAAGTACAAGACCATGCTTTTGTCTGTCAGCAGGTATGCTTGAAAGTCCATCGTTAAATATTTCACTAGGAGTCTTATTGAAAATATCCTTGCCATTCATGGTTATTTCACCAGAATCAGCCTTCTTAAGTCCACTAAGAATTTCTACAAGTTCAGTCTGACCATTGCCATCAACACCTGCAAGTCCTACTATCTCGCCTGCTCTTACAGAAATATCAAACCCCTTAAGTATATCTACACCTCTGTAGTCACGTGCTTTAAGATTTTTAACAGATAGTACTTCAGCACCCGGCTCCTGCTCTTTCTTTTCTACCTTAAAGTTTACATCACGTCCTACCATAAGTGAAGCAAGCTCTGCTTCGTCTACATCATCTACCTTTACTGTCTTTATATATTTACCCTGGCGGATGATTGTACAGTTATCTGAACAGGCTTTTATTTCCTTAAGCTTATGAGTAATAATAATTATGCTCTTGCCATCTGCTGTAAGATTCTTGATAATAACCATAAGCTCATCTATCTCCTGAGGAGTAAGCGAAGCTGTAGGCTCATCAAGAATAAGGATGTCAGCACCTCTGTAAAGTACCTTAAGTATTTCTACTCTCTGCTGCATACCTACTGATATATCTTCAATTTTAGCATCAGGATCTACCTTCATTCCGTATTTTTCTGAAATTTCAAGAACCTTCTGTTTTGCAAGCTTATAGTCTATTTTAACACCCTTAACAGGTTCTATACCTAAAACTATATTCTCAGTTACTGTAAACGGCTGAATAAGCATAAAATGCTGATGCACCATACCTATTCCCAGTTCAATGGCATGCTTAGGGCTTGTGATATCCACAGCTTTACCCTTAATATATATCTGTCCACTGGTAGGCCTGTACATACCATAAAGTACATTCATGAGAGTACTCTTACCGGCTCCATTTTCACCAAGTATAGAATGTACCTCTCCTTTATGTACTGTTAAATTTATTCCGTCATTAGCAGTAAAATTACCAAACTTTTTGACTATGTTTTCCATCTTAACTGCCATGACTTTTTCGTCCATATGACTTTCAATACCCACAGTTTTACCTCCCATTTTTTATATATGATACATCATATTTTCAAAATAATGCTTTATCTTATAAAACACTTTTTCAAAATACAATATATTTCTAATTATTCTGCAACTACCATAATATACTATGATAGTTGCAGAAAAAAACTAAATCTTAGTCTAATTCGTACTTATCACCAAATTCTTTTTCAAACTCAGCCTTTGTACCAGGAACTACAACTTCACCACTTAAGATCTTAGCCTTAACTTCTTCTACCTTCTTAAGTACATCTTCTGAAAGAAGTTTTGTTGTAGGTGCTATATCTACACCACCTTTTGAAAGGTCATATACATTCTCGCCACCCTTAAGAGTTCCTTCAACAAGCTGCTTTGCAGTATCATAAACTGCATTATCAACACGCTTCATAGCTGATGTAATAACTGTATCAGGAGCAAGTTCGTTCTGGTCTGTGTCTACACCGATAGCAGAAATCTTAGCTTCCTGACAAGCCTGGATAACACCAACACCTGTACCACCTGCTGCGTGGAAGATAACATCTGCACCGTTTGTAATCATTGTAGTAGCACTTGTCTTACCTATAGCCGGATCTGCAAAGTTATTTGCATTTATCTGCTGAACAGTAGCTTTTGGATTAGCTGCATATACACCTGCAAGATAACCATAACCAAACTTATTCATCATATCACTTGCCATACCAAGTACAAAACCTACATTATTCTTCTTTGTTACAAGACCTGCTACATAACCTACAAGGTAAGAAGCCTGCTCCTGCTTAAATGTAAGGCAGGTAACATTTGGAAGAGATGCATTGCTTGCATCATCAATGATAGCAAACTTTGTATCAGGGTGTGCCTCTGCAGCCTTCTTTGTAGCCTCAGCAAGCTTAAATCCTACACATACAATAAGGTCATATTCCTCGTCTACAAATGTCTCAATATTACTTGTGTAATCTGCATCTGTCTTAGACTCAAGGTAATTGATCTCTACACCAAGATCCTCCTTGGCCTTCTCAAGACCTTTCCAGGAAGTCTCGTTGAATGAGTGATCGTGGATACCACCTACGTCTGTGATAAGTCCAATCTTTAAGTCTGACTTAGCTGTAGTAGCGCTTGAAGTCTTTGAAGCACTATCTGTTTTAGATGTGCTTGCTGTACTTGTAGTGCTTGTAGCACTTGCAGCGGTGCTAGCCTTTGAAGCACTTGCATTACTTGTTTGTTCTCCTTAGCCTGTCCACCACATGCTGCTAAAGAAAGCACCATAACTGCTGACATAGCCATTGCTAAAAACCTTTTTTTCATTTCTTTTCTCCTTTTTTAAGAAAAATTTTTATGTTATACTGCCCTAAGGCAGCAGTAACCAAAGTTAGATTTCAGGATTAATGTTATTACTTCTCATTGTCTCCCTTAATTAAAAGCCTTATCGCTTCTATCGCTGTAACTATAGCTGCTTCTGTATCATGTACCTGCTCATTTGGAAGGTTCTTCTTCGCTCTTTCCTGGTTAGCTACAACAAGGAAACAGGAACCTACTCTTACTCTTAAAAAGCTTCCTGCTATAAATAATGCCGCCGACTCCATCTCAGATGCAAGACAGCCCATTCTAAGCCAGGCTTCCCATTTATTTTGAAGTTCATAGCTTACCGGCATAATCTCAGGCTCGTGCTGTCCAAAGAAAGAGTCCTTACACTGTACTACACCTACATGATGCTTGTTCTTAAGAGATTTTGCTGAATTAATAAGCGCATTCATAACTTCTACGTCAGAAACTGCAGGATATTCTATAGGCGCAAACTCACGGCTTGTACCTTCCATACGGATGGCACCACTGGCTATAACTACATCACCACCCATAACTTCATCCTGCATACCGCCACAGGTTCCTACTCTGATAAATGTATCTGCACCACATTTTGAAAGTTCATCTATTGCTATTGCAGCAGACGGACCACCTATACCTGTTGAAGTCACACTCACCTTAACACCATCAATTGTACCTGTATATGTTATATACTCTCTGCTATCAGCTACAAGCACAGGATTATCAAAATGAGCTGCAATTTTTTCACATCTCTTTGGATCTCCAGGTAAGATTACATATCTGCCAACATCACCCTTTCCTACACCTGTATGATACTGTTTTCCTGAACCCTCTGCATAATCAACCATATCTTCCTCCGTACAAACCTTGCTGTTTTGTTAAGTTTGCATAATTTTTTACCTTTATAAATCAGATTTTATAACTTTTATCATTAAGATTAAAGGACATTTGTCCTCTTTTTGCGATATATTAATGATTTTTTTACACTATAATTAACAACATATTTTTAAGCCAAATGGTAAATTTATATTTATTATATAACAAAACAACTAAAGTTACAAATCAAAAAAATATCAATCAATTCATAATATCAAATAAAGAAATCTGGCTTGAATTTGGCAGGCCGGCTATTATATTAAACTCTGTCATCTTGTCTAATGCTGTCTGTGTGGTGCCTTTAGCCCTTTGTTTTAAATCATCTTTCGACAAAAATCTTCCTTTTTTAGCAGCCTCATAAAGCGCATATGCCGCCTTATCCCCAAGTCCGTCAATAGTAACCAGGGAAGGCATTATCTTTCCATCAATTATCTGGAAATGCTTTGGTTTTGCCCTATATATGTCAATTGGCATAAATTCAAATCCTCTTGCATACATTTCAAGCACGATATAAGCATCACCTAAAGTATCATCATCTGTCTTTTTTCTGTTATATTTATCAATTTTTTTAATATCCTTTATTACATTTAACAATTTTTCTTTTCCAAAGCAAAATAAACCATAGTCAAAAGCCTTTGCTCTTATACTAAAATAGGCAGAGTAATATGCCAGCGGATAATATACCTTAAAATATGCTATTCTAAAGCCCATCATAACATAGGCTGCCGCATGTGCCTTAGGAAACATGTAAGCAATTTTTTTGCAGGACCAGATATACCAGTCCGGTACATTATGCTCTATCATTTCCTGCTCCCATTCGGGTGTCAGTCCCTTTCCTTTACGCACACTCTCCATTATCTTAAAGGCATGTCCGGGCTCAAGCCCCATATCTATAAGATAAATCATAATATCATCTCTGGTACAGATTGCAGTTGAAAGTGTACATTTATTCTCAGCAATCAATGTCTGTGCATTTCCTGTCCATACATCGGTTCCATGGGAAAGCCCTGATATACGCACCAAATCAGAAAAGTTCTTAGGTTTTGTATCTCTAAGCATCTGCATAACAAAGTCAGTACCAAATTCAGGAACACCAAGACTCCCCAAATCATAACCGTCCAAATCTTTTGCCTCTATATTTAAGGCTGTCAGTCCGTTAAAAAGGGAAAGCACCTTTTCATCATCAAGTCTTATTTTCTGAGCATTTACTCCTGTTATATCTTCAAGCATCCTTATCATAGTCGGATCGTCGTGTCCCAGTATGTCTAACTTTAAAAGATTGTGGTCGATTGAGTGATAATCAAAATGAGTTGTTATAATAGGTGTATCCATTTTATTTGCAGGATGCTGTACCGGTGTAAAGGAGTTAATGTTCTCTCCTAACGGAAGTACGACTATACCTCCGGGATGCTGTCCTGTGGTTCGTCTTACGTCTATGCATCCCGCTGAAACTCTTTCTATTTCAGATTTACGCATAGCTATATTATCATGCTCTTCATTATACTTAAGTACATAGCCGTAGGCTGTTTTATCTGCAACAGTACCAATAGTTCCTGCTCTAAACGTCTGTCCTTCGCCAAAGATTACTTCGGTGTAGGCATGTGCCTTTGCCTGATATTCTCCAGAAAAGTTAAGATCTATATCAGGCTCTTTATCTCCGTTAAATCCGAGAAAGGTTTCAAAAGGAATGTCATGTCCGTCTTTCACCAAAGCTTTTCCGCACACAGGGCAGTTTTTGTCAGGCATATCGCAACCGCTTTTACCCGAAAAACTCCTTACTTCTTCTGAATCAAAATCTACATAGTGACAGTGTTCGCAGTAATAATGCGCCGAAAGAGAGTTAACCTCTGTAATTCCCGACAAAAATGCCACAAAGGAAGAACCTACCGAACCTCTGGAGCCTACCAGATATCCATCCTCATTTGACTTCCACACCAGTTTTTGAGCAATTATGTACATAACCGCAAATCCGTTTGAAATAATGGAATTTAATTCATGCTCAAGCCTGTCCACTACCTTTTCAGGTAAATCATCTCCATATATCTCATGCGCCTTGTCATAGCAGATTCTTCTAAGCTCTGCATCCGAATTTTCAATAACCGGAGCACATTTATCAGGGCGGACAGGCGAAATATTTTCTATCATATCAGCAATAAGATTGGTATTGGTTATAACTACCTCTTCTGCCTTCTCCCTGCCTAAATAAGCAAATTCCTCAAGCATCTCCTCTGTAGTCCTAAGGTAAAGGGGTAAAGGTCTGTCTGCATCCTTCATTCCCTTTGACCAGAGAAGATATTTTCTGTAAATCTCATCCTCAGGATTTAAAAAATGTGCATCACAAGTTGCCACTACAGGCTTGTTAAATTTTTCACCAAGCTCAACTATCTTTCTGTTTAATTCTTTTAAGTCCTCTTCGCTTGTAACATCAGGAACCCTGTCACTTTCTATCATAAAGTTGTTGTTGGCAAGCGGCTGGATTTCAAAATAGTCATAGAATTTAGCTAAAGCTTCTATTTCATCTTCTCCATGGCGGCGGAGTATTGCCTGATAAAGTTCTCCTGCTTCACAGGCTGAACCTATAATCAGGCCTTCCCTGTTTGCCGCAAGCAGACTTTTAGGGATTCTCGGTCTTCTCGGGAAATATTTTTAAGTGTGACATTGAAACTAATTTATATAAATTTATACGTCCGATATCATTTTTGGCTAAAATAATAATGTGGTCAGTTCCCATTTTTTTGATAGTATCACTGTCAAAGCCTTCATTGGTATTAAAATTACTTAATAGTTCATTTCCATATTTTGTAACAGCCAGTTCACAGAGCTTAATATAAATTTCAGCAGTACAGCCTGCATCATCTACCGCCCTGTGATGATGTTCAAGTGCAATCCCAAGTCTTTCTGCTACAGTATCAAGCTTATAATTCTTAAGCCCCGGAAGAAGAACCCTTGACATTGTAACCGTATCAGCAATGGTAAAGTCTCCGTTTAGACCAAGCCTTTTCATATTCTCAAAAATAAAGCTTGTATCAAAGGATGCATTATGTGCTACCAGAAAACATCCCTTACAAAACTCCAAAAATGCCGGAAGAATTACATCTATTTCAGGCTCATTTATAACCATGTCCTGTGTAATGCTTGTAAGCTTGGTTATTTCCTCCGGAATACTCTGTTTAGGATTGACAAAAGCTGAAAATTTATCTATTATCTTGCCACCCATAACTTTTACAGCACCAATTTCTATAATTCTGCAGTTTTTAGGTCCAAAACCTGTAGTCTCTATATCAAAAACTACAGCCGGGTCTGTAAGTTTCTGTCCCTTATCCATTCTTACAGCAGGAGTCATATCATTTACAAGATAACCTTCCACCCCATATATAAGCTTAAAATCCTTCATCTTAAGCTTAGCTTTTGCATGTAGAGCATCTGTAAAGCCCTGTACCACACCATGATCAGTAAGTGCTACTGCCTTATGTCCCCATTCTGAAAGTGTTTTAAGAAGTTTTTCAGGTTTAATGACAGCATCCATTTCACTCATGTTGGTATGAAGATGAAGCTCTACCCTCTTTTTCTCACTGTTATCCATTCGTTTAACAGTAAAATCAGGTATTTCCTTTATCCCATTTGCAAAGTTCAAAGTAAGTTCACCTGCATAAGTATCATCCTGTGCATCCGCATTTATTTTTATAAAATTGCCAGGTGCCAGTTTTTTCTTCAATTCATCCTTATTTTCCGGATTAGCCCATATTTTGCAGGTAATACTGTCTGTAAAATCAGTAATTGTAAATGACAGGATAATTTTACCTGTTTTGGTTTCTTTATCTTCTATATTTACAATTTTCCCCTTTACAATAAGGTCTTTCTGAGGCTCTGTTACATCCTTTAATCTTACAGCAGCCCCCTCAAAGTTTTTCCCGTATATAATACTTGGATCATTTGGCACAGACTTTTTCTTATAAAATCCGTCTGGTTTATACGCTTTTTTATTGCTACTCTTTTTATCCGTTTTTCGGTTTTAGTAACCGATACATACTCCGGCTTAGGTCTGCTTTCAAGTATCTCATCTATAGTATAAATATCTTTATCTTCTTTACCCTCTTTTGCTGTTTCTCTTAGGTTTAACCTGATATTTATTTCTTTATTAAATCTTTTGTGGAAAACCAGCTTTATCCATTCAGATATATTCCGAAGCTTTTCTCTTATAATAAAATTATCTTCATTTTCTATATAAATAGTATTCTCATCAAAATCAAACTTACTGCTATTTAATATATTGTAGTAAATTCTTCCTTGTTCATTAAGTTCTTCAAAAATACTGTTCTTATTTTTTTCAAATATATGCTCAATAGAAAAACCTGATAAGTCATACCTTTCTTCTATAAGTACAGTCTGCTCTCTGGAAGTAAAAATCTGTCTGCTAAGCACATTTTGCATAGAAATAATATGATTCCTGCTTACCGGGGTATTTCCTGATACAATTACTGTTATTTCACCCCTAAATTTTGAAACAACAACTTTTTCAACTGAAATATCATTGAAAGCTCTTTCAAGCTCCTCATTAATTATAAGGTCACTAAAAGCCTCATGAAAATCCATTTTACTTTCCTTTCTGTGCCTTTAATACATCAAGTTCCTCCTTAAGTCCCATCAAAAGTTCTGACTCAGGAAGTCTCTTTATTATTTCCCCTTTTTTTATTATAAGACCTGCATTTTTACCACCACAGACACCTAAGTCTGCTTCCCTTGCTTCACCAGGACCATTAACTATACAGCCCATAACTGCAACCTTAATATCCAGGTCTGAATAATCTTCAAGAAGCTTATTTACCTTTTCTTCAAGTCCGATAAGATCTATGTCTGTACGCCCACAGGTAGGACATGAAACTATTTCAGCTCCTCCTTTTCTAAGTCCCAGAGCCTTTAGTATCATTTTTGCAGACTTTATCTCTTCAACCGGATTACCTGTGAGAGAAACCCTTATAGTATCTCCAATTCCCTGATAAAGTATAATTCCAAGTCCTACACCTGACTTGATATTTCCTGATATCAGCGAACCCGATTCTGTGATTCCTACATGAAGAGGAATATCTGTACGTGTTGCAATAAGCTCATGAGCCTTGATACATTCCATTACATTAGAAGATTTAATACTTATAACCAGATTATGATAATCCATATCTTCAATTAATTTTGCATTATTCAAAGCACTCTCAACCAGAGCTTCGCTTGTAACCTTTCCATATTTTTCCAATATTTCTTTTTCAAGCGAACCACTATTTACTCCAACTCTTATTGGTATATTACGCCCTTTAGCCACATCTGTCACAGCCTTCAACTTCTCATAAGCTCCTATATTTCCCGGATTTATTCTTATCTTATCAGCCCCATTTTCCATAGCTGCTATAGCAAGGCGGTAGTCAAAGTGTATGTCAGCCACTAAAGGAATACTTATGGCTTTCTTAATTTCCTTAAAAGCAATCGCCGCTTCCATATTAGGTACTGCACATCTTATGATGTCGCAACCTGCCTTTTCAAGTTCTTTTATCTGGGCAACTGTAGCCTCTACATCCTGAGTCTTGGTATTTGTCATAGACTGTATTAAAACAGGATTACCGCCACCGATAACCCTGTTTCCAATCTTCACTACTCTTGTAGTCTTGATGTTATTTTCCATATTTCAACCTATAATCCTTAGAATATCATTGAATAATACAACTACCATAAGTATCATAAGCAGTACAAAGCCTGCAAAGTGTACTCTTCCTTCTTTATCCGGATCGACAGGCTTGCCTCTGACTGCCTCTATGATGAGAAATACAAGTCTTCCTCCATCCAGTGCCGGTATAGGAAGTAAGTTCATAACTCCTAAGTTAGCTGAAATAAGTATACTTATGCTCGCCATACTAAGAAGTATAACCATAATACCTTCACTCTTACTCTGTTCGTAAGAATTGCCTATCATATTTACAATTCCCACAGGACCTGCTATATCTTTAGGTTTTACCCTGCCTGTAACCATCATTTTAAGTGATTCTACAGTTGTAACAACTACGTATTTTGTCTCATTTAATGAATAGTAAAAAGTACCACCTATACCTACCTTTTCTCTTGCAGTATTGCTTACTAATCCTAAGGTATAAGAACTTCCTGCACTTTTAGGTCTTGCTGATATTTCTTCTACATTTCCTGAATCAGCTCTTTTAATAGTAAGCTTAACTTCTTTACCATCAAGAGGATTGGCAGTAAAGTAATTATTTAACCCAGTGCCTGACTTTATCTCATTTCCATCTACAGCCATTATTACATCGCCTGCCTTAGCTCCTGCAGCCTTTAGTGCCCCATCCTCAGTTACACTGTCTATAACAGCCTCTCCGTCTCCCGGATTATAGCCAAAACCAAGATAAAATTTTTCTTTTTCTTGTGGTGTTACATCAAATTTTAGTTTTTCATCTCCTCTTTTTACCTCTATCTTAACATTCTCATCTGATAAAGGATGGAATACAAAATAGCTTGAAACTTCTCTGCCTATATTTATATTGGTACCATTAATTTTAGTAATTACATCACCTGCACGAAGTCCGGCCTGTTCAGCAGGATAACCCTTTGTAACACTTACTATATTGCTTTTATCTACACCGATTGAACCGATTACAAAAAGTGATAGTACAAATGCCAAAATAAAGTTAAATAAAGGACCTCCAAACACAGTCCAGATTCTTACCCAGACAGACTTGTTGGCAAAAGCACCTTCATCATCACTGGCTTCATCTTCTCCTTCCATCATACAGGAGCCGCCTATAGGAAGCAGTTTTACAGACCATTTTGTGCCTGCTGCATCAAAAGAAAAAAGTCTTGGTCCCATTCCGAGAGAGAATTCATTTACCGTTATTCCACCTTTTCTGGCAAAAATATAATGACCAAATTCATGAATAATTACTACAACTGAAAATATTACAAGTGCCCAAAAAATATTCAAATTCTTCACCAACCTTACATAATAGTTTTAACACTTTCAAAAATCTCCTGCTGTATACCCTCAATCGTATCTACATCAGGATAATCTATCCTTTTGTGTTTGTTTAAGTTTTCTTCTATAATATTAACGATATCTAAATATCTGATTTTTTTCTGTATAAATAATGCCACAGCCACCTCATTAGCTGCATTAAATACCGTAGGGAGGCTGCCTCCCTCTGTTATAGCCGTAAAAGCAAGCTTAAGTCCTCTGAACTTATCTAAGTCAGGCTTAATAAAATCAAGCTTTGAAATGCTGAATAAATCCAGATAATTATCCGACACAAACCTTCTTTCAGGATAAGTAAGAGCATATGATATAGGAAGCTTCATATCAGGTACTCCCATTTGAGCTATTACACTTCCATCTTCAAATTCAACCGCCGAGTGTACTATACTCTGTGGCTGGATAACCACCTCAATTTTATCAGCTCAGTATCAAAGAGCCATCTTGCCTCACAAACCTCCAGCCCCTTATTTACCATAGTTGAAGAATCTATGGTAACCTTAGCTCCCATAGCCCAGTTAGGGTGTTTTAGAGCAGATTCTAAGGTAACATTTTTAAGCTCTTCTTTAGGTGTATGTAAAAACGGGCCTCCTGAAGCTGTAAGCAACAGCTTTCTTATTTTATTATCTGCCTTACCCTGTAAACATTGAAAAATAGCACTATGCTCACTGTCTACCGGATATATGTTTACTCCATTCTCACTTGCAAGCTTCATTATGATATGGCCTGCACAGACTAAGGTTTCTTTATTGGCAAGAGCAATATCCTTCTTTGCATTTATGGCAGCTATGGTAGGACGAATTCCAAGCATTCCTACAACGGCAGTTACAACTATATCAGAATCAGAATATGAAGCAGCCTGTATAAGTCCTTCCATACCTGTTACAATCTCGGTATAGACTTCAGCTTTCCTTCTGAATAAGCAGTTTCAAGTCTTGCTTTAAGTTCCTTAGCTTCTATTATACCAAAAATACATACAAATTCCGGACAAAATTCTAAAAATTTGTTTAAAAGATTAGATTAATATTTTTTTATTAGCAGTAAGAACTGTTACTCTCATGTCTTCATTCAGTCTTATTATATCAAGTGTCTGTGTCCCGATAGAGCCTGTAGAACCTAAAATAGCTATATTTTTCATTATATCCTTCCTACCAGATAAAGCGAGAGAAAATAAACTATAGGTGCCGTAATTATAATGCTGTCATATCTGTCAAGTATGCCTCCATGTCCCGGAATAATATGCCCATAATCCTTTATATCATAATTTCTTTTAATTCCGAAGCAGCAAGGTCTCCTATTTGCGAAATAATAGAACCAAGACCGCCTATCACAGCAAAAATTATTATCAGGTTTTCTGATTTTCCTGTAAAGTTACTCATTGTCAGTCCAAATATAACTCCTATCAGAGCTGAACCGAGTATACCTCCTATAGAGCCTTCTACCGACTTTTTAGGACTTAAATCAGGAGCGAGTTTATGTTTACCAAAAAGTCTTCCAACTACATAAGCACAGGTATCAGAACCCCAGGAACTCACATACACCATCCAGGCAAGCCACTGACCGAACGCAATGGTTTCACGTGTTTTAAAAATAAATGATATCATAACAGGTATATAAAATATACCAAAAATAGTACTAAAAAGCTGATTTGCCGAGTACTTCGGATATTTAACTACAAAAACAAGTAATGCAGCTACTACCACTATAGAAAAAATCATAAGCTCAGGAACTTTAATATCAAGGATTACATTAGGCTTGGTATCAATATTTAAATACCAGGCAAAAGCCCCTAAATAACCGACACAGGCTAATGGAGTATCCTCAAATTTCATCACCTTGTATAGTTCATATAATCCAAGTAAAGATATCATAAACAAGGTAACAAGCAAAAGCTGTCCACCAAAAAACATTGTTACAAATGTAAATGCCAAAAGCAGAATTCCACTAATAAGTCTAGTTAGAAACATTTTTTATCCTTTCTTAAGTCCGCCAAATCTCCTGTCTCTACCACTGTAGAATCCAATGGCTTCTTCTAAATCTTTTTTACCAAAATCAGGCCATAATGTATCCGTAAAGAAATATTCAGCATAGGCAAGCTGCCAAATCAAATAGTTGGAAAGACGCTGTTCTCCACTTGTCCTTATCATTAAATCCGGATCCGGGATATCAGCAGTGTCCAAATTTTTACTAATAAGTTCCTCAGTAAGATGCTCTGCCAAATCCTTATAAGACTTTCCTTCTTTATCCGCAGTTATAAGAATATTCTTAAAAGCTCTTCTTATATCATCTCTTCCACCATAATTAACGGCTATCTGGAGCTGCAAGCCTGTAAAGCTCTCAGACAAAGCTTCAAGTTCAGCTATGAGCTTATTCAGTTCATCTGAAAGCCCGGACTTGTCACCAATGATTCTGACTCTCATATTATTTTTCACAGAAAGCTTCATAGCATCCTTCATGTACTTTGCAAGCAGCTTCATCAGCTCATCTACTTCAGCCTGTGGACGTTTCCAGTTTTCAGTGGAAAAAGCATACATAGTTATATACTTTATACCAAGATTAAATGCAGCCTTACAGACAGGCTCTACATTGTCACAGCCTTTAAGGTGTCCAAAATTACGTGGAAGTCCACGTTTCTTTGCCCACCTGCCATTTCCATCAAGGATTATTGCTACATGTGTTAGGAATCTTTTCATTTTCACTCATATATTATCCCAAAAAGAGGGCGCGGCTTAACCGAACCCCCAATTTAACTATACAGTCATTATTTCCTTAGTCTTATCTTCTGTCATTTTCTCAATTTCATCAGAAAACTTATCAGTTATTTTCTGAATCTCATCTTCAAGCTCCTTAAGATCGTCCTCTGTAATCTCATTGGCTTTTTCCTGCTTTTTGAAGTGGTCAACAGCATCTCTTCTGATATTCCTGATTGCAATCTTAGCCTGTTCAGCTTTCTTCTTTATATCCTTAGAAAGCTCTTTACGTCTTTCTTCTGTAAGCTCAGGAAATACAAGCCTTATCGACTTTCCATCGTTATTTGGAACTACACCCAGATTAGCTATATTTATCTCTTTTTCAATAGCCTTTATAAGACTTGCTTCCCAAGGCTGAATCTGTATTATTCTTGCCTCCGGAACAGAGATATTTGCAACAGACTGAAGTGGAGAAGGCTGTCCATAGTAATCCACCTTAATTTGTCAAGAATGTGTGGATTGGCTCTTCCCGCCCTTATAGTAATATATTCCTCATTCAGATTATTGATAGTCTTATTCATTTTGTCTTCATAAAGTTTTGTAGCCTCTGACATAAGTAAACCTCCTTATATGATTATTTTGTAAGTAAATATCATTACACAGTAACCTTAGTGCCATTGTTTATACCATTTGCAGCATCTACTATACTATTTTCCCCATTAAGTCCAAAAACTAACATAGGCATTTTATTTTCATAGCACATAATAGTTGCTGCCAAATCTACAACTGCTAATTTTTTATCTAATACTTTCTCAATACTGATTTCATCATACTTTCTGGCAGACGGATTAGTCTTTGGATCACTGTCATAGACTCCGTCTATAGCCTTAGCAAGTAAAATAGTATCTGCTTCTATCTCAACTGCTCTAAGAACTGCTCCAGTGTCAGTAGAAAAGTATGGGTGTCCGGTACCACCCGCAAAGAACACTACCATTCCTTTTTCAAAATACTTCAGTGCCCTGTCTTTTGAAAAAAGTTTTGTCATACTTCCACATTCAAACGGTGTAAGTATAGAAGTTTTCATTCCTACATGCCTGAAAATATCTGATACATAGATACAGTTCATTATAGTAGCAAGCATGCCTATCTGGTCTGCCTTTGTCCTGTCTATGGTATTGCTGGTACGGCCTCTCTCCAGAAGTTGCCTCCACCTATAACAACACCTACCTGTATTCCATTATCCACAAGCTCCTTAACCTGCTTAGCCACTCTTATACAGGTGGACTCATCAAAGCCCGTCTTTTTATCTCCTGCAAGTGCTTCGCCTGAGAGCTTAAGTAATACTCTTTTATACTCTTTCATTAAGCCTCAACCTCATCTCCAAAGAAAGAATCAATATCAACAGATGCATATGGAAGTGCACAGAAACCATCAATAACAGCTCCACTATTAATCTGAATTCCTTTAGAGCTGATATTTCCTTTGATTACTGCAGTAGAATCAACTACTACAGGGCCGTTAACATCAAGATTACCCTTAACTGCACCTGCAACTACACAGGAGGCAGCAGTAATATCACCTATTACAACTGTACCTGCTGCAATCTTAACACAGCCTTTACTTGTAATTCCTCCATCAAGTCTGTTTGTATGTAAATAAACCTCAGCTGCTGAAGATTTACCTTTAACTACACCTGATATAGAAAGCTTACCAAGACAACTTATATCACCATTAACGGTGCCGAGTACTTCCAAAGCACCATCCGAAACTATACTTCCGTTTATAACAGTTCCTTTTGAAATTACAGTAGCTGTTGAAGATGCCTCACCGGATACATCTGTATGTGTTTCCACTGTAACGGTATCTGCACCTATATCACCTGTATATAAGTTGTTATCTGTAGCAGGTAACTCTTCTGTAACCACTTCAGGAACTATTTCATCCTGTTCATACACCGGCTCTGCAAATTCAGGCTCACTTGCGGCTATCTCCTCTGTTTCAAAGTTTAAGCTGTCCTCGTTCTCCATCTTCTCAATCATACTTTCATCTACACCCATTGCATCTTCTTCAGAAAGATTAAACTCATCGAAGTTATCAGAACCTGTTTCACTCAAAGTGTCTACCATCTGATTGTCATCATTTCCAAAATCTACCATAGCACTACCGATGTCATCCTTCAAATCCTTAAAAAAGCTCATAACATACCTCCAATTATTTTATCTTTTTGTATTTTTTATTCACATTGTGGTGAACAGGTTTTGTGTTTTTATTAATCTTTGCAAATTTATAACCTTCTTTCTTCAGAAGCTTTATTATCCCTGGTAAAGCCTTTACAGTATTTACCTTATCCTTAGAATCATGCAAAAGCACTATCTTGTCTGTATTACTCTTAGAATATATTCTGATGGCATTATATATCGCATTTGCTGAAGGTGCAGGCCAGGCTGCATCAGTACCGCTAAGTTCCAGTCATAGTACTCAAATCCTGCCGACTTAAGCCATTTTATTATCTCATACATATTGGTTTTTGAAACTTTGTTACTGCTTCCTCCCGGAAAACGGTATATTTTTGCATCTACACCAGTATATTTCTTCACAAAATCCCTTATTGCAAATACATCTTTCTTAAAGGCATTTAAGTTAGCATATATCTGTTTATAGTTATGGGTTAATGAATGAAGTCCGATATTATGTCCTCTTTTTACAATCTCTTTAAGCCTTCTTACAGTTGCCTTTATCTTTATTTAAACCAACCACAAAAATGTTGCTTTAATTTTATATTTATCAAGGATATCAAGCACTTTATCTGTATTCACGCTTGGACCATCATCAAAGGTAAGATAAGCTGTTCTTTGATGTGCCGGCTTTTTAATTTCTTTTTTTCCAGTCCTGGTTTTCTTAACATATGAAGATTTAATGGCAGCATTCACTGTAGTAAGCGAAGCATCTGCTAAAAATACCATTAAATGTAAAAAATAATGCAAAAAATAAACGCAAAAGCCATTAAATAAAAAAAGAACTTTTTCTATATTTTGGGGTTTTTATTACTGACTGGCATGAATTTATACTCCTTTAACTAAACTTTCTTATTTTATGATGCACTATAGGGGTAGAATTGTCTATAGGTAACATCAGATAATTTTCTTCCTTTAATTTTTTGATAATTTCAGGCAAAGCCTCTACTGTAGACTTTTTTTCAGGTAAATCATGCATAAGTACTATGGAATTCTCTGTACCATGAATTCCTGTGATTACATTGTTGTACAATTCTTTAGCCGATGGCGGAATCCTTACTGCATCGCCACTCATCACATTCCAGTCAAAATACTCTATGCCTTCTTCCTTTAAAAATTTAACCGGCAGATTCATATCTATTTTAGATACTGAATTACTGCTTCCTCCCGGAAAACGGTAAAATCTGCTTCTTACACCTGTGGTATTATATATCAGATCACTTATCGCATAATAATCCTTCTTAAAGTTATCTAAAGAAGCATAAATCTGACTAAAATCATGTGTATAAGAATGCAAGGCTATTGTATGACCTTCTGATACGATTTTTCTGTATCTCTCAAGTGATTTCCCATCAGTCTTTCCTACAACAAAAAACGTAGCTTTAATATCATTTTTTCTTAATATAGCGAGAATATCGTCTGTATTGGCAGAAGGACCATCATCAAAGGTAAGATATACCCTCCCCCTAGCATTTTCAATAAGCTTTTCTTGTTCCTCTAATCTAAGAACCTCTCTTTTACTAACCTCACCTTTGGCAAAGCTAACCATCGCCCCTATCATATTGGCTTCTGAAGCCTTTTTGCCGGCAACCAGAATCCGTTCAATTTTAAGCTGTCTGACTCTGTCTAACTCATCACTTAGCTTATTGTACTTTGCAAATAATATTATACACAGAATGGTTGGTAAAAAGAAATAGAACAATAATCAAGACAATTATTATTTTCTTTATAATCTGAACTCTCTTTTTACGTTCTTCCTTATTGTTCCTGTCCATCTCACCAAAGCTCCTAAATAAAAATGATATTCAACTAATTGTATCATATTTAATATAAAAATATCTACAAATATATTAACTAATTCTTTATTGATATTATTGCTTAAGTTAATACTAAAACCGTCATTTAAGGCTGGTTCACCACATATGTCCACACCAAGAAGATTAAAATTACTTATTAAATTTTTCTAATTCTTCTATAAGTGTAGCTACTGACATCTCTCCCGATCCCAGTCAGAGACAAATTCATCTTTGGAAAGCACATCTTTGTCTATTGAACTGTAAACGGGAATATTTTTATCTAAGTTTACATCAGATATGCTTCCAGCAAATATAACTCTGTCATCTTTTCTTAAATTCACAGTCCTCAATATACTTTTTATTTGCACCTATAATAAAGATTTTATTAAGATTTCCAAGACCTTCATAGGCATCAGCTATCCATGAACCACAGGATAGGATATTTCCAAAAGCTGAAAACTGCATATCAGTATGATTATCATAAACTACGAGATTAAACGGTTCTTTAATAAAAAATTAAGGTAAAGTCTGCTTAAGTGATGATAATTTCCAGAATCAAGGAAGTGTATAGAGGAAAGCTTACCGTCTGACTTAATCTCATTCATAAGATAAGCTTTAGACTCCTCATCCATATATCCCCTGACTCCTGGCAAATTTACATCATCAAAAAACTTATAGGCAAAGTTTTTATAAAAATCCTGTTTTTTATAAATTCCGGTAAAATTATGCAGATAAAGCATTACTCTGCCCTGCCTGCGCCATCACCTATCTCTGCTTCATAAACTTCTGCATCTATTCCGGTAGCAGCCTTATATTTTGAAATTACTTCCCTCTTAAAATTATCTACTGCATCATTTTTAACTATACTTACTGTACAGCCACCAAAACCACCACCGGTTATCCTTGAACCTATTACTCCCGGTATAGACCATGAAATATCTACAAGTTTATCCACTTCTGTGCATGAAACTTCATAATCATCTCTTAAAGATACATGTGAGGCATTCATAAGTTTACCAAAAGTTTCAATATCGTTATTTTTAAGGGCAGCTACAGCCTTTATTGTACGCTGGTTCTCATATACTGCGTGTCTGGCTCTTTTTCTCTGAGTTTCATCTTTAATAAGTTCTTTATTGGCTTCAAACTCTTCTTCGGTCAGATCTCCAAGGCCATTTATGTCAAGCCTGGTCTGAAGAGCCTTAAGAGCTGCTGTACTCTCATTTCTTCTGTCGTTATAAGCTGAGTCTACAAGGCTATGTTTTACATGGCTGTTAGTTATAAGAACCTTTGCATCCCTTAACTTAACAGGCGCATATTCATAAGATAAATCTGCTGTATCAAGGAAAATTGCATTGTCCTTTTTGCCCATAGCTACTGCAAACTGATCCATAATTCCACAATTCATACCATTGAACTGATTTTCAGAAATCTGACCAATTTTTGCTATCTCCACCATATCCACATCAATATTGTACATATATTTTAAAACAGTTCCCATAAGCACTTCAATTGAAGCAGACGAAGAAAGCCCTGCTCCTGATGGAATATTACCTATCATGGCAAGGTCAAAGCCATTCTCTATCTTATATCCTTTATTAAGAAAGGCCCAGACTACACCAATCAGGTAGTTAGCCCAGCCATTTTTCTTGTGGTATGAAAGTTCCGGTAATTCTACAGTCACTACTTCTGCATTGTCAAAGTTTAAGGAAATAAAATTCATCTTATTATCACTACGCTTCTTAACTAATGCGTAGGTTCCCATAGTAAGCGCACAAGGAAAAACATGACCTCCGTTGTAATCAGTATGCTCTCCAATTAGATTTACACGTCCTGGTGAAAAGAAAAGTTCTGCATTTTCAGTACTTCCATAATGTTTTTTGAAACCTTCATAAAGTTTGTCCCTCATACCATCCTCCTTTAATCTTTTATAGTTTTATAGTTTTATAAATCCCTTATTTTAATTCTACTTTCCGGCATTGTTCCCAGTTGTAACTGCACTGCCTGAAGCAGTATCAGTTTCCACTGCCGCACCGGAAGTTATTGCACTGCCTGAAGCAGCTGCACTCCGGTAAAGCTGACCTGCTATTGAAAATCCATCGGTATATCCCTTATTGTAACCGCCTCTGTTTCCGGCATAATATCCACCTACACCTGCACCAACTATCGCAATTGCTATACAAAGGCATAACAGAGCGGTTTTCTTACGTTTTTCTTTCTTGAGGCTATGTTTTCTTACTGCCTTTTCCTTCTTGTATTTATCAACCTTTTCCTTACTCATATCTTACTCCTTCTATAAAATTTTATAATCTGACATATTTTAAATCTGTAATTAAGAAAGCTTAATTCCTTTCAACAAATCTGCAAAGCTTGTAACAGGTGCATCTCCTGTGCTATATTCTACAGGTATGGAATCTGTGTCATCTACAGCTTCATTCTCAGCTGCCTTTTGTCATACTAAGACTTAATTTACCGTCTTTAATATCAGTAATCATTACCTTTACTTCATCATTTTCACTTACTACTTCTTTAGGATGTTTTATTCTCTTTTCAGACATCTGGGAAATATGTACAAGACCTGAAAGTCCATCCGGAAGTCTTACAAAGGCCCCATAGTTTTCAAGACGTTCAACTTTTCCTGTAACTACAGTACCTATGGCTATTTTAGACATTTTCTCCTCTGTCTTTTTGCCTCTTCTTCCCGAAGCACACTTTTAGCTGATAGAATTAGCTTCTTATCATCTTCATCCACTTCTATTATTCTGACTGATATGTGTTTTCCCACAAAATCTTCCGGATTTTCAACATATCCAAGTGCCAGACCTGAGGCAGGGATAAAGGCTCTGATTCCTTTAAGGTAAGTAACCACTCCTGCTTTTACAGCTTCAGTAATCTTTACATTAAATACCTGCCCGCTTTCTTTAGCTTCTTCAAGGAAGTCCCAGGCAAGAATATTGTCAGCGCGCTTTATAGATAAAAGCACCTGTCCATAGCCGTTATCAGGAGAGATTACCATTGCATTTACCATATCACCCACAGCTATATCAGACTTCACCAAAAACTTAGGATCATTACTAAGTTCATCTACAGGCACTATACCCTCAGCATACGAACCAAGATCAACTGTTACTTCTGTTTCTCCAACTCCAATAACAGAACCTTTTACCATATCTCCGTTTCTAAGCCTGTGAAACGATTTTTCAAGTTCATCTAAATAATCATCCATGCTTTCCATTTTTTCATTCCCAGCCATATTTTTTCTCCTTATCAGTATAGTATCTTACCCAGTGCTACTTTTTTCAGATGTTCCCCATAAGAAGTCTTTCCATATTTATCAGCACTTTCTATAAGCTTTTCTTTGGTTATCCAGTTATTTATGTAGGCAATTTCTTCAATTGCAGAAATCATTACTCCCTGTCTTTTCTCAATTACCTTTACAAATTCAGTTGCATCTGAAAGGGCATCTACAGTGCCTGTATCCAGCCATGCATACCCCCTTCCAAGAGTAATTACATTGAGTCTGCCTTCTTCAAGATAAATTTTATTTAGATCTGTAATTTCCAATTCACCTCTCTTAGACGGTTTAAGAGACTTAGCATATGATACCACTGAATTATCATAAAAATAAAGCCCTGTTACACAATAGTTTGATTTGGGATTTTCCGGTTTTTCTTCTATTGAAACTGCTTCACCATTTTCATTAAATTCAACTATTCCAAATCTTTCAGGATCATCCACATAGTATCCAAATACAGTAGCACCATTGTCAGTAAAATTTACTGCCTTTTTAAGATTTGAAGATAAACCGTTTCCATAAAATATATTATCTCCCAAAATCATTGCCACACTGTCTTTTCCTATAAAATCTTCACCTATAATAAAGGCTTCAGCAAGACCATTTGGTTTTTCCTGAACTTTATATGAAAGCTTAATCCCGTATTCCGTACCATCGCCTAAGAGCTTTTCAAAATTAGGTAAGTCTCTTGGTGTAGAAATAATTAAAATATCCTTAATTCCTGCTAACATAAGAGTGGACAACGGATAGAATATCATTGGTTTGTCATAAACAGGCAATAGCTGCTTACTTGTAACCTCTGTAAGCGGATAAAGTCTTGTGCCCGAACCACCGGCAAGAATAATACCTTTCATAAGCACCCCCAACAAGTAATTTTTTGATAAAATTTTAACTTACAACAGTATAAGCCATTACCTTCTATTTGACAAGGAGTTAACAGGCTTCAAATGCATTTGTTAAATGTACAAGTCTGCCATCTCCATAAATTCCTATTACATCAAATCTACATTTTGTTTCCACCGGTATATTATGCTCGCTCATATAAAAAAGCAAAGTTTTATATATTTTTCTTTGTTTTGCTAAATTTACTGCACTAAATGGCCCTCCAAATCTGTCTGTACTCCTGTACTTTACCTCTATTGCTGCAAGATAACCATCTGAATCTAAAGCAATTATATCAATTTCACCGGTTTTTCTTAAATAATTTTTTTATAAAATTTTATATCCTTCAGACATAAGATAAGTGACAGCCTTTTCTTCGTATTTACTACCTAGCAAACGTTTGTTTATATCATCACTTCCTATCTTCTCTTCTCAGCTACAGTGGATTTCAGCCTGTCCATCTTATCCACAAAAAGCAGCACCTGTGCTACCACCTCGTAAAGCTCTGGTGGTATATTCTCTCCTATTTCTAGTCTGGACAGGGAACTTGCAAGTTTTTCATCTTCATACTGAGGTATATCATTTTTTACAGACTCTGCAATAATCTTATCAGCCAACGCTCCTTTTCCGGCAGCAACCACATAAGGTGCTTCTCCACTATCAGTATCGTATTTTAGAGCCACAGCCGTTTTTACTTCTTTTTTCTTATCCATAGCCCCTCCTTAACCATGTATAAAGGTTTTTCTGTGAATTGGTGAAATTCCGAACTCTTTTATTCCTGTATAATGCTTTTTAGAGCCATATCCCTTATTAGATGCGAAATCATACATAGGATATTTTATATCCATTTCCTTCATATATCTGTCCCTGACAACCTTGGCAACTATACTTGCAGCCGCTATTGAAAGGCATTTTGCATCACCACTTACAACAGTATGTTGTGTTATGTCAAGCTTAGGAATTTTTTTATTGCCATCTACCAAAATAATATCCGGTCTTATATTTAAGCCTGAAACTGCCTGTCTCATAGCCTCAAATGTAGATTGTAAAATATTTATTTCATCTATTCTACTATTGTCTACGCTTCCAAAACCTACACTTATAGCTTCGCTCATAATATGGTTGAACAGCTCTTCCCTCTTGGCTTCTTTTAGCTTTTTAGAATCATTTACATAAGGAATTATGAGATCCTTTGGGAAAATAACTGCTGCTGCAACCACCGGTCCTGCAAGCGGTCCTCTTCCCACTTCATCGACTCCACATATATAGCCATTCTCACTAAATTGCCGTTCAAATTTTGCCATCAAACTTACTCTTACTATTTCGTTGTCATATTCATCAAGTTTTTTCTTTGCTGCTTCAACAATTTTTTTTACACCACTTCTTCCATCAATACCATAACAAGTAACAAATTCCCCTAAATTAGAGATGCTGCAATTAGCATATTCTTCTCTTATCTCCGAAATATTTTTCATTAGTTTACTGCTCCAAACTTTAATATAGGAAAAATTCTTATCCAGACCTTCCCAATCATACTACTTTTATTTACTACACCAACCTCTTCATACCTTGAGTCATAACTATTATTTCTGTTATCACCTAATACAAAATATTCATCTTTTCCTAATTCTACACCATCTCTGGCTATTCCTGCATAATGCATTGTATCTTTTATCCTCGGATCATCTTTTAATATTTTTCCGTTGACATAAACTCTGCCCTTTCTGATGGTAATTCTCTCCCCGGCAGACCTATAATACGTTTTACATATACACTTGAATGATGATAGTCAAATACGACTATATCATAACGGTTCAGCTTGTCTATTTTATAAATAATTTTATCAATCAGCACCTTATCTGAACTCTCAAGAGTTGGGTTCATAGACGAGCCATTTACTATTGTTTCCTGTACAATATAAGCATTTATAATTCTTGCAAATACCATTGCGAAAAGTATTATAGCAACAATTTTTGTATATAACTTTAGCCCGCTTTCCTCATCTGTCTGATTTATAACCACAATTTCAGTCTTATCACTAATATTTTTTTATCAGGTTTGTTCTTTCGATTAATATATCCATTAAAGTCTAACCTGTCCATTTCTTCTGCTTCATAATATCTTTTTATATCTGCACAAAGCTCTAAACTGTCTTCAATTAAATCTTTGTCCTGCTCAAATTTATCTTCGTCCATGTAACCTACACCCCTACATTTTCAAGAGTAATCTTACCCAGTCTCCCGTTTTTAAAATCATCCAAAATCAGCACAGAGGCCTTGTCAGTATCTACCTCTCCACCTTTTTTAACCAGTGCCCTTTTTTCAGCTATTAAGCTTAGTATCTGCATAGAAAATTCTATTTTATCTTCTTTTTTGTCCATTGCTTCAAATCCATAATACTTAGCTAAAAGACCTTCATATCTTTCTTCAAGCTCATTTACAAATTTAATTGCAAGTTCTCTTTTTTCTATTACTTCATCTCTTATAGAACCTATAAAGGCTAGATGTTCGGCAGTCTTCCTGTCTTCAAACTTAGGCCAGAGTATGCCCGGCGTATCTAAGAGTTCTACCTGCTTATTAAGTCTTATCCACTGCTTTCCCTTGGTCACTCCGGGCTTATTACCTGTCTTTGTAACTGCCCTTCCTGCAAAAGAGTTTATAAATGTTGACTTACCTACATTAGGAATACCACCTACTATAGCCCTTACCGGACGGTTAAGTATTCCCCTTGCCCTGTCTCTTGCCATCTTAGCTTCAGCAGCTTTGGCTATAGCATCTTTTACCTGCTTAATACCATTACCGCTCTTTGAATTAAGCTTAACTGCTATCAAACCCTTTTCTTCAAAATGTTTAACCCATTCCTCTGTAGCTTTGTCATCTGCCAAATCAGCTTTATTCAGGACTATTACTCTTGATTTATTCGCTGCAAGACTGTCTATATCAGGATTTCTTGAGCTTATAGGAATGCGTGCATCGACTAACTCTATAACTACATCTATAAGCTTAATATCTTCCTTCATCTGACGTACAGCCTTTGTCATATGACCCGGATACCAATGCAAATCAGGCATATTTTTCCTCCAAATTATTCAGCTAAATTTAAACTATCCACCAATGAAAATGGCTTTTCTATTGCCACAGCTTTTCCAAGTATTTCATTTTTAAGTACATTGCCTACACTTGCAAATCTGCTGTCTTCACTATCGTTCCTATTATCGCCAAGCACAAAATACTCATTATCGTCTAACTTAACACCCTCTTCGGCAAGCCCTCCATTTTGTATTATATCGGTTTTAACCTTCTCTTTCATTACTTCATCATTTATATAAACCATTCCATTTTTAATCTTAACAGTTTCTCCCGGCAGACCTATTACTCTCTTTAATTCAAAGTAACTATGCTCCTTGTTACTCTGTTTGTATACAATCACATCATTTCTTTTTGGCTTCTTAAAATAGTATTCTAATTTATTAACAATCACAACCTTACCTTCTGTAAGTGTTGGTTCCATAGAAACACCTGAAACACTGGTCTTTACAAAAAAACGTTTGTTGTTATGAAATATGAAGCTGTTATTGTCATTACTATTAATAAGATCCATATAATGATTTCTTTTTATTATTTTTTTGCAGAAGGTGTTGTTTCTATTCGTGCCTTTTTATGAAAATAAGATTTTCTGACCATAATCTTCCCTTCGATATAAATATTTTGGCGACACTTTCGCCCCTTATATCATATAATAAAAAAGGAACAACTGCAAGTAGTTGCTCCTTTGAAACTAAATCTCTTTTTGGTTTAATACTAATTATACCTCTTTAAGTTTAGCTGACTTACCTACTCTGCCACGAAGGAAGTTAAGTTTTGCTCTTCTTACCTTACCATGACGTACAACTTCGATTTTGTCAACATTTGGAGAATGTACAGGCCAGGTTCTCTCAACACCGACACCACCTGAAAGCTTTCTAACGGTAAATGTCTCTCTTGCTCCACCGCCCTGTCTCTTAAGTACAGTTCCTTCGAAGATCTGAATTCTTTCTCTCTGACCTTCCTTAACCTTAGCATGAACCCTTACAGTATCACCTACTCTGAATTCATCCACACTAGCCTTAAGCTGTTCTTTTTCAATCTCTCTGATTAATTCGTTCATTTCTAATCTCCTTTTATCATAGATGTTCTTAGCACACTCACTATGAGGCGTCAGAGGACCATCCGAATTACATAACAATTTATTCTATCATATTTTAATAATATTATCAAGACCTGAAAAAATATTTTTTATATCTATAAATGGTAAAATAAAGTGACTGCCAGTATCCATTGGTAAGTCATAATTTATTATCTGTAAGTTCTCTAAGTAAATCAAGATAAAGTCCCGGATCTTTTCTTAGATATGCACCACCATCTTTTGTTTTTGCTACAAATTTAACAGATACTGAAACTACTCCCCTCGCTTTTACAAAAGGTGTAAGACTTCCCGCAACTTCCATATCCATAAAAGCATTGTTTCCACCCGCTTCTGACTTTAGCCAAGCTGAAAGCTGTATACTTCATTTACAAAGAAAGAAATCTCAAAAACTTCAATACTTTCCTTTGGCTCTTCATCATAAAAAAACTTTTCATAGAGCTAAGCCAAATTAAATCTGGTATGTTTTCTGTTATTTCCATAAATCCTCCCAATACATAAATAAACTTGCATTTCTATTATAAAAAACTCGATGAAAGTTGCAAGTGGTTTAGAACTAAATGTAAAAAATCCCATAAGGTCATGATAACCCTATGGGATGCTTTGCTTATCCAAACTGACGTTTAAATATTGTAATCACTAAAATATTACTTGAATTTTTTTCTTGTCACAAAACCTAGTCCAAGCAATGCTACGCCAAAAACTACAAGTCCATCTCCATTACTTCCACCCGTTGTTGGTAGTGTGCCAAGAGGGGATTTGTCTGCGGAAACTTTTACTTCTTCAGGAACCTCAGGGATCCCCTCAGGAGTATCATCTTCATCTACAGATGTATAAGTTCCATCATCATCGTTGTTTTTTGTACCTCCCAGAGGGGTGTCATCTTCCTTTGCAATATCAACAACCGGATTTTCTTCCGGAACTGTGACAGGATTTTCTACTATCTCTGGAGTTGATGGTATTATTGAAGGTACAACAGGGACATCCGGAATTGAAGGCAGCGTTGGCTTGTCCTCTTCAGGTGGCACTGGCTTATCCTCTCCTCCACTTGGTGGATTTGGTTTATCTTCTCCTCCACTTGGTGGATTTGGTTTATCTTCTTCATTTGGCTTATATTCGCCATCGTCAGGATTTGCAGACGACACATCCTCCGATATATTATATCCCAATTTTACATCATATTTATACATATTATCGGGAGCATGATTTACTCCGATTTTATATCTAAATTCTATCGGAAAAGTACTTAAATTTTTCTTCTTCATACTTTTTTTAGCCAACTCAGAAAAAAATCTTGACCATCAATCTTTAATTCTTTAATCTCAAAATTTCCTTCATTTATATGTTGAAATGCATTATTAAATACTCTTTTTGCCTTTTTCATAATCTTCTTGAAAATTACCATAATATGTCATATTATAACTTACATTACTACGCGTTCTATCCTCTATCTTAAAATTCTTTATAGTTATATTTTTTTATACTCTTTGCTCTCTGAATTCTGTGGGGTTTTAAGCACTAATTTATCAATATTCTTTTCTCCCCATTTTGTTTTCATCATATCATCAAATTCTATTGTGGAAACTATATCTTCAGATTCCTTCTGAATTAAAAGTCAACTCAACTACTGACTTTTTTTAAGTTTTTACCATAAATTGACTCTACTTTATAATTACTATCCGGAATGGCAACTACAGCAAAAGGATTATCTTCAATAGTAAGCAACCTATAATCACTCTCATATTCTCGGTAAGTATAATTATCACCAGACTCTTCTTCCTTTCTAAGCCTGCCTCCATTAAAACTTACAGTTTGTTTTCTTGTTTCCACACCATTTTCTTTATCATAAAAGAAAACCAAATTAACGCTTCCATCTTTTATTCCACCAACTGCAATTTCTAATTGTTTATTGTCAGAAGAAATAAAACCACGTTGTTCATCTCTATATTCTTTTCCCTCCCCCTTTTCTATAAATTTTACATGAACAAAATTCTTACCCTCAGCCTTCTTTTCTGAATCAATAGAATACTCGAAATCGCAGCCATCTATCTGTTCAATTGCAAGCCAGTAAGGAGCAGGATTATAATTATCTTCCGGAGCATGATATCCCCATACATTAATTGGATATATTTTAAAAAGCCGTACACAATAAGGTGTTTTCTCACCATATTCTTTCCCCATCGGCTGACCTTCTCCCACTACTTTATTATTTTGGTCTACTATATTAAACTGAATATATGAATCTTTCCTACCTATTCCATCATAAATATAATCTATTTCAATATCATCATACTTATTAAATGGTAATTTAATTTTTTTAAACTTCTTTCCCGCAATCTCAATATCAGTAACATCAGGAGAGATTTCACCAGAAGTATTCTGAGCCTCTTTAAGTAGCTTATCTATATCACCCATTTTATTTTCATTTACTCCCAGTTCTTCACTGTTTTCCTGTTCTTCAGCCTCTACCTGACTTCCATCTACAATTGTCTCAGCAATCTGCTCTTCTTCAGACTGATTTAGATTGTACCCCCCCCCCAGGAGCATCTGCCTTTGCTACAAAGTCATTTGACAAAGTAAGCGACATTACCACACCAAGAGTAAGTGATAACCACTTATAAGCCGACCTTGCATTTCTTTTTTTCTTCATTTCTTCCCCTTTCCGCAAAACACAGAATAAAAATAATTTCCATGTCTGTCTTATATTCCATTTTTTTATTTTTCTATCTAAAGATGTAAATTGAGCGTATCTCATTTAAATCTTCAAATAAAAATAATTTCTTTCTATAATTATAGCACGTAATTATTACATATTTGTTACATTTATATATTTTTTTATTATATTTATAACAATTATAAAAACATAAAAGCAGATAGTAAGCAACTCCATATCACTTACTACCTGTTTTTATTAAAGCATTAATTATTACCACCTAAATTTCATAGGAATAATAAATTCTCCATTTTTTTATTTATAAATCCGTATTTACCATCTTTTCCTACCATAGCCAGACCCTCACTGAAGTTCTCTACATAATAATATATTAGAGGAACTACTTCTTTTCCTTTTTTTGTTTATAAACCCATATTTACCATTATATACCTTAGCCATTCCTTCGCTGAAATTCTCCGCAGAATAATAATCTATAGGAACTACTTCATCTCCCTTTTTATTTATAAAACCATAATATATTTTTACTACACTTTTCGGGGAATATTTATCACTTTGCTACATTTTTCCCAGCAAAGCCATCCTAATAATCTTATCAGTTTTCTCTGCCATAAACAGTGGAATATTAAGTACATCACCGTCAAGTTTAAGGTTATCCAGAGAGAAACTGATACGAAGCTTTATTTTATCTGAAAATAATTCTTTGAATTTTTTAAGGCTTTTACTTGTAGTATTTGCTTCTGATTTTACTTCGACGGGAAAAATATCATTTTCTCTCTGAATCAGAAAATCAACTTCATAAGGCGGATTTGTTTGTGTCCAATAACGAGGTGTTACTTCAAACTGAGTAAGCAAGGTCTGTAACACAAAATTTTCAGTCAATGCTCCCTTAAACTCCGTAAAGAGGCGGTGGCCTTCTCCAAAAGCTGTAGGTGAAAGCTTAGCAAGGCGGCGTAAAATGCCTACATCTCCAAGATAAATCTTAAATGCAGATAAGTCATCATAAGCAGCTATTGGCAGGCTCGGAGACGAACTTCTGTAAATTTTATGTACTAATTTAGCATCTACAAGCCACTGTAAAGCATCTTCGTATTCACGTGCCCTTGCACCTTCCTTCACAACTTTGTAAATAAATTTCTTATTTTCTCTTGCAAGCTGAGAAGGAAGCGAATTCCAAATCATAGAAATTTTAGGAAATGCACTTATATCAGGATGTTTTGCAAAGTCTCTCTCGTATGCTGAAATAATATCAGCCAAGGTATCCTGTACTTTAGATACATCCCTAAACTTAGTCCACATCAATACCGGCTCAGGCATACCTCCCGTTACATAGTACATTTTCAATTTTTCATAAAGAGGATTGAAAAAAGCATCAGGTATTGGCTCTATTTTATCAATACTATCTAAATATTCTACAAGATTATTATCACCATTAGCAATTAAAAATTCTGAAAAAGTCATTGGTTCTATCTGTAAAAAATTTACTTTACCAACCGGAAAAGATGATGGTTTTGCCAAAGCAATTCCAAGCAGTGAACCTGCACAAGCTACATGATACTGTGGGGCATTTTCACAAAAATACTTCATGGAATTAATTACATTCGGACAGTCCTGTACCTCATCAAATATGATAAGTGTATTTTCAGGCACAATCTTCTGTCCGCTTGCAAGCATAAGATTTTGTAAGATCCTGTCCACATCCTTTGTTGTCTCAAAAAATTGCTTATATTCCTCATTTTCATCAAAGTTAAAATAAGCAGTATTTTCATAATAAAGCCTGCCAAACTCTTTCAGAAGCCAGGTCTTGCCTACCTGCCTCACTCCTTTTAATATAAGCGGTTTACGATAAGGTGAATCCTTCCAATCAAGGAACTTCTTTAACATAAATCGTTCCATATATCTTTCCTCACACTTTTATATATAATTTTGTGATTTAAATCACACTTTTATATATTTTACATCTTTCTAAGGGAGTTTTCAAGGTTAACTTACACTTTTTCATTACTACTCAAACCGACTTTTCACATAGTCCTTAAACCTATAAAATGAATAAATGTAGGCACATTGCCATCTCCCTTACCTCACCTGCTTATAATAAACATTAGAAGTAATCTTAAAATTAACAAAATAAACCACTGCAAATACACCGCCTACGATCAAAAGATTACTGCCATAATCCATAAACTTACTTACTCCGAACATACCCAGAAGCTGAAAAATTATCTTTGAAGAAACAATGGAATGTATGGCAGCTACGGCTAACGGAAGGAAGAACATCCATACTACCTGTGAAGCAGTAGTTTTCTTTATCAGTTCATCAGGAAGTCCCACTTTTTTCATAATCTGATATTTCTCCCTGTCCTCACTGCCCTCACTTACCTGCTTATAATATGTAATCAGCATAGTGCCTGAAAGGAAAATAACACCTACAATAATTCCTAAAAAAAGAAAACCACCGTTAAATTCATAAGAGCTCTTCCTTATATCTGAAATTTCAGCCAATTCATATTTATCTTCACCAAGTGCAAAAAATGCTTTTTCAAAGTGTGCCTTATCCGTAATTAGATCAAAGTGTGCAGTTATGTATAATGGTGCCGAAGAATTACCTTTCTCATCATTTTTATCCATCAGATAAAATCTTGTGAGTTCATCCATTGTATTTATATTAGGAAGTATAATTTTATAAATTTCTATAGCAAAATTTCCCGGAACAAGTCCTTCCACCATCTTTGTTTTATAATTTTTCCCACCTAAATTTATAGTACTTTCTATAGGCAGACTACTACTGTTAGAAGAAATGATTACTTCATCATCCTCCAGCTTCACATTTTGGTTAAATTCTGTGTTATAGGAATCTATTGTTGAAAGTATTGCCGGTACAGGGTGATAATTATTAGCATTGTCACCTAACAGAGGTAAAAGTTCACTCCCGTTTTGCAAGGCATATATCATACCACTCAGTTCAGAAAAAGAATTTGTTATGTTTTTCTCTCTCCTCCTGCAGCCTTTGTTATAATGTTCATGAGCTTTTTCTGCTCATCTTTATAATTATCAATGGTTACATTTATCGCAACATTACTTATCTTATATTCCCTTGGCATAGTTGAAGTCACCACAGCTTCAATGCTTCCATATATGGAAAGTGTAGTTGCAAGGGTAACAATTACACCTGTACTAAGAATGGCTATAGAGGCTATACCTACAGCACTGCTTTTCATTCTGTATATCATACATGAAACTGAAAGAAAATTTTTAGCCTTGTAATAAAAATTCTTATTTTTCTTTTGTATTTTAAGCATAAATATTGAGAAAGTTATGAAAAGAATATAGGTAGCAATTATTACCAGGACAACTGCAATAAAAAATGCTAAAAGGCTTTTAAGTATTCCGTTGATTGTTAATGCAATATAATACCCGACTACTAAAAAAACCAAGCCAATCAATAAAAGTACAAGCCTGTTCTTTGGTTCTCCCTCTCCTCTGTGTTCCCTGCCTAAAAGCTCCACAGGGGAAGCATTTTTAATTGATAAAGCATTAAGCAGATATACAAACACAAATAGGAAAAGTACATAGACAAGTGTGATAGCCGTAGCCTGAGTTGAAAACGGATAGTCCATTATTTTCACTGCTGTATCCTTCATCAGGCTGTTAAGCCCCATAAATGCAAGCTTACCAAACACGTATCCGCCTGAGATTGCTATTACCGCAACTAAGCTGTAATTAATAATATGTTCAATGAAAATTATTTTTCTAATATGTTTCTTTTCAAGTCCCAGTATACCATACAGAGCAAATTCCTTATTCCTGCGTTTTATAAGAAATCTGTTCGCATAAACCACAAATACAAAAGTAAATATAAACACTACACCAATTCCCATATTTATAAAAAGTAGGAAGTTCTTTATGTCTTGTAAGTACATATTCATTTTGCATAAGTGAAGCCATTATATTAAATAAAATTAACATTGTACCTGTAGCAAGAATAAACGGTATTTCAAGATATCTATTGGCTTTTAAGTTCTTTATTGCAAAGCCGCCCGCAAGTTTTAGATTCATTACTTTATCTCCTCGTATTTATCAAATTATTCTTTCCCCTTGTAGTTCACAGACCGTTTTTATTATGTGTTTACTTGATGTTTCGTGAATAATTTGATGTAAAAAGCTGTTTCTGGGAGTTATTTATCCTCTCCATAAATTCCTCAAGGCTTTCTTTATCTCCCCTGTAAAGCTCGTGATATACTACCCCGTCTTTTATGAAAATTACACGCTTTGCAAAAGCTGCCGCTCTTAAAGAATGTGTGACCATAAGTATAGTCTGGCCTGTTTCGTTTATTTTTCTAAATAAATTAAGAATCATTTCGGTAGAAGCTGAGTCAAGAGCTCCTGTCGGCTCATCAGCAAGTAAAATACTCGGATTTACTATAACAGCCCTTGCTATTGCAATTCTCTGTTTCTGTCCTCCCGATATTTCATAAGGGAACTTATCAAGAATGGCTGCAATACCCAAAATATCCTTAATTTTATCCAGTTTAGCCTCCATTTCACTTGGACTTACACCTGAAAGCACAAGCGGTAGGAAGATATTGTCTTTATTTGAAAACTGGTCTAAAAGATTAAAATCCTGGAAAATACAAATCCAAGTTCATTTCTTCTGAAACTTGCTATTTCACTGTCTTTTAACAAACCTATGTTTTTATCCTTAATAAAGACATTTCCTGAAGTAGCCTTATCAAGAGTTGCTATTATGTTAAGCAGGGTTGTTTTACCGCTACCCGACTCTCCCATAATGGAAACAAATTCACCTTCCGAAGCTGAAAAATTAATCTCTGTAAGTGCTTCTGTTATTACACTTTTAGTCTTATATATCTTTTTACATTTTCAAGATTTAATATTGTCACCATAATTTTTCTCCTTTGTTAAAAATATATACGTGCTGTAAGGCAAACTTCTTTATCAAAGGCTGTACATCCTTTGCAGAGATTTCTTAGTTAATAAAATAAGCCTGTATGTACCTTACTATACATAAGATACCATACAAGCCTTATTTCTGCATTTATTTTAACTTACAAAATGGGATGTTAATCTTACAATTTTGAAAGATTGAAATGAAGTCCAAACTCACTTCCTTTTCCGACTTCTGAATTAACCGTTATTTCTATAGATAACCTATTCCCTATTTCTTTTGCAAGGAAAAGCCCCAAACCGCTTGATTTCTCATTCATTCTGCCATTTAAGCCGGAATATCCCCTGTCAAATATCTTAGGTATGTCCTCTGAGCGTATACCTATACCTGTATCCCTGATATAAAGAACAGAGTTTTCCTTGTCATAACTTATAGTCACACTTCCTTTTTTAGTATATTTTAAGGCATTTGAAATAAACTGCTCTATCATAATGCTGAGCCACCTTGCATCTGAAACCACTGTTTCTGCTATAGGTTCATACTTTAGCGTGATACGGTTTATTATAAAAAGTGTAGAATACTTTTTAAGAACCGATTTGATTATATCATCTAAGTTTAGTTCTGATATATCCATATCAGTTTCGGTATTCATCAACTTGAGATAATTTATTGCCATATCGCAGTATTGCTCTATGTACATAATCTGAGCTTTAACCTTTGTTTCCCTGTCATCCACATTATTATCAAGTATAAGTTTGGCAGCAGTTATAGGAGTTTTAACCTGATGTACCCAAAGTGAAAAATAATCTTTAAGCTCCCTCCTGCCTGAAATTATACTCATATGAAGTCTTTTATTTTCTTCCAAAAGCCTCTCATTATCTGCTTTTAAGGAAAGCTCTTCTTTGTAAGAGAAAAAGGCGATTATCAGGTAAATAATAAAGCCGAATACAGCTATCTCAAAGCCGATTTTATAAAATAAGAGTTCTAAGTTTCCTACTGCAAAAATCAGTCTAAACAGTAAAAGTAAGACAAAAAAGAGTATAATTTCGGGCAGTTTAGTCAGAATGAATTTTTTAACTTTATTTATCATATTTTAACCTATAATTAGAATTTACTCTGGTTATACTTTACACACTATCCTAATTCAGTTTATTATTTAAAAAATATCCTATCCCTTTTTTGGTCTGTATGAAGCCATCCAGTCCTATCTCAGCCAGTTTTTTACGAAGCCTTGTCATATTTACCGCCAGGGTATTATCATCTATAAAATTCTCTTCCTGCCAGCATTTATCCATTATTTTATCACGCTTTGATACAGCTCCCTTATCCTTAAAAAGAGTTTCAAGTATCATAAGCTCGGTTCTGGTAAGATCCACAGCCTTTCCCATAAACTCAAGCTTTGCAGCCGAAAGCAAAAGTTTTACATTTCCAAAGGCTAAATAATCAGTTTCTTCAGCAAAATCATAACTTCTTCTGAGGAGGGCAACAATTTTAGCCCTTACTATCTGAATATTTATCGGCTTAACTATATAATCATCTCCGCCAAACTGCATAGCCTGAACTATGTCTATATCTTCACTCTTTGAAGAAATAAACATAAGCGGAACTTTTGAAATTTCCCTGATTTTCTGACACCAGTAGAAACCGTTAAAATAAGGCAGAATTATATCCATAAGCACAAGTTCAGGCTTTTCAGCCTTAAACTCATCCAGTACATTGTTAAAATCCTTTACGCAGACTGTATCATATCCCCAGACAGAAAGCTCATTAGCAAGGATTTCAGCAATGTCATTATCATCTTCTACTATAAGTATTTTCATTATTTAATATCCCCAAGATAATCTGCTGAGTTATTTATCTTTTCTTTTAGCAGCTTCTTTATACACCTGTTCATCTGTTCTTGCCGAAATTACAATAATTTTCATAACAGTTTCAGTAATTTCTATTCTATATACAACTCTTATTCCAATATTTTTTTAAACTTTATTTTCATTAAATTTGTAAGATTAATTCCTAATTTGTGCCCAAGCGGCTTTCCGTATCCGCCCTCACTTACCGGCAGAGGATTCTTGCCTACCTTATTTATTCCTTTTTAAAAACCTGTATTTGTATAGAATGATCTCAAATGTTTTAAATCCTCTTCAGCTTCTTTTATGAATTCTATCTTCCATATCATTCTATATCAACATCCTCACTTTCTAAAAAGTTCAGCATCTGTTATTCCTAAATTTGACATAATTTCACTCATTGATATAGTTTTTAGAAGTATTACTTTCAATTCTTTTTGTTTTGCTTCTAAAAGCAAAAAAATATTCTTCCTCTATTTCAGTAAGTCTTAAATACTCATCTGTTGATAATATAACTGCAGATGGTTGGTTATTTTTAAAAACAACCAATTCTTTCTCTACACTAAGCCTGTCAAATATTTTTTTGACGCCCCGACCTTTATTAAAAATTAGAAATAGGGATTAAGTTATTTAATACATTCGCTACAAGTGCCATATTGTACCTCCCTAAAATTAAAAATATTATATTTATATATTACAATATACATTTAAAAAAATACAATATATTTAACAATAAATTGGTAATATTATCCCCATAGTCACAGACCGAAAACATTTTATTCCTACTTTACTATGCGAAATAAGAGGTCTGTGACTTATGGCGTGAATAATTAGGGTTTAAATATCCCCAACATCTGTTTTGACTTCTCTACACTTGTAGCTGCGGTATTATTTAAGAAAATTATATCGGTATTAGTGTGCTTACTTGCAAGCTTAGTTACATTTCCGGTGTAATGCCTGTAATCAACTACATATACATATTGATAATGGTCTACAAGGAAAGGTACAAAGGCATTTCCGTAAGACTCCTTTATTATTATGCAGGCACTGTCATCTTTTAGATCAGGATTATTTATTTCAATTAAAGGCTGATCTCCGCCAATGAAAGCCAGATACTTATTAGCTGAGGAAAATTTACTTGCATCACTGATTATATCATACTGATAGGGCTTACCTTCACGAGGGGTAATCTTTTCTTTGTTTGTAGCTATAGGTATATAAGCCTCTACTGTATCAGGATTCTTTTTAAGAGCTTTGGACTGGTTGCTGTAGGCATAAAATGAGCCTAAGAAATCAGGAAATTCCTTTTTCTTATAATCACTCAATTCATTAGGAGTAATTCCCTTGGTTTCGCAGAAGCTTCTGTACACATAATATGCTCCAAGCGCAGTCCAGTGGTGGTCAGTTTTAAAATAAAGATACTCTGAGTTATGACTTCTTAGCTGATTATAGGTTTCTACGGTTTTTATTGATTTACTCAGTTTCTTATAAATATAATTTATAGCCTCTCCCTGATTTGAAGTATGCATACTTTTTTGTATATCTTCATCCAGATTTACACCAAAGCTGTTTGGTACGATTATATCGTAAATAGTAGCAATATTTCCTACCTTTTTTGCTACCGTATTAAGCATAGAAGCATATAAGTCAGCTCCTTTTTTATAGAAATAATACAGTGTAAATCCTCTGTTTTCCGCTATATATACAGTTCCTGCAACTTCAGGCTGAACCTTGACCGTACCATCTTTAGCAGGCTTTTCTTCCTCATCAGCCACTTCTGATGAAGAAGCCGTATCTTTATTTTCTGTCTGAACAGATGCTTCACTTGCAGGATTGGTTGCAATAGCCGCGGATGAAACACTATCATTATTACCATCAGTTAAAGAATTGTTTTCATTGATATTTGACGCATTGTCAGAGTCTTCATCTTCAATGGCTATATCTGAAATAATAGGGGCTGTTTCACCGTCTTCCTCCGGAATATCATCTGCAGTCTGTCCTGTATCACCATAGATTACAGTATCTCTTATTCCATAGAGCTCTTCGGTATTTGACTGAAAATCAATCATTGTCTCTCTTAGAGGATAGGTGTCTGCATACCATTTTGAAATATCAGTGAAAAAGCTTCCGTCAAGTACGGTAGTAAGCGTAGGAGTAGGGAAGACAGCCAGTTTTCTTTTCTCAAGATCAGATTCGGTAGGTCTTAAGAAAAGCAGAAATCCCGTCATCATAAGTGCTATAATGATTACAGACATAACGGTTATTCTTATTTTATGCCATTTATTAGCTTTATTTTCGTTCATACAAACTCCCTTCCAAAGCCTTAAAACTGATTATATAAAAATGGTGTAAAACTGTTTCCTGCCATAGCAATTAGTGACAAGCCAAGTAAAGCTATACATATTAGAATTTTAACACTATGAAGTATTCCGACATTTACAGAACCTTCTTCAGATTTTTCCGTAAGTTTTTTATCTATTACGGCAAACAGCGGAGTGCAGGCAAGCACACAAACAATCAGCAGAAAAATATTGTTCTGTATATTGATATTTACTGTAGATACGGTAAAGCCGTTATTCCTGATTCCAAGGTAGATGGAAATCACATCAAAAAGCTGATTTATATCACTGTATCTGAACAGCAGCCATCCAAAATTTAATATAAATATTGCAATGATATGTCGGAAAAATCTTGGAAGTACCGGTAATTCTTTCTTTTTCCACCAGTTTTCAACAACTATAAAAGGCAGATAGAACAATCCCCAAAGTACAAAGTTCCAGCTTGCTCCATGCCAAAGTCCGGTAAGCATCCATACTACAAGTAAATTAAAACTTGTTTTAAGCAGTCCTACTCTGTTGCCGCCTAAAGGTATATATACATAATCCCTAAAGAAACTGCTTAAGGTTATATGCCATCTGCGCCAAAAATCTTTTACAGAGGTTGCAGCGTAAGGATAATTGAAGTTTTCAGGAAAACGAAAGCCAAAAATACGGCCTACTCCTATAGCCATGTCCGTATAAGCAGAAAAATCAAGATAAAGCTGCATAGCATAGCAGAGAGAGCCCAGCCATACCGCTAAGGTAGTAGCTCCCGAAACTGCCTCACTTACAGGTGAAAGTGTAGCCGCAAGCTCTCCTATATGGTCAGCAAGTACAGTCTTTTTAGCAAGACCTATACAAAAACGATAAATTCCTTCTGATACATCAGACACCTTGGTTTCTCTGTTATAAATCTCATCTTTAATATCTGAAAATCTTTCAATCGGTCCCTGCAAAGCCTGCGGAAAAATAGACGTATACAGTAATAACACCCAATAATACTCCTCTACCGCACATTTTTCCATATATACATCAGCCACATATGAAATCAGCTTGAAAGTATAAAATGATATACCTATGGGAAGTGCAATAGCCAAAGGTTTCCACTCTATTCCGGCAAATCCGGTAACTGTTCCCATAAGGAAGTTCGTATACTTAAATATTCCAAGTACCAAAACAAAGATAACAACAGATGAAACCAGCCACCTCTTCTTAGTGGCTTTATCATTTGCAGCTTCTATCTTTAAGCCCGCAAACCATCCTATAGCTGTCATTACCATAAGTAAAGCAAGATATCCCACACCGCCAAAGGAATAGAATAACAATGAGAAAAATATCAGCAAACGATTCTTATACCCTGCTACAGGAGTAAGAAAATATGTTATTGTTACAATGGGTAAAAAACAAAGTGCAAAAAATAAGCTCGAAAGCGACATACAGACTCCTTATAATATCATAAAGTGACATCATAGCTACAAACAGGAAAAATATATAATCTATAACATACTGCAAAGAAGTCACTATAAAAATACAGATAAAATTATAGTGACTTCCTTTATATGATGAGGGTGTCAAAAGTATTTGACACCCATTGATACAGGATTGCTACAGCTTCGCTTCTCGCAATCCTTGCAAAAATATTCGTAATCCGCTCATTTTTTTACAAAAAATGGCTACTTACTCATATTTTTTGCGTGTCAAAAGATAATAAATTCTTTTGCAAGCAAGCTTGCACAGAATTTTTATACTTTTGACACTTGTATCATTATATGCAATATTATCAAATCAGATTTTCAGGTTAAGCACCTAATTGTTTTTTTACTTCATTAACTACAGCTTTTACAGCATCAGCCTTCTTCTCAGGAAGCTTTCCACCGGCCTGAGCCATATTTGGACGTCCGCCGCCGCCACCGCCTACTATAGGTGCAACAGCTTTTATAAGATTACCGGCATGAACTCCGGCCTTTACAGCTCCATCAGTAGCCATAGCAACAAGGTTTACTTTGCCGTCTTTAGCAGAAGCAAGGAAGATAATACCTTCTCCAAGCTTATTCTTAAGTTCATCACCAAGATTTCTAAGCTCGTTGCCATCGGTATCAGGGATGTCAACAGCAAGTACCTTAACTCCGCCAATCTCAACAACCTTATCCATAACATCACCTAAAGCTTCCTTAGCAGCCTTATTTTTAAGTGATTCATTCTCACTTTGAAGAGACTTAAGCTCTTCCATAAGATGCTTAGCCTTCTCTACAAGCTTATCAGGGCTTGCCTTAAGCAGCTTTGCAGCTTCAGCAATTGTATTTTCAAGATTTTCATAATACTTGATTACATTATTACCTGTGATAGCTTCTATTCTTCTGATTCCGGCAGCTACACCGTTTTCGGAAATAATCTTAAACTGACCTATCATTCCCGTATTCTTTACATGAGTACCGCCACAGAACTCTTTGGAGAAATCTCCCATACCAACTACGCGGACTTCATCACCGTATTTCTCACCAAAAAGAGCCATAGCTCCGCTTTTCTTAGCCTCTTCAATGCTCATTACTTTAGTATCTACAGGAATTGATTCAGCTATTTTTTCATTTACAAGCTTTTCAACTGCCTTAATTTCTTCAGGAGTCATAGCCTTAAAGTGGCTGAAGTCAAATCTTGTTCTGCCTGCATCCTGATAAGAGCCTGACTGCTCTACATGGGTTCCAAGTACTTCGCGCAAGGCCTTTTGTAAAAGATGGGTAGCACTGTGGTTTCTACAGGTAGCCATACGGTTTTCTGCATCTACTTTAAGCGTAACCATATCACCGATCTTAAACATACCCTTTATAACCTTACCGATATGGGCTATTTTTGAACCTGCTACAGGTGTAGTATCCTTTACCTCAAATACAGCATCTCCCACTGTAATTACACCGATATCTCCGAGCTGTCCGCCCTTTGTAGCATAAAAAGGAGTAACATCAGTAATTACAGCTCCTGTCATTCCATCTGTAAGAGCTTCTGATATAGCACTTTCTTCTCCATCTTCTTCTGAACCAACACTTACAAGAGCAACTATCTTTCCTTTCGCCTCTGTCTTATCATAGCCGATAAACTCAGAGTTAATAGCAGGATCAATCTGCTCATATATAGTAGCATCCGCTCCCATATAGCTTGTAGTTTTTCTTGCACTTCTGGCAGTATCCTTCTGCACCTTCATAGCCTGTTTGAAGGCTTCCTCATCTATATCCATTCCCTTTTCTTCAAGAATTTCCTTGGTTAAGTCGATAGGGAAACCATAGGTATCGTAAAGCTTAAAGGCATCTTCACCTGACATAGTCTTAATGCCCTTAACCTCCATATCCTTCTGTATACCTTCAAGTATTTCAAGTCCCTGATTTATTGTCTTTTCAAATTTTTCTTCTTCCTGCTCTATTACATTCAGGATAAAATCCTGCTTTTCAGCAAGTTCAGGATAACCGTCTTTACTTCCTGCAATTACCGCTTTGGCAAGTCCTACGAGGAAGGCTCCGTCTATGCCGAGTAACTTTCCATGTCTGTCAGCTCTTCTGATTATTCTTCTGAGTACATAGCCCCTTCCTTCATTTGAAGGCATAATTCCATCAGATATCATAAAGGTTGCTGAACGGATATGGTCAGTAATTACACGGATTGAAATATCGTTTTTCTCGTTATCCTTATACTTTTTGCCGGCTATTTCACAAACCTTGTTTCTGAGTGCTAAAAGTGTATCCACATCAAAGATGGAATCAACATCCTGTACTGCTACAGCCAGTCTTTCAAGCCCCATTCCTGTATCAATGTTCTTTTGCTCAAGGTCTGAATAATGTCCTTTTCCATCATTGTCAAACTGTGAAAATACAACATTCCATACTTCCATATATCTGTCACAGTCACAGCCTACAGTACAACCGGGCTTTCCACAGCCATACTTCTCGCCTCTGTCAAAATAAATCTCTGTACAAGGACCGCAAGGACCTGAACCATGCTCCCAGAAATTGTCCTCTTTACCAAACTTAAATATTCTCTCAGCAGGAATATTCATCTTTTTATTCCATATTTCAAAGGCCTCATTATCATCTACATAGACTGATGGATAGAGCCTGTCAGCAGGGATACCTACTGTTTCGGTAAGGAATTCCCAGGCCCATGGAATAGCTTCCTCTTTAAAATAATCTCCAAAAGAGAAGTTCCCGAGCATTTCAAAGAAGGTACCATGTCTTGCGGTTTTTCCTACATTATCAATATCGCCTGTACGTATACATTTCTGGCAGGTACAGACTCTTTTACTTGGTGGTATCTCCTGTCCTGTAAAGTATGGCTTAAGCGGTGCCATACCTGAATTTATAATAAGTAAACTGTTATCATTATGTGGTACAAGTGAAAAACTATTCATTTTAAGATGTCCCTTTTTCTCAAAGAACTCAAGGAACATCCTTCTTAACTCATTAACTCCGTAAGATTTCATATTTATCCTCCATAGGGCTTTTTACATTTAAAGTCATCTTTATATCTTAACATTTTATATCAGTTTTTTTCAACTCTGAGTACTTGGTATTTTTTTAGAAAAATTTTTTTGTTTGTAAATTGCATTTTTTTCTGTTTTAAAAATACTCTTTATTACTTTCAAAACTAAAATTTTTAAAAAATTTGCTATTAATTATAATAAGGCTTGATATAAGCCCAGGTTTTATTATAATATGAGGATACAAATGTACAGCTTACAAAAATAATTGTAAGTCTCTATACATAAAAAAGATTAATTTTCATGGAGGCAGTTAATGAAGAAAAAATGGTGGCACGAAAAAGTTGCTTATCAGATTTATCCAAAGAGTTTCTTGGATACTAAAGGAAATGGAATTGGTGATTTAAGAGGTGTAATTAATAAAGCTTTGATTATTTTAAAAGATTTGGGAGTTGACATCATCTGGCTTTCACCTTGCTATCCTTCTCCTCTTGCAGATCAGGGCTACGATATAGCTGATTACTACGACATAGATCCACGTTTTGGTAGTATGGCCGATATGGACGAACTGCTTGTAGAAGCTAAAAAAAGAAATATGTATATTCTTATGGACTTAGTTATTAATCACTGCTCAGATGAGCATAAATGGTTTAAAAAGGCTATGGAAGACTTAGATAGTGAATATGCAAAATATTTCTTTATAGAAGAGGGTGTAAATGGAAATCCTCCAAATAACTGGCGCTCCTACTTTGGCGGAAGTGCCTGGGAGAAAATTGAAGGCACAGACAAATATTATCTCCACCTTTTCCACAAGAAACAACCTGACTTAAACTGGGAGAATCCAAAGCTTCGTGAAGAAATATATAAAATGATTAACTGGTGGCTTAATAAGGGATTAGCAGGTTTTAGGGTAGATGCTATTATGAATATAAGTAAGGCTCTTCCGTTTACATCCTATAACTACCCTCCGGATAGAGAAGACGGTACTGTTATCTGTGCCAAAATGCTTGAAGATGCTAAGAATGTTGATAAATATCTCCACGAATTAAGAACAAATACCTTCGATAAGCATGATGCTTTTACAGTAGGTGAGGTATTTACAGACAGAACTGAGGATATTCCTATTTTCATAGGTGATGACGGACATTTCTCCACTATGTTTGATTTTGAGGAAACAATATTTGGAAAAAGTGATAAAGGCTGGTATGATGCAAAACCTGTTACCCCTGATGATTATAAAAAGTGTTGCTTTACTACACAAAAAAGAGTTGGTGACCTTGGATATATTTCTACAATTATAGAAAACCATGATGAACCAAGAGGCGTAAGCCACTACTTACAATGCTGTGATGTAAATGACGATTCCAAAAAGCTCCTCGGTACTATGCAGTTTATGATGAAAGGTCTTCCGTTCATTTATCAGGGACAGGAAATCGGTATGGAAAATACAGATTTCACAAGTATGGACGAAATAGATGACATTTCTACCATTGGAGAATACCAGGTAGCCCTCGAAGCAGGATTATCACCTGAAGAAGCTTTTAGGGCAGTAAAAAAATTCAGCAGAGATAATGCAAGAACTCCTATGCAGTGGGATGACAGTAAAAATGCAGGCTTTACAAGTGGTACTCCCTGGCTTTTGGTAAATCCCCAGTACACTAAAATTAATGTTAAAGCTCAGATAAATGATGAAAAGTCAGTTCTTAGCTATTACAAAAAGCTCACTGCGCTCAGAAAAAATGAAACGTACAAAGAAACTATAGTTTATGGTGAGGTTATACCTTATCTTGAAAACGAACATAATCTTATGGCGTTTTATAGAAAAGGTGAAAATCAGACCTTGCTTGTACTTGGAAACTTTGATAATTGTGAAAAAAATTAGTCAAACTAGAGAAAAAGGCTGCTGCTACTCTTCTTTCCAATATGGATAATGTTGAATTTGTAAATGAAAACGAGATTAAACTTAAACCATATCAGAGTGTTATTTTAGAAGTGGAGTAGAACAGTTATTTATAAAAAACAGAGAACCCTCTTGTAGAGTTCTCTGTTTTTTGTTTTGATTATAAATCCTACTTTATAGCACCTTCCATCATACCCTTAATAATTTGCTTCTGTGCAAACAGGAAGAGAATAATTATAGGTATCATAGCAAGGAAAGCTGCGGTAAGAATAAGATCCCACTGTTTTACATAAGAACCTACGAAACTGCTAACTGCAATAGGAAGAGTTTTAATCTTACCATTTAAGCCGAGCATAATGGATGGAAGAAGGTAGTCATTCCATATCCAGAGTCCGTTAAGTATGAGAACCGTCATCTGTACAGGTCTCATAAGAGGAAAAACTATCTTAAAGAAAATCTGCTCATGTGTACAACCGTCAATCCTTGCCGCTTCTTCAAGTTCCTTCGGAATACCTTTTACAAAACCATGGAATATGAAGATGGACATTGAACCTCCAAATCCAAGATATGCAAATATAAGTCCTGTATAGGATGACAGCATAGGTATTCCTAAATAATTACCGATATTCTTAAATATAGTAAGAATAGGAAGCATAACTACCTGAAAAGGAATAACCATAGCAGCTACAAACATAAGAAATATAATAGCAGACCATTTTTTCCTTTCATTTCTACTAAGTACCCAGGCTGCCATACACGAAAATACCGTAAGTAACGCAAGTGAAAGAATGGTGATAATGATTGAACTCTTAAATGAACTCCAGTAATTAAAGTTTGCATTATTTATTACATTTTTCATATTTTCAATCATCTGTCCCCAGTGCTTAGGCAGGTTGATAGGGCTGATTACTATATCTGCACTGGACTTTGCAGAATTAATCAAAACTAAGAAGAATGGGAATAATACAAAGATTGCAATTATTGTGGCAATTATTGTAGCAATAAAATTTCTATTTTTTTCAGGTTTCATTATAATTCCACCTCCCTCTTCTTGCTTATAACTACCTGTGTCAGAGAGACTATAGCAAGTACAACAAAGAATACAACAGCTTTAGTCTGACCTAGTGCATAGTTATTTTTTCTAATTGCTGTAGTATAAATATTCAAAGCTAAAAATTCGGTTGCCTGAATAATTTTGGCTCCCAACACTCTAGAAGGAGCTCCATTTGTAATAGATATATTAAGGTCAAACTGCTTAAATGAATTTACCAGAGTAAGGAAAGTACATACAGTGAATGTATTGGCTATCATCGGTATCTTAATCTTAAAAAGTGTAGTAACCGGATCGGCACCATCTACTCCTGAAGCCTCCATAACTGACTTTGGTATAGTCTGAAGACCTGTAATATAAATCATCATAATATACCCTGCATACTGCCATGTACTTACTATAAGAATAGCCATAAGTGCAAGGTTAGGATCTGTAAGCATTGACTTTGAACCTGAAAGAACTATAGTTAAAACTTTATTAAATATAAACTGCCATACATATCCAAGAACTAAACCACCGATAAGGTTAGGCAGGAAATATGCTGCTCTAAAGAAATCTCTTCCTTTTATTTTAGATGTACATAAAAGAGCCAGTAAAAAAGCAACTACATTTACCAGTAACATATTAATTATTGTAAATATCGAAGTTATTACAAAGGAATATACAAAAATCCATCTGCTTAAACATAGTTATATAATTAGCTATACCAACAAAAATTCTTAGCCTCTACACCATTCCAGTTAGTAAAAGAATAATATATACCAAGTATGAATGGAAGTAAAAACCGTTACAAAAATGTAAATATCATAGGGAATATAAAAAAATAATATTTACAATCTTTGTATGATATACATTAGGAAATTTTAATATTCCAAACATTGTCATACAGATTCCTATTATAAAAATAACCCCGCGTAATTCATTTTTTCCTCCACCCAAAATCATAACCAATGAAATTATGGTAAGTGCGATACCTATAACACCTATGATGCCAAACAATGTTTTTTTTGTTCCAATATTCATTGAAGCCTCCTTCTAAAAGACTTTATCATTTTTAAAATTATGGGCGAACGGAAACCCGAACGCCCATATTTAAATACTCAAAAATCTTAATTACTGATTCTGTGCAATATAATCAGCAAGTGCTGTCTGCATGCTCTCTACAAACTGCTCTTTAGTTAAGTCACCCTTTGCAAATGATTCAAATACAAGACCAAAAGCATTCTGTGCTATACCTTCAGGCATGTTTGACCAAGCCCATGAAGATGTCTTTCCTGCATCCACATAACTCTTAAGACTTACAGCTAAAGGAGTTTCCGGAACTATCTTGCTGCTCTTAAACGGAGAAATCATACCTGCCTTTTTAACTAATACAGTCTGTCCCTCTTCTGTAGTTGCAAGGAAGTCGAAGAAATCCTTACAAGCCTGTACATTCTTACCGTCCTTATATACACACCACCAGGATGGGCAGTCTGCAAGCACACTTGTCATATCTGCCTTTGTAAAAGCAAGTGGAGCTATACCGCATTTAAAAGATACCTTATAGGTAGGAAGTGAAGGATCAATCCAGTTACCCTGTGTAATAAAAGCTGTCTTTCCCTGAGCCCATTTAGCAAGCTGATCATCATAAGTACCTGAAAGAAGTACCTGAGGATCTGCATACTTGAATAAAAGCTCTGTCATATCAGCAAACTCTGTAAGCCTTGCTTTATCAAGCTCGCCGGCTTTAGCCTTATCAAAGATAGAATTATCTCCTCTCTGAAGACCGCCACTATAATAATAACCAAAAATATGATTTCCTGTAGACCAGTACATCTGACCGGACTCAGCTGCTACAGAAGCTACAGCATCAATACCAAGTTCGCTTTTCTTACTGTCAATCTTTTCAAAAGCAGCCTTAAATGCATCAAAATTTACAAGTGAAGCAGGATCAACTCCGGCCTTCTCTAAAATATCAGCATTGTAGGTAATGCCATAGCCTTCAACCGCATAAGGGAAACCTACTAAAGTACCATCGTTCTTATCCTTATATCCGAAGTCAGTGTCACTTGCAAATTTACAATCGCTAAGGTCGGCACACTTGCCTTCCCAGTTCTTGTAGTCACCGTCACCACCGATAACGAACATATCAGGCATATTGTCTGCTGCAAAGTAGCTCTTAATCTGTCCCTGGATATCAACACCGCCACCCATAGACTCTATAACTACTTCCTGTCCTGTCTTTTCTTTAAAAAGCTTGGCAGCTTCCTTAAGCTGTGCATCAATTTCAATCTTACCGTTTACAAGACGGATTGCATCACCATTACTTGTAGCTGCGGATGTAGATTTAGATGCAGTAGTAGAACTTGTTGCTGTACTTGCATTTGAAGTTTTTGAAGCTGAACTTGGTTTTGTACTTGTAGTTCCACCGCCACCTCCGCAGGCAGCAAGCATAGATACAGATAAACCAAGTGCTAAAATTGATTTAAGATAGTTCTTTTTCATTCTTTTTCTCTCCTTTTATTAGTTTCTAACAGTTAACTACATAACCTATTCTATCAGAATAGCACAAATTTATCAAGCAAAAATAATGTTATTATTGTTGGTATATCACAACAAAACTAACAGAATTATTCATAAATATTCATAAACTTTCTAATAAAGTACCACAACTGCTTCAAATGGTCTTAATTTTTTTATTAATCAGATTAAATTTTCCATAATTGTTTTGTTAAAATTTTTACCATTCTTTACAATGTCAAAGTCAAACTCTCTTTCATTTTCAGAGAAATTGCAGGCTACAAGAAGTTTCTTCCCGTCAAGGCTTCTTTCATATACAAATAAGTCTTCATCCTCAGGGAGAAGTAAATTATAATCACCATAAACTATAATCTCATACTCTTTTCTTAAAGCTATAAGTTTTTTATAATAATTGAATACAGAATTTTCTCTTGCCACCTGCTCCTTAGCATTAATTTTGGTATAGTTAGGGTTTACATCTATCCAAGGTGTACCTGTAGTAAAGCCGGCATTTTTTCTGTCATCCCACTGCATTGGAGTTCTTGCATTATCCCTGCTCTTATGACAAATCTTAGGAAAAAGTTCCTCTGCACTTATTACACCTTTTTCTGTAAGTTCATGATAGGCATTAATTGACTCTAAATCTCTGAAATCCTTAACCGAATTAAACACTGTATTTGTCATACCAAGTTCTTCGCCCTGATATACATAAGGAGTTCCCTGCATCATATGAAGACAGGTTGCAATGCATTTTGCCGAAAGCTCCCTATATTCATCCTTTTCACTTCCAAGCCTTGAAACTATTCTTGGCTGGTCATGATTACAGAAGTAAAGACTGTTCCAGGCTACTTTATTAAGACCTTTCTGCCATTTTGAAAGATTTTCTTTAAGAGGAACCAGAGGCATCTTCTTTGTAGACCACTTCATATTTTCATCATCATCTAAGCCCACATGTTCAAACTGGAATACCATGTTAAGCTCTGTTCCTTCACTATTAGCGTATTGCTTAGCTTCTTCAAGAGTTACACCTGCACACTCTCCCACCGTCATAATATCGTACTTTGAAAGTACCTTTTTGTTCATTTCCTGCAAAAATTCGTGCACTCTCGGTCCATTTGCACATGATTCAAAGCTTCCATAAAGTCCGCCATAGGTTGGTCCGTCAGGGAAACTCTGATCCTTTGATATAAGACTTATAACATCCATTCTGAAGCCGTCAATTCCCTTATCAAACCAGCGAGTCATCATAGAGTATACTTCTTCCCTTACTTTATCATTTTCCCAGTTGAGATCAGGCTGTTTTTTTGAAAATAAGTGCAAATAATACTGTCCTGTGGTCTCGTCTAACTGCCAGGCTGAACCTGAGAAACAGGAACCCCAGTTGTTCGGCTCTTTACCGTCTTTTCCATCTTTCCAGATGTAATAGTCTCTCTTTGCATTATCCTTTGAACTACGGCTTTCTATAAACCATTTATGTTCATCCGAAGTATGGTTTACTACCAGATCCATGACTATTTTAATTCCAAGACTATGAGCCTTAGCAAGCATTTCATCAAAATCAGCCATGGTTCCAAATTCTGTCATTATAGCTTCATAATCACTGATATCATAGCCATTGTCATCATTTGGTGACTGATATACAGGTGAGAGCCAGATTACATTGATACCAAGCTCTTTAAGATAATCAAGCTTCTCTGTAATACCTTTTAAATCACCGATACCGTCTCCATTACTATCACAGAAACTCCTTGGATAAATCTGATAAACAACGCTTTCTTTCCACCAAGTCTTATTCATTTTTCTCCTCCCGGAATAATTTTATTTTAGATAGTTCTTAGTTATAGAGTAATGATTAATGAGGGAAAAGTCAATTAGAAATATTTCATTTTAAACCACAAAAAAAGCCACCTCCATTCAGAAGCGGCTTATATTGTTTACCTTAATTAAGCTTCAACTTTAACGATCTCTTTCTTGTTGTAAGAACCGCAAGCCTTGCATACTCTGTGAGGAACCATAAGCTCTCCGCAGTTACTGCACTTAACAAGTGCCGGAGCACTCATCTTCCAGTTTGCTCTACGAGCGTCTCTGTGACCCTTAGAGCTCTTATTCTTTGGACAGATTGACATGTGAACACCTCCCTTATCAATACTTTTATACATTGTATTCTAAAGGATTTATCACATAGATAATAATCCTCGAATAAACAATAAAATTTCATACCTGCTTATTTTACAGATATATTACTGATTTGTCAAGTATTATTTTATAAGTGCCAAAGTATCTCTTGCAATTGCAAGTTCCTCATTTGTAGGGATAACATATACTTTAACCTTACTGTCAGGAGTTGAAATAAGCATATTACTGCCTCTTTTACTATTTGCTTCATCATCAATCTTAATTCCAAGGTACTCAAGATTAGCACAGATATCTTTCCTGGCACGTGAGCCATTTTCACCCACTCCGGCTGTAAACGCAATGGCATCTACACCGTTCATGGCAGCTACATAAGCTCCTATATACTTAATTACTCTGTACTTAAAAGCATCATTAGCAAGTTTTGCTCTCTCATTGCCTTCAGCTTCTGCTTTATCAATATCCCTAAAATCACTTGAAACTCCGGAAAGTCCCAATACTCCCGACTTTTTATTTAGAAGATTAAGAATTTCATCTATGCTCTTATTCTCATGGTTGCAATAAACTGAATTACAGCAGGATCTATATCACCTGATCTGGTTCCCATGATAAGCCCTTCAAGCGGTGTAAGTCCCATAGAAGTATCTACGCATTTTCCATCTATTGAAGCAGAAATAGAAGAACCATTTCCAAGATGGCAGACTATAACCTTTCTATGTCCTTCCGGAAGCTCGCCAAATCTGATAGTTTCAGCAGATACAAACTTGTGGCTGGTCCCATGGAAGCCATAACGACGGATAGAATATTTCTCATAATATTCATAAGGAATAGCATACATGTGAGCCTTAGGCGGCATAACCATACCAAAACCGGTATCAAATACAGCTACATTAGGTGTACCCGGCATAGCCTCTTCACAGGCCTCAATACCCATAAGGTTTGCAGGATTATGAAGAGGTCCAAGATCGAAACAGTCTTTTATAACCTTCTTAACATCATCATTTACAATTACAGGATCGCTGTATACTGTACCTGCATGAAGTACTCTGTGGCCTACCGCAGCTATTTCAGAAACATCAGATATTACTCCATGTTCTTTATCTGTAAGCGCATCCATAACAAGCTTAACAGCTACGGTATGGTTAGGCATGGCATGTTCAAGTACAAAATCCTCTTTTCCTACTGCCTTATGTGTAAGCATTGACCCATCAATACTAATTCTCTCACAAAGTCCCTTTGCAATTACTTCTTCTGTATCCATATCAATAAACTGATATTTAAGAGAAGAACTTCCGCAGTTGATTACCAAAATTTTCATAAAATTACCCCTTTATTTTTTATTTTATCTAAACCAGGATTCTATGATCCCAGCTCATTTTCTTTTACATCTGTGCCTGTACAGCAGTTATTGCAACAACCCCCACTATATCACTTGCTGAGCAGCCTCTTGAAAGATCATTTACAGGTCCGGCAATACCCTGTGTAAGAGGTCCGTAAGCTTCAGCCTTTGCAAGACGCTGAACTAATTTATAGCCAATATTTCCGGCATCAAGGTTAGGAAAAATAAGTGTGTTCGCATGACCTGCCACCTTGCTGCCCGGAGCCTTAAATTCACCAACAGAAGCAACCAAAGCTGCATCAAGCTGAAGCTCACCATCAAGTGCAAGTTCAGGATTTTCAGCCTTGGCTATCTTTGTAGCCTCCTGTACCTTAGTTACATCATCATGCTTTGCAGAACCCATGGTTGAGTATGAAAGCATAGCTACTCTTGGCTCTGCTTCAACCAGAGTTCTGAAAGACTCTGCTGAAGACTTTGCTATGGCTGCAAGTTCCTCTGCATTTGGATTCTGGTTAAGTCCACAGTCAGAGAAAACAAAAGTTCCCTTCTCTCCCATATCACAATTTGGTACCTCAACTATGAAGAAAGAAGATACAAGCTTTGTTCCGGGTTTTGTCTTAAGTATCTGAAGACTAGGTCTTAAAGTATCTGCTGTAGAATGGCAGGCGCCCGACACAAGACCGTCTGCATCTTTCATCTTTATCATCATCACACCAAAATAAGTGTTGCTTGTAGTAAGTATCTTTCTTGCCTCTTCATCTGTCATTCCCTTGCTTTTTCTGAGTTCAACAAGAGCTGCTATATATGACTCTAACTTATCACTCTTTTCCGGATCAATTATTTTAGCACCGGTTACATCAAATCCGCCCTTCTTAGCATCCTCTAAAATTTTCTCTTCTTTTCCAAGAAGAACAAGCTCAGCAATTCCTTCTTTAAGAACTGCATCAGCAGCCTCCAATGTTCTCATATCTTCACTTTCCGGAAGAACTATTACCTTTTTTGAAGCTTTTGCTTTAGCTTTGATTTGATCAATAAACGACATGACTTTTACTCCTTTCAAACTATGTAAAAATTTAATATGTAAAATATTCCAGGGAAAAACTTTTTATAGTAAAAAAATGTATAATCAATCCGTTTTGCCCACATATCATTATAAACCCTTTATGAAAAAAACATACAATGGATAGTTGAGAAAAAAATATAAATATATTAAAATGATTGTAAAAAATACATAATTTAGGAGACTTATGGTAAATAATATTAAAGTAGCTGCAATTATCGCTGAATATAATCCATTTCACAATGGACATGCTTATCATATCAAAGAAACGAAAAGGCTTACCGGCGCCGAATACGTTATAATACTTATGAGCGGAAACTACGTCCAAAGGGGTGAGCCTGCCATTATAGACAGATATCTGAGGGCTAAGTCTGCTCTTTTATCCGGAGCAGATGCAGTATTTGAGCTTCCTGTAACCGTTTCTACAGGAAGTGCAGAAATATTTGCAGATGGTGCTGTGGCTCTTTCCGAAAATCTTGGTATTGTTGACTATCTCTCCTTTGGTGCTGAAAATGACGATATAACCGGGCTTATAGCTTGCAGTAAATTGTTAACAGAGAAAAACCACGATAAAGATATAGCTAAGATTATGGCCAGGGGCATAGCCTATCCTATGGCAAGGGATATTTATCTTCGTGAAAATGGTTATGAAAAAGAAGCAGAATTGCTTAAAACTTCAAATAATATCCTTGCTATAGCCTACCCTCAGTAAGCTTCGCAGACTAAATTCAATGATAATGCCAATAGCCGTTAAGCGTGCCAACGTCTTTCATATGATGAAGATATCAAGCCGGATTGTACTTCAAATATAGCTTCTGCCAAAGCAATAAGAAATGATTTACATACAGGTTCAGGTGAAATAAGTCTTAAATACATTCCTGACTCCACTAAAAGTATATTAAACCAAAGCGGTAATTATATTAAAAACAATGATTTTTCCGATATTTTATTTTATAGATTAGGTGAGATTATTTACAAAAATTCAAAACAGGATGCAATAAAAATCTTAAGCGGATACAGTGATGTAACAAATGATTTAGCTGCCAGAATTTACAATTTGTTTGGGAATACAACTTCCTACAATGATTTTGCAGCTTCGTTATGGTCCAAAAATTATACCTATGCCAGGATAGACAGAGTTTTACATCATATAACAGGTGGCATTACCAAAGAATTGATAGAGGCAAATAAGGCTTATGATTTCTGCCCATATATAAGACCTCTGGCAATTAAAAATGAGGCTATCCAGATATTAAATGCTGTAGGAAACATTGTTAAAAATAATACAAAAACTGAACTAATAACCAGAATTGGTGATGCAGATAAATTAAAAAACAAGACAGCCATCGAAACCTTTAAAATCACAAGGTTTATGGCTGCCCTATATAGTCAGATTTCGTTAAATAACTATGGTTTACAAACTCACAATGAAGCTTCCGAAAGCTTTATTTATCGCCTTTCTTAAAAGAAAACTTCTTTGTGAAATCATAAAGCTCATCGTCTTCAGGTTCGTCATACTCATCATCGGAGGCTTTGTCATTCTGCTTTGGAACAGAGTCCTCCTCTTCTTCCTCAAAATCATCAGAATTAACATTTACAGTAAATTCTTCATCTGCCTCTTCAATGTCATCCACTTCACCAGAAGCCCCATCATAATTATCAGCTTCTCTCGCCTCAAGAATCTGTGCATTTATCTCACCCCTGTTATTCTGTATAATTTCCAGATTACTTTTAAGAGTGTCTATAACACTGTTTGAGCTGGCTATAGTAGCATCAAGATTATGTGCAACCATTTTTTCAACCGCTGCAAGCATTTCTTCAGCATAAGAAAGTGCCCTAAGCTTTTATCTGCTCAGCCATCTCCTCTGCTTCTTTTATTATATCATCAGCCTGCTTCTCCGCATCACCTATAATAAACTCAGCTTCTTTACCAGCGGCAATTACAACCTCATCATCCTTAATAATATCTCTAAGCTTTTCTTCAGCTGCCGCCTCTATCTTGGCAGCTTTAGCCTTAGCAGCTTTTAATATTTCATTTTTTGCATTTGTAATCTTCTCTGCTTCTTCTAATTCATCGGGGAAGAGCCTGTCTCAAATCATCCAAAAAAATCAAGTAACTCATCTTTTTGAAATCTTAATTTTATCTTTTTGATAATGGTCCTGCTTTTAAAATTATCAATATATCTTGACATTTTATCGAGCAATTTTGTTATATTATTATCTGCCATAGCTATTCTCCAAATTTATTTTTTTTCTTAGAAACAGATGCCTGTTATTTTTTTATAGACTTTATCTTTTTACAATTTTAAGTCCAAGTTCATCAATATAAGGAAAAATCTGTATTTTTTTACCTGCTTCAACTATAATTATAACATCCTCGTCAAGTATTTTTTTGAATTAACAAGTGCATTTAGAATTCCCTGTTCCAGATTTTTGATTATAAGGAGGATCTATAAAAATAATATCAAATTTTCTTTTCTCTGTTTCCAGAGCCCTTATTCCTGATAAAACTTCCATTTTAAGAATCAAAGCCTTGTCAGTAAATTTAGTTTTGCTAATATTTGACTTAATACACTTAACCGCTTCATCAGATTTTTCTATAAAGGCTGCAGACCCAGCTCCTCTGCTTAAAGCTTCTACTCCTATCTGACCACTTCCTGCAAAAAGATCCAGAAAATCAGAACCCTCTACATAACCCTGTAACATGTTAAATAGGGTCTCTTTAATCTTGTCAGAGGTGGGTCTTGTCTCTAAACCTTTAGGTGTAATAAGTGGAACACTTCTTGCACTACCTGCTATAACTCGCATTTTTATTCACCTTTTCTTAAATTTCAAAGTCTTCTGCTGTAATTACCGACAAATCTTCTATTGTTGGTTCTGGAAGACATGCCAGTCTGTTTGCCTGACCTACAAGCATTTTTTCAAAAAGATTCCTTATACCTCTTGCATTGCCAAATATCCTCTTAGTCCCCTCATTCATTCCTGAAATATAAGCCCTGAGCTTCTCTACTGCTTTGTCTTCAAGCTTCATTTCCATCTTTTCAGCCATCGAATACATAATCGCTATAAGATCATCTTCATTGTAGTCCTTAAATTCAATAAATTTATTAAATCTGGAAATAAGTCCTGTATTAGTCTGTAGAAACTCATTCATTTCCTTAGTGTAACCGGCAACTATAACAACAAGGTCATCTCTGTGGTCTTCCATAAGCTTTACTAACGTATCTATTGCCTCACCGCCAAAGTCATTTGATGCACCCGGAGAAGAAAGGGAATAAGCCTCATCTATAAATAATACACCACCTAATGCCTTATTTATAACCTCTGTTACCTTTAAAGCGGTCTGTCCTACATAGCCTGCAACCAGCCCTGAACGGTCAACTTCTACAAGCCCTCCCTTAGATAACACACCAAGTTCCTTGTATATACTTGCTATAAGTCTTGCAACAGTAGTCTTACCTGTACCGGGACTTCCTGTAAATACCATATGATAAGACATATCTGGTGAAGGTAACCCCTTTTTCTTTCTGAGTTGTCTGATATTTATAAGATTTATTAATGAATGAACCTCATTTTTAACTTCTTCCAGGCCTACAAGAGCCTCTAATTCACCAACCAGCTTATCAAGTCTCTTCTTCCTGTCCTCCTCCTTAAAAGGAATAGGTTCAGGAACAGCTACCTTAGGTATTTCTTCATTTTTAACAGGTTGCTCTCCTACTGTAACTTCTTTAAGAATTGGTACAACTTCATTGTTATCCTGCACATCTTCTTTTGCATCCTCATCCTTAAATCCTTCGCCTCGGCATTGTGATATCACCTGAGGCTTTGCGGAAAAGATAGCGGTCATTTATACGCTCAGCCCTGTCAGAGAAGAATACAAAAAGCCTGTACAGAACTGTAATAATCCATTATAAACTGTGGAAGAAATTCATCTCTGTTAGCATTCAGATACGACATCGCCACTATTATATTGAGGATCATATCCACATATGCACTGGACATATTGGAATTTTTCTCTCTGTCACGTAAAGAACAAAGCTGCATAATTATTGGTGGTGCTTTGACTACGGCATCTGCCTGCCTTATTATCTCACTGCTGATATCTTCAACATCTGAGATGTCATACTGCTTACTGTCCGGAAGCGAAACTATAAATTTTACTTCATCTTCACCTAATTTACCACCGTATATTGCAATATTTATTAAGAGCGACTGTATATACAAATCCAAAGTCTGAAAAATAGTTTTGTGCAAAATCTTCTCAGCCTGCATAAAATATCCTTCACGCTCCAGCTTACTGCAATATCCGACTAAGGTTCTGTAATTAGCCTTTGCTATATCAAAAACCTGTCCTGCATTTGTGTACATAAAACATCCCCTATCTATTATGTAGTATTACTCTTCTAAAGAGTCATTACATCTTCTCCATAACTAAAATTATTTTTATAAAAACTACTTCCTCTATAATAACATTCATTTTTGATTTTGTCACTCATGCATTTTACAGTTTCTGAAGTAAGTTTTAAAATATCTGCATCACCGATAATATCTCCCAGATTAAAAGCCATTTCTCCACTCTGCCGTATACCAAACACATCTCCCGGGCCACGAAGCTTCATATCCTCTTCTGCTATCTCAAAACCATTATTCGACATACTTAGGATATTAAGTCTTTTCATAGCTTCTTTAGAGGTATTACCAGACATAAATATACAGTAAGACTGGGCATTTCCTCTTCCTATGCGCCCTCTTAGCTGATGAAGTGAAGCAAGTCCGAATCTGTCAGCATTTTCAATCATCATAACTGTCGCATTTGGCACATTCACTCCAACTTCTACAACTGTAGTAGACACTAAAATATCTATTCTGCCTTCAGAGAATTCTTCCATAATCTGGTTTTTTTCATCATTTTTCATCTTACCATGTAAATATTTCACCCTTGCTTTATGACCGATTAAAGAAATCAGTTCTTCCGTATAACTTATTACATCAGAAAGCTCATCATTCTCCTCAGATTTTTCTACCATAGGACAAATAATATAAGCCTGATGCCCCTTATTTATTTCTTCTAAAATGAATTTATAGGCTGTAATTCTATAATCCTCATCTACTACACAGTTTTTTTGACAGGAAGCCTGTCTGCCGGTAATTCATTTACTATGGATATATCCAGATCTCCATATAAAATTACTGCCAAGGTTCTTGGAATAGGTGTGGCACTCATTACTAAAATATGAGGCTCATTTCCTTTATCTGCAAGCTTCTCTCTCTGTTTTACACCAAAGCGGTGCTGTTCATCTGTTATGACCAGGGCTAGTTTATCATAAACCACCTTTTCCTGTATAAGTGCATGCGTGCCTATAATAATATCCGCTTCATGATTTTCTATCTTTGCTAAAATATCTTTTCTTTCTCTGCTTTTAACAGAACCTGTAAGTAAAACTATCTTAATTCCAATTTTTTCTAGCATTGTAGAAAAGCTCTCAAAATGTTGTCTTGCAAGTACCTCTGTAGGTACCATAACTGAGGACTGATAGCCATTTTCAGCCATTAAGAGGCAGGCAAGAATGGCAATTATTGTTTTTCCTGAACCAACATCTCCCTGGACAAGTCTGTTCATCCTGGTTCCTGTTATTAAATCATTTTCAATTTCTTTCCAGACCTCTTGTTGTGCTCTGGTAAGAGAAAATGGAAGTGACGATATAAATTCTACAATCGTAGACTTTTTTTCTACAACATAAGACGATACAACTTCTTCCCTTCCCTGTTTCAACCTGTCTATAGATAATGCAAAAAGAAAAAACTCATCAAATACCAGCCTTCTTCTTGCTTCTATTAAAGTATCATATGATTTTGGAAAATGTATTTCCTGTAAAGCATCTTTAAGAGAAATCAGTGAATTATCTTTTTTTATATTCAAAGGCAGATAATCTATCCTTGAAGTAACCTCTGCAAGCACTTCTTTAACAGCCTTTCTAAGCAGATTACTTGTTACTCCCTTAGTCAGCCTGTAAATTGGCTGAAGCACTTCTGTTTTTCTTCTATATTCTGCTTCTGTAAGTATCTCAGGTTGTACTATCTGTATAAATTTTCCTTTTCTTACAACCTTTCCCCTGAATATCATATGTACACCTTTAGAAAGTTTTGACTTCATAAATGGCATATTAAACCAGTTAAGTTCTATCTTTCCGCTTCCATCACTTACTTCGCAAATCAGAATACTCTTTTTTCCCATTTGCTTTAGTATAGGATATGAAGCCGGCATAGCCGATATTACTGCTGTCATACCATTTTTAAGCGTGCTTATAGACATTATTTTTTCGTATTTATCATAGTTTCTCGGAAAATATTTAATTATATCTCCTTTGGTATATATAGTAAGTTTATTAAGGAGACCGGCGGTTTTACTTCCTATGCCCTTTATGGCAGTTATGCTTTCTTCTAAAACCATATCTACCTCCCTGTAGTTTCAAACTCCTTTGCCTTAATTACATCAATATTCACCTGCTTTTTAACCTCTTCTAAAGATGCAAATTTCATTTCAGACCGTATAAAATCAAGCAGCTTAACTTTAGCAATATGCCCATATACATCTTTATTTAATCCAAACAGCCATGTTTCAATCCCGACAGTATTATTCTCACTTATAGTTGGCTTTACTCCAATATTGGTTATACCTCTGTACATTACTCCGTCAAGTTCAGTATCGGAAGCATAGACTCCAAATGGAGGAAGCAATTTATTTGCATCAGGCTTTATATTGATGGTCGGCATACCCACTGTATGACCAAGATGGTTGCCATGTATGATTTCTCCTGAAAACGAAAATGGTCTTCCAAGCAAGTCATTTGCTGTCTTTACATCCCCATTTTTTATAAGCTCTCTGATTCTTGTGCTGGAAATAATCTCACCATACATTCTCTTCTTTTCTATTACTTTAAGTTCATATTCAAAATCACTGCTTCGTTTTTTTAGAAGTTCTACATCTCCAATCCTTCCTCTTCCAAATCTGAAATCTGTTCCAACCACCAGTTTTTTAGCACCCAGTTTATTATGTATGATTTTTTCTATAAATTCATCCGCTCCAGTATTTATTGTCTCATTGGTAAAAGGATAATCTATCATGTAGTCAAGGTCTGAATCCTTAAGTAAATCTATCCTTTCCTCATCAGTATCTATCACCTTAAATCCTTTTTCTGAAAGTATACTAAGAGGATTCACATCGAAAGTGAAGAGAACCTTTGTAAGCCCGCTACTTTTAATTACTTCATAAATTAATTCTTTGTGACCCAGGTGTAATCCGTCAAACTTTCCAAGGGTTACAACGGTATTAGTTAACTTAAAGTCACTTCCCTTTATATACTCCATATACACCACCCTAAAACATCTTATCTATTTTAAAAGCATTTATTTTCTCATCATAGATGTAAATAGCTTTAAATTCTCCTGACTTATTATACATTCTAAACTTTTCACCATTATTCACACTTTTAAAACCCTCTTTATATTTTACCTCTTCCATTTTTACGATTCCACCATTGTCAAGTAATATACTCGCATAGCCGGTTACATCTATTCGCCTGAGTTCCTTAAATATCCTCTCTATCGGAATAATTATTTCATCAAGCCTGTTTTCTCTAACAATTTCTTCTATTTCATCCAGTTTATGGCTGTTTTCAAGATAAAAATCACCTGTTACTGTTCTTAAAAGGCTCTTCATAGCTGCCTTACAACCAATAGCCTCACCAATATCTTTACAAAGAGTTCTTATATAAGTTCCCTTTGAGCAATCAACAATTATAGTAATTTCTCTATTGATAACATCAATATTTTTTATTTCTATCCCATAAATAGTGATTTCACAAGGCTTACGTTCTATTACCCTGCCTTCTCTTGCAAGTTCATAAAGCCTCTTACCATTTACCCTTTTTGCAGAATACATTGGTGGAACCTGAAGCTGTGTTCCAATAAATTTAGTTTTTATTTTTATTAAATTCTCCAAGGTAAGATTTTCTTCATACCAGTCTTCATTAAAATCCGTCTTTTCAATAATCTCGCCTGTAGTATCCTCTGTATCAGTGGCTATTCCAAGCTTCATGACGGCAATATACTGTTTTTTATGATCTGTAAGTAATTCACATAATTTAGTAGCTTTACCAACACACATAGGCAGCACACCCTCGGCTGCAGGATCAAGTGTTCCTGTATGTCCGATTTTGCGCTGCCTAAGAATACCTGTAAGTCTTGTTACTGCATCTCTTGAAGTATAGCCTACTTCTTTATATACATTTATGACTCCATTTATCATTAAATATAACCCTTTGCATGCAACTGAAATTGTAATTGTTTTGTAATATTATTTATTACATCATGTACTGTTCCACTTGATATGGTACAGCCGGCAGCCATTTTATGACCGCCTCCGCCAAAAAATGCGGCTACCTTACTTACATCTAAGTCAGTTACCGTTGAACGCATACTCACCTTAAATGAATGAGGTTCTCTTTCACTGATAAAAATTGCTACCTTTACACCTTCTGTAAGTCTTAATTGATCTATAATTCCACTAAGATCATTATTACCTACCATATAAAAGTCCATTTCTTTACGTGTAAGATATGATACTACCCCTGCACCTTCCCATAACAGCATACTCTCCATAAGACATCTTCCAAGAACCTGGTTTTGCTTGTATGTCTTAGAATAGAAATTGTGATCGATTATATGTCCAAAGTCAATACCTTTTGCCATAAGCTCTCCGGCAATCTCCATAGTTCGCTTTGAAGTGCAATTGTGGTGGAATACTCCTGTGTCATGTATTATACCTGTATAAAGACAAGAAGCGGTATCTTTATTTATTAAATCTATATCCATCATTTCAAAAAGAAGCTCACAGGTAGAACTGAGTGAGGTTATAATGAAATTTTCATCAGCCACACCTTTACTTGTTATATGATGGTCTATGCATATTGTTCTTTTTGCCTTGCTAAAAAGTTCAGAAACTACTCCTATTCTTTCAACATCTCCTAAATCCAACATGAAAAACACGTCATAATCTTTATCCTTATACTCATTTTTAATAGAAGCTGCGCCCGGAAGTTCATAAAACTCCTGACCTATTGGCTCTAAATATACATCAACAGTTTTACCTGCATTTTTAAGATAGTTATAAACTGCAAGTGTAGAGCCAACACAATCGCCGTCAGGATTAACATGACCTGCAACAGCTACTGTCTTAGCATCTTTTACAAGATCTATGATATGCACTAAATTATAATTTCCTACAAACATCGTGCCTCCTCTCACAGGTAAGTCTAGTCTTCTTTCTCAGCCAGTTCATCATTATTTTCTTCATCTTTTATTTTTACCTGATTAATAAGTGCTGACATATGCATTCCATACTCAATAGAAGTATCTAACTGAAATCTAAGTTCAGGCGTATTTCTAAGATTGATACTCTTTGCGAGCTGGCTTCTAAGATATGGCATTGCACTTTTAAGTCCTTCCAGGGTATCCTTCTGCTTCTTCTCATCTCCAAGCACGCTTACAAATACCTTAGCTGTCTTTAGGTCGGGAGCTACCTCAACATCTGTTACTGAAGTAAGTGAGCTTACCCTGGGGTCTTTTACTCCCATTCGGATAAGTTCACTTAAAGCCCTCTGAACCTCGGAATTTATTCTGACATTTTTGATACTGTTTTTACGCATTTTAACTCCTTGGTACTTCTACCATCTGATAAAGTTCAACCTTATCTTCCTCTTTTACATCATTAAATTTCTCAAAGACAAGACCACATTCATAACCTGCATTTACTTCCTTAACATCATCCTTAAATCTCTTAAGAGAAGCAAGATTTCCTTCAAATATAAGATCTTTGTCTCTGGTAATTCTAGCTTTGCAGCCTCTTATTATCTTACCATCAAGCACAAACGAGCCTGCTATATTACCAATTCCGGATGCCTTAAATACCTGTCTGATTTCTGCATGTCCAATTACTTTTTCTTCATAAATTGGCTCAAGCATGCCCTTCATCGCAGATTCTACATCTGAAATAATGTTATAAATAACTTTATAAAGTCTTACATCTACTTTTTCTCTATCTGCTGTGTCCTTAGCTACTGCATCTATTCTTACGTTGAAGCCGATTACAATCGCATTTGAAGCACTTGCAAGAGAAATATCAGATTCATTAATTGCACCAACTGCACCATGGATAACTCTGATTGCAACTTCCTCATTGTTAAGCTTAACAAGACTCTGCTTAATTGCTTCAACTGAACCCTGAACATCAGCTTTAATAATAACATTAAGTTCTTTAACGGTTCCTGCTTTAATCTGGTCAAAAAGTCCATCAAGAGAAAGCTTCTTTCTGCTCTCATCAATAAGTCTTGCCTTATCCTGTGCAATGAAAGTCTCAGCAGCAGCTCTGGCTTCTTTATCATCTTTAAAGCAAAGCATTGTGTCTCCTGAGTTAGGTACTCCGTTAAGGCCAAGAATTTCTACCGGTATAGAAGGACCTGCTTCAGTTACATTATTTCCCTTATCATCAAGCATAGCTCTCACTTTACCAAAAGAAGAACCTATTGAGATAGAATCACCTACATGTAAGGTACCCTTCTGTACAAGTACAGTAGCAACAGGACCTCTTCCCTTATCAAGACTTGCCTCTATAACAATACCTCTTGCATCTCTGTTTGGATTTGCCTTATACTCAGCCACATCAGCAGTAAGAAGTACCATTTCAAGGAGCTGTGGTATTCCTTCTTTAGAATGGGCAGATACCGGAACAAAAATTGTTGAACCGCCCCAGTCCTCAGGAATAAGCTCATATTCTGTAAGCTCCTGCTTAACTTTTTCTATATTGGCACTTGGCTTATCTATCTTATTTATTGCCACTATAATTTCAATTCCGGCAGCCTTGGCATGGTTAATAGCTTCAACTGTCTGCGGCATCACTCCGTCATCAGCAGCTACTACAAGAATTGCTATATCCGTAGACTTTGCACCACGCATACGCATAGCTGTAAATGCTTCATGTCCCGGAGTATCAAGGAAGGTAATCTTCTTTCCGTCTATCTTAACTACAGAAGCACCTATGCTCTGTGTAATACCACCTGCCTCACGACTTGTTACGTTTGTAGAACGGATTGCATCAAGAAGGGAGGTCTTACCATGATCAACGTGTCCCATTACGCAGACTACAGGAGGTCTTCTCTCCATAAGAGTTTCATCTTCTTCGTCTTCCTTAAGAAGTTCTGCAACTAAATCAACAGGCTCTTCAAGTTCACAGATAATATTATATTCAAGTGCAATCTCTTCTGCCTCTTCAAAAGTAATATCCTGTGTTACAGTGTACATTTTACCCTGTAAGAAAAGCTTTTTAATAATTGCAGAAGGCTGAACCTTCATCTTGTCTGCCAATTCCTTAATAGTTAAAGTATCCGGGATCACTATATTCTTGATTGTATCCTCTTCAGCGGGCTTAGCCACAACCTCAGGCTTAATAAAAGCACCCTTTCTGTTAGGATCTTTTTTCTTTCTATGTGCTACATTATCGTCATCATCAATATTTGAAAGCGCCTTATTCTTGTCAAAGCGTTTGCCCAGATTCTTCTCAGCGCGCTCTCTCTCTTTAGCCTTTTCACGCTCTCTTTCTCTTTCTCTGTCACGTGAGCCGCTCTTAGTTATAATGCGCTCTTCGCCACCTGCAGAAGCCTGATTTCTGGATTGTGCTCCCCTGCCCTGACTTCCACCTCTTGCATTAGCATTACCTGTCTGGCGTCCGGCACTTGTCTGTCTCCTGTCATTAGAAGAGTTACCATCTTTGTTAAAAGACTTATCAGTTCTTTGACCCTGAGGTCTTTCTGAGTTTCTGCCTCCTCTAAAGCCTTCATTATTTCTATTCTGTCCTTCTCCCTGTCTGGAACGGTTATCCCTGTTACCATCCTTGGAAGAATCCTTCTGTTCTCTCTGACCCTGAGAGCGGTCATTTCTTTTTTTATCTCCAAACTTTGAAGACTTATTTCCTGAACTCTTAGTGCTTTGTCACTGTTCAATGCAGCGGCCTGGCTAGCCTTCTTTCTTGCAAATGCAATAGCAGCTTCCTCAGGAGTCATTGCAGGCTTATCAGATTCTGTTTTAGTCTCTGTTTCTTTTGCTGGTATCTTAGCTTCCTTAGACTCTTTAGGCTCTTTCACCTTTGTTTCTTTAGTCTTATCCGCTTTTTCTGCAACAGTCTCTGTAACCTTTGCAGTCTCTACCGGTGTAATCTTAGGTTCTTCTGCCTTGGCTTCCACAGGCTTAGTTTCTTTAACAATATCCTGTACTTCTTTCTGTACGGTTTTTTTCGCCTCAGCAGCAGAAGCCTTCTTTGCCTTCCTTTCAGCCGCTTCCCTGACTTCCGGTGGTCTTCCATCGAAAGTCTGTTTCATTGGTTTTGGGGCAGAAGCAGGCTTAGCACGTTTAGGTTTAGCCTCTGCTTTTGGTTCAGCTTTAGCTTTTTTAATCGTATTGGGAGCAAACTTAACGCGTACTGTTTTTTCCGCTTCTTCACTCAACTCACTATTCATATTCTTTACATTTGAATAACCATTTTCATGAAGAAAATCAACGATTTCCTTGCTCTTTAAGTTTATCTCATCCGCCAGATCTTTTACTTTAATTTTAGACATTTTATCGCCTTTCCCATTTAATAGCTAGTTCAATATATTTAAGATAGCTTTTGAAAACCCCTCATCAAGTACTGCCATTGATGCTTTCAAAGCAGATCCTGTGGCATTTCCAAGTTCTTCTTTGGTCTTATAAAATCTAAGTGGTATTTTATGATGATTGCACCTGTCAGTGAATTTCTTTTTAGTATTGTCAGACGCATCTTCCGCAACTATTACCAGCACAGCCTTTTTTGCATAAATTGCATTTTCAGTAAGAAACTCACCTGTTGCCAGCTTTCCTGCTTTCCTTGCCAACCCTAAATATGACAATACCTTATCCATGTTCACCTTCCTATAAAGAATTTAATTCATCAATTAGTCTATCATATACTTCAACTGAAATCTGTGATTTAAATGACCTGTCAAGTCCTCTTGATTTTTTTAAGTTTTCAAAACATTGGGCATTCTTACAAATGTAAGCACCTCTACCGTTTTTTCTGCCCGTTGCATCAAGCTCAATCACACCTTCTTTATTACGCACAATCCTGATTAATGCTTTTTTATCATTCACATTTTTACAAGCAATACAGGTTCTCTGTGGATTATTCATCCTCTACCTCTTATTCAGATAATATCTGTGATTCACTCTTTATATCTATCTTGTAGCCTGTAAGTCTTGCTGCAAGCCTTGCATTCTGTCCCTCTTTTCCGATTGCAAGAGAAAGCTGTGAATCTGCAACTATTACTTTAGCTGTTTTTTCTTCCGGATTTGCTTCTACGGATATTGCTCTTGCAGGAGACAGTGCATTCATAATAAATACTCTTGGATCTTCACTCCATACAACAATATCTATTTTTTCACCTCTAAGCTCATCTACCACAGCTTCAACTCGTGAACGGTTAACACCTACACAGGCACCCACTGCATCTACTTCGGGATTGTTGGAATATACGGCTATTTTGGTTCTTGAACCTGCTTCTCTTGAGATGCTTTTTATTTCGACCGTTCCATCTTTAATCTCCGCTACTTCCGACTCAAAAAGTCTCTTAACCAAATCAGGATGTGTTCTTGAAACTGTAATTCTAGGTCCTTTTGAAGTATCTTTAACCTCTACCACATAAAGCTTAATTCTTTCTGTTGATCTGAATCTTTCTGTTTTAACCTGTTCAGATTCAGAAAGCAGGGCATCCACTTTTCCAAGATTTATACTTATATTACTTCCATTATATCTCTGTACTATACCTGTTACAATGTCATGTTCTTTGGCAAAAAACTGATTAAATAGTACTTTTCTCTCTTCTTCTCTTATCTTCTGTACCACAACCTGCTTAGCTTTCTGTGCAGCAATTCTACCAAAGTTTTTAGGAGTAATTACCACATTTATTATCTGCTCTTCAACCGCATCGGGGCAGGATCTTTTTGCATCCTCCAGACTTATCTGGGTTATAGGATCTTCTACAACCGGTACAACTGTTTTTTCCGCCAATACACTGACTCTGCCGGTCTCTCTGTTTATGGTCACTTTTATATTATCGGATTTACCAAACTCATCCTTGCAGGCAACCAAAAGCGAATTTTCAACTGCCTCCAGTATAACTTCTTTACTTATATCATTTGTTTTTTCAAGCTGGTCAAGAGCTTTTATCAGCTCCATATTATCGTCTGTCTGTTCTTTTTTTCCCATTTTTCCAGGTTACCTCCATTTTAACTTTATCAGAAATCAATTGCTAATCTTATTAAGGCGATATTCTTTTTTTCAAAAGTTTTTTTCGTATTATTTTCAAATCCTAAAGTTACAGTTTCTGTATCATAAGCTTCCAGTATTCCTGAAAACTCCTTTTGACCTTCAAAAGCTTTGTAAAGCTTAACTTCAACTTCTTCACCCATACTTCTTTCAAAGTCCTTGTCCTTTTTAAGCGGTCTGCCTAGTCCCGGAGAACTTATTTCCAATATATATGATTCTTCAATGAAGTCTTCCTTATCTAAAAGATCCGAAAACTCACGACTTACTTTTTCACAATCATTAACTGAAAAGCCTCCTTCCTTATCAACGTAGGCTCTGAGAAACCAGTTAGAACCTTCCCTTACAAACTCTATATCTACCAATTCATAATTGTTTTTATTAATAATTGGTAAGATAAAGTGCCTCCGCTTTCTTTTCGTAACTTTCTCTTTTACTCATAAATCTCCTTTTCTGTATGAATAGTATGTGCAAGAGATTTTTTTATGTCATGAGAAATTTCAAAAATTTTTATGACATAAAAAGCGAACCTCTAACGGTTCACTTCTTAAACTTTAATAGCCTGTAGGGGAATCGAACCCCTGTTTCTGCCGTGAGAGGGCAGCGTCTTAACCCCTTGACCAACAGGCCTTATCAAGTTGCTTTGTTTGACAACGAAGCTAAGTATACACTATAGGAATTAATATGTCAAGAGATTTTTCAATTTTTTTATAAACCTCACTTCCACCCACAGTTTTTATATCATTTTCATTACAGATTATAGCCTTGATAGCTGCTTCGAGTCCACGCACAATATCTGCGAGAGGCATAGATGGCTTGTCAGGCTTGTCTACAGTCTGCTCTGTAATATATGGCACATGAATAAAACCTCCCTTTGCTCCTTTGTATTTTTTATCTAAAGCATAAAGCACTCCATACATAAGATGATTACATACATAAGTACCTGCAGAATTTGAAAGACTTGATTTTAGCCCTTCTTTCTTTATCGCTTCCACCATAGCCTTCACAGGAAGGTTTGAAAAATATGCAGTATCTCCATCTGAAAATACAGGCTCATCTATAGGCTGATTGCCTTCATTATCAGGTATCCTTGCATCATCTATATTTATAGCAACTCTTTCAGGTGTAATCCCTTCCCTTCCCCCTGCCTGTCCTATGCAGAGTACATAGTCAGGTTTTTCCTTTTCTATCGCCTCTGCAACAATTTTTATTGATTTTCCAAACACTGTAGGAACTTCCAATTTGATAATATCTGTTTCAAGTATTTTATCTTTTACAAGCTTAACCGCTTCAAGAGACGGATTTATTTTCTCTCCACCAAAAGGTGAAAAAGCTGTGAGTAATAGTTTCATGAGGGACTCCTTAATAATTTTTCAATATCTTTTATTATAAAAATACAAAAAAACGTATTATACAATAATATTTTTTTGCATAATACGTTTTTGTAAAATCTTATCAAAAACTTCCTTAACAAAAAGCCATATACAACGGAAGTGTAAGAATCTGCTCTGTCCTACCCACATTATAATCACCCAGTTTGATTGCGCTATTTATATGGTATTTTTCCAGGATACTTCAATATAGTTTTTGTGCTTTTTACATTTCCGCCATCTGCCTTTACTTCTACCAAAGTGCACTCACCGTTGTATCTGATAACAAAATCTACTTCCAAGCCGCTATCTTTATGATAATAATAGAGTTTACGCCCCATTTTGGTAAAATATATAAACTTTTTCAAGGGACTTTTTATATAAAGTATCAATTTTTTTCAAATGACTTTTTAGGTAAACTTATAACTTTTTCAAATGACTTTTTGTAAATGTTTAATTAATTGTAGCAGATCTCTTTTTTTCTGTAAAAGTAGGGTAGAATATGATATTTTTAGCCTGTGATTATATTTTTTTCCAAATATATTTTCATGAATAATTTAGGATTATATTATTCCGGTAACTTAGTTTTTCTTTGGCAATGTATGTGTTCTCAGATACTCCTCGTACAACTCCGGTCTGCGTTCTTTGGTTCTTTTAAGAGCTTCTTCAAGCTTCCACTGTTCTATTTTTGCCTGATGACCTGAGAGTAATATTTCAGGAACCTTCATATCCATATAGGTTTCAGGGCGTGTATACTGCGGATGTTCAAGAAGTCCGTCTGTAAATGATTCTCCAATAGCAGAATCGGTGTTATTTAACACTCCTGGAACCAGTCTTGATATGGCATCTATCATAATCACAGCAGGCAATTCTCCCCCTGTAAGTACATAGTCGCCTATGGAAATAAAATCCGTACAGACTAATTCTAAGGCTCTTTCATCCACTCCCTCATAATGCCCACATAAAAATACAAGCTCTTCTTCCTTTGCAAGCTCCTCTGCTATCTTCTGTGTAAAGGTTCTTCCCTGCGGAGTAACATAGATGGTTCTTGGCTTATGCCCTATCTTATCTGAAATGGCATTATGACAGCGATGAATCGGTTCAACCTGCATCAGCATACCTGCTCCTCCACTGTAACAGTAATCGTCCACTTTTTTATGTTTATCTAATGTATAATCTCTTATATTTACAGCGTTTACACTGATTAATCCCTTGTTTATAGCACGTCCTAAGATACTTTCTCCTACTATATTTTCTATCATTTCAGGAAAAAGTGTCATTACATGGAAATTCATACTACCCCCTTAGTCAAGTAAGCCTTTCATAATATGTACTCTTACAAAGCCTTCATCCGTATTAATTTCAAGTACACATTCAGGTATATGCGGAAGGCAAAATTCTTTAAGTTCCTTGTGTGCTTCATTTGGCTTAACCACAAGCACCTTGTTTGCACCTGTTTCTATTACTTCAGAAACTGTACCATATTCTTCACCCGTATCTGCAATTACTTTACAACCAATCACATCTGATACATAGTGCTCACCCTCTGCAAGTGGAAGGGCATCCTCTCTGGCTACAAGCAAGTCCATTCCTTTATATTTTGCAACTAAATCTACATTATCAATTCCCTTAAATGTAACTATAGGGGTGTTTTTAAAGTATTTCACGTTCTCAACCTCTACCTCAAGCATACCATTTCCCTTTATAGTGCCTTTTCCTGAACTAAGGTCAATAAAGGCTCTTTTAAGGCTGTCAAATCTATCTAAACAATCAGTAGTAGGAAATACCTTGATTCCTCCTGTAAGTCCATGTGTGCTTGTAAGCACTCCTACTCTAAAATAATTTTCCATAATTACCTCATATTTTTATTGTTTCAGTCTATATTTTCTAGTATTAGTTTTGCCCACAGCCTCTATTTCATCTATGTCTGCAATAATAGCTCTCACCCTTACTTTGCTGAGTTTAAGAATTTCTGCAAGTTCAGCTGTAGTAGTTTCTTTATGTTCTTCCAAAAATTGTTTTATTATATTCTTATATCTACTTGTCTGTTTATCCGCTTGTTCGCTTGTTCGCTTGTTCGCTTGTTTTCTAAACATTGTGACCTTTATACAATCTCCAAATTCTTCAAAAACAGGCTCAGGCAAACCATATTCTGCACATAATATATCATAAGTACTAAGTTCAGCCTTCGCCAAAATCGGCTCGACTTCACTAAGTGCTTAGATACCGCTCTCACTAAACTCAATCTTCGCCTTACGGCTTGATTTCGTTAAGTGTTCACATTATATCATATACATATAAAAAAGGAGAAGGATTGCTCCTCCCCCCATGTCATCATTTTATTTCAACGGTGACTTTCTTATCATCCCTTGTAGCAGCGGCTTTAACAACAGTCCTTATAGACTTTGCTATTCTTCCCTGCTTGCCAATAACTTTGCCCATATCACTATCTGCAACATGGAGAAGAAGTACTGTTTCGCCATTCTCCTCTGTTTCTGTAACTGTGACTTCATCAGGATGATCAACAAGAGCCATAGCAATAACCTTTACTAATTCATTCATGATGACTACCTCCGATGATTACTCAGTTATACCGGCTTTCTTTAAAAGCTTAGCAACAACCTCTGTAGGCTTAGCACCATTTGAAATCCACTTCTTTGCCTCTTCAGCATTGATGTTGATTGCACTTGGCTCCTTATTTGGATCATAAGTTCCTACCTGAGCAATGAAGTTACCATGCTGAGCTACTCTCTCATCAGCAACTACTACTCTATAGAAAGGATGCTTCTTATATCCCATTCTCATTAATCTAATCTTTACCATTTTACTTTTCCTCCTGTGTGTTTTATTATTTTTTATTTTTGATACAGGATTACTTCAGCTAACGCTTCTCGCAATCCTTGCAACAATATTCGTAATCCGCTCGTTTTTTTACAAAAACGGCTACTTACTCATATTGTTTGCGTGTCAAAAGATGTCAAATCCTTTTGCAAGCAAGCTTGCAACGGATTTTCATGTTTTTGACACTTGTATCATATATGAAAATGCTTTGCATTAACACCAAATTTATAATCCGAAAGGCAGACCAAACTTTTTCTTTCCTTTGCCTTTCATCATTCCTGACATCTGTTTCATAACTTTTTTCATCTGTTCCATCTGTTTGACAAGCTTATTTACTTCTGCTACATCCACTCCCGCTCCCTTGGCAATTCTATGCTTTCTTGAAGGGTTTAAGAGATTTGGATTGGAGCGTTCAGCCTTTGTCATAGAAAAAATGATTGATTTGACTCTGTCCATAGCCTTCTCATCAACCATAGATTCATCAATCTTGCCACCAAGTCCACCCGGCATCATACCAAGGATATCAGTTATGCTGCCAAGCTTGCTTATCTGTTCAAACTGAGCAAGCATATCATTAAAATCAAACTCAGCCTTTTTGAATTTTTGCTCAAGCTCTTTAGCCTTCTCAGCATCCAAGGCACTCTGGGCTTTATCTATAAGAGTAAGTATATCACCCATTCCAAGTATTCTGTTTGCCATTCTGTCCGGATAGAACTGTTCAAGATCTGATAACTTCTCTCCCATACCTGCGTACAGAATAGGTTTGCCTGTTACACTTCTTATGGAAAGTGCCGCACCGCCTCTGGTGTCACCATCAAGCTTGGTAAGCACCACTCCGTCAAGCTCTATCTTACTGTCAAATGTAGTTGCAACATTTACCGCTTCCTGACCTGTCATTGCATCTACAACCAGAAGTGTCTGTGTAACATCTACCGCTTCTTTAATATCTACAAGCTCCTGCATCATATCTTCATCTATCTGAAGACGTCCTGCAGTATCAAGGAATATCATATTGTAATCATTATTTTTAGCATGCTCTATAGCTGCTTTAGCTATATTGGGCGGCTTATGACCGTCACCCATAGTAAATACGGGAACTCCGACCTTTTCTCCGTTTACCTGAAGCTGTTTGATAGCTGCCGGTCTGTATACATCACAGGCAACGAGAAGCGGTTTTCTTGTACCTTTGAATTTGGCCGCAAGCTTTGCCGTAGTTGTTGTTTTACCTGCACCTTGAAGACCGCACATCATTATAACCGTAATTTCCTGTGTAGGTTTTAAAGTAAGTTCAGTCTTTTCTGAACCAAGCAAGGCTGTCATTTCTTCATTAACTATCTTTATAACCATCTGACCGGGTGTTAAGGAGTTCATAACATCCTGTCCTATAGCTCTTTCTTCAATGGTCTTAATAAAATTTTTAGCAACCTTGAAGTTTACATCTGCCTCAAGCAGAGCAATCTTTACTTCTTTAAGAGCAGCCTTGACATCATTTTCATTTAGCTTGCCCTTGCCGCGCAGATTCTTAAAAACCTTTGTCAGCTTCTCTGTTAAACTGTCAAATGCCATAGCTCCTCCTTTTAGAATATATTTTCAAGCTTGACAAGATCTATACGCACATTTTCTTTCAAGCTTTCATCTTTACAGGTACTGATTGTTTTTCCTATCATATCTGCTATCTGCGATATTTCTTCTGACTTTTTTATAAGCCCAAGTTTATTATCAAATTCCTCAAGCTGTTTGATACTTCTTTTTAGATTATCGTGTACACCCTGTCTGGATATACCTTCTGTTTCAGCTATTTCAGAAAGAGAGGTCTTCAAGTATATAAGCTTCCAACAGCTTACTCTGTCCTTTTTAGAAGCACACCGTAATAATCAAACAATTCAGAGATTCTAAGTCTCTCATCAAGTATATCTGCTTTCTTTTCCATAATAATAAACTCACTATCGTTTTTATCCTAGGGTATTTTAGCAGAAGAAAAAGATGTCAAGTTTTTTTCTTGACATCAAAAAATTTTTATAGCAATTTTTATAGAATTTTTTTCTCTTTCCAGATATGTTTTAATAACATTAATAAATTCTTCTGCACGTACTATCTGTCTCTCTGCCTCTTCTTTTTGATGCTATAAAAAAATCCAAATAATCTGCTTTTTTTCTCTATTTTTCAGAAGCCATTCTTATAATTTTTGAAAGTTCTTTTGAAAATATGCCTTCCTTAACATAATTATGATTAAAATACGCTATCACTCCACTATGTTTGCTACTGTCAAAGCCGCGCAAAGCATTTACTGCTCTTATTGCATGAAATATAGCGTAATACGCTCTGTTTAAAGTATTCTTGTATCTTTCATTTTCATACATTAATTTGGCATCTGACAATGCTTCTAGGCTTGTTTCAAAGCGGTACTTTGATAGTTCTCTTGCTCGTTCTTCCATATAGGAATTCCTTCCTTTAATATATTCTTATAAAAATGGTAGGGTTGACTTCCATTCATTAAAATTATCCTGCTCAATCGAAATTACAGATAAGGTAACTCCAAGTTCAAGTTCATAATCAACCACTATATCTGTCATTTTTTCATGTTGCTCATCTGTCTGAGGTAATCTTAAAATAATTGCTATATCTATATCTGATTCAGAAGTTTCCTGGCCTCTTACATAAGAGCCATATAGTATAATCTCTTCTATCACATCTTCATAAATTTCACCAATTTCTTTACACATTTCAGACAACTGTTTTAATATTTTTTTGGATGCTTTCTACTAATTCTAACTTTATTTCTCCAGTTACGATATTTTGCCACTTTTTAATCTTCTATCCTCACCGGGTTTAGCAGTTTTAGGAATAAGCCACTGATTTCCTACTTTTTCTCCCATTAAAGTTCTGTTAATAAGCATTCGTCTTATATTCCCTGGATCTTTTCAAATATAGCTGAATATTGTGAAACAGTATAAAAATCACTCATCACTCACCTTCTTTCACATTTGACATTAGCACATTATCGTGTAAATGTCAAACATGACTACTACACCCATAATTCCCTTTATAAATATATGTGTCCAAAAGTAACATCATCACCAATATTAAATAATTTTTAATTCCATAGCAAATTCATCACAATCATCTGCTTCCAAATGTATATTCTCATATTTTTTTCAAATGTATTATCAATAATTATCGGGGATATTTAACTTCATCTCCAACAATCCAAAAAAATCACACATATCATCACCTTTAGCTAATGTTTTTATCCCTATATAATTTTGCTTTTCTAGTTTTAATTGTAAGATGATCTAATTCACAAAATATAGGGAGCTATTTCTTCTAAGTTATTATCTTTAAAGAATTTAGCGATGGGACATTTAGTAAAATAATAATAAAAACCATCTTGATGACTATCATCAAAATTAAATTTCCATGTTTCCGGATACTCTCCTCGATGAAGCTCTGCCCAATCAGAATTCTTATGCATAAGCTCTTTAAATTTTTAAATCTTTTGGATTATTATAATCTTTCTTGCCCATCAATTTTAACAATGCAGCATCTGATAAAGTAATTCTCATTATTTCTTTCAAATCTTCAACAGTTATTTTACCTTTCACTTCCCTGCATAAAAAGAAAAACAATAGACAAAAAAATATAAATTAGAAGCCATAGGATTTTTTTAGTACCAATATCATCAGCTTTATTTAGTAATTTTTTTATATTCAACTTTAGCATTTCTAACAATCATTTTAACATCTTCATTACTGTATTTTGTTTTTAAAACTTTTTTATAAAAGGAGTCATTACAAACCAATATGATGGGTTTATACTTTAACATTTCCACCTCCAAATAACAATAAATTAATGTATGATATCATTAATTCCATTTTCTCTTGACATCAAAAATTATTTTTTTATAAAATTTCTCCTCGAAATCTCATACACTACAGCTGTACGCTAATTCCCAAGCTGGTCTTTCCAGTTATTTTCAAGAACTTCCTTTTTACGGCTTTAATTTTTGTTTTCATATACATGCTGTGCTCTCTTATTTTTCTAACATTGTATCCCATTCAATCTTATTTACCTTACACACAGAATTAATTTCTTTATTGGTAAAAATAAAATCAAACAACATATTTATAATGACTGTACCATAGCCTTTATTCTGATATTCTTTTTCACAGATTTTCCAACCCGAATATGCAGTATCATTACCTGTTATACTATAGTCTAACTCACCTAACGGCTTCCCGTCTATTTCTATTATACAAAGCTGACTAATTCGCCCTTCATTCCTTTTGACACATTCTATTGTTTCTTCCATGCTCTGTCCCAATCCATTAGGAAAGCCGGCATGTTCCATAACACTTCCATCATTCCACCAATGGTTGAGAATTTCCGCATCTTTAAGATTGGCACTTCTGATAACTATATTGTCCTTTTCAATTCTCATTACTATCCCCCTTTAAAACCCAAATTATTCACGCTATAGTTACAGACCTCTTATTCTGCATAGCACAGTAGGATAACAGCTTTCGGTCTGTGGCTATGGGGTGATATTACCAAGTATCTATAAAATTTACAACATGCAAATTTAGATAGCACTAAAAAGTACTATCTAAATTCAAAAAAATAAAACTTATAATATTTATTCAAATAAATCCTTTTAAATTACTCTTTAATATTATCCGCAAAGCTCTTTTTCTTAGAATTCTTGCTCTTCTTGCCTTTATCATCATCCTTTACCTCAGATGAAGCTGATGATTTATCTGTATTTTTCACATCTGCCTGATTTGCTTTAGCCCTAAACCTTGTTTCAAAAGTAGCATCAAGTTCTTCAAGTATTCTCCTTTGTTCTTTAGTAAGAGAAGCCGGAGTCTGAACTATAAAGGTAATATAATGGTCTCCTCTTACTTCTTTGTTTCTAAGAGTAGGAACACCTTTTCCCCTAAGTCTTACCCTTGAATCGGTCTGCGTGCCCGGTTTTACAGTATAGATAACATCTCCGTCAACTGTATTTATCCTTATATCACCACCAAGTGCAGCCTGAGTGAATGAAATAGGCACTGATGAGTAAATGTCAAAGCCATCTCTCTGGAAGTTAGGATGTGAAGATACATGTACCTCCACAAGTAAATCTCCGCGTGGGCCACCATTTACACCCGGTTCACCCTTATCCCTGATTCTGATAGCCTGTCCATCATCTATACCGGCAGGAATATCTACTTCAATAGTCTTACGCCTTGTAATATAACCTGTGCCACGACAATCATGACATTTGTCCTTAATAATTTTACCTGTTCCATGACAATCAGGACAGGTCTGGACATTACGTACCATGCCAAAAAGAGATTGCTGAGTATAGGTAACCTGACCTGAGCCACCGCATTTGCTACAGGTTACCGGACTGCTTCCGGCCTTTGCTCCGCTTCCATGACAGGTACCACATTCTTCCTTCATATCAAGGGTAATTTCTTTCTTACAGCCCTTCACAGCCTCATCAAAATTAATTCTCAGGCTGTAGCGGATATTAGCTCCCTTCTGCGGACTATTGCTATTTCTTCTGCTTCCGCCTCCAAAAAAGTCAAAGCCACCTCCGCCGCCTCCAAAAAAGCTTCCAAAGATGTCACCAAGATCAATATCTCCAAAGTCAAAACCACCTGCTCCACCACTGCCTCCATTACTAAATGCAGCATGTCCGAACTGGTCGTATTGTCTTCTTTTTTCATCATCACTAAGTACTGCATAAGCTTCAGACGCCTCTTTAAACCTAGCCTCAGCTTCTTTATCTCCCGGATTTGCATCAGGGTGATACTTCTTAGCCAGTACCCTGTAAGCCTTCTTCAAATCATCAGCAGATGCATTCTTAGCTACTCCAAGAACCTCGTAATAATCTCTTTTCTGATCTGCCATATTTATCCCACTTTCATCATTATATTTTAAGCTTATCTTTATGCCAATATTGGGCTGCCACCAATACTAATGCGACAGCCCTTATTTTTCTTAAATAATTATACTTCTCTGTAGTCTCCATCAACAACATCATCATTGTTTCCACTATCAGATGTAGTCTGTCCTGCCTGTCCGTTCATATCAGGACCTGCATTGCCTGCTGCACCCTGTGACTGCTCATAAACCTTTGTGAAAAGGCTCTGTGCACTAGCCATAAGCTTCTCTTTAGCAGCTTTAAGCTTATCAATATCTTCATCAGATACATTATCAGCAGGAGTTGCTTCAAGTATATCCTTAAGAGCCTTAAGATCAGCCTCCACAGAGCTCTTATCAGCTTCTGTAATCTTATCGCCTACATCCTTAAGAGCTTTCTCTGTCTGGAATACCATAGCGTCAGCATCATTTCTCGCGTCAATGCCTTCCTTACGTTTCTTATCCTGAGCTTCATACTCAGCTGCTTCTTTAACAGCCTTATCTATATCAGCATCACTCATGTTTGAACCTGCTGTGATTGTAATATGCTGCTCTCTGCCTGTTCCAAGATCCTTAGCAGAAACATTTACAATACCGTTTGCGTCTATATCGAAAGTAACTTCAATCTGTGGGATTCCTCTTGGAGCAGGAGCAATTCCGTCAAGTCTGAACTGTCCGAGGCTCTTGTTATCCTTTGCAAACTGTCTCTCACCCTGTACTACATTGATATCAACTGCTGACTGGTTATCTGCCGCTGTCGAGAATACCTGGCTCTTTCTTGTAGGAATTGTTGTATTTCTCTCAATAAGTCTTGTAGCAACACCGCCCATTGTCTCGATAGAAAGTGAAAGCGGAGTTACATCAAGGAGAAGAATGTCGCCTGCACCTGCATCACCGGCAGCTTACCACCCTGGATAGAAGCACCGATAGCTACACACTCATCAGGGTTAAGGCTCTTGCTTGGTTCTTTACCTGTAAGCTGTGCGACCTTAGCCTGCACAGCAGGTATACGTGTAGAACCACCTACAAGGAGAACCTTGCCTATATCATTTGCAGTAAGTCCTGCATCCTTAAGTGCATTCTGAACAGGAATAGCTGTTCTTTCAACTATATCGTGGATGAGCTCTTCAAACTTAGCTCTTGTAAGGTCAAGTTCAAAATGCTTAGGTCCTTCTGATGTAGCTGTAATAAAAGGAAGGTTAATGTTTGTTGTTGTAGAAGAAGAAAGTTCCTTCTTAGCCTTCTCAGCAGCCTCTCTAAGTCTCTGAAGAGCCATCTTATCTGTAGAAAGATCTACACCTTCTTTATTCTTAAATCTGAAATAAAGTAATTAGTAATTACATTATCTACATCATCACCACCAAGCTTTGTATCACCGTTTGTGGAAAGAACTTCAATAACTCCGTCACCGATATCAATGATAGATACATCGAAGGTACCGCCACCAAGGTCATAAACCATAATCTTCTGCTCTTTTTCATTATCAAGACCATAAGCAAGAGCTGCAGCAGTAGGCTCATTGATAATACGCTTTACATCAAGACCTGCTATCTTACCTGCATCCTTGGTAGCCTGTCTCTGTGCATCGTTAAAGTAAGCAGGAACTGTAATAACTGCCTCTGTAACTTTCTCGCCAAGATAAGCCTCTGCATCAGCCTTAAGCTTCTGAAGAATCATAGCTGAAATTTCCTGAGGGCTGTAGGACTTACCATCAATATTTACCTTATAATCAGTTCCCATATGTCTTTTAATAGAAGAAATTGTTCTGTCTGCATTGGTTACTGCCTGACGTTTAGCTGTTTCACCTACAAGACGCTCACCGTTCTTGGTAAATGCTACAACCGAAGGAGTTGTACGAAGTCCCTCTGCATTTGCAATAACTACAGGCTGTCCACCTTCCATAACAGATACACATGAATTTGTTGTTCCTAAATCAATACCAATTATTTTACTCATAATATTTACCTCACTTTTAATGTTTATATTTAAATTTAGTTAACTACCTTTACCATACTAGGTCTTACTACACTTTCCTTATACATATATCCCTTTTGCATTTCTTCGGCAACGATGTTTTCGCCTAGGCTTTCATCCTCGCCATGCATTACCGCATTATGTATTTCAGGATTAAATTCTTTACCAACTGCTTCTATAGGAGTAACTCCCGCATCCATAAGGCACTGTATAAGCTGTTTATAAACCTTGTCTATGCCCTGTGCAAAAGCTCCTTCCTTTTCTTCATCTGAAAGACCGTTAAGACCTCTTTCAAAATTATCAATGACAGGAAGAATTTTTTCTATAATTCCCTTAGCTCCAAAGTCAAACATCTGAGACTTTTCTTTTTCTGTTCGCTTACGGAAATTATCAAACTCTGCCATCTGGCGCATCAGTCTGTCATTTAAGTCATCAATTTTCTTTTTGTACTCTTCTTCTTTTGATGCCTCTCTTTCCTCTTTTACCTTATTTAGCTCTTTTTCATCTAAGGAAGGTTCAGAAACTGTATCATCTTCTTTAACTACCTCAGCTTCAACCTTTTCTACTTCCTTTTCAGAATGCTTCTTCTTATCTTTCACAGTCTCCCACCTTTCCCTATGTATCACTTACATTGTTTATGTCTTTTTCATATCTATAAGTTTAATTGCTTTAGTACTCGTATCTTTACTCTGATGTTTAAATATATCATCAAGCTGTTTCATAAGATTCTTAAGAGTGCTTACAACTTTTGCATAATCCATTCTTTTTGGTCCTACTATACCAATCTTACCGTAAACACCTTCTTCTATCTCATATGTTGCCGTAACTACTGAACAATCTTTAAGACTTTCTACATTTGTATCATTTCCTATATATACCTGAATACCATCATCATTTCCGGCATCCATTCTATCAGTAAGTAGGGCAGATAACTCTTTTTTCTCCTCAATCGTGTATAACAATTTTTGCATATTGTCATTATCATTTAATTCAGGGTACTTCAATATGTTCGTCGCTCCACTTGTGTATATCTTAAGCGAATCATCATCAGAAAATACTGAACCGATTGCATCTATAATCCTTCCAACCAGATTCACATATTCACCGGATTGTTCTTTCATCTTTGCTATAATACCAATATTTATGTCCTTCATATTAAGTCCTGCAAGAAATGAATTAAGCATTATATTTAGTTTAAGAAGTAAACTCTTTTCAACCGGTTCATCCAGTCTTATTATCGTATTCTTAACTGCATTTTTCTCAAGCACTACTACAATAAGAAGATTTACCTCGTCTATCTCTGAAAGCTGTATAAACTTTATATTATTGCTCTCATATTTTGGTGCCGATACTAATGTAGTATAATTCGTGTTCATTGCCAGCAGATTTGCAACTTGCTGCAATAGTGTTTCAAGCTTATCTGATTTCTCTATCAGGTCTTTTTTTATGTCATCTTCTTCCTTTATCCTGGTCTGCATAAGCGAGTCAACATAAAGTCTGTAAGCCTTATCGGAAGGTATTCTTCCTGCCGAAGTATGTGGCTTTTATCAGATATCCCATATCTTCAAGATCTGACATTTCATTTCTGATAGTTGCAGAGCTTAATTTTAATTCAGAAAACTTTGAAATAGTCCGGGAGCCGACAGGCTCGCCTGTCTCAAGATAGTTCTTGATAACAGCCTTTAGTATCTCAAGCTTTCTTTCGTCAAGTTCCATCTCATCACTCCTTTCCTTTTTCTTTATTAGCACTCATTTATGTCGAGTGCTAACATCTATAAAATAAGATATCACTATTATATAAATTTGTCAACAAGAAAAATATAATAAAAAAATTGTGTATTATTTGTGTTCTTTTTAAAATGAATAAAAGCAGAGACATCTGATTCTCTGCTTTTATAATAGATGTTATATTTTTATATTTTTTTAACTTGTAAATGTACCGATTGCAGGTTAAATAAGTATCATAGCATCTCCAAAAGAGAAAAACCTATATCTTTCCTTTACCGCAGTCTCATAAGCTGAAAGTACCCTCTCTTTTCCTGCAAATGCCGAAACCAGCATAACAAGTGTAGACTCGGGAAGATGAAAATTGGTTATAAGTCCATCCATCACCTTAAATTTATAGCCCGGATAGATAAAAATATCTGTTTCCCCTGTTTTAGCTGACATCAAGCCATTTTCATCCGCTACCGACTCAATAGTCCTACAGCTTGTCGTGCCTACACAGATAACCCTTCCGCCATTCTTTTTAGTTTCATTTATAATATCAGCCGCTTCATTATTTACCTCATACCACTCCGTATGCATATGGTGATTATTTACATCCTCTACCTTTACCGGTCTGAAAGTACCCAACCCGACATGGAGGGTAATGCTTGCTATTCTTATACCCTTCTGTCTTATTTTTTCAAGCAGCTCATTAGTAAAATGTAAACCTGCGGTAGGCGCAGCGGCAGAACCATCAAACTTGGCATAAACTGTCTGATACATTTCCTTGTCTTCAAGTTTATGTGTAATATATGGAGGGAGTGGCATTTCACCAAGAGAATCAAGTATTTCCTCAAAAATTCCTTCATAATAGAACTTAACCAATCTGTTGCCTTCTTCCGCTATTTCCAGTATTTCAGCTTTTAGTCTACCATCTCCAAATATAACCCTTGCTCCCGGTCTTAATTTTTTGCCCGGTTTTACCAGGGATTCCCATATATCATTCTCTCTCCTCTTAAGGAGCAGAATTTCTACCTTTCCACCCGTGCCTTCTTTTTCACCTATAAGTCTTGCCGGTATAACTCTTGTATTATTTATTACCAGGCAATCCCCCGGATTAAGATAGTTTATCACATCACCGAATATTTTATGCTCTAACTTATCCGTTTTTCTATCTAAAACTAAAAGTCTTGATGCCGTTCTATCCTCTAAAGGATCCTGTGCTATTAACTCCTCAGGTAATTCATAAAAAAAATCACTGGTTTTCATATACTATAAAGTCCTCGCCCTATCCTCTATATTCTTATTAAAATTGATTATCTTATGGTCGTATTCCTTATCTATAAGAGTTGAATTAATCATAAAATCTGCCGTAGCCTTATTGGTAGCAATAGGAATATCATATACCTGACAGATTCTGAGAAATGCCTTTACATCAGGATCATGAGGTTGGGCTGCAAGAGGATCTGAAAGGAAAACAACAAAGTCAATCTTCCCTTCTACAATCTTAGCTCCTATCTGCTGATCTCCTCCAAGCGGACCACTATTATAACCTCTCACAGGAAGTCCTGTTGCTTCTGTTATCATTCTTGCCGTAGTTCCTGTTCCGGAAAGAAAATGCTTAGTAAGAACAGACTTATTTTCCATGCACCACTCAATAATTTCTTTTTTCTTGCCATCATGCGCTATAAGAGCAATATTTTTCTGCTTTCCTATTGTTAAAGTTATAAAATCATTATTCATATTTCCCATTATTTACCACTCCTTACCTTTACTGTTAATGCCTGTTTATGATTATCTATGTGAACTATCTTATGTGAACCGCCTGCCTCTCCATCAAGAGTCCATTGTAAATTTTCCTCAGCTTCTATATTAATACTACCGGAATGAAAATGACAGATATTATCCGTCTTCATGTCCATAAGAATAAATGAATTGATTATATTCTGCAAATCTAAAGGTGTTTTAGGGTTTTTCACGAAAATAGCATCAAATTCGCCATCATCCAGATATACCTCAGGTCCTGTTATACCCTTAAACCCTCCGACAGATTTCGAGTTGGCAACCATACCAAATATGAAATCATCTTCAATCTCATTGCCATCATAAGAGATTTTTAAATGATAAGGTCTTATTTTCTGGAGACTTTTAACTCCTTCAAGAAAATATGCCGCTTTACCTATCACATTTTTTACATCCTGCGAAGTTTCATAAGAAACCTCTGTAAATGCCCCAAAAGCTGCTACATAGGTAAAATAGCTGTGAAGACCGCCTTCATCCCCCACACTGAATGAACCGATGTCTACCGATTTTTCTTTGCCTGTTAATATTACATAGACAGCATCTATTATATCCTTAGGTATGTCAAGGCTTGTGGCAAAATCATTTACAGTCCCTACCGGTATATATCCTATAACAGGAATATTTTGTCCGCTTTTTTTTGCTTCCATCAGTCCCCTTGCAACTTCATTAAATGTACCGTCTCCTCCGGCACAGACAAGCAAATCGTAATTATAAGCTTCATTTTTAGCCATATCAGTCGCATCACCGCTTTTAGCAGTAGGAAATACTCTTATATCATATCCTTTAGCAGACATGCTTTCTAAAATAAAGGAAATTTCTTTTCGTATATTTCCTTTTCCCGAATTTGGATTGTATATAAATAAAAGTTTGGGCATAAATGACCTCCCTCTTTAATCAAATATCTTATAATTTCTCTCTTTTATGGCAATAATTGCCTCTTCCTTTGAATGACTGTCATAAAACTCTATCCTGAGCACTCCATCTAAAAACTCCCTGGTATGAGCTATTCCCATATTTTTAATACTGATTCCTTTTGCTGCAAGAATAGAAGCCATAATTGCTATCGAACCCGGCTCATCAGGCACATATAGAAGTATCTCATGTGATATAGCCATATTGCTTTTTCTAAGTGGTAAGGAGTCTCTATAATCCTTGTTGCTGTCAAAAAATTTATAAAGGCTGTCTTCATTCTTGTCCGAAATTAATTTCTTTATTCCCTTTAATTCATCAATATATTTATCTAAAAATTCAGATATACTTTCCTTATTAGAAAGGCAAATGTCTCTCCACATAGATGGAGAAGATGAGGCTATCCTTGTTATATCCCTAAAGCCGCCTGCTGCCAGCATCGCTAACAAGCCATTTTCTTCATCTGCCTTAGCAACTACACCCACCAAAGATGAGGCAACTACATGCGGAACATGGCTTATAGCTGCTGTTATATAATCATGTTTTTTTGCATCTATAATTATCGGAACAGCTTTGGTTTCTTCAACCAGACCTTTCAAATTTTCAAGTTTTTCTGCATCTGTACACTCAAACGGGGTTAAGATATAGTATGCATTTTCAAACAAAGTCGTACTTGCATTTAAATATCCTGTTTTTTCAGAGCCTGCCATAGGATGACCGCCTATGAACTGACTTGTGAGTCCGAGCTTTTCAGCTTCTTTTGCAATATCTCCCTTCACACTGCCAACATCAGTAATTATACAATCCTGTTTTATTATATCTTTCAACTGTTTAAGATAAGAAATATTTGACAACACAGGAGCTGAAAGCAAAATTATATCACAATCTGAAAATCTTGAAATATCATAAACTATTTCATTCAGAACTCCGTCTTCTTTAGCTCTTAACAGCTCCTTGTCTTCATTTTTTTATAATTATATGCTATAAACTTGTAATCGGGATGCTTCTTTCTCCATATCTTTTGCAAGTGAGCCTCCTATAAGACCAAAAGCCAATAAACCCTATTTTCTGCATAAAATTCTCCAAACCTGCAACTATATAACCCAAATAACTGATATAACCGATATAGGTCTGCTTCATCTGCTTATTTTTTTCACAAACCTTATATCATAATATAAAAAATGATAGCTTCAAGCCCCTGTTTTTGTCAATGCTTTTAATATACCTTTTTTTATTTCAGCTCTCCTTTCCTGCCATATTTTCTTTGATAAATCATATATAAATAAATCTCCGTCCGCAAATCTTACTTCTCTGCCATCTTGCCTTAATTTTTCTTCTGCCTGAGGTTTCGTATTTCCAATTGTTAAAAATATCCATCCCTTTCATTCCCTGCATTTATATAGCTCAAAATTTTCTCTTTATTCTTCAGCGTTGAAATATCTGCTGAAACTACAAGTTTACCTGTTTTCATCCAAAATTTTTCATCAAAATATACGGAAAGATTCTTTTTCAAATATTCTTCTAAATCAAATCCCTTTTTACATACATACATTCTTTCCGGCAGAGCATATTCCCCTGTCCATCTCTGTATATATGCATTACTTCCCGTAGCTAACAACTGTCTTGGCAAAAGCTCTCTGTCATATCTGTATAAGCCTATATCTCCTTCTGAAACTTTAATATAATGAAGGTTTTCTTTATCTTTCTTGCTGCCAATCTTTATCAGACCAAGCTTCCTATTCCCTTTCTGTGATACTTCCTCATAATAAACATCAACAGGTATCTTATTTCCTGTAGTTTCATCAAGCAGTGAGAAATCAAAGTCCATTCTTATGCCATAGGGTTCATTATAATAATTCCCTATTGTGGTCATTGCAAAGGTAAGTGCATATCCTTTCTTAAATGCACCTTCATTCTTAAACTTACTGTTATCACCTTCAATTAAAGGTAAACCGTCAAGTCTTACTCCTTTATCTAAGATAAAGCTTCCATCCTCTTTTTCCCACATCGTTGTATTTTTAACATTCAAAAGTGTAAAGTCTATAAGCCTTCCACTTACTTCTACTTTTATTTTATTCTCTGCAATATAATGTTCCATAGCAAGATTAGAGTAAGCTTGTGGGGTTTGGTTTGAAGCAGCCTGATAATTTATAGCGAAAGTCCTTACCAATATTGTATATTTTCCCTCATCTACTGTCATAGGCAAGTGAAATCTGGTATTTCCCATAATTGCAACAGGTTCATTTGCCGTACAAAGTTTTCCATTAAGCACAATATCAAATGGGAAAATCACTTCTTTCTTAAGAGTATATTTTGAATAATCCCTATAACCGTACCCCTTTATGTCCAAATGATTTCCTGTAGTTAAAATATCAATATCAAAATCCTTTTCAAGTACCAGCTGATACAAAGACTTATCAGGGTTAATAAGCTGACACCATTTTTTTGCATCTGCAATATTGTAATCACATATAACAGGTGTATGTACTATTACAGGATTTACATAATCTATATCGAACTCAAGACTGTTATCACCTTCTGCGTTTATGCTGTCACTCAAAATATAGTAAACCTTACCGCTACTTTCATATATACCGTTTTGTATCTGATTTTCTATCTTATTTCCAAATTCATACAGTACTTTTTTATCAGTCTTTCTACCTTTTGATATGGGCTTGTAAGGTTTTGGTGTAGTTTTCCTTACAGATCTGTCATCCATAATAACTCTATTATCAATAACCAGATGATCATTTTTTACAATTGGATGACCTATCTGTGATTCTATTTCAGCTTTTGGATTATAAGGCGGTATATTTAATCCATTGGCAACTTTCACTCCTAAGCTTATTGTCTTAAGACTCTCCGGTGGTGGTTTTATATGCTCACTTTCAGACATATTTGTCAAATATTCTATTTTAGGCGGAACAAAAGACTTAGGTAACATTTTTATACCTGTATCCGGTATCGCACCATTATATAAAGCTGCTCCATCTAAGGTATATACTTCTAAATTATCAATATACCAGTAAGAATATTTTCTTTTAACAGTAGTTGTATAATCAACTCTGTTTATTGCAGAATGATGCTTAATGTTCTTACCGGTACCCGTAGTCCATCTGATAAGCCAGTTCACATAACTTCTCACATCATATAGTTTCTCACCTGTCTTATTCTTAAAGCGATACTTAAGTAAATATCCTTCTGTAACTACATTTTTATAATAGTACTCGCTTACAGGTATTCCTCTTTCTATGTCAAATGGTGAGTCTTCAAGTATGCCTGAACCGATATATCCCTCAGGGGCGGGATCTTCCAGCTCATTTGACATTTCTGCTTCTTCTTCTCTTATTTTTAGGTGATGGCCCTTCATATATTCCTACTACAACTGAATTTTCATTTCCCAAGACTACTTTTTGTTTGTCTGCCTTATTCCCGTTTTTTTTATTCTGTGAAACCGATGGAGTCATTTCTTCACGATATTCACTTGCAATTAATTTGTATTTTATCTTCTTTTTGTTTTTCGTTATGGTTATTTCTCTTGGGAGACTGATTGTTACCTCGTCTCCGAAGTATTTTTTTGTGTATCATTATCTATGAATTCATAAGGTACATTCTCTTTATGATAAGCATAATGCGGATTGGACAGTGTCTTCCCATTAATTTTTACTTTTTTTAGCTGTTATTTTTGTTGATTCTACCATCTAACTTTTTTTATCCCCAAGCAAAATTCCATTCTTATCAACATATTTTACCATTACATTTGAAAATATGTCATATACAATCTCATGATTATAATAATCCTTATTTAACCATTGTGCTTTTAGCTTCTTCACTCCAGTACTCTGCACCACGTATTTTATCAATATCAGTTAAGTCATTTTTCTTATTTTTCTTTACTATATCATCGTTTACATCATATTCATACTTACCCCCATTTAAATATATATACTTGCCATTAGGCTTTTCAAAAATCACTTTCTTTCTTTTTCCTATAGGCTTCAATTATAGCTTTCCTTATATTAGTGTTATTTATAACTTCATAAGTTTCAAAAAAATATCTATGTAAAGCTTTTTATCGCCTTTTTATACTTTTCTATAAGTTTTAGAATAGAATGATTTATTTGCGATAATTTGTTTTTTTATGTATTTCCCCGAAAATTTATTTTCTACATTATATAATATATTATTTTTTTAATTTTTTTGTTGCAGATACTGTTCTATCATTGATATAAAGTTTAATCATTGGAGATTGTCTTCTAAGAGGATAACCAAAAATCATATTTAGAAGAAGGTTCTAAAGATAGATAATAACCTTTTTGGTTGCCATCTTATATTTGTTTTTGCTTTAATAGCAGAAGAATCCCATTTTATGTTTCCACCATTTTTGCTCAATTGAAAAAAATCTATATTTGATTTTACAATTTTTTTGTACATATTGTAAATGAAAACAGAAATATAAAAGATAAAAATTAACCATAGCACTTTACTTTTTCTCATACTTATTTCCAGCCATAAAAAGTTCCACTCTCGCCTGGATAATACCAAATTTTATCTTTTGGCGTTATCTTAAAAAGGCTTAAGTATTTTTCTTCTTTCTTAAAGTTCTTTTTGTATTATCAAAATCATTTATTCCTGCCCATTTCAAGGATAATATTCCGCATTTATTGGGTATGTAGATCTTATTGGATAGTTTATACTGTAAACACCCTCTATCCATTTCCCTAATTCTACTTTTTCCTTATAATTTCTAGTTATCCCCCAAGGCTCATTAACAAACAGAACTCCATATATTATTCTTCTCAAATTTTTTTATCTAAATTTTTTTACAAGTTCTTATCCCGAATTTCATATGTTCATGAAAAATATGGATTAAATCCATCATAATATGCTGCACTCGCTTCTGTCGATGACGGTTCTGCTTCTATTATTATTTTGTTATCAATTATAAATTTTGCATATTCTTTAATTTCATTCTTTATACCTTTTAATTCTTCTTTGCTGTCATTTGGTTTTCTATAAAAAGATATCATCTTATTAATCCACTTTTTTTATCAATTGTTCTATAATCAATATTAAACCTATGATCTTGAAATTTTCTTATTTTTATCAGCCTCTTCATATATATTATCATAAGAAATATAACCATATTTTAATCTTTCATAAGTAAATTTAGGCGGATCATAGGGTTTTCATGCAATGTTAAATTACTTGTTGGAAAGTTTTCATAAGAAAACCTTGTCTCATAAAATGAATTAGGGAAAGCCGCAAGTATATACTTATACTCTGAAGCATTCACAGGAAGGTTAGTCTTGCGGATAAGCTGACCATCCGGACTCATAGGATATCTTTTTATCCATATTATATGTTCTGTCTATAGCTTTCTTAACTTCTTTTTAAAACTAACCTGTCTTTTTAGGCTCAATATTTCTTTTTTTGAAAATACTTTCCTAAAGATTTTGCCAATAATTATTCCTTTTTTTAATACAGTTACAAGGTCCAATCTATGTCTCTTATCAGCATCATTTAAATCATTAATTCTTCCAAGTTTTTTTACTATAACTCTTTCATTTTAGCTCATTTTTTTAATTTTGTATCAACTACAAGATGTGAAGACGGATCCCACTTACCATCCGAATATAAAATTTCACCATTTTTACTTTTAAATTGATAATCTGAATAATCTTCCTTAGCCTTTATTCCTTGTTTTCACCCAAATAATTCATAATATCAACACAAACCGAGGACAGCTTCTCAACTGTAACCTTCTCCTCCGGAGATGCAAGATATTCCAGGCCTTCGATTCCCAAACTTATTTAACCCCCGCTTCTTTCCTTCAAAGCTATTATCCTCAAGTACCCCTAAATTGGTTAACTCTACAAGATAATCTACTACCGAGCTGCACTACATCCCTCATCTGCAAGTGCAGTATTCCTGTTTATTCACGAAAGCAACAGAACAAAAAACTATAAGTATGTTAATAAAAAAACTAATTTTCTAAAAATTAAATTTTTCCCATTTTATCCCTTCTTAATTCAAATTTTAACTTATTTATCTTTCCATTCATATCTCTTCCTACCCACCCAACATAATCATCATAAGGCTCAATATAGAAACTGTTCTCGGGAAAATTGGCAGATATATTAAAATTATTGTTTTTTTGTAAATATCCTGCTACCATTTCCTGTTACTACTGTAACTTCAATATCATTCTGATACTTTCTTGTAACATTTATAACCTCTGCTCCGGTAAGTATTTCAGAATCATACTTAGCTAAATTATATTCTCTGTAATCTTTCTCTTTTTCATTAATACTGTTTACAAATGCATTGCCCAGATTCAGGCCTTCATGCATAACCAGAATACTGAAGCTTATAATTACACAGGTTATAAATATTCCTGCTGATATCGTCAGCATTTTCAATGAATTTTCCAAATTTCCTCCTTATTTTTCATAACCAAGCACACATTTAACGCAAGGAAAGGCTCCTGATAATGCGCATTCTTCCATTGAAGAATAGACCTTAAGCTCACTTTTTATTTACCGGCAAATGGCTACAAACATATGAGTTATGATAAATATCATTAAAAGACATAGTAGTATATTCTTTCTTTATTCTTAGACCTAAAGCTTATAAATATTTTTTTATATCCATTATAGCTTATGTCCTTCTTTGGCTTTTAATAACAGAGTTTCCTTATTTACTTTATTAAGATATTTTTGATAAGAGAATTTTTCCTTCAATTTCAGACACTGATTCTTTTTTTCCAAATAAATATCTTTTTAAGATTATCCTCTGAATATTTTTTACAAGATTATATTTTGAATTTCTAAAGTCATCCTGTGTGTCACTAACTCCAGCATTTGCCATTTCAATTACTTCATTTTCAGCCAGTATGCCCTCCGTAAACATGGTAAAAACTTCCTGTGTTTTTATGACTCCCAACAAAAGCAAACATTATTACAAATAGTGATATTAAAGAGCTAATTTTTTTGATATACTCGTTTTCTATCATTCCTCCCAATTCTATTGTTTTTTTCAGGAAATATATTGAATAATTTCTCCTTAGCCTTTATTATGCAGCAAATTTCATCACCTATCTTAAAGTTATATCTGGCAGTTCTCTTTAATTTTAGTTCTTATTTCAAAATCCAATACTTCTATGTAAAATTCGCTTGTATCTGTTATCTCACCATTATTAAAAAAACAGGTTTTATGGCTCTTCTCTTATGTAATAGCTTAAGCTCTTTGTCAGAAGTAATTTTTTTGAAAGATTCGTATAAAAATTATCCAGTTCTTTTCTATCGATATAACCTGTGTACTTTACTTTATCTACAAATCTGTCTGTAAGATTAATTACTTCAATATCTGTAAGTGCTTTTACTCTCATTTCTGTAATATATATTGGACATATAAATATCAGTATAAAAGCCAATGATTATATTCCAAAAATTTACCAAAAACCTCCATAATAATTCCACCTTAAGTATTTTTCCTAAATTACCGATACACTCTTCATATAAAAAAATATCTGACTTATTGCTGCTGCAAATAAAAAGTAAATTAATAGTTTTTTTAATAACCCTGGGAACTTTTAACATAAATTCTACCTATTGAACCTGCTGTATAAAAGTTAGTCTGTCTACACTGCCATCGTCTTTATACTTAACCTTCCTATAAAATTACCATATTGATATACATTATTTGTAAGCCAATTGCTGGTTTCTACTTTTACTCCCTCAGGAGCTGTTACTTTTGTATCATTAGTAACTATATATATATTAGCTTTACCCTTTAGTCTCTTGGCAGTTCTTATAACTTCATTTCCTGAAAGTGTAAGACCATTGTAAAATTCAATTCCTCCATTGCCCATTTCGGTGGTATATTCACCCATCTGGTTTATACCTTGTGCTGCTATATCCTTAGCTTCTCTGGTTACAAAAAATGCGATACTTATTACTATACAGGTAATAATTACACCTGCTGCTAATGTTAAGCCTTTTAATCCATTACTCATTTAAATTCTCCCTTCAAAATCAACTTAATTTTACTGTTACATCTAACAAATTTCTTATACTCACAACTAAAAACGGAACTATCATATATGCCCCAACCGTAACCATAAAAGGAAGATAAAGGAAAGTTGAAATTATAGCCTCCTTTTTTCTTACTATCAGCTCCTGTTCCTGTCTCCGCTTAGCCGTATAATAATCTTTTCTGGACAATAAATCCTTAAATGCCTCATTTATACCTATTTTGTCACTAGCTATCAAATCATCTATTACATTAATAAAGCTTGTCGTTTTCCATCTATCCCTAAGCCTGTCTAAAGCAATATTCTCATCTACATCCAGTTGGTCTATGCAGGATGCAACACTTTCTTTAAGAAAAAGAGTGAAGTTCTCTATCCACAACAAAATTTCTTCTACTGTCATCCCTATGACACCTGCCAGCGATATCGTCATAAGCCTTACCTGCCCTATCTCCTCTTCAAGTTCTGCTTCATAAAACATTCCATCAATTGCCAATCCTATATGAGGAAGATAGCTAAGAGCATATGAAATAAGCATAGCAGGAAGTATAAGTATATACGATAATTTCCATAACATAATCCATATTAAGCCTATAGTAAGACCTGAGATAAACCATATCCACCTCATAAGAATAAACTGCTGGAATGATTTTTCAGGAAAGTTTTCATCAAAAATCTTTGCAATTCCTCCTTTTCCTATGTTTGTATTTTCAAACAACCATCTAAACCATTTGTTCACTCCCCTTATCTCCATTATCTTAGACATAAATGGAGTAATTCCATCTTTCCCGATTTCCTGCATTTTTTCAAAAAATATTACAAATAACATTGTAACTGCCATACAGGATATTCTTGTCACACTACCCTTGAAGCTTTCATAAAATTCTATTAAATCCCCAACCTGTGATATAGCCCACCTTTCCATAACTGGCATGCTCATTAGTGCAAAGCTTATTGCAAAGAAAACTGCACCAAATATAAAATCTTCTCTATCCCACTTTAGCAAATCTGAGTCTATATTTTTTTGTAATTCATCAATATTGGATATAAAGGTATTGTCATTATCTCCATATTTTATACCACACTGACAAATTGCTATGAAAATAAATAAAAATCTGTTTGGAGGAGCTGCCTTGTATCTTTCAGGTATACCATCACCATCCAGTTCTTCCTCTATTAAGCCAAGATGAAGCTTAAGTTCCTCACCTGCTGCTGAAAAAGCTGCGAGAAAAGCTTCTTCTACATCATTAAAGCGATAAAACTCCCTACGTAATTCATTCAAATATCCGGATAACTGTCTCAGTAAATTTTCTTCCTGCTTCCTTTTCCATTTTACAAAGTTATCTTTATAAGTTGCAATTCCAAGTACTAATGCTATAATACAATATTTTTTTATCAAAAAGTGCAATTATAATAGTTATGATAAAAAAATGAAAAAGCCTTGAATAAATTAGTAAGTAAGAGTTTTTATAGTATTTACACCCAGCCCAAAAGTCATCAAAAAGGTAAATACCTTCCAACCTCATACTCAGTCTTTCCAATCACCATCCTCCCTATTTCTGTCAGACATAAAATTTTTGTAGATACTAAACAACCATTTTTTTCCATCTTTTCACCTTCTGCCATTGCCTTATATATTTTACAAAATCTAAAAGCCTCATTTTTCTGACAATCTTTCATAAACAGTTTCCTCTGTCTCTGCTTAATTCATCTTTAAGAATATATTTTTCCCTTATTGTTATAGGCAATAACCTTTTCCATAAATCCTTCTTCACTTTCACAGGGGTATAATTTCACTTATTTTTTTCTATATACCTTTCACCAAATGCATTCTTTCTAACATGGATATTTATTCTTACAGAGTTTACAGCCTGCATAAGCGCAACTTTTTCATTTCTAAAATTTCCCTGCATAAGCAATGAATTCCTGATATAGTGTATAAGAGCTGTTGTATCTTTTGCGTGATGGGTAAATAACGTAAAAGCTGAAGCATTCTGTGCTATCTGTACTAAGAACATTACTGCCTGCATGGTCGCAACTTCTCCTAAAATTGTAACATTTCCATCCGTTTTTTTAGTAAAATCCAGTCCTTCCTGTATGCCTACTCCTTCTGTCTCTTTCAGAAACTCACTATATTTCTTCCTGGAAGTCGTTGTCTTAAATGTAATTCAAAAGACATTTCAGCAACCCTTATATTCAACCAGTCAGGAATAAATTTGACCATAGATGCTAAAAGTGTAGTTTTTCCTGAGCCTTGTTCACCTGTAACAGCAATAAGCCTTTCTCCTATTACAAGATATTTTAAAAGTTTAATAATATTTTCTGAGCCTTCTCCGGTAATTATATCCTCCATTTCCAAAAATGTTTTCCATTCTGAACTTTCTAATAAAGAAACTCCAGCTTTCACAAAATGGTGGTCTCGATATAGATGCTCTTGAACCATCGGCAAGTTCTGCCACAATATAACCTCTTCTCTCGGACAATTGCCCTATTCCATAGCTTTTACACAAATTTCTGCAAATTCTCTTAATCTCAGTTTCTCCCCTGAACTTTAAAAACGACAAACTAATAGAGTTTCCTTTATACATAAGCCATACATAAAAACTTCCGTTATCACTTGAAACTCCGCCTTGAAATTCCATCTATAACAAGCGGCAGCAATGGATCTATAATTCCATTTCCTTTATAATTTTCATAAATTTTCTGGCATAAAACCTCTATTTTCTCAGGAAATGAAACATTACTGTGACTAAATCCCATAAAAGCTCTGTCTAACATTTTTTCATCTATAGTTCTCTTTCCTTGTGTCTTTACTATTGTAGCAAAATGCTTATCTATGAGTCTTTCAAAGCACTGATTTTTCCATATTTATCTATGCTCTTTACAAGCATTATTTTAAACTTATATTCAGCATCTTCCTTCAAATATAAATCTATATTTTTCTTCAGTTATTTTATATTTGTTAATAATCAGTCCCCAGATATAGTTTTTTTACAAATATCTTTGATGCCTCATTGCACGAACCACAGGTTCTAAGCGCTTCTCTCAGCTCCTCGCGTCTTTCAATTCTTATCAGTTTCTCTTTCATAAGAAAAGGGCCAATATTCAAATTTACTCTAAGTAATTGTGTAAAGTCATTTTTATAGCATCTAAAAGTTTATCAAAAACCATTTATATTACCTGCTTCATCCTGCTTTTTAAAAAGGGCTTTCAGACATCATATTGCAAGCTCCTTTTTCTAAATTTTTTTCTATCATACTTTCAATAAAATTAGTAAGCTTTCTGAGCTGTGAAACCAACTCATAGCTCTTTTCTCCTCTTGTAGACCAGAGATTTTTTGATAAAAAAGCCCGACAGGTTGCCATTTCTGCAAATCCCCGGTAATGCCTCACAATACGGGATATATGATACTCTTTCAGTATCAGTACAACGGTTTGATATAAATTCTTCAAAATTTATATCTGCCTTTTTCCTATATCTGCTGACTATAAAGCAAGCTTTGCTTCTATCTATTGAATATTCATTTAAAATACCTTCTATATCAATTTCCTCCTGTGTGATATTGATGAAAACCAGATCAGCTTTTTCAATAATCTTTTTGTAGTCATAGTATGTAACTTCTTTAAGTCTGCAAAAACTACCTCATATCTATCATCCAGCTCATCTAAAAGTCTGTCAATTATTTTATTCATCTCATAATCAAATAAATTATGGTTAGACGAAAACTGCGGAAAGTAATGAAGTCTTCCTTCCGCCATCTGTAATGCAACATTACTAAGTCCTCCAACAGGAAGTCCTGCCTTCATAAGTCCGTAAATATAATTGATGTTGCTATTTCTGTTATAATATATTGGTTCCTCAAAAAGAAAAAGGCAAGTGCTTTTTCCTATTAAAAATATCTTCCAGTCCATATTTCTCGGGAACATGAGTTTTCAAATAAAGCCACTTTTTTCTTATATCTCTGGGCAAAAAAATGAGAAATCAGTGCAGCATTAGTTGTAACACCCGTTCTTATCTCCGCACTGCTCCAAAAGGCCACAAGCATAACTACCTCCCTAAATACATAAATACCTTAATATTCATTGGATTATTTTTGATTTTAATTAAATAGAATGAATAATTTGTTCTATTTAACAAAAATACATAGATTTAATAATCAAATTTAATAAATAGAATTCTATAGTCAGATTTAATTTAATATTTATTTTCCCTTGGGTAAAATAATACTCCCTAAAATATCATTTGTAAAGATATTTAGAGTATTATGAATAGAATTTTAATTCAATTTTTTTGTACAATTTCTTCAAATTTTTATTACCAGTAATTCACCAACTTTCCTTGTAAGTATTGCATAAAAATATGATAATAAAATATACAAAATAACCAAAAAAATATTATATTGTCAAAATTTAGTCCATTTTATTACGAGAAATCTATTTTGCACCATATTCCTTATAGTATTCGTCTATCCTTGCCTTTATTCCATCATCAATAACCACTTTTCCATTTACTTTCCTGTTATATAGATATTCTATCACCTCTGACATTGTCACTATCGCTCCTGTAGGGAAACCATAGGTTGTCGAAACTTCACTTAAGGCACTGATTTCTCCCTTCCCCTTTTCACCCCTGTCAAGTGAAACCATCATTCCAACAACATTTACATCTCCCATAGACTTAATTATAGGGTAGGTTTCTTCAATTGATTTTCCTGATGTAGTAACATCTTCAATAATAACTACCTTATCTCCAGACTTTATTTTGCTACCAAGTAAAATGCCGGTATCACCATGATCCTTGATTTCTTTTCTGTTAGATGAGTATTTTATCTCCTTTCCATAAAGTTCATCAAAAGCAGCTACCGTAGCAACTGATAGTGGAATTCCCTTATAGGCAGGACCAAATAGTATATCAAAATCATCTCCATAAGCCTCATGAGATCGCCATGGCATAAAATTTACCAAGTTTTCTTAGCTGACTGCCAGTAACATAAGCTCCTGCATTCATAAAAAATGGTGATTTTCTGCCACTCTTAAGTGTAAAATCACCAAATTTAAGAACTTCACATTCTACCATAAACTCAATAAATTCCTTTTTGTACTGCTCCATAGTATACCTCCATATAAATATTAAAAAAATCCTTTTTAATCGTATAAAAAGAGCTGTCACTACTCCGGTAACAGCTCTTTTATAATTATTTAATTAAGCACGTTCTACACGACCGCTACGAAGGCATGAAGCACAAACATGCATAGTCTTAGCACCGCCAGGAGTCTTTACCCTGACAGTTCTGACATTAGCCTTCCAAGATCTGTTATTTCTTCTGTGGGAGTGGCTCACAGCTATACCAAAGCTAACACCTTTTCCACAAACATCACACTTTGCCATTACAGCACCTCCTCTATCTCCAATGGAAATTTTAGGTTAATCTACACACAAAACACACACTAGCTAATTTTTAGCAGAATTTTTTTATAATTGCAAGTTCTTTTTATAACTTAAATTTTTCCGATAACCTCATCAAGTTCCATTGACAGCTCCATAAGTAAATGGCTTTCATTCTTAACTTCTTCAAAAGTTTTAGCCTGCTCTTCTGTTGAGGCTGATATTTCTTCGGTGGCTTCGGTATTTTCTTTTGATAGTACTAAGGTATTTTCCATAATATCGGACAGCTTTACCTGTGCTTCAGAAATCTGTTTATTGGAAATAATAATTTCGTCCATAGCAAGTTTCAGCTTTGTAATAGCATCTGAGATTCCCCTGAAACGAACCTCTACTTCATCAACATTATTTGCCTGATTAACAACTATTTCAGCAGATTCATTAATTTTATCCACAGCATATGCAGTTCTCTTTAATAACTCATTCACAGACAGATTTATATTTTCAGTGAATTTACTTGAATTTTCTGCAAGCTTTCTTATTTCTTCTGCAACAACTGCAAAGCCCTTTCCTGCTTCTCCTGCTCTTGCAGCTTCAATAGCGGCATTAAGTGCAAGAAGATTAGTCTGCTCGGCAATTGACCGGATCATTTCACCCGCAATCTTAATTTCATCCACACTAATCTGGGTATTATCTATAGCTTCTTTTATCTCTCCTGATATAAGTTTATTGCTTTCAGTGGACTTGAGAAGCTCTTCCATAGTAACCATACCCTCATTTTTTAATATTTCAGCATTGCCTGAAGTATCTTTAAGTATTATTAAATTAGCATTGCTTTTATCAATCATGCTGCTCAGGTGTTCAACTTGGGCTACACCAATCCGGGTATCCTCAGCCTGGGAATTCACCCCCTTTGCTATTCCGCCTACATTTTTTGCTATTTCTTCAGTAGAATTACTTATTTTCTCGGACTTATCAAAGAAACTATGACAGGAATTATTAAGTTCCTTTGAGGACTTTCTCATTTTTCTATGATTTCAATAAAATTTGCCTTAAGCTCTCTTGTCGCCCTGTAAATGTCTCCTATTTCATTTTTACGATTTGAATAATCGTGTTCAGGTTCTGCACTTAAATCATATTTAGCAAGCTTGGTAATATCATCTTTAAGTGACTTTATTGCTTTAGCTATAAGCGAAAGCTATGAAAAATACAGCTATCAATCCAATTATAAGTATAATAATCGAAATAACCAGTAAAAATAAAGTAAGTTCTGTACTTGGAGTATAAACTTCATCTTCATTTATAGATATAACCAGTGTTAAGCCTCTGTTCTTAAGATTATAATATCCTGCAAGTTTCTTATTTCCTGAAAATCTGTATTCACCAACTCCCGAATCATTAACTTTTATCTCATCATTAAAGAAATCAACTATTCCTTCATACAAAGGATCTGCTGCCTTCTCCATCACGTTTATTCCTTCTTCAACAAACTGTTTATTAGTATCTGCAATTAATTGTGTGGTTGAATCATATACAGACAGAGCCCCGGAAGTCTGCCACTCAAATTCCGCACAGAGCCTGTTCATAAAATCCATTGACTTTACTCCACCAAAAACACCTTCAATCTGGCCATAGCGGTAGTATGGTGCCGTTACTATTATGACTCTTTCTCCATCATTTACATCACTTGTTATTTCAGATATATAGACATTTCCCTGAATAGCCTGTTTAAAATACTCTGCCTGTGATATATCGTTTCTGTCTGCCTCTGGAGTTATGTTAGTTGCCATACCATTTAAATCAGTATAAAAAAATGTTTTAAATCCAAGCTCTTCCGCTCTTTTTTTAAAAAATTCTGTTTTCTCACTCCAGAGAGAATATCTATCAGTTAAAAGAGCATTGTGCGAAAGTTCAATTATAGAACTTTCGACCACCTTAAGTTCCATATCTATATTATTCGCAGCCTGTTCAACTATGACCTTCATATCATCGTGAACCTGCCTTCTAAAATAGTTCTTTACCATTCCCTGCATTGCCAAAAGCATAATTAAGCTGGAAACGATAAGTATTCCTGCAAAGCATATAGTAATTAATGTCTTGATTGATGTCTTTCTCATATTATTCCTCCAAAAGTAAAATTTGTTGCTGTGGTACAAATTATAGCTTAATTTTATTTTCAAATCGACAAAAAAAGCACATAATTAAGGTATATTATTTTATTTTTTTGTAGATTTTTTTGAATTTTACAACGGTTACATTTTAATAAATTTTTAGGAATTTTTTTCAAGATATTTATTACTATTTTTTTAATTAATATCAAATTTTGAAAAAAATATATAGATATTTTGTGTAATTAAACTAAAAAAATGGTAAAGACTTTGTACAAAAAAATCTTTACCACTTATATTGAAATTCTCTAACTATAGTACACAATATAATCTTATAAGTTTTATCCTATAGTTTAAATTTCTGAATAACTTCATCCAGCTCTCCGGATAGTTCCATAAGTACCTGGCTCTCATCCTTAACTTCCTCAAACGTTGAAGCCTGTTCTTGTGTTGAAGCTGATATCTCCTCGGTAGCAGCAGAATTTTCCTCTGAAAGGGCAGAAGCATTCTCCATAACAGTAGAAAGTTTAACCTGAGCTTCACCAATCTGCTTATTGGAAGCAACTATTTCATCCATTGCCGCCTTCAATTCAGTAATTGCTCCTGAAATTCCCCTGAAACGATCTCTTACCTCATCAACATTGTGTGATTGCGCTTCAACAACGTCAGTTGACTCATTTATTTTAGTAACTGCATAAGCTGTTCTGTTTAAAAGCTCACTTACAGACTGATTAATGTTTTCAGTAAACATGCTTGAATTTTCTGCTAGTTTTCTTATTTCCTCGGCAACAACAGCAAAACCCTTTCCTGCCTCGCCTGCCCTTGCAGCCTCTATTGCTGCATTAAGTGCCAGAAGGTTCGTCTGTTCGGCTATAGATCGTATCATTTCTCCTGCAACCTTAATCTCATCCACACTGCTCTGTGTATTATCAATAGCCTCTTTTATATCACTTGAGATTGCCTTATTATTCTCAGTTGACTTAAGAAGCTCTTTCATTGTTACAATTCCTTCATTCTTAAGATTTTCTGCATTTCCTGCAGCTTCACCAAGTATCTTCAGATTAGAGTTGTTCTTTTCGATGAGATTACTAAGATTCTGGACCTGAATTACACCTACCTGCGTATCCTCAGCCTGTGAAGTCACTCCACGTGCTATTTCTTCAAGTGTTCTTGCGATTTCATCTGTAGAACGACTTACCTTTTCAGATTTATCAAAAAAGCTCTGGCAGGAAACATGCAATTCTTGTGAGGAATTTTTCATTTTTTCAACTATCTCAACAAAATTTGCCTTCAGTCCCTGTGTAGCTCTATATATATCTCCAATTTCATTTTTTCTGTCAGAATAATCATTTTTAGGCTCAGCACTCAGGTTATAACCGGAAAGTTCAGTAATGTCAGCCTTAAGTGAATTAATTGGCTTAGAAATCATTGATGCAATAAATAAAGCAAAAATAACTCCAATAATTATAACAATCAAGGCTATAATAATAAGATAGATTGTAAGACGGGTAACCGAAGCAAACACTTCACTTTCATTTATAGAGGCTAAAACTGTAATTCCTCTGTCTGTCAGGTTATAGAAGCCTGCTAACTTATCATTTCCTATAAAATAATACTCACCAACTCCTGATGTCTTAGTCTTAATATCATTTGCAAAAAATTCGGATACTTCTTTATAATCCGGTTCACTTGATTTCTCCATTATATTAAGACCACTCTCCACCAGATCACTGTTAGTATGACCAATCAAATTGGTGTCTTCATCATATACCGCCAGAATACCAGAATTCTGCCATTTAAATGTGGCACAGATATCACTGAGAAATTTAGTAGACTTAACTCCGGCAAATACACCATCTATTTTCCCATTTCTGTATAATGGCGCTGCAACTATCACTATTTTAGAGCCATCAAGAGCATCATCCCTAATCTTTGATGTATATACCTTGCCCTGCATAGCCTGCTTAAAATATTCATTGTCTGATACATCAAAACTATCAGCACTTTCTGTGATATTTTTACACATTCCCTTACTATCAGTATAAAAAAACAGAGTGAAACCAAGTTCAGCAGCTCTTTTATTAAAGAACTCAACTTTATCGTTCCAGCTTACAGCCGGGTCAGTAAGCATTGAATTACGTGAAAGCTCATCTAAAGATTTTTCAACAGATTTTAATTCAGACTCAACATGAAGAGCTGTCTGTTCAAGAATAACTGACATGTCATCCTGAACCTGACCTTTGAAATACTTTCTTATTGTTCCCTGATTGACAAATAGCATAATCAGATTAGAAAGAAGCAGCATCCCTACAAAGCAGACTGCAATAAGTGTTTTGATAGATGTTTTTTTCATAATCTCCTCCGGTTAAATTATAATAATGTAGACATCAAAAGAATAATTATTACAAGCTAAAATTATATACTTTTGACATCTACATCTATTATAAGACCTTGGGAAAAAAATATTCAACAATATCTATGTCAAAAAAATGCAATAAATACGCACTTTTTTTGGTTATTTTATATACTTTGCATCTATATCCACCTCAAACATCCTCCGCCAGGGCATTATTAATTTTAATATTTTGAGATTATTACTTATTGATGATAATTCATTTTTTTATAAATTCTTCAAGCTCAGCTTTAACTAATTCGCTTATTTTTCCTTCTTTATCTCTCACATCAAAATAATTCATTCCATATTCCGGAAGCCTCTCTACAACCTTTTGTCTTATCATAGAGCAAAATCCTAAGTCCTCTATATATCTGAGTCCTAAAAAATTCTGATGTCTTGCAGTTGTTCCAAAATGATAAGTGTCTACAGCTTCAGCAATAGCAGTACCTACTGTATTTGCAGAAGTATTCCATCCTGCATAGCCATCTACCTCCATCAGCAGATTGTTTGCATTTAAAAATCTCACTATCTGCAGGTCCCCACCATTAGCATATGCATTGTCAGCTATAGTTACAATTTTACCTTCTGACAATCTGTCTTTTATAAAATCAAACATTTCAGCTATATTCCGCTCAGCATAGTACTCAGGATACTTAGAAGGCTGGTTGATGGCTTCTTCCATATTACCTGCAGGTGCTGTGACAGCCATTATAATATCTGCCATTTCATAAGCTTCGGTAAGCTGGCAGCCTGCTGAAAGCACATGATACTTTAGCGTGCCTGAAAGCATATTTCCTTCATAAAGCGGAATTATACTTTTTGCTGCTTCTGTAGCGTATTTTAAATATATTTTAGGTTTTCTTCCCTTAAGAGTATTTATCATTCTGGAAATAAGAGTTAGCTCTACCTCATCTGCTCCCGGATACATAAGCACCTTATCCTCAAGACAATTCTTGATTATAGCCTTTCTTATATCTCTCTGGTCAATAGCCGCATAACCATATTTACAGGAATCATCCTGCGGTACAACGAGTGCATCTACAATATTTTCTTTTACCAGTTCAAGCGAAGCAAGATTAAGAGCCTTATTAACTTTACGCCTTGAAATATAGTCATTTAAATATTTTTGAGGAACTTTCTCTATAATTTCATCCAGAGGTAAAGTATTCTCCATCCCTAAGTGACTTTTATGCATGGCTGCACCAATTTCGTGAATTTCTCTTCCATATTCTTCATAGTAATCAGGTTCCTCATCACTGCTTGAATAACTTGGACACCTCATTATTATATTAAACGCATAAATAATAAGCTTAGGATTTGCTTTTCTTATATCCTTTAGTATATGAAGCCTTTCTTTTAACTTATCTTCCGTCTCATTATGTATTCTTGAAGGTACAAGTCCCCCATAAAGCAGGGTATCTAAAGATATAACAAGACCTGTGGCGTCCTTACATTCTTTTGTTAAAAAGCTATCTATCTCTTCAAGACCTGCAGGTATTTTTTTATCTCCTAACTTTTCAGGCAGAACTATGTCTATATCATCATGTAAAAAAAGCTTCTGTGGAAAAAGATAATTACAAGGTCTTTCATCTAAAGGTAATAAGACTATCTTTGTCTTCATATTACCCTCCTTCTATACTAATTGTTTGTAAGCAGCTCTGTATGTTCTCATTATCTCAAAGCCGAATTGTCCATAGAATTTAACCAGAATAGTCCAGTCTATATTTACCCTGTTAACTCCATTTTCTGCTGCCTGTAATAATGCTTCACGAAGCAAAAAGTTGCCAAGTTGCCTGCCCCTTACATCTTCAGCTATTCCTATAGGGCCAAGACCACCATAACCTGTTTTTTTGCCATATTCATCTTTATAAGAGGTAAGTATGCAGAAACCAATAACCTTTTTCTCTTTTTTATTCCATAAAAGCATAATTTCAGAAGGCTCTTTGTGGGATTTGACGGCAGTATCTGCCTCATAAGCCCATCTGCCCGGAAATTCTTTGTTTAGAAAAGCCATAAGCTTGTCATAATCATCATCATATGTTTTCACTTCAAATTCACCTGTAAAAGGAGAAACATCAAAGTTATCAATCTTATCATTATCTGTAACAAAAGCTTCCAGATCATAATGGCTTCCATCATTTATAACAAAGCCAAGTTTTGTAAAAAATCCCAGGTTTTCCTCGTTTGGAGCAGGAATTCCAGAGAAAAAGTTATGAAATTCCTGACCAATACTCACCGATTTGACGCCTTGCTTTTTTAATTTTTCAATTGCTTTTGTAACTAAAAGCTTACCATAACCTTTACACCTTTCAGCTTTAGAAACAGCAATAATGCTTATCCAGGCTGTATCAGGATAAAGCGCATTTGATGAAAGCTTGGTACCTATAAATCCAATAAGCTTATTTGTATCTGCATTTCTTAATACAAGACATGCATTATCAAATCTGTCACTATCCTTTAAGAGTTTTTCAGCTAAATTAACCTTTGTTACATTGTATTCGAGGCAGAAATGATTCTTCTGATAATTCTGCCATATCTTCTAAATCACTCTCTGACATAATCTTAATTTCAATATTTTCCATAATATCAACCTTTCACAGCACCACTTACAGCTTCTATATAATTTTTCTGACAGAGCATAAAAACTATTAATACAGGGATTATAGATAATATAGTACCTGCCGCTACATAGCCAAATTTATAACTAAATGAGCCATTCAGATACTGCAAAGCTGTTGCAAGAGGATATTTCTCAGGGCTCTTAAATATGATGATCGGCCATAAGAAAGCATTCCAATTACCTATAAAGTCAAATATTACTACTGTAGATATACTCGGAATAATTCCCGGCAGCATAACCTTAAGCCAGGTAAGGAACTGTCCCGCCCCATCTATTTTAGCTGCATCTATAAGTTCTTTAGGTACACCGAGGTATGCCTGTCTCAAAAGGATAATGCTAAAAGTTTTGACCGATGAAGGTAGTATTACACCCATAACATTATCTAAGAGATGCATTTTGGATATTGTAAGGTAATTGATTATCATACCTGCAGCAGCCGGGATTATCATAGTTGCAACAAGAACTCCAAATATAAAATTCTTTCCCTTAAAATTCATGGTTGCAAGAGGATAAGCACACATTGCAGAAAATACTACATCAATCACAATAGCACCGACAGTAATAACTACCGTGTTCCATACATACTTATGTAACTGCATAAATTCCATTACACCTGTATAGTTTACAAGCGAAAAACTGCTTAGAGAAAAATTCAGATCATAAATATTTGCACCTGTCCTAAGAGATGACAGAAGCAGCCAGATAAAAGGCCCTGCACATACAATGGCTATTACAGTCAGAAGGATGTATGAAATTGTATTTGAAATGATTACTTTAGTTTTAATTTTTTTCTTAAATTTTACATTACTCATTGTTTGTCATACCTCCTCTCTTACCATAAACAAAAACTACTATACTTACTATACTTGTAATAACTGCCTGTACTGCTCCTACTGCAGCCGCATAACCAAAACGGAACTCTCCAAAGGCTTTAGTATATGAGTAATAATTTATTACCATTGTCGCATTATCAGGTCCACCCTTAGACAGTACAAATACCACATCAAATACACCTATGGCTGAAATTACTGAATTTAAGGTACAAAGCCATATAAAAGGCTTAAGTTGAGGTATAATTATACTTGTAATAACCCTTACCGTACCGGCTCCATCTATCCTGGCCGCTTCACCCAACTCAGAAGGTATTCCCTGAAGTCCTGCAAGATACATCATCATATAATAACCAAGTCCCTGCCAGAGAGTAATAAACATAAGGCAGAGCATGGCTGTTTTCTTATCATTGATAAATCCAAGAGGCTGTGTTATTAATCCTAAGTCACTTAGCAGAGTGTTGATAACTCCGCTTGAGTTAAATATAAATCCCCAGATTATGGAAACAGCAACCATAGAGGTAATAACAGGTATATAAAAAAGGGTACGGTAAATTCAATTCCCCTTAATTTTCTATTTGCTAAAAGAGATAAAAGTATCGAAAGAATCTGTATAACGGGAACAACAGCAACAAAAATAATGGAATTTTTAATTGCAATTATAAATTCCCTGTCACTAAAAGCCTTAATAAAGTTGCCGAAACCAACAAATTTGGTTTTGCCTAATACTGAGTAATCAAAGAACATAAGTCCCAGACTTGCAAATATAGGAATAACTGTAAAAAGTAAAATAATTATAAGCGCAGGAGCCATAAATGCATAAGCTACCGCTGTTTCTTTAGCCTTCCTTGCTTTACTGCTTTTTACCATACTACCTCCAAAGTAGCATGGGGTTGCTACATTTGTAACAGCCCCATGTAATAAGTTACATCTTATTTATTTTCAGCTAAAATCTTATTTACATCTTCTTCTGCCTGCTTAAGTGCACCCGCAATATCATCACCATTTATGATAGAAGCTTCATAAGCCTTATTGATCGCTGTCTGAATAGTTCCCTGATTAGCTATGCCAAGTGAGAAGTCCTGCGAAGTAAGACTTGCCTTAGCAGACATTGCACTTGCCTGTCCTTCAAGAGTTTTTGTGTCAGAGGTGAAGAAGCTGTCTTCACTTGCCTTCTTGGTTGAAGGGAAAATGGAAACTGTCTTACAAAATGCGAGCTGATTTGCATCATTTGTTATATAATTAGCAAAAGCAATAGCTGCTTCCTGATTCTTGCTTGCAGTAGGAACTACAAGGTTCATAAGAGGATTACGGCTAAGTCCTGTGCTTCCGGTAAGAGGTGTGCTTACTGCTATGGTCTTGTAGATATCAGGAGCCTCATCCTTAATTCTTCCCAGTGAAGAACCGGAAGAACTTACTATAGCAAGTTTACCTGATTCAAAAAGCTTAAGCGCCTCATCCCAGGAGCCCCAGTTTGTTTGGAAGTACTCCCTTATCTGTATAAGTTTTATATTTTGTAAGTAAGTCTACAGCTGCACGAGTATTGAAAGCTGCCTTTGTACCGTCTTCATTTAAGATAGGTATATTTTCTTCAATTAAGAGATTGAAGAATTCATCAGGTTGGAAAAGATAAGCTTTGGTGTCATTATAGAACTTCTCAGCTTTCTCAAGAGCCTGGTCAAAAGTAGCAGGAGCTTCTATTCCGCCCTTTTTCATAAGATCCTGATTGTAGAACATAATGTCAGGTGAAGCATACCAAGGGAAAGCATATACAGAATCGCCTACCTTGGCTGAATTCCAAAGACTCTCAATGTAGATGCTCTTCTGCTCATCTGTAGCAGCTTTATTTAAGTCAACAAGTGCATCCTGTCCTACAAGAGTAAGTGCCATCTGTGTGTTAAGGTTAACTACATCAGGAGCAGTACCTCCTGCAACAGCAGTTACAAGCTTTGATTGTACATCATCATAAGGTACATCCACCCAGTTTATAGTTACATTTGGATTGGCTGTCTGGTAGTCTGCTATCAGCTTATTGAAGAACTCTTCAAAATTAGCCTTAAGAGAAATAGTCCAGAACTCTACAGTTACGGGCTCTGCTGCAGCCTGCTTTGCAGAACCTGTAGTAGCAGAAGCACTCTTAGTACTTGATGTTGTTGCAGCTGCACTTGACTTAGATGCACTTTCTGAATTTGTCTTAGCTGCATTTCCACCGCAAGCTGTGAAAGTAGTGACAGCAACAGCAGCACAGGCTAACAAACTTAATAATCTTTTTTTCATTTCCCTTCCTCCTTAAAATTGTGATCAGGTCTTAACCTTTAATCTGATAATAACATCATTGTTTTAAAATCTACAATAAAAACAGGCAATTCTGAAAGTAGATTTTTTTATTAGTAGATTTTATACTAATTTTTTGCTAAATACTTTCACAATTACCTATAGTATTACCAATGTTTAGATGTAATGTTTACAAATGTTAAATTAGCTTTTGCCCTCTTTTTTTCTTTTTTTATTGCCTTAAAATAATCATTGTTTGCCAGACAATAAGAGTAGATTATATCCATTATCATAAGTATTACTATCTGTTTGGAAATAATGTTTTTCCATGCCCTTCTTATAGCTTAGTTTAATTGTTTCATCACAAAAATTCCACATATCCGCAGGCTTCGTTTGCAGTTATAAGAACTGTATCAATTCCTTTTTAATCTGGCTCTTTTTATAGATGCTTCCAGATTTTTTTGTCTTCCCCCTGCAGGTCGAATACAAAGTACCACACTATCTTCACCTATTACAGTCATAGCAGGGCTCTAAAAAGTTCTGTTTTTAGTTACTGTATTCATATCTATACCCAGTTTAAGGTACTTTAACTTAAACTTTTTCAAATATAGCATTTTTCAGACTCAGTGCTAATGAAAAATAACCCTTTTACCACTATTTAAAAAGAGCTGCAATCTTTCTTATCTGGTTATCTTTTTATCAAAGAAAAGTTTTCTTCTACGAGCGTAGTATAGCCTGTCCTCAGCTTATTTATCAGCTGGCCCTTTTTTTCTCACCTGTCCCACTATTTTTTTCTCATTTTCTATGTCTTTTTCATAAGAAAAAAATAAATTCTCTATAACCCTTATAACCACATTTTTTTAGCAAATCTGTGAAGTGAAGCCTCAGACACATATAAAAAGCCACGATATACACTTGGATGAAAAAAATCTCTTATAGATTTATTCTTGATAAAAAAACTCACCTATACTTCTTTCAAGCTGAGTCATATCTTCAAAATTCTTCTCAATATTTTGCTTTGTTTCATTCTGATAATATTCAAAAAATAGTTATTCATTTTTCTCCCACATCATTGAATGTTTTCAAGTATTACCTTTGCCAGGGCTGTCAGCAACCCTTTCATTTACCGTTATAGCCCGGATGTCCTGCAGCACCTATACCCTCACTTTCCTTTTTGCTTTTCAAGTCCGGCAAAGAGCAGGTTTTTATCTCCGCTTTGTTCTTTATACTCTTTAACCAAATCTCTGATAGCCGGCAGCAGCTCTGTATCCATCACTCCGTAAGCTATAATTATTTTAGCTAAAGGATAGAGTTTTCTTAAGTTTATTATAAATTTAGTATATTCATTTTTAAATAGTTTTATACGTTCCTCTTTGCCTTTTACATAACTGTTATCGTTTGTACCCAGATTAATGAGAATAAAATCGAGTGCAGTAAAAGTATCCCCTTCAAAAGGGAAGAAATTCTGTATTATCCCATCTTTATTCGGTACGTCAATTTCAGGTGGTATCCATCCTGAGATAATTCCATTACCACTTCTTGCAAATACAAAAGCCTCAGCACCTGTTCTTCTTGCTGTAAATATGGCAGAGGAACCAAGTATATTTTCTTCAAAAGTGGTGAAATCACCCTCTCCGTCTGTCCCGTTAACACCATAGCCGGCTGTGATAGAATCGCCTATGAACAAAATGCTTTTATCCGAGGTTTCTGTCTTTTTTACGCTTGACTCATCTTCAAAATTCAGGTTACTTAACCAAATATTACCGTACTGTTCCTCGGTAAGCTTTACCACTTCTGCTTTATGAAGCTTTCCGTCATTTTTAAGAAACTTAATATTCTTTAATTCTTTGGTTACAGCAACCTTGGTTACATTTAAAATATCATCATCTACGACTATTCCCACATACGGACAGCTGTCCTTATCAGCCTCATTTTCAGGTGTAATCGTAAGAGTTATACTGCCTTTGCAATAAAAAGATATCCCTGTGTATGAATCCACGAGTAGCAATTTACCTTCTTTTTCTTTAGTTCTTCCGAGTAATTTAACCTTTTTCAAACGACATAATTTCTCCTTAAAAAAATAAAAATTTATAAACATCCCCAAAAGCTAAAAACTATCATAACACTTCTGGTTATAAATATAAGTCCGTCTTCTGATTTCGAAGCTTTTTCTAAAAATCGAGCTAAAAACCTAAATATATATAAAACAGAAAAATTGCAATAATTAACACCTTTATATCAGCCTTATATAAGATAAAAGGCAATATTACGCCTGTACATTTTAAGCTTGTTATCAGAATTTCATTCAATACTGCATTAATTTCTTTAACTCCCGACAACTTAAGCCTTGCTAGAATTCCGTTATTTCTTATTCTGTTAAACTTTGCAACCTGATTTATACTTATATTCATACTGACCAGAAGCAGAAAAAACAAGGTTATATAAGATGAAAAATTAATATCCGGACTTATCCCGTCCGCTATTTTCCTGTTGTTTACGGAAATAAACAAAATTTCATTTTGCAAAGCTTTTGTTTTTAGCCAGACTTTTTTTCGTACTCATCAAAGCTTATATCTTTTTCAAGTCTGATTCTGTCATAAAGATTCAGATATATATAATCACTTACAAGCCTGGTCGCAATCCTATCATTTAAAAGGCTTATTCCCTGCTTAAAACTGTTTTTCTTTACCTCAATAAGTCCGTTTAACTCGCCTTTAACAAAATTCTTCTCAAATCCTTTTTTAATTATATACTTAATATCAGCTTCTTTTGCCGGTAATTTCTACTCCGCCGAGTGCACCGATACTTTCCGCTGTTTTATGAGAGAGATTACTTTTATCTTCATCCACAATGTTTACCTTAAAGTTTGTCAGAGCTTCTAAGCTTTTTTTCCAAAAAAATATTAAGTACAAAGGAAAAGGTAAATGAAATTGCAATAAGTATAAATACCCATTTATTAATTAATTCATTTTTAAGTTTAATCCCAGTATACACCTAATCACCTATCCCTATAATCTTTGCCAAGTTTACAAAAATAATCAGAAAAATCACATTTGTAAGTAATACTTTAGTTATAACGGTCAGATAGATTTCCGCATTTGAAATACCTGACAATATAAGCCTTTGACGCATATTTTTACGCAGGATTTCACTCTTTGCAGGAATTCCGATACTTATCCCTATTAAGAATACGGCTGCAAGCAAATAATATCCGACTTCAATATCCCTCTTATCAAGTCCCATTACCCTGTTTTCACCGGTAAATATACCGCTTCTGGCTAAAGTAAGCTTCATATATGCAGTTTGAAGCTCATTAAATTTATCTGTTCTCTCATCTTCCGTCATTCCTCTTTCATACATTACGTCCATGTAAGCCAGACCGGCATTTTGCGAAACATTGATTATATCCGTAAAACCTTTTATATAGCTGATTATCAATCTTGTAAAGTCATTATCTTCATTTTTTGTATATATATTAATTTCAGCCCTCTTACCTTCATACAAAGGTGTCTATTGTTCCCTTTTTAATATATACTAAAATCAAAGCTTCTCCGGCATCTACCTGCTTCTTTCCTTCATCATAGTTAGTTGTTACAAAGTTAACGATTTCAGCAACCTTATTGTTTTAATATTGAATTGATGGTAAGGTTTGCAAGCATACTGTTTTCTTCATTGGCAATCAGTACTGTGGGCTTTGCCATATCATATTTTTCCACCAGATTGCAAATAAAGGCAATTATTAAAGCGGTCAGAGCAATCAAAAACAAAGCTGATTTAAGCTTAATCAAGGTAAGCTTTGTCTGAATTAAAGATAATTTTTATTATATTTTTTTAATTTTTCATAACCAAGCTCCAATTTTTCCCTCAGTGAGCCTTCCTGACAGATTACATACTTCTCTCATAAATTCATCCCGATGAGAAGTAATTATCATTATCTTATCTGTTTTAATATCATTTATCAGCTTAATCACCTTATTTACAGTGTCTTCATCCATACCGACTATTACTTCATCAAGTAAGATTATATCCGGATTACCTGCAAGTCCAACAAGAAAATTTACCAGTCTTTTCTGTCCACCTGAGAGCTTATTTACTTTTTTCTTGAATAACACTGAAATATTAAGCTCTCTGGCGTAGTTTTCAAGCCTGACAAAGTTCTCTTTAGCATTATTCCCGTTACAAAAAGCCTTAAGATTATCCTTAACACTCAGACTTTCAAATAATACTATATCCTGTGGTACATAGCCTATAGTTAAACTTTTATCAAACTCTATTTTCCCCTCATAATCCTTATCAATCCCTGCAATTATTCTAAGAAAAGTTGTCTTCCCACTACCATTACTTCCTTTTAAAGCAAGCACATCACCTTCTTTTAGTAACATATCAAGCTTATCTAAAATCTGCTTGTCATCAATGGTTTTAGACAAATTTTCTACCTTAAATTCCATATTTTCTCCCATCTGCCTAAGATTAAAGCACCTTGCAAATAGCAAAGTGCTTTAACTTAACTAAACTTCTTTATTAAATATGAGTTTATGGATTAACTGCTCCGGTCATACCTGAAACCTGCTTAAGTCCTGCTTATATAGCAGCAGCATCCTCTGCTGAAAGGCTTTCCTTAGCAGTTTTAATTATATCAGCTTCCATATTCTTATAAGCATCACCTGTTAAGATTTCATTAGCCTTACCCATTAAAGTTGGGAGGAGGTTATAAGGAGAACTAATGCTTTCTGTAAGGCTATCAGAATTAGATGCATCAGCAAAGGTAAAGCCATCTTCACTATATTTTTCCATAACCATAGCAAACTTCATGTCTATACCCTGAACTGACATATCACCGTCAACCTTAACGATCTCATCGCCCTTAAATGTAAAGGTGTATTTAATAACAGTATCACCCAGCTGAGCTAATGCTTCCTTAAAGGTCTCACCTGAATAAGCCTTTGCTGCTTCTGTCAAGATATTTTCCCAGTTTTTGTCAAGCTCCTTCTTTCCTTCTTCTATCTTCTTCTTAAAGTCTTCCTCAGAAAGCCCTGCTAACTTATAATCACCATTCTTAACAGCAACTTCCGCTAACTTTTCAAACTTCCTAATTGCAAAGTTCTTTAAAGCCTCATCCTTAGCACCCTCATTAAACATATCTTCAAATACTTTTAACGAATCAGCATAATTAAGGTTAAGTACAACCTTATCTGAACCTTCTGATGTAAGATTATCCTTAAATTTCTCTTTTAAGATTTCAACATATTTTGAATCTGCAAATTTCTTGGTGAACTCATCCTCTTCATATAGAACATCAAGATAATCTTTAAGCTTGATACTGCTTATATCAATTCCTGACTCATTCTTGATATTTTCTTTAACATCCATATAAAGTGGCTTGCTAAGTAAGGCTTTTGAAAATACTGTAGCTTCCCAAGGTTTAGCTGTTAATCCGGCATCTACAAGCTCTTTATTATCATAAAGAACTGACATTTTTGCACCAACCTTTACAGGTTCTTCCTTAGTATTAGCTATTACTGAGTACTTTAAGCCTATCTTTGGAAGAATCTTTGATACAAAGTCCATAAGCTGGTCATTGCTTGACTTAAATGATCCTACAGGAATCTGTTCAAACAGCTTCTTTGCTTCAGCATTCTCCTTATTCAGTGAAAATGAAACATCCATAGAATATTTCAAATCCCTTTGGCTATATGTCTTCATATAACCTGTGATAAGCCTTGTTAACGGATCTTTTTTCATCATTGTACTTGCAAATATAGCTCCTCCGATAGCAAGGGCAGCAACTATAGCGATTATTATGATTACCGCTGATTTTGCAATTCCTCTGTTATCCTTCTTTAAATTCATACTTTGTCCTCCTTTTTTACACATCTTTTTCATTTACTTTTTAATTTTAACACACTTTTGATACAACTTCAATCCAGTAAAAAGTCACTAATTACATAATTACTGATGTCAAGTCCCCTGTCAGATAGCCTTAAAAATTCACCGTTATCAATCAAAAGTTTGTTATTAATGTATTTTTATATTTTCCCCAAATATCTCTTCTACACAAAAAGTGAAGTTACTTTTAAATTCTGATTTACTTATTCCGACTATTTTTTTCTAAGTCCGAGAAACATAAATTCAGACATGGCATCATTTAAAGCTTAATTTGGTAATTTCTTCTCTTATATCCTCTGTTCCCGCTTTTTTAATATACTCTTTAAGATTTGCCATGTTTTTATATCTTTCATCTTCAAAAAAATGATGAAGCTCCTACTCCAAAACCAAGATAAGGCACTCTGTCCCAGTATGAGGTATTATGTCTTGAGTAAAACCCTTCCTTAGCATAATTAGATATTTCATACCTTTCATACCCTGCTTTACTAAATTTTTCAGATGTAAGTGCATACATCTCCCTGTCCTCATCTTCAGAAGGTAAATCCTTAAACAGAGGTGCATCCTCAGAATATTTCTTAAAAAACGGAGTACCTTCCTCAATTATAAGGCTATAACTTGAAATATGTTCCGGATTAAGCCTTATAATCTCATTTAATGATTTTTCATAGGTTTCTATTTTCTGATTAGGGATTGCACTCATAAGGTCTATGTTTACATTCTTAAAACCTGACTTTCTAACCAATTCATAGCTTTCCAAAAAATCCTCATAAGTATGAATCCTGCCAAGAAGTTTCAGCTCATCATTATCTGTTGACTGAAGTCCAAGACTAATCCGATTGATACCGGCTTCTTTATAAATACTGAGTTTATCCATATCTACAGTCTTAGGATTGCATTCAATAGTGATTTCAGGATAAAAATCATCTTCATAAAGCCTAAAATGTGACATTATTACATCCAAAACTTCCTTTATGTAATCAGCCTTAATTATCGAAGGGGTACCTCCCCCAAAGTAAATAGTATACACCTCATAATCGGTACTCACCTTTTTTGCTACTTCTTTTATCTCCCTTTTAAGTGCTTCTATATAATTCTTCTTCTCATCTTCACCTGAGGCTAAAGAATAAAAATCGCAATAATTACATTTTCTGGCACAAAATGGTATGTGCACATAAATTCCAAGTCTTTTCAAATTTTCTCCTGACTAAATCTGTCTCTTAAACTTCTTTTCTACATCTGACTTACTCATAAATATCATAGTTGGTCTGCCATGTGGACAATTATATGGATTATCAAGGCTCATAAGCTCTTCAATAAGTGCCTTTGCCTCAAGCAGTGATATATTCATATTTCCCTTAATAGCAGCCTTACAAGCCATTGTTGCAAGCTTTGAAAGCACAGTATCAGGCGTAGCCTTCTTTCCTTCGAGTGAATACTGGTCAATTATATCAAAGAGCATCTCTTTTTCACTTATTCCAAAAAGCTCTGTAGGTACTGCCTTTATCACATACTCATTGCCACCGAACGGCTCTATTTCAAAACCGAGTTTATGAAGGTGGTCACTTATTTCTTCCGCTATCTGTCTCTGGCTTCCTGAAAGTGTAACAACTACAGGAGGCAGCAGGTTCTGTGAAGTTACTTTATTAACTGATATTTCTTTGACAAATTTCTCATACATTACCTTTTCGTGGGCTGCATGCTGATCTATCATATACACGCTTCCGTCATATTCCATTATCCAGTAAGTTCCAAATATTTGTCCTATAATTTTAATATCTGGGAGAGCTTTCTTTGCAAGTATTCCACCCTTAAAATCTTCGGAAGAAAGGTCGTTATCTGCACCAGAAGTTTGTTCTACTGCTGTAGATTCAGGTCTGATTATCATTTCTTCTTCACTATAATCCGATATTTTTTTATATGAGATTCCTTCTTCTTCAACTGACTCTATATATTTATTTCCAGTTGTTTTTTTATCATTTTTCTACAAGTGTAGGATTCACATTTACAGTATTTAATTTTTTTCATCTTTATTCGCATTATCAAATGAAATTTCATTTTTATTTTCTAAACTTTTATTTAGTTCAGACGAATTTACATCAGAAACCGGAGTGCTGACTAAAGGTGCATATATTTCAGACTTAATAAGAGGACCTGTCTCATCTCTTTTTGCTTTCTCTGCCACGAAGCTTTCCTGCTTAAATACAGGCTTTAATTCCTTTTTCCATTCACCCTGTCTGCTTTTTTCAAAAGGCTCAGGCATAGGAATATCGGGTATCACATATCCCTCAGATTTTTCAGACTTAGGTGTGGGCTTAAACTCTCTTACAAGGGGCTGCTTATCCGGAACCTGCTTTACACCCATATCCGGAAGTAAATCCTTCTTCCTAAGAGCATTGTCAACTTCGTGAAAAATAAGCCTGTACAAGCTTTCCGCATCACTAAACCTTACTTCTAACTTGGCAGGATGTACATTTACATCTACCAAAGAACTATCAACACTTATAAGCAGACAGGTAAAAGGAAACCTGTGCTGCATAAGAAATGACTTGTAAGCATCCTCTATTGCCCTTGTAATAACCTTGTTTTTTATAAATCTTCCGTTTATAAAATAATTCTCATACTCCTTATTTCCTCTGGTTAAGGATGGCTTGCCTATATATCCTCGTACAGAAAGTCCGTTTACAGGTTCTCCCTCCACATCAGGATTATTTACAGGAATAATATTGGCCGTGGTTTCCTTTCCATAGATGTAGAATAATACATCTTTCAGACTACCGTTCCCCATAGTCTGAAGCTTTACCTGACCGTTTAGGATAAACTTAAAGGCTATCTCAGGGTGGCTTACTGCCATATGCTCCATAACCTCGCCAACATATCTTCCTTCTGTAGCTGCTGTCTTTAAGAACTTCTTTCTGGCAGGAGTATTATAGAAAATATTTCTTACGACAAATGTAGTACCCTCCGGAGTACCGACAGGTTCATTAGCTTCTTCCTTACCACCGTTTATTACATATCTAATGCCGCTTATTTCATCAGCAGTTTTGGTAAGCACTTCCACCTCACTGACTGCGGCTATGCTGGCAAGAGCTTCACCTCTGAAACCAAGGCTTGATACCAAGACAAGGTCATCGGCAGTTTTAATCTTACTTGTAGCATGGGGCAGGAATGCTGTCTTAATATCATCACTACCTATGCCTTTTCCGTTATCCGTCACCCTTATAAGTGATGTACCACCGTCTTTTATTTCCACTGTAACCGAGTTTGCATCTGCATCTATCGCATTTTCCACAAGTTCTTTAACTACGGCAGCAGGTCCTTCTATAACCTCTCCCGCAGCTATTTTATTGATAGTATCTTTATCAAGTAAGTTAATTATCGCCAAAGCCTCACCTCGTTTCTAACTATAAGCCTCTGCTTTTTACTTTCTTTTGCATAGCATAGAGCTTGTTTAGTGCATCTATAGGAGAGAGTTCTTCAAGCCTCATGTCCATAAGCTCTGCTATTACATCTTCATTCTTGGACGAGCCAAAGAATGAGATTTGGTTTTCATCTGTTTTATTAGGTTTTAAAAGCTTCTTCTCTTCTTTTTTGTCGGGCATACCGCCTGTTTCCGATAAGAACTCTATTACATTCTTGTTTTCTACATATTCTCTTGCACCGCTGCTGTCACCAGTCACAGATTTTACTTCAAGCTTCTTGGCTTTTTCCAATATGTCATTGCTGTCAAGCTCTATAGCAAGCTCTTTTGCTCTTTCAATTACACTGTCAGGAACTCCCGCAAGCCTCGCCACCTGTATACCGTAGCTTTTATCAGCACCGCCTTTAACTATCTTTCTTAGGAAACTATATTATCTCCGTCTTCCCTTACAGCTATGCAGTAATTGTTTACATTAGGAAGCTTGCCTTCAAGCTCGGTAAGCTCGTGATAATGTGTTGCAAACAGAGTTTTTGCTCCCAAAAGTCTCGGATTGCTGATATATTCGACTACAGCCCAGGCTATCGAAAGTCCGTCAAAGGTACTTGTTCCCCTGCCGATTTCATCTAAAATAAGTAAGCTGTTCTTTGTGGCATTTCTTAAAATATTTGCAACCTCTGTCATTTCCACCATAAAGGTAGACTGCCCGCTTGCAAGATCATCAGAAGCTCCTACCCTTGTAAATATCCTGTCACAGATGCCTATGTTGGCTGAACTTGCAGGTACAAAACTTCCTATCTGAGCCATCAGCACTATGATGGCAGTCTGCCTCATATAGGTTGACTTACCAGCCATATTAGGTCCTGTAATTATTGAAATTCTGTCATTTTTTTCATCCAGATAAGTGTCATTTACAATAAAACCGTCTCCGCCCATCATTTTCTCTACTACAGGATGTCTTCCGTCTTTTATATCAACTATTCCTTCTTCGTTTATCTTAGGGCGTACAAAACCCTCACTTTCTGCGACTACAGAAAGCGAAATAAAGGCATCTATTCCGGCTATGGCTTTGGCAGTCTTACTTATCCTTACAATCTCTGCGGCTATCTCATCCCGAAGTTCTGAAAACAGGTCATATTCAAGAGTTACAAGCCTTTCCTCAGCACCGAGTATCATATTTTCAAACTCTTTAAGCCGCGGAGTTATGTACCTTTCGGCATTGGTAAGTGTCTGCTTCCTTGTCCAGTCATCAGGAACCAAATCCTTATATGAATTGGTAACTTCTATATAGTATCCAAAAACCTTATTATATTTAATTCTAAGATTTTTAATTCCTGTTCTTTCTTTCTTCGTTTTCAAGCTCTGATACTAAGGTTTTGCCTTCTGTATTTGCTCTCCTGAGACGGTCTATTTCCTCGTTATATCCCTCTTTAATTATCCTGCCTTCTCTTACTGAAAGTGGTGGCTCGGGAACTATTGCCCTATCTATCTTTTCGTAAATGTCTGAAAGAGGATCAAGCATTTCATTATAATCATTTAACAGCTTGGAACTAAACTCGGGGTAAAAGACTTTTAATTGCAGGCAAAAACTCTATGGAATTCATAAAAGCCAGCAAATCACGGGGATTGGCACTTTTATAACAGATTTTTGCAAGAAGTCTTTCTATATCATATACAGGATTTAAATATTCTCTGATTTCTTCCCTTGTAATAATGTTCCTGCTAAAGTCTTCTATCGCATCAAGCCTTGCTTCGATACCTGTTTTATCCACAAGGGGCTGTTCCAAGAAATTCCTTAAAAGCCTTGCTCCCATAGCAGTTTTGGTTTTATCAAGTACCCAGAGCAATGAACCTCTCTTATTCTTATCTCTTAATGTTTCCGTAAGCTCAAGGTTTCTTCTGGTAGAGCCATCCAGTATCATATAGGCATTGTTTGAATATGGCTTGATTGAAATAATATGAGTTAAATCATTTTTCTGTGTTTCATAAAGATAAGCCAGTACCATACCTGCCGAACAGATTGCATTGTCCATACCGGTAAGCCCAAGACCGTCAAGCACTTCTACCTTAAAATGCTTCTTAATCATCCTGACTGCAGCAGAATATTCATAATACCTTTTTTCAAGCCTTGTTATTACTAAATGCTGTTTTTCTATAAAATCATCAGTCAGAATACCTAATATAATGAGGTTATCATTGCAAACCAGTTCTGCCGGCTCAAATTTTGTTATCTCATCAAGCAAAGACTTAGAAGAAACTAACTCAGTTACAAGAAACTCACCTGTAGACACATCTACAAGTGAAATGCCATAGTCTTCATTTACAGCTATTATCCCCATAAGGAAGTTATTTTTAGTTTCTTCAAGCGCTGAGGTATCAAGGTTGGTTCCCGGTGTAACTATCCTTATTACTTCTCGCTTTACAAGCCCTTTGGCAAGTTTAGGATCTTCTGTCTGCTCACAGATAGCCACCTTATAGCCTGCCTGTACAAGATTATTTAAATATCTGTCCACAGCATGAAAAGGCACTCCACACATAGGCGGACTGTTCTCATTACTTCCTGACCTTTTTGTAAGTGTAATTTCAAGTACCTTAGATGCAGTTAAAGCATCATCATAAAACATCTCATAAAAGTCGCCCATTCTATAAAAAAGAATACAGTCACTGTATTCTTTTTTAATATCATAATATTGGCGCATCATAGGAGTAAGTTTTTCTACATCTATCTCCATTTTCAACCTTTCTATCTTTATTCATCCCAGTCAAAACCTGAGTGTTCATCCTTTTTATCTCTTAAAAGCAGTTCGCTTAAAGCATCTTCTGCTTTTTTATTTTCAAACAATACCTTATTCATCTGCTCAACTATAGGCATATCTATATTATTTGCGTGAGCCAATTTACTGGCAGCCTTTGCAGAATATACACCTTCTACCACCTGTCCTACCTCTGCCATAGCTTCTTCCATAGTCTTACCCTGTCCCATAAGGAAGCCCGCATTGTGGTTACGGCTGTGAGTTGAACAACAGGTAACTATAAGGTCGCCTATGCCTGAAAGTCCTGCAAAGGTTTCAAGCTTACCACTAGCTTCATACCGAGCCTGCCTATTTCCGAAATTCCTCTGGTTATAAGTGCAGCCTTGGCATTATCACCAAGTCCAAGTCCATCTATTACACCTGCGGCAAGAGCAATTACATTTTTAAGAGAACCACCAAGCTCTATTCCTATTATATCAGGACTTGTGTATACTCTGAATCTCTCAGACATAAAGGCATCCTGTATCATGCAGGCAATATCCCTTGATTTAGCTCCTACTACTGCTGTAGTAGGCATTCCAATAGATACTTCTTCCGCATGACTTGGTCCTGAAAGTACAGTGACTATACCCTTATCTCCATTATCTGCTTCAAATTCACTTTCAATAATTTCAGTCAAAGTCATAAGTGTATCTTCTTCAATACCCTTAGCCACATTTACAACAGGTATTTTTCTGTCTATAAAAGGAGCTGCCTTTTTAGCTGTAACTCTCACATAAGGAGAAGCAACTGCAAATACTATAAGTTCTTTATCTTTGCAGGCAGTGTTTATATCGTTGGTAAGCTTTATTTTATCATCCAGTTTAACACCTTTAAGGTTCTTTACTGTTCTTGTAGTATTTAATTCATTAAACTCTTTTTCAACGGCAGTCCAAAGTGTAAGTTCATGACCATTGTTATTAAGCAGGATTGTTAAAGCACTTCCCCAGGTTCCTGCACCCAATACTGCAATTTTCATACTGCCTCCTCTTAATCTTTCTTCTTACCTAATTTATTTTCAGTTCCCTTCATCAGTCTTTCAATATTTGGCTTATGTCTTGCAATTCCTAAAATAGCATATAATAAAGCCACAAGAACAAGCGCCCACTGTCCCGGATAGAAAAAAGCAATAGTAACAGGAATTGAAATCAAGCCTATCATAGAACCAAGTGATACATACTTAGTTATATAGCAGACTAAAATAAATACAGCAAGCGGTATCATAGTCATAGGAAAATTAAACACAAGAAATGCACCACCGGTAGAAGCTATACCTTTGCCGCCATGAAAACCAAGCACAGCAGGGGAAATTATGTCCGAGCACAACTCCAAATCCGCATAAAAGCACAAAATAATCTGTACTTAAATAACCAATCTCATTACCGACAAGCCCCGGACAAATAAGATGTTTTACCAAAAGGCAGGGAATAACAACTTTTAATATGTCTCCCACCAAAGTAGGAAGTCCGCCTCTTAAAAACCCCAAGGTTCTGAGGGCATTGGTTGAGCCTATATTTCCGCTTCCGGTCTGCCTTATATCAATATTATTGAGTTTTCCTACAATAAGTCCTGTAGGAAAATTGCCAAATACATATCCTAAAATAATAACAATCGCACTTAACATATATGCTCCTATTAATGTATTTTTGTTGTATCATCAGCACTTCTTTCTCTGATGATGAAACGAAGGGGCGTTCCGGTGAAGCCAAAAGCTTCTCTTATCTTATTTTCAATATATCTTGTATAAGAATAATGCATAAGTTTCTTGCTATTTACAAAAAGTATGAAGGTAGGCGGTTTGACAGACACCTCAGTAATATAGTAAATTTTAAGCCTTCTTCCTTTGTCGGTAGGTGGCTGCTGCATAGCTATAGCCTCAGCTAAAATATCATTAAGCACACCTGTTGACACTCTCAGTGTATGATACTGAATAACCACATCAATAAGGTCGAAAAGTTTATTAAGACGCTGTCCGCTTACTGCTGATATAAAAAGGAACTCTGCATAAGGCATATAGGCAAGGATTTCTTTGAGCTTCTTGGTATGCTCGTTCATAGTCTTATCAGTTTTCTCAATCAAATCCCATTTATTTACAGCTACTATTATACCCTTACCACGCTCATGTGCTATTCCCGCTATCTTTGCATCCTGTTCGGTTATACCTTCGGTTGCATCTATAACAAGTACAACTATATCTGCTCTTTCAACGGCTGATACTGTTCTTACTATACTATAGTACTCAATATCTTCTTTGATACGGCTTTTTCTACGGATACCGGCAGTATCTATCATTATGTATTCTTTCCCGTTTCTGCGGATTCTGGTATCTATAGCATCTCTTGTAGTACCGGCAACATCAGAAACTATAACTCTGTTCTCGCCAAGCAGTCTGTTGATTATAGATGATTTTCCCACATTCGGCTTACCTATAATGGCTATCTTAGGGGTATCATCTTCCTCCGCCTCAGGGCTGTCTTCCGGAAAATGTTTAACAACCTCATCAAGCATATCACCTATACCGGTCTGGTTTACAGATGATATTGGAAATGGCTCACCAAGTCCTAAATTATAAAACTCAAATACATCTGCCTGTTGTTTAACAGGATTATCTACCTTATTAACTACTAAAACTACCGGTTTTTTGGACTTTCTAAGCATATGAGCTACCTGATTGTCCGAGTCAACCAGTCCGGTTTTCACATCTGTTATAAATATAATTACATCTGCAGTATCTATAGCTATCTCAGCCTGTTCACGCATATTTGCTAGCATCATATCACTTGTATCAGGCTCTATACCGCCTGTGTCTATCATTGTAAATGCCTTGTTAAGCCACTCGGCATCTGCGTATATCCTGTCTCTGGTTACACCTGGAGTATCTTTTACTATAGAAATGTCACTGCCTGCAAGTTTATTAAAAAGTGTGGACTTACCTACATTAGGTCTTCCTACTATCGCTACTATTGGTTTCAAATTTCACCTCAATATTTGTCTTGTTTACTGCTACTCTGTAATTTTACCTTATTGAGGGGTGTTTGTAAAGGTTAGAATTTTTCAAAACCCACCCTGGTTATAAGCCCTTGCTATGAAATAAGACGGCTCATAATAGGCACTGCAGTTATAATCATCAAGTTTATCGCAAAGCTTATTATTATAAACTCTTATAATTCCTTCAACTTCACTCTCATTCGGCTGTGCTGTATTATAAATCAGGCGTTCATAAACTTTGCCCATTTGGAGAGGAGTAGGTATTCTATCCACCAGTTCATAATTCACATCAGTCACATCTACATTGCCCTTTTCTAAACCATACTCACTAATCCACTCATCTTCTACATCCAAAGGATTTTTGGAATGAAGTACATTAGCCACACTTATAAGATGATTCATATTTTCCTCTCCCAGCTTATTTACAACATAACTATTACGCTGATGAAGCCTTCTTGCTACACGCTCTATCATATAACATATAAATTTTACATCATCTCTTGTAATTTCTTCATCAGGGAAATATATATTAGTCATAGTTTCTCACTCCCTTCAAAATTTAAAGTTTTCAAAGCTTCTTCTGTACAAAAAACTATCTGATGTGTAGGATATTTGAACTTAACCAGTTCCCAAAAGGCTGCTTTTGAAATATTGCCGTCTATATAATCTTCTACATAGTCCCAAACCTGATCATCTGCCATAGGTCCTTCTACAATATCAAAATTATGTTCTTTTCCTAAACGGCAGTTCACCACAAATTCCAGCCATTCTTCCGTCATAGTTTCAAATATACAAATTTTTAATTTAGAATTTTCTTTATATGTATAATTATTAACATATGATTTACCAGACTTAGAACTTGCCCACCTCATAGCCTGTCTTTTTATATTAGTACAGTAAAATCCATATCCAAAGTCTTTATAATGACTGTTTATTAAGATTTTAGGATTTTGCACTATAACATTACTTCCATGATAGAGCATAATGTTTTTGTCCATATATTTAACTCTCCTGTTTTAATATACTACTTAGCTCTTTCAAAAAATAAGTATAATGTACTTTTTAACGTACTTCAACATATTTTTATGTATAAATATAGTTCTTCTCCCAGCTAAATAGTCCACATTCTGTGGAGTGTTTAAAAATGATATTCTATAGACTACCCATTATCCGGTAATCTACAGGAATCCCTTTATTTTGTATTATTTCGTTGTATATCCTATTCCAAATACATCCAACCTTTTTGTACTAAATACCATAGCACCGCTTTCTTTATCATAGTAAGAACCTTTAATCTTCCTTACTTTTCCTTTTTTATCAAGGTAGAAAGCATACAGTCCGTATGCCTTTTCATTATTCTTAAGCTTATAAGGAATAGAGGCTTTTATGCTTCCTTTTCCAAGAGCTGTTATATTTTTCTTTCCTTTTGCATAGCTTATGCTTATATCGTAAACAGGCCTGTTTCCGGTAAGCTTTTTAACATTTTTAGAAAGTTTTTTAGCCGGAGTTACATTTAATACAATACTTCCTTTGCTCTTTTTCTTAAGCTCTGAAATGGCTTTTTTGTCAAATATCATCCTTGAAAGAGGACTGTCTACGATGAAATTGTTAATTTTTTCACTTGTAAGCGTTTCTAAAGCACCCTCGGTAAGATTTACCTTTACTTTATCAGTACCCTTTGGCATATCTACTTTTACTTCAAGAGATATTTTTTCTGCTTCCTTACCGTTTTTCTTAGCTTCTTCCAAAAGCCTTTGTAATTGCATCCTCTACAGTTTTTCAGAAATTTTGGTCGTTGCTGTTTTGTTTTTTTCCTTTTTGCTTCTATGCTGACTTCTGCTTTTTCGGTGCAGAGGCTTTTTCAGGTGCAGAGGCTTTGTCGGTATTTTCTGTTTTATTCTTATCATCTTTTTCATTTTTTTGTGATGAAGGATCTTCAATCCAATAGCCTCCGCCTATACTCTCACCCTGCATTATTTCTATTTCTGCTGATTTACTCGCAAAGGCGGTGTCAGTTGCAGTTATTCTCACTAAATATTTGCCCGGTGCCAGCGAAATAACTGCACCTTCTGAACAGGTTTTCCATTCAGCCGAAGTAGAAAATCTGTATTGCATTTTATCTGTTGTACCTGTAATTTTGCCATCTTTTCTTCCTGAAACACTCTCTTTTTCAGTCTTTAAGCCTTCTGGAGCTTCTGCTCTTGCTTCAATAGATAAGTTTTGAGGTTGGCTTTCAAGTTTTTCTTCATCTTCTTTTACCTTAATTGATAAAGTTTTACCAAACCACTCATCAGCAATGTCTATTTTCCCCTCAGCAGGGTTATTTACTGTCTTCTCAATACCGTCTTCAGGAGTGATTACATACGAAAGATTAGCATCAAGTCCTGTAAGCTTGCCGGATTTAAAATCTCTTACTGCAACAGGCTTATCATAACGGGTATTTAAGAACTTTCCTGTTCCGCTTACTTTACCCTCATTAGTAATTGTACCAAACTTTCTTATTTTTCCACTATTTGATAAAGTTCCATTAAGAGTAAGGATTTTGCCTTCCGGAATAGTAAGCACGGTACCTTCTGGTAGTGTAAGGGTTTCTTTATCTGTAACTGTTAAATCCCAGCCCAGTTCATGATCTCCGTATACTTTTCCTATATTTTCTTCAAATATAATTCCTTTCCAAGAACTTTCATTTACCCTGTTCCTAATAGTTAGTAGGTTTTGACAACTTTGGGTTTGTGTTTTGCTCTATTCTATTGGTTAGGGCTTTAATTATAGCTTTACCATTCTCTCCTGTAGTAAAAACGCCTGCTTTAGGTTCATGTTCAATGTCATTACTACATTTGCCTATGCCTATTCCATCTCCCTTATCGGATATTGCCTCAACTATTCCTCCTGAAATCTCTATAGTGCCTGTTGAATCTGGTCCTTGTCCATCACCTCCGCCTATGCCTGCTCCTCTAAAGGATCTTGAGGATATTTCTCCTCCTGTAATCCTTATAATTCCTTCCGAGAAGCTTGAATTACCGCCTATACCTGCTCCGTATTGGGATGTGGCTGTTACCTTACCGCCTTTTATCTCTATTGTACTTATTGTTTTGTGATTATTGCTGCCTATACCGGCTCCTGAAAAAGCAGTCGCCTTTACTTCTCCTCCTGTAATCTCTATAGTTCCTGACGAACCTCCACCATCTCCAGTACTTAGGCCACTTCCTATTCCTGCGCCTGATTCATTTTGACGGCCGTATTGTGGTATAGAAGCGACTTCTTTAGATGACGCGTCTACTTTTCCTCCTGTAATCTTTATGCTGCCTCCGTCTTTGGATAGTTCTCCTCCAATGCCTGCATCACCATTATCTCCTTCAGCTATTATTTTGCCTGTAGAAGTTGTAACCTCTTTATTCTCTCCATATATAGTTAAAGAGTTGTCTTTAAGTACCGCTATTCCTTTTTTAGCATCAAGTTTACTATTATCTGCTAAAATAAGATGTACATTTCCTGCCATGTTAATTCTTTCATTTACTGTTACATCGCCTTTAACTACATACCATTTAGGAGCAGTACTGTTCGCATCTCCAAGGGTTGTCATATCGCCAGTTACAGCAGTTACATCTTCTGTTTTCAGGGTCACTTGTTCATTTCTTTCCCTGTCCCAGTATTTTACCACCTCCTCAGCAAAGGCTTCCACCTTTATCTGGGTAAATACCACTGCAAATGCTATAATGCAGGCTATTACAGCCCGTACCCCCCCCCTCAATTTTTTCGCATCTCTGGTTTTTGTATGCATATTTTCCTCCTTTGATCTGAAAATTTTATACTACTATACTTATTTTAATATAATTTTTAAAAATAACAAGTACGAAAAATGTCATTTTGCTTGACAGAATTCGTACTTGACAAATGAGGAAAGTGTGTATTTAGCATAAAAGCATATCATTTCACATATTTTTTTCATAAAATTTCTTTTTGCAGTTACTATTTCAATTCCTTCAAATTTTTAAGTCCAAAAAGATCTTTATCTCCGCTGACATCATCTTCTTCATAACCAACTGATTTTGCCCATTTCTCAGCTTCTTTAAGTTCCTTTTTCAAATTCAGTTTTTAGATGGTAATTTAATTGGTTTCATCATTATTGTATTGCCATATAAATATGATGTGGATGTCAAAAGTATTTGACACCCATTGATACAGGATTGCTACAGCTTCGCTTCTCGCAATCCTTGCAAATATATTACAAATTTATCTCCGATACTTACAGACATTTCCTTTCTTATCTTCGCAGGAATTGAAATCTGTCCTTTAGATGACATTGTTAGTATATCTGCATCCATATTTTTCTCCTTTCGGGTAAGAATTTCTTACTTTTGTTATTAACATAACCTTTGAAATCTATGCTGTCAAGCAGGAAAAATAATAATATTGATAAAAATAATTATAATAAAAAAGACGGCATCCTCCTCACAGAAATCTGCCGTCTTATTTAACTTAGCCTATTATTTTACAAGTAAAAGTGCCATCTTAAATCTTCCTACTGCCTTTACACTGTGAAGGGCATTTTTATCAAATTTGAAGTTATCTCCTTCGTTTACCTCATAGTCTGTACCTTCATAGTTTATAATTCCCTTACCTTCAAGAGCAAAAACAATCGCTTCACCCGGAGCACGATGCTCTGAAAGATAGCAGCCCTCATCAAAAGCCATTATCATAAACTTAAGATTGTCCTGCCCGATAAGGTCTACATTTGCTATGCTTCCCTTCTCGTAATCAAGTAAGTTTTTTAATTTTGTAACCTCTCCTGCTTTTAATACACTATTCATATTTATCTCCTTTTTCAAGTAATATTTCTATATATGACAGGCCGCTCTCTGTACTGGCCGACATACCGCATAAAGTTTTGGGAGCAACGTATAACAAGGCATTTTCAGACATATGTTCTGTATCATTTTCATTCAGATTAAACATACCAAATCCGTCTGTACCTATGTAAAGTACCGGGCAGTCATAGCTTTCCTTACTAATATCAGTCCCGTTTCCAAGCCTGAAATAAGTAATAGGTGCATCCGAAAGCCCTAATTTTGTAGAAATGGTAAGTTCATTTTTTATCTTATATTCTTCTGAAAACTTAAATTTACCGCCTTTAATCATAGCCGCCTCCCTTGTCAAAATAGTTTACAAATGATGTGTCAAAAGATAATAAATTCTTTTGCAAGCAAGCTTGCACAGAATTTTTATACTTTTGACACTTGTATCATCATATATTATATAACTTACCGTCTGATTGCAACGGGAATTATACTTTTCTTTTTCTCTCCTTTATAATCGCCTTCATTTATGATAATTTCTACATCAAAAAGCATCTTCAATATTGGTTTTATTAAGAATTTCATTTGTCTTTCCATAAATATATGAACCATCTTTTTTCATAAGAATAGTCTTATCGGATATCATAAGTGCGTTGGTAGGATAATGAGTATTGATAATTGCACTGAGTCCATCTTCATGTACCAACTTGTTTATCAAGTCAAGAACCAAAATCTGATTATGAAAATCAAGGCCTGTTTCCGGTTCATCAAGGACTATGAGCTTTGGTTCATTTATAAGTGCCTTGGCTATCAGTATCATCTGAAGTTCTCCGCCGCTCATCTTATTGCAATCTTTATCTGCCAGATACAGAATTCCGTTTTCCTTAAGTATTTCATACGCCCTTTCATAATCTTTTTTACCGGGCTGTTCAAAGGTATTTAGGTGTGAACTTCGACCTAACACAACCAAATCTATCCCGCTGTAAGAAAATGCAAAATTATGAGACTGCGGAATATAAGACACCAAACTCCAAAAGTCTTTGGGTTTCATGGTTTTTATATCATTACCGTACAGCCTTGCCTCTCCCTTATTAAAATTTAGCAGTCCCAGACAACATTTTAACAAAGTAGTCTTTCCGACTCCGTTAGGTCCCAATACCGAAAGTGCCTCACCCTTGTCTACACCAAGGTTAATACCGTTTATCACTGTCTTACCACCCGGATAAGAAAATGCACCATTTGAAACTTCTAATATCATCTTAAATTTTTCCTGTTCCTCCTAAGTAACGAAATAAATATCGGAGCTCCAACTATGGCAGTCAGTATCGACAGAGGAAGTTCTATTACGCTTATGCTTCTTGACATAGTGTCAATGGCAATCATAAATGCAGCTCCAATGCTCATGCTTATAGGAATTACATATCTGTTATTGCTGCCTACCAACATTCTTGAAAGATGCGGAACTAAAAGTCCTATCCAACCCACCTGCCCACACATAGACACACTTGAAGCTGTAATAAGGGTAGAAGCAAGTATGAAAGCCAGTCTTATTTTTCTTATGTCCATACCGCTTGCCTTTGCCTCATCTTCACTCAGCGAAAGTATATTTAATTTCCATCTCAACAGGTAAATAACTGCTACTCCTATCAAGATTAGCGGACTTCCTATAAGTATCTTTGTGTAAGAGGCTGAAGCAAAGCTTCCCATTAGCCAGTAGGTTATCTCAGGCAGCTTGCTTGTCGGATCTGCCGTATATTTTAGCAATGAGCCTATTGCATTGAACAAAGATGAAATTATAACACCCGAAAGCACTAAAAACACTATTGAACGTTCTGTATCACTGCCTGCCACCTTCATCGTTATCCATACCGCCGCAAGTCCGAACACAAGTGCGATAAGCTGTACTTCTAATATACTTCTGCCAAGTAAAATTGCTAAGATCGCTCCTACACAGGTGCCGCTTGTTACACCCAAAATATCAGGCGTAGCAAGCGGATTGGAAAAAGTGATTGGAAGGTACTGCCTGCCAGACTAAGCCCCATACCCACTATTATTGCCATTATAATTCGTGGCAGTCTTATGTTCATAATAATGGAAAAGAACTCAGCTTCCTCTCCCTTTCCGTTTATTACCATCATCAACGTATCCACAACTTCCTTTACAGACAGAAACATTCTTCCGCTGCAAAGAGCAATAAGCGCAAACACTATAGGGGTAATAAACATAAGCACATATGAAAGTAATGTAAAATGATTATTTCTAATCCAAAGATTATCTTTCATTGTAATCTAACATTCCTTTCATTTCCTCATCGGTAACATCGTAACCATAAAAATCTTTATAATATTTGCGGATAGTATCTTCAAGCGGATAATCCTTAAACTGCTCAGGATAGGTTCTACTTGCAAGCCAGGCAAGAACTAACGGACCGTCCGGATTAGGTGTAAACCAGTTCCACATACCAAGTGTTGTATTATATACCCTCTTATCCTTTACAGCCTTTATAGTAGAGAAATCCGCACCCTCTACCTTATTCTCTATAACATCCGACGGAATCATATCAAGAAGTCCCGGTCCATCCAAAAGCAGAAGTGAAGGATTCCACTTATATATCTGCTCCATACTTACCTGAGCAAAGCCTTTGGTCTCTCCTGCCAGATTCTTAACCTTCAATCTCTGAAGCCAGAAATCTCCGAATGAGCCTTTACCTGCGACCATAGGAACACCGTTTGCATATTTCCAAAGTATCATAGTATCCGGTCTGTCTTTATCATCAACCTTAGCTATTCTTTCGGTAACATCAGCCACTATTTTGTCACCTTCAGCTATGAAGTTGTCCATCTTACCTTTTTCGCCGAAAACATCCTCCAAAAGCCTCAACCACTCTTTATATCTTTCTATCGGATCGGCGGGTGTACTTGCTCCAACGGTTGCAAAACCTACTGCCGGTATTCCTGATTTTTTGAGTATTTCAGCATGCTCCTTGTTCTGAGCATTATAGAATATGACATCCGGTTTAAGTTTTATAATTTCTTCTATATTTAAATCGCTCTGTGCATAAACTGTATCACTGCTTTCAAAAAGTTCCGGAGCTATATTCTTGAGTGCTGTCTTCGTTATAATATCCTTAAATGAACCGGCAAAACCGACTAATTTAGGTGCACTTCCTTCAAAATAAGCCATATAAGTAGATAAAATAGGAATCTGATCTATAACTATTCTGTTTATCTCATTAGGAACCTCTACCGTATTACCGCCATGGTCAACTACTGTATGTGTACCCACTGTCTTTGTCTCACTGCTTGTATTGCTTGTAGCTGAACCTGTACTTCCCATAGAAGCTGATGACATTTTAGCTGAACTTGCCTGTGATGCAGAGGTATTCTGAGTTACACTGCTCTTTTTCTCTATATTTGCCGTATTTCCTCCGCAAGCACTTAACGCTATTACAGCACTAAGCATGAGTGCTGTTAATCTGATTTTTTTCATATCTTCCTCCTAAAAATATTAATTAGTTAGTTATATCTAATTTCAAGTATATTTTTAGGTTTTACTTTTTCTATTGCAACTGCAACACTTTTTTTACTATTACTTGACTATTTTTTTATCAATAAGTCTTTATTTTTTTAATTCATTTTGTTCGAGCAATCCTTCTTTCCTCATTCTGGATATTTCCTCGACAGAGCACTTCTGTCCACCCCGAGGAAGTTAGCCAGCTCCTGATTATTCATAGTTTTAATCCCATTGTTGATATCTGTAAGAAATTCTTCTATATAAGAAGTGAGCTTAGCCCTTATACTCTTTTGTCCCATAACCCTGATTCTTTTATCCTGAATCACTTTTTCTTCCGCTATCTGCCTTAAAACATTTACAGTCATCATAGAGGCATACTGACATTTTATTGCGTATGACTCAAATAAATTAGAAAGTTTCAAAAAAAGAATTTTGGTTTCTTTCTTTGCAACAGCGCTTGCAAGGTATTTTTGACCCGGTATGCAGGCATTTGCACAGGCGAAAAATCCTGACTCCGTTATATTGCCCATATTTGTCTCACTTCCATCTGCTTCAGGAATCACAAGAGCCAACTTTCCCGAAAGTACAACTCCTGCATACTCTGTTTTACTCCCATAGGGTAGGACGACACTTCCTGACTTATATATACGGATATAGCCTTTGAGACAATTTACAATATGAAGTATTGCTTCTAAATCTAAGTCTAAAAATAATTCGGACTTTCTTAATATTTCATAGTATTTTTCTATTTCTAAGCTCATTACAGCTCCTTAACAATCCTGTTTTTCGTATTCCATCCAAAAATATTCCTCAAAATATTCTCCACATTTCTTTAACTCTCCAAGTACCACCTGAATCCCTCTCTCAGTCTTATACCAGCTGTCTGCAGTTATACCCTGTGTATCGGTAGGAACTACATAAAACTCCGTATCAGGAAACAAATGTGAATAAGTCATAAAGGCTCTTCTGGCATGAAAAGCCTGGGGACAGATGATGGCTTTCTTAACAGTTAAATTATTTTCCTTAAGCAAATCTCTGGAAAATATTGCATTTTCATAAGTATTTGTAGCTTTCTCCTCAATAAGAATATCCTTATTCTCTACACCGTTTTTTACAAGAACTGAACTTAAAAATTCTGCTTCTGTCCTAAAATTTCCTTTATACCTCTCATCTGTTACTCTTTCGTTTAGAAATCTTCCGATTTTATAAAAATACATCCCTGAAGGCATTATTTTATTTGCCTTGCCTTCTTTGTACAAAGAAGCTGCTGTTTCAGCAAGTACCCAGTTTGAAGAACCTGGAATAAAAATTATATCTGCTGTCTCGGGTTCATCTTTTATAAAAATAAACTTCGTTATATCTTCTATATTATTTCTCACTTAGTTTTACTCCAATCAATAAGTTTTATGCCAATTCTAAAAACAAACTCTGATTTTTGGTCAATACATTTGCAATTTAGTCGCAAAATTTACAAATTTTTTTATTATTTTTTTTAATAATTTTTTTAGTGACTTTTATCAAATTAACTGTTATAATGTTTTCATAGCTTTTATATAGGTTAACATTTTAATAGTTGAAAGGAGAACGGTTATGAAAGGTTATGCAATGCTTAAGATTGGTGAGTCAGGCTGGATAGAGAAAGACAGACCTAAATGTGGTCCTCTTGATGCTATCTGTAAGCCTCTTGCTCTTGCAATCTGTACATCTGATGTGTGCACACATTATGGGAAGGTGCTATCGGTGACAGACACAATATGATTTTAGGTCATGAAGGCTGCGCTGAGGTAGTCGAAGTTGGTGAATTAGTTAAAGATTTCAAACCTGGTGACAGAGTACTCGTTCCTGCTATTACACCTGATTGGAACTCTCTTGAGGCTCAGGCTGGATTTTCAATGCATTCAGGCGGAATGCTTGCAGGCTGGAAATTCTCAAACTTTAAGGATGGCGTATTCTCAGAGTTTTTCCATGTAAATGATGCAGACGGAAATCTCGCTCTCCTTCCTGACAATATAAATACAGTTGATGCTTGTATGCTCTCTGACATGGTACCTACCGGTTTCCATGGTGTAGAGCTTGCAGATGTGCAGTTTGGTGATTCTGTACTCGTTATCGGTATCGGGCCTGTTGGTCTTATGTCCGTAGCAGGTGCTAACCTCCGCGGTGCTTCAAGAATTATTGCTGTAGGTACAAGACAGGTTTGTGTTGATGCGGCTAAGGGTTATGGTGCTACAGATTTCATCAGCTATAAGAACGGTCCGATTGATGAGCAGGTTATGAAGATGACTAATGGTAAGGGTGTTGACAAAATCATCATTGCCGGCGGTGGTGTTGAAACCTTCTCCCCTGCTGTTAAGTGCTTAAAGCCGGGTGGAAAGATTGGTAACGTAAACTACCTCGGTTCAGGAGAAAATATTGATATTCCTCGTGCTGAATGGGGTGTAGGTATGGGACATAAACAGATTAACGGCGGTCTTATGCCTGGTGGAAGACTTCGTATGGAGAAACTTTCTGCTCTTGTATCTGCAGGTAAACTTGATCTTTCTCCTCTTTCAACACATGTATTTGAAGGTTGGGATCATATTGAAGAAGCTCTCTTCCTTATGAGAGATAAGCCGGCAGATCTTATTAAACCTGTAATTAAGATTCAGGATTAATTTGATATTAACTTAAATCATTTCACCTGCATATAACTACTTGATATTATAAATGGTTTAAGTTAGATATATAAATACAGATGCCTGTATGGAGAAACCTCTGTACAGGTATCTGATTTTAGAGGGAATTTATGAAAATACTTATAATATCCGGCTTTCTTGGTGCCGGTAAAACAACTTTTATTAAGGAACTTGCAAAACGTACAAAAAAAGAAATAGCTATATTTGAAAATGAATATGGAGCCAGTGGAGTAGATGGCGATATACTAAAAGAAACCACCGAAGTCAATATATGGGAACTGACAGAAGGTTGTGTATGCTGTTCTGCCAAAGGTGACTTTGCCGCCTCAGTACTTACTATTTCAAATACTGTTAATCCTGAATATCTGGTTATAGAGCCTACAGGAGTAGCTATGCTCAGCAATCTTTTAACCAACCTTAAGCAAATAGAATATGAGCATATTAAGCTTATGGCACCTATTGTTATAGTAGATGTATTAAGTCTTGACAGGTATAAAAAGGAATTCCCGGAAATATATAACAACCAGATAGAGTTTGCTGATACTGTTATATTTTCAAAATCTGAAAAATTTGGCTTTTATCCGAAAAAAAGAAAAAAACTAATAAATGAAATATCTAAGATAAACTCCACCTGTACTATAATTTCAGACCACTATTCTGCTCTGCCTGATACCTGGTTTGATAGTATTTTAACAAAGTATCTTGATGGAACTGTTGAAATTCCTATAAAAGATGAGTCAGAAAATATGCCCGATACTTTTTCCTTAAACAATATTTCTGTCCGCTCTATTGAAAGATTTATTATATTTCTAGAAAATCTCATAAGAGGAGTATATGGGAATGTGTTCAGAGCCAAGGGAAGCTTTGCTATAAGAGGAATTAATCTAAGATTTGATGTATCAGACAACAGATATCAGATTGAGATAGATACTGGTGAAATATCTGATAAAGTAGTCTTTATTGGAAATGATATCAAGAAACAAAAAATCAGAGAAATTTTCTTTGAGAGTTCTAATTTTGTTAAAATTGGCACAAAAAAATCTATGTTAAACCCTGTCTGACATTTTAATCAGACAGGGTTTAGTTATCTATGGATATTTAATTACTCCTCTTTACCTGAATTTGCAGCATTTTCTTCAACTACCTTTGCCTGTACATCAGCAGGGGCAGCTTCATAATGGCTGAACTCATAGGAATATTCTCCAATACCACCTGTCATAGAACGAAGGTCTGTAGAATATCCCAGAAGGCTTGCCTGTGGAATATCATCAAGTATCTCAGTTCTTCCATCGTATAGAGTATTCATACCGCTTACTCTTCCGCGTCTCTTGTTAAGATCTCCCATTACATCACCTGTAAACTCATCAGGAACTACTACTCTGAGAGTTACGATAGGCTCTAAAAGTATAGGCATAGCCTGCATAAATCCATCTTTGAATGCCTGAATAGCCGCAGTCTTAAATGCCATTTCAGAAGAATCTACAGGATGGTAAGAACCGTCTGTAAGTGTAGCCTTAAGACCTACTACCGGATAGCCTGCGAGAGGTCCCTTAGCAACGCACTCTGCTATACCTTTTTCAATAGCAGGGAAGAAGTTCTTTGGAATAGCTCCTCCAAATACAGTTTCTTCAAATATATACTGCTTTTCAAGATCATTTGAAGGTTCAAAGGTAATATGAACATCTCCATACTGACCATGTCCACCAGTCTGCTTCTTATACTTGTTCTGTACAGAAACTTTCTTCTTAATGGTTTCCTTATAAGGAATGCGAGGTTTAAGTAATTCAATCTCTACCTTGTATCTGTTGGCAAGCTTGCTTACCACAACGTCAAGCTGCTGATCGCCTATACCATAGATAAGTGACTGACGGTTTGCACTGTCATTTACCAGCTTAATAGTCGGATCTTCGTCTACTATCTTTGCCAGAGCACTTGCTATCTTATCATCATCCCCCTTATTCTTAGTTACATATCTCATATATGTATATGGAACTGAGAAGGTTGGCTTATCAAAAACTACAGGTACTGCCTTAGTAGCTATGCTGTCACCTGTTGCAATATCCAGCTTACCTATAGCACCAATATCACCTGCGTGTAGCTCTTTAACCTCTATTTGCTCTTTTCCTCTAAGCACATAAAGTCTTGAAATCTTCTCTTCAACATCCTTTGCCACATTATAAATGGTAGAATCAGCCTTAAGTACACCTGAGCAAATCTTAATAAGAGAGAATTTACCTATGAAAGGATCCGCTATTGTCTTAAATACCTTAGCTGTCATTTCCTTGTTTTCATCATAATCGGCATGGAAACTGTCACCTGTTTTCTGGTTGATACCTGTTATAAATGTCTTATTAGGTGATGGGAAATAGTTTACAATCTGGTCAATAAGGTTTCTTACACCCTTAGCCTCTGTACCTGAGCCCATAAGTACAGGAACCAGAGAACTGTCACCAACACTCTTTCTAAGAGCTGTAGACATTTCAGCCTGGGTAAATTCTTCTCCGTTAAAGAACTTATCCATCATATCATCACTGGTCTCAGCTACTGCCTCTAAGAGAGCATCCCTATAGGTCTGTAAATATTCCATAGAATAATCAGGAATATCTGAATCTATATAAGTGCCGTCGTCATTAAATCTACGACCTGCCATTTTTACCACATTTACAAAACCAACGAACTTTTCATTTTCACGGATTGGGAGCTGGAAAGGAGCTACTCTTGTACCATAAAGCTCCTGAAGGGCTTCCACAACTTTTCTATAACTTGCATTGTCATCATCCATATCTGTTACAAAAAACATTCTTGGAAGTTTATATTTTTCGCAAAGATTCCATGCTTTCTCTGTACCTACCTGAACTCCGGCCTTTGCAGAAATAACTATAACAGCAGCATCTGCTGCACTCATAGCTTCTTCAGCTTCTCCTACAAAGTCAAAATAACCCGGAGTATCTAAAATATTAATCTTTGTATCATCACTTACAATCGGAATAATGGAAGTATGTATTGAGAAGGTTCTCTTCTGCTCTTCTTTATCATAATCACTTATAGTTGAGCCATCTTCAATCTTTCCCTGTCTTGAGATTACACCTGTTACAAATGCTATAGCCTCTGCAAGTGTAGTTTTACCACAGCTGCCATGGCCAAGTAGAGCTACGTTTCTGATTCTTTCATACTTAAAAATGTCCATAATTTTCTCCAATCTGCCACAAACTTATGTAGCCTGAATTTTGGATTTTGTACATATATACATTGTATAATTTTTACGATATTTTTTTCAAGTATTATGTTGAAATTTTTACATATTTTTTTATTCTCTTTTCAAAAATTATTCATATAAACAGCATTAAAATACAATATCAATTACTTTTTGTATAAAAAAATTATATACAATTGACAGGATTTATATTCAAAAATTTAAGGTACAGAATAACAATACTATTCTGTACCTTCACATAGTTTAACCCAAAACGAATGGTAATTTAATTATGCTATTTTTAAGTTCCTTACTCTTTCTCACATAATGATAAACTCTGTCAGATAAAATATCTTCAGCAGAAACCACTGTATTATTAATATTCACGACCATTTCCTTTCAGCAGAAACATCTTTATTATCATCAGCCTTAATTATAATGGTTTCATGGATTGAACTTGGAAGAATATATAAATCAGATTCTAGTTCTAAAGAAAGTTTTTCTAAAATTTTATCGTATAAAATCACACCTGCGCCACTGGTCTTTTTTCTATTGCAAAGAACGTACATTTCCTCTTCTTCATCATATACACTATCGGAAGGTATAAAGCTTGATATCGGTTTAATATCTGCCTTTAACAGTTTAGGAGTATTCTTCTTTGCAATGTCCCAAATCTCATCCACTGTCAGCCCAAAACGTCCGGCTATCTCATTTGTAATATGAACTACTCCAAAATCTTTCCCTAAATCAGTTGCAACAAAAGCAAAAATAATTGCTAAGTCCATGATTTTAATAAAAGGTCTGTCAATCAATCGTTTTTCGTTCTTTTCATAATTAACAAGTTCAAAGATTATTCTATCTTTTACCTTGTTAATATCTGTATAATCCGCTTCATTAAACTCCGGTAAGGCAAAATCTGTTAAAATTAAACACAGTTCATTTACTATATCTTCTAAATTCTGATTTTTGCTCACACCTATATTCTTCATAAAAGTCCTCCAGATATATAATTCTGGATACCTTTCTGTCCTCACCTTTTGCTTTTTGAAAAAAAGCTGATATACCATAACGATATACATCATTATTTTTGACTACCTTTTTAGAACAATTTCATAAGATGAATTAAGTTTTTTTCTGATAAATTTTTCTTTACTGTCTCAATAAATTCATTATAATTCAAATTTCCTCGCTTTCTTCCCAATTTTTAGAATATAACAAACAAATAGATTATAAATCATTTTTCTATCATGTACAACGTCAAATTAACCAAAAATAACAACTTTTATTCGTCATATTGCATAATTAAAATATTTCATCAGCCGTTAACAGAGGGCTATAAAACTCTCCCTCAACAAATTTCCCATTACAAGCTAAAACCACATCTTCCATAGTTTCGTCTGATATCCCTGAAAATGATACACTATCTCCTAATTTATTAGCAACATCAGTAACTATCTTCAGATAATTAATTGCCTCTTCAATTCCATTTTCTTCAACAATTCTGTTTACCGGAACAGACACCCATGCTTTTGGTAAGTTTTTTAATATATCCATAGACATACCTCCGCTTCCATATCTTCCTATCCTAAATCCAAAGCCTTTTTCGAGCATTTCCTCCAATACAAAGCTGCATTCAGCTAAATCTGCCATTAATATATTTTCATCTGCTTCAATTACAATCCTGCCTGTATCAGTTTCAGTTTCTTCAAGTATTCCATATAATTTATTTCTAAAATCATAATTTAGTATAAGCCTTCTTGAAAGTGGTAAGATTACTTTTTTATTATTAAAAATTTTCATATCTTCGCAGACTCTTCTTATTGTATTTTCACCCAGTGAAAGTATCTGTCCTGTTTTTTCTGCAAAACTGATAAACTTCCTTGCCTTCCATATCCCTTTTTCCCCTCTGTCCCAAAGTAAACGCATACGCACAGTATCATATTTCCTGCTTGCAATATCAAAAACAGGGGCATATTTTATAATAAGGCTATCATTCTTAATAGCGGTAGTCAGGCTTGACTGTAGTTCTATATTTTCAAGCTCTTTAGCAGCCATTTCCTCACTATAATAGCAATATGTATCTTTTCCCATGCGCTTAGCTTCAAATAATGCAGTTGAAGCATTTTTAATAAGTATATCTGCTTTTACTCCGTCCTTTGGTGCGATAGTAGCACCTATACTTGTAGTTACAACAATCTGTCCGAAAGAAGTTATAAATGGAAATCTGAATGAATTTCCTATTCTCTTAATCTTCTCATTAAAATCTGTAAGTTCAAGCATATTCTGGCTAAGTACCATAAATTCATCTCCACCCATCTTAGCCAGATAATCATCTTCATCAAGATTTTGCCTAAGCCTGTGACTTATATCCAGCATAAGTTCATCACAGTTTGCATGTCCCCATAAATCATCAATCTGCTTAAAATTATCCAAATCTACATACATAATACCTACATATTCTTCTTTTCTAAGTGTTTCTAATGTATGGGTGAGCATTTCATTAAATGCAACTCCATTTGGCAGACCGGTAAGTGTATCCTCATAGGCAAGCTTTTTTATTTTATCTTCACTCGTTTTTATCTCCCTATACTTCATATTGAGCTCTTCCTGGGTTGTATTTATTTCACTATATACATTTTTCAAGATCACTTAAAGTATCTTTTAATCTTCTTTCTGCTTCTTTTTTCCTTTAAAAGCTTATTTCTTGAAAAAAACAAAACAACTGCTATTACTGTTAAAACTGCTATTACTGCATATAATAATGTTGTCAAAATATATCCTCCATACTCACATAATAAACAATATTATACCACAAATTTTTTTATTTAATAGTGTATTTCATAGAAATTTCCTATGAAACAAAAAACTTTTTGCCCCATCATCTCTGACAGGACAAAAAGCAATATAATTATAAATCATTTCTAACAGAATTTAATTTTCTGCAACTCCAAGATACTCTAAGATGCCCTTAGCGGCATGCTTTCCTGCACCCATGGCAAGTATAACTGTAGCCGCACCTGTAACTGCATCTCCACCTGCATATACACCCGTCTTGGTAGTCTCACCATTCTCATCTTTAGCAATTAAGCAACCCCATTTATTGGACTCAAGACCCTTAGTTGTAGAGGAAATAAGTGGGTTAGGACTTGTACCAAGAGACATGATAACTGTATCACACTCAATAACAAATTCAGAATCAGGAACTTCCTGTGGCCTTCTACGCCCTGACTCATCAGGTTCTCCAAGTTCCATTTTTACACACTTACAGCCTTTTACCCAGCCATTTTCATCTTCAATAATTTCAACCGGATTGGTAAGTACATCAAAGATAATGCCTTCCTGTTTGGCATGATGAACTTCTTCTACTCTGGCTGGAAGTTCTTCCTCAGATCTTCTGTACACAATATGTGTTTCAGCACCAAGCCTGAGTGCAGTTCTTGCTGCATCCATAGCAACGTTACCACCACCTACTACTACCACCTTTTTACCCGGATGGATAGGTGTATCATAATTATCATCAAAGGCTTTCATAAGGTTAGATCTTGTAAGATATTCATTTGCAGAGAATACACCGTTTGCATTCTCACCCGGAATACCCATAAACTTAGGAAGACCAGCACCTGATCCGATAAATACTGCGTCAAAGCCTTCTTCTTCCATAAGCTCATCTACGGTAACTGACCTTCCTACAACATAGTCAGTCTTTATTTCCACGCCAAGAGCCTTAACATTTTCAACCTCATATTTAACTACTGTTTCTTTTGGAAGACGGAACTCAGGAATACCATATACAAGTACACCCCCCGCCTCGTGTAGAGCCTCATATATAACTACATCACAGCCCGCTTTAGCAAGATCTCCGGCAGCTGTAAGTCCGGCCGGACCTGCACCTATAACTGCAACTCTTTTACCATTTTTAGCCTTTGCAGGTTCAGGACGTATACCCTGCTCACGTGCCCAGTCTGCTGTAAATCTTTCAAGCTTACCTATAGATACGGAATCACCCTTTATACCTCTTACACAGTATTTTTCACACTGTGATTCCTGAGGACAGACACGTCCACATACTGCAGGAAGAGCACTATACTTGCTTATAGTCTCATAAGCTCCCTTAATATCCCCTTCTTTCACTTTCATTATGAAACCGGGTATATTAATACCTACAGGACATCCGCCTACACAACGCGGATTTTTACAATTAAGACATCTTGTAGACTCATCCATAGCCTCTTCAAGATTATATCCGTAACAAACTTCTTCAAAGTTTCTTGCTCTCACTTCAGGTTCCTGTTCTCTTACAGGAATTCTCTGCATTGGATTAACTGCCATTTTCTTATCTCCTTTATTAACTTAGAATTAGCCTATCTTCTGAGGATTCGGTGTCATACATCCCGGTCCCTTGTGCGTGTCACCTTCTTCAAGCTTTAATATCTTTCTTCCTTCTTCAGATTTATACATACGCTGTCTGTTCATTGCTTCATCAAAGTTTATAAGATGTCCGTCAAACTCAGGACCATCTACACAGGCAAATTTAATCTTACCACCAACAGAAAGACGACAGGCACCACACATACCCGTACCATCTACCATTATAGGATTCATACTTACTATAGTAGGTATTCCAAGTTCTTTGGTTGTAAGACAGACAAATTTCATCATTATCATAGGCCCTATTGCCACTACCCTTGTATATTCCTTACCATGATTTGCAAGAAGATCTTTAAGGCAGTCATTAACATTTCCCTTAAATCCATAAGAGCCGTCATCAGTAGCAATATAAAGATTAGTTGCCCACTGTTTCATTTCTTCTTCAAGAATAAGAAGGTCTTTTGTCCTTGCACCCACAATAACATCAGCATCATATCCGTTTCCTTAAGCCATTTAACCTGTGGATATACAGGTGCAGTACCCACACCTCCTGCCATAAAAAGAATCTTCTCTTTCGCAAGCTCTTCTTTAGGCATAAGGCAAAGCTCTGACGGTTGTCCAAGAGGTCCGACTATATCCTTATAACCATTGTCATCTTCTTTTTGCATACGTTTTGTTGATGCACCTACCGCCTGATAAACAAGGGTAATTGTTTCTTTCTCCCTGTCATAGTCACATATGGTAAGAGGCACTCTCTCTGCTTTATCGTCAAGCCTTACAATAACAAACTGACCCGGAAGGCAGGCTCTGGCCACATTAGGTGCTTCTACATCTACTAACCAAATATTATTGGCTAAGTAGCGCTTATTTACAACCTTAAACATTCTTTTTATCCTCCTAAAATCCCACAAATTTAAATCCATCTTGATAATAATATCACAATTTCAGAAATAATTAAACTATTATTAGAGATTTTTTTATCAATAAAAGCAGAATTTTTAAAACTATTTTTTTGGTTAGTTTAGACTAATCACTTCAAATTTTTGAAAAATTTCTTAGCTTTTTCCGTCAAATCTTTCATTGAAGCAGAAAAATATACTTCCTCCGACTCCTCTAAAAGTTTTTTTATCTCTAAATCCCCATAAAACAGAAATGCAGGGAATGCCGACATTAGCTGCCGTCTGTATATCTACATCCGAGTCACCTATGTATACACTCTTCTCTTTGACCGCACCTAATTCATTCATAGCCATAAGTACCATGTCAGGCTCAGGCTTATGTCTTATACTCGGTTTTTCTCCTATTGCAGACTTTATCCTGTCTCCAAAATACTTACTGCTAAGTTCTTTAACCGCAGTGTCTATCTTATTTGATACAATGGCAATATCAATGTCATTTGCTATGAGCACATCGAGCATTTCCAAAGTTCCGGGATAAGGTGTAGTTTTAATGTCAGAATGTGCTTTGTAATACGTGCTGTAATCATTATAGAGTTTATCTATAAATAAGCTGTCACTTCTATAATCTTCAGGCACTGCACGTTCTACAAGTTTTCTTATACCATTTCCCACAAACTGTCTTATCTCATCCCTGCTTCTTTCCGGCATATTATTCTGTCTTAGTATATAATTCATCGAGTCCATAAGGTCATCTAAGGTGTCTAAAAGTGTTCCATCCAAATCAAAAATTGCAGATAGCTTTGCCAATTTTATACCTCCATAAAGATGTAACTGTTTTTAATATTTCCATCAAAATCTTTCCATGTAAATACCTTATTTTCATAAGTCATATAGCTATGATAACTGTTTTCCTTTGGTATTGAAGTTGAACCCGGATTCATGTAAATGTAATTATCATAGGTTACACACTTTGGAACATGAGTATGTCCACAAAGCAAAACATCTCCTTTATGAAGCTTAGGAGGATTATTCTCTCCAAAGATATGACCATGCGTTGCAAAGATATTTACTCCATCAATGTTCAATATAATATAGTCTGCAAGGCAGGGAAAATCAAGTACCATCTGATCAACCTCTGCCTCACAGTTTCCTCTTACACACAATATCTTGTCACTTAACGGATTTAATAGTTTTATAACTTCTTTGGGATTATGCCCATAAGGCAGGTCATTCCTTGGGCCATGATAAAGAATATCTCCAAGGAGTAAGATTTTATCTGCATTTTCTCCCTTAAACTTCTCAACTGTTTTTTCAGCGTAGTAAGCTGAACCATGAATATCTGAAGCTATTAATAATTTCATAAATTTTTCCTTTCTATAACATAAACAGGCATATCAATTTTATATAGTTATAATTTTAGCATAAAATATATTTTTATTCCAGTCTTATCCCTCAAAAACATAGCATAACTTTAGACATATTTTTTTCTGAAAATGTCCTATATTATGCTATGGTATAAATATATTCAATACTATATACTTAATAAAGTCAGATTGATTGTTTTCCCTAAAAACAAAATCTTGAAAATAATAAATATTTTTATAAAAAGCGAGGTTATTATTATGAAAAGAAAAATTATCTGTTGTCTGTCTTGTTGCATTGTTATTGGGTTCAATATTGCCTGTAGCAGCTCATTCTGTTGATAATACTAACAGTTATACAAAGCAGCTCGCCCGCGGTGACAAAAAGGTACATCACCCTGTACATATTAACTCAATATCCGGTAACAACACACAGATATTATAATCAGTACCATTTTTCATTTTTGTTAAAAACTTTGGAATAGTATTCTTTGATGCTCCTTGCAGCATCATACATTTCATATAATTCAGAAATATAAAACATATCTTTACAAATCTTTTGCGGCCCCGGCTTTATTGCCGAGGTCTTCTTCTATCGTAGATATAAAATCTAACATGTCTAACAACAAGCCTGAATCATTTTCTATAAACATCTTTTTAACCATTGCAATTGCAAGCTTATAACTTTTTTCATATTCTTTATTATCTTTAAGCAGCTTAACCAGATCTCTGTTTATGATTGCTGTTCTTGCATAATATGTACTTCTTCGTCTTCCTTCTTTTTCTAACACAGTCTCTATAAAGTGAATGCCCTCTGCTTTATCAGCCAAGGCCTTCTCTTTAGCTATCAGACTTAATACTTCTAACTCTTCTCTGCTAAATAAAGTTATCTGTTCAAAATCCAGCTCATTATATGGCAGCAGTTCCCACAATCTTACCAGGCTGTCATTTCTGTTAAGCAATGTGTACAAACCGGAAAATCCAATTATTTGCCTGTTCACAGTAATACCCATATCAATCTTATCAGAAAGTTCTTTATATTTCTCCTCTGCTTCATCATATCTCCCGGTTGCAACAAGTCTTCTACATTCTGAATTAAAAATCAGTATGCCATAATCATTAGTCTCTATTTCACTACTGTAATATACTGCTCTAAGTTTTAATCTTTCTTTCAATAAACCCAGAGTGTTTCTATTGGGAGAAGCTTTCCCACTCTCAGCCCTTGCATAAGTGCTTACTGCGCAAATATTTCCTGCCACTTCTTCCATTGTAAGACCTAACTCTTTTCTTCTAAGCTTTAGTATATCTCCCAGTATAAGATATCTTCTCTCTATTCTTAGCACTTCAACTCTAAAATCAGGTGAAAAACCAAATGTATTTAAGATTGAGCTTAATGCCATTATGTGCTTTTCTCTTGCCCAAACCATATAATAAGCTTTTTCGTCTTTAATCATATGCTTTAATATTTCTGTCACTTCTCTTATTGAAGCATTTTTTTAATCAGTATTTCTAACGATTCATACTCTAATTTTAATCTCTCATCTTTATTAATAACATTTTTTTGTCATGTTTTTAATATCAAAATCACTATTCTAGGCAAAAATCTTTTTCTTATCAAGTCATCTTTCAGTCTGCATTTATAATAGTTATAAAATGTATAGAGTATTTTTGTTATTTTTTTCTGTTTTTCTGTATTTATTACAGCCATCAGATCATAGTAATTTATCAGAAGATGCCCTCAAATACTGACAATAACATCTTATTTTTCCACTATATTGTCAATGTCAGACACTGTATACATTAAAGCCTGCCTTATATGTAAAAAAAGCTTTTATCTAAATTTTTTTATCTGCAAATCTTTTCAATTACATAGTCTATAAAAATCTCTGCACTGATACTGTATTTTCTCATTTATCTGCTTATTTATTTTCGAAAACTGTTTCTTTTCTCCTCAACATATCCCATCTTCATTCTCTATATAATTCTGACAATCTTCATACCATTCATAAAACTTATGTACTTCCTCGGGTACTATGAACTCAAACCTGTCAGATGATACTCCCATTCTTTCAAGTAAAGTTATAAATGTTATCATATCCGGAACCATTACTTCTGATTCATAGTTACACCGGTACTTCTTGCTAATATTCACGAAATACTTCTGTCTGGGTAAGCTTTAAGTTTTTCCCTTATGTTACGTAAGGTGTATCCAAAATTGTCTGTCGGTATTTCTTCATTACTTCCTCCAAAAAAATTATTTTTCTCTGTTGTATCCTTATTAGCTTTCAAATATTTTTATAAATTCTTTTCCAAAAATACCGACCCATTTATCAACAAAGTTTAACCTCTCTCAAAAGTTTTATTATTTTATCAAATTTTTTTCTAAATATTCTTTGTCCCAATCTATGAGTTATAACTATTCTTGTCTTGTCTTTTAAGTCCAAATATAATATCATTAATTATATCCTTGTTTTCGGGATCTAAATCAGAAGTAGGTTCATCAAAAATAATTATTTCCGAATCATTAAACAAGGCTCTTGCTATTGAAACTCTTTTCTTTTCTCCACCAGACATTTCATCTGGATCTAGTTCTTTATCTTTTATGTAATTCTTTAAAATTCCAAAGATTTACCTTTTCAAGAATTTCCTTAAACTTAGCCTCTGCACCATCTTCCATCTTTGCAAACATTGTAACATTATCAAACAATGAAGCTTTAAAAATGAAGCTTTCCTGTGGAACCAGATATACTTTGCTGTAAAGCTCTTCTTCCGTAATTTCCTGTAAATCCTTGCCATCATATTTAATTTTACCGCTATAATTTAAAAAGATTTGAGCAGAAGCTTTATTAAAGTAGATTTGCCTGAACCGCTTTCTCCAGTTATCGCAACTATCTCTCCATTGCTTACATTCAAAGAAAAATCCTTAAATATTTCCTTATCTTCATAAGCAAAACTAAGTTTTTCTATAGCTATATCAGCTTTTGTCAATCTGTTATCTGATTGAAGAGGTGTAGTATCAATCACATTATCATCAACATTTTTATTCATATAAGGCATAAATTTTTCAAGGAAAACTTTAGCAGACTTCATTTCTATACCGCTTTCAAGTGAATTTGAAAATGCATCTGAAAAATTTGCAAATGCTGCAGTAACTGTAATTATAAGTCCGGGACTTATTATATTTTTCACAACCAAAAAGGAGCAAAGTCCTGTCAGGATTAATTGATTAATGCTTACAATCGCAAACATTGTTGCCCTAATCATATTAGTTGTTACGCTATAATGCATATATGAAACTGAACGCTTTTCATTAACTTTTTCAAAAATACCGATATATTCATCAGAATGTCCTGATCTCTTTACAACATCAAACCCCTTAACCATTTCCTGCAGGCGACTTAAATAAGTTTCATTTGCACTTGTTTTTTCTTTATTTATATTTATCGTCTTCCCTGTCATAACCTTGCTTATAAGGATAGGAAGAATTGTAAGTATAACTGTTGTTATGACCATCAGGTAATTAACTCGAAGCAATGTAACAGCAGCCACTATAACTGATGTCGAGTATGATAAAAGCCCATATAATCCACCTAAATATCCAATTCTAAATTCTTCAATGTCATTATTTAAGATATTCATATAATAATCAGAATTCTTTTCTTTTTAGCTTTGACATAGGAAGTCTGAATAAGCTTTTAATTAAAATCAAGAGCAGGTTGTCTCTTGTTCCAAACATGAATCTCTGCCAGAATATATACTTTATAAAAGTACATCCCCATTGAGCTGCCATGTAAAATACGGTAAGTGAAACTGTAAGTGGCATATCTTTAATATTAGATTTTTATTGCCATATCCATAATGTCACTCATTCCGATAAGTGCTTGCATCAAGAAAATATCACCCACTATAGAAAAAAAGAGACTTATTGCAAGTCTGGTTCTATTCTCCTTGTTAATTATTTTCATCCCATCCCCCTATATGAAACTATTATAGTTATTTGAATTATTATTATATACATCTTCAATTATCAAAGGAAGTACTTTTTTTCAATTTTTTTATTTTTTTATATTGATACAGACAATATCTGTAGAATTATCATTTGAAAAACAAAAAGTAAACTTTAATCATAATAATCCTCCTCATATAATAGCTATCTTTGCTTCTTGCCATTTTATGTAATTACATACTATCCATACACATATATTTATATAAAATGATTATAAATATTTTAACCAACACAAGATAAAAACAGAGCATTTTTGTTTGACTTTTTTACTACTTAATATGTCCAACAAAAATGCTCTTATATTTAACTCAAATATGCTTCTGTAACTTACTTAATCAATCCTTCCATCTCCTCTATCACTCTCTCAAACACTTCAAGTGCCGAGTTGATAGGCTCTTTTGTAGCCATGTCCACACCTGCTATTCTAAGAAGACTGACAGGATCTGCAGTACATCCGCTATGTAAGAATTTCATATAATCTTTTACAGCACTTTCACCCTCTTTAAGGATGCGGTGTGCTATTGCAACTGCAGCTGAATAGCCTGTTGCATACTGATATACATAGAAATTATAGTAGAAATGAGGAATTCTCATCCATTCATAGCCTATCAGTTCATCGCTAATCATTGCTTCACCATAGTACTTTTTATTTAATTCCAAGTACAGCTTTGTAAGATTTTCATGGGTAAGAGGCTCTCCACTTTCCGCCATTTCATTAGTAGTTTTTTCAAACTCAGCAAACATTGTCTGTCTGTAAACAGTACCTTTAAAACTATCCATATAGTGATTCAAAAGATATGCTCTTTCCTTATTGTCTTTAGCATTCTTAAGCATATATTCCATCAAAAGGACTTCATTTGTAGTAGAAGCAACTTCTGCCACAAAAATTTTGTAATTGGAATCAAGGAAATACTGCTCCTCGTTTGAAAAATAAGAGTGCATAGCATGTCCCATTTCGTGTGCAAGAGTAAATACATTGTCAAGTGTACCATTGAAGTTAAGAAGTACAAAAGGATGCACTCCATAAACTCCTGACGAATATGCTCCATCACGCTTGCCTTCATTTTCAACTACATCTATCCAACGCTCTGCAAAGGCTTTCTTTAAGAGATTTACATAGCCCATTCCAAGAGGTTCTACTGCCTTAAGTACAAGCTCTTTAGCCTCTTCTATGGTATATTTTACTTCATAATCCTTAACTATAGGCACATATACATCATACATATGAAGCTCATCTACCTCGAGAAGCTTCTTTCTAAGCTTTACGTATCTGTACATCTTATCAAGATTGTCATTTATTGCTTCCACAAGATTTTTATAAACTTCAGGAGATACATTGTTGCTATCTACTGCTGCTTCCAGAGTTGTGGCATATTTTCTTGCCCTTGCATTAAACATAAGCTGTTTAACCTGTCCTGCATACAAGATTGCCCAGGTATTCTTAAAGCTTCCAAAAGTCTCATAATACTTCTCAAATACTTCCTTACGCAATGCTCTGTCCTTACTCTCCTCAAGAGGTACAAATCTTCCATTAGTAATCTGTACCTTTTCTCCCTTTTCATTTATTATCTCAGGGAACTTAAGGTCAGCATTTGAAAGAGTTGCAAAGCCTTCGTAAGGAAGCTCAGCAAGTTCATTTGTACCCGCCAGGAGTTTTTCAAGCTCAGGGCTTAAAGAATGTTCATTGCATCTTCTTATTTCCGTAATATATATCTTATACTTAGCTAACTCAGGCTTTTCTTGATAAAATCTCTCTACAGTTTCATTACTTGCTACCATAATTTCAGGCTTCATAAAAGCAAGCTTTTCTGAAACACCTACCTCTGATGACATAGCCTTTGCATAAAGTGTCTGCCCTGAAGTAGAAGTCGTATCTACATCCCTCATCTTAAATGCATATCCAAACACAAGGTGAAGCTTCAGACTGCATTTTTCATAAGTTTCAAGCACCTGATATAAAATATCAGCACTCTCCATTACCCTGCCTGAAAATTTTTCAATTTCATCAGCTAAAGCAACAGCTTCACTTAAGGCTTTATCCCATTCCTTTTCAGAAGCAAATATATCTTCTATCTTCCAGGTAAGTTCGACATCTACCTCGCTTCTCTTTGGCAATTTATTTTCCATCGGTCTGTCTCCTCGTATATTATCCCAGATTTTTAGTTTCCAAGCTTCTTAAGCTCTGTAAGCACCTTATTTAATTTATCCTCAGCATCCTCCAGGCTCTCTCCCTTAATGCCTGCATAGAACTTAATCTTAGGCTCAGTTCCTGATGGTCTTACACAGAACCATGCATCGCTTGTCATGTCAAAGTAAAGTACATTTGACTTAGGAAGTCCTGTGGTTCCTGTCTCACCTGTAGTTAAATCTTTAACAATGTCATTTGCGTAATCTCTCGTTTTGACAACCTTATAGCCTGCAAGCTCTGTAGGAGGATTCTTGCGAAGGTTATCAAGTATTTCATTGATGCGCTTAGCCCCATCCTCTCCTGCAAGTGTCATTGTATAAATACCCTCTTTGAAATATCCGTACTTTTCATATATATTTATCATCTGATCCCAAAGAGTAAGTCCCTTATCCATATAGTAAGCAGCAGCCTCACAAAGACCTGTTACAGCCATAATGCCGTCTTTATCTCTTGCATGTGTTCCGATTAAGCAGCCATAACTTTCTTCAAAACCAAACTCATAAGTTCCCTTACCTTTTTCCTCAAAGCCCTTAATCTGCTGGCCTATGAACTTAAAGCCCGTAAGTACTTCAATCAGGTTAAGCTTATAATACTCAGCTATCTTAAATGCAAGATTGGTTGAAACAATGGTTGTAATCATTGTACTGTCATCTTTAAGTAACCCCTTTTCTTTCTTTACAGAAAGTTCATATTCTGCAAGAAGCATACCTGACATATTTCCTGTAAACTGTATGTATTTTCCTGTCTTTTTATCCTTTGCATAAACACCGAGACGGTCAGCATCGGGATCATTGGCAAGCACTATGTCAGCATCCTTTTCTTTAGCTAATTTAAGTGCAAGTGCAAAGGCCTTCTCATCCTCAGGGTTAGGATATTCAAGAGTAGTAAAGTCTCCATCCGGCTCTTCCTGTTCTTTTACTATATACACCTTCTTAAATCCTAATTCTTTAAGCATTCTCTGAACAGGTACATTTCCTGTACCATGAAAAGGTGTGTACACTATTTTTAAATTCTCTGCCTGATTTTTTATAGCATCAGGACTAAGTATCAGTTTCTTAAGTTCAGCCACATACTTATCATCTATTTCAGCACCGATTACGTTAAAGAGACCTGCTTTTTCAGCCTCAGCTCTGTCCATAGTCTTAATATCAGAAAATGCTGTTGATTTAACAAGGTCAATTATATCCTTATCTACAGGAGCTGTTATCTGACAGCCATCATCCCAGTATACCTTATATCCATTATATTCCGGTGGGTTATGGCTGGCTGTTACCATTATACCTGCTGTGCACTTAAGCTCCCTTACTGCATATGAAAGCTCCGGAGTAGGGCGGAGCGCATCAAATACATAAGCCTTAATACCATTTGCATTCAGGGTAAGAGCGGCAGCTTCTGCAAATTCAGGTGAAAAATGTCTGGAGTCAAAGGAAATAGCTACTCCCTTAGCCTGTACACCCTTACTTATTATATACTTTGCAAGTCCCTGTGTAGCTCTTCTTACTGTGTAAAGATTCATACGGTTGGTACCGGCTCCTACTATACCTCTTAGTCCACCTGTACCAAATTCAAGATCCTTGTAAAATCTGTCCCTTATCTCAGCATCATTTCCGGCAATAGCCCTAAGTTCAGCCTTGGTAGCCTCGTCAAATACAGGGCTTGTTAACCATTCTTCATAAAGTTTCTTGTCGTCCATACCTTCCTCCTATTCTGCATCTGCACTACGCATTATATCCATAACCTCTACATCTGTATCAAACTTTATCTTAACTATAGACTGAGGATGTGGACAGGCATCAATCTCTACCCCATACTCATCCCACATTTTAAGAACTGTTGCATCTATATCCCTGCCATCCGCTTTCATTATCTGAATCTTATCACCAACACTGAACTTATTTTTCTGTTCAAATATGGCAGTTCCGTCTTCATTTACTTTATCAATATAACCGTAATACTTACAACCGGTTACATAAGTATTGTTATCATAAATCTGCGAATTGCTGTCAGGCTTATTAAAGAAGAAACCTGTGGTAAAGTTACGATATGTACATTTCTTAATTTCTTCAGCATACCAGCCCTTATTGGCTTCAAATAAAACAGCCGATTCAAACCAGTCATCAATAGCCTTTCTATAGGTTCTTGCAACTGTAGCCACATAAAGCGCTGTTTTCATACGCCCTTCTATCTTGAAGCTGTCTATGCCTGCCTTCACAAGCTCAGGTACATAGTCTATCATACAAAGGTCTTTTGAATTAAAGATATAAGTCCCTCTTTCATTCTCTTCTATAGGCATGTATTCACCAGGTCTGTTTTCTTCAACCACGTGATATTTCCAGCGGCAAGGATGTGTACAGGCTCCCTGGTTAGCATCTCTTCCGGTCATATAGTTCGAAAGTAAACATCTTCCGGAATAAGCCATACACATAGCTCCATGTACAAAGGTTTCTATTTCCCTGTCAGCAGGTATATGATTTCTTATTTCTGCTATCTCATCTAAAGACAGTTCCCCTGGCTGATACTACCCTTGTTGCACCAAGCCCATACCAGAAATTAAAATCTGCATAGTTTACATTATTTGCCTGTGTACTGATATGAATATCTATCTCCGGACAAACCTCCTTAGCAAGCATAAACACGCCTGGATCAGAAATAATCACTGCATCAGGCTTTATCTCTTTTAGTTCTTTAAAATACTCCTTTACTCCTTCCAGATCCTTATCATGTGCAGTTATATTGGCTGTAACAAAAACTTTCTTTCCTTTCTCATGGGCATATCTGATACCTTCTGTCATATCTTCCTTAGAGAAATTCTTTGCCTTTGCTCTCAGACCATACATCTCACCACCTATATATACTGCATCTGCACCATATTTAATAGCAAGCTTAAGTACCTCCAGACAGCTTGCAGGGATTAAGAGTTCCGGTTTTTTTATAATTAAATTTTCTTCCATCTAATTTTCCATTCTAATTCTGTTTTTTTATCGACACTGCCATACCATCTCCTGAGGCTAACAGTATTGTTTCAAATTTTTATCAGTCATAAGTACATTTACATACTCTCTCATTCTCTGATGAATCGTTCTATCTCTCCTCACAACTGTATATCTTGAGTCAAGAAGCCTTCCCTCCTGGAGCATATTATCTGTTATCAGCATCCCTCCGGGTACTAAAAGCTTCTTAATATTTTCAAAAAAATTGATATACTGTCCTTTTGCTGCATCCATAAATATAAAATCAAAAAGTTTTGTTTTTACTTACAAGATCAGCCAGAATTTCTATTGCATCCCCTTTAATAAGGGTTATCTGCTTATTCTTATCAAGGTTTCTAAAGGTTTCTTCTGCCTTATCTATTCTTTCTTCCATTTTCTCAATCGTAGTAATTTCAGCCTTTTTATCTAGAAATTCAAGCATAAATATGGAAGAAAAACCTGTCGCTGTACCTACTTCAAGGACTTTTTACAGGCTTCTTAAGCTCTAACATAAATCTTATCAGACGCTGGCTTCCTTTTCTGATTATTGGAATATTGGCTCTTATATTTTCAAGTTCCAAGTCCAGAAGATATCCCGGTAAGTCGTCAGGAAGGCTTTCCAAAAAGCTTTCAAATCTTTCGTAATCTACCATTATTTTTTCTTCTCCGTACTTTTTTCTGTATTTTTGTCAGGAGTAGTTATGACTTTAAAAATCCGGTCATAGTCCATATCACTGCTAACCTTATAAGTACCTGGCAGAATATTGAGTTTAGTCAGTTTTGCTCTCAGATAAAAAGAATATTTATTAGCAATTATCTTCTTTGAATCCAGTATTCTTGCTACTTCCATTGTAGATTCACCTTTATTTATTGTTATTTCAGCAGTATAGTCTGCATTTTTAGTAACTGATACTGAGCCAAATACCTGATAAGCAAAATCATATGCGTAATGGCTGGCCTTTACTACCATATATGCTATTACCATATAAAATATTATATTCAGAAAAATATGTATAACTACTCCAAATATATTAAGTACAATCCTTCCTGTCCTTCTACCGGCCGCCACCAGGTCACCTCCACCATATTAATATTCAACGTCTGTAATTATTGTAATTATCATCGGAGAACGTTTTGTCTGTTTCCAGATAAAATCACTTAAAGAATCTCTTATCTCATTTCTTATTTTGTTTCTTTCAATTATGCTTCTATCCTGACATCTGATAAGTGCTTCATTTACAGTGTTCAATGCTTCCTTTAAGATAGTATCTGACTCTTTTACATAGATAAATCCCTTAGTTACAAGTTCAGCATCTGACACCATAAGATTACTTCCTTTTTCCATAGCAAAGGTAACTATAACAAGCCCATCTTCTGAAAGCTTCTGTCTGTCTCTCATTACTGAATTACCTACATCACCTATGCCAAGACCATCTACCATAACACCCTTGCATTCTACCTGGTCTATAACCTTTCCACTGTCTTCCTTTAATTCAAGCACATCACCATTTTTAAGAATAAAAATATTATCCCTTGGTATACCCATCTCTTCAGCAAGTTCTGCATGACGCACCAGGTGTCTGTATTCACCATGAATCGGAATAGAATACTTTGGCTTTATAAGAGAATACATAAGCTTAATTTCCTCCTGGCAGGCATGTCCGGATACATGGACATCCTGGAAAATTACCTTGGCACCTTTCAGATAAAGCTCATTTATAACCCTTGATACAGATTTTTCATTGCCCGGAATTGGTGTAGAACTAAAAACTATGGTATCACCGGGGTTAATACTTACTTTCTTATGTATAGAAGCCGCCATCCTCGAAAGTGCAGCCATAGCCTCACCCTGACTGCCTGTAGTTATAAGTACAAGCTGTTCGTCAGAATAATCTTTCATCTGGTCTATATTAATCAAGGTATTTTTCTTTAATATTTATATATCCTAACTCTCTTGCTATGGTTATAATATTAACCATACTTCTTCCATCTACAACTACTTTTCTATTAAAATTTTCAGCAGAATTAATTATCTGCTGCACTCTGTCTACATTTGAGGCAAATGTAGCAACTATAATTCTATTATTTTTATTTTCTGCAAAAATATTATCAAAGGTCTTTCCTACAGATCTTTCAGACATTGTAAATCCCGGCTTAAGTACATTGGTAGACTCACACATAAGTGCAAGTACTCCCTTACGCCCTATTTCACCAAAACGCTGTAAGTCAATAGGATCACCAAAAACAGGTGTATAATCCACCTTAAAATCACCTGTGTGCACTATGGTACCAACAGGAGAATATATAGCAAGTGCCGATGCATCACTAATACTGTGGTTCGTTCTTATAAATTCAATCCTAAAGCAACCAAGATTAATAGATTGTCCATATTTCACTATCTTTCGTTTAGTAGTTTTAAGCATATTTTTTTCGCTTAACTTACTCTCTACAATCGCAACAGTAAGCCTTGTCGCATACACAGGTACATTTATATCTTTTAAGATATATGGTAAAGCACCAATATGATCCTCATGACCATGTGTAATAACAAAGCCCTTAACCTTATCAATATTCTTTTTTAAATAGCTTACATTGGGAATCACACAATCTATTCCCAACATATCATCTTCCGGAAATGACATACCACAATCAACAACTATAATACTATCTTCATATTCAAAAGCAGTAATATTCATTCCAATATGCTCAAGACCACCAAGCGGTATAATCTTTAACCCATTAGCAGGTTTCTTTGTCTCTTTATTGTTTTTTCTTGGCTTTATTTCTCTGGAAGCTTCTTTCGGCTTTTTATAAACCGCAGGAAGCTTATCTATGTCTACACCTTCCTCTGAAATCTTACTCTTACGTCTGTTATTTACAGACCTTTCACCAGCCTTTTCTGATACTTTTGTAACCCCTTCAGTTTCTTTTTTTACACGTCTATATCTATTTGTTGCTTTCCCTATACTTTCAACAAGCTTTTCAAACTTCTTCTCACTCTTTTTCTCGTTAATATTTTCTGACATTTGTCCTCCTTAACTTAGGAGTAAATCAGTCCTGTTTGTTAGCCTCTCTGCAATCCTTGCAATATCCATAGAGCTTAACTTCGTGATTAACAACCTGAAATCCTGTTAATTTATTAATCTCATTTTCAAGTGGTTCCATAAAATCTTTTTCAAATGAAAATACCCTGTTGCATCTCAGACAAATCAAGTGATGATGCCTATGCCCACTGGCAGACGATTTTCCAATTTCATACCTTATAAATCCATCATCAAGACTCAGCTTATCTATAAGCCCCATGTCTGATAGCAACTGGATGGTGCGATAAACTGTTGCCAGTCCAATATCCGGATGGTCTTTCCTTACCAGGTCAAAAATTTCTTCCGCTGTCAGGTGCTCATCCTCTCTTTGCTGCAACACTTCAAGGACAGCTAAACGCTGCCCTGTCACTTTTAAGCCCTTTGACTTAAGTAATGCCTTAAATTTTTCATTTCCTTTTTCGTTTTGCATGGCTTCACCTATTCCTCAGGTTCTGATATACTTCGTTTACAATTATTCTTCGTCTATCTCAAAATCCACATCATCCATCATTTCTTCAAATACTTTAGATACTGTCAAAATCTCTTTTTCGTCTTCAACAACCTTATATATTACATCTTCTCCGTCTTCTGATACACTCTCTTCTTTGATTATAAATACATCTACTGTAACATCATCGTCATCTAAGTCTTCAATTTCAGCATCTGATACTAAAAGATAATTCACTCCTGCAAGCTTTGTCTGACAAAGCACTGTAAGTTCCTCATTTTCTCCATCTTCATCAGTAAAATCAATAGTTCTTAATTCTTCGTTTTCTAACATATTCTCTCCATTTCTTAGTTTTATTTGATTTTTTATAATGATATTGTGTCATAAATATTTGACATCCATTGATACAGGATTGCTACAGCTTCGCTTCTCAGGATCCTTAAAAATATTCGTAATCCGCTCATTTTTTTCAAAAAATGGCTACTTACTCATATTTTTTTGCGTGTCAAAAGATAAAAATTCTTTTGCAGGCAAGCTTGCATCGAATTTTTAATCTTTTGACACTTGTATCATATAATCTTCTAAAATTAATACAGCCGCTACCTTATCAACTATCTTTTCTCGTTCTTCTCTCTTAAGTCCTGCTTCTATCATAATCTCATGGGCACTTACTGTAGTAAGTCTCTCATCCCAGAGTATAACTTCTTTTCCTGTTCTTGCAGTAAGTTTTTTTGCAAATTCTTCTGAAATGGCACATCTTTTACTTATAGAGCCATCCATATTCTTCGGATAACCTAACACTATTTTTTCTACCTTATATTCCTCTACAAGTTCTGTTATTCTGGCTAAAGTCTGTCGCAATTTATTTTCTTCTTTACGTCTTATAACTTCCAGCCCCTGCGCAGTTAACCCCAGACCATCAGTAACAGCTACTCCACAAGTCTTAGAGCCCAGGTCCAAGCCCATTATTCTCATTAACGTTTACCCTTGAACATAGACTTCTTTGCATGAGTATAGGAATCAATGTAATGTTCCATAAGTTCCTCTACAAGTTCATCTCTCTCTACCTTCATTATCATGCTTCTGGCATTATTATGATTGGTAATGTAGGTAGGATCTCCTGACATAATATAGCCTACAAGCTGATTCACAGGATTATAACCTTTTTCATTAAGAGCCTCATATACTTTTTTTAATTACATCTCCTACTTCGATTTTAGGTGCAACATTAACTTCTTTTAAAAATACTGTGTATTATTTATATCTGCCAATTCTTTTATCTTCCTTCCGCATAAATTCTAACTTTTGAAACTAAATCTGATTACAATTTTTACTCTAATTTTAATATAAGTAAAGATAGATTGCAAGCAATAAGTTTTAGCATTTTTGGCTTTTGGTTTATACATAATCTCATTAATAGTAGATACCGTCACAAAGGCATCAGGATCTGACATTCTTATATACTGCATAAGCATACCATACTCTCTCTTATTTACAACCGCAACTATCTCTTCCTGCTCTGCGTTGTTATAGGCTCCGATTACTTTATACAGTGTAGCCCCGCTGTGCATATTTTCGAGAATGAATTTTTTAATGTTTTCATTTTTACAGGATAAAATGCAAACTTTCTTTTTAATATTTGTACCAAAGAGAAAATAGTCCAATATGATTCCGTTAAGATAGGTACCAAGCACACTAAGCACTACTGTTTTAGTGTCATAAGCAAAAACTGCCGAAAGTGAAACCAACATTCCTGCAAGTGACATCGCCCTTCCTTTATCTATATGAAGATATTTGTTCAGCACCTTTACTATAATATCAAGCCCTCCAGAGGATGCATTATGGTTAAATAAAAGGCTGAGCCCTATGCTTATTATAAAAATATAACAAATCATGTCTAAAAACGGATCGTTTGTAAGCCCTTTGTAGGCAGGTAAAAGCTTTTCAAAAATTCCCACAAAAATTGGAAGAATAATTGAGGTATACACTGTCTTACCTCCAAACTCCTTACCTACAAATATAAAACCTATAATCAACAATCCCACATTAAATATCAAACTGATAGTTGCTACGCTAAGTGGTATGAACTTCTGTAAAACTACTGCCAGACCTGCTATACTTGCAATTGCGAGATTATTTGGCATCATAAAGAAAAATACAGCTATAGCCACTATAAATGTAGCAAAAGTAATGACTGCCATATCCTGAATGTAACACCAATACTTACCCCTCATAACTTGCTCCTCAAGATTAGATTCAACTTTGCTGTTTATTGTTTACTGATTGCTGTGAAATTCGTGATAATTATATCATAAGTACTAAGTTCAGTCTTCGCCAAAACAGACTCGGCTTCACTAAGTGCTTAGATACCGCTCTACCTAAAGGTACTAGCACCTGCGGTGCGTCGTCACTAAATTCATACTTCGCCTTACGGCTTGTATTCATTAAGTGTTCACATTATATCATATTTTTATCCTGTTGGCAATTTAACTCACTTATCTCTTTCTCTGTAAGTTCTCTCACTTCGCCCGGTTCCAGGCTTTCATCCAACACAAGACTTCCCATGGAAAGTCTTTTCAGGTAGATAACCTCATTCTCCACAGCCTCAAACATACGCTTTACCTGATGAAATTTTCCTTCTGATATAGTGATTTTTGCTGAAAACTTACCCTCATTTTCAAGAATTTCGAGTTTTGCAGGTTTTGCTACAAAATCTCCCAAATCAAGCCCATTCTCAAAGGCTTCTATAGCAGAGCTTTTAACAGCCCTCTTAAGTTCAGCGTAATACACCTTATCAACATGATTTTTAGGAGAAAGCAGTTTGTGGTTTAATTCCCCGTCATTTGTAATTAGTAAAAGTCCCTCTGTATCCTTATCAAGCCTGCCTACAGGGGAAAGTTCGTCAAATCTCGGACAATCAGTTCCTGTTTCCTTGAAAACATCCATAACCGTCTTTGTCCTGCCCTTTTCGGTAGAGGTTATTACTCCCTGTGGTTTATTCATCATATAGTAATAGTATTCTACATATCCTACCGGCTTACCATCTATGCAAATTTCATCTTTATCTGTATCTACCTTGGTTTCAGGGCTTTTGGTAACAACTCCGTTAGCCGTAACCCTGCCTTTTCTTATATATTCTTTAACCTTGCTTCTTGTTTCAGAAGTCATATCTGATAAGTACTTATCAAGTCTTATTGTTTTTGACATTGGCTGCTCCGTTTCATAATATTAATAACCTGCCTTATGTCTTCCTTTAATTTAAAAATAAGTATATTCCCTTAAACTTAGAGGTTTACTGTATTAGTATTCTTTTTAATCTCAATCCAAGGCATAATTTTACCTACTTTTAACTCTTAGAAATCATCGCCAGCAATTCAGGAATATCATTTTTTAAAGTTTCAAAAACAACATTTAAATCCACATTTCCATAGTCATCTGTACAATTCTATTTCTTAAACCATAAATCGCATTCCATGGGATATTTCTATTATTATCTTTATAAGTATCAGATAATTTCCTTGCATTTTTCAGAAAGCTGAATCATTCTAAACAGCATAGAATCTAACAATACTTCATTTTCATTAAGCTCCTCTATACAAATATCTTTCATATGTAACACTATAAATTTCAAATCCTGTTTGATTCTTTTGTATATAGTAAGTATCATTTTTAGTATTATCCATATATCTTTATTCCATCTTTCAAAAATTTCTTCCAGTAATTCAATATTATCCTTTAACCCGGCAACCTCTAAAACATCTACCTTTTTATGTAATGAACTTCTTATTTCTTCCACTAAACCATAAAACTTAAGTCCTTTAATATCAGTGGAAATAAGAATATCCACATCACTATCTTCTCTTGCCTTACCTTTTTGCGTAAGATCCAAAAAAATATAACAGAAATTTATCTTATATTTACTAAAAAAACCTCTGAACATTTCTGCTTTATGTATTCAATTTCAAGAATCCCATGTTCCTCATCAATAGGGTTAATTTCTGATAATTTCTCAAAAAAATGTAGTTATATTTTATACTTCCTTCTTTTTAAGCTATCATTTTCATATGATTTATATGAACGTAAAGATATTCCAACCAGATTCGCTGCATCTTGCTGTGTTAATTTTTTTATCTATTCTTAAACTTTTTAACTTTTTTTCATAATTTGCACCTCTGTAATCAGCTTAGTGCAAGATTTGCACTTTGTCAATATAGAAAGTGCAAATCTTGCACTTTCTATCTATATAAGGTGCAAATTAATTAAACTTAAAATTTAAACTAAATTATTTGGGTTTAACTCCGGAATATAAATCTTTCACTAATCCCTACATCATCCTCCAGCCCGCAAAATACTTATTTTTTACCATAGTTCCCGAAAGTTTCCCAAAGCCCAACGGAAAACCATTAATACCAATCAGAATAAAAGCTCCCTTTTCTGCCTTATCAAGTTTATTTTTTACAAGCTCATCCTTTGTCACTTCTATCGTTTCACATTTTAGATATTTAATTACTCTCTCATCATCTGCATCTAAATCAAGAAAATACCTGGCTTCGTCTTTAGTACGTGACATAGCAAAAGGCTCACTTGGCTCAAATCTTCCTTTCTTTCTATCTCCCACATAAAGTCCGTTTCTAAGAATTCTAAGTCCGGTGACATCAGGCAGTTCCTTAGGAATTAGATAGAGTTTTTCACCATGTAACTCCAGTCTTGCCAGTTCTTCATTTGTTAAGCCCCAGCTTTTTAGGAAAGCTTCTTCTTCATTAGAGAGCTTAACCCTCTTTACATTAGTTTCAAAATGCTTAGGATAATCAGTTTTCGTCTTATGAAGCAGACATAGAAAATGTCCCTCTCCCTCCATCTTATGCGGCCAGATGCGCACAGCACCTCTTATTTCTTCTTTGTCTGAACCTATCCATTCAGGATGTCCAAAGTCAAAGCCTTCATAACTGTCATTGACAGGTATTACTTCAAGCTCGGAAACATTGTTAAAATATAGTCAATTGTGCCCTCGTTTTTCATCAGGGCGAAAAAAAGTACAGGTTGAATACAGTAAATATCCGTCATCTGAGAGCATATTTACCGCATTAGGAAGTATATCTTTTTGTAAATCATTATAATAACCTGTGCCATACTGCTCCCAGTTCTTTATAATTGCAGGCTCTTTCCTGAACATTCCTTCGCCTGAACATGGCGCATCTACAAGGATTTTATTAAAATATCCCTTAAATACATCACTTAAATTCTTCGGAGTTTCACTTGTAATTAAAGCATTTTTAATACCAAATACTCCTAAGTTCTTAATCAGAGCCTTTGCTCTTGTTGCAGATATATCATTTGATACAAGCACTCCCTTGCCATTTAGCTTTGCGGCAAGCTCTGTACTTTTACCTCCCGGCGCCGCACAAAGGTCTAATACCCTGTCTCCGGGATTTACCGCTAGAATATTGGCAGGAGTCTGTGCAGAAGGTTCCTGTATATAATAAAGACCTGCATAATAATAAGGATGCCTTGTAGCAGCGAAGGTATTTCCATCAAAATAATAGCCATTATCTATCCAAGGAACAGGCTTCATTTTAACCACAGAAAGTCCCTCCCATTCCTTAGGAGAGACCTTGGTTCTGTTAAGTCTTAGTCCCTGCAGGGGGCTTTTACTGTAGCTTTCAAGGAAACTATCATATTCATTTCCAAGCATATTTTGAATTTTATTTAAAAAACTTTCAGGTAGATTTATCATTAAATATTACAAATTCCTTTCCGGCAGGCTCTGACTATGGTATCCTTCAGAGATTACGTCCAACTCCTTACTAAATTTTATAAGAGTATTCAAATCTCCGGTTGCATAGATATCATAAAACTCTTTCTGTATCTTGGCTACTTCCCTGTCATTTGCTACTTTATAAAGGTTCTGGATATTATTAAGTATCTGTGATACAATGCCTGCTTTAATTCTAAAGGAGTTCTGCGCATCCACAATCTCATTTCTAATCGCAGACATTTCGGTATCAAGCTGTACTATAGCAGCAGCAGAATTTTGAAGCCTTGTAGATACATTTTCAGGCATATTTCCCTTATACTTATATTGAAGGGAATGCTCAATTATTGCCCAAAAATTCATAGCCAGGGTTCTGATCTGTATTTCCACCTTAACTGTTTTTTTACCAACTAAAGTTTCTACATTATAAGATGCGATTATATGATAGCTCCTATAACCACTGTCTTTCTGGTTGCTGATATAATCTTTTTCTTCATTTACTACCAAATCAGAACGGTTTTTAATCATTTTAATAACGTTTGCTATATCATCTTCAAACTGACAGATGATTCTGATTCCTGCAATATCCTCTATTCTGTTTTCTATGTCATAGAGTGGAATTCCTTTTTTCCCCGCTTTTTCTATAATACTGGAAATCCTTTTTACTCTTCCAATAACCTGTTCAATAGGGGAATACTGCCCCATAGCCCTATATTCTTCGATTATATGGTTAAGCTTCACAACAAGTTCATCAACTGCAAGTCTGTAAGGTGCCAAAAATTCACTCCACATCTTAGTTTCCATAGACAACCCAACCTTTTTAATTTTAATGATTATAACTTAATTCTTAAAGCTATGTATAGGTGCAGGTATTCTGCCACCTCTGTTTATAAATTTTTCGCAAGAAAATTCGTTGACCGGCATTATTGGTGCATATCCTAAAAGTCCACCAAATTCAGCCTGATCGCCAACATCTTTTCCAACTACAGGTATAAGCCTTACTGCTGTAGTCTTCTGATTTATCATTCCTATTGCCATTTCATCTGCAATAATACCTGAAATAGTAGATGCAGGTGTTTCACCCGGAATTGCTATCATATCAAGTCCAACAGAGCACACACAGGTCATTGCCTCAAGTTTTTCAAGGCTAAGCGCTCCATCAAGCACAGCATTTATCATTCCCTTGATCTTCACTCACAGGGATAAATGCACCACTAAGCCCACCCACGTAAGAAGAAGCCATAACTCCACCTTTTTTAACCTGATCATTCAGAAGTGCAAGAGCTGCTGTTGTACCCGGTGCACCGGCGCTTTCAAGTCCCATTTCATAGAAAATATCTGCAATAGAATCCCCTATAGCCGGTGTAGGTGCAAGAGAGAGGTCAACTATTCCAAAAGGAATACCAAGTCTTTTTTCTGCTTCAAGAGCTACAAGCTGTCCAATTCTGGTTATTTTAAATGCAGTCTTTTTAATTTTCTCACAAAGAGTACCAAAGTCATCTCCTTCAGAATTCTTCAGTACAGCTCTTACTACACCCGGACCACTTACCCCCACATTTATTATCTTATCGGCTTCTGTAACACCATGGAAAGCTCCTGCCATAAACGGATTATCATCCGGGGCATTGCAAAATACTACAAGCTTTGCGCATCCTATAGAATCCCTATACTTTGTAAGCTCTGCGGCTTCTTTAATGATTTCTCCCATAAGCTTTACTGCATCCATATTTATTCCGGTCTTTGTAGAGCCTAAGTTTACAGAGCTGCATATATGTTCAGTTTCTTTAAGTGCTCTTGGAATAGACCTTATTAAAAGCTTATCAGCAGGTGTGCTTCCTTTAGATACAGAGCCGAATAACCGCCTATGAAATTTACTCCGGTTGCATCTGCTGCCCTGTCAAGAGTCTTTGCAACAGACACAAAATCATCTTCTGTTTTACAGGCTGAATTGCCTATAAGAGCTATAGGCGTAACTGATATCCTCTTATTTACAATCGGAATGCCAAATTCTTTGCCAATTTCATCTCCCGTCTTTACCAGATCCTTTGCAGTCTCAGTTATCTTATTATAAATATTTGCATTTAATTTATCTAAATCATCTGTAATACAATCCAAGAGACTAATTCCAAGAGTTATGGTACGCACATCCAGATGCTCATTCCATATCATGTCATTTGTCTCAAATACCTCTCCTAAAGTAATCATTCACTCCTCCTAATAACCTATGTTAGTAGCTTTTGTTGTTTTTCTGACAATCATTATATGCGGTGCATCTTATCAAATATCTCTTCTCTTTGGATATTTGCCTTAAATCCACATTCTTCACCCATCTTCATAAAGCCATCTACTACAGAGGCAAAGTCATTGTCTACACCTGTAACATCAACTATGACCATCAGGTTAAAAAAACCACCTACAAGCGTCTGGGAAACATCCAGTATATTGATTTCTTTCTCTGCGAGATAATTACATATTTCTGCAAGTCTTCCTACACTATCTTTTCCTACTGCTGTTATTACTGCTCTTTTCATATCTTCTCCTTCTTTGGGTATCCCCCAATATATTATTTAATAGTTTACACTATCAAGAACACTCCCCAGGCTATGCCGATTTTTCATCTGCCTTTAACGAAGCTTCAAGTATCACTTTTTCAGACATACAGTCCCTGTTTGCAACCACAATCTTTGTAAAATCTTCATAATTCCTGTGTTCCATAAGTAGTTCACATCTGACAGTTTCAAGTGCAAGTTCCGGCATATTATTTTCATCACTTAAATGACTTAAAAATATATGCTTCATTTCTTTATTCCAAAGCTTTGTTATAAGTTTTCCGGAATTTTCATTGGAAATATGCCCCTTATCCCCCAAAATTCTTCTTTTTAATATGAAAGGATATCTTCCTGCCTCAAGCATACGTTCATCATGGTTTGCTTCAATAACTAAAGCATTAGAGCCCTTAAGTCCCTCTTCAATCTCATCTGTAATCACTCCGAAATCAGTGCATACTGAAAGCTTTGTATCATATTTTTCAAAGCTATATCCAAATGGTTCTGCTGCATCGTGAGGAATATTAAAAGCAGTTCACCTTTAAGTCCTTAAAATAAAATGGACAATTTGCATTCATTTTATACATTAATTTTCTATAGCTATCATCAAATCCCTTACATTTTGTAATTGCTGAAAGTGTGCCCAAACTTGCAAATACAGGAATTTTATATTTTTTTCATAAGCATCATAAGTCCATTTATATGGTCAGTATGCTCATGCGTAATAAATATTCCCTTTATACTTTCCGGAGTATCTGATAACTTATTTATACTGTCAATTATTCTCTTGCAGCTTATTCCACAATCTACGAGAACATTGTTTCCTTCTGAATCTCCTATAACGGTTGAATTTCCACTACTTCCGCTTGCAAGTGTTGTCATCCATAGTGATGAAGCCTTTTTAATATTATTCACCCCAGGCTATCCTAATCTGATCCCCATCATGTATAGGTGAGGTAAAATCCATATCTCCCACACCATTTATTTCGAGAATCAGCCTTCCTCTATATTCACTCATATCAAAGGTATAGAAATCAAGCACATCTACAAGCAGATAATGTACTTTTCCCTTAAGTGTGACTAAGGTATCATTTACCTTTACGGTTACATCTTTTGCAGAAGGGTTAAACGATACTTCCTGCTTATCGTCTGCCGCTTCTGATACTGTATCTGTAACAGGCTCCGGTGCCACAGCCATAGCTACACCTCCACCAAAACCACCCACAAATGTCTGTCCGCTTACTGTAGTTTCAGCTACCGGTGTTTCTTCAGGTGATTCAGTCTCATCCTGTTCTTCTTCCACTATACCCATGACCGGCATCTTGTCTGTCGCGGACTCAGGTGCAACAATTGGTATAGATATTGCATCTTCACCCGAACCAAAGGTAATTGAATTTGCATTCTCTTTATATGAATGTTCAGGATTTTTTTCTACAGTTGTAGTGATAGTTTCTTCATCAGTCTCCTCTGCATAAGGAAGTTCATCATAGCTGCTATAGTTAACTTCCTGTTCTATTTCTTCCTCACTGTAAGAAGCATTATCTGTCACTGTGAAATTATCATAAATCTTTGTATATTCATCAGCAGGCATATTATTAACCATAATCCCACTATGGTATGGCAAATCAAGCATTTCCATAATTTGTAGCAGGGTATAATAATTTCTTATAACTACATTATCGCCATCAGCTATTTCATAGAAGCCTGACACAAGCTTACCGTTTACTTCCGCAAGCTTTGGACAGCTAAGTTCTTTCCCATTAAAAATAATATGGAATGTACTGTCCATTTCACGTATTTTATTTACCGGAAGCTTTGCAGGACTTCCTGATGTAGATGGCTTAATTGTGATTATATCATTCTTTGAAATAGGCTTGCTTATACTTACAATATTGCCATTTAGCTTAATCTCAGCCGGTTCTCCAACTTCTCCTCTTTCAATTCTTCTTGAGCCATCCAGTGTGTAATGAACAGATTTTCCGCGCTTAGGAAAAAGATCATCATTTGAAAATCCATCTCTGGTAAGCACATCATATATAGTCAGTCTGTTATTATCATAAAGCTTAACTCTGTTGCCATTTAAGGTAACATAGATAAAATTATTTCTAGACTCATAATAGCTGTAGCAGATACCTATAGGTGTAACTAAAAGTGGATCCTTCACTACATTTTCATCTGCAAACTCAACTTCGCCCAGAACTTCCTTACCTCTAAGTGCGACTCTGTCACTCTGTAAACCTAATACTTCAGCTATATGGGTAGTAAATCCCTTAACTTTACCACCTCCTCCTACTACAAAGACTGCGCTTACAGACTTGCCACCATTTAACTCTTTAATTTTTTCGGCAATTTCCTCTGTAATAGAATTCAGAGTAGGTGCTATTGTCTTAAGTATATCCTCTGACTTCATAGACTGGCTAATGTCCATTATATCCTTAAACTCAACCTTATCATTTTCAGTAAGATCCCTTTTAATCTGTTCTGCTGTATTAAAATCAACAAGACAGAGCCTTGCTATAATCTCAGTAATTTCATCACCTGCATGAGGTATCATTCCATAAGCTATAACACAGCCGTCATTAGTTATACAGATATCGGAAGTACCCGCTCCCACATCAACTAATGCTATATTAAGCAATCTGAATTTTTCAGGAATAGCTATATCTATTGCAGCTATAGGCTCTAATGTAAGGTTTGCCACATTAAGTCCTGCATTTTCTACTGCAGCATACAAATCGTCAACTACATCCTGTGGAAGGAAGGTTGCAATAAGTTCTGCCTCTATTCTTGTACCCTTGTGTTCCTCAAGATTAACCATCTGCTGCCCATTTATATAATAATGCATTACAGAGTAACCTACACAGTAAAAATCATTACCATTATCCTCAGAAGCCCTTATGGTTTTGTAAGCCTCTTCAACTCCAAGCATCTCTAAGGTATGTATTTCGTCATCATGAATTACAGTTTCTTCTGTAAATTCTATAAAAGGCTTAACATTCACAGTTTTAAGCACACGACCTGCTGCTGCTATCGAAACCTCAGTAAGCTCTTTACCGAGCTTAGCCTCCAGCCTTTTCTTCATCTTTCTGATAGACTCAGATACCTTAGGAATATCATGAATCTGTCCATCAAGCATGGCTCTGGTCTCATGCTCAGCCTGGTCTATCGCATATACCTTAAAAGTATGCTCATCTTCTCTTGCACCTACAGTACCGACTAAACTCCTGGTTCCTATATCAAGACCAAATACCAGCTTCTCAGGTAATTCCTGCATTGTTCCCTCCTCTATAGCTTTCTAATATATTTTCTATCTGAATTTTAGTTTTTCCTCAGAATACGAATTATCGATAACATCATCTGCTATTTTTCTGAATTCTTCTTCTGAACTCTGGCTTTCAAATATTTTTTTAATGCTTTATCCTTATCTATACCACGATTAACATAAAGCCTCTTTAGCCTTACATCTTTATCAGCATAAATATACCAGATTTTATCACACTTTCTATTATACCCTACTTTTTATCAAAAGTGCAGTCTCTAATGCAATATATTTATAATTTTTTATAAATCCGGCAATTCTTTTATCCACTTCTTCTTCAACTGCAGGATGGATTATACCATTTAGCTTAATAAGCAATTCCTGATTATCAAATACTATGCTTCCAAGTGTCTTTCTGTCTATGGTTTTATCCGGTTTTAGCACAACTTTTCCGAAGACTTTAACTATTTCTTTATAAGCGTGCTTACCGATTTCCATTACCTCATGCCCTATAGTATCTGTATCTATGACAGCCGCACCAAACTTTGCCTGTAACAGTTTTGTAACCACAGATTTTCCGGAGCCTATACCTCCTGTAATTCCTATAACCAATTATTTTCCCTCCGGTTAATGCGCATCATACCAGTTGTAGCCAAATTTCACATCTGCTGAAAGCTTAACCTTAAGCTCTGCAGCCTCCATCATTTCCTCTTTAAGCAACTTTGCTACAGCTTCTTTATCCTCTTCTTTTGCCTCTATAAGAAGTTCATCATGTATCTGGAGCAGAAGTCGTGATTCCGGATATTCCTCTTTAAGTCTTGTATTTACATTATTCATTGCAATCTTAATTATATCGGCAGCAGTACCCTGTACCGGTGAATTCATCGCTATTCTTTCACCAAACTGCCTTTTCATAAAATTATTGCTTGTAAGCTCAGGCACAGGACGTATTCTGCCAAAATATGTTTTTACAAAACCATTTTCATAGCCTGATTCCACCAGAGAATCAAGATATTTTTTTACCTGTGGATAAGCAGCAAAATAGTCCTTTATATACTTTTCAGCATCTTTTCTTGAAATTCCAAGATTTTCACCCAGTCCAAATGAACTTATTCCATATATTATACCAAAGTTAACTGCCTTAGCGTTCCTTCTCTGCAAATCCGTAACCTTATCTAACGGTACTTTAAATACATGTGAAGCAGTTATCCTATGTATATCTTCTTCACTCTGATAAGCCTTTATAAGTTCTTCATCTCCTGACAGATGTGCCATTATTCTAAGTTCTATCTGGGAATAATCTGCATCTACAAAGACATAACCCTCTTCCGGTATAAAGGCTTTTCTTATTTTTTTGCCAAGCTCCATTCTTATAGGAATATTCTGTAAGTTTGGTTCTGTACTGGAAAGTCTGCCGGTAGCAGTCACAAGCTGATTTAGCTTACAATGTATCCTTCCATCTTCTTTAACATAACCTTCAAGGCCATCGGTATAGGTAGACTTAAGTTTTGCCACCTGCCTGTAGTTAAGTACTTTATCTACTATAGGATCTTCCAGTCTTATCCTTTCAAGTACATCAGCAGAGGTAGAATATCCTGTTTTTGTCTTTTTGCCATAAGGAAGTCTGAGTTTTTCAAAAAGTATCACTCCAAGCTGTTTAGGAGAATTTATATTGAACTCCTCTCCTGCCATCTTGTAAATTTCTTCCTCATAAGTTTTTATCAGAACATCAAGTTCTTCCGAATAATCATGAAGCTCTTTTATGTTAAGCTTAATGCCCCTCTCTTCCATTTCATAAAGCGTTGAAACTAAAGGCATTTCAATTTCTTTATATAAATGCCCCATATCCAGCCTCTCTACTTCTGACAAAAGCTTAGGAGCAGATAAAAATGCAGCCCTTGCCAGATTTTCAGGACTTTCTCCCTGAAGAATATCCGGATAATCATTTACCACAGCTTCTATATTATGTTCTGCAGAAAGTGGATTTATCAGGTAATGTGCCACAGCCAGGTCATAAATATTTTTATAATAGGTCTCCTTAAGAAAAATTCAATTTTTCTTTAAGCGAAAACGTGACAAATATCGTTTCTCTACATCTCTTAAACAATTTATCTAAGTTTTTCCTTAAAAAATCAGTATTTATAAACATTTCCTTCTTAATGAAAGTATCTTTATTTCCAAAAAAACTAATGTAAGTCCTTCTTCCTTTATATCAAAACCTACATATTTTTCATTATCATTTATACTGCCAAAGCACTTAAGAGCTTCGTCTATATCAGATGTCTCAGCTCTTTCAAAGTTTATCCCGGGTGTAACTTCTTTTTTTACAACCTGAACAGACTCAGCCTTCTTTCGCAGCTTTTCTATAAGATTTATGCCATTTTCAGAAATAAGTTTCTCCGATATTGCATTTTTAAGGCTGTAAGGAAAAACTTTAGAAGTCTTAGCAACAATATTATCAGCCTTCTCTTCATTTTCCAGATCACTTATATCCACTGAATTAAATTCAAGTGCCTTTATATGCTTTGTTCCGTTTTCAAAGTCAATATTAGTTCTTAAATCAGATAGTTCTACACCGGTAGTATCAATATCCCTCTTTATAGTTGCAAGTTCCTCTGAAAGCCTTGCAGATTTTTCTCCTACAAGTTCTGTGTCAGAAGTCTTTAAAAGATATGAAAGTGGAGAGCGACTTATGCCAAGCTCCTCCTTCCAGAGTTTCTTAATCCCATCAAGTTCTTTTTTATCTCTACCATTAATGGCTTCGTAAAGCTTATCTACTGTATGATATTTTCCAATCAGAAGCCTTGCTGTAGCCTCACCTACACCCGGCACACCCTTGATATTATCTGAAGCATCTCCCATAATACCTTTTAAAGAGTTTACATTTTCAGGTTCTATACCAAATTCCTTTTTTATAAGTTCCCTGTCATATACAAAACATCTGTCAGGTGCATTTACCCTGGTCTTGTCTATACCGTATTTTTTATATAATTCATCTGTTTTTTCTGCACTGCTGTGCATAAGCCAAAGCTTAATCCTATCATCTACAAGCTGAAGATAGTCATTATCTTTAGTCATAATAAATACAGGGATTTCAGACTTAAATTTCTCAGCCAGAGTACCACAAAAGTCATCTGCCTCATATGTCTCCGACATAAACTGCCTTATGCCAAGTGCTTCTACCAATTCCTGACAGATTGCAAACTGATCTGAAAGAGGTGCCATAGTCTCACCTCTGTTCCCTTTATAGTCAGGATAGATTTCCCTTCTGAATGTATTTCTGCTTAAATCCCAGGCTATGGCTATATGGCTTGGCTTCTGTTCTCTGATTATTTTAAGCAGATATTTAACAAAACCAAATACACCATTGGTGTAGAAACCATCACTGGTCTGAAGTATTTTATCATAGAATTTTTCTTTTTCTTCTATAGTTTTTGAAAAATAAAATCTGCCTCGAAGACTTCCGAAAAAAACTGGGTGAGACAAAAAGGCTTGAGCCATCTATTAATAAAAGGTAATCATTTTTCATATAGTCTTCTCCTGATTTCTATTTCTTTAGCCAGTTCTTCCATATCCATAAAAGTATCCGGTAAAATATTACTGTCACTAAATCTGAAGCGCATACTCAGGTCATTGTCTATCAAAGTTTTGCTCTCTTTTACCTCTGCTATCTTTACTTCTGTCTCTGTCGGTACTTTAATTCCCGTAAAGAGCATAGTCGCTCCTACTATTCCGGGAAAAGCAATTCTTCGCTTTAACATATTATTTTTATACTTACGTATATCCTTTTTTGTCTTTTCAATAAAGTCATTATACTCGCCATGATAATTGTCCGATGTCTCAAGTTTTCCCTCAAGCTCCCTCAGACAATTGATTATAGTGTAATAAATTTCAAGCTCATCATTGCATTCTTTGCACGTCAAAAGATGCTCAAGCATTTCTTCCTTCTTAAGCATATTTAACCGACCATATATTAAAGGCTGTATATTTTTTTGAAACTCACTACACTCCATATAATCACACTTTTTCCGGTTCCAGGTAGTCTACCCCCTTAGTATCTACAGTTACTTTTGCAATCTTCTGTTCTTCCCTTGGTCTGTCCTCAAAGTCAGTCTTAGTTTCAGCTATTTCATTTACTACATCCATTCCGGCTATAACCTTGCCAAAAGCAGCATAAGCTCCGTCTAAATGCGGCGAGTTCTTATGCATGATAAAGAACTGTGAGCCTGCTGAGTCAGGGTGCATGGCTCTTGCCATAGACAGTACACCTGCTTCATGCTTTAAGTCATTCTTAAATCCATTTTGTGCAAACTCCCCCTTAATATCATAGCCCGGTCCACCTGTTCCAAGTCCATCAGGGCAACCTCCCTGTATCATAAAGCCATTGATTACCCTATGAAAAATAAGTCCATCATAGAACCCCTTCTTTACAAGAGAAATAAAGTTATTTACAGTATTGGGAGCTATTTCAGGGTAAAGCTCTGCTATTATTTTCTTACCATTTTCCATCTCAATTGTTACTTCTGGATTTGACATATATTTACCTCTTTCTTTAATAAAATGCAGGTGTCAAAAACATCTGACACCCAATGACACAGGATTGCTTCGGCTTCACCTCACACAATCCTTACAAAAAAATATTCTCTTAATAACCTAACATATTTTAGTTTTATTATCAATAAGGATTTCATGAGACCGGCTTTCCCGTCCTTCGTCTTGTTAGCTCCATAAGTCCCAATTTTGTTATATCTGCCACATTACTTTTTAGTGCTGTCTTCTTTAAGAAATTTCTCCATAGCATTTTATCAGTTCTTTTTCTTTTTGACTTAGGTATTTCTATAAAATCTATAATTATAATTCACGAAATATTCCTAAGTCTTAGCTGGTCTGCTATTTCCCTTGCCGCTTCTATGTTTATCTTCATAAATGTTTCTACATTTGTAGACTTACCTGCTATTGCCTTGCCTGAATTTACATCTATGATTGTAAGTGCCTCTGTATACTCAATTACAATATATGCCCCTGACTTTAACCAGACTTTTTTCATAAGTGCCTTTTCAAGAATTGTATTTACAGAATACAGCGCTGAAAGGCTCATCATATCATCTTTATATAAAAACAGCTTATCCAATTCATTTTCTGAAAATGTTCTCAGATATTCCTTATATTCTTCATAAGTTTCTCTGTCATCAGTCATTATTTTTTCAATATCTGCACAATTATCCCGGATAAGGCTTAAATATTCAGGAATCTCCTTAAATATTCTCTCGTATTTCACTCCATGCCTGCCATGATTAATGATTGACACAAATTTCACATATAAATCATACAGTTCATTTTCAAGTTCTTTGTCAGACAGATTTTTAGCTGATTTTCTGATAATAGCACCTGAACCGGTTTCTGTTACAAATCTTTCGCCTAAAGGCATAAATCTTGATTTAATTTCTGCAAAATTGTCTTCCTCCTTAAATTTTGCTGACAGATGTACCCTGTCCATACCCGGTTTTAGTACTGCATATTTTCCAATAAAAGTAAAATCTGTGGTAAGTGAATACGATTTTGTCTTGGTAGGAAGCTTTGCTATCTGTACTAAAATCAAATCATTTATGGCAGGTGTGCCTCCCGGTTTACCATTTGCATACACAATATCAATATCACCGGACAAAGGCAGATATGCCTGAATACCCGGAAAAATTTCCACAAAACAGGCATTGATATTATTAACTATGTTCTCTACCCTGCCCACTATAATATCACCTATATTAAAATACACTTCTCCCTCAATATTTTCAGATATCTTGAATTCCTTTATATCAAAATCCTCTACAAGTGCTGAAACCAGCCTTCCCTTTATCTTTGTTGAAATTATTCTTATCATAAATTCCTCCACATACTATTATAACAAATTTAAGTAAAAATTTCATCTTTTTACTGGATATATATAATTTTTGTCTGGTAAAATATACATAGCTTGTAAATTAACATTAATACCCGGAAGGAGATAATCATAAAATGGCTGATAATGAGAATAAAACAATTAAAAAAACGAGAAAAATCGTATTTAAAAGATGAGGTCTATCCTTATATAGATGGCAATAATAAATTAATCCATGAAGATAACACTTCTTTCGATGAGAATATGGAAAAGGCTAAAAATGTTGAAATATCCCGAAATACTTATGTTTACACCAATGCCGAAGATTCTTTTAATGAAAATATGTCTACCGCATGGTCTTTTCTTGGAATTGGGGCAGCCGGAACCATATTTACCCTGTTAAATATAGCTCATATCCTGCATATTATGCAGGGTTTTATGCAAATGGGTGTTGCTTTGGTTCTCTTTCTTGGCTTTATGATATATGGAATTATTGTTATAAGAAGCAAAAAAGAGATGCTTGCTAAGGTTGAGAAGGAAAAAGCTGACAGAAACAAGTATAAAGATTGGATGAAGGAGAAATTTACCGAAGAAGTACTCTCAAACTTAGGTACTATGGAAGCTTCTGCTGAAGAACTTGAACTCTTACAGATTAACTATATGAGCGAAGAACTTGTAAGATATTTCCCTGAGATTAATCCTAATTTTGCTGACAGATTAGCTGAGGAGTTTTTTGAGGAGAAAAATTTCTAAGTTCGCAAAATTAAATTGTGCTTGATTTTATTTTTTTATTATATGCTACTATCTAGTTGTAAAAAAATATCACAAATTGAAAGGAGAGTTTTATTATGGAAAGAACAATGAATATTTATTTATCAAATTTAGTACATTTTTATCACAAACTACAGAGCTATCACTGGTATGTACAGGGGAAGACCTTCTTTCAGTCACATGCTAAGCTTGAAGAGTATTATAACTTTGTTAACAGACAGATAGATGAGCTTGCTGAACTTATGCTTATGGATGGCAAAAAGCCTGTTTCTACTATGAAGGGCTTTGCTGAATTAACAACAATTAAAGATCCTGCAGGTGATTTTGTTCAGGATATGCACGCTGTATTTAGTGATGTACTTGCAGACTTTGAAACACTTCACGCTTGTGCAAGACTTCTTAAAGAAAAGGCTGATGCTGAAAATGATACTCTTGTAAGTGCAAAAATGGATGGTTTCCTTGAAGAATATGCAAAAATTCTTTGGATGCTTAGGAGTACTCTGGCATAATTTGTTACTAATTTAGGATTATTTAAGGTTTAATAAAATGGGCTGTCGCAATAAGTAAAATACAACAGGATATAGTAAATCTGCCATCAAATTATAACTGTATTTTGTGTATCTGATTCTCAATGCGACCGCCCTTTTTCACTTTTATCACCTGTCTATTTTATAAAATCAAATATACTCATCTGCTCTACTCTCCATTTTCTCTGGTCTGCATGATGTATTACATCCCCCTCTAAGCTTCCTCCTATCAGAAACGGTGAGTTTTTGTCATGCATGGCCATATTTCTTCTTACCGTATCATCACTGAAATTTGCATAGCAATATTTACACCCATGACCACAACTGTTATATGTTCCTATATCTGCTGTGATAAGGCAGGCACATTCTTTCCTGCCCGGTTTAAGCTTAGGGGCATCAAGTCTTGCACCGAGTGCTGTTTCAAAGGTTTTAAGAGTGGCACAACCGCTGCAGTCTGCTCCGTATTTACTTAATTCATCGCCTTCCGCACAAGGCTTTATAATAAAACCGTATTTTCTTCCTATATCTGTAAAAGCTCTTCCAAGCTTTTCTCTGTCTGCCTTAGTTACCGATTTAACTTCCGGAAAATTCTTTTTTACCTTTTCAAATAAGTCTATGAAGCTTATTACACAGGTTCCGGTGTATCCCGAAAGCTCCTTTGCCATAATCTCAAACTCATATATATGTCTGTCTGCGCTGTATTCCTCCGAAATAAAAATCGGATCATAACGCCAGCCCATACAATTACTTCCAATTCTTTCAGAAAGCTTCTTAACTCCTTCTATTACCCTCATTTTCTCGGGAACTACCGGCTCTATATCCCTGCCGTAAGGGGTTATGGTCACAAACCAGTACTGCCCGTACGGATTTAATATATCCATTTTATCAAGCATAGGCAAAGTATTTTTGGTACAAAATGCAATTAAATCGACTACATCAGGATTTATATTATATCTTGTGACCGATTGCGGATTATAAGGATTTCTTACAAGCACATAGCCCTCTTTCACCCTGTTTACAAACCACTCACTGTAGAATGCAGGAATATCGGTACGCTGACCTGTTTGAAGTATCATTTTACGCTTCCTTTATACTATTTATATAATCATCAATATCTTGGATAATATAATCATCTCCCATTGTATGCAGGGCTTCAAAATATTTGGTTATATAGTCATAGATACCATATTTTTCAAAGAGTTCTGCCACCTCAGAACCTGACAATTCTTTGAAATGACGGTATCTTTCCATACAATAAACCAGAAATTTAGCCTCTTTACTCATTACTATGCCTCCTCCGGATAAGAGTATGAGCCGGTTAAAAGTTCATCCTGATACATAGTATATAAAGTTACCGGTCCATAATGCCATAACTTGGATTTTTCATCTGACAGCTCTTTATACAGCTTTGATTTATAGAAAAGGCAAATTATTTTGTTCTCATCCAGATTACTATTTTTTGTGATTTGCTCAATAATCGGTGGCACGATGAGAGTCAACATTGCACTGAACTGATTTTCATTCATACAATCTCCCTTCCTTCAAAATGCAAATATTTTAAAGCTTTTTCTGTCGCAAATACTAATTGGTTAAATAGTTTACGAACTTTAAGTGCTGTCAACGTCTGCTCCTTATTGAGTACACCTGTTATATATAATGTAATAGTTCGATATACATCATCATTGGCAACTGCACCATAAATCAAATCGTATTGTTCTCCGATATATATTCCTTGGCGATTTGCTGCAACAAAATTCAACCATGCCTCGTTTGGAGCATCAAATTTAAGCAATTTACACTCCTTAAATGCAACTTCCTCATTAAATGAATAAATATTCAAAGTAGCTTCACCAACTTTAGACCTTTCCGCAACCTTGCCTGCAAAATTTACAGCCTGATCACGATTTGTAGTTGTATAAAATCCAAAGCCGAAGTCTAAATGACGATTTTGTTTAATAAGCATAGGATGTTCCACTGTCACATTACTTCCATGATATAAAATCATTAATGCTATCTCCTGTATTTTACTTTTAGTAATTCTACCACATTTCTGATATTTCCATCAATATAAAAATGACCAAAGAAGGGTATTTAACTTCATATTTGGTCATTTCATCAATCGTATTTTCAATCGCAAAAATTTACGACCGAATTTACGCCCGTTATAAATCGTAAATCAGTCAATTACTCCAATCGCTTTTTTTATATCATTTATAGATACATCGCCTATCAGCACCAATGAAGCACTATAATCCTCATTACATAAAATTACTTCCTTATCCTCAGGAAAATATCCTCTAAGCCATATAATAAATTTTGCAAAGTCCTGTAATCTGTCACTCGAATTAAAATAATCTATTGCAAATGTACACCTGCTTTTATGCATGCTTAATTCAAACTGATATTTACCCGAATAATTTTCCCAACGAATATCATACAATCCACTGCGAACTTCGGTAGTAACACCGGGATACTTCCCCTTAATATCTCCATTAAATTTTACTGTATCAAAGTCATATTTCTCTTCGCCATTCATAGAAATAAAATATGTAACAGACATCGATACCTCCTGTTTAATTTTTTACTTACCAAAACCGGAAGTTACATTATTCTTTTTAATAATCCGTTTACTATTATGTAATTGTGCATTATTTTCATTCAATCCGGTCACTTATCACGAACCGTACTTATATATCCTGCGCCGGATAAACGATCAAATAAAAAAACGCTTACTTAACAGCACTGATACAATTGTAAATATCACAAACAGTACCATTATCAAAAAAAGTAACTACAAATAAGCATAACAAAAAAATAGAAGCTTCACCTTTATTTAACTCATTCATGAGATACAGTAACCCTAAAGGAAGCAAACAAAAATATCCTGTTAATAATAATCCTCTTAAAACTGTACGACTCCGCTTTGCATTTTCAAATACCAGACCAAACTTTAGTAAAGCACTGCCTAATGTTTTGCCATTAAATAAAGGTATTAAACTAAAGTATATGGCTAAAAACAGCGAAAGCGGAAGTGATGTTCTTGATATCATATACGGAATATAAACAATCAATGCATCAATGATAAGTGATAAGCAAATACGAATTCCGGAAACCCGGGTGCCTGCTTCTAAGGATTTCTCATCAATTTCCTCTCTGGATGGAAGCAGCCACATGACAATCCTGCCAAGAGCATATCCGATGCAGCCTCCTGTCGTATTTTGAATAATATCATCTATATCACATAACCGGTATGGGCCGGGATATATGAAGTAGAGACCTGACAATTGTGTTAACTCAAAGAATAAGCTTAAGAGAGCGGTCAAAAACATTGTCTTCTTAAAGCTGCATTTAAAATAGTAGCGTAAGTACATTCCAAACGGAATTAACATCAATACATTGAAAGCAGGTACATAGAAGGTAGGATGCTTCAATGCCATCAGCCAAGTCGTAGGCACAGATAAAATTAGCGGATTTTCTTTTATAAAATCTATCACAAATGAAAACGGAACCAAATTCAACATTTCCCCGTAGTTATTGTGGATACTGTCTTTATCCGGCAGCGGTAAAATAACCAATAGGTAGATTGTTAGTAAGTACAAAATAAATGAATATAAAATCAAGGTTCGCAGCTTATTTACAGAACCATATTTTCTATAGTTAACAATCATATATGGCAATGTAATAAGTAATGCCAAAATCGGAAAAAACAACATTGCAGCTTTGATAGAATTTAAATATCCCATTTGTTCTCCTTCTTCATTTCACGAAAATGCACCTTCTGTAGCAGAACGGAAGATGCTTTTATATATTTTTCACCTTTTCTTGCCTTTGATATATCCACAAATAAAAACAGCAATAAGAAGCACAACAGAAATAATCTGTACGGAAAGGAAGGTTGCTCTTCCAATGTAATGAGGCTGAGATTCAAACAGGTTTGCTAACCAGCCAAACAAATAAATTGGAGTGGCTGCACTATACATCTGTGATAATCCTGCAATAAAAATATCCCTTGTTCCATCTGTTTCAAACAGAAACTGCCAAATATATAAAGCAAGAGAAATAAGCCCCGTTGTACTACTGATAATTATTGATACCAAAAAGCTCCAGTCCGTTTTGGCATATTGTTTGCCAAGCCAAAACCAAAAAATCATCACTCCAAGAGGAAGCACATAAAATAATAACATTCCGATTATAGGAGTCATAATTAAGCGATTTATCAGCCATCCGATAACTATAGGAACCAAAGTCAGTAAAACTAATTTTGTTTTCTTCATAGTATATCCTCCAATAACTTTAAATTTTATATACTAAACAAATTAGAAATTGTCAGGGATAATATAAAAACCAAGTAAATTGACGCTGTGAATGAAAAATATTTCAGACTCGCTATGGTTTTTCGTTAACATTCAGATACCTACAATAGTTATTTTCAGAAAAAAACTAATTTTTAATTTCTTTACAGTATCTTACATTAAGGCTAGTCATCATAATGTCCACGACAAGAAAATATAAGCACAGTATTGTTTTTAACCATATATACAAGTCTATGCTCTTTATTAATACGCCTGCTCCAAAGGCCACTCAGATTTTCTTTAAGTGGTTCCGGCTTACCTAAACCTTCAAACGGACTACGAACTATATCCTTTACAAGTTTATTTATCTGTTTTAAAACCCTCTTATCTTGATGCTGCCAATATAAATAGTCTTCCCACGCATCAAAATCCCACTGCACTTGTGACACTTGCATAATTAGTCCTCCAGTAATTCATGTTCTGCAAATTTAAGCTTTCCGGCTTTGTATTCTTCCATTTTTTCCTCTAAATACCTGATATTACTCTCCGAATAAAAAGGATCTGCTGTTATCTCAAATGGAATCCTTTTTTCTCTTCCTACTTTTTTAGCAAATATCTTAAATGCTGCACTCATAGAAATTCCCATTTCTGAACAAGCTTCTTCCATACTTTTCTTAATATCTGCATCTAATTTAAAATTCACATTAACTACCTGTGCCATAATAATTACCTCCAAATTTTTATATTATATTCATAGTATAAGCTTAAATAAAGAAAAAAAGTAAAGAAAACTACCCCACCTTTTTATGGCGAGGCAGATATTCATTTTAATAATAATCAGTTCTATTAACCACTATATTTATCGTATCTTCATATTTTTTTCATTTGCACTGGTCAGCTTGTTATAATAATCATCATATCCTTTACTAAATTTCCGATAAGGGGGATTGCAATATCATAGTAATTATTCTCCTGCATATATTTTTTTGCAGCTTATCACGAATTTGCTTCATCGGGCTATTTGAGTATTCATCACTCCTTTTAAATTCTTCATATTTTTTTCTACAAAGTCTTTATTCTCAGCCCACCATTTTTCAAAAATCCTCTACTGCTTTGATTTTAGCATCAGTAATACCTTTTAAATCAGCAAACTTAATATCAGATGTATTCTTCTCAATATATTTCTGTTCTTCTTCAGACAGTTCAAACTGTGGTAAGTTATCCAGGTATTTTACATACTCAGTATAAGCAGATTTGCTGTCCTCACTCAAGGGTTCATTTAAAAACGGTTGATATGCACTAAATATCATCATTCCAAAATAGCCAGGAAAGGCTCTTTCAAGTTTCTCATAAATGGTTTCTTCATTTTCAAGAATGGCTAATTTTTCTTGAATAATATTGTCCTCTTCTCCCTTAACTATTAGCTCCAGAATATCCTTTCTCTTTTCTTGAACTTCCAACTCACGCTGTTTCTTTCGAAGCGTAGCTGATAAGGTATTCAAATCCGAATTCAATACATTTTCAATTTCAGCTATATTTAAACCCACTTTTCTGTACAGAGATATCTTGGTTAAGATTTGCAGGTCTTTCTCGCTATAGTCTCTATAACCATTCTCCGACTTCTTTGGGTTAATCAAGCCTCTTTCTTCATAATACTCTATTGCCTTTCTTGTCAAACCGGACAATTTCTGAATTTCATTTCTTAACATAGCCATCACCTCCTGCCTACAATTTAGTATAGTCCCCAAGGGGCGGGTCAAGGGGTTTTAAATATCCATATATACTTAATATTATTTCAAATAATTCTCCCAATCCCTCCAACTCACATAAGATGTTCCGCCAATATTCATACTGATATCAGATAAATAAAATACCACATTTTTTGCTGTTTCATCATCCAGTAACTCCAGATATTTTTTGGTGTTGACAGACAGTTTTGGTTCCGGGGAAATTGAACTTTTTATCTCAATCGCAAAGGTGTTGTCCCAATCTGCAATCGTATCCACCTCAAAACCTCTGTTGTCTCTAAAAAATGTTAAATTTGGTTTTTTCGCCTGATTCAAGCGGTGTTTAAGCATTTCTGCAACAGCAAATGTCTCTACCGCAGCTCCCTTGTACCTGCTAAGAAGCAAATCCTCTTTTGAAGCCAGCCTTAGACTTACTGAAACTAAATAATAAATTTTGTAATAATCTAAAGTTTAGCATGCGTAAAATCTAAAAGTTTAAATACGTAAAAAAATCCAAAGTTTAACATTTATTTTTTTCATTTCCTATTCTTTTTGCAAGATAATAACCGGCAATAATAAATGCCAAAAATGGCATAGAAAATAACTTCGCTAAGTATGTCAACCCTCAGTTGCAAAACTTTTCAAATACAAAAATCTCTCCCTTCGAAATCATATTAAACCCATTCTTTTTTGCAATATGCTTTGTTATCTCCTGTGCGCCGGCACACTCAATAATCAGCCCGTTTATATCATTTTCGTTAGCAAAATCTATAAGAGCCTTTGTAACTTCATCCGCTATACCTAAATGCCAATAAGCTTTATTTATTATCCAGCCTATTTCATAACGCTTATCATCATACTTATGAAAAATTATCTGTCCAATCACCCTGTCTGTCTTCTTTTCTTCCAATACCCATACCAGAGGCTCTTCGCATAAGCCAGCTTCTTTTATAAATTTCTTTGTCTTTTCATAGGTAAATACAGGCTCTATAAACCACATTGTCTCTGCATCTGAAAATATGGCAAACAGTGCCTCTGCATCAGACTCTTTCATTTTTCTTATAATAAATCTTTTTGTTTCTATCCTCATATATTTCAAACTTTCTGACATTATTTGCAGTGACAATACATCTTAAAAATCCTTTACCTCATCAAATATTTCAATCATCCTATCTCCTATGTACACAAAAATTATTTGCATCTAACTTTATTAGTTCTATAATACAGCAAACATAGGTTCTTGTCAAACTATGAATACAAAAAAATATGTTTTTTTATAAAAAAATATCTGCTATAATAACTCTAAAAAGAATTTGTACATCATTTTAAAAAGGAATGAAACCATGCTAATAGAAACTAAAAATACTTGACAGTAAGACCCTCACCCCACCATACAATCTTCCTCCGGAAGAAACCGTCTACTTTGATATAGAAACCACCGGATTTTCAGCAGATATTACTGCCCTATATCTTATTGGCTGTATATATTATGATGATGGCAAATGGAAGCTAATCCAATGGTTTGCAGAAGATAAACTTTCTGAAAAAGAAGCTCTGACAGCATTTTCAGAATTTTTACAGGATAAAAAAAGTATCTGCTTTGTTACAACGGAACTACCTTTGACCTTCCGTACCTCAGAAAAAAATATGAAAAAAACATAATTTGGAATTTAAGACAGATAAATTTGAAATTATTGACTTTTACAGAGTATTTTTCTTCATATAAAAGTTTTCTTGGGATAAATGGGCTTAAACAAAAAGATGTTGAAACTTATCTTGGCATATTCAGAGATGATAAATTTTCAGGCGGAGAACTTATAGAATGGTATGCAAAGTATTTGAAACTTAGATTCAGTGCTTCACCTAAAAAAGAAGAAATTTATAAAACTCTCCTTTTTGCATAACAGCGATGATTTGGTAGGAATGGCTAAACTTACAGAACTCTATAATTTTTCTTCAAGCTATAGGTAAGCTTTATAAACTCCGGTGAACCTCTTGATATTAAATATGAGATAAAGGACAAGATAAATACAATAGTTCTTTCTACATTTGTAGACTTTTGATTTTATAAAAACTACCAGGTTCTCTAAAGATGATTTTTTTATCTTGAAATAATTTTGCGAAAATGCAAGAAATAAAAGTTATTTTAGCTTTAGATATCTTTGAGACTGAACTTAAATTATTTTATAAGGACTACAAAAACTATTATTATCTTCCAAAAAGAAGATATGGTCATTCATAAAAAGTCTGGCAAGCTTTGTAGATAAAGAAAATAAGGCAAAAAGCCACTGCCGGCAACTGTTATACCAAGCACAGAGGAAGATTTGTAAAAAATACCCGAAGAACTTGACCTGCCTATACTAAGGACTGATTATTCCGATAAAACTTTATATACTCCATTTAATGATAAGTTGTTTAATTCAAATGAAAAAAATTAAACATAATATTCAAATCTGTACTTAAGTATATTATGAAATAAAAACTAAACTTTCGAGGGTTGTCGCACTAAATTTTTCTTTAATACGGCAACCCCTGATTTAATTGCAGATAATATACATATATCTATTATTCAATATATTTTTAAATTAAGTATTCAATAAAGTCCTGTCTAATCAGTTCATATACTCTGAAAGTACTACCCTGTTTTCAGCCAAACTTCTTTTCATATCTATTATACGCTGATTAGAGCTTCCTCTGAATTTAAGACTTAAATCCTTAAGTTCAAGGACAAACTTACCATCTACAAGTACATCTATATTTTCAAGTATTTCCATTGTACACCCACAATGACAGCGTGAATTTGCACTATCAAGCAATTCTTCAAATGTATATCCGGAAAATACCCAGATAGTTTTATCAGGTATTTCTTTTTTTATTTTCTTAACAAGCCCTACTATGCCTTTGATTTCTAATTTCCATAGGCTCTCCGCCAAGAAGGGTAAGACCTGCAATAAATGACGGAGAAAGGGAAGATATTATCTCCCCTTCTACCTCTGTAGTATATTCTAAGCCTGCATTAAAATCCCAGGCCATTTCATTGAAACAACCCTTACAACGGTGGGTACAGCCACTTACAAAGAGGCTTGTTCTTATCCCCGGTCCATTGGCTATATCAAAATATTTTATCTCACAATAATTCATCATAAATGAAGAACTCTCTCCGCTATCTCCTGTGTACGTCCCTGATTCCAGTACTGTGTACCGATGTAACCACAGGTACGCCTTGCTACATTCATCTTATCCTGATTTCTGTTGCCGCAATTTGGGCATTCCCAAACAAGCTTTCCATCCTCATCGGTTACTATCTTGATTTCTCCGTCAAAGCCACAGCACTGACAATAATCACTCTTAGTATTTAACTCAGCATACATTATATTATCATAAATATACTGCATAATAGAAATTACAGCCTCTACATTATTACTCATATTAGGTACTTCCACATAACTTATAGCCCCGCCCGGAGACAGCTTCTGGAAGTCTGATTCAAACTTAAGCTTTGAGAATGCATCTATTTTTTCAGATACATGCACATGGTAACTGTTGGTTATATAATTTCTGTCAGTTACTCCTTCGATAAGCCCGAAACGCTTCTGCAAACACTTTGAAAACTTATATGTAGTTGACTCCAAAGGTGTGCCATATACTGAATAATCAATGTTTTCTTCCTTCTTCCACTTATTACAAGCTTCGTTTAACTTCTCCATAACCTTAAGAGCAAATTCCTTGCCCTCAGGTGAAGTATGGCTTGCCTCCTTCATATATCTGGTCATTTCATAGACCCCTGCATAACCTAAAGAAATAGTTGAGTAACCATTATAAAGAAGTTTATCTACCTTCTCACCCTTTGCAAGCCTTGCTATAGCACCATTCTGCCAGAGAATAGGTGCTGAGTCAGAAAGTGTACCTAAAAGTCTGTCATGTCTTGCTCTTAAAGCTCTGTGGCAAAGTTCAAGCCTTTCATCAAGGATTTTCCAAAACTCCTCCTCATTCTTCTTAGAGGAGCAAGCCACATCAACAAGATTGATAGTTACTACACCCTGATTAAATCTTCCATAATATTTATGTTTTTTATCATCAAAATTCTTAGCTTTTGCTATATTGCCTACACCCGCATCTGTAAATCTGTCAGGTGTGAGGAAAGAACGACAACCCATACAAGGGTAAACATCACCTTTTTCCCTAAGCATAATCTTCTCAGATATATAGTCAGGCACAAGGCGTTTAGCTGTACACTTTGCTGCAAGTTCTGTAAGGTAATAATATTTGCTGTCTTTAGTTACATTGTCCTCTTCAAGCACATATATGAGTTTAGGGAATGCAGGTGTAATCCATACTCCCTTTTCATTTTTAACACCATGCATACGCTGAATAAGCATCTCTTCTATAACAAGAGCCAGGTCATCTCTGATCTGTCCCTCGGGTACCTCGTTTAAGTACATAAATACTGTGATAAAAGGAGCCTGTCCGTTAGTAGTCATAAGAGTTATTACCTGATACTGTATAACCTGTACACCGCGTCTTACTTCCTCACGTACTCTAAGCTCGGCAACCTTATTTATCTTCTCTGTATCAAGCTCTATACCAGCTGCTGCAAATTCTTTAGCCACCTCTTTACGATACTTCTGTCTGCTCACATCTACAAAAGGCACAAGGTGGCTGAGGGTAATGCTCTGTCCGCCATACTGGTTACTTGCTATCTGTGCGATAGCCTGAGTAGCTATATTGCAGGCAGTTGAAAAACTCTTTGGCCTTTCAATCATTGTTTCTGAAATAACTGTACCATTTTGCAGCATATCCTCAAGATTTACCAGACAGCAGTTGTACATATGCTGTGCAAAATAGTCACTGTCATGAAAATGTATAAGTCCTTCTTCATGTGCCCTTACTATATCCTGTGGCAATAAGAACCTTCTTGTAATATCCTTACTTACCTCTCCTGCCATATAATCTCTCTGAACACTGTTTACAGTAGGATTTTTATTTGAATTTTCCTGCTTAACTTCTTCATTATCACATTCGATAAGGCTTAAAATCTGATCATCAGTAGTATTGGCCTGACGGACTAAAGCTCTTTTATATCTGTAGGTAATGTACTTTCTTGCCACCTCATTTTTACCGGTTTTCATCAGCTCATTTTCTACTAAATCCTGTATTTCCTCTACACTAAGAGCCCTGCTCATACTACTGCATACTTTAGTTACATTCTCTGTAATACTAAGTACTTCTTTCTCAGAAAGCTTTAAGTCATTTGCAATAACTTCATTATTAGCCTTCTCTACAGCTAATTTAATCTTATTACTGTCAAATGTACTTTCCTGACCACTTCTTTTAATAATCTTCACAGCTCCCACGCTCCCTCACATAAATTTACATAGCAGAACTGCCCATTACAGGCAGTTTTCAGCATATCAGCGTACAATCTATTGTTATTTTTTTAATACCTATACAATATATTGTGTTGTTGTATCTACTATCATAATATATTCTAAGAAAAAATGAAAGCCTTTTTTTAAATACATATTAGACTATAATAATATCATCTACACCATGTTCATATAATTTTCTTATAACTGTAGAAATTTTTTTATTCTACATTCGTAGTATTGATTATTTCCATAACTCTAAGCAGCTTACCTATTACACTGAATTTAACTTCATAATCAGAGAAAAACATACCATAAACTCTGGTTTCATCAGAATTCTGATAGGAAGGTCTGGGATCCTCGGCAAGAACCTTAATTAAAGCTTCTATTTTATCCGGTTTTACCTTATTAAGCTCACTTTCTGCAATCTCTACCTGTAATTTATGCTTCCCTGTAATTTCTGTATAACCTGCAAGTGCATCTATATGACAGTCTGCATAAGGCAAGTAAGGCTTGATGTCATAAATAGGAGTTCCATCCAGCAAATCTGCCCCACCAACAGTAAGCACAGGACCATCCTCAGTCTCTTCTACAGAAATCAACTTCACACTTGAAAGTCCTATTGGATTCGGTCTATAAGGCGACCTTGTTGCAAATACCCCCAGATGTTCATTTCTTGGGAGTCTTGGCGGTCTTACACTTGCCTTAAAGGCATCTGTCACAGTTTCTGAAAACTCCCAAAGCAGCCATATATAGTTAAACTGCTCCAATCCCTTAAAGGCATCTATATTTCTATATTCAGGTTCAAAATATATCTTTGCTGTCAGTTCTTCTACCAATCCACTCTGCCTGGGTATTCCAAATTTTTCCTTGAAATCAGTACGTATTCTTCCAATTATTTTCATAAAATTTCCATTCTATATCTTAATCTTTGTCCATTTACCCTGCCTGAAGCGGATTCCGGATAATATAAATCTGCTCATCTGATCACCAACTATTCCAAACCATATACCAACTATTCCCATTTTAAGTACATAACCAAAGAAGAACGAAACACTTGTCCTTATTATAGTTACACTTATGGTAGATGATATGGCTGTGTAAAGTGTATCTCCCGCACCTCTTAATGCACCCACATACACCACGCTCGGAATCTGGAAGAGAATAGCTGCTATCAGCACATGGCTTATACTAACACCTATTTCCACTACCTGTGAATTATCAAAAAACATAGAATATATTCCCCTGGCACCCACTATATAGACTATAGCAAGCGCTCCCGCTATTATCATTGCCACTATCCTACAGATAATTCCGTATTTTTTTGCAAGCTCCGGCTTTTCTTCACCAAGACTTTTGCCAATTAATGCTACAACTGTAGACTGAATACCGTCACCAAAAGAATAAGAAAGGCTTAGTAAATGCATACTTACCTGGTGGGCAGCCATCTGTGAAGTTCCCTGATTAGCTGCCATAATTGCTGTAGACATAAAGCCTATTCTCATCAGAAGCTGCTCTAAGAAAATACTGTAACCAACAGATGTAATATTTTTAAGGGCTGATATTGAAGGTTTGATTTTTTCGGAAATCATATAGCCTATATTAATAAAACAGCTTTTCTTAGTAATTGACACTATACTCATAATGCTTGCTACTACCGTTCCAAGTACGGTTGCTATAGCTGCTCCCGCTATTCCAAGCTTTGGAAAACCTAAATTGCCGCCTATCAAAAGATAATTAAAAATTATATTCAATATATTACTAACCACATTGGTTCTCATAGTAATTCTGGTATTACCTATACCACGTTGGGCAGAATTTATAGCCATCTGTAAGACATTAAATATTATTCCGCCCATTATTATTTTAAAATAAGTTACCCCATACTCCCTGGTATCAGGTGTTGCCCCACATAAGTCCATAATATTCCCGGCAAAGACTAGGGCTATTATACTTATAAAAATCGTAACTACGGATACAAAAAGTAAACCTGTTATAACTATTCTATTTGCATCTCTTTTATTTTGCTGTCCGAATCTCCTTGCCACCAGTGCAGATAAGGCCACATTAGCGGCAATACAGACTGCCATACCCAGAAACTTTGGCTGGGCGGTAATTCCTACACCGGCTACTGCGTTTTCACCAAGAACGCTTACCATGTAAGAATCAATTAGTGCCGTAAGCGAAAAAAAATACAGCCTCCAAGATAGCAGGCCAGGCCATATTCAATATAGTTCTTAATATCTTCCTGTTCTCATCTTCCATTATTCTAATTCCCTTTTTACATTATAACTATAGTCTAGACCTGTTAGGGAATTATTTCAAGTACCCATACAATTAAGAAATTATTGAAATATAAACAGCCTCAGATAATAAATGTCTAAACAAACTCATTATGCTTTTCACAGAAAAACCGACACAAGTGCAAACATTTATTACCTGAGGCATCACTAAAACCTATTATTTCAATTAAAATTAATTAAGACTTCCCTTTGCCCTTACTTCCCTTGGCTTATATCCCTTTTTGCCAAGACCGTCTATTATTTCCTGCTTATGCTCCATTCCATAAGCCTCCATAGTAATTATAAGCTCAACTGCTGCATTTCTGTTTATGTTTACAAACTGATTATGCTCAAGCCTTACCACATTACCCTTTAACTTTGCTATTACCTCAGACACCCTTGCAAGCTCGCCCGGTCGGTCAGGAAGAAGTACGGATACAGTAAATATTCTTCCCCTCTGTCTGAGACCATGCTGAACCATGGAAGATACAGTAATTATATCTATATTACCACCACTGATGATGGAAACAACCTTCTTACCCTGTACACCAAGCTTATTTATTGCAGCAACTGTAAGCAGACCTGAATTCTCAACTACCATTTTATGATTTTCTATCATATCAAGGAAATTAAGGGTAAGCTCCTCATCTTCAACAGTGATAATATCATCAACATTTTCTTTGATGTACGGAAATACATTGGCTCCCGGAGTTCTTACTGCCGTACCGTCTGCTATAGTCTCTACTTTATTAAGGCTTGTAACCTTGCCGGCTTCAAGTGATGCCTTCATACAGGCTGCTCCTGCCGGTTCAACTCCTATTACCTTAATCTTGGGATTAAGCATTTTAGCAAGTGTGGATACTCCCGCACAAAGGCCGCCGCCACCAATAGGCACAAGAATATAATCAACTGTCGGAAGTTCCTTGAAAATTTCCATAGCTATAGTACCCTGCCCTGTAGCTACTACCTCATCATCAAACGGATGAATGAAGGTCATTCCATCCTCCTCAGCCAGCTTAAGTGCATAAGCACAGGCTTCATCATAGATGTCACCATAGAGGAATTACCTCTGCCCCATAGGATTTGGTACGGTTTACCTTAATAAGAGGGGTGGTAGTAGGCATAACCACTATTGCCTTAACTCCAAAAAGCTTAGCCGCATATGCTACACCCTGAGCATGGTTTCCCGCTGAAGCAGTAATCAATCCCTTATTTCTGTCCTCTTCTGAAAGTGTACTTATTTTGTAATAAGCTCCTCTTACTTTATAAGCTCCTGTGTACTGCATATTTTCAGGTTTAAGATATACCTTGTTGCCACTTTGTGCTGAAAAATATTCGCTATAAACAAGTTTGGTAGGGTTAACCACTTTTTTCACCGCCTCAGCAGCTTCTTCAAATTTCTCCAGTGTCATCACAATAATTACCTCATTCTTCTTTTGTATCATAATAAAGAATACTGCTTTGCAGTATTCTTCGCCTGTGGCGAGTCGCATAAGCGACATCTACATAGTCGCCACAGTGCGATCCCTCGGCGAGATTTTTCTTTAATAGGGAATTTCGTCAAAATTCCCTATTAAAGAAAAGAGGCAAACTACTGCCTCTTTCCCAAACCTACTTGCAAAATTACAAGATTGGTTTATAATCAGCTTAGATGACTGAAGGATATTGGTTGATCCAACAGTTACCAAGCGGAAACTTATAATTGTCAAAGACAGATTACAGGCTATCCCCTAGTTGCATAGTGGATAGCCTGTCTGTTATTTTCGATTCTTTCGATTATCGATATATGTTAAGGCTGTAAATACAACCAATAAAAGCGTTAAAACTTCTAAAGTATTCATATCGACCTCCTCTCCGTTTCCGGAAAGGCAACAATCGGGCTATCCCCACTGCTCTAAGCTGATTTAAAATATTGTATCACTTTAAATTAGTTTTTACCAGTATATTTTTATCCTTATTAAGGCAGTTTTTCATTATTGTAGTTTTTCATTATACTGCCTATAATCCGTGGTTATACTATTCCACCTTAAAAAGCGCTTCTACAAACTGATCGGCATCAAATTTCTGTAAATCATCTATCTTTTCTCCGATTCCTATATACTTTACAGGAATACTTAGTTCCGACTCTATCGCTATGGCTATGCCGCCTTTAGCTGTTCCGTCAAGCTTGGTCAATACTATTCCGTTTACCGGAGCTGCTTCAGAGAACTGCCTTGCCTGTTCTTTAGCGTTCTGGCCTGTAGTTCCGTCTACGACTACAAGGGTTTCTATGGCTGCCTCAGGATATTCCTTACCGATTATCCTATATATTTTATTTAATTCATCCATAAGGTTCTTTTTGTTGTGAAGCCTTCCTGCAGTATCACAGATAAGCACATCCACATTACGGGCTTTCGCAGCATTTACCGCATCAAATACAACAGCTGCCGGATCACTGCCTTCCTTCTGTGCAATAAGCTCCACATCTGAACGCCTTGCCCATTCTGTAAGCTGTTCTATTGCACCCGCCCTGAATGTATCTGCCGCTGCTATAAGCACTTTTTTACCTGAACTCTTAAGCTGGCTTGCAAGCTTTCCTACAGATGTAGTCTTACCAACTCCGTTAACTCCTATCATAAGAACTACAGATTTTTTATTTTCAAAATCATAAGCATCCGGTTTTACCTGCATCTGCTCCTTAAGGCTGTCCATAAGGTGCTTCTTACAGTCAGCCGGATCTTTAATCTTTAGCTCCTTTACCTTAGCCTTCAGGTTCTCTATAACCGAAGTAGTTGTGCTTATACCAAGGTCTGCCATTATCAGTGTTTCCTCAAGTTCTTCATAAAAATCATCATCTATAATATCATGACCTGTGAAAATATTTGAAACACTGTTCATTATATTATTTCTGGTCTTTGAAAGTCCTTCCGCAAGTTTGCTGAAAAATCCCATTTCTATCACCTCCTAGTTAATATCTGCATCTATAAGGTTTACTGAAACCATTGTGGATACACCTTTTTCCTGCATTGTTATTCCATAAAGTATGTCTGCCGCATTCATAGTTCCTCTTCTATGGGTAATAACGATAAACTGGGTATTCTTGGTAAGTTTGTGTAAATAATCCGCAAATCTGGTTACATTAGAGTCATCAAGTGCCGCCTCTATCTCATCTAACAGACAGAAAGGCGACGGCTTAAGATTCTGTATTGCAAAAAGTAAAGCTATGGCAGTAAGAGATTTCTCTCCTCCTGACAGCTGCATCATGTTTTGCAGCTTCTTGCCCGGTGGCTGCGCTATTATCTTTATACCTGCCTCAAGAATATCTTCTCCCTCAGTAAGTTCAAGTCTTCCCTTACCTCCTCCGAAAAGTTCTATGAAAGCCAGGTCAAACTGCTCATTTATATCCTTAAACCTCTCATCAAACTGCTCCCTCATTCTTTTATCAAGCTCATCTATAATAGCCTTAAGAGCATCCTCCGCCTTTACAATGTCTTCTGCCTGAGTCTTTAGAAGCTCATATCTTGCTCCAACCTCCTTGTACTCCTCTATGGCTCCTACATTTACATTACCAAGCTCTTTTATGAGATTCTTCTGAGTGTTAATCAACTTTTTAAGAGTAAAACTTGTATATTCCTCATCAGAAGCAATATTATTCTTAACAGCTTCCGAATAGGTTATACCATACTCATCAAGCATATAATTAACCATAGCTTCAAGGCTTGTATCTGACTTTTCTATAATCCCACCGAGTCTGTATACTTCTTTATCCAAATTTGCCCTTAATTCGGCTATTTCTTCACGTTTGCCAAAGAAGGCCTTATGACTTACCGAAATTTCTTCCTTTTCGGCAACAAGTGTTTTCTTCCTGTTTTCTGAATCTTCTATAGTTTAGACAGACTATTTATATCATCTGATAATCCATCTATATTCACAGACTTTTCTTTAAGCTCTTCTTCAAGTCCAAGCCCCAGCTTCTTTAATTCTTCAATATCTGTCGCTGCCGCTTCTTTCTCTTTCTTAACTCTTTCAAGATTTTCATTTATAAAGTTTTTCTCAGTCAAAACAGTACTCTCTGCTATCCTTAACTGATTTATTTTCTCATTAATTTCAGTTATCTCTGCCACAACTTCTTCCAGTCTGTTCAGAGTATCATTTAGTCCTAAAATCTCTTCGTCAGCTTTTTCATCTGAATTTATTATATTAATAAGCCTTGCTATTTCTTTCTCCGCATAATCACGCTCTTTATCAATATTAACACCATCGAGCTTAATCTCATTTAAGCTTTGTGCTACCTCTAATATTCTGCTTTCTAACTGCTTTCTGCTATTTATTTCAGTATTCAGGCTTATCTTAAGCTCTGACATATTTTCCTTGTAAATAGCTGCACTGTTTTTTGTTTCAGAAATAGCTGCTCTTATGTCTTCCACTGTTTTTTTAAGAGTATTATATTCTGCTTCAAGCTCTGATAAATTTGCCTTCTTATCCTCTATTTCCCTTGCTCTTCCAAGGAGATTGCCTGTATTTCTAAATGCTCCTCCTGAGATAGAGCCTCCCGGATTTAGCTGCTCTCCATCAAGAGTTACTATTCTTAAAGAATATCTGTACTTTCTGGCTATATTCGTTGCAGAATCCATATTATCTGCTACAAGAGTACGCCCCAGAATATGGTTTACAAGCCCTGCATATTTTGTTTCATATTCCACTAATGAAGCTGCAACACCTATAATCCCCTTTCATTAAGTGCACCTCCAAAGTTGCCCGGATTATGTAAGGTCATAGCATCCAGTGGAAGAAATGTAGCCCTTCCAAGCTTATTCTCTTTAAGCCAGCTTATGGTACGTTTTGCTGTAGCTTCTTTATCTGTCACTATATTCTGGATAGCTCCGCCTATAGCTGTTTCTACTGCTGTCTCATACTTCTGGTTCACTTTTATTATATCTGCTACTACACCTATAATACCTGCTTCCTCTTTTTTATGCTCCATTATCCGCTTTACAGCATTGCCATAACCATCATACTTCTCTGCCATATTCATAAGAGAGTTAAGTGTAGCTTTGGCACCAAGTATTTCTTTCTGCTTATCTGAAGCTTCTTTTTCTCTTACTGCTCTATCTTTAGTAAGTCTTTCTATCTGCTCCAATGCATCTTTTTGCACTGTTTCCAGCTTTTCAAGATTAACTGTGAGTTCCTTAATCTTTTCAGAAGCTATATCATACTGAGATTTGAGACCATCTGTAACCTCTTTATTTCTAAGGATTTTCTGATTAATCTCAAGCCTTCTTATCTTATGCTGCTCTAAATTAGATTTATAAAGTTCTATCTGTCCTGCTGCCTCTGCTCTTTCCTTATCCCTGCCAGCCTTTTTACCAAGCTTTATATCTCTTTCCTTCTCAAGACTTTCCTTATGAGACAATTTTTTTCAGATAAATTTTCTTTAAGTTCTAAACTCTCTTCTTCAAGTTTTCTTTCTCTGGCAAGCAAATCATTTGTTTTAATGCTTATTTCTTTCTCTTCCTTCAGGTTCTCTTCAAGCTTAAGTTCGGATAACCTGCACCTTTCTAAATTGCTTTCCAAATTTTTATTGATTGAATTTATCTGTTCTCTTACAAGCTTAAGCTCACCTTCAGCCTTTTCACGTGCTACCTGTTTATCTGAAATAAAGCTTAATTACTTCGTCTATGAGTTCTGTTTTTTCATTTAAAACAACTTCTAACTTTTCGTATTCTTCTTTAATTCCTTCATACTTTGCATTGGCTTCTTGAAGATTATTCTCCGCAAGTCTTTTGTCATTGTCAGCCTTTGTCCTTGCTTCTGCTATGTGGTCATATTCATTAATAAAATTTATAATTTCATATTTCTTAAGCCCATCTCTATAGCCAAGATACAATCTGGCTGTTTCTGCCTGCCTCGCAAGTGGCCCAATACGCTCTTCAAGTTCAGAGAGTATGTCATTTACACGCGCTAAATTAGCACTTTCTTCTTCCAGATTCTTAATGGCTTCGCTTTTTCGCTTCTTAAATTTAGTTATACCTGCAGCCTCATCAAAAAGTTCACGTCTGTCCTCAGGACGTCCGCTTATAATCTTTTCTATCTGTCCCTGTCCTATAATGGAGTAGCCTTCTTTTCCTATACCTGTATCAAGAAAAAGCTCACTCACATCCTTAAGCCTGCAATTATGATCATTTATCAGATATTCGCTTTCACCTGAGCGGTATACTCTTCTGGCTACCGTAACCTCCTCATAATCTATTGGCAGCACCTTGTCAGAATTATCTATAGTAATTGCAACGTAGGCAAAGCTTTGTGCCTTTCTAATTTCAGTTCCTGAGAAAATTACATCCTCCATTTTAGAACCACGAAGTTGTTTGGCACTCTGTTCTCCAAGCACCCAGCGTACAGCATCCGCCACATTACTTTTACCGCTTCCATTTGGTCCTACTATACCTGTAATTCCATCCTCAAAGAAAAAACTATTTTATTGGCAAAGGACTTGAAACCCTGTATTTCTACACTTTTTAGGTACATAAACCTCCTTCGCCTCTTTCAGCTTTTAATTTTAAAATTGCATTATAGGCAGCTATCTGCTCAGCCGCCTTTTTTGTATGTCCTTTTCCCACACCATACTCTGTTTCACCTATATAAACTGCCTCTTTAAAACTTTTATCATGGTCAGGACCATATTCAGCAAGTAGTTTATAGCTTATAGCACCCATATTGTCACTTTGTACCATTTCCTGAAAGATAGTTTTACTGTCAAAAAAGAGTTTTTTATGTTCCACATCATTTAATATATATTTTTCTATAAACTCTTTTGCATTAGTAAGACCACCGTCAAGATAAATGGCTCCTATAAGAGCCTCCATAGCATCCGAAAGAATTGAATCCCTGTTCTTGCCGCCAGTCATTGACTCTCCATGTCCTAGTAGTAAATACTCTGAAAGTTCAATTTCCCTTGCAGAATATGCAAGAGCCGGCTCACACACAAGTCCTGCACGAAGCTTGGTAAGCTCACCCTCTTGTAATTTTTTATATCTGTTAAACAAAAATTCACTTGTGACTAATTCTAAAACCGCATCTCCTAAGAATTCCATTCTTTCATTGCAATCAGACTTTGAGAGATGTTTCTCATTTACAAAGGAACTATGTGAGAATGCATTGGTAAGAAGTTTCCTGTCCTTAAATGAATATCCTATAGTCTGTTCTATTTTTTCTGCTTTTTCAGGTCTGATAAATAAACTCAAGTTCATACCCCTTCCATAAGTAAAATGCCTTTATGTATAAGGATACACAAAGACATTCTACCACGATTTTAAGTAAAATTTGATTTTAAGCTTTACTGTTCACTTGCTTCTTCGAGCTTTTCTACTGCATCGCCTACTGTTACTATAGAAGCAATTGCATCATCCGGAATTTCAATACCAAACTGTTCTTCAATTTCCATAACAATTGAAGTAAGATCCAGAGAATCTGCTCCCAGATCATCTACAAATTTTGTATCAGGAGTTATACTGTTTTCGTCTACATGAAGCACTCCTGCTACTATTTCTTTAATTCTTTCAAGTTCCATACTTCCTCCTTTTGTCATTACTCCGACAAATATTCTTTTATTTTATCATTTATTCCCTGTTTTTTAAAGCTTATACATTGAATAAGTGAATTTTTTACTTCATTATATGTGGCATTACCATGTGTCTTCACTACAAGACCATTGAGTCCCAGCATAGGAGCACCACCATGCTTAGTTGCATCAAAAACTGATAAAGTTTTCTTAAGTGCCTTTTTTGAAAGCAGGGCGCCTATTTTACTAATAGTTGTACTAAGCAGGCCTTTTTTGATTTCTTCCAAAAGTACTCCTGCCACTCCCTCATAAAGCTTTAATATAGCATTACCTACAAAAGCATCACAAACTATTACATCTGCATCTCCATAAGGTATCTGTCTTGTTTCTATGCTTCCGGTAAAATTAATATCTGTACGTGATTTAAGTAAAGGATAGGTCTCCTTAACAAGAGCATTTCCCTTTTCCTCTTCCACTCCTACATTTACTATAGCCACCTTGGGATTCTTAATTCCAACTACATTTTCCATATATATGGATCCCATTATAGCATACTGAACGAGATGTGCAGATCTTGAATCCACATTTGCACCACAGTCAATAAGAAGAGATACACCCTTCTTAGTAGGAATTATAGATGCCAGAGGTGAACGCTCTATACCTTTAAGTCTTCCAACTACAAGCTGACCACCTACCAGCACTGCCCCTGTAGAACCGGCGGATACAAAGGCATCTGCCTGTCCTTCCTTTACCAGTCTCATTGCCACTGAAATTGAAGAGTCTTTCTTTCTTCTGATGGCCATTACAGGTGCCTCATCATTTGTGATAACCTCTGGCGCTTCTACTATTTCAAGCATATCTCTATTTATTGTAAGTCCTTCTGACTTTAGTCTTTCCAATGTTTCTGTGACGATAGCAGTCTGACCAACCAGAAAAACTTTCAGCTCTTTATTTTCATTTACAGCAAAAACTGCTCCCTTGACTATCTCATATGGAGCATTATCTCCACCCATTACATCTAATGCAACTTTAATCATTTATTATTTATCACCTATTCTTTATACTACTGTTTAATATAGAAAAATGAGTACTGTGGCTTAAATCCTATGCTGGTAGACTGTATAATCTGCTCTGTACTACCTACAAAGAGCACACCCTCAGGTTTAAGCACTGAATGAAACTTTTTAAATACTTCATTCTTAGCTTCATCAGTAAAATATATAACTACATTTCTGCATACTATCATAGAACAGCCTGTTGGGTATGGATCTTTAAGAAGATTATGCTTCTTAAATTCCACCCTTGCTTTTATGTCATCATTAATCTTGTATGAAGTTGCTGTAAGCTTTGTAAAATGTTTTTCTAAAAGTTCTTTAGGAAGCCCTTTTACACTATTGTAGCTATATACACCCATTTTTGCTTTTTCAAGCACCTGGTCATCTATATCAGTTGCTACTATTTTTATCTGATTAAGTGGTACAAATTTTGAAAGCAGCATTACAAGCGAATACGGTTCATCACCTGTTGAACAGGCAGCACTCCATATTTTTATATTCTTACCATGCTTTTTCATAAGATAAGGGATAATATCCTTTTCAAGTATTGCCCACTGTTCAGGATTACGCCAAAACTCAGATACATTTATAGTAAGATAATTTATAAAGGCTGCATACAGTTCTTTATCTGTCTTTAAGCCTTTAACATAATCATCATAGCCCTTAAAACCATTCTTTGCAATGAGAGAATCTATCCTTCTCTTCATCTGTTTTTTTCTTTATAAGCATCTAAATCAATTGAAGACAAGGTATATATCTGCTTTTTCAAAACTTTCGTAATCACTCATACTTTCCCTCCACATTTAGTATCTTCTTAATATTTTTGTTTAGTAGAAAACTATCAAGGGTTTTCTATTAAACAAAAATACTCAACTCATACAGACCTAACTGCACAAGCTGAGCATGATTACAATTTACTCTGCCTGATTCTCTGTAGAATCATCAGAAGCTTTTTCTTCATTTTCTTCTGCTCCAGTTAAAAGAGCCTTTATAGAAAGTGAAATCTTCTTTGTCTCAGCATTAAAGTCAACAATCTTAGCTGTTACTTCTTCACCTGTTTTAAGCACATCACTTGGTTTCTCAACATGATTAGCTGCTATCTGGGATACATGAAGAAGTGCATCAACACCAGGCTCAAGCTCAACAAAAGCACCAAAATCTGTCATACGTGCAACCTTACCTGAAACTATGGTTCCAACAGCAAATTTTTCTTCTGCACCGGCCCAAGGATTCTGATCTTCAAATTTAAGACTCAGAGCAATCTTCTCACCCTGAATATCCTTAACAAAGGTCTTAACCATATCGCCAACCTTGAATACCTTCTTAGGATTTTCGATATGTCCCCAGCTCATTTCAGAAATATGGAGTAGTCCGTCTGCACCGCCAAGATCTATAAATGCACCGAAATCAGTTACATTCTTAACTGTTCCGTCTACAATCTGACCAACTGCAAGCTTCTCAAAGAGAGCTTTCTTAAGCTCATTTTTCTTAGCTGTAAGAAGCTGCTTTCTATCGCCGATTACTCTTCTCTTCTTAGGATTGAACTCGCTGATAACGAACTCAATTTCTTCACCTGCATACTTATCAAGATTCTTCTCATAAGTATCTGATACAAGGCTTGCAGGAATAAATACCCTGGCCTCATCAACTACAACGCTTAAGCCGCCATTAAGTACCTGTGTAACCTTGGCTTTAAGCACTTCCTTATTATTAAATGCCTCTTCAAGACGCTTATTGCCCTTTTCAGCAGCAAGGCGCTTATAAGTGAGAAGCACCTGTCCATCTCCATCGTTAAGTTTAAGAACCTTAACTTCCATCTTATCGCCAAGCTTAGCAACGGTGGTAAGATCAGTAGGAGTATTGGAATATTCATTCTTTGTAAGAATTCCATCCGCTTTATATCCAATGTCAAGAATAATTTCGTCTTCTTTAACACCGATTACCTTTCCTTCTACCACCCCTCCGTTGTGTATGGGCGTCTTAAAAGACTCCTCTAGCATTTCTTCAAAACTCTTTTCAGCCATTCTGGTCCGAACCTCCTCAATAATATTATTTGGGGTTGAAGCCCCTGCTGTAATACCTACGCAACGAAAAAGTCTTAGTTTTCCCAGATCCAAGTCCTCAGGTGTCTGTATATAGTAAGTATCAACACATTTTTTTATACAGATATTGTATAATTTTTGAGTGTTGGAGCTATGCCTGCCACCAACTACTATCATCGCATCAGCTTCACCGGCTAACTTTTCTGTTTCAGTCTGCCTTTTAGATGTAGCATCACAGATAGTATTCAAAACAATACTATAATATCTCTTTTTTTCTTAAAAAAATTTCAACTATATCTTGAAATTTATTTAAATTAAATGTAGTCTGGGCTAAGATAACGTGTTTTTTGTCAGAATTTTCTGAGTAATCCATCACTTCTTCGACAGTTTCAAAGATAACCGGCTCTGTGAGACACCATCCTCTTATTCCTATAACTTCCGGATGAGTCTTAGAACCTATAATTACAATCTGATTATTTGAATCAGCCGAGTACTGTCTTGCCAGCTTATGTATTTTTCTTTACAAAAGGACAGGTAGCATCTTCGTATTCTGTTCCCAATTCAGCAAGCTTGTCGTAATCAGACTTAGGTATTCCATGTGATCTTATGACTAAAGTCCCTTTTTTCAGATTCTTTAACTCATCCAGATTATTTACAACCCTCACTCCCTTACTTTCAAGCTCTTTTACTACACTTTCATTATGAATAATTTCACCATAGGTATATACAGGATCTCCTTCAGCTGAAAGTCTGCCTACAAGTTCAACCGCCCTCTTTACACCAAAACAGAAACCTGCATTTTTAGCAACCTTTGTTTCCAAATATAGTTTTCCTTTCTAAAAATAACTACTTAATTTCAAACTCGGGATTTTTTTCACAGGCAATTTTTATTATAGTATCAGCCACTTCATCTATACCAAGATAAGATGTATCAACTAAAACCGCATCCTCTGCCCCTGGTAAGTGGTGAAATCTCTCTATTCATATCCTGCTCATCTCTATTTTTTTAATATCGGCCATTATTTCATCTATATTAACATTTTCACCTTTTTCAGTAAGCTCCTTATATCTTCGCTCTGCACGGACTTTCACATCTGCAGTTAAAAATATTTTTACAGCTGCCTCAGGAAGCACTTTGGATCCTATGTCCCTTCCATCCATTACTACAGGTCTTTTATCTGCCAGCTCACGTTGTATATTAAGGAGTCTTGCCCTGACCTCCGGTACTTTTGCAAACACAGAAGCGGCCTTACTTATTTCAGGTTTTCTTATAAGATCACTTACATTTTTATTATTTAATATAATCTGCTGTTCGCCATTCTCATAGACTATATCTAATTTAATATTAGCAAGCTCGCTTTTAATTCTGTCAGTTTCATCACCCTTAACGCCTTTGTCAGCCATATAAAGGGCAATCCCCCTGAACATAGCTCCTGTGTCCACATAAACCAGTTTCAGCTTTTCAGCTACTTTTTTAGCTATCGTACTTTTACCGGCTCCTGCCGGTCCATCAATTGCAATTTTCTTATTCATCAATTCCTCATTTTTGTATAAAAGGACAAATGAAGTGTCTGCTTCATTTGCCCCATATTGTTTATTTAGAAGCAATAGCCTCAATTTCGACCAGAGCACCTGCCGGAAGAGCCTTAACTGCAAAACAGGATCTTGCAGGTTTGCTTACAAAGTATTTCTCATACACCTTATTAAATGCTGCAAAATCTTCCATATTAGCAAGTAAGCAGGTTGTCTTAACTACATTTTCCATGGTAAGTCCTGCCGCCTCCAGTACAGCCTCTACATTCTTACAAGACTGCTCTGCCTGCGCTTCAATCCCTTCTGCTTCAATCTTACCTGCAGCCGGATTAATAGGTATCTGACCACTTGTAAATACAAGCCCGGATGTTTCAACCCCCTGGCTGTATGGTCCTATTGCTGCCGGTGCCTTATCTGTACTTATCTTGTTCATATTAACTACCCCCTTGTTATTTATAATATTCGCAATTTGCTTTTTACAGCTACTTACGATATTTACTTTACACCGAACTGCCTGCTACATATCCTGTTGACCAGGCAATTTGTAAATTAAATCCACCGGTAAGAGCGTCAACATCCAAAACTTCTCCTGCAAAATACAGACCTTTTATTTTTTTAGATTCCATAGTCTTTGGATTAATTTCGTTTACTGCCACTCCACCTTTGGTAATAACAGCTTCTTCATATCCTTTTAAACCTGTCACCTCAAGTGTAAAATGCTTAAGCAGGTTTATTATAACACTTCTTTCCTGTTTAGTTAAGCCCCCTGCTTTTTTTTCTATGTCAATCCCTGTTCTTCCAAGAAAAACCGGAATAAGACTCTTAGGCAGGAGCTTATCAAAGGCATTTTTCAAAGCTTTTGCCTTAAACTCCGTAAAGTCTCTAAGAAGCCTGGCATCCAGTTCTTCTTCTGAAAGTGCCGGCTTCAGATCTATACTTAAGCTTCCGCCTTCTTTATAAAATAAATCTCCCGCTATACTGCTTGCGGAAAGTATAAGAGGACCACTGACTCCATCCCTTGTAAAAAGCATTTCTCCAAGTTCATCAAATATAATTTTTTTACCATTTTTAACACTTACTTTTACATTTTTCAGGGACAAACCTTGTAATTCTTTTATAAATTTCTCTTTTATCTCTAGCGCCACAAGACTAGGTCTCAAGTCTTTTATAGTATGCCCTGCCTGCTTTCCAAACTCATATCCATCACCTGTAGAGCCGGTTGACTGGTAAGACAATCCACCTGTTGCAATTATTACCTTGTCACCTTCTACTATTTTACCATCTCTAAGCTTAATTCCACTAATTTCACTTTCTGTTTCACTTATAACAAGGCTTTCTACAGGTGTATTATAGCGCACTTTAACTCCTGCATTCTCCATAGCTTTATCAAGCGCCTTAATCACATCTGATGAATGATCGCTTACCGGAAATGCTCTGTTGCCACGCTCAACTTTTACCGGACAGCCCATATTTTCAAAAAAATTAATCACATTTTCGCTTGAAAATGCCGAGAACGCGCTATACATAAATTTAGGATTACGGATAGTATTCTTTATAAGTTCTGTATTTTCAACTGCATTTGTTATATTGCAGCGACCTTTTCCTGTAATATAAATTTTTTTCCCTGTCTTAGCATTTTTTTCAAATACTGTAACTTCATGTCCATTCTTTGCAGCCAATATAGCAGCCATACTACCTGCTGCTCCCGCCCCTATAATTAAAATTCTACTCATCTGCCATAAATGGCTTATTTCCCGGCAGTTTAAGCTGCTTTGATATATAAAGCTCTCCATTCAATTTAAAATATATTTTTTTATAATCAGTGAAATTATCTAATATACTGTATGAAATACATTCCAGAATTTTTGTTTCTACTGCTTTGTGCTTTTTTCCAAAAGGATATTTTTTATCTGAAACAGAAAAATCCACAGTTACAGAATCATCTTTTTTCTCCAGTTTCACATCTATATCTCCATCTATTAACCCATCTAGTTCAAGTATTACTGAGTCAACTACAGATTCAGGTTTTAGTGCTTCATCAGACATTACTGTTCCCGTCTTTGGAACCACCTGTTCGCTTTCAGAGTCTATAGTGTAAATTATAAATTTCTTTTGGACAATACTTATATCCTTAGAGTTTCCTTCTCTATCCGGAACCTTAATGACAGTATCAACTGTATCTGACATCGGCAAATTATCTGTCTCAACACTTTCCACAGAGGATGTACGCTTAGAACTAAGACTGTTTTTATTTATAGCCTTTTCCTTATTTCCACAAGCTGAAAGTCCAAGAGAAATAACTATAAGACAAATTAAAATGCCTTTAGTATTTTTAAACATAAAACCCTCCTTTCCTAATAATCACAACCATAGAATAGGAGGTTTTATTGTCAATTATATGGCAGATAAAATTATTTTTAAAGCTTCTTCAACCGTTTTATTTCGAATCTCACTTCTGTCTCCTTCAAAATGAAATTCGTATGAAGTCTTTGTTAAACTTTTATCCGTTTTATTTCTCAGACAAATCCCTATATACACAGTACCAACAGGTTTCTCAGGACTTCCGCCGAGAGGCCCCGCTATTCCCGATACTGCAACAGCAACATCCGAATTTGCTCTTTTTAACGCTCCCTCCGCCATTTCAGTAACAACCACATTGCTTACTACACCAAAGCTCCTTATACTTTCTTCTTTTACACCAAGTACTCTTACTTTAGCTTCATTTGCATAGGTAATATAGCCCTCGTTAAAACAGCCTGAAGCCCCTGAAACATTAACTATAGTGGCTGCAATAAGCCCTCCGGTACAAGACTCTGCTGTAGTAATTGTGAGATTTTTTTCCAACAATTTGCAAACTACTTTTTCTTCAAGTTTCATTATTTTGTTTCCTTTAATACATCTTTATTTTTAACAATATAATCTGCAAGTGAAACTATTGTAAGTATAAAGAGAACCCCATATTAATATCTGTTCTAAAAGCTGCCATATGGGATGTATAAAATGGAAAATAAGCATCACACTCATAACCATCTGAAAAACTGTTTTAAGTTTTCCCCAAATCCCTGCCGCTATTACAATGCCCTTGTCTGCTGCTACGAGCCTGAAACCGCTTATAATAAATTCCCTGCTTAAAATCACAATTACAATCCACGCAGGAAGCAAACCTTTTGCCATAAAACAGATTAATGCTGATTGTACAAGTAATTTATCAGCCAGTGGATCCATAAATTTCCCGAAATTAGTAACAAGATTATAATGTCTGGCTATTTTCCCATCTACCAGATCCGAAAGTGCCGCAATTATAAAAATCACTCCTGCTATAATCTCATTGTATGGTATCTCTTTAATAAGCATACAAGCCACGAAAAACGGTATCATAAATATTCTGAACACCGTAATCTTATTAGGCAGATTCATCTTTTACTCCTCCTAAACCAGAACTCCGAATAAATCATACTCATCTGAGGCAATAATTTCCACCTCCACAAACTCACCTGACATAATTTCATAATCAGATTCAAAAAACACCTGTCCATCAACATCAGGTGCATCCATATAGGTTCTGCCAATGTAGACTTTTTTACCATCTTCATTAACTTCTCTTATAGAAGCAAAGGCCTCCCCGTTTACAGAATCACTCGGAACTGTGCCTTCTACAAGTACCTCATATACTTTTCCTATCCTGCTTTCAGCTTTTTCAGCAGAAATTTCCTGTTGAAGCTCCATAATTTCGTTTCTGCGGGCTATTTTGACTTCCTCATCTATCTGATTCTCCATCTCTGCGGCAGGTGTTCCTTCTTCTGCCGAATAGGTAAATACTCCAAGCCTGTCAAATTCCATTTCATCCACAAAATTATAAAGTTCCTTAAAATCATCCTCAGTTTCACCCGGAAATCCTGTAATAAGTGTGGTTCTAAGTGTAATATCAGGTATTTCCTCACGAAGTTTAGCAATACGTTCCCTAAGCTCGGCCTGATTTGTCCTTCTCGCCATTCTTTTAAGTATAGAATCCGAACTGTGCTGAATAGGTAAATCTATGTAATGACAGACTTTCTTCTCATTTTTAATTGCATAGATAATCTCATCTGTAATTTCTTCCGGATAACAGTATAACAGTCTTATCCATTCAATTCCACTAATTTTTGATAATTCATGTACTAAATCAGGTAAGGCTTTTTTCCCGTAAATATCTGTTCCGTAAAGGGTAGTTTCCTGTGCTACCAAAAGTAATTCCTTAGTTCCCTGTGCAGCAAGACTTTCCGCCTCTTTAATTATGGTCTCCATAGGTATACTTCTGAAATTCCCTCGAATATAAGGAATAATACAATAGGTACAGCGTTTATTGCAGCCTTCAGCTATTTTTATATAAGAGGATATTTCTCCCGCAGGTACGAGACGCACCTCTTCACCTCCTGCAAGACGGTCAAGGTCATCTATATACAGAGATTTATTATCTTTTTCTGCCTGGTCTTAATTTCATTGATTGCCGCTACTATATTATCATAAGCCGTGGTTCCGATTACCGCATCCGCTTCCGGAAGTTCTTCTGTTATCAAAGACTGATATCTCTGTGCAAGGCAGCCTGTCACAATCAGCCCTTTAAGTTTTCCTTCCTTCTTAAGTTCTCCTATCTCTATAATTGTATTTATACTTTCTTCTTTAGCGTCTCCTATAAAGCAGCAACTGTTTACGATTGCATAGTCCGCCTCATAAAGTTCATCTGTAATTTCGTATCCGTTTTTACTTAAAAGTCCCAGCATAATTTCGGAATCTACAAGATTCTTGTCACAGCCAAGTGATACCAGATATATCTTTTCTGTCATTTATTCTCCAATTTCTAATGATTTTCTTCCCCATCTTTTATATTATCTACTGCTATCAAAAGTGCAATAAGCGCTTCTTCAAATTCAGCATCAAATACTCTTATTACATAGGTATCTCCCGAGGATAAAAACTGCTTACTTATATTGCCGACTTCCGTACCATTATTAAATACTCCAAAATCCATATCCCAGAAACTTCCTTCAAGCCTTAAAGAGTAATCATCTGAGAAAATATCAATTGACTTCTTAAAAAATGTAAAATTCTGTTTGATACGGGCTGTCTTACCATTACTGAAGTCAACTGTGTATTTTGGCATAATGGTGAGTACCTCCCTATTTATAACAAAGGCCTCACTTCCATCCATCCGACTCACGTGTACAGTATTTCCGATAAGTCTGAAATCCTGATCTACATGATAAACCGGATTCTGATTTGCATCCATAACATCATAGTGGTCGGTTATTTTAAATACTTTTTGCTTAATATACAGTTCGTACATAGATACCTCCTCGTTTGTTAATCCCCATAAATTATAGTATATAATAAATTAGTGAGATACGCAAATATATATTAACCCAAATCATCTAAGTATTTTTTTCCCATAATGATATCTGCAAGCCAATATATAGATATTTTCTTCATCAATTTTATATATAAGCCTGTCTTTATCATTAATTCTTCTGCTCCAAAAATCCTGCAAAATTTCCCCTCAAAGCTTGAGTTTACCCATACCTTCATTTCCGTTCCTTGCTATATCCTCAATCAGCTGATTTATTTTTTTCTCAGAGTTTTTTTCTGTCTTCTGTCTGCCAATATATATAATCTTCCCAGCCATTTTTTTAGTAAAAATCTTATTCATCAACTTCTACCTCTATAAGATCATCATTGCTGTCATTCCGTTTTTCAAGCTGTTCTTTTGATTCGAGCAACCTGTCATAATTGCATTTTTCACCCATTACATACATATTTTTCCAACATATTGTTATATGATTCTTCCGATAAAAATCACAACATTTTTTTATTATTTTTTTCCTTGTAACGATCATTGTTTCATAATCATCACTAACCTTATCCATATATGTTTTCATATTTTCTCTTAGAGTTGTATAATTTACTGCTAACATATCCACCTCCATATTTACGGCTGTTTTATCTGTTACTGTTTTATAATTTTATTATAAAGTACAATTATCTGTACGTCAACCTTGATATCACATCTCTCAAAGCCGATTTTACCGCATCATCCACATTTTCCTTTGTAGCCTCTGCGCAATATGCCAGATGCTCTCCCAACACAGGACTTTTAGTTGTAAAAAAAGAGCATGAAACTTACCGCCCCACGCTCTTTAGATACGCTAAAATTTAGAAGTTTGGATAAACATCTATGGTTTGTCCGCCTGTTCCAATATAGTTATTTCCTTGCGACCATGTATTGTCATTTATCATTGGTTTAAATTCAAACCGTTCACCTACATCATATCTTTCAATCTCATATATCCATACATCTTTGGATATGTTAAACATCTTTCTTCCACTGCTCCATGTCAATGGATAACCTGAGCCTCTCAGATACATGTTGTTACCTAAACCGGCATCATAATGAACACGAATTGTAGTTACTACTCTATTCGGTTCTGAATAAGCAGCCGGTGTATCGCTCGTTAATACATAGGCTGTTTTTGCTGGGATAGTTAAAGATATTTGCCTTCCGGTTATTCCACCGGATATAACATTAAGTGTATCTTTAGTGTTTAATAGGTTTGTCAATTTCTGTCCAATTGAAAGCGAACTTTCAGTTCTAATCGGAATTGTTCTAGTTAATGGCTGAGTATCATTATTTATAACTGTAATTATTTCCTGTCCTGTTAAATCGTTTCGACGCGAATAACTATATAACTTATCTTCTACCCACATTTCACGCTGTGTTCCATTTCTTAAGCATGAATACTTACTGCGAATTTGATTTAAGCGCTGTATATATTTATAAATGTTCCCATTTTCTGAAAATCCCGGCATCATTTCTCTATTCTCTTTATTAGCAATACCAGCCCACTCTGTAGGAACACCTCCACCAAAGCATTCCTGCTCTGTCCCATAATATACATCCGGAATTCCACGCACTGTAAATATAAATGTCAATGCTAACCTCAATTTCTGATAATTATCATCTGCCAAACACAAAAATCTGTCTCTATCATGGTTATCAATGAATGTTACGAGATGATTCGGATTTTTATATTTAAAATCTTGATCTAAAATATTCTTAACATTGTGAAAACTGGAATCGTGAGCAAATACTTCTCTTGCTTGGAAAAACAATGGGAAATCCAAAACACCCCATTCATAATTCTGAAATTTACTTACATAATCAACATCTCCAATAAACACCTCTCCAAATGATGGAACTCCCAAAGCAGTTTCAAATTCTTTTAGGAAATCCTTATCTATAGACCTAGCTGCATCAACTCTAACACCATCTGCTCCGATATCAGTAACCCAATTCTTGTATACGGCTTTTAATTCTGCTCGTGCATCTGCATTATCCGTATTAAGATCATCTAATCCTCCAAGATCATAATTCAAAACCTGAAATTCATTATTCCAATCTTTTATATCTCCATAATGATGATACCAGTCAGGATTATTAAATGGTGCTGCCGGTTGATATGCATTAGACGAGTAATTTGTGGCGGCAGTTTCCAAATAATCTGCTGTATGGTTTGGAACTACATCTAAAATCACTTTAAGATTCCGCTTATGTGCCTCCCTAACAAAATTAATAAGTTCCGATTTAGTTCCAAAATGGGGATCAGGCGATGCATAGTCATGTGTAAAATACCCATGATAACCTGATTCTGAGCCATCTCTACTTAAAGTCTCATTCTTTGAAATCGGTGAAATCCAAATTGCAGTAACCCCAAGATTTTTAATATAGTCAAGTTTTTTTGTCAGTCCTTTCCAATCACCTCCTTGTGTATATTTAAGCTCTCCGGGACGATACTCGACTCCAAGAGTTCCATTATTAGTTGCATCACCATCATAGAACCTATCTGTAAGTACCATATAAATAATATCATTTTCATCAAGAGCACCAATACTTGTTGCGGCATTAACATAAATTGAAGATAGATTTGTAATAACTCCTACAAAAAGGATTATTACACTTAACATGAATGCTACCATTTTTCCACATTTAATTTTCATTATTACTTCCTCCTATTTGTTTGAAATGATACTAACATTATTACAGTCAATTTCATCCTTCCTTAAAATTCAAAACCATCCGGATATAGCGCTTCAACAGTTTCCATCACTCGGCTATGGTGAAAGTCAACTTTTACAAATTGAAACTATCCTTTCACGCTTCCTGCCGTCAGTCCTTGTACGAAAAATTTCTGGCAGGAAACGAATACGATAAGAATAGGCAGTAAGCTAAGTACAGAAAGCGCAAATACATATCCCCACTGTGTAAACTGATGTTGCCCGAAAAAACCTGAAATTGCGATTGGAAGCGTTCGTTTCGAGTCATCATTTATTACTGTATTTGCCCATGGAAATTCCTCCCATGCAGTCAAAAAGTTGAAAATTGAAATAGAAGCAATTCCCGGTTTAGTTAAAGGTATAATGACATTCACATATACTGTAAAAACACTCCCACCGTCCATATAAGTCGCCTCGTCAAGTTCCTTTGGTACTCCTTCAACAAATCCTTTAATCATAAAAGTTGAATATGGTATTACCCATGCCACATAAAATGGAAGTAATCCCCATATGTTGTTAATAGTCTTCAGTTTCACTGCCAATTCATACTGAGGAACAATCATGGTTAACCCCGGAATAATCATAGTTAGTATAATAAAGGCAAATATCGCTCTACGTCCCGGAAAACGAAAGCGTGCGATACAAAATGCCATCGCTGATGAAACGACTGCCGCAATCCCTACTGTACATGTTGAAACCACTATGCTGTTTATGAAATTCCCTGCAAATTTTTTCTGACCTAATATATATGCGTAATTTTCTGCCGTAATCTCATCCGGTTTAGGAAAAAACTTTGGAGGATATTCATATAATGCTCCATTTTGCTTCAATGATGTGCTTATCATATAGAGCATAGGCAGGATGGCTACAATCATTCCCAGTCCAAGGAGCACATAGATAAGTATTTTTGCACCTGTTGCTTTCTTAGTTTTCATTACTTCTCCTTGCTTTGCATCATTCTGAATTCAACTACAGCTAAAATCCCAAGAATAAATGCAATTATAAATGATAATGCTGCTGAATATCCAAACTTTCCGGCACCAAAAGCTTTGTAGTACATCCAAGTAAGTACAACCTCTGTATTATGTCCCGGCTTGCCGTCTGTAATCAACTTTGTTGACGTATAAACGTTAAAGCCACCAATCGTCAGCATAACCAATGCAAACAGCACAGTTCTTCGTATCCCCGGAAGAGTTACGTAGCAAAATCTCTGCCATACTCCGGCACCATCTAAAGACGCAGATTCATACAGCTCTTTTGGCACGGCCTGAATGGCAGCAAGAAAAACAACCATATTCCAGCCAATACCTTTCCATATACCTAACAGCATTGCAACAGTCATACCACCCCACCGGCTGTCAAGCCAATGTATATTTGAGCCCGTTACCTGCAGTACTTTGCTCAGAAAATAATTAAGCATTCCTTCTGTATTAAACACATATTTAAATACTAAAGATGCTATAACCCATGATGTTATAACCGGCAAATAATAAGCAATGCGAAATCCTATCCTAAACCGATTAACAGAATTAATCAGGATTGCAACAAACAGCCCCAGTACCATCTGTGCCGGTACTGTCACCAATGTGTATACAATGGAATTAACAAAAGCCGTTTGAAAATACGGATCTGTAATGACCTCCCTATAATTTTCTGTACCTATAAAACTCTGATTCAGAAATGAGCCAAAATCCCATTTAAAAAAGCTCATCCAAAACAGACGGAAAATAGGATATGCAGTGAATATACAAAAAAATCAACAGTCCGGGCAAAAGGAGCAGCCCAATTTGAATTTTACTTTTTCCTTTTAATTTCATAATACTTCCTTATAGAAATACAGTGATTGAAAATATAGCCAATAGTTATATCTGTTCCTGCCTTATCATTCAGCAAGCAATGCATCTACCTTTACAGCTAGTTCATTCATTGCGTCTTGAGCAGTTTTTTCACCATTAATCACACTTGTTACAGAGGCTGTAAGTTCACTGTCAATCTCTGACCAGCTCGCTACAGTCGGACGAGATTTTGCTGTCTGAAGCTGTTTGATGTATGGAGCAAAGTCAGCCTGTTTTACCGTGTCTGATTCCAGTGCTTTCTTATTACACGGAATCTGTCCGCATTTTGCCATTTCTTCCTGTGCATACTCATCAGTCATAAACTTCATAAATTTCCATGCAGCATCCTTATTGGCTGTATTAAACATCCCGATGTCTTCTCCTCCCAGAACAGAAACGGAGCCTCCTTTTCCTGCCGGTATAGGAGCTGTGGCATACTTAAAATCCGGATAAGCACCCGCAAGTTCAGATACTTTCCATGGCCCTTCAAAAAGCATCATATAACGTCCGGTTCCAAGCCGTCCGTCATCGGAATATCTCCGCTGTTCCACCCTGTTATGGAACCCTCCTTATACAGCTCTGCTAACATCTGAATTGCTGCAACAGTTTCTTTACTGTTGATATAACCACTCGCTTTCATCTGTTCTTCATCAGTCAACGCCCCTCCCATACTCCAGATAAACGGACAAATATTCCAGCCTGCAAGTCCCGGCTCGTCATAACCCCATATCTGTTGTCCTGAGTCATTTGTACCCGACAGTTTTTTGCAGTCTTCTGCAAACTCATCCATTGTTGCAGGAGCTGTAAGTCCCGCCTTTTCAAACGCCTCCGTGTTGTAATACAAAATTTTTGTATTAGTATTCAATGCAAGGCCATAATTGTCTACACCGATCTTTGCGGTAGTCATTGCACTGTCTAAAAGAAGTGCAGCTATATCCTTAAAATCAGCCATTTCCTTATTCAAAGGAACCAATATGCCCATCTTCTGAAACTCCGGAATCCATGCGCTGTCAAGACGTGCAACATCAGGCAATGTATCCGACTTGGCACTAATCAGTATCTTATCATGCAAATCAGCCCATTCATGCGATACAGCATTAACCTTAATACCCGGATTCTCTTCTTCAAATTTAGGAATCAGAATATTCGTTAAAGTTTCATTTTCCGGAGACTGTGCACTATAATGATGCCAAAAATTAATTGTTGTTTCTTCTATCGGCGTCTTCGAATCCGATTTTGCAATCACAGAAGTTTCTGCTTTAGATTTTTCATTATTTACAGTATTTTCAGATATTGTCTGTGATTTCCCACAACCTGCTGCCACCAGACATATAGCTGTTATCAATGCAATTTTTGATAATTTATTGTACTTTTTCATTCCAAGTCTCCTCCTTTAAAATTATTACCTCATATGGTTTTATATTAATCATCAGATTCCTCTGATAATTCACCTTGTCACCAAGCCAATTATTGTCTTTCGGCTCCATCTGCTCCGAATCAAATATCTCCTTGGTCAGAATACTGCAATATCTCCTCGTTCCACGAACCGGTAAACGAATTCTTTTTTCCAAATTTCCAACATTAATAACTATAGTAAGCGCATCTGCACTGTTCTTAATTCTGGTAAATGCATATAGGCTGCCTTCACAGATATCCGTATATAAGCTTCCTGTTCGGATTGCTTCCTCCTCATGCCGAATTCTAATCAGTTTCCTATAATACTCTTTAAGCTCCAAGTCCTGTGCATCCTTATCCCAAATCATACATTTTCTGCAATCAGGGTCATTCTCACCATCAATTCCAATCTCATCACCGTAATAGACAGCCGGAGAACCGACAAACATCATCTGAAGTGCCACAGCTACCTTGAATTTATCTTTATTACCTCCACATAATGTAAGAAAACGTTCTGTATCGTGCGAATCCAACAAAAGGTACATTGCTCTGTTCATTTCTGCCGGATAGTCCGAGAGCATCTTCTGAACCCTGCTGTCAAATTCATTGGCGTCAATTTCTCTCAATGCGACAAAATCACGAACAGCATCACGAAACACATAATTCATAATAGCATCCATCCGAGTACCGTTCATAAGACAAAGCCCGCTTCCCCACGTTTCCCCAATCAATAAAATATTGGGATAACGGCTTTTTAAAACCAGTCTTGCCTCCTCCCACAGACTTTCATCGACTTCATCAGAAACATCCAATCGCCATCCGTCAATTTGATATTCTCGTATCCAGTAATCCATAACTTCAATAAAATATCTTCTGACTTCCGGATTTCCTGTATTCATCTTCGGCATATATTTATATGCACCTACACACTCATAATCATAATGTGTTATTTCAACAGGAAATGAGGTTATATAAAACCAGTCCTTATACTTAGAAGCCTCGCCGTTCTTAACAACATCCTGAAACGGTGCAAACTTAATACCACAGTGGTTAAACACTCCGTCAAACAGAATCCTCATACCCTTAGCATGGATTGCTGAAATCAAGTCAGAAATTTCCTCTTTATTTCCAAATCCGGAATCAATCCGATAATAATCAGTGGTTGCATACTTATGATTAAAGTCGCCCTCAAATATAGGATTCAGATAAATACAATCAATACCGAGTTCTTCCAGATAATCAAGTTTTTGCCGGATTCCTTTAAGATCACCTCCCATGAAGTTATCTCTATCAGGTTTAGTTCCCCATGGCTGAACCAAGTCCGGATTGTTTGCAAAATCTCCGTTAGCGAACCTCTCCGGGAAAATCTGATAAAATACCTGTCCCTGTGACCATTCCGGCAGTTTGATAATTCCTGTTTCATTCGCATATAGAAATTCAAAATAGCCTTTAACCGGTTTCTTTTTCTGAAATCCATAAGCTGTAAAATATATACTTCCATCAGACAATAATTCAAAATAATATTTCCGATACCTGGCAGTTTGATGAAATCGCAATATCGCCTGATAATAATCGAACAAAGCATCTCGATAAACAAAATTCATTTCCACTTGTTTAATATTGTCTGGGGTTGTCCTTGCAAAATAGTGGATAATACAACCTGATACATCTTTTCTTGCTGTCCGCAACGTAATAACCAATGTTTTTCGATCGGTCAGATAAACATCCGGAAATGTACCGGTATGTCTGACTGCTTCTAATATCATGTATATCTCCCCCCTCACTTCTTTTTTGCAGATGATTCACGACATATCAATGTAGTCTTAATCAGTTGATGTCTGATTTCAGATTTTCTATGAATGCATTCCATCAACATGACCGCTGCCTTTTTACCTAATTGGTAGGTATCAACATCTACAGCTGTAAACGGCGGATCCATATAGGCTGCCAATGGATAATTATCGAAAGTTACAATTCCTGATTCATTCGGGACTGAAATCCCGGCTTTTTTCAAAGTCCGAAGTACATGAAATGCAATTTCATTACTTGAGCAAAGAAAGCCTTTCTGTCGCAGATTTCCTATCTCTTCAATCAGCTTCATTTCACAAGTTTCATAACGGTGGCACATCATTATAACCTTCTCCGGGCAGTGCATCCGTACAGCTTCCTTGTAGCCCTTTAATCTGTTTCGGGAAAATACCGTTTCATCATCATCAATAATCAGTACAATTTCACAGTATCCCTGTTTTAACAGATGTTTTGTTCCTTCTAAGGCACCTTTCTTATTATCAATATCCACCCAAAAAACCGTTCCTTCGCCTTCTGTCGGCTCACCCATCACAACAAACGGAAATTCCTCTTTTTTGAGAAAGTGTATCAACCTGTTTTCAAGAATGGATGAAGGAATAATCAGTCCGTCCACCTTTTTCTCCTGTACTAATTTGAAAATCTGAGAATCATTCTGACCATTATCATTGGCAATTAAAAGGTTATATGCATTCTCCTGTAGTATCTTCTCAATAGCATATACGCTCCGATTGAAGAAATTGTTTGAAAATGTTGTCTCGTTATTTGCATCCAACACAAGACCGACAGTATTTGTCACACCGGTTGCAAAACTTTTTGCACTGGCATTAGGATGATAATCCACTTCTTTTATCGCTTTCTGTATTTCGTCTTAACCTCTTCTGAAATGGGTGCTGTCCCATTAAGAGCTCTTGATACCGTTGACGCGGAAACGCCAACTATCTTTGCAATATCTTTAATTGTTGCTGACATACTTCTCTCCTGTTTCAGTGCAACCGTTTGCACTGAATCGTTAATAAATTCCTCCCTATTAAGGAGGTTCATATTTAATGCAACCGTTTGCATATTTTTATTGTAAACATTTCATCAATATTTGTCAATCTATTATTTTAATTCTAGCATTTTCTATAATTTAATGCATATCAATTTGTGAATTCTTACCAATGCTCTGTTGTTTTATTTTCCATGATGTACGAAGCATAGTCAGACTTCCCAACCGAGATCTTCTACACTTTAAAAGTAAATAAAGCTTTTATATACCGCAAAAATACAGTTTTTGCCAAATTTTAATTTATTTGTTGTATTCTTGTTGATTATGTCTTATAGCGAACATAAATTTTTAGATTTATAAAGTTGTGGAAAAACCTGTTATATAATCAAAATTTGTGCTACAATATCTTTAGATATTTATAATTTTTCATCGGAGGAAATATTATGTTAGCTTTAATTACAGGTGCCAGCAGCGGACTAGGCATAGAATTTGCAAGGCTTCTTGCTATAAACGGCTATGACTTGATTATAAGTGCAAGGAGAAAAAGACAGACTGGAGTCACTTAAAAAAAGTTTTTGGAGAAAAAAATACAAGATAAATGTCAAAGTCTTTACTGCTGATTTATCCAAAACTGAAGATGTATTAAAACTTGCGGGAAAGATTTTTTTATAAATGATATAGATATACTGATAAATAATGCAGGTTTTGGAATACTTGAGAAATACAAAATATCTCCGGTAAAGAACAAAGAAAAGCTTATAGAAACCAATATTACTGCCCTCACTATTTTAAGTAAAGAATTTATACAGACGCAGAAAAAAGGCTACATACTTAATGTCGCAAGTGTCGCAGCCTTTCTTCCGGGGCCTCTGCTTTCTACTTATTATGCTTCAAAAGCTTATGTATTAAGCCTTTCTGCCGCCATTAATGAAGAACTTAAGCATAGCAGAAAATCCATATCTGTAACTACTCTCTGCCCGGGACCTATGAAAACAGAGTTTTTTACCAGGGCAGGTGCTTCTAAGGAATTTGCAACCGCTACTCCGAGAGCCTGCGCAAAAAGAGCTCTTAAAGCTATGTTTAGAAGAAAAGCTGTAGTTTTCTCGGATAAATTTACTGCCCTTGGAGCTTTCTTAACCAAGCTTCTACCAATTAATCTACTTGCTAAAATAAGCTACAGGGTGCAAAAAAGTAAGTTTTTATAGTGATTGGCTGTTTACTGCTTCTCCTTCCTGCTCAGCCTTCCACATGGCAGCATACTTTCCATTTGTGCTAAGAAGCTTGCCATGTGTACCATTTTCTACAATTTTGCCGTCTGATACTACTAAAATCATGTCTGCATTTTTAACTATGGACATGGTGTGGGCAATCATAACAACTGTCTTTTTCTTTTTTAACAGATTGGAAATAGCCTGCTTTACCGCCAGCTCATTTTCTATATCAAGAGAAGCTGTAGCCTCATCCAGTAAAATGATAGGGCTGTCCTTGAGTATAGCCCTTGCTATGGAAATGCGCTGACGTTCACCTCCTGATAAGAGATTGCCATTTTCTCCTACAGGTGTATCATAGCCTTTCTCAAGCTTTCTTATAAAACTGTCACAATTTGACTCTTTGCAGGCTGCTTCTATCTCTATATCAGTTGCCTCCGGTCTTGCATGACGGATATTATCTTTTATAGTATCGTCAAACAAAAATACATCCTGATCTACCATCGAAATATCTTTTAGCACACTTTCAGCCGCCACATTTCCTATAGATTTGCCGCCAATGGAAATTGTACCGCTATCCGCCTCGTAATATTTTGCAATAAGATTTAAAATGGTAGATTTACCACTACCCGAATCTCCGACAATGGCTGTTAATTTTTTATCAGGGATTGTAAATGAAACATTTTTTAATATCGGTTCGTCTTTTACATAAGAAAATTTCACATTTTCAAATGTAATTTCATGATTATCAGTTCCTAAGCTTTCCATACCTCCTGTTTCTTCCGGCTCTCTCATAACCTTTATAATTTTATTTTTAGAAATCATCAGATTCTTGTAGCTGGTAAGGTCTATAAAGATTGCATTGGCAAGCTTTGCACAGAATACAGGTAACATGCAAAGCAAAAGATAGGATACTGCATCTAACTTTCCTGATATAAAAGGTTCATAAGCCATCCGGATAACTAAAGGGCAGGAAAGCCAGTTTAATATACCAAATATGGCACCTATAGGCAAAACTTTTGCCTCGTAGATAAAGCTTATTCTGCAAAACTCTCTCATAGCACCTATTACAGTTTTGTTTTTCATTCCACCTATTCCATAAGCTCTGAATGTCTGAATACCCGATACATACTCCACTATACTGCTTACATTTTCTGCACAGATATCATTCTTCTCTTTACCATATATTTTTACCATGCGAAATGACAGCCACAGACTCGGAATAAGAAGTAAATTAGCTACAAGGAGAATGGCTCCTGCAGGGATATAAATAGCCATTACAAAAACTATCAGCATAATTAATAAGGTAAACCCTTTTGCAAGGTCGCCTGTCTTATGTGTAAGAATCTTCTCATAGCTGTTTACATCACTTGTGATGGTATTTATATAATCTCCTGTCTGTCCTTTTGTAAACTGCGATAACGGAATACGCTTTAAATGATCCCCCATAAACCATCTTATATTTCTGCTTACCCTCGCTCCTCCGAGCTGAGCCTTGGTGTAACCATAACTGTATATTATAATACGGAATATAAATATAACTGCAATCACAACTGTTAAGGTAAGCGAACGATTTAAGTCAAATTCCTTAGCCCATAAAAACTTCATTACAGAGTAAAGCAGCATAAACAAGCTTCCTGATAAAATCCCCTCTAAGACTGTTCCAAAGACTCCTATGTAGAAACTTTCATTCTTTTTTAGTACTTTATCTACATTCATATCATTCATCTCCTTCTAACTTATAAGCTATATTTCTTGCCGCTTCATAATCATTCCAAGCCTTTTTATAATAAGCATTTTTCTCTCTTACCTCTTCATGTGTGCCAACATCAGTTATCGTATGGTTTTCAACTACAGCTATCCTGTCACACATTTTTAACGCACTTAAGCGATGTGCCACTATGATAACCGTCTTTCCTTTGCACAGATTTTTAATTGCACTGTCTATTTCCATCTGGTTTTCAGGATCAGAGGCACTTGTAGCCTCATCTAAAATGAGGATAGGTGCATTTTTAAGTATCGCCCTTGCAATAGCAATTCTCTGCTTTTCTCCACCTGAAAATCTGGCACCAAAGCTTCCTACCTTTGTATCATAGCCTTCAGGCAAAGACATGATAAATTCATCAATCCGAGCTTCTTTAGCTGCTGCCCTCACTTCTGCAAGACTCGCATTACTGCCCATTCGGATATTTTCAAGCACGCTGTCTCTGGTTAAAAATGTTTTCTGGAAAACTATTGCTACATTTTTAAGAATAGCTTCATAGTCAAGCTCTTTCACATTTTTACCTCCAATAAGCACTTCCCCCTCGTTTACATCATAAAAGCGTGAGATAAGCTCTATTACAGTACTTTTTCCTGTGCCTGACTGTCCTACAAGTGCTATACTCTCTCCGTTCCGTATTTTTAAATTCACAGCTTTTAAAACATCAGTTTTATCATCGTAAGAAAAATCTTACATTTTTTTAATTCAATATCATGATTTTTCGGAAAATCACTTCCGCCTTCATATATAGGTAAATCTAATATTTCTTTTGTTTTTGTAATCGCATTAAGTACATTTGCAAAATTGGTTCCAAGTTCCTGCAAAGGTCTGATTTCAGTAAGATACATTGAACCTACATATACAAAGAGTAAAAATGCACTTGCGGTTATAGAACCTTTCATAAAGAAAAAAATCCACCTATCGGTACCATCAAAAAGCATTCCACATTCAATAATTACTATAAAGGATGCATATGGTGGTCCCATTTTTCTGGAGGTTTCATTCCACATAGCATTTTCTTCTTCTATGGCATTTGAAAATTTTTGAAATGACTTGCTCCCCATGTTGTAGGCTTTAATTAACTTCATACCACTTATATATTCAATCATAACTGAATTAAGCATAGTAACAGAATTACTTGCCCGTTTCATAAGCGAAGAAGCATTACTAAACATTATTGCCATGACTGCAAAGGCAAGCACTAGCGGAACCAATGAGATAAGAGCCAAAGGTATATTTACAGTCATAAGATAAATAAATATCACTATTGGTCCAACCATATAGCAGACAAAGTCAGGCAGACTGTGGGCTAAAAATAGCTCTAACTTTTCTATATCTTCATTAAGTACTGTTTTAATGTCGCCTGTTCTTCGCTCATTTAAAGCTCCTAACGGAGCTTTTGCCATATGTTCTGCTACCATGCAGCGCACCTTAAATAAGGCTCCATAAGCTCCTTTATGTGCTGCCACACCCGAACATCCAAATAAGATAAATCTGAGAGTTATAGCTGTCGCAATTGCTATAGCAGTAGAACCAACTACTTCTTTTGTGCAATTACCATCAAATGCAGCTTCTAACAGCCTGTAAATTCCTATATAAGGAACTATAATACAAAGCCCGCTTATTAATGACATCAAAATTGCTAAAAAAAGCCAGTTCTTCTGCTTACCGCTCCAGCGTAAGAGCAGAGCAATCCTGTTTTCTTTTTTCTCTTTCATACCCGGTCTTCCTTTCTGATTGACTAACCATTTTAAGTTTGTTATATTAAAATTAGTCACAAATAAGTTTAGATTTATAATACTCATATGGCTTATTTAATGCAATAATTTGAGTTAATGTTCGTCTTTTCATTTCAAAAATTCGTCTAATCATTGCAAAGGAGATTGATTTTGAAAAATATAGAAAACTACTATGAAGGGCTTTTTAGTAACTATTTCATACCTATAGAAAATAACAGCAATTTTAATCCTGCAGGTCATACTTTTAAACTATCTTCCACACTTGGCGAAGGATTTTATTGGATATATGCAAAAAATGATTTATATGACATTAAGGTTCATGACTTTTACTTTCATGATGACTTTCTTATGGAATTTAAGTTGCCCGGCAGTCTTAGCATAACTATGTATGAGTCTATTTCGGGAGAGGAAGTAAACCCTTACAGACGACTTTCCGCAGGCTATATTAAGGCATTTGTTGGCAGCGATGAGCCTTACAAGGCATTGATTCATAAAAAAATACCAATCCGTTCCATAGGCATAGAGGTAATGCCTGCATATTATGAGGATTATTTAAAAGAACAATATCCGAGGGATTATATAAACCCTCTTTCAGCCTTTGTACAGTTTGATCAGGCAGGTTCTTTTCCTGCTATGTCAAAACTCCTGACTGAGGTAAAGTTATACAAAGGTGAAGGAATTGCAGCAGGTCTGTTCTATGAAGCAAAAGTGACAGAAGCTGTGTCTTTGATGGTAGCTGCCGGCAAAGAAAAATTATCCCACAAAGAGAAAGTCTCTCTGGCAGCGATATTTCTCAGCTTGAAAATGTAATAGCCTATCTGAATGACCATTATGCTTTTGATACCCCTTTGGAACGTCTTGCAAAGATTGCCTGTATGGGTACAACCAAGCTAAAAGCTTCTTTTAAACAGCTACAAGGCTGTACTATCACAGAGTACATACAGGAACGCCGCATGAGTCAGGCAGAACATTTGCTTATAAATACAGATTTTACTATGGGGCAGATTGCAGAAATGATAGGCTACTCTACTTCTAGCAGGTTCGCAGAATTATTTAAGAAAAGCACAGGGCTTTTGCCTATGGACTATAGAAAAATGACAAGGAAGTAAAAGAAAAGAGGAAGTATCGGTGATTAGCCTTTACTTCCTCTTACTAATTAGTTTCTATAACATCAAATCGGAGCACAAGCCTCTTTAAGCCAAGCTAACTCCTCACCCTCAAAATGAGGTGAAAGTTTCTCAAATACCAGTCTGTGATAAGCATCTATTTGCTCAATATCCTTCTTTTCAAGATAAGTTACATCAATAGCCTCTTTATCAATAGGGCAATAGGTTACAGACTCAAAGCACATAAACTGTCCGTATTCATTTTTAATATCCTTCTTGCAAAGCAACTCATTTTCAATTCTTATGCCATGGCTGTTCTCTGCGTAAACACCCGGCTCATCTGTGGTTATCATTCCTTCCTCAAGTATCGCACTGTCATTTCTTTCAGGAACCATTTTCCATCTGAAACCGTTTGGAGCCTCATGTACATTTAAGAGATAACCAACTCCATGACCTGTACCACACTTGTAGTCTATACCGATATTCCACAGCGGAGCACGGCAAAGTATGTCAAGATTGATACCTGTACAGCCATATAAAAATTTTGCATTCAAAAGATTCATATGCCCTTTAAGAGTCAGGGTATAATCACGTTTCCACTCATCCTTAACAGGTCCCAATACTATGGTTCTTGTAATATCTGTAGTTCCTTCATAATACTGTCCGCCCGAATCTACTAGGAAGAAGCCTTCCGGCTTAAGCTCGGCATCATGCTCAGGAGTAGCTGAGTAATGCATCATTGCAGCGTTTGCATTATATGCAGCTATAGTATCAAATGAAAGCTCAATAAAGCCTTCCTGCTCTCTTCTTCTCTCCTCAAGATAATCACTTGCAGAAATCTCTGTAATCTTCATCTTGCCGACATTCTTCTTAACCCAGTAAATGAACTTTACCATAGCGATTCCGTCTTTTACATGAACCTTTTTAATATTTTCTATCTCTGTAGAATTCTTTTTAGATTTTTCAAGTGTTGTTGGATTTGTCTTGTCAAGCTTTTCTACATTTTCAGGTATGTTGCTATAGATTGCATAGTTTACCTTCTTGCCGTCAAGCATTACCTTCTTGCATTCTTTAAGACCTTTTACATATTCATAAATATCATTGTATGGCTTTATTTCTACATTATTTGCCGTAAATTCAGTTCTAAGCTTGTCATTAAGTACTGCTTCATTAAGGAAAAGTACTGCCTTGTCCATAAATACAACTGTATATGAAAGCACTACAGGATTGCAAGGGATATCATCTCCGCGCATATTATACAGCCAGGCTATGTCGTCAAGGGAAGTAAGCACAAAGGCATCCGCTCCCTCATCTTTCATTGTTTTTCTTACAAAGGCAAGCTTGTCTGATGCAGGTCTTCCTGAATATTTTTCCTCAAGGAAAAATGCAGGTTTAACAGAAAGTGCAGGTCTGTCTGTCCAGAATTCATCGACTAAGTCTTTATCATACTTAATATCCGCATTTTTCTTAGCTATAGCCTTCTTAAGCTTGTTACCTAAGGCAGAGTTTATAACTCTTCCATCAAAGCCAAGCACTCCATTTTCAGGAATGTTATCCTCAATGTATTTCTCTATTGTAGGAACACCTTCCTCGCCCATACGCATAAGCTCTATTGTGCTTCCGGCAAGCTCTCTTTCTGCCTGAATAAAGTATCTGCCATCTGCCCAAAGTGCAGCCTTTTCTTTTCCTACCAAAAGAGTACCGGCTGAACCTGTAAAACCTGACATATATTTTCTTACTCCAAAATGCTCTCCGGCATATTCCGATTCATGGAAATCAGCCGTAGGTATGAGATAAATGTCAATTCCTGATGCTGACATTCCTTCTCTTAATTTTGCCAATTTTTCTTTAACTTCCATTTTGTCCTCCTTGCATTAGATGGAACTAATTTTTATAGGAAAAGTCTAACACAATAGGGTAGTTTTTTAAAGCCTTGATTTTCATCTTGACATATACTATTACAAAGTATATTATAAAATCAGTGGGATATCCCACCCTTAATCATACTAGGAGGTATAAACTATGACAGCAGTAAAAGATTACACAGTTCATATTGATAGTAAAAAAAGAATTACTCTTAGGGGAGCATTATATAAATATTATAATGTAAAAGAATATGATAATGGATGTATTGTTCTTGAACCTCGAGAATTAACTATTCTCGATGGAATTTCTGTTAAAACATTAGAAGATATGGATAAAGCAGTTAATAATTTCAAATCAGGCAAAATTTCTGAACCTATTGATTTATCAGACTTCTAATGGAGAAATATAATGGCATTTTTTAACGGAGCATATGATAGAATCATTTTGTCTAAACTATAAAATTTCAGGAGGTAAGTATGGCAGGGTTCAAATTTTGGTACTTTATTCCATATCTCCACTTGGGGAGAGTCGCATGGAGCCGGACTCGGAGTGGTTATAGACGGTTGCCCTGCAGGGCTTTCACTTAGTAAAGATGATATTATGCCTTATATGAACAGAAGAAAACCAGGAGCCAATGATTTTACCACACCGAGAAAGGAAGCTGATGATATAGAAATTCTTTCAGGTGTATTTAACGGACTTACAACCGGCACTCCTATATCTATGATGGTTAGAAATGCCGACCAACAATCAAAAGATTATGATAAGATAGCAAACTACTACCGACCGGGACACGCTGACTATACCTTTGATGAAAAATACGGTTTCAGAGATTACAGAGGCGGAGGGCGCTCCTCAGGCAGGGAAACTCTTGCAAGGGTTGCTGCAGGTGCAGTTGCCGCTAAATTACTTAAAGAGTTTGGTATAGAGGTACTGGCTTATACCCACTCAATCGGCGATATTACCCTTCCAAAACATCTGCTTGATAATAAAGAAAATATAACTAAAGAAGCTGTACTTAGCAGTTCTCTTTTTATGCCGGATAAAGAAGCTACAAAAAAAGCAGAGGAATATCTTTACAACATAAAGAAAGAATTAAACTCTTCCGGCGGTGTTGTAGAATGTATAGCTAAGGGACTTCCTATAGGGCTCGGAGAACCGGTATTTGATAAGTTAGACGCAAAATTAGGGCAGGCACTTTTTTCTTTAGGTGCTGTTAAAGGTGTTGAAACAGGTGATGGTTTTGCTGCAAGCCATAGCACCGGTCTAAGCAATAATGATGCTTTCATATTAAAAGACGGCAAAATAGCTAAGGCTACAAATCATTCAGAGGTGTACTTGGAGGAATGAGTGACGGTTCTACTCTTGTAGTAAGAGCTGCTTTCAAACCGACCCCTTCAATAGCTGCAACCCAGCATACTGTTAATAAAAACATGGAAGACGTTGAGATAAATATAGAAGGTCGCCACGATCCGATAGTTGTTTCTCGTGCTGTAGTTGCAGTGGAGGCTATGACAGCCCTTGTACTTGCTGATTTATTGCTTCAAAATTCAGTTTCAAGGCTTGATAATTTGAAAAAAATTTATGACAAAAAAATAAATTAAACTTACTCATTTTAAGGTATAAAAACTACTTGACTTTATATATATATAATTGGATTATAACATTTTTTTACCTTGAAAGGAGAATTGTATTATGTACACTTTTAGAATTAAATTTGATCATTCAAATGATGGCAAGCGTTGGTCGACAACCTGTACATCAGTTAAAGCCACATCTGAATTAGCTGCTTATGAACAAATTAGAAGCAGATATCCTTATGTCAAAAATATCTCAACACAAAATGTTAGCTAATTATCGCAATTAAAAAAGCTGAACCTGCACTCCCGCATCTTCAGCTTTTATTTTTATTCTATTTATGCAGCCCCTATTCCATAGAACTCCATCATTCCATTTACCATAATACCCAGTTCTTCTGACTTTTCTCCTATCTCAGTCAGCCTTACGCCCAGCTTAGAAATAAGATTTACATTTTCCTCAAGCTTCTCCCTTATCTTCTGTCTGCGGTCATTTAACTTATGCCTTATCTCAACCATTTCTTTATGATCTACAACTGCATCTGCCTGATAAGACCACACTTCAGTATCATGAATTCTATACTCAGCTAAAATTTCTTTATACTTATTGTTATAAAATTCATAGGTTGACGAAGCTTTTCTTCGTTTCAGCTCATCCGCTTTATAAGCCGCATACTGATTATACCTGTATTCAAGCTCCAATACATTATTTACTGCATATTTGTCATGACTAAAGTCCAGTGAAGCCTTTTGGTTGACATATTTTATCTTAACGGTATTTGTAAGTGAAATTAGTTTATTCTCCTTAGCCGCATTTAGCTTCAAAGCCTTAGCATTTTTGTCAGTTTCTAAGAATATATAGAATGCCATAAATACTCCACCAATAATGGTAAGTAAAAACGCTACATCAGCAAAGGTATCAAATACCATATATAAAATAAGATACATAACTAAAAGCAATCCTATAACTGTTCCCGACACCATACCAAGTCTGCTTAAAAATCGTTTTTTACCTAGCTCTACCTCTTCTTCATGCTTTTAGTACAGCCTTTTCTCCTGCTAATTTTCTTAAATCACTTTTTAATTATAAGTTCATATTCTTCTTCCCTTTTTTTAACCGCTTTATTTCATCCGGTAGTACATCTTCATATTTTTCCATTATACCAAACTCAAATTCAGTAAGTTCAGTACGCTTTCTTTTTAAATTAGAAATATCTTTTCTTAATTCCAGAATATGCTTTGCATTTTCTACCAGCTCTTCCTTAGGTTCAGCCGGTAAAGTATCAATTATCTGCGCATCTTGAAGGAAACGATTCACTTCATCATACTCTTTTCTTATTATTTTTATCTGAAGATTAGCATTGTCAATAGTTTCACAAATTGTCCGGGCTTCACCCTCATAATCTTCTTCTATTTCTACCGGACTACTATCCTTAATCCTTTTATGAAACAAGCCCATTCCAAGCTCCTTCCCTATATTCAGCCTTCAATTCTTCAAGCTTAGCTTCTATTTCTTTATACCCTTCGGTCACCTTATTTGTTTTAAGCTTTTCAAACATCCTGTTAATATTTCCGATATTCTGTCCATTCAATGCATTTCTTTCAGCTTCTTTCCATATTCTTTCAGCCTCTGAAATTATGTTTTCATCCCTTGTAAGTTCATTTACTCTTTCATTATATTCTTTACCCGGGTTCCCCAGCTTAAGTGCAAGTAGTGCAAGCACAAGCACCTCTTTACTCTGTGTATATTTATAAGCTCTGTAAAAGCAATCTGACGCCTCCTTAAAAGAAGATATGTGAATAAGACAGATTCCCATAGCCCTCAATACTATTCCATAGTCTCTATCTGCCAGTTTTTCCTCTTTAAGAGTTGCTCTGAAATATTTTACCGCTACTAAAAAACGCCCTTCTGACAATTTTCTATACCCTATATAAGCCTTCCTTTCCCAGGCAGGCATTTCAGCTAAAGCTTTAACTAACTCTACAGTCGTAAGAATTTCCTCCTTACTATACAAATCACAACTACAAAAAAGCGCTGTAATTACATCATTAAGGAGATAATTGCCCACCACCAGACTTTTTATTTTATTTGCCACCACAGGCAATTTTAATTCTTCTTTTATAAAGTTAAGAAGCTCACAGCTAAAAAAATCTAAATCAATGCTGTATACATTAATTCTTACATAGTGACATATTTCTTCAATTGAATACAGCTTTTCCCCTGTTTCCTTCACCAAAAATGGAGTCTGTGCCAGACTACCACTACATACTATTACTTTTCCCATATCAACTCCCAGACTCTGTTTGTTGTAGGCACAAAGCTTCCAAAGCCTAAATCAGCAGCTTTTATAATGCAAATGTTCCTGTCCTTAAAGCTCAAAGACAATCTTATCCTTGTCATTCCGGATTCCGCCACATTTATTCCAAAAAGTGAAATAAATCTTTGTTCCTCTTTATTGGTAACGTAGTCTTTAATCTGTATACTTAGTTCATCTTCTCCCTTTACAATAACGTCAAGCTGCGACTCTGCTTCATACCACTTAACTCCCGGTTTTATAAGAGTTATCTCACTATTTCTGCCATCCTTCACAGCCATTATGGAAATTCCTATATCTGTCATATCCTCTCCGGACATAATAACATCTGATGGTTCTGTTAAGGTTTTGTCATTTGCCGCAATACAAGCACCTTAGCATAGAGATTTTGCCCTCTGAACACCCGTCTGCCGGGAGAAAGCTTACGTAATGTGCCATCGGCCCAATTATCTATAAATCCACGTCCTACTGCATATATTGTGGAGACAACGTTCCCTTCCAGAGCCATAAGTGATAATGTATGAAACAAATTTCCACTTTCATTTTTATTTGTTTCTAACATTGATCTGGTAAGCTTTTCGGTTTTTTCCCTTCTGCTTATACCTGCTCTCATCGGTTCTGACTGTTTGTCAATAGATAATATTCTAAAATGGAGTCCATCCTCCTCAAGCTCAAATAAAGCAGTATCATTTGCCCATAACCCGGCATCCTGGTTAATTGTATAATACAAAAATGCTTCGTCATGATTTAGCAAAATATACTTTTTCTTTGTAAATCCTAATTCTTTAAGAGCAGAATTCATCATAGCTGAGATCTCTTTTTGTAACTTCCGGAAAAAGTAATACCCATATATTCTATTTCCTTAAAGGGATAATAAGCATTTAAAATTTTTAATACAGCCTCAATAAACTTCTGCATAAGTCTATCTGACTCGTAATTCTCTCCTAAAAGCTTAACCTTTTCTCCCTTTGTTACAGTCTTAAAAAAGTTCTTTATCTCAGTTATATCTTCCGGAACTTCCTTATCTAAGTCATCACCAATGATCCAGTCATTCTTCCTTTTTCTGTATGCTAACCTTGAAGGTATAAGGTACTGCTCCTCTCCCTCCTCTCTGCTTACAGATTCAGGCGATAGAAGTTCATTATCATAATAGGTTAGTTGGACAAAATCTTCACATATATCCATTCCAACTAAAATTCCTGTTCCTTCTCTCATCACACCTGCTCCTCACTTGTGACTCCCAGTGAAAAAATATTGTTTATTATTTCACTTTGAATTGCATAATTCCTCATATATTCTTTGAGTGTCTTTTCATCAGATAAATCTTTGCACACAAACATCATATTTATCTGTGAAAATAAACTAAGTCCCAGATCCTCTTCAAAAAGTACATCCTGCCTGATGGCTAATTCATCACTACTAATAATTTCTGCTTCATCATTTCCCTTTGTCTTAAGAGAAATATAATACTGTACAGTTTCATCTGCAAAGACCAGAAATTCCTTTACAAAAATGCCCTGATATACGTTTTTCATCCACTCTGTCCTGTAGCCTCTGTTTCCTGTATCTGTAGAAGAAAAAATCCTATAGTTTATTGTTACTTCATCCTCATTATCAGCATAGCATACTACAAAATTCAGATTTTCAATTTCAGCAGGCAGCCTGCATTTATTTTTAAATTCTTTAAAAAATGGAAGCACTATTCCATCTTCAACAAACTTTTCCACCCATACCATAGCATAATCTTTTTCTTCTTCAGTCAGATACTTCTTTTCACTTAGAATTTTCAAATATGAAATAACAAACAATTTGTTTTGTGTCTTATATGCTTCATCATAAATACGCTTTTCAAAGTATTTTCCTACCCTCATATCTTTAACAAGCCATTTATACGATATATAAGATAAAAAAATGCCCTACCCAGTATTCCTTCTTCAAATTGCTCATAGTACTCAAAAAAATGTTGTCATACTCTACTGACATTTCCTCTGAAAAATAACATCTGCTGTATAAATCTTGAAGCAAAATTCTCTGTAAGCAAATTTCTTTCTTTAAGTTCATTATAAATAAAAATCAAGCTCCGTTACTCCACCTTCATAATTATCTCTAAGGAAAATCATTATTTCATCATCAGCTTTTTTATCAAGCATAAGCTTATATGCAGCGGATATAATAAGATTATGATTTTCAACCTTTCTGGTTTCATTTTCATCATAAATATATGTCGAAATTACTTTAGCCAGCTTCCCCGAATTAATTTTACTATAGCTTAACCGTCTGAGTGCATACAAAGATAATGGATACATATTTCTTATAACCGCCATTTCTGCTGCATGTTCTGCCTGATATGGTTCCGCTTTGGCAAAATTATAATTCTTCAGTACAGCTTCCAGCTTTTCTCCTTCATTATTTTCAAAATAATTACTTAAAAGCTTTCCTCTGAGAAAACATTTATATTCACAAGTAATGTTTTGCATTCTTGCAAGTTCTTCACATATTTCTACTAAATGTCTGCTCTCTCTATGATATCTGTCATTTTCAGCAACCACTGTAAGAAGCTCCATTAAACTTTTGTCTCCTGCCTCATAGCAGCCATCAAGATAATCATAATAATTTATCAGTTTTTCAGAGGTACAGAAATCAGCAGCCGGATATATATTTCCCTCTTTATCTGTTACCAAAGCTACTGAATATTCTCCTGATATATTTGCATAAGCAACTCCGCAATTAAATCTATAAACTGTGCTTTCCTTAATCCCTCGTGTATGCACCGTCAGAAATTGTATATTTTTATTTCTACAGATAAATTTCTGTTTAAAAATTACTGATGACAAATATGGATAATGTTCATGCAAAAAATGTTCCTTCCTTTAATACAGCCTTATATATAACAGCTAACACATCGGTAATTTCACCCTTTTTAAGCTGTTCTGATGCAAAGCCCCCGATTTGTTCTTTATATTCCTTATATATGTTCTGAAAAATCCAGCTCATTTCTATGATTAATCAAATAAGAATATAGCAGGGCTTTTTTCCCGGCGCTTAGCGTATTATCGTATAAAAAATATGAAAAAACTGAAAGTTCAATTTTTTCTGTAGTATCATTCATCATGGTTCGCATATATAGTTCATAAATACCTGTAAGTTTTATTCCTCTTTTTACACCTATTCTGAACCATTCATGGTCATACTCACCAGTATCATTTTTTCTTATAAGCTGTGTACATATTGCCTGTGCGACCTCTTCAACACCCCAATTTTTATATACTTCTTTCAGGAGTCTTAATACAAGAGGATTATAATCACGCAAACCATTTGCAAGCACTACAAATTTCTCTGTAATAATTTTGCCAACAAAATATCCATGTTTTATAGCCCAGTTTACTACCTGAATTGAAAAGGCATCTAATCTGCTAAAATAATCAGGCTGTGATTTATAAATACTCCAGGCTTCCATAAGCAAAAAGGAACTGTGAAATCCTCCCCCATAAAGCTCTGCTATAAACTCAAGTCTTCTTTCAAGATTCAGCTTATACCTTCCATCCATATGTATGAGAAAATATAATCCTGTCTGATAGCCTTTTAAATTAGTGAGTTTCTCCACCTCTCTCCTATATTCTTCTTTCTCCTCTTCTGCTGCAAGCTGATACATAAAATATAAATGTACCAGTCTGAATATAGGTTCCATTGTACTGCCATTAATCTTTAAGAGCTCTTCCTTTGCCTGTTTTTCATTACGGTTTATAAGGTCTAAATAGATATTCACATAGTCAACTATTTTTTCGTCTTTTCCAGATAAACCAATTCCGTATAAAGCAGTACGCATAGCTGTAGTAACATTTTTCACAGTACTTGTACCCATACGGTATGAAAAGTATTCTTCTATAAGTTTATTTATATATTCAAATCTTCGTTTTTTACCTGAAAACTTTTCAGGAGAAACTGCTGTGTTTATAAGGTTAAATTCTATACAAATCTCCTCTTCCAAGGTTCGTATTACAACCTTGCCACTTGCTTTCTGCCCTTATATGCTCAGGGTTAATAACCACGTTCAGTTCACATATTCCATCCTCAAACAAGTTATCCGTAATTTCATCTTTATGAACTTTTAGAAACTGTCCTTCTGTAATAACCTCTGCTTTAACATATCCCCAGCAGCTTTTTCTTATGATTATTCTATCCTGAATTGGCACTCCTGATATATGATAATTATATATTTTCTTATCAACAACAATTTTTACAGGCTGTTTGCTCTTTGTGTAGCAAAGAAATTCCTCTAACGCTCTTCTTCTGTCTCTATTTTCTAAAAGCCCTTTTCTTATGAGACTTTCTTCTTCCATGTTTTGCAGGATTATACTATCAAACTCATCTGCATAAAATAAGTCAGTGGCATAATCCGGATTACTCTTGGCAAAGGCAGTAAACTGATATATATTTTTTATTTCATTTCCTTCCGCCATCAGTTCTGCTTCTTTTATATTTACACGATATGGCAGATTAATCTCGCCACAATCTGTTATGAAATGAATATTGCCGCCATATTCCATCTCAGGTCTAAGACCTGTACCATCAAACTCGTAATCAATTTCTACTTCACTGTTTGAAAATGTAACTGTATCAAATTTAAACCTGTAATCGTTACAGGTGATATAACCTCTTATTTTACGGTTACTATATTTTATTTCATCCTTATACCTTACCTTAAAAGAACCGACAGCACCAGTGTCGGTTCTAACTGAAATGTCTAAAGAGGAAGGTAATACTAATATTTGAGGAAGCTCAAAGCTAAACTTCTCTTCCGCAAAATTTTCTATCTTTTTTTCCATTAGTAAGCCCTCCTAACCAATACTTTATTTCCTATAGATAATATCTTCCCTTCCCGGTCCGTTACTTACCATAGTAACAGGTACTCCAAGTTCTTTTTCTATGAACTCAATATATTTCCTACAATTTTCCGGAAGTTCTTCATACTTTCTGATTCCTTTAATCTCACATTTCCACCCCGGAAGCTTCTCATATACAGGCTTAGCCTTCTTTAGTCCTGCGGTAACCGGGAAATCCTTTGTTACCTTCCCGTCTATCTCGTACCCCACACAGATAGGAAGCTCATCAAGATAACCAAGCACATCAAGCACTGTAAGGCTTACCTCTGTAGCCCCCTGCATTCTTACACCATAACGGCTTGCCACCGCATCAAACCAGCCCATTCTACGTGGTCTTCCGGTAGTAGCACCATATTCTCCGCCATCTCCGCCTCTGCGTCTTAGCTCATCTGCCTCATCACCAAAGATTTCGCTTACAAATTCTCCCGCTCCTACAGCACTTGAATACGCCTTTACAACAGCAATTATATCCTTGATTTCATAAGGAGGTATACCTGCTCCGATTGCTCCATAGGAAGCAAGAGTAGATGACGAGGTAACCATTGGATATATACCAAAATCAGGATCTTTAAGTGTTCCAAGCTGTCCTTCAAGAAGTATGTTTTTTCCTTCCTTAATAGCTTCCTGTATGAACAGTGCTGTATCACATACATAAGGAGCTATCATATCTCTGTATTCATGGAGAGTTTCAATTAATTCTGCTTTGTCAATAGCAGGCTTATGATAAAGATGCTCTAAAATTACATCCTTCTGTATGCAGACTCTTTCTAATTTATCTTTGAGAATTTCATCATCAAAAAGCTCAGATACCTGAAAGCCTATCTTTGCATATTTATCTGAATAAAATGGAGCTATACCTGACTTTGTGGAGCCAAATGAGTTCTTGCCAAGTCTCTCCTCTTCATACTCATCGAATTTAATGTGATAAGGCATAATAATCTGCGCCCTGTCAGATACAAGTACCTTTGGCTTTGGTACACCCTTTTCAACCAAAGAATTAATTTCTTTAACCAGATAAGGAATATTAAGTGCAACTCCATTACCTATAATACTTGTAGTATGATTGTAAAATACTCCCGAAGGCAGTAAATGAAGTGCAAATTTGCCATAATTATTGATTATCGTATGCCCTGCATTGCTTCCACCTTGAAATCTTATAATGATATCAGATGTCTCTGCAAGCATATCTGTCAGCTTGCCCTTGCCTTCATCTCCCCAGTTTGCTCCAACTATTGCTCTTACCATTTGTCTTTCCCTTTCTCTATAGCAAATTATCTCGCTTCTTCATAAGCCTGTCTGCCAAGCTCCATAGCACCAAGTATGCCCTGATTATCATTCAGACTGTTTGGAACTATGTAATTGTCCATATCTTTAAGTTCTTTTGTATTTAAATATCCGTTAAGCAGCTTGGTTACTTTTTTCCTTACCATAGGAAAAAGCCTTTCCTGATGCATAACTCCTCCACCTAAAATTATTTTCTTAGGCGATACCGTAAGTATATAATTTACAAGAGCCTGTGCTATATATTCGCTTTCAATTTCCCAGGCTAATTCATTATCTGCCAAATCATAAGCTTTCCTGCCCCATCTTTTTTCTATGGACGGACCTGCTGCCAAGCCTTCAAAACAGCTGTCATGATAAGGACAGATACAATTTCCATTATCTTCTTTATGTTTGTTTATAATAATATGTCCTGCCTCCGGATGAAGCATTCCATGAACAAGGCTTCCACCTATACATATTCCAACCCCTACTCCGGTACCAATTGTCATATAGAGTACGGAATCAATCCCTTTTGCACATCCAAAAACCATTTCTCCCAGGCAGGAACCGTTTACATCAGTATCTATCTTCATAGGAACTTTTAACTCTTTTTGTAATTCTTTAAGTAAATCATAATGTACCCAGGGAAGCTTTGGTGTTTCTAAAATCTGCCCATAAGTAGGTGATTCAGGTGACACATCGATTGGACCAAAACACCCTATGCCCAGTGCATCTATATTTTTATCTGAAAACCACTTAATAATCTCAGGTACTGTTTCTGCCGGAGTTCTGGTAGGTATGGACATCTGTTCAAAAATTTCACCATTTTCATCTCCAACGCACATGACCATCTTAGTTCCGCCTGCTTCAAGACCACCTAATCTCATTTCTCTTCCTCCCGGATATTACAATATTAATTTGGCAAACTTACTTTTTATTATAACATTTTATTTGGATATAATAAAGGGTAATTATTTCAAAAATAGTTATAGTTATATTTTACCTATTTTTTGCCTAAGTGTAGAATAAGAATTCTACAACAATCTATAACTCGCTCAAATCCACCGTATAAATCAACTCTTTAAGTTCAACTTTATTATTGAAAAATATAATCATGTACCAAGGTAAATATGTTATCTCTCCATCTATTTCTACATTTGACTTTGTAAAAACAATGCTTTCGTTAAATTTCCATTGTTTTACTTCTAATGCATGTCGCATAGCAGGATGTTTTTTGAAGTCATTTCCCGATTTTATTTCCACAAGTCCGATACCTGCTCCTTTTTGCAAAACAAAGTCCAATTCTCCAATTTTTTTTGAATCAAAATAATGAAGCTCAAAGCCATTTGATTTAAGGTTTTGTGCAAAAGCGTTTTCTAAGATACTCCCCATATTAACTTCTACATTTCCCATTAATAGTTCAAACTGAATATTCTCCATACAAGATGCACAAAGCAATCCTACATCATTTGCATAGAGTTTAAATAGATTTCTTTTTTCATTTAGCTGTAATGCTGGCTGTGGCGTGACTACATTGTAGCATGGAAGTGCTACTCCTGCATCCGCAAGCCAGTTAAAACTTTCTTCATACCTTAACATTCTTGCAGAAGGACTTATGCTGTTTATTTTAAATCTGCGGTTTTTATCATTTAATTGTGAAGGAATACTGTCAAAAACAGCCCGAATCTTAGCTTTGTCATTTCCTGTCGCATATTTTGCAATATCAAGTCTATATAAGCCTAAAATACTATTTTGGTTTAAAATCACCTTAGAAATATCATGTGTATCAACATAAATCTGCACTGTTTCCGGCATTCCACCTACTACAAGATAGCTGTAAAACAACTTACATAATGTATTATGTATGACTGCTGACACTTTTTCTTTCTTCTCATAACATTCTTTTTAGATATGTTATAGTCTTATCCTGAACTCCGTTTGCCCACATATATTCTTCAAAAATCTAAAGGATACATCTGTAAAACTTGTTCAAACCCAACCGGATATGATTTTATGTCTTTATACTTTATTCCAAGTAATGAGCCTGATTCAATATAATCAAATCTCCCATCCTCTACTAAAAACTTAATTGCAGACCTCACATCAGGACATTCCTGTACTTCATCAAAGAGTATCAAAGTCTTGCCTTTTTCTAAAGGGGTTCTCAAGTAGGCGGTCAGATTGGTAATTATAGACTCCGGTGTAAAATCCCCTTAAAAAAATATCTTTTGCATTTTCATCTCTTACAAAATTTATTTCAGCAAAGTTTTTCATATTCATTTTTACCAAATTCTCTTATAAGCGTAGTTTTTCCCAATCTGCCTTGCTCCGGTTATGCACAAAGCTTTTTCTTTCTGATTTTTTTCTTCCATTTTAGAAGTTCATCATATGCTTTTCTCTTTAACATTTTTAATCTCCAAATGTCAGCATTTTTTTCTCATCTACATATTATTGTAACATTTTTTTCTATAGTTTTTTTCAAGTATATTTGTAACATTATTCCACAGTTTTTATAGCATTTATGTAACATAATTCTGAATTTTTTTCATTAGGCGGTAGTTCTGCATATAAAATAAGCCTGTCCAAATATCAGACAGGCTCACTATATTAAATCTTCCTTCTTCCCCTTCACTATCAGTTTTTTAATCCGGCTACATTATTTTGACTCTTTTTTATATCCTATACCAAAGTCAGTCAATCTGCCTGCTGTAAATACCACAGCAGAGTTTTCCCCGTCATAATACGAGCCTTTAATCTTCCTTACTTTTCCTTTTTTATCAACATATACGGCATATAATCCGTCCGCTTTTTCGTTTTTATTAAGTGTGTAAGGGATGAAAGCTGTTATCTTTCCTTTTCCGAGGCTTGTTATCTTTTTCTTTCCCTTTAGATAGCTTAGGCTTATGGCAAGGACAGGTCTTTTTCCTATCTGCTTTTTAGCCTGTTTGGAAAGCTTTTTAACAGGAGAGATACTTAATACAATACCACCCTTGCTCTTTTTCTTTATCTCAGAAACGGCTTTTTTGTCAAACACCGTTTTTGAAATAGGACTGTCTATGGTAAGGCTGCTAACTTCTTCATTTACAATTCTTTCTAAAGCATTTCCGGTAAGATTTACCTTTACTTTATTAGTACCCTTTGGCATATCTACCTTTAATTCAAGAGCTATTTTCTCTGCTTCCTTACCGTTTTTCTTAGCTTCTTCCAGTGCCTTTGTAATGGCATCTTCTATTACCTTTTCGGAAATTTTGGCAGTTGCTGTTTTATTTTTTCCTTTTTTGGCTTCTATGCTAATTTCCGCTTTTGCAGGTACGGAGGTTTTATCGGAATCTGCTGTTTTATTCTTATCATCTTTGGAATCTTTATTTTCTTCTTTAGGTGTTGTAGATGATGAGCCGCCCGAAAAACTTCCTCCACCTGAGTAACCGCCACCGTTTGCACTGTAATTAGCTGTTACTGTAACGGCTTTTGCAGGCATTGTAAAGCTTGTTGTTTTTGATGAGGCATTTGCAAAAACTACCCCGTCAGAACCTGTCCAGTTTGTAAATGTATAACCTGACCTGTCATTTGCCGTTATATTAACTTTTTCTCCCTCGCTGTACTTGCCGCTTCCTGTTCCATCCGCTACATTCACATCATAAACCGCATTTACAATGGTTAGTCTGCCTTTTTGGTATGTGACTATATAGTTCTTTGCTACATCTTCATTTGCCACATTTTTAAGTTCACCACCGCTTACTGTAATCTCATATTCGCCTGTATAGTTTGTATCTGCTACACTTGCTTTCAATAAAGGACTATTAAATTTATCTCCGCTTGCAAGGTTTTTATATACTTCCGCCTTGTTGTAAGTAAGTTCAGGGCCTTACAGAACCCTTTATAACATTTAATTTATCCTCAGCCTTTACTGTAAGTTTCTTCTTTGCTACGGTGATACTTATACTTTTGTCAGCTTCGTTATAGTCGGTATCCGCCGCTTTTTTAGCTGTTATTACAGTAGTACCCGCTCCTATGATTTTTGCTTTATTTTCGGTTATAGAAAGTACTCCGTTATTATCAGGCACTCTGTAGGTTACTTCTCCTGTACCGTTTCCGCCTGTAATCGATAGGGTAAATTCGCCGTCACCGTAAGTTTTATTTGAAATAGTTGTAAAGGAAATTGCACCTTGATTTTTCTTTCTAGTGTCTATTTTCTGAATATCACTTTGTACAGTATTGTAATTAGTATCTCCTACATACTCCGCCTTAATGTCATACTCGTTATCCGCTACATTTTTCCATTTATATGAAGCCTTTCCGTCCGCTAATGCTGCTGTGCCAAGCTCTGTAAAGTTTCCTCCGGTTTTATAGGAGAATTTTACACTTCCGCTCGGTTTAACAGCACCGTTTGCACCTGTTATTTCTGCGACCAGTGTAACTGTTTTATTTCCCGACTCTACCGATATATTTGCTGTAAGGTTTATAGTAGGATTTGCCTTTGAAACTGTAACCGTAACATTATTTTTCTTATCTATGTCTGCAATTTCTTCGTAGTTTTTAAGTGTTTTTTCACTTGGAGTAAATACTACTTCATAGCCTGTATTATTTACCGTAGGAATAATATTTCCATCTGCCCAAGCGAATGTTCCATATCCTGTACTTCCGCCTGTAAGCACGCTTTCTGATAATTTCTGTCCGTAGGTTAAGTTGCCTGCATTTGGGAAAATAAGGGCAGGTGCGGCAGCCTTTGCTATCGTTATGTTAAGTTCTGCACTTATTTCGTTGTAATTCTTATTTCCGGCTTTTACAGCCTTAACTGTTACCTCTCCCGCTCCTATGATTCTTGCAGTAGAGCCGTTTATGGAAAGCACGCCGTTACCCGCAGGTACGATGTAAGTTATTTCTCCCGTACCGCTACCGCCTGTTGTTGTAAATGTAAAATCGGCATCGCCGTATTTTTTGCCTGTAACATTAGTGATATTAAGTACAGCCTGATTTACTTTAGCTATGCTTACAGTCACTTTGCCCTTTGCCTTGTTGTAATCATAGGTATTATTTGTTCCTACAACTTTGTAATATACTTCATACGAGCCTGCATCTTTTGCTTTCGGAATTTCTGTGCTGTATGCTCCGTTTTCTTCTAAGCTATACTGCAAGTTTCCTATGGCGGCTTTTACCGTTCCTGCGGTAATAAGTTCCTGCATTGCCCCTGTATAGGAAAGCTTTTGTTTTTGCTTTCGGAGCAGTGAACGGTATACTATGTTTAATCCTCACTTCTACACTTTCACTCGCAAAGCCACTTCCGATTACAGGAGCTATCCTTACGAGGTATTTTTCCCTGTGCAAGATTTGAAACCTCACCTGCCCTACACTGTTTCCATTCATTTGAACCTCGAAAGCATATACTGCATTTTTATCTGTTGTTCCCGTAATTTTGCCGTCTTTTTTTGTCAAAAAGCGGTTTCACTTACACCCTCAAGACCTGTCGGTGCTGTAGGGGCGGGCAGGAACAGACAGACTCTGTGCCATGCTCTTTAAATGACCTGCATCTTCTTTTTGCTGTTATGGATAATGTCTTACCGAGCCATTCAGGTTTTATGGATGTTGTTCCGTTTGCTTCGAGGGCTTAACTCTTCCGTACTGCCACCGTTTATAGTGATTTTATAGGTAATGCCTGTACTAAGCCCGGTAAGCTTTTCTGCTATATAGTCTATCACCGCCTTAGGGGTAGGATGAGGTTCTATAAGCTGTCCACTTCCCTCCACATTATTACCGCTCATTGTACCGGCATTCTTTATTTTACTGTTATTGTTTATCTTGCCGTTATTTGTTATTTTACCTTTATTTTCCAAGTTTCCGTTATTTGTAAGGGTTTTACCGAAAGGAACGGTAAGCTCGCCGTCCTCCGGCACTGTAAGAGTTTTCCCCTCTTCTATTTCCAAATCTTCGGTTAATTCCTGTTTGCCGTACACCTTGCCGTTATTTCCGTTAAATATAGTTCCTTTCCAGTTTGCTTCCTTTGTATTATCTGCAATGCTATTGGTTTTGATAATGGCTTTTCCTTTATTTCCCGTACTAAAAGAGCCGGCTGCACCGTCCGAACCGTTGTTTTCCTTAACGCCGAATCCGCCGCCTATGCCGGGAGCTTTTTTAGAGTTTGCAGTAACCAATCCGCCGCTAATCTGTATAGTTCCTCCGTCACCGGCTTTGTAATTATTATCGCCGTTACTGCCGCCACCGCCAATACCGGCTCCATTTTCAGAGCTTGCATTTATTATGCCGCCGGTAATATTTATACTTCCTCCGTCAGCATATATACCGCCGCCTATGCCCGCTCCGAATTTTCCGCCGTCTGCATTTATCTTGCCGCCGGTAATCGTTATATTGCCTCCGGTAGTTGCATGACCACCGCTGCCTATGCCCGCTCCTACTTGAGAGCTTGCATTTATTTCTCCGCCTTTAATCGTTATACTCTCTCCGTTTCCTTGATTACCTCCGCCTATGCCCGCTCCTACTTGAGAGCTTGCATTTATCACTCCGCTGCTAATCGTTATCGTGCCTCCGGCTCCCCTAAAACTGCCTCCGCCTATGCCCGCTCCTCTTTCAGAACTTGCATTTACCACTCCACCGCTAATCGTTATCGTGCCGCCGGCTTCTTCGTTTCCGCCGCCTATGCCCGCTCCTCTTTCAGAACTTGCATTTACCACTCCGCCGCTAATCGTTATCGTGCCGCCGGCTCCTTCGTTTCCGCCGCCTATGCCCGCTCCGTCTCCTTGAGAACTTGCATTTACCACTCCGCCGCTAATCGTTATCTTACTGCCGAATATGCTCGCTCCATCTTTAGAACTTGCTTTTACCTCTCCGCCCGAAATCTCTATCATATCTACCGAGCCGTTGACACCGCCGCCTATGCCCACTCCTTCATGATTATCGGAATTTGTCGCAGTGACCGTACCGCCTGTAATCCTTATAGTGCCTCCATGTCCATCTCCCCCGCTGCCTATGCCCGCTCCGTCTGTTCCTGAGCTTGCAGTAACCGTACCGCCCGTAATCGTTATAGTACCGCCGGCTCCTTTAAAACCGCCGCCTATGCCGGCTCCGTATCCTTGAGAACTTGCAGTGACCTTGCCGCCTGTAATCGTTATAGTACCGCCCGCCTTATTTTCGCTGCCGCCTATGCCCGCAGCTTTCTTTTCACCATTAGCCGTAAGCATTCCCGTACCTACTGCACTTTCTCCGTATATGGTAAGGGAGTTACCATTCGATACTTCGATTCCTTTTTCGGCGTTAAGTTCCGCTCCGTCCGCCAAAATCAGATGAACATCTCCGGTTACCGTAATTCTGTCGTTTATTGTGATATTATCTTTAACCACATACCATTTAGTCGTTCCGTTCCAAGCTGTCGAGCCATTTGTGACAACTTCTGCGGATACGCTTTGTGCCGCTCCCGCTTTCCTATCCCAATAGGTCGCGTTTGCCGTATATGCAAAGGCTTCCACCTTTATTTGGGTAAATACTATCGCAAAAGCGATGAGGCAGGCTATTAAAGCCCGTACCCCCCCCTAAAAATTTTTACATTACTGCTTTGAACATACATTTTGTTACCTCCTGTTTTAAAAAATTTCTTGTCGCCATTATTATGGTACAAGTGACATCTCTATCATTTTATAATAAATATTGAAAAGTAAAACTACGAAAAATGTCATTTTGGATGACATAATTCGTAGTTGACAAATTAGTTAAAATGTGCTTATCTCGAAATTTCGCCCAACACAGCTTAAATCTAAACTAACGACAAGGTTTTTGCCTCAATGATTTCCTTAACTTCTTCTACATCCTTATCTATTGTTTCTGCTATCTCTTCTACTGTAAAGCCCTTATTATACATTTTAATGATAATTCCTGCTTCTCCTTCTGCTCTTCCTTTCGCTATTCCTTCTGCTATTCCTTCCTCTCTTCCTTCCTCTCTTCCTTCCTCTACAAGTCCCTGACTCAGGTTACACATATCACTCACATCCCTTCTTAAATTATTCTCAACATTAATCTCATATTCATTTTCAATTATGTTTATTTTTTCATCTACCGTAAGTTTACCGGACAGTAATGCTCCCAAAAGTCTATGCAGTTCATATACTTCATTATTTTCCGGAAGTTCTCTTGTCAAGCCTATCATTATGATATTAAAAAGATCCATCTTGCCTTTCCAATCATACCTTCCTACAAGATCCTCTCTTGGAAGGTGTATATGAGCTTAAACTGTTCTCTTTCATATTCATACATACCCATATAGAGTATACCTGTTTAATATCATCATAATGAGAATTCTCAAAATCTCTTTCTTTCTGAGATGAAATAAGCCTGCTTACATAAAAGATTGCCCTGTTCAATATCTCATATCCTTTGGGTTCATCTTTCTGTGCTTCTATATTTATGATAATCTGTGAAAGTCCGTCTTTCATTTTTACATAAAAAACTATATCAAATCTTACAAGCCCTTCATTTATCTCACAGTCTTCCGTATTAAGCCCAACCAGCCTTTCTCCGTTACTTTTAATCTCTATATTGGTAAGCCCCGGTTCTACAGGTACAAGGCTTATATATGGTTCTCCTTCAATAAACTTAACTGCCTCTTCCCACTTCATTCCCCTAAATTCACTAACCGCTTTTACCAATATATGAGCTAATATACTCTTATTCCCAAGCAATCGCTTTGCACTTGCGTCATATTGTGCATTTATATCTGTTGCTTTTATCATGTTTTTAAAACCCACTAACATTTACTCCTTTTTATCTTAAAAGTCTTATATGAATTGCTATTTTAAATCCCCTATATCCATATTATAACTCACTAAGCAGTTTTATACAATATACTTTATCCTACTCTAAAGCAGTAACATGAATTATTTCAAGAATATCAATAACCTTCTTTCCTATTTGGATGACATAATTCGTAGTTGACAAATTGAATAAAATGTGATGCTATGATATACTTCTATTGTTGTTTATAAAAAGAATGGAGCTTTAAAATGTCGGATGTACTAAAAATAGCAGTCTGTGAAGATGAAACAGCGCAAAGAAACAGACTGCTTGCACTGCTTGATGAGAGCAGTATAAAAAACATATATAGCGTTTTTGAAAATGGTGAAAAATTACTTAATGTCTTTGAACAGGGAAAATATGACCTTATCCTTATGGATATTTATATGGACAGCGAACTTACAGGAGTAGAAGTCATAAGACTTATCCGTGAAAAAGATAAAAACATTCCCGTTGCTTTCGTAACTACAAGCAAGGAGCATACACTTGAAAGCTACCGTCTATCCGCAATAAAATATATCGAAAAGCCTTATTCAAAGGAAAGCATAGAAGACACACTGTACCTGGCACTCTTAAAAAAGCAGGATGTACCCTCACTTTTGGTACAAAAAAACAGAAGTATACAAAAAATTCCTTTTGCGGATATTATTTATATTGAACAGCAGGTACATAAAATATTTATATGTTTTAAAATAATACTGAGGATATCTACATATATGGGAAACTTTCTGATTTAAATGAGCAGCTTCCTGAAGAACAATTTTTCATTCCTCACAAGAGCTTTGTGGTTAACCTTTCTTTTGTGAGATATATTGATACTGAGCTTAAATGCTTTGCAATGGGAAACCACACCAATGTTCCCATACGCAGGGAATTATTGACAAAAGCTAAAAATACTTTGGAAAATTACTTATTTGACAGTACAAGGGGGCTTATGAATTGAAAATACATACTAAATTTTTTATTTCTTTGCAGATTATTTTAGTTTTACTTACGATAATCGCATTTTTTTCATCACTTGGTTTTAATATGTACCAGTCAGGGCTTTCCGAAGCTTCTTATATCAAAAATGTAAAGCTGGTTATAAACGGTGCCGAAAAAGATACCACACTTCCATATACTCTTACCGGCATAACCCCCGAAACTCCCGTTACTGTCAGGGCCTATATTTACCCTAAAGAAAAGGACTTCATCTATGTTAAAACCGCATATACACCTGCGACAGTATATACTGACGATATAGAGATTTATAAGTTCGGAAAGAAAGAAACCTATCCGGCTTTTATGAGAGATCCTGCCACCGAAGTATTTATATCAGAACCTGCTGTAAGAAACAAAGAAACTGAACTTAAAATCGAATTTCTCTCCCCCAAAACCCGCAGCTCAATGACTATATATCCTCCGATTATAGGCTCTATCAAATCTATATTTCAGGATAGGATAACGGAGTACAAATATATATTTTTGCTTGCCATTGTTGAAATCGGAACAGGCATATCTCTTATTGTGATTTCCTTCATACTCAAATTTTTTGAAAAGAAAATAAGCCTTATATTTTTTTGGCTTGGCATATTTGCCCTTACATCAGGAGTTTGGGCATTGGGAGAATCTACCCTCACTGCCTTAATAATTAAAAATCCGACTTTTCTCTACCTTTGTGCCTTCATAGGGCTTTTTACCTTAGCTATACCTCTGATACACCTTACCCTCGTATCAGTTGATTTTAAAAATCCAAAGCCGCTATATATAATCTCGGCTTTTATAACTATAGCAGCCATCCTTTCTTTAATATTACAGCTTTTAGGTATATATCCTCTGTCAAGCAGTATGTATGCCTTCCATATTATTAACCCTTGCGCACTTTCTCTCCTTTTATTTTTTATTCTCTATGAAGCATTAAAAAATGACAGCTTACAGGCAAAAAGGTTCATCCTTCCTATAATGATTTTGGCAATTTCTGCACTTATTGAGGTTGCAAACTATTATTTCAGATTTACTTACAAGCTTGCTTCATTATTTCAATATGGAATCCTGCTGTTCATTTTAGTAATGGGATTTATCATAGGCTTTTATACAAGAGATACAGCCAAAATAAAAAATGATAATGAAAAACTCACCTCAGAGCTTGAGTTTATAAGAATACAGATGGATGAGCAGAGAAAGTATAACGAGCTGATTACAAATAGTGAAAAAGCTCTAAAAAAACAGCGACATGACCTACGCCACCATCTAATCACTATCAGAGAGCTTGCAGGTAGTGCAAATGGTGAACTTGACAGTTACATAAACTCGCTCATAGACAATGTACCAAAGCCACAGGATAAATACTGCGAAAATACGGCTGTAAATGCAATAATTTCTCATTATGCTGCTATATGCAAGGATGAAAATATTGCATTTACTGCCAGACTCGTTGTGCCTGATATAGACAATACCGGCTTTAACAGTGAGCTTTCGGTAATATTCGGCAATCTGCTTGAAAATGCTACTTATGCCTGCAGGAAAACAGATAGTGATAAAAGGTTTATAAGAATATGCAGCGGCATAAGATATGATACATTTGTTATCACTATGGATAACTCTTATGATGGAAATTTTATATCTGTAGACGGACGATTTCGTTCCACCAAAAGAGACGGCTTCGGCATAGGTCTTTCTTCTATACAGTCGGTTGCAAGAAAGTATCAGGGAGATGCGAAGTTTGAGGGAAAAGACGAATATTTTCAGTCGTCTGTATATATGCGTATAGAAGGTATATAAATATATTACTACTCCCCTCTTATCTCACTCATAAGCTTATCTCTCAAAGTAGAAGTCTTTAAGAGTTTTCCATATTTCTTTATATCCACACTGGAATGTTCCCTTATAAAATTCATACTGTAATAATTGGTTTCAAGCTCTGAGATAAAATAAACCATCTCCGAGCCTGAAGCTACAACAAGTTCCTCGCTGTCATCAGCAGGAGTAAAATACCTCTCCATAAAGCTTATTGCATTTGAAAGTGCCTTCTCTGCCTTTTCAGTAGCTTCAAGCACCTCTTTCTTTTCTCCTGCAAAAAATGTTGACATTTCACTTGCAAAAGCTTCATCTGACCTTCCTTCGCCAAGCTTATAAGTTCAGCAAGCTTACTTATTGTCTTAACATATATTTTGTCCTGTACTTTATCTAAGGCTCTTCCAAGAGTTAGTTTTTCATACTCTTTTCTTTCATTCTCATAAAGTACACATATTGTCTTATATCCCTCTTCTTCCTTTGCTTTCTTAAGTACATTAAACAAGCGTTTAATATACTCTTCTTCCCTGTAAGTCTTTATAAAGTAGTTATTAAGTCCTGAAAGCATCATAGATACCACGCTTATTTTCTCATCAAAACCTGCACCTTCATAGCCCGGCAGCTCTGCCCCTATATCTCCATTTTCGAGTATGTCCTTAATCCTATACTTATTTTCATACTTACGGTAAAGTTCAAGGAAATTAACAAAGTCTACAGCTATCCTCTTATCCTTTATAAACTCAAGAGCCACCTCGTTAGTTATTTCAAAGCCCTTTCTTTCATAACCCCAGAGAAGTACAGAAAAATCCTCCCAGCCTCTTGGAGTAACTATACGTTTCCCTTCTACAGTTGTCTCCATATGGTAAAAATTTTCTTTTTTAATCTCTAAGAAACTCATAATCGCAGGATGTACCCCCTGCTTTATTGCATAATTCTTCCATACACTGTACTCTGCTTCTATGGTTATCTGCCTTATTCTATCCAAGGTTACAGTGTCAAATTCTCTCACAGACTTGTTATAACCTGCGGGATTGCCTGCCGTAACTATAATCCAACCCTTTGGCACACTGAAATTTCCAAACTTTTTCTCCTGTAAAAATTGAAGCATCATAGGAGCAAGGGTTTCTGACACACAGTTTATTTCATCAAGAAAAAGAATTCCTTCTCTGATTCCGGTCTGCTCTATGCTCTCATAAATACTAGCTATAATCTCACTCATAGTGTATTCGGTAGTGGAATACATTTTCCCGTCATATTCTCTTTCTTTAATAAAAGGAAGTCCTACTGCACTCTGCCTTGTATGGTGGGTGATAGTATATGAAACCAGTGCAACTCCTTCTTCTGCCGCCACCTGCTCCATAATGGCGGTTTTACCTACTCCCGGAGGTCCTACCAAAAAAAAGCGGACGTTGCTTCACCTGAGGAAGCAGATAGTTTCCCATCTCATCCTTTTCCAAATAAAGAGCTAAAGTTCTCTTAATCTCTGTTTTCGCTGCTTCTATATTCATGCTCTATCTCTCCAACTTTTATTTTTTATTCTGATTCTTCTAAACATCAGTCATTTTATATACATATTTTATCCTTCAGGTATTATTAATGCCTTTTTTCATTCTGATTTCCTACAGAACTCTATCTAATAAACTTTTAGTTAAATCTTCATCTTCCAGCTTCGTAATTCCAAAGCTTTTCTTGCCGGCATCCTTTATAGATGCTCCTATATGATAAACTTCCTTTCTGTCTATAATCAGAAATCTGTCATGAAAATCCTTACTTATTTTAACTGTAAGCTTCGGATACTGTGCATTAAACTTGACAACATCTCTATCAGTAAGATTCCCACCTACTGATGTAACAATTAATATCTTAAAATCTTCTTTCTTCTTGCTCAGTATATTAAGCGTATTCATATCCACATAGTTATCTATCAATATCAGCTCCTTTGCTGCCTTTTCTACTAATTCTACTATAAGACTGAAAGCATCATATATTTGACCATTAAAGAAGATTTTTTGCTTGACCTCTTTAGTTGTTGCAATGTAATCAAAGACTTCTTCAAACTTTTTATCTGCTTCAACACTCTTAGCATCGAGTTTTTCCTCAATCTTCATTTGCCTTATCTCAGATTTCTTTTCAAATTCTAACTGTCTCAATTCAACTTTATCAATTTTAGCAAATAATTCTTGATTTGTAAGGATAAATCTTCTCATTTCCACAAAACTATCCATTATCTTAATGCTCACATCCACTGCAATATCACTATTAAGTACCGCTGAAAGCATAGCAATGCCTTGTTCTGTAAAAACATAAGGAAGTTTTCGCCTTCCACCTCTACCTTGTTTGATATCGCAATTTGCGATATCAAAGATTTATATTCCTCATCAGTTAACTGGAACATAAACTGTACTGGAAATCTATCAATATTTCTTTTAACCTGCTCATTTAAGCGTCCTGTAGTAACCTGATACAATTTAGCAAGGTCACTATCAAGCATTACCTGTCTACCCCTCACTGTATAAATCATATTTTTTATATTAATATCATCTGCAATTACAATTAAGTTATCATCTGACATATACTACCCCCATACCTATAATCCCCATTATTTATAAGCTTCAAAAATTTATCACACATTTATCACCAAATGCATCGCCCAAACCGGAAACTCTGCGCTTAAATAAGGTAGTTTCCCATCAGGATAAGCAGTTTCCGGAAACACAAAGGCGACATCATATTCCGGCTTCATTTCAGGATAAATACCATATCCATCCGTAAAATAAATAAGTCCTGAAGGCTTACTCATCTTCGCCGCTTTTACTTCCTCAGCTATATAATTAAAAGCTGCCCTAAAGTCCGTACCACCACGTCCTATTATTTCAAACTCCTTAATATACAGCTCTAATTCATCTTTGCCCTTCAGTACCTTCACATCCTGAATCTGATTATCACATTGAATTATTACACATTGTTTGGTTATACCAAAATCTTCCCCTGTACCTTCCTCCGTAAGAATATTAACAGTTTCTTCTAAGAAACCTGTCACAGTTTCTCTGCTTACCGAACCGGATGTATCTATCACAACCACAAAATTTTTAACGGCTTCCGATACCCTGTATTCAGGTTCCTCTATAAGCGGCATATTGCCATAAAGCCTCAGCCCATAATTATAAAAACCATAATCAAAAGTTTCAAAATCCAGCTTAATTTCCTCAACAGGCTCTTTAAATTTTCTCAAAAAGTCCGTATAAGATACCTTTTCCCTGTTCTTTGTAACAAGGCTTTGATAAAGTTTTGTGTTTTCAATGCCTATACTTCTTGAATAAGTTTCAATCTCTGTCTGAATCTTTGTACTTACATCCTTCCAAAGTTCTTCCTCGCGTGCATCTTCTTCTTTTTTATCTTTCTCAGTGTTATTTTCATCATTCTTATCAGTCCAAAGTGAATGGTCGTCCACCTTGTAAAAATTTTCAAGCGAAAGTATATCTTCTTTGTTTTTCTTCAAATAATCATAAATGTACTCAGCCGAAAATATCTTACACTCCCTTGCTATCCTTTCCGTAGCTTCTTCTTTAAGCGGGGGAACTACCATTTCCACACTTGCTACCCCCATCTCATCTATAATGCCCTCTACCATAATATCTGCGGCTAAATTCCATATATCTTCATCTCTGCCCTCTCTTCTGTACATATGTCCAAAAAGACAATGGAGTACACTATGAAGATAAGCCCTGTTTATAAGCAAAGGATTCTCCATATATTTCTCAGCCGAAAGCATAGGCACAAAATAAAGCTTAGCTCCATCTGTAGCAAGACAGTCTACCCTCAGGTCAGGTACTATGGTCAATCCGTCAAGTGCTGGATAAAGGTAGCGCATAGACAGATACAGCTCATTTTTAGCTGCATTAAATATCTTAAGTCCAAGATTTTCCCATTCTTTATTGCTTCTTCCCATTTTAAATTTCCATATCCATTATACTTGTTTTCTTAAATTTTTTATTTCGGTAATCAATCATAATATTCACACCTTCTGCAAAATCCTTTTCACAGAAGAAATCAGCAGCTTCATCGGCAGCCTCTTTAGTATCAAAGATTCCTGCATTTATATAAGCCGTAACCGAAGCACTGTCTCTATTAAGTGCAACCTCAGTGAGTAAGGCTTTCTTATTATTTATAAGAAATTCAAGATATTCTTCCCTTTTTTCTTCTTTTAACTCAATAGGATAAATAAGCCTCGCTTTGCAAATCTCAACTGCCTCATTTAAATCCATAGAATATTTTTGAATAGTAAACTGGGTATCATATTTCATGTAGTCAATACCTTCTCTGCTCACACATTCCCTATAATTCATTCCTGCTCCATGCATAATCTCAGCCACTATTTTAGCTCCCACATTATCTTGAAATTCCGGCTGAAAATGTGGGAAAAAAAAAGCTCATTACCATACACCGAGACTGTCACACTTTTTGACATAGCAAAAAGTATCTCCTTAAGTCCTCTAAGGCTTCCACCAGCACTCTTAATTTCTATATAATCAAGTTTACTGCAATTACGAAATGCCCCATCTCCAAAGCTTTCTATCTTGTCAAAAAATGTGAACTTCAATAAATTTCTACAATTGTAGAAAGCATTATTCCCTACTTCTACTACATTTTCAGGAAGACTTACCTCGGTAAGCTCCCTATGCTCCTTAAAGGCATAAGCAGCTACCTTAGTAACTTCGCCTTCACCTTCATAGAGAGACTCTTTAAGTTCTGCCACATTGTAGGTACTTCCCAAATATTTATTTAATATCATATCAAACCTTTAATCCTGTTCCATATTCCTATCTGAAATGCATCATAAGCCTTGTCACCTATGAACCATGCTGGCTGTAAGAGCGCTATAGCTATAAGCATCCATTTTATGTCCACATCAGGTAAGAGCAACTGTGGAAATATCAATACCATAGGTACAGTAAGTATGTTAAATACTATAAGCTTAGATAATACATATATCAGGTTGGTTTTCTTTACATCTTTAATAGTCCTTTTTGCAAGTAATTCCCATATTCCTTCTCTTGCAAAAACATATATTTCTACTACCATATAAGTCACTATTTTTATTTTATCCGGAGCCATGAAAAAAGCAAGTGCTAAAGAAGATACAATATATGCTGCCCCCATTTTAAGTCCGGCTTCCCTTATTACTATTCCCGCAAAAAATCCGGATAGGCTTAGTAAAAAAAGCGTACTCATACCGAATACGCCTTCAAGCAGAATTAAAACCATTGAAATTGCAAGGCAAAGTCCCGCATATACTAATTTTTTCACATTTACATGCATGAACACAAATCTCCTCCCATACATTCACAAAGAGTATCTGCACACCAAAGGTTACAGAGCATATTTGTAGCATCATCTAAGGTACTTCTGCTACCTCTGTAATTATTTCTTATACTTGTATATCTATTACTTTGAAAATTAAGTTGATTTACCAAGTTCTGATATTCCATATTAGAAGGCTCCATAGCTGCTGCTGTTCTTGCAAACTCTATGCCACGCATAGTATTGCCAAGTCCCACCTGTGTAATTGCACTAAAATAATACCATCTGGCATTTCTATCCCTCATGCCCTCAAGAATTCTGAGTGCCTGACTGTAAGATCTTCTGTTAAGAAGATTATATACCTCAGCCATTTCACCGGTATCGCCACCGTAATAATTTGTATTGTTGTACGAATTATTATATGAATTCCTGTTGTCATATGCATTTGTACTGTTATATGAATCGGAATAATTATATCCGCTATTTTTCTCTCTCATTATAGCATCATACGCTTCCTGAACCTGCTTAAATTTCTCTTCAGCGAGTGAAGAAAGCGGATTACCCTCATAGGAATCAGGATGATACTTCCTGCTAAGTTCCCTGTAAGCCTTCTTTATCTCTTCAAGACTGGCATTTCTTGATATGCCAAGTACCTCATACGGATTCATTCTTATCTCCTCCTGTCTCAAACTTTGACCAGACTCCATCATACAATATATTTCGTAAAATGTCGATATCTTTTATAAGCGGCAATTTTTCAAACGCTGCCGCACACTCACCAAGTGTAATTTCAAGCATTGTTCTTATATTTTCTTTAAAATTACCTTCTTTATAAATGCTTCTAAATGGATTATAATTTCCCTTCTTCACATCTTCTTCAACATCTTCATAAGCATCCATTATATATATGAATTTCCCTATAAAAAATCCGATTCTTCTTAAATCTTCTTCCCAGTTATCTTTTTCATATACAAAAATCTCAGCCATCAGCCTTCCAAAAGTGCCTGCCACTTCTTCAACATCCTCACAAGCCTCTGCTTCAAGCCTGCTAAGCTCACCTAGTTCTTTTTTTATAGCTTTAACCTGTCTTTCGTATTTATCTGCGGCTTTTTTATATGATTTTTTAAATGCCAACAACCCTGTTGCCGCCTTAAGTTTCTTTCATCTTTATAATCATCCGCAAAATGCTCATAAGCTAAAATTATATTCATATCAGCAGCATACTCGCTGAATTTATTTGTAATTACAAGGCTTTTACGGAGAGGATGTACCATACAGCGTTTAGTTCTTACTATAATCTCAGGCTCATAAAGTGAAGTTAAAAGCACTATCAGAAAAGTCATGTCATAGGAAAGCGAAAATCTGCTACTGATACCATATCTTTCTCCCAGAGTTTCACAGAGTCCACAATAAAACCCCTTAAACTCATAGAACTCCTTCATTTTCAACTCCATTTTTATTAACATTTACATATCCGTACATATTCCTCCAAATACAAATAAAAAGCACAATATTTCTTGGAAATATTTTTTTTATAGAAATTTTCTTTAGAAACAAAAAAATCTCCGAATTAACTGACAAGATAAAGCTTTAACCCTAATATCCATCAATGTCAATTAAATCGGAGAAAAATTTATTCTTAAGAAATACTTACAGTCCTTACTTATTTAATTATTTCTTAGGTACAAGCTTTTCCTTGCCACCCATATAAGGTCTTAAAACCTCAGGAATATTTACACTTCCATCTTCATTTAAGTTATTTTCAAGGAATGCTATAAGCATACGAGGTGGTGCTGCAACTGTATTATTAAGGGTTGTTGCAAAATAATTACCGTTCTTATTGCGTACTCTTATACGAAGCCTCCTTGCCTGGGCATCACCGAGATTTGAACAGCTTCCTACCTCAAAATACTTCTGCTGTCTTGGGCTCCAGGCTTCCACGTCTACAGATTTTACCTTGAGATCAGCAAGGTCACCTGAACAACACTCTAAGGTTCTTACAGGAATATCAAGGCTTCTAAAGAGGTCTACTGTATTCTGCCACATCTTATCGTACCATTTCATAGCTTCTTCAGACTTACATACTACTATCATTTCCTGTTTTTCAAACTGATGTATACGGTAAACTCCTCTTTCCTCTATACCATGTGCACCTTTTTCTTTTCTAAAGCAAGGTGAATAACTGGTAAATTTCTGAGGAAGGCTCTCCTCATCAAGCATCTGATCAATAAAACGACCTATCATTGAATGTTCACTAGTTCCTATAAGATAAAGATCCTCACCTTCAATCTTATACATCATAGCATCCATTTCAGCAAAGCTCATAACTCCTGTAACTACGTCACTTCTAATCATAAAAGGAGGCACACAGTAGGTAAAGCCTCTGTCTATCATAAAGTCCCTTGCATAAGAAAGCACAGCAGAATGAAGCCTTGCAATATCTCCCATAAGATAATAGAAACCATTACCTGCAACCCTGCCTGCACTTTCAAGGTCTATACCGTTAAAGCTTTCCATAATCTGTGTATGATAAGGTATTTCAAACTTTGGTACTTTAGGCTCACCAAACTTTTGAACTTCCACATTTTCAGAATCATCCTTACCAATTGGCACACTGGCATCAATTATGTTAGGTATTGTCATCATAATCTTCTTGATTTTCTCATCAAGCTCAGCCTGTTCCCTTTCCATAGCTTCAAGTTCTTCAGCATCGGCAGCAACTCTTCTCTTAAGCTCCTCTGCCTCATCCTTCATGCCCTTTGCCATACAGGCACCAATCTGCTTACTTAACTTATTCTTTTCGGCACGAAGAATATCACCCTTAGTTTTTAACTCTCTGGCTCTTTCATCCAGTTCTATTACCTCATTTACCAAAGGAAGCTTATCATCCTGAAACTTATTTCTAATATTCTGCTTTACTACATCCGGATTTTCTCTGACAAATCTGATATCTAACATAATGTCTCTCCTATATCGTATATTTTTTATAATAAATACAGTCAAAAGGATACTAAGCCTCTTGCAATTATGCTTGCACAGGCCATATCCTTTGACTTCCGTATTTCAAATGTTCTTCATAATCTGAAGTGCTTTTCTCGCTATGAGCAGGTTGCCATGTTCCATAAGAAAGGCTTCCAGTGACGGTTTATTTCTGATTTTAGCACCAAAATCAATCGCCATAAAACAAACCTTAGCATATGAAATGGTTGCCATAGAGGCTTTATGTATCACCAGAATATAACCATCTGTCACCTTATACAGATCACTTTTTATAGGTCTTCCATAAGTTATTGCTTTTGCATATTCAGTTATATCATCAAGTGTGCCAAAATGCAATACATGAGTGGTATTTTCTCCATCAAGCCCTACAATAGAATCTGTAATAAGTTTTTCCGGAGATTTTTCTTCTTGTTCTGCTTCTTCTCTTGCATTCCCCATTTCACTGATAGTCTGACGAAGCTTATCTACCTGTGACATCTTTCTAAACAGTGTTTCAAGCCTCTCTGCCATGCCCCCGGTGGCAATGTCTTCCATACCTGCATCTGTAATAGTTATAGATACCTTTCCACCCGGCATCTGCATTATTCCAAGAGTAACCATTCCACTCTTAGATATGTCACCAACCTCTGCACCAGCTCTCTCAAGAAGTTCATGGATAAAGTCAGAAGCCTGATCACTTTGTTCTATAAAGTCATCTATGCCAATTCCGTACTCTTCCATGTCTTCCGCTGTAAGAATACATCTGACTGTTCCTTTATTTAATCTTATAAATTTCATGCACTACCTTCTTTTACGTGAGTGGTTGACTTTTATCCCCTTTTTGTTATTATAATCGCATATTTTACAAGATTTTACAATATATTTTAAACGACAATAAGGCTTAATTTGGGATAAAATCTGAATTTTTACCCTTCCTTTTAACAGGTATCTCAACTTTCTCCTTATTATCACTTTTTCTGCTTTTAGAGACTTCTTTAAAAAATCCCTTGTTATCAGGATGTAAAGAAAGATCCAGTGCTTCTCTTGCCACGTCTGTAACTGTATCCACAAGTACTATTTCAAGCGACTTTTTGGTACTTTCCGGCACATCTATAAGGTCTTCTTTATTTGAAAGAGGGATAAGCACTTTCTTTATACCGGCTCTTTCAGCCGCCATAAGCTTCTCAAGGAGTCCGCCTATTGGAAGTACCTTGACCTCTAAGTGATATTTCACCTGTCATAGCAAGCTCAGGATTTACTTTTATTCCAAGCACCAGAGAAGTTATCGCTGTAAACATAGTGATTCCTGCTGATGGTCCATCTTTTGGTACAGAGCCTGAAGGCACATGTATGTGTATATCTTTATCTCTAAAGTCAATTTTTTTGTCAAATAATAAAGATTTTACAAGACTTACTGCAATAGTTGCCGATTCCTTCATTACATCTCCAAGCTGTCCTGTAATAACTATCTGGCCTGTACCTGAGAGTGCTGTAGTTTCTATAAAAAGTATCTCACCTCCAGCCTGTGTCCATGCAAGGCCTGTGACCACTCCCGGAATATTGTGCTTAAGTACCTTATCGTGTAAGGCCTTTTTATTACCAAGAAGTTTAGGTAAATCTTCCTTTTTAATAACAACTTTCTCTATTTCTTTTTCAAGAATTTTAACTGCTGCCTGTCTCATAAGCTTATCTATCTGCTTTTTGAGTCCCCTGACACCGGCTTCCATTGTATAGTTTGCAATTATGTTTTTAAGAACTGCATCTGATATTCCTATATTTTTCTTTAATAATCCTGTTTCTTCAAGAGACTTCGCCATAAGATGTTCTTTAGCTATATGGAACTTTTCTTCAGCCGTATAACCTGAAAGTTCAATTATCTCCATTCTGTCAAGTAAAGGCTCGCTCATTTCATCTATATTATTGGCAGTACAGATAAAAAGAACTTTGGATAAATCATAAGGCACATTCATATAGTGATCTGTAAATGTCACATTCTGTTCAGGATCAAGTACTTCAAGCAAAGCGCTTTCAGGATCTCCATTAAAGCTTCCATACCCCAGTTTATCAATTTCATCAAGTACAATTACTGGATTATTTACTCCCTGAACGCTTTATACTTTCCATTATCCGCCCGGGCATAGCCCCTATAGGGTTCTCCTGTGACCTCTTATCTCTGCCTCATCCTTAACGCCTCCAAGACTTATGCGGATGTATTTCCTGCCAAGAGCCTCAGCTATAGCCTTACCCATGCTTTGTCTTACCTGTACCCGGTGCACCGGTAAATAATATGATTGAACCTGCATTCTGCTTCTTAAGTGCCATAACCGCAATTTGTTCTATTACTCTTTCTTTAGGCTTTTTAAGTCCATGATGGCTCTTGTTAAGTATTTCTTTTGCTTTTTTTATATCTATTTCTGTTTCTTCCTGAGTCTTCCAGCTAAGTGCAGTAACAAATTCAAGATATTCAAGTGTTGAACCATATTCATGGTCATCACTTCCCATTTGTCTGAACTTATTAAACACTCTGTCTATCTCAGTTTTTACTTCCTCCGGAAAGCCTGCTTCAGCTATTTTTCCTTCAAGCCTTTTTACATCTGAAATTTCATCAGGATTATATTCAGAAAGCTCATCATTCAGAAGATCTATCTGCCTCCTAATCATATTTTCCCTGTAATTATCACCCTGCTTGTCCTGAATCTTCTTATTTATATCAACCTGAAGCTCAACCAAATCTTTATATTTAAGCATAGCCTCAGAAATAAGATGATATCTTTCCATAAGGGAATCTGTCTCAAGCATCGCATATTTCTCAGCAGCAGTCAGATCTGTATATGGACCAACTATGCTTATGACTTCATTTACATTATCAAGTTTCTCTGAAAAACGCATAGCCCAGCTTCCCCATTGGAAATATGAAGAAATCTGTGCAAGATTTTCAATCACCATATTGAATACTGCACGCTGTTCTCTTTCATCTATGTCCTGTTCATCATATATTATCTCGTATTCAGCATTAAGTATCTCTCTGTTTGCAACAAGGTTATATGTCTTTACCTTTACATCTGTTCTGACTGCTATGATAAAGTCTCCGTCATTGTTTCTTACTCCTTTTACAATTCCGGTTAAGCCTATTGGGTAAATCCTCTGCTGTCAGTTCTTCTCTGACTTTTTCTTCTTTAAGTGGCAGTAAAATTACTGTATCTTCTACTTTAAGCAGGTTCTTCTCTCTTTCTGTTAATGAATCTGGTTCAAGATTATACTGCACATCCGGTAGTATTATTGTATTATAAATAGGTATAACTAACACCTTACACCTCCCATCTTTCTTTTAAGCTTGTCTATAAAATGATACCATTAGACAGGTATTTGTCAAGATTTTCAAGCAAATTTTGAATTAGTATTTTCTTTAATTAATAGTAGCATAAATTTGTGTAGATAATGTGTCAAAAAGATACCGGCAAATCAGATAAAGCTTTGATTTGCCGGTATCTATATCACAAAATATCTTTAGTGGCATAATTTCATGCCAACTGTTTTTTACCTTCTAAAATCTTCCCCTGTAAGCAATTTGAATGCTTCCTTATATTTTTCTATGGTCTTTTCGATTACCTCATCAGGAAGCAGATAATCACTGTCTGGGTTAGCCTTGAGCCAGTCTCTTACAAACTGCTTGTCATAAGAAGGCTGTCCTGCTCCTACCTTAAAACCTTCAAGCGGCCAGAATCTGGAACTGTCAGGGGTAAGCATCTCATCACCTATTACAATATTATCATTTTCATCAAGACCAAATTCAAACTTAGTATCTGCTATTATAATTCCCTTAGAAAGAGCGTAATCTGCACACTTTTTATAAAGAGCTATAGTAGCTTCTTTAAGCTTTAAAGCATACTCTGCTCCCTTACCCGGAAATTCTTTTTCAAGCACTTCTATACTCTGCTCATAGGAAATATTTTCATCATGAAGCCCTATTTCAGCCTTTGTACTAGGTGTATATATAGGTTCAGGTAATTTTTCAGACTCACTAAGTCCCTCAGGAAGCCTTATGCCACAAACTGTACCGTTTTCTTTATAGCTTGCCCAGCCACTTCCTGTAATGTAGCCACGGACAATGCATTCAAGAGGAAGCATACGAAGCTTCTTAACCTTCATACTGTTTCCTGTAAATTCAGGTTTTCTAAAATACTCAGGCATATCATTTACATCTACGCTTAACATATGGTTAGGAAGAATATCCTTTGTGAAATCAAACCAGAATTTTGACATCTGAGTAAGGATGGCCCCCTTATCTGATATCTTATTCTTTAAGATATGGTCAAATGCTGATATTCTATCAGTTGCAACCATAATCAGGCTGTCACCTATATCATAAACTTCTCTTATCTTTCCTTCTTTAACCGGAGTATATTCCTTCATAATCATCCTTCCTTTCATAAGCAGGCTTTTTAAATACTTTACGATTATACTATATCACTTATAAATGCAAATATCTATATTAGTAATTATAATATTTAGTCCTAATACTTTTTACATTTTTCTAATAAAAACAAAAATCAAAAACTTTTAATTATTATCTGTAAATTTATTTTGATTTAGTGTATTATAGATATGACAATATTTTAACAGAGGAAGATAAAATGAACGAAAACAAACCTAGCATTAAATTTGAATTTACATTTTTTCTTATTGCGGCTATCCTGCTTGTTTTAATCGGTGTCAGATTTGGAGGACTTACTCCTTTTAATACCGCCATCTGCGTATTTCTCCTTGTACTCGCGCCTATCTTAGCTAAAATTCTTGGCAAAAAATACGGAACCGAAGCTACCGCTCAAAATAAGTTGGAAAAGGTAGAAGCTATTTCAGAAGAAGAACTTACCTCAAAAATAGTATCCCTCTATACAGGGCGTGGGTTTGCCCTAGAGCCTTACGAGTCGGAATTTCCCGGAAGTCATTACATCTGTGTGAGAGAAGGTACCAGAAACGGAGAAGCTTTTACAGAAAGAGGTGCCGTACTTGTTATATGTACTGATGAACTAATAGATATAGAGGTTTTTGATAATTTTAAGCTTGAAATGAAACAGAGAGCCTGTACACAGGGCATGATAATAACAACCTCCAGGTTTTCACCGGAAGTCATTGATGCGGCAAAGGATGCTTTGATTACACTCTGGAACAGGGAAAATTTAAGGGATAACCTAAATATTTAAATCAGAATTCAGCCACCCTGCTATTCTAACCTGGTGGCTGTTTATTTCCTATTATATTACACTATAAATAATTCTTAGAACAACCCAACTATATCCCCATTCTCATCCACATCTATACTAAATGCTGCAGGAGTCTTAGGGAGCCCCGGGCATTGTCATTATACTTCCCGTGATAGCCACCACAAAGCCTGCACCTGCCGATACATAAGCTTCCCTTACTGTTACCCTGAATCCCTCAGGTCTTCCTAAGAGGCTTGCATTGTCAGAAAGAGAATACTGCGTTTTAGCCATACATACAGGAAAACTGCCAAAGCCTAATTCTTCTATTTTCTTAATAGCCTTGTCTGCAGCAGGCGCAAAGTCTACTCCGTCTGCTCCATAAATTTTTGTACAAATTGCTTCAATCTTTTCTTTTATGGAAAGTTTATCACTATAAACAGGTGCATAATTTGATTCTTTGGTTTCGATAGTGTTAATTACCTTCTTGGCAAGTTCTTCTCCACCAAGTCCACCTTTTTCCCAAACTTCCGCAAGTTCAAAGTCACAGTCTCTTTCCTCACAGAAAGATTTTACAAATTCAAGTTCCGTCTCTGTATCCGATACAAATTTATTAAGGGTAACTACAACCGGAACTCCGTACTGCTTAAGGTTTTCAATATGTTTTTCAAGATTCACTATACCCTTTTTAAGAGCTTCTACATTTTCATTTCCAAGTTCTTTTTTATCTACTCCGCCGTTGTACTTAAGAGCCCTGATTGTGGCTACAAGTACTACTGCTGCCGGCTTTAGTCCTGCCATGCGGCATTTAATATCAAGGAACTTCTCTGCTCCAAGGTCAGCTCCAAAGCCAGCCTCTGTAATTACATAGTCAGCAAGTTTAAGTGCTGTCTTGGTAGCCCTCACAGAATTACAGCCATGTGCAATATTGGCAAACGGTCCTCCATGTATTATTGCAGGACTGTTTTCAAGTGTCTGAATAAGGTTTGGCTTAATGGCTTCCTTAAGTAAAGCTGCCATAGAGCCAACTGCATTCAAATTTCCTGCTGTAACTGGTTTCCTTCATAATTATAAGCCACTACTATTCTCCCCAGCCTCTCTTTAAGGTCTTTCATATCATTTGCAAGACAGAGTACAGCCATAATCTCAGATGCAACTGTAATTACAAAATGATCCTCCCTTACTACACCATCAGCTGCAGTACCTAAACCAACCACTACATTTCTAAGCACTCTGTCATTCATATCAAGACAGCGTTTCCATACTATCTGGTTAGTATCTATGCCTAGTAAATTCCCTTGTTTAATATGATTGTCAAGAAGTGCTGCAAGGAGATTATTTGCAGAAGTTATAGCATGAAAATCTCCGGTAAAATGAAGGTTCAGGTCCTCCATAGGTACTACCTGTGCATAACCACCGCCTGCTGCCCCACCTTTTACTCCAAAGCAGGGGCCAAGAGAAGGCTCTCTGAGTGCTATAACAGCTTTTTTACCAAGCCTGTTAAAGGCCTCTCCAAGACCAACAGTAACAGTAGTCTTTCCTTCACCTGCCGGCGTTGGATTAATAGCTGTTACAAGAATCAGTTTACCATCTTCATTATCCTTAACTCTATCCCAAAGTTCATCTGAAAGCTTTGCCTTGTATTTTCCATATAATTCAAGCTCATCTGATGTAATTCCAAGCTTTTTTTGCCACTTCTCCAATAGGCTCCATAGTGGCTTCTTTCGCAATTTCAATATCTGTTTTCATATTTTTCCTTTCCCCATATTATGAATAGTATTATGCAATGTATAATTTATAAGATTGATAATTTATACTTATAAACTATCTCCTTATCTTAATAATACCTAATAAATGTTCTTTCTGTCAATCCTTTTTACCACTCACTGCATTTATTCTCCATGTCTTGCTGCTACAAACGCCTCAAATTCATCTTTGCCCATAAGTACCTTACGTGGCTTTGTTCCATCTTCTTCACCTACTATACCTGCTTCTGCAAGCTGGTCCATAATGCGTGCTGCCCTGTTAAAGCCAATTTTGTACACCCTTTGCAACATACCTATCGAAGCCTTATCTTTATCTATTATTAATTTCCCGGCCGCATCAAAGTATTCATCATAGCCATCTTCTTCACCCTGTGATGAATTCCCTTCTTTAGTATCTTCTTTCCTGGCTGCTGCATTTACTTGCTCTGTAATATCAGAAGCCCCATGCACAGGATCATTGTTAGATTTTATAAATTCCACTACAGCAGACACTTCATTATCTGAGATAAAAGCTCCCTGTACTCTCACAGGTTTTGGATAACCTGATGGGAAGAAAGCATATCTCCTTTTCCAAGAAGCTTCTCAGCTCCTGCACCATCAAGTATAGTTCTTGAGTCTACCTGGGAAGATACTGCAAAAGCCACTCTTGAAGGCACATTTGCCTTAATAAGACCGGTAATTACATTTACACTTGGGCGCTGTGTAGCTATCACAAGATGAATACCGGCAGCTCTTGCAAGCTGGGCTAAGCGGCATATTGCTTCTTCTACTTCCTTTGAAGATACCATCATAAGATCCGCAAGCTCATCTACAATAATAACTATCTGAGGCATCCATTCAGGATCTTCTTTTCCTACATTTTTATTGAAGCCTTTTATTTCTCTTACTCCCTTTTCCGCAAAGAGATCATAACGCCTTTTCATCTCCACAACTGCCCAGTTAAGGGCTGCAGCAGCCTTCTTAGAATCAGTTACTACCGGGAGCATAAGATGTGGTATGCCATTATATACTGAAAGTTCCACAACCTTTGGATCCACCATTATGAACTTAACCTCATCTGGCTTAGCCTTATAAAGTATGCTCATAATCAAAGTATTAATACATACAGACTTACCCGAGCCTGTTGCACCCGCTATAAGGAGATGTGGCATCTTCGCTATATCTGATATAATAGTCTGGCCACCTATATCCTTACCTACAGCAAAAACCACCTTTGAACTATGCTCTTCAAAAGTCTTATTTTCTATAAGATCCCTGAAATGTACCATAAGATTTTTCTTGTTTGGAACTTCTATTCCTACTGCCGCCTTACCTGGAATAGGTGCTTCTATACGGATATCTGCAGCAGCAAGATTAAGCTTGATATCATCTGTAAGTGCCGTTATTTTGCTTACCTTTACACCCTGCTCCGGCTGTAATTCATATCTCGTTACCGATGGGCCACAACTTACATCTGTCACCTTTACATTTACACCAAATGCAGCTAAAGTTTCCTGAAGTTTTCTCGCTGTCTCATGAAGTTCCTCATCACTTATTCCGTCTTCATCTCCATCTGTCTTATTTAACAGAGTTTTAGGTGGAAATACATAAGGCTTAGGTGGCTTTGGCAGATTTTCCACAGGGATATCAGATATCAGAGGCTCTATTTTTGATGTACCTGTCTCTGGTACTGTACCTTTTCCTGCTTCCTTTATAATATCATCACCATTTGTATGATACTTAACATTTGTAGTTTCATTACTTCCAAATGTGGACTCCAATGCTTTGTTACCCATTATAGTCTTTTTCTCAAGTAATCTTTCTTTTTCAATCTCAAGTATTGACTTATGAGGCAGCGTATCTTCATTTTTCCAGTATATTTCTTCCTCTACTTCTTCACCTTCTAAATTTTCATCAGAAAATTCTTCTTCAAAGTCCTCCTCATCCAATAAGTCTTCATATTCATCTATATCATCATCAAATAATGATTCTTCTACCTTTTCACTTTTTGGAACAGCCTCGTAATCCACCATTTCCGGCTGCCAGAAATTTTCTTTCACAGTATCCTGTTTTATATTTTCCAGAGTAGTCCCGACTACAGTCTCAGCCTTTACTTCATCAACAATATTATCAGAAATTGTTTTCTCTGAACTTTCATCTTCCTCATTTCCAAACTTGCTTTCAATCTCTTTTAAATAAAAAGGCTCCTCCTCATTATCATTTTCTTTTTTATCATCATTTGCCCTATGTATGAGAAAGGATAGCTGCTCCTTTTCAGTCTTGCTTATTTCTTTTAATTTAACCTCTTTATTTATATCCTTTACTTCATCAGCCTTAGGAGCAGATTCATTCTGCTTCTCTTCTAAGGTCTTTACTTCAAATTTATTATCATCTAAGTTGTCTTTTTCATCCTTTATTATGTTTTCCACATCAGGCTTATACTTTGTCCTATTCTCAATATTAGCCTTAATTCTCTCTTGTATAAGTTCCTCAGACAAAGCTCTTTTCTTTTCCATTTCTTCCTGTCTTATTTTTTCCTCTTCTTTAGCTCTTTCTTCCCGGAGCCTCTCTCTTTCCAGTCTTTTTATTTCCCTTAGTTCTTTTCTTCTGGCTATTTTTTCATCAGCCTTTGCTCTTGCATCAAGTATAACTTCTTCCCTGTAATCAACAATATTTTCCTTAGTTTCAGCAACCTTATTACTTATCGCACTGGTTATAAGTTTCCCTGTTAAATAAATAACAAGGATAATAATAATTGCAATAAGTAAGAGATAAGCCCCCACCTGTGCAAGTCCAATGCTAAATAATTTTGCCAGTGCACCTCCTATAAAACCACCACCATTTTTATTTTCAGCAGACATTGTATAAAGCGCACCCCAAGATATCTCCCTTAAATCTCCATAAAAAATCAGTTCGAGTATCCCTCCAAACGCCATCAGTAAACCTGCTACAGCCAAAACCTTATTTCTAATCTTTCTATTACCTTCTGTTGCCAATATAAATACAGATGCAAAAAAAACATATATTGGAACAATCCAGTTAACAAAGCCAAACATACCAAATAAAAACCTGTTAAGTCCCTCTCCAACAGGTCCTACAAGATGAAAATTTGAAAGCAGGAGCACTATCGAAACTACTGAAATCAAAATAAAAATCAACTCAGACCTGTTTTCAGAAAAAAATCCTGCATTCTCCCCAGCCTGTCTTTTTTTATTTTTCTGTTTTTCTTGATGATGTTTTTTTACTTTTTATATTCCTCAGTTTTTTAGTATTGCTACTTAACCTTTTTCTACTTTTTCCTGCCATTTTTACCTCACTTTAAACACAAAGAAACAGTTATCACCACCTGGGCGTAACTGTTTCAATAATATATCAATTTAAGTATTTTTTCAATGGCAAAGGGCATTTTTACTCTAAAACATAACCTTTTCTCCTAATTACCTCTATAATCTTATCAGCAGTTTCTTTACATTTTTCATCTGTTTTAGCCTCTACCATAACCCTGATTAAAGGCTCAGTACCACTTTTCCTTAAAAGCACCCTTCCATCACCATTAAGCCCTGCTTCAGCAGCATTCTTAGCTTCAAGAACCTTCTCATCATTCATAACAAACTCTTTATCTGAGACCTTAAGATTTATAAGCAGCTGTGGATATACCTTAAATCCTTCTGCCAGTTCAGATATTTTACGTTTACTATCAATCATAGCATCCATAAGCTTTAACGAAGTCAAAACACCATCACCTGTTGTGGCATATTTGCTGAAAATGATATGTCCTGACTGTTCACCGCCAAGAGAATAACCATTGGCAACCATATTTTCACTTACATATTTATCGCCCACATCAGTCTTTTCATACCCTATTTCAAGCTCATCTAAAGCCTTGTAAAGTCCCATATTAGACATTATTGTTGTCACTATCTTATTACCGTTTAATTCACCCTTACTTTTAAGATAGTTACCACAGATGTAAAGAATGGCATCTCCGTCTATGAGATTTCCATTTTCATCAACTGCAAGACACCTGTCTGCATCACCATCATAGGCAAAACCTATATTAAGCTTATTTTCCTTTACAAATTTCTGAAGTTTTTCTATATGTGTAGAACCACAATCTGTATTTATATTTACACCATCCGGCTCAGCATTTATAACATAGGTTTTTGCACCTAATGCATTGAATACCGCAGTCGCAATCTGATGTGCAGAACCGTTGGCACAGTCAAGTCCCACCTTCACATCCTTAAACGACTTTGTTGGCAGTGAAATAAGATAGCCAAGATATCTGTTTCTTCCAAGCACATAGTCAACAGTCCTTCCTATATTCTCGCCTGTTGCCAGAGGTATATCATCCTCTTCCTTATCAATATACTCTTCAATGAGTTTTTCAACTTCTGCTTCAAGTTTGTACCCATTTCCATTTATAATCTTTATTCCATTATCGTAAAAAGGATTGTGACTTGCAGATATCATAATTCCACAATCAAACTCCTCTGTTCTTACCACATAAGACACGCTCGGAGTACTGGTTACATGCAAAAGATAAGCATCTGCTCCACTTGCTGTAAGTCCTGCTGCAAGTGCGTATTCAAACATATAACTTGATCTTCTGGTATCCTTGCCTATCACTATCTTAGCTTTGTGCTCCTTGCCATAATAATATCCCAAAAATCTTCCAACCTTAAAAGCATGGTTTACTGTCAGACCTACATTAGCTTCTCCCCTAAATCCATCTGTTCCAAAATATTTTCCCATAGATTTTCTCCTTTTATCAAAATTATTCACTCCACAGGTAACAATATTTATATTCTCATAAATCCTTTTCCTACAATTTCACTGGTGCTTGTAATTATTATAAAGGCTGTAGGCTCTGTTTCCCTAAGGAAATTTCTTAAAAGTACAGCCTGCCTTCTATTAACTACTGTAAGTATCATAAATTTATGCTGACCTGTATATGCACCCTTCGCATCTACTACAGTAGCAGAACGATTAAGTTCTTTTCCGATAAAATTTATAATAGGCTCAGTATCATTGCAGACAATATTAATGTATTTACATAAATTAATATTTTCAATAACATTATCTATTACAAGAGCCTTCACACCGAGACCAAGCATTGACATAAGCCCTGTCTTTACCCCATATACAGGGAATGTAAGAGCCGCCAGTATGCAGTCTGCTGACATAAGTGCATTACCTATATTCATTGAGGTATATTTTTTTAAAAGAACCGCCAATATATCAGTTCCCCCCGATGAAGCACCTATATTAAACAAAATAGCACTTCCCACAGCCGGGAGAAAAATAGCATATACAAGCTCCATTATTGTTTCATTTGTTACAGGTCCTTTAAGGGGAGCAATGAACTCCAATACCTGTAGTGAAACCGACATAAGCAATGAACAGTATACTGTCTTTAAACCAAATTCTTTTCCCAGAAATATAAAGCCAATAATCAGAAGTAAAATATTAAAAATAACTACTATATTACCCTTTGTCAAAAAGCCTACAGTATACTTGGATAAAATAACCGCAATACCTGTAGCTCCTCCAAAAGAAAAGTTATTAGGAAACTTAAAGAAATAGATTCCTATTACCATAATTTCTATACCTATAGTCATCCACCAAAATTCTTTCAGGCTAAACTTTTTCATCAAATTTTTTATTTCCACCATTACTGTACTCCTATTTGCAAGCAAATTATTATTTGTATCAGGTCAAAATTAATACCCGCCCTGAATATAACCGTAAAATGAGCTAACCACAGGCTTTATACAACGATACCCGTACATTATATAAAAAAACCGAACTTCATGCAACCTGCAATAAAGTTCGGTCTTAGATATGCGGATAACAGGAGTTGAACCTGCACGGGGGTTCCCACCAGAACCTAAATCTGGCGCGTCTGCCAATTCCGCCATATCCGCATGGCTGGGCTAGCCGGATTCGAACCGTCGATGCGGGAGTCAAAGTCCCGTGCCTTAACCGCTTGGCTATAGCCCAAAAAATACAAAGACTTCCGCCTTTGCATCTAAAGGGTGGGTAGAGGGACTCGAACCCTCGGTATCCAGAACCACAATCTGGCGCGTTAACCAACTACACTATACCCACCATATATATTATCCGACTAGCATAAGTGTACCGAAAGGGATTCGAACCCCCGACACACGGCTTAGAAGGCCGTTGCTCTATCCAACTGAGCTATCGGTACAAACCCATCCTGACTATAAGTCAAAATGAAAGCGGGTGATGGGAATCGAACCCACGTATCCAGCTTGGAAGGCTGGTGTTCTACCATTGAACCACACCCGCAAGAAAAATATTTATTTATGCTTATTTACAAAACTTAGAAACAAGTCGGGGTGACAGGATTCGAACCTGCGACCCCTTGATCCCAAATCAAGTACTCTAGCCAAACTGAGCCACACCCCGAAACTTTCTAAAGTGTTTTGCAATCAAGCAAGGAATATTATACATGAATTAACTCATTATGTCAATACTTTTTTATTGTTTTTTATTGTTTTTCTTTAATGTGTTTTTTATTATTTTGTCTACACAATTCCAGTTGCCTTTTTAGCGAGATTATCAGCCATATCATTGTATATATCACCTGAATGACCTTTAACTTTTACAAAGTATACCCTTAACCTACCCTTTATACTGTCATAGAATTCCTTATATGCTATGGTTCCCGCCTTGTTTGCTTTCCATTCACCCAGACACCAGCTTGAAATCCCCTGATAATCGTGATAAATACTTATAGAATCATATCCATTGTCTAAGGCATAGCGCATAGCAAGTTCAGAAGCCTTAATCTCCCCTGCCACATTTCGCATAGAAGCAAGTTCTTCATCTTCATAAGCTTTTGAGATTTCAGCAATAACCTCTCCGGCTTTAATAATCACACAGCCACAGCCAAAAACTTTACCCTTAAGAAAGCTTCCATCTACATAGGCAGTTATTTCACTGACAAATTCTTCCTCTTCATTTAAAATACCCTTTCTTTTGTTTCCTTTTTTCTCTTCTAAACCACTTGCCTCTGTCCCTTCATCCGCCCTATCTTCATAAAAAGCAGTCTCTCCTGCCCTCATAAAGTCTTCCGCATCTTTCTTTTCTTCAAAACCCTTAAATATAGCTCCTTTATATCCTGTAACCTGAGCCTTGCAGTCCTCCCAGCTAGTGTATATCCCCGGACTTTTTCCAATTCTTACCGCATAATAATTCTTTTTTGCCATTATTATTCTCTTTCTGCTTCCCTTATAGCTTTGTTTATAGTATTTAATACTGCTTTTTTATCAGCACTCCACATCGGTTCTACAAGAAGCCTCTTATCTCCGTCTCCCGTCATTCTGTGTATTACAGTGCTTTCAGGCAGGATTTTCAGACAGTTTACAAGAATTTCAGTATATTCTTTAAGACTTAATATCTTAAAGGGACTTGCTTTATATTCTTTTTCAAGTCTTGTATTTTTTAGTATATGAAGCAAATGCAGCTTAACTCCATCTAATTCAGGCTTAAGTGAGGCCAGATATTTTATGGTTTCATACATATCTTCAGCACTCTCATCTGGCAGACCCAAAATCACATGTACTATAACTTCAATACCCCTTTTTTTCAACTCATAATAAGCCTTTTCAAACACCTTTAATTCATAACCCCTGTTAATAGTCTTAGCTGTAACTTCATTTATTGTCTGTAAGCCCAGCTCAATCCAGACAGGCTTTATATTATTCAGTTCTTTAAGTAAATCAAGCATCTCTTCTTCAAGGCAGTCAGTCTGGTTCCTATAGACAAAGCGACAATTTCATTTTGCATAATTGCAGACCTGAATATAGCACCAAGCCTATCCACATCACCATAGGTATTTGTAAATGACTGGAAATACGCTATGTATTTCTTATCTTCTTCTTTTATATCTTTTGGAAACTTGTTTCTTACTTTCTCTTTAGCCTCTTCTATCTGGATTTCTATATCTTTTACTTTTGTAGCAAATTCTCCGGATCCTCCTTCAGAGCAAAAGCTGCAGCCCCCTCTCCCTGCCTTTCCATCCCTGTTTGGGCAGGTACAGCCTGTGGATAAAGAGAGTCTGTATACCTTAGTACCGAATTTCTCCTTACAGTAATCTGATAAAGTTCTGATTTTCATTTAATGCTCCTTAATGCCACATACACCCAAATCCCAAAAGTCTGATATACTTGACATCTGATTACAATTTGAATATTTCTTTCTTCATTTCATTTATATCAGTATACCTGTCAATATACTGCTTTTTAAGCAGATTATCCGGAATATAATCATTATATTTACCCATAGGTCTGGCATCTTTTGGCACTGTATAATCATTTTCAGTAACTTCATTTTCCCTTATATATTTAAGAGCATTTATAAGTTCTTCTTTTGTCACATTTTTAACAATCAAAAATGGCCAATAACTTTCAGCAAACTTTCTTTCAGAAAGTAATTTGTTTAACAGAAAATCTACCGAATTTAACGCTCTTGTACCAAGCCATAAAGCCACGCCAAAGGTATCCGGCGATATTTCAAAAATTTCTTTATCAGAAAGTCCTGCCCCCTTTGCTACCAGCCTTATTTCAGCCAGCCTTTTCTTTGCTCCCTCACCTAAATAAGGAAAATAGGCATCAGAGGTAATTATATCTTTCATTTTCTTTAGTACCATGGTGTGTTCCATCACTTCTCCGGTTCCATCCCACACCGTAGGAGGCTTTCCATTAGCTTTTTCTACATATATAGTCTTGTTTTGCTTGTCTATATCTATAACCAGCCAGGTCTTTCCGCCAAGTACAAAGGTTGTATCCGGCTGCATAAGCCTTGTAAGTGTGCCTATCTCGTGAGAACCTTCCCTTACGGAATATTCCACATCTGTTTCAAATACTGAATAGAAATCATAGTGGTTAACTATCCTCTCACCTTCAATACCTATTATAAGCCCACCGTTTTCTGTTTTTTCTATATGCCCGATTTTTAGCATATGTTTAAGAAGTTCTTTATAGTCTTCTTTATCAATATATGAAAATACAGCTTCACTAAGCATTGACTGAGCCAGATTGTAAGCCTTAATCTCTCCTCTGCCGTATAAAAAGCTCATAGTCTGATGGTAAAGAATGCCAAATGGATAATGTTCAGGAAGTACCGGCTCAATGCGGTTTTCCCTGTACAATTCGATTAAAGCTATACATTTTACAAAGCTCCAATTAATAAGTTTATAAAATTCTGAAGATTCACTCTGCTTTTCTTCATCAAATAAAAAGCACATTTCAGATACACCGTTTCTTCTTCCGCTTCTTCCAAGCCTTTGGGAAAGACTTGCTACCGATTTAGGGCATCCAACCTGCACTATCCTCTCCAAATCTCCTAAATCAATCCCAAGTTCAAGTGTGACTGTAGCCCCGGTAACAAGAGGAAGCTCTGACAGTCTCATCTGTTCTTCCACATACTCCCTGTCGGAAGCCGATATACTGCCATGATGTACCATAAATACATCAGGTTCACCCTTTTTCACTGCCAGGTCTTTTAAATTAACAATATTTCTTTCCACCTCAGCTCTGGAATTTGAAAATATTATGCTTTTCCTGCCTCTTGTTATATCATAAATATACCCGAAAAACTCTCCTGTATTTTTATGATTCTCATCCTGTAAAGCAAATTCATAAAAATGTTCAGCCATTACCACGGCTTTTCGTCTTTTTATACCTATATCCGGAGTAACACAGAGTCTGCCAGTCCCACTGCTTAACCATTTTTCAGCTCCCCTAATATCACCTAAGGTTGCAGACAGCCCTATTCTTCTTGGATTATTGCCTGTAAGCTTAGCCAGTCTTTCAAGCAGGGATATGAGCTGGGTTCCTCTTTCCTCACCTAAAAAATTGTGGACTTCATCAATTATTATAAACCTTAGATCTGAAAATAGTTTTACTGCCTGCTCTTTACGCTTCATTATCATAGCTTCAAGAGACTCCGGTGTGGTTTGTAAAATTCCTGACGGATTTTTAAGAAGCCTGTTTTTCATATTAGCTGACACATCTCCATGCCACTTTGTCACTGAGATATAAGCTTCTTCAAGCAGCTCTTCAATTCGTGCAAACTGGTCATTAATAAGAGCCTTAAGCGGTGCAATATACAAAACTCCCACACTCTTAGAAGGTTCATTGTAAAGTTCTGTAATCACAGGTAAAAAGGCTGCCTCTGTTTTACCCGAAGCAGTAGGCGTAGCTATAAGAAGGTTGTAGTCAGTATTGAAAATAATATCACAGGCTGCAACCTGAATTTCTCTTAACTCTTCCCAGCCATTTCTGTAGATATAGTCTTGTATAAATGGAGCAAGTTTTTCAAACGTACTCATATTTCAAATCCTTTAAACTCGCTTTTTATCTCTTCTTCATTCTCCGATACTTCAGCATACTTAAAATTATCTCCTCCAAGTATGCTCTCAAGTGTCTTATCAGGATTTTGGATTAAAATATTTAATATCTCTATAAAATCCCTTATTATCTCACGAGGAGTTACATTCTGACCTGCTCCTACCCTGCCTAATTCCGTCTTTATAAAATACTGTAAGGTTTCAGAAGAAAGCCCTGGCTCATATTTATACACCTGCGCATGAATTTTCTCAAGTTTACCTATGAGAAAATACATTTCTTCCGGTGTAAGAGGCTTAAGCCTTATTATTGGTGACAATAAATCTCTTGTGTTTCCATCCGAAAACCTGCTGCTCTCAAGCCTTGACCTTAGTGCCTCATAGCTGAATATTCCCCTCCTTGTATCTTCTACACACTGAGGTGTTCCACCCATAATCACACCAAGATGTTTTGCTTTTCCCTGCATTATATCATTGTAGATTGTTAAAATTTTCTCATAGTTATTCTGTCTGGAAATTGAATTTGGAATTTTAAAAAGATTAACCAGTTCGTCAATCATCATTATCATTCCTTTATAACCAGCTTTAACCACAAACATTGAAAATAGCTTTATGTACTCATACCAGTCATCATCATTTATAATGATTCCCACCCCAAGCTCATTCTTAGCCTCTGTCTTAGTGGAATATTCCCCTCTTAACCATTTTAAAGTCTTACTTTTAAGCTCATCATCTTCGTTTACAACTGCTCTCCAGTACAACGAAATTATTCTTGCAAAATCAAAACCATGAACTATACTTTCAAGCTCATTTACTATCTGATGTATCTTTATTTCAACAAGGCTGTTAAGTTTTTCACTGTCTGCTGTAAGTGCATTTTCAGTCATCACCTCGGTTTTAAGAGCATTTATCCATTTGCTAAGCAACAGACTCAATGCGCCCCCATCAGGAGAGGTAAGAGTAGATAAATTCTTCATCAGTTCTTTATAGGTAGCAAGTCCGTCACCTTTATTGCCTACAAGTCTACGTTCAGGTGAAAGGTCAGCATCTACTACCACAAAGCCTCTTTCCATGGCATAGTTTCTGATAGTCTGTAGCAAAAAGCTTTTCCCTGCTCCATACTTACCTACCACAAAACGAAATGAGGCTCCTCCTTCTGAAATCATTTCTATGTCATTTAGCAGTGCATCTATCTCATCCTTTCTACCAACTGTAATATATCCAAGTCCGGTACGTGGCACTACTCCACCCTTAAGTGAATTCAGCAAAGTATTGGCTATCCGCATCGGAATTTTATCTGTCACACTCATTATCTTCCTCCAAGCACTTCTTTTACTTCGTCAAAATACTCCTCATATATGTGAGGTTCACCTGAGATATACTCAATCAGATTATCTCCTATTACTTCAAGTGATTTTTCATTTATTTCTTCTACCAACAGCTCATAATTGCTTCCTAAAGCCTCTTCTTTTACAAGATTTAAGAGCAGAGCCTGACCTTCATTTGACAAAAGACTGAAAACCTTTGCAAAACCAGATAGTTCTGTACCGACTTCATCAGTTTTTTCCTCTACAACATTTTTAACTACGGATTCTGCCATATCATTTGATATATTCTGATTAAAACTTTCAGCTTCAACCAATTCTTCCTCTAAAATAAGCTTCTTAGCTGTTTCTATATGAGCTTTTTCAATCTCTTTAAGCTTACTCAAATCTATCTCAACCGGCTTTATAATTTCTATTTTACCGTTTTTAATAAATATATTTGACTGTTTAAGATACTTAGATATTGACTGTATGATAACATCCTCAAAGCTGTCCTCATACAAAGTCTCAAGCATTTTCCTCTTCCATATACTTAAATCAGAAAAAGTCTCCGCTTACAGAATACCATCTGTAGTTTCTTGTATTCTCAAAGAAACATTTTTCTACGGATTTAATTGCAGGTGGCTGTAAACTCTTTTTTTACTTCCAAAGAGCTTTCTTAGATTAACTTCCATAAGCTTAAGTATATATCCTACAACAACTCTGTACTTTGATATATAAGGAGATTCTATTCTATATTTTCTACCATTATATTTAAATGTTTCTATTCCATCAAGTTCTACTACTGTATCATAGCAATAAACCGGTGAATGCATTGCTCCTCTAAAAAAAGAATGTATTTCATCCCTTTTTTTAGCCAAAAAGTTTTCTAAAAATCAGTTCACGATTCCTTAAAAATACTTTTGAAATCTCTTTAAGTACAAAGCAGGCACATTTTTCAATTATCTCTTTATTTCCTGATTTTATAGAATTGTCCCTCAGTTATTTTAAAGAAGAAAAATAATTCAACTGCTCTTAAATTTTTCCCATTTAAATGTCAATGCAGAAGAAAATAATCCTATATCGAACTCATGATAGCTAATAGGCATCGTATCTCTATAAACTGAAAAAGATTTTGAAATCTCTTTATTATGTATGATGTAATAATCCCTTACCCAATTTCTCATATGTGTATCAGGATTTTTATTAAATCCCCTAAAATCCGTCCATAAAGTAATTAGCTTCTCAATACCATTTTCCGGATTGTCCACACCAATTCCATTCAAAAGTTCATATATATAACAGTAAACATAAGCTACCGATACATCTTTAATATTCCCGTTTCTAACATCAGTCCGCCATGTAAAATATGTCCTAAGCTGATTGTCATTCATTATATCATAAGCAGGATAATACGCTTCAAGTGGAACAGAAGTATTGTAATTATCCGTAAAATTTTTCATAAATTCAGCCTGTTTTATAAAGCTTGTAGTATCACTCACATACCAGTCTGCATACTTACCAGGCTTTTTTCCTATCTTACGCATTTTATCAAAGGTACGGTAAGGTTCTTCTCTTTCTTTGCCCCCTGATATAGTTCTTGAGATTTTTTCCGAAGAGTATCTGCCATCAGTCTTTTCTTCCACAAGATCAACTAATAAATATCCTTCCTTAGTTTTTTCAGGCTTTCTAAGAGCCATTTTACGAGCCTGTTCTTCTATTTTATCTTCATCAGTTTCATTTGGTAAAATTTTTTTCAAAAATTCCATAAAACCTTTACTATTTAACATTATCAGCTCCTATATCCTTCTTTACATCTTTTTCTATATCAGTTACAAGCTTTTGTATCTCCTACGAATAATACAGAAAAAAATTTTTAATACAAAACCAACATATTTTCTTAGATATTTAATCAAATAGATAACTGACAGAACAACCGTTCTTAATGTCTAGTATAATATAAGGAGGTCTTTATGTCCATATATAAAACAATTTTTTTATAATAAAAAAACAGCCACAGATTATCTAATCTGCAGCTATTTGTAAATAATGCCGGTGACCGGGGTCGAACCGGTACGGGTATTACTACCCACGGGATTTTAAGTCCCGGGCGTCTACCAATTCCGCCACACCGGCATACTACCTAAAATGTAGTAATGGGACCTACAGGGCTCGAACCTGTGACCCTCTGCTTGTAAGGCAGATGCTCTCCCAGCTGAGCTAAGATCCCAAATATAAAATAAAAATTGTGTGCTTGCACACAATCCGCGCGCGAGCGGTGCCGTAAGGCAAAATTCCCTGCCGCGAGCTGCGCATCCCTCGGAGAGATTTTTGTTTAATATGAAATTTTTGAGAAATTTCATATTAAATAAAAAAAATGGTTCTTCGGGGACTCGAACCCAGGACCGACCGGTTATGAGCCGGTTGCTCTAACCAACTGAGCTAAAGAACCAAAAAGTGACTCCAAGGGGATTTGAACCCCTGTTACCGCCGTGAAAGGGCGGTGTCTTAACCGCTTGACCATGGAGCCAGAACTCCCCAAGTAGGGCTCGAACCTACAACATCACGGTTAACAGCCGTGCGCTCTACCATTGAGCTATTGAGGAAAATAATATACCTTGAAAACTGCAACCGAATACAACATCTCTTTTCCTTACTTTGGTCAAGCCTTCGACCTATTAGTATCAGAAGGCACACAGATTACTCTGCTTACACCACTGACCTATCAACCTCATACTCTCTAAGGGGTCTTATTAGCCTACGCTATGGGATATCTTATCTTGGAGGGGGCTTCACGCTTAGATGCCTTCAGCGTTTATCCCTGCCAAACTTGGCTTCCCAGCCGTGCAGCTGGCACTGCAACTGGTCTACCAGCGGTTCGTCCATCCCGGTCCTCTCGTACTAAGGACGGCTCTCCTCAAATATCCTGCGCCTGCGCCAGATAGGGACCGAACTGTCTCACGACGTTCTGAACCCAGCTCGCGTACCGCTTTAATGGGCGAACAGCCCAACCCTTGGGACCTACTACAGCCCCAGGATGCGATGAGCCGACATCGAGGTGCCAAACCACTCCGTCGATGTGAACTCTTGGGAGTGATAAGCCTGTTATCCCCAGGGTAGCTTTTATCCGTTGAGCGATGGCATTCCCACTTACATACCACCGGATCACTAAGTCCTACTTTCGTACCTGCTCCACCCGTCGGTGTCGCAGTCAAGCTCCCTTCTGCCTTTACACTCTGCGAATGGTTTCCAACCATTCTGAGGGAACTCTTGAGCGCCTCCGATACACTTTCGAGGCGACCGCCCTGAGTCAAACTCCCTCCTGGCATTGTCCCCTGCCCGGATCACGGGCAAAGGTTAGAAACCAGATACACGAAGGGTGGTATCCCAACATTGACTCCGCAGAAACTGGCGTCCCTGCTTCTTTGTCTCCCACCTATCCTGTACATCATATATCTAATCCCAGTACCAAGATGGAGTAAAGCTCCATGGGGTCTTTCCGTCTTGGCGCAGGTAACCAGCATCTTCACTGGTACTTCAATTTCACCGGGTGCATTGTTGAGACAGCGCTCAAATCATTACGCCTTTCGTGCGGGTCGGAACTTACCCGACAAGGAATTTCGCTACCTTAGGACCGTTATAGTTACGGCCGCCGTTTACTGGGGCTTAAGTTCGTACCTTCGGATTGCTCCTGAGCACTCCCCGTAACCTTCCAGCACCGGGCAGGCGTCAGCCCATATACATCACCTTACGGTTTCGCATAGACCTGTGTTTTTGCTAAACAGTTGCTTGAGCCTATTCTCTGCGGCCTGTATTTCTACAGGCACCCCTTATCGCGAACTTACGGGGCCATTTTGCCGAGTTCCTTAACAATGCTTCTCCCGCCGGCCTTGGGATACTCTCCCCATCCACCTGTGTCGGTTTACGGTACGGGCTCTGACTACACAATAGCGGCTTTTCTCGACGGCTCTCCCAGAAGCTTCCCTACTTATATTTCGGTCCGCATCACACAGTTCAATTCCCCGGGCGGATTTGCCTGCCCGGCATAAACCATGCTTGCACCTGAATCCTTTACAGGCACTTCCTGAATCTCCGTGTCCCCACATTTCTGATAGCCAGAGGTACTGGAATATCAACCAGTTGTCCATCGCCTACGCTTCTCAGCCTGAGCTTAGGTCCCGACTTCCCCAGGGAAGATCAGCTTTACCCTGGAAACCTTGGATATACGGCCTGAAGGATTCCCACCTTCATCTCGCTACTCATTCCGGCATTCTCTCTTGATAACCCTCCACGGCTCCTTACGGTACCGCTTCTTCGTGTTATCAATGCTCCCCTACCAACATACCTTACGGTATATTCCATTGCTTCGGTGTTATGTTTCAGCCCCGGACATTTTCGGCGCAGGACCTCTCGACTAGTGAGCTATTACGCACTCTTTGAATGAATGGCTGCTTCTGAGCCAACATCCTAGTTGTCTTCGAAACCCCACATCCTTTACCACTTAACATACACTTTGGGACCTTAGCAGATGGTCTGGGCTGTTTCCCTTTTGACTGTCCGACTTATCTCATACAGTCTGACTCCCGGTAAACATCTATATGGCATTCGGAGTTTGATACGCATTGGTAGACTTTGACGCCCCCGCAGCGATTCAGTGCTCTACCTCCATTAGACTATACCGAGGCTAGCCCTAAAGCTATTTCGGGGAGAACCAGCTATCTCCGAGTTCGATTGGAATTTCTCCGCTACCCACAGCTCATCACCGCCTTTTTCAACAGACGTGTGTTCGGACCTCCATCCACTTTTACGCAGACTTCATCCTGGCCATGGGTAGGTCACCCGGTTTCGGGTCTGCCGTTACTGACTTACCGCCCTGTTAAGACTTGGTTTCCCTTCGGCTCCGTACCTTAAGTACTTAACCTGCCAGCAACGGCAACTCGCCGGACCGTTCTACAAAAAGTACACGGTCGAGCGTTAGTCGCTCTTCCGCAGCTTGTAGACACAGGGTTTCAGGTTCTCTTTCACTCCCCTCCCGGGGTTCTTTTCACCTTTCCCTCACGGTACTATACTCTATCGGTCACCAGGTAGTATTTCGCCTTGGAGGGTGGTCCCTCCTGCTTCCTACGGGGTTTCTCGTGTCCCGTAGTACTCTGGATACCACTGAATCACAGTCTGTTTCGTATACGAGGCTTTCACTCTCTTTGGCCGGCTTTCCCAAAACCGTTCTACTACCTGCTGCTTCTTCGTCTGTGGTCCTCAACCCCAAGGATAAATCCTTGGTTTGGGCTTCGTCCCCTTTCGCTCGCCACTACTTAGGGATTCGATGTTTCTTCCTCTTCCTCCGGCTACTTAGATGTTTCAGTTCGCCGGGTTCCCTCCGTATGACTATGGATTCATCATACGGTGACAGAAGTTCTTTCTGCCGGGTTTCCCCATTCGGATACCTGCGGATCAATGGATATTTGCTCCTCCCCGCAGCTTTTCGCAGCTTATCACGTCCTTCTTCGGCTCCTGGTGCCAAGGCATCCGCCCTGCGCCCTTTGTAAACTTGACCTGTATTGAGATGGGAAGGCTCTACGGAACATATCCGGCGACGCAAGCTTGCTTGCAGGCGGCGGTGTGTGCCGTGGAGGAGGCGTTTCTACGAAACGCCTATCACGAGCGTGAAATGCACAGCATTTCTGCGAGTGACCCATCTCAATAGTATTTTAGATAACTCATATTGGTTCTCTTTAATTTAACACTGACTAGCGTATCAGTATTAAATCTTTTTAATAAATACATTGTTTTGTTGAATTCTAAATCCATACTTGTTTTTCAACTCGTATAAATCAAAATTCAATTTCTCGATGTTGTTTGAAGTTCTTTCTCTCTTACGTTCGAAAGAACAACTTGTTTTCCAAATTCATGCTTCGCCTAAGGCTCGCATTCATCTAAGAAAACAATGTTTCGGTATGCAGTTTTCAAGGTACATTTCAGGATATTATCCTGAGTGGGCTTAAATGGACTCGAACCATCGACCTCACGCTTATCAGGCGTGCGCTCTAACCAGCTGAGCTATAAGCCCAAATTAAATTAATTCAGTTACTTCCGTTCGAGCTTCGCTCTCACTGAAAAAGTATAGTGTTTATTAGATGAAGTTCTTTCTCACGGTGTTCGAAAGAACGACTTAAATTCTAAATTCGCTCTGCGTCTTCGCCTTGAGCTCATTAAGAATTTAAAGTCTGGCAGCCACCTACTCTCCCACACCGTCTCCAGTGCAGTACCATCGGCCGCCCAGGCCTTAACCTTCGTGTTCGGGATGAGAACGGGTGTGACCCCTGGACGCATCGCCACCAGACGTATTTAATTATCCTTTGATAATTAGACAGTGAAACAATCTCTACTTCTTCTTCCTTAGAAAGGAGGTGATCCAGCCGCACCTTCCGATACGGCTACCTTGTTACGACTTCACCCCAGTCACCAGACCTGCCTTCGGCAGCTCCTCCCTTGCGGTTAGGCCACTGACTTCGGGCATTTCCGACTCCCATGGTGTGACGGGCGGTGTGTACAAGACCCGGGAACGTATTCACCGCGACATTCTGATTCGCGATTACTAGCGATTCCAGCTTCATGTAGTCGAGTTGCAGACTACAATCCGAACTGAGGCAGCCTTTCTGAGATTTGCTCCGGCTCACGCCTTCGCTTCCCTCTGTAACTGCCATTGTAGCACGTGTGTAGCCCCGGTCATAAGGGGCATGATGATTTGACGTCATCCCCGCCTTCCTCCGAGTTATCCTCGGCAGTCTTTCTAGAGTGCCCGGCCGAACCGCTGGCTACTAAAAATAGGGGTTGCGCTCGTTGCGGGACTTAACCCAACATCTCACGACACGAGCTGACGACAACCATGCACCACCTGTCTCTCCTGTCCCGAAGGACTACTGACATTACTCAGTATTCAGGAGGATCTCAAGACCGGGTAAGGTTCTTCGCGTTGCGTCGAATTAAACCACATGCTCCACCGCTTGTGCGGGTCCCCGTCAATTCCTTTGAGTTTCATTCTTGCGAACGTACTCCCCAGGTGGAATACTTAATGCGTTTGCGACGGCACCGAAAGGCTTATGCCTCCCAGCACCTAGTATTCATCGTTTACAGCGTGGACTACCAGGGTATCTAATCCTGTTTGCTACCCACGCTTTCGAGCCTCAGCGTCAGTTTTGGTCCAGCAGGCCGCCTTCGCCACCGGTGTTCTTCCTAATATCTAAGCATTTCACCGCTACACTAGGAATTCCGCCTGCCTCTCCCATACTCAAGTCCTACAGTTTTGGGAGCAGTCAGGGGGTTGAGCCCCTGCTTCCACTCTCAACTTGCAAAACCGCCTGCGCTCCCTTTACACCCAGTAAATCCGGATAACGCTTGCCCCCTACGTATTACCGCGGCTGCTGGCACGTAGTTAGCCGGGGCTTCTTAGTCAAGGTACCGTCATCATCTTCCCTGCTGATAGAGCTTTACATACCGAAATACTTCTTCACTCACGCGGCGTCGCTGCATCAGAGTTTCCTCCATTGTGCAATATCCCCCACTGCTGCCTCCCGTAGGAGTTTGGGCCGTGTCTCAGTCCCAATGTGGCCGTCCGACCTCTCAGTCCGGCTACCGATCGTCGCTTTGGTAGGCTTTTACCCTGCCAACTGGCTAATCGGACGCGGGCCCATCCTATACCTGATTGCTCATTTCCCGGTCAAATCATGCGATTTAACCGACTTATGCGGTCTTACCAGCCGTTTCCAGCTGCTATCCCCCTGTATAGGGCAGGTTGCCCACGCGTTACTCACCCGTCCGCCACTAAGAATTACAGTCTTCCATCCGAAAACTTCCGTCTGTAATCTCCGTTCGACTTGCATGTGTTAGGCACGCCGCCAGCGTTCATCCTGAGCCAGGATCAAACTCTCATAAAAAGTGTTTGCCTTCGTCAGAATGAGCTGACTTTAATCTTTGCTCATTCCGTTATCAACCGGCTAAAGTTGATAATTTTTACTGTTTGTTTGGTTGTATAAGTATTGCTACTCATACGCGTTCGTTTGAATTTTCAAGATTGTCTCACTATTTAATTATCAAAGTTCTCTCTCACTTTATTGCTTTTCAGCAAGTCAGCTTCGATATTCTATCATACGATTTTGCTTCTGTCAAGAACTTTTTTAAGTTTTTTATTTTAGCAAAATCAACGGAGAAACAGGGATTTGAACCCTGGCGCCGGTTCTCCCGACCTACTCCCTTTCCAGGGGGAGCCCCTTCAGCCTCTTGGGTATTTCTCCAAGGCTTACACGTAAACCAGTTAAAGCGGAGAAGGTGGGATTCGAACCCACGGTCCCTTTCAGGATCACCGGTTTTCAAGACCGGCTCTTTAAACCACTCAGACACCTCTCCAGTGACTGCCTTCAACTGCGACAGCTAAACCAGTTTAACATATAAGTATAATAATGTCAACAGATATTTTAAACTTTTTCATTTTTTGTTATTTTCATATTTATAGTATTTTATTTATACTTGACTATAGTCTTATCTATGACCCAATTTAAGACTCGGTACTGCATTTAATGTTAAATCTGATACCAGCCCTCTCTTATAATCATAATACGCCGCCGCTCCAATCATAGCTGCATTATCGGTACACAAAACCGGTGAAGGACAATAAAAAGTAAACCCCCACTTTTCACACTCTCTCTCCATTTTTGCTCTCAATGCCGTATTTGAAGCTACTCCACCTGCCATTGCAATCTTGTTAAATCCAAGCATCTTTGCCCCCTCTATGGTATGGCTGACTAAAACATCCACCACCGCTTCCTGAAAAGACGCTGCCACATCAGCCTTATTTATTTCTTCACCTTTCATTTCCTGGGAATTAAGATAATTTAATACGGACGATTTTACACCGCTAAAACTAAAATCGAATGGATTGTCTACTACCTTTGCTCTTGGAAAAGATATAGCTTCTTTATTGCCTTCCTCAGATATCTTTTGAATCTTAGGTCCTCCCGGATAACCAAGTCCTATTGCCCTTGCCACTTTGTCAAAAGCTTCTCCGGCCGCATCATCTCTTGTTTTGCCAAGCGCCTCATACTCTCCATAGTCTTTCACTATAACTAAATTTGTGTGCCCTCCCGATACAACCAGACATAAAAAAGGAGGTTCCAGTTCAGAATTCTCAATATAATTTGCTGAGATATGTCCTTCTATATGATGTACACCAACTAAAGGTTTATTATGTGCAAAAGCAATTGATTTAGCAGCAGAAACACCAACCAGAAGTGCTCCAACCAGGCCGGGACCATAGGTTACAGCTACAGCATCTACTTCCTTCATTGTAAGTCCGGCTTCTTTTAAAGCCTCATCTACTACCTGAATCACCTTTTCAATGTGTTTTCTTGAAGCAATCTCAGGTACTACTCCTCCATAAAGCTTATGTATATCTATCTGTGATGATATTACATTTGAAAGTACCTTTCTTCCATCACATACTACTGCTGCTGCTGTCTCATCACAAGATGATTCAATAGCTAAAATATTCATATATTTACCCATCCTTTTAAAAATTAAGACATTTTTTTATAATTAGCAATTATCCAACAAATTCAATCAGCCTCACAAAGAATTTCATCTATGCAAGGCTGATATAGTAATTATGGTTAAAAACGTTTTTTTGAGTTACTTCCCAAAAATAGTATTTTTCCATTTCCATTTTCATCTTCTCTTAAATAATATTTATGATTTATTTTCTTATGCCCATTACCTTCTTTTAGAAAATAAGACACAAGAAGGTTACAAAATTTATATCCGCCTCTCTCTTCAGTTTCAGCATCAGCTAACTCCTGCAAGCCTATGTTTATTATAGTTACCTTAGATTTCTTATAACCTTCTATTTCTTTTTTAAGTCTTTCTACATAAGCATCGTAAGGATTTCTTTTAAGCAGCTCTTTATCAAAAAGCTTCTGGTTTTGCATAGCTAAAGCCTTAAGCTGCTCATCAGTAAGTTCTTCATTGTAGTAACACTTCATAAGTCTATTGTTTATTTTAAGCACTTCTCTGGCAGTACCCGGATAATTTTCATCCAGATCCAGTTCCATAAGCTTCTCTACTTCACTTTTACTTTTTCTTGTTTCCTGATTTTTCGTACCAATATTCCTGACAAACAAAAATCCGCCTATAATAGCAGCCGCAAGGATAGCCATTACTACGACAACAACAATAGGATTTTGCGCTTTTTTATACATAAAGCTCCCCCTTATTCGTCTTCATCAAACATCAAGTCTACGCTTTTTCCATCTTTTCCAAGCTTAACCTTGGCAAATATCTCTCTTGCTTCTTTTATATACTGTTCCGGATGTACCATTGCAGGGCTATAATGAGTAAGCCACATTTTTCTTGGATTTGCTGCTTTAGCCAGTTCACAAGCCTCAGATATGGTCATATGTTTCTTTTCTCTTGCCTTCTGATCATACTCATGATCTCCATACATCCCTTCACAGATAAATAAATCTGCATCCTTTGCCTTCTCAGCTATTACAGAAACAGGTCTTGTGTCAGTACAATAGGTAACTTTAAGACCTCTTCTTTCTCCTCCCATCACCATATCCGGAGTATAAGTTTTTCCTTCAAGCTCTACAATTTCTCCCTTTTGAAGTCTGTTCCAGCATTTAAGAGGAACATCGTTTTCTTTAGCTTTATCCGGAAGAAATCTACCCGCTCTATCCACTATTATATTATATCCATAACAAAGTACATTATGTTTTACCTTAAAGGCTTCAACCTTCATGCCAAAAAATTCAAAAATTCCACAATCTCCATCTATTTCAACAAAATTTATCTGAAATGGCAGTTCTTTAGCAATGATACATAAAGATTTCACTACTGTTTCTATACCTTTAGGCCCTAATATGGTTATAGGTTCAGTCCTTCCAGAATTTCCAATAGAAAGTAAAAGACCGGGAAGTCCCGCAACATGATCACCATGAAAATGTGTTATGCATATAAGCCCTATCGGGTTGACACTCCAACCTTTTTTCTTAATGGCAACCTGGGTTCCTTCTCCACAATCTATAAGTACACTATTTCCATTGTAACGCACAAGCAAAGAGGTGAGAAACCTGTCAGGCAAAGGCATCATTCCACCTGTGCCCAATAAACATATATCTAGCATTCATTCTCCTTATATCTTTTATTAATGTCGCATATATAATATCAGATTTCTAATGACATAAGCAAGGCATCTTCTTTTGGCTCGTCATAAAACTCCGGGCGTATGCCATCTTCTTTAAAACCAAGTTTCTTATAAAGGCTTATTGCAGCTTTATTGCCACACCTTACTTCCAGTAAAAACTTTTTCCTGTTGTCTGATTTTCCATATTCAATAAGCTTTGTAAGCATGGTCTCACCTATTCCAAACCCACGCTTTTCAGACTTTACTGCCACATTATAAATCTCTGCTTCATCCAAAACTTTCCAATAGCCACAATATCCCACAACTTCTTCATTATGAACTGCACATATATAGTGTCTGTCCGGATTACTTACACACTCTAAAAATGATTGTTCAGACCAGGGAAATGAAAATGTTTCATTTTCTATCAAAGCCACCTGCGGACAATGTTTTTGCTTTAACTCTACTATCTCAATTTCATCCATGGTTATTCTCTATTTTCCAATTGCTTTTCATTTCTTTCTCTTTCCGCCTGAGAAAGCCTTAAATATACAGGTTCATGGTCTTTTGCAGTTTCTATAATATTTTTATTATAATACATTTTTCCTAAAACCGCTACACTTCCGGCTCGTTGTTTTGAAATATTTGAAGGAGCATAAAAATGAGTAGTTTCAAGTTTCTCATTTATTATGTGCTTATACACAGGTACCCCATCTCCAAGAAAAACTATATTTTTTCCTGAAAATTCAGCATTAAGCCCGGTTATAAGCTCTTCAACAGCTAAAGCTCTTTGCCCTATAATCTCTGTGAATTCACCATTAATAAATGTATACAGTCCATTATATACCTGTTCTCGCCTTGCGTCCATAATAGGACAGATAATTCCATCAAAAAATTGTACATTGTAAGCCAGGGCTGCAAGAGTTGGTACCGGAACAATAGGTATATTTAAGCTGTAAGCAAGTCCTTTTGCTGTAGCCGAACCAATTCTAAGTCCTGTAAACGAGCCAGGGCCTGCAGCTATCGCTACGGCATCTATCTCCTGTAAACTGGTTTCTGACATTTTTACTATTTCACTAAGCATAGGCATAAGCGTTGTGGAATGTGTCTTTTTATGTTCTACGGTATACTCAGCCACCAGTGTCTCATCTTCTATTATAGCAACAGATGCCACTAAACCCGAACTATCTATACCTATAAGTTTCATTCTTCTACCACTACCCTTCTATACTCAAAGCCTTTAGCCAGATCTTTTTCTATTTTAATATGAACCGCTGACTCAGGAAGCAGTTCTTCAATTCTTGATGCCCATTCTATAAGACAGACTCCCTCTCCAAAAAAATAATCCTCATATCCTATTTCATCCATTTCCGAAATATCTCCTATACGGTACACATCAAAATGATAGAGCGGAATTCTCCCCCTCTAAATATTCCTGAACTATGGTAAATGTCGGACTGTCTATATTATCCTCTATATCAAGCCCTTCTGCAAAACCCTTGGTAAATACTGTCTTTCCTACACCAAGATCACCTTCAAGGCAGATAATTTCTCCCTTATCTGCCTTTTTACCAAGTTCTTTACCTATATTAAAGGTCATTTCTTCTGAAAAACTCTCATAAACGGTCATTTCTTAACCCTTTGCCTGTTTAATACTTAGAGATATTCTTTTCTTAGGAATATCTACTCCAATAACTTTCACATCCACTATATCACCAACACTTACTACTTCAAGCGGGTGTTTTACAAATTTCTTATCTGACAGCTCAGAAATATGAACCAATCCATCCTGATGTACTCCTATATCAACAAAAGCCCCGAAGTCAATTACATTACGGACTGTTCCTTTCATAACCATGCCTTCTTTAAGGTCTTTCATATCCATAACATCTGTACGAAGGATAGGTGCCGGAAGGTCTGCTCTCGGATCTCTTCCCGGTTTTTCAAGCTCACTTATAATATCTTTAAGGGTAAGCTCTCCTACATCTACCTTAGCTGTCAGGTCCGGATGTTTCTTTATTTCTACTGAAATCCCTTTGATTCCACCTCTAAGTTCTGAGAGGTCATAGCCCAAAGCCTTGAGGATATCTTCTGCTGCCTTGTATGACTCAGGATGTACACTGCTTGAGTCTAAAGGATTGTCTCCATCCATAATACGCATAAAGCCCGCACACTGTAAGAAAGCTTTAGGTCCAAGTTTTGCTACCTTTAACAGTTCTTTTCTATTCTTAAATTTACCGTTTTCTTCTCTGTAACTTACTATATTCTTTGCAATAGTACCATTTATACCTGAAACATAACTAAGAAGCGGTGCTGAAGCTGTATTAAGGTCTACTCCAACCTTATTTACACAATCCTCTACAACGCCGCCAAGAGCCTCTTCAAGCTTCTTTTTGTTCATATCATGCTGATACTGTCCTACTCCTATAGCCTTTGGTTCTATCTTGACAAGTTCGGCAAGAGGATCCTGAAGTCTTCTCGCTATGGAAGCTGCACTTCTCTGACCTACATCAAATTCCGGAAATTCCTCTGTAGCGAGCTTACTTGCCGAATACACTGAAGCTCCCGCCTCATTTACGATTACATAAGAAACAGGAAGGTGCATCTCCTTAATCATATCCGAAATTATTTTCTCTGACTCTCTTGAAGCAGTACCATTTCCTACAGAAATCAGTGAAATTCCATATTTTTTAACTAAATCTGCTACTATTTTCTTGGTTTCAGCCACCTTGTTCTGTGGCTCTGTAGGGTAAACAACAGTAGTATAAAGAACCTTTCCGGTTTCATCTACCACAGCAAGCTTACAGCCTGTTCTAAAAGCAGGATCCCAGCCGAGCACTCTCTTTCCTAATATTGGAGGCTGCATAAGAAGCTGTGTAAGATTCTTTCCAAATACTTTAATCGCACCGTCTTCTGCATTTTCTGTAAGTTCTGCTCTTATTTCATTTTCTATGGAAGGAGCAATTAATCTTGTATAAGCATCAATAGCTGTTTCCTTAAGTACTTCTGAGGTATTTTTATTATCTCTGATTATAACTTTTCTACATAAGTAGTCCAAAATTTCATCTACCGGAGCTTCTATTTTTACTGTTAAAATCTTTTCAGCCTCACCACGATTAATTGCAAGTATTCTGTAACCCGTAATCTTTTTTATCGGCTCGCTGAAACTATAATAAGTTTCATATACCGATTCAGCTTCCTTATCTTTTGCTTCTGAAACTACATTTCCCTTTTCAAAGGTGATATTTCTTATGTATTTTCTGTAGTCGGCATTATCCGATATTTCTTCGGCAATAATGTCCATAGCTCCCTTGATTGCAGAATCAGTATCTAAAATTCCTTTTTCTTCATTGATATAGGCAAGGGCTTCCTCTTCCAAAGGCTTATCTGTCTGCTGAAGAGAAATTATAATAGCAAGTCCTGAAAGCCCTGCTTCCTTAGCTATAGTAGCTCTGGTTCTTCTCTTTTGCTTGTAAGGTCTGTATAAATCTTCAACCGAAACCAGGGTTTCCGCTGCCTCTATTGCAAGCTTTAACTCCTCTGTGAGTTTTCCCTGTTCATTTATAAGCCCAATAACCTGAACCTTTCTGTCTTCCAGATTATTCAGATATCTGAGTCTTTCATCCAGATTACGCAATATCTCATCATTAAGTGCTCCATGCTGCTCTTTTCTATATCTTGCTATAAAGGGTATGGTATTACCCTCATCTATAAGCTTTATTACTGCATTTACCTGCTCTTTTTTAATTCCAAGTTCTTCTGCAATTTTCTTTGCTATGTCCATTGTCTTACCCTCTAAATATTTTTTTGACACTTTGTATAATTCTAAAGTTGAACCTCTACAAATATATCATAAATCGCTTTAATTGCAAGTTCAAAATCATCATTATCTACTCCGATTATGATATTAAGCTCGCTTGATCCCTGATCAATCATTCTTACATTTATACGTGCATGGGCAAGGGCTGCAAATATTCTTCCTGCTGTTCCTCTTACAGACTTCATTCCCCTTCCTACTACTGCAATAAGAGCAATTCCTGACTCTATTTCTATTGAATCAGGTTCTGCAAGCTTGTGAATAGCTGAAATTACAAGCTGTTCCTTAGGCTCGAAGGCTTTCTGCTCTACAAAAAGTGTCATTGTATCTATACCGGAAGGCATATGTTCAAAGGAAATGTCATTTTCTTCAAATGCCTGCAACACCTTTCTTCCAAATCCTATTTCAACATTCATCATGTCTTTATCTATGTTGATAGCTGAAAATCCCTTTCTACCGGCAATACCGGTAATTACATATTTTGATTTTTGTCCGGTACTTTCAACTATCCAGCTTCCCGGATCTTCAGGTGCATTTGTATTTTTGATATTTACAGGTATACCTGCTTTTCTTACAGGGAAAATAGAGTCTTCGTGTAAAACAGAAGCTCCCATATATGAAAGCTCACGCAGCTCTTTGTATGTAATAATATCAATAGGCTCAGGATTGTAAATAATTCTTGGATCTGCAACCAGGAAACCTGAAACATCAGTCCAATTCTCATAAATATCAGCCTTAATAGCCCTTGCAACAATAGCCCCGGTAATATCCGAGCCGCCTCTTGAGAAAGTCTTTATTGTACCGTCAGGTAATGAACCATAAAATCCCGGAATTACCGCATATTCAATCTTTTTAAGTTTCTTTCCAAGCACTTCATTGGTTTTTTCAGAATCAAAAACGCCCTCTTTATCGAAAAATAATACAGTTGCTGCATCTATAAAAGTAAAATCCAGATACTTTGCCATAATAATTCCATTAAGGTATTCACCTCTGGAAGCCGCATAGTCCTTTCCGGCTTTTTCTTTAAGATTTTTCTCAATAAGAACAAACTCATCCTCCAATGAAAGAGTTATGCCAAGCCCTGCTATGATTTCATTATATCTTGATTTAATATCTTCAAATTCTTCTGAAAAGTCTTCATTATTTACAGCTTTTTCCTGACATTTATAAAGTAAATCCGTTACCTTTATATCTGTATTAAATCTTTTTCCCGGTGCTGAAGGTATGGCATAATGTCTATCCTTATCTGACTTTATGATATCTCCTACTTTTTAAACTGTTCTGCATTTGCAAGTGAACTTCCACCAAATTTAACTACTTTTTAACAACCCTTTTTCCTCCAAATTAACTTATTCCCATATAAAAAATATCTGCAAATACCATACACTATAGCGTAACGCTTAATTATGATATTTGCAAGATATTTTTAAAAATTTACTATTATTTTATTTATAATATTTAAACCACTTATAATCTTTTCAAATTCATTTTCTGTAATTACCGGTGTGATAAAAGCAAATTCACCTTCCACCTTCTCCGATTTAACCTCTTCCAATTCAGGCAGTCTCTGTATTACAGTTTCTTTCATAGCCGCAGGCACTCTCACAAAGAAGCTCTGTCTGTATTCCTTTATGTCTCCAAGTTCAAGTTTCTCTTCTTCCCAGATGATTCCTACATGTCTGTCTTTATATTTCACTGCCTCTATTATATCTGCAACTACTGCACTTGCTGTAGGAAGCTTACCTGCCCCTCTGCCATAGAACATTACATCATCTACCATGTTTCCTTTTACAAAAATAGCATTGAATACATCATGCACACCGTAAAGAGGCTGTTCTCTGTTTATGAGAGCAGGGGCAACTCTGGCATACACTACTCCGTTCTCCTTTTTGCTTTCGCCTATAAGCTTTATTGATGCATTAAGAGCTTTGGCATATTCCATATCCTCTTTGGTGATTTTGCTAATTCCCTCTGTCTTAATATCTTCAAAGTCCACCTGCTTACCATAGGCAAGAGAAGTAAGTATCGCTATCTTTCTACAAGTGTCAAATCCTTCTACATCGGCAGTCGGATTTTTCTCAGCATACCCCATTGCCTGCGCTTCCTTTAACACTGTCTCGTAATCTAATCCCTCATCATTCATTTTTGTAAGTATAAAATTAGTAGTACCATTAAGTATACCTTTTATCTCAAGGATTTCCTCTGCTGTAAGCGCATAGTTAAGAGGACGTATTATAGGTATACCACCACCCACACTTGCCTCAAAAAGGAAATTTACATTATGCTTTTTAGCCAGTTTAATAAGACCTGCACCAAACTTTGCCACAAGCTCTTTGTTTGAAGTACACACACTTTTGCCCGCTTCAATAGAAGCTTTCACAAAGTCGTATGCAGGCTTAGTACCACCCATAGTCTCAACTACTATTGAAATTTCTTTATCATTTAAAATATCATTAAAGTCATGAGTAATAAGTTTCTCTGCTTCATCTCCCGGAAAATCCCTAAGATCACAGATTCGCTTTACCTTAATTTCTTCACCTGCTCTTACCTCGATACTCTTACTATTTGTATTTAAAACTTCAAAAACTCCGGAACCAACAGTTCCATATCCTATAATTCCTACATTAACCATTTATCACCTCTGATTTATTCTCTTGCCAGTAGCTTCATCCTTCTGATACCATCGATTGCTTCTATACTTGCCACCATTTCAGTAACATCCGTAAATCCGTCTGAAACCTGCAAGCTCATTGATAAGGAAGCAAGTCCGTTAACAGGTATACTTTGGTGAATAGTAAGTATATTAACTCCATGTATAGCCACTTCTTTAAGCACTTCTGACAGTAGTCCCTGCCTGTCCTCCATCTCAAGCAAAAATGAAATTGTTTTCCCTTTAGCATCTTCGTAGAAAAAATTAATCTCATCTTTATACTTGTAAAAAGAACTCCGGCTTATACCAACTGCTTCTGCCGCTTCTCCTACTGTTGTTACTTTTTTAGCCTCAAGCAGCTTCTTTGCTTCCACAACCTGTAGAAGAACTTCCGGTAATGCTCTCTCTGAAACTACATATAACTTTCTTTTCTCATTATCCCACCCATTTTTAAATCTTTGTTATAGCTTAGATGCTCCAATATTTATCAGGATTTTGTATGCCCTTAGTGGGCATTTGTTCGTAACAGAAAGAATAGTAACACAAGTACGCATTAATTGCAAGTGTAAAAGCTGATAGTTTTATAGATAATTTTTGGTAATTTTTTTGGTTTTTAATTATTGAATATAACAAGAATTTCGCTACTTCAGATACTTATAGGAAATAACGCAAAAAATGTCAGCACAGGAATATCTCCCATACTGACATATTATAGTTAATCTTCTTTTTTAATACTCTTCCATTTTAAATAAGCATTAATAAACGGATCAAAATTTCCATCCAACACTGTCTGTGCATTACCTATCTCAACATTGGTTCTATGGTCTTTGACCATGGTATATGGCTGAAGCACATAAGAGCGAATCTGACTGCCCCCAGGCAATATCTTTCTGCTCACCCCTGATTCCTGCTTCCTTAGCTTCATTTTCCTGCTGTTTTAACATATAAAGCTTTGCTTTCAACATTTGCATAGCCTTGGCTTTATTCTGGAACTGTGAGCGTTCATTCTGACAGCTTACAACTATTCCCGAAGGAAAATGTGTAATTCTGATAGCCGATGATGTTTTATTGATATGCTGACCACCTGCACCACTTGAACGGAAGGTGTCTATTCTTATATCATCATCTTTAATTTCAATATCTATATCTTCCTCAATATCAGGCATTACGTCACAGGAAACAAATGAAGTCTGGCGTTTACCTGCCGCATTAAAAGGAGAAATACGTACTAAGCGATGTACACCATGTTCGCTCTTTAAGTATCCGTAGGCATTAGTTCCTGTTATTTCTATTGTACAGGATTTAACTCCCGCCTCTTCTCCAGCCAGATAATCAATTATCTCTGTTTTAAATCCTTTTCCCTCTGCCCATCTGGTATAAGCCCTCATAAGAATACTTGTCCAGTCACAGGCTTCCGTACCGCCTGCTCCGGCATGTAAGGTAATAATAGCATTATCTTTATCATAAGGTCCGCTAAGCAGGGTTGAAATTCTAAGTGTATCAAAATCGGTCTTAAACTTTTCAAGTTCGTCTCCGATTTCTGAAATCATAGAATCATCGTTTTCTTCTTCTGCCATTTCTATAAGCGCACCTATATCGTCATACTGTCTCTGCAAACTGTCAAAGCCTTCTATGCCATTCTTAAGACTTGATATTTCTGCCATTGTGGCATTTGCCTTATCTGAATCGTCCCAGAATCCCGGTTCTGAAATAAGCCTGTTTAACTCTTCAAGCCTCATCTTCTTACTTGTCAAGTCAAAGTGAATCCCTCACTTCGACTAATGGCTCTGCATAAGAGTTTAATGTAACTTTGAACTGGTCTAACTCTACCACTATCTCACCACCTTTTATTTTAGTTTTACGAGGGTTAATTATAGCACAGAGGAGTGGGAGTTGGCAAGGACGGAGAATTTTGTGTACTCCTCCCATATATTATTTTTACAAGTTATTTTTTAGTTGTGAAAAATTTTACTAAAAAAGCTATCATGATTACAACATAACCTAAGTATAGAAGATGCAGTATTTTTAATGGTATATCAAAGCTAAGCTCCGGATGCTGTAATGCTTGATACACAAAAATAATCATTACGACAAACATTATTAAAAACTGCATAAATATATAAGTTTCTTCTTTTTCAATTTTTAAACTCCTTAATTCAAGTAAATTTTTCTTACACTTACATTATACAGTATCCGGAATAAAAAAATACAGTATTTATAAGGATTTGCATATGATTTTTATGTTATTGAGCACTCATTAATTAATATTATTTATCCTACAAAATTAGCAGAAAAAAAGCATACATAGCGGTAAGATGATTGTCAAAAAAACCTATTCTTTTTACCAAGTTTACATCCGATGAATATTTTTTTCTTTTCTTCTTAATTTACAGTAAAGCTCATATACTGTCTCAGACTTTAAGTATGAATAATATCCTGCAATTACAACAATAGCGATTAAAATCATACAACCTGTTAATATTTTATATAATTCCACTACTCTCAAATTTACCATGATGGCAGAAGCAAATAAATGTCTCATATTATTTATGGCTTCATCAACCTTGTTAAGGGCTTCTTTTTCTTCTGTATTTTGTACCTCTCCGGTTGAGGTTGAATCTGAGACTTCAACACTTCCTTCTCCATAAGCCATATTACTATATTCAGAGCTATGGCTAAATTTAACAAAGGATGAACCTACATAATTATGCGTGAGATATTCCCCACCTGACAGTAATAAATAGATACTAAGTCCATCTTCATTCTGATTCACCGCATATAAGCACCGGATACCATCAACCTGTACAGTGTTATCTCTGACTATTATTTCTTTGTTTATAAAATCTGTTCCGTAGATATTCTTAAGTTTAGCTCCCCATTCACTTATTTGAAAAGCGTATCCCCCTTCACTACCACAATCTATTTGCCTGAAAAAGGCAACAAAAATAATACATACAATAAATAATGGCAAAAAAGCTTTTAACAAATGAATTTTCAATTTATCCACCATCCTTCATAGTGACTCAAATTTCCAACTTAGTATAATCTCCTGCATAGTTCACCGGCTTAACAATTCTAAATTAAGTCATTCATATCAATTTGTACAACTTTAGTATATCTGTCTGTAGGATGCCATGAACCTGTTACTATTTTCGTGCCTGATTCAAATTTCTCATATAGGATAGCAACTTTATTTAATTTAGGCACTAATCCAATAATTATTCGAATTACTTTCGCTAAAAACCCCCATAAGAAACGCTTGATGTTTGAAAATGAGTAAAATATCCTTTCTTAGTATCTGTTTTTACATGGTTCTGTACACTTACTTCAACTCTTGCATTGGAAGGTCTGTCATCAATATTCATCATTGTGTTAAAAACAGGTATAATTACATCACTTTAGTTTTTTTACCAGTTTCCATCCAGAGTAGAAATACACATCTCCCAATATTCTCCTTACAGCCTTATATTCTATTTCACCTTCTTTTTTACCCTTTACAGCCTGAATATTGACTTTTACATTGCCATTCTTTCCTTCTTCTATTACCAGATCTCTCAGATAATCGTATTTAAGCGGTATAATCTCTTGTCCAAACTCATTTATCATTCCCCACTTATCATTAACTCTTACAAGCTCAAGTCCTCCTTCAAAGCTTAGGTAATCATCATATTTAATGGCTGCAACAGTTCTTCCCATAAGGTCTATAGTTCCATATTTACCGTTCAGCTTTACTGTCGCATATCCCTCAGAAAAATCGCCCATATAATCATATCTAAATGGAATGTGCTTCTTTCCTTCCTCATTTACTGCTCCCCATTTACCGGACTTTTTAACTACTGCCATACCATCTTCAAATGATTCCACTTCATCATATTGTGCCGGCACAGCCTCTGTACCTTTCGCATTTATGACGCCCCATTTACTGCCTATCCTGACCTTGGAACTTCCATTTTGAAACCTGAAAATTTCATCATATTTGAAATGGGTTATTTCTTCTCCTCTTTTATCCACATAGCCCCATTTCCCATTTAACCTGGCTTTTATAAGATTATTGTAAATCATTCCTATTTCTTCATATTTCAGAGGTATTATTTCTTTGCCTTTATCATCTATATAGCCCCATTTGCCATCTATGCAGGCAGAGAACATTTTCTCATCAGGATACCAGTTTATATAGTCATATTTTACAGGAATTATTTCCTCTCCTTTGCTATTTATAAAACCTTTTTTGCTGCCGATTGTTACCTCTGTAAATGCTGCTCCTATCTGTTCAAAATTAAAACCATCATATTTTAGCGGAGTCACTTCTTTGCCGGACTTATCTATAAATCCCAATTTATTTCCCAGGCCTACAGCAGCTTTGTCTCCATCAAACATCCAGGCTCTGTCATATTTAGGAGCGATTACTTCTTCGCCCTTGTTATTCACAAAGCCCCATTTTTCATCCTGTCTCACTGCTGCAAGGCTTTCTGAAAACGGCATCACAGTCTGATATTTAAACTCAGTTATTTCATTTCCTTTCTTATCTATAAAGCCCCATCTGTTTCCTTTTCTTACAGCTGTAACTTCATCTAAAAAAGGCATAACACTGTCATATATAAGCGGTATAATCTTTTTTCCTTTTGCATTTATAAAGCCCCATTTGCCATTAAGCCTTACTTCTATAACATCACCGGCAAAATACTGTCCAATGTCGCTATACTTGGGCTTTACTATAACTTTTCCCTTATTGTCTGTAATTCCCCATTTTCCATTAAGTTTTACAAAAACAAGGTTATCTAAAAGACCTACTTCAAAATCATATTTAGAATCCTTCGGCTTAATTGCAGCATCTATATCTTTAAGCGGCTCTTCGTCTTCCTCAGGCATTTCTCCGTCCTGATCTATTTTTACATCTGATTTATTACCTTTTTCATCTAATACGCTCCACTCATCTTTAATCCTGACTGCTACCTTTCCATCAGTAAAATTCTTGATTTCATCGTATTGGATAGGAGTTAAAGCTCCCCCTTTGTATTTATCAAGCCCCATTTATCATTTTTCTTCACAACAAGAGCCTTATTAATATGAGCTTCATTAACTTCATCATAGGTTATATCATTTATCGCTTTGCCGTTTTCATCCACAATACTCCATCTGCCGTCTAGCTTTACTGCTGTCAAAGACCTGTCATAGTTAAACAGTATGTCATCATATTTAAGCGGGATTATCTCTTCACCCTTTGCATTAACAGCTCCTATTTTCCCATTTAATTTTACTGCTGTAAGCTTTTCTTCTACATCTCCAACTTCAAAATCTTCACCGGCATATGCACTTATTCCAATATAGTCATATTTTAATGGAGTAATCTCTTCTCCTTTCATATTTACAATGCCTTTTTTACCATTTTTTACAACAGCAAACCCTTGTTTAGCCTGTCCCACGCTTTCATACTTAGGCTTAACTACTTCTTCTCCTCTTTTGTTTACAAAGCCCCATTTATAATCTTTTTCGACAATAGCATAACCCTCATTAAATTCTTTTACATACTGATATACTAAAGGAACTGTCACCCTTCCTTTAGTATCTGTAAATCCCCATTTATCTCCCTTCTCTACAGCTGCAAATCCATTTTTAAATTCAGAACCATAATCATATATTAAAGGTATGACTTCTTTTCCTTTTTCATTTATATAGCCTATTTTACCTGCCTTCCATACCTGCACCAAACCATCATTTGCCTCATAACCGCCATCATAGTCATATTTAGGATAAACCACTACTTCTTTCTTTTTTTATTTATAAAACCTAATTTTCCATTAACTACTACCCCTGTTAGAGCAAAAATTATCTATAGAATCCAGTTTTTTTCTGCATGTTTTAAATCTTTTTAGCTTTATTGTTTTTTTGTTTTTACAACTTTATCACTTACAGGCTTTTTAGCAGTTGCCGCATTTGCTTCACTACCTGTAACTAAACTAACAGAAAGCGCTCCTATAAACATAAGGGCTAAAAATTTTTTTCCGGACAAATCATTCTTCATAGCAATATCCTCCTTATTTTTAGTTAAAATGCAGATTTTTTTCTTTAATTTTATAAAATAATTATGACATTTTTGTTGCAAAAAAACAGCTATTATCCGGTTTATATTATTAATATTTCCTGTATATCGGTTTAATTTTTATTACATTTTTAGAACTATTATCTATTTTTTTATTGTTATCTTACTCAACATATATTTAATCCAGATAAATATCAACATCACTTTCAAAAAGGAATCGTACAACGAATGTAGTTGCTTTTCAATCTCAAAAAGCTTCTTTTACATACTTAATTTCATAATACAAGTGTCAAAAGTATAAAAAAATTCGATTGGGGCTTGCTTGCAAGAGAATTTATTATTTTTGACACCCACATCATTCATATATAAAAATCAATAAGTTACAATGTAATTGACAATACTCCGGCAAACCGATATATTAGAGATTATAAGAAAACGCAAGAATAGAAGGAGCTCCCATGTCACAAGCTACACTTAACGAACATATCAAAACCCATTCCTTTAAACGCTGTTACCTGCTTTATGGTGCTGAAGCCTATATGGTAAGATATTATAAAAATGCTCTTAAAAATGCCGTTGTGGGAAATGGCGATAAAATGAACCTAAGTACATTTTCGGGAAAAATTACTGATATAAACAGTATTATAGAGCTTGCAGAAACTCTGCCTTTTTTTGCAGACTACAGATGTATTTTAGTTGAGAATTCAGGGCTTTTTTCTTCTGCAAATGAGCTATCGGAATATATCACAAAGATTCCCGAAACTACAGTAATAATTTTTTCAGAAGCTGAGGTTGATAAAAGAACCAGGCTTTATAAAGCTGTAAACAAAACCGGATGTACGGTAGAGTTTGATATTCAGAAAGAAAAAGACTTAATTAATACAATAATCAAGAAATTTGCCTCTGATAAAATATCAATTAATTATGACCTTGCCAAATACTTTGTAAGCCGTATAGGAACTTCTATGGACGAACTTTACAACGAGGCTGATAAACTGATTTCGTATGTATATGAAAAAAGAACCGCAACCAAAGAAGATATAGATACAGTCTGCACAAGGCAGCTTTCTGATAAAATATTTGATATAATGGACTACATGGGCAAAAAAGACAGAGAGAATTCCATAGGTTTTTACCTTGATTTGATAGGACTCCAGGAGTCTCCGGTTAAAATCTTAGCCCTTATTAATACACATTTTACACGTCTTTATAATATTAAACATCTTTTAGCTGATGGAAAATCAGTTGAAATTGCTTCTCTCATCAAGATACCACCTTTTTTTGTAAAAAAATACATAGAACAGGCAAATAACTTTTCTATGGATACATTAAAAGATGCCCTTGAATATGGCATCTTTGTTGATAATGCTATTAAAACCGGAGAAATGAATGAGTATGTTGCTGTAGAAAGCATGATAGTCAGATTTTCTGCTTAGCTTCCCTTTCTATCGAGACAATTTCTGCAACAATAATTATAATTATACCAAAAAGACTTGCCTGTATGCCAAACCTAAGACAAAGAATGATTGCAAGTACTACCCCTATATGAAAGAAACTAAGGGAAGTAAGGTAGAATCTGCCTTTTTCCCTATCTTCTTTTTTGCCTGTAAGATGGTAATAAGTATATGCCAAAATCATCTGTTTTAAGTTATTGGTTGAAAAGATAGTTGAACAATTGTATTTTCTTGTACCTGTAAAGGTAAACCATTGTACAGATGACATGAAAAAAACAGGCAGTAATGCTAAAACAAAATCAGCATTCTCCGGTATAAAAGAAAGAGTAATAAAGCCCAATATTAATACTGTAAATGTGTAGATTTTAATATCAAATCTTCCAAACCTCTGCTTAATTAAAACTCCTGATATATTTCCCAGAATAAAAAGCAAAAGGGCAGCAAGCCTTAACCCTACTTCTTTATAATCCCTTCCAAAAATATTTAATATAATCTCAATCAAATTCGCCGTCTGGGCAGAACCAAAATTTCCAAGTCTGCTAAATAATGCATATCCCCCCATAAAACCGCCTGAAACACACATAATATTGTGCAATAGTTCTTCCTGTTTTTCTGTCAGATTTTCCATTAGTATCTAATCTTCTTTCACTCCTGTAGCTGCCCTGTCAGGGTAAGCACTTTTTTCAAAATGATAATATCCTTTATGAACAGGGTTATTCTTTCCATACTCCCTGTCAAACTTTGCAAGTTCAAGATCGCCAAGCATAAATGCCCTAAATGAGCCTGCACCTGCAAGAGGGCAGGTGTCAAAATGATACCACTTATCTTTATATTTAATCAAATTCCAGAAGTGGTCGCTATGTTCTCCATCTCTTGTAACCATGATATTTTCAAAACCTGCCCCGGTTATAAGTGCTTTTGAAACTGCATAATAAGTAAAACAGTCTCCTGTATGTGTTCTAAATCCGTTATAGGCTGCTTCTACAGCATCACTTTTATCCGAATAACCGGTATAATTAATTTTTGTATGACAAAACTCAAATATTTTATCTAATTTTTCAAGCTCTGTCATATCCTTGGTTGTTATCTCTGAGAGAACATCTTTTACGTACTTACTGACCTCTGCCACATGGCTTTCATCTGATTTCTTTACAATTACTTTTGCTGATTTTTCTGTCTTATTACCCGCCTTATCTTCAGATTTGTAAAATACCTTGTAAGTGCCTTCTTTTCTGGGGTTAACATCAGATGCATCTACCATAAGTGCCGTTCCTCCCGGCTGGTTGTCCGTTACACTAACTCCTTCTCTGTAGGAAAACGGACTGCCTATATACATAGTAAGGTCTCTCACACCCTTTATAACAGGTGGTTTAGTATCCTCCACTTCAAGCTTAAGCATTATGTTTTTTTCATTTTTCTTAACCAGAGCTTTAACATTAAGCTTATATTTACCCGGTTTTCTTAAAATCTTCTTTATATTAATTTTTTTATCATATGCAAGCTTGAGTCCTAACTGCTCTGTTTTCAAAAATTTACTTGCCGGCAAATCCTTAGTTCCAAGTTCAACCTTTAGTTTTTTCTTAACATCAAGCACATATAAACGGGTAGATTCTTCCGAAGTATTGCCTCCTAAGTCCGTGGCTGTAAGCTTTATTTTGTAAACTCCTGATTTTCCTTTATAATCTGACAAACCACTTTCTTTAAGCTTTGTCTTAGTAGCATCCTCAATTCTGTCAACAAAATCTTCCTTTTTACACTTTTCCCCGGCAGCAATTACCACTTCTTTTGTAAGGATAACAGGACTTTCAGTATCTTCAACTGTAAGCAGGGTTGTATTGATATTGCCGTTTACCAGAAACTGCACCGGATATTCTCCAGGCTTATCAAGCGGAATATCCTTAAAAGAAGTTACCATCCTGCAGTTTATCAGAGGTATATGGTGATTTAACAAAAATTCATAAACATCCGGATTTTTATAAAAATCGGTCTGCTTTAAGTCGTAAGTCCCCGCTTCCACAGTCATTTCTGACTTTAGTGGTGTATTTATAAACAGAGAAAGCCCGGCAAGCATCAGTAAAATTACAAGGCTTACCCCTGAAACAATCAAAGTTTTTCTCAATTTACTCATAATTTTAGCCAATTACATCAGACATATCATACTTTCCTGATTTTTTATCTGCAAGGAACTTAGCTGCACTAATGGCTCCTTTAGCAAATATAGCCCTGGAGTAAGCAGTATGTTTGATTTCTATAATCTCATCCGTACCTGCAAAGATAATCTCATGCTCACCAACTATGGTTCCACCTCTGACAGAGGAAATGCCTATTTCATTTCTTTCTCTTTTCTTCCTTACTTCCATTCTATTTAAGTTATAAGAAATATCATTAAGTTCGTCTTTCATCACATCAGCAAGTGCAAGCGCTGTACCGCTTGGAGCATCTAACTTCTGATTATGATGCTTCTCTACTATTTCTATATCAAATCCATTACCATAAAGAGTTGCTGTTACATTTTTAAGAAGCTTAAGAAGTACATTTATACCAAGTGACATATTCGCAGACATAAGTACTGCTGACTCCTTTGCAAGTTCATCCACTCTTTTAAGCTGCTCCTCTGATAGTCCTGTTGAACAAAGTACCAATGGCATGTGAAATTTTTCACAATAATTAAGTAGACCATCAATGGCAGAAGCAGTTGAAAAATCTATAATTACATCCGCTTTCTCTTTCAGCCCGTCAAAATTTTTGTAAACAGGATAGTCATTTTTCTTCTCACTTGAAGGCTCTATCCCTGCAACTACAGTCATTTCTTCATCTGCTGCAATAATGGTTGACAACATCTGTCCCATTCTGCCATTGCATCCATGTAATATAACCTTTATCATATTTTTCTCCTTATCCTCTGTACTCAATAGAAACAACCTTATTATCTACAAAAATTATATCAAGCTCCATCCTGCCTTTTTTATAGATGTATTCATTTCCTTTTTTCTTCTTTTTACCGTAAAGCTTTTCCGTTTCTGCCCTGGTTAATCCTATATAAAGCCCTTCCTTTGTTTGTACACTGTCATCAGTAAGCAGGATTGATGTCAGCTTAGCACTTCCATCCTTGCCGTCAGAATTGACTGTAAGCGTAAACCCACTGTAGGTATATACCTTATCCTCACCCTGCATGGCACAGCTTGGCGCAGAAAATAAGTCTGAAGCTGCTTCAAGGGCATTTATCTTGTCTGTAGGATCTTCACCAATAATAAATTCTGTATCCTTTATTTTAAACATATAGCCCTTATCCATGTTTTTTTCTACTACTGAGGTAATATTGTTCGCTACCACATTTTTTCCTGACTTACAGGCTGTAGCAGAAAATACTATTCCCATACAAAGTGCAAGCACAAATATATTTTTAGTTCTTTTTAAACTCCGGAATATTTTGTTTTTCACTTCCTGCCTCCCTTACACTGACTTCACCCGTAAACAGGGCTTCTTCTTTTCCATCCTCATATTTTACCAGTAATCTTGCCTCATCGTCAACACCCAGAGCCCTAGCCTTTACTGAGCCTTCAGAAGTAATTATAAAGATATCTTTATTTAGCAGGGTCTGATGTTTCTTATAGTATTCCATAAAGCTGTGCTCAGGCAGTTTCTCATAATACTTAAAATAATTTTTTATTATGGAAGCCGCAAGTTTGCTCATAATTCCCTTTGGAGGTTCTTCTCCATCATAGACAAAGCCTGCTATATCTCTAAGCTCCTTAGGAAAATTCTCATCTGAGGGCTTGGTAATATTTACTCCTATACCAACTACCGCATAAGAAAGCTTACCATTTTCCACATCTGTAACTGCTTCTGTAAGTATTCCGCAGATTTTTTTCCCCTCAAGATAAACGTCATTTACCCATTTTATACCTGTATCCTTACCGGTGACTTCTCTGACTGCTTCAACAACGGCAACTGCTGCTATCGTAGTAAGAAGCATAGCCTCTCTGAACTCCATATCCGGTTTGAGCAGCATACTAAGATAAATACCATTCTTAGGAGAAAAGAAATTCCTTCCAAGCCTTCCTCTGCCTGCTGTCTGCTTTTTAGCTATCAAAACTCTTCCCTCATCAGCTCCGTCTGCTGCCATGTCTTTAAGCAGTGCATTGGTAGATGTAACTTCATCCCTGACCTCTGCTTCAAGTTTAATTTTACCCTTATAGCCATATTCCTCACCAATCAGTTCATCCATAACACTCTTAGTAGAAAATACATCACCACTATCCATTAATTCATACCCCTTGTTACTAACCGAACTTATCTCATATCCCTCTTCCTTAAGAGCCTTAATATGCTTCCATACCGCTGCCCTGCTAATCCCCAAAACTTCTGCAAGCCTTTCTCCTGATATAGCCTTCCCTCTATTTTTCTCAAGCAAGTCTAAAACTTTATCTGCTGTTTTCATAACAAACTCCATTTTATGCAGAAGAAAGGCTTGCGCAACTCGCAAACCTTCCCCCCTAAACTATATTTTATTTCTTAATTCTTCTTTACACCAAGCTCCACATTCTCACCGTTAATATTCCACTCTTTAACATAACCGTCAACCTTTCCGGTTACAATCTCAGTAGCCATTACATCAGTGATTATGCTCTCTTTATTAGCCTGCATAAGAGTCTCAAGCTTCTCATTTCCTTTAGCAAAGACAGTAATCTTGTCCATTACCTCAAAGCCTGCTTCCTTACGCATGGTCTGAATCTTGCTTATAAGCTCTCTGACAAAACCTTCCTCTATGAGTTCAGGTGTAAGTTCTCTGTCAAGCACCACAGTTATACCGTTCTCTGACTGAGTTTCAAATCCCTCTACCTGAACTGCCTCATAAAGCAGGTCATCCATAGCAAGCTCTTCATCTACTCCGCCTACATTAAGTACAGTCTTTCCTGTTTCCTTAAGTTCTGCCATAACCTTAACACCGTCTACATTTGCAAGCACTTCTTTAAGAGTATTAAGTCTGCTGCCAAATCTCTTGCCAAGGGTACGAAGCTGTGGCTTAAAGGTATAGCCACTGAACTTGCTTACATCATCAAGCATTGTTATATTCTTAACATTTAATTCTTCCTTGATGATATCCATATACATTTCAGGAAGTGTATTCTTACCTGTAGCAAATTCACATACATATTTCCGATTGGCTGGCGGTTCTTGATATTAGCTTCATTTCTTCCGGCACGTCCGAGTACAACTATCTCAAGTACCTTCTCCATATTGTCTTCAAGCTCTTTATCAATATGGCTTTCATCAACCTTAGGGAAATCACAGAGATGTATGCTCTCAGGAGCAGTCTTGTCTATACTTCTGACAAGATTCTGATATATCTCCTCTGTCATAAACGGTATCATAGGAGCTGCTGCCTTACTTATCTCTACAAGGGCTGTATAAAGGGTGAGGTAAGCATTTATCTTATCCTGCTCCATTCCCTTTGCCCAGAAACGGTTACGGCAGCGTCTTACATACCAGTTACTCATCTCATCAACAAAGTTAAGAAGTACCTTTGCAGTCTCAAGTATACGGTAGTTATCAAGATTGTCCTCTACTGCCTTAATTGTAGAGTTAAGCTTTGAAAGCAGCCATTTGTCAATAACAGCGAGCTTATCATACTCTAATTTATATTTAGTTGCATCAAATTCATCTATATTTGCATAAAGCACGAAGAAAGCGTATGTATTCCAAAGTGTGCTCATAAACTTGCTCTGTCCCTCAGTTACAAGCTTATCCGAGAAACGGTTCGGAAGCCAAGGTGCACTGTTTGCATAAAAATACCAACGTATAGCATCAGCACCATGCTTTGCAAGAGCCTCAAAAGGATCTACTGCATTTCCCTTTGACTTACTCATCTTCTGCCCGTTTTCATCAAGCACGTGACCAAGCACTATTACATTCTTATAAGGTGCTTCATTAAAAAGCAGGGTTGACTCAGCAAGAAGTGAATAGAACCAGCCTCTGGTCTGGTCTACAGCCTCTGATATAAAATCAGCAGGAAACTGTTTCTTAAACAGCTCTTTATTTTCAAAAGGATAGTGATACTGTGCATAAGGCATAGCTCCTGAATCAAACCAGCAGTCAATAACCTCAGGCACTCTGTGCATTTCCTTACCACAGTCAGGGCATTTAATAGTAACATTATCAATGAACGGACGGTGAAGCTCTATATCCTCAGGGCAATTATTACTCATTTCTTTAAGCTCTGCCTTGCTTCCTATAACATGTACCTTACCGCACTCACAAGTCCAGGCAGGGAGCGGAGTTCCCCAATATCTGTTTCTTGAAAGTCCCCAGTCCTGTACATTCTGAAGCCAGTCACCAAATCTTCCCTTACCTATATTTTCAGGTATCCAGTTAATTTTGGCATTATTTTTAAGCAGGTCATCTCTTACTGCTGTCATTTTGATAAACCATGTCTCTTTTGCATAGTAAATAAGAGGACTGTCACAACGCCAGCAGTGAGGATATTCATGCTCAAATTTAGGGGCATCAAAAAGCAGCTTTCTGTCTTCCAAGTCCTGAAGCACAAGAGGATCAGCATCTTTTATAAACTTGCCTGCAAAAGGGGTTTCCTCTGTAAGCTCACCCTGTTCATTTACAAATTGTACAAAAGGAAGGTCATAGTTTCTTCCTATTCTTGCATCGTCTTCACCGAAAGCAGGAGCTATATGAACTATACCTGTACCGTCTGACATAGTTACATAGTCATCCATAACTACGAAATGTCCCTTTTTATTCTGTTTCTTAGCTGCTTCTCCCGCACAGGCAAAAAGCGGCTCATATTCACGTTTTTCAAGGTCTGAACCCTTGTATCTTTCAAGTATTTCATAAGCCTTGGTATCTTCTGTAGCAAGAGCACCAAGTACCTTATCTAACAGAGCTTCTGCCATATAATATGTATATCCGTCTGCGGCCTTAACCTTTACATAGCTTTCATCAGGATTTACACAAAGACCTACGTTGGAAGGAAGTGTCCAAGGTGTAGTTGTCCAGGCAAGGAAATAAGCATCCTCGCCCACAGCCTTAAACCTGACTACTGCAGAACGCTCTTTTACATTCTTGTAGCCCTGAGCAACCTCGTGCGAAGAAAGTGATGTACCGCAGCGAGGACAATATGGAACTATTTTATGGCCTTTATATAAAAGTCCCTTTTTCCAGATTTCTTTTAATGCCCACCACTCCGACTCAATGAAGTCATCATGATAAGTAACATAAGGGTTGTCCATATCTGCCCAGAAACCTACCGTTCCTGAAAAATCTTCCCACATTCCCTTAAATTTCCATACAGATTCCTTACATTTCTCAATGAAAGGCTCCATACCGTATTCTTCTATCTGCTCTTTACCGTTAAGTCCCAAGAGCTTCTCAACTTCTATCTCTACAGGAAGTCCATGTGTATCCCAGCCTGCTTTTCTAGGCACTTTAAATCCCTTCATAGTCTTATAGCGTGGAATCATATCCTTTATTACTCTGGTTTCAACATGTCCGATATGTGGCTTACCGTTAGCTGTAGGAGGGCCATCAAAGAACATGTAAGTAGGAGCATCCTTCCTGCTTTCTATAGATTTTTCAAAAATCTTATTGTCATTCCAAAATTTAAGCGTAGCCTTCTCTCGGTCTACAAATTTCATATCAGTTTTGACTTCTCTGTACAATGTAATTTTCCTTCTTTCCCTTATAAAGTGTGTGCTCGCACACACTTCGCGCGCGAGCGGTGCCACAAGGCAAATTTTCCTTCCGTGAACTGTGCATCCCTCGGAGAGATTTTTTATTGAATAGGAATTTCGGAGAAATTCCTATTCAATAAAAAATGTTAGAGGCAAAAATATGCCCCTAACATGGTAAAATAAATTTAAGCTGTTGTCAAGCACCACCTTGGCTATATTCTATCAGCCTTGTTTATTATAATTATCAAGTCCTTTGAAATCCTCAGGTGTCATGCCATTAAAATTTGCAGCCGGAACAACCTTACCCTCTTTTATCAGCTTATATACTTCATCCATTTTAGCCATAGCATAAGGCGTAAGCTTATTTCTTCCTTTTTCCTTTACATAACCTGTAGAATCAGAATCAGCCCCAAGCACAGCATTAACTCCTTTAAACTTACCTTCAAGAATATTTTCAAGCTGTTTTTGAACATTGGTATGCATAACCTTAAGCGCAGAGGTTAACACAATATTATCATTGCCATTTTCCCCATCATTATACTGATCTGCATCACAACCTATAACCTTTAACCTTTTAGAGTTTTTATCCTCTTTTACCGCATCAAATACTCCCATTCCTGCATTACCGGCTGCCACAAATATGATATCACAACCTTTTGCCAATAGTTCTTTACCTATAACTTTAGCTTTTTCCCGGTCAGAAAAGCTTCCGATATAATTACCACCTACATTTACACCTCGTGTATCTATTCCTGAATAGGCGTTAAGCACAATACATTCAACTCCCATAAAGTATTTTTCATTTGCATAATTAACACCAGATTCAAAACCGTACTGATAATTTACATTAGACGGAAATGGCATACCATTGACAACAGCTACCTTCTTTGTTTTACTTTCAAGTGCTGCTGCCATACCCGCAAGAAAACCACTCTCCTGATCCTTAAATTCCATAGCATAAATATTATTTTGTTCTGTTACTTTTCCACTTTCGTCTATAGGGAGCCCATCTACAAGAATAAAATACTTATGTGGATAATCATTAGCAATAGGCACTATTCCTGAAAACTGAATCCACAACATACAATTACATCATAATCTGCAGCAATATCTGAAACTGTCTCAATAGCAGCCTCCTCATCCCCACTGGTCTCGCGTATCGGTGTCACTTCTGATTCAGTATGGCTATGGATAAAGGCTTCAACTCCTTTATAAATATCCTCATTAAAATTACCATCATCAACACCGGAAGGGCTTGAAACAATAGCTATCTGAAGCCCTTTTTCTTTAGAGGTTGTTTCTGCATCAGGTGTATTATTACCGGCCTGTTCAGGTGTACTGATTATGCCGGAGCCTCCACAAGCCATTAAAGTCATTGCTACAACAATTATTCCAGCAAAAAACTTTGAAATTTTTTTCATTTTTACCTCATTTCATATCATTATTTCAGAAAAATAGCACACCCTCTTATTTTTAAAAGCTATATTTCCAAAACTATTATACACAAATATATAAAATTTTCAATAATTGTATTTAAAAACTAAAAATTTGTATTAACAAGAAATTATTTAGAAATATTTATTATAAGTTATTATTTTTTTAATAAACAATATTTATTAGTCTTATAACCTCGAGTTGTTATATACTTGCTTTTAAATCGATATTTTCTGTTACAATATTTGTAATTATCATTATTACAATCACAAACTTCAATTTTTTTATAAAAAAATGGTGAAAAAAATATGAATATCAAACTTTGTACTTTTAGATTTTTTTATCAGAATTACACTATATCTGTAAAATAACTTTTTTAGACTTTTCTTAAACAAAAAGCTAATGTGCTCTCTTATATATTTATCAGCATAAATATAACTCAGTCTGCTATATATTCAAGCACATTAGCACTACATTATCTATATTCCAACTTCCCACTTTGCAGCATTCTCCCTATATGCCACAAATTTCTTATAAATAAGGGATTTTTCCATCAGTTCTGCATGGGTACCACAGCTCTCTATTCCTCCTTTATCAAGCACAACTATCTGGTCTGCATTTTTAATTGTATTTAACTTATGCGCTATGACTATGGTTGTCTTATCCTTAAGGAGATAATCAAGAGCCTGTAAAAGCTGTTTTTCATTCTCCGGATCTATGCTTGAGGTAGCTTCGTCAAGGACTACAATTTTACTTGGTTTCAGCATAGCTCTTGCAATAGATATTCTCTGGCGCTCTCCTCCTGAAAGATTAGAACCGCCTTCCTGTAATACTGTATCATATCCATCAGGCAAACTCATAATGAAGTCATGACACCTTGCTTTCTTTGCAACCTCTATCATTTCTTCATCAGAAGCCCCCTGATTTCCAAACTTAATATTGTTTCTTACAGTATCATCAAAAAGGTATACATCCTGAAATACAAAGCTGAAATTTGCAAGGAAGGCATCATAGTTAAACTCTTTTACATTCTTACCATCTACAAGGACCTCTCCATCTATTACATCCCAAAATCTGGAGACCAGATTACATAAGGTAGTCTTGCCACTTCCTGAAAAGCCAACTATGGCTGTAGTTTTACCGGCAGGTATAGTAAGGTTGAGTTTGTGAAATAATTCACTATCTCCATATGAAAAACTTACATTCCTAAGTTCTATTTCAGGGTCTGCTATACAAGTTTCTTCGCCCTCATCAATCATTTGTAAGGAACGCAGCTTCATTACTGAATCTAAGTCCTGTACTGCAATTCCTTTAAGATTTTGCATACCACCAACCATTTCCATGCCTGAAAATATAACAAAGCTTGAAACTATAAGCATAATTGTCTTGTAGCATCTATATTACCATTTATAAATCTCATAAGTGATACTCCAATGATTGCAACTGTACCAATCTTAAAGATAGCCACATATAAAGTCTGGACCGGAGCAACAGCTTTTTCTATGTCAAGAAAACCTTTTCTTGTGGCAGAAATGCTATCCTCAAGTTCCTTTGCTACCTCTTTATTCTTGCCAAAAGCTTTAAGTACACTAATTCCTTTCACATATTCTAAAGTTTTTTTGCACTTAAATTTATTTTTAATTTTTAAGCAAAACCGAAGTTAATTTATCCATTTTACTCTGGGCTAAGCCATTGATAAAAATTCCTATAGCAATAGTCACTAAGATAATAATTCCTGTAAGTGCATCAAACGGAAATATAAACAGTCCCATCATAACTGTCTGTATAGTACCTGTAATAAGAGCTGTTATAATAAATACACCTACAGTTTCAAGTTCAGTTATTGCAGTAGACATTCTTCCTGCTACATCACCAAGGCTGTTATCATTAAAATATCCCATATTAACTTTCTTAAGTCTGTCACCTACTATTATCCTGTTCTCTGCACCTAAACTGTAAGAAGCTATATTTTTATTTCTGTCAGCTAAGTATCCGCAGGTAATTTTTCCTATAATCCCAATCATTTCAATTACTGCTACCATGTATACGTCATTCATTGTCACCATTTTACCATCAAATATATTCTCACATATTTTCATTAAAAGAAATAATATGCCACCCAGCATAAAGCTTTCAAAAAATGACTTCAAAGTATTGAATATCAGCATTCTAGTAATACGTCCGGACTGTTCTCCTGATACTATATAAAGTTTCTTAATCAGCTCTCTCATCTTACCTCACCTCTCCTTCCTTTGTTACTCCTATATGAGCATCCCAAAGCTCTTTATAAACAGGACTTTTTTGAAGGAGTTCATTATGAGTTCCTTGATTCTCTATTTTCCCCTTATTCATTACAAGGATGTTGTCAGCATTAATTATAGTAGAAAGTCTATGTGCTATCATTATTACTGTCTTGCTCTTAATAAGTTCATTTATAGACTTTTGTATTTCAGCCTCGTTATCAGGGTCTGAATAGGCTGTAGCCTCATCTAAAAGCACTATAGGGCTATCCTTAAGCAAGGCTCTTGCAATTGTAATCCGCTGTCTTTCTCCACCCGAAAGAGTATCTCCGGAATCACCGACTACCGTATTATATCCATCAGGAAGACTCATAATAAAGTCATGGCAGCTTGCTTTTTTGCAGGCCTCCTCTACTTCTTCTAAGGTAGCATCTACTTTTGCAAATCTCATATTTTCTAATATGCTTTTTCTAAATAAAAAGTTCTCCTGCGAAACATAGGTTACCAATTCCATATTCTGACTGAGTGGCATTTCTGACAGATTTGCATTTCCTATATAAATATGTCCTGAACTTACATTCCAAAAACCGGCTATAAGCTTTGCAATGGTCGATTTTCCACCACCTGAATAACCTACAATGGCAGTAAGCTTTTTTTCTTTTGCTGTAAATGAAAGATGCTCAAATACCTTCTTCTCTCCATCATAACTAAAGCTTACATCATCAAACTTTACATCATAAGAAGAAACTTCTAACTCCTTCTCCCCTCTTTTAAGTTCAGGAAGTTCCATTACCTTATTTATTTCATTTAAGATAACTCCTACATTAGCCATTGTATCTGCATGACTCATAGCTTTAATAAGAGGTCTGTAGGAAGCGTAGGAAAGTAAAATTCCCATAACTACTACTCCTATTGTAACACTATTCGTCATATAAAGATAAAGTGCTGTAGGCAGTACAAAAAAAAGCGTAGAAGGAAGGCTGTCCATAGCCGCTGTTGTTGCAAAGCATACATGCAGGTACCAGTCAAGCATAGCATCCCTGTTATTATTTACTGCCTCCTTAAATTTACCATACGAAGAGGCTGACTTATTAAAAGCCTTTATGACCTGTATCCCCCTTATATACTCAACTATACTTGTATTCATAGCCTTTGAAGCTTCCTGGTAACGTTTTGACCTCTCGGTATATCCTGACATCATAAGCATAGAGAAAAAGAAGCCTACGGGTAAAGTTAAAAGATTTGCCACACCTATTCTCCAGTCAAGTGTAAAAATAATCACAACTATAACTATTGGAATAATTACATTTGCAAGAACTTCAGGAATAACATGTGCGATAGGCTGTTCAAGCTTGTTAAGTGTATCTACCATGAACTGCGACCACTGACCACTGCTTTTCTTTTCAACTTCTCCCATAGACAGCCTTTCAAGCTTTCTCACAAGCTCTTTCCTTTCGCTCTCAATAATACGAAAAGCAAGGTTATGTGAGGTAATAGTTGAAATCTCATGAAAAATTATATTTAAAAGAAACCCTGCAAGTATAAACAGTAAATCATTCTGATAGTTAGCAAATACTCTCTCTCCACCTATCATCTTCATAATGATGTCAGCCAGTGCATAGTAAGGAAGTACACTGAATGCCACTCCAGCTATAGCCATCAGGATTGAAAATACAATCTGTGCTATATGATTTTTTAGTACCTTCACCTTAGTATCCTCCTAGTAAATATTTTTTAAAAATGTTTACCACCCCTTATACACAAGAAATCGAGCCTGAGCCCGACTTCTGATTTATAGCATAATATTATTCTGCTTCTATGTTTGTTATTTTATCCCAGGCATAATTCTGGGCTTTTGACATAAGTTCCACTATCTTAACTGCCTCTTCATAAGGATAACCATGTGTTATAACCTCAAAAAGTGGTGTAAGCGACATTGTTGCAAAGATATGTATCTCTGTATCTGATATTTCTGCCGGAGTAAAGCCATTCTTTTTAGCTACTTCCAGAAACTGCTTTGTTGACTTTGCCTCTATATCAACTATATCTTCCCTTATATGCTCAAATCTTGTTCCAACAGAGTAATTAAACATAAGCTGGAACTCGTCAAAATTCTCATAAATAAGGTCAAGTGTAGCAGTTGCTCCCTTTACGGAATCATCAAAGAGCTCATCTGATTTCTCCTCAATATCTTCCATAACATAATCAGTATACTTATCAAATACTTTTAGAAGACTTAGATAAACAGGTTCAACCAGAGCATTAAACATTTCTTCTTTACTGTCAAAGTGCTTATACAAAGCTCCTGCTGTAAAACCTGATTTTTTTGCTATTGAACGCATCGAAGCCTTTTCAAAACCAAGCTCTAAAAATTCCTTTTTTGCATTCTCAAGTATAATGGTACGTGAATCATTTTTATCCCTTAGCAAAATAACCCTTCTTTCCAAGATGGTAAACACTGTTTACTAAAGAATACCATCTTTGATAATCATTGTCAATATAAGATTTTTAATTTTCTTTAAGCATTTAAATATTCAAAAATCCGACACCAAATTGTGTCGGATTAAAAATAATTTTATTTAGTCAGCTCGGCAGCTATCTCCGCATAGCTCTGTCCTATCCGGAGTTCAAAAGTTCCAACCTTTATTTTATCTGCATAGCCGTTATTTACAAGATACTTATTAAACTCTGCACCATTATCAATAAGCCCAAGTGACTTTAGTGAAGCTGCTACCTTCTCTGAACTCATACCGGTAGTAATAGAAAAAGTTATTTTCCCGGTTTCTTCTTTTCTATCTTTGGAACCTCCATTTCCGGCGTCTGTGGTTTTGGTTTTATCAGCTTTGGTACTTCCGTCTTTGGTAACGTCTGCTCCGGTAGGCTTGGTTCCGGCATTTCCACTTTCGGAATTTCCGGCTTTATTTTCTTCTGAGTCTGTGGTTTTTCCGGCATTATCTCCGTTTTTTTCGGATTTACCGGCTTTTCCACCTTTTTCACTGGGTGTATTCTTTGAAGTATCTGAAGCTTTATCCTTGCCTCCATCTGTCTCAGTCTTTTCATCTACTTTAATCTCAGACAGTTCAGGCAGCTTGTCTTTCAGAGAATTAAGTTCTTTATCCTGAAATTCGTTTACTGTCATCATTCCCAGCTCTCTGGCTTTTGCCCTTATTTCATCATCACTGAGAGCCTTATCTGATTTACCATATATAAAATACATAATTGCAGTTGCTAAAATAGCACCTATTCCTATGCCTCTTAGCAGATATTTTATTTTCACCTAGACTTCCTCCATCATTTACCAAACAACCCTAATATAAGCTGTACTTCACCCTGCCCCATTCCAAGCGTCTTTGATATTTCTAACACCGACTTTCCTTCTTCTTTCAGCTTTAATATCTTATCATTGGTCGAAAGTTCAGTCACAGTCTCTGTTTCTTTAGCCACTTCTTTTTCAGGCATTACCTGTTCATCAGCAGACTTAACAGCTTCTTCCTTCTTCCTCATCTGTACAAGAGAATGAGCCTGAGTTGGTACTATACTGTGTGCAGATTCAGCTACAACTGTTTTTGTATGTTCTACACTTGTAGAAGTAGCCTGCGGTCTTTCCTGCTGTGCCAAAGCTGTTTTTGCAGATTTTGCAATAACAGTCTGCCTCACTTCTTTAACCTTTACAATCTTATCATCCAATTCGTGATTAAGAGTCTTGATTCGCTTCTCTTCGTTTTCAAGTTCTTTACGTAAACCATCTATTTTTGCAGAAAAATCCTTAAGATTATCACTCTTCTCATTCAACATATCATACAGAAAAATTACTTCCTTATGATTTTGCTCAATTTTTTCAATTAACTGTCCACTCATTTCATTAATTGCAAGCATCTTATTGTTGGCAAGCTCTGACATAGAGTCACTACTGCCATCCAGTTTATCCTCTGCAATGCCTGAAAGCCTTTCAGTAAAATTCTTTTCTACCTTATTCATAACTTTTTAAGACTTTCATCACTAAGTGCTTTTGCTCTTATTTCTTCTACAATTTTCTCTTTTTCCTGACTGGTAGCATCTACTTTTTCTTTCATAAGAAAGCTTGCTCCAATGCATGCTACCCCCGCTATCAGGCATATTATAACTATTGTATCCATAAACCCTCACTTACAACTTTATATCTATTGTTCGCCCGGCAGTACCTATCACTTTATCTGCCGGTTTTGAAGAAGATGATTCTTCTTTTTTCTTCTTTTTATTTTTACGTACAAAATACTCGTTCTTGCCCTTTTCTCTTGGATCAAACCCATCCTCCCTAAGTTCTGCATTATCTGCTTCATTAGTTCTGGTCAGCTTCCTGTCAGCCTGTTCGTTTACCTCCTGAGTCAGAAATCTTTGCTCAGCAGGAATTTTATTTTCTTCATGAGTTCTGTGAATTGATACCTCCTGGCTTCTGTTCGGCATCAGATAATTATCAATATTTTGAATTGGCATATTTCTCCCCGATTCTAGTACATGTGCCTTGCTATTACATCAGCACCATCCCTTACAAATCTTACGTTTTTAATCTCATCTCTGATATAGAGAGTAGCATCCACAACAACTACCTTTACTCCCGGATACACCATATTTCCTACCTCAATGGCTCCCCCATCCTGTTTCTCTATTTCCTCATGTATATGAGTAAATTCTTCCTGCATTAAAACAATGTTATTACTATCCTTTTTGTACTCCATTGCAAGAATTTTAAACTGTGAAAGCTTCTCCGGTGAAAGTTTTTCCCCATTATGGAGCTTTCTTGTATACAACTCAATAGACTTGCCGGAAACTTCCATCCTCTGCATGGTTTCTTCTATCTTATTCTGCAATGTCTTATACCTTAAAAGCAAAGTCGGATCTACACCAACCTCCATATTGGTTTTAGTCCCCATTTCCGAACCTGCATTTTTAACTCTTATAAGAGTTTCAGACCTTATAGTGCCGCCATTTACATAACCTTTTTTACTATTTACAATAACGTCTCCCTTAGCAGATACGTCACTATAAATTATTGCATCAGCCATCACATAGCCACCCGACTTAACTGTAGTATTTTCTAAATTTAGCAACAATATTTCCTCCGGACTTTAATACTCCCTTACCCATGCCACGAATACCACGTTTAAGGATAATCTGTCCTCCGGCAGTTATTTCAACCCCTTCTGCTGTCCCTCCTATAATTACATCACCAGTTGCAGTAATTTTAAAACCATTGATAACATTGCCTTTTACTTCTACATTTCCATCATAGGTGATATCTCCTGTTGAAATATCAACATCATTTTTTACAATAAATATATTGGAAACATTTACCTTATTTTCTTCATCTAAAACTACGTGACCCGATATATCACTAATTAAATGAAGACCATCCCCAGATACCGAAATATCCCTGCCATATTTAAAAGCAAGCTTTTCTACCTTCCCAGGTCTTATTAACCTGCCTCTTACATCTGTACCCGGTGTACCCTCATCTTCTTTTATGAGTTCTGCAAGTTCATCACCCGCAGATACACTTGCGATTATATCCAAATCATAAAAATCTACAGTACCATCATCATTTTCTTTTGGTTTTGCCTGTAAATTTGTATTAAACTTGTAAACAATCTCTGCATCATGACCTTCTCTGACAGCTTTTCCTCTTGCTATAATATAGTCGGTACAATATTGTTTATTTGCAATATACCTGTCTACTTCTTTCTCAATTATCCCAAATTTAATTCCTTGAAATTCCAGGTCTTTTAACAGGTCTTCCTTACGCATTATTCTGCCACCTGTCGATGGCGGTATAAATCTGCATATGGCCTGCATACCATCATCTGAAATTTTAACAATCATTTTTTCAGCTTCCGGATATGTCTTTTCCGTATTCGTTTTGAACACTAATGGCTCTTTTGCATCAGAAATTACCCTTGAGAATTCTTTATAATCAATATCTATACTATGAGTATTTAAATAACTTACAAGTTCTTCAATATTTAATCCGGCACCTCCATCACGAGGAGGAAAATACTTAATGTATACAGCATCTTTAATCAGCATCTGAAAAAAAGCATTTTTATAAACCATACATTATTCTCCTTAAAATTATCACCCAAACCACGTAAAAAACTTCTGCTTTCTGCTCCTGTATAACTCTAAGTTTATGGCTTAATCACTATCTTCTACAGGATATTTTTCAAAAAAACCAGTTACATTGATCTGGTGAAAATATCCATATAATCCCCAAGCTTTTCTTTCAATTTGGTAAGTGCCTTTGTATGAAGCTGTGACACTCTGGATTCTGAAACTGAAAGCACCTGACTTATCTCCTTTAGTGTAAGCTCTTCATAATAATATAAAGCTATAACCTTTTGTTCTTTTTCTGTAAGCTCTTCTATTGCCGCTGCCAGGGATACTTTAAGCTCTTCTTTCTCTACTGCCTCCTCAGGCTGTTCAAAGCTTGAAATACCAAGCTTACTTCCTGAGCTATCCGCAACCAGATCACTCCCCTGTTCAAGATAATCATCTAATGAAATAATGCCTGACATACTTACCTGACTCTGCCAGCCTGAATACTCATCTAATGATATGCCCAGCTCTGTAGCGACTTCCTCATCTGTTGCCATTCGTCCATATTTTTCTTCTATGGCACGTTCTGCAGCTTCAATTTTTTTTTGGCGTTGACGCATAGTTCTTGGTATCCAGTCCATCTTTCTTATCTGGTCTAAAATTGCACCTTTAATCCTAAGGCTGGCATATGTCTCAAACTTAACTCCCTTTACATAGTCAAACTTATCAATGGCATCTATAAGTCCAAATACTCCATATCCTACCAGATCATCATACTCAACATTATATCCAAGATATACTGACATACGTCCGGCTATTATTTTAACAAGATTCGCATATTCAATAATCAGCTTTTCCCTAAGCTCCTGAGTAGGTTTTTTGGCATACTGCTCCCATAACTTTATACCATTTTTTTCATCTGCCATAAAACACTCTCTCCTCTATAACGACAAATCAGCCAATCTGGCTATCACCGGCATCTTCATCTTTAGTTTCTGTATTCTCTTCATCAGTATTTACTACAGTATTTGTGTCCCCTGTATTATCTTTTTCCATATCAATTATCTTAATAAGGGCTCTTCTGGTGAGACTGCCAATAATTAAAAATATTATAAGTACAGCTAATAATACTTTTAAACTATACAGGGTTTCATACCTGTTATACAGGCATATAAACATAGTAATTGCACCTGCTGACAACATAATTGTAGCAGGCAGATATCTGTATTTCATATTTCTTTACTTCCCTTACCAACAGCTTTGATTAAAAGTACACCTGTTGCAGAATAAAATTCTATAGTTCTTCCGTAATTAAGTCCTGTATCTGAAGCAATTATAGGTATACCAAGAGCCTTTAATTTAGCCTTGACTGCCTCTACATTTCTATCTCCCACCCTAAGCATATCATTAGAATTGGAAAATGCAAACATCTGTGCTCCACCTGCAATCTTAGCTATCATAGAAGACTTTCTTGCACCTAAGGCCAACATCTGCTTTAAAAGTTCATCAAGACCTGTGTCTGCAAACTTAGCAATATTGGTATTATTAGCAATCTTTGTACTGTCAGGAAGCATACAGTGCAACATACCACTGACCTTCGTTGTCTTATCATATACTACGGCTCCTACACAAGAACCCAGTCCAAGTGTTGTGAGATTATCCGGAGCCTTACACACTTTAAGATCACCCATTCCAACTTTAATCATTTTTTCCATAATAAACCTAATCCACAGGCAGACTTTACTGCCTGTGGCTCTCTTAAACTATTATTGTATCAGAATCACAAACCAAGAGATGTCAATATTTTATTATACGAATCAATTGTAGGCGTAAGAATAAAATAACCTGTTACATCATTATCATCTTCCATAAACTGGGATTCGATTAATAATGCCTTATCTCCAAGCTTTCCAAACTCAATAGCAGGCACACTGAGTATAGCTCCTGCCATATCAATGGATAAATATGGAATTGACTGATTTATAGTTAAATTAGTCATTGATGATAATGATGATATATATGCACCTGAAATAATATTTCCCAGTTCCATAAGTGCAGACAATGACATTTCATCAAGTTCAGCATCCTCTGGTGTAGTACCTACAGGTCTGCCAAAAAGAATGTCTACAAGACCAAAGGCTGACTTAGTCTTCATCATAAACATCATCATTCCATTTATATCCTCATCAAGAGTTACAAGAATTCCCACGACTATGGTCTCAGCTCCACCCATAATTTCGTGTAATTCTTCAAAACTAAGAAGATCCACCTTGGGAACATTCATGTCTACTTTTGTATTCAGCATACTTGAAAGGGCTGTGGTAGCGTTACCGGCTCCAATATTACCCAGTTCCCTTAAAACATCAAACTGCATTCCATCTACATTATTTAAATCAAAATTAGCCACTAGCCTACCTCCAAAACTATGCCAGCTCCTTATCCTTATCAATAATTACATTCTGCATATTAAGTAATGAGATTAATGTATCATGAGTTCTTCCAACGCCCAATAAATATTTTGCTTTTTCACTATTATTGCTATTTGATGGTTTTTCTATAGAATCATCCGATAAGGTAACAACCTCTTTTACCTCATCAACCAGAAGACCTATTGAACCATCTAAATCTTCAAGCTTAATAATGATTATTCTAGTAGCATTGGTAACCTCATCATCAGGTAATCCAAACTTAAGTCTCAGACTCATAACAGGAATTACCTCACCACGTAAGTTTATTATTCCTTTGAAATAATGTTGTGACTTAGGAACTCTGGTAATTCTTGTCATTCTTACAATGTTATCTACATAGCTTATATCAATTCCATACTGTTCTGTACCAAGCTTGGTAACAATGTACTGCTTGGTCTCAACTTCTAAACTTCTATTTTCCATTAGTTTATGCCCCTTTCAAAATCCGGACTAAAGTAATACATTAGCATCTAAAATAAGTGCAACTTCACCATCACCAAGTATGGTTGAACCGCTTATCAGCTTAGGAGTATTAATGTACTTACCAATAGACTTGATAACTATTTCCTGCTGGCCAATAAGCCCATCGACTACAAGTCCTGCAAGTTTATCAGCCTTTCTGACAATTACTATTACTACATGATCACTAGCCGCATCTCTATCTGGAACATCAAGAAGTGAATCAAGTCTTATAAGTGGAATAACTGTTCCACGAAGACTTATTACCTCCTTGGACTGTACATACTTAATATCACTCTTAGAAACTTCTTCTATTGTCTGTATGCTTGCAAGCGGAATAGCATACTTCTCATTGCCAAGCTCTACCATAAGCGCCTGTACAATGGCAAGTGTAAGAGGAAGTCTTATGGTAAAGCTGCTTCCTGCACCACGCTCTGTCTTACACTCAATAGTACCACCAAGGGACTCAATATTGGTCTTAACAACATCAAGACCAACACCACGTCCTGATACATCACTTACCTGATCCGCAGTAGAGAAACTTGGTGCAAAGAGAGTAGCTACAGCTTCCTTATCTGTTATGGTATCAATCTGGTCTGCCGGAACAAGTCCTCTTTCAACCATCTTTTTCTTAACCTTTTCTACATTGATACCGGCACCATCATCACGAACCTCAATAACAACGTTGTTGCCTTCCTGATATGCATCAAGGAAAATAGATCCTACCTCGGGCTTGCCAAGACGAACCCTCTCTTCGTTTGACTCAAGACCATGATCAGCTGAGTTACGAAGGAGATGCATAAGAGGATCACCGATTTCATCTACAACAGTCCTGTCAAGTTCTGTATCCTCACCTGTCATATAGAGTTCCATCTTTTTGTTAAGCTTCTTAGAAAGATCTCTGATCATACGTGGGAATTTCTGAACAGTACTTTCGATAGGTACCATTCTCACCTTCATAACTGTCTCATGAAGGTTTGTGGTAACTGTGCCAAGATACTCAATCTGCTCATTAAAAGCAGACATATCTCCACTATCTCTCTTATCAGTTGTGCTCATTGACACAAGACCGTTCTTTGCAATTATAAGCTCACTTACCTGATTCATAAGACTGTCGAGCTTTTCTATATCTACACGTACTGAACGGCTTACTACTGGCTTTCCTTTACCCTTAGCCTTGTTTGCATCCTGTTTGGCTGCAGGTGCTGTCTGTGTTGCTGTAGCCGCAGGCGCTGCTTTAGGCACCTCATCCTTCTTTGGTTCTTCTGCCTTTTTAGGTTCTTCAGCTTCTTTTTCTTCTATAGCCTCAAGTACTACTTCTTCTATTTCTGAAACATTTTGTATTGCTGCCCTCACTTCATTTTCAGTCTCTTTAGTTAAAAAGATAAGGCTGAAATCAAAATCAAATTTCTCATCTTCAATTTCCTGGACAGAAGGACTTGAAATAATAATTTCTCCGATTTCTTCAAGTGCCTTAAACACAAGAAATGCCCTTGCCGCTTTAAGTAAGCATGACTCCTGAATGTATACAGTAGCACCAAATACATTCATTCCTTCTTCATGTGCTTTATTTATAGCATGCTCTTCAACTTCAGTTAATTTAATATCATGAAACTTTGCCTTGCTATTAGTCTCCGTGGCTGTCTCTGTAGCAGCTGCTACTGCTGTAGCTGCCTGTGCATCTCCGGCGGCAGGTGATTGAACTTCTGCTTCTCCTCCACCATTCAGGAAATGATTGAGCTCATTGATAATTGCTTCATTATCATTATCACCTTCATCAGAAGTTTCCTGAATCAGATCCAGATACTCCTGAATAGCATCAAGACCTCTGAAAAGGGTATCTACAAGGCTGTCATTAACCTTCATCTTCCCTTCACGGACTGCTGAGAATACATCTTCCATATCATGTGTAAGACGTTGCATTCTCTTAAATCCCATGGTTCCGGCCATTCCTTTCAGGGAATGGGCAGAACGGAAAATCTCAGCAATAGCATCGCTATTGTCAGGTTCTTTCTCAAGCACCATAATCTGGTCACTTAAAACCTGAATATGTTCCTTAGTCTCGTCTACGAAATATCCAAATATTGACTTGTATCCATTTAATGTACCCCCGTCGCTTTTACTATAGCACCGGCAATCTGATCAAGTGGCAGCACCTCATCAACGAGTCCTGCTTCAGCTACCATTCTTGGCATACCATACACTGTACAGGTAGGCTCATCCTGGGCTATAACATAAACATTGTTTGTTTGTTTCAACTGCTTTATTCCCGCAGTGGCATCGGCTCCCATTCCGGTTAGTACCACACAGACTATCTTGTCATAAGCACTTCCCATAAGGGATTCATACATAATATCAGCACAAGGTCTAAGTCCTCCTCGTGGCGGATCCTTTTCAAGTGAAATAAAGCTTTCACCTGACTGTTCCCTGACTCTCAGCTGATATCCTCCCTTTGCCACATAGAGCTGATTTTCTGTAATCATATCTCCATCACCGGCTTCTTTAACACTTACAAGGCTGCTCTCCTGAAGTCTGTCAGCAAGAGACTTTGTAAATCCCTCCGGCATATGCTGTACTATTAACATTCCTGCTCCAATTTTATTGGGTAACATAGGAATTACAGTCTGCAAAGCCTTTGGCCCTCCTGTCGAACAGGCAAGTGCAACAAGTACTTTTCCATTTCCCTGACCTGGTTTCTTTGGGTAAATAAGCTTTTTAGTGTAAATGCAAGATTTTAATCCAATCATTTTTTCCGGTGTTTCTTCCGGCAAAGACGTGGCAGAGCTGACTCTTGTTGCAGCCTCAAGGCTTTTAATTAAATTATTCTTAAAATCCTCTTCTCTGACCTTAGCATAACTATCAGGCTTGAGTACAAAATCAAAAGCACCAAGTTCCAAGGCCTTAATTGTTTCGGCTGCCCCTTCCTTCACAAGGGTACTTACCATAATTACGGGTACTTTAAACTTAGCCTTGCCTATTTCTGCAAGCAGCTCAAGTCCATTCATCTTAGGCATATTAATATCTAAAATAACCGCATCATAATTTCCCTTATTCAATATGAGCTTATTAAGTCCTTCCAAGCCATCACGTGCAATATCTTTAACCAGAAATCTTCCATCGGTGACTATTATATCAGATATCACTCTTCTTATGAGTGCAGAGTCATCAACAATCAAAATATTCTTCATATCCATCGTACCCTTCTATAAATCACGTCTAATATCAAATCTTATATTTTAAAGAGTTTCTTTTTTCCTGTTTCTACGCTCTTCTTCAAATACAAATCTTACTATTGCATCTCTTGATGCCTCTCTTAAGCCTATGAATTTAGTTCTTATCTCAAATTTAGCTGATTCAACAGATTTTCTAAAAGCACTTATAATGTTCATCAAAAGAAAATATTCTTTCGTATGTTCACCTGTTTTTAACTTTATAGCCAGAATTACCAGCTCATGCTTAGGCAATTCTTTATCAGATAAGTATTTAACTCCACCACCACTTAAGTCAATTACAATACAGTCTTCCCAGTCACTCGTATTCTCTGCGACCATATCAATATACCGGCTCTTATTTTCAAGTACCAACCTGCTATCGCCAATAAAATCCCTAAGCCCTTTCTTCTCCTCTTCTGTCAGAATATGAGTCTTAGCCTCTATGGAACACTGAAGCCTGTAATACTGTCTCCTCTGTGATTTCTCAAGTTCTGTAATAAGCTTAACTACCATAACTGCAAGGCTTCCCTCGAAGAATCTCTCAGAAACTACTGTTCTGGCTGCCAATATCCCATAGGCAGTATAAAAATACATATAACTTTCTTCACCAATTTCAAGCGGTATTGTTATAGTTTTATTCATAGGCATAGTCAGCTTAAATGTAATTTCATCAATTATATCAATTATCTTACTGCTAAGCGTATCTACCTCTCCTGTATCCTTTCTTACGTATGCCTGACGTATTATATCAACTTTATCTCCAATAGAAATAGAATAAGTTGTCATCTTTACCTATACCCTTTCCTTTACCTTTTTAATGTTCTTCTTAATGTTTCTGAAAAAATCCCTGAAAGTCCCCTTCTTCTGGTCTTAATGGGAGCTTCCCCCTGAGGTGTCATTATTATTCTTGCTATATCTTCTATCGCCCTGGTTGCCTGTGAATTTGGAAATGCAACAGATAGTGGCTGCTGTTTCATTACCGCTTTGCTGATGTTGGTATCCGTTGGAACTGCTCCTATATATTCTAAAGAAATATTAAGAAATTTATCTGCTACAACACTTAATTTTTCAAATAATTCCCTGCCACTTTTCTCATTATCTACTTTATTTGCTATAAGTTTAATATGACAATGCTCTCTTGTAAATTCCGGCTGATGGTCAAGTGTCTTAAGAAGAGCATACGCATCTGTAATGGATGTAGGCTCCGGTGTGGCTACTAAAAACACTTCTGCACTTGACATTACAAATTCCATCACCTGTTCTGAAATTCCGGCTCCTGTATCTATTATCACAACATCTGCCTGCCTGTCAAGCTCCGAAAGTCTTGCAGACAGATTTATTAACTGTTCCTTAGTCAGATTTGTCATTTCTCTTATTCCTGAGCCACCTGAAATAAATCCAACATTCTCAGGTCCTTCTGCAATAATTTCTGACAACGATTTCCCTCTGAACATAAGATCCGAAAGATTGTACTGAGGTCTTATACCAAGCATAATCTCAACATTGGCAAGGCCAAAATCAGCATCCAGTACTATTACCTTTTTCCCAAGCCTGCTTAAGGAAATTGCTATATTGATAGCCAGATTTGACTTACCTACCCCACCTTTACCACTTGTTATAGTTATAACCCTGGACAGTACTTCTTTTGTACTGCCGGCTTTTATTATATTTCTTAAGTTTTGCGCCTGATCCATATTTATTCCATTCTCTAAGTTTCTGCTTTTAAGACAATAACTGTTTTGCAATTGACTGAGTGTCAGCGGCACTTATATCATCCGGAACATTCTGCCCAAATGTGACATAAGATAAACCTGCACCTGTCTGCATCAAAATATTATATATATTGCCTATTGTTCCTGTTTCATCAACTTTCGTAAAAATTATCTTGTATTTTGCTATATCCTTATATACCCCGGCTATTCTGGTTAAGTCTCCGTATTTTGTAGTAGCTGAAAGTACAAGATAAATTTCTCTTTCCTCCTCGGGTATAGCATTTATAAGTCTCTTTAATTCATCCATCTGCTCTTTATTTTTATCGGATCTTCCTGCAGTATCCACAAGTACTACTTCATATTTATCTAAATCTTTTCTGGCCTCTTCTATCTCGGAAGCAGAATAAACCACATTTAGCGGAATACCTAAAATATTTGCATAAGTTCTTAATTGCTCTACCGCGGCTATCCTGTAGGTATCTGCAGTTAGCAGCCCAACATTGCGCTTTTCTTTAATTTTAAAGCTTGAAGCTATTTTAGCTATTGTAGTAGTTTTACCCACTCCTGTTGGTCCAAGAAAAAAAACATATTTAGTTTTTCCCGGAGTAATATCTATAACACCTGGCTGTCCAAGCTTAAGCACAAGCTTCTGGTATACTGCACCAAGTATACGGTCAAGCTGGGCATCTTTTTTAATAGAACTTTCTATTTCACCGATAAGTTCATTTACATACTTTTCATCTACTTCATTACTTAAAAGCTGCTTATAAATAAGCTGTATACAGGCATTTAATTTACTTTCCTTCTCAGGTGCCTGGCTTTTAAAGGCCTGTGTTTCATTTTGATTATTTTTCTCAGGTTCAAGATTATCAGAAAAATCTCCAACTACCTCTGACTGTTTCTCTGTCTTTGCCATTACCTTTGAAGTATCTCTTATCTCTTTAATTTTAGAATCCGTAAGCTGTTTTTCAAGAAGCCCCTGAAGATCGTTGAGTTTTTTTTCTATCGCTGAAACTTCATTTACCTGTGGTTTTATCTGAGTATTTACCTGTGGTTTTTCAGGTAGCTTTTCAGTAGTCTGTTCCTGTTTTGACTTATGCTCAAGATTCTCATCAACCGCCGCTGTTACTTCTACATAAGGCTTACGTAAAAAGCTGAAAAAGCCTTTGGGAGTAGTAGTTTTAATATTCATAACAACAGCATCGCCTCCCAGTTCCTCCTTTGCAAGAAGGATAGCATCTTTCTCAGTATCTGCTTTAAATTTCTTAATTATCATATAGTTACCATTCCTACCGATTGTAATTCTACGTTAGATTCTACTTCATTATAGGAAAGCACTATCAGATCAGTAAAATAATCCATAGTTAACTTTTTGAAGTACATTCTTACTATTGGTGAAGTCATTACTATCGGGGCCTTTCCTAATTTGTCTAACTTATCAATTTCTATCTTAAGCGAATCCATTATATTCTGTGCAGTAGCAGGATCTATAGTCAAATACGCTCCTTGTTCTGTCTGCTTTACAGAATTCATGATTTCCTGTTCTATCTTTGGATCAAGAGTCACTACACTTGTAGTCTCATTTTGTGGAAAGTACTTACTGGAAATGGCTCTCTTAAGTCCCTGTCTTGCATATTCTGTAAGTACATCAGTATCATGTGTAGTTGTAGCATAATCTGCAAGTGTCTCTAATATAGTTACCAGATCTCTTATAGATATGCCCTCTCTGATAAGGTTCTGCAGTACCTTCTGAATTTCACCTATACTAAGGAGCTTAGGTACCAGTTCAGAAACCAGAGCCTGGTCATGGTCTTTAATGTTATCAATAAGATTCTGCACATCCTGTCTGGTAAGAAGCTCCCAGATATGCCTTCTCACTATCTCTGTAATATGGGTCGCTATAATTGAAGGAGGATCAACTACTGTGTAGCCAAGAGCCTCCGCTCTTTCTCTCTGCGCCTCTGTTATCCAGATAGCCGGCAGATTAAATGAAGGCTCAACAGTCGGTATACCCGTAATTTCCTCTTCTACATAGCCCGGATTCATTGCCATATAATGATCAAAAAGTATCTCACCTTCACTGACAGGTACACCCTTTATTTTAATTACATACTGGTTAGGATTAAGCTGGATATTATCCCTAAGTCTTATAATAGGAACTACACAACCCAGTTCTATAGCTATCTGTCTTCTTATCATAACTACTCTGTCAAGAAGATCTCCACCCTGATTTACATCAGCAAGAGGAATAATTCCATAACCAAATTCAAGTTCTATTGCGTCTACCTGAAGCAGAGAGTTAACATTTTCCGGCCTTCTGATTTCTTCGGCGGCCTCTTCTTCAGCAGCAACTTCATCCTCAATCTCTTCTACACTAAGATTCTTAGACATACGCCATCCCGCAATCAGGAAAAATGCCCCCAATGGCACAAATATTACTGTGCTAAGTGGTGTTGCTACACCAAAGAATATAAGTGCTGCACCAACAAGATACATGACTTTCGGTATGGAAAAAAGCTGCTTTGCAAGAATATCCCCAAGATCAGCTTCCTTACTTACCTTAGTTACTAATACACCTGTTGCAAGAGAAATAAGAAGTGAAGGAATCTGAGAAACCAGACCATCACCTATTGTAAGAATAGAGTACTCGTTCAGAGCGGTATTTACATCAAGTCCTCTCTGAAATACTCCAAGAGCTATACCACCGGCAAAGTTTATAACCGAAATTATAAGGCCTGCAACAGCATCTCCCTTTACATACTTACTGGCACCATCCATTGAACCAAAGAATGATGCTTCATCCTGAATTTTTTGTCTTTTTTCTTTAGCCTGTTCGTCTGTAATTGCTCCAGTATTAAGATCCGCATCTATTGCCATCTGTTTACCTGGCATAGCATCAAGAGTAAATCTTGCTGAAACTTCAGCTACACGTTCAGAACCCTGGTTGATAACTATGAACTGCACTATAACAAGAATAAAAAATACAATTACACCTACTATAAGGTCTCCACCACCCACAAACTGACCAAAAGTTCTGACTACATTTCCCGGATCTCCGGTACGAAGAATAAGTCTGGTTGAAGATATATTTAACGCTATTCTAAATATGGTAGTAAACAGCAGGATGGTTGGAAAGCTTGACATATCAAGCGCCTCCTTAGAAAACATAGCATTAAAAAGAACTATCATCGCCAACGAAAGGTTGACTGCAAGCAATACATCCAAAAGCACGCTTGGAATAGGAATAATAAACATTATTACACTAAGAAGTACAAAGCCGCCAATCCCAAAACTCGCTTTATTTCCCACTTAGCCGGTCCTCCTCTCGCATCATCAACTATTTTTTAATCCACAATTATTTCTTTGTTTTTAATACTGTAAACATAAGCCAGTACTTCAGCAACCATCTGATACAACTCAGGTGGTATCTGCTCTCCTATCTCTACGTTATAATAAAGCATACGTGCAAGCGGTTTATTCTCCACTATCTCTATATCATATTGCTTTGCTGTTTCTTTATATTGGCTGCGACATAGTCTGCACCCTTTGCAAGCACATAAGGTGCCTCTGCTGTTTCTTTATCATATTTAATTGCCACTGCAAAATGAGTAGGGTTGGTTATCACCACATCTGCCTTGGGAAGTTCCTGCATCATCCTTCTTCTGGCTCCCTCTCGCATCTTCTGCCTTATTCTTCCTTTAACCTGGGGATCACCTTCACTTTGCTTCATTTCATCCTTAACTTCCTGCTTACTCATCCGAAGATCATGCAGGTGTTTCCATTTCTGGTATCCAAAATCAGCAAGACCTATTATAACAAATATTATACTAATTTTAATACCTATTCCTAAAACAATATCAAAAATATTTACTATTGCCTGCATAAATTCAAAATCATAAAGATTTAGTATGAATTTCCATCTGTCTTTGACTTCATTATATGCAACCAGTGCAATAGCAAGTACTTTAAGTATAGACTTGATAAGCTCAACAACCTTTTCCTGCGAAAACATTCTTTTAAGTCCACCTATAGGATTGAGCCTTTCAAGCTTAGGCTTTAATGGCTTTGCCGTAACCTTCCAGCCTACCTGAACCACATTTCCTGCAAAAGCAACTACAAAGCTTCCTATGAGTACAGGCAGACTTGCAATTATTATATCAGATATTATCTCATTTCCAAGACTTACAGCCTGCCTTACATCAAATATTTCCATAGAAATATCCGCCGTCTTATTATAGTATTTTACAAAGCTGTCTAAAAAACGGTTTGACATAATATTTCCAAATATTCTTAGTACAAAAAACATAAGCAAAAGCATCAGACCATTTATTAAGTCTGAGCTTCTGGCAACCCTGCCTTCTTTTCTGGCATCTTCCAATTTTTTAGGTGTTGCCTTCTCTGTTTTATCTCCACCTTCACCAAAAAACTGAAGGTTGTAGACAAATCTTATACTCTCTAATTGTATAGCATTTTTCTCATCTTTGCAATCTCCAACCCAAAAACACACTATGATTTAAGCGCCTCCACCGCCTTAAGAAATATGTCCTGCATTTCTTTAGTAAGATAATCCGCAACTCCCGGAAGCATAGTCATCATAAGTACCATTACCACCAAACCTCCAAGAAGCTTAAGCTGGATACCTACAACGAACATATTCATCTGTGGTGCTACCTTTGCCATAACTCCAAGCACAACATTTACAAGCAGCATTGTAGCATATATAGGTAACATAAGTCTCATAGCTATAAGAAAATAATTACCCAGAAAATCCACAATAATATTAACTACATTGGCATTCACCATTGCTTTGCCTATAGGTATAACCTTAAATGCATCTACAAAGGCATTAAGAAAATAATGATGAAAATTCCCTATAAGAAGTAAAATAATTACAAAATAATTATAAAGACTACCAGAAATTGAAGTATCTACCTTAAACACCGGATCATACATAGTTACCATAGCAAAGCCTATTTCCATATCAATGAGTCTGCCTGTAAAATTGAGTATAGTCATTACTATATTAGTAAAATAACCAAGTAAAGCACCTGCAAGTGCCTCTGAAAGCACTACCAGGGTAAATCCTGCAATACCGGGATAAGCTACTTCATTATATGGCAGTGTAAGATACAACAATGTAGAAAAGATAAGTGTAAAAGCTATTTTAAGCTGTCTGGGTATGCTTCCAAAACTAAAAAATGGAGCTGTAAACACAAAAGCAGATACTCGTGTAACCATGAATAAAAAATATTCTAAATTCTCAACGGTAAACTGCAGCTGCATCTTCATCCCCAAACTTTCTTAGTTGAATATCTGATTAAGAAAACAAGTTATTTTGTTCTCCTGAGGTTCATTGATTACTATCTCATCCGGTGTTTTAGAAAAACAAATTAAAATACCCTATAAAACCTGCCGACTCATAAATATAGTCACCAAAACCTGAAAAAAGTTCAATTGTAAAATCTGAAAGGCTTGTCATCATCCAGCTTCCTGTAAGTACCAGCATAAGCATTGTTACAATAAGCTTAGGGACAAAGGTAAGTGTCTGTTCCTGAATGGATGTAATTGTCTGGATCAGGCTTATTATAAGTCCCACAACTAAAGAAGCTAAAAGCATGGGCGCAGAAAGTTTTAATATAAGCATAACTGTTTCCCTCGATATATCTATAACCTTATCTGCACTCATACCTTCCTCCTATCTTATTTTACAAATGATTTAACCAGATTTCCTATAACTAAATCCCAGCCATCTACCATTATAAAGTAAAATCTTAAATGGCATTGAAATAGTTGTCGGCGGAAGCATCATCATACCCATTGACATAAGTGTAGACGAAACTACCATATCTATTACAAGGAAAGGAATATAGATACAAAAACCTATTATAAAGGCAGCTCTTAATTCACTTATTATAAAAGCAGGAATGAGTACATTTGTAGGTATCTCATCCATATCCTTAACTTCATCTATCCCTGCTATATCAAGGAAAAGCCTTATATCTTTGGTATTTGTCTGCTTATACATAAAAGTTCTTAACGGCTTTATTCCAACCTCATATGCCTGTTCAAAATTAATCTTGCCGTCTGTAAGCGGCTTAACAGCCTCTGTATTTATCTGTATAAAAATAGGTGACATTATAAACCAGGTAAGGAATAAGGCCAGACCCACCAATACCTGATTAGGTGGTGTAGTCTGCGTTGTTAATGCCGACCTTACAAAATGCAAGACCACTATAATTCTCGTAAAAGAGGTAAGCAGGATGAGTATTGAAGGCGCAAGACCAAGCACTGTAAGCGCAAGTACTATTCTGAGCGTAGCTGCTAACCCGCCCTGATCACCGTTTGTAGTCAGATTAATACCTATATTATATGGTGAAGTTCCTGTAGTAAAGCTATTGCTGTCGTTGGCACTTCTATCCACTGTATTTCCCGTCCTGTTGTCTATAGCATATACAGGAGTGACAAAAAAAAGGACGGTACATACAAGCACTAAAACAATCCCAAGATATAGTATATTAAACTTTTTTGTAAATGAAGGATGTTCTCTCATATTACCAGCCTTTTCTTATTTTTCTTTTGCTTTAGCCTTGTCTAAAAATTCTTTAAATGAGAATTTCTCAATATTTCTGGGTTCATAAGTTTTAATTTTATCCGCATCAAGTTCTGATATAAGGTTGATACTTGTTTTACTTATACCAATCAGGAAGTATTGCCCATTTACCTCTACTATCTGCAAATATTTGTCAACAGCAACCCTGCTTGTTTCAACAATCTTTATATTACTATATTCTCTGGTCTTAATTGCATATTTACCAAAATACTTAGATACATAATAGGCAGCCGCAACAATTACTGCAAATGCAACCAACATCCCGAATATTTGTGCAATACTGCCTAATGTACCTGTTGTTCTTGTAAGAACCATAAAAATCTCCATCTGGAAATCATCCTCCGGAAGGATTTTATTTCACTATTTCCGTTATTCTTATACCAAAATTATCCTCAATAACTACAACTTCACCCTTGGCTACGTACTTTCCATTTACAAGGAGGTCAATAGCCTCTCCGGCAAGCTTATTAAGCTCTATAATTGTACCCGGTGAGAAATCAAGTATTTCTTTGATAGTCTTATTAGTCCTGCCAAGCTCTACCGTCACCTCAAGAGGCACATCCATAATAAGTCCAATGTTTTCCTGCTGCATAAGTGGATTTATACCCGTGTCAAAGGTCTGGAACTGGGCCGGAGCCACATTAACAGGCTGGGCTGGTTGCATATAGCCCTGCGGAGGTGCCATAGGGACAGGGGCTGGTTGTGGGGCTGCCGGCTGCGGTGCAGGAGAAGGCGCAGGTGCAACCGGCTGTGGTGCAGGCTGATCTGTTTCTGTTGATGACATAAATTTACTATACAACTCCTTTGCAAAATCTATTGGATAAAGCTGCATAAGTTCACTATCTATAAGTGTACCTATTTCTAATCTGAATGCAACTTTTACAAATTGACCTTTTAAGAAATCGCCGAGCCCTTCTTCATCTATAGAACCATCCAAATCAATAAGACTTGCTGTAGGAGGACTGATATCTACTTTCTTTTCAAGTACCGAAGAAATAGATGTCGCCGCCGAGCCCATCATCTGATTCATTGCTTCACAGATAGCTGAAAGGTGCAATTCTGTAAGCTCTGTAGCTTCAACGTCTGTTCCGGTTCCACCCATCATAAGATCTGTAATTATCTTAACATCGTTTTCTCTAAGAATAAGAATATTATTTCCATCCAGACCCTCGATATATGAAATCTGAATAAATACACAGGGCCTGTCATAAGACTCTGATATATCATTCCAGCTAGCTATAGATACATTAGGAGTGGTTATATTAACCCTCTGGTTAAGCAAAGTAGAAAGCGTTGTAGCCGCTGTACCCATACTTATATTTGAAATCTCTCCTATTGCATCTTTCTCTTCTCCGGATAAAGGTTCACCGGTTTCCGGAGTCTGGGTATCAGAAGAATCCGAACCACTATCTTCACCCATACCGCCAAGTAATGCGTTAATCTCTTCCTGTGAAAGCATTCCGTCCATGGCTTATTCTTCCTCCCTAATAACTTTTGTAATTCTAAGAGCATAAACACCCGATGAAGCTCCGGGCAGAGCTTTAAACTTCTTCATATTGCCTACAAACACATCGAGTTCATCTTCAATCTTTGCGTTAAGCCTCACCACATCACCCGGTTGTAAGTTGACAAAATCATTTACCGAAACCACACTCTTACCTAACACTGCCCTGATAGGTATCTGTGCCCTGTCAATAATTTCTTCAATCTGCTCTCCATAGTTAGTATCATCTCTATCCTGAAGAGCTGAAAACCAGAATTTGGTATTGAGCTTATCCATTACATCTTCAAGAGCTGTAAATGGCAGACAAAAACTCATAAATCCCTCAACTGTCCCAATTTTTATACTAAGAGTTATAAGAGCTGTCATTTCCTGTGGCGAAATTATCTGTGCATATTGGGCATTAGTCTCTACCCTTACCAGATTAGGTGTTATTTCAACAACATTATGCCAAGGTTCCTCTAAATAATTGGTACAGGTATTCAGAATTCTTTCCAATACCACTATCTCTATTTCCGAAAAATCCCTTGTCTTCTCAATAGGATTTCCCTCTCCTCCTAAAAGCCTGTCTATAATGGTATAGCCAAGGTTGTTAGACATTTCCATTATGCAGCTTCCCTTTAGTGGATGTAAATTCATTATACCTAACAGAACCGGATTTGAAAGCGAATTCTGAAACTCCTGATAAGTAATAGCTTCAGAACCTCTTACCTCAACCTGGACAGTTTTTCTGAGGTAGGCCGGAAGATTGGCCGATAAAAGTCTGCCATAATGCTCAAATATAGATTCCAAGGTACGCAGATGATCTTTAGAAAACTTGGAAGGTCTTGCAAAGTCATAATCCTTTACAACTTTTTCATCATTTTCCTTCAGATCATTGGTATCCACATCTCCACTTTCAATACCTTTTAACAGCTTATCTATCTCCTCTTGCGAGAGTATATCACTCATTAAGCCTCACCATCCTAAAATATTTTGCACTTCTACTAATTCTAACATCAGATATTCCTAAAATAAAGAGGAAATGTATAACTTTATTAAAACATATTAATATTTTACTGTAATCTAAGGTTCTTAAATGCTATTTCTGCAATAGTCTGTGTACCGAACTTTTCCTGAACAGCCTTTAATACAGCCATCTTTATAGCTTCTTTATTATTCTGCACCTCTTCTTTAGTATATTGTGAAAACTGGTTATTTACAATCTCACCTATAGTAGAACCATATCCTGTTTTAGTATCTGCATTTTTCATACTCTCAGACAAAGTTTTATAATCTTCTGCTGTTTTAATAAGATAAATGGATGTCTGATCTATTACTGCATAATGGTCTTTTCCATCACCTGAGCCTTTAAGATTTATCTGAAGAGGAACATCAAAATTGACTACATCCATATCACTCATCACAATCTTATTTGTAGATGTATTATTTTCAAGTTCAAGATCAATAATTGAAGCTATGTTTGATACAAGTGCATTGGTTGCCTTAGCTGAAGATACTACAGAAAGCATAATAACTGCTGTAAGCACCAGATTTACAAAACTTAAAGCAATCGCAACAATAGTAAGCATATTCTTTTTCATAATATTCTCCTTAGAGTTTTTTAATTAGCAACTTTATTGAAAATCTTTATTTCAACCCTTCTGTTCTTCTGTCTGCCCTCAGCAGTCTTATTGGACGCTATAGGTTCGTATTCACCTTTACCACTTGCAGAAAGTTTTCTGGGATCCATATGTTCTACATCTGTAAGATACTCAAGTACAGCCATAGCTCTGGCACTTGAAAGCCACATATTATTCTTAAACTTAACCGTATTTGTCTGAGGTACGTTGTCAGTATGGCCTTCTATTACTATATCAGCTCCCTTAAACTGCATAAGCACACCTGCTGCCTTGTCAAGTATTACATCTGCACCTTTTTTCAGATCTGCCTGACCGGAGTCAAATAAAAAATAACCATCTATGCTAAGTCCTATGTAATTGTATGAAGTATCCATCTTTAGCTGTACCATATCATTCAGCTTAAACTGATTGATAGCTTCAGAAGCTTTTTCATAGTTTTTCTCAGCTGTTTCTTTTAGTTCTTTCTGATATTTTTTAACAGCTTCTTCCCTAGTAACTTCTTTACTGTCTTCCTTTTTTACATTTTTATTATCTTCTGACTTGCCTGTATTACTATTCTCATCTTTAGAAGTATCTTTCTGACCGCTTCCACCCTTAGTTCCATCTTCCTTGGCCGTATTCTCCACTGCAAGATTTGAATAATACTCAGCAAGCTCATTAAGCTGGCTTACACCACTTGATATGAGTATCCCCTTGATCAAGGGCAGAACCACCACCTGAAAAGATACTGAAAGAAGAGGTAATAGCTTCAACTATCTCATTATACTTTGCAGTATCTGTACTACTCATAGAAAACAAAAGCACAAAGAAGCACAAGAGCAGGTTCATAAGGTCGGAGAATGTAGCCATCCAGGCTGGTGCTCCTGCCGGTGCCTCTTCCGGTTTTTTCTTCCTTGCCATATTTTATTCCTCTCCACCACCCTCTGAGAATGCTTCACGCTCAGCAGGGGTTAAGAATGATTTTAATTTTTCCTCTATTACTCTTGGATTCTCTCCGGCTTGTATTGACAATATACCTTCTACCATTATTCCCTTAAGCATAATTTCTTCCGCACTATTTGCCTTGAGCTTATTGCTGACAGGTGCACACATCCAGTTTGCAAGGAAAGAACCATAGAAAGTTGTAATCAGTGCTATAGCCATGGATGGTCCGATTGAACTAGGATCAGAAAGGTTCGCAAGCATGTTTACAAGACCGATAAGGGTACCAATCATACCCCAGGCAGGTCCCATAGCTGCAAGAGTGTCCCAGAAGCCAACTTTACTTTTATGTCTGTCTTCAATACAGGATATTTCTGTCTCAAGAATTCCTCTAACCAGCTCAGGATCAGTACCATCTACAATAAGTAGTATTCCTTTTTTAAGAAATGGATCTTCTATATTCTGAGAAGCCTCTTCAAGGGCGAGAAGGCCATCTTTTCTAGCTATATTGGAAAGATTTATTATGCCCTTGATTACTTCTGACTGATTGAAGTTAACAGGTTTAAGAACCAAAGTAAAACTCTTTAGTCCTCCCACAAAGTCACCTATATTCTTACAGGAAGCAAGTACAATCATGAACGCACCGCCAAATGTAATAAGTGCTGATGGCAAATCAAGGAAGCCAAAGATAGCCGCCGGATTATTCATCATAATTGAAAAAAGCACAAGTCCTAACGAAATTACAAGTCCAAGTAATGTAGCTATATCCAAGCCAGTCACCTTCCGTTCTCATTTATTCCCATAATATAAGGGTGGTTTTATAAAAGCAGGTTGGTATATAATATATACTTTCTGCTTATTCAGAAAAATAGTCAGGGTTACTCTTCTTTATCAAGAATCTCCCCGGTAAAAATCTCATGCTTATACTTTTTGACAAGATTTTTAATCTGAAGTCTGCTCTCTTTAACCATTATCTTCTTACCGGTAGTAAGTGTAATAATGGTATCGGGAACTTCTTCAATAACTTCGATGAGATCAGCATTGATAGTAAACTCCATACCATTCATTTTTGTAACATCTATCATATGTGACCTCCCCACTTACATTTTCTTTATTAAGTCTGCTTTTTCTTACATATTTTTGCACGCAAAAAAAGCTCTTTATTTATTATAATGATTTTGCAAACAAAAATCAATATAGAGTAGAAATTAATGTTATGATGCACGTATCAGAAAAACTCAGACTTACCTGCAAATAAGTGATTTTAAACATACAAATACATGGTTTTACTTTTTTATTGGTAATCATTTATACTAACCAGGTGCAATAAATTAATCAAATTGATTTATCTGATGATTTGTCAGTATATTTAGAAAGGGATATATGAAAGCAAAAAAAGCACTTAATTACTTACTAATTTTAACTTTTTTGATAAGTTCTCTGATTTTTATCACTCCTGCTGAAGCTGCCTCCGGTATATATCATATAAAAGTAAACAGATATACCAATACAGTTACTGTATATAAAAAACAAAATGATGGTACTTATTCGCCTGTAAAAGCCATGCTTTGTTCAACAGGCGGTTCCAAAACTCCACTTGGTACCTTCCGCACAAGTGCAAAATATCGTTGGCGTTCTCTTTTCTTCGGTGTTTATGGACAGTATGCAACCAGGATATACGGTTCCATACTCTTCCACTCCATTCCATATCTAAGACCAAATGCTTCTACTATGCAGAAAGGAGAATATGAAAAACTCGGAACCTCAGCTTCACATGGCTGTGTAAGACTTGCTGCCGAAGATGTAAAATGGATATATGATAACTGCAGTTACGGTACCAAGGTTACAATCTATTCTTCAAAGGATCCGGGACCCCTGGGCAAGCCTGAGGCCGTACCTTATCCTAAATATACCGGATATGATCCAACCGACATCTGGAGCGGAGTAAAGCCTCAGAATCTATCACCTGTTCTTAAAGTTCCCAAGGAAATATTTCTGTCTGCAGAGGATTACAGCTACGATCTTCTTAAGGGAGTTAAAGCAACTTCTTATGACAAAAAAGACATAACTGACGATGTGGAAATTGAAGAAAATATTGACTTTGAAACTCCGGGAGACTACGTTATAAAATACAGTGTTACAGATAAAAGAGGCAATACCACCTCTGCAACTACAACTGCCATTGTTGAATAAATATTTCCCAACTGGCTTATATAAGAGCTGCAACTTTATGCAGCTCTTATATGGTAATCTTTATCTTCTTTACAGAACTTAATTATCTGTATTCTTCTATTTTTAATTGTATAGTTCTAAAACCTCTGTATTCATTTATCTGAGGTGAATATATTATATCAAGTTTTTTTCTCATCTTTACTTAGTAAATATTCTTCGAATGCTTTTTGCATCCCCAAACCATATAGCATTGTAAACCTGTCCTTCTCCACCATCTGTAAGCTCTAATTTTATTACATTTTCATTTTTTCCCATTATTCTATATGCCTGGACCTGCATATTCCTTCTCGCAAAAGCAGGCTGTTTATTACCATTTCCATAAGGTTCAAAACTTGAGAGTTCTTCTATAAGCTTGTCTGATACATAAAAAGGTGGTAGCTCCATATCAAAATATATCTTAGGTTTTAATTGCTCCTCTGTAAGCGTTGTATTCTCATTTAGTCTTTTTCTCAGTTCATTAAGTACCTCAAGCTGTTCATCAGTGGTTTCACACCTAAGTGAAAATCCGGCTGCCATTGGGTGACCACCAAATTTAGAAAAGCAGTCTGAGCATTTAGATATTTCCTCAAACATATTGTAATCTTCTATAGAGCGCCCCGAACCCTTTATCCCTCTCTCGGCATAGGTGAAAATTAAGGTTGGTTTGTAAAATTTCTCTTTAATTCTGCCTGCAACTATTCCGGCTATACTCTCATGACAATCAGGAACCAGGATTACCAGAACCTTGTCCTTTAAGTATTCAGAGCTTTCAGCTATTTCTGTTGCCTTTATAAGAGACTGCTCTGTTATATCCTTTCTTTCATTATTAAGCTCTTGAAGTTCATTTGCTTCTGATAAAGCCCTCTCCCTGTCACTTTCCAAAAATAGTCTAATAGCTTTTACTGCAGATTCAAGCCTGCCGGATGCATTAATCATAGGGCCGATAATGAACCCACAATGATATACTGTGATTTCCTCTCTGTCAATAAGCCCGGATACCTCAAGCAAGGCTCTAAGCCCCACATTTTCAGTATTATATATTGCCTTCAAGCCTTTTTTAACTATAATTCTATTTTCGCCTATAAGTTCCATAACATCACAGATAGTAGCAAGAGCTGTAAACGCAAGATATTTTCTCTCAATTTCTCTTTTAAGTTTTGCGGAATTATTCCCATACTTTTCTGCGTAGTGATTTATTAGCTGATATGCCACACCAGCCCCACAAAGCCCTTTAAAAGGATAGTTACAGTCCTCCCTCTTCGGATTAGTTACTGTGTCTGCAGGCGGAAGGTCATTGTTTACAGGTATGTCATGGTGGTCCGTAATAAGAACCGTAAGCCCTATCTCCTTAGCATGTTTTACCTGTTCATAGGCGGCTATACCGTTATCACAGGTTACTATTGTATCAATCCCATCTTCCTTTGCCTTATTTACTATATCTATATTGATTCCATATCCGTCCTGTACCCTATGTGGAATAACATAGCTTATATCAGCCCCCATACTCCTAAAAAAATCATATAAAACAAAAGTAGAACATACCCCGTCCACATCATAGTCTCCAATTATCCGAATTTTCTTACCTTCATTAATTTTCCTGTTAAGTATTTCACAAGCATTTTTCAAATCGCGCATTAGCTCAGGACTTGCTAACTCCTTCTCTTCCGCATTCAAATACTCATCTATATCCCCGTCATCACTCATCCCTCTGTTAACAAGCACTCTGGCTGCTATCTTACTAATTCCAAACCTAGCGGCAATCCCTTCAAAATCCCCCCTGACTGTCCTCATATACCATCTTCCGGTCATCACACTCTCCTTTTCTACCCTATAAAAAAACTTATAAATAATTATACCACATCTAAAAAGACATTTCATGACAAATCTGTCTTAATATATTTTTTTCTTTTTCATCTTCCTAAATCAGGCTTGCCATAGCCATAGCCTAAGCGAGCGCATTAGGCGTAGCGAAGCGGATGCCGGAGCGAGTCTGGACTACTGGCGTAAGCAAGCCGTCACCTAGTCAACTTCCAATCTTCATTTTAGCAAAATTCCACTTAATATATTTTTTTCTTTTTCACCTTCCTAAATCAGGCTTGCCATAGCCATAGCCTAAGCGAGCGCATTAGGCGCAGCGAAGCGGATGCCGGAGCGAGTCTGGACTACTGGCGTGGGCAAGCCGTAACTTAGTCAATCAAAATCACATATAGCTAAAACAAAAAAAGGTATGAACCAATCACCTCAGTAATTAATCCATACCTTATTTTTAATTAAAAACAATTAACTTTAATTATTTATAAAGCTTTATCATTCTCATTATTCCAACTATAAAGCTTTCTTATCTCCTTACCAACCTGCTCTAAAGGCTGCTCAGCATGAAGCTTTCTCATAGCATTGAAATGCACCTGACCTCCTGCCTCACTCATATCAAGAAGGAAATCCTTAGCAAAAAGTACCATCCTGAATATCAGAAAGAATCTTCTTCATAGACTTCTTGGTCTCATCAGTTATAATCTTAGGTCCGGTGATATAATCACCATACTCCGCAGTATTTGAAATAGAATATCTCATTCCTGCAAAAACCCTGACTGATATATAAGATCAACTATAAGCTTCATCTCATGTACACACTCGAAATAAGCATTTCTTGGGTCATATCCTGCCTCTACAAGAGTCTCAAAGCCGGCTTGCATAAGTGCACAAACACCGCCACAAAGTACAGCCTGCTCACCGAAAAGGTCAGTTTCTGTCTCTGTTCTAAAAGTTGTCTCAAGAATACCTGCTCTTGCTCCACCTATACCTGCGCCATAAGCAAGTGCCATATCAAGAGCCTTGCCTGTAGCATCCTGGTGTACAGCTACTAAACAAGGTGTTCCCTTACCCTCTAAATACTCGGAACGAACAGTATGTCCCGGAGCTTTAGGCGCAATCATGGTTACATCCACGCCATCAGGAGCATTAATAAGACCATAATGTACATTAAAGCCATGAGCAAACATAAGCATATTACCCGGCACAAGATTTGGAGCTATACTCTCTTTATAAAGTTTAGCCTGAAGCTCATCATTTATAAGAATCATTATAATATCAGCAACCTTTGCAGCCTCAGCCGCTGTAAGCACCTTAAGTCCCTGAGACTCAGCCTTAGCCCATGATTTACTTCCCTCATAAAGGCCGATGACCACCTTGCATCCCGACTCCTTAAGATTAAGTGCGTGTGCATGTCCCTGACTTCCATAACCAATGATTGCAATTGTTTTGCCCTCTAATAAAGAAAGGTTACAGTCCTTCTCATAAAATATTCTTGCATCTGACATAGCTAATTCCTCCATTATATTTAAATTTCTAATCAATTACTTACAAAGCATTTTTATTAAGCCACAAGCTTAAATTGCCATGAAAAAAGATGTCCGGTTAATCATCCCACATTTCGCCACGTGCTTCCGAACCTCTTTCAAGACCTGTAACACCTGTACGAACCATTTCGATTATATTATCTTTGCCAAGCAAACTTAAAAACGCCTCTATCTTAGTCTGATTACCCGTTAATTCAATTGTAAGAGACTCCTTAGAAACATCAACTATTTTAGCTCGGAAAATATCTGCTGTTGCTATAATTCCCTGTCTTTCAGAGGCTTTTGCCTTAAGTTTTACAAGGATAAGTTCTCTGGTTACAGAACTTTCAGGATGAAGCACTTTAACTTCCTTTACATCTTCAAGCTTTGCCAGCTGTTTCACAATCTGGTCAAACACCTTGATCATCACCATGAGAGACTATTGTCATTCTTGAATATACTGAACGCTCAGTTTCACTAACAGTAAGGCTGTCAATGTTGAATCCTCTTCTACTGAAAAGCCCTGCCACCCTGCTAAGTACACCGGATGTGTTATCAACAAACACCGAAAATACAATCTTATTCATATGTCTCCTTATCTATATGTGGTTTTGTCACTTATATCATTTAAGAAACTTTCACCAATAATAACAATCAGACCGGATAAAGTCAAGTAATGATAGTAATGTCAGCTATGCCATATAGTTATGGTAGGTTTTAAACCTTTTCAAATCTTTCCACGTCAATTACAAAAATTGTTGCTCCTCCCACATCCACAGTAGTTGGTACTGCATTGTAGCTGGTCACAGGTACACCACTTGTCTGAGAGTAAGGAAGATTATAAACTATCTGCTCCCTCTTTCCTGACTCCTTTACTATTATGTCAATTACATTCTGAACCTTATCCTGCTCAACACCAATCAAAAGTGTAGTATTACCACGCCTAAGGAAACCACCGGTGGTGGCAAGCTTGGTTACTATATAGCCATGTGACATAAGAGCCTCAGTAACCGAATCTCCATCCTCGCTGTGAACTATCGCATAAACCATTTTCATAAAACATTCCCCCTTATCGCACTCTGCTTATAGCAGTTTTTAACCCAAATTATTTATAACATATCAATTAAGAGAAGAGATACAAAGGCACCTCTTCTCCAAACCTACTTGCCAAAATTGCAAGATTGGTTTATAATCAACTTAGATGACTGAAGGATATTGGTACATCCAACAGTTACCAAGTGGAAACTTATATTTGCTAAATTTTTAACAGAACATAGGCTATCCCCTATTGGCGTAGAGAATAGCCTATCTGTTATTTACGGTTCTTTCGATTATCGATATATGTTAAGGCTGAAAATACAACCAATAAAAGCGTTAACACTTCTAATGTATTCATACCGACCTCCTCTCCGTTTCCGGAAAGGCAACCGTTAGGCTATCCCCACTGCTCTAAGTTGACTATTGATATTGTATCATTTTATACTGACTTTTACCAGTAAAATTTAGTTCAATTTTTCTGTAATTTATTCCTCAAACTCAAGCACAGCATAGAATCCCATCGGTTTTTCTTCCATTTTTACTACTTTCCCGGTTAGATTTAAGCGGTTCTGTAAGAGGTATATTCCCACTCATTCCATAAGCATGCTCTATAGTATAATAACGGAAGCTCTCAAGCTCTGTCTCAATCACATTTACTATGTCCCCTTCTTTTAAAAGTCCGCTTCTTTCAACCTTAAATTCCATTTCCCTCATAATATTTTTACCTCAATTTTTAAAAAGTGTGTGCTTGCACGCACTTCGCGCGCGAGCGGTGCCGCAAGGCAAGCTTCTCTGCCGCGAGCTGCGCATCCCTCGTGGAGCTTTTTACATAACAGGAAATTTCGGAGAAATTTCCTGTTATGTAAAATAAGACTTTCTGTCACTATGATAATTATATCATCATTTAAACAGAAAGTCCTATTTAAAAATCAAAATTATTTATACTCTTACCACAGAAAAAACCATAGAACTTCTGGCTTCCATATTAATCAGATTTCCATTGGTTCTAACCTTTTTATCCCTGATATCAGGGAATCCTGACCTGTATATTTCAAGTGAAGAATCTGTTTCTATCTGCCAGCACAAATAATGTGGCAGTTCAGGCAGATAACAGTCCTGTCTTTCCCAATGTGTATTTATTGCAAAGCAGACAATATCATCTGCAGTATTATCTGCATTTCTTCCCGCAAATATTACTCTGAGCACATTGGTGTGATCCGGTCCCAAGGTCCAGGAATCAGGGAATCCAAGTGAACAGCTTCCCATATACTTTCTTATTACCGGATGTTCGTTCCTAAATTTAATAAGATGTCTGGTAAATCTGAAATGTTCTCTATTTTTTTCAAGCTGTCCCCATTCAAGCCATGAAATCGGACTGTCCTGACAATAAGTATTATTGTTTCCATACTGAGTATTTAAGAATTCATCACCTGCAAGGAACATAGGCGTTCCCCTGCTCATAAGAAGGGTGGTCATAGCATTTTTACAAAGTCTGTACCGTAACTTATTTATATTTTCATTGTCAGTCTCGCCTTCCCAGCCACAGTTCCAGCTTCTGTTGTCATCTGCTCCATCCGTATTATTCCATCCGTTTGCTTCATTATGCTTATGATTATAGCAGTACATATCCCAAAGGGTGAAACCGTCATGACAGTTAAGGAAGTTGACAGAGGCATTATCTCCCCTATGCTCAGGATTATAAATATCCTTTGAGCCTGCTATTCTTCTTGCAGCCACCGGCATAAGTCCTATATCACCTTTAAGGAAATCTCTCATATCATCACGATACTTACCGTTCCATTCAGCCCAGCGGTTCCAGGAAGGGAAAGTTCCTACCTGATAAAGTCCGCCGGCATCCCAGGCCTCTGCTATAAGCTTTACATCTGCAAGTATCTGGTCATAGGCAAGGTTTTGCAAAAGCGGTGCATTTGACATAGGTGAACCATCCTCATTTCTACCTAAAATACTCGCAAGGTCGAATCTGAAACCATCTACATGATAATCTGTTACCCAGTATCTGAGACATTCCAGTATCATATATCTTACAACCGGATGATTACAGTTTAATGTATTGCCACAGCCGCTGAAATTGTAATATTCTCCTCTAGGAGTAAGCATGTAATACACATTATTATCAAAGCCTTTAAAAGAAATACTAGGCCCCAGTTCATTTCCTTCAGCAGTATGATTAAATACCACGTCTAACAAACATTCAATTCCGTTGTCATGCAGTCTCTTTATAAGCTTTTTAAGCTCCGTTCCCGAGCTGTTATCCTCTGTTTTTGCTGCATAGCTGGTATTTGGTGCAAAGAAGCTGATTGGATTGTAGCCCCAATAGTCTACCAAAACCTTACCATCATGCTCTCTATTATCTTTTATCTCATCAAATTCAAAGACAGGCATAAGCTCAACAGCATTTACACCTAAATCTTTGAGATAAGGAATTTTCTCCATTACTCCTGCAAAGGTTCCCGGATATTTCACTCCCGAAGAATCATCCTTTGTAAAACCTCTTACATGCATTTCGTAAATTACAAGATCTTCAAGTCCAATATTAGGGTTTGGTTCACTTCCCCAGTCAAAATCATTACGTACTACTCTTGCCTTGTAAAAAGACTTACTACTGCGCTTTTTACCCCATTCACTCTGTCCTGTAACTGATTTTGCATACATGTCTAATAAAATTCTGTTCTTATCGAATATTAAACCTTTTTCTTTATCATAAGGACCATCAACTCTGTACGCATATTCAAAATCTTCAATATTAAGATCAAAAACGATCATAGAATAGACATTTCCTATTCTGTAGGTTTCCGGAAAAGGTATAACTGCATAAGGTTCATCTTCTCTGTTTCTAAAGAGAAGGAGCTCTACACTTGTTCCCCCATTAGTAGGGACAGTAAAGTTTACACCACTGGGAATGGCTGTAGCACCGTTTTGTTCATAAAGGCCCGGTCTGACCTTAAATCCATTAATTTCATCTATTGGTCGAATATGAAACCTTTCAAATGAAAGATTATTATTCGCTTCTGCCATAGTATCCTCCGATTACACGCTTATTCTCAATGTGAACTATTTTAAGTCCGCTGAATCCAAGATTATAGTAAATGGACCATCATTAGTAAGCGTAACTTTCATATCAGCTCCAAATTCGCCCTGTTCAACCTTTGGAACCTGTTTTTACATTCATCAATTATATAGTGATACAGCTCTTTAGCCATGTCCGGCGAACCACAGGTGGTAAATCCCGGTCTGTTGCCGCGACTTAAATCTGCATATAAGGTAAACTGAGATATAAGTAAAAGAGCGCCTCCTACATCATTTAAGGCAAGATTTGTCTTTCCATTCTCGTCAGCCATTATTCTTAGACCAAGCATCTTCTTAATCATCTTATCAGCTATTTCTTTTGTATCATCCTTACCTACGCCTATAAGCACCATATATCCCCTGTCAATAGCCCCCTCTAACCTCTCCATCTATTTTAACATCAGAGTTAGTTACAACCTGAATTATAAAACGCATGTTTTTCCCCTTTTTCTTTTTATGTAACACAAAACCACCGTACCGACTATGCACCGGTACGGCAGTTTAATTAATTACTAATTATCAAACTTTAAGTTATTTAATTATTATTAATAATGCCTAAAATTAAGCATTTAAGTTAATAATAACTTTTTAATAACCTATTATTTACGGTTAAATGCATTTACTCCTGGCCAGTAAGCTGCCTCACCAAGTTCCTCTTCAATTCTAAGAAGCTGGTTATACTTAGCCACACGTTCACTTCTTGAAGGAGCACCTGTCTTAATCTGGCAGGTATTGAGAGCTACTGCAAGGTCAGCAATAGTTGTATCCTCTGTCTCACCTGAACGGTGTGAAGAAATTGCTGTATAGCCTGCCTTGTGAGCCATCTTAATAGCCTCAAGAGTCTCAGATACAGAGCCTATCTGATTAAGCTTGATAAGGATAGAGTTAGCAGCACCAAGTTTGATACCCTTCTCAAGTCTCTCTGTATTTGTAACGAAAGGTCATCACCAACAAGCTGAACCTTATGTCCCAGCTTCTCTGTCATCTTCTTCCAGCCTTCCCAATCCTCTTCATCAAGACCATCCTCAATAGAATAGATAGGATATTTATCAATAAGGCTCTCCCAGTGAGCAATAAGCTCATCTGATGTGAACTTCTTGCCTGACTTTGGCTGTAAGTAGTGACCAATGCCCTGCTCTTTATCTTTCCACTCAGAAGAAGCTGCATCCATAGCTATAACGAAATCTGTACCTGCCTTGTAGCCTGCATCTTCGATAGCCTTGATGATATGCTCAATAACATCCTCATCATCCTTAAGGTTAGGAGCAAAACCGCCCTCATCACCTACAGCTGTAGTATGTCCTTCCTTCTTAAGAAGAGCCTGAAGCGCATGGAATACTTCTGCACACATTCTAAGACCTTCCTTAAAGCTTGAGGCACCTGCAGGCATAATCATGAATTCCTGTGTATCTACAGAGTTAGTAGCGTGTGCACCACCATTTAAGATATTCATCATAGGAAGTGGAAGTCTGTTAGCATTAGCACCGCCTAAGAATCTGTAAAGAGGAATATCAAGAGCGTTAGCTGCTGCTCTAGCTGCTGCAATAGATACAGCAAGAATAGCATTTGCACCAAGTTTTGACTTATCCTTTGTTCCATCAGCCTTAATCATAGCTGCATCAACTGCATATATATCAAATGCACTAACACCCTGGAGTACATCATTTATAACTGTATTAACGTTCTCAACTGCCTTAAGAACACCTTTTCCATTGTAACGGGCCTTATCTCCATCACGAAGTTCAAGAGCCTCAAACTCACCGGTAGAAGCACCACTTGGAGCTGTTCCTCTTCCAGATACACCACAAGCTAAAATAACTTCAGCTTCAACAGTAGGATTACCTCTAGAGTCTACAATCTCTCTACCGATAACCTTCTCAATTTCTAAATTTCCTAAATAATCCATTTTTTCTTCCTTTCCATGCTTTCCGCATTGTAAAGTATTAATCCAAACACTAAAATGATACCATAACTTACCAAAAAAAACTAGATAGATAATGTAAAAAATATAGAAATTTTTATGGTTTTTTTTGAACAATTATGAATTACATTTCCATATTCACTTCAAGCGCAGATGTGCAGTGTGGACAGCGTGTTGCTTTTATACTGATTTTACTCTGACAGAATGGACAGGTCTTTTCGGTAGGCTCTTTAGGCTCTTCCTTCTTCCCTATACTTGCAAGCTTATTAAGTCCTTTCACCATACAGAAAATTATCAATGCCATAATTATAAAATTGATAATTGCGGTTATAAATGCACCATATTTAATCTCTGCACCATTCACTGTTAATACAAGGTTTGAAAAATCAGTACTGGCAAAGATGCCGATAACAGGTGATATAATATCCCCCACTAAAGATGTAACTATAGCCTGAAATGCTCCACCTATAATCACACCGACTGCAAGATCCATCACATTACCCTTAAGGGCAAATTTTTTGAACTCTTCAAGAAATTTTTTCATAAACTCCTCCTATAAAGTTATAGTACCTGTAATAACACAGATAATTGATAAGGGTATTAATATAGCATATTAATGTAAGTTTAACAACTAAATTTTTCAAAAAAACAGACAATTGTATGAACGATTTTTTTATTAATAATACCTTATGTTCTTCAGCAAAAGCTTTACTCTATAAAGTATACCTTATTCTTTGTTTTTCCGGCTCCCTTAATGATGTTTAGTTTCTCCGCTTTAAACAGTAGTCTACTGGCTGTCTTTACTTCCACATTTAGCAATTCCGCTGCATTGGAGCTGTTTATCTCTTTGTTTTTATTTAGATACATTAAAATATTTTTTTCATTCTTTCTATTTCTAATTCGGACATTGATTCGGACATTGATTCGGACATTGATTCGGACATTTCAAATCCACTCCGAATATGAATAATTGTATTTAAGTATGTTCTATCATCAAGAATCTTCCTTTCCATTATATTACACAGCAGTACAATTTTACTATGTATCTGTAAACTTTCTACTTAATAATAACATGATGGAGATTTTTTTCTTCAATTAACCCTCAAAAAAATATAAAAAGGTATTATCAGTAGATAATTTACATTATGAGAAGTTTGCTGACGGTACTGTGAACTGTATAAAGTAAATATTAATATTCATTGATATGAATTCTATCCTTATACCTTTACCAAATATTCAAGAACAAATAAGAATTGTAAAAAGAAACGAAAAAAATCTTAACGCTAAATAATATTTATATTGACATTATTATAAAAGGAAGTTATTATGTTAAGTAACTTAACAAAAATTAGAAAGGATAAAGTGAAAAAAATGAACTATATGAAAGTTTCTCTAGAGTTACAAAATTTTATTTCAAGCTATCAAGCATTAGAAAAAAGCAGCATAACATTATGGGGTTTAATTATGCTGAAGTACATTTACTGGTTCTAATAAAGAATAATCCCAACCTTACGCTTACTGACTTAGCAACATTAAAAAAATTCTTCTCGTAGCTCTATCACTCAACTTACAAATAAACTAATTAATAAAAAAAGCATTATTTAAAAATGCAGTTAAACAAAAAAAGTTACACCCTTTGTTCTCACTCCAAAAGGAAAGGAAATTGTAGAGTATCATAATAAAGAACACGAAAAAAATTTAACGATGCTCTGAATACTATATTTTCCCATTATAATGACGATTTTTTTACTAAATTGGTTAATTTCAAAAATGAAATACTTGATTACTGGGAGGATACCTATGGAATATAAACTAACAATCATTGATTTAACTAAACTTGCAGATTCACCTCTAGATATATACATTAATACTCCTGTTCCTTTTTCGGGAAGTATGTGTGAAATTAAATGTTTCAGACTATTATTGCATAAATGCTCCATTAAATTGTTCTATTAAAACTAAATGGTTTTCTGAAGCAACATTCTTAACCGACAATAAAGGAAATGTGTCTGTTTCAAAAATCACCTTCTATCAAAGGAGATTATTTAGGAATCAATAGTATGGGACTTTTTGAGAGTCTACACTATTCAAAAATGATTTCTTCTAAGAGATAGACATCATTAAATGATTTACCTTTATACGATTATTTCAATGCCGAAATATCTCTTTGGGTTGGCAACAAAAAGGTTGCTGCAAAAATGATTAAACGATATTTTAAATACCCAAATATAGAGCATAAAAATATAAAAAATGATAATTGGGTTGGAAGACTATTTTATAGAAGCACAGATTACGAAACTCCTTGTATCATTGTCGTAAGTGGTAGTGATGGTGGATTAGAAAAATCCCAGAATATCGCAATGTTGCTAGCTTCCAGGGGGTATGTAACACTGGCAATAAGCTACTTTGGAATGGATGGACAAACTCCATATCTAGATAAAATTCCGTTAGAAAATATACAGCAAGCTCTACAAATTTTATCTAAGGATTCTCATGTAGAATCGAACCGTATTGGAATATATGGTCGTTCAAAAGGAGCTGAGTACGCTTTACTTTCCATAAGCAAATTCCATCAAATTAAAAGTGCAGTTTTGAATGCCCCGAGTAATCAAGCATATGAGGGTTTAAGAGGAAAAATAAATTCCCACCATTCATCTTGGACATTTAAAGGTTTAGAAGTCCCATATACAAAATTTAGCATAGTAAAACTGTTGCAATCAAAGATATTTTCTAAATATCAAACCGGTATACCAGATAGCTTAATAGATATTCATGAATCTGACACAAAACTTCTTTTGATTGCATCCACAAAAGATGAAGTTTGGAATAGTATGAATTCAGCCATTCAAATATCAAGAACTATCCCTACAGAAAACTGTTCAATATATCTAACGAGTTATTTAGGACATATGAACACCATTAGTTATCAGCCCTAACTTAAGATATGGCTCATAGAAAATTTATGATGATGAAATAAAAAGAAAGTTGGTCTAAAAACATTAGAACATTTTTAATAGCACATTGTAATACAAGCTAACTCTAAACCATTTCAAGTTTTTATGTAAAATTTAAAAACTGATATAAAATTTACAAATATTTACTCATGGGCAGAGCCAATTTGAGGTTCTACCCATATTGGCATTATTCAGAAGTTTTATACCATAAAACACCTACTTATGATAAGGCTCCCCCATCCTAATCCTAAAAGCCCTATACACCTGTTCTAAAAGCACAAGTCTCATAAGCTGGTGTGGAAATGTCATCTTGGAAAAACTCAGCTTAAAATCAGCTTCGGCTATAACTTCATCCGAAAGTCCCAGTGAACCACCTATAATAAAAATAATGTGGCTCTTACCTGATAACGCAAGAGAAGAAATTTTCTCAGAAAGTTCCACAGAATCAAGCTCTTTTCCTTTAATCACAAGGGCAAATACAAAGCTGTCATTCCTTCCTATCTTCTTAAGAAAATCAAGCATTCTTAATCCTTCAACCTGTTTAATCTTCTCTTCTTCTGCTGCCGAGGCATTGTCCGGAGTCTTTTCATCCTGAACCTGCTTTATCTCCACTGCGGCATATCTTGATAATCTTTTAGCATACTCAGCTATGCCATCTTCAAAATATTTCTCTTTAATCTTACCTGCACAAAGAATAGTTATTTTCACTTACGCATACCTCTTCATTACTTCCGCTGCCTCATCTGCTAATTCCCTTGCCAAAATTCCATGACTTCCTTTTTTCTCTTTAAGAATATCACCGGCAAGCCCATGTATATAAACTCCAAGCGCTACCATCATAAATGGCCTTAACTTATCACCAACCATCAAAGCTGCTATTATTCCTGTAAGTACATCACCTGAACCTGCCTTAGCCATAGCTGAATTACCGCTATTATTTATATAACATCTACCCTCACCCGCAACTACTGTTCTCGCTTCTTTAATAACAACCTTTCCCTTGCAATACTTTAATTTCTCCGCTATGCCAATAATATTATCTTTTACCTCTTCTTTAGGTAAATATAGCAAATCGGACAATTCCTTAATATGTGGAGTTAATACAAAGCCTTTTCTCAAATCTTTCTTTAAGTCAAGTTTCCTGTTCTCTTTCTCTTCTATTACTTCTCTAAAAAGCCTTAAACCATCAGCATCTATAATAGTTTCAACTTCTGAAATTTCAATAGTTTTCCTAACTATAGATTTACTTCTTGTGCTGATTCCAAGACCGGGACCAATAACTACCACATCTGCCCATTCCTTTACTGCTTTATATAGTTTTTCCTCAGTAGCCGCTTCTATATCCATCTCAGGGCTATCATTATAGGTGGTTAAAATAGCCTCAGGTATCAGATTTTGCAATGAAATTCTATTTGCCTCAGGTGTAAATATCCTTACAAGACCTGCTCCTGTTCTATATGCTGCCAAAGCAGAAAGATAAGAGGCTCCACACATTTCCTCCGAACCTGCAATGATTAGTATTTTACCGAAATCACCTTTATTACTGTACTCTTCTCTTTTAGGCATAAAATATAAGATATCCTTCTCATCAAAGGTAAAGGTATTGCAAGGCACCATATCAAGAGCCTTCTTTGGAAAACCAATATCAGCAACAATAACCTCTCCTGCATAATCTTTGCGAGGATATACCGATATACCCGTCTTGTTGACACCAAAGGTAATTGTGTAATCACATTTTATGGCTATGCTTTCTACCCTACCATTACTACCATTTACTCCAGAAGGGATATCAATTGCAACTTTAACAGAATTAAACATATTCAGATACCTTGCTAGCTTTGCCAAATCTCCTTCAAGTTTGCCCTTAAAGCCAACACCAAAAATTGCATCTATTACAATAACATCCTTAAAATCATCATCGTCAGTTATAAGCTCAGATGGTTCAATAATTTTAAGTTCTACTTCGCTATTTACTGCCAAATCTACCTGTAATCTGGTCTGCTCCGTAAATTTTTCTTCTTTACCTATAACGAATACTTCTACATTAAAACCCCATTCATGTAGAATTCTTGCACAGGCTATACCATCTCCACCGTTATTTCCGGAACCGCAGATAGCCATAACTTTTTTATCCTTATCAGCAGTAAGAAGTCTGTCTTTAATAAACTCAGCTGTACTAAGTGCAGCCCTCTCCATAAGTACCATACCTGATATACCAAGGTTCTGTGCCACTTCATCCAGCTTTTTCGCACCATTACTGTTTACGATTTTTATCATAGTTTACCCTCCGCTACTGCTACTGCACTGGTATATTCTTTTGTATCGGAAATAGACACAAAAAACCTTTCAATTCCCAGTTCCTTTTGTTTTTCTAGAGCTTTACCATAAAGCTTTACATAGGGCTTACCAAGTTCATCTCTGAGAACTTCTATTTCTTTAATTTTCATTCCAAAGAAGCCTGTTCCCATAGCCTTTGCAACAGCCTCCTTTACAGCCCAGTTGCCTGCTGCTGAGTCCTTCTTATTATTTATAATTTCAATTTCTGCTTCTGTAAAAGCATACGACAAAAAAGCATCCTTTTCGCATGCTTTTTTGACTCTCTCTTTTTCAATTAAATCAGTACCAATACCTATAATCAATCTAATCTTCCTTTATTTAGAGGTTTTATCCTTTAGGGCATAAGAAAGCCTCATCAAAGTATCTGAAAGGTGAATTGTTTCAACTATAACATCCTTTGGCAATCTGAGGTCTACAGGAGCAAAATTCCATATTGCCTTAACACCGTATTTTACAAGCTTTGCAGCTATATCTGTAGCTATTTCCTTAGGAACTGTAATAGCCGCTATATCTACCTGATTATTCTTAATGTAATCAGACAAACTTTCCATACCAAGTATCTCTACATCACCAATCTTTTTACCTATAAGCTCAGGTTTTATATCAAATGCTTTTTTAACATAGAAGCCTCTTTTAGCAAAATCTGTGTAATTGGTTATTGCTGTTCCCAGGTTACCTGCTCCGACTATAATAAGATTATAGTCCTTGTCAAGCCCTAAAATCTTAGCTATTTCATTATATAGATACTCTACATTATAACCATAGCCCTGTTGGCCAAAACCACCAAAATTATTTAAATCCTGCCTTATCTGGGATGCCGTAACCTGCATTTTCTCACTTAAGTCTTTTGAAGAAATCCTGTCTATCCCTGACTTGAGAAGGTCTCCCAAATATCTGTAATACCTTGGCAATCTCTTTATGACAGCAGGGGATATATTCTTTGATTCCATACTATTCTCCTCTATCCCATTTTTTAGCTTAGAGACCGAATTTCCATCCGGTCTCTTATTTATTATATGACTAGACGCCGGCAGGTACATCCTTAATGCTGAAGGATATTCTTCCCATCTTATCTTTTCCAAGACAGATAGTCTTAACTATATCTCCAAGTGTAAGCACATCCTCAACATTATTTATTCTTTCTTTTGCAACCTTTGAAATATGAACCATACCTTCCTTACCCGGCGCAAATTCCACAAAAGCCCCAAATTCCTTAATAGATATAACCTTACCGGTATAAATCTTACCTTCCTCAAACTCGGTAACTATCATTCTGATAATTTCTTTTGCTTCATTTATCTTATCAATGTCAGTACCACAGATACTTACATTTCCTTCATCTGTTATATCAATCTTAACCCCTGTCTTATCTATGATAGCATTGATAGTCTTACCTTTCTGACCAACTACCTCGCCAATTTTATCAGGATCAATCTTAATCTGTTCTATCTTAGGTGCATATTCATTGACACTTGCTCTTGGCTCTGCTATAGCAGGCTTCATACAGGTATCCATAATAAACATTCTGGCTTCTTTAGTTCTTGCTATTGCACCCTCAACTATTTCTCTGGTAAGACCATGAATCTTAATATCCATCTGAATAGCTGTAATACCCTCTGTTGTACCGGTCACCTTAAAGTCCATATCTCCGAAGAAATCCTCAAGTCCCTGAATATCTGTAAGAAGTACATAATCATCATCTGTATCACCTGTAACCAAACCACAGGAAATACCGGCTACCATTCTTTTAATAGGTACACCTGCTGCCATAAGTGACATACAGGATGCACAGGTAGATGCCATTGAAGTTGAACCGTTCGACTCAAATGTCTCTGATACTGTACGGATAGCGTATGGGAACTCCTCTTCACTCGGAAGTACAGGAATAAGAGCTCTTTCAGCCAAAGCACCATGTCCGATTTCTCTTCTTCCCGGTCCTCTTGAAGGCTTTGTCTCACCCACAGAGTATGAAGGGAAGTTATAATGATGAATATATCTCTTGTATGTCTCCTCTGCATTAAGTCCGTCTACCTTCTGAACCTCTGAAAGAGGAGCAAGAGTAGTAATATTACAAATCTGTGTCTGCCCTCTGGTAAACATAGCTGAGCCATGTACACGAGGTATGATATCTGTTTCTGCTGCAAGTTTTCTTATCTGAGTCATTTCACGACCGTCAGGACGCTTATGGTCTTTTAATATCATCTTCCTTACAGTCTTTTTCTGATACTGATATACTGCATCAGGCAGGAAAGACAGCCACTCTTCATTTTCTGCAAAATGTTCTGTAAGTTTATCCATAATTACAGAAATATTTTCTTCTCTAACCTGCTTCTCATCTGTAAATACAGCTTTTTCCATTTCCTCCGGAGTTACTATCTCCTTGATTGCATCAAACAACTCCTCAGGCACTGCATATCTTTCATATTCTGACTTAGGCTTTCCACACTCAGCAGCTATCTTCTCTATAAACGCAATAATTTCCTGATTTACTTCATGCGCCTTATAAATAGCCTCAACCATCTTAGCCTCAGGTATTTCATCAGCTCCTGCCTCTATCATAATAACCTTTTCTTTGGTAGAAGCAACTGTAAGTTTGAGGGAAGAACCAGCCATCTCAGCGTTACTTGGATTGATTACAAATTCTCCGTCAATAAGACCTACCTGAGTAGTCGCACAAGGACCGTCAAAAGGTACATCTGAAATAGCTGTAGCAATGGCCGAGCCGAGCATAGCTGTCAGCTCAGGGAGAACAGGTTGGATCTACACTCATTACAAGGTTGTTAAGTGTAACATCATTCCTATAATCCTTTGGAAAAAGCGGACGCATAGGACGGTCAATTACTCTTGAGGTAAGCACAGCATTCTCAGAAGCCTTACCCTCTCTTTTATTAAAACCACCCGGAATTTTACCTACTGCATACTGCTTTTCTTCATATTCTACTGAAAGTGGGAAGAAATCAATGCCTTCCCTTGGTTTTTCCGAAGCTGTACAGGTTGAAAGTACAACTGTGTCTCCATAGTGCATAAGCGCTGCACCATTTGCCTGCTTGGCAACCCTGTCAACATCTACAGTGAGTGTACGCCCGGCAAGCTCCATACTAAAACTCTTAAACATATTTTCCTATCTCCTTTTTAAACTGGCTTTGTAAATCCCGAAACTACTGAAAAACTGACTTTAGCAAGCCCCAATTATCACACCATAGGTCACAGACCTCTATTTCACAAGATGTTTCGTGAATAATTTAGGATAAATCAACTTTTCAGAAGTCTCGGCAAAAAATTAACAAAGCTAAAAATAGTATATCACACCCATATTCTATTCGCAATAGTGGGTGTGATATACTGTTTTACATATTTGTTTTTTCAAACTCCTCAACCGGTACAGGCTTTGCAAATAAATATCCCTGGAAATATTCACACTTTATGCTTTTTAAGAATTCAAACTGCGACTGTGTTTCCACACCCTCACAAATAACCGGCATATCAAGAGCTTTGAGAGCTGTACTATCATTCCAATTATCTTTCTGCTCTTTTCCTCATCTTTGGTCTTATAAAGGAAACCCATGTCCAGTTTAAGCACATCTACAGATATATCCTTTAACATATTAAGAGAAGAATATCCACTTCCAAAATCATCCATTTCTACAGTAAAACCAAAGTCTCTAAGATTTTCAACTATCATAAGCCTGCTCTCAACATCTTTCATGATTACAGTCTCTGTTATTTCAAGTTTAAGTCTCGAAGGATTTATATCGTACTTTTTAACTATATTTACAAATTCTTTGTAAATATCTAAGAAATAAAAATCAGCAGGTGAAATATTCACAGAAATATAATATTCGCCATTTCCTTCATCTTTCCATTTTCTTAGAAGCCTTGCTGCCTCTTCCCAGACAAATAAATCAACCTTACTTATAAGTCCATTCTGTTCAAACATTGGTATAAATCTGAACGGTGGTATCATTCCTTCAGCAGGGTGGAGCCATCTTATAAGTGCTTCTGATCCTATAACCTTACCTTCACCATTACACTGCGCCTGAAGATATACCTTAAGCTGATTTTCTGCAATTGCGTTTTCAAGTTCACCTGAAAGCCTCTGTTCCCAGTATTTGGTCTCTCTTATTTTATCGTCATAATAGAATATTTTATTCTGATAGTCTTCTTTATTCTCTGCAATAGCCATGCCTGCCCTGTCAATCATAGTTGAAGTGGAGATGGTTCTGTCCTCAATCTTGTATACTCCAATCTGCATATTTATAGGATAATGGATGCCATCAGTCATCGACACTTCTTTAGCAAGCTCAATAAATACTCTCTCATCATAATTATCTTTTTCAATTAAAATGCAGAATTTATCTCCAGACTGCCTGCAGTAAAGTGTATCTTTTGTAGTTTTTCTCTTAATTTCCAGGCTATTGAGTTAAGCACTCTGTCACCTATAGCTTTTCCAAATGAATCATTGATAAGTTTAAAGTCCTTAACATCAGAACAGAGTATATAATATTCAGTCTCCGGATTGGATTTCAGAATTTCCTGAACTTTATCGCAAAAATAATCATTGTTATAAAGTCCGGTGAGTTTGTCATGAGTAGCTTTATATTTATCTTTATTAAATATGTCTACCTCTATTGTTCTATCCTTTATTTTATAATAGCTTCCCTCCATTTTACCATTTCTGTAAAGCTTTTTATAAAGAATATCAAAGTGTTTCATTTCCCCTTTGATACTAATTGAGCAGAGTGCAGAATACTCTATCTTACCATCATCAAAGCTGCTTATGGAAAACATTTTATTGATTTGGCTTACTACTGATGAATAATCATCATCCACATCAAAAAAATGCTTAGCCTGGTCATTCAGGTACACACATACATCATCTATATCCAGAAACACTACCATATCATCTGTTTTAGATACAATATAAGAAAGCATTTTATCTATCAGCAGGACCTGTTTATTTTCAAGCAAAATTACATATGTTGCAATAGCCCCTAACGCATATCCAATTACAGATATGTCTACAACATTATTTAAAAATTTATAAAGAAAATTAGCTATGACTGCCAGTGAAAAAGCCACCAGAAGCATAAGATATTTGCTCCAATATACAGGACTTAAACCTACTATCTTATAAACAAGAATGAATACTATCAGTATGAGAATTCCATAAGCTATAATACTATGAAGCGTATATAATGGCTGTACTATAGTTGCATGGTAATACCAGTGTCCTATTTTTACTTTTTCTATAATGAACAAAGACCTTGTAAATATATTACTTAAAATAAAGAGCGCATCCAACCCGATAATTATATCTAAGAAATTTAATGTTTTATAATTTTTTATTTCATGACCGGTAACCTCTATTGCAATCTTAAGCACTGCATACCTTATCCCACATATACTGACCAGAAAAACCGAGTGTAACACCAAAGCTACCTGTACACCAGGTGCAAACAACAATGCAGCCTGAATAATTACTGACATCATTGTTATAATTAATAACAGCCTGACCTTGGGTGCCACTGTCTGCTTTTTTTTAACAGACCTGAAAACACACAAAGCAAGAATTAAAAACGCAAAAGTAAACAGACTCATAAATGTTACAACAAGTGAATTCATTATTCTACCTCAATAAATATTTAATAGCATTCTAAATCTGTATGTCAATTCCGTATCTAGTTTATCATATTCTTTATCTCTTTCATGCTTTTTTTCAAGCTGTTCATCCTTAGCTGTCTTTTTATTGTCCACAACTTTATAATCAGGTTCTATTCCTACCTTGTTTATACTCTCACCTTCCGGCAAATAGTATTTTATTGTAGTTAACTTAACTCCACCGGTAACAGCACCTGTAAATAGATTCTGCATCTGGTACACAGACTGTGCCACACCCTTACCGTAGCTTGTTTCGCCAACTGTTTCAGCATATCCATAGTCAACTAATGCACCTGTAAAAATTTCTGAAGCACTCGCTGAATTTTTATTTATAAGAATTAAAACAGGCAGGCAAAATGTTTTGTCCTTTTCATCAGGATTATTCCTGGTTACAAAATATTCCTTTTCACCATTTCCATATCCAAAAGAGAAAGCCTCTTTATCTGATGGAAGTATACGGTTTAGCATATTGTAAGCTGTATCTACAAAGCCTCCTCCATTATCTCTGAGATCTATTATAAGTCCTTCTATTCCCCTGGCTTCAAGCTTATCAAGTGCACCAGCAAACTCCTCATCTGTCTTTTCAAGGAAGCCTGAAACTCTTATATACCCAACTTTACCTTTTTCATAGGTCTTATATGAAACTGAAGGAATTATTACTTCATTTCTTTCTACTTCAATCTTCTTCTCAGTTTTTCCTCTTAGTATAGTCAATATGATTTTTGTACCTTTTTCTCCCTTAACAAAGGTTGTAGCCTCAGAAAGTTCAAGCTTTGTAAGGTCTGTATCTCCTGCTTTTAATATTATGTCACCCTTTTTAAGCTTAGCTTTCTCTGCAGGACTGCCGGCAAAAGCTTTGTTTATTCTTATACCACCTGTTTTCTTATCCTTTGCTATTTCAACCCCTATGCCATAATATTCTCCTTTCATAGCACTGTTAAAGCTTGCCAGCTCTTTAGCAGTATAATATACCGAATAAGGATCATTAAGTTTTGAAACAAACTTTTTTGATATATTGTCTATATCAATTTTATCATCTGACTCTTCAAAAACTTCTTTAAGCATTTTCTCTGTATCAACTTTTTTTCATAGTAATTCTCTTTAACTGTATTTACCAGTGTAGCAAGCTCCTGTCTCAGTTCCTTCTCTCTTTCTCCTGAAACAGCCGCACTGACTCTGTCTGTAGAAAATGGCAGGTTAAATAAAAGCACTGCTCCCAACATTAAACTTCCTGCACTCTTTATTATTTTATTCAATTTTCTCCTCCATTCTTTTTAACCGCTATGCTTTCTCCTAAATGTACAGGTACTTCTTTATATTTTTTCAGATCATTTAGAAAATCTGCATTAAACTTTATTATATCTTTTTTTATAAATACTACAATTGTAGAGCCGCCAAATTCAAAGCAGCCCTTTTCCATTCCTCGCACAATTCTTCCAGCCAGCTTATGGTTTGTTATTTTTCCAACCATTATGGCTCCTATTTCCATCTGAACAATTTTTCCAAAGTTTTCAGTTTCAAGGACTGTGTATTCTCTTGTATTTTCTGTAAATACAGGATATCTGCCAAGTGCAACAGGTCTTACACAATGAAGGATACCCTCTATCCGTCTGGATTTACCAACTATAGCATCATCAGAAAAAATATACCTGTGATAGTGTTTTGGCGTGAGTCTGTATACCAAGGCATAACCACCTTTAAATTCCTCTGCAAGTATGCTATTTTTTAATAGTTCTACCAGATCATATATTGTATTTTTAATTTTAAAAACAGATTTACCATCTAATTTTACCACAGATAGAAATCCATCACAGGGTTAATAAAATGATTTTGGTTTTTTTATCAAAAATCTGTATGTTTCTTTCTTCTTTTTGAAAAAGTCATTAAAAGAATAGAAGCCCTTAGCAGGTACTTCTATTCCATCAAGCGAAATATTATTCTTCTTTATAAAGCCAGGTATAAGCAATTTAGAAAAAGGGGAGTCTAAAAATGCTCCTCCTATTTTAGAAACTACCGGTCTGGTAAACAGCTTAAGCAAAGCCCTTCCTGCTACCGTACTATACAAAAATCTTACTGAAAAATCTTCTCTCATACTGTATCCCAACCCATCAGAAACAAAACTCCAAGTACCTCCAAGATACCTAATAATACCATTCCAATCTTGCCTAATGCATTTGGCTTCTTGATTTCAAAAGGCGACACAAATCCGGCCATCACAAAAAGTAAAAGCAAAAGGTAAACCATTTTATTCTTAAACACACCACAATCATATGCAATATGTACTGCCGGAAGCATAAGGGCTATAGTGGTTACAGGCAGTCCAAGATAGACCTTTCTCCTTTCTGTAGTATGTCTCTGCCTTTCTTCTTCAAGTACATTAAAATAAGCAAGACGTATAAGTGCTGCAAGTACATAAAATGACGCTATAAAACCTGCCAACACTGTATTATCTAAAAATACATATACAAACAATGCAGGAAATACTCCAAAGCTTATTAAATCACTTAAAGAATCTATCTGTATTCCAAAGCATTTTTCCTTGTCATCTCTTTCTTTAGTAGCTGCAACCATACCATCAAACATATCACAGACACCCGATACCATAAGGCAGACTATTGCCTCAGGAAAATCTCTGTTAATTACCATCATAATTCCAACAAAGGCAGCTAACATTCCCATATATGTGAGAACAACTGTATAATTATAATAACCTAATAATCCTTTTTTCATAATTCCCCCTTAAATAAGCCCAAATGCATAACTATAAGCCAGGATACACCAAGGCTTTCCGAGCAGTATAATCCAGATAAATTTCTTCTTTTCCATTTTTACAAGTCCTGAAAAATAACAAAGGAAATCATCCGGGAATAGCGGAAGCAACGTTGCTATAAACAGAAACACTCCATACGACCTGCTTTTCTTAATCTTTAAGCTCCATTTATCATATTCTTTCTTCGGAAACATAAGTAACATTATGTCCATACCATATTTTCTGGCTAAAAAATATGCTACAATAGAGCCTACTGAAATTCCTATGTAGTTACACCAAAATCCACCCATAGGGCCAAACAAAAGCGCACCCACAGCACAGCCTAAAAATCCCGGCAGTACAGGAATTACAACCTGCAGTGCCTGTACAAGAACTAATACAAGCGGTGCAAATATACCGAAGGTAAGCACATATCTCTGTAGTGATTCAACGGAGTCAATCTTGCCTTCAGCAAACTTTTTTACAAAAATCAGAGCAACTATGACAACCAGGGCAATAACTGCTGCCGTTATTCTGTTTTTATCTTTTACTGACATAATTTTCTCCCCAAACCTGTTTAATCTAAGTTTAGTTTCTTATTTAATCCGGTAATCAGTTCCTCATAAAAACCTGCAAATCCATATTTTACTATAAAATAGCTTCCTTCCGCAAGTCCCACTCCACCAATCACATCAACTATTACATGTTGCTTGGTTGTAAGTGTTGATATACATACACTGACTGCGTATAATAATGAAAACCATACATAAGGCTTAGGAATACTCTTATTTTTCCTTACTGCTATATAACAGAACCAGCTTGTAAGACAGTGTATTGATGGAAATAAATTGTCTGCCGCATCTGTATTATACAGATGAATCATAATCTGATTCCATATACCATAAGCAGGTACCTCAGGTCTTATATTGGTAGTTGGCACAATAAGGAAACATAAAAGGCAGATTGTCTTTGCAAAAAAATCTGCACTTATAAGTCTGAATGCTTCCTTTCTATCCTGTCTGCTGCCCAAAATATAATTTGCTATCCAGAATATATAGCAACTAAGGTATATAAATACTGTCCAAGGTACAAACGGTATTTCAGAGTCCAAAAATATTTCTGCATTTATATGATGCCAGTCTGTTGTAATTATTCTTGAGCCAAAATAGGTAATGGAATTCCAGGTTGCAGAAAGTAATAACGGAACTATCATAGCCTTTGGGATAAATAAAACTTCAGCGGACTTCTCTTTCATTTAAAAACCTTTCTAAATTATTAAAAGTTCAGATTTATTCACACCCTGGGGCTTTATGAATAACCTACTACTATTGTACCCAAGAGTTCTTACAGAATTATAAACATTTTTCTTACAACTATATTTAATTTTGATTGTTTTTTTCTTATAAAATCTTAATATTTGCGGTTTATCTGTAACCATTTAACATATTTCAATGCTATATATATTGTTAAATTTTTCACCAGCCTCAAGTATAAGGTTAAATTCTCTTTCTGAAAGCTCTCCCTCAAACTCTACACTATCGCAGCGCCCAAACCAAGGCTCAATACAGATAAAAGGAGCATTCATCTTCTCCATAGACCAGATTGCAAGGACAGGCATATCAAATTTAACTGTAACATATTTTTCACCATCCGGCTTAACTATAGATACCTCACTCATCTGATTATTTTCAAAGATATAGGTGGTTTCATCAAAATATTCTTTGGTTATAGGGCTTCTGCCATTTTCAAGTTTAAGTTCATGAAGCTCAGAAAGTCTTAATCCGGTTCCCGCATCAGAGCCATAGTATTTAGGATTGCCATCAGAATTAAATTCCAAAAAATATCCTACCTTGTCTGCTTCACCATCTATAGGACAGTTAAAGCCCGGATGTGCTCCTATGTTATAGTACATAGTCCTGGTATCGGTATTTTCCACTTCCCAAAGCACTTCAAGTTTCTTTCCTGTAAGACGATAGCCTATTTTAAGTGAAAAATGAAATGGATATATCTTATATGTTTCCTCATTCCCCTTAATCTCAAACCAGATTTCATTTTCTTTTTCTTCTATGCAGTTAAACTCCATATCTCTTGCAAATCCATGCTGCATCATAGGATACTTCTTTCCTTCATAGATAAATTCCTTATTTTTAAGTCTTCCAATAAAAGGAAATAATATTGGTGACTGCCTGTTCCATGATTTTTCATCACCCTGCCAGAGATATTCCTTTCCATTACTATCCTTAATAGATGTAAGCTCTGCCCCCATAGCTGCTATACTTATTTCCAAGACTTCATTTTTTAATTTGTAATTCATACCATTCTCCTTAATATTTTTATCCCACCTATATAGTTTACCTTCTGTTTCACTTTTAATCAAGCCCTTTATATGTAAAAAGCCACGAGAGTTTTACTTACCCTCGTGACTTTGTTCATTTTATTGTATATTCTTGAGCTTTTTAACAATTATGCTGTAAGCTTGTAAAGTGAAGGTTCCAGTTACGCCATTTGTAAATGTTACCTGAATTGTAATTACATCTCCTGCAGCCGCTCCGCTGAAAGTAACATTGACTGTGTTATTCCAGTTAGCTTTTAAGTTTGCATTTGAAGAAGATACAAGCTTAACTCCCTGAATCATAGCTTTTGTTGCAGCAGTTGAAGGTTTAACTCCATTTGCTTCTGAGGTGTAGTTATCAGTAATAACAAGTGCATTAACTATTGTATTAAATGCGCCAGCATTAAGTGCTGCGGCAGAAAGCTCAGTTTTATTGGTTTCTACCTTGGTAACTGAAGGAAGCTTGTTAGAAACAGTTACACTCTTTGTATATCTGTTTCCGTTCCCATTATTAGGAACAAAGCCTATTTCCGCTGTAAAGTCACCCTTTTTAGCCTTTTCTAAAGCTGCACTAGGTTTAAGTGTCTTAGTTCCATTATTGGCAATACCATCTGTTCCGTCTAAGGTATAATCATTATCTCCAAGCTGTACAGATGAACCATCTGCTGTTCTTCCGGTAACCACTACTTTTACATCGTCATACTCTGAACCTGCAGTGGTACTGTAAAGAGTAGAAGGAAGATTTACACTAAAATTTGAAAGACTGGTTAAGTCTGCTACCGTAAGTTTTACATTAGTCTCAGAACCTGCTACCTTCTCAGTTCCTGTTGCATTTTTATATATTGCAAAAGTGTAGTTTTCTGTCTCATAACCTGTAAGGGCAGTACTATTATCCTTAAATTTCAAAACGTTCGACTTAAGCTCACTGAGTTTGAAAAGTCTGAGTGCTGTATCTGTACCATTTGCACCTGTAGTTGAAGCATCTAAGCTAAATCTTCCGCCCGTAGTGTTCTTCTTTACTCCAAGGTAGTAGTCAGACATATTGGAAAGGTCAGTAAGCTCACGACCTTTGTTATCAATTACTTTTACTTTTGAAAGCACATTATCCGTTACGCCGCCCTTAAGTACACCATCTACTGTAAGACTCTTTATATTAGTAGGGACAGCTGGTGCATATACAGTAAACGTAACCATAACAGGTTGCATATTAGCTTTAATTGTAAAGAGACCATTTGAAGATATCTGAGTAAGTCCTGGTCCCCAGGTTACTCCCTTAACCAGGTTATCCTTATTTGCATCATATTTAAGCTTTGCTACTCCGTTAGCTCCATTCTCCCAAGAGAATGCTTCAGGAAGTTTAACCCCATAATTTGCATCTGTAAGTGTAGCATAGTCTGTTATTGCTGTACCCGCATCATTGGTAGCTGAATAATTAAAGTAAGCTGACTCTTTTGCATATACCTCAGCAGGCGCTGTAACTGTAAACTTAGATACCTGCTTTGTACCTGCTATATTAATGGTTGTCTTTGTTGTATTGTTTCCGCTTGTTCCATAAAGTGCTATGAAGGTAACCTCTACACTGCCCGACTTAAGTGTAGCAGTTCCTGTGAAGGAATTGCAATGTAATCAACACCATCTACTTCAACCATATTATTGTAGACTGTGGTTCCATTTATTCCAAGACCTGTAAGTCCGCCATTTGCTACAATGTTTACACCATCAGTAGACTTCATCCTTCTACCGTACTGATCTTTAACTTCTACAAAGAAGTCTGGCAGAAGCATTTTCAGAATTGTTTACCGCCAATGTATAAGGCTTCTTTGTATTTACATTGTATACACCCTTAACAACTACAGAGCTTGCCTTTGACTTAGCTGCAATTGTAAGCTGGAAGGTATTTGAAATTGTATTTGTGCCATCCACTTTAATAATAGTAAGACTTACAGGTGTATTTATAGAAAGACCCGCTGCCATGCCTGTTACATCAATAAGTCCCTTAGAAGGATTTGCTGTAGCTGTACCTGCTGATACATTTACATTAAGTCCGCTTACGGTCTTAGTAACATCTTCACCAAACTGGTTAGTAATAGTATATTCTATAGTACCACCTGCATTAGAATTATCTCCATTAAGCACAAGGTACTTGTTAGGAACATCAATCTTAGAAAGCTTTGCTGTCTCACCCTTGAATGCAGAAGTTTTTCCACCAAATTCCACACTATAATCGCCATCAGTAATATTGGCAGTCATCTCAAGAACCGCTTCTGTAGCTGACTGATTAAGTGTTACACTTGTTATGTCCCTTGTATTGCTTCCAGACTTAACCACATAATCCTTTACATTGTTGGTAAGATTCATGCCTGTTACGGTAATCTTCTTGCGCCTGTCTGCTTTCCTGCGAAATTCCCTGCAACTACAACTTTGATTCTTGCAGTTACTTTCTTCTTATCACTGTTAGACTTAGCAAGGCTACTCTGACTTCCTGTTAAATCAACATAGCTTTCACCCACCTTGTTAGCTGTGATAGTAAATGTTGTTGAAGATGGCTTATCTTTTGCTAAAGTTACCACATCAGAACTATCTCCATTAAGGTAAGTATTATATGTAGAGCTTACTCCACCTGCCTTAACTACCTTATCTGAAAGCTTGTAGTTCACGGTAAGCGTCTTACTCTGTCCTTGTATTAAATTTACTTCTGTAACTACTGCTCCGTTATCCTCTACAGTCATACTCTCAGCTCTTGTGAAAACCTTAACAAGTGCTTTATATTTCTTGTTCTTATAAACTGCTGTAATAACTGCATTACCGTTTTTCTTTGCTGTAAGCTTACCGTTCTTATCTACCTTAACTACACTTCCCTTAGCACTTGACCACTTAACCCTTTTAGCAACATTCTTTCCGTTAATAATAAGATCAAGGTCAACTTTCTTTTCACCTATGTAAGCCGAAGTACCCTTCTTTGCAGAAAATACTGTTTTCTTTCCGTGTAATACTACTCCGCTTTTTGCTGCTGCTTCCGCTTCTACAGTACCAAGCCCCGGTAAAAGGGTAAATCCCATAGAAAGTGCAAGTGCTAATGAAAGACTCTTAACTGCCTTGTTCATACTCTTTTTTCTCATCTTTTTCCTCACATTCATATTTATATTTTTTTGTTCAAGCCTCTGTTTAAGTTTATGAGTGAATTATAATTCACCCCTGTGTCAGTTTTATGCGGAATTTCTTACATTTTTCTTATCTTTTACATACTTTTGGTACAGTTTTATGTCATTTTGTTGGCATATCAGTCCACGCAGCCTATTATCTCGCTAATACCGGCTATTTTATATTTTGACATATATTCTTCAATCCCCTTTACAACCTTTACACTTGCAGCAGGATTATTAAAGTTCGCTGTACCTACACTTACTGCTGTAGCACCTGCCATAAGGAATTCTATTGCATCCTCACCTGTCATAATTCCACCCATACCTATAATAGGAAGCCTGACCGCCTTGCTTACCTGATACACCATCCTTATAGCAACAGGCTTCACAGCAGGACCTGAAAGTCCTCCTGTTTTATTGGTAAGGGCAAATTTCCTCTTATGTATGTCAATCTTCATACCTGTAAGTGTATTAATAAGAGAAAGCCCATCTGCACCTCCGGCCTCACAAGCTTTTGCAAGCTCTGTAATATCAGTAACATTTGGGGTAAGCTTCATTATTACGGGCTGCTTTGCATATTTCTTAATTGCCTTTGTCACTTCAAAAGCCGCATCAGGATTGGTTCCAAAAGTAATACCTCCTGCTTTTACATTCGGGCATGAGATATTTATTTCAAGCAGCTTAACTACATCATTTTCTGCGAGCCTTTTAACCACTTCAACATATTCCTCTGTAGTATGTCCACAGACATTTGCCATGACTACAGTGTCTATGTTTCTAAGCCTTTCCAAATCTCTTTTTATAAATACATCTATTCCGGGATTTTGAAGCCCTATTGCATTTAGCATGCCCGAAGCTGTTTCTGCTACTCTTGGAGCAGGGTTGCCTTTCCATGGCACATCGGATACTCCCTTGGTAGTAAGTCCTCCAAGTTTTGTCAAATCTATATAGTCCATAAATTCTGCACCTGAACCAAAAGTACCGGATGCTGTCATTACCGGATTTTTAAGTCTGACACCGGCTATTTCTACACTCATATTTCCCATCAGATAATTACCTCCGTAGATAAAAATACCGGTCCGTCTTTACAAACTCTCTTATTGGTTACATTGCTGTGATGGTCAACTTCTTTAGATTCACAGACACATCCAAGACAGACACCTATACCGCAGGCCATTCTCTCCTCTAAAGAAATATAGGTAGAAATATTCCTGCTTTCTCCATATTCCTTTACACCTCTAAGCATAGGCATAGGACCGCACGAGAAAATATCCGTAACTCCGTATTTTTCAGCTGCTTCAAGCTCATTTGCAGCATCAATTACAGTTCCCTTACAGCCAAGACTTCCATCATCTGTAGCAATAATTACCTCTGCATATTTTTCAAAATCTTCGACAAGGAAGGTATCATTCGTCCTATACCCAAGGATGACAGTAGCCATTTTCCCCTTAGACTTTAATTCCTTTGTTGCCTCAAGAAGAGGAGGAATACCTATTCCTCCTCCAAAAAGAAGCACTGAATCACCTGTATTATCCACTGGAAAACCATTTCCAAGGCTTCCTATAACTTCTATATTATCTACCTCAGGCAAAAGTTTCGCAAACTCTGCAGTTCCTTCACCTACGACTCTGTAAACCAGTCTTATTTTTTTCATTCTCCCTGTCTATTTCACAGATACTTATAGGACGGGGCAGAAGTCTTGAACCATCTTTAGTATACAGGGATACAAATTCACCTGCTTTTGCAGTTTTTACTATCCTGCCCACCTCTATCCACATAGAAAATACATCTTCGGAAAGTTCTGTATTTTCAATTATCTTAGCCTTAATTTTAGCCTTAAACTCCATTAAACTTCTCCTTAAAATATAGATGCTATGTCATTCTTCATATCTATAACTGCTGCCCTTGCTGCCTCTGCAAAGCCTTCTGCCCCAAATTCAGCGTATTTTTCCTGCTTATATGCTGCTATAATCCCTCTTGAAGAATTTACTATAGCGCCAAGTCCGTCTTTATTAAAGAAAGGCTTAAGTTCCGCCGCAGTACCTCCCTGTGCGCCATATCCCGGTACAAGAATATAAGCCTTAGGCATTATCTCTCTAAGCACCTTGCCCATCTCCGGATAAGTAGCTCCAACTACAGCACCTACATCACTATAACCTCCTTTTACAGTATCAAGTCCCCATTCATCCACTTTCTTACCTACAAGCTCATACACGGCTTTTTCTCCTACCTTCTTGTCCTGAAATTCACCGCTGGAAGGATTAGATGTCTTAACCAGTATAAATAATCCCTTATCATTTTTTTTTTTACACTCATCTACAAAAGGAACTACACTATCTGAACCCATATATGGATTGATAGTCAGAAAATCTGCATCTATAGGAGCAATTTCAGTGTTTCCTATCTTAACCTTTCCAATATGTCCTATGGCATAGGCTGTAGAAGTAGAGCCTATATCACCTCTCTTAGCATCCCCAATAACAAGCAACCCTTTTTCGTGGCAATAATCAAGGGTTTTCTTAAATGCCATAAGTCCCGGTATACCAAACTGCTCGTACATTGCTATCTGTGGTTTTACAGCCGGAATCAGGTCATATACTGCATCTACTATTCTCTTGTTAAACTCAAATATGGCATCTGCTGCTGCCTCTAAAGTCTCTCCTTTTTCATTGATTGCTTTATCAAGCAAAAACTTTGGCAAGAAATTAAGAGTAGGGTCAAGTCCTACAACTATAGGGGCATTAAGTGTTTTTATCTTCTCTACAAGTCTTTCTATCATTTAATTTTCCTCCTTAAATACAACTTTTCCATTACATAATGTATAAAGAACCTTTCCTTTTACTTTTTTACCATTAAAAGGAGTGTTCTTGCCCTTTGATAAAAATTTATCAGAGTCAATTACATATTCTTCATCAATATCCACTATAGCAACATCTGCTACAGCTCCCTCTTTAAGTGTACCTCTGCCATTTTTTAGTAACTTTGCAGGTGTAAGACTCATCCTTTCAACTAAAGACTTCATATCCAGATATTTTCCTAAAAGCTCTGTTACAGTAAGTGCAAAGGCTGTTTCAAGCCCAACTATTCCAAATGGTGCATTTTTGATGCTTTTTTTCTTTCTCTTCTTTAGAATGTGGAGCATGATCAGTAGATATCATTCCCATTATGCCACTTTTAAGACCTTCTCTAAGAGCCTCTACATCTGCTTTACTTCTAAGTGGAGGATTCATCTTAAAATTTGCATCATCTTCAATTATATCTTCATCAGTTAAGGTAAAATGATGTGGGCATACTTCTGCACTCACAGGAAGCCCTTTTTCTTTTGCTGCCTTTACAAACTTAACTGTATCTCTGGTAGAGCAATGACAGAGATGAATAGTAGCCCCCACTTCCTCAGCTATTTCTATATCACGCTTTGCTATACTGTCTTCCACTTCATTAGTTATACCGGGCATTCCAAGTTCTTTAGATTTTTTTCCTGCATTCATAACACCGCCATGTACAAGAGCAGCATCTTCACAGTGGTCAAAGAAAGGCAGCCCAAGTCTCGCAGCCTCAATTAATCCCTTTTTCAATATATCAGGATCCATAACAGACTTTCCATCCTCGCTTATAGCCACTATTCCAGCCCTTTTCAACCCTTCCATATCCGAAAGTACTTTCCCTTCCTGCCCCATGGTAACTGTACCGCTTGGCAGTACATTTATAACAGCATCCTTCTTAATAGCATCCAGCTGAAGCTGTAAATGTTCTACAGTATCCATAACCGGCCTGGTATTAGGCATGGTTACAACTGTAGTATATCCTCCCCTTGCTGCTGCCATACTTCCTGTTTTTACAGTTTCCTTGTACTCCCCACCCGGCTCTCTGAAATGTACATGTAGATCTATGAAGCCCGGCAAAACATATTTCCCGGTTGCATCAATTATATCTGTGTTTTCTTTTACAAAGCCGTCAAGACTGCCCTTTTCTCCAACCTTCTCTACCTTCCCTTTATCATTAATATAGACATCAAACATACCGTCTCTATCCGCTTCAACATCCACCAAGTGCCCGTTTTTTATAAGTGTACTCATATTACCTCCCATAAGTCATCTATAAAGAAAGCACCCATAAGGATGCTCTCTGATTTTAAAATGTTACTTATTTAATTTTTCAATAATCTTTGGAAGTTCACTATCAACCTTATCATTATCAAGCTGACAGGTTCCTGCATTAGCATGACCACCCCCACCATATTCAAGACAGATATCTCCAATATTTACATTTGAATCCCTATTTATAATTGACTTACCAATCATAACCGCAGTATTCTGTTTCTGGAATCCCCATGCAACATGTACTGAAAGCTCTGTATCCGGATACAAAGCATATATCATAAATCTGTTTCCTGCATAAATTGTCTCTTCATTTCTAAGATCAAGCACGGCAACCTTACCTTCAACCTTAACAAGACGCTTAAGCTGTGCCTTAAAAAGCTCCTGCTGTTCAAAGTAAAGATCTACTCTTTCTTTTACATCCGGAAGTGCCAAAATATCATTAATCGGATGAATTAAACAATAATCAATCAGCTCCATCATCAAATCATAGTTTGATATTTTAAAATCATGGAATCTTCCAAGACCTGTTCTTGCATCCATTACATAGTTAAGAAGAGTCCATCCTTCCGGTTCTAAAATATCATCAACTGTAAAATCAGCGCTATCACCCTTGTCTACAGCTTCCATTATCTCTTCTGAAACTCTTTTTATTCTCTCAGCACCACCATAATAGTCATAAACTACCCTTGCAGCAGACTTAGCATACCCGTCTATTATAAACTTTGTGCTTGCCTCTCCTGCATTTACACGACTGAGTTCACTCTCATGATGATCAAAAGCAAGACCTACTCTCGGATCATAAGGAAGATTAGTCGTTATATCATTTTCAGTAATATCTACCTTGCCATCCTGAACATCTTTAGGGTGTACAAATTTTATGTCATCAATTATATCAAGTTCTTTAAGTATCATCGCACAAACCAAACCGTCAAAATCACTTCTTGTTACAAGCCTCATTTTTCCCATAATATCCTCCAGATATTTATTAAATGAATTTTCCTGTGTAGTATATCATAAATAAAACTTTTGTTCAATCACCCTGTAATATATTAATTCCTAACCTTATTCCAGCTTATCTATAATCACGTCCAAGGCTTTGTCAAGCTGATTATCCTCTTTTCTGTCAAGCTTACCATCTTTTATGGCTTTTTCATCAAGCTTTACTTCTACATCAGGCTCTATACCTGTCCCATGTATGTTTATGCCATTTGGAGTATAATACCTGGATACCGTTACCTTCATAGCACTTCCATCACCAAAAGGTACTATCGACTGTACTATACCCTTGCCAAAAGTCTTTGTACCAACCAGTGTAGCTACATTATAGTCCTTCATTGCACCTGAAAATACTTCAGAAGCTGAAGCTGAATTCCCATTTACAAGAATTGCAACCGGTTTATCAAAACTTAAATTATCAGTGGCTTCCTCGTCAATTCTTTTACCATTTTTATCAACAGTGTATACCAGAATTCCTTTTTTTATCATTCTGTCAAGCATTTCACAGGTCACATCAAGGAGGCCTCCCGGATTGTCTCTAAGATCAATTACAAGTCCTTTTATCCCTTCTTTTTCAAGTTCAGCTATAGCATTTTTAAATTGGGAAGCAGTAACCTCATCAAACTCAGAAACAGCTATATATCCTATCTTCTTACCATCTTTTTCTTCAATCCTGTAGGTAACTGTATCTATTTCTAGTTTTCTTCTTTCTAAGTTAAACTCAATCTCTTTTCCATCTCTAAGTACAGTTACCTTAACATAAGTCCCTTCCTCACCTTTAATCTGTGATACTACCTTTGAAAGTTCAAGTCCTTCTATCTTTACCTTTAACTTTATATATTATGTCTCCGGGAAGCATACCTTCTTTTTCACCAGAGCCCTTTTTAAAAGTCTTTACTACGGTTATAGCTCCTGTGCTTGCATTCTGGCTCACAGCAACTCCTATTCCACAGTATGTCCCACTGGATGAGGTAGTAAACTGTTTATATTCCTCAGTATTATAATACACTGTATACTGATCTCCCAGACTATCTACCATTCCCTTATAAATGCCGTCTTGAAGCTTATTATTATCTATTTCATTAAGATAATAATCATCTATTGTATTGTACAGTTCCTCTGACTTCTTACTTACTTCATCCCAGTTAATTGCCGGACCGGTAGTTGTATCATTCCTTTGTACTCCTTCATCTGCAACAGCCGACATCCTCTTTACTATATCAAAAACTAACACTCTTACTGTCCTGTTTTCAAAGGCAAGTTTAACAAAGCCTGCTGTAAGTATCATCATTACCACAAGGCCTACAAATACACCTAAAAAAAACTTTTTATTTTCTTTCATTTATTATCTCCATTATCTTTAAGCCATTCTAAGGTGACACATAATTCAAGGGATTAACATACTGGCCATTAAGCTTTACACTAAAATGTAAATGCGGCCCGGTGGACATACCTGTGCTTCCTACAAGTGCTATAGTCTGTCCTTTACTTACTTCCTGCCCTACTGATACCAAAAGCTTTGAGGAATGCATATAAATAGTGTATACTCCATTTCCATGATCAATTATTACATGATTTCCCATAGAATAATGATAGCCTGCAGCTATTACTCTTCCTGCCTTTGCAGCTATAATAGGTGCACCTGCATTAACTGCAATATCTATTCCATTATGAAAAGTACCTGAGCCTGCCATTACTTCGCTTCTATAACCAAAACCAGATGTTATATAAGCACTTGATGGCATAGGCCATATCATACCTGCTGCTGAGGTCTTTCCCGACACATTCGTATGATTGGCAGGATTTGCACGTCTTGCAGCAGCCTCTCTTGCTTTTCTTTCCTTTTCTGCTCTCTCTGCTTCTGCTATAAGCTTATCAATATATTGTTCTTTTTTTACTATCTCTAGGTCATATTCGCTGACTTTTTTCCCAGCTTCTTTAATTAATGCTGCAAATTTTTCAATCTGGGCATTTTTAGCTTCTGCCAGCCTTTCATTCTCGGCTTTTTTTACTTCTAAATTTTCAAGAATAATATTTAATTCTGCCAGTTTTTCCTCTTTCTCACGTTTTTTTTCTTCAGCAATTTTTTTAGCCTGTTCATATCTTTCAAGCAAGGTATTATCATATTCTGAAATTTTAGACATATACTCGCTCTGATTAAGCAAATCTTCAACCGAAGCTGAGCCTAGTATAATTTCAATATATTCTGATTCACCATTTTTCATACATATATCTGATTCTTTTTTTCATTATATCATATTGCTCAGCTTCAACCTTCTCAGCAGCCTTAATTTCTATTTCAGTTTTTGCAACACTCTTTTCGGTATTTTCTGCCTTTTCCGTATAATCAGAAATATTAAGTTCTATATCTTCTTTCTTCTCGTCCAGTTCCTTTATAGCTTCCTGTATCTCATCCCTTTGCCCTTTTAATTTTTCTACTTTTTCTGCTTCTGCTGCTCTTTTTTGCTCAAGTTTTTTCTTTTCAGCCCTCTGCCCACTAATAGTATCTGCCATAGGCGTAAACACATTTCTCCCAAAAGCCGTCACCATAGCAAAAATCAAAGCAACTGCAAATATTTTCTTCCTAGACATCTATATGCCTCCTGACTGTAAAAAAGCTGCCTGCAAAGCCTATACCTATACCTATTGCAAGCGAAAGTGGAGTAAGTATCATAAATTCTGTCTTAGTATCTATAAAAACCAGAACATTGACCAGAGTATTAAATCTCTCAGAAAGTACCACAACTGCCCTTTCATAAATAAAATAAAGTAAAATGAGCGGTAAGACGGCTCCAACAATTCCAATTACAATTCCTTCTATTACAAATGGTGCACTTATGAAAAAATCAGTAGCACCAACCATCCTCATAATAAATATTTCCTCTTTTCTTACCGAAATACCCATAGCTATAGTTGTACTTATGAGAAATATGGCAACTGCCAGAAGTAAACCTATTATTGTAACAGATATGGCTCCAACCAGAGAATTAATAGCAGAAAATCCTGAGGCTGTACTCCCATTACTGTTTACTTTCCTGACCCCTCTAAAGTTTCAATATAATTAACTATATCAGCCTGTTTTTCTATTTTTACATAAACCGTATAAGAATCACTTCCTGCTAACGGATTATCATCTCCAAAAGTTTCTATAAGTTCCGGTTTTAAAGAAGTCTTTTTATAACGCTCCCAGGCCTCATCTGCTGACACATATATTACATCTTTCACTTCATTTCTTGCAGATATTTTAGCCCCAATCTCTTTCTTTTCTCCCTCAGAAATACCATCTTCAAAAAAAACCGTAATACCAACACCAGCTTCTGCCGACTTCATCATATTATCAAAATTACTTACTAAAAAGAAAAAAATCCCAAAAATAAATAGGCAGGCAGCTATGGTACCCACTGATGCTAACGAAAACATCCTATTTCTGTGAATACCCTTGAACCCCTCCCTGACACTATAAATCAAAGTCCGTATTTTCATCATCTGCACCGTTCATCCAATCGCCTACAACTTCACCATTTTTTAATTCAATTACTCTTTTGTTCATAGACTTCACAATTTCTATATTATGTGTAACCACCACAACCGTTGTTCCACTTTTATTCACTTCCTCTAACAGGTTCATAATCTCCCAGGAATTTTTAGGATCCAGATTACCTGTAGGCTCATCAGCAAGCAAAATTACAGGTTCATTTACAAGAGCTCTTGCAAGCGCAACTCTTTGCTGCTCTCCCCCTGAAAGTTCTTTGGGATAAGCCTTTTCTTTATCTGAAAGTCCTACTATTTCAAGCATCCTTGGAACTGCTTCCTTTATTACCTTTGAATCCTTCTCAATTATCTGCAGGGCAAAAGCAACATTGTCAAATACAGATCTGTCCTTTAAAAGTCTGAAATCCTGAAATACCATTCCGATATTTCTCCTGTGTTTTGCAACCTGACCATGTCTAAGCCTCTTTAAATTCTTACCATTAACATAAACCTTACCTAAAGTAGGATTGATTTCTTTCATAAGAAGCTTGAGCAGGGTTGATTTTCCCGCTCCACTGTCACCTATGACGAATACAAACTCACCTTTTTTTATTCTGATATTAACCTGCTTTAGCGAATTGGTTTCTCCATTATTCTTTGATGAATAATCTTTCGAAACATTATCAAGAATAATTGCCGGAACATCAAGTTCCACACTTTTATCAATAGAGCCTTCAGAGAATAATTTCTTATTCTCTGAAAGCCTTTTCTTTCTATCATATCTGCTCATTAATATTCCAGGTTCTCCATATATTTCATGTACTTAACTACCATAAGCGCAATCTTAAAAGTAATAGCATCATCAAATATTCTTATATCAAGATTTGTGGTTTTCTGAAGCTTATCAAGACGATAAACTAAAGTGTTTCTATGAATATAAAGCTGTCTTGAAGTCTCAGAAACATTTAAGCTGTTTTCAAAGAATTTATTGATAGTCGACAAAGTTTCCTCATCAAATTCATCAGGAGATTTTCCATCAAAAATTTCTTTTATAAACATCTTGCAAAGCGGCATAGGAAGCTGATAGATAAGTCTTCCAATTCCAAGATTGTTATAGCCTACTATATTCTGGTCAGCATAAAAAATCTTACCTACATCAAGTGCCATTTTTGCTTCTTTATACGAACGTGAAACATCTTTAATTTCAGGAACTATCGTACCATAAGAAATGTTTACTGATGACATTGCTTCTGAATTAAGCATATCAAGCATAGTCTTGGCTACTTTTGCCATGTCATCATATCCTTCACCCTGCTTAAGCTCTTTTACAACAATTATATCCTTTTCATCTACTGCAGTAATAAAATCTTTTGATTTTCCTGTAAAAAGGCTCCTCACTGTTTCCAGTGCATTAGAATCCTTTTCATTTTTAGTTTCAATAAGGAAAACTATACGCCTGGCTTCCACATCTATATGAAGTTTCTTTGACCTGTTATAAATATCAACTAAAAGGAGATTATCCAATAACAGATTTTTAATAAAGTTATCCTTGTCATATCTTTCTTTATAGGCAATTAAAAGATTTTGAATCTGGAATCCTGCAATCTTACCCACCATGTACACATCATCATTATCACCCCTTGCAAGAATGATATACTCAAGCTGTTGCTCATCAAACACTTTGAAGAACTGATTACCTGAAAGTACCTGGCTTTCAGCCGGTGATTCAGCAAAATTAAGAACTGCCTCTTCATACTGGTCTGCCTCTTCAAAAGTTGAAGCAAGATTTTTCCCTTCAATGTCCATCACACAAAGATCTACCCTTGTGATAGCCTTAAGTCCTTCTATGGTGCTCTGTAAAATCTGATTTGATATCATTAAACTCACCCCACCTGTTATTTTTTAGTTTTCCAAAAGTTATATAATAACCTGCCTTTAATTTTACCATTCATTTGTGAAAAAAAGTAAAGAAAAAGCCGACCCCATTATTAAAAAATTTCTAATGGAACCGGCTAAACTATTGTATTATTTTAACAACTAAACATATTTTTTTAATTAAAAGCAATTGCAAGACGACTCTTTATCAAATATATGCATTTTTTTGAAAGATCAAGTGCAAATTTAACTGTATCACCTACTCTTGCAGTAGTACGAGGATTAACTCTTGCAGTAAACTCTACATCACCAACCGGGAAGTAAAGGAATACTTCTGCACCAAGAAGCTCGTATACCTTAATTGTAGCATCAAATGTTGTATCAGGTGAGTTGTTGATAAATACTTCTTCATCATGAATATCTTCAGGACGAATACCAAACTCAACAGTCTTTCCTTCATAACCTCCCTCAAGTAAAGCTTTAGCTTTTTCTTTTGGAAGCTTAATCTTGAAGCCTGCAAATTCAAGAGTTGCGCCTTCGCCTTCTTTCTTAACTACTGCATCTATAAAGTTCATCTCAGGAGATCCAATAAATCCTGCAACAAACTTATTAACAGGCTTCTCATAAAGGTTCTGAGGAGTATCTACCTGCTGGATATAACCATCCTTCATAACTACGATTCTTGTACCAAGAGTCATAGCCTCTGTCTGATCATGTGTTACATAAATAATAGTTGTTTCAAGTCTCTGATGAAGCTTACTAATCTCAATACGCATCTGTACACGAAGCTTAGCATCAAGATTTGAAAGAGGCTCATCCATAAGGAATACCTTAGGGTTACGAACTATAGCACGTCCCATAGCTACACGCTGTCTCTGACCACCTGAAAGTGCAGCAGGCTTACGATCAAGAAGTTTCTCAAGGTCAAGGATTCTGGCTGCATCATTAACAAGTCTGTTTATTTCTTCCTTTGGAGTCTTTCTAAGCTTAAGACCGAAAGCCATATTGTCAAATACTGACATATGTGGATAAAGAGCATAGTTCTGGAATACCATTGCAATGTCTCTGTCCTTAGGCTCAACGTCATTTACTCTCTTATCGCCGATGAAAAGATCTCCGCTTGAAATCTCCTCAAGACCTGCAATCATACGGAGTGTAGTAGACTTACCACAACCTGAAGGTCCTACGAAAATAATGAACTCTTTGTCTGCGATTTCAAGGTTAAATTCCTTAACTGCCTCAAAACCATTTGGATACTTCTTTGTAACATTTCTTAAAGATAAACTTGCCATAACGTCCTCCCTTATGAAACTTTTCTTTTTTAGATATTTAATCTATATAAGATATTTATAGTGCTATAAAACTTATGTATAAATAATACACTATTGTCGTTAACTAAACTATTCTTTTTTTACACAAAATCAAATGTCATTTTTTGTGACTTTTGTCCTAAAAGCATTAACAGTATACATAATAAAGAAAAATTTGCACAATATTTCTTTTTAAATATTGGGTAATTTTTACTTCACCGCACTATCATGTTTTATACTCAATAAAGCCTTCTCCAAACGCTTCCCTCACATCACTTACTATAATAAAAGCCTTAGGGTCGGTAACTGCTGCAATTTCTTTTAGTTTTACAATTTCTTTTTTGCCCACTACACAAAATAGCATACTTTTATCTCTATTGGTATACATACCTCTTGCCGATATAGCAGTTACACCTCTGTCCATTTCACTCATAATAAGTTTTGCTATCTTTTCATACTCATCTGAGATAATGTAAACCATTTTAGCAAATTTTACACCTTCAAGCATTGTATCTGAAATCTTGGTCAGTACATATATAGTGATTATACCGTACATAGCATTTCTAAAGCCCAGCACAAAAGCACCAAGAACTACTATAAGACCATCTACCACAAAAAGGATACTCGGCACTGAATAATGTTTAAAAAACTTATGAAGAATAGCACTTACCATGTCAGTCCCACCACTGGTTGAATTGGTAAGAAAGATAAGTCCTATGCCGACACCATCAAACAGACCTCCCATAGCTACTGCCAGAAGATAATCTCCACCACATATATCATATGTAGGTATAATATAGAGCCATACTGCAAAGGATACTGCACCAAGCAGGGTTTTTGCCACGAAATCTTTTCCCAGCACAAAAAAAGCTATGATAAATACCGGAATATTTAGTACTGCATTACTTACCCATACAGGAATATTTACTCCAAAGCCTTCTGCAAAATATTTAATTACTATTGCAAAGCCTCCAAAGCCGCCCATAACCATTTTCATTGGTTCATATATAAGCTTTACCGGTGCCGACATACACAAAGTTCCAAGTATAATCAATAGTATGTCAAATAACTTTCTGTGCTTTGAATTTTGCATTTTTGTAATTGCCTGAATCATTTTGTAAAATAACCTCTCTTTTTATTTTTATTTACTTTACGGTGACAAGCTCTGAGATATAGCTTCCTTCTTTACCACAACTCCGTTATCAAACTTATCTCCTTTTATTGTAATAAATTTAATGTCCTCTGTTTTTTTATATTCTTTAATTTTGTTAATAAATTCACATATATCTTTTCTTAATATCAGTGAATTTTTCATTATAAACAGAGGCGACAAAAGCTGACTTATCCTCATCACTTCCATTTATCACATCATTTACAAAACTTTGTAAAAATGTCGAATCTCCTTTTTCGTTAAAATAGAATATTTTTCCGGCATCCTCCCAGGTCAGAAAAAGATAATGTGACAATCCTAAGTCAAGATAATCCTCAAACATCAGCATCCCTGCTTTAAGTCCCTGTTTTGTCTTACTGTACTTGTACAGATGCGAAAAGCTTAAAGCACCTGTGGTATATCTGCAATAACTGTTGAAATCTCTTTATGAAGTTCAGTTGAGATTTCAAATATCATCTCTCCGGGAAAGTTATAAAAACTTATTTTATTTTCCTGCTTATCAAAATTTACAAAATAAGCAGAGCTTATAAGATTTTTATCCTCCTTGTCACCGATGAAAATTATCCCCCGCAACACCTCTTCATTCCCAGCATTTTGAAGGGGCTTATTTAAAATATTTGTCTTACCGGTTTTTGTCACTTTAGTGCTGACTCTGCCACCTGTATCCTGCTTATCTGCGTCCTTAAATTTTTATAATGTAGACAAGCAACAGCGCAATTATTAACAGCATGACAATAATTGTTGTTAATATAAATATTTTTATTACTTTTTTTGCCATTCTCTCTTACTGCCTCTTTTTACTGACTACTATTGGTATTTTTCTTTCAAGATCTCCACCATATCCCTTAAGCACAGTTACTTCATCTGTACCATAATCCTGCAAAGTGTTATTATTCATTAGCACATTGAAATTTGGCATATAATGAATCTCTGCCTCTTTGGTTACAGGATTTCTTCTTATCGAAAATGTAGAGCCTTTTGACGAAGATATAACCTTAGAGTCAGGAAGAAGTGTTACAGTTCCCACTCCATTAAGATCCTGGTCAGAGATACCCAGATAATACAATACTTCACTGTATTCTTTAATTGCTGTTCCACTTGCTGTATAAAGTATAAACGGAAGTATATTGTCTTCGCCGATATAGGTAGTATTTCCTGTAATAAAAAATGTCCTGAGCGAACTTCCATCAGTTACCATTTTCTTTATAACCTGTCTTACTGCACCACCCTGGATTGTAATATTTATTTCGCCGGATTTAACCTTTCCCGCCTTTAGAGGGTAAGTAAGATAGCTTACTCCATCTACAGTTATCGGACGTACTGACTCCCTAACTTCAACTCCATTTTCAAGTGATGTATCAAGGCTTACTATAGCACTTCCCGTTACATCCACTATTATTTTGGAGTCTCTTATACCTGCCGCATTTACATTATTTCCATAATTATCTGTTGCCTTAATAAGCAGGTAGTAAGAATCCTGTATCGTATTAACCATTGCATAGCTTCCAAAGTCTTTAATTTCATCACCATTTTTGAGCTTTGATATATTTTTATCAATCACGGGTTCATAAGAAATTCCCGAATTAGTTGCACCTGTTCTATATACACATCTGTAAATTCCCTTAAACTCGGCAGCAGTTATAATAGAAGGCGGAACCACACTTACCATCTGTGTCACTGTGATTTCATTATTGCCTACGTCTTTATATGTCAGCTTTATTTCTCCCGAAGTCCCTATTGGATTAGGAATTGTTGGCGGATTATAAGGTAAAAATAAACTTATCTTTCCTGCCTCGTTTACTGATACATTACTGCCCTTCCATGTAGCAGTAAATCTGCTGTTAACAATGTCCGGATTGGCCGTTATTTCTTTTCCGTTTCCATCAAAAACCCTAAAATTTACATCTGCAACATACATGCTGTTCTGGGCAGTTATATCCCTTACTACCGCATTGTTTGACAGTTCTATCCTTGCAGGCTTCGTTTTGTCAGCGTTGTTACTCTGCTTATTTTCATCTTTTTGGGTCTCATTCTTTTGCGGCTCTTCTTTCTTTGCTTCTTCAATATTTATCTTTATTATATCACTTACAACATCATCCTCCGATTTTTGTGTTTTCTTTGCAGAAGCCCTTACATACAAAACTCCTGCTTTCTCACCTGCAGAAAAAACACCAATTGAATCTATAGTTCCCAGTTTTGTTTTCTGTGTACAGTTCTCATCTGCAAAAAGCTGATAAAATACCTTGTCAGTAGATTTTATTTTATTGTTTAACTCTGTAGCCTCTTCAACAGGTGTAATTTTTGACTCGAATTTATAGTCAGTACCACTTTCTACAGTAACTTCATCAGTTGTACCTGCTGAATTTAAGATGCTCACTTCACCAGCCTTAGTTTCAGCAATAAATTTACATTTAAGTGTATAAGTTTTTCTTCCATATTTATATGTAAAAGCTTACTGTAGCTTTACCATTTCCGACTGCCTTACAGGTTCCGTTCTTATTTACCTTAATCCTACCGGTATTATCAGACTTCCAGCTTCCTTTTTATGCCTTTTGTTCTTCCGTTTATATTATATTTTAGTTTTACGCTGTCACCACCAACATAAATTGTCTTTTTAGAAACAGGCTTTTTGGAAGTATACAAATAGCTCTTAGCTGCTGCCATAATTTCCGTACTAAATATTGATGATATCCCGACTGCTGTACTAAGTAAGATGACAAAAAATTTATTTTTCATAGTCTCCTCCTTTAATTTTTTTCGCTCCTAAAAGTATAACATAAATTTAAGTAATTTACACTATTATATTGCATCAATATAAATTTACTGTTACCATGTCTTTAATTTATGTTAAGGAGATTAGAATGAACAGTACAGTACTTATAACCGGTTCCGGTAGAGGAATTGGCAGAGCAATAGCTATTAAATTTGCAAAAGAAGGCTACAAAATTGCGATTAATTCAAATAAATCAAAAGACGAACTTGAAGAAGCCAGAGAAAAACTCCTCTCTTATAATGTCCCTGTATTTGCTATGCAGGGAGATGCCGGAAACTATGAATTCTGCAAAAATTTTGTATATGAGGCAAAAAAAGCCTTGGGCTCAGTTGATATTTTGATAAATAATGCCGGCATTTCCCATATTGGGCTTTTTTCCGAAATGACTCCTGATGAGTGGAATAATGTAATAACTACAAACCTCACTTCCGTATATAACCTTTCTTCCCTCGTCATACCGGACATGGTAAGAAAAAAGACAGGTAAGATACTTAATATTTCTTCAGTATGGGGAAATACCGGTGCCTCTATGGAGGTTGCCTACTCAGCAAGCAAAGGCGGAATGAACTCCCTTACAAAGGCTCTTGCAAAAGAACTTGCGCCAAGCGGTATTCAGGTAAATGCCATAGCCTGTGGTGCTATAGATACTGAAATGAACAGTTTCCTGACTTCCGAAGAATTGAATGGTTTAATAGAGGAAATACCTGCCTCAAGACTCGGCACTGCTGAAGAAGTAGCTGAGCTTGCCTTTAATCTCTGTAGCGGAAACGACTACCTTACCGGGCAGATTGTAGGATTTGACGGTGGCTGGTGTTAAGCTGTTTCTTTGGCAATTTTTTAGAATTTTCCAGATCATAATAAAACATATACTGCTGCATAACTGCTGCGTAGCCCTTGTACCTTTCAAAAGGAAAGCCGTCTTCATAATGTGCAGCAAGTATTTGCTTTACGTGGGTATCTATAGGAAATGCATCAAGCTGGTGTAAACCAAATACGCAGATACAGTCTGCTACCTTTTTTCCTATGCCATGTTCTGCCATAAGAAGCTTTTTTGCTTCTTCATAAGAAAGTCCTGTAAGACTCTCCGGCACAAACTCACCTTTTGCTGTTTTAACTGCCATTCTATGTATATATTCATCTCTATAACCAAGTCCATAGGAATGTAACTCTTCTACCGTAACTTTGCTTAGCCTTTCTGCCGAAGGAAAACTTCCATCCGCTGTCAGAGCACAAAGCTTTGCTATGCTGTTCTTTATACGTGGGATATTATTATTCTGTGAAACTATAAATGAAATTATTATTTCCCAGAGATCCTGCTTTAATATTCTTATACCAAAGCCGTTTTCTATGGCACTTTTAAGGTATTCGTCCTTTTCATCTACCAATGCCTTGATAGCTGAGTAATCAGTCCCTAAGTCAAAAAAATCAAACCAAACATTTTTAAATTCATCTTCGCTGCAATGAAAGGTAAATTCTCCATCATTTTCCTCTACAAGCGTAGTATACTTTTTAAACCATATTCTATAGCAGTTCTCTGCTTCCTCTGTCATTCTGAAAATCTGACCTGAATCAGCTATTTGTTTTAAATTTAAATCATTTAGCTTTATTACAAATTTTTCACTCATTTATATAGGCCTCTCCTATTTTTCACTATCAATTACAAGCTTAAATTTAGTCTTTATCCTTGCCAAAGCATTGTCAACAGACTTTGGACTTCTCTCAAGCATTTCGGCAATTTCTTTATAATCCTTTCCTGAAAGATATAAATCAAGCACTTCTTCCTCAAGCTTCGATAGAGATTTACCAAGTTTTTCCAATAAAAACATAGTATTTTCCTTGTCTATAACAAAGCCTTCAGGTTCAAGAAGGCTGCTTGAACGAAGGTTATTTATCAGTTCCATGTCATCATTATCTTCACCGGAATTTAGAGAAATATAAGTATTTAAAGGTAAATTTTTACCAGCCTTCTGGGCATTTATTGCATTATACATTCTACGTTCACACACCAGATTCGCAAAGGTAGAGAATCCGGCATTCTTAGTCTTATCAAAATCTCTTACAGCTATAAAAAGTCCAATCATCCCTTCTTGAATGAGGTCTTCCTTGTCACCACCAAGTAAATATAGGGTTTTAGCCTTTTCTCTGACTAAATTTTTATATTTATTGAGGAGATAATTCTCAGCCTCCTTATCTCCCTGCTTTGCTTTTTCACATAATTCTTCATCTAAAATTCTTTCAAAATCCATAATCTATAGTTCCCATTTACATACTTTTATTTACCAGTCATCAAAATCCAGGTTATTTAGCCAGATTCAGCCTCTGCCTTACTATCTCATAAGAAAGTACTCCCGCTGCCACTGAGGCATTAAGAGAATCAATCTGTCCAAACATAGGTATTTTTACCACAAAATCACATTTTTCCCTGACTAATCTGCTTACTCCATTACCCTCTGAGCCTATAACAAGTCCTATTGCACCGGTTAGGTTACAGTTATACATCACATCACCCGACATATCCGCACAGGCAAACCATATTCCTCTTTCCTTGAGTTCATCTATAGTACGGCTTATGTTAGTAACCTTGGCTACAGGAGTATAATTAACAGCCCCTGCTGAAGTTCTGGCTACGGTAGCAGTAAGCCCAACTGCGTGTCTTTTAGGTATAATAACTCCATGTGCTCCCGCCTGGTTAGCTGTTCTTATGATAGCTCCAAGATTATGAGGATCTTCTATATCATCAAGAATTATAATAAATGGTGGTTCTTTTTTCTCTTTTGCAGCATTTAGGATATCGTCTACTTCAGCATAGCTATAAGCTGCTGCCATGGCCTCAACTCCCTGATGCTTATCTCCTTCTGCATACTTATTCAACCTGTCTTTGCTTACAAAATTAATAATTGTTTCGGTCTTTTTTGCCGTTCTTAAAACAGACTGTAATGTTCCGTCTGCCACACCTTCCTGCACATAAAGTCTGTCTATAGTTCTTCCCGACCTGAAGGCTTCAAGCACAGCATTTCTACCATATATAACAAGGCTTTCCTCCCCGTTATCAGCAAATTTATCTCCCATATCTCTCCTCTTTTACTCTCTACAATTTACACTTAATTCCTGCCCTTACTAACTCTAACATTCTTTCATTGTTTCCCATAAGGTAAAGAAAGCCCATCAAAGCCTCAAACCCCGTAGCTATTCTGTAGTCTATCACACTGGCATTCTTAGCTGAAGTATAGGACTTGGCATTTCTTCCACGTTTATATACAGCTTCTTCCTCCTCGGTAAGCATAGGAAGTATAGCTTCTAAAGCTTCCTTTTGCGCTACTGCTTTAACTAATGAGCTTGCTTTATGATGAAGCTTATTTACAGGTGCATTTCCTTTTTCGACTATAATAGTACGGATTACAATTTCATAAACTGCATCCCCTATATAAGCAAGTGTGAGTGGCGAAAAACTCCTTATGTCTTTGTTAGTTATCTCAAAAAAACTATCTATACCATTTACCGAAAGTCCGGATAAACTTACATTCTTTTCCACTTAACACCCTCTCTGGTATCTTCAAGAACTATACCCTTTGATGTAAGTATTTCCCTTATCTCATCAGCTCTTGCAAAATTCTTCGACTTCCTTGCCTCAGTTCTTTCTTTAATAAGAGCTTCTATTTCCTCATCTAAAATCTCTTTTTCCTTAACTACCTTAACTCCGAGTACATCAGATAAAAGCACTATAAGTCCTCTTACTTTTTTTATAAGCTCTGAAGAGCTTTCTGCGTTTATCTCGGAATTGGCAAGCTTTACAAGATTAAATACAGCTGTAACCGCATCAGCAGTATTAAAATCAGCCTCCATAGCCGATTCAAAGTCAGCTTTGTAAGCTAAAGCTTTATTAATTACTTCTTTTTCAGACTCTGTTAAATCTTTAACATTAGCACTTTCAAGCAGGAAATCAAGGTTAGATACAGCATTTGTAATTCTCTCAAGTCCTGTTTTGGCGGCTTCCATAAGCTCATGGCTGAAATTGACAGGTCCTCTGTAATGTGCACCAAGCATAAAGAACCTGAGCACACCAAGGTCATACTCCTTACTTACATCTCTTATGGTAATAAAGTTTCCAAGAGACTTACTCATCTTTTCATTGTTTATTCTGAGATAGCCATTGTGCATCCAGTACTTTGCAAAGTCTTTGCCATTGGCTGCCTCGCTTTGCGCTATTTCATTTTCATGATGAGGGAAGATAAGATCCTCTCCTCCTGCATGTATGTCTATCTGTTCCCCCAGATACTTCTTACTCATAACTGAGCACTCTATATGCCAGCCCGGTCTGCCTTCACCCCAAGGGGATATCCAGAAAGGTTCTCCTTCCTTCTTTGGCTTCCAGAGTACGAAATCAAGCGGATCCTCTTTTTCATCATTTACTGCAATTCTGGCTCCTGCTTCAAGGTCATCTATATTTTTATTGGAAAGCTTGCCATAGCCTTCAAAACTTCTGGTCCTAAAGTACACACTTCCATTTTTAGCATAGGCATGACCTTTCGCAATAAGCTCTTCTATCATCTCTATCATACCGTCTATTTCTTCGGTAGCCTTAGGATTTTTAGTAGCAGGAAGCACATTTAACCCTTCCATATCTGTTTTTGCTTCCTTTATGTATCTTTCTGAAATTTCAGCTGCTGTCACACCTTCTTCATTTGCGCGCTTTATTATCTTATCATCTACATCTGTAAAATTAGATACATAGTTTACATCATAGCCCTTATATTCAAAGTATCTACGCACCGTATCAAAAATAATAATCGGTCTTGCATTTCCTATATGCATAAAATTATACACAGTAGGCCCACACACATACATTTTCACCTTACCCGGCTCAAGTGGTGTAAATTCCTCTTCTTTATTTGTAAGTGTATTATGTATTTTCATTTTCTTTTCCCTTCGTAAATTCTTCAAAACGCTTTGTAAGCTTCTCTATTTTCTTCCTTAACTTTTTATTTTCTTCCCTTAATTCCACAATATCTCTTTGCACCGGATCAGGCAGATGAATCTGGTCAAGGTCTATCTGTTCACATTTAATGTCATTTCTCTTAACTATTCTTCCCGGCACGCCTACAACTGTAGAATTTGATGGAATATCCTTAAGCACTACACTTCCTGCACCAATTTAGTATTATCTCCGATTGTAATATTGCCAAGCACTTTAGCGCCTGCACTTATCATTACATTGTTGCCTATGGTAGGATGGCGCTTACCGGTCTGTTTGCCGGTGCCTCCAAGAGTTACTCCCTGATAAAGTGTACAGTTATCTCCTATAATGGCAGTTTCCCCTATAACCACTCCTATACCATGGTCGATAAAGAAATTATTGCCTATGGCAGCCCCGGGATGAATATCTATCCCCATTTTGTCAGCACCTTTTTGCATTATTTTCCTTGCAATAAGGAAATGTCCCTTTTTATATAGTCTATGAGCTATGCGATATCTCATCATTATCCTAAAACCCGGATAGAGTAATACTTCCAGTTTTGACTTTATTGCAGGGTCTCTTTGAAGTATAGCTGCTGTTTCTTCCTTAAAAAATTTAATTAATCCCATTATCAGCGACAACCTCCACAACCACCACAACCGCCGCAGCCACCCATCATATAATCATCTTCATTTATAATTTCTTTTAAGAGGCAGACAGCCTGGGCTTTCATACCCTCTCCCATACCTGTAAATCCAAGCCCTTCCTCTGTTGTTGCTTTTATATTTACCTGGCTTTCCTCTATACCAAGGGTTTCGGCTATGTTTTTTACCATTTCAGGTATGTAGGGTGCCAGCTTAGGTCTTTCGGCCATAATGGTAGCATCTATATTCTCTATGACATAGAGCTTATCCTCTATAATTTTGCCGACTGCTACAAGGAGTTTAAGACTATCTATATCCTTATATCTGTCATCAGTATCGGGAAAATGTCTGCCTATATCTCCTTCTGCTACTGCACCTAAGAGTGCATCCATAATAGCATGAGTAAGTACATCTGCATCTGAGTGCCCTAAAAGCCCCTTTTCATATGGCACTGTAACCCCTCCAAGGATCAGCTTTCTTCCTTCCACCAGGCGATGTACATCATATCCATTTCCTATCCTCATTTATTCTACAGTTCCTCTTTCTTTCCAGTATTCGATCCATTCATCCAGGCTCCAGGGTGTATAGTCCGAATACATACAAAAACAATTTATCATATTACAGGGAATATTTTTTATAGTTCCATCTTTATAGCTTGATTTAACTTCACGTGTAATTTTTATAAATTTCTCTATAAGCCTCTGATCATGAGTATCATGTACATGACCATAAAGCATATAGGGTCTTTGGTTTTCCTTCCGCTGTAAGTCTGTACTGCCCATTGTAACACATAACGGGATAATGGCAAAGTATAATCTTTCTATTATTATCTGCAATTTCAGCATAATCTTTAACCCATTCAAATCTGCTCTCATCAAAGGCTGTTTTTTTGAGAAATCTGTTGTCGTGATTTCCTCTTATCAGACATAACTTTCCATTTAGTTTTTTAAGAAGCTCATTAGTTTCTTCTGCTTTACCAAAGGATAAATCTCCAAGTATAACTACTTCATCTCTTTTATTGACCCTTATGTTCCATTTTTTTATAATATAATTATGCATTTCATCCAGACTTTCAAATCCCCTGTTGTCCATTTCTTTATTGAGTTTTTCATGAAAAAAATGCAAGTCCGAAATATAATATCTCAATTTTTCTCCTTAGCTGTCTAATACCCTGACATTCCACTCAATGAATCATCATTTTCAACCCATTCACTTACATTAACTACTCTGAAATTATCTTTATCATCTCTTATATAGACTTTCTCTACACCTGCATTTATTATTACTCTTTTACACATAGCACAGCTGTTTGCATTTTTTACATAGCTTCCATCCCCTGTCTCTATGCCCACCAGATAAATATTGCTACCTATAAGCTCTTCCCTTGAAGCACTGATAATAGCATTTTGTTCTGCATGTACACTACGGCAGAGTTCGTAACGCTCTCCTCTTGGAACTTTAAGTTTCTCTCGCATACAAAAGCCTAAGTCAGAACAGTTTTTTCTGCCTCTTGGCGCTCCTGTGTAGCCGGTTGCAATTACTTCATCATTTTTAACTATAACAGCTCCATAATGTCTTCTAAGGCAGGTACTTCTCTGTGAAACCACCTCAGCTATATCCAGGTAGTAATTTATCTTATCCCTTCTCTCCATAAGTCCTCCTTTCAGAGTATGGAATATATAACAAAAGGCACCTGATTACATTTCTGCAACTCAGGCACCTTATACTCATAGCGAAGGAGGGACTTGAACCCCCGACACCACGGGTATGAACCGTGTGCTCTAGCCAGCTGAGCTACTTCGCCATATTGGTTTCAAGATTTCTCTCAAAACGACAAGAGATATTATAAAGTGTAATGTTTAAAATGTCAAGTATAATTTTAAAATTTTTTTACTGGTCATTTTAGCATAGTTGATATATAATATAAGCTATATGCTATAATAACAATTCACTATATAATTACCATAAACCAGGGAGGGTTTGAATATGCATAATAAAGTCAATCAGAAATTTTTTTGCTATATCCTCTATTTTGCTGTTTTAGCTTTGTACTTAATGAGTATTTTGATTGACAATAATATAATATTAAAAAAATTACTGATATAACTGCGTCACTGATTATTATAAGTATTGTGGTTATTAATCTTAAACGCATAAACTACGTAAAAGTTTATTATAAATTTTATTTAACTGCTATTTTAATTGATTTCATATCAGAATATTTTTGTATGCAGTGCCTTTCCCTTTATAAACAATCTGGCTGACATCATATACCTCATCCCTAACTTTATATACACCGGTTTACTGATATTTTTTTCATATTTAAGAAACGAGAAACTGGAATAAATATCAGTTTTTTTCTCAGATGCTTTTATTATATCAGTCATTGGAATTGCCATTTTATGGTCACTTTTTATTGAAGAAAATCGAGGGTAAGATTAACACAAGTTACAGTACCGCAATTATGCTAATATACATATTTCTTGATTTTTGTATATTAAGTATTTGTGCTCTGATTATATTATCAAAGGGAGTTAAAAACCTGCCTAAAAATCTTATCTTCCCTTTAACTGCAATGCTTGTTTACTCTCTTTCAGATTACTTTTTTGCATACAGCTCAATTAGTACATTTATGTTTAACAGGGATATTGGTTATTTCCTGTATAAAATATCTGCACTGTTTTTTGCGTTTGGAGCTATATACGAGGCTGAACATCCTTATATGCCTCTTAAAAATCAAAATGCAAAATTATCTGAAAATCTTAAAACACCAAGAAAGACATTTGTCCTTTTAGGCACAGTTGTTCTAATTTTCTTCCTTGAAGGGCTTATAACATTACAGATTCTCTTTATAATCATATTCAGCTGTCTCTTTTATTGGGGTATTACCTCTACAATACGCTTTAATGAAGTAAATAAAATGCTTTTAAAGACCGAGAAAGAAAACAGGCAGAAGCTGGAAGAACTGGTGGAAGAACGCACAAGGGATTTGACTATTTCCTATAATAAACTTGAAGAAATGTCAAATACCGATACTCTTACAGGGCTTCATAATTACAAATATTTCTCTAAATACATTGAAAATGCTACTGCAAACAGAGAACCGTTTGTGTTCCTGTATGTAGACATCAACAGATTTAAGTTTATAAATGATTCTTATGGACATGGGGTTGGTGACAATGTATTACAGACGATTGCAGAACGTCTTAAAAAAAGCTCTGTCCTAAGAATAGTGAGCTTTTCCGTATAGGTGGGGATGAATTTGTAATCATCCTTAATGGCTTTTAAACCTATTGAATATATATCTGCATTCTCAGAAAATATACTTTATACTTTTAATGAACCGCTTATTATAGAACCTTATACTCTTAAGGTAAATGCAAGCATAGGTATCTCCTTATCTCCTTCTGATTCAACGGACAAAGAAGAGCTGATAAGATATGCTGATATAGCAAAATACACTGTAAAAAACAGCATAAACAGAAATCAGTATTGCTTTTTCAATAAGTCAATGTTAGATATCTTCAATAAAAAGGCAGAGTATTGAGCTTATGTATAAAAATTCCAATGCTGAGCAGGAATTTATATTATATTTTCAGCCTCAGTTTAATATTTACGATAAAAAGCTTATTGGAATGGAAGCCCTTATACGCTGGCTCCACCCTGAAATTGGTCTTATTCCGCCCATACATTTCATACCTGTTATAGAGGATACCGGTGAAATTATTACACTTGGGAAACTTATCATAAGAAAAAGCCTTTGCACAAATTAAAGAATGGAATGAAAAAAATATAATCTTAATCTTAGAATAAGTATAAATGTGTCCCCTAAACAGATTGAAGATTCCAACTTTATGAACTGGCTGAAGCTCCAGATGAAAAAATATGAGGTAAAAACTGAGTGGATAGACTTAGAGCTTACTGAAAGCAGTTATATGCACTTTAATGATGAAAACAAACATATTTTTAATGAACTTTTCGATTTGGGAATAAAGACTTCTATTGATGACTTCGGCACAGGATATTCCTCACTCAGTTACATCAAAGCCCTCAACTTTGACCGTCTTAAAATTGCAAAAGAGCTTATAGACAATATTGAAAACGACGAAAATTCACAGCTTATAATCAAAGCAATCATTATGATGAGCGATGGGCTTAAGGTAAAAACAATCGCTGAAGGTGTTGAAGATGAAAAGCAGTTAAATCTCTTAAACGAACTTGGCTGTGATGAAATCCAGGGCTACATCTGGGGAAAACCTGTACCCGCAGATGAATTTGAAGAAAAATACATTATACAGAATAATACTTAATGATGTGAGTGTCAAAAGTTCTTAATATAAGAAAGGAATCAATATGTCATTTGATGGATCAGTAGTTGCCGGAATTACAAAAGAACTTAAAGATAAGCTTACCGGTGGCTATATCACTAAGATTGCGCAGCCTGAAAAAGATGCTCTGGTACTTACAATAAAAAACAACAGAACCGGGTACAAACTCTTTCTCTCTGCAAATGCCTCACTTCCACTAGCTTATATTACAGAGGAAAATAGAAAATCTCCTATGACTGCGCCAAATTTTTGCATGTTGCTCAGAAAACATCTTGGAAGTGCTAAGATACTAGATATTACTGAGCCCGGCCTTGAGAGAATAATACGTATAAAAACCGAACATTTAGATGAAATGGGAGACTTATCTGTTAAGCACCTTGTCATAGAGCTTATGGGAAAATACAGTAATATAATCCTGCTTGATGATGATGAAAAAGTACTTGACAGTATTAAGCATGTATCAATGCTTGTGAGTTCAGTAAGAGAAATTCTTCCCGGAAAAAACTATTTTGTGCCTGTCCAGGAAGGACGTATCAATCCTTTTGAGGCTGATATTGATTATTTTACCGATGTAGTAGTTAAGAAGCCTACCTCTGTAGGAAAAAGCAATCTACACCTCCTTTACGGGCTTTTCTCCCCAGCTTGCAAACGAAATCTGTTCGCTTTCCTGCCTGGATGCTGACCAGTCCACAGCTTCACTCAATGCAGATGACATAATCACGCTTTTTAATAATTTTAATAAGTTCATCAGCTTTATTAAAAATGGAGAATTTACTCCCACTATATATTATGACAACAGCTTTGAACCAAAAGCCTTTTCCGCTTTTAATCTCAGTATATATAGTGATATGGAAAGCAGGACTTTTCCTGACTTTTCATCTCTCCTTGAGGAATTTTACAACTCTAAGGACAAGACTGACAGAATAAGACAAAAATCTGCCGACCTTAGAAAGCTTATAACCAATGCTATATCAAGAACTTCAAACAAGCTTGATATTTTCGCAAAACAGCTTAGGGATACGGAAAACAGGGATAAATTCAGAATTTACGGTGAGCTTATCACCACCTATGGTTACCAGGCAGGTGACGGCGACAAAGTGCTGACCTGTACTGATTATTATTCAGGCAAAGAAGTAAATATTAACTTAGATACAACCATTCCTGTTATGGCAAATGCAAAAAAATACTTTGATAAATATGCCCGTCTCAAGAGAACCTACGAGGCTGTACTTGTACAGGAGGAAGAAGCAAGGGCAGAGCTTAGCCACTTAGAATCAATTAAAATGTCTCTTGATATTGCTGAAAATGAAGAAGACCTCTCTGAAATCAGAAAAGAACTTGAAAATGCCGGCTATGCAAAAAAGACAGGCAATAACAGTAAAAAAGGAAAGGCAAAGGAAGCTAAAGGCACTCCTCTTCATTTCATTTCAAGTGATGGTTTTGATATATATGTAGGCAAAAATAATATCCAGAATGATTACCTTACCTTTAAGCTTGCTTCAAACAGTGACTGGTGGTTTCATGCAAAGAAAACTGCCGGTTCTCACGTGCTACTTGTTACAGGAGGCAGAGATGTGCCCGACAGAGCCTTTGAAGAAGCCGGTAAGCTTGCAGTCCACTATTCCTCTTTTAATACCTCCTCCCTGCCTTCAGGAGATGGCACAAAACATGAGGTAGACTATGTGCAAAAAAAAGAAGTTAAAAAACCTAATGGTGCAAAGCCCGGCTTTGTAGTATACTATACTAATTATTCACTAACTGCCGATTCTGATATCTCAGAGCTAAGGCAGGCATAGGAGGGACTTATGATAATAGCTGACATGCACACACATTCGTCATTCTCAGGAGATTCCGAAGCTCCAATGGAGACTCAGATTGAAAAGGCTATAGAACTTGGACTTAAACATTATTGTTTTACTGACCACGAAGACCTCTATTACCCCGAGGTTCAGGACGAAAATGGTAATTCTGTAAACATTTTCAGCCTTGATATTTCTGCTTATCTGGCAAAGCTTACAGAACTTAAAACAAGATACAAAGATAAATTAAATATACTTAAAGGTATAGAGTTAGGTCTGTCAAAAAAAGCCCTTCCTAAATATGAAGAGCTATTAAAAAATAATAATTTTGATTTTGTTATTGCCTCTGTCCATCTTATAGATGGTATGGATCCATACTATCCTGAATTCTGGCTCTATCATGACAGCAAGGCTGCGGTAAAAAGATATTTTGAAACAATGTTAGAAATGATAACCGGCTATACAGATTTTGATTCACTTGGGCACCTTGATTATATATTCAGGTATATACGGGACGAAGCAGGTAACCCTGGAGATGGACATTATTCCTATCGTGAGTATGCAGGTCTCATAGATCCTATACTTAACCGTCTCATAGCACTTGACAAAGCCCTTGAAGTAAACACTGCGGGTTATAAATATGGACTTGGTGAGCCAAACCCACAGGCTAAGGTGCTTAAGCGTTATAAGAAGCTTGGTGGCACAAAAATAACCATAGGCTCAGACGGACATAAGCCGGAACATCTTGCCTATGATTTTGATAAGGTTGAAGCTCTTTTAAAGGAACTTGAATTTGACAGTTATTATATTTATGAAAACAGACAACCTGTTAAGATCAGCTTCTGACTATCCTTCCACCACAGACTACCTCTCCTGCCTCATTGTAGACAACCAGGGTTTGACCTGGGGCAGAAGCCCTCTGTGGTTCTAAAAAATTGACTACAAGTTTATCTCCTTCAAAAGAAATTCTGCATTTTCCGCCTTTATGATTATACCTGATTTTCGCGAGGTAAATTTTATCTGTACCTTCAATTTCTTCTCTGGTTTCTGCCATAAAGTTAATTCTTTCTGAGACTACTTTTGTAGAAAAAAGTCCTTCATTATCAGAAAGTACTACCTCATTACTCCCAGGTCTTATTTCCTTTACAAACACAGGCTTACCAAAAGCTATTCCAAGCCCTTTTCTCTGACCTATAGTATAGTGTACTATCCCTCTGTGCTCTCCCAGGATATTTCCATCTACATCTACAAAGTTACCCTTACTTGCTACAATTCCATATTCTTTCTCAATATATCCTGCATAGTCTCCATCCGGTATGAAGCAGATCTCCATACTGTCAGGTTTCGCTGCAACCTCTATTCCCGCCTCCTCTGCTATTTTTCTTACCTCGCTCTTTTCATAGTCACCTATTGGAAGCAGAGTTCTCCTTAATTGTTCCTGGGTAAGATTGCAAAGTGCATATGTCTGATCCTTAGTTGCTGTCTCTGAATTGGCTATGGTATATCTCCCATTAGAAAGTTTTTTTATCTTAGCATAATGACCTGTAGCAACATACTCCGCTCCAAAAAAATCTGCTCCCTTAAAAAGTGCCTCCCACTTCACCATTCTATTGCACAAAGTACAAGGGTTTGGAGTTTCTCCATCTTTGTAAGACTTAGCAAATAGTTCATTACATTTTCTCTAAATTCCTCTCTTACATCTACTATCTTATAAGGTACACCTAAGGTCTCTGCTACTTTCTTGGCATCTTCCTTAGCCTGCGCACCAAGACAGCCTCCATTTACAGTATCTATGGCACCCTCAGTCCATATATCCATTGTAACTCCGTAAACTTCATATCCCTCTTTTTTTAAAAGATAAGCTGCTACTGACGAATCCACTCCCCCTGACAGTCCAACTACTACTTTTTTTACCATACTTTCCCTTTACTTTCTATTACAGACAGGACTCATATTCCTGTCACAACCATTTTCACTAAGCAAATGCCTTCCATCTCTTGCAAGTTCAGATATCATAAGATTGTCCACCGCCTGGTTTATACTATCTGATATTCTCTTCCATACAAATTTGGTCACACAGGTATCAGCACCCTCACAGAGTTCTCCTGAACCATCTATCTCGGCACAGTCTACCGGATTCAGATCACCTTCAAGTGCCCTTAGTACCTCACCTACCGATATTTCATCAGCAGGTCTTGCAAGCACATATCCCCCTTGTGCCCCTCTGAGACTATTTACTATACCCGCCTTCTTCAGCATAGCTATAAGCCTCTCCAGATAATTTTCAGAAATAAACTGTCTTGCAGCTATACTACTTACCGAAGCCGCCTCATCATGCATGGCTATATCAAGTACGGCTCTTAATCCATACCTTCCTTTTGTTGAAATTTTCATGCTTTTCTCCTACACAAATATCATTAATGCTATATTTCTTATAAGACCTGATTTCAAAAATTTATTTTTTACTATGCTTATTCTTCTACCTAAAAAGCCCTTATTCCGGAGTGAAACAAATTCCTTGACAACTCTTAATTCTGTCTCAGGAAGATATCCATCAAAATACTTCAAAAATTCATCTGCCTGTTCTATATTTTCTCTTATTCTATGTCTGATTTCATTCATTTTACTAAATCTTGCCACAAAATAAGAACCAAAGCTTTCTCCACCTACCACATTGTCTCCATGCTGCCTATAATACTCTGTAAATCCCTCAACATATCCAATTTTGCCAAAACAGGCAGCTATTAGTCCAAACCACCAGTCATGCATCTTTGCCTTTTTATATGGTACAAGTCCCTTCTCTTCTGCCTTCATTTCCAGTTCAAAAAGTGCTCTGTTTATCATAACTGTACCACCTATAAGCTTATTTTCCATAAGCAGATAATTAATCGAAGTCTTTTCCCTGTCTACTTTTTCAGCTTCAAAATACGAGTTAGCAGTTATTGTTAAGTTTTTATCAGTGATAGCTACATCTGAAAATACCAGAGCAGGCTTACCATTTTCTATATCTTTTATTTTTGCCAGTGAACGGTCAAGCTTGTCTTTCACCCACACATCATCCCTGATCTGAAAAAGCAAAAATACTCTGCTTCTTTCCAAAACTTTGTAGCTACTTCTTTTATTCCATTAAAAAAATTACCGGCAGCTCCAAATTTGACTTTATTTTTTTGAAAATGTATTTTATCCGGATATTTTTTTACATAAGAACTTACAATAGCCTCTGTATTATCCTTAGAGCCATCATCAAAGATAAAAAAAGCTTCCAATCTTTATAATCCTCAGCTAAAATAGAATCTATTTGTTCTCTGATATATTTCTCACCGTTATATGTACCCATTATTATAGCAATCATTTGAAATAATCCTTATTCATACAGAATTTTAATACCAGACTCTTTGGCAATTTATCATATTTTTTACCTAATTTATAGCCAATAAACTTTGCCCCACTGTGTAATATAAGTTTAGGTAGCAGATAAAACTTACCTGTTCTAAGCAAATGAATGGCTGTGTCCTTTACCAGCCTTCCTCCCTCCTTATAAGAAGATACCTTTTCAAATACCTCTTTGTATTCCCTATGAGAAGCTCCTAAGTCAAAATTTCTGCTAAACTGCTGCCACATACTATATTCGTGGTAATGAATCACTTTTGCATCTGCTTTATATACCACCTTGTAGCCCATTTCCATAACCTTTGCCGCCATAAGCATGTCTTCGTTGAATACAGTTCTCCTTACAAAACCACCTGCCTCATTATACACACTTTTTCTGTAGGCAGCACATACATCTGAACAAAACCAGGCTTTGATTCCCATTGTTTTTATATCTTTGAAACTTTTTATCCTGTCTTTATCCGGATAATTAAATTTTCTTGTATAGCGTTCTATCTCTCCTGCCTTCTCATCAGTCTCCTGCTTTGCATAAGCCATAGCCACTTCTTCATCCCTGAAAGCCGAAAGCAGATTTGCAAAGAGCCTTCCATCTTTTGGCCTTGCATCCTGGGTCATACATATAAAGATGTCTGCTTTTGACATGGCTGCACCCATTCTCCGGGTTGCACCATGATCAAAGTCAGCCTTCCTTATATGAGTTATATTTACAGGTAAAAATATCTTCAAATTCCTTTTTTTCCAGAATTTCTCTTCTGTATTTATTATAAATATATTATCCGGCTTCACAGTCTGTATGAGCAGTCCTCTTAAAAAGTGTCTCAAGTTCAGCCCCCGAGCTTATAAGTAGGTATTATAACATCAAATGTCATTACATTTCTTCTTCCTTATTATCATTTAGTTAAAAACATTATTAAAGTATATCAAATTGCACTTAGTATGTAAACAACTAAAAAGCATTAAATACCTTAAACCGATAGATTTACTATGCTATCTGTTTATTTTTCTGTTTCTTTAGTCAAAATACCTATAGTTTTTCTTTCACATAAGCTATACTCTGATTGTGTTTGATTTAATTATATTTTATTTAATGGAGGTTATTATATGTCAATGAGGGATGCCCTTTCAAAAAGAAGATCTATATATGCACTTAATAAAGAATTGCCTGTTTCAGAAGCAGAATTAATTAAAATAATAGAAGAAACCGTAGCGCTTATTCCGGATGCTTTTGACTGCAAAAGCCAGAGAGTAATTGTTGTACTGAATGATAAGCAGAATGAGCTTTGTGATGCTATCTACAACTCCTTTAATGGTCAGATTCCAAGGGAGAAGATAGATGGCTTTAGAGCCGCTTATGGTACTGTACTCTTCTTCACTGATGAAAATGTTACAAATGAACTCATGGATACCTTCCCTCTATATGCCCCTAATTTCCCTGTCTGGAATGGACATGCAAATGGCATGCTTCAAATAGCTATCTGGACTGCTCTTGCTGAGCTTAATATTGGTGCCAATCTTCAGCACTACAATCCGGTTATAGATGAAACCATAGCTAAAATGTTTAATATTCCTGCAAGCTATAAACTCATTGCCCAGATGCCTTTTGGCGGAATAGTTTCTTCTCCTGTTCCAAAGGATACGGAAGACATTTCTAAAAGAGTTACTGTAATCAGATAATTATCTGATAAATACTTAACCTTGTTCCTTAACTGCATGATTAAAAGCCCCAGCATACTTTTTAACATTTGCCGGGGCTTTATTTATAAGTTTATATTATCTCTTAAGGTTGATAAGTTCCTCCAGAATAGAGTCTGTAGTTGTAATTGTTCTTGAGTTAGCCTGGAAACCACGCTGTGTAGTAATCATATCTGTAAACTGTGCAGCAAGGTCTACGTTAGACATCTCAAGCATACCGGTCTGAATCTTTCCTCCATCAGCAGTAACATCCTGGCCTACACCATCAAAACTTCCTGAGTTCATAGTTTCTACAAACTTGCTGTTTCCGGCAGCTTCAAGACCACCAGGATTCTTAAAACTTGCTACTGCAATCTGTCCAAGCAGCTTAAGATCTCCATTATCATAAGTACCATAAGCCTTACCTGAAGTATCTATGGTAACTCCTGTCATAGTTCCTTTCATTTTACCCTTGCCATTACCATCTACATCTCCCATTGTTGACTCTATCTTTGATGATGTTGAGCTTGCAAACATAGTGAGCTGAGAAAAATCAATTTCAATATTCTCAAATGGGTTAGGAGACTTTCCACCAATATTAAGGAACATCTTCTTAATCACTGTATCATCCATTCCTGATGAATCATGGTCAGGTGCACCATCTTCAACAAGACTCTTAAACTTACCTGTAGTTCCGTCAAATACAGCATTAAAGCCTATATCATCGCCAAATTTCGGTTTACCGTCTTCAATTTCAGCTTGTGAAACTCCACCAAGTTCCTGCTTATCTTTAGTGAGACTCGCACCCCAGCCTGTTGGTGTATACTCTGTTGTTCCATCATCATTTTTCTTCTCAGTATACATAATTGACTTGCCGTCTCTAAGTATATCCTTAAGTTCTATATAATACGAATTATCCGATACAGAACTCTGCTTGATAGTAAACTTAGCTGTATATTTATAACCTAATTTATCATAAAAATTTGTCTGAAAAGTACGTCCCTCTGAACCTGGTGCCAGAGTTTTATCTGTTTTATCAATATTTCCTGATACATAAGCTGCCTTTGTCGCCTCCGGATCAGTATACTGGTTTTCAGGAGACATAAGTTTAAGGTCTGAAACCGGACCTGGCTTAATCCTTGTAGGATCATCAGGATCCACCTGCCATCCCTGTACTTTGTCACCATCTGAAGTAACAAGATTTCCATCAGGGTCTACGGAAAAAGCACCGTTCTTTGTAAAGTATGTTCTTCCACCACTTTTTGTTACAAAGAATGAATTTCCTGTAAGCATACAGTCAAAAGCATTGTTGGTAGTCTGGGAGCCGCCCTGTCCCGTTATATTTTTGGAAATAGCTGCCACACCTGCACCAAGACCTATCTGCTTAGAGTTAATACCACCTATGTTTGTCTCTTTATTAGGACCTGAAGCCGCCTGTGTAGTCTGATAAAAAACATCAGAAAATACGGTAGAACTTGACTTAAAACCTACTGTATTTACATTTGCTATATTATTACCTATAACATCCATCTTGGTCTGGTGTACCTTAAGTCCTGCAACACCAGAAAAAAGTGATCTCATCATAATGTATGACCTCCATTGTAAACTTTTTGTTTCATAATAAGTGCTCCTTCTGTCATTCAGAAGCAAAAGCCTCCATAAGGTCCGGCTTTAACTTATCACTGCTCCATCAATATTTGTGAAAATTTTGTCCTCACTGTCCCCTACAGCAGTTACTACCATATTATTCTTTACATTTACTATAAATGCAAGCTCATCAACTACTATAAGCGACTCATTGATTCCCTTCTGTCTTGCTCTGTCAGTTCCTTCTGAAAGTCTTGATATCTGTTCATTTGACAAATTGATATTACGACTGGCAAGCCTTGCATTAGCATGTTTTGAAAATCTGAGGGTTCCTGCTCCTTTTCCAGACTCGTTTATAAGTATATCCCTAAAACTTTGTCCTGTAAAGCCGGTATTCTCTTTGACCTTTTTTTCTTTTGTTCCTTGATCAAGATATTTCCCTCTAATTTGTTCTATGGAACCTAAACTTCCATTATTTATATTCACATCATCACCTCCGTATAAAATTTATCGACAATTTGAAGCAAAATTTAAGATTTAAGCTATATCTTCCGTTCCCTCGCATTGTCGATATCTGCAAGGTTATGGTGTCTTGGGGGTCTCAGAAGGCTTTTTATTTTCCTCCGGCTTCTTATCATCCTCAGCCTTCTTACCTTCCTCGGCTTTCTTGTCGCCTTCAGCCTTTTTACCTTCCTCAGTTTTCTTATCACCTTCCGGCTTTTTATCCCCTTCAGGTTTCTTCGGATCGGGTTTCTTTGGCTCATCCCCTTCAGTAACTGTCAAAGAAAGATTGGTATTATTACGTGTATTAAAATCATTCTTAAACTTAACATCTACCTTATATGTTCCCGGTTTAAAATCCTTTAACGCCTCAGGATATACGGTTACAATTCCATCTTCATCTACGTGGAAGTACTTAGCAGGTATATCCTTACCACCAATATTAAGTCCAAGTGCACTTGCCTTTCCTATTCCTTCACCCATATGTACCCCGAATTTCACAGCGCCAGGATGGTCTTTATTAAACTTAAGCTGCTTGTTTTCAACCTTAGGAAGGGTAGCGCCTTTTAGGAATTCAGGATTAATAACAGACTGTAAATCTGATGCAGGATACATGTTACCTCCTATGGAGAGGTAAGCTTTATTTCCCTTTACAGATACAAAGTCTACCTTTCCACTTACTGTAGTTTCTTTGCCATCTGAATCCTTCGTAGCCATAACTACTTCCTGTCCAATAAGACCATAGGCCTGTGAGTTAGAAATAGTTGCATTTAAATTCTGCATCTGCTCGAGTGTAGAATAAGTTGCAAGCTGAGATACCCACTCTGTATTACTCTGTGGTTGCATTGGATCCTGATTTTCCATCTGCGCACAAAGGAGTTTCAGAAAAGAATCCTTACCAAGCTTATTCATCTCATCAGCAGTTTTGATTTTTTTTATATTTTTAGTCTTACTTATAACACCGTCTCTGACCTGTGCCTCAAGACCTTTATCAGTTCTTGCTGAACTGTAGTTTGTGCTGAAATCTGACATATTGTACCTTTCTATAAAATTTACTCACTTTGCTTTTATGCTCCCAGATTTATATTGTTTCCGGTTCCATTATCTGTATAGGCGGTAATCGCTTCTTCCTGTAAGACAGATACATCTTCTAAGCCTTCTTCCACATCAAGCTTAAAGTTTCTGTTCCTTTTATTTCCACGTCCGCCCTCTTCTCCGGTGTTCTTTCTCTGATTATCTCTTCCTATGCCATTTTCTGAAATCATAACAGATACACTATCCACCTTAAGTCCCTGATTTTCAAAGTTAAGCTTAAGATTTGCTATCTGACTTTCAAGTGCAGATTTAGCTTCAGCTGTTTCAACCCTGAATTCCGCCTGTAAAACTCCACGTCTTGAAGTTACATTAATAGCTACTCTACCAAGTGTCTCAGGTGTAAGCATAATTTCAATACTTGTCTTGTCCGGAGCGTGAAGACTTTTTATCTGATTTGTAACCTGTTCAAGTATAGCCCTCGCAGTAGTTCCTTCCGGTAGCGAACCGGTTCCTTCAAGCTTCTGGACATTTGCAGCTATATTATCAAATAAATTCTGTGAGGAAACTCCTGTTACTTCTACAGAAGCATTCTGCCTTTCTCCATCTGGGTTCCTGTTGTTCTGTTCAAAGCCCGACCTGGTATTGGCAGCTCCGGCATCATTCATATCCATCATTAAAGATGATATTACAAGTGGCTCTTCTGCATCAACTTCTATATTTTCAGTGACCTCTGCTTCTTTCTTGTTACAACAAGCTCTTCCTTTTTAGGCTTATCAAACATCTTAGCAAGAATCTCACCAAGACTTAGTATGTCTTTTTCCTCAGACTCAGGTAAGCCTTCCTCTGTTTTTTTCCCATCTGCGACTCCTTCTGTCATTCCGGTAGTCGTTTGCCCCATCTCAGGCAGATGTGCATCAATGATTTCAGAAATATCTCCTAAAGTCTTAAATGCCTCATCATTTGTGAGTATAGCTGAAATATCATTGAGTCCATTAACTTCAGTAACGAAACTCTTCCAGCTATTAATGTCCAGCAAGTTTTCAGATGTTAAATTGTTTGTGGCTATAAAATCCTTAATGGCAGCCTCATCTGCTCCTGTTTTACACGAGATATCAGCTATCATACCTGCAAGTACCGCCATTAAAGCTTTTACATTTTCATCCTGCGCCTCACCATCATCTTCAGGTTTTTCCGTAAATATCCTTTTGACAGCGTTCTTATCTGCCTGATAAGTACTATCCTTAGCCTTATAGACTATGTCATTCTTACCAGTGTCTGTTCTGTCTCCTGACTTATTCACAGCCTGACTATCAGTGCTTCCCGTCTGTACCTTATCGCCTTCTTTAGAGTATTTCCCGGAAGCCATATCAGTCTTTGACTCCTTAATGCTGCTTTTAGCTGTAGCTACATTATTTTCCTTACTCAGTATATCAGAAAATGATGTATCAGATTTTCCCACCTGTGTCTTAGCCTTAGCAGTGGCTGATGGTAGAACAGCATTCAGTTTAACCTGTGCTGTTGCCATAAAAATTCTCCCTCCTATCCTTAATAATTGAGTACATAACATACCCTATAGTTATTATCGGATAAAAGGGAGAAAATCTTAACTTATTTTCCCTGTATTAAAGAAATTTTTTTCGTTACCTTGGCCGCCATGTTGGCATCCATCTTAGCTAAAATAGCACCGGCTTCTTTAGTCTTCATGTGAAGCAAAATATTAGAAACCAAATCAAGATCTCCACCCATTCCATTAAGAATTTTAGCTGCTTCTTCAGGCTTCATGTTTTTATACATCTCTGCCTGCTCTACAAGTTTCCTCTCGATTTCCTGCTGTTCTACTACCTGCCTGTAAATCTCGGCAGCATTGTCAGGAGAAATCGATTCATAATATTTCTTATACTCTTCTATATCCGGTGCTTTATCATTAAACACCACTTCTTTATCAAACTTATCCTTTTCATTCTGAAACTGTAGCTGGTTTTCCTCAAAAGTTTTAAGTCTTGCCACTTCAGCTTCTAATTGTGCCAGATAGTTTGCATCCCCCTTACGGCTTCCATTTGCAGCCGCAATCTGGGCTTCAAGTTCTTTTATCCTATCCATGGCTTCCGGAAGATTCTTATAAGGATAATTGTTTTCCTCTGCAGCCTGTTCATCAGGTATATCCGGAAGTATTTCATTTACACCCGGTATATCTTTAAGTATAGGTCTGAGCACAGTAGAACCAAATCCACCTACATCATATTTGATAAGAAAAGCAAAGATTGCAAGCCATATCGCTATAATAAAAAGAACAATTATAATGGTGAGTATCCGGCTTACTACACCTTCTTTCTCACCACCCTTTTCTCCACCTTTTTTCTTCTTATCCTTCTTACCTTTTGGCTGACTCTCTTCAACTGTCTCTTCTACGTTATCTAAGTCATCCATTTCATCCATATCAGCCCTCTACCTCCACTCTTCTTCATTTATATCATTTCCATACTTATAAGCTACCAGCTCATCTACTATTTTAGCTTCCTCAGCAGCTACTTCCTTCAAAAATCTGTTAAAGGCCTTTTCTCTGAGTTTTTCCTGAATTTTTCTTTCTTTCATAGCCTCAACCATCTTATCCTGTTCAAGTTTAACTTTACCTTCAGCCTTTTTAACCTCGACTTTCTGTACTCCTATGAAATAGTCCATACTTTCATATGCTAAAGCTCCCATTTTTATTGTATTTATATTTAATCTGTTTTTACAGGCCACCCTAAGTGCTTCTTCATAGTTCTTTTTTCTTGTATACAGGTCTTCCAGTTTTTCTTCCTCAGCATTAAGGTTTATTCTGGCTGTAGCTAAAACCATTCTCTGCTGTTCTTCTAACTTTGTCGTTAGTTCAAGGATGTTCTGCATTCCATACTTAAATTTTGCCATACTTCACCTTACCTGTAAAATTAAGTCCAAATTATTCAGCTTCTGCAAATATAGTTCTTAGCCCTTCAATTTCATCACCAAGTAAAAACTTTTCGTCTGTACCCTGCATTAAAAATGAATTTACTTCCTTAATCTTACTTATGGCAAAATCAATATCCGGATTAGAACCTGGCTTATATGCTCCTATGTTAATCAGGTCTTCTGCACTATTATAAGTTGCTATTACATTTTTCATCATACCGGCAAGTTTTTTATGTTCTGTGGTAGCTATTGACGACATACACCTGGATATACTTTGTAATACATCTATAGCAGGATAATGATTTTTCTGCGCCAGAGCTCTTGAAAGGATGAAATGTCCATCAAGTATTCCTCTTGCAGTATCAGCTATAGGCTCATTCATATCATCACCATCTACAAGCACTGTATAAAGACCTGTAATAGAACCTCTTTTACCATTCCCTGCTCTTTCAAGAAGTTTAGGCATTTCTGAATATACACTAGGTGGATATCCTCTTGTAACCGGTGGTTCACCGCTTGCAAGACCAATCTCACGCTGTGCCATAGAAAACCTGGTAAGTGAGTCCATCATAAGGAGCACATCTTCTCCCTTATCTCTAAAAAACTCTGCTATGGCTGTAGCAGTTTTAGCTGCTTTTTTCCTTACAAGGGCAGGCTGATCAGAAGTAGCAACTACTACCACAGAACGCTTCATGCCCTCTTCACCTAAGTCACGTTCTATAAATTCTCTTACTTCCCTTCCTCGTTCTCCTATCAGTGCAATTACATTTATATCTGCTTCAGTATTTCTTGCAAACATGCCCATAAGCGTACTCTTACCTACACCTGAGCCTGCAAAAATACCAACTCTCTGCCCTTTTCCTATGGTTAAAAGAGAATCTATAGCTTTAACTCCAAGTGGTAATATTTCTTCTATCATCTGCCTTGATAGCGGATCAGGCGGCATAGCCTCCACTGAATAGCTGCCTTCTTTGTCAAAAGTTTTAGCAGCATCTATAGGTCTGCCTAAACCATCTACAGCTAAACCAAGCATATTATATCCCACATCAACATGAAAGGGAGCTCCTGTACTTTCAACAAGGCTCCCTACTCCGATACCCTCTACACTACCATAGGGCATCAGCAGAATACGGTTGTCTCTGAAACCAACAACTTCTGCATAGGTTCCCTTATTACTTTTATTATTTGAATAGATTATACATAAATCATTTATATTTGCACCAGGCCCCAGCGACTCAATTGTAAGTCCTATGAGCTTGGTTACCTTACCATATTTTTTTTCTAAAGGCTGTTCTAAAAGGGAATAATACTTATTTATATCTAACAATACTATTTTTCCCCCCCCCTATCGTTTAATTATCTTATTTGTTGTTTCCTGCCAGAAGTCTTATGGAGTTAGTAAGAGTTGTAAGCCTTGTATCAAGCCCTGTATCTATTACACAGGAATCAGTCTCTATCTTACAGCTGTTAAGAGGCAACACATGATCTGCAATTATTTCAATATTTACATGGTCTCCTACTATTTCTCTTATATATCCCTCTCTTGTGCTGACATACTCAAACTGTTCTTTAGGGACATGGATTATATAACTTCTGCTACTTTCTGCATTATTTATAGCTGATACCAGCATATTGAATATTACAGCTTCATACTCTTTTGCAACTATCCCTGTCAGCCTTTCTACGTAGTCTATTACAAGTCCTGCAAAAAGAGGTTCCAGCCTTTCAGTTTCAAGTTTATATTCTTCTCTCAGCTTATTTCTTTCTGCCTCAAGTTCCTGAAACTTAATATCAAATTCTGCCTGTGCTTTCTCATAACCTTCTTTATAGCCGGCTTCTGTGGCAGCTTCTCTAAGACCTCTTTCTTTTATTTTAGCCTCTTTAATAGCCTGATTCATTACCTGCTTTTTCATTTCTTCTGCTTCCAGAAGAATTTCATCAGCACGTTTCTTGCTTCCTCTTCTATCTCTTCAGGAGTAAGCTTTGGAGGTTCATCTACAGCAAGTTCAGGAACTATATCTCCCAAAGGCGCCATTCTTTCTTTCTCTTCTTTTGCAACCTTCTCTTCCTGTGCCTTTATAAGTGCAGAAAAATATGAATCAGCTCTTGCATTAGAGTCTATTACAAAACCATCCGCTCCGCCTCGTGCCCTTGAATATTTTATAATATTAGACAATTATCTCGTCTCCTCCACCACGTGAAATAATAATTTCTCCTGAATCTTCAAGCTTTCTGATAATATTAACAATCTTCTGCTGTGCCTCTTCAACATCCTTAACACGCACAGGTCCCATAAACTCCATTTCTTCTTTTATCATAGAAGCCAGACGCTTTGAAAGGTTGGTGAATATAGCAGTCTGAACTTCTTCGCTGACATTTTTAAGAGAAATAGAAAGGTCATTATTGTCAACATCACGAAGTACACGCTGGATAGACTTGTTGTCAAGCAGCAGAATATCTTCGAATACGAACATTTTTCTACGAATCTGATCTGCAAGCTCAGGCTCCTCAATTTCAAGAGTTTCCATAATATGTTTTTCCGTACCACGATCAACAGTATTGAGGATTTCTACGATACTATCCACACCACCAACAATAGTATAGTCCTGGTTTACGGAGAGAATTAAGTTTCTTTTCAAGCACGTCTTCTACTTCCTTTATTACATCAGGTGAAGTCCTGTCCATTGTAGCTATACGTCTCGCAACATCCGGCTGTTTTTCCGGTGGCAGTGAAGACACTACTGCCGCTGCCTGGGATGTAGGCAGATAAGCAAGAATAAGTGCTATAGTCTGAGGATGTTCATCCTGTATAAAGCTTAAGAGCTGTGAAGCATCTGCCTTTCTTACAAATTCGAACGGTCTTACCTGTAAGCTTGCTGTAAGCTTGCCAATTACTGTCTGAGCCTTATCTGCACCAAGAGCCTTCTCAAGAAGATCTCTTGCATAGCCAATACCACCCTCTGAAATATACTGCTGAGCCAGACAAATCTCATAAAACTCATCTAATACAGCATCCTTTATTTCCGGCGAAACACTCCTTGTATTTGCAATTTCAAGGGTAAGTTCTTCAATTTCTTCATCCTTAAGATACTTAAATACCGAAGACGATTTCTCCGGTCCAAGTGCAATCATAAGAATTGCACCTTTCAATTCCGGTATATTCAGCATAAGTCTTAGCAGACATTATTTACCCCCATTCATCACTCAGCCAGTTACGAAGAAGCTGGGCTGTAGCTCCAGGATTTTCATCCACAAATTTCTCTATCATCTTTCTGGTCTCAGACTTATCTGAGAATTCAATATCATCAAGTGACTGATTTTCCTTAGTTGTAGCAAGAAGCTGCTCAACCGAAAGCTCAGGCTCAAGCTCAACAACCTCAACAGGTGCAAGTCCTCTAAATACTACAAAGATTAAGAGTGCAACTATCAGCACTGCAAGCATAATCATAAGTATGTTGGTAAAGGTAAAGAACCCACCACCCTCATCAGGCTGGAACAGAGGTACCTGCCAGGCCAGAATCTGAATATTTTCTTCCGGTACTCCTGTAGCCCTTGAAACAAGTGTTATTACATTTGCAGGCACTGTAAGTTCTGTTGCTTCCTGATTTGCAAACATAAACTCATCGAAGGTAGTCCCTTCAAGCTTGCCATTCTTTTTCATCTCTGTTTCATTATAATTTATATAAGAAATAAGAGTTATAGCTATTGAAGATTCATTAGGCTTAATTGCCCCCATAGCCGCTTCTGTATTTGTCACCTTTTTATTTGGAAGATAATCATTTTCATTTATGGATACATTTCCCTGTGCATTTCCGCCTGACTGTACCATGTAGTCAGTCTCACTGTTTGCATCTGTTCCCGGTGTGCCTCCATTTGCATTGGAGTTCTGTGCTTCATAAGAGTAATCATGAGATTTCAGGCCTTGTTCAGCCCCTTCCGGTGGAGTATATTCTGTGTATACTGAGCTGATTTTATTCATATCAAATATAAAATTAGCTGCCACCTTTGCATCATCATAAGCAGGAAGTCCTACGAGAAGCTTATATATTTCTTCTTTTTTAACACCAGTAACATTCTTTTCATAATCACTTATGGAATTTATACCACCACTAAATACATCGTTATCAGCACCATTAAACAAAAGATTACCATTCTGGTCTGCTATTGTAACTGCTTTTGTACTATCGTTTCCAACTGCACCCGCAAGTATATTTGCTATAGTCTTTGCATTATCCTGCTTAAAATCACTGGTTACAGTTAAAATCACACTGACTGACGTATCCTTCGTTTCCGCAAAAAGAGTATTTCCTGTGGTTGGAGAGGTTATAGACACTACTGCATTCTCAATATTATCCATATTAAGGAGTACCTGTCTCAGCCAATCCTGCTTATATATATTTGCTTTTAGTTTTTTCTCACTTTCAGTTGTTGAAAATCCATTATCAAAAAGTGTATCAAGTGACATTCCAATAGAAGGAATATCATTTTTAGCAAGTACCAATAAAGCATTTGAATAATCTTTCTGGTCTACCGATATAGTAGTTGCATCAGAGGATACTTCATAAGAAATATTATTATCATCCAGTAAATCTCTTATTTTAGCCGTATCTGCAGTTTTCTCAGACTTAACAAGTGTTGTCATAACCGGTCTTGTGACAAAATAAGACACCAGAATGATTGCGAGAAATACTCCTGCTCCTACAGCAATCATAAGTATCTTCTGTATTGGTGAATATTTATTCCAAAATTCTAAAAACCTGGCCGGAATCTTTCTCAATCGTTCTAAAAGCGTATTCATCTACAATTTTCTCCTCAGCAGTATTAAAGTAAAATTAGAACTGCAGATTCATTATTTCCCTATACGCGCCCATTACAGCATTTCTTATCGCTACTGTATATTGAAGGGAAAGGTTCGCTTTCCTCTGCGCCACCATAAGATCCGCTATATTGTCAGAGTTTCCAAGTGCAAACTTCATTTCTTCCTGTTCTGCTGCATTAGTGAGATCATTTGTCTGCTTTACCATGTCAAGTGCAGATTTAAATATACTCTCAAATCCCTCACTACCATTTCCCTGAACAACACCTGCCGGAGAATTTTTTGTATTTATACCATTAATATTTTTCAGTGGAACTAAACTACCTATTGCAGCAATATCCATTATTCTCATCTCCAAAATAATATTTTTGAATTATAAGCATCAGTAATCTTTATTGAGTACCGCCCATTTCAAGTGCTTTCATTATCATATTTTTAGTTGCATTAAAGGCTGTTACATTCGCTTCATAAGATCTTGTCGCATCTATCATATCTGTCATTTCCTGGACAGTATTTACATTCGGATAGCTTACATATCCATCCTCATTTGCATCAGGATGTGACGGATCATACACAAGTCTTACCGGACTCTTTGTGTCAGAGTAAATACCTGTGACCTTTACTCCATTGCCCACACGCCCTGCTGTTCTTAAAAGTATCTGTGAAAATCCTGTTACATCTTTTTCTGCAAATACCACATTTTTTCTTCTATATACCTGACCATTTTCATCTCTGGTAGTATTTATATTGGCTATATTCTGTGCAATTACATCTGTTCTAAGCTGCTGTGCTGTCATACCCGTAGCACTTACATCCATTGCTCCAAAAACTGACATTGATTTTACCTCTCTCTTATATTATTTAGTCTAAATTTTCAAGCTTTAAACCTGCTAATTTGTTGATGTCAGTGCAATCTTAAGCCTGGAAAATTCCTGTGTCATCGAATCTAAAAGTGTATAATATCTGATTTGATTCTCTGCAAGGTAAGTATTTTCTGTATGAATATCTACATTATTACCATCTGCCCTATAACTAAGACTTGCATAGTCTGTATATGCCATACCATCAAGCCTGTTCAGGTCAGCATTTGCAACCCTGTGGTTAAGACTTCCACCCCTGATTAATTCCATAGCTAAGTAGGACTCAAACTGTACATCCTTACGCTTATACCCCGGGGTATCATTATTGGCAATATTATTTGAAATAATATTATTCCTAAGCCAGCTTGCATCCGCAGCCTTGCTTAAAACATTAATATAATTATATGCATCTGACGCAATCATATTACAACTCCTATATTAAAATATGGTTACCAACCTCTGACACCTATAATTATTCTGACTAAATACTAAAGTATTAATTAGCCCTGGTCATAATAATTATACTCTAACATATCTATTATAAATATTTTTCTATGAAATTACAACCTAAAACAAGAAATTAGTTTAAAAATGCACAAAGGGACTCAGTCTTAAACCAAATCCCTTTGTACCCACAAATGCTCCATCATTTGTTGTTTACTTTAGTCAGTTCATCAAATACCACATCGTTAAGTACTTTGATATAAGTACCCTTCATTCCTGAGGATCTTGATTCAATAACCCCTGCACTCTCAAACTTTCTCAAAGCATTCACTATAACGGATCTTGTAATTCCGACTCTGTCAGCCACCTTACTGGCAACTAAAACTCCCTCATTTCCATTAAGCTCACCTAAAATATGGGTAATAGCCTCAAGTTCCGAGAACGATAAGGTATTTACTGCTGATTTAACTATCTGAATCTTTCTGCTTTCCTCAGCATTTTCTTCATTTACCGATCTCATTATCTCAAGTCCTACTACGGTTGTACCATATTCAGACAGGATAATATCATCGATATTATATGGTTCATTTTTCTTGTAAATAAATAGAGTTCCAAATCTGTCGCTGGCTATGTCTATCGGTATAATAATAGCCTGATACTCATTTACTCCCTCAAACTCAAATCCTAAGGTCGTAAGATTAACATTTTCTTTGGTAGACAGGATACTAAGCAGTCTTTCATTGAGATTACTGTCTATATAGCAGCCGACATTGTCCTTAATCAGCTCTTTTATGGCAGGTATATCCTCCCTGTTTTTTATCCCTAAAACTTTTCCCTTCCTGCTAAGCACTATAATGTTGGAGTCAAGTATATCGCTCAGCACTCCGCAGATATCGTTGAAGACCACCATGTGAGAATCGTTGTTGTGCAGTAATTTGTTGATTTTTCTGGTTTTATCCAATAACTGAACACTCATTTCTAGCCCCCTCCTGATGTTCTCTAATAAAAGAGATAATTTTAAGTTTTATACTCATTCTCATTTACACATCAAAATGACTATTCGCCAAAATGCTATATACGCATTTCAGATAGCCTGGTATCCGTAATTCAATCTTTTGATGACTCAATCACATAATGCAAAATCAAGAATGAATATCTTTGTATATATGAATTGTACCACACAATTGTATTAATAATCAAGATAAATTAATTAATTGCTCAAATTATTAATTTATATTAATATATACCGAATATTGTTAAGTAACGCTAATCAATTAGTGACAATTGTTTTCTCTTTTACTACAACTTTCTGGCATTCTTTATTTGCACAAACTAATTTGCCACCTTTTTCTACAGTATATGAACCACAGTCAGGGCATTGTACCTCAGACGGCTTCTGCCAGCTTATAAATTCGCACTCAGGACTTCGTTCACATGAATAAAAAGGTCTGCCTTTTTTCGTTTTTCTTATAACAACTTCCGCACCACATAACGGGCAGGCTACCCCTACCTTCTCTAAATAAGGTTTAGTAAATTTACATTCAGGGAAACCGGGGCAGGCAAGAAACTTACCATGTGGTCCGTATTTTATAACAAGATTTCTCCCACAGTTAGGGCAGATTTCTTCTGTAACTTCATCCTGAATCTCAATTTTTTCAAGGTTTTCTTCTTCCCTCTTTACTTCTTCCTCTAAATCCGGATAGAAATTTCTTACTATTGCCTTCCACTCTATGTCGCCAGTCTCAACTTTATCTAAGAGTCCTTCCATAGTTGCAGTAAAATTAGTATCTACAATTTCAGGAAATGCCGCTACCATTATTTTATTTACAATTGTGCCGATTTCTGTAATGAAAATAGCCTTATTTTCTTTAGCAACATACCTTCTGGCAAGAATTGTAGTTATTGTAGGTGCATAGGTACTTGGTCTTCCTATGCCAAGCTCCTCCAAAGTTTTAACAAGAGAAGCTTCTGTAAAATGTGCGGGTGGCTGGGTAAAATGTTGTACTTCATCAAATTTTTCAAACTTTAGTTCAGTATTTTCATCAATTCCTGCAGAAATGCTGTCTTCTTCCTTTTCAAAATCAGCTTCAACATACACAGACATAAAACCATCAAATTTAAGTTTTGATGCTGAAGCTGTGAATATATATTTTCCGGCTGTTATTTTTACTGATTTCATGTCATATACAGCAGGCTTCATCCTGCTTGCAATAAAACGTTTCCATATAAGCGAATACAATCTGAACTGATCTCTTGAGAGAGAGTCTTTGACAATTATAGGAGACAAATCAGTATGGGCAGGTCTTATAGCCTCATGCGCATCCTGTATTTTCTTTCCCCTGTCCTTAGATACTACAGCTTCCGCCAGATATCTCTCACCATAAGTTTTATCTATATACTCTCTTGCAGCCTTGTCTGCTTCTTCTGAAATTCTTGTTGAGTCTGTACGGAGATAAGAAATAAGTCCGACAAGTCCCTGTCCCTTAACCTCCACTCCTTCGTAAAGCTGCTGTGCTATACGCATGGTCTTCTGCGTGGAGAAATTAAGACTTTTGGATGCTTCCTGCTGCAAGGTACTTGTTGTAAAAGGAAGTGGAGCCTTCCTCATCCTCTCAGAATTTTTAATCTCCGAAATTTTATAGTTTGCTTTTTTAAGTTCTTTTGTTATCTTATCCATCTCTGTCTTTGATGTAATGGCAAGCTTCCCTGTTTCATCACCATAAAATCTGGCTATTACCGGTTTTTTTACTCCTTTTGCTGTTAAATATGCATCTAAAGTCCAGTATTCATCAGGTATAAAATCATTAATCTTATCTTCTCTGTCACTTATAAGTTTAAGCGCTGCAGACTGTACCCTGCCTGCTGAAAGACCTCTTTTTACCTTCTTCCAGAGGAGCGGGCTTATGCTATAGCCCACCATCCTGTCAAGCACTCTCCTTGCCTGCTGTGCATCAACCAGATCCATATCAATGTCCCTGGGTGACTTAATCGCGTTCTTCACAGCAGTTTTTGTAATTTCATTAAAGGTAATTCTTTTATATTTTCCTTCTTCCAGTTTAAGTGCGTTTACTAAATGCCAGGATATGGCTTCTCCCTCGCGGTCCGGGTCGGTTGCAAGATACACTTTATCGGACTTTTTTACAGCCTTTCTTAGTGTAGCAAGCAGCTCTCCCTTGCCTCTTATGGTTATATATTTTGGTTCATAGTCATTCTCGATATCAACTCCCATCTGGCTTTTGGGCAAATCCCTTACATGTCCCATGGAAGCTATTACTTCATAATTTGTACCGAGATATTTTTTGATTGTCTTAGCTTTTGCAGGTGATTCAACTATTACCAAATACTTAGGCATACTCTTCTTCCTCTCTTTATGCTTGTATCATATATACAATGGGACAGCTATGTAATATTCAAAGCTTGTCCTTCTCACATATCCCTTAAATTCAAGCCTTAATAGTACCGCAAAAAGTTCTCCTTCATCAAATCCTGTCTCAGCTAAAATTTCAGAAATATGTTTAGGTGTTAAACAGAGGGTAGCATACACTATTTTTTCCCGGCTTTCAAGTGTTAAATTTTTTAAGCACGCTTGTTTTGCATTTAAAATTGGAAAATCAAAGTCTTCTAATATGTCACCGGTTTCATTCACAAGCTTTGCTCCATACTGAATAAGCTTATTGGTTCCACGGCTTAGCGGTTCCTCACTTCTGCCTGGCAGTGCATAAATATTTTTTCCCTGTTCAAGTCCCATGTCTGCTGTAATTAAACTTCCGCTTTTTTCTCTTGCCTCTACAACAAAAACTCCATCGGAGATACCGCTTATTATCCTGTTTCTTTGTGGAAAATTGGCTCTCACAGGCTGTGTTCCCAATGGAAATTCTGAAATTACAGCACCTTTTTCTATAATAGATAAATACAGTTCTATATTGTTAAGAGGATAACAAATGTCTGCTCCACAACCAAGTACTGCATAAGTTTTTCCTCTCTCTCCCTGTAATGCCCCATAATGCGCTGCTGAGTCTATTCCAAGCGCCATACCGCTTACTACGCTTACACCATTATCTGACAGCTCTTTAGATATTTTATTTGCATAATACAGACCCTTTTCTGTAGCATCTCTTGAACCAACTACACTTATTATTTTTTCTTCATTATCCGGTAAGCTACCCTTATAAAAGAGTCCTATTGGTGCTGAACATATATTTCTAAGCTTATCAGGATAGTCTTTATCAAAATAATGAGTATATTCCACCCCCTTTTTCCTTCATCAGTTCATATTTTTCTTCTATTTCTGACTTATCGGATAAGCCTTTAAGCCTTTCTAAAAGCCTGTCACCTAACCCTTTGATTTTAAGACCTTTCCCTTTGCTTACTGCTTCATAGGCTTCTTCCAGACTTCCATAATTTGCCACAAGTATATCATATTTTATTTTTTTGCTATATGTCCCTCCAGGAGAGCCAGAACATAAGTAACTCTTCTCTCATCCCCAGAACCTCTCAATCATCTCTCTATAATGGATAGCTTCTGCCACTTCAAGTTCGGTAACCTCCCTCTTTTCTCTGGTATCTGCTATGGTTCTTGCTACTTTAAGCACTCTGTAATAACCTCTGATACTGAGATTTATATTTTTTTATATGCTTCTTCAAGAATTTTCTTTGTCTTTGAATCTATATTACAGAATTCATCTGTCATCTTTGAGTCCATTTGGGAATTAAAGTGAATTTCTTCATTTTAAATCTTTCTTCACGAATATCATGGGCTGTGCAGACTCTTTTTCTGATAATTTCAGAGCTTTCCGATTCTTTTTCTTCCTTATTAAATATGCTGTCAAAACTTATTCTTTTTACTTCTGTAACTATATCAAAACGGTCTATAAGCGGTCTGCTGACTCGTGATAAATAATTTTTTATCTGAATTTCATTACAATGACAAAGCTTTCTATCCGGGTAGAATCCACATTTACAAGGATTCATTGCTGCTGCCAGAAGAAAATCTGCTGGATAAGTAGCTGTGCCGTTCACCCTGCCAATGGTTATTTTTTTCTCCTCCAGAGGCTGTCGCATAACCTCTATGGTCTGTCGGTTGAATTCAGGCAACTCATCTAAAAATAACACTCCATTATGGGCAAGGCTTATTTCTCCTGCCCTAACCTTGCTTCCACCGCCTGCAAGTGCAGGTAAGGATATCGAATTATGTGGCGACCTGAATGGTCTTGCTTCTATAAGCCCTCTTCCCTCCTCCAGCAGTCCTGATATACTGTAAATTTTGGTCACTTCAAGGCTCTCATCTACAGACATAGGCGGCATAATTGAAGGAATACGGCTTGCAAGCATGCTTTTTCCCGAACCTGCCTGTCCTATCATTAGTATGTTGTGCATGCCGCTTACTGCTATTTCAATCGCCCTCTTTATTCCTTCCTGTCCATGTACTTCTGAAAAGTCAGGCAGCTTCATATCTTCGTCCATTTTTAGTACTTCATTACATTCTCTGCCTTTAACAGCTTTATTTTGTACAATTTCTACCGTTTCAAAAAGGCTTTCTACTCCAATTATTTCAATTCCTTCAACCAGCTTTGCTTCCCTGTAATTAGCTATGGGAAGTACAAATCGTTTGATTCCTGCATCCTTTGCAGCACATACCATTGAAAGCACACCATTTACAGACTTAGTCTCTCCATTAAGGCTAAGCTCACCCACAAAGGCGGTTTCTTTCAAATACTCATTGTCAAATCCCATCTGTGCAGCAAGAACAGCTATTGCTACAGCAAGGTCAAATGAGGTTCCATCTTTTTTAATATCTGCCGGGGATATATTTACAAGAATTCTTTTTGGCTCTAAATAAAAGCCTGAATTAAGAACAGCTGCCCTTACCCTTTCACCGGATTCTCTTACCTGTGTAGATAAAAATCCTACCATATTAAATGATGGCAATCCATTTCTGATATCAGCCTCTACATTGGTAATAATTCCATTTATGCCGGATAAGGCAACACTTTTTTTACACTAGAAAACATATTTTTGTTTTTTTAGCAAACTTAAGAAATAGTCAGAATAATTATAATATATGAAGATTTATTTGTAAACAATAAATAAAAATTTTTTTCTATAAAATATATTGCAAGCTAACACTTCCATAGTGTATTATGATACAAGTGTCAAAAGTACAGAAATTCGATTGGAGCTTGCCTTCAAAAGAATTTATCCCAAATTATTCATAAAGCATCTTGTAAATGATTGATGTTTATTATTTTTTACACCACATCATTATAGCTAAAAAAGGAGTTTACATGTTAAAAACAATCGCAATCATACTCTTTGTCATTATGTATGCCCTTATGATATTCCTTCCTGCAAAGTGGCGTCCATGGATAGCCTGTACAACCGCAGCTATATTTTTAGCGGTGGGAGTACTTCCCTTTGGAGACCTTGCCCATGTCATAGACTGGAATATCTTACTTATGATCTTCGGTACGGTAATCATTGTAGATTATTTTATTCAATCCAAAATGCCTAACCTTATTGCTGATCATATACTTAATCTTTCCCCAAATGTAATGTGGACTACTATTTTTATGTCTCTTTTTTCAGGCATAATTTCAGCCTTCATAGACAATGTAGCCACAGTATATATGGTTGCTCCGGTTGCTCTTGCAATCTGTAAAAAGCTTAAGATTTCACCGGTTGCCATGATAATTTCCATAGCAGTATCTTCTAACTTACAGGGTGCAGCAACCCTTGTAGGTGATACCACCTCTATTATGCTTGCAGGTGCGGCTAAGATGGACTTTATGGACTTCTTCTTTATGAACGGGAAGCTTGGTATCTTCTTTGCTGTGGAGCTTGGAGCACTTTTTACAATTCCTATTATGATGTTCTTATTCCGTAAGGATACTATGTCTGTATCTTCAGATGAACATACTGAGGTTAAAGATTATATACCAACCATAGCAATGGTTGGACATATTGTTTTTCTTATAGCGGCTTCTTTCATCCCTAACAAGCCTGAGATAACAAATGGTGTTATCTGTATGGTGTGGGGTGTTGTCTGTGTGGTTTGGGAATATCTTGCTACCAAGGATAAAGAGACTATGGTTGAGAATATAAAGAATGTAGATTATGCTACTATGGCACTTCTTGCCGGTCTTTTTACTGTAATCGGTGGCATTCAGGAGCAGGGTATAATTACTGACCTTGCTGATATCATTGCTCATGTGGGTGGAGGAAATGTCTTTCTCCTTTTTACTATTATAGTGTGGGGATCGGTACTCATATCCGCTTTTGTGGACAATATCCCTTATGTAGCTACCATGCTGCCTGTAATAGCAAGTGTTTCTAATGAAATGGGAATTGCACCTTATCTGCTTTTCTTCGGTTTGCTTGTAGGTGCTACCCTTGGTGGTAATATCACTCCTATAGGTGCTTCTGCAAATATCGCCGGTATCGGACTTCTTCGCAAAGAGGGCTATGAGGTTTCATTTAAGGATTTTATGAAGATAGGTGTTCCATTTACCCTTGCTGCTGTTGTGGCAGGATATCTGTTTATATGGTTTGTGTGGAGATAAAACATATGAGTAATTCGCTATTTTTTACAAAAAATGAGCGAATTGCAAATATTTTTGTAAGGATTGTGAGAGGTAAGACCGCAGCAATCCTATATCAGTATATAACTTAAATACATAGAGCTGAATGATAGTATTTCCGGATGCACTCGCTTAGGAGTCTATCATTCAGCTCTATTCTATATACTATTATAACTTTTTACTTCCATAAAGTATATCAACCATTTCACCAGGTGTCACAATAAAATCTTTAATTGGGTAATGTTTCTGATTTCCGGTAACTAAATACGAGTTATCATCCCGCTTTTCCATAGCCACCTCATAAAATACCAAATCATCCATATCGATTAAAATTTCTCCTGTTGGTTTTGGAAATACTTCTACTCCGTATTGTATTATCGCCTCAATTATTTTCTTTATAACTGCACCGGAAATTCTAAATTTACTTCTATGAAGTACCTCCTGATATTCATTAATAATATCCAAATGGTACAAAGGAGTGATATCTCCATATAATACAGCCTCCAAGACTTTTATTGTAGCAGATTCCGGATTTTTTGATATAAGTGCAGATACAAGCACGTTGGTATCTATTACTGCATATACCAAACTAATCACCTCTTTCTTGATGCTCTGGCTGCATTTATTTCTTCATTAATTTCCTCCAATGACATGTCCGGTATATCAGCTGTTTGCTTTCTGGCCTCATAAAATGCCTTAAGTGCATCTGTTCTTGTTATTATATCTTCCGATAATGTTAAATCAAACGGAATCCCCCTCACTTGTTTGCTGCGCTTCATAAACATCCGAAATGCAGTAGGTAAATCTATACCTAACTGTTCATATATGTCTGATACTTCCTGTTTTAATTTTTTATCTACTCTAAATTGTATCAAAACCTGTTCTCCCATGATATTTCCTCCTTACATATTGTATTTCTTTATAATGTTTCTTTAATACCATTATATGTTTTTATAATGAAAATATCAATACAATACAAAAACACAAGAATAAATATCTTAATAAGTCCACCTAAACTGCTTACTCCTGTTAAACATAAACTTAAAAATCAAATATCCCACCAACAGCCAGCTTGCGCATATTGATAAGAAGATTATTGTGTCTGTAAATCTAAGCCCGTTTTCTATTATCAAAGAAGCATATTTTACTCCATAAGATATCGGATTGGTATAAACCAAAACATCAGGGATTTTAACTATACTTCCCGACAAAAAAAGAAAACCATAGCTTATGATATTTACAAAAGAAGCCACCTTTGTAAACATAAGAGTTACAGAAGCCAGTACATAGGACAGCCCCATTATTCCTATACAAACAAAAATTGTAATGTATAAATATTCTACCCTGAACAGGTTTTCAATACCAAAGAATACCATTGCAATAACAAGGGTTATAACAGCTTTTACAACATTGATGCTAAACCATACCACAGTTTTTACCGTAACAATCTGTGCTATCGAATAAGGCTTAATCATAATATTTTGTAGGGTTCCAAGCTGTTTTTCCGTAGATATACACATAGAGGCTTCTGAAATAACTCCGCTTGCAAGCATCCACAATATATATCCAAATACTTTTTCAGTAGTATTGCCCTCTGTATTTATCACAATTAGGAGAATGAAAAAATCTGTAATCAGTCCTACTATATAATCAGGATAATAGCTTACCGCTTCGATAAGACTTTTTCTAAACTCAGCTTTAATCAGATTCATCAAGTGCCTCCATTACCTTTTCTTCCATGTCCTTCTTTTTCTTCACTATCTCTACTATTTCTTCATTCGCAAAACTCTCATAAACTTCTGAAAACTCTCCTTCCACCTCTTCTTCCACTATTTTCCCATCTTTAATATATGAAACTATATAGCTTAGACTCTTATCTTCGATATTTTCGGAAAAATTCCTAACTACTCCGTCTTTTAGTATTAGAACTCTGCCATTAAGCTTCTGTACTACTTCCATCTGATGTGTGGTAAGTATGACTGCCATTCCTTTTTCTTTTACCAAGCGGTTCAGGTTGTCTATAACCGAGTTTTTACTCTTTATATCAAGACCTAGGGTCGGTTCATCTAAAAGCAAAAGCTTGGGCGAGAGCATAAGAGATATTATCAGTGCAAGTTTTTGCTGCATTCCTCTTGAATACTCGCCTACAGGCTTATTGATAGCTCCTCTTAGTTCAAAATCGTCTATATACTTAGCTATTTCAGAACTTTTACTGTCTATCTTGGATAGCCCTGCGAAATACTCTATATTCTGCCAGCCTGTTAAATAGTCATATACATTGGTACTTGATTCAAGCAAGGCACTTACTTTGTTAAAATACTCGCTGTTTTTGCTATTTTCTATGTCTTTGTCATCAAGCCTTATCTCCCCCGAATCTTGGCGTATCATTTTTAATATACAGTTTATTATGGTTGTCTTTCCTGCTCCGTTGTTCCCTAAAAGACAGACTATTTCGCCTGTATTTACGGTAAATGATACATCTTTCGGGACTGATTTTTCTCGGAAAGATTTACGTAGGTTGGTTATTTTTAGCATTTATTAGCTCCTTTATTAGCAGAATTTCATTTTTATATATCATTATTCTAAATAAATACGCCCTATTTTTAACACATTTCTTACAACATTAACAGAACACAATATAGTACATTTTTAGTTTTGCAAAGAGAGTCTCAAGTGCAAAGTGTATTGATAATCACACAATTTCTTGATATAATTAAATTATAACAGATAGAAATGGAGATTTGAGAATGGGCGGTTAAGCATAAAGCAGAATTACAAAAAAATTTGGGATACACAGGAGTTTATCAAGTTGCCACCATTATAATAGCTATAGATGACAGAAAGTCCAGCGGTGTGATGTCAAGAGATAAATAATAAAAAAATCATATATTTTTTAATACATTTCTTGAAGACAAAAAACACCCACCCAAGCCCTGTCGACCATACTAAAAAATGAGCAGGGCGTAGCTCATCAGCAAGTAGAAGGAACCTACTTTGCTGGACAATATAGTCGATTGTCTTTCAGCAGTCGAAAGACTAAACGCACAAATTTACGGGCAGTTAATGCGAGTGCACGTTTGTGTTGATATCTGTTCACCTCTTTGTACTTAAGGTGGTAGAAGTCGCTGTATTCCTTGTCGCATCTTACAAGAGAAAATGCAGCTCCACACAGATAATACTTTAAAAATCGATTGCCGGATGGTATAAGCCTTGTTGTTTCGGCTTCAAATCCGCCAGACTGATGCTGTTTCCAGGCAAGACCAGCATATTTGGCAAGCGCAGCCTGATTGTTGAAACGATTGATATCACTGATTTCAGCCATGATTCCGGCTGAATATACAGGACCGATTCCTGGGATAGAAATCAATACGTTTGGTAAGAGTTCCATCTGACTTTTTATAGCTTTATCGAACTCTTTGATTTGAGATTCCAATGCCTTCATAGAGGTTATGGATATAGAAAGCACCTGATTAACGGAGTCATTTACCGTCTTTGGTAAACGGTATGAACTTCTGGCAGCTTTCTGAATGGCTTTGGCTACTGCATCAGGATCTGGAAAGCGGTTCTTTCCTTTTTCCATAATGAAATCAGTAAGCTCATGTAAGTCCATATTTGCCAGTGCTTCTGCTGATTCAAATTCATTGTAGACAGCAAGGGCAGTGGTGCTGAAGGTATTACTGAATACCTTTTCCTGCGTCAGGGTAGAATACTTCTTGAACAGCACATTTATGAATCTTTGCTTTTCTTTAGTAAGATTCTGGACAGCGAAGTAACGTGCTCTTGTAAGGTTCTGGAGAGCTTTGTAGCGGTAGTCTCCCAGATATACCTCTTTGTTGATTCTACCAAAGCGCAGGCAGTCTGCAATAACAAAAGAGTCCACATAATCATTCTTTGGCAGGTCATTGTAAGCATCATGAAATTTTTTGACCTGCTTAGGATTGAGGACATGAATCTTTCTGTTAAACGGTGCCAGAGTGGTATCTTCCCTTAAGAAGTACACGAGATTATCTCCATAAACAGAGGTTGCTTCAAGGCCAATCAGAACTGTGTCAAGGGAATGTGAAGTTAAAGCAGAATGGATTCTTTTTACCAACTGGACAGAACCTTCATGTGAGTTAGCAACAGAGAAGTTACTGTGCTTGTTCCCATTAGGAAGCATCAGATAAACGACATTGGATCTGCTGCTTACATCAATACCGACGTAAAGTGTGTTCATAGTGTTAACCTCCTTTCGTTGTAGATTAAAGTGTTCAATCGGCTTGGTAAAACCCATGATCATGGAGCATCGACACCCTCGCATATAAAGAATCCGGCTTAAGATGGACAGATGCGAAACCACACTGCTAAATGGTTGTCCATGAACTTAAGCAAACAGCCAGCTGGTTTGAAGCTAACTTCCATGTCAGGGGAACAGACTTTCTATGAAGCAGCCACCTATGTGACTCAACAGGAGACGACAGAACTATTACCTGATTGACACTGGGACAATTATATCATGGGCTTTACGAAGCCTGTTGAATAATATTTATTTAGTAACTTATTAACCAAGATACATATAGTTGCGTATCTAAAAGATATTATACGAGGAGATATGATGTTTTATAAGATTAAAGAAGTTAAACCTTTGCCGGAATACAATCTTCTTATAAATTTTGTCAACGGCGAATGCAAACAATATAATGTTGCTTCTCTTTTTAACAAGTTTGAATCATTTAAAACTCTCTCAAATGTCAAAGGTTTGTTTGAACAGGTACAAGTGGACTCCGGGGGATATGGTATCTCTTGGAATGATGATATTGATTTATCCTGTAATGAACTTTGGGAAAATGGAAAAGTTGTAGACTATGTATAATTATTCTTACTAAAAAATACAACAGTATATTAATAAAAAAGGGGCTTCTACACTGAGAAAAATATATGCAAAAATATTGTAATTAGTTAATAATAAGTTTACTATATTTTTGTGTTATTTTTTTCTTTAATGCAACAGCCCTTAATTTTTAATATCTCATATTTACATTAGCACCTTACTTAAAAAGTCCTTAGTCCTAGGATTCTTAGGATTGCCGAATATTTCTTCCGGGCTTCCTTCTTCTGCTATAATGCCTCCGTCCATAAAGAGCACTCTGTCTGATACTTCCCTGGCAAAGCCCATTTCATGGGTAACTATTACAGTTGTCATTCCTTCACTTACAAGACTTTTAATAACTGCAAGCACCTCTCCTACCATCTCCGGATCAAGGGCTGATGTTGGCTCATCAAAGAGCATTACATCAGGCTCCATTGCAAGGGCTCTCACTATAGCAAGCCTCTGCTTCTGACCGCCCGAAAGTTTGTTTGGCTTCTCGTCATATTTTTCAAGAAGTCCGACTCTGTCAAGCAGTTCTCTAGCCCTTTCCCTGGCTTCTTTAGCATTTTTCTTGCCAAGCAGTGTTGGAGCAAGTGTAATATTTTCACCAACTGAAAGATGCGGAAAGACATTGAAATGCTGGAATACCATTCCCATCTTCTGGCGGTGTATATCTATGTTTACTGATTTATCCGCTATATTGGTTCCTTCAAAATAAATTTCACCCTTTTCAGGCACTTCAAGGAGGTTCAAACAACGTAGGAAGGTAGACTTGCCACCGCCCGAAGGTCCGATTATAGATACAACCTCGCCTTTACCGATATGTTCATTAACTCCCTTTAGTACCTGAAGCTCACCAAAGCTTTTATGTAAATCTACTACATCAATTAGGTATTCATTATGATTAGCATTCACCTGCCTTCATCCTCCTTTCAAGCACAGCTACTCCTTTGGAGAGACTGAATGTAAGTACGAAATAAATAATTCCTATTATGATAAGAGGTTCCATTGTAAGGAAGGTTGCTCCTGATATAGTCTGAAACTGAGTCATAAGATCTCCCACGAAGAATACAGATGCAAGAGATGTTTCCTTAATCATCATAATGAACTCATTGCCAAGAGCCGGAAGGATATATCTTACAGCCTGAGGTAATACTATCTTAAACATAGTCTGCCTTTTACTAAGCCCAAGCGACCTTGCCGCCTCAGTCTGGCCTTTATCTACAGCTTCTATACCTGATCTGATTACCTCAGATACATAGGCTGCCGAGTTCAATATAAGAGCTACAAGTATGCACACAAAGGTGGACGGCTTAAACCCCGGTATAGCTTCCGGCAGCATGAACTTAAATATGTACAGCTGTAAAAGTATAGGTGTGCCTCTTACTATCTCTATATAAGCCGTAACTATAAATTTTACAGGCAAAAACTTATTATTTTTAAACATGGCAAGCACAGAGCCCAATATTGTTCCAAAAAATACGGTTATAAGGCTTAATAGCAGAGTATATCCTGTACCTATTAAAAAATAAATTACCATATTTTTTTCTATCAAAAAACTATATTCTTAAAAATTCCCATTAATTATCAACCTCTACACCTAAGGATTTAGCAAGTTCCACAGCTTTATCCTTCCACTGTTTATAAAGTCCTTTTTCATTTACTTCTTTAACAACCATATTAAGAGCATTTACAAGCTTGGTCTCTCCCTTTGTACAGCCTATCACATTTCCTTTTGACTCATACTCAAACTTAAAATCACTTATGGCAAGCTCTTTGTGGGCGGTAATTAAAACCTTAGCAACAGCAAGGTCAAGTGTAAGTCCATCAGCCTGGCCTGTAATAACCTCCATAGCTCCATTGTTTACATCTGCTATAGGAGTACAGTTAGCCTTTGGGAGCTGGGTAGTAGTTAAATCAAGCTGAACTGAACCATTCTGTGCTAAAATTGTCTTACCCGTAAAGTCATCTGCAGTCTTTAACTTATCAGCATTTTCCTTAAGAACGACAATTCCCTGCCCTTCATCTGCATCTGTGTTACCAAAAAGTTCTGAAAGCTGCATATTTTTTGCACGTTCTTCTGTATATGCAAGTCCTGATATCGCCATATCTACCTGACCTGTTGTAACAGCCGCCTTAATCGCATCAAACTTCATAGGCACAATCTCAAGTTTTACACCAAGGCTGTCAGCTATATACTGTGCAAGCTCCATATCACAGCCTACATACTTCGTTTCCCCACTGCTTATATCTATAAATTCATTTGGAGCAAAATCAGGACTTGTTGCACAGGTTATAACTCCTGCTTGAAGTATTTTGTCAGCTTATCTCCTTCTCCTGTTATAGAAGAAAGATCTAACTTTGCAGCCCCTGAAGAATTATCAGCGGCAGCAGTACTTGTTGTACTTTTGCTTCCAACAGTATTGGTATTGCTTGTCTTAGCCGATGACGTAGTTACAGAACCTGTCTTTGTAGCACTCTTAGAGCTCTCTGTCTTTGTAGAATTACCTGAGCAGGCTGTAAACATTGTGGCAAAAACAAGTGTTAATGCTGCGACTAATTTCATTGATTTTTTCATATTGCAATTCCTCCCTGTGAATAAATATGCTTTAATGATATTTTGTTATACGCACATTATATCACATCACAATGAATATTTAAAGTATAAATTTGTATAAATATACATTGTTTTTTTAATATTATACTGTAAGATTTGCTAAATGCCGGTATATATGGAGTAAATACGGTTTCAAAAACGCTTTTTTTCTATACATTTTATCTTAGCTTATGTAATAATTCATGTTTTTCTTAAAGATTTCTAAAGATATTAATGCTATAATATTACTAACAAAATACAAGACCTTCCCCCAGATAAGGAGAAATTTATAATGGATTTTCTTAATACTAAAACAGGAGTTTCCGGTATTGATGGTCCTTTTAGCATATTTACTATCATACCTATCCTATCTTTCATAGTATTTGCCATAATTATTTTTGTTATAGCAGCCTCTATAATTTCTTCACTCCGCCTAAATATAAAAAACGATGCAGCGCCAAGACTTAAATCACAGGCAAAGGTCATATCCAGAAGAACAGATGTACATGGAATGAGTGAAGGCTCTACCCATACAGACTACTATATTACCTTTGAATTTGAACAGGGTAGCAGGCAGGAATTTCAAGTAGATGATTACAACTATGGAGTATTAATAGAAGGTGATATTGGCATTTTAGAACATCAGGGAAACAGGTATCTTGGTTTTGAAAGAACCCGGAGTTAATGTGTTATCTTTTGATAAATATAGAAAATCAACCCCCAAAAAACAAATGTTCTATAAGAATCTTAGTACCTATAAGTATGAGTACAAGTCCTCCCATAACTTCTGCCTTTGTCTTTAATTTTTCCCCAAATATACTGCCAAGCTTTACTCCGGTAAAACAACAGACGAAGGTTATAAGTCCTATAATTGAAATTGCCGGTACAATGTTTACTTTAAGGAAAGCAAAGGTAACACCAATTGCAAGTGCATCTATGCTGGTTGCAACAGAAAGTGTTACCATAGTTTTTACATCCATAGCATCATTTACTACATCACAGGATTTTGCTTCTTTTATCATATTTATTCCTATAATTCCCAACAGTACAAAGGCTATCCAATGGTCTATAGAACTTACTACATTTTTAAATCCGCTTCCAAGTAAATATCCTATAAAAGGCATCAGAGCCTGAAATACTCCAAAATAAAGTCCACATATAAGTGCTTTTTTTACATTCATTTTCTTCATAGCTAGTCCTTTACAGACTGAAACTGCAAAGGCATCCATAGAAAGTCCAAGTCCAATAAATAATATATCAAGAATATTCATTAAATTAACCTCTTACTTTTTAGTCAGATAAAGTGCATAAATATCTCTTTTTTTATAGATATTTATGCACTTACAAATTTTTATACTTCAAACAATATATCACTATAGGTTGGCACCGGCCAATAAGCTTTATCTACGATAGTCTCAAGACTATCAATATTTTCACGAAGTCTCTCCATCATCGGAGCAACTTTAGTATTAAATTCCTCAGCCTGTTCTTTACCTTCCGATAGCTTCTTAGCCATTATTATTAGTTCTTCTAACTCATCAGTCATACTATTAGCACCTTCAAGGAGAGTAGTAATTTTCTTTAGTAAATCCTTTTGTATAGAACATTCAAGACCTAAGCCGGTATTTCCCATTTCATTTATAGCCTTCGCAAGTACAATTTGATACTTAATTACAGCAGGAATAAACAGTCTCCTCACCATATCTATCATAGTCTTTGCTTCTATATTTATGGTCTTGGTATACTTTTCATACTGGATCTCTGCTCTTGACTCAAGCTCTGTACGGTTTAATACTTTCTCTTTTTCAAATACTTCTATAGTGTGGTCACTTATTAGCGCCGGTATAGCCTCTACCATTGATTTTGTATTTGGAAGACCTCTCTTTGCCGCTTCTTTCACCCATTCTTCCGAATAACCATTTCCATTGAAGATAATTCTTCTATGTGCAGTCAGTGTATCTATAATGAGGTCATGTGCAGCCTGATTGAAATCCTCCGCTTTTTCCAGACTGTCTGCCATATTCCTGAATACATTAGCTACTATTGTATTTAGAACTGTATTTGCACCTGCAATAGACATAGAAGAAGCTACCATTCTGTATTCAAATTTATTGCCTGTAAACGCAAAAGGTGAAGTCCTATTTCTGTCAGTTGCATCAAGAAAAAGGTTTGGGAGGCTGTGTACACCTATATCAAGCTTACGTCCCTGCTTACTGGAGGTAGCCTCTCCTGTTTCTATAACCTGTTCTACCAAATCTTCAAGCTGGTCTCCAAGGAAAATGGAGATTATAGCAGGTGGCGCTTCATCTGCACCAAGCCTGTGTTCATTCCCCGGGTTGGATGCCGACAGACGGAGTAATGTAGCATTTTCATCTACTGCCTTTATTATCGCCGCAAGCACCAGCATAAACTGTACATTTTCATGAGGAGTTTTACCCGGATCAAGCATATTTTTCCCGGTATTGGTAACTATTGACCAGTTATTATGCTTTCCTGAACCATTTACACCTGCAAAAGGCTTCTCATGAAGCAGGCATTCAAGTCCATGACGCTTTGCTACCTTTTTCATAGTCTCCATAACAAGCTGATTATGGTCAGTTGCTATATTGGCCGTAGTAAATACAGGTGCCATTTCGTGTTGGGCAGGAGCCACTTCATTATGCTGAGTTTTGGCATAGATTCCAAGTTTCCAGCATTCCTCATTCAGCTCCTTCATAAACAGCTCTATACGCTCAGGAATATTGCCATAGTAATGATCATCAAGTTCCTGTGTTTTAGGTGGCATAGCACCAAATAATGTACGTCCTGTAAAAAGCAAATCTTCACGCTTTAAAAAATCTTCTCTATCTATAAGGAAGTACTCCTGCTCAGGACCTACAGAGCAACTTACACTTGTTACATCTTTATCCCCAAAAAGTCTTGCAATACGGGTAGCCTGCTTACTTATAGCCTCCATAGAGCGAAGCAGAGGTGTCTTTTCGTCAAGAGCCTCTCCTGTGTAAGAACAAAAAGCTGTTGGTATACAAAGAGTAACACCTGCAGTATCTTCCTTTAAGAAAGCAGGAGATGTACAATCCCAGGCAGTATAACCTCTTGCCTCAAATGTAGCCCTAAGCCCTCCCGAAGGGAAAGACGATGCATCTGACTCTCCTTTAATAAGCTCTTTTCCTGAGAAGCGCATTATTATACCACCTTTGCCCTCAGGTTTAAGGAAGGAATCGTGCTTTTCGGCTGTTATACCTGTCATTGGCTGGAACCAATGAGAGAGAAGTGGGTTGCTCCTCTTTCCATAGCCCAGGCTTTCATGGCATGTGCTACAGCTCTTGCTATCTTCTCATTTAAATCCTCCCCATTATCAATGGTCTTTCTAAGCTCCTTATACACATCACTTGGAAGCCTATCCTTCATTACTTCATCATTAAAGACATTTTTTGCAAAATCCCTTGGCAGTATAAATTTTTCCTCTGTCATACTTTCCTTCTTTCACTGGTAATATTTTCACAAAGTTTTATAAACGCATATTTTACTCCAAATACCACTGATCCCTGTCCTCATAATTCTCATCTGTTTTTACTAAGTCCATACATTTTATAAGAACTCTTTCCATTAATATTGATATAAGAAGAGTTACAAGTACAGGCACAAAAAAATCAATGCCAATCCTGCCGAAATATACACCAGCACAAAGGCCCCAAACAATAAAATAATAGACACTACTGTAGTAAGCAGATGTCTTAATGCAAGATAAAAGGACAATCTGAAAAGCCCACGATATCTTTAATGAAAAATCTGGAAATGAGTGGAAATATATACACCACAATAAATGACATAACTATTCCTATGATTAAGTATAGGTAGCGCATATTTGTAAATTCATTTTTGTATGTAATTAATGGCAAATTTTATGTCTACATATAGTATTATACCTACTACTACAAGAATTAGTTCTACTATGAAACCCTGCTTAAAAATCTCTCTTAAATGCTTTTTAAAAAACTCTTTTTATAGGATAACTTCTATCGCGCCTTATAGTCTTTACACAAGAATAATAAAGTGCTGAAGTAGCCGCCCCAATAGTCACAAGCGGAATACAGACTAAGACATATACAATGCTTAGTGCTACCACATCAAAAAGTTTCCCCATAAATCGGAAGAAAACATTATCCATATTAAATAAATTTCCCATTTTCTAACCTCTACATATTTAAAGCACAAGTTTTGTTTCTATATTATAAACAGCTTTTATAATTATCTACATATTATGGATATATGTCAAGTAAAAAAATCGCACCTTAGAGCGGATAAAATGAATTTCTCATTACGCCTAAGGTGCTTTTTTTGATTTTCCATTTTTAAGTTGCTTTAAATGCGGCTAAATACAAAGCCTTAAGAAATGCTTTGTCACTTGAAAATACTAGTCTCCCTTTGATCCCGCTTTAATTATCTTTTTTAATTCTCTTCCTGTTCCGATTGCCATAATCAAACCTATTAAAAACAGAACTGCTCCCAACCCGATAGAAACTATCATCATAATATCCGCTATGATAAGCTGCTCGAAGCTTTTGATTTTCGGCAGCTTATATCCACCGTTTTTTGAGCGATATACCTCTGTCTCTCTGATATCTCCGGTCTTTGTAGCTGTGGAAAATTCCTTTTCTCCCTTATATTTCTGCCCATCTACCGAATACGTAAGTTCTGCATCCCAATACGTTTCGATGGTTCCATCGGAGTCTTTTCTATCCTTAATCTCGGCATAGGTTACCTCTGCCTGTACAGTGGTAATCTCCTCTGAATTCTTATAGTCATCATATTCCAAATAATTTCCTATCACTCCGGTAATACCAAGTATCAGAAAAACAAGTCCTACTATCCCAACAAATATGCAGTTGTAAAGCTGTTTTCTGACTTTTCCCTTATGTCGTTCACGACGTTCCGATTTTTTACTCATACTTAACATCCTCCCCTTCAATCTGCATCCGCCCCCTCTACCCCCTTGCAAAGAATAAAAATTCCCACATAGGCAGGCTTATGTCAGATTATAATATTTTTTTACATATGTGTCATATATATAATACCATAAATTTCAAACTTTTCCCACTAAGCTTTTATAACTAGCCCTATGAAACTGTATTCCGCATACAATCTCCGCCTTTTTCAAAATGTTTCTTCAACAATTTTTTCAGTAAAAAACGCTTATCACAAATCAAAGATGCTATTTTTTATTTTACTTAATTCTCATCAATTACTTATTGTTCTACATCTCCTTATAGCTTTTAGGTTTCCATATATTTTGTGAACTCATTGCCTCTATGAGATATCCTTTTTCTTTCAGCATGTTTTCAATTTCATCTATTATTTTTACGGAATGGGCTTCTACTGTATGGAAGTGATAGCCATGGGTAATATTTTTTAACGGAGTGGAGACACCGCTTTTCAAATCATTCATAAAATTAGTTATATCTCTTCTTGAGCTTATATCAAGAGGTACACTTATAGTTCCATATACCCTGTGCTCTACAAATACATCTAAAACCGTTCCTCCAAGGTCAACTATGCAGGTAAGTTCATCTTCAATATCTTCATCATCATGTCTTACCTTAAAAATACGCCTGTTACCGGTATTGCCATATAATATATATCCGTTCCTTGTCGCAGTTAAATCAGGAAATTTTGTCCTTATAATGGCAATATCCGTTACTATTACCTGTCTGCTCACACCTAATTTCAGGGCAAGAGCACCACCCGGTACAGGTTCTTCTGACGATGTAAGTATTTCTACAATTCTATTTCTTCTTTCGACACCTTTCAAACTTTGCATATCTCCTCCAGATGCATATTTTTCATGGATATATCAAGTATCGGAGCAGAATGTGTAAGTGCTCCGCTTGAAATATAGTTTACACCCAGAGCCGCTAACTTTGCAACATTTTCTGCTGTTACATTCCCTGAACATTCTGTTTCAGCTTTTCCGTCTATTATTTTTAAAGCTTCTTCCATAGTTTCATAATCCATGTTATCAAGCATTATAATGTCTGCTCCTGCCTCTACTGCTTCTCTTACCATATTAAGATTTTCTACTTCTACTTCAATTTTTCTGACAAAAGATACCTCTTTTTTCGCCATCGCCACCGCATTCTTTATACCACCTGCCGCAGCTATATGATTATCCTTAAGCATAACCCCATCTGACAGGTTAAATCTGTGATTATTTCCACCACCAATCTTGACTGCATATTTTTCAAATATTCTGTTACATGGTGTTGTCTTTCTTGTATCAAGCAGTTTAATGCCGCTTCCTTCTAAAATATCCGCTATGGAGCGGGTGTATGTTGCAATACCGCTCATATGCTGCAAATAGTTAAGTGCAGTACGCTCACCTGACAGCAGGGAATGCAAATCTCCCCCTAAGCACCGCCAATTTCTCTCCTGAATGCACCAAATCCCCATCAGCAACCATAAACTTTATATCTATACTGCCATCTATAAGCTCAAATACCCTTTTAAAAACCGGCAGACCCGCAATTACACCATCCTGCTTTGCTATAAGCTCTACTGAACCCATAGCAGCTTTGGGAAGAACTGCATCTGAGGAAATATCCCCAAAAGTAATATCTTCTTTCAATGCAAGTAATATCATCTCATCCGCATTTAATTCCATTGTAATTCTGTTCATCTTTTTTTCTTTCCCTTTCTATTTCTTCAAATATAGAACTTTTATACATTTCAAATAATGCGCTTATATCTTTGTAATATTTATTTTGTTCTTGAAATTTTTTACCTATTTCATCAAATTTTGTATCTGATACCTCATTGTTTCTGTTCATTCCTATATGGCAGGCTGCCCGCTTTGCAAATACAAGACTTTCTAAAAGTGAGTTACTTGCCAGACGGTTCTTGCCATGTACCCCATTACAGCTGGTTTCCCCTACTGCGTACAGGTTCTTCATACTGCTCCTGCTATAACTGTCTACATCTATTCCTCCCATAAAATAGTGCTGCGCAGGCACCACCGGTATAGGCTCCTTGGTACAGTCAAAACCTTCTTCCAAACATTTTTCATATATATGCTTAAAATGTCCTACAATCTCTTTCTTGTCTATATTTTCCATAGACAACCATACATGCTTTGCTCCGGTACGTTTCATTTCTGTAAAAATTGCCTCCGTCACCACATCTCTTGGCAAAAGTTCATTTACAAACCTTTTACCTTCCGCATTAAGTAAAATTCCTCCCTCTCCTCTTTACCGACTCGGATATAAGGAATGCTCTTCCGGGCTTTTCTGTATAAAGAGTTGTAGGATGTATCTGTATATAGTCAATATTTCTAAGTCTTATTCCGTTTTTAATTGCTATTCCTATAGCATCTCCCTTAAGATGTTCATAATTAGTAGAGTGTTCATACAGTCCGCCTATACCACCACAGGCAAGCACCGTATTCGCAGCTTCAATAGTTATAAATTTATCAGACGTATAACTATCTTTTCTTGAATATACGGCAACTATTCCTCTGCACCTTCTCACACCCTTTATTTCTGAACTAATCACATCTATCATAGTAAGATATTCTATCAGTTTTATATTCTTTCTGGTTTGAACTTCTTTTATCAGAGCTTCTGTAATAACCTTACCTGTTATATCTTCATGAAACAAAATACGCGGAACCGAATGTGCTCCTTCCTTTGTATAAATAAAATTTCCTGCCTTATCTTTAGTAAAATCAACTCCAAATTTTACAAGATCCTCTATCACCATCCGTGAAGATTTAATCATTATATCTACTGATTCCTTACTGTTCTCATAATGTCCGGCACGGAGTGTATCTTCAAAATAACTGTTATAATCCTCGTCATTCCTCAGTACACAGATACCTCCCTGTGCAAGATATGAATCGCATTCGTATACCTTAGCTTTGGTAATAACAGTGACTTGTAAGTTATCCGGTAAATTAAGCGCGCAATAAAGCCCCGCAACCCCACTTCCTACTATAAGAACATCTGTTGTTAAATTCATAACACTCTCCATTCTAACTATCTGCCAGTTCAAGCATCCTTACCAAAGAATGCTCTGCCTTTCTGCCTGTTTCCTCTTCCACATAGGCTGCCGGAGTTTCATTTAGCAGGCAATTATATACACTTTCCAGACTCAGTCTACGCATACTTGTACATACACCCTTTTTTATAAAATGAAACTTTTTATCAGGGTTATCGGCACGAAGCTTATGCCCAACACCAATCTCAGTACATATAATGAACTCATTACAATCACTTTCTGAAGCAAATTGTATAATTCCACTTGTACTCCCCACATAATCAGATATTTCACATACTTCTATACGACATTCAGGATGGGTAAGTACCGGTGCTCCGGGATATTTTTCTTTTGCCTCAAGTATATCAGAAGGTGTTATCCTATGGTGCACATGACAATAGCCCTTACCGGGTATTATATTTTTTTCCGGTAGTTTTGTGGCTATCCATCTTGCAAGATTACCATCCGGTATCATGTAAATATTCTTCTGTGGCAGGTTTTTTACTATATTAAATGCATTAGAAGAGGTGATGCAGACATCACAAAGTGCCTTTGTCCTTGCTAATGAATTTATATAACAGACTACTGCAAGATCTTCATATTTTTCCCTCACAGCCTCAATCTCTTCCTTTTCTGTCATTATTGCCATAGGACATTCAGCAGACATATCAGGCACCAGAATCTTTTTATCCGGATTCATTATACAGGCACTTTCACCCATAAAAGTCACCCCGCAGAAGACTATTGTTTTATTGGGAAGTTCTTTAGCCATCTTGGCAAGATAAAATGAATCTCCCACAAAGTCTGCTAAATCCTGTATTTCACCGTCAACATAATAATGAGCCAATATTGCTGCATCTTTTTCTCTACACAACTCTCTTATCTTTTCTGATAAATTCACTTTACTGACTGTTGATTTAATATCATTTTCCATAACAAACCTTTCCCACTCTTTTAATATGTTCTTCGGAATGTTATGATAACACATAACTTTACATCTGACAAGACACTTGTAAATATATATGAAAATAAAAAGATGCCAAAAAGCAAAATACCTTTGACATCCTATGATTCTTGTATAGTTATATTTTTAGATTCAGTCTTATATAGCTCTTACCTTAAGTACTCCTTCTATCTCTTCCAGTGCCTTTTTCATCTCCTCAGTAACTTCCATGTCTCATATCAAATACCGAATACGCATAGTCACCTCTACTCTTATTTACCATCTCTTCTATATTTACATTATAAGAAGAAAGTACGGTAGTAAACTTTGTTATCATACTTGGGATATTCTTGTGTAAAAGTGTTATTCGCGCCCTGCTGGTAAGCTTTTGCTACCTCACAGTTAGGATAATTTACAGAATTCTTTATACTTCCATTTTTCAATGTAATCTATTACTCCTTTTTCATTGTCAAAATTTGAAAGTTTATAATATATTTTTCTTCCATCAATTAATGACTGAGATTTCAAAAAGTTCCTGCTGTTCCGCTTGAATTTCTTGCATGCGACCATAATAAATAAGTCAAATCCTGTTTATCTGTAATTACTTTATTCTCCACAAATTCTTACCTCTTTTCTTGTAAATATTATACATTTTTATTTGATGTATATCAAATAAAAAACAAACAATGAAACATTTCATACATTAGAAAAAAGGACTTTATACTCAGTAAAACTTTTATAATTACTGATGTAAAAGTCCTTTTATATTTTTTAGTTATTTTAGCCTGCCTCCACCCTCATATTTTCTTAGAGGTTTCTGTCAATATATTGTCCACAATGTATGCAGTAGCACGAAGCGCGAGTAATAAACAGCCTGCCACAATGAGGACATCTGCAAAAAAATTATTGAAAAGGTTATTGCTGCCACAAATATCAGCAAACCTAATAAAACCAATACAAGCCCAATTACAAACCGTATTCCATAAGGTGAAGCGACAAATTTTGCTATTATTAAAAATAGAAGTCCTAGCAAAACCAATATATACACTATTCTACAAGCTCTGTTATAATTCATTTTTTTCTATGATAAACACCTCTTAAAAATAAGCATATCATAATTATTGGCATATGCAAGTAAAAAAATTACATTCAATTCAGCATACTTACTATTGATTTACTTTTTATACCAATAGTATACAACAATTCCGCATAAACAGGTTATTGTTAAATTTATCACAATCGAAATCAAAACCTGTACATTATTAAGTGTTTCTATTGAAAATGCTCCTCTTATCACCGGCACTAAAACTATACAGGCAATAGCAATACTGCTTATATATCTAAAAAAATATTTTTTTCTCCATAGCCTGTTCTTATTCCACCACAAGATGACACCAAATCATCATTTTTTTCCCAAGGTTCACAGTATAAAAAAACTTATTATAATTAAGTTCTTATATTTAGTTCTTTACCCATTTCATATAGACTAAAGATATGTTTTTTTATATCTTCCTGTTTTTTTAATTCAATCTCTTCAAAATTTATTCCTCTTTGTACACAAACAAATAGTTCTAAAAACCACGAATTGGAATAAAAAGTCATATCTTTCATTGTATAGCAAATATATTATAGGTTTGTAAGGAAGATTGGGGAGATGCTATATTTATAATATTATAAATATAACTGCTACTCTCATCTTCTTTAAGTCTCCATATTTCAGTATCTGATATTTTATAACACTCATGGCTTCCCATATCAGATAGTATTGCTTTAGATATTTTATCCAATTCATCAAAAATAAACTTTTTCAAAGCTTAAATTATGTTCAGCATACATTCCTTTTAACAGATCAGTCTTTGACAGATATGGAGTTCTAATATCTTCTTTATAAAAACTCTTTTAATTTTATCAGACAATCATGATCAGTTAATTGAATATGTTTAGGAAATTTTATTTCAAACATAATAACCTCATTTTTTTCATATAATAAGTTCCAGATATTTCTCCCAACTTAATCCAGTAATCTTTATCATAAAAAGTATGCCCCTAATCTTGTTGTTTTCATATAAACACTATTAACAGACTTAGGTATATAGCAGGTCCCAACAGACCTATAACCATTTTTACTGCTCAAGCCTGAAATGTTAAATCCTTTCGAATAATATACATCCGGACTAAGCCAATTAGAATTTTTTATCGTTAAGTTATCTGCACTAATCTTTTCAACTAAATTATTTCCATACCATCATCCTTTCCTTTCTCCTTTACTTTTTATACTATCTGATTATATGATGTGGGTGTCAAAAGTATTTGACACCCAATGATACAGGATTGCTTCGGCTTCACCTCTCGCAATCCTTGCAAAAATATTCGTAATCCGCTCATTTTTTTGCAAAAAATGGCTACTTACTCATATTTTTTGCGTGTCAAAAGATAATAAATTCTCTTGCAAGCAAGCTTGCATCGAATTTTTATACTTTTGACACTTGTATCATTATATAATATTACTAAAGATACCGCTTTTCAAGGTACATTGATGTCCCTTTTTACCAAAGGAGAAGTTAAATGTCATATAATCTTGAACTTTTTGGTCAGAAACTAAGAGCCATAAGAAAATCGCTCCATATATCTAAATCAGAAATTGAAAAATAAAGCCGGAATAAGCAGTAAAACCATAGTAAGGCTTGAAAATGCAAAAAGCCTGCCTTGTTTAGATACATTAGAGCTTCTTTCCCTTTGTACAAAAACAGATCTAGTCAGCTTGCTGCTTGAATGCAGGTTTGACAATTATTCTGCCTTCGTGTCAATAAGTAATGAAATTGAAAGTAAAATAGATAATTTAGAATTCGATAAACTGGATATTAATCTGAATATGCTTGAAAAACTAGAAGATTCTACAAATAACAGGCATTACAGGAACTATGTTCTCCAGTTAAGACTATTAATTAATGATATGCTTCTTTATAAAAAAATGATAACTATACTTCTGCACTTGATGCTTATATTGAAGCATTAAAAAAATAACTGAACCAAATTTTAGCTTAGACAACTATCAGAATTTAGTTCTGTCTACTGCCGAAATCAGGATACTTATGAATATTGGCTTTGCCATCTGCAAAATTGAAGGAAATAAAAAAAGCCTTGATATTATGCTTTTTTTGTGAGGATTCTTTAGACAAAACCGATGATCTGTATTCCAAAATATGCCATAATATAGCTGTTATTTATTCTAAAATGGAAAAACTACCAAAAAGCTTTAGAATATTATAATAACGGCATTGCTGCTTGTAGAAAATGCAGACTGCCACTGGGACTTGGATTATTATATTATGGAAAAGGATATCTTCCTGATTTCAGCCTGCCAACATTTTTGCCATTACTTAAATTTATTATAAAAAAATCAGCCACTTTGTTATACATATCTCCTCCTTCAAGAAAAATAGCACTTTCTGTCAAGGTAGTAATATGTATATTTATCTCCAAGTTCATAAGGCATTATTTCTAAAAATTGTTTCATCTGAATTAAAAAAATACTGTAAATGCAGGACTATATTTTTAAATCATATTTTGCTTTATCTGCCTTATCCAGATTTTTAAAATCTATCAAAGATAAAAAAATCTTCAATATCTTCCTGCTTCTCTATTATAGCTGTTTCTGAAATTCCTGCACCTTCTATTATTTTAATAGAAGTAATTTTTTAGTTTTTCAGATATTTACCGGAAAGAATCGCAAATATTAATGCTATTATTATAAATGACAAAAATATAAAAAGCTTTTTTTCTTATACATTTTATAGCCTTTTCTTCTTAAAAAGGATACAAGTGCCAAAAAAATTCTTGACACTGTATCCTAAAATATAAATAAAATCACTCCCAGATATTAAGTGGAAAAGTTTCCATATATTCCTTTATCTCTTTCTCTGTATAATACACGCCCGGATACATTTCCAAGTCTTCGGGAAAAATCGCTAAATCTCCCACACATTTCACATAAAGTTCTTAATCGCAATATCACCGGTAAAGAACAGGTTTTCTGTATCAAATTCCTCATAATACTCTAGATATAAATCGCAAAAATCATTTATCTCATATTCATCATTTAAATACTTGAATATTATATATGATATTTTTATCCTTACATTTCATAATTAAATAACCCTTACTTTAAGCACTCCCTCTATCTCTTCCAGTGCCTTTTTCATCTCTTCTGTAACTTCCGTATCTATATCAAATACCGAATACGCATAGTCACCTTTGCTCTTATTTACCATCTCTTCTATATTTACATTATAAGAAGAAAGTACAGTAGTAAACTTGGTTATCATACTTGGAATATTCTTATGTAAAAGGGTGATTCTCGCCTTACTTATTAGCTTTGCTACCTCGCAGTTTGGATAGTTTACAGAGTTCTTTATGCTTCCGTTTTCAAGATAATTCATTATCTCCTTAACTGCCATTACTGCACAGTTATCTTCCGATTCCTCTGTAGAGGCTCCAAGATGAGGTATGGCAATAACTCCCTCAATATTGGAGCTCTTTTCATTTGGAAAATCAGTCACATACTTCTTCACCTTGCCGCAAGCCAAAGCTTTCTCCATGTCCTCATCATTTACAAGTGCATCTCTTGAGAAGTTGAGAATTACAACTCCGTCCTTCATAAGTTTAAGGCTGTCAGCATTTACCATATGTTTTGTTGTATCCATAAGTGGCACATGTACAGTAATATAGTCACAGGTTCTAAAAATTTCTTCTACTGTTTTTACGTGGATTACATCTCTTGAAAGGCTCCATGCGTGTTCTACAGAAATATAAGGATCACATCCATAAACTTCCATACCAAGTCTTTTTGCGGCATTTGCCACAAGCACACCTATGGCACCCAGTCCGATTACACCGAGTTTCTTGCCCTCTATCTCATTTCCTGCAAAATTACTCTTTTCCTTTTCTACAAGCTTGGAAAGGCCTTCTGCTCCTTTATTTGCCTGTACCCAGTTTATTCCACCAACTACATCGCGAGCCGCAAGTAAAAGTCCTGCAATTACAAGCTCCTTAACTGCATTGGCATTGGCTCCCGGTGTATTAAATACCACTATTCCCTGTTCTGCACATTTATCAAGAGGAATATTGTTTACTCCCGCACCTGCTCTGGCTACTGCAAGAAGATTACCGCTAAATTCCAGAGACTTCATATCCGCACTTCTTACAAGAACTGCGTCTGCCGCATTTAATTCCTCTGTAAAGCTGTAATTATCAGTAAACTCTTTAAGCCCTATGTCTGATATCTTGTTCAGTGTTTTTACTTTATACATACTTTTCCCCTTTCATCACCCACAGGATACTTTCTGTTTTTTCAAATACTTACCCTGTATTTTACGCTTCTGCAATAAATCAAGTTACTATTTCAAATCTGCTGTATTTATATTTTTTTAAAGCTTATAACTTTTTATTATTAATGGTTTTATTTTTAAATTTTCAGCCTCAAATTTTTTTTCATAAATTCCACAAGCTTCTCCACTCCCTGTATTGGCATGGCATTATAGATGCTGGCACGCATACCGCCTACTGTCCTATGTCCTTTTAAGTTTACAAAACCAGCCTCTGTTGCCTCTTTTATAAATTTTGCATCCAGTTCGTCATTGCCTGTTACAAAAGGTACATTCATCAGTGAACGGTCTTCTTTTCTGACCGTGCCATTAAAAAAAGTTTGCTATTATCAAGGAAATTGTAAAGAATATCAGCTTTTTTTTTATTTTTCTCCTTCATTGCACTAAGTCCGCCCTTAGCCTTAAGCCATTTAAATACCTTACCGCATACATAGATACCGTAAGCAGGAGGGGTATTGTAAAGTGAATTGTTATCCGCATGAGTTTTGTATTTCATCATAGTCGGTGTACCGGGAAGCACATCTTCCGTAATCAAATCTTCTCTTATGATTACTATTACAGTTCCCGCAGGTCCAACATTCTTCTGAACTCCGCCATAAATAATGCCATATTTACTTACATCTACAGGCTCACTTAAGAAGCAGGATGAAACATCGGCTACAAGAGTTTTACCCTTGGTATTAGGAAGGGTTCTGAACTTGGTTCCGTATATTGTATTATTTTCGCATATATATACATAGTCAGCATTATCCCTGATAGGAAGGTCACTGCAATCAGGAATGTATGAAAAGGTTTCGTCAGCAGAAGAAGCTACCGCTACCGCATCACCGTAGAGCTTAGCTTCAGCAAATGCCTTCTTTGCCCACTGACCTGTAATTATATAGTCAGCCACCTTATTTTTCATAAGATTCATAGGAATCATGGCAAACTGAAGTGAGGCTCCACCCTGTAAGAACAGCACCTTATAATTATCAGGAATGTTCATAAGCTCTCTAAGGTCTGCTTCTGCAGTATTTATAATGCTTTCAAAAGCTTTGGAACGGTGGCTCATCTCCATGACGGACATGCCTGTTCCACCATAATTCATCATCTCTTCCTGACACTCTCTAAGCACTTCTTCAGGAAGCACTGCAGGTCCTGCTGAAAAATTATAAACTCTTTCCATAAATATTCCTCCTCTATGTATTGTTATTTATTTAACAAATAATATTACAACATTATGCTGCTACAAATTTGAAGTTATTTATGATACTCCTCTATTTTATCTCCATACTCATTTAGTAGTTGTCTCGAATAAATTTTTTCATTTTTTGAGTCTCTAACTTCTTTCCATAGAATAGCAGCAACTTTTAACTTGTCAGAATAATAGTCGCTAAATTCATCTGAGCAAAAGTCCTTTAGGAATTGATTCCATTGACAGGCTGAATTATCATACTTAGCGTAGTCAGACTCGCCATAATATACTTTAAGCATATCTTGAATTGTAAAGTTTAAGTCATTTTCTGCTTTTACTTTTCTCCATGCAGTTGCCATATCAGCATTAAACTTAAATGGATTAACACCCGTTACAGCCGAAAAATACTCTCGAAATTTTTGGTTGAAGGAAAAACCACATTCAAACAATGTCGTGTTTAAGGTTATCGCTTTGGTTTGATTTTTGGTTAATTTCTTTACAGATTTTTCTACTCTATTTCCCTTAAAATATTGTTCTATAATATGATTTAGTTCTTGCTTTGTACATCTGTATTCTAATTCAAGAGACTTACAAATTTCGGCTAGTTCTTCTCGATACCAATAGTATCTACTAAATTCTTCAAATGATTTTATATCTCTGAAATTGGGTCTACCTTCCTTCAAATGTCCTCCTCCACAAATTCAAATTTATAGTTAAAGAAACAGCCCTTACTTTATGCAAGTCTGTTTCTTTAACTACTGTTTTTATTTCTTAGCCTTAGCTTCCTTTTCTTTTACATCCTCTTCAGAGAAGGTCTCCTCAAGAGTAGCACCGGCAGGAACCATAGGCCATACACTTTCATTTCTGTCTATTACTACCTCTATAAATACAGGTCCCTTAACCTTAAGAGCCTTCTTAATAACCTCATCCACTTCCTCTTTCTTGGTTACTCTGAAAGCCTTAATACTCATTGACTCAGCCAATTTTACATAATCTATATCCTGAGAAAGCATAGTCTGTGAATATCTCTTACCGTAGAACAGTGTCTGCCACTGTCTTACCATACCGAGTACATTGTTATTGAATACAACTTCAATTATAGGCACATTATAATGTGCTGCTGTTGCAAGCTCATTCATATTCATACGGAAACAGCCATCTCCCGCAAGGTTAATAACCTGCTTCTTAGGACAGCCTATCTGTGCTCCTATAGAAGCTCCAAGGCCATATCCCATAGTTCCGAGTCCACCTGAAGTAAGCAGGGTTCTCGGTTTACTATACTTGTAGAACTGTGCAGACCACATCTGATGCTGTCCTACCTCTGTAGAAATGATTGCCTCACCCTTGGTAAGTTTGTAAAGTTCTTCTATAAAATACGGACCTGTAAGCTCATTTTCATGATATTTGAGTGGGAATTTCGTCTGCATTTCTTCTATATGCTCCATCCATTCCCCATGGTCTTGCTTCTTTAGCTTCTTATTAAGCTCCTTAAGCACATCCTTAATATCACCTTCAATGCTGAGGTCAACCTTTATATTCTTGTTATCTCGGCAGGATCTATATCTATATGAAGGATTTTAGCCCTTTTTGCAAAGCTCTTGGTATTGCCTGTAACTCTGTCTGAAAATCTTGCTCCAAGTACAACCAAAAGATCACATTCTGTTACAGAGAAGTTTGCGGTCTTTGTGCCATGCATACCTATCATGCCCATATAACGCTTATCTGTGCCGTCAAATGCACCTTTCCCCATAAGAGAATCACAAACAGGAGCATCCATAAGGTCTACCAAAGTTTTAATCTCTTTATGCGCCTCTGAAATAATAGCTCCGCCACCTATAAAAATAACCGGGCGTTTAGCCTTTGCTATCATCTCTGCAGCCTTATCAAGCTCTTGATCAGTGAAGTTGTCCCCTATCTTTTTCTTTTCTACCTTCTTTATTTCTTCCTTTTTATATTCACACTTATTAGCTGTTACATCCTTTGTTATATCTATAAGCACAGGTCCCGGTCTGCCGGTTGAAGCTATTTTAAATGCTCTTCTTATTGTTTTTGCAAGCTTTTTAACATCCTTTACAATAAAGTTATGCTTTGTAATAGGCATGGTTACACCTGCTATGTCCACTTCCTGAAAAGAATCCTTACCAAGAAGGTTGGTGCCTACATTACCGGTAATTGCAACCATAGGAACCGAATCCATATAAGCATTTGCAATACCTGTTACAAGGTTGGTAGCACCCGGTCCACTGGTAGCAAGGCAGACTCCGACCTTACCTGTAGCTCTCGCATATCCGTCAGCCGCATGTGCAGCTCCCTGCTCGTGAGAAGTAAGGATATGCTTATTTCATCCTGATGACGGTAAAGTTCATCATAGAGGTTTAGAACTGCTCCTCCCGGATAGCCAAAGATAGTATCTACTCCCTGCTCCTTCAAACATTCAACAAGAATCTGTGATCCATTAAGTTCTGCCATAAATTCTCCTCTTTCTAAATTTGTTAACTCCGATTATATGCCAATATTATACAGCATGATATGATGTGGGTGTCAAAAGTATTTGGCATCCAATGATACATGATTGCTACAGTTTTGCTTATCACAATCCTTACAAAAATATTAGTAATTCACTTATTTTTGTAAAAAAATATTATATTATACTGAAACTATTATAACTTAAGTATATTATAAATTCCGCCGCCAATCAAACAAAAAATTAATTATCCAAAATTTGTGATTACTAATACATCTTAGGCACTTCAAGAATAGCTCCTCTGTTTCCTGATGTAACCATAGCCTGATACCTCTTAAGATAACCTGTGATTTCTCCCATTTCCTTAGGCTTCCAGGACTTTCTTCTCTCTTCAAGCTCCTCATCCGGCACCTTCATATTAAGTGTCATCTCAGGTATATTGATAGAAATTATATCTCCTTCTTTAACAAGCGCTATAGGTCCTCCTACTGCCGCTTCCGGTGAAACATGTCCTATAGATGCACCTCTTGAAGCTCCTGAGAATCTTCCGTCTGTAATAAGGGCTACTGTTGAATCCAATCCCATACCTGCTATCGCTGAGGTAGGATTAAGCATCTCTCTCATCCCGGGACCACCCTTAGGACCTTCATACCTGATAACAACTACATCTCCCGGTACTATCTTACCACCCTTTATTGCCTTAATAGCATCCTCTTCCGACTCAAATACCCTTGCAGGGCCTTCATGTACCATCATTTCCTCTGCAACGGCAGAACGCTTAACCACACTTCCATCCGGTGCAAGGTTTCCTTTAAGTACTGCAAGTCCGCCTGTTTTACTATATGGATTGCTTACAGGTCTGATAACTTCTTCATCTCTGTTGTAAGCATGTTTTATATTTTCACCTATAGTCTTGCCTGTAACTGTCATACATTCGGTATTTATAAGCCCTATATCTGCAAGTTCCTTCATAACCGCATATACACCGCCTGCCTCGTCTAAGTCCTCCATATAAGTATGTCCCGCAGGTGCAAGGTGACAGAGGTTAGGTGTTTTTTCACTTATCGGATTAGCAAAAGCTATATCAAAATCAAAGCCTATTTCATGTGCAATCGCCGGCAAATGAAGCATTGAATTTGTAGAACAGCCCAGTGCCATATCTACTGTAAGTGCGTTAATAATAGCTTCTTTTGTCATTATATCACGAGGTCTTATATTCTGTCTGAACATTTCCATAACTGCCATACCTGCGTGTTTTGCAAGTTTTATTCTCTCTGAATAAACTGCCGGTATAGTTCCATTGCCACGAAGTCCCATTCCGAGAGCCTCTGTTAGACAGTTCATTGAATTTGCTGTATACATACCTGAGCAGGAGCCACAGCTTGGACAGGCTTTGTTTTCATATTCAAGTACATCCTCTTCGCTTAAGTTTCCTGCCGCATAAGCTCCAACCGCTTCAAACATAGAGGAAAGACTGGTTTTACAGCCCTTAACCCTTCCTGCAAGCATGGGCCCGCCTGAAACAAACACTGTAGGTATATTCACCCTTGCTGCTGCCATTAGAAGTCCCGGTACATTCTTATCACAGTTAGGTACCATAACCAGGGCATCAAACTGGTGAGCCATAGCCACACTTTCAGTTGAATCTGCTATAAGGTCTCTTGTTACAAGAGAATACTTCATTCCTATATGCCCCATAGCTATGCCGTCACAGACTGCAATAGCAGGAAAAACCACAGGTACTCCGCCTGCCTCTGCAACTCCCAGCTTTACTGCATCAACTATTTTATCTAAGTTTATATGTCCCGGTACTATTTCATTATATGAACTTACTATACCAACTATAGGTTTCCTCATCTCTTCCGCTGTAAATCCCAGCGCATTGAAAAGACTCCTTGCCGGTGCCTGTTGCATACCGGCTCTTGCGTTATCACTTCTCATTTATTTTTCCTTTCTTGTTACTATCATAAAACCTTGCAAAAAATTCGTAATCTGCTCATTTTTTGCATATCAAAAGATAATAAATTCCCTTACAATCGAGCATCAATCGGTTTTTATACTTTTGACACTTGTATCATTAATTTAACTGATTATCAAAATTATTCATGCCAAAGTTACAGACCTCTAAATACATGAAGGTTGTTGTCAGATTCCCGTATATAATTTAGCCACAATAATTTGGAGTTAGAAAATATTATTTTTCAATCTCAGCCACTATCCTATCTCCCATTTCTTTACAGCCAACATGTATCTTGCCTTCGCTGTAAATATCTCCCGTTCTATATCCCTTTTTAAGCACAGCCTTAACCGCGTCCTCAACTTTATCTGCTTCCGCACCAAGGCCAAAGGAGTATCTAAGAAGCATAGCTGCAGACATTATTGTTGCAATAGGATTTGCCTTATCTTGTCCTGCTATGTCAGGAGCTGAACCATGGCTCGGCTCATAAAGGCCGAATTTTCCTTCTCCAAGACTAGCCGAAGGAAGCATTCCCAGAGAACCTGTCACCATACTTGCCTCATCAGAAAGTATGTCTCCAAACATATTTTCAGTAAGGATTACATCAAACTGAGCAGGATTGGCTATAAGCTGCATAGCACAGTTATCAACCAACATATTGGTAAGTCTTACCTCAGGGAAATCCTTAGCCACTTCAGAAACTACCTGTCTCCAAAGCCTTGAAGAATCCAGTACATTTGCCTTATCAACGCTGCATACCTGTTTTTTCCTCTTTGCTGCAGCCTCAAAAGCTCTTCTTGCCACTCTTTCTATCTCATCTTCTGTATATACTAAGGTATCTACCGCTTTTCTTTTTCCTTCTACAACTGTAGTGCTTCTCTCTCCAAAATAAAGCCCACCTGTAAGCTCTCTGAATATAACAAAGTCAAAGCCCTTTTCTCCTGTAGACTCTTTTAACGGGCAGGCAGCTCTTAATTCATCAAACAAAATAGCCGGTCTTATATTGGCATACAGCCCCAGTTCCTTCCTTATTTTAAGAAGTCCAGCTTCAGGGCGCTTTTCAGGCGGAAGCTTGTACCAAGGGGGAAGTATCCGTATTGCCTCCTACTGCACCAAGAAGGACTGCATCTGCTGCCTTGGCTGTATTTATAGCTTCATCTGTAAGAGGAATTCCATACTCATCTATCGAACAGCCTCCCATAAGGATTTCATTGTAATTAAACCTGTGTCCATATACAGAAGCTATCCTGTCAAGCACTTTCACAGCTTCATTTACTATTTCAGGTCCGATTCCGTCACCTTTTATAAGAGTAATATTAGCTTCCATATACTTTCTTCCTCCCGCTTACAAATGTTTCTCCTAATAATACAATATGACCGGCTTAAATGCAAGGGTGTACTATTTAATAAACATAATAGTTTGATATAGTATTTATTCCAAATTATTTACGAAACATCTTCGGAAGCAAATATCAGGTAGAAGGTTGAAATTATGTGTTTTAGAAGATGTTTGGTAATATCACCCTTAGTTACAGACCGAAAGCTGTTTCCCCTACCAAGCTATGCAGAATAAGAGGTCTGCGACCTATGGCGTGAATAAATTTGGGGTTATTCTAAATTACCAATAAAATGGCATTCATCAGAAAGATTTTTTGTTCAACAGGAAATCAAGAAGAAATTTTTTATTGAACTAAATAAATTCAAAGGAGTGTTAACCAACTACACCCCTTTTTATCATTAAGTCATTATTACACATTTATCTCAGCTTCAAGTCCCAATTCTGCCTTATTTTCTTCAAGTATAGGTCTTATTACTTCCTTTAAGAAATCCTCCACCTGCTCCTTGGAACGACCGGTGTACTTAGAAGGCTCCATCTGCTTTTTAAGTTCCTCAAGAGTAATACCGAAGGAAGGTTCAGCTGCTATAAGTTCAAGCAGGTTGTTATCAAGCCCTCTTTCCTTTACATTTCTTCCTGCTTCCATAGATAAAGTCCTTATCTTCTCGTGAAGCTCCTGCCTGTCGCCACCACGCTTAACTGCATCCATCATTATGTTCTCAGTAGCCATAAACGGAAGTTCAGCCATTATATGTTTCTCTATAACCTTCTCATATACCACAAGTCCGTCTGCCACATTCATGTACAAATCAAGTATACCGTCTATAGCAAGGAAGGCTTCAGGAACAGACAGACGCTTATTTGCGGAATCATCCAGAGTTCTTTCAAACCACTGGGTAGCCGCTGTTATATAAGGGTTCATTAAATCACTCATTACATATCTTGAAAGAGATGCAATTCTCTCGCTACGCATAGGATTTCTCTTGTAAGCCATAGCAGATGAACCTATCTGGCTTTTTTCAAATGGTTCTTCCACCTCTTTAAGATGCTGTAAAAGCCTTATATCATTTGAAAATTTATGAGCACTTGAAGCTATTCCTGCGAGCACATTCAGCACTCTTGAGTCCACTTTTCTTGAGTAGGTCTGACCTGATACAGGGAAACAGTCTGTAAATCCCATTTTCTCAGCTATCAGCTTATCTATCTTCTTAATCTTCTCATGGTCTCCGTCAAAAAGCTCCAAAAAGCTTGCCTGAGTACCTGTAGTTCCCTTTGAACCAAGAAGTTTCATACTGTCTATCATGTAGCAAACATCATCATAATCAAGTTTTAACTCCATAAGCCAAAGCGTAGCCCTTTTTCCTACAGTTGTAGGCTGTGCCGGCTGAAAATGAGTGAAGGCAAGCGTAGGCAAAGCTTTATATTTCTCAGCAAAATCAGCAAGTTTACTCATTACATTGAGGAGTTTTTTCTTAACAAGCTTAAGACCTTCAGTCATTATAATAATATCGGTATTATCTCCTACGTAGCAGGACGTAGCGCCCAGATGAATAATTCCCTTTGCCTTTGGACACTGTACTCCGTAAGCATAGACATGGCTCATAACATCGTGGCGGACTTCTTTTTCCCTTGCCACAGCTACGTCATAGTTTATATCATTTACATGTTCTTTAAGCTCTGCTATCTGCTCCTCGGTAATATTTAACCCAAGTTCTCTTTCTGCCTCTGCAAGGGCAATCCAAAGTCTGCGCCAGGTAGTAAACTTCTTATCCTGTGAAAATATGTACTGCATTTCCTTGCTTGCATACCTCCCTGAAAGTGGGCTGTCATAACGGTCTGTACTCATAAATTCCTCCTGTATGTAGATGATATAAATTATTAACAAAGTGTCTGTCCAGATGATATTATTCTTCACATATAATGTATTTCAAAAACAATAAATTTTTCTGCCCATAGATCGCTTCAATTATTCACGCATTTAGCCTTCGGCTAAATGTGATTACATCAAAATATCTGCGCAAGCACATAATTCTAAGCCTGCGGCTTAATTATGTGCTTTCTTGATATTTCGTGAATAATTTTGCTTAAGATTCCAAGCGTTTTTGATTGGAGATCTTAACTACTATTAAGCACGAACAAATAAAATCACTCTTTACTCTTTAAATTATCTCCTGACAGTTCTATGATATCAGTTAGTTCAGCTTCGGTCAAATTAGTATAACTTGCAAGTTCTTTAAGTGTAGGTGATGAACCGTTCATTTCTTTCATCTTTTTAGCTGCATCGCTTACAAAGTTTACCTTAGCAACCATAGCATTGGCAGTGCTTTCTATCTCCAGACTTTCTTCAATAAAGCTTTGCATTGCACTTTCTATTCTGCTTTCAACAAATTCAATCGGTTTATCTTCTCCTTCGAGGTCTTTTAGTTCTTTTAATCCTATTAAAAGTCCTACATTTCCTTCAGAGATAAGTTCTTTAAAATAATCCTCAGTCAGTTCAAAACCTCTTGCTATTTCAACTACCTTATGAAGTTTTCTTTCTATATAAGAAGCCTCTGCCTTCTCATCTCCCTTTAATAAAAGTTCAATTAATTTTTCTTCCTCTTTAGCAGTCATTTTTTCTATGTATCTCAGCTCTTCCAAATACATATTTAAAAATTCAGATTGGAAGTTAAGTGTTTTCTTATTACTTTTTTTCTTTATTCCGCTCTTTTTATCAAATCCTTCTCTTGCAGCCTCTTCAAGCTGTTCTTTCGCTGCATTCTCATACTCTTTTACTTCTGCTTCAATCTCTTCTTTGGCTTCATACCCTTCTATGGTTATATGAGAAGCTTTAAGATATGCAAAAAAATATGATCAAACTGACTTTCATCAAGCGCCAAATCCTCAAAAAATTCTTTTATATCGCTTTCGTGCACCTTATTCCCGCTAATCTGTGCCTGTGCCACAAGGTCAGCAAGACGGGTGCTGAATTCATATTGTTTATCTGCCATTTCTCCTCCAAAAAAAACTCAATCTAAAATCCTGGTTATATCCTGATATCTATTTATAACCCGATAAACTTCCAAATATTCATTATTTATTTTATAAATAATCAGATAGTCTTCCCACGCCATATACTTATAGTCTGTGCGAAAACTTACCCGCCTTGAAAGATCAGCTCCCATTCCGGGAAATAGTTGTAAGTTCTCAAATTTCCCATAAATCTCATTTACAATTTTTGTAGCATATTCTTCATTATCCTCAGCGATATAATCCCTAATACTCTTTAAATCCTCTGCAACAACCGGATTAATACGCAATTTTAACATATTTTTACCCCACAACCCTTTTCAGTTCTTCCAAGCTTAGCCAGCCTTCACCATCTTTAACTGCCTCTTCCGCTTCATGCAGTTTCATTAAAAGCTTCTTTTCTGCCTTGTCACGCTCATAATCCTCAATGTCCATAACCACAAAACGGCCTCTTCCATTTTTTGTTAAATAAACCGGTTCTCCTTTATGACAATTTTTCAAAACTTCATTATAATTTCTCAAATCAGATACAGGTAAAATATTTGCCATGTTTCCCTCCTTATCCCCGCTAATAATACATATTGTCACTCTTATTATACATCGATTGCTGTAAAATTCAACTTAAAATTTTATGCAATTTACTATATATACACAAAAACAGGGAGACAAACAGCATCTCCCTGTGTAGTTTTTCTTACTTTGCTACTATATTAAGTATCTTACCCTTTACATAAATAACCTTTCTTACCGGCTTTCCATCTATTGCCTTAGTTACAGAAGCAATCTCAAGTGCCTGCTTCATAGCCTCTTCTTCCTCTGCCTCAGCAGCTATTTCAATAGTACCCCTTACCTTACCGTTTACCTGTACTCCTATCTTTACAGTATCAACTACCAGTGCCGCTTCATCATAGGTTGGCCAGGTTTCATAAGCTATGGTTCCGGTATGGCCGAACATTTCCCAAAGTTCCTCACCAAGATGAGGGCAGATACAGGAGATCATTTTTACAAAGCCTTCTGCATATTCCATAGGGCATTTACCCTTGGTTACAGCATTCATAAATATCATCATCTGGCTTATAGCGGTATTAAAGCCAAGTGTTTCAAAATCATCTGTTACTTTTTTAACAGTCTGATTGTAGATCAGCTTATGCTCCTCCAAGAGTTCGTTATAACCTTCTTCTCCCTGCTTCACCAGATTCTCAGGATTTGAAAAATAGAAGAATACCCTTCCAAGGAATTTTCTCGAACCTTCTACTCCCTGCTTATTCCAAGGCTTGGAAGCTTCAAGAGGTCCCATAAACATTTCATATATTCTAAGAGTATCTGCACCGTAGTCTCTTACTATATCACTAGGATTTACTACGAACTCTGGAAAACGCTTACCCATCTTGATTCCGTTTGAACCAAGTATCATTCCCTGATGCACAAGCTTCTTAAATGGCTCTTTCACAGGGGAAAGTCCCTCATTATAGAGGAAGCGGTTCCAGATTCTTGAATACATAAGATGACCAACCGCATGCTCAGGCCCACCTATATAAAGGTCTACTGGAAGCCAGTGCTTAAGGAGTTCCTTATTTGCAAATTCATCATTATTCTTCGGATCAATGTAGCGCATATAATACCAGGAACTGCCTGCGCTGCCGGGCATTGTTGAGGTTTCACGCTTACCTTTTATTCCGTTTTTATCATACTCTTTCCACTCTGTAGCATTTTCAAGTGGAGCTTTGCCGTTCTTTCCTTTGTAGTCTTCAAGTTCAGGAAGAACAAGAGGAAGCTCACTTTCAGGAAGAAGCTTACTTCGCCTTCTTCTGTATGCACTACAGGAATAGGCTCTCCCCAATAACGCTGTCTTGCAAATATCCACTCTCTGAAATGGTAGTTGACCTTTCTTCTTGCAACTCCCATTTTCACCAGTTTTTCTGTAATAGCATCTTTTGCTTCTTCTACAGTAAGTCCGCTAAACTCCTCAGAGTTCATCAGCTTGCAGCCCTTGCCCAGATAATCCTGCTTTTCAAAGGCGTGCTCGCTTACATCACCACCATCAATAACCTGAATTCTAGGTATATTATGCGCCTCAGAATACTCAAAATCCCTCTGGTCGTGACTTGGAACAGCCATAACCGCACCTGTACCATAGCTTGCAAGCACAAAGTCACCTATGTATACAGGAACTTCCTTGCCGTTTGCAGGATTTATCGCATATATGCCTTCAAGTACACAGCCTGACTTGGTCTTGTTAAGCTCTGTCCTGTCCATATCGTTCTTCTTAAGAGTTTCAGCTATATATTTTTCTACAGCCTCTTTATTTTTAATCCTTGGCATAAGGTTCTTAACAGTCTCTCCGTCAGGAGCCAATACCATAAAGGTTATACCGTAAATAGTCTCAATACAGGTAGTATAAATAGAGAATTCTCCACCATCAACTATTTTAAAATCAACCTCTACACCTTCGCTTTTACCAATCCAATTTCTCTGCATTTCCTTAGTAGACTCAGGCCAGTCTATCTCGTTAAGCCCTTCAAGAAGTTCCTCTGCAAATGCTACCTGGTCGATAGCCCACTGCTTCATGTTCTTTCTTACAACAGGGTAACCACCACGCTCACTCTTACCGTCTATTACCTCATCATTTGAAAGCACTGTCCCCAGTTCTTCACACCAGTTTACCGGCATATCCACATATTTTGCATAGCCCTTCTCGTAGAGCTTTTCAAATATCCACTGAGTCCATTTATAATAATCTTTATCGGAAGTAGCTATCATCTTTGACCAGTCATAGTCAAAACCCAGCTCTTTAAGCTGATTTGAAAATGTAGCGATATTTTTCTCAGTAAATCCGTTTGGATTGTTGCCTGTGCTTACTGCATACTGCTCAGCAGGAAGACCAAATGAATCATAGCCCATTGGGTGAAGTACATTGTATCCCTGCATTCTCTTCATTCTTGATACTATATCAGTAGCTGTGTAACCTTCAGGATGACCTGCATGAAGGCCTACTCCCGATGGATATGGGAACATATCAAGTACATAATACTTAGGTTTACTAAAATCCCAGACATCTGTCTTAAAAAGTTTCATTTTCTTCCCAGAACTTCTGCCATTTTTGGTTCAATCTCCGCCGGATTATATGGTTTTCTTTCATTTTTCTGACATTTTTCTATCTCCTTATATATCTTAAGTTTTATTATTTACAAATATTAACTTGCTTATTCTTCCTCTTCCTTGCTATCTTTCCCCACAAACATACTAATCAGGTCATTGGTCTTTCTCCCAACTTTATTCTTTTCTCTCTGTTTCATGGCTACAAATCTTTCAACCTGCTCATGTCCTTCAGTAATGCTCACTCCTACCAGATTAACTTTTTTTCATTCTGGTCAACTATTCTTACTATTTCTCCTTTTTAATGTATGTAAAGTAAATTGATAATCTTCCTTTTGTTCATTATATTTTTCAAAATTAAACTGTACTTCAATAGTATCTCCTATGTTTACTTCGTACTCCTTCTTAATTATAAGCCCTACTCCAGTATTACTTATATCCTTAACCATTGCATCATGCTGGGCCTTACTTCCTCTAAGTGCTATATGACAGTAATGCCCAAGCCACACTCTGAAATTATCTCTTCTGTTAAACCTCCGCCCTTCTTTAGCCGCTCTAAGGATATGTGCAACTCCATAACCTGGAAATTTCACTTTTTCTATAGAAATATTTTCAAATAAATATGGTTTTCCTTTATGATTACCTATAAAGTAATAATTAATTCCTTCTGTTACAAATTTGACAATCTTGTCATCTACCTTTACCGGCTCAATTATTACAAAATCACCTTCCAAAGTACCGGCATAATCTATGTCCTCTTGCTCAGTTAACTCCAGGACAAAGCTCTCAAACCTATATGCCTTATTACCTCTTCTGGCAGTAATACTAACCATAGAGCCCGGCAGTAAAGCTGTCACTTCCAGCACCTCTGAATTCATTGCATCCATGCAACACATCACATCCTTTCAAACAACAAGGGCACTTCTCCATTAGCTATTATAACTGTCAGATTGGCATCTGTCTATCTAAATTATTGAAATTTAAATATAATGGAGAAAAATAGAATGAATAATATCGCTACAGAAATCCTCCTGTTTATCCGATAAAATTATTATAGATATTTACATAGATTTACGGTAATTATGGAGGAACTATGCCAATAGATGTATCAAGGCTGCCAAATGGCAGTATTAATGGTGGAAGAGAATCAGCCGGTACGGCAAGAAATGGCGAAGTCAATCGTACTTCCGGGACAGGTTCTGCTTCCGGTAATATAAATTATAATACTTTATCAAAGGGGCAGGTATTTACCGGACAGGTAACCAATATCTCTCCCGGAGAACTGACCCTTGAACTGGAAAATGGTCAGACTATGACTGCTAAGTACGACAATACCTCAGAACTGTCCATAGGAGATGGTGCCAGATTTAAGGTAGTAGACAGAGAAGACGGCCAGATTACCTTAAAAACTTTGCAGACAGGTAATACTCTTGAAAATGTTGTATATAAGGCTCTTGATGCCTCAGGTCTTCCGTTTTCACCTAAAAATGAAGAACTTGTTACCGCCCTTCTTAAAAATGAATATCCGGTAAGCAGGCAGATGATAAATGGTATTCTACAGCAGTCCCTCAAAAATCCGGATATATCTATGACTAATCTTGTACTTATGAATAAGGCAGGGCTGGATATTAACCCTGAAAGCACAAAGCTTTTTGAAATGTACAGTAATGGACAGACTGAGCTTACTGCTGCCACTACTAAGAATTTCAATGATATGTTAGGTATGATAGAGGGGCTTCTTTCTGAAGGAAATATCGAAGGAAGTGCAAAACTTGCTTCTGAAATGCTGGATATATTTAACATTGGTAAGGAACCGGACTCACTTGTGCTTACACTTGTTGCCGGTAATAAGACAGATGTACCTGCTATCACTCCACATAACCTTTCTGAAATGCTTGACAGCCTTGTTGATAATGATATTCCCCTTTCCGATAATACTTTAACTCAAACTGAAACGGAGGTTAATGTCACAAACTTAAATGAAAATACACAGATTTCTTCAATATTGACTGAGGAACAGAGACTTGAAATTTTTACCTTATTTGAAAATGCAGATGTAGATGTAGATGCTGCAAAGCTTCAAAATCTTATAAAAGGAGATATAGACGTTTCTGAGCTTTCAGAATTATTAAAAACTCTTCCTGAGGCAGAACAGGCAAAACTAAATCCACTTATGAAACAGGTCGCAGACTTAACAGGCAAAGAATTCCCTGTATCAAATGAAATTCTTGCGGGATACCTGCCTGAAAGTGCTACCTTAAACGAAGCTGCAAATCATATTAAGAGTCTTTTGACTACAAATAGTGTTTCGCCTGATATAAAACAGGCTTTGCTTAAATCGGATGATTTTCATAAAACTCTTAAAATGCTTATGCATACCGACTGGACTTTGTCTGCTGAGGAACTGACTGAGAAAGATGCTGTTGCTAATCTTTATAGGAGGATGGATGAGCAAATTGACAGACTGAAGTCTCTTGCAGACAATACTACCGGTTCTGCTTCTGCTAAGCTTTCTGCTGACCTTGGTCAGACCAAACAGAATATGAATTTTATGAATGATATGAATCAGATGTATAACTTCGTGGAATTGCCTATCAGAATGAATGGCCAGACTGCCACCGGAGACCTTTATGTTTATTCAGATAAACACAGAAGAAGGACATCTGATGGAAATGGTATATCCTGTCTGCTTCACCTTGATATGGCAAATCTTGGTGGAATGAATATAAGGATTGAACTAAACGAAGGGCAGGTATCTACCAGATTTTTCCTAAATGATGACAGTTCAGGTAAACTTATAGCCAGTCATCTCCCGGAACTCGATGCTGCTATGACAAAACAGGGCTTTAATCCTAAAAGCGAAGTGGTAAAAACTACCGATAAAGAAGAGGAGAAAAAGCTAAAATCAGGCGGATTTAATCTTGTAAATGACTTTATTCCTTCTGAGATAGAAAGTAATAATTATAGCAGATATACCTTTGATATGAGGGCATAAAAAATGAAAACACCTGCAAATATTACGGCCTTAGGTCACATTATTGCAGATGTTTTCATTTTCAGCTTCTGACTCATTTTTAGCTGTTCAAACATACAATTAAACTTCACTCGGTACTATGATTTTCCCATTTTCTTAGCAATCTTTTCTTCAAAATCATCAAATATATAGTTGAGTACAGGAGGAAAGCCCACAAATTCACAACCATAAGAAAATAGCTTATCATCAACCTTTGACTTTCTTACTATCTTTACAACACAATAAAACGCAGAGTGTAAATCATCAGTTACCTGAATTCTTGCATTAAAATAAAACTCGAGCGGTAAATCACTTTCACTGTGGAAACCTATTCCTCTCCTCGATATATCCACAACTTCAATAGGTGCATTTACATTTTTAATAACCTCATTATCCTGTTTAAAAAGCTCAGATACTCCAAGTATAAGGTCTACCGGAAGTCTCTCCGCCTTCCTTTTTCCATAAATTCCATACTCTGCCTCCTTGTAAATGAATATATGCTAAGTATATAACAACAACAGACAATAATCAATAAAAATAGAATTTCTTCCTTATTAATCTTTGACATTATCCTGAGACTGTACTATTATAATTGATTACCGGACTATTTTATCTGATGCCGGCTAAAGTGTGCTCTTAGTTATTATACGGGAGATAATATTATGGAAAAACAAACAAAAAACTCTTATAGAATGGATATGACGGAAGGTCCGCTTACTTCCAAAATAATAAAATTTACAATACCTGTTATGCTTTCGGCAGTTTTGCAGTTGCTTTTTAATACTGCCGATGTTATAGTTGTTGGAAGATTTTCAGGAAAAACTGCACTTGCAGCAGTAGGCTCTACCGGAGCCCTTATAAATATGCTTGTAAGTCTTTTTATGGGATTAGCGATAGGCACTAATGTGCTTGTTGCAAGATACCAGGGTGCAAAGGATGATAAGTCAGCTTCAGAAGCAGTCCATACCTCAATCGCGCTTGGTATAATAGGAGGACTTATTCTCTTAGTTGCAGGCATTTTAATGGCCAGACCACTGCTTGAAATGATGGCTACACCTTGAGGATGTTATCGAACAATCTACACTTTATATGCAGATTATTTTCCTTGGCATGCCGCTAAGTCTCATCCTCAACTTCGGCGCAGCTATACTAAGGGCTGTAGGCGATACTAAACGTCCTCTTTACTACCTGACCATTGCAGGTATAATAAATGTAATCCTCAACATATTTTTGGTAACAACATTTAAATTAGGAGTAGCCGGAGTAGCCATCGCAACCGTTATATCACAGGCTGTGTCATGTGCTCTTATCATTCTTTGCTTAATGCATGAAAGCGGTTCTATAAAGCTATATTTAAATAGAATAAAAATTACACCGGATAAATGCATCGGCATAATGAAAATTGGCCTCCCTGCCGGACTACAGGGCTGTATATTCTCAATTTCAAATGTACTAATACAGTCATCTGTCAACTCTTTTGGTTCAACAGTAATGGCCGGAAATACTGCTGCAAGCAATATAGAAGGCTTTGTGTATGTAGCCATGAACTCCTTATATCAGACCTGTATAAGTTTTACAAGTCAGAATTTTGGTGCAGGTAAACTTAAACGTATAAAAATGGTTCTCATAAACTGTATTATAATAGTTACTATAACAGGACTTGTACTGGGAAACTCTGCATATTTATTTGGGCAAACCTTACTTTCTGCTTACAATAACGAATCTGAGTAATCAGCCGCGGACTCATAAGGCTTTCCATTATTGCCAGATTTTACTTTCTCTGCGGACTTATGGATGTAATGGTAGGCGTTATGCGGGGTATAGGCTATTCCATCCTTCCTATGATAGTTTCACTCATAGGTGCCTGTGGGCTTAGAATAGTTTGGATATATACAATATTTGCACAGTTCAGAAGTTTAAACATTCTTTTTATTTCCTATCCTGTAACCTGGACTATTACATTTCTAAGTCATATAATCTGCTTCTACATAGTTACCAGGAAATATAAAGACAAATTTAGGGAAGCATAATTAATCCTTTATATCTAAAAACGATGACTCAGATTAAATCCTGCCATCGTTTTTTCGTTTTTCCTGCATAGCCTGAAGAATAATAGCCTTCGCTGCCGCAGCTTCTTCTTTTGTTAAGCTTGGAACTCCTTCCAGCGGATATTCCATGCCAAGTTCTTTATACTTATTTACTCCCATAGTATGATAAGGAAGCACTTCAAGCCCTACCACATTGGAAAGTCCCGCCATAATCTCTCCCACACCACGGAGTTCTTTCTTGGTAAAAGTAATACCCGGCACAACTACGTGCCTTATGGATACAGGTATCTTATGGGCTTCAAGAGCCTTTGCAAAAGCAAGCACCGGCTCCATAGGATTTGCCGTAAGTTCCTTATGTCCTTCAGGATCTGAATGTTTTATATCTAAGAGAACTAAATCAGTCACCTTAAAAAGCTCTTCAAATTCAGCCAGTCTTTTTTCATAGCTCTTATAGGCACCACTGTTTAGATATTCCTCCTCAGTTTTACCATTATTTACAGGTTTTAGCGGATAATATATTCCTGATGTGTCTAAACAGGTATGTATACCTTCGCTTTTCGCCCTCTTAAATAAGGCTGTTACGAACTTAAGCTGACCAAGAGGCTCTCCTCCTGTACAGGTTATTCCACCCTTTCTGTAAAATTCCCTCTTGGAATAATACCCTGCAAATATCTCATCTAAGGTCATTTCCGTGCCACCCGCAAATTCCCAGGTATCCGGATTATGACAGTACTTACAGCGCATCGGACATCCTTTTAAGAAAATCACATATCTTGTTCCCGGACCGTCTACCGTGCCGAAAGTCTCTATTGAGTGTACTCTGCCCTTAATATCTTCATTTTCCATATTTTTCTCCAATAGAACGAATTATCAACACATAGGTTATTCATTTACATTATACAATAAAATAAGGTATTTCGTAAATGATTTAATTTAGAAATGGCTGTCACACCAAAATATCTTAATGCGACAGCCATAGATTTACTTAAATTTTATTATACTTACACACCTTCATGGAAAGTTCTTGAAATAACTTCATCCTGCTGCTCTTTTGTAAGCTTTACAAAGTTTACTGCATAACCGGATACACGAACTGTAAGCTGTGGGTACTTCTCAGGATGAGCCTGCGCATCAAGAAGAGTATCCTTTGTGAATACATTAACATTGAGGTGGTGTCCACCTTTTTCTGCATAACCGTCAATAAGGTTTACAAGGTTATCGATCTGAGCTTCACTAACTGCCATAATAATTCTCCTTTCAAATTTGTCTGTACTTTACAGACCACTATTAAATTGATTTATTGTTCTTTTTATGTATAACAGATACCGGGGTATCCGATAGATTGCATTATTCTCCCTCAGGAATAATAACATTAGGTTCTTCACAAGCGCAGGAAATCTTGTTATCAAATTCAATGGAATCTCCAAAGTATACCTTATCTCCCTTACCAAGTGCATCAGGTATAATAGAGAAGGTATTGGAAATACCGTCCTGTGCATCCTTAAATGGAAGCTTACTTACTGAGCTGAGACTTGCCATAGCACCGTGGGTATCACGTCTGTGCATTGGGTTAGCACCCGGAGCAAAAGCCTCACCCTTCTTACGTCCGTCAGGAGTTGAACCTGTTGCGCGTCCATAAACTACATTTGATGTGATTGTAAGAATAGAGGTTGTAGGTACACTATCGCGATAAGTATGATTACGCTTAATATAACCCATAAAGATATCTACTACATCATAAGCAATAGAATCTACCCTGTCATCATCATTACCATACTTAGGGAAATCTCCCTCTACCTGATAATCAACTGCAAGTCCTGCCTCATTACGGATAACCTTAACCTTAGCATATTTAATAGCTGAGAGTGAATCTGCAACTACTGAAAGACCTGCTATACCGGTTGCAAACCATCTATGTACATTCTTATCATGAAGAGCCATCTGTATTCTCTCATAACAATACTTATCGTGCATATAGTGAATGATGTTAAGAGAATTTACATATACTCCGGCAAGCCATTCCATCATGTCATTGAACTTCTCCCAAACCTCATCATACTCAAGATAGTCACCTGTAATAGGACGGAACTTAGGTCCAACCTGCTTACCGCTAACCTCATCAGCACCGCCGTTTATTGCGTAAAGGAGACACTTAGCAAGGTTTGCTCTTGCTCCGAAGAATTGCATCTCCTTACCAATCCTCATGGAAGATACGCAGCACGCAATAGCATAATCATCACCATGTGTTACCCTCATAAGGTCATCATTCTCATACTGGATTGAAGATGACTGGATAGAGGTCTTGGCACAGAATCTCTTAAAGTTCTCAGGAAGCCTTGTTGACCAGAGCACTGTAAGGTTTGGCTCCGGTGAAGTACCAAGGTTTGAAAGAGTGTGGAGATATCTGAAACTCATCTTTGTAACCATGGTTCTGCCGTCTATACCCATACCACCGATAGACTCAGTAACCCAGGTAGGATCTCCCGAGAATATTTCATTGTATTCAGGTGTTCTTGCAAACTTAACACAACGAAGTTTCATTACGAAGTGGTCGATGAATTCCTGAATCTGCTCTTCTGTGTATTTGCCTGCCTTAAGGTCACGCTCAGCATATATATCAAGGAAAGTTGAGGTACGACCAAGACTCATTGCCGCACCATTCTGCTCCTTAACCGCCGCAAGGTAAGCAAGATAGAGCCACTGAACAGCTTCCTTTGTATCATGAGCAGGTCCTGAAATATCAAAACCGTAAATCTTACCAAGCTCCTTGAGTTCATTAAGAGCCTTAATCTGCTCTGAAAGCTCCTCACGAAGTCTGGTTATATTGGAATACATGGTAGATCTTGTTGTCTCTTTTTCTTTTTTCTTTTCTTCAATAAGTCTGTCAACGCCGTAAAGAGCAACTCTTCTATAGTCACCTATGATACGACCCCTGCCATAAGCATCAGGAAGACCGGTGATAATGTGGCTGCTACGGCAAGCTCTCATTTCTGCTGTATAAGCATCGAATACACCGTCATTATGTGTCTTTCTGTATTTTGAATAGAATTCAACTATCTGCGGATCAACCTCATAGCCATTGCTCTCACAAGCCTTCATAGCCATCTTGAGACCACCGTTTACCTGAAGTGAACGTTTAAAAGGTACGTCTGTCTGAAAGCCTACAATTGTCTCCTTATCCTTATCAAGATATGCAGGACCATGTGAAGTAATTGTTGATACAATCTTTGTATCCATATCAAGTACTCCGCCCTTGGCACGTTCTTTCATAGTAAGATCCATCACCTGTGCCCAAAGCTCTTCAGTTCTTTTTGTAGGACCTGCAAGGAAAGTGTCATCTCCTTCGTATGGTGTGTAGTTTTTCTGAATAAAATCACGTACATTGATTTCTTTCTCCCAGATACCCGGGGTAAAGCCTGTCCATTCTTCTCTCATCATTAACCTCTTTCACTTAGTCAGATTAAGTTTTGTTAATCATTATTTTTGTTTCTTGTATACAATATAGATTACACACAATCTAAAGTCAATATATTTTGATAATGTTTATCTTTTAGTACATAAAAATGCCCCAAATACGCTTATATTGTACTTTTTTTAATACAATGTTATATTTTTTTAACATTGTTTTACATATATATTTATTACATATTTTCTTCTTTTAATTATAAATATTTACAATAATATATCTCGTTTTCCTGAGCTGTTTTTTTCTACTTATTTTAGATAATCATAATATCTTATCAATTCAATAGCATTTTCAAATAAATATAGCTTTATATAGATATTATTTATTTGACTTAATACTTTTTAAATGTTATTTTCTAGAGACGTGTATTATTATACAATGGCAAAATAACTTTTATAAAGGAGTTTCAAAATGAAAAAAGTAAAAGCTTTAGCATTAGCACTCGCACTTACCATGGGTACAACATCTTTTGTAACAGGCTGTGGTAATTCATCAACAAAGACAGTTTCAACAGCTTCCCAGTCCGAATATCAGTATATTTCAGCTGCAGATGTATTAAAAGTAAAGGATGCACACATTCTTGATGTAAGAGAAGAGGATAAATATAAGGCTGGTACTGTAGAAGGTGCCGAGTGGAAGCCAATTTTCCCTCTTGAGGATACCTCTCTTGAAGAAGGCATGAAAGAGTATGCTGCTACTCTCAACGATGGAAAGAATATTTATATTATTTGCAACTCCGGTAAGAGAGGCGCAGAAAAAACAACAAAAATTTTGGTTGAAAATGGCATTGATAAGAGCAAAATCTTCACTGTAGAAGGTGGTGCCAAGGCACTTTCTGAAATTGACGGAGCACTTAAGCCTGTACAGTAAAACATTACAGCTATAATCAGGTGTTTTCTAATACAGCAACAGGCTGTCTGACTATTGAATAAGAAACAATTACAAAAGGAGTCTATATTGGCTCCTTTTTTATTTAGTAGGAAATTTCTTCGAAATTTCCTACTAAATAAAAACTCTCCGAGGGATGCTGGACTCGCGGTAGGGAAGTTTGCCTTGCGACACCGCTCGTGCACGAAGTGTGTGCCAGCACACACTTTTTTTATTTTCTCTTGTAATTATTCTAAAAATTGCATTAAAAATTTATGAGATGATACAAGTGTCAAAAGTATAAAAATTCGATGCAAGCTTGCTTGCAAGAGAATTTATTATCTTTGACACGCAAAAAATATGAGTAAGTAGCCATTTTTTGCAAAAAAATGAGCGGATTACGAATATTTTTGCAAGGATTGCGAGAGGTGAAGCCGAAGCAATCCTGTATCATTGAGTGTCAAATACTTTTGACACCCGCATCATGAGATAGTTATAAATATAGTTACAGTTGATTTAGGAGGATATTATGTCAAAAGTTACAGTTATGGATCACCCATTAATTCAGCACAAAATCGGTATTATGCGTGTTAAGGATACTTCAACAAAGGAATTTCGCGATTTGGTTTCAGAGATCGCTATGCTTATCTGCTATGAAGCAACCAGAGAGCTTCATCTTGCTGATAAAGAAATAGAAACACCATTAGAAAAGACTACTGTTAAGGAAATAGCCGGCAAGAAGCTTTGCATAGTTCCTATTCTTCGTGCAGGACTTCATATGGCTGACGGAATTCTCAATCTCATACCAAATGCCAAGGTTGGTCATATTGGTATGTATCGTAACGAGGAAACCTTAGAGCCTGTTGAATATTTCTGTAAGCTTCCTAAAGATGCTGATGAGAGAGATATATTTGTGGTTGATCCTATGCTTGCTACCGGCGGTTCCGCCATTGCAGCCATCAACCGTCTTAAAGCAAGAGGTATAAAGAGCATCCGTTTCCTTTGCCTTATAGCTGCTCCTGAGGGTATTAAAGCTCTTAGCGAGGCTCATCCTGATATTGATATTTATATCGGTGCTGTAGACAGACAGCTTAATGAAAACGGCTATATTCTTCCGGGACTTGGCGATGCCGGAGACAGAATCTACGGAACAAAATAGAATTGAATAAAATTAAATATAATCTAATTAAAAGGTATATGCTACATTTTGCATGTACCTTTTTAGCTATTCTCCTTATTGTAGAACCTTTCTACAAATTGTAGGTTGTCCCTGTCTTTCCTGCTGTATTATAATAGGTATATTAAAAATTTAAGGAGATACAATATGGATACTGAAAAAATCAGTAAATTTATCGCTACAGCAAGAACCAAAACAGGATTTACACAAAAAGAACTTGCAGACAAGATAGGAGTAAGTGATAAAACTATCTCAAAATGGGAAACAGGAAAAAGTCTTCCGGATATTTCTTATTATGAAGCTCTATGTGATGCTCTTAATATTAAAGTTAATGAGCTGCTGTCAGGGGAATATCTTACAGAAGATGTCTACCTAAAAAAGGCTGAAACTAATTTTGTTGATATTATTCGTGAAAATGATATTTCCAGGAAAAAAATTTTTGCAAAAATTATTTGCAGGGCTTGCGTTATTTATCTTTGCTTTAATTTTAATCGCAGTTATGTCAAAAATCAGCTTAAGTAATATAGTTGTGGGATTTTTTTAGATGCGCCTACTTTTTATTATACTTCTTTTTATAAACTTAGGTGCTATAATCATATCGGGAAGGCGGACTTTGGATGATATTCTTACCCTTTTAAGGCGCATTTCCATTCCTGCTGGTGTTTTACTTACTTTTGTGTCATTTTCATTGTTTCCAATGAACATTACCAGCATAAATCTTTTTTTGGGGGCTGTATTATGGTAAGTCTTATTTCAAGTGTTTATGGTCTGGTTGAGTACTTAATAGTGATAATTTTAAGCAGGAATTTAAAAATAATTAAACTGTAGACATTATAATTTGATTTAAAATTATTTCCGCATTTTCTCCCAGAAGAAAATGCGGAAATAACTCTTTTTGCCAACATAAATTTTACGTGTTTTTAATCTGCCAAAGCCCCGACCTAAGTCCTCTATTAAATCCTCAATATCCTCAATACCACATGACAGCCTCAAAATTTCATCAGTCACTCCATACTTAAGCCTATCCTCTTTAGACATACACTTGTGGGACATTGTGGCAGGATGTGAAATGATTGATTCTACTCCACCAAGACTCACTGCAAAAATAGGTATCTGTATTCTCTCAATAAATTTGTCCATATCCCCTTTCTTATAAAACTTAAAAGAAAGTACTGCTCCACCTGAACTTGCCTGACTCATGTGTGTCTTATAATACCTGCAGCTAGGTATACCCGGATAATAAACAGTCTTAATCTTTTCCTGCTTTGATAAAAACTCAGAAATAGCGGCTGCATTCGACACAGACTTCTCCATACGGAGCCCCATGGTTTTCATTCCACGAAGCACAAGCCATGCATCTTCAACTCCCATTATAGCTCCGAAATTCTTCTGAAAAAGTCCCAGGCAACCAATATAATCATCATGATTTGTAGCTATCATACCGGCAACTACATCGCTATGCCCATTTATAAACTTTGTCATACTCTCTACAACTATATCCACTCCAAGTTCAAGAGGTCTCTGATAAAACGGAGTCATAAAGGTATTGTCTGCTATAGTTATAAGATTATGTCTCTTTGCTATCTCCACAAGCTTTCTGATATCAGAAACCTTAAGAAGCGGGTTTGACGGAGTTTCTATGTAGAGAATCTTGGTATTACTCTTTATACTACTCTCTACCAGATCTAAATCATCATAGTCTACAAATGTAGTCTCCATGGAAAGCCTTGGCATAACTTCTGTAGCAAACTGAAAAGTACCACCATATACTTCATTTGGAAAAATTACATGACCACCCGCACCTGCAAGCATAAGTGTATTACTTATAGCCGCCATACCCGACGAGAACACAAGTCCATGCTTTGCTCCCTCAAGCTTAGCTACAGCACTTTCAAGTGCCATCACGGTTGGATTTCCAAATCTTGAGTAGCTGTATTTTTTACCGTCTACATAGCAGCTCTTCTGGTCAAACGTTGAAGTCTGATACTTAGGTATGGAAGCTGCACCTGTATAACCATCTATTACAGGGTAGCCATGGAGCATCTTTGTATTTATTCCTTTCAAAATTATCACCTCTTCAATCTAAAATTATTCAAATTATTCATCCCATAGCCACAGACCTTTGAATTTGAATAATACAATTAGTCAAATCAAATTTCACCTATAGCTATGGGAAACATTTAATCTATCTTATTTCTTTTTAGAGTTCAAATGGAAGTATGCAATAATAGGGAGAACTACATAACCTATTATCATAGCTGTAATAGCATACCAGTTAAGATGTGCTACTCCATCCTCACCTATAACTGAGAACTGTCCTTTCCAGTTAAATTTGTAAAGGAGGAGAACTGTAAGAGCTACTGAAATTATTGGTAAAACTACATCTGTAATAACATTTTTCTTAGCATCAATAATTTCTTCCTTCTGCTTGCCCATAAAGAACACAATTACACCGAGAGGAACTATGATAAACTGTGCAAATCTGGCAATTGAGCTGATTATCATTATACCCTGCATATCATACATAAATGACATTGGAACTACTATTGCAAGTGCAGCAGTAAGAATAAATGCATTCAAAGGAATATCCTTGCTGTTACGCTTTCCAAGAAAAGCTGGCAGAACACCGTCTTTAGCCATAGCTTCACATACTCTTGGAGCATGGAAAGATGAAGCTACATTGATACCAAACATAGAGATCAGAGCTCCTATAATAATAATTCCTCTGAGTATTTTATTTCCAAATACTGCAGCAAGAATAACAACCTCATCTGACTGTACAAGAGCAACAGGATTTATCATCATTGCAACAAGTACTATACCAAAGTAAATAACTGCAATTATACCAATAGCAAGAGGAATGGCTCTTGGAAGATTCTTCTCAGGATTTTCCATATCACTTGCACCTGAAGCCACACTTTCAAAACCGGTAAATGCATAGAAAGCTGAAATTACAGCAGTTACAAACATAGTAGCATCCATCTCAGGAATTAAGGCTCCACCCTCTGCATTCTTAAGCATATCTACATCTGTAATATGATTCTCACCTGTCATAATTATAATAACAATACCTGCTACTATGGTAATCGCAAGAGCTGCTACTTTACCTGCGGTTGAAAGGTCGCTTATAAGAGTTAAGAAAGCAGTTCCCTTAACATTTATTACAAATAATATGAGCATAAGCACTAAAAATCCTAAAGTTACATTTACAAGATTTTTAGAGTCCATTCCAAGTATTGAAAGTGCATTTTTTATTACAGCTGTAGCCATAACACCCCAGGCAATACTTGCGGATACATATCTGGTTACACCGATGAACATACCTGTGTTTGCTCCAAATGCAGCCTTTGCATAAGAATAAGCTGCTCCATTTTTAACTACATACTTACTTGCTGCAGCAAAGGTAACTGCAAGTACAGCTGCAAATACTGCAGCACAGAGGTAAATAAATGGAGCCATACTACCTGCCTGCTTGGTAACACCACCCGGAGATAAGAAAATACCTGTACCTATAACTGAATTGATAGTAAGAAATACTATCGACCAAAATTTCATCTTTTTATTCATTTGAAGCCTCCCTTATAAATCTTGCAAATAATTTATTCATCATTTCTACTGAAGCATGTAGCATCTCAGGATGCCACTGTACACCTACCAGGAAAGGGTAATCTGTCTTTTCAACAGCCTCTATAATACCATCCGGCGCTGCAGCTGTCTTAATAAGCCCATTACCAACTTCTTTTATTGCCTGATGATGGAAAGAATTTACCATAAAGCTTTCCTCACCAAATATTTCAAACAACTTTGAAGCCTTGTCAACACTTACTGAATGTGTTACTCTTTCCGGTGTATTTACCTGATTATGCTTAAGGGTTTCTATTCCCATATAACTTAAGTCCTGATACAGACTTCCCTTAAAATAGGTATTGATAATCTGAACTCCCCTGCAGATTCCAAGCACAGGCTTCTTCGCCTCAAGAGCTGCTTTAAGAAGACCATATTCAAAATCATCTCTTTCCGGAAAAATATCACCAAGCTTTGGCGTTGGTTCCTCTCCATAATTCCTTGGGGCAACATCCTGTCCGCCTGAAAGCAGAAGTCCATCTACCATATCCATCTGTACCTTAGTTACTTCTTCATTTTCATTGAATGGTATAATAAATGGTACTCCTCCATTCTTTATTACCGAAAGAATGTAGTCATTGTTTACATAAGACCTCTTGTAGCCTGCAAAATTACCCGAAGAATCAATAATGAGGCTTCCTGAAACTCCAATGATTGGTTTTTTCATTAATTTCCTCCTCCCATTTTTTTATATGTTAGTTTATTTATTACAAATTTAGTTTACAACCTTTTAGTTTTTATTGTAAAAATTATGTTAGTTTTTATTCTAAGTAAAATTTTTTTCATCAATTGTTATTTAATTTTTATTTATAATAAATATTATAGTTATTTTAATTACTATAATATAATTTTCATCTTATGTAGTTTTTAACAATAAATAATTTGATTTTTTTAGTGAATTAGAGGTAAATATGAATAATATTGAAAGTGCACTTGGTAAATCTATTAGAAATTGTAGAATAAACAGGCATCTTACCCAGATAGAATTAGCTAATTTGATAAATAAAAGCAATACTACTCTTGCTAAATATGAAAAAGGTGAGATAAGCATAGATGTGGCAACCCTTGTTGAGATTGCAAAAGTTCTTCAGGTACCCTTAGAATATTTTATTGAAGCAATCAGAGAAAAAGGCGAAAAGACTACTCCACCTCAGGCAGACCTGATTATTCCATCCTTCTACAGTAGTAAAAAACTCTATCTTTACTTCTGGGATGCAAGGAATAATTCCCTGAATACTTCTGTGCTTAAAATCTTAGATAAGACCGAATGTACAGCAAATTGCTATAAGGCTGAGATATATATGAATATCAAAAATGTAGATGATTATATATTCTGTGAAAATTCCTACGAAGGTACCATAGAATTTCACCATATAATTACAAATATCTATATGAAGCATAAAGCTACACCTATAGAAAAAAATAACTATAAACATACTTTGAAAAATTTCACTCCCTACTGAAACTAAGATGGGACAGTTTACAGGGGTGTCTTTCCGCCCTGTCACTCCACTTTCCTTTTAAAAATGCTATTTAGCATTAAGCCACTTAAGGAAAATGATCCTGTGCTCAAGAATCTATATATTGATAAAGAAGATATCAAGAGACTTAAATCCAATAATTTCTTTTCTGTAACACAAAACTGGTAGGCTCATCACCTACCAGTTTTTTCATCATTCCTTAACATTAAACTTAAATACAGTTGTACTTCTATACTCCTCTCCTGCACTTATTATGCTTGACTTAAAGCTTTTCTCGTTGCAGGCATTTGGAAAATACTGGGTTTCAAAGCAGATTCCTGACCTTTTTCCATAAATAACTCCTGACTTACCTTTCTTATTTTCAAGAAAATTAGCGGTATATACCTGCATTCCCGGTAGATCTGTCATTACTTCCATTGAAATGCCTGACTTATCAGAATACAGTTCAGCTACCTTTACTATGTCACCTTCTACACTATTTAACACATAGTTATGGTCATAACCCTTTGCTATCTTTATATAATGATAGTCTGAGTCTATACCCTCACCTATTTCCTTCATCTTTCTAAAATCCATAGGAGTTCCTTCTACATTTACCAGTTCACCGGTAGGTATCATATTATCAGCTATGGCAGTAAATTTATCTGCGTTTACATAGAGTTTATGTCTAAGGATATCCCCCTCTCCATCCAGGTTAAAATAACTGTGATTTGTTGGATTTATTACAGTGTCCTTATCTGAAATACCTCTGTATTCAAGAATAAGTTCGTTGTCTTCTGTAAGTGTATAGGTTACGTTAAGTTCCGCTTTTCCCGGAAAACCCTGCTCCATATCCTTAAAGGTATGCATAAATCTGACTCTTGTTGCAAATTCATCTTCAAAAACCTCCGCATCAAAAAGCATATAGTGGGAACGGTTGCTACCACTATGTAGATTATTTTCTCCATCATTTTTTTCAAGTTCATAGGTAATTCCATCTATAGTAACTTTAGCTCCACCTATCCTGTTTGCATTCCTGCCTACAAAGCTTCCCAGTGCTTCTGCATTGTCATAATATCCGGCTACATTATCATAGCCAAGATTAACATCAATAAACTTTCCATTTTTATCCGGTACAATTATATCTTTAATAATAGCTCCGAGGTTTAACAATGTAACCTTCATTCCTCTTTCATTACTGATAGTATAAATTTTTTTATATCTGAGCCATCTTTTGCTTTTCCAAAATTATCGGTTTCTATTTTCATAATATCCTCCGTTAAAACTTTCACATACACATCTTAGCTTGTGAAACTAAAAACGGTATACAGGCTATATGCTATTCACACAGCCTTATAACCTATATACCATTAATTAGCCCAAAATATTCACAAGATGTTTAGCGAATATTTTGGGATTTACATTAATCTTCTGTCTTTTTAATCATAATTCCAAGTTCATCAAGCTGCTTTGTATCGACCACGCCAGGTGAACCAAGCATTAAATCCATCGCATCCTTATTCTTAGGGAAGGCAATTACCTCTCTTATATTCTCAGCACCTGCAAGTAGCATTACAAATCTGTCTACACCATAAGCCAGTCCTGCATGAGGTGGGACTCCGTACTTAAAGGCATCTAAAAGGAAGCCAAACCTATTATGGGCTTCTTCCTTTGTAAAGCCAAGAAGTTCAAACATCTTCTCCTGTACATCATCCTGATAAATTCTTACAGAACCGCCACCAAGCTCATAACCATTTAATACTATGTCATAAGCCCTGGCTCTTATGCTACCCGGATCCTTATCTGCATTTCCCAGTCCTCCTCCATAGGAGCTGTAAATGGATGGTGCTCAGCCTGGAATCTGTTCTCGTCTTCGTTCCAGCTAAGGAGTGGAAATTCTACTATCCAAAGGAAGTTAAACTTAGACTTGTCTATAAGTCCAAGTTCTTCGCCAAGGTCAAGTCTTAATGCTCCGAGTACATTCCATACAAGTGCAGTCTTGTCTGCTGCAAAGAGTAGCAAATCTCCCTTTTCACCCTTCATAGTCTGTACAAGCTTATCAAGTTCCTCCTCTGTCATAAACTTTGAGAAGGAAGACTTGTATGTGCCGTCTTCATTTACAGCAAGATAAGCAAGTCCCTTTGCACCAAAGCCCTTAGCCTTGTCAACAAGGGCATCTATCTTCTTACGGGGCATACCTGCCTGCCCCTTAACATTTATACCTCTTACACTTCCGTTCTTCATTTCAAGAGCTGATGTAAATACTCCAAAGCCACAGCCATTAACTACCTCAGACACATCCACAAGCTTCATTTCAAATCTTGTATCAGGTTTATCTGAGCCATAGTCATTCATTGCATCTATCCATCTCATTCTTGGAAGTGGAAGTTTAATATCTATTCCTTTGGTTTCCTTCATTATGTGTTTAATAAGACGCTCATTTACTTCAAGCACATCATCCACATCTACAAAAGAAAGCTCCATATCCGCCTGGGTAAACTCCGGCTGTCTGTCAGCTCTTAAGTCCTCATCTCTAAAGCATCTTGCAATCTGGAAATACCTGTCAAAGCCTGAAAGCATAAGAAGCTGTTTCAGCACCTGTGGAGATTGTGGGAGTGCATAAAAACATCCCTGATTTACGCGGCTTGGCACAAGGTAATCTCTTGCTCCCTCAGGAGTGGAATTACACATAACAGGCGTCTCTACCTCGACAAAACCCTCATCTGCCATAAAGTCACGCATAAGGCGGAGTACCTTGCTCTTAAGCATAAGTTTTTTCTGCATATCAGGTCTTCTAAGGTCAAGATATCTGTATTTAAGTCTTAATTCTTCCTTTGTCTTAAGGTCATTTACTATCTCGAATGGAGTAGTCTCTGCCTCTGAAAGTATCCTTGTTTCTTTCACTCTTATTTCGATATGTCCTGTAGGAATGTTCTCATTGATTGCCGCTCTCTCAGTAACTACACCTGTAGCTGCAATTACAAATTCATTTCTAAACTTCGCTGCCTTGTTAAAAGCCTCTGTTCCACAGTCTTGTTCCTCATATACAAGCTGTAATATCCCTGAGCGGTCTCTAAGGTCTATGAAAATAAGACCACCCTTATTCCTATACTTTGCAACCCAGCCCATAACTGTGACTGTCTTACCTATATCTGCAATGCTAAGTTCTGTACATCTGTGGGTTCTATGTAACCCCTTCATTGATTCTGCCATAATACCATCCTCTTTATATAAAATTTCTTAAGCCCCATGCCTCATTGAAAATAATTTATCATACAAATAAGGCATATTGGGAATATTATACGTCATACCATCTACAAATACTATTTCCATTCTTTTACGCCTGTAAAGAAAAACACTCTTAACCTGAGGTAGCCAGGACATAAAAAGCTGACATTCTGTACTATTTTCAGGTAATAAATTCGCCAGGATTTCTGATGGTGTAAGTTCATTGAATATCTGCCTTTCAGAATCCCATACCATAACATTTCCATCTCTACCCATTAGTTCCTATCTCCTTATCCACCTGCCAATTTTACTTCTAACTCTTCTAATTTTACCTCTGTCTCTGTTCCCGTTTCCATATTTTTCAGCTTAACCAGGCCGCTTTCCATTTCATTCTGGCCAATTATTACAGTAAAATCCACTCCAAGCTTATTCGCGTACTTCATCTGGGCTTTAACTGAGCGATCAAGATAATCTGTCTCTACTATTATTCCTTTGTTTCTAAGCTTTGTAACTATACTAAAAGCTTTTGCTTTAACTTCATCTCCCATAATACCTACATAAAGCCCAGGGTGAGGCATCTCACCAAGACTCACCCCCTCTTTCTCAAGGAAATAAAGTATACGCTCAATACCCATACCAAATCCTGCTGCCGGAATATTCTGCTTTCCATCTATCTCGTTTATAAGCCCATCATATCTGCCTCCACCACAAAGAGTGAAGCCATCTCTATCTACAAATTCAAATACTGTCTTGGTATAATAATCAAGTCCCCTCACTATGCCTGTATCAATTTCAAATGGGATATTTAACTCTGTAAGCAGCTTCTGCAAGGTTTCAAAATGCTCTCTACATTCCTCATCCAGAAAATCTATAATTCTTGGTGCTTTCGCAACTATGGCCTTACAGCCCGGTACCTTACAGTCTATTACCCGCAAAGGATTTATTCATCCTGGCTTTACAATCTTCACAAAGTTCAGCCTCATAGCCCTTAAGATAGCTTAAAAGCGCATTATTATAGTCCTGTCTGCATTTACCATAACCTATACTGTTTATATGAAGTTTTACGTCCTTAAGCCCAACTCTCTTTATAAATTCACTTATAAGAGTAATAAGCTCAACCTCAACCATGGGGCTATCTGAACCCACAAACTCTACTCCAAACTGATGATGCTGTCTGAGCCTTCCACTCTGAGGTCTTTCATATCTGAATGCCTGGGTAAAATAAAACATCTTAATCGGCTGTGGAAGTGCATATAAGTTATTTTCAAGATACGCTCTTATAGTACCTGCTGTACCTTCAGGCTTAAGGCTTATCTCCCTGTTGCCCTTGTCCTTAAATGTATACATTTCTTTTTGCACTACGTCTGTAGTATCACCTACACTTCTATTAAATAAAGCTGTATGTTCAAAGGCCGGAGTGATAATCTCTCCAATATTATACGCACTACAGAGCTCTCTTGCTATAGATTCAATCTTAGTGCGCTTCCACATATTCTCCCCGAACCAGTCCTGTGTTCCTTTTGGTCTGTTTGTAATCATAATACTCCTTACCACAAATCTAAATTCATTTCCGTTTTCTTATAGACATTTTTACTGCTTTTCTTATTATCTTCAATTATTCCTGCAAGCTTCTCAAATTCAGAGCTGTTCACCACTCTTTGGAGCGCAAGAAAATATTTCATGTCAAAGTTCTTAATTTCCTTTATCATCAATCTTATCGCTTTATCAGGTGAAAATGCATCCCGATAGGGCCTGTGGGCAACCAAAGCTCCAAACACATCACAAATTCTGAGAATTCTCGCTCCAATAGGAATATTTTCCCCCTTAAGATTATTAGGATAACCGGAGCCATCATAGTTCTCATGATGATAAAGCACTGCATCTAAAATAGTATGCTCATACCCCTGCTTCTTAAGTATACCATAGCTAAGTACAGAGTGCATCCTCACATATTTAATTTCTTCTACTTTAAGCTCTCCGTTTTGTCTTCCATACAGATAATTAGCAATCCTCAGCTTTCCAATATCATGAAGAAGCCCTGCCTGGGCTATCATCTCTACAAACTCATCCGGCAGACCAAGCTCTCTTGCTACCATTTCAGATAAATTGCTTACAACTATACCATGCTTTAATAAATCATCCAAATCAATTTCCAGCACAACTTCATGGGACATTTTACAGCTTGAACTGACATTAATCATTATAGCATTTCTCCAAATTCTTCTAAAAATTTTGTCTTACGCTCAATCATTTCATCAATCCGTTCAATATAGTCCATAACAAACTTAACATTCTCAGTGCGTTCTATCCTGTTCCCCTCCCTGAATACAAATTTACAGGAGGAGCCTGCCCCCAATCCTATAATCGGATGTTTTTCTTCCATAATAAGTATATTATAGAGTCCTTCTTTACCAGGTTTTGCATAACCAACATTTTCAAGATTATCAGCTATGTTCTTCTGTCTGTATAAATAATAAGGTTCATATCCGTTCTCCCTTGCAAATTCATAGGTAAGTCTCTGTTGCTCGGCTGTATCCGTAGGAATCATATCTGACAACTCATTCAGCTTAAGCTTAAGTGCTGCCGCCCTCTTTATTGCCAGTGCGTGTACTGTAAGATCATCAGGATTCAGCTTCTTAATCTCAGATAAGGTATATTCAGTATCTTTCACCGTCTCACCGGGAAGCCCCACTATAAGATCCATATTGATGTCTTCCATTCCCTCTTCTCTTGCCATAACAAAAGCTCTTCTTACTGCTTCCGAGTCATGCATTCTCCCTATAAATTTAAGAGTCTTATCAGACATAGTCTGAGGGTTTATAGACATGCGCTTCACCCCTAAGTGCTTCATCACCTTAAGCTTATCTCTTGTGATACTATCAGGTCTTCCTGCTTCAACTGTAAATTCTTTTACCAAAGCCATCGGAAGCTTCATATTTATATAGCCAAGCAATAGTTCTAACTCTTCTGCAGAAAGTGCTGTCGGAGTACCACCTCCTATATATACTGTTGTGAGTTTTTTGTGAGGCAAAATATTTGCTACAAAATCTATTTCCTTAAAAAGTGCTCTTAAATATTCTCCCACCTTTTTCTTATAAGAAGCAATCGGATACGAAGTAAACGAACAATAAAGACAGGTAGTTGGACAGAATGGTATACCTATGTAAATACTGTAACCATTTTTATAATCCATTTTCTGAAGTAACTCATTTTCTTTTTTAGCTATTTCAATAGATAACTCTGTCTTTTCCTCACCACAGAGATATTGTTCATGGTAAAATTCCCTTACTTCCTCTTCCGGTCTGCCTTCTTCTATATAATCACAGGCTATCTTAGTAGGCCTTATCCCGGTAAGAGTTCCCCAGGGAAGTTCATTACCTGTGTACTCCTTTTAAAATATTGTACAGTACTTTTTTAAGTTCATTCTTGTACAATCTTCTGTCTTTTTCTAATTTTTTATACTTATATTTTTTTCTTACAGTCCTATCTGCAGCATCCTTAAACCACATATCAATTATCATCTCACTATTATGAACTGATAATATATAGTCTGATGATAACGCTTCTACATTTTCAGGTTCTTCAAATTCTGATATCAGAACCTTCATTTCTTCTCTGCTAAAAAATGCTCTTACAAGTGGTCTTATATCCTGTTCAAAAGCTGCATCTTCAAGTCTGATTTCTATCATCTATGTTTCTTTCTATATTTATTATTTTCTACTATAGTAGTGTGATTACTAAAATTCCACTCTATCTAAGGTATGGATTGTGTGCCAGTTCCCTTTCTATAGTTGTAGCCGCTCCATGTCCAGGGAATACCACAGTATCAGGTGCCATCTTCTTAAATACTTCTTCAAGAGTTCTCCGCATAGCGTCCTCATTACCTGTAGGAAAATCTACCCTGCCTATACTTCCCGCAAATAGCGAATCTCCTGTAAAGATAACCTTCTTAAAAGCTTCATTTTCTTCCAGATCATCAGAATAAAAACTTACGCTTCCTACTGTATGACCGGGCGTGTAGATAACTTTTAGCTTAAAACCTTCAAATTCAAGTACATCCCCACCTTTTAGATATATATCAGCTTTCATAGTAAAATCTTCACCTAAAAATCTCTGTCCCATGTTTAGTTTTGAATCTTCTAAAAGCTGTTTGTCTGCCTCCCCTGCATATATCTTAATTCCATATTTTTTTGAAAGTTCCGGTGCAGCCATAATATGGTCAAAATGCCCATGTGTTATAAGTATGGCAAGAGGCTTTGCTTCTCTTTCTTCTATACAGGATATGATTCTGTCAACCTCATCAGAAGGATCTATAATAAGGCAGTTACCATTATAAAAAACCAGGTATACATTGGTGCTTACAGCTCCCAATACTAATTTTTCTACTTCTATCTTCATCAGCCTGTTGTCCTCTCTATATCTATTACTCCATCCAGACTCCTAAGCTTTGAAGTAAGGCTTGTAAGATGGCTTTTGCCTTTTATCTCAAACATAAGATCGAGGGTTGCAATTCCCTGCTTGTTTGTTCTTGCAGAAACAGAGGTTATATCAATTCCTGCTTCTGTAAATACCCTGGATACTTCTATGAGAAGTCCGCTTCTGTTATTTGCATATATTTTAATCTCTGTAGTGTAAAGCTTATCTGTCTGCGATGTAGCATCAGGCGACCATTCTGCCTCAATGAGACGTTTTCTGTCTTCTTCCGGAAGATTCATCACATTTATACAGTCTGTCCTATGTACTGATATTCCTCTTCCTCTTGTGACAAAGCCTACGATCTCATCGCCAGGAACAGGTGAACAGCACTTTGAAAAATGTACCGCCACATCATGAATACCCTTTACGACTATTCCACCTTTAGAGCGGCTGGTCTTAGCCGGGGTAACGGACTGGTCTTCATATTTATCTAAAATATCCTCATCAGTGAGTTCAGATATTTCTTTCTTTTTCTTTTCTTCTACAAGCTTATTTACTATCTGGCCTTCTTTGAGGCCTCCTCTTCCTACAGCAGCACAGATAGACTCCCAGTCCCTGAATCCATACTTCTGCATACAAATCTGCATATATTCAGGCTTTAATAAATCGCTCATGACTAAGGCATGTGACTTACAATAATTTATCATAAGCTCTTTACCACGAATAATATTATCTTCCTTAAGTTCCGTCTTAAACCACTGATTTATCTTTGAACGGGCCTGTGTACTCTTAACTAATTTAAGCCAGTCCAGACTAGGTCCTTTAGAATTCTGACTCGTGATAATTTCTATTCTGTCGCCATTCTGGATGACATAATCTATAGTAACAAGCCTTCCGTTAGCCCTTGCACCTACCATCTTATTACCCACAGCAGAATGTATGCTGTAAGCAAAATCTATAGGTGTAGAACCAACCGGCAGATTTTTTACGTCACCTGTAGGAGTAAAGCAGTACACACTGTCAGAAAACAGATTTAAATCATCCTTAATTACACTTAAGAATTCTTTATTGTCCGACATATCCTTCTGCCACTCAAGGATTTGCCGCAGCCAGTTATACTTAGCCTCCTCACTGGCTTTACTATTTTTACCATCACTGCCTTCCTTGTACTTCCAATGTGCTGCAATACCATATTCAGCTGTTCTATGCATGTCATATGTACGAATCTGGATTTCAAAAGGCTGTCCCTTAGGCCCGATTACTGTTGTATGCAAGGACTGGTACATATTTGACTTAGGCATAGCTATATAGTCCTTAAACCTGCCGGGGATTGGAACATACATTTCATGTATAACTCCTAATGAAGCATAGCAGTCTTTAAGATTATCTACTATTATTCTTATTGCAAATACATCATATATCTGGTCAAGTGTCTTATTCTGGTTAACCATTTTCTTGTAAATACTGAAATAATGCTTAACCCTGCCACCAATGGTAGCTTCAATACCTGCATCTTTTATATGCTTTGCAACTTCTCTTTCAATAGATTTTATAAACTCGCCTTTCTCAAGAGCCTTTTCTCTTATTTTCTCATCCAGATCCTTATATACATCAGGATGGAGGTATTTTAAGGACAAATCATCTAACTCAACTTTAATCTTACTTATACCAAGACGTTGTGCTATAGGTGAATATATATCCATAGTCTCTCTTGATTTTTCTATCTGCTTAGGCGGTGACTGATACTCCATAGTACGCATATTATGAAGCCTGTCTGCAAGTTTTATGAGTATTACTCTTATGTCCTTCGCCATAGCAAGGAACATCTTACGCAGGTTCTCTGCCTGGACATCTACCTTGTCCTTAGAATACTGTAACTGTGTAAGCTTTGTAACTCCATCAACCAGAAGCAGCACTTCTTCTCCAAAAGTTGCCTTTAATTCTTCCGGACTGCAGGCTGTATCTTCTATTACATCATGTAAAATTCCTGCAATTATAGTTTCCTTGTCAAGCTCAAGTTCTGCTAAGATTATAGCTACACATAGAGGATGACAAATATAAGGTTCTCCTGATTTACGTAACTGTCCTTTATGACAACCATCTGCAAGTTCATAGGCTTTCTTTATAAGACTTATATCTGTTGAAGGGTGGTATTCATATATGGTTTTTATTAATTTATCAAACAACACTTCCTTAGTGTAAATTCTGCAAACGAATCAAGCTCCTTTTCAGAAGCCATCATCTTTTTCTTTATACTTTCATTCGAGGACATATAATCATTTATCTGATCTCTCACGTCCTTTACTTCTCCTGATATTTTTTTCTCATTACCAGCCATATTTTGTACCTCAAGCCCTCACAGCCTGTCCTTTCCAAGCAGATATTACAGACACATAACTCATTATATTTCTATTGTGCCTAAAAAAATCAAGATTTAGTAATTATTGAATATATTATAACAATTATACCCAAGACTATTCTATACCAGCCAAAAGGTTTAAAATCCTTCTTTTTTATATAGTTCATCAAAAAGCCTATAACCAAAAACGAAACCACCAAAGCTGTAATTATACCAGTCACTAATATAGCTATTTCCATTCCTGAAAATGATACATCTCCTGATACTATATATTTAACAGACTTTAGAAGGCTTGCCCCAAACATAACCGGAATAGCTAAGAAAAATGTAAATTCTGCAGCAGTTTTCCTTGAAAGTCCTAACATAAGTCCACCAATTATGGTTGCACCGGATCTTGAGGTACCCGGAAAAATTGCCGCTAAAAGCTGAAAAATTCCGATTATAACAGCATCCTTATAGGTTATCTCTGAAAGTTTTGTCACTTCAGTGTTCTTAACCGGATTCAGTCTGTTTTCTATATATATAAACATAATTCCTACAACAATAAGTGCTGCCGCCACCATTTCCGGCTTATAAAAATGTTCGTCTATAAAATCATCAAAAGCAATTCCTGCAATTGCAGCCGGTATACAGGCAACTACTATCTTTACCCACAATTTCATTGTAGCTAACTTAATAAACGGTCTTCCATCAACATTTTTAAATGGCCATAGTCTTTTCCAATACAAAATTACTACAGCCATAATTGCACCAAGCTGTATAACCACCTCAAACATTTTCCAGAAGCCCGGTGATACGCCTAATGGCATAATATTCTGTAAAACTATCATATGCCCTGTAGAACTTACCGGAAGCCACTCCGTAATTCCTTCAACTATACCAAAAATAATAGCTTTTATAATTTCAAAAAAAGCCTCCATGTTACCCCCATATACACAAATTGGACGCCACCAAGCTGACGCCCAATATTAAATATTTTATTTTTCAGGATACCTGACTATAGAAATAAGATTATAATCCTTTAGTTTATCTCTTCCCTTAAGTCCTTCAAGCTCAATAAGGAATACTATCTTAACAACCTTTCCACCAAGCTTTTCAATGAGCTTACAGATAGCTTCTGTAGTTCCTCCTGTTGCAATCAGATCATCTACTATAACAACTCTGTCTCCAGGCTTTATAGCATCTTTATGTACCTCAAGCTCTGCACTGCCATACTCAAGGTCATACTCTACTGATACAGTCTCACCGGGAAGCTTGCCCTTTTTCCTTACAGGAACAAATGCCTTATGCATGTTGTAGGCAATAGGCACACCAAAAATAAAGCCTCTGGACTCAGGCCCTACTACAATATCAAACTCCTCATTGCCCAAAGATGCCGCCATCTGGTCAACAGCCATCCTAAGACCATCCTTATCTGAGAGTACGGTACTTATATCCCTGAACATAACTCCTTCTTCAGGAAAATCAGGGATTGTTCTAATATAGTCTTCGATTTTTTTCATTACATCTACAACTCCATTCAAAGTTATTCGCATATTCAACAGATTTTGTAACCTGTTACAAGTATTTATTCTATCACTAATCACCGAAAAATGCAAGAAAAACAGCCCAAACTTATAAAATCTGAACGACCATATTTATAAGTCAGGGCATAAATTCAATCATGTATTATTTTGTAGAAATTAGTTAGTCCTTCCACAACAATGCTTATACTTTCTTCCGCTTCCACAAGGACAAGGATCATTAGGACCTATCTTCTTCTCGGTCCTTCTTACAGGAGCCTTACTTACAGATTCATCCTTATTTGTTCCGGTTACCTTTACAACCTCTTCCCTTTCTACTTTCTCTTCAATTCTGATATGCATAAGAGCACGTACCGTATCCTCGCTAATAGCATTGGTCATTTCCTCAAACATATCGTAGCCCGCGAACTTATACTCAACAAGAGGATCCTTCTGACCAAGAGCTGCAAGACCAATACCCTGGCGGAGCTGATCCATATCATCTATATGAGACATCCACTTAGTATCTATAACCTTAAGAAGAATTACACGCTCAATCTCTCTTATCTGTTCTGCTTCAGGGAACTCTGCCTCTTTCTCCTCATAAAGCTTAACAGCCTGCTCTTTAAGCTTCTGCATAAGCTCATTCTTTCTCATATGCTTACGCTCTTCCTCTGTAAGTTTAATTTCCTCAAATGGGAAAATAGGGAGAAGAAGGCGGTTAAGTTCTTCAATATCCCATTCCTCGGCCACAGAATCATCACCTATGCACATATTTACTTTATTTTCAACAGTCTCAGTGATCATCTTATAGATAACCTCTCTCATACTGTCTCCATCAAGCACTCTTCTTCTCTCAGCATATATAATCTCACGTTGCTCATTGTTTACCTTATCATAATCCAAGAGGTTTTTACGTATGCTGAAGTTGTTACTCTCTATCTTCTTCTGTGCTCTTTCAATTGCACCGGTTAACATCTTGTGATTAAGTTCTTCACCCTCAGGAAGTCCCATAGAGTCAAACATAGTCTTAAGCTTCTCTGAGCCGAAAAGTCTCATAAGATCATCTTCCAGCGAGAGATAGAACTTAGACTCACCCACATCACCCTGTCTGCCGGCACGACCACGAAGCTGGTTATCTATACGCCTTGACTCGTGACGCTCTGTACCTATAATCCTAAGGCCACCAAGTTCAAGTACACCTTCACCAAGCTTAATATCGGTACCACGACCTGCCATGTTGGTAGCTATGGTAACTGTTCCTGCCTGACCTGCATCAGCAACTATCTCCGCCTCAAGCTCATGGAACTTGGCATTCAGTACCTTGTGAGGAATATGTCTTTTCTTAAGCATCTCAGAAATCTCTTCCGACTTCTCTATGGAAATAGTACCCACAAGAACCGGCTGTTTTTTCTCATAAGCCTCAGCAATATTATCTACAATTGCATTAAGTTTTTCTTTTCTTGTCTTATATACAGCATCTTCATGGTCAATTCTCTGAATAGGGCGGTTGGTAGGTATGGTGATAACATCCATTCCGTATATATCCCTAAACTCTTTTTCCTCAGTAAGGGCTGTACCTGTCATACCAGATTTCTTCTTATATTTATTAAAGAAATTCTGGAATGTAATGGTAGCAAGAGTACGGCTCTCCCTATTTACCTTAACCTTTTCCTTAGCTTCTATAGCCTGATGAAGACCATCTGAATACCTTCTACCCGGCATTACTCGACCTGTAAACTCATCAACTATAAGTACTTCATCATCTTTTACTATATAGTCCTGATCCCTGAACATAAGATTATGTGCACGAAGTGCAAGAATGATATTATGCTGTATTTCAAGGTTCTCTGCATCTGCAAGGTTCTCTATATTGAAGAATTTCTCTACCTTAGCCACACCATCAAGAGTAAGACTTACATTCTTATCCTTTTCATTTACAATGAAGTCACCTGTCTCTACTACATCCTCACCCATAATAGCATCTATCTTACTAAGTTCTTTATTAGCCTCACCCTTTTTAAGCTGTCTTGCAAGTATGTCGCAAAGTTCATAAAGCTTGTAGACTTACCGCTCTGACCGGAAATAATAAGAGGAGTTCTTGCTTCATCTATAAGTACAGAGTCTACCTCATCAATTACCGCATAATGAAGGTCGCGCTGAACAAGCTGGTTCTTATAGATTACCATATTATCCCTAAGGTAATCAAAACCAAGCTCATTGTTAGTAGCATAGGTTATATCACAATTATATGCCTCTCTTCTTTCTTCCGGCTCCATATCATTTAAGATACATCCAACTGTAAGACCGAGGAAGGTATGAACCTGTCCCATCCACTCGCTATCTCGCTTTGCAAGATAATCATTTACAGTAACTACATGCACACCCTTTCCCTCAAGTGCATTAAGGTACACCGGCATTGTTGATACGAGGGTCTTACCTTCACCTGTACGCATCTCTGCTATTCTTCCCTGGTGAAGAATGATACCGCCCATTACCTGCACCCTGTATGGTTTCTGCTCTAAGGTTCTCCAGGCAGCTTCACGTACTACTGCATAAGCTTCTATAAGAAGGTCATCCAGAGTTTCACCCTTAGACAGCCTTTCCTTAAATTCAGCAGTCTTACCTCTTAACTCTTCATCACTAAGAGCCTCCATGGCAGGTCCTAACTCTTCAATCTTGTCTACTGCAAATTTAAGCTTCTTTACTTCTCTTTCACTGTGGCTTCCAAAAATCTTCTCAATAAAACTCATATTTTTCCTCTTTTACTTAACTTTTTTCCCAAAATAACAGGATAAGATATATCTTCATTATTATTGATATATTAACTCATGCTATCCATTCTATCATTACTTTGCTTAGGTTTCAACAAAAAAATGCCCCGAAGGACATTTTTTACATTTTGTTCACAAAACTTTTCCTCCGGGAGCAAATTCATTATTATTCTTATTTAAAACTCCGGTTCTATAAGACCGTAGTCACCGCCTTTTCTCTTATATACTACATTCACTTCGTCAGTTTCGGCATTTCTAAATACATAAAAACTATGATTAAGTAATTCCATCTGTATACAAGCCTCTTCCGGATCCATAGGCTTTACAGCAAATCTCTTTGTCCTGATAACCTTTACATCCTCATCTTCTAAGTTATCCTCCTGCATAAACTCTGAGGTAAAATTACTTCCACTCTGCTTGGAATCAACTATCTTTGTTTTATATCTCCTTAACTGTCTCTCAATGATATCTTCAATAAGGTCGATAGAAACATACATATCATCACTGACCTGCTCTGCTCTGATTATATGTCCTTTTACCGGTACTGTAACCTCTACCTTCTGTCTGTCCTTCTCAACCTTAAGTGTTACGTGTACTTCTGTGTCCGGTGTAAAGTAATGCTCTAACTTACCAAGCTTTTCTTCAACAGCACTTCTAAGTCCATCAGTAACATTGGTGCCTCTTCCACTAATAACATACTTCATACAATACCTCTTTTCTGCTGTAAGCCTTTAACCACAGCTCTAGATTATGTCCCATTAAATATGGGTTTAGTGCTAAGGCTATTATACAATAAAAACAGCTAAAAATCAAACACATTTATTGGCAGGCTCATTTATTTATCTGATAATTTTTAATTTAATTCGTAAATATTCTCTAAATTTTTATGTCAAGTCTGACTTTACTATTTTAGTATATGTTATACACTTTTTATCAATACACACAAAACAGACTTTCATCCTTGACAAGTGGATAAACCTCCTTATTTTTTTGTGGATAATGTGGATAACTTTGTGAATAACCTCTTATTTAGCCATATTTTTTTCTTCTAATCACGTGGATAAGCTCTGTGGATTTCTCTTAATCTACAATTTACTTTCTTTCAAATGTTAACAATCTAAAGATAAATTTTGTATATTTTGCACAAACAAAAAAATTGTCAAGTTTTTTTATTAACTTTATTCAATTCAGAATATTCAGACTTTTTTTATCGTCTATTATATCATCAATTCCTTTTATTACGTAAACATAAACAACAACTAATCTCATTTTTTTTAGACTAAAAAAGAGCCCTCATATCAATCTCTTGATATAACAGCTCTTAATATTTATTTTTTTATTATTTTACAATTCTTCTCGCACAATATGGTGACTGATGATATACAGATGATACTATAATACCTGTACGAGGTGTACTCGCGTGTACAACTCTTCCTCCACCAATATATATAGCTACATGAGATATGCTTCTTCCATTTGCTGCATAGAATACCAGATCACCAGGCTGAAGCTCATTCATTCCAACCGCATGTCCGTTTCCTGCCTGAGCTCTTGAAGTTCTGTTAAGACCTATACCAAAGTTTGCATATACTGACATTGCAAAACCTGAGCAATCACATCCTCTTGTAAGGGATGTACCACCCCATACATATGGATTACCTACAAAGTTAAGTGCGAAGTTTGCAATACTCTGTCCTTTTGCACTTCCACCTGCACTTGTCTGTACCTGCTCTTCTACCTTAGGCTGTGCTACCGGTTTCTGTACATTATTTGTCTGTGTTTGTGCCTGTCTCTGTACTGTCTGCTGTTGCTGTCTTGCCTGCTCTGCTGCAAGTGCCTGCTGCTCTGCTGCAAGTGCCTGCTGCTGTGCTGCAAGTGCTGCCTCAGCTGCTGCTTTTCTTTCTTCCTCAGCTTTTTCTTCTTTAATTGTTATAGCATGTTTCCACTGAATTTTAACTTTTACAAAATCTTTAGAAACCCAGCCTGTAAATCTATCTTCATCACCATCATTTATGGCAACCTCATACCAGTCACCCTTTTTCTTTAATACAAGAAGCTTCTCTCCCATAGGAATCTGGGTAGCTATTCTTGAATCTGTATTAGCCTCAAATCTTACATTGAGTGTTTCTACAGTAACCTCAGCAACCTTGGTACCATAGTCGTCTATAAGCTTCTCTGCATCAAATCCTCTTGCCAGATACTCTTCCTTAATATAACCCTTGGCATTACCTGACTCTATTTCAACCCAGTCGCCTTTATCTTTGATAATGTCGCATTTACTTCCTTTGTAAGCTTACCAATTATCTCACTATCTTCGCCTGGTTTCTTTCTGATATTAACATATGGATCTGCAATAGAAATACCAATATTTTCATATTTTGATTTTACTTCCTCTTCTGTAGATTCCATCTCATCAGCAGTTTTATTACCTTCACTTCCATCATCATCAGCTTCTGTCTGGCTTTCCCCTGCTGCTGTCTTATCCTCAGTTACTTCAACATTGCCACTTTCATCTGCAGCAACACCTTCAAGTGCTGAGTCAAGAGCAAAAGTGGTAACTGTATTTGTATTAAATGAACTAAGTATTTCATCAACAGGGATAACTGAATCCAGCTTTGACTTAACCACTCTGTTTTCACCCTGTACATATGCATTGTCTACAAAAAGTGAGATACCGGCAAGTCCACTAACTTTAGCATTGCTTGAAGCCTCAGCTCCATTATTATTTGAAAGCATAGCTGCTGATGCCGCTATAACTATTGCTCCAACCCCACATCTCAGAAAAAAATCTTTACGACGCATTAAGCAACCTCCTTAAAACAACCTTCATATCTAAAATTCAATTATTACAAATTTGTTAACTTCACGAATGAAATCATAACACAATATATTTTCTTTTGTCAACCATGTGTCGGGAAATTTTTAGAAAAGAATTTTTAATTATTTTTTTGTAATAAATATTATATGTTTACATAAGTGTTAAAGCCTCAAACAATCCCATTATAAAAGCCTTTTTATAGCAACTCCATAATCTTCTTAAGATTTTTAATATTTGTAACATTTCAGCATTATATTACTACTATAGTAGAATAAAATGCCTTTATTTTCTTTTTCTACTATAGTAGTGCTTTTATTTCTTTTGACTGTCCAGGTCTGTTGTGATAAAATTATTATAATAATGATATATGCAGAGGGGGATTACTCAATGAATATTACTTCTTTAGTTATTATGGCTGCTGGTCTTGGCAGCAGATATGGAGGTATCAAGCAGCTTGAACCTTTCGGACCGGATGGCGAAATAATAATGGATTACTCTATTTTTGATGCCATAAAAGCCGGTTTTGATAAAATTGTAATTATTATAAGAGAAGATCTTTACGATGATTTTATGAATATTATAGGTAACAGGCTGCTTAAATCTACCAACATACCTGTACATATTGTTTTTCAGACATTAGATGGAATTCCTGACGGATATAAAGTTCCTGCCGGACGCACAAAGCCTTGGGGAACCGGACAGGCAATTTTATCCGTAAGCGGGTATATAGATGAACCATTTCTGGTTATCAATGCAGATGATTTCTATGGAAGAGATTCTTACATAAAGTCCCAGATTTTTTTATCTAATTCCATACTTAACTTAAAAAAACCAAAGTTTTGCCTTGCTGGATACACTCTTAGTAACACCTTAAGCAATAATGGAAGTGTAACAAGGGGAATCTGTAAATGTGATGATTCAGGAACGCTTATATCTATAGAAGAAACATTTGAGATAAAGTACGAAAATGATGCTATAACAGGTCTTGATAGCCGTGGTAACAGACGTATGCTCTCTCCTGACAATATAGCCTCAATGAATATGATCGGCTTTACCCCTGCAATTTTTCCTATGTTAAAGGATAAATTTACAAAGTTTCTTGATGACCTTAAATATAAAGATCCAATGAGGGCAGAGTTTCTTATACCTGTTGCAATTAATGAACTGTTAAGTGAAAATCTTATAGATGTAGAAGTTGTAAAAACTAATGCAAACTGGTTTGGAATAACTTTTAAGGAAGATAAGCCCAAAGTTAAATCATCCATTAATAAACTTATAGAAAACGGAAGCTATCCTTCTTCCCTCTGGAGGTAAGGATGTTAAAAAGGTTCTTTGATTTTCTCTACCCAATAAGATGTCCTGTTTGTGACGATATTGTTGTGCCAGGAGGTAAGTCCGTATGCAACTCTTGCAAAGACATTCTGGTACCGCTGACATCACCTCTTTGTTATAAATGTGGACGCCAGATTATATCAGCCTCAACAGAATACTGTGAAACCTGTGCCAGTTACAATTTTAGTTTTGACAGGGCTTTCTCTCTCTGGCCTTACAATAACACAGTTAAGAATTCGCTCTCCCGCTTTAAGTACAAGGGAAGGCGTGAATTTGCCGGATACTATGCAGATAAGCTGTATGAGCATTTTGGCGCGGTGATTTATAAATTAAATATAACAGCAATAGTACCTGTTCCAATACATTCAAAGCGTCTGGTATCCAGAGGCTATAACCAGGCCGGTTTAATTGCTAAAATTTTGTCAGGCAAGTTAGAAGTACCATATGTATCGGATTATCTGGTACGTTCCAAGAATACTATTGCACAGAAAAATCTTGATCCGGTTTCAAGACGCAAAAATCTCAAAAATGCATTTGAGATAAATAAAAATTCACAGTATTACAGAGTTCAGCTCAGAAATGTTCTTTTGATTGATGATATCTATACTACAGGAAGTACTGCTGATGCCTGCTCAGCTATATTAAAAAATAACGGAACAGAAAGAGTATATGTACTATGTGTAGCATCAGTCAGAGCAACTTAGTCTGCCTCAAAATTAGGGTATTGGCTAAAACGTGTTAAATGATATAATTTTACGCAAAGATTGCGGGAAGCGAAGCTGTAGCAATCCTGTATCAGTTGGTGTCAAATACTTTTGACACCAACATCATAAAATTCAACATAAGTACTTTTTATTATATAGAAAGGAAGTTTTTTTAGATGGAAGTAACCAATTGTAAAGCCTGTGGCAATTTATTTAATTATTTGTCAGGTCCAAGACTTTGTCCTAATTGTATGAAAAAGTTAGAAAAAAAATTTATGATAACAAAGGACTACATTCGTGAAAATCCGGCAGCAAATATAAATACTGTTGCAAAAGACTGTAAAGTATCCATTCCCCAGATAAAAAAATGGATCAGGGAAGAACGCCTGAGTTTTTTTCCCAGGAGTCGGAATTGGCATAGAATGTGACAACTGTGGCAAGATGATTAGAACAGGGCGTTTTTGTTCCGATTGTAAAGCTAAGATGATTAATCAATTGGATAATGCCTACGAAAAACCAAAGCCTGTAGTTCAAAAGAAAAAAGAAAAAGAAAAGGAACGTATGCGATTCCTTGATAAATAAAAACAGCCTCATGATTACTAAATATGTTTTCATGAGGCTTTCATTGAATATTTATCCTAAAATTTTCTTAAGTTCTTCTACCTTATCAGTTTTCTCCCAAGGAAGATCTATATCAGTTCTTCCAAAATGTCCATAAGCCGCTGTTCCTCTGTAGATAGGTCTTCTGAGATCTAACATTTTAATAATACCCGCAGGACGAAGGTCAAATACCTCTCTTATAGCAGCTACAAGCTTTTCTTCACTTACAGTGCCCGTTCCGAATGTATCTACAAGTATAGAGGTAGGCTCAGCCACACCAATAGCATAAGAAAGCTGAATTTCAATCTTATCTGCATATCCTGCTTCAACTATATTCTTAGCTACATATCTTGCTACATAGGCTCCGCTTCTGTCTACCTTTGTAGCATCCTTTCCTGAGAACGCACCACCACCATGTCTTGCCGCTCCACCATAGGTATCCACTATTATTTTTCTTCCGGTAAGGCCTGCATCTCCATGAGGTCCACCTATTACAAAACGTCCGGTTGGGTTGATATATATTTTGGTATGCTCATCCACCATAGAAGAATCAACTATCTTATCAATTACCTCTCTTCTTATGTCTTTTCTAATTGTTTCCTGGCTAACCTCTTCATCATGTTGTGTAGAAATAACCACAGCCTCAAGTCTTACCGGCTTATCATCCTTATCATACTCAACCGAAACCTGGCTCTTACCATCCGGTCTGAGATATGGAAGAGTACCATTTTTTCTAACCTCCGTAAGCCTTCTTGTAAGCTTATGAGCTAAAGAAATGGCATAAGGCATATGCTCATCACCTTCATTTGAGGCATAACCAAACATCATACCCTGATCTCCTGCACCAATCGCAGAAAGTTCAGATTCGGTCATATTATTTTCACGAACTTCAATTGCCTTATCTACTCCCATAGCTATATCAGGTGACTGTCCGTCAATCGCTACGAGAACTGCACAAGTCTCTCCGTCAAAGCCTTTTCTTGAATCATCATAACCTATTTCCTTGATTGTATCTCTTGCTATTCTGGCATAATCCACCTTAGCTTTAGTTGTAATTTCACCTGTAATAAGCACAAATCCTGTACAGGTAGCTGTTTCGCAGGCAACACGGCTCATAGGATCCTCGGCAAGGCAGGCGTCAAGTATTGCATCTGAAATAGCATCACAAATTTTATCAGGATGTCCTTCTGTAACTGATTCTGAAGTAAATATAAACTTATCCATTTTTTTCTCCTTTTCAACATTTATTTATTGGACAAAGCTAATTCTCTTTCCCGGAAAACATAAAATTCCGTAAAAAAGTGTGTGCTTGCACACACTTCGCGCGCGAGCGGTGCCGCAGGGCAAACTTCCCTACCGCGAGCTGTGCATCCCTCGGAGAGATTTTTGTTTAATAGGAAATTTCGAAGAAATTTCCTATTAAACAAAGAAAAGAGGCTATCTTTCGATAACCTCTCTTATTCTGATTAACCTCACTCGGACTTGACAAATATAATCAAATCCTCTTATTGCTCGAAGTAAAACTTCGCTCAGGTTGGCACCTTCCATCTTTCAGGGGTTGCCGTAGCTTCACAGAGCCTTCACTCTCCGCCACTCTGAATAAGAGAATATCTTTATTTAGAATGGTACTACATAATTCTAATTCTGTCAAGCAGACAATTCTGCCATTTCTTCAAACTCGATATCCTCTTCTTTAAGTAGCTTTGTTATGCAGGATTTAAGCTCCGGCGCGCATTCCCAGGCTACGCCGCAGCCTGCCGAAAGCTTCCTGGGTACAGAAACCAGCTTTCCTGACAAATTTTCTCTTTTACAGGCAGCCTCTGTTGCCATCGCTTCTGAAAACGTATAAAAAGTCACATATAACTTAACCGGCTTTTCACTTCTCATCAGCTTACAGTTACCTCATATTCCACACCAACTTCTTTGATATCAACCTTTTTACCGTTGGTTTCAGCAAAATTTTTAAGATTTTTAACTGTATGAGCCTCATTTGCAAGTATTTTATATGTATCACCCTTATTAGCTTCAAGTGCATTCTTAAGCATAAGTACAGGCTCAGGGCAGGATAAACCTCTTACATCTATTTCCTTCATACTCTTCCTCCTATTTATCAGCCTTCTTAAGACCAACCGCTGCTATGATAAACAAAACAATAATTGAAACAATTACAAAAATCTGTCCATTTATTCCCGGACCGCCTGCTGATGCTTCAATTCCCTTAGCTGCATCTGCTACTGCTGCAGGAGCTCCTGCAAGCTTAAAGTTATGTGCAAGACCTGCACCTACGAACATACCAAGCACTGTAATTACAGAGTCAGATGAACCTGTACCTGCAAGTACAAGCTGTCTGAGAGGGCAGCCGCCAAGAAGAACTGCTGCAAACCCTACTGCATACATTGACAAAATATTCCAAAGTGTCTGTGCATGAGCTACCGGACCAAATGGTACGAATGCAAAATTCTTTGTCACAATATTGTAAACAAGCATTACTACAAAAATTCCGCCAATTACAGAGATAAGTCTGAAATCCTTTAAGAGAACTATGTCTCTGATTGAGCCCGCAAAACACATTCTGCTCTTCTGCGCTATTATTCCTACTAAAAGACCTATAGCAAGTGCAACAAGTGCGGGAGCGTGCAAGTTTCCCGGTCCTTTTTCACTGAAGGCAAAGAGTGAAGGAACTGTCAAAACTAATATAAAAAGTACCGCAACTACGATAGGCAGTGCATATCCGCTCTCTTTCCTGGCTGTATAAGCTCTTCCGAGCGAGAATCCCTTTTTTAGGAAAAATGCTCCTGTAGCAACACCGGCTGCAAAACCTACCAGACCTACATAAGAGCTGATATCACCTGCTGCCATTCTGAGCACCATACGAAGCGGGCATCCAAGGAATACAAGGGCACATACCATCATTATTACACCAAGGAAAAATCTGAGTGCAGTAGAAGAACCTGCTGTAGAGCGATATTCTCTTGTAAGTAATGAGATTACAAAGGCACCTAATATAATTCCTATGATTTCAGGTCTTACATACTGTACTACCTCTGCACTATGAAAATGCATTGCTCCTGCTGTATCTCTGATAAAGCAGGCTATACAAAATGCCATGTTTTTAGGGTTGCCAAGAAATGCTAAAAGTGCAGCTCCCAAACCTGCGATTATTCCAAGTGAGAATAATCCTTTTTTAGTGCTTAAGAACTCCATACTAAAATCCCCCTTTGATAAAAAGTTGTTTAAAATCACTCATTATTATTTGAATAATTTTTATTTTTTTACATACAAATTTTACATTCGTTTTGTAAAATTTGTCAATTTTATTGTTATTGTTTTATCAAATGGGTAATTGTGTTTATTTGATTTTTCTATAAATCCATTTTTTTATACATTTAATTTTTAAATCGCCATCTTTTATCCAACCGACTTTTTTTCAAAAATTTTTATAAAAATATAAGACTAAGTATCGCAGGTAAAATAAAATGAACTGTTATAATTCCTGTATAAGTGATAAATACTGAGGCTCCTGCCTGCTCCATAGCTGTAATCGTACCAATCTGCCCTACCAGTCCGCTGGTTCCCATACCTGAACCAAGCGGAATATTTTCCAGTTTAAACACAGTGGTGGCTATAGGTCCTGTTATAACAGATGCCAATGTAGGCGGTATCCATATCTTCCAGTTTTTCAAAATATTAGGAATTTGCAACATAGAAGTACCAAGTCCCTGAGCCAGCAAACCACTCCAACCATTTTCCTTGAAGCTTATTACCGCAAAGCCTACCATTTGTGCACAGCAACCTGCCGTTGCTGCTCCTCCTGCAAGCCCGGACAGGGAAAGCATCATACAAAGTGCCGCTGAGCTTATAGGTAAGGTCAGTACTATACCTACAATAACCGAAATAATTATACCCATCCAGAATGGCTGCAAAGTTGTTGCAAGCATAATGGTCTCTCCAAGCCCACTCATAAGGTTATTTATTACAGGTCCTAAAAATGTACCTATACTCACACCTGATATAATGGTTACTGCCGGTGTAATTATTATATCTATCTTAGTTTCCTTTGAAACTACTTTTCCCAGTTCCACACTAAGCCAGGCTGCAATCCAGGCACCTGCTGGACCACCAAGCTGATTTCCTGCGTATCCAACAATCAAGGAAGAAAACACTACCAGATTAGGTGCTTTAAGCGCCATTGCAATGGCAACTGCAATAGCAGGACCTGTCATTTCTTTTGCAATCGGCCATATTGTCTCAGATAAAAAAGGGATTCCAAGTTTCAAACCTATAGTATTAAGTATTGTTCCTACCAGAAGTGATGCAAAAAGTCCCATCGCCATTGAACCTAAGACATCAATACCATAGCGTTTGAATGAAATCTCAATTTCCTTTTTAACCAGAAAATCCTTAACTGAACTGTACTTCTTACCCACGTTATTCTCCTCTTCTCTGACTATTTCACAATAATTTTGTATTTTATCGGAAATAAATAGTTAGTCATTTGATACGTGTATAATTATACATTAGAAAACTCATAAGTCCAGTATTCTGTTTATATTTTCTTCTTATTATTTTAATAATATTTTTATTTTAATAATATTTCTTTTCGTATATAATTAAATGCAGCCTCTTCCCCCCTCATCCTTAAGAATAGTCATCATCTTTTCAAGTTCCGAAAGTGTCTTAGGATGAATAATATAATGGTCTTTTACAAGCATAAGATATTCATAGGGATCTGAGTCCTTATACGAACTGCCTCTGTAGGTTTTGCTTGCAGCCACTCTGTCACAAAACATCTCTGCTAGAAATCTGGGTGGCATTTCAAGCCCCATCATAGTGGCACCGTCGCTTAAGTCATAATCTATCCAATATTCGAGATGGTGCTTATTCCTGCCCTTATGGTGAAGCCAGGCATAGCTGTAGCCATTATTAGCCTTTCTCTCAGCAAAATTAGGACTCTTATCACCTTGATAGTACTTAACTCCTGTCCAGAATTCAACCGGAGAATACTTCGACAAATCATGTGTAAGTCCCTGCCAGTACAAGCCCAGCTTAAAACAGTGTTTTCTTACAAGCGCTCTATGCTTGCCCACTGTTCTTAAATGTCCAAAAATCTGGAAAAAAAGCCTCTGCTCACATTGTTACCTTGCGCCTTGGCATTCTAAACGCCTACACGTTTTCCTTTCTTACTTTTTACTTAATTTTATAATTATTTAGCCTAATTCCGGATATTTCATTATAAAATGTTTACCGTCAAAACTAATCTCAGCCATAAGCCCGTTTATCATAGTAAGTCTCGGCGGTCTGTGTCCTATATCACAACCTGTTATTATAGGAAGATTAAGACTGTCTAAGGCCGTCTTTACCGCCTCATTAAAATCTGTTTCATATTCCTCCCTGAAAAAACAAGGTCTGCCGAATAAGAATCCCTTCGCTCCTTCAAACCATCCTGCTTCTTTTAACTGCCACAGCGCACATTGAATTCTTGCGGATGAGAGGTCAAAGCTTTCTAAGTACCAAATTATACCCTCTTCTTTATATTTTTTCACAAACTCCGCAGTCTTATCATATTTAGTTCCACAAAGCATAATAAGTACATCCAGACAGCCTCCCAAAAGCCTTCCTGTAAAACTCTCAGATTTATTTTCTGAAACAAACTCATATTTCACCTTGTCTGTGAGATTATATCCTTCATAGCCTGTTACTTTTTTAACATATTCATTTTCAAAAAGGTCAAATTCTTTCTGCTCTATATTCTTTCCTTCAAGTAGCTTCAGATTGTTTTTTACTCCATCATGCCAAAGTGACATCCCGTAATCACCAACATTACCTGAGTACACTGTTGCCATATCACAGATAGTGGTAATCGGATAAATAAGTCCTGTATTGTCTGAATAACCCTGTATCCACTTTGGATTAGCCTTTATAAGCTCATAATCCAGGTATTCAAGCATTTCCATAAGAAAATCCCCACCGCTTGCAGAGAGTATATACTTTACTTTTTCATTTTCTATAAGTGAAAGAAATTCCTCTGCACGTTTTTTCCCTTTTGAACTCCTTCCCTTTTCACATTTTCTTACATTCTCAGTTTCAATCACCTCATAGCCTTTTTCAGAAAGATTAAGTTTTGCACTTTCAAGCTTTCTTAAGTCAACTTCTTCCGTAAAGCCTGCTGATGGAGCTGTAACCCCTATTATATCTCCTTTTTTTATAAAATCAGGTATATTCATGTTTTTCTCCCATAAAATGTTGTTTACTTATATCGAATAAAATGATACCATATGATACAAGTAATTAAAACTTACTTTTAAAATGTGTGTGTCAAAATTACTTGACACACTTTGATACAGGATTGCTACAGCTTCGCTTTTCGCAATCCTTGCAAAAATATTCGTAATCCGCTCATTTTTTACAAAAAATGGCTACTTACTCATATTTTTTGCGTGTCAAAAGATAATAAATTCTTTTGCAAGCAAGCTTGCACAGAATTTTTATACTTTTGACTCTTGTATCTTAATATGATAACATATAACATAATTGAGGTCAAAAAATGATTAATTTCAACCCTGAAAAATATAAAGCTTATACCGTTACCAGAAGACGTTATATACCTGATGAGGTTATAACCCTAAATCACGATACTATCTATTATGTATCTGACGAGTTAATTGTTTCAGGCTGGAAAGCCATACGCCTCCGTCAGGATATATCAGGCGGTTTTTCTGCCTATTATCCAAAGCTAGGTATCAAAACCAGCAAATTTTTTGACGGTGATGGAAAACTGCTTTATTGGTATAATGATGTTTCAGAGCTTGCTTTTAACGGAAATGATATAAATTTTACTGACTTGCTTATAGATGTGGTTATCTACCCTGATAATAGCATAAGAATTATGGATATTGACGAGTTTGCAGACGCTATTAACAAAAATCTTATAACAAAAGAGCAGGAAATAAAAGCCCTTAACAGCTTTCACAACCTGCTTAATTATGTTTACAATAATGAATATTCACTGCTTCAAGAGCCTGTCACAGAGCTTGAAAAATACCTTAGCTCTCAATCTGACTGATTCTTCTTATATGCCTTTCTTCATTTGAAAATGGTGTATTTAAGAAGGTATCAACTATCTTTAGAGCAAGCCCTACTCCAACTACCCTGCCACCAAGCGCAAGAATGTTGGCATCATTATGCTCTCTGGTAGCCTCTGCCGAAAAACAATCACTGCAAAGGGCACATCTGATGCCCTTTACTTTATTTGCTGTAATGGATATGCCTATACCTGTACCACAAATTAAAATGCCTTTTTCATATTTTCCTGCTGCCACTGCTTCTGCAACTGCTTTTCCATACTCTGTGTAATCACAGGAGGTTTCATCATAACAGCCAAAATCTTTGAACTCTATATTTTTTTCTGTTAAATACTTAATGATTTCCTGCTTAAGCTCAAAGCCACCATGGTCACTTCCAATTGCAATCACTTTGTTTTCCATAATTATTTCCCCATTTCATCAAGCTTATATATTGTTTTCTTTATCAGTCTGAGAAGCTCTGTAAAGCATTCCTCATAATCTACTAAAGTTCCACCATAAGGATCCTTTACTTCGCCTTCCTCGCCATTAAACTCTTTGATTGTAAATACATTTTCTGTAAGTTCAAGCTTCTCCTGAGCCTGTTTTTTCTGCTTATCTGTCATTGTCAAGATAAGTGACTTATCTGTAATATCTTCTTTAGATAACTCTTTAGAAGCCTCTACTACACAGGTCAAGCCATGATTTTCAAGAACTGCTTCTGCCTTTTCATTGACCGGCTCTGAAAATAGTACAACCAGTCCTCTTGATATAGACGGCAGCCCTTCATCTTCAGCCAGACTCTTATATATGGTTTCTGCCATAGGGCTTCTGGAATTATTCCCTGTACATACAAAAATAATTTTATCGAACACAATTACCTCCTGCCAACCCCCATAAATATAAATTAATCCTATACATTCACAATATTGTAGCCTGCCGACTTATGCAGACGGTTCATAATAGCAAAGCCAAGCCTGTTATCATCAAAGCCCTCTGAAATATTATCTCTGCCCCCATATCATCAAATCTTCTAAGTGCATCAAAGAGATTATGCGCAATGCTTTCACTATCTTTCCTGCTTCCGAGCGAAATTACAATATCAGCTTTATAATACCTCTTTGTTTCGTCAGTTGCAAGTACTGCTGTTTTCTTTCCTTCTGACTTTGCTGTTTCTTCATTTATTACCTTTACTACATTTTCAGAATTTCCCTTATATATGGTCATCTTTCCCCTGTGGTGCATAATGCCTGTATTTCATACCCGGAGCCTTTGGCTTTAAGTCCTTATCAGGACTCAAACTTTTAACTGCCTCATCTATCTGTACCCTGCCTACAGCCTCTAGCAACATTTCTTCAGTAATAAATCCCGGTCTTAGTATAACCGGAACTTCTCCGGTTACGTCTACAATCGTAGACTCCAGTCCTATGTCCACTGTTCCACCGTCTATAACCATATCAATTTTTCCATCTAAGTCCTCAATCACATGACTTGCCTTTGTAGGACTTGGCCTGCCTGATGAATTGGCACTTGGAGCTGCAACAGGTACTCCTGCCGTCTTAATGAACTCTCTTGCTATCTTATTTGACGGCATTCTCACAGCAACACTTTCAAGCCCCCCTGTAGTTCTATATGGTACCATGTCACTCTTCTTAAACACCATAGTTAAAGGTCCGGGCCAAAATTCATCTGCTAAAAGGACGGCTATATCTGGTATTTCCTTTACAATATTTTTATTTCATCAAATTCACTTATATGTAAGATAAGGGGGTTGTCGGAAGGTCTGCCTTTAGCCTCATAAATCTTTGGAACTGCATTTTCATCCAGCCCGTTAGCTCCAAGCCCGTACACAGTTTCTGTAGGGAAGGCTACAAGTCCGCCATTTTTAATAATTTCCGCCGCCTTGTAAAGGCCTTCCTTTACATCCTTACCATCCCTTAAATCCACATATTCCGTCTTCATCTTACTACCTCGCGTTTGCAGGCTCTATGTTAATCTTCTTTCCCTTTATTTTAGCATTTTTCATCGCAAAAAGCACTTCTTTGCCATTCTCAGCAGGAACTTCTACAAAGGTATATTTATCATACATCTGGATTTCTCCGACAAGCTTACCTGATATGCCTGACTCTCCTGCTATTGCACCTAAGATATCGCCCGGTTTAACCCTGTCTTTTTTACCTATATTGATAAACAGCCTTACCATACCATTTTCAGTACTTCCTGTAAATTCACTATCAGGTATGGAATTATCTTCGCTACTGCTTTCCTTAGAAGAAAGATAAAGCTTTAAGAAGGCTGCTGCCACATCAAGAGAGGTAAAGTCTTCTTCATTTACTTTCTGTTCTATCATTTCTGTCATTTTAGTCAGGTCTTCATTTTCAATTATCTCTGAAAGTTCGCCAAAGAGACTGTCTACCCTTGTATTTGTAACATCATCAAGGGAAGGCACCGGCTTAAGTCTTATCTTAGTATGGCAGTAACGCTGTATCTCCTTAAGCTTGTAGACTTCTTTACCGCTTACAAATGAAAGGGCAAGTCCCGCCTTACCTGCTCTTCCAGTTCTTCCTATTCTATGTACATAGTATTCGTCATCCTGTGGCAAGTCATAGTTGATAACAAGGTCAACTCCCTTTACATCAATACCTCTTGCTGCAACATCGGTAGCTACAAGGATTTCAGTCTTACCGTTACGGAAATTACCCATTACTCTGTCTCTCTGCTGCTGCTTAAGGTCTCCATGAAGTCCTTCCGCAAAATAACCTCTGCCCTGAAGCTCATTTGCAACTTCTTCCACCTTTTTCTTGGTATTACAGAACACTATACTAAGCTCAGGATTGTACATATCAAGGATTCTTGAAAGTATCTCGTCTTTGTAGTTCCTTCTTACTTCAAAATAATACTGCTCTATATTTTCTACAGTAAGTTCTTTTTTGGCTATCTTTATATTCTGTGCCTTTTTCTGATATTTTCTGGTGATATCAAGGATTGGCTTTGGCATGGTAGCTGAGAAAAGCATGGTCTGTCTCTCCTCAGGAACTTCTGCAAGTATGGTTTCGATATCATCTCTAAAGCCCATGTCAAGCATTTCATCAGCTTCATCAAGTACCATAATCTTAACCTGATCAAACTTTACAGTCTTTCTGCGCATATGATCCATTACACGCCCCGGAGTACCGACAATAATCTGTGCTCCCTGCTTCAACGACTTTATCTGCTTAACTATGTCCTGTCCGCCATATACAGGTACAAGCTTGATGCCATGCATATATCTTGAAAGCTTTCTTATTTCTCCGCAAACCTGAAGGGCAAGTTCTCTTGTAGGACAAAGAACTACCGCCTGTAAATGCTTGTTGCCTGAATCAATATTATTTAAGATAGGTATAGAAAAAGCTGCTGTCTTACCTGTTCCGGTCTGTGCCTGTCCTAAGATATCCTTGCCTGTAATAGCTACAGGAATAGCCTCAGTCTGGATAGGAGTAGCCTCTTCATAGCCAAGCTCCTTAACAGCCTTTAATATACGCTCATCGAGTTGCATTTCGTTAAATTTCAATTAAATTTCCACCTTTCATATAAAAAGGCATCTCCGTAAGAGATGCCCGGTAACTGATAGATTATAGCATAGTGCTGGGATTTTTGTCAAATGAGTCTATTTCAGCTAGTCAGCTCCACAGGATTCTATGCCATCTTTACTGCGTATTTTTCATACTTTTTCTCTGCTGCGCTATTTGTAAGTTTAAATTCCTTGCAAAGTCTTTCAATAATCTGCTCCTTTTCCACTCCATAAGCAATACCGGAAGTTACTGTAGCAAGTAATGAAGCTTCTTTTTCTCTTTCTCCAGTTTCCTCTCTGCCTTCTCCATTGCTTCTTTGACCGCTTCTTTCTGCATCTCCTTAACAAATTCATCCCATTTTGAACTCATAACTTTTCCATCTCCCTTCTTTTTAAAATGTCGCACACTGTCTGCAAGTTCCTTATTGTACATATCCTCTACTTTCTTTTCTCTAAAGTCATGCATAAGTTTTCCAACTTCATCTTCTCCCTGATAAGCCCCATTCACATAATATATATGTGAGCCATCATAAAAGTCTTTCTTTGTCTCCTTTACCATTCTGTCAATGGTGTAGATTGGTAAATTTTCTCCAAAATAATCTTTTTCTGTAATAAAAATCACATAAGAATCTGCCAATTTCTTAAACTTCTGCCCTGATTTTAACATCCTTACATCTAACATACTGCTGTGAAACCTTGCCCTGCGCTCATCTGCACCGGCTGTACTTCTTTGTACTTCCACATTATAGTGTTTCCCTTCACTATCTTCTGCAAGAATATCAAGCTTTAGATTTCTTCCGCCTATCAAGGGATTGCTAAACTCTTTCTGTCCTGCTACTGATATTACTTGTATATCTTTTTTACCAAGAATAACTCTAAGCAGCAGATTTGCAGCAGGTATGTTATTATCAAATACCTGCGACATAAAAATATCATCAAACAGTGTCAGGTCAGCTAAAATTTCTTTTAGCCTCTCTACATTAATTACATTCTTGTGTTTGGGCTTCAAACCACACCTCCAATTTAGATAATGATTTGTCCCAATAAATGCAGAATCAATATTAAACAAACTATAATTATTATACACTATTTGATGGGAATTGGGAAGATAGGTAAAATTGTAGGGCACTTACCATAAATTGATAAATGCCCTGGACTTTTGCTGATTACAAACTAAAAATTTATTATAATCTTTCCTGTAAATGTGAGCCACAATAAACGCTATCTGCATTATATTTTCAAACTACCAAGCCTTTTAGTTCGGTAATAAGTTTTTCTAAGCTTTGTGACTCACATTTTTTAATTCTAACCTAAGTATCTGATACACTTATTCAACAAGAATTCTATTTTATATTTTTTTATCCGGTTTACGGTAAACATTTCCTTACTTCTCAGCATTTATATAATTAATCAACCCACCCTGCTTTATTATCTTCTTTATAAACTCTGGGAAGGCCTGTCCTGTAAAGCTCTCTCCGGTGGTTATATCCTTGATTATACCTGTATCAAAATCTATCTCTACCTCATCACCGTTTTTTATAGCCTCTGCCGCTTCTGCACATTCTATAATGGGAAGTCCTATATTGATAGCATTTCTATAAAATATTCTTGCAAAAGTCTTTGCAATCACACAGGCTATCCCCGAAGCCTTAATAGCTATCGGTGCATGTTCCCTTGAAGAACCACATCCAAAATTGTCTCCTGCCACCATTATGTCACCGACTTTAACCTTATTTACAAAGTCTGCATCTATATCAATCATACATTTTGCTGCAAGTTCCTTTGGATCTGAGGTATTAAGGTATCTTGCGGGAATAATCACATCAGTATCCACATCATTTCCATATTTATGAACAAAACCTCTCGCTTCCATAATACCTCCTATAATCCAAGTTCATCAGGCGAGCTTATCTTACCTGTAACCGCACTTGCCGCTGCCACCGCAGGACTTGCAAGATATACTTCACTCTCAACATGCCCCATACGTCCTACAAAGTTTCTATTGGTAGTAGATATGGCTCTCTCGCCTGCTGCCAGCACACCCATGTGCCCTCCAAGACATGGTCCACAGGTAGGAGTACTCACTATACAGCCTGCCTGTACAAAGGTAGTAATTAAGCCTTCTTTGAGTGCTGTAAGATATATATCCTGAGTTGCAGGAATTACTATCGCCCTTATACCTGGTGCTATCTTTCTTCCCTTCATTACTTCTGCAGCAATCCTTATATCAGAGATTCTTCCATTAGTACAGGAACCTATCACTACCTGGTCTATCTTTATATTTCCTGTTTCACCTATGGTTCTGGTGTTTTCAGGAAGATGTGGAAATGCCACTGTAGGCTCAAGTTCTGAGAGATTAACTTCTATTACCTCATCATAAACAGCATCTTCATCAGCCTCATATACCTTGTAAGGCTTAGTGGAATGTTCCTTTATATATTCCAGGGTAAACTCATCTACAGGAAAAATACCATTCTTGGCTCCGGCTTCTATAGCCATGTTTGCTATAGTAAATCTGTCATCCATAGTCAGATTCTTAATTCCTTCACCTGTAAACTCCATCGACTTGTAAAGTGCACCGTCTACTCCTATTTTACCTATAATATGAAGTATTACATCCTTGCCACTCACCCACTTTTTCATTTTTCCGGTTAAAACAAATTTGATAGCTGATGGTACCTTAAACCAAGCTTTTCCCGTAACCATACCTGCTGCCATATCTGTACTTCCTACACCTGTAGAAAAGGCTCCAAGTGCCCCATAGGTACAGGTATGTGAATCGGCTCCTATTATACAGTCGCCTGCCGTAACTACTCCCTTTTCAGGTAAGAGGGCATGCTCTATCCCCATACAGCCTACTTCAAAATAATTTGTTATATCATTAGAAATGGCATAATCACGCATACATTTGCAGTTTTCTGCCGACTTTATATCCTTATTTGGGGTAAAATGGTCAGGAACAAGCGCAATCTTGTCTTTGTCAAAGACTTTATTATCCTTGAACTTGGATAACTCTTTTATGGCTACCGGCGCAGTTACATCATTGCCAAGCACCATGTCAAGCTCTGCTTCTATAAGCTCTCCTGCATGAACCCTCTCAAGCCCTGCATGAGCAGCCAAAATCTTCTGAGTCATTGTCATTCCCATAATTATGCCCCTTTCTATGATATTGCCTTTATTCAGAATTTTATTTTCTGTAAGTGTCCTTGTATTATATCAAGACATACTGTATAATAAAAATACATATTAAGTATAATTGCTATGAACTATAGTTATAAACTTATTCCAAATTTACCTGATTATATACTTGAAAGGAGTTACTCATGGAAAGCAGTATGGATCAAAATTTGTCCCTATATCACATATTTAACACCGTTGCCGAGGCAGGGAATATTTCGCATGCTGCCAAAGAACTATATATAAGCCAGCCTGCAATAAGCAAGGCTGTAACAAGGCTTGAACAAAATCTTGAGACAAAGCTTTTTGTAAGGAGCTCAAGAGGAGTCACCCTTACCGAGTCAGGCAAACTGCTTTATGAACAGACCAATGCTGCTTTCAAACACCTAAGGCAGGCAGAGGATACTATCAAAAAAAATAAAAAACTAGGTACCGGAAACCTTAAAATCGGAGTTTCCACTACCCTTTGTAAATATGTGCTTATGCCTTACCTTGAAAAATTTATAAAGCTTCATCCTCATATTAAAATATCCATTAGCTGCCAGTCTACCTATCAGACACTTAATCTTCTTCAAAATCACAAGGTAGATATAGGTCTTGTCGGAGAAAGTGGCAGGCTTGAAAACTTTGTGTTTTCGCCGATAGGAGTTGTAGAAGACGGATTTGTTGCTACTCCTGCCTACCTTAAAAATCTAAAAAAAAGACATCCTGAAGCAGAAAAAAATCCTTTTGAATACGCAAATCTTATGCTCCTTGACCAGCATAATGTGTCCAGGCGCTACATTGACGAATACATAAGGAGTAGCGAGCTTTCTACAGGTCAGATGCTTACAGGGCACATATTAGAAGTCAGCAGTATGGACCTTCTTATAGAATTTGCTAAAATAGGGCTTGGAATAGCCTGTGTCATAACTGATTTTGTAAAAAATGAACTTCATAATGGTACTTTAACCACTATACCACTTTCTGTCCCAATACAAAAAAGAGAGATAGGCTTTACCTATCTCAGAGAGTATACTGCAAACGATGAACTTGAAGCATTTATAAATTTTTGTAAAAAGATTAGTACTCCTTAACTTTTCTTGGCTGCTTATACTTCATACTTTTAACCATTCTCTCGGAGGGCTCAAAAATTATCTTATAGAGCTCTCCGTTTTTACTTACTATCATTGAATAGGTACTTACACTATTATCATACGAGCTGAAATCTTTTACTTTGATTCTGTTATTATTGTTGTAAGCCTTGATAGAATCTGAACTGGTAGGAGCTATAACCTCTGCATTTTCTATATCTACCCTCATTAAAGTCTTTCTCTTTGCATTGCCGCTTATTCTGTCAAAATCAATCTGTCCATCTGCATAAATATATTCATACTCTATCTTAAGCCTTGAAAATATAAATACAGCAAGTGCTATTGCTACAACCGGTGAAATAATAAGTGCCGGATTAATTAAAACCAAAAAAAATGTAAATAATACAAGGACAATGAGCCCCAGCCTTATGCCTTTGTTTTTACTCGTATCTCTACATTTAATGCCTTCTTCTAAATACTGATCGTTCATTTTTCCTTCTCCTAACTGTTTATGATTATCAATCATTATACCACATAGTTTGTGCCTTGAAAATAGTTTGTTTATTACTTTTTACCTTGCAAATCTCCTTATCTTCGTCTATTATATACAGGTGTGGCATATTGTAATGAAGCCACATCGAAATAAAATAGTCTGAAAGGTTTTCATTATGAGTATATTAAATGTAGAGCATTTAACACATGGCTTTGGAGACAGAGCTATATTTAACGATGTGTCCTTCCGTCTTCTTGCGGGCGAGCATATCGGACTTATAGGAGCAAACGGAGAAGGCAAGTCTACCTTTATGAATATAATTACAGGCAAGCAGATGCCTGATGAGGGAAAGATTGAGTGGGCTAAGAACTGCCATGTCGGATATATGGATCAGCATGCAGTACTTACCAAAGGTATGACAATAAGAAGTGTATTAAAGTCTGCATTTGACTATCTCTTTGATCTTGAAAAAAGACTTAATGAAGCCTATATGGAAATGGGCGAAGCTGACGAGGCTACCCTTGCCAAATTGATGGAAGAAACCGGTACCATTCAGGATTTACTTACCATGCATGACTTCTATATGATAGATGCTAAGGTTGAAGAAGTAGCTGCTGCCCTCGGGCTTAGCGATATCGGACTTGATAATGATGTAACCGAGCTTTCAGGAGGACAGCGTACAAAGGTGCTTCTTGCAAAACTTTTGCTTGAAAAACCGGATATTCTTTTACTTGACGAGCCTACCAACTATCTTGACAGAGAACATATAGCCTGGCTTACAAGATATTTACAGGAATATGAAAATGCTTTTATTCTTATAAGCCACGATATTCCATTCTTAAACAGTGTAATCAACATTATTTATCATATGAACAATCAGGAGCTTAAGCGTTATGTAGGCGATTACAACAACTTCCTTGAGGTCTATGAAATGCAAAAAGCCCAGCAGGAAGCCGCCTACAATAAGCAACAGAAAGAAATTGCAGACTTAAAAGACTTTGTTGCAAGAAACAAAGCGAGAGTCTCCACAAGAAATATGGCTATGTCAAGGCAGAAAAAACTTGATAAAATGGATATAATAGAACTTGCAGGCGAAAAACCAAAGCCTGTATTTAACTTCCTTGAGGCAGGCATAAGTGGTAAAGTTATCTTAGAAGCCAAAGAGCTTGTAATCGGCTATGACACTCCTCTCAGCAAGCCTATGGATCTTTATATGGAGAGAGGGCAGAAAATAGTTATAGAGGGAGCAAACGGTATCGGTAAGACCACTCTTCTTAAAAGCATAATGGGACTTATCCCTGCACTTTCCGGAGAGGTAAAACTTGGCGACTCTCAGGAGCTTGGTTACTTTGAGCAGGAAATGAGTGGAAATGGAAATAATACCTGTATAAATGAAATCTGGGAAGAGTTTCCGGGATTTTCCCAGTACGAAGTAAGAAGCGCGCTTAGCAAATGCGGACTTACCACCAAACATATAGAAAGTATGGTCAAAGTTCTTAGTGGCGGTGAACAGGCTAAGGTAAGGCTTTGCAAGCTCATTAACAGAAAGAGCAATATTCTGGTACTTGACGAGCCAACCAATCATTTAGATGTGGATGCTAAAGATGAATTAAAAAGAGCCCTCATAGCCTACAAGGGTAGTATAATTATGGTCTGCCATGAGCCTGAATTCTACGATGGTCTTGCTACTGATGTATGGGATTTATCTAAATGGACAACTAAATTATTATAAAATACTCCAAATTTAAATCTATAACAAAGGCTGACACATTCAAAGATATGTCTATCGACTTTTCTAATGTGTCAGCCTTATTTTATCTTATGCCTTTTACAAAATCAATTTCATTCTTCAGACTAAGTGGAATACTTCCTGTTTCCTTAAGTAGCTTTCTTTCAAGCCCTTCATATCTCTGCAATTTTTGTTCCTGCTTAAATTGCATCTGCTTAATTAACTCCATATAGGTAGGATTTTTAGACAGTCTTTCAATTCCTTTTGCATCAGGCGGACAAAACTCAAATAAAATCTGTCTTGCAACCTTATTAAGCCTTGGAGAACCATTTCCTTCATATAATATATAAGTAATATAATCCTGCACAAACATTTCCTTAAAACTATTGCGGCAGCGTTGCAAACTAAGTTTTACTTTTTCCTTCATTTCCGGACTCAGAAGGTTATTTTTACGGTAAAACTGCACATAATCGCAATAAAGACTGGTAAGTGAAGGATCTGTAACATCATTCCACCTTACTCCCTGTACTCTCTTACAAAGTTCCCAGCGGAATTCCCCTGTCATTCTTATAATTGTATTCTGGAGATCCTCCATATGTAAAATTGAAATAAACATTCTGCTTGGTGTAGTTCTGACCTTGCCCTCTATCTCCTGCCACATTATACCTCTTACACCTGCATTTGGCATAAGTATAAAATCCGGAAGCTTTTCAACATGAATATGCTCCCTTGACATAATATCTCCATCACCTAAAGCCAGTGTCTCTCTATAAAATGCTGAATAGTCAACATTTTTCACTGCATTTAATTTTCTTCTGACACTACCTGATTTTACAACACATTCTTTTAAGTCTTTTAATATGTTTTCCTCACAAAATACAGGGCAGAAGGTTGATACCCTTCCAAAAGTAATCTTATTGGCGGTTTTAAATATATTGTCTAATTCATAGCATACCTTAGCTTCTCCATCTTCTAACATCCTGTCCGCCTCTGCCGGCGTAATCTTTTTTGTATTTTTGAGTTCTCTTACATAATCTGAGAAATCTACATCAAATTCATTACGGCAAGGTTTCTTATCTCCCCTGTATATAGCTAAAAGCCAGTCATAAAAGGTATAAACTCCTGTGTCTTCCGGTACGTTATCTTTTAGTTCTTCAGATAATTTATACAACAGCTTTGTATACTCTCTACCTGCCAGATTCTCGTCTATATAACCAAAATATAGGAACATCCTTACAGCAGGAGTAATTTCTTTTTTTAAGCTCTTAAAAAATACCTCAGAATATATCTGATAAAATTCAGCAGTTATTTCTCTTTTCAGTGCCATAGTTTCATCATCTATGGCATTTTTTTATCACTCAGACTGTTCAATTTATTTATATTAATTCTAAAAAGTCTTCGTTCAGATCCTGCTATATCTGCAAAATCAAGAATAGTATCCAAAGACTCATAAAGTTCTTCTCTAATATCAGGCTCTGTGCTATTCTCTGTTAAATTTTCATTAGATACCATATTGGTTCTCAAACTTTTAATAGCTTCCGAACACTCCTGTATCTTGTATGCAAGCTTATTAGTGGGATTCATTGGAAATTTTGCAGCCTCATATACAATAATATTCATCTTATTCAAAAAAATTATTTTTTTGATATTAGCATCTGCCAAAAAAATCTGTTAAATACTTCTAAAAGCTTGTAAAAAAGTCCTCCCTCTTCTTCTAAAAAATAATAGTTCAAACATTTTTTTACAAACTGATATCTGTCTCCCATAAGCTGTACAGACTTCCTTGCATCCAGACAGCCCTTTCTTAGCATTCCCACAGATATATCCGGCTCTGCTATAAGCAACTTATAGTTTTCACTGGCATATATTCTGTTTAATCCCTCATAATAACCCGATAGCCAGAAGTCAAGTTCTTCATGATTAGAATATGCTTCTAAATTTTCAATTTCTTCATTACGTTCGAGCCTAATCCCCACATAATTCGCAAGATTAATATAGATATTATAGCAGGCTTTCAAACTATCATAAATTGCATTACATCTTACCTGTTCTGTCCTGTAAGAATACATCAGCTTTGTAATCTGCCTTATACAGGAACGTATGAAAATTCTTGCGATATCCGGATTAGAGTTGAGTATAGAGTCAACTGACTCCACACTTACTAACGGATAGATATAGGCAACCGTATCCTCCATTGCTACATAAGTTAAAAAATGTACCTCTAAAAACACCTCGCATACACCAATTACATCACCAGAGCCCAGTTCATAGCTTCCACCTGCACATTCAACCCTTACTTTACCAGTTTTAATAATCCATATTTTATTAATAGACCGCCCCACCTCAGTAAATATTTCTCCTGCTTTTACAATAAATTCTGCCATATTTTCTCCCCAATTTTTTAACTAAATCTATCATCAAGCCAGCTTACAACTTTTCTCATTATCTCTGATTTATTTATTTCATTATGTAATTCATGCCTTCCTTTTTCGTCTATATATTCCGTAACATCTTTTATTCCTGCATCTCTTAGCATCTTAGTAACTTTTCTTACCCCTTTGCCATAATCACCAACCGGATCCTCCGCTCCTGCAATCTGCAATATATGCATATCCTTAGGTAAACTTTTCGCCCATTCCTTTCTACTAACCACTGTAAGTGCTGTAAGAAGCGAGTGGTAGCCTTTTGCCGGAAAAATAAAATTACATTTTGGATCTTTGCTATATTTCTCTATAACAGCTCTGTCATGTGTTATCCAGTCACTGGGACTCTTGGCATCGGGAATTCTCTTAAGATAGCTGCCAAAACTTAACTTTACCAAAAACTTTGAAATATAGCCTTCCTTATGTGTTCTTGCTATAAAGCCGGCCAGTGCCCTACCCAGCACATTTTTTACAGAAGGACCTGCTGTCCCGCTTATTATCAGACCATCTATAGTATCCGGATATCTTTCTGCGTACCATCTTGCAAAGAAACTTCCCATACTATGTCCATATAGAATAATAGGAAGAAGAGGATATTTTTCTCTCAGAATATCATTCATCTTCTTTAAGTCCATTTCCACATGTTCTTCATCAAAAATACCATATTCAGATGGTTCTGAACTGCTTCCATGCCCTAAGTGATCATTTCCGGCAAATATGTATCCTCTTCCTGTAAAAAAATTTGCCAGCCATTCGTAGCGTTCTGCATATTCGCACATTCCATCGTGAAAGCTGTATCACCGCTTTAGGCTCTACGTGATTCTCAGTATAGATATAACCTGCTATCTTACTCCTTCCATCTGCTGAGTCAAAGCTTATTACTTCTTTTTCCATGGCTACCTCCGATCTTATCTTTTCCATAAAACACCACAAGCATATTGCAAAGGTTTCGTTTTTTAATCCTTTACAATATGCTATAGGGTATTTTATATGTTCATTTTATTTTTTTGAACCTTTTTCAGACATCTTATCAGCTTTATTATTTTTCTTATCTGCTTTCTTTTTTGCTTTTTCCTCTTTTTCTTCTTTGGCAGTTTTTACCTTGTCAAGCTTCTTAGTAAGTTTATCTGCAAGTTTATATACTTCACCTTTATACCAGGAACTGCTTACTGCATCTACTGCATCATTATAAGCTGATGTAATCTTTTCCCAACCTTTTGATGAATAATCTTTGATATTAAAGTCCGACAGAGTCTTATCTAATGCTGCAAAAGTCCTCTTCATATCTCCACCGGAAATCTTTTCATATTCGATTCCTGTTTTCTTAACCATTTTCTTTATGTACGCAGCTGTCTTATCGAACATTTCTCCTACATAAAGGGTTTTGTCGATATCCTTCTTATAGCTCTTTAAGTCTTTTTTCAGACCTTTGATATCTTTCTTATAGCCTGATATTTTAAGTTCTCCATTTACATAAGAATCCAGCTGTCTCTTAAGAATTCTTTTAATCACTTTAATGTCATTATTTGTGAATACAGCATCATAATCTGTTATGCCCCTTAGTCCCCTAAGCTCCATATCCCTGCCCTGAGGAAGTTCTAGAGAAACCGCATCAGCTTTTGACAGTTCTAATACATTCCCGGCCTTCTTAATATCTGATAAGGTCCTGGTATAGCCTGCTTTCACAATCTGTGAATAATATTCATTAAAGCCCGTCAGGTCAATACTCTTATATCCTTCATTTACAGTCTTATAAACATCATTTTTAAGGCTGTCAAAATTATATTTATACCCTGTTTTAAGTATATCATAACTTGAAAGAGCTTTAAAGCGCATATTATAATCTGCTAATTTTCCAGCAGGTACAAGTCCCGGCATCTGTGTATCAGGATCAATACCATCTTTATAAAGCTCCGTATCAAACTTAGCCCCGGCTATATAATTACGTGCTTCTTTCTTCAGGCTTAAAGCAGCCTTTAATACCTCATCTGTATATCTTGTACGGTTTATGTCAAGTGATGTATAAAGATTATCTATTAAATCATCTGCTTTTGACTTAAGCATAGCTTCATTATTTTCTATGTGTTTTGCACTGACTTTATTGCCGTTTTTCTTTTCTGCCTCCTTGCCATCTTTACCTGCCTTGGCCTTTGATTTGCCTGTCAGCTCTACTTTAAGAATTTTTGATATCTTTTTTTTGCCATCTTCAGCAAGTCCTTTTGATGTAACCTTTACAAATACTTTACCTGCTTTTTTAGCCGTAAGCTCACCTGTTTTCTTGTCAATCTTCGCAAGTCTTGTATCAGTAACGCTCCATTCAACTCCTTTAACCGCAACATCCTGTTTGCCTGATGCATTAAGTGCCACTGCCTCAAACTTAAATTTGCTGCCAACCTTAACTTTATCTGTTTTCTTTGTAAATTTGACCGCTGATACAGCAGGTTTTACTGTAACTTCGTACTTTTCTTCTATTCCGTTTATTGTTTTAACAGTAATAGTTGCTTTACCCGGTTTTATACCCTTTACCCCATAGTTTGAATAAGCTACCGCAACCTCAGGATTGCTGCTCGTAGCATAAAACTCCTTAACCAGAGCTTCATCAGGAGCAACATTTACAAATGCCACATCCATTTCACCTACAGAAATAATCTTCTTTGCCTTTAATATTTCAAGCTTATCAGGGAGTACATTTTCTGCAACATTAACAGAAATATTCGTTTCCTTATCCCCTGCCTTAGCTGTAATTGTTGCATGTCCTACACTTATTCCCTTTACGTAGCCATCTTCATTCACAGTAGCAACATTTTCATCACTGCTTGACCAAGTAGTAATTGCTGTGCTTGTTGCAGGAATTACCAAAGTTTCTAAAGCTGATTCATATCCCTTCTGTACTGTGATTGTCTTATTTTTAGCAAAGATACTGTCTACCTTATCTGAAGGATGTTCTTTCATATCATAAGCCGCTTTTACTGCCGCATAAGCATCCACTACACCATATCCATACTGTCTGTCATCAAAAACTTTTCCTTTAAGCATCGACTTATTCGCAGTACCGCAAATTATGTTATATACCTGTCTTGGAGTCAGGTCTTTATTGGCAGAAAGTACGAGTGAAGCTACTCCCGCTACTACAGGTGAAGCCATGGATGTACCTGAATAAGCTACATATCTGTCTCCCGGCACTGTACTTGGTATGGTGGAGCCCGGTGCAGATATATCGGAAGTAAACCCATAGTTTGAAAAATATGAAGTCTGATTATCCGAGTCTGATGAATTTACCGAAAGTACTTCCTTAAATGAAGATGGAGAGCTGTCTTTGTCTGTATCATCATTTCCTGAAGCTGCTATAAGTGTAATACCTGCATCATATGCAGCCTTCATAGCTTTATGTATATGATCATCATAAGAGTATCCGCCAAGGCTCATATTTACAACCTTAACGCCCTTTTCCTTAAAGTATTCTATTGCACGGATCATATCTACATCATTAATATTTCCATCATCATCCTGTACACCTGCAACATAAGCTCCGCCATGTCATTATCAGGACCGTTTGCAATTCCGCTTCCGCCCTTGCCGTTGCCATAGGTTGCTGCCATAATACCCGAAACATGAGTTCCATGCTCATCCGGATCTGCTATACTCTTCTTTATAACACCATTGCTTATACGGACATATTCTTTTAAATTTTTCTTAAGATCCTCATGTAAAGAGTCCACACCGGTATCCATTACTCCTATTTTAGTCTTGGTATAACCTTTTTCCTTAAGTAATTTCCAAGCCTTCATTACATTGACTGCGTCAAACTGGTACTGATAGTTAGCATTTTTAGTATCAAGTAAGGGATCTTTCTTTACCTGGGCTGAAACCCCTGTGACAGAGCTAAAAAAAAGTCCTGCACATAAGGTTAAAGATAAAGCTGTCTTTAATTTTCTCATAAATTATCTCCTGTATTCTTAAATATCTTCAATAATCCTACCATTTTTTTAATATTTTTTTGTCTATAAACAAGCTATTACAATTATTTAACTTTTTTTGTATACTATTCTATATTAAAAATTTTATAGATACTACACAAAATATTCACAAATAAGACAGGCTGCTGTTACTCCTTTTAACATACAAAAGGACAAGGCATAATACCCTGTCCTCTTATTTTTATTCAGCAAGAAGCTTAAGCACTTCATTGCTTCTTGTTATAAATTTAGTCATAGCTTCAGGTGCTAACGGACGATTTGCTATAACTGCAAGGTCATAAAGCTGTTCGCAGAAAATTTTAACCTTCTCATTGTCAGCTTCTTCTTTATGCTCAAGCAGATATTTAACAAGAGCATTGTTGCTGTTAAGCACAAGTACCTCTCCCGCTTCGAAAGGATTGTCTCCCATAGCTCCCATTCCATACTGTTTCATCATTTCCTGCATTCTGCGCATTTCCTCAGATACAGTCATCATAGAAGAGACATTCTCATTCTTAAGACTTTCTACCTTAACTTCAAGCTTTTCCTTGCCAAGTGCCTTCTTGAAAAGCTCAGATAAGCTTTCTGTCATAGTCTTAAGCTCTTCCTCAGGTACATCATTCTTTGCGGAAGCATTTACCTTTGAGTCAATACGCTCAAACTTAAGGTCATCATTTTTCATCTCAAGTGCATTCATAAATGGCTGGTCTATTCTATGTGAAAGTATAACGGCATTTAATCCGTTTTCCTTAAACATATTGATATACTGGCTCTGCTCACGCACATCAGTTACATAGTATATTATCTTCTTAGGCTTATCAGGCTCTACCTCAGCAGTATCCTCTTTCTTTTCTTCCTCGGTCTTTTCTTCTGCTTCTTCCTTTTCAGGCTCTATAGTCTTTACATAGTCGTCAAAGGTTACATACTTGTCATTTAAGTCCTTAAAGAGGATGAATTCCTTCATTTTCTCTTCAAACTTATCATCCTTTAAGCAGCCGTATTTAATAAATGGGCTGATATCATCCCAGTATTTCTCATAGTTTTCTCTATCAGTCTTGCAAAGTCCTTGAAAGCTTCTCAGCTACCTTCTTTGTTATATAGTCTGATATTTTTTTCACAAATCCGTCGTTCTGCAAAGCACTTCTGGATACATTGAGAGGTAAATCAGGACAATCAATTACCCCCTTTAACAAGAGCAGGAATTCAGGAATAACTTCCTTAATATTGTCTGCAATAAAGACCTGATTGTTGTAAAGCTTTATAGTTCCCTCAGCCGCCTCGTACTCGTTATTAATCTTAGGGAAGTAGAGAATACCCTTAAGATTAAAAGGATAATCCATATTAAGGTGAATCCAGAAAAGAGGCTCCTTGTAATCTCTGAACACCTTCCTGTAGAATTCTTTGTAATCCTCTTCCTTAACCTCATTTGGATGCTTTGTCCAAAGTGGGTGGATTTCATTTACAGGCTTTGGTGCTTCTTCCTTCTTCTCACCATCTTTGTCCTCTACTACCTCTGTTTTTTCGGTCTTAACTGCATTTGCATTGGTATAGTAGATTTCAACCGGCATAAATGAGCAGTATTTCTCTAAAATTTCCTTAACTCTGTATTCATTGGCAAATTCATAGCAGTCATCATTTAAGTAAAGGGTAATCTTGGTTCCGCGCTCTGTCCTGTCACCGTCTTCCATAGTAAAGTCAACACCTTCATCAGATGCCCAGTGTACAGCCTTTTCACCCTCTTTATAAGAAAGGGTGTCTATGGTAACTCTTCTTGCTACCATGAAAGCTGAATAAAATCCAAGTCCAAAGTGACCTATAATCTGCTCTTCACTGGTCTTATCCTTATACTGCTCAAGGAAGCTCTGTGCTCCTGAAAATGCTATCTGGTTGATGTATTTCTTCACCTCATCGGCTGTCATACCAATACCGTTATCAATAACGGTATAGTCTTAGCTTCGCTGTCAGTAATTACATCTACTCTGAATTTATTATCAGAAGGAGCCTTCCACTCACCTATACCATCTAACTTTTTAAGCTTAGTTATAGCATCACAGGCATTTGAAACAAGCTCTCTTAAAAAGATATCATGGTCAGAGTAGAGCCATTTTTTAATAATCGGAAATATATTTTCCGAAGTAATTGATAATGATCCTTTTTCAATATTTCCCATTGTATTTTTCTCCTTGTTTATGTTTTCCTTTTATTTCAAGGGTGTCGTCACAAAAATAAAAATCAGATGGCTAATATTTACCACCCGATTATTATAATAATACTGAAAGTAAGATTGTCAAAATTTATTAGCACTCTTTTTTTGTTGAGTGCTAATAAGTATTTATAATCTGCCTTATGTATCTCCAAAAACATTATATAATATATAGGCAGATAAGTTATTCCCCCCTTATGCTTAACTTCTCTCTCATTAGAAAGTACGTACGCCTTCTTTATATGATAGCCTTCGTTCTTCACAAAGGTGCTCAATGCACTGTGTACTGTATAATCCTTCCCTGATTTTATCTCAATCGGTACTACTGAAAGAGTATTATAATCATCAATGAGATAGTCTATCTCTCCCTTATCTCTGTTATCATAGTAGAACAGTTTATATCCATGTGCTATTAGTTCACTCGCAGCAACGATTTCATAAACTGAGCCGAGATTTATACTTCTTTCATCGTCTAACACTGCTCTGATATTATTTCCATAAAGAATACTTGTTAATATACCTACATCATTTAAGTATAGCTTTAGCATGTTCTTACTGCTTGACTGAACAAGAGGAAAACTTGGATTTGATATAGCCTGAACATTGAGAGCAATACCTGCACTTATAAGGTATTCAAATTCATCTTCATAATCGTTGAATGTTTTCCCTTTTTTATTTTCAATATTTTTTGCTACAACCCTCTTCTTCTTATTTTCCATATTAGAAGGAAGCATATCGTATATTCTTCGGATTTTAAGCTTATTTTCCTCATCATATTTCGAAGCATCAGCAGCATAATATTCACGAATTTCATTCTGGATCTCACGAACAAGGACAATATTCTGATTGGCCAGATATGAATTTACTGCCTCAGGAAGTCCTCCAACCAATAAATATTTACGAAATAAATCCATCACCTTATTGTGTGTGGCTTCATCAAGTGATTCTTCTTTTTCATATTTTTTACGCAAAAGTGATATACTCATCTCATTAAATCCATTGGCATATAAAAATTCTTCAAAATCAAGCGGGAACATTCTTACTTTTCTTATACTTCCCATAGGTATTGAAGTTGTCTGTGATAATGCAACTCCTAACAATGAACCGCTTGCAATAAAAGTATATTTATCATCTTGTGACAAGAACTTAAGCAAGGTTAAAAGATTGGGATATGCCTGTATCTCATCAATAAAAATAAGAGTGTCTTCTTTTTGCCCCATCTTATTTCCTGCGAGCATACTGACCTGAAAATAAAAATCCTCAACAGTTTTTATCCCTTCAAAGAGTCTATCCTTAAGCGAGTCTTCAATCATGTTAATCTCAATGAAATTTTTATACAACTCTTCTCCTACATAACGAATAATATAGGTTTTGCCTACTTGTCTGGCTCCATCAATAAGCAAAACCTTATTAGAAGCGCTTTGTAGGTGCTCTCTAATCAGACTTTCAATCTTTCTAATCAACATACTCTCATCCCCATTCTGACTTTTCAATATATTTTTAATCATAATTTTACGACTTTTCAATAATATTATTACATAATTTTTATAACTTTTTCAATATAATTTTAGTAGCAAAACACTGACTTTTCAAAAAAAGCCTGTGGCAAAAGGCCCTCCTCTGCCACAGGCTTATATTTCTCATGTTCCAAAATACCTTTTACAAAACTTCCACCGCCTTTTTCTCTAGCTCTATTCCTGCCTTATACTTCTCCATATACTCTTCAAATCCCTTTACATCAAGTTCATCAGGTTCTACCGTAGTTCCGGTTACATTCTTAAATATAACCTTTTCCAAATACTCGGAAAGGCTCATATTCTCCTTGTTAAGCAGGTAAGCTGCAAGTACAGCCATTCCCCAAGGTCCTCCCTCACCTGCGGTATCCATAACTGTTACAGGAGCATTTACCGCTGCCGCCAGATAACTCTGCGCAACCAGAGGAGTCTTAAATAGTCCTCCATGTCCCATTATCTTAGTCACCTTCACCTTCTCATCCTTCAAGAGAATATCAAGCCCAATCTTAACTGCTCCAAGCGAAGCGTAAAGATGAGATCTCATAAAGTTTGCAAGGTTAAACTTACTCTCAGGCATTCTTACAAATAATGGCCTGCCCTCATTCAGATGAACTATACCCTCTCCCGAATAATAGCCGTAAGAAAGAAGTCCATCGCAGTCCTTGTCTCCGCTTAGGGAATTATTATATAACTTCCCATACAACTCACCCATATCTGCCTTGATACCAAAAAGCCCTGCAAATTCCTTAAATATATTCACCCAGGCATTTAAGTCTGAGGTACAGTTATTAGCATGCGCCATAGCCACCGGATATCCATCAGGTGTAGTCACCATATCTATCTCTCTGTACAGCTTTGACAAGCCCTTTTCAAGCACAAGCATTGCAAAAATAGAAGTTCCTGCGGATACATTTCCTGTACCAACCGCAACCGAATCTGTTGCCACCATACCTGTGCCTGCGTCTCCCTCAGGAGGACACATAGGCACTCCTGCCTCTAAATTACCGCTTTCATCAAGAAAGGCTGCTCCTGCGGCAGTTAAGTTTCCTGCATTATCCCCTGCTGAAAGTACTTTTGGAAAGATTTCCATAGGTTTTATATCATACCCTTTATCTGAAACAAGTTTAACAAATTTATCAGACATTCCCTTATCATAATTTCCTTCTGAGACAGGGAATATTCCCGCAGCATCACCTACTCCTATAACCTTTTTATCTGTAAGCTTAAAATGTATGTATGCAGCTAAGGTTACAGCAAAATCAAGCTCTTTCACGTATTCCTTTTTATCAAGTACAGCCTGATAAACATGTGCTACAGTCCATCTTAAAGGAATATTAAAGTCAAAAAACTCTGTAAGTTCATCCGCTGCCGCCTCAGTATCACTGTTTCTCCAGGTCTTAAACGGTGTAAGAAGCTTACCCTCTTTGTCAAAGGCCATAAGCCCATGCATCATCGCACTTATTCCCATAGAGCCTATCTTTTTAAGGGTAACTCCAAACTTTTCCTCTACATTTTTTCTTAACGAAGTATAGCATTTCCTCATACCTTCATGGATTTCATCCAAAGGATAAGTCCATATACCATCGGTGAGAGAATTTTCCCAATCATGAAAACCTATGGCAAGTACCTCACCCGTAAAGTCAATCAGTACAGCCTTTATCCTGGTTGAACCGAACTCTATGCCAAGTGAAGTTTTGCCCTGCTTAATAATCTCTGTTTTGTCGGTACAAATTGATTTGTTTTCCATATCTTCTCCGTTTCTCCATTACGTCAGCTAAATCTTTTTCTTACATTTTTACTTCTGCCCATAATATGCATTTGGCCCATGCTTTCTTGTAAAATGCTTCTCAAGATAATGCTCAGGTGCATTTTCTGCCTTAGGATTAATAATCTTTGTAAATATATCCATCTTAGCCACCTCTTCCATAACCACTGCATTATGTACAGCTTCAAACGGAGTCTTCCCCCAGGAAAAAGGTCCATGGCTTTTACACACACAGGCCGGAACATAAGCCGGATTGATATTTTCATCCTCAAAAGTTTTCACAATCACAAGTCCCGTATTCTTCTCGTAATCTTCCTCTATTTCTTCCTTGGTCAGATGCCTTATACAAGGGATATTTCCATAAAAATAATCGCATTGTGTAGTTCCCATGCAGGGAATATCCTCTCCTGCCTGTGCAAAACCGACTGCATACGGTGAATGAGTATGTACTATCCCTCCTATATGGTCAAAAGCCTTATACAGCTCAAGGTGAGTTTTGGTATCGGAGGAGGGATTAAGCTCCCCCTCAACCCTGTTTCCGCCAAGGTCAATTACAACCATATCCTCAGGCTTTAATTTATCATATTCCACTCCGCTTGGCTTTATAACTACTAGTCTTTTTTCTCTGTCTATGCCGGAAACATTTCCCCAGGTAAAGGTAACAAGTCCATATTTTGGTAAAAGCATATTGGCTTCATACACGCTTTTTTTAAGTTCCTCAAGCATTGCTGCCCTCCTTATTTCATAAAGAACTTTTGTAAATCAGCTTCTGTGGTATCATCACCTATTGTGATAAGTTCTGTTCCCGTCAGTCTTGCAAACATAGCAATATCATCTCTTGTAAGCGCTGTAGATACTACCGAGTGGTGTGCACCACCTGCATAACACCATGCAGAGGTTCCAATATTAAAATCAGGCTTATGGCGGTACATTATCCTGGCTACCGGAAGCTTAGGCATTGGCTTAGGCTGTTTTACCAGTTCTATATCCGCACAGATTATTCTGAATCTGTCCCCCATATCCACCATTGTTACCTGTATTCCATCTCCGGTAACACCGTCAAATACAAGTCTTGCAGGATCATCCTTGCCTCCTATTCCAAGTGGATGTACCTGAATTTCAGGCTTTGTAGCTGCGAAAGCAGGCGGAACTTCAAGCATATGGGAAGCAAGTTCAAGCTCTTCTCCTTCTGTAAGATCATAGGTATAATCCTCAATAAAGCCTGTAGCCCCCTCTCTTCCCTCAGCCATCTTCATAAGAATTGCTGACATTGCTGATATCTTGTAGTCTCCCTCAGGCCCAAAACCTATTCCCTTGGTCATAAGATTCTGTACCGCAATTCCCGGAAGCTGTTTAAGTCCATGTAAATCCTGAAAGGTATCCGCAAAAGCTCCTATCTTATTTTTTGTTAAAAATTTCTCAATCGCTACTTCATACTTTGCCTGTTCATATACCGCATCAACTTTATCTGTTGCCATGGTATATTTATCGGTGTATTCCTTCATCTTTGCATCTATTTCTTCTTTTGTAACCTTTGATGCTATATCTACAATATCACCAACTGCATAATAGTTACATTCCCAGCCGTATTTAATCTGGCTTTCCACTCTGTCTCCGTCAGTTACAGCAACTTCTCTCATATTGTTTCCGAATGAAGCCACTTTAAGTTTTCTTGAAAATGCTATAGCCTTTGCCACTTCTGCAAAACGCTTAATCTTAGCAATTACATTTGCATGCTTATAAAAGCCTGCCGCCACCTCGTGTACTATCCCCATTCTGGCTAAGATGAAAGCATACTCTCTGTCACCGTGAGCCGCCTGGTTGAGATTCATAAAGTCCATATCTATGCTGTCATAAGGGAGTTTTTCATTAGCCTGTGTATGAAGGTGAAGAAGCGGCTTTCTAAGTTCCTGTAGGCCTTTTATCCACATTTTGGCAGGTGAAAATGTATGCATCCAGGTTATTACACCCACACAGTTATCATCATTTGAAGCCTTGCGAAGATTGCTTATACAAAGCTCTGAGGTTTCTACTGTAGGCAGGAGTTCTACCTCTGCTATACCCTTTAACTTCTCATTTAAGAACTCTGCCATTTCTTTGCTGTCTGCCGCTACCTGTTTTAAGCACTCATCACCATATAAATCCTGTGAACCTACTACAAAATACAATTTTTCCATTTAAACTTCCTCCTATTATATATTTCTTATGTCCCTTACAGAATTTCCATCATTAAAAATTACCGGAAATCTGTGCGAATAACTTTTGTTCTGCCAGTGACTGTCATCTAACATTTTCAGCAGATTCTTTGCTGCAAGTCTTCCCAGTTCAAATTTTGGATGCACAGCCGATAGAATCTTCAAATCTCCATGTTCTGCTAACCTTGCATCATCAAAAGAAACCATCGACAAGTCTCTTGGTACTGATATGCCTTTACTGTACAAAAACTCCAGATAATAATCTGCTATTTCATCGTTATACATTATCATCGCTGTACAATCTCTCGTTCTCTTATACATCTTTGAAAGGCTCCTGGCAGTTAACTTTTCATCCATATCTTTTGTCGAATACCAGCGTATATAATCATCATCAAATTTACTCCGTAGTCAGAAAGGCACTCTATAAATCCCTTATATCTCTCCAGTCCCTGTACATCATCATATTTGAATATGCCTCCTATACGCTTATGACCATTTTTAATCAATCTCTTTGTAAGCTCATAACTTGCCTGTGAATCCGACATTTCTATGCTGTCAAAGGTTTGATTACTATAATGGTTATGAATGAAAATAGTTGGTATATTTTTCTTTCTTATCTCCTTATAATACCTTATATTGGGGTTCGTAAAACTAGACCTGGTACCCTCTATTATAAAGCCTGAAACATTTGAATTTAATAACCCTTCCAAATATATAGCTTCATCGTTTAGACGATTTTTGGTAACTGCCACATCTATAACAAAGCCCTTCGCTTCAAGCACCGACCTTATCCCCTCATAAACCTGTGGGAACAAATAATCCGAAAAGTAGCTTAAAATCAATCCTATGTGCCCCTTTTCCTCATTATCATTATCATCCTTGTAAGAAACATAGGTTCCGCTTCCTCTAACCCTTGAAATCAGCCCTTCTTTTTCAAGCTGATTCAATGCATTTCTTACAGTCTGTCTTGAGTAGCCGAATTTCTTTTCAAGCACATGTTCAGAGGGAAATTTTTCTTTATCTTTAATTACTCCACTAAGAATTAATGTTCTCCCCCAGTTATAAAGTTTATAATACTTTAAATTTTTCATTCATAGTCTTTTTCGACATCATTTGTCATTATGCAACCACCTTTTTACTTAATTACCTGCAAGGATTGTCTGTCCGCAAATATTGCTACAAATACAAGGAATACCACACCCTGAATAAGCTGCATCATCTGAGTAGTAAAGCCCATCATTGTAAGTCCACTGTTTAATACTACATAAAGCAGGGAACCTACGATTATATTCTCAAATCTGACTTTGGCTCCACCTGAAATAGGCATTCCTCCAAGTACTAAAGCTATAAGTATCTGTGTCTCAAGCTGATTACCGCCTGATGAAGTAACAGAACCAACTTTAATTACATTTACAAAGGCTGCAAAGCCTGTTATTGCTCCGGCAAGCACATAAATAAAGAATTTCATTTTATCTGTTCTGATTCCCGAAAACATGGCAGCCTTTTCTCCGGCTCCTATCGCCTTTAAGTATGTTCCAAATTTAGTAAATCTAAACAAAATGAACCCTATAATTAAAACTACTGCTGTACAAACAATTTTCAAAGTTGTGCTGTCAAGGTTAATAAGTTCAGGTGCTCCTCCTACAGGTGCCTCAGTTGTGAGATATTTTATGAAGCCCCTAAATAGGAACATTGTACAAATTGTTACAATGAAGGATTTTATTTTTCTATTTACATAGAAATATCCATTTATTGCTCCTATGGCTGCTCCTGCTGCAATTCCACCAAATATTGCAAGCGGAATGCTTACCTTTGAAAGCATACAAACAACTATGGAAGAAATTCCCAGAATTGAACCCTGTGAAAAATCAAGACCACCCATAGTCATTATAAAAAATACTCCCATTGCTGATATCATAGTGACATAAAGCTGTGATAGTACCAAAGGAAGCTTCTGCATCATTCTGAAATCAGTCAAAATATTAAATGTCAGGAAAACTATTATAAGTCCTGCTACCGGAAGCAATGCTCGAAATATTGGCATTTCATAAAATTTTAAAGTCCTCTCGTTCTTTTCCATCATTACCTCCTTAAACCATTACAGAGATAAGACTATTTTCATCAAGGTCTTTATCTCTTTCAAGTTCTCCGCTTATTTTACCGTCTTTCATAATGATAATCCGGTCACACATACCTATAAGCTCCATCAATTCTTCTGATATCATTATTATTGATTTGCCGCTTTTCCTCATCTGATTCATCAATCTATATATGTCCTGCTTAACTTTTATGTCTATACCTCTTGTAGGGCTGTCAAGCACAACAATATCAGAATCCTTACCTATCCACCTCGCTAACACTACTTTCTGCTTATTTCCGCCCGAAAGTTCGGACACAAATTGCTTTACTCCTACCATTTTAACGGACATCTGTTTTGCAAATTTGTTTGAAAATTCTCCGAGTTTCTTATCATTTAACAATCCAACCCCATTTGAGAGGCTGTTGAGTGATGGAAGACAAATATTATCTTCAATACTTTGATTAAGCACTACCGACTCATTATCCCTGTCTTTTGAAGTATAAGCTATACTATTTTTAATTGCAGTAGGAATATCATTGATTTCCGTACCATCTGCTAACACTACTTTGCCTTCTCTGTCATAGGATGCACCAAATATAGCTTTTCCTACCTCATGCATACCTGATTCCGAAAGTCCTCCAAAGCCTAAGATTTCACCTTTATGAAGTTCAAAGCTGACATCACTTATAACCCCCGGAACAGTTACATTTTTAACAGAAAGCACAACCTCGCCATATACTTTCTCGCCATAGTCCTCTCTATAGTAATCTCCTGTTACCTCACGCCCTACCATAAGCCGTTTCAAATCTTCTTCTGTGACATCTTTGCTTTTTACTGTGTCAATATAGACTCCATCCCTTAAAATAGTTATAGTATCAGATTTTTCAAGAATTTCAGGTAAATCATGTGAAATAAATATTACACTGTTCCCACTTTTTCTTACCTTTTCCATCTGCTTATAAAGTACATCTCTTCCTTCACTTGAAAGAGCTGTAGTTGTTTCGTCTACAACCACTATTTTAGGATTAAAATAAGTAGCCTTTACAATTTCTATCAGTTTTCTATCCTCAAAATCATAATCATCTATCATTGCAGAAGCATTTATTTTATCAAAACCATACTCCTTAAGAAGCTCTGATGCCTTTTTATTCATAGTGTTTGTATTCTTTATTCCACACTTTACAAACTGTTTCTCATGACCTAAGAAAATGTTTTCTGCTACGGTAAGCCCTGAAAGAGTACCTAGTTCCTGTACTATTATGGATATACCGTCATCATTGGCTTCAACCTGATTCTTAGGAGCCACTTCCTTTCCATCAAGTATAAATTTTTCCACCGTCTATGCTGTAAATACCTGTCAACTATGTTGGTTAGTGTAGATTTTCCTGAGCCATTTTCTCCTATGAGAGCATGAACTTCTCCCTTATTTACATTAAACGAAACATCTTTTACTGCCTTCGTAACACCGAAGGACTTATTAAGATTTTTGAATTTGAAGCCTTATTTCGCTCATAAATTTTCCTCCGTTTTACTTGACAATTTCTCCCTTTTTCTTTCTTTGTAGTTACAGTTATTATAATAAAAGTGCAAGTCCTGTTATAACATCACTGAATAGCTGTTGGTGCTCCGAGTGCTATAAAACCAAAGAAAATTATATTTATAACAAATTCTCCTATTATAATGGCCTGTAAAGGCATACCATATTTCTTAAATGCAAGTCCAAAGAAGCATCCCATAGTTGGTATGAAATTCCTGCTCATAGATGACATACCTGTTACAGCCACCATAGAGGAACCATAGCTTATGGTTAAAACAGCCATAATTCCAAGGAAAGCACCACTTAGCACGAAGGCAAGCACCTTATACTTATTTACCTTTATTCCCATATTTTTAGCTACAAACTCATTACTTCCTATGGCATAGGTATAAGTACCTATCTTAGTATAATTTAATATAACATAGGCTAATGCACAGGCAAGCAAGGCTAAAATTATATCTCCGGGCATCTGCCCGAAAGCTCTGAGATTAGAAGGAAGTGTCTGCTCAACTCCGCCTGCAATATAGTTGGCAACTGCTTCATAAATTAGAGCCAGTCCTGTAGTAACTATCATTGACGGAATTTTTAGCTTTACATAAAAAGCTCCGTTTAAAAGTCCTACTATAGCTCCTGTCAATATACTTCCCGCGATAAGCCCAAGGTAGCCTAAATTAAATTTTGTGGCAAAAACACAACCAACTATTGCAGAAAGCATTATATTAGCTCCGATTGAGAAATCGAACATACCCATAACCATTACAAAATAAAATCCGACTGCTCCTACCGTAGCAATAAGGCTCGCTTGAAAATAACTTTGCATGTTTTCAAGAGTGCCAAAATTATGTGGAGTCAGGAGCTTAAATATAACCCACGATACAGCTACCAAAGAAAAAAGTATCAGATAGCCCTTAAGAGCGCCTGAAAATTTCTTCTTTTCCGCCCTCACGACAGAAGAATTCATACTATTCACCTCGTTTATCATCTTTCATAAGTCTAAGTCCCCATAAAGCTTACTTATTCTAAAAGCCGGTATCACAAATGACACCGGCTTATATTATTTAAGCCAACTTTTTCACAAATTTATCACGAGCCTGAGCGAGCTGCTGCATCCTCAATAGAAATCTTAGCCGCTGCTTCTTTAAGACCTGCTAAATCAAGATTTGACATGTCTACAAGCTCTTTATCCGTAAAAGGAAGCTGCTTTACAAAATATTTCTCATACGCTTTATAATCATCTGCTGATGAAACATAGAGATATGGGAAAGGTACATCTTCAAATTTGCCTTCAAAATCCTTATAGTTTCCCTTAATCGCATTGTAAACCATCATAAATGCTATAAGAGGATCACAATAATGTCCACCTGATTCACCTGCCATTGAGCCATTTTCAAGTCTTTCTCCAAGATCCGGGAGGAAGTCTGTAGAAACTATATCAATATCTTTTACCTTGCCTGCACGCTCAACTGCTGCAATAGCTCCCTGAAGAGGATCTCCACCACCTCCGGCAGGGATAAGAGCATCTAAGGCAGGATCTGCTGACATAAGAGCTTCTGCCGCTTTCGAGCCACCCTCAGATGATGTACCTGCGTACTGAGGCTCGGAAAGCTTAGCCTGATCGCTAGGATTAGCAGCATTCCATTTTTCTACTCCGTTCTTGTAGCCTTCCCATCTGCCAAGCCAGGTCGCATCACCCTGCTCCCAACCTATAAGGCCTATGTTTCTTCTGCCTTTATTTAAGAGAATATTTACCAGTGTTTCTCCATTAGCTACCTCATCCTCATGTACCGCACCTATGTAGTAAGGAGAATCCGTTGCCTGTTTATAGATATCAGCACTCTTATCCTGACTTATTACCCTGAAAAACTGAGCGAGATATACCTGATTATCATTACAGGTCTTTATAGCTGACGTCATCTCAGTATCTGATGAATTACATATTATTATTCCCTGACATCCGGCTGCTGCAAGCTGTTCAACTGAAGCTGTAACCTTCTCTGAAACATGTCCCTGATCCACATACTGTACCTGAACTCCAAGAGCTTCAGCAGCTTTATCAAGTATGAGCTTACACTGTGAACCTAAAACATCTGTTGATGACCAGATTGAAACTCCTATCTTTATGTCACCCTTAGCTGTAGAGGTCTGTGCAGACGCTCCGCTTTTTGAAGCATTACTTGTTTTTCCCGCTCTGGTTCCGCTTCCACAGGCTACAAGTCCCATAGCCATAGTTGCTGTTAATGCTGTTGCCAACATCCTTTTAAAGATTTTTTTCATTTTTTCCCTCCTGTTTTTTGTTAGATTATTTTTGTTTATTTTTTATATTTTTATCTGTTATCATCATAACTTTATATATAATTTTAATCAAGCTATTTCAATTATTTACATTATAAAGTTGTATTTAAATCTCAAATTATGTTGTTATTATATTCTGAATATTCTAAATTATATGATTATTCTAAATTATAATTGTTTAACTTTAGCTATTTTTTTAATATATTTGACCATTTTTATAGAGCAAAATATAAATAATTATTGTGGCAAAGGCAAAAAAATATAGTACAACTTGTAAGTTGTACTATATTAAAAAGTATAATTGCACAATGCTATTGTATCAATTAATAATTCAAAAACATAAAATAAACAACATTATACCAATCTCAAGCCATTTACATTATAGTTACAGTTTTCCAAGAGCAGTTCTAATCCTCTCATAATGCAAGAACCCTTCCTCTTCCTTAAGCAGTTCCATATCATCCTCGTCTACAAATCTGTAATCAATTACCTCATCAGGATTCACCCTTATACTGCTTTTATTAAAACAGCACTTAAAATGATAGATATCCACAAAATAATTATCACCACTCTCGGTATCTTCATTCTTATAGCTGTAGATTAATTTCCCCTTGTGTTTAGCTATATCAAGCCCTGTTTCTTCAACTATCTCCCTTAGAACCGCTGCTTCAGAATTTTCTCCTGACCTTGCACTTCCTCCTGGTATTTCCCAGGCTCCTGCTGCCCATCTTTTGTCAAGGCTTCTTCTTGTTGCGAGAATCTTGCCGTATTCATCTTCAAGAATGGCAAGTACATAGAGCATATACTGTCCTTTACCTAATCTGCTTCCGCGCGGAAGTATCTCTCCGGTCTTTTCTCTGTTTTCATTATAAATATCTATCATTTCCATAATATTTTCCTCAAATTCAATCTTCATAGTATCATCAAAACAGCTCTCATTCCCTCTATGGCAGGCAGCTCCGTCTCTTACCACGCGTACCAGCAGCGCATCATTATCACAATCGGCTTCCAGACTGACTACATGCTGATAGTTGCCGCTGGTTTCACCCTTAAGCCAAAGCTTTTTTCTCGAACGGGAATAAAAGCAGGTAAGCTTCTTTTTAAGAGTTATCTCAAGAGATTCTCTGTTCATATAGGCAAGAGTAAGCACCCTTCCTGTGGTATAATCCTGAACTATACAGGGAACAAGCCCCTTTTCATCAAATTTAATCTTATCTATATCAAACATAGTGTTTTCTCCTAAATTTATGTGCCAAGCGGCAAATCTCTCCAACAAATACACTTCTCACGGTTTAGAAGTGTTCTATAGCCACTGATAAAGGATTGCCGGAACTTCGCTTCTCAGGGTTCTTGCAAAAATATTTGTAATCCACTCATTTTTTACAAAAGCGGCTACTTACTCATATTTTTTGCGTGTCAAAAAATAGTAAATTCTTTTGCAATCAAACTTGCACAGAATTTTTATACTTTTGACACTTGTATTATATATTAAACTCTTACCAAAATTCCCTGCTCTTTTAATTCTCTTTTCAAATCCTTTATTTTCACCTCTCCGGAATGAAAGATAGAGGCAGCAAGTCCCGCTGAAATATCAGGTATCTCCTTAAATAAATCAGTAAAATCCCCAATCTTTCCGGCTCCGCCGGAAGCTATGACAGGTACCGGGCTTATATCACATACAGCTTTTAAAAGCTTAATATCAAAGCCCTGTCTGACCCCGTCTGTATCTATGGAATTTACTACAACCTCTCCTGCTCCCCTTTTAATCCCGCTTCTATAAAACTAAACGCAGACAATCCGGTATCCCTTCTGCCGCCTTCTGCAAATATATGATAATCACCGTCTACCCTCTTTACATCCACTGAAAGTACCACGCATTGATTTCCGTATTTGCAGGCAGCTTCATTTATAAGCTCCGGATTCCTGATTGCACCGGAGTTTACAGATACCTTATCCGCACCGCATTTTAACACCCTGTCAAAATCCTCTAATGTACTTATTCCACCACCTACAGTAAGAGGGATAAATATCTCCTCAGCAACCTTTGTTAAAATATCTACAAATAATTTTCTTCCTTCAACACTGGCTGTAATATCATAAAACACCAGCTCGTCAGCCCCGGCTTCGCTATAATATTTTCCAAGTTCCACCGGTTCTGAAATTTCTTTAAGCCCTGTGAAATTTACACCTTTTACAACTTTTCCGTCTTTTACATCCAAGCAGGGAATTATTCTTTTTGTTATCATATTTTAAGTGCCTCTCTTAAATCAATGTTTCCGGTGTACATAGCTTTTCCTAAAATTGCTCCGTAAATACCTGTATTTTTAAGCTTTATAAGGTCATCTAAAGTAGTTACTCCACCTGATGCAGTTATATCCATATCCGTAAATTTACTTAGTTTTTCATAAAATGAAACATTTATACCATTCATAGCACCGTCTTTTGCTATGTCAGTTACGATGATATTCTTTATTCCTATCTCCTTAAGTTCGGTGACAAAGTCAAATATATTCTTATTGGTTACCTCCAGCCAGCCCTTAATGGCAACCTTTTCCCCTTTTACATCTATACCTACAGCTATCCTTTCTCTGTATTTATCTGTCATTTTGTTTAGAAATTCCTTGTCTGTAGCAGCCTTTGTGCCCAAGATTATCCTGTCTACTCCCACATTTATGTATTTTTCAACGGTTGCTTCCGTCCTTATACCTCCGCCTATTTCAACCTTCAGCACGGTCTTTTTACAGATTTCTTCAACATAGTTAAAATTGGGGGTACTTCCTTCCTTTGCTCCTTCCAAATCTACAAGATGCAGCCACTCACCACCTGCAGCCTCTATCTCACAAGCCTTATCTACAACATTTTCACTGTAAACTGTCATCTTGTTATAGTCCCCCTTTAAGAGCCTGACTACCTTACCTTCATATATGTCTATAGCAGGAAATATTATCATAGCTGCCACCTTTCACAGTCTGCAAAAATTTTTAAGTATCTTAAGCCCTTTTTCTCCGCTTTTTTCAGGGTGAAACTGTACCCCGTATATATTTTTATTGTTTACTGCCGCAGTTACTTCTATGCCATATTCAGCAGTAGCTATAAGGCTTTCCTCACAATAAAAGCCTGCAAAACTATGTACAAAATACACCTCATCATCTTCTGTTAAGCCATCAAATATAGGGGCTATCTTTCTTAAAAATGTAAGCCATTCCAGCCCATATGAGGAATCTTAAGATTACCCTGGCACCACCTCGCTTAGGGCTCTGATTTCTCCTTTTATCAGCCCCAAGCCTTTATTTTCCCCATATTCAAACGACTTTTCAAATAATAACTGCATGCCTAAGCAAATACCTAAAAGTGGCTTTCCTTTCGAAACTTCTTCCATAATGATATCTGAAAGCCCACTCTCGTTTAGCTTTGTTATAGCATCGCCAAAAGCTCCTACTCCCGGCAAAATTATTCTGTCAGCCTGCGAAATAATATCTTTGTCAGAACTGACAATTGCCTCTTCTCCTATTTTTTTAAGAGAGCTGACAAGTGAAAATAAGTTTCCGACTCCATAATCTATGATAACTGTCATAATTTCTCCCAATCACTTTTTTTAATTTACTTCTTCTCTTATAAGTTATCCGGTCAAACCTGCTTAAATCTTTTATTCTACAGAAGTAGTCCTTTTGTTTTGCCACTATTCCTGCTCTTCAAATCTGATATTTACCGCCATTGCATGTGCTGTAAGCCCTTCTTTATTAGCAAAGTATGATATTTTCTTATAATCTGCTTTAAGTGCTTCCTCCGTATAATAGCTGTACTGAATATTTTTTACAAAATCCTCTACTGACAGAGGGCTGTAAAACCTTGCCGTGCCTGAAGTCGGCAGGGTGTGGTTCGGTCCTGCAAAATAATCACCTGTTGGCTCTGCATTGTATCTTCCGAGGAAAACCGAACCTGCATTTTTAATCAGTCCCAGATAATTAAACGGCTCGTCTACGCATACTTCCATATGCTCAGGTGCTATTCGGTTCGCTATATCTATGCCCTGAAGCAAGTCCTTGCAAATGATTATCTTACCGTTGTTATCTATAGAGTCTCTTGCTATTTCCTCTCTTAAAAGGCAGGAAAGCTGATTTTCTATCTCCTGCTGCACTTCTTTTGCAAGTTGCTCTGACTCTGTAATAAGTACACAGGATGCATTCTTATCATGTTCTGCCTGACTTAGTAAATCCGCTGCCACAAACTTTGAATTTGACTTTCCGTCTGCAAGTACCAGGACTTCGGAAGGCCCGGCTATCATATCTATCCCTACCTGACCAAAGACCTGCTTCTTAGCTTCTGCCACAAAGGCATTGCCCGGTCCTACTATCTTATCCACCTTCGGAACACTCTCAGTACCGTAAGCGAGGGCTGCAACCGCCTGTGCTCCGCCCAGTTTGTAAATGGCTGTAACTCCTGCAATCTTAGCCGCTGCAAGTATATAAGGATTGATTTCTCCGGTTTTATTCGGTGGTGTAACCATAATTATCTCAGATACTCCCGCAATCTTTGCAGGAACTGCATCCATAAGCACAGTTGACGGATAGGCAGCAGTTCCTCCAGGTACATAGATACCCACCTTTTCTATAGGAACTACTCTCTGACCTAAGATAACTCCGTTCTTAGCTGTCATCATAAAACCCTGGCGTACCTGTTTTTCATGAAATGCCCTGATATTACTTTCAGCTTCTTTTAATATTTCTAAAAACTCAGGTTCTACTTTATTTAGAGCGGATGCAATTTCTTCCTCACTAACCTTGAAATCCGTAAGTTTTACCTTATCAAATTTCTCAAGATATTCACTCAAAGCCTTATCTCCGTTTGTTTTTACATTGTTAATTATTTCACTGACAATGTCTCCTACCTCTGCCACAGGCTCATTTCTGGCAAATATCTCTTCTTCCTTAATCTTACCCACTTCAAATATTTTAATCATAGCTGCTCCTTAGTTTTTAATAATCATAAATTATTCACTCCATAGGTCGCAGACCTCGTATTCTGCATACTACAGCAGGATAAACATTTTTCAATCTGTAACTATGGGGGATATTACCAAACATCTGTAAAATATCATAATTTCAAACCTGCGGTTTGATTACGATATTTCACAAGATGTTTCGTGAATAATTTTGGATAAAATATCACGCATTTTGCTAATCTCTTTATTCTTAAATTGGAAACTAACCTTGTTACAGATAAATCTTGCACTTATCGGAAGAATTTCCGCAAGCACTTCAAGTCCGTTTTCACGAAGAGTATTTCCTGTCTCCACAATATCTACTATTATATCGGAAAGCCCCAGTAAGGGAGCTATTTCTATAGAGCCGTTTAACTTGATTATATCTATGTCCCTTCCTGCTTCCTCATAGTATTTTCCTGCAATATTCGGAAATTTAGTGGCTACCTTAAGCGTCTTTTCAGCATTTTCAAAAAAATCTTTCTTGCCACAAACACACATCCTGCATCTTCCTATACCAAGGTCAAGAAGCTCGTATACATCAGGCTCATATTCCCTAAGTATGTCCGCACCGCAAACTCCTACATCCGCTGCTCCTCTTTCCACGTAAATTGCCACGTCGGAAGGCTTTACCCAAAAATATCTGACACCCTTTTCCTCATTTACAAAAGTAAGCTTGCGGTTTGGTTCCAGAATTTCAGGACAGGGATAGCCTGCCTGTTCTAAAAGGCTGTAAGATTTACTGCCTATTCTTCCTTTTGGAAGTGCTATATTTATCATATCATTCTCCTTAACTCCAGTACTTCCTTAGCCCTGATTCTCTTTGTCATATCTTCTTCGGACTTTTCTGCAAGCTGTACCCTGTATCCTTTTTCTATCAATTCTTCAACCTTATTTATTGCTTTTGTAATTTCATCCTCTGCCTCATCAAAAATTATAAGATAGTCTACATCATATTTATCTGTTTCCTCTTTATAATTTTCAATCAGGGATAAATCCAGTGCAAAACCTACAGCACCCACTTCCTTCCCCATCTTTTCAGCCAGCTTATCATATCTGCCGCCGGAAAGTACAGTGAACGGAATACCCGAAACAGCTCCCTGGAAAATAATTCCGTTATAATAGTCCATTGAGTTTATCAGCGAAAAATCTAGATAAATATTTTCAAGTACTTTAAAAGCCTTCAACGCATTTACAAGTACCTTTATATGTGTGGCACTTCCTATAAATCCGCCTTCTTCAAGTCTCTTAACCCCTTCTTCTAAAGGAAGATAGAGATTCAAAATTTCTTTAAGTCTTTCTGCTGCCTTGCTGTCAAGCCTTCCTTCGTTTACAAGGATATCAAGACCGGCAGTATTCTTTGACTCAAAAAGTTTAAATATCTGACTTTTTGTAAGCTCCGGCAAAGCTAAATTTTCAAAAATTTCTGATAGCATTGATACATCACTGATTCTTATTCTTATATCATTTCCGAAAAGCTTGAGGCTCTTGGCTGCAAGTGCTATAACTTCAGCTTCTGCGTAAGTAGTTAATTTACCTATATATTCAATACCTGACTGTTTAATTTCTTTAAAATGCCTGTCCTTAGGGCGGTATATATTCTCGTTATAATATATTCTCCCCCTTCCCACTCCGGACTTCATTATACTTAGGGTTACATCAGGCTTTAATGCAAGCAGTTCACCGTCCAAATCGGTGAAGGTTATAATCTGATTGGTATTTAAGAAGTCTTTATTTTCTATGTAAAGCTCGTACGGCTCAAACTTAGACATCTTAAATCTTTTGTATCCGTAGCCTTCATATAATGTTTTTAATTCCTTATTTATCATCTTCCCTCGTTTCCCCTCCCTAACCAAGCAACCCTTTGGTAGAAGGTATCCTGTCATTAAATCTGCTATCCGTGGAAACTGCAACACGTAAGGCTCTGCCAAGTCCCTTGAAGGCTGCCTCAGCTATATGGTGGGAGTTTGTACCTGCAAATTGTCTGATATGAAGGGTAATTCCTGCATTATTTGTAAATGCTGTCATAAACTCGGCAACCAACTCGGTATCAAAAGTCCCGATTTTTTCTGTAAGAAAATGTAAATCAGTATAAAATCCCCCCCCTGCCTGATATGTCAAGTGCGATAAGCACAAGGCTTTCATCCATAGGCTGGCAGGCTTCCCCGAAACGGACTATGCCTTTCTTATCCCCCAGAGCCTCTTTAAGTGCCAGACCTAAAACTATACCTATATCTTCCACACTATGGTGGTCATCTACCCAGGTATCTCCCTTACATTTAACTTTAAGCTCAATTCCCGCATATCTTGCAAACAAGGTAAGCATATGATCTAAAAAGCCGACACCTGTTGATACCTCTGAAGCATCTATGTTTCCGTCCAAATCAAGGCTTAGTTCTATCTTTGTTTCTGCCGTTTCTCTCTTTATGTCAGCTTTTCTCATATCTCCATACCTCTCATTTTCGTATTATTCATCCCAAATTAATCATGAAACATCTTGTGACATACCGTAATCAAATCACAGGCCCCTATTACAATATTTTGCAGATATTGGGTTATATACCCCATAGTCACAAACCAAAACAGTTTATCCTAATGTACTATGCAGAATCAGAGTTCTGTGGTCTATGACGCTAATAATTGGGGGTTATTATACATTTCATTCCTGCAAAATTACTCTTATCTTTTCAATCAGTATTTTCATATCTTCCATACTGCCAATAGTTATCCTGTTAAATTCTTTTATTCTCTCTTCGTTAAAATGCCTTACTAAGATGCCATTTTCTTTTAGCTCTTCATAAAGCTTAATTCCGCTTATTTTATCTGACCTTGCAAACAGAAAATTAGCCTTAGAAGCTAAGACTTCAAAACCAAGCTTCATAAGTTCATTTTGAAGATATTCTCTGTTTGCTTTTATCTTATCACAATTTTCTTTAAAATAGTTGACATTTTTATCCCTTCTACTGCCATTTTCATTGAAACAGTATTTACATTGTATGGATTGGTGGAAAAATTTAATTCTTTCAAGGTCTGCTATAAGCTCTGCCTTTCCCATGGCAAAGCCAACCCTTGCTCCTGCCAGAGAACGTGATTTTGAAAATGTCTGAATAACAACGAGGTTATCATACTCCGGTATCAGGCTGACTGCAGAGCTTTTCTCATCAGCAAAATCTATATAAGCCTCATCTATAATTACTACATTATTCTTATTGTTTTCTAATATTTCTCTTATCTCTGTGAGGCTTAGCATCAGTCCTGTAGGGGCATTCGGATTGGCTATAATTATAGCTGTTCCGAGATTTTTATAATCTTCTGCATCAATTGAAAAATCTTCTTTAAGTGGAATAATATTCGCCTTTATATGATTTATATCAGCATATACCCCGTAGAAGCCGTAGGTGATATCAGGAAAGCTCATTCCTTTTCCGCCGAATGCCATAAAACTGTAGTAAAGACATTCATCCGAACCGTTGCCTATAATTACTTCGTTGTAATCCAAATTATAATACTCAGCAATAGCCTGTTTCAGCTCTTTAACCTCAGGATCTGAATAGAACTTTAGTCCTTCTACAAGCTCCTTATCAAAATTGCTATTCAGACTGTAAGCCGGCGAAAACGGAGATTCATTGGTATTCAGCTTTATATATGTTTTATCCTGTGGCTGCTCGCCCGGTACATAGGGTGTAAGGCTTTCATAGTATTTATTAAAAAACTTTGACATAGGCTACCTCTTTACTTTTATTTGTTATCACTCTACCTTGCTAAAGTGTTAAATTTTTATTATTATACCCTTAGCTTAAGTTTGTGTCAAGTACTTTGTTATACAAGTTCAAAAGTATGTATTTGTATGTAGTTTGTAGTATTGTGTACTTACACCTATTTCGCATGCGAGCTGTGCCTTAAGGCAAACTTCCCTGCCGAAAGCTTAGCATCCCTCGAAGAGATTTTTTAAATAGAAAAATTTGAAGAAGGTTCCTATCAAAAAAAGCCCATAGCAATAACTATTTTGTTACTGCCATGAGCCTTTGTTATCACAACTTTTCATCTTTACTTAAGTCCAGGATACCTCAATCTGACGTTTATTTACTACACAATCTCTAAGATAAAGATTAATCAATGTCTGATATGGTATACCTGCACTCTCTGATTGAGCTTTAAAATAGGCTATAGTGTCTTCATCAAGGTTGATTGTTACCTGCTTTTTTAAAAACTTTGCATAAGGGTTTTTTCTTGGGTTTAAATTCTTTATATCATATTCTTCTCTCATAGTACAGCCTCCTCTCAGATTCCCTCTTCGTAAATATTGCGTTCTGTCTTCGTAGCTTTTCTTGCAGATATTATTCTTATTACCTGGTCTTGTCCTCTATAACAATGACTTACCAGACAAATACCTCTTTTATCACTTGTTCCGATTATCAGAAAACGTTCCTCGTTATCTGAATGATCCGGATCATCAAATACAATAGCAAAAGTATCTCTAAATACTGATGTAACCTCATCGAATGAAATTCCATGTTTTCTTTGATTTATCTTGTTCTTATTTTCATCCCACTCAAACTTCAAATTTTGTACCACCTTTTTAATCTATACTTATATTATAATTATTATATATTTATAAGTCAAGGACATTTGTTTTTCATTATATTTTTAATAAATTTGATAAAAATATGCACAAGTCTAACTTCCATCTTGCGAGTTATGTGGCTTTTTAGAGATTTTTTGTTTTTCGGAAAAATTCCGGCAGAATTTCATAGTAAACAAAAAAAGCCCACAGCAATAACTATTTTTGTTACTGCCATAGAGCCTTTTTGTCAGAAATTAATGTATTATATCAAAAATCGAACTCGCCAACAGATTTACAACTATTGCAAGTGCTGCAAGGACTAAACCTCTGATTATTCTTCTTTTTACAAACGCTTCACTCATATCCATACCCCCTTGCACAATTTATTTATAAAGCTATAATAATTTTTTTCTTATGATTTTGCAAAATGATTTTCAATCTCATTTATATTATATACCTTATTTGTGAAAAAAACGCAAGAGATTATACTTAAATTTAACCCAAATAATTGGTTGCTAATTATTAAAAAAATCATAGTGTGTCCATAAGCTAATTATCTTAACAGTCTTTTCTTCTTCTAAAACCTCATATACCAGCCTGTGCTTGATATTAATACGCCTTGAATATGCACCGGTTAAGTCTCCCATCAACTTTTCATAGGACGGCGGTGTTTTATACGGATTTTCTTTAATAATCTCTATGAGGGCTTTTGCTTTTTTATCTAACTTCACACTTTTTAGCTTTGGTATATCATTAATGGCTTTCTTTGTATAAACAATATTATACATTACCACTCTACCTCATCTTCTGCTACACATTCACTAATCGGAGTATTTAACCCTTCTATAATCTTTTCTTTCATATTTGGAATAGAGGAAATATATAATGTTTCCATAAGTCCATTGTAATCTTCCTCACTTATAATCACCGCATTTCCATCTTTTGTACTCACATTGACAGGTTCATTAAATTTTATTGTCTGCTCTAATAATCCAAAAAAATATTTTTTTCTAAAAATTAGTTATATTTGTATTCAGCATTTTATGCACCTCCTCATATGTACATTATAACGTACATACGCTATATATTCAATATCTTTATGTAAATATATTCAAACCATGTATTACTGGTATTACTACTCTTAGCTGTATAGCAAATGAACCTATTAAATTTAATTTACGACTCTAATCGGCTATTGTACTTTAATCCCCAGATATTCTTTTATTCCATGCTGCAATATTGCCGAAAAATTAACTGAATTTTCTTCCGCAATATCATTTAACCATTTAGGTATAGTCAGTGTTTTTCTTTACAGACTGATTATTAACTCTGTCTTTTAATAAATCCACCCATAATTCTACATATACTACATTTTCATTAACTTTACCCGGTTTTGGCAAAGGTTTGTTATTTTTCATATAACTAAATGCTACTGCTTCAAGTACATCTTTAGCATTGGATACTGCTTCTTCCATTGTGTCTCCATCAGTAAAGCAGTCATCAAAGTCTGGAAAATTTACATAAAATATTCCATCATCTTCTTTTATAATACAAGGATAAAATGTTTTCATGTTATCTCCTTTTCTGATTAAAATTTCAATCCCGTTATTCTTTCAATATTAGTTAATGTACCTGATGGTATGTCTTTCTTCGTACATTTTACAGGACACATATGCCCATCTTTTACATATATTTCGTGTGATCCTGATGTATGATCAAGTACCCAACTCGATTTTTTTCATTACCCTAATAACTTCTTTATACGGTTTAGTTTTTCCCCATAGCGCCTCCATTAGTATATTCTTATTATACGTGTATTTTATACGTATGTCAACTGAGATATAATTAAAAAATGTGCACTTGCACATATTGTACTTTTACTTATTGCGACAGCCCCAAATAAAAACAGGAGTAGCCTAAACCACTCCTGTCCTACTATAATAATTCTAATTCAATTTATTCTTCATCCTGTCCATGGTCTACAGTCTCAAATTCCTCGTCTTCATAGCCTTCTGCATAATTTCCTTCAAATTCATCCGGATTAAGAGTTTCCTCTCCTCCTTCTGCTTCATCAAATTCATTATCGCTGTCAAGCTTTACGGAACGATAGAACTTCATACCTGTACCGGCAGGGATGAGCTTACCTAAGATAACATTTTCCTTAAGACCTATGAGCTTATCCACCTTACCTTTGATAGCCGCATCAGTAAGTACCTTGGTTGTTTCCTGGAAGGAAGCTGCCGAAAGGAAAGAATTGGTAGCAAGAGAAGCCTTAGTAATACCAAGCATTGTTCTCTCACCTTCTGCCTTCTCAAAACCTTCCTGCTCAAGCTGCTCATTAAGCTCCTCAAACTCAATTATATCAGCATATTCTCCTGTTAAGTAATCTGAATCTCCAGGTTCGGATATCTTTATCTTCTTAAGCATCTGACGAACTATCATTTCAATATGCTTATCGTTAATCTCAACACCCTGTAAACGGTATACACGCTGTACTTCACGAATCATATAATCCTGTACCGCTCTTACACCCTTGATGTTTAAAAGGTCGTGTGGATTGATGCTACCCTCTGTGATTTCATCACCAGCTTCAATCACATCACCGTCAAATACTTTGATTCTAGAGCCATAGTTGATAGGATATTTCTTCTCCTCACCATCATCAGCTGTAACTACAACTTCACGCCTGCTCTTGGTATCCTGTATGCTTACCTTACCTGCAATCTCAGATATAATAGCAAGTCCCTTTGGCTTACGTGCTTCAAAAAGTTCCTCTACACGAGGAAGACCCTGTGTAATATCTCCACCCGCAACACCACCGGTATGGAAGGTTCTCATTGTAAGCTGTGTACCCGGCTCACCGATGGACTGAGCTGCTATAATACCTACTGCCTCACCTACCTGGACAGGCTCTCCTGTTGCCATGTTTGCGCCATAGCACTTAGAGCAGATACCTACATGACTGCGGCAGGTAAGTACTGTACGAATCTTAATTTTAGCAGCAACTCCAGCCTCCATTACAGCCTTAGTATTCACTATCCTTGCTGCACGTTTTGGAGTAATGATATGGTTTGCCTTAACTATAACTTCACCATTGTCATCATATATAGTCTCACAGGAATATCTTCCCTTTATTCTCTCTTCAAGGCTTTCTATCTCTTCCTTGCCATCCATAAAAGCAGAAACCCACATACCCGGAATTTCATTCTTTCCTGCCTGACAATCAGTTTCTCTTATAATAAGATCCTGAGATACATCTACAAGTCTTCTTGTAAGGTATCCTGAATCGGCTGTACGAAGAGCAGTATCGGAAAGACCTTTTCTTGCTCCATGTGCTGAAACGAAATACTCCAGAACGTCAAGTCCCTCACGGAAGTTTGACTTTATAGGGAGCTCAATGGTATGTCCCTTTGTATCTGCCATAAGTCCACGCATACCGGCAAGCTGCTTAATCTGCTTGTCAGAACCACGGGCTCCGGAGTGTGCCATCATATAAATATTATTGTATTTATCAAGACCGCTCATAAGCTTTGCAGCTATCTCGTCATCAGCCTTCTTCCAGTTCTTGATTACTTCCTGATATCTTTCCTGCTCTGTAAGCAGACCTTTTCTAAAGTTCCTTGTAATAGTCTCAACCTTATTCTGTGCTTCCTTAAGAATAGCTGCCTTTTCAGAGTGGAACTGTCATATCGGAGACGGAAACTGTCATAGCTGCTATGGTAGAATACTTGTAGCCAAGACTCTTTACAGCATCCATAATCTCTGCAGTTCTTGTAGCACCAAGGTTTGCCATACATTTCTCAAGTATTTGCTTAAGCTCCTTCTTCTTTACAAGGAAATCTATCTCAAGCTTAAGGAAGTTCTCGTCAAGGCTTCTATCAACAAAGCCCAGATCCTGTTCCAACACTTCATTGAAAATAAATCTTCCGAGTGTAGACTCTATAATTCTCTGTTCTTTAACTCCCTTAGAATTAATGCCCTCACGTCTGACCTTAATCTTCGCCTGTAAGGTAATGTAGCCGTTTTCATAAGCTAGAAGGGCTTCATTCATGTTTTTAAAGAACATACCCTCACCCTTATCACCCGGCTTATCCAGAGTAAGATAATAAATACCAAGTACCATATCCTGTGAAGGAACCGCAACCACACCACCATCAGATGGCTTCAAGAGGTTATTAGGCGAAAGTAAAAGGAAACGGCACTCTGCCTGTGCTTCAACAGAAAGAGGAAGATGTATAGCCATCTGGTCTCCATCGAAGTCCGCATTGAAAGCTGTACATACAAGTGGATGAAGTTTAATAGCCTTACCCTCTACAAGCACAGGTTCAAATGCCTGAATACCAAGTCTGTGGAGTGTAGGAGCACGGTTTAGCATAACAGGATGATCCTTTATTACATCTTCAAGTACATCCCAAACCTGTGTCTCTACTCTTTCTACCATCTTCTTGGCAGACTTAATATTATGTGCTATATCACGTGCTACAAGCTCTTTCATAACAAAGGCTTAAAAAGCTCAATCGCCATTTCCTTAGGCACACCACACTGATATATCTTAAGATCAGGACCAACTACGATAACTGAACGTCCTGAATAGTCTACACGCTTACCAAGAAGGTTCTGACGGAAACGTCCCTGCTTACCTTTAAGCATATCTGAAAGTGACTTAAGTGCTCTGTTTCCGGGACCTGTAACAGGCTTACCGCGGCGGCCGTTGTCAATGAGTGCATCTACCGCCTCCTGAAGCATGCGCTTTTCATTTCTGACAATGATATCAGGTGCACCTATCTCAAGAAGCTTCTTAAGACGGTTATTTCTATTTATAATCCTTCTGTAAAGGTCATTCATATCGGAAGTAGCAAATCTTCCACCATCAAGCTGTACCATAGGGCGGAGATCCGGTGGAAGTACAGGAATAGCCTTAAGTATCATCCACTCCGGACGGTTGCCTGACTCTCTGAAAGCCTCAATTACAGCAAGCTCTTTAGCTGCCTTAATCATCTTCTGGCTCTTTGAGTTTCCTGCCTTCTTTAATTCTTCCTTAAGACGCTTTGATTCTTCTTCAAGATCTATATCTGCAAGAAGCTTATATATAGCCTCTGCGCCTACCTCAGCCTTAAAATTATTGCCATATTTTTCTCTTGCCTCTGCATACTCTTTTTCAGAAAGAATAGTTTTCTTTTCAAGATCGCTGCTTCCTTTATCTGTAACTATATAAGAAGCAAAATAAAGCACTTTTTCAAGGCTTCTTGGAGGAATGGATAAAATAGTCCCCATACGACTAGGAATGCCTTTAAAATACCAAATATGCGATACCGGAGCAGCAAGTTCAATATGCCCCATTCTCTCACGCCTTACGGTTGCCTTTGTGACTTCAACACCACATCTGTCACAAATTACACCCTTATAACGTATTTTCTTATACTTTCCACAATGGCACTCCCAGTCTTTACTAGGTCCAAATATCTTCTCACAATAAAGACCGTCCTTTTCAGGTTTGAGTGTTCTATAATTAATTGTCTCAGGTTTTTTTACCTCTCCATGAGACCATTCTTTTATTTTCTCAGGTGAAGCCAAGCCTATTTTTATAGCATCATAAGTAATTGGCTGAACATTTTCTATGCTCATATCTGACATCCCGTTACTCCCCTTCGTATTAAACTTAGCTCTATGGAGTCTATGATAAAATTCATACACTCCATCAAGCATAATATCTTCCGTAAAATTCCGATAGAGATTAAAAATCTTCGTTATCGTCATTACCTTCATAGTCTAAATCTAAATCCTCACCATCAAAATAATCGGAGTCATCTTCATCCTGAACACCTTCTTCAAGCTCTTCCGGCGTACCCATAGTAAAGCCATTCTTAGCCGAAGCATCATCGAAGGTAAATGTCTCCTCGGTCTCAATAAGTGGAGTAAGATCCTCGTCACCATACTCAACATTTTCCATCATCTTGATTTCATTACCATCTTCATCAAGTACAGTAACATCAAGTGCAAGCGACTGAAGTTCCTTAAGAAGTACCTTAAATGACTCAGGAATACCCGGTTCACTTATGTTTTCACCCTTAATAATAGCCTCATAAGTCTTAACACGTCCAACAACATCATCAGACTTAATAGTAAGTATTTCCTGAAGAGTATAGGCAGCACCATAAGCCTCAAGTGCCCAAACCTCCATCTCACCAAAACGCTGTCCGCCAAACTGTGCTTTACCACCGAGTGGCTGCTGCGTAACAAGTGAGTAAGGACCGGTTGAACGGGCATGAATCTTATCATCTACAAGGTGATGGAGTTTCAGATAATTCATAAAGCCTACAGTAGCAGGCGAGTCAAAATACTGACCTGTTCTACCGTCTTTAAGCCATACCTTGCCATCTCTTCCTATCTTAACACCCTTCCAGTCATTTCTGGAGTCAAGATGTGTAAGCAGATAGTCCATAACCTCATCGCCCAAATCTTCTCTATATTTCTTTTCAAACTCATCAAGAGGCATATTGATGTAGTCATTTGCAAGCTCAAGTGTATCTCCGATATCCTCCTCGTTGGCACCGTCAAAGATAGGTGTGGATACCTTTACACCAAGCACTGTTGCAGCAAGGCTTAAGTGGATCTCAAGCACCTGTCCGATGTTCATACGTGAAGGCACGCCGAGTGGGTTAAGCACTATATCAAGAGGACGGCCATTTGGAAGGAAAGGCATATCTTCAACAGGAAGTACTCTTGAAACTACACCCTTATTACCATGACGACCCGCCATCTTATCGCCTACCTGAATCTTTCTCTTCTGGGCAATATAGACTCTTACACTCTTCTTTACTCCATGTGCAAGCTCATCACCGTTCTCTCTGTCAAATTTCTTAGCATCTACAATGATTCCATACTCACCATGAGGTACACGAAGTGAAGTATCTCTTACTTCTCTCGCCTTCTCACCGAAAATGGCACGAAGAAGACGCTCCTCAGCAGTAAGTTCTGTCTCTCCCTTTGGTGTAACCTTTCCTACAAGAATATCCCCCGCACGAACTTCTGCACCAATTCTTATGATACCATCTTCATTAAGGTCTTTAAGTGCATCATCACCTACACCAGGTACATCCCTTGTAATTTCTTCGTCACCAAGCTTTGTATCTCTGGCTTCGCACTCATACTCTTCTATATGGACAGATGTATATACATCATCTCTTACCAGGCGCTCTGATAAAAGAACTGCATCCTCGTAATTATAACCTTCCCAGGTCATAAATCCGATAAGAGGACTCTTACCAAGTCCAATCTCACCACCCTTGGTAGATGGTCCATCAGCAATTACCTGCCCTGCCTCTACGTGATCACCCTTATTCACTATAGGACGCTGATTTATACAGGTACCCTGGTTACTTCTTGCAAACTTAAGAAGCGGATACTCTTTTATTCTGTTATCATCATCATTTCTGACTAAAATTCTGTCGCCCCCGGCACTTTCAACCACACCTGCCTTTTCAGCAAGCACACAAACTCCTGAGTCAACTGCAACTTTTGCTTCCATACCTGTTCCAACAACTGCTGAATCAGTAAAAAGAAGAGGTACCGCCTGACGCTGCATGTTTGAACCCATGAGCGCACGGTTCGCATCATCGTTCTGAAGGAAAGGAATCATCGCTGTAGCCGCTGAGAACACCATCTTAGAGATACGTCCATCAGCTCCACGTTCTTTTTATCATAGGTAGAAGTTTCATCCCTGAAACGACCTGATACTGAATTATTTATAAAATATCCATTTTCATCCAAAGGTTCATTCGCCTGTGCAACTATAAACGGATCTTCTTCATCTGCAGTAAGATAAACCACCTCATCTGTTACTCTTGGATTATTAGGATCTGTCTTGTCAAGTTTTCTATATGGTGCCTCTATGAAGCCATACTCATTAATTCTTGCATAACTTGCAAGTGAGTTAATAAGACCGATGTTAGGTCCTTCAGGAGTCTCTACAGGGCACATTCTTCCATAGTGGGAATAATGTACATCTCGAACCTCAAATCCTGCTCTATCCCTCGAAAGACCACCAGGTCCGAGGGCTGAAAGCCTTCTCTTATGAGTAAGCTCACCCAGAGGGTTGTGCTGATCCATGAACTGTGAAAGCTGTGAACTTCCAAAAAATTCCTTGATTGCAGCAGTAACAGGCTTACAATTGATAAAATCACCTGCATTTACACTATTTACATTGTCGCTATTTATGGCACTGAGCTTGTCACGTACACTTCTCTCCATTCTGGAAAGTCCTATACGATACTGATTCTGAAGCAGCTCACCTACGGCACGTATACGTCTGTTCCCAAGGTGGTCAATATCATCCTCATTGCCTATACCATTTTCTAAGTTAAATACATAGTTAATAGAAGCAAAGATATCTTCCTTAGTTATATGCTTTGGAACAAGGTCATTAGCAAAATTTCTAAGCTCACGCTTGAAATCATCACTATTATAATCTCCATTAGCAAGCTCCATTACATCCATAAGCTTTGGATAGTACACAAGCTCTGTAATTCCTACTTCTTCTTTATTTAATTCAGGCAGATATGTATTAATATCAACCATAAGGTTAGAAAGTACCTTTACATTTCTATCCTCTCCCTGAATCCATACATAAGGAACTGCAGCATTTTGCATCTTATCTGCAAGCTCCACGGTAACAACGGTCCCTTTCTCTCCGATAATCTCACCTGTTGACTTATCCATTACATCTTCTGCAAGCACATGTTTAACTATACGATTACGGAAAGCAAGTTTTTTGTTAAATTTATAACGTCCAACCTTTGCGAGGTCATAACGCTTGGATCAAAGAGCATATTATTTATATAATTATAAGCATTCTCCACAAGTAAAGGTTCACCCGGACGAAGCTTCTTATAAAGTTCAAGAAGTCCCTCATCAGAATTCGTAGATGCATCCTTCGCAAGACTTGCCTGAAGTTTAGGTTCATCTCCAAATAAATCTTCAATATCTTTATTAAGACTCACACCAAGTGCCCTTACAAGCACTGTGATAGGCACTTTTCTATTCCTATCTACTTTTACATAAAAAATATTGTTTGAATCAGTCTCATATTCAAGCCATGCACCACGGTTAGGGATTACCTGTGAAGTGTATAACTCCTTACCGGTTTTATCATGTGCTATGCTATAATAAATTCCGGGAGAACGCACTAACTGACTTACAATTACACGCTCTGCACCATTAATAACAAAGCTACCTGTCTCCGTCATTCTAGGAAGCTCACCAAGGAAAACTTTATCCTTTCCGTTAAGTGGCTTTTTTTCTTTCATGTCAACCAATTCAACTTCTACCTTAAGGGCATCAGAATAGGTTCCATCTCTCTCTTTGCACACCTCGATTGTATGATTTTCCTTTGGCTCAAGGGTAAATTTACCAAATCTTAAGCCATAACGACCACTGTAATCAACAATCGTAGAGATATCGTCAAATACTTCTCTTAGTCCGTCAGTAAGAAGCCACTTATATGAATTTTTCTGAACCTCAATGAGATTAGGCATTTCAAGAACTTCTTCCTGTCTGGCATAACTCATTCTTATTCCGTTTCCTGCTTTAATCGGACGAATTCTGTTTTTCTTCATTGACGTTTTCACCCCTTGATATTTTTTAAAATCTACCATCAACCCTTAGTTTACTAAGGTTAAAATGATACTGCCTGTTTACAAATACTTGCACTTTTATGTTTTTTATGGTATAATAAAGCTAGTTGTCCATGTTCAACCATAATAGTGCATTTTTATATTATCATTTTTCAAGGTGTCAAGCCTTGGAGTTTTTTATTTTAAATACATTTAAAATAAAAAACTCTGCCTCCTGATTATTTCATTTGGCAGAGCATTATTTCAACTGTTATTCGCAAACATATGGAATGAGCGCTAAATGACGAGCGCGCTTAATAGCTGTTGTAAGTATTCTCTGATGCTTAGCGCTTGTGCCTGTAATTCTTCTAGGAAGAATTTTTCCTCTTTCAGAGATGAACTTCTTAAGCTTAGCTGCATCCTTATAATCAAGGTTATCAAGTTCCTCTGGTGTTAAAGCACATACTTTTTTTCTTCTGTGCATTGGTCTTCTGCGTGGAAAATCATTTTTATCTTCTCTAGCACCCTTATTATCCTTATTGAATGGCATGCTTTATTACCTCCTAATTTCTAATTAAATGGGAGAGAACTTTCAATACCATCCGGAATATTCATAAAGCCTTCTTCCGGAGCCATTGGTTCAGTATTACCCATAGGTGGTGTCTGGAAAGAACTACCACTATTTGCTGCAGCGTTTTTGCTCTCAGCAAATTCTATTTCTTCAACCATAATCTGAACACTATATACCTTCTGTCCTTCTTTATTTGTATAGTTATCGTTCTGGATACGACCGGTAACAACTATCTTAGTACCCTGTTTAAGATATTTCTCTACAAATTCTCCCTGCTTGCCAAAAGCAGTACAATTAAAGAAGTCAGCGGTTACTGTATCTCCCTGTCTCTTAAATCTTCTATCAACTGCAAGTGAAAACTTTGCAATAGCCATCTGGCTGTCTCCCTGAGAATATCTAACCTCAGGATCTCTTGTAAGACGGCCCATCAAAATTACTTTGTTCATAAAGGAAAACCTCCTTCTTATCAGTTATGCATCCTGTCTAACGCATAAAAATCTAAGAACGTTCTCCATAATACGGATACGGCTTTCAATTTCACCCGGTGCTTTAGAATCTGACTCAAAGTGAATGAAGTAATAGAATGCCTCACCCATTTTCTGGATTTCGTAGGCAAGCTTCTTCTTTCCCCACTCTTCTACATCGGTGATAGTTCCGCCAAAACGTGTTACAAGGCCTTTAACATCTTCTAAAACTTTGTTTCTTGCCTCGTCTTCGATTTTTGCATTAACAACTAACGCTAATTCATATTTGTTCATAGTTGCTCTGCTCCTCCTTCTGGTCTTTTCCGGCCCTTTTCACAGCTAGGACGAGTAGCTTTAAAAGGGCAAGGATATATTTTTACATCACAAATATTTATTATGCCATAAAAAAAAGGATTTTGCAAGTACCAAAATCCTTTTTATAAAATAAATTTCTTACTGCTGCATATTTTTCTGCGCTTATACCTTTAACAGTACAAGCATTAGTTTTAATCTACAACCGCTTTTACAATTTTCTTAATACTTTTTTCTACTTGTTTTCTTGGAAGCATAACCTGCCTTCCACAACCCATACAGCTAAGTCTTATATCCATTCCCGTTCTCATAATCTTCCAGTCATAAGAGCCACAGGGATGAATTTTTTTAAGTGTAACCACATCATCAAGATTTATTTCCATAATCTTATCTATTTACCTGCCTGCTTACAAGTTCCTGATTGGTAGCAAAGTTAAGAGCAGTCTGCCCATCAATGAGTCCTTGTGTATAAAGCTCAAGTATGCTTGTATCCATTGTTTTCATATCTTCTTTTCCGGAAGCATAGATGACTGAGTCAATCTGATGTATTTTATTGTCTCTGATCATAGTCTTCACCGCACTGTTCACCTTCATTATTTCAAAAGCAGGAAGCAGTTCATTGTTTACACCCGGGATAAGCTGCTGTGAAACTACTGCCTGTAAAACCATTGAAAGCTGTACTCTTATCTGCTGCTGCTGGGATGCAGGAAACACATCAATTACTCGGTCTATAGTGTTCGCAGCCCCTATGGTATGTAAGGTTGAAAGAACAAGATGTCCCGTCTCTGCTGCTGTCATTGCTATATCTATTGTCTCATAGTCGCGCATTTCTCCCACAAGAATTACATCCGGGGACTGACGCATGGCAGCTCTTAAGGCGGATGAATAACTCTCACTATCTATCTTAACCTCACGCTGGCTTACTATACTCTTTTTATGCCTGTGAAGAAACTCAATAGGATCTTCAAGCGTGAGTATATGGCAGTTTCTGGTTTCATTTATTCTGTCAATAATATAAGAAATAGTAGTACTCTTACCCGAACCGGCAGCTCCTGTAACCAGCACAAGACCTTTGTTAAGTTCTGAAAGCTTCATTATACTTTCAGGAATTCTCATATCTTTATAGCCCGGTAAATCGAAATGAACCACTCTGATAACCGCTCCGAAAGTACCCCTCTGTCTAAATACATTACATCTGAATCTTCCAAGGTTTGCAATAGAAAGAGAAAAATCATCATCACCTGTAGTCATAAAATGGCTCAGACTTCTTCCCGCCTTGTCATATATACTGGTAATTATCTGTTCTGTATCAACTGGAGAAAGCTTTGTTTCATCCATTTTTTTAATCGAACCATCCTGTTTAAATGAAACAGCCTGTCCTACAACAAGAAAGATATCAGAAGCATCATCTCTCACAGCCTGTTCAAGGATATTCATTAATTCCATTTTACGTCCTCCCATTATTAAAATTAATCAGTAATCTCAAGTTCATACTCTAAATTATCGGATTTTGTCTTTGTGCTCCATCTGTTTACAGCCGTCTGTCTGCCCATTACACCTATCTCTACATTAAGGCTTCTCTCACCTCTTACAACACTGTATTTAACAAGCGAAGGAAACTCACCCTCATACTGTATATCACTTATTTCTACCTTTATATCACCATCTTCTTTTACGGCTTCTTTTGTTTCTTTAAGCTCTGTCAGTTCAGAAGATATATTGTCGCTTTTAGCTATTATTTCATCTATTCTGGCATATACTCTCTCTGCCTCAGCATCTAACTTATAAAAGTTCTCAATACCTTCCTTTGTCTTTAACGAAAGTTTTTTTTCATTCAGAGATGACTGAATGGCAAGTACCGCAAACAAAGACATAGCCACTACAAGTATAACCAGTATAACCAGTGCGCCACCTGTATTCATCCTATTTTTTATACTATTTCTCATCATTTGCCACCTTTAACATATTTAGCGCCTTTCAGGCCTACAAGTATATTATCATCACCATCTTTATCATTTCTGTTAACCGTAACATTAATATCCCATAAGACACCATTTCCATTTGCATTTCCTGTCATTTGCACAGAAAGTGAATATTTCCAATCTTTATCCGGCTCTGTTGTCATCCAGTCTTTATCGTAATATGCAACTATCTCCTTACTTTCCTTACTATCATCAAGCTTACCGCCCAGTTCCTTTGCTACCTCTTCAGGAGAAAAGCTTTTTGCAAGTTCAATTGCAGATTCAGCCTTTATAAGCCCCTTACTTAAATCGTCAGCCTGCCTGCTCATAGTATTTGCCGAAGTAAAAAATTTTACTATAAATATACTTATAACTGTAAATAATCCAATCGCAATAACAAGCTCAACCACAGGAAGCATAACTCCTGAATTTGGTCTTGTTTCTTCCCTGGTGTCCATCTTAAATGTATTCATTTTACCTCCCTGCCGCTATCTTTAACTATTTCTAAGTTTTACATACAGAGTCTCACTCTCACCATCTTTATTAGTAGTTACAAGTTTAACAAGGCCATCTTTCTCTGTAATTTCAAATGAATCTACACTAAGTATGGCAAATCCATCATCCGGCTTAAACTTCATTCCTCTTTCCCCTGTAATTTCATAAAGCTTGCCTTTGTTAAAGTAAACCGAAGTATCATAAATCTCTCCCTCAACTTCTTCGCTAAGGATAAGCATTTTAATACCATCTCTTTCCTCAATGGCAATTTTTCCTACCTCATCATACTGATTTATTTTAGTCTTCACATAAGAAAGTGAGGTTCTAAGTTCGAAACTGTCAAGGTTTCTTTCAGCTATATTTTTGTAGACAGAAGCTCCAACGCTGCCAAGCATCATAGCTGATATTCCAAACATACAGATAACAGCCAGCACGCAGACAGTATGCACAAGTCCTTTTTCTCTTTTTATATTCTCCATACTACCTCTTCTCATACACTTCTATTGTCGGCATAATGTTTGATGCAAATGCATCATAATGAATATAATATTTTGTCTTATCATATCTGAGATTGTAATTATCTTCCATATATTGCACATTTGGAGGGTAAATACCCTCTATTGCATAACACTCAACAGCAGTTCTTACTGCAGCCTCACGTGTTAACTTAATCCCCTGCTCGTTTCCCATGTTACTTATATAAAATATTCCGGCAACCAGGACGGCTGATATAATAATCACGAAAAGTACAGACCTTAACAGCCCCTGCCTTTCAGCCCTTCTCGCTTTCACATTTACAAAGTTTTTCATATTCTGCTCCTTAGCCTATGGATGCAATTACACTCATAAGAGGCATCATTACCGATATAAGCACAGCTCCTACTATGATAGAAAGCACCACTACAAGTATGGTTTCAATTACTGAAGCCAGTGAATTAAGCCTCGAATTTATATCTCCGTCAAACCTGTTCACAAGCTTAAAAAGAATAGTATCACCCGAACCACTCATCCTTGCCACTCCAAACATCTTTGAATGAAGAGAATTAAGCAGACCTGTTTCCTTAAAGGCAATTTCAGGCTTTTCATCAGCCTCAAGCAACTTCACACATTTATCTATCTTAGCTAAAGTTCTCTTGTTCTCAACTACCTTAGATGCATTTTTTACTGCCTCTGTCATTTCTACACCACCTGCATTCATAACTGCAAGTGTAGCAAGAAATTTACCTATGGAAATTTTATCTGCAAGTCCTGCTGAAAATGGATTATTATTTAAAATACTGGTAATCATGGCACTGCCACCCTTAAACTTATACCAGGCTATTCCTATAAGAAGAACCGCAAGAAGTACAAGCACAACACCAACTATTATTTTTGATACAAGAATACTTGTATTCATAATTCCAATAGTTGTACCTGTTCCGCCATCAAGTTCAAGAAAAATATCTTCAAACATAGGAAGAATTTTCCCTACAAGTACCATAAGAATTACTGCCATCATGCCAAGAAGCACAGTAGGATAACTTATTACACTTCTTATACTATTCTTAACAAGATTTTCTCTTTCATAGAAACTAGATAAGGAGTGCATAATGTCTTCCAGTTTACCCGTCATTTCACCTATCTTTACCATTTCACACATATAAGTAGGGAAAGCTCCGCTTTCTTTAAGCGCCTCATTAAATGATAAACCGGACTTAACATTATCATCAACCTTTTTTAATATATCCTTTGTCCTTCCCTCATCCATTTCCTCATAAATTATATGAGTACCTTCAAATATGGGAATACCACCATTAAGTATCATAGCAATCTGGTCACAGAAGATGGAAATTTCTTCTGGCGAAAATGTTGTTGCCTTAGACATAATATTCTCCTTAAATAAATTATTTAAATATAATTCTACTCTTTAATTTTATAACAATAATGTGATGAAAGCAAGTAGCAAATAAAAAAACAGTGACAATATCATTACTATTTAACAATCTTACCTGCAATAATTATAATTTCATCCATAGTTACCCCAAACAAACTAGCCAGAGCCACCAGATGGTCCACTGTAGGAACTACTTTGCCTTTTTGCCACTTATATATGGATTGCGGTGTGTTAAATCCAAGATGTTCCTGCAACTCACTCACAGAAAAACCACTCTCCTTTCTAAGATTTTCAATCCTCTTACCTGTCTTTACCATATCAATTGTAGGCAAATCTTTTCATATTCTACACTCCTCCTCGTATAATATTTATTTTTTGCTTACCGATAGGCCTCCTCTGTCCATTTCAAAAGAACTTCCAAATGCAAAAATGCCTATCTGAAAAAGATAAGCATTTTCTTGAAACCAGCTATCAACCAAACCTACCTTTGTCGTAGAATAAGTCTAGTATAGCTTTTAAAAATATTCATTATTCAGCTAGGGTTAATTTTTTTATCAAAAAAATATTTAATTTTTTTATAATCTGTTTATTATTATATCCACCATTTTCACCTACATTTTTCATCTTATTTACTTCACCTATATTAAATTTAATACCAAATTTATTCTCAACTGCAACTATCGAGTTGATATGTTCAAGACTGTCCCAATCCTCGATATCATCAGCAGTTGTGGCATCCGTTACTGTGATTTCCTCATCAAATACATCACTGAATACCTCATTAAGATTCTCAAAAATTTCTTCCCTTGTCATGTTAATTTTTCCTCCATTTTTCTAAAATTATAAATTTTTTTATTAAAATTTTTACAAATTTATATCATTCTAAAACTTCCACCTTAATCACCTTATTCTTATTCTCATATCCATCCATTATATCAAATTTCCACTCAGTGTTACCGGCTTCATCTTCAGAAATTTTAGTAAATCCCTGCAAAGCATAGAATTCCCTTACCATATTGTTCTTAGCTGTAGGGTAATAATAACCTTTTATCTGCTTTATTCCTTTTTTTCTTACACTGTCTTACAAGCTCATCCATCATGGCAAATTCCATATCACGTTTAAGCACACGGCAGCTCATAAGCCAGAGAGCTATATGACAGATATCTTCCACAATATGCCCGATAACCACCGACACAAGCCCGTTATCTCCAAATTTATCTACAAGCTTGCCATATAATGGAATATAGCTCTCATCCGTCATAATATCTTCAATTTCAGTCTGTGTATAACGCTTTGTAGTAAGATTGAACTGATTACTTTTATTGGAAAGCTGGGCAATCCTTGCTGTATATATAGGTTCAAAACGCTTTATAGTTCCTACCATTTCAAGAGATAGTAAATAATCCTCATAGTTCTCAAAAGATGCCTGAAGCTTAGCCCTCTTTACATTTTCTTTGTACATCTCATTGCGGTTTAAGTCATCCTTTGAAAGATTAGTTACCTCAAAGAAACCTGAACGGTCTATGGTCTGAATATAATTATGCGCCTCACCTATCTCAGGTGCTCTTACTCCCTTTAAATTGCCTGCAACTATAGCTCTTTCTGCAGGGTTATCATCAATGAATACAAGACTTTCCGGAAGTAACGTCAGGCTTTCTGCAATATGAGCAAAGTTTCTGTCCTTTGGCTCCCAGTTTGCCTTAATCTCAATAAAATCATCCGGTTTAAGCACACCGTCAGGGTGATTAAGTCCTGCTATCGCATTTTCTTCTTCATTTTTAGAAGCAATATTTAATACAAGGCCTAAATCCTTATGCTCTTTTATGTAGTTTTGAAACTCTGTATATACCTGCCCTCCTGATTCCTCAGGACCTATTTCAAGATTATCTACACCATCATCTCCAACTATACCACCCCACAAAGTATTGTCAAGGTCAAGTACAAAACCCTTCTTATTTGCCAAGCAGGGATTTAATTATATTGGCCACATTATAGGAAAGATAAGGTATGGCGGATACATTTAATGCATATTTGTACATATACCAGTAGAAAGGCTCCTGCCACTTCTTTAAGCCATAGTCAGCTGAAATATAATTGATATCACAGATATAAAAGTTGTTATGTTCTCTTGCATATTTGTAAAATTCTTCATTAAGCCTGTTAATGAAGTTAATTTTACCATGTATATCACTTGCTTCTTTATTTCCCATAAGACGATAAAGTGGCATTTCAAAGTTATTTTGAATAACAGGGCAATGATATTTCTCCTCAAGCTTAGTCCACATAGTTGTAAATTTCTGCACTTCATTTTTAATGAGTTCTTCTATGACTTCAGCAGAATCACTTATTTCAGGATATTCGGTAATATTCCTGTTTGTTGTATGGATATAAATTATTTGAGGTGCAAATTCCTCAAGCTCCGCATTAGGAAAGACTGCATCCTGATAATAGCGGTTGTATTCCGACTCGTAAAATGAAGGCTTAATCCCATAATCTAGCAGAAAAAGCTCCATTACGAGTTTTATGTCATTAGTGGTAGAGCCACCTAAAATGGCTATTTTGGTATCGGTAAAGTTTGTTCCTGAGTCAAGAAGTTCCTTTTTTATTTTCTTTTTCTTTGAGAGGATGTAGGCCTCATCAAAGGGGTATTCTAATACTTTCATGCTGTTTCCTTTCTGTGAATTATAGTTTTATTATATTAACCAACAATTATTTATTTTTATTTTTTTATCGTTTTTCAAACAATATTTTTCTTGTAATAAAATTAAAAACCATTACTATAGCTGTCATTATCAGCTTTGCTATTTTATAATCTATTCCCATATTTTCAACAAATATCCACAATCCAAATTCATTTAAAGCCAACCCTATAATACTCGTTGTAATAAAAATTATGAACTGCTCCTTTGTATTCTTATTTTTTTGCATCAAAGACAAATCGCATCTTTAAAATAAAAAGTTGAATATAACTGATACTAAAAAGGCAATTGCTGCAGCTAATAAATAAAACACTCCGATAAACTCTTTTAAAGCAAATAGAGATCGAATAATCAATGATAAATGCCAGAGTGCCTACAACTAAAAAACTAAAAATCTGCTTTAAGCCAGTCTTCATAAATCTTGCTTTATTCACCACCTATCTCTTATTTCATTGCTATTCTGTCTTTTCTATTGCACCACATAATTATAAAACCTGTATAAAAATACAACAAAAATTATACACCATATATCTCGTCATACACATTATTACCAATGATGTTGATAAAACGATACCTAGTATGAGATATCAATGTAATTAAAAGATATATAAGCACATCTTTATTTTTTTCTAAATAAAAAAATAATCCGGCAAAGTATAAAATCGTTATCACAAGCGTAAATATTCTCATCAAGATACTTTTGAGGTGCATATGCAACTGTCCTTATATATCCTTGTATACAAAGTGATATATAGCCTTCAAGCCATCTCCAAATATGAGTCTTAATCAATACTTTTACTAAGTTTTTCTTGCTATTTTGTCACTGTATATGCTCTTTTCTACTTCATCTGTGATGTTTAATTTCCCGTATTCTTTATAAATTGCATTACCAAAAGCTGTAAATTTTATATAATCATCTTGACTTTTTCAATATCCATTCCACGTTCAATAAGATTCAGATCAGGTTCAACATTATATCCATAGCCATTTTCGTACATTTCTTTATAAGTATCTACAAAAGTCTCTTTCAGGTTTTCATCTTCAAACTTATTCTTATCAGACTCATCCGAAGTATACATTATATTTGAAAAAGCGGTAACCTGTCCATATGTATGTGTCATCAATCGTCCATGGCAAGTCAAAAAATATAAGTTTTCAAAAACGAATATAAATCCAAAAGCAAATGCCCCTGCTATAAATACAGTTATTGTTTTTTTTAGTTTGCTATTGCTTGTTATAGCAATATACAAGCCTACAATTACAGCAGCAATTATAGCAGGCATAAGACCTGCTCTTGTAAGTGACATAAGAACGGCATAGCACAAAGCTATAGATAAATTCTTGCAATCCTTATCGCAACCAGCTAAAATCAGAGACTTTATATAAAGCAAATAAAGGCTGTACGTTATTCCCTCAGTAAGTATTGCTAACGGTGCTGTTACCAACGAAGAATCAAGTTTAATTATTATATATAGTGGAAGTGCCATAAAATAATATACATACATTAAAAAAAGTATACACAAACAATATATCTGCCTCCTATATTAAATCTTTTTGTAATATTTTTACAAAAAAGAAAAATACTGCATATATCGCTAACAAAAATCTGTGCCATTACCACTATTATTATATAAATTTTTAATTCCAAAAAATCCCCTAAATACTGCTAACAACAATGGATACATTGGTTCTCTAGTAATACTCATATCCATCTTATCCATATGAATCAGGAGTATAACAGACACCATAAACAACCAATAAGGTAATAAAAGTCAACAAAAACACTATGACTGCAACAATATGTATATGCTTATCCAGGCTTTTTTTCAAAGTATGCCTCCATTACATTTCAATACTATTTTCTATTATTCTTAATTTTATCAATTTCATTCAAAATGTTCATCTGTAATTCAAAAAGCTGTCTGTGCTTTCCTACGATTACATAGTATTACACCTGCTAGCCACAGCGATACCCTCCCCATAAAATTAGCGAAGACACAATTAATGTAGGGATTTTTGTAACCAATCCTGTCTCAAAATACTCAATTAATACACCTATAAAAAATACCAGTCCAAACAAAAATATCATCATGCTTATTACTGAGAAAAATATAAATGGCTTATAATCCCTAAACAGCTTAACTATAGTCCTTATTACTTTCATGCCATCTTGCACAGTATTAAGCTTAGATACACTGCCTTCCGGTCTATCCTTGTATTCAATAGGTACTTCAACTATATACATATTTTTGTCCAATGCATGTATGGTCATTTCTGTTTCTATTTCAAACCCCTTTGATACAACCGGAAAACTTTTTACAAAAGTCTTACTAAATGCTCTATACCCGGTCATTATATCATTAACAGAACCCTTAAAGAGCTTATTAATCAAATTCTTTACCAGTTTATTTCCAAAATTATGAAAGGCTCTCTTATTTTCCGTAAAATAAGTTGTGGACAACCTATCTCCAACTACCATATCAGCTCCGTCATTAAGAACAGGGGTGATAAGTTCCTTTACTGCAGAAGCCGGATATGTATCGTCTCCATCAACAAGCACATAACAATCTGCATCAATATTTCTAAACATAGACCTTACAACATTTCCCTTTCCCTGTCTATGCTCATAGATAACTGTAGCACCTGCTTTTCTTGCTGCTTCATCTGTACCATCTGAAGAATTATTGTCATATACTATAACCTCAGCTTCAGGTAATTCTTTTTTAAAATCACTAACTACTTTCCCTATAGTTATAGCTTCATTATAACAAGGTATAAGTATGGCTGTTTTTTTATCCATGTTATTTCCTCTATATTTGTTAATTTTCCAATATCTCAACAATCCCTAATTTCCCAGATAAAAAAATGCGACTTTTTGCTATTAAATAGTATAGCTTCTTTAGGTTCACTTATTAGAAAAATAGCCCTCTTTTTGTAAGATTTCTATCGAGGTCTCAATATTTTCAACCACATAGCAGGTATGATATAAATAATTATGTTTTTTTATCAGACCTTTGACTATTTCTCCCGATATCAGCTCTATTTTAACTCCATCCACAAGTTCTAACATGTCACAAATTTGCATTCTGCAATGGATCAAATACAATTTCTGATGTCTGAGAAATATCCATTATTATACTAAGGTGATTTATCATCTCTTCAATATTTTCTGTTGCTATACCAATATGGTGGAATTTCATGTCAAACTTCTCCTCTTCTAAATAATAACATTTAAATATTATAATTTCATTATACTATCAACATAATTTCTATAATCAGCTTCTTCTGCAGAACATCTTGCCCTTTCATTAAGTCTTTTTGTATCTCCAAGTTCAAGCACTCTTTCAATAGTAACTTTTAGTTTCTCACCAGAGCATCCTTTAACTATAAATCCATTTTCACCATCTCTTATATATTCGTCTAAATCTGAAGTCAGATTTACAATAACTGGAGTTCCATAAGAAAGACTCTCCACTACCTTAGTTGGAAAGCCAGCCTTCGTATATCTTAAGCCTTCCGGCCTTAGCAAAATTGTAAAATCTACAGTGGATAGTTTTTCAATTACTTCATCCCTATTAACGAGTCCAAAGGGTTTAATATAAGTCTTCATTTCTTTACATTCATTATCAGTATATCCATATTTTTTTCTTAATCCAAGACCAATCTACACCCAAAAATCCAAAAACTCTACCTTACTTTTTTTGCTTCAGATAATAACCTAAATCCATCAATCATTGTATTTAGCGGATCTTTCCTCCCGGACTCCCAGCATACAAAAAACAGCCTCTTTTTATTATTCCTTGATAATACCGGATTAATAGCTTTCATATCCATTGTAACCTGGAATCCTTATCGTTTTTATACCTTTTTCAATAAAATAATTTTTTTCAGATAGCTGCTAATTGCAATTACGGAAAAATTCTCATCTATTATTTTAGTTATAAGTTTATTATTTGCACGATAATTCTTATCACGCTCGCCCTTAGCAAAATTCTTCGAGGGGAATACCACTCATCGCAATCAATAATAAGTTTTATATGATGTTTGATTGAATAACTTTTTACAAATTCTATTACGTGGTTACTTACTGTATATATTACTATTTTTATCCCATTTTTGAGATTCAGCCAAAAACTTTTTTTAACCCTAAAATAAAAATGAATATAAGTCAAACGCTCTTGCTATATAATTATTCCCTTTTACTTCTAAGAGATATATAAGAAATTCCATCAATATTTCTTATTGTCTTGCCTGTATACAGACCTTTAGCAAGCACAAACACCGAATCCCCCTGTGCTTTGAACATAGATACTATGTTTTTTAATCTCAATACTCCAGCCGCATTACCCTCTGGAAAACGCATTTCTGATATAAATAAAGTATTCAAGCTTATCTTACCTTTCCTGTAATTCAAAGTATATCTTCATTATTATTTAATATTCTGTTACAGTATTATAATTTGTCTAGAATCTGGCATATATAAAGGCACTCTGCTTACCTGAAAGCGAAAACGCAACCATTATTGCAACAGACCAGTAAACCACCCACCTAACTCCCTTATTTTTTCCACTTAACCAATCTAAAGGATCTTTTCCAGAGTATGTCAAAACCTCATAGTATATTAGATACACCATAGAAATAATCCAAAAAATAATTCCTGTTATATCTCCAAGCTCTACTCTGCTAATACCATGTTCCTTTAATAATGTAACTAAATTAAAGTTTACAGTAGGATAAAATCCTTGTTTAATCATCTCTATTGCCTTTGTAAATGACTCTGCCCTAAAGAAAGTATTTCCTATACACACTAATATAAATGTTCGTATTATCCTAAATCCATTTAATATTGGGTTATCAAAATTAATATGTAGTTTTCCACATAAATTTTTTACATAAGGACTTAGACTCTTTTCTACCATAATGATTAGCCAAAACCATATTCCCATTCCCACTATATACTTTAATCCACTTCCATGCCATATACCAATAACTAACCAAACTATCAGCATTGATATATATACCGGCACCTTCTTCCCTGATTTTTTACCCAATAACTTTTTTGAATAGTTTCCTAGCTTAAGCATTGCATGTGATTTAAGGCAAGAGTTTAAAATATAATCCCTGAGCCATGCACCCAATGTTATATGCCACCTCTGCCAAAATTCCTGCACACTCCTTGATAATAGAGGTGCATCAAAGTTTTCTTTTAATTCAATTCCCAGGCACAGCGATGTGCCCAGTATAATGTCCATACATCCCGAAAAATCTGTATATAATTGTAATACAAAAAATGCCATACCAAACCATATCCAAATTCCTGAAAACGAAGTTGTATCATTAAATATTGAATCTGCAAATATAGCAAACCGAGAAGAGATTACCAGCTTTTTGGCAAGGCCAAAACCAATTCTCTTTAGTCCTCTTACAACCCTAATATACTCAAATTTATGTTCTTCAAATAGCTTATATTCCATTTCACCAAATCTTGAAATTGGCCCTGAAATCATTTGTGGAAAAATATATGGTATAAAAAAATAATCTTAATATTTTTCCTTTCCGGTGTAACAATCCCCCAATAACAATCTAACAAATATGCAATTAACTGCAGTGTATAAAAAGCTTATTGCCAGTGGTGCTATAAATTCTACCCACATATTCTTTTGCCCATAATTCTGTATATATTACTAGCAAAAAGATTGGTATACTTTTAATACTGCTAAAATAGCAATATTAAATATTATTGTAAGTGTCAGCACAAATCTCTTGTGTTTATTTTTCACCCTCAAAAATATATGGCAGCAAAATACACCGACACAACAGATAGCAAAAACATATACTATCGTGAACCATTCTGAGTTTATTATAAAAATGCCATACTTGCTATTGTAAGCAAAATCCACTGATACTTAAATGGAATATACCAATGTAAAACAAATAAAAATACTTATAGAAATTAAAAAAAGACATTGAAGAAACGCTCATTTTATCTTCTCCTAAAAACATTCATTAAACTAATTATTAGCAAATAGAGAATCATAATTATAATTTCTATAAAAATTCTCTAGTTTTATTAACAGCATCCTTATAATTTTCTTTTTGTAAGCTGATTCTTCCCAACAGCCATGTCCTGTAACATTCTTGAATTTATCCATTCTCCATAGTGTACTAAATCAGTATAATTAGATAAGTTCGTTGTTATATCAGTTTCATTGACAAAATAAAATACTTTAATATTATTACAAGTGAGAAGCTCTTTTATAGCTTCCTCTATTCCATCAATTCTAAAGTCAAGAATTCCATTCTGATTATATTCATCCCACCAAACTACACTTAAAGGTGCAAAGTAAAGATAAAATTCTGTTTCGGGATGCGCTTTTGCAATTTTCAATAAAAATTATAATTTATATTTTTCTTAAGCTTATTAATATAATCATCAGTAATTTTTTTCTTTATTTTTAGATTTTATTGGTCTTTTTATATTGTGAAATCACTATATCTTTCCCAAATTTATATAAATAATTCCAATTCGAATACTCATCAAAAGATGTAGAGACACATTCTCAATTGTCCTTTTGATATTTTAAAACAATGTAATACAGTATCAAGATTATATATATATTGCCAATCATTTAACAGGGACGTATCATACATATAAAATGGAAAGTCAGCAAGTTCCCACGTCCCCCAATCATCATATTCTGCATCCATATATCTTGTGTAACCAAAGCTCATCGTTATAAGCTTTATTTTTTTACCCTCATTAAAAGCTTTTTTTAATGCAGATGAAATTTCGGCAAAATTACCTCCAGAATAAGTAGTCTTCACAGAGTTTACTTTTAAAAAGTTTATCTAGTTCAGTATTCTTTTGCATTTTGGTCTAAACTTGTTCCTGTAATTATTGCATCATATTCAAAATTTTTTAAAATCCCATCATTTTGCCATCTTTCACTATCCAGAATATATTTCATTATTGGCTTATGATAATGAAAATATGGATCACATACTACTATAACAAACCCAAGAAAAATACCGGAAGCAGCAATACTACAAATTTAAATATTAGTTTTTCATTTAATTTTACCTCTTTCGGACTATTTTCTTATCCTCAACACTATATATTATGTCACATCCTTCTATAGTCTGAAGTCTATGTGCTATAATAATCATAGTTATTTTCCCATGTAAATTGTTAATAGCAGACATTATTTCAGCCTCTGTTTCTATATCCAATGCACTTGTTGCCTCATCAAACACTAATATCTTAGGCTTTACATATAATGCTCTGGCAATTCCTAATCGCTGCCTCTGACCCCCAGACAACCTCACTCCTCTTTCACCTATTTGAGTATTAATTCCCTCCGGTAGTCCTTTAACAAATTCAAACATTTGTGCTTCTTTTAATACATTCCAAACGTCTTCATCATTAATATCTTTGTCTCTAACACCAAATGCCACATTAGCCCTAATACTATCATCCATCATAAAAATACTCTGTGGTATATAACCCAAGTTAGAAATCCATTGTTTATAGTTTTTAAGCACATCATCTCCATCTGATAAAATCTGCCCACTTTGAGGTTTTAATAATCCCAATAAAATATCAACAGTAGTTGTTTTACCTGCACCTGACTTACCTATAATACCTACGGATGAACCTACAGGAATAATCATGTCAGCATTTTCCAATATATTCTCAGTATTTTCAGGATACCTATATGTAATATTCTTTAATTCAAAACATTTATTTAATAAAATCCTATTTTTTAAAACACCAGATTCTTCTAATACATTCTCACTACCACCATTTCCCAACTCGTTTATATCTTTTTAAGAGACTGTCCAATGCAGCTTCTTGAAAGGCAATTGCATTGAAGGCTGAGATAATTCTATTGGAACTAGGCATAAGCTTTACTGCTGCCATTGCAAATGCAGCTAGAGTTGGCAGTAACTTTTCCATATCCTGTCCATTGTATATAGTCAGTGCAATTAGAGATAACATTGAACAAACGCTAAACATTTCTATCAGCATTCTTGGTATATTATTTAAGACGAAATATATTTTTTCAGAGTTTATTGCTTTATTACCATCTTCTCTAAACACATCTTCAAAGAAACTCTCTTTACCCGATACTTTCACTTCCTTAATACCAATTATAGCCTGAATTATCCAATTATTCATTTTAGCACTTATGTACTGAAATTCACTACCTTTTCTAGATAGTAATGGTCTTATTAATCTGAAAATAACAATAACAATTACTGCAAGAGTTACTGCAACAAATATCGTCATCAATGGATTAATTATAAAAATAGTAGCAACTAATACCGCAGATACTATTATTTCTGTAGCAGCCCCCAGCAAAGTAGTCAGCAAATCATAAGTTTCCTTTACATTCGCCTGTATAACACGCATCATATCTCCAGACTTAGCTGAAAGAAAAATTCGTATCTTTTTATTTAAAAAGCTTTAAAAATCCTTTGTTGAGTTAAAAATCTGTTATTATATACAAATCTGGCTTGTAAATAATATTGAAAAACCAAAAATAAATTTTTAAAAATAAATACTGCAACTATTAATATAATACAAAATACTGCAAATGTTCTATGAGAATTTATATCTAATTTCTTACAAATTTCAATAATTATACTATTAGAATTGATTATATCGGGATTCATCACTGCAGTAATAAACGGCACCATTAGAGAAACTCCTAGTGCTTCTAAAAAGCTCCAAATAAATTTATTATAAATAATATTACTATCTTCTTTTTTGATTTTTTTATCTAACAATTTACTTAATTTAACCAATACTGATGTCATCATCTTACCTTCCTAAAAATATATTATCCAAAAACATTTTTTTGTTATGGTTAAACATTTTTAACTTAACAGCCTATTTCCACTTATTCATTAAAAATAGTGATGTATAATGTCTTCCCAATCAAACATAACTCGTTCTACATCATCTCGTTCTAAATTCCCCATAAGAACTTCTATGTAAGTAAGTTTCACTTCTGCTTTTATAGCATGAAACTCACCATTTTTAATAGTCATTGCTGTACCTGGTTTAAGTTTTACAATATTATCCTCCTTAACAAGAATTCCCTCTCCCGAGATAATAGTGATCATCTCAGTATGATTATTGTGTCTATGATAAGTAGTATGTTTACCAGCATCGACCCTCACCTTATTAGTACATACTCCCACACCATTTTCTTCTGATTTATCAATTGTTTTTATCGTTCCCCACTGTCTTTCTTCATATCTAGGAATAATTTTTATATTACTAAGACTTTCTTTTATGAAAGAACTTCGTTCTTTATCTGCTACCAATATTCCGTCATATGTTGCAGAAACTATAAGATTTTTTGTTCCCATCACTATCATCGGAATATCTAATGTATTAACTGCATGTGTTCCTTTAGACACTTCATCAATATATACTTCACCTATACTGTCTACATCCATTTCCTCTGTAAGAGTATTCCAGGTTCCTATATCTTTCCAAGTTCCTCCATACTCTATAGCAATTTTATTCCCACTCTTTTCAAGCACTTCATAATCAAAGCTGATTGTTGGTAATTTTTCATAATTTTCTTTAATTTCAGAATAAGCAAAATCAAAACCATATTTTAAGCAATATTCTTTCATCAATCCAAGCCTAAAGCAAAATACTCCACAGTTCCAAAGAGCCTTCTGTCTCAAAAGTTCTTCAGCTTCTTCTAATTGTGGTTTTTCCTTAAATCCTTTAATATCAAAGTAGCCATCTTTCTTCTCTCCCGGAATAATATATCCGTATTTTTCAGAAGGATAGCTTGGTATTGCTCCCATTAGAGCTATATCACTTCCACTTTCAATTAACTTGTTAGAAAGTAATTCAAAATTCTCAAAGTAATCCCTTCCAACATAAGGATCTACAGGCATTACTACTACAACCTCATCATCCTTAGAGCCTTGCTCATAAAGCCAGGAGCAACCCAGGAGAATAGCAGGAAATGTATCTTTTCTGGATGGTTCAAAGGCAATTTTCGTATCGCTGCCAAGTTGACTATAAATAATATCCTTCTGTGCTTCACTTGCAATTATAACAGCATCATTCGACTTTTCCACAGATTTAAGCTGTGAAAATACTCTCTGCAACATAGATTGTCTTCCCTCATCTCCTGAAAGCACCTTAATATATTGCTTAGAGCAAAAATCATTCGACAGTGGCCAAAGTCTCTGTCCTGAACCACCAGATAATAGTAATATTTTCATTCAAACCACCTTAAATTTCATACAGTTGTCTACAAATTTGCTATAATTCCGTCTACTAACTGTTTATTAAGAGTATGTCTGTATTCCAACGGGATTTTCGACAATACTTTTCTTATGGATTTCAAATCCTTGATTCCTTTACTTTCAATATACCAAACATACACTGCATTTGCAGCATAATATGAAGCATAATAGTATGACATTGAATATCCCCAATAGTTCTTCTCGTATTCAGAAATCATATTATCTTCAATCAACTCCGCTAAATACTCAATATCATAATCACAATTTTTCTTTTTATTCAAATACCCAAGCAATAGCTCCATAGTTACATTTCCAGCTCCTCTTCCCATGCCCATCAAAGAAGCATCTATATAACTATCATCATCCGCTATTTCCATAAATTTGATTACATTCGAAAATGCCATTTGAATATTATTGTGTGCATGAAATCCAAATATAATTTTTCTTATCCAAATTTTCTCTAATACTATTATGCATGATTTTAACATCATCAGGATACATAACTCCAAAACTGTCTACCATATAAAAAGCATAAGGCATTACTCCGTTTACACCTTTTAACATTTCTTTCAATTCTGCAGTATCATACATAAAAGTTGCCATTGCTTGAAGGAATACCTTGTATCCCCTGTTTTTTTACATACTCTGCATATTTAATAGTTTCCTGCCAATCTTCCTTAAAATATGCAACCCTAAGAGTGTCTACCTCTGTATCTTTAGCTATTGGCAACTCAAGTCCTCTAAACTCATTAATGGTACCCATTGCTGCAATGCTAAGCCTATCACTATGAGCCGGAAGTTTTGGTATCTCATTTAAATTATTAAATTTTTGTTGAAAAATCCTTCCTTCGAATCTTTTTACCAAGTATTCCTACTTCTACAGTATCAATTCCTAACTTATCACAACCTATAACTATATTATCAAGTGTCTGTCTGGAAAATTTCCAATTATTGACATAGCCTCCGTCTCTAAGAGTACAATCTAATATTCTCATATTTTCTCACATTCTATGCATTACAAAACTGCGCTAACTTATCATATATTACCTGAGCTGTTAAACCATATAATATATCTTTTTCTTTTTTAGTTCCATAGTCTCTCAAAACTTTTCTTGGAACCCCAATTGATTCGACAATCAATGATTTCCCTTTGAGTGCAAATACTATATCATCAATCATACTGCCCTCATAAAAAGGTTCCACCAGCATAATTTTACCTGTATTTTCAACTTCTCTAAGTGTATCTGTATCAAACGGATTAATTGTAGTGTAGTAAACAACATTTACATCAAGCTCTCTGGTTGCCTCTATAACTGCATCTAACATTTCTGCAAAAACAACTATTGTAGCCCTGCTTCCTCTTTTAATTATGTTGGCCTTGCCAAATTCCACATCAATCTCATTGATATTAGGGTGGTCTGTAAGTCTAAAATATGTCAATCTACCATTGTTTCTTGTTCTATTAAAGATGCTCTTAAACTCCTTACCACTTCCCGGAGCAACTATCTCAAGCTCAGTTAGAGCCTTTAATACTCTTATATCCTCGGCACAAAAATGAGAATAGCCAAGTGTTGAAAAATCGTATGCGGCTCCTGTCGTTACAAGATTACCACCTATTCCCTGATAGATAAAATCCAGTTTAATCTGCTCTAAGGCTCTTTCTACTATAAAGGGTGTAATACCATATACAATTGGAACAATTCCCTGCAGAGATAATCCTGCTGCTACACTAATCATTCCATCTTCAAAGATACCAATATTTTTTACTCTTTCAGGGAATTCCTTTAATATATTCCTAAAAGCCCATACTCCTATATCCACCAGTAAAAGAGCAGAGTTATCATTTTCTCTTATAAAATCTGTTACAGATTCTATCATAGCTTTACGCAAATTTCTCTACCTCCTCTACAAGCATCTTAAGTTCACATTCATTGGGTGATTTATGAAACCACTCTTTTTCATTCATTAGCGTAGTGCTTCCATATCCTCTCTGTGTTTCTGCAATAACTGCAACAGGCTTACTTGAGTCACTAGCAGATTCGTGAAAGGCTCTTTCCAATTCTATTTCATTATGCCCATCCACTACATAAACCGCAAAACCGAATGCTTCAAGTTTCTCCTTAAATCCTTGCAAACTTATAATATCTCTTATAGATTTATTATCATCTATAATCAAGCAGAGATTGTCCAATCTTTCACTTGCTGCCATGATGCAGGCTTCCCACATAGTCCCCTCGTTCATCTCTCCATCACCTGCCAGACAATATACTCTTCCATTCACTTTCTTTATTTTCTTAGCCATAGCTACTCCAACAGCCATAGGAAAACCATGCCCCAATGAACCTGCAGAGTTCTCCACAACAGTATCAAACTTTGTAAAGTCAACTTGCATGCTTATCCTAGAATGTAATTTACAAAAGCTGTTAAGCTCGTCCTTTGAAATTATACCCATTTGAGCCAGAGTTGCCATAAATCCCAGATTAGACTGTCCCTTACTCATAATAAAAAAATATCTCTGTTTTCATCTTTTAGTTTTTATCTTTTCCAAATCAAAAATTCTATTATAAAGTGTATACAAAAATTTCTAAAAGATGAAAAAAAGTACTTTGTAAATTCCCTGTCTTTACCATGATATGAAGCTTCAAGGCAAAGCCTTCTAAGTTCTTTAAGCTCATTATTCATACTATAATTCCTTCCAAAAATTTAAAACTTTTCAATAAATAACTAACAATTGTGGCAACTTATACATTAAACAAAAAAATTTACAAAGCAATAATAGACTATTTCAATAACTAATTAGTATTCATATACTCCACTATCTATCCCTTACCGATAAAATTGGATTATTATCAGGCCATATTATGCCAAACTCAGGGTCATTCCATTTTACCGTAAACTGCTTTGCGTCCCCATAAACAGTGGTCTGTTTGTAATTATAAACGGCTACATCACTGAGTACATAGAATCCATTGCCAAACATTGGAGGAATATACACCTTGATGTCTATTTTCAGAAGTAAGAGTAAATGCCTGCCACTTACCATATTCATCTGAGTTTTTATCATTGTTTAATACAACTTGATAAATTCTACCATAAGCACACTGCACTAACTTTGCAGTTTTAGGATCACCATGCATACCTCTAAGCACACCCTTGTATGTAGTAGATAAATCATCCTGAATAAACTTATCTGTTATACCCATTTCAGCATATAGTTTTTCATTATACACCTCAGTATAATTTCCTCTAAAATCCTCAAAAATATCAGGTTTAATAAGCAATACACCTTTAAGATTAGTCTTCTCAACTACCATAATATCTCCTTCAAATAAATCCTTATTTTAACTTTCCAACCAGTTTAATATCGTTATCTACCATAATATTAACAAGCTCATCAAAGCTTGTTTTTCTAGGATTCCATCCTAATTTTTCTTTAGCCTTTGAAGGGTTGCCTAAAAGGGTTACCACATCTGTAGGTCTGAAAAATTCCGGTGATACTTCAACAACAATCTTACCGGTACTTATATCAATTCCCTTTTCTTCTACTCCTTTTCCTTCCCATCTAAGCTCAATTCCTACTCTATTAAATGCTCTAGTACAAAAATCTCTTACAGAATACTGCTCTCCGGTTGCGACTACAAAGTCATCAGGTTCATTATACTGTAACATAAGCCACATACACTCAACATAGTCCTTTGCATATCCCCAGTCTCTAAGTGCATCTAGGTTTCCAAGGAATAATTTATCCTGCATACCTGCTGCAATCTTTGCTGCTGCCAAAGTTATTTTTCTGGTAACAAAAGTCTCCCCTCTTCTTTCAGACTCATGGTTGAAGAGAATTCCATTGGTTGCAAACATGCCATAGCCTTCTCTGTAATTCCTTACTACCCAGTAGGCATACTGTTTTGCAGCCGCATAAGGAGAATAAGGATAAAATGGTGTTGTCTCACTTTGTGGTATCTCCTGCACCTTTCCAAATAATTCTGATGTAGATGCCTGATAGAACTTGCACTTCTTTTCAAGTCCACAGGTTCTTATGGCCTCAAGCAGCCTTATAACTCCCGTTCCTGTAGCATCTGCAGTGTACTCAGGCACTTCGAATGAAACAGCCACATGACTTTGTGCAGCAAGATTATATATTTCAGCAGGTTCAACCTTAGCAATAATTTTAACCAGACTTAACGAATCAGTTAAATCTCCATAATGCAGATAAAAATTAGGATTGCTTTCAAGATGTTCTATTCTTTCCTTTTTCTCCGTAGATGACCTTCTCACAATTCCATGAACTTCATAATCTTTTTCTAATAAAAATTCCGCTAAATAAGAGCCATCCTGCCCCGTAACTCCTGTTATAAGTGCTTTCTTCATATTTTAACTTCCATTCTGTAATTTTTTTATTGTTGCCAATATTTAGTGATTTACCAATAAATTATCTCTCCACTAATCGTTCTCATGAAAATATATCTTTTTAACCTATTCACATTAAAAATCCAACAATTTGATGAGATAATCATATTTCTTATACTAATATTATATGTTTTAGGCATTCTTTATTTCACAACTTATCTTACTTAAGCATATTATTTATCTCATCAATAGTTTTTGAAAGAATCTATAAAAATATTCAATATCCTCATAATTAATGCTGTAATTTGGTAAAAATCTTATTCTTGGTTTTTATACCCGCTTTTCTTCCAACTATATGATATTTATTAAGTAAAATGTCATCAATAATGCCGGTAAAAATATCCTTGCCTTAAATAAGCTTCAATTTCTTGAGGTACCTTATCTTCATTACTATAAAATAAAAATAGATATTAAAAAGTCCCTTTCCATGAACCTCTTTAATAATATTAGGATATTTTTACTTTTAAATCATTAAGTTTACTTAATAAATATTCACCTTTTGTTCCTATTTTCATCAAGCCATTTATTATTAATCAACTCTTCTAAACTGATTAGTGCCGCTACACAAGCCATTGTACCTTCCATGTATGTATTTGTATGAAGAAAAAAAGTATCTTCACTTCCATATGCTAATTCCCATAATTCATCTGTAACTAAGCAACCACCAACTGGTATGTATCCTGCACTATATCCTTTAGCAAATGTGCATAAATCTGGTACTATATCCCAGTTTTCAAACGCCCATAACTTACCAGTTCTTCCAAATCCCGATTGAATTTCATCACAAACTAAATATGTATTATATTTTGTACACAGTTCCCTTACTTTCTTCAAGTAATCATCATGAGGAATTATTACTCCTGCTTCCCCCTGGATCGGCTCAACAAAGAAAGCTATTACATCTTCTTTGGATAACTCACTTTCTAGAGAACTAACATCATCAAAAGGAATATATGTATGATTAATAATTTCTTTCTGATTATATAGTTTCCAAGCCGTCTCTCCCATAAGAGATAGTGAACCAAGTGTACGACCATGAAAAGCATTATTGCAAGAAACAATCCTTGTCTTATTCTTATTGTTTCTATGTGCAAGATTAACAATTTTCAATGCTGCTTCTACTGCTTCCGTACCACAGTTCCCAAACCAAACATGATTTAAACTACCAGGTGAAAGCTCGGATAAATTTGCTGCAAAAGCCGCTGCAAAAGGATGCAGAGCTGCTGCCTGTATAGCTGGAATTTTATTATCCATAATATATTTAAAAGCATTGATTGCCCTTTCATTACAATTACCGATTGCTTGAACTCCAATCGAACCTGTCATATCCAGATATTTATTCCCCACATCATCAACTAAATATGCTCCATCTCCGTGCACATAATAAGGTAAATTCATATTTTCTACACGTAATTTATTTAAATGTTTACAGGATAATTTTCTAACCTCTGTTTCAGATAATCTAACAGCATCTTCTAAAGTAATCATAAATTTCCTTTCTGTAATTCGCCTAAGAGTTCATGTAAACCTAAAAAAATATTCTCTATCTATTCTCTGCACATCTCTATATCCCGATTGTTTTAATATATGTACATCATTATCAAAAATTCAAATATTTCCTATAGAACATTATATTGGCATCTTTTCCTAATTGGCCAACTAATTTAATATTTTTGGCTTTTCATCAGAAAAAATATAATTTTTTTCTGATATTGGCAATCATTTATTCTTTTCATGCATCTTAATATCAATATCTTGATCAAAAAAATCCATTTACAACCAAAGTTAGTAAGATCTTGGTCAAGTAAATATTTCGAATTATTATAGTTTATTTCAAATGAATCTCTTCCCCAAATATTGTCTTTCATTATAAAAACAAACTTCATTATTAAGCCTTCTAAGAAGCCAGCCCAACATATAAACCCCATTTAAAAAACTAGCAGGACAAGTCAGTTCATCTACAACAAAAATAAATTTATAATTACTGACTTTTAATTTTTTTCTATTAGCTTTATCTCTTGTTTTATATCATACTCTACAATCCTCTCTTCTAATATTTCTTTTACGCAATCATAATAATATTCATCTTTTATACAAGTAAACTCTAACGCCGCTTCATCATATCTTTGAAGATTCAGTAAATTCAAAAAAACTTAAATAGTGAAATTCCGCCTCTCCATAATGATTAAACCATAATCTTCTAAATAAAAAAATCCGCCTCTGCATTTTTTTCTGTTGTAACAAGTGCACGGTATTTAACATAACATAATTTTTTTCAATAATCTTAGGTTCAATATATTTTTGCCCACAAAAATAATTCATCTAACAATCTTAATATTTCGTCATTATTATCAATATTAACTATCAACTTAATTCTGTTTTTCAACCTCTTTATAAATGTTATCAAGTTCAACTTGATCAAGTTTAAATTTATTGGTTACATTAATCCATCGTTGTTGTTGTTGTTCTGAAAAACCCTATTGCGGATATTTTTCATAATTTTCCTAAATACGCCCTGATTTCTCTGTAATAAAACGCCAAACTTTCCTTAAAGTTTTTTTATAATTACAACACTTTCACTTGAATCATATGCCGGTATTAAAAACATTATATGGATCATCACCGTTAATATATCTTGCAAGCATGCCATAAGAACTTACTTTCGATAAAACCTTATATTTACATTTTGCTAAGCAATATAGTTCAATAATATCCCCAGATATCCACCCATAGAATTCACAATATGTACTTTTTCATATAGAAATTTTTCTCTTGCCCACTCAATATCATCTGTAAATATATAAATCTTCTCAATACCTTTACGCGTACTAACAAAAATAATTAATCGCTGCTTTATAGTATATTTCATCATCCACTATTCCTATCCAAGCATAATCTCCTCTACGTATATGAATTCCGATTGAATTTTCAACTATCTGATCAGTATACTTAGCTACATATTCATTTTGATATTTTTTTGTAGCTCTTTTTCTTATATTATCTGCAAATTTGGGTGAAAAAAACTCTCCATTAAAGAAACCAAATAAATAATAATCTTTATTTATTCCTAAAAAGTGATATATTTTTTTGCCAAAGAGAGCCTGCACCTCCTCTTTTTTTCCAGACATCAAGTTCCTCTTTGATAGATGAAATTCCATATAAATTCAAAAATCTTTATGAATACTCTCTTCGCTAATTCCTGGTTCTACAAGATGATAACTCCATAGCTTATATTTCCCATCTGCTAAAAAATTTATAAAGCATCCTCTTGTCATTTCATTCATGCAATTACTTATATCAAACATTAACTCTGTATCAAGTTGCTTTGAAGCTTCCAATGCAGCAATCATACAAAAAAACCTGGTTTGCAAATCCACCACGTATTCTAGCTATAATCATACCAAATTTACATAAGCGCCCAACATAAAAAGTATTGTCGTCTTATCCTCCTTATCGGTTTAATTTCATCTATTTATAAGTTTTACATATGATGCTCATCTGTAACTTAATAATATCTATGTTTGCATTATACTTATTTCACCATATTATTTCAACTTTTTGACATAACAAAGTCTTTTTTTACAAATACATAGATTAGAAATCACTCGTATTCTTATTATATCATCTTTATTCCCTTAAGCAGTCTCTGTATTTCCAGAATCAAAATATGTGTGAAGCTCAGCAATTAAATTTCTACGTTCTTCCTTATAATAATCTTCACCTTTTGATACCATTTCTATAAATTCCAACAAATCATTATAGGTATTAAGCTTTATTTCCCGGCATATAATGATATGGATCATCTACTATAAATTCTCTAGTATAATTACCATTTTTCAAATCTGCAACATCATATGCTAATGGACGGTCAAGCAACATAAAATCCATAGCCACTGTAGAATAATCTGATATCAAGGCATCTGCTGCCCCCATTATGCTTAATAAATTCCAATCATTTTCCTGTATAACCTCATTAGTTAATACCTTTATATTATTAAGTGCAGGAAACACATCACAATTAATGTTAGAGTTTGGATGCGGTTTAACAACTATGGCTATATCTCTTTTTTTACAAAATTCATCTAGCTCACACCACTTTGTTATACTATCAATTATAGGTATATCAAACAATGCCTCTCCTTTTTGAGTCATTTATATTTAATTTCTCCGATTTTTCTAAATGTAGGCATAAACATTATAACCTTCTTACCATTCATATAACCTTGAGGCCTGTATGGTGAAAAATAAATAATCATTCTTAGGGCATTTCTACAAATTACAAATTCAGCATTTTTTTACAGTTACCCATTTTTTAAAAATTGGCACTATATTCTCTGAAGTACACAGGCAATAATTAACCATATCATAAACCATTCCTGAAGATTTAAGTGGTGGTTGACCATGTGTTAAGAATACACAATTCTGTTTTTATTAAATCTGTGTGTAGGGATATGCTCAAAAAAATATATATTCTGCTAAAAAAATCTATCAAAAGCATAATTCATCATAGTTTACAAAGAAAGTTCTTTTCTCTATTTACTTTCGCAAATCTAGTTTTGTCTTTTTACTGCCCATATGAATTTATAATCAGTATACAATTTATTTTTTTAGTAAGTATTCATAGATTGCACGACTGCTTCCATCATATCCACTTAGAGATTCAAACAAAATAGTTTTTTTCTAACTTTTTTTCTTTTGCATATTTCTGCAAAACACTTATTTTTTTATTATACCCAAAAATTTGATTAATAGATTTTAACATCTCTTCAATTTCTCCTTTATAATCAGCCTTATCCACAACATTATCTTGTAAAGTGTAGGGTGACAGATAAAAAGCACCAGAGTAAACATTTTTTTCTTAATATTAATTCCTTTTTATATTACTCTTATATTCTTTTTTTATATTTCGCTAAAAAAACTCTTCTCTTTCATTAACATTTAATTCTAAATATGCTTCTATAATAAGGCAGAGATATTTATAATTTACATAAGGCAATAACTCTTTATCATTTATAAAGTATCTTTTTTTCTTCCATAATATGCTTCAAGTTTATCTCTATAGGATTTAATACCCTTTTTTTATTCATTATACTCCCACTTCTCTTTCTATAAAAAAATAAAAAGGTTCACTGCTTAAATATACCTTATCAGCTCTTTGTAAGGTATCAATTATAATAAATTCATCTTCATGAAGCTTCCCTTTAATAAAAACGTAGTCCCTCCCAAATTTCTTTTTTTATACAGTTTATTCCATGCCATTGAACTACCTGTACCAAATTTTATAAAGGCATTAAGTATTGATAAAGAATCAAATACACATTCTCCATATATATTACTGCCTGTTGAAATTGTACCATGATTCATCTACCTCGGAATATCCAAATACCACCAAATCTACTTTGTTTTCCCAAGCTAACCTTAAACACTTTTCTATAAGTAACTTATCAATATAATCATCACTATCTACAAATAAAATCCATTCTCCCGATGCTAAATCAAGTCCATAATTTCTGGCATCTGAGAGTCCTCCGTTAACTTTATGAACCACCTTGATTCTGTTATCCTTTTTAGCCCATTCATCACATTTGATACCACTTGTATCTGTTGAACCATCATCTATTAAGAGTATTTCTATATTTACATAAGTCTGTTCACATATACTAATTATACATTTGTCGACATATTCTTCCACGTTATAAACTGGAACAATAACAGAAACCAAATCATTCATATTTTTTTGTTTTAATCCTCTAATTATAATTTTTTTGTTTTAATCACAGCTCTCGGCAAAAAAAGTTATAATAAAATTTATTACTTTGAGAATTGTAACTATAATTTTATCAAACAATTTAAGTTTAACAAAAATATTTCTTTATTATCTTCTTTCTCGTACTTTTTTTAACTTCTTGCTTGTTTTGCTGGACAATCCTTTTACCTGTTTGTCTATATGCTGTTCCAAATTCATATGTACATTCAAATTTCACCAAAAACGAGAGTCTTACAAGAAGATCAAAAATCTTCAAATAAATTCATGCTTTCATCATATTTCCCTGCAGTTAAAAACAACTTCCTTGCTTACAATATAATCTCTTGGGATCTTCATCATTCGCATTCCAGACAAAAAATCAAATGTCGCTCTTTTAGAGCCTTTGGTAAATAAAAAAACTATATATTTTAGGAATTTTTTTGCTATACCATCGTTTGCCACAAAAAAACTGTTGCCGAATATGCTAATGACTTAGAGCCTTTTTTTCTAATAACTCCACTTCATTTTTTTATCTTATCTTTATTAAAAATAAAAATCATCTCCGTCCAGACAGGTGATATATTCTGTTTTTGCTCTCTATACCAACATTTCTTGCATGCGAAACTCCTTGATTTTTTTATCCAAAAATATAGGAATTATATTATCATACTTATTAGCCAGAGCTGTTATTATCTCTCTTGAGTTATCTGTTGAGTAATCATCTACAACAATTACATCTATATTTTCATAACTTTGTTTTACAACACTCTCTATACACTCCTCAATATACTTCTCATTATTGTAATTAGAATTATAACTGAAACTCCAGTAAACATAATCTTACTCCATTCAAAACATATACTTTCTCTATTTTTAATAGAAAGCATTTTCTTCAAACAATATCTATATTGTATTCTTCCATAATTCTATTATAAGCAAGCTCTCCCATATACTGAAGCTGATTTCTATGTATAATAACTTCATATATTTTTTCTTTAATTGCATTTTTATCTTTTGGCTTAACCAATATGCCACAATCATCTGAAAGCATCTCAGGGATATTCCCTACCTTTGTTCCAATTACAATCTTTTTAAGAGCCATAGCTTCTATAATTACATAAGGACAACCTTCTGAGTAACTTGGCAATACAAAGATTGAAGCTTTATTAAGAAGTTCCATAGCCTCTTTATGTGATTTTTCCCCTAAAATTTCAATTCCATCAAACTTATACTTGTTTTTAAGTTTGCTTAAATATTCTTCCTTATATGGCCCTACAATTTGTAATTTCCAGCCTCTAACTTCATTTAGGAGATCCTCCCAAGATGCAACAAGTTCTTCAATCCCTTTCTGCTTAATTACCCAACCTAAATATACAACAGTATTTTCCGGCTTTTCAGCCAACTTAGGCATTAGCCTTTATATCAATAGGATTGGGGATGTATACTATTTTATCTCCAAACAAGGCCATTAATGTGTTTTTAGTTTGAGTATCTATTGCAATTGTATGATCTGATAATTTTTATAATTCTTTTTATTATCTTCCATTCCAATGTATTGTTTTTTTATAAATATCTGGTATTCGTCCAAAATGTATATGATATACAAATCGGATTTTTTTCTTATACAATAATTTAGCTACCATTAAATCTCTAATAACAGAAAGCGAGCCGCTCGTAGTCAGATGAGCACAATCTGGTTTTGAACTTTTTTTATCTCTGCTTTTAATTTCGACACTATCCCAAACATAGCAAAGCCACTTATAAAAATTCTTTCAAAAAGACTTCTTCCCTCCGTCACCCTTCCTTTAGGTGCAGTATTTACTATAGATACATCAGCCAGATTTTCCTTCTCTAAATATTTTGTAACTAGCTTTGTCCAATTAGCAATCCCACCATAAGGTGGTGGTAATGGGGCAATAAAAATAATGTTTAACTTATCCAATCCAATACCCTCATTTTCTAAAACTGCATATAAATAAAGTTAGCCAAATCACCGTTTCCTCCGCTTTGGAGAATATAATTCAGAAAGATTACTCCAATTAGTATAAAATAAGTTCCCCATCTGACAAAAGCCTTTTTCCCTCTAAGCTTAACAATATCTATATTAAATACCGATATGCCTGCCATTACTATCACCATAGTTATTCCAATTAAAACCCTCAGCTTATCTCTACCAAAAAGAGAGGTAAAGAACGCTATATCTCTTAAATTTTCTGTGAAATTAAACACTACTCTACCCAGTATATTCAAAGCATCACCTACTGACTTTGAGCTGAAAAAGACACTTCCTATGCAAAATATTATAAAAGTTCTTCCAATCTGAAATCTTCTGAAAGCCTTTCCTTTTCTATTTATATGTAATGTACTACAAATTTTGTCAAATATAGGTTCAAGAGCCTCACCCAAAATAATGAGAAGTGCATACCATATTCCATTTCCAAACCAATATTTGATATCTGCTCCATGCCATAACCCTACCATGCTCCAAAGAACCAGTAAAGAAAACCAGGTTATGAGCTTTCTTGCCATCTTCTTGCCTAATCTTTTCTTAATTATATTCGAAAACTTTCTATTCAGCAAAAGTAACATTGGATTAAATACATACTCCCTCATCCATACGCCCAGCGTAATATGCCATTTTCTCCAAAATTCTGCAACTGTTTTCTCTTGAAACGGTCTGTTAAAGTTTTCAGTAAGTTTTATTCCAAACAGTCTTGCTATACCTATTGCCACATCTATACTTCCTGCAAAATCTGCATAGAGCTCTATGACATATAATATCATAGCTATAAATAATAGTAAACCCGAATACGTATTATACTCACTATATATACTATTAACTATAACCCCAATATTATCTGCAATGACTATTTTCTTAAATAATCCCATTGTTATTCGATAAATTGCAGTCACTACATCTTCGTAACTAAAACTTTTTTCTTTCTCAATCTCTTTTCCTAAATCTTCTTTTTTGGAAATCGGTCCTGTAAGCAGCTGCGGGATAAAGGCTATAAAAAGACAATGATTTATAAAATTTCTTTCAGGTCTACACACTCCATTCCTTATATCTATACAATAACCGATTGCCTGAAATGTATAAAAGGAAAGTCCTAGTGGAACAGCAAATCCTAAATTTCTTCCAAACATAAGTCCATTATACTTTAATACCAGCAAAACTCCCAGATTAATTCCAATACCAATAATCCAAGAAAAGTATTTCATAAATTTAGACTTTATATTTTTCAAATATCTTTCCATAAAACCAAGTATTTACTATGGTAGATACAAGATAAATAGAGACCTCTTTTTGTATACCATATATACCAGCTGATACTAAATATAACCAGTAGAGCATTCTTAATATTATTGTTTTTTATCTTGTAATAAGGAAGCAGAATAACAAACACTGTTATCCAAAAAATTGGATTTAAAAATAACATATTATCTCTCCCTCCCCATAATTCTCATACACGTTTTACTCTTAAGAGTCATATTTTCCTCTATCTGTCTCATTAACGCTCCTAATACATGATGCCCATCACCCCACAGTTCATCCATATTACTTATTTTTGATAAATACTGCATATCTAACACAGGTGCTTTTTCAGAAAGTTTTTTCTTAACTTCATCCATTTTCTTGTCTATTCCATAATATGATATAACTCCAGTGTATATGCTCTTATGAACAGGTGGCACATAGAACATCAGATCTATGTTATTTCCATTGCAGTAATCCGCTATATCCATTAGAGACTGCAGACACTCTTTATCTAGCTTATAATTTGCACATATAGCCCTTATCTGTGCAAGATATGCGTCAAACCTTGATGGCTCTAAGTTTGCTGTCTGCACTTTTTCCCCTTTAAGCCTTCCCAGATTTAAGAGCGCTTCATCAATTACCATTTTATTATTAGTATAATCAAAAATATTGTATTAAACTCATATTAATAATTTGCTTTATCCTATCTGTTTGCCTTTCTTCATTTATACTATAATAATCCACTTCAAAAATCACTCTTTCTGGTTTGCTTTTTGAGATTGCAATCCAGAATTCATCTATGCTTTCTTTCAGACTACAGCCACCAAAAAGCTAAGTTTATATTTTTTTCCCATCTAGTCTGCTCATCTTTGTGACATCTGCGCCATTAACTCTTGAATCTCCAAAAATAAAACTATACTTTATATTTGGGTCGAGATTATTTATGTATTTTATTATGGAATATGGGCTATCAACTATCTTCGTACCATCGTAAGCTATTAGCTTAGTTTTTTTCTATATTATTAAATACCGAATTTCTTAGCCCTGAAAAAAATCATTTTACATCAAAGGCTAAAAATAGTATAAAATACGCTATTATCGGCAATATTATAAGTAAAAAGCTTTAAATATAACTTTTTCATTGTATTCACTTTCTTATATCCTTTATTTCCTCAAAACTTAAAAAAATTATAACTACTAACTGTATTTGACATACCTTCCATTCTTCACTGTCCCAACACTGGTCAGTACCTTCAATCTCACCATATCCACCAGAATTTCTCTTGTTCTTTAGCTTTTTAATCCTATTTTCTCTGCTATCTGTTCGGTACTGTACTCAGCTCCTGTATCCTAACATCAAAAATTTGCCTTTGTCTTTCTAATAGGTCTGTTTTTGCCGCCGATTTGTCAGCTACAAATTTGTATCTTCCTTCTTCATTTTCGTTAAAACCTATCATTCTTAGCATTATCTGTATATGAGGATTTCTTGACTTCGAATTGCCGCCTCGGTAAATATCTTCAACCGGCAGTTTTAATATACCCGGATTGGTAAATTCAAATGAATTCCATAACACCACCTTCTCTCCCCTACTTCCTCCACACCATCTCATCCAGATTTCTTATCATTTACGTTCTAATGGTGGAATATATTTATCAAGTATCTTCAATATGTTACTTAAATTTTCTCCATATTTCTCTGATATTAGATTGTTTTCAGGTACTCCATCTATCAGCTTTTTAGCCATAAATTTTTCAGCTTCCTTTTTCTTTTGGCTGTCCGAAACTTTTTTCCCTAAATATACTCTTTCAATATCCTTACAAAACCATACCTGTTCATACCTGTTACTTTTACAAAAATTTCTGTGTTTTCTTTATAAACTCCAAGTCTTGGGGTTTTGTATCATATTCATCGCAGTCAAAAACAGTATATAATCTTTGTCTCATTATTTGAAGCCGTTGCTTTATACTGCTTAATCAAATTTTTAACTTCCTTTTCCTTATACAGATAATTTATTTTTTTCCATCCATATATACAGGAGACAACCTTATATGTGCCTTATCATACTTGTAAAACCTGTCTATTGTATTTTTAATATATCCAGTCAGATTTACATTTCTTATTAGTCTCTACTACAAATATCAACTGAAGCCCCATTTTCAGTCTTCCTCCCCCAGTGAGTCAAAAATACCTATAAAATCAATGGAATCCACATTAAACGGAGAACCTTCAATCATACCATTTCTGTAAAGCTTTGAAGGAGAATAATTGCCATTAGTTATCCAAGGATAAATCTTATGGTCAATCGACAAAAAATCTATGGACTTTTTATTTCTCTTTAATACATCCATTGGCCCGACATTATGTGTTGTAAAACAAAGCTGCCCTTTGCCATACTCCATCAAATACTCAAGTAAGGCACATAAGTACACATCATGCAGGTTTGAGTCAAATTCATCTATAAATACAATACCACCTTGTACCATATTCTGCAAAAAGTCAAATAGTCTTATTAGTTTCTTTACTCCAGTGCTCTCAAATTCTGTATGGATTGAATAATCTCCATAAACCATATTCAGGTTACAAACATAATTGTCTCCATCTTCTTTTCTATCAATTCTAATATCCGTCAAATCAGACTTGAAGATTTTAATGAACTCTTTTTAATTTTTTTACCTTATTTTCATAGCGTTTATATAGTGGTTTCTCAATTAAATCAGTACCACCCGAAATTGCATCAATTGAAGAATGATTCAACCTTAGAGCACTTTTTCGCAAAAAATCAATATATGTATCATCTTTATCTGGTTCAATTGAATACTTGAGCATATTCTTAGGAGATAATCTATGTGGTTATCAGACTGATCCATATATATATATATTCTTATCCCTAAATTCAGTAGTGCCCACAAACTGTCGATAACCATACTACTATGTATTTTTTTCCTTAAACATCTTTTTCTTTGATAGAAATCATTTTATCTAAAAAAACTGCTGATACTGTAGACATTGATAACAGGTTCATAGGTGGTTTGTACCAAAATATCTTTCAACCCAACTTCTCGTTTTATATCAATATAAGTAATTATTCCCTCACTAACTGCCACCAAACTAATAAATTCATCTTTTCTAGATGTTGCTAATTTGTAGGCAATCTTTTCTCCGTTAATAATAAATTTATCTGTGCTAGCCTTTTTAAGCACTATTTCATAATTATAGAGAAACGTCTTTCCGTTATCCTCGGCTAAAAAGTCTACCCCAATACATAATTCTTTAGTTTTCTTATTGATAATTGCATCCAAGTTCTTCTGTACCATAGGATTGTTAAGATAGCCATCATCAAGCAGAAGGTTTCTAAGTATATCTACAGAAGCTACTATTCCTGACTTACCTGAACCGTTTATTCCATATATGCCTTTAATATTATATTCTTTAGTATCTATAGGCATTGTTATGGTCTTTTTGTAAAAGGAAAGTGATACTTCTTCTTCCAAAGTCTTAATACCTTTTTACTCTATAATTAACTAAATATATATGCTTCATAACTCATTCCTCCTATAAGGAGATTATAACACATTGTACAGGCAAAAATAAATACATTTTGTATATTTTTTTCACTTCCTCCACACCATCTTATTCACAACCCCGGTATACCCCTGTATTATCCTGACCACCTTATCACTCACATTCTCATCCATATAAGCAGGTGTAGGAAGTCCGTAGTCTCCGTTTTCTTTAAGGCTTACTGCCGTATCTGCTGCCTGTAAAAGACTCTTTTCATCTATCCCTGCAAGTATGAAGTCTCCCTTGTCAAGTGCTTCAGGTCTCTCTGTGGATGTTCTTATGCAGACAGCAGGGAAAGGGCTTCCTTCACTTATATAAAATGAGCTTTCTTCAGGTAAAGTTCCGCTGTCTGAAACCACCAGAAAAGCTGACATCTGAAGCTTATTGTAGTCATGGAAGCCCAACGGCTCATGCTGTATAACCCTGCTGTCAAGCTTAAATCCTGACTCTTCAAGCCTCTTCCTGCTTCTTGGGTGGCAGGAATAAAGTACAGGCATATTGTATTTTTCAGCAAGCTTATTAACCGCCGTAAAAAGTGATGTAAAGTTTTCTTCTGTATCTATATTTTCTTCTCTATGAGCAGAAAGAAGTATGTATTTTCCCGCTTCAAGCTTAAGTCTTGTAAGTATGTCACTAGCCTTAATTTCAGCTAAATTTGCCCTCAAAACCTCTGCCATAGGAGAGCCCGTAACATAGGTTCTTTCTTTAGGAAGTCCGCATTCTGCAAGATATCTTCTGGCATGCTCAGAATAAGCCAGGTTTACATCCGAAATAATATCAACTATCCTGCGGTTTGTTTCCTCAGGCAGACATTCATCTTTACATCTGTTGCCTGCTTCCATATGGAAGATAGGGATATGAAGTCTTTTTGCAGATATAGCTGAAAGACAGCTGTTGGTATCTCCTAATATAAGAAGTGCATCCGGCTTAAGACTTGTCATAAGCTTGTATGAAGCCGCAATGATATTTCCGACAGTCTCGCCAAGGTCAGCTCCCACCGCATCCATATATACTTCCGCATCATCAAGCTTTAAATCCCTGAAAAATATACCATTTAAGTTGTAATCATAGTTCTGTCCTGTATGGGCTAAGATACAGTCAAAATATAATCTGCATTTTTAATAACTTCTGAAAGTCTTATAATTTCAGGTCTTGTGCCTACTATTATAAGCAGTTTTAATTTACCATTATTCGCAAAACTTATATCAGTGTAATCTGTTTTCATTATTATTCCTCGTTTTCATTCTTAAGTCTATATTTTCCCTTACCTGCTTTATGAAGTACATTTAGAAGACCTAATCTCAGCATTTTTCAATAATCCTTGCTGCTTTTGAGTCGCTATACCCAAGTTTTTTTCTCTGACTTCTTTCCTACCAATAATATCTGTGTCTTTAAATTCCATCAATATTTTTTTAATACATTATTATATACTGTCGCAGTAATATCTCCTTTATTATAAGCTTCTTCAACTTTGGCTATCATCCATTTTTCTTTCAATCGTTCATTTTTCTTGCTGATTATTGTTTTTTTATCTTTTAACCGTTCATTTTTCCTGTCAATCGTTGTTTTTTTATCTTTTAACCGTTCATTTTTCCTGTCAATCGTTATTTCTTTCTCTGTTAAACGCTCATTTTGTAAATCTACGAAATTATTGTATACTACCGTTTTAAGCATAAAAGCGTCCATATAATACTGTGGTCTGTTAAGTCCTACATCTTCAAGTTCCTTGAACATACGGGGCACTCCCTCTCCATATTCCTTCACATACTCATAAGCTTTCAGATACTCTGCAATTTTAGGATTTCTGGAAAAATGTGTATGCCAGATATTGTCCACCTTAACTACCCCCGGCAGTCTCCCGGGGCTTTCTACCGATATGTGGTCATCAAACATCTTTATCTGTATATCTGTACCCATTATATTATATGAACGATGTGTAACGGCATTTACTATTATCTCCTGCTGTACAAATTTGGGATATTCCTCCTCATTTACAAATCTTCCATCACTTCCAAGATAAGTTCTTTCTTTAGTCTGTGTCCTAAGAAATTTTACTGAATCCTGTATCATTTTTAATATAGTACCTTCAAATATCACGTCTTTTATGACATTCATTTCTCTGCCAACTTTTTCTTCAGTACCTTCATACCTTATAAACCTTACTCTTGCACGAGGAAAAAAGTCCTGTGGATTTTTACCAAATAGAAGAATTGCAGCGCTGCTTATCTGAAGTTTACCGTCTTTTTCTTTGACGAAGCCCTTATTTTGCTTTAAATATTCCATAGGAGATTTATTGTATCCAATTTTTTCTGTGTATTCTTTAACCAGACTTAAATCAATATCAGATATTTCTGCTTCCGGAACAGGCTTATCTTCAAAATGCCTCTCTCCCTTATCGTATATGAGTTGAAGTCTCTCCTCAAATCTTAAAATCTTGGACTTATCTCCTACTCTGAAATATGCCTCATCAACCTGATTGGCATGTACTTGAGGGCTTGCATCTACCTTCATAAGCATAATATGATTTTTTCTGCCTTTGTAATCAATGCAGGGAACTTTTTCAAGCATTACAGAAATAGTTGGATGACAATAATCAAAAGAAACTCTCAAAAGTTCATTCAGTTTTTCTGTCTCAAAGTCGATTCCTTCTATTCTCTTTGTCTTGTCAGATATGCCAATAGCAACAATCCCTCCATCAGCATTGGCAAATGCAACAAGGGCAATAGCCAACGCTTTAGCATCTACATTTATACTTTTTCTTTCAAAAATCTGCATTTCTTCAAATGCCAGAACTTCATCTATCGTCATCAGCTTTATTTCCTCTCTACTTTCTCTGAGAAAGTATCCGGTTTGTTCTTATCAAAGCTTTCATTTGCCCACATAAGAGTAATCAAATCCTCTGTATCAGACAAATTTATTATATTATGTGTGTAGCCCGGAAGCATATGTACAGCCTCTATCTTCTCACCGCTTACATAAAATTCCAGTATCTCATCGGTTCCTATCTTTCTCTCCTGTATAAGAGCCTTGCCTGAAACAACTATGAAAAATTCCCATTTGGTATTGTGCCAGTGTTCTCCCTTTGTTATGCCGGGCTTGCTTATATTTACCGAAAACTGTCCACAGAAAGTGGTCTTTAACAGCTCTGTAAAACTCCCCCTGTTATCTGTATTCATCTTAAGTGGAAAACTTACTTTTTCCTTTGGTAGATAAGATAAATACGTGGAATACAGCTTCTTCGCAAAGCTTCCTATTGGAATCTCAGGCATAATCAGGGTTTCAGGCTGTCTCTTAAAGCTTTCTAAGGTATCTGCTATACTTCCGAGGGTTTCTTTATGAGTAACAGGAATATAGGCATACTTTCCATTTTCTTTTGCTACCGCCTCTACTCCCTCATATTCACAGTATTTTTCCTTATTCTCAAGAGCATCTAAAAGTCCTTCCACCAGGTCATCTATATACAAAAGTTCAAGTTCAGTGTTTCTGTCATTTATCTGTAACGGCAGGTCATTGGCCATATTATAACAAAATGTGGCTACCGCAGAGTTATAATTAGGTCTGCACCATTTACCGAATAAATTAGGAAATCTGTATACAAGCATCTTTGCTCCTGTATCTTTCCCGTATTTAAAGAAAAGCTCCTCTCCTGCAAGCTTTGATTTACCATACCCGGAATTTTGAAATCTTCCTTTAAGAGTAGCCTGCACAGAGGAAGCAAGCATTACAGGACAGGTATTTTTATGCCTCTTTAACTCATCTAATAAATCTGTAGCAAAGCCAAAATTCCCCTTCATAAACTCGGAAGCATCAAGAGGGCGGTTTACTCCTGCCAGATTAAATACAAAGTCAGCCCTCTCACAATAGTAAAAGAGCTGTTCTTTGGTTGATTCTAAGTCATATTCAAATATTTCATCTATCTTAAGTTCAGGTCTTGTAGTATTTTTACCATCTCTTATGCACTTAAGATTTTCTACAAGATTTCTGCCTACAAAACCTTTAGCACCTGTAACCAATATGTTCATATTATTTATCCTATCTTATTTTGTATATATCAAGATATCAAGAGTATCTGATACCCATTGATACAGGACTGCTTCAGCCCCACTTCCCGCAATCCTTGCAAAAATAATAGTAATCTGCTCTTTTTTTATAAAGCATGGCTAATTACTCTTTTTTTCAAGCTCTTCCTTTATGTAGCTAAGTTCCATAAGCTTATCCTTAACTGCTTCGACATCAAGAAGTTCTGTGTTATTGGAGTTAAACTCAGTAAGTTTTGCTCTCTCAGTATTTCCTTCCGTAAAATATTTATCATAGTTAAGATTTCTACTATCACAAGGTACTCTATAGAACTTGCCAAGGTCTATAGCTCTTTCACATTCCTCGTTGGTAAGCAGAGTTTCATACATCTTCTCACCATGTCTGATTCCTATCTGTCTAATTGCAGATTTATCCCCATTAAAAAGCTCGCAAACTGCCTCCGCCTGTACCTTTATTGTACAAGCCGGAGCCTTTTGTACAAGTATATCTCCTGTTTCACCATTTTCAAAGGCAAAAAGTACCAAATCTACAGCCTCTTCAAGTGACATAATAAATCTAGTCATAGAAGGCTCTGTAACAGTAATAGGATTTCCTGTCCGTATCTGTTCTATCCAAAGAGGTATAACCGAACCTCTTGAGCACATTACATTGCCATATCTGGTGCAGCATATTTTAGTCTTTGACTGCTCTACTGTACGTGATTTAGCTACTATAACCTTTTCCATCATAGCCTTGCTTGTACCCATTGCGTTTACAGGATAAGCTGCCTTATCTGTAGAAAGACAGATTATACTCTTTACCCCGGCTTCTATAGCTGCATTAAGCACGTTTTCAGTCCCCAACACATTTGTCTTAACTGCTTCTATTGGGAAAAATTCACAGGAAGGAACCTGCTTAAGTGCTGCAGCATGAAAGATATAGTCTACATCATTCATAGCATTCTTCACTGAGTTTATATCTCTTACATCTCCGATATAAAACTTGATTTTCTCGGCAACCTCCGGCATCTTTGCCTGATACTCATGTCTCATATCATCCTGCTTTTTTTCATCCCTTGAAAATATTCTTATTTCATCTATATCAGTAGAAAGAAATCTATCCATTACTGCATGCCCAAAGGAGCCTGTTCCGCCCGTTATAAGTAAAGTTTTTCCTGTAAATATACCCATGATATTTGCCTTTTCTTAAATTATTCCATAAAATCCTATATCTTGAAAAATAAATTTATAATATGCTATATTTATGGAGAGGAGATATCCATTTCAAAATGAATACTCCCTAAAGCTTGGTTTTATTGTCCTAAAGGACTCACCTTGCTTGTTTGTGGCAAGCAGGTAACTTACTTTCTCTTCATAAGCAGTCATCAACACCACCTCCCTTCGTATTTTTTTCCGATTTTCGGTTATCGGTTTTTATACTTAGGGAGTTTCCCTTTTTGTCACAGATACTCTCCGACAGATATTTTAGCACAATGAGTTAATATTTTCAATGAATCTGAGTCTTTTTCAAATTCATGATTCATAATATAAATGCATAATATTAATCGCTTTTTTTTCTATTGAACTTGTACACAAAATATGTAATAATTAATGTATTATAAAAGGATACGGTGAATGTAGAATGGATTTAATGCATGTATATGTTGCAAGTGCAGTAGGCATAGTTTTGGTTTTATCCATAATTTCCTGTAATCAGGCAATTTTAAAAAATGAAAAAGCTGACTATAATATGCTTAGGTATATGCTTATTATAGTCGGTATTTCATGCTTTTTTGATATTGTAATTTTTACTTCTGACGGAAAGCCCGGCAGACTTTTCAGATTTGCAAATATGCTTGGTAATACCATAACATTCCTTGCAACGATTTCCATTTGTCTGCTTTGGAATTCTTTTCATTATCTTTCATCTTTATGGAGAGACTGCCAAGACCAAACGAAAGGTAAAGCTCCTCTCGATACCGGCAATAATTATGTCACTGGTCACATTGATTAACTGGTTTTTTCCATTGGTCTTCACTGTTGGAACTGATAATGTATATAGACGTACTCCTCTCGCCTATGTCTTTTCCATTATATCCATATCCTATATCTTATACAGTGCATATATTCATATTACTTTTAAGAATAAAAAGAATATTACATTTTTTCCTATTGGAGTTTTTTTATTCCCTGTTTTTGTAGGCTATCTTGCCCAGACTTTTTTCTATGGATTTGCTACCGGCTGGGTCGGTGTAGCAATAGGACTGTGTAATGCCTTTATGAGCATACAGAAAGAAAATGCTTATGTCGATAATCTTACCGGGCTTTTAAATCGTGCCTATCTTTTTGACGCGAGGTTTTATGAGTCAATGCAGGGTGGCATGATGATTGATATCAATCAGTTTAAGGGAATAAATGATAATTACGGACACGACATGGGCGATCAGGCACTCAGGGAAGTTGCTTCTACTCTCTCAGAAGCTACAATTGAGCATGGAACCGCATTCCGCTATGCCGGTGATGAATTCCTCATTTTTATAGAAGACGGTGGAGAGGAGCTTCTTCTTAAGATTAAAGAGGACATAATAAGTAATCTTGACAAATTTAATTCACTGCCCGACAGAAAATATGTGTTATCACTTTCTTTTGGTCTGGGCGAGTATGATTCAGCTAATGAAACCTTTGATGAATTCATACATAAACTGGATACAAATATGTACTTAGATAAAGAACAATACTATCTAAGCCACAGGGAATTAAGCAGAAGAAAATCAAGGAGATAAATAGTCTGTCTCAAAATGTTTCATAATAATTTTATAGCTGGTTTCTACTGTATAATTCTCCAGTAAAAATCTATACCCATTTTTGCCAAGCTTATCCCTCGAGTTCTTTATTTATAAGTTTTTTTCACATTTTTTTACAAACTCTTCTTCATTATTACTTATAGAACTTAAACCAAACTCATTTTCTGTAGCAATATTACCAATGTCTGTATTCTCATCCGTACATATGAGTACAGGCATTTTTTCTTTCAAATAAGATAATAGCCTTGACGGGAAGTTTGGTATAGTAAATCTATGGTCAAGGAATATCATTCCTACATCTGAAGCAGAGGCAAGCTTATCATATTCACTTTTAGGTAAAGCTTTAATCAAAGTAAGATTAGACGGACTATATTGCTTCATAAAGCTTTCCAATTTATTATATTCAGTTCCATTCCCACAAATTACAAAATGAGCCTCACCTACATATTTAGCTTTTTGGACACATTTTATAATAAAGCTTATATCCTGTGGCAGCCCCAGATTTCCTCCATATAAGAAAATAGTCTTTTCTGCCGGAATATTATATCCGGATAAAACTTCACTTCTATTATAAGTATAAGATGCCTTTTCTACTCTTATGGAATTAGGACAAACTTCTACTTTTGCACTGTCTATTTCATTATGCTTAAGCAAATACTCTACATTTGCAGGTGACATACAGCCTATATAATCTGATATTTCGTAAAGTTTTTTCTCTTTATTTCTAAATAACACCTTTGCCATAAATGGACTAAGAAGCCCTATATCTACTGCATTTTGAGGGAATATATCTTTTAACAGCAGATAAGTCCCGGCTCCTGTTTTTTTCTTTATTTTTTTTACAGTTCCGGCAAGACTTATAGGAGGCGTAGAATATAGTATTAAGTCAAACTTTATTCCTAAAAAAATATTTTTCTATAGCTTTTTTTGGTACTGAAATGGCAAAAAGCATCTGAGAGATACCTTTTTTTCAATCATTCCTACCCCAAAAAGATTACCTGTTCTGCATCTAAGCAGACTTATATTTCCATCTGACAGCAATGTTTCATTTTTTTGTTCATTTTTTTCAAGAGGAGAAACTACGCAGACTTTATTCCCATTTTCTGCAAAACACTTCATAAGATCCATATATATACCTTCATCATTAAGAGAAGTTATTTTCATGAGTGTAAGAAATAAAATCTGCATATTATCTACCTTTCTAGAATACCCTTATATCTCCGGTTTTTATTATTTTTGCAGGATTGCCTGCTGCCATAGTTTTATCTGGTATGTCTTTTACCACAACTGCCCCCATACCCGCTACTGTACCGTTTCCTATATTTATTCCCTGTTTAACTACAGCACCTATACCAATAAACGAATTATCACCTAAGCTGCTGTTACCTCCCATAACTACAGTGCTTGAAACTATCGAGTTCCTGCCAATCTTACACTCATGGTGAATGGAGGCCATTGGTTGTATAAGGGAATTTGCTGATAAATGAACCTTTACTGAAATAAAAGCGTTATAAGCAATCATAACTCCTTCTTCAAGTTTAACATTTTCTGCCACATAAGCCAAAGGATGAATAAGGATTGCAAAACCATAACCCCTGTCTTTAACCTTATTATATATCTTTTCTCTGATTACAGGCTCACCTATACCAGTCATAAACTCTATATCTTCCGGCATATATTTATTTATTATGGTTTCAAATGAAAAATATTTTTTTCATTATCAATTTTTTTCTATGGCATCATCTATAAAAATAATTTTCTCCCACTTATTTTCTTTCAGATTTATTACCCTTGCAAGTTCTTCTACTTCAAGGCCATGTCCATCAGAGCCATATATGCCAAGTACCATAATTTCTCCTTAATTATATCCATTTTTGCCACAAATCCCCTACTGCATCTGAAGGCATCCTGAAGTCTCCTCTTGGTGACAGGGTTACAGAACCTACCTTCGGCCCATCTGGAAGACAGGAACGCTTATACTGCTGGGCAAAAAACCTTCTGTAAAAACTCTTCTGCCATTTTTCTATTTCTTCTTTTTTATATTCATCTTCAAAAGTAAGACTTGCTATCCTATAGAGTTTATCAGGCTCCATTCCCCATCTTACCATATTATAAAGGAAGAAATCATTTAGTTCATACGGACCAACTATATCCTCTGTCTTCTGAACTAATTCTCCTGCTTCATTGGTTGGTAAAAGTTCAGGGCTCACAGGTGTTTCAACTATATCTGTTAAAATATGTGCAAGTATTTCTTTTCCCTCTTCTACTGCCTTATCTGCACAGTATCTCACAAGCTGTCTTACAAGGGTTTTAGGTATGGAAGCATTGACTCCGTACATAGACATATGGTCTCCGTTATAAGTGGCAAAACCAAGTGCAAGTTCACTCATATCTCCTGTTCCTATAACTAACCCACCATATTCATTGGCAAGATCCATAAGTACCTGTGTACGCTCACGTGCCTGCGCATTTTCAAAGGTTATGTTATGGTCATTTTCATCATGCCCTATATCCTTAAGATGGGCAAGCACTGATTTTTTGATATTTATTTCACGAAGTGTAATCCCAAGTTCTTTTGCTAATGCTAAAGCATTATTATAGGTTCGTCCTGTTGTCCCAAAGCAAGGCATGGTAACTGCTATTACATTTTCACGACTTAAGCCAAGCATATCTATGGTTTTACAGGCAACAATTGCGGCAAGTGTAGAATCTAGTCCTCCTGACAGACCTATAACAGCATATTTACAGCCTACATGCGCCATTCTTTTTTTAAGTCCAAGTGCCTGTATAGTGATTACATCTTCTGAGTTACTGTCACTTTCCTCTTTATTCTCGGGTACGAAAGGTGACTTAGAAAATTTTCTTTCTAATGGTATTTCCATCAGCATTTCCTGCTTTATACCCTCATCATTGTAGGCAGTTGTGTAGATTTTTTCAAAAGAGAAATCTATAAAATCATAATTTTCCCATCCTTTTATCTCGCAGGTGTTCATTTTTCTTCTTTCATACGCAAGTTTGTTTATGTCTATTTCTGTTATTATTGTTCCATTCTTAAAGCGATCTTTCTCTGCAAGTATAATGCCATCTTCACAAATGAGATTATGCCCACCAAAAACTAAATCTGTGGTTGATTCGCCTTCCCCTGTAGTGGCATAAATATATCCTGCATTAAGTCTTGCAGACTGCCCCTGTACCAGATTTCTTCTATACTCCTGCTTCCCCATAATTTCCGGACTGGCGGAAAGATTTGCTATAATGGTTGCACCTGCCATTGCATGATGATTGCTTGGAGGAATTACCACCCATAAATCCTCACATATTTCAGCAGCAATCTTAAGGTTCTTCAGATCCTTATTTTCAAATATAAGCTTATTTCCAAAATATGCATATCCCGATTTGTTTTCTTCCCAGTCTAAAAGCCTGTTTTCTCCAACACAAGGTGCAAAATGTCTTGCTTCATAAAGTTCCGAGTAGTTTGGGATAAATCTCTTTGGCACCATTCCAAGGAGCTGTCCATCCTTAAACACAGCCGCTACATTGTAAAGCTTACCATCTGTTTCAAAGGGAAGTCCTACAAAGGTGAGCATGTCCATCCCCCAGCTTGCCTTTATTATTTTCTTTAATGTTCTAAGAGCTGCACTTAACAGCCTCTCCTGCAAAAATAATTCTCCACAAGTATAGCCTGTAATAGCCAACTCTGGGAAAACAGCTATTTTAACACCCTTATCAGCACAATATGCCATTTCTTTTATTATACTGTCACCATTGAAATTACAGTCTGCCACCTTTATATCCGGTGTAACTGCGGCAACCTTTACAAATCCATGTCTCATATTCTCTCAAACCCTTTCAGTTTATTATCCTACACATAGATTATATTTTACTTCTTTTTATAAATTTTTACAATGCTATGAGCCCTTTTATTGATAATAACTTTGTCAGCTTTCCTTGTAAACATTACAAAAGAGCCACCGTAATTTACGATGACTCTTAATCCCTGGCTTAAACCGTGTAGTTAACAAAGTCTTTTATCAGATTTTACTCCTCTCCTACTTCATCCACTATAAGCTTTGCAAGTTCATCCAGCTTATCTTCCTGATTCTCAGATATAGCCGACTTAATTGTAAGGGTTTCACCAATTTGTCTCATGTCTTTAAGCTCATCGACTATGCCCTTAATTGTCTTTGCTGCACTTGGAGCCCATGAGCCATTTTCTATAACAGCATAAGCTCTGTTTCTTACAGTGATTTCCTTCATTTCATGAATAAGTTCAGCCATCTTAGGATGAACCGACATATTATAAGAAGGTGCTGCAAATACTATAGTACTGTACTTAAATATATCACTGATATGATATGAGTAATGATGATTAGATACATCCACCATCTTCATATTGGTCATACCCCTCTCTGCAAGCTTTGCAGCCAGCACACTTGCAGCAAGTTCTGTATCACCGTACATGGAAGCATAAGCTATAAATACCCCGTTTTCCTCCGGTGTATAGGTGCTCCATACCTGATATTTTTCTAATATAAAAGGAATATCTTTTCTCCAGACAGGACCATGAAGCGGACAGATATAGGCAATTTCAGCAGGAAGCTTCTTAAATACAGCCTGCACCTGAGCCCCGTATTTTCCTACTATGTTAGCATAATATCTTCTTGCCTCATTTATAAATTCATGCCTGTAATCAAACTCATCGTTAAAAATTCTGCCATCTAAAGCTCCAAATGTACCAAAAGCATCAGCAGAAAAAAGTATCTTATCTGTTTCATCATAGGTAAACATGACCTCAGGCCAGTGCACCATAGGTGCCATAAAGAACTTCAGATTATGTTTCCCGGTAGAAAAACTTTCTCCCTCTCCAACAAGCACAGTACGCTCTGTCATGTCTATATTGTAAAACTGTGAAATAAGACCTAATGTTTTTTTATTTGCAATAAGCTTTAAATCAGGATAAAGTGATATAATCTGTGTAATCAGAGAGCAGTGATCAGGCTCCATATGATTAACAACCAGATAATCAAGCTTTCTATTATCAAGAAGTGAGGTAAGATTATCTATAAACTGTCTGCCTATTGCATAATCAACTGTATCAAACAAAACTGTTTTTTCATCCATCAAAAGGTAAGAGTTGTATGCTACTCCGTCAGGAACAGGAAAACAATTTTCAAAAAGAGCAATTCTCCTGTCACTTCCGCCTACATAGTATAAATCACCGGTAATCTGCCTGGTACACTTCATTAAACTATCCCCTTTCAAAAGTATATATTTGTTAAAATTATCACAATATTATATTACACATGTGTTTATAGTATACAACAAAAACATGGGAAACTAAAGCATAAGTTTAGCTTCTCATGTTTTTTATTTAGAACCAGTTTTCACAAAATATTATGCATTATACTTGGAACTCTCCTTAAGTCTTGTAAGAGCTCTTGCAAGTGAAGCCTGACTCATCTTATGTTCCTGTATACTCTGTTTCTGTCTGAGCTGCTCTTTTGCCCTTTCAAGCGCGTCTCCTGCTCTTTTTGAATCAATTTCATCAGGAAGCTCAGCTGTGTCCACAAGCATTATAGCTCTATTATGGAAAATCTGAACCATTCCGCTTCCCACTACAACATATGTAACAGTTCCATCTTCCTCAACTATATGGGCTTCTCCCATATCCACAGCAAGTACCATATCCTCATGTTTTGCCTGTATAGCCCTCAGTCCATCACTCTGTGGTATGACCAGGGTCTGACACTGACCTTCAAAGAAGATTCTGTCACTTGCATATACTTTAAGATAAAATGTTCTATTTGCCACTTATACGGCCTCCCGCTCCATAGCTTCGGCTTTTGCCTTAACTTCATCTATAGTTCCTACATTGAAGAAGGCTGCCTCCGGATATTCATCCATTTCACCATCAATTATAGCCTTAAAACCTTTAATTGTTTCAGCAAGTGGTACATATTTACCCTGCACACCCGTAAATGTCTCAGCAACAAAGAAAGGCTGTGAAAGGAAACGTTGTATCTTTCTTGCCCTGTTAACTGTCTGTTTATCTGCCTCAGAAAGCTCTTCCATACCAAGAATTGCAATTATATCCTGCAACTCTCTATACTTCTGAAGCATTTCCCTGAACTTTTCTCGCTGTATTATAATGTTCCTCACCTACTACATCTGCCTCAAGTACCCTTGAAGATGACTCAAGCGGATCTACAGCCGGATATATACCCTGCTCAACTATTTTTCTTGAAAGTACAGTCGTTGCATCAAGGTGTGTAAAGGTAGTTGCAGGTGCAGGATCTGTAATATCATCCGCAGGCACATATACTGCCTGAACAGAGGTAACGGAACCCGACTTTGTAGATGCAATTCTTTCCTGAAGTTCACCTACATCCGTTGCAAGGGTTGGCTGATAACCAACGGCTGAAGGCATACGGCCAAGTAAGGCTGAAACCTCTGAGCCTGCCTGTACAAAACGGAATATATTATCAATGAAAAGAAGCACATCCGCATTTTTCTCATCTCTGAAATACTCTGCCATGGTAAGTCCTGTCTCAGCAACCCTCATTCTGGCTCCGGGTGGCTCATTCATCTGACCGAATACCAAAGCAGTCTTAGCAATAACTCCCGACTCTTTCATTTCAGTCCAAAGGTCATTACCCTCTCTGGAACGTTCTCCAACACCGGTAAATATGGAATAACCACCGTGCTCGGTAGCGATATTTCTTATAAGCTCCCTGAATAAGCACTGTCTTACCTACACCGGCACCACCGAAAAGTCCTATCTTACCACCCTTTGCATAAGGTGCAAGCAGGTCGATTACCTTTATACCTGTCTCAAGTATCTCTACAGCAGGACTCTGGTCCGAGAACTTAGGAGGCTCTCTGTGTATAGTCCAGTGCTCTTCATTTTCAAGACTCACACCGCCGTCTATGGTATCTCCAAATACATTGAAAAGTCTTCCAAGTGTAGCCTCACCAACAGGAACTTTTATACCGGAACCGGTCGCTATTACTTCCATGTCTCTGCTAAGTCCTTCTGAGGCAGTGAGCATGATACATCTGACTATGTTCCCGCCCTGATGTGAAGAAACTTCCATCAGACACTTTTTGCCATGATTATCCACAATCAGGGCATCTTTAATTTTAGGTACATCTTCATCCGGAAAAAGGACATCTACAACCGGTCCCATTACCTGTATTATCTTACCGTTTTTCATTCTCATTTCCTCAAATGCTGTGCCTTGGCTCCGGCTACAACCTCAGTTATTTCCTGTGTTATAGCTGCCTGCCTTACACGATTGTATTGTATTGATAAATCTCTGATTATTTCATCTGCATTATCATTTGCCGCCTGCATAGCCATCATACGGGCATTCTGCTCTGAACAAAATGATTCTACCAAAGCTCCGTACACAAAGCCTACCAGATAATTCGGTATAACCGTATCAAGCACTTCTTTCGGAGAAGGGAGCATGGTTATATCCTGTTCTGTAATAAATCCCGCAGGAATATTACCCATAATCTTTTTCTTGTCAAGAGGTAAAAGTGGTACAGTCTCAGCCTGAGTAACCATACTGTTTACCATTCTTGTATAGACTATGGCTATTTCATCCAGTTCTCCTGACTGATACTTATCTACCACAGCACCTATTATCTTCCTTGCCCTATGTAGTGAAGGATTCTGCGTAGTATAACGGAAATGGGAATCTATTTCCATTCCCTTACTCATAAAATAGCTTCTTCCAAGCTCACCAACTACAAATAAAGAATTAATCCCAGGCTCAGTCAGCCACTTTTCAGTACACTTAATAACATTGTGGTTATAAGCTCCTGCAAGTCCTTTATCTGCAGTTACAATGATGAGGCCGCGCCTTCTCTTTTCAGGCTCTATATCATTTAAATTCCTCAGAAAATTATGCCTCATATCCGGCATATGTCTTAGAAGCCTTGCAATAGCCATCTGGAGATTGTAAATACGGTTCTGTATCTTCAAGACTCTTCTTGGCCTTTCTAAGCTTTGTTGAAGATATAAGATACATCGCCTTAGTTATCTTTGCCGTATCCTTAACGCTTGAGATTCTGTTTTTAATCTCTCTTGCATTAGCCATATTTATTTACCTTCTTTTGCACCAAGATAAAAATTACGGAATTGAGTTGCTGCATCCACTATGCGTTCTGTAAGGTCTTCAGTAAGTACCTTCTGATTCTCAATTTCCCTTGTAATTTCAGGATGATGGGTTTCAAAATAATCTAACATTTCAGTCTGGAACTCTTTAATCTTATCATTTTCTACAAGCATCATAACCTTCTTTGTAGCTGCTACAAGCGTTATTACCTGTTCATGAAGTGAAAGCGGCTTGCAAAGTGGCTGTTTAAGAAGCTCCATAAGACCTTTACCATAGGTGAGCTGATTTTTTGTCACCTGGTCAAGATCAGATGAAAACTGTGTAAATACTTCCATTTCACGGTACTGTGCAAGATCAATTCTTATTGAACCTGAGGCCTTCTTCATAGCCTTACTCTGTGCAGCACCACCAACACGGGATACTGAAAGTCCTACATTGACTGCAGGTCTCTGTCCGGAGAAGAACAGGCTGCTCTCTAAGAATATCTGTCCGTCAGTAATTGAAATTACGTTAGTAGGAATATAGGCAGATACATCTCCTGCCTGTGTCTCTATAATAGGAAGCGCTGTGATTGAGCCACCTCCTGCCTCATCGGAAAGACGACTGCTTCTTTCAAGAAGTCTTGAATGAAGGTAGAATACATCTCCCGGATAAGCCTCACGTCCCGGAGAACGCTCTAAAAGGAGTGATAAAGCTCTGTATGCAACAGCATGCTTACTTAAATCATCATAAACAATGAGCACATCCTTGCCCTTATACATAAAGTACTCAGCCATTGAAGTTGCTGCATAAGGTGCAATATACTGAAGTGCCGAAGAATCCGATGCAGTTGCCGCAACTACTATAGAGTAGCCAAGTGCACCGTTTTTATCCAGGGTATTAACCAGCTTTGCAACTGTTGAAGATTTCTGTCCTATTGCTACATAGATACAGATAACTCCCTTACCCTTCTGATTAATTATGGTATCTACTGCGATTGCTGTCTTGCCTGTCTGTCTGTCTCCGATAATCAGCTCTCTCTGTCCCCTTCCTATAGGGAACATGGAGTCAATAGCAAGTATACCTGTTTCAAGCGGTACGGATACGGATTTTCTCTCTACTATACCCGGTGCTTCATGTTCAACTGGCCTGAAGTCGGAAGCAACTATATCTCCACCACCGTCTATAGGATTACCAAGCGCATCCACTACCCTGCCAAGGAAGCCTTCACCTACAGGTACACCTGTTTTCTTTCCTGTACGGCTTACTCTTGCTCCTTCTACTACGGTATCCGCCTTATTGAAGAGAATACAGCCTATACTGTCTGACTTGATATCCTGAACCATACCCCTGGCACCTGATTCAAAGTCAATTATCTCTCCATACATAGCATGGTCTATACCCTGTATTTTTGCAATTCCGTCACCTACTGCTAATACAAATCCGACTTCCTGTTCTTCAGTCTTAGGTGAAAATCCTTCTATGCTGCTCCTTAGTTTAGACAATCTGTCCTTTGCTATACTTTCAGCATCAAGCCCGTCATCTAAATAATTAGTTCCATCTGTCTCTTTAGAACCGTCATCAGAATTAAGAAGCTCTGCCATAAGCTGGTCAAGCCTTCCTTTTGTACTCCAGTCGTATTCATGAGTCCCTATACGAAGCACGAAACCGCCTACCAAATCCTTTTTTTCGATAAGTTCTATCTGAACATCTTCTTTATTTACACCCTTCTTAGAAGCGACAAACTCTTTCATTTTGTCAAGCTGGGAGTCAAGTGGCGGTGTAACATAAAAAAGGCTCACCTTCAACTCTTTATTATTATCAAGACTCACTGTGTTCACCCTCTTTTGTTATAAATTCATCATAGAGATGCTTGTCATTCGCTCCATTGCTACTGTCATGCATAAGCTTTGTAGTAGCTTCCATAACAAGACGCGCTATTTCCATGTCTGCTTCCCTTATTATCTTCTGATGCTCTTCCTTTGCCTGCTCTTTGGCATTACTTATAACCGCTCCCGCCTTTACATCTGCTTCTTCAAGGATACGTTTGTATTCTTCATCAGCACTTGCTCTGGCCTTTTCAATTATACTCTGCCTTTCATTTGAAGCATTGCTTACAGCTTCCTCATACTTTGCCTTAAGCGCATAAGCATCTTTTTTAGCTGACTCTGCTTCATTAAACTTTCCGTTTATAGCATCTCTTCTTTTATCAATAATATTATTGACCGGCTTAAATAAAAATAATTTTATTATTATATACCATACAACAATATTTATCGCAGTAAAGAGGAGATTCCAGTCTAATTTAAGCATTATTCCTCCTTATATGCTCCTTATTTAAGCGTCATTATTATAAGGACTGCAATAACAAAACCGTAAATAGCTGTTGCCTCTGCAAGAGCCGCACCTAAGATGAGTACACTACGAATCTTTTCTGCCGCCTCAGGCTGTCTTGCTGTAGCATCTGCCGCCTTACCTGTTGCAATACCAATACCGATACCTGCTCCTAAACCTGCTAAAACTGCGATTCCGGCACCAATTCCTAATAAATTCATAATTTTTCTCCTTATTTTTATTGTAAAAACCTGACCTATTCAAGCTGCTCGCCTATGAATAAGCCTGTTAAGAACACAAATACATATGCCTGTATCAGTCCGTCAAAGATATCAAAATAAAAGCTGAATGCAACCGGAAGTCCTACCGGAAGCACAAATTCTATGAGCTTCATAACCACAAAGGCTCCAAGCACATTTCCAAAAAGTCGCATACACAATGATAACGGCGTAGTAAATACCTCAAGTATTTGATTGGAGTAATTACAACCATCGGCTCCGTAAAGCTCTTCAGCCATCCTCCCACTCCTTTTTTATGTATGCCTGCATATTCAATAATGATAATACTGAATATTGCAAGTGCAATAGTAACATTTAAATCCTTTGTAGGAGGCTTAAATCCCAGTATACCAATCACATTGGCAATTCCTATATAAATAAGTACACTTGTTAAGTACGGGGCATAAGCCTTTCCATGTTCTCCCACTATATTATTTACCGCACCCTGAAGCCAGGTTACTGCATTTTCTACTGCTAACTGCCTTCTTCCGGGATTCTCAACCTTAAGATTTCTGGTAAGTAATATAGAAATCACAAGAACAACTGCCATTATTATCCACGTCACCACAACCGACTCGGAAATATCGCCGAAAAAGGGAACCTCAAACACCTTTTCGACATGCAGCTCTTCCTGTAGCCGCTCAGCCAAATCTCCCATTACCGCTCCTTTCCCCTGACTGTTATGTTTTAACTTTTAATGACTTAGGTATTATAATCCTCTTAACTTTTGTAGTCAATACCAAGTATAATTAATAATTTGGGCATTACAGGAACATATCCCTATACCATACTAAAGCATCTATATATGCAGTATGTATATTTTTTACATCTATATTTAACACAGTCATAAGCCTGCTCACTTCCTGCCAGTCTGCATTTTCATAATGAAGCAGGAAGTTAAGAAGCGGAGCCAGCCTTCCCTTTCTTTCAAGTAAAGCTTCACTTATTTCTTCTGATACGTTTACTAACTCAAGGGCATCCTTCATATTTTTATCAAGAAGAATGTCAAGTACCGAGAAAAGTCCCATAAGGAAAAGCTCCTGTGTGACTGCTCCGAGGTCAAAGCAATATGCAAGGTTCTCTGCAAACTTTGCCCGGATCAGAGAAAGACGCATAATCTCACTAGGTTTGTCTGCGCAAAGAGACTTAGTTGCTGCTGTGCTTGCCCACCTTCTTATTTCTCTCTGACCAAGCATGGCTGTAGCTGCCCTTATAGAAGTTATCTTTGAATTTCTTGCAAATTTGTTTACTATCTCTAACATGTTGATAACAAGAGCCGTATCCTTTGATATAACATCTGCAACCTCAGTAAGGTCAAAATCAGGCTGATTTACAAGGTTAAGAAGCTCTATGTAGGTTATCTTAAGAGGTGCTATCTCACCAGTCTTTGAAATAGCAGGCATTCTGAAGAAATCTCCCTCATATAGATAATAACCTCCACTTTCTGTAAGCTTCTCATAATCTTCCTTTGTATCAACATTTACTGCACACAGCCTTATGTCCGGATATACCTGTCCAAAATAAAGCTTTGCTTTCTCTATCTTGATTTTTTTATGATCAAGAAGGATATAATCCATAAGCTTAAGAACAGGCTTATACTCTTCAAACTGTTCAATCTTAAGCTTTCTTATGGCAAACTTATAGCCTTTATCTTTAAGTTCTGTTATCCTGTCTACATACATCTGTTCAGTATTTATCTTATAGTCTATAAGAAGAACTACTTTATTAGGTGGTGCGCTACACTGTGCTTCTATATCAGAAAATAGTGAAATATTATTTACTTCTATGAATACTTCCTTATCTCCGGCAAGGGTTCCTATACCCATGCTTTCGACTACCTCTAATCCCAATAGACCTGCCGCAGCATCTAAACTGCCCGTTCCTAAAAGGGAAGGATGCATAAGAAAATTTTCTCGCTGGGCGAATACAGAATACGCACATACTTCCATTTTACTATCAAATAAAAGGTATTAATGTTGCTAGCATATGTATATTTCCTTTCAAATTTAATTTTATACTTTACAAACTCAAAATAATATGATAGAATATTACTCGTTCGACAATTTTGTATGTGTAGCTCAGCTGGATAGAGCGTCTGACTACGGATCAGAAGGTCGCGAGTTCGAATCTTGTCACATACATCTTAAGTGCCACCCAGGTGGCGCTTTTTTTATTTCTTAGTTTCCATTTTATCACTACTTTTTTTAGTTTCAAGTAGATTTATTCTTTTTACGAAATAATTTTGCCAAGACAGCACCTGTCACAACTCCGGTAAAATTTAGAAGTATATCATCTACATCACAGATACCCACTCTGGTAACCAGCTGAATTCCCTCTACCAATGTTGTCAGGATAAGACCAATTAAGATAGTTTTAATAAAGGTATGTCTGCTGCCATTAAAAAAATAACTCATAAATGTTCCCAATGGTATAAATGCAATTATATTTCCTCCAAGATTTAATAAAAACTAACTTAAATCCAATAGCCTCCATATTAGTGATATATCTGATTATTTCCTTAAATAAAAACAAAGTTATAGCGGTAGCCCTCAGCTATCTCTCTCCCTACCCAGGATATCACTCAAAAATAAGTGATATCCCAATACCAGGAGATACATGATAAAAAAATTAAGCTTACAATCAGTTTTTTATTCTTATCGACAAATTTTTTTCATTATATCTTATTATAGTCCATACTCCCTTGTAAACTTTTCTGTGAGATAATCTATATAATAATCTGCATTAAATTCCTCTCCTGTAGCTAAAAGAAGGATTTCATTGGTATTTTTAAGCTTTCCATACCTATGGACCTTTTCCTTAAGCCAGTCTATAATCTTGGATACTTCTCCTTTTCTAAGAAGTCCATCGAAATCCATTTCCTTCTTCATCTGGTGGTAGAGCTGTGCTCCTATGGCATTGCCAAGTGCGTAACTTGAAAAATATCCAAAGCTTCCACCTGCCCAATGCACATCCTGGAGAATACCTTCTTTATAATTAGCCGGTCTTACTCCAAGATATTCCTCATATAAGTCATTCCAGAGTTCAGGAAGCTTCTCTACAGGATAATCTTCATTAAATATCTTCTTCTCAATTTCATAACGTACAAGTATGTGTAAGCTATAGGTAAGCTCATCTGCCTCTGTACGGATAAGTCCTGCTTCTGTACGATTAATAGCTGTTATAAATTTATCAAGGTCTATGTCCTTTAGCTGTTCAGGGAAAGGTCTCTGCCAATTTGTCATAAACCGGCTCCCAAAAAGCCTTGTTTCTTCCTATTATATTCTCACAAAATCTTGACTGTGACTCATGAAGCCCCATTGAAGAACCACCTCCAACAGGTGTTAAGGTCAGCTCATCAGGAATATTCATTTCATAAATACCATGCCCTGCTTCGTGTATAACTGAAAAAATAGCACTTTCAAGATTATTTTCGTAAAAATGATTGGTTATCCTTACATCTTTATTATGTAAGTTATTGGTAAACGGATGCTCACTCTCAGCAATTACACCTCTTTCCATATCAAAACCAAGATACCCGGCTATAAACTTCGAAAACTTTTTCTGTCTGTCAACAGGATAATTCTTAAAAAGAAACTCATACTCAACCTGTGGTTTTTCTTTAATTTTCTTAAGTAAGGGTACTATAGCCTCTTTTAATTTGTCAAAAATTTATCCAGTATCTCCTGGTTAAAGCCTTCTTCAAAGTCATTAAGAAGCACATCATAAGGCTTCTCACCCGGTTTTGCCCTATACATGGCAAATTTCTTTGTGTATTCAATCAGCGACTTAAGAGTAGGCAAAAATTTGCTGAAATCATTGCTATTTTTAGCTTCTGCCCATCTGGAAGCACCAACCGCCTGCAACTCTGAATATGCCTGATATTCTTCCGGTGGTATCTTTTCCAGATACTCATAATTCTTTTTAAGTTCTTTAACTATACCTTTTTCTACTTCAGTCAGCCCGGTCTCCCTGCCTTCTTTAATCTCTTCTGAGAGCTTATAAACTATACATTTAACCTCATCATTCATAACAGCCCTGTAGGCTTCTCCTGCTATAACTCCCAGAATTTTGGCAGTCTGGTCTACAGCTGCCTTAGGCGCAAGCGTCTCAGTGTCCCACTCAAACAATGCCATAGCTGTATCCATAGCCATAGATTTATCTAAATATGGCTTCAAGGCTTCAAAATCTTTGTTCATTCTTTCTCCTCCCGGAAATCCCGAAAGCACATAGTACTCTTCTCTACCGGTAAACTATGTACTTTCTCTGGGTTTTGTGAATACTTTATATATATTATCCACTATTTGGCAACTATTTGCAACTAAAATATTAGCTTCTAAGTACTGCACCTATATTTTCAAGTCCTTTAAGTATCTTTTCCATAACAGAAGTTATCTCAGCCTCCTCAAGCGTCTTTTCCTTATTTCTAAAGGTAATGGAGTAAGCCATAGACTTCTTATCCACACCTATCCTCTCGCCTTCATAGATATCAAAGAGTTCAAGACTTTCTAATATATTGGCACCATTTGACCTTATTACTCCTTCAACTTCACCTGCTGTAAGGCTCTTATTCATAACAAGACTTATATCCCTCACAACTGCCGGGAATTTAGCTATACCCTCATATTTTACACCAAAATCTGCTTTTTCACAAATCTTGCTAAGATCTATATTGGCAATATAGGTTCTTTCGCTTATTCCATAGGTTTCCTGCACAAGAGGATGCACTTCTCCAAGGTATCCCACAGTTTCTCCACCATATATGATTTCTGCCTGTCTGCCAGGGTGAAGAAAGGTCTTGCCTGCCTCAGCATTATACGAAGGTAACTGCTTCATCCCTACTTTATATAAGAACTCTTCAACCACACCTTTAAGTACAAAGAAATCACCTTCTCCATACATACCAAGACAGAACTGCTTCTTCTCCTCAGGGTAATCTGTAAGAGGCAGTGATTTAGCAAGGTAAATATTGGATATCTCATAAAGTCTTACATTTTTATTTCTTCTGGCAGAATTTGTGCCAAGAGAAACAAGCATACCATTTACTATCTGGGTACGCATGATAGAATAGTCCTCTCCCAGAGGATTCATAATCTTAATCACTTCTCTCTCTTTAGCATTCTCAGGCAACATGAGTTTGTCAAATACTTTAGGACTTTCAAAAGAAAACGTCATGCCCTCACAGAAACCAAACTGCTCAGCAAGAGCCCTTGCCTTACCTTCTATCTCCATCTGGAAGGTTTCACCACCGGCAGTTGACTCACCACTAGGAAGAGTAGTAGGTATCTTATCATAGCCAAAAAATCTTGCAAGCTCTTCTGCAAGATCTGCATTACGGAGTAAATCCTGTCTGAAATAAGGCACTGTCACAGACTTCCAGTCATCATTTGTCTTAATCTCCAGCCTGTTAAAGTATTCCTCTGCTTCCTCTTTGTTATACTTGTACCAAGCAGCTTATTGCAGGCAGCAAGGTCAAATTCTACTTCTCTGTCGCCTTCCTTAAGCGGATACACGTCTACCACTCCACCAACTACTTCTCCTGCTCCCATTTCTTCTATAAGTGTGCAGGCTCTGTTCATTGCAAGCAGGGCAGTCTCCGGATGAAGTCCTTTTTCAAATTTACCACTGGCATCTGTCCTAAGCCCTAACTTCTTACTTGAAAGACGGATGTTGGTACCGTCAAAGCAGGCAGCTTCAAGGAGAACCGTATCCAGATTATCATTTATCTTTGAGTTCTCTCCACCCATAATACCGGCTATACCTACCGCCTTTTTGCCATCTTTTATGAGCAAAATGGTATCATCAAGTTCTCTTTCTTCACCATCCAGTGTAGTGAATTTTTCTCCCTTATCTGCTCTTTCTACTACAATCTTCCTCTCTTCAATACTAGAAAGGTCATAGGCATGCATAGGCTGGCTCATCTCTGTCATTACATAGTTTGTAATATCTACTATATTATTGATAGGGCGTATACCTGCTGAAGAAAGTCTGCGCTGCATCCAAAGTGGAGAAGGAGCTATTTTTACATTTTTAACCACTCTTGCCACATAGCGCTTGCAAAGCTTTTTATCTTTTATTTCTACAGAAATATAGTCTTCTGCTTTCTCTGAATTTCCTGTTTCTTTTATTACAGGAGGCTTGAACTCCTTACGGAATGTAGCTGCCGCCTCTCTGGCTATACCCTCTATACCGAAACAGTCTACCCTGTTGCTGGTTACTTCATATTCTACAAGGGCATCTCTTAAGCCGAGCGCTTCTAAGGCATCACTTCCGGGTTTAAGCTCACTTCCGCCTTCTATCTTATTGAAAATATAAAGTCCTTCTTCATCTGCTTCAGGATAGTAGGTTTTATCCCTTCCAAGCTCGTCTATAGAACACATCATTCCGGCAGAGTCCACTCCTCTAAGCTTTCCTGCCTTTATGACAAAGCCTTCAGCCGGTTTATTTCCGGAATGGTCACAGGCTACCCTGCCACCGTCAAGTACTACAGGAACTACAGCACCTTCAAATGCATTTGGCGCACCGGTAACTATCTGTATCTCATTCCCTGCTTCGTCTATCTGTACCTGGCAGATAACCAGCTTGTCTGCATCAGGATGCCTCTCTATTTTATTTATTTTTCCTACTATGATTTTATCCAGATTTTTATCAAAATACTCTACACTTTCAGCCTTAGTTCCGCTAAGTGTCATTGCATCCATATACTCTGCCGGGCTACAGTCAAGCTCCGGTACCATTTCTTTTATCCAGGATAAAGGTGTATTCATGTTAATCTCCTTATATTAGCCAATTTCATTATATAATTTCAGCTAATCACTCTAAATATAATTTTTCATATAAAAACAAATTTTACTACTTTTTGTAGAATATACGCAGATTTCTTAGAACTGCCTTAAGAAACGCACATCATTTTCATAAAGAAGACGCATATCATCTACCTCATATTTAAGAAGTGCTATTCTTTCAAGGCCTATACCAAATGCAAAGCCCTGATACTCCTTAGGATCTATCCCACGCATTTCAAGCACGTGAGGGTGAACCATACCACAACCCAGTATCTCAATCCAGCCTTCATTTTTACAGAAACGGCAGCCCTTTCCCCCGCACTTAAAGCAGGAAACATCCATTTCAGCCGATGGCTCTGTAAAAGGGAAGTGATGCGGTCTGAATTTTACCTTTGTCTCTTCACCAAAAATCCTTCTTGCAAATTCAGCCAGAGTTCCCTTAAGGTCAGCAAAGGTCACACTCTTATCTATTACAAGTCCCTCTACCTGATGGAAAGAAGGAGAATGTGTGGCGTCTACCTCGTCAGAGCGAAATACCCTGCCCGGTGCAATTATTCTGATAGGTGGTTTTTCTTTTTCCATAACATGTACCTGTACGGATGAGGTCTGGGTACGAAGTAAGAGCTTGTCATTTATGTAAAAAGTATCCTGTTCATCTTTTGCAGGGTGGTTAGCAGGTATATTAAGTGCCTCAAAGTTATAGTAATCGTACTCTATTTCAGGACCGTCAACTACCTGATATCCCATACCTATAAATATTTTCTTAACTTCATCAAGTGCTATGGTATTAGGATGTCTGTGTCCTATCATAGGCTTCTTAGCAGGAAGGGTAACATCTATGGTCTCTGTAGCAAGCTTAAGATCAAGCATATTCTTTTCAAACTCTTTTTTGCATTCATCGAGTCTTTTTTCAAGTGTTTCACGAGCTTCATTTACCAGTTGTCCCACCTTAGGTCTATCTTCCGGTGCTACATCCTTCAGACTTTTGAGTACCTGTGTAAGTTCACCTTTTTTGCCTAAGAAGCTCACCCTTACTTCATTAAGCTTATCACTATCTGTTGCTGCTTCAATCTGCTTAAGCGCAGTGTCTACAATTTCTTTTAATTTTTCCTTCATATCTTCCTCCAATAAGAAATTTCTTATTTAAAAAAGTGTGCTCGCACACACTTCGCGCACGAGCGGTGCCGCAAGGCAAACTTCCCTACCGCGAGTCCAGCATCCCTCGGAGAGACTTTTATTTAATAGGAAATTTCAAAGAAATTTCCTATTAAATAAAAAAGCCCCTGCATAACGCAGGGGCGAAGTTTCCGTGTTACCACCCTGATTCCTGTCCTTAGACAGGCTCTCTTATACAGATAACGGCTGCTACCGGCAAGGCCTACTCTCTTTACGATTTGAGCATTACAACTCAGGTGTGAATGTCAGAAATGGTGTTGCATAAGAAAACTTCCAGCCCATGTTTTCTCTCTCTGGATGGCTTCCATCTCCTGCGCCCTGCACAGGGCTGCACCGTCAAAGTCTTTATTTTTAACTAGGTACATAATATCTGTTTATCAAACGAAAGTCAAGTACCTTACATCTGTATTATCCTAAAGCTGTTTCTTCCAATCTTCTTTTCCTCATAAAGTGCCCCGTCTGCCCTTTTAAGAAAATCTGCAATAGTTTTTTCAGGAGTAAATACATCAAAGCAAATCCCCTGCGTTACAGTAACTACACTTGCAGCCTTAGAATACTTATGCTCCAGGGCATTTGCCTGTACATTTCTCTTTAAGGACTTGACAAAGTTTTCAACCTCACTGAATAAGAGACCCGGATAAATAATTACAAACTCGTCTCCTCCATATCTTGCGACGTATATTTTAGGGTTTTCCTGAACAAGTTTCTTAAGTTCTCCCGCAATCATTTTAATGCAGGCATCACCATTCTGATGTCCATAGTTATCGTTATATTGTTTGAAATAATCTATATCAAGAATTTCTACTCCAAGCGTCTTCTGATTTGCGTGCAGATACTTTTCAAGCTCTATACAGTATTCATCATATGACATCCTGTTTGGAAGCCCCGTAAGAGCATCTATCTCTGATTTTTTCTGTAATACCAGATTTTCTCTAAGATATCCAACCAGATTATTAATACTGTCTGCAACAAGATTTATCTCGCTTATTGAATTAATATTAAGTCTGGACTCAGGTATAACTCCAACCTCCAATTGCCTCAGGTAGAAGACAATGACATTTATAGTATTTAAAAACTGTGAAATGATAACAAATATAATTATTATTATGATTGCAATTATAAAAAGAGTGAATAATGCTACTTTAATAACTGCCTTACCTATTTCATTGTTCATCTCTTTAATGCTTCTGCCAACTACAATTGCACCAACCACATTGCCATCTTTGTCCTCAAGCACTCTGTAAAGGCAGAATATCATATCTCCTGCCACATTTGCTTCTCCGGAGTATACGCCCTTTCTATCCAGTTCATCAGCTACGTTTTTAGTCATGTAGGTACCCAGGATAGATTTTCCCCCTTCTCCCAGCGTACTCCCGGCAACCCTGTAATAATGTCCAATTTCGTATCCAAGCTTTTCTTTCCTGGCATCCTTAAACTTTGGATCATCATCACTGACTTTAATAAAAATATATGCCATTGTGCCTGTTTTTGCATAATGCTCCAAAAAAGGATTAAGATTAGCTTTTTCTGCAGTACCATCACCAATCATGGTATCTCCAAAATATATGGTATCTTCCCTTACATTCCATTTTGCTTCATTGTCATTTCCTGATACCAGATCCTTTGCATAGTTAATATCAGCCTCAAGTCTGTTGCCTATGAGCCTTTCCTCCAGATTAGTTATAGTACCCGAAACAACAAAGCTTACAAAGAAAACAACTATAATTGAAATTATAATTCCAGCCACTATAATTTTTCAGATTAATTGTACTCAAGTTTAATCTTTCATCAGACTCTTTTCGCAATTTCTTATAAATTTGCATTATTATCTCCATAAATACAATATTATTTTTAAATACTATACCATATTTTTAGTTCATAAAGTCTAAGTGCAAGTTCAAGCTTAAAACCTGCTGTTAGCAGTATCTACCTGTAAATCCATAATTTCTTCAGTCTTTTTAAGTCTGTACTTTGCAGTATTATAATGTATATAATTATTTTCTGAAGCTCTTGTTAAACTCCAGTTTGCATTTATTAATTCTTTTAAGAAAATATAATATTCAGTTTCATTCTCCTTATCATATTCAATAAGCTTCCTTATCGGCCGCATAAGTTCACCTGCAAGTATGTCCTTATTTACGGCATTATTAAGCAGGGAAAAAAGTTCCAGATCTTTGTACTCATGTATCATTCCAAGTCCCAGCATACTTCTTCCTATCTTAACTGCTTCCCTGGCCTCCGTATATGATATCGGAGCATCAAAGATATTATTTACTATCCTTCCAATACCCACTGTATAAGTAAATCCATATTCTTCTATGGATTCTTTCATCATCTTCTTAAACAATTTGTCTTTGCTCTGCAGATAATTATTGTCAAATTCAAATAAAAATATGATACTGTCACTGTTCTGGTAATTGTAGAAGGTCATCCCTGCATCAAGAAAATTGTTTTTAAAATCACGAACATCTTTTCCTTGACCACTTCTATTTCCCTGCTGGATTCTTTTAAATCAACAGTTTTCTTCTTATATTCATCTACATCAAAGATAACAACTACAAGATTATCTTTTATTTCCCAGCCATTGAGCTTACTTCTTATGCTAAGCTCTTCCCTTGACTTTATGTTACCTGTGCAGATATCCAGCACAAGTTCCTGTTTCAGATCCTTTTCCACTCTCTCTACAGAAAATTTTTCTTTATTTATAAGCACAAAAGCATCTGCCACATAGCTAAGTACCTTTTTCATAAAGTCAGTTATATTTTCTTTAGCTGTATTTATAAGAATCTTACCTAACAATTCATTTTTAAATCCTATTTCATATTCAAAACAGTCGGAATCCGGAACATTTTCCTCTGTACCAATTACTATTCTATTATTCTGCACATAGTTATAGAAAAATAAAATCACATTTCAATATTTCATGCAAATATTCCATAACCGGCTGTCCATTGTTGCTATCAATAGCTAATCTGATAATTTTCTTTTAAACATTTCAAACTCTTTTAATATCTCTTCGTTCATAAACCATCCCCACCTTCGGGTCACATATTAAAAATCCGATTATACTTTCATATTATAAACCTTTTTTTCAAAAAATTGAAATACTTTTAGTTGATTTTGCATTATTTAACCATTATAATCACACGACCTCCTTTTAATTCTACCAAGATTAATAACTTATAGCAAGCAATTCCCATAATATATATATGTTTTTTTAAATATATACAAATGGTTCAATTAAATTGTATGCAATTTTAGTTATTTTACATATAGCTTTATTTTTTTCATAAAATGTTATCATTTCTTCATCAAATTTAAGCTTGTTTTTACATCAAGGAGGAGAATAGTATGAACGTTTATGATTTCAGTGTAAAAAATGTAGAGGGTGGTACAACCTCACTTTCAGAATATAAGGGTAAGGCCCTTCTTATAGTTAATATAGCTACAGGCTGTGGCCTCACACCTCAGCTCGAGGATCTTGAGAAATTGTATCAGAAGTATAATAAAGAGGGATTTGAAATAATCGGTTTCCCTTGTGGCCAGTTCCTTGACCAGAATCCTGAAGATGGCAAAGAGACTGTTAAGTTCTGTATGGTGAACTATGGTGTTACTTTTGAGAATTTTGAGAAACTTGAGGTAAACGGTGAAAATGCAGATCCTCTTTTCAAATATCTTAAAGAGCAGAAGCCTGAAGAAGTAACCAACGCAGCCAGCACAGGTTTACTCGAAAAGCTTGCAAGCCTTGGTCAGGTTTTCCCTGGCAGTGAGATTAACTGGAACTTTACAAAGTTCTTAGTTGACAAGGAAGGAAATGTGGTTGAGAGATTTTCTCCAACTGTAACCAGTGAGGATATGGAGGCTTACATTAAGAAACTTTTGTAATCCCACTTAGTAATTAAGTTTTCTTTTCATTCACTCCTATAAATATAATTAAATATGTGACTCTCATCATTTATAATCCCAAAAATGAGAGCCACATATTTGTTGTCTATTGACATAATAATTTAATACCAGTTATTCACTCCATAGTTCACAGATTTCTTATTACACATATCACAGTAGTATAAAAATGTTTTCTGTCTGTGGCTTGATTACAATATTTCATAATATATTTCGTGAATAACTTTGGATTAAAATAATCAGAATAATTTCATAAAATCATGTTGACAATACACGTAATCTTTCAGTATAATCAGCCTCGTAGCATTTATGACAGTAAATTATAATTACTGCCAAATTTATTATCAAAAAGGAGAAATATTATGAATACCCGCAACAAGTGGCTCTTAAGAGCACAAAGCTTATTCCTCGTACTAACCATTCTTTCCTCTGCATTTATCTTTAATGCAGGTAAAGCTAACGCGCAGGAAATAGCAAATGCATCAAATTCCGCACAGATACTCAACTCCACTCCTGTAGTTGTACCTGGGAAAAAAGTTCAGGTTGTCTATGCAATAAAGTGCATTAATGAAGTGGATGGAAAAAATGTAAGATATGTAGTTAGAAAGCTTGCGTTTTCCGGAGAAGTTGTAACTGAAAAAGCTCCAAGGCTTAAAGGTTATGAATTAGTTTCAGAAAGTGTGCAGACCCTGACCCTTAAGGCAAAAGGCAATGAACCTATCATATTCAAATACAAGAAGATAGATATGGAAGCCCTTAACAACCTTAAGGCACTTACAAAAGAGAATATTGACAGTCTGAAGAAAGCACCTCTTTACGAAAAAAATGATTATAAGGCTCAGATTGATAAAGCTTTTACAGAAAAAGAAGTAAATAACCTCTTTGAAGAAATTAAAAAGATTGATGAAACTACAAAAGTTCAAGCTAAATATCAAATCAAATATGTTGATACAAATGATGTAGAAATTGCACCTTCTGTTACAAAGCTTGGTTTTGCAGGCGATACAGTAAACGAAACAGCTATTGATATAGACAAGTATATTAAACCTGAAGAGGCTACAAAAGAGCTTACCTTAGATATTTAGAATAACAAAATTGTATTCAAATATGAAAAGACTGACGAGGCTAAGACTTTAAAAGAGTTCATTAGTGAAAAAGCTGTTCCAAATAAACCACTTACCTATACAAATACTAATTTTGCTAACAGACCTGAAGAACTCAAAGAGTTCATCATCAAAAACGTATACAGACATAATCTTGCTATCGAGTTCTATGCTACAGAAAGTGATGTAGATAAGATTTATAATGAGTTCTGGAATAAAACCACTGATGCAGGACTTTTAAGACTTGCAAGATATTGGACAGGAAGAGAAGATGTAAGAAAGGAAGAAACCAATACTCCGGGCGTATACAGATATGTAATTGGAATCACTTATCATCTTAGCTCAGATCAGATGGCTAAATCAGAAGATAAGGTTGATGAGATTATTGCAAAATATGACCTCAAAAATAAGACAGACTTTGAAAAGGCAAAAATCATTTATGATTATTTAGTTAAATATCCTACCCCTAATTCAGGACAGAAGCAGTGGGGATATAATGTATATAATTACTCATCAGTTCTCCTTGGAAATGCAGGGGTTTGCGAAGGATATGCTATAGCTTACAATCGTATTGCCGAGAGAGCCGGACTTGAGTCCAAATTTGTTCCTGGAATTTTATTAATGTATATTAGTCCTTCAACCAAAGAAGCTTATATCAAAAAAGTATTAGGTGAAATGGATACAGAGGTATTTGACAGAAGAATGAATCATGCCTGGAATCAGGTAAAAATTGACGGAAAATGGTATTACCTTGATTCTTACCATGGAAGTTATTACTATCACACTCCTGGATATAATTCATCTGATTATATTTATTATAACTTCCTCAAATCCGAAAAAGACTCTTTGGTCTGAACGTGAAGACAGAGATCTGGAATAATAAATATACAGAAGAAGCAACTGAAGATTATAAAGGCAGCTTTACACTTGATGACAGTATCTAAACCAAATTTATTTGGATAAAAATTAAATTTTAATACAAAACCCCGCTGTTGAATTTTTATAATTTAACAGCGGGGTTTTAATTTAATAAAGTGCAATAAATCATTTTCTCATAATCTCATCAACCGATAATTGACAAGCCCTTCTAAGACCTTCTCTCTCAAGTACGGTTACTCCTTTAATTGTACTTCCACCCGGAGAACACACCTTGTCCTTTAGAACAGCCGGATGCTCCCCAGTCATGAGCTGTAATTTAGCGGCTCCCAGGACTGTGGCAGAAACCAGTTTATATGCAATTTCCCTTGAAATACCATATTTTACTGCCGCATCTGCATAACTTTCTATAAACAAGTCTACAAAAGCCGGTCCACAGCCGGATATAGTTCCTCCTATACCCATAAGACTTGCCGGAAGCTCTGCAACAAGTCCCACACTTTCAAAAATACTCATAATATCAGTTCTCTCTACCGTAAATAGTGAATTTTCCTCTTCAAAGAGGATCACTCCTTCGCCGGTAGCAACCGAAATATTGGGCATTACAAACTGAAATCTGGCTTCCTTTATCTGTTCTGACTGCCATTTTTTGAAATTCCACCCCAAAACAACAGATATCACAACCTTTCCTTTCAACAAATCTCTAATCTCACCAAGGACTATGTCCATATGACATGGCTTACAGGCTAAAATTATGATATCTGAGCCTTCTACAAGTTCCGTCAGAGTAGCTGCAGGTGTAAAGCCTATTTTATCTGCATTTTCTTTCAGTTTAATCTGATTTGGTGCAAATGCATTAATGCTACGTGTCCCTGCCTTGCCATATTTTATAAGACCCGATACAAGCGCCTGAGCCATATTACCCATACCTATAAATCCAATTTTCATAACAGCCTGCTTTCTTAAAATATTATAGGCTCTTTTCAATTCTTTCCCTTATCGCCTTAATGAAGCCTTCTGTATCGGCTACTTTTACGTTTTTAAGTGTAGTAATATCCGCCAGATCTTTGGTCATAATTCCATTTTCAACAGTATCAATTACAGCTTTTTCTAATTTTTCTGCAAACTTTACAACCTCCATTAGTCCGTCAAGCTCTCCTCTTTTCTTAAGTGCTCCGCTCCAGGCAAAGATTGTGGCTATAGAATTTGTAGAGGTAGTTTCCCCTTTGAGGTATTTATAATAATGTCTCTGAACTGTTCCATGTGCAGCTTCATATTCCCATACACCTTTTGGGGATACCAGGACAGATGTCATCATAGAAAGTGAGCCAAAAGCAGTTGCAAGCATATCGCTCATTACATCTCCATCATAGTTCTTGCAAGCCCAAAGGAACCCTCCTTCACTCCTTACAACTCTGGCTACAGCATCATCTATTAAAGTATAAAAATAAGTAATTCCTCTGTTCTTAAATTTATCCTTATATTCGTTATCATATATATCTTCAAATATATCTTTAAATGTATGGTCATATTTCTTGGAGATAGTATCTTTTGAAGAAAACCACAGGTCAACACCCAGTTCAAGTGCATAGTTAAAGCAGGCTCTCGCAAAGCTCTCTATAGAAGAATTTAAGTTGTGTATCCCCTGGATTACACCTGCACCCTTAAATTCATGTATCAGCTCTTTTGTTACAATACCATTTTCTGCTGTAAATACAAGTTCTGCTCTTCCTGGTCCATCTACTTTTATTTCAGCATTTTTATATACATCTCCGTAAGCATGGCGGGCAATAGTAATAGGCTCTTTCCAGGTACGTACATAAGGCTCAACCCCCTTTACCAGAATAGGAGTTCTAAAAACAGTTCCATCAAGTATCGCCCTTATAGTACCGTTCGGACTCTTCCACATCTCTTTAAGATTATATTCTTTAACTCTGGCTGCATTAGGTGTTATTGTTGCACATTTAACTGCAACACCATATCTAAGCGTAGCCTCTGCTGAATCCACCGTTACTTTGTCATCTGTCTCATTACGGTATTTAAGCCCCAAATCATAATATTCTGACTTCAGATTAATGAAAGGATGTATGAGCTCATCCTTAATCATCTGCCAGATTACCCTGGTCATCTCATCTCCATCCATTTCAACCAATGGAGTCTTCATCTCTATCTTCGCCATATCCTACCTCCCTGCTTTACTTGTCTGATTATTCACAAACATAAATTCATTTTAAGATTATCATAACAGTCTGCCAATAGCAAGATTATATAGTAATTATTCAGCTTGCTTTACATCACAATTAGAAAAGAGTACATTGACTGCTGCCCTATATTCCGCGTCATTCTTAGCCTTTCTGATATCTTTAATATAATCTTCACAGGTTTCAAAGCTTTCTTTTATATAATACCATAGTTCTTTCATTTTTAGAACTGCTGCAGGACTTCCGTTAAACTCTGCCAGATAAGTAAAAAAGAGTTCATCCAGATAATTTTTAAGCCTTACTTTCCTACCTTCGATATTTTTTCCCAAAATATCCTCTGGCAAAAACGGATACCTGAGCAGTCCCCTTCCTATCATTATATGGCTTATATCAGGAAATTCCTCACTTAACTTTTTTATATCAGCTATGGTATTAAGTTCTCCATTAAAGTAAAGTCTGTCTGCAGCTTTTCTTCCCAAGTATTCATCAACTGCAAGCGCGAAGCTTTCCTTGTGAACCCCTCCCTTATAGAATTCCATTCTGGTTCTTGGATGTATAATTAACTTTTCAACCGGAAATTTTTTATATAGAGAAAGAATATTTTCAAATTCTTCTGCCTTTTCATAACCTATTCTTGTTTTTATGGATATTTTAAGACCGGTATTCTCTGCCTTAGAGTAAATGAGTGCCAAAAGCTTCTCAAGACTGTCCAGGTCTTTTAAAGCTCCTGAGCCTCTCCCCTTTATTAACTACAGTTCCTGACGGGCAACCAAGATTCAAATTTACCTCTTTATAACCAAGCCCCATAAGCTTCTCTGCAGCAATATTAAAGGCTTCTGCAGAGTTTGAAAGAATTTGCGGAATTATGGTCAGCCCTTCATTATTTTCCGGAGACAGTTCCTTTATATCCTTCTTGTCCAATCCTCTTTTTTCCTTAGGAGTAATAAAAGGAGTATAATAATCCTCTACCCCTTTAAAATGCTTGTTAAATATTTTTCTAAAAATTTTCCCACTTATCCCCTCCATAGGAGCGAAGCTTATAATAAAGTTTCCCATTTATCTTACGTTTTCCCTTCCAAACAGGCTCTATCTCTTATACAAACTTACAAAATTTTGACTTTACAACCCGTAAGCTTTGGAGTATAATTTCATTGTAGTTTTTAAGCAGATGTAGTTCATCGGTAGAATGCGACCTTCCCAAGGTTGAGAGGCGGGTTCGATTCCCGTCATCTGCTTTTTTTATATATCATATTTTTTTATATTTAGACAACAAACTAAGACTATCTTCTATTTCAGAAAACAGCCTTAGTTTATTTATTTTACTATATATTTTTAAAATATCATTGAATAATTATCTCTTATTTAATCTTGGCAAGAGACTCCAGAACTCTGTCCTGCTGGAAAGGTTTAACTATAAAATCCTTTGCTCCACTCTGGATAGATTCGATAACCATAGCCTGCTGTCCCATTGCAGAACACATAACCACATTTGCAGCAGCATCAAACTCTTTAATCTTCTTAAGGCACTGTAAGCCATCACACTCGAGGCATCGTTATATCAAGAGTAACGATGTCAGGCTTTAACTCTTTGTACTTTTCAAATCCGTCGTTTCCGTTAACACCCTCACCTACAACCTCATATCCATTCTTAGATAGGATGTCCTTAAGCATCATTCTCATGAAAGCCGCATCATCTACTACAATACTTTCTTAGCCATTATTATACTTCCTTTCACATATTTTTAAAAAACTGAATTCAGAAGATTATCTTCAATAAATCTATTTTACTAGGAATTTGCAGATTTTATCAACTACATTTTAAACATTCTTCAAAACCCAGCTAAAGCCACTAGCCATGCGCACCGGAATATTCTTAAAGTGATCTCCTTCATTCCATTCCAATATATGGTTTAGATAGTCCTGCTTCGAGAACTTATTATACTGCATTTTGATACATTTTTCAACCTCAGCCATTCTTTTATTTTTTGTTTTCGACTCTTTATCGCCAAGACTCAGGTAAACAGCAGAAGAGTTGATTTTTCTGTCACTTATATACTCTGTCCAACCATCAAACCATACTGACGGAGAAACTGCCACAATAGCGGTAAAAAGCCACATTTCATAGCCTGCCCAGAGTGAAAAAAGCCCGGCAAGTGAATATCCTCCCAGAATTACAGGTGTTTCTATGGGCAAATTACAGATTTCTCTTAAACTATCCAGATTATTCTTAAGATAGTATAAATTTTTATCACCCTCTCCTCCAAAGCCTTCTTTTCCAAATACAGGAAGAGCTTTCCATGGAGATAATTCATTGTTCCAGTCCTCTGTTCTTATTCCGGCAAAAGCAAAACCCTTATCTGTATGTGCCTCAATAAGCCTCACTTCCTCTTCAAGTCCAGCTTCATCACTTTCGTCAATAAACTGTATCAAAAGATATTTCGGATTAATTTTGCAATATCTTAATATGCTTTTCCCTTTTAATTCTAGTTCTTCAAACATATTACCTCCCGAAGCTGGTATTTCCTCTATTATATTATGTGGATGTCAAAAGATAATAAATCCTTTTGACACTTGTATCATTATATCATTATAATAGTATTTATAGCAATCAATTAAATATGAAAGGAAAATTTATGCCAACCATTAAACTTTATGATACAAACCCTTATGACATCTACTTTACTGCAAAAATTGTAAGCATTGTCCCATCTGATACCGCAGACTGCCAATATGAATTATTTCTTGATAAGACTCTTTTCTTTCCGGAGGCAGGCGGGCAGTCCTGCGACAAGGGGACTATAGCTATAGATAATATCACTACAGTTGTAAAGAAAGTTCTTATAGATAAAGAAAATAATATAACTCATATAATAAGTACAAATAGCCCCCTTGAAACAGATAATCTTTCTGGCAATAGCATTCAGGGTAAAATTGATTGGAAACACCGCTTTTCTAATATGCAGCAGCATAGCGGAGAGCATATTTTCTCAGGCATGGTAAAGAGAAAATATGGTTTTGAAAACGTAGGCTTTCATCTGTCAGATAATAATGTAACTATGGATTACAATGGCTATCTTACCCCTTTGCAGGTGGCAGAAATTGAGTCTGAAGTAAATAATGTTATAGTAAATAATATCAGTATAATCTGTAGTTATCCCTCTGCGGATAAACTTAAAAATATAGATTACAGATGTAAAACCGAGCTGACAGGAGATATAAGGATAGTTGAAATAGAAGGAACAGATATCTGTGCCTGCTGTTGTCCACATGTAAGAAAAACAGGTGAAATCGGACTTTTCAAGGTAATCTCCTCAATCCGCTATAAGGGTGGCACAAGGCTCTCCATTCTCTGTGGCTTCAGAGCCTTGGAGTATTTTAACACTTTATACGGACAGATGAATGAATTAAGAAGCTTACTTTCCTCTGAACAAAGCGAAGTAGTTAATACTGTAATTCTTTTAAAAAATGAAAAGGATGAATTAAAAGCTAAACTTAAGGACGTTATCAAAAGCATACTTACCAAAGAAATTGACTCTCTTAAAAAAAGACTCTCCTGCCCTCATTTGTACTGATGATATAGATGCTAAGAGCCAGAGAGAAGTACTCAGTTACCTTATAAGTAAAAGGGATAATTATTGTGGAATATTAGCCGGAAATGATAAAAAAGGCTATTCCTACCTAATAGGCAGCAACAGCCTCGATTCTTCTTTGATTCAGACTAAATTAAGAGAAAAGTTTGGCGCTAAAGGTGGCGGCAGACAAGAAATGATACAGGGTTTTGCAAAAGCCTCAAGAAATGAGATAGAAGCCCTGCTTAATACCTTCCCTTTTAACTAGGAGGCCTTGTACTGATAAGCTATCCTTTCCCCTTCTCTTAACTTAACCAGACCACATCTTACAAAACCTTGCCTTGTAACTGCATTTTGCATGGTAAGGTTTTGTTCATGTGTATCTATTTTTAGATTTGAAAGACCGGCTTCCTTCATTTTCTCCAGGCTAAACTCAAATATCTTTGAAAATACTCCTTTTACTTTACCATTGCCTGCAACCCTGTGCAAGGTAAGATAAGACTCATCATTCAGCCATTTACCTCTATATATGCTTTATATGCTTCTTCCTCACCCATAAGTACAAAGGCAAAGTTTACTTCTTCATCTGTATAAAGAACTCCTGCTTTTATATCCCCAGATATAAGTTCATCACCTGGATAGCTTATCCCCCACTGGTCTGGGTTACCATTTTCCCTCATATACTGTCTTGCCTTTTCATATAATTCTTTTAGTTTTGGCAGGTCTTTTAATTCTGCTTTTCTTATCATTTCTACTCCATCAAATTAGTCGTTGAATGAATACCAATTGCCAGTGTAGACATATTATGCACCAAAGCTGAAGTAGCTGGCTGGATTACGCCAAGCACTCCAAGTCCTATGAGACCACCATTGATGCCTACTATTTTCCTGTAATTACTATGTATCCTCTTCATAAGCGAATTAGACAATGTCTTTAATTTGACAAGCTCATACAGATTATCCGCAACTATAGTTATATCAGCAATTTCTCTTGCTATTTCAGCTCCATCACTTATGGCTATTCCACAATCTGCTGCTGAAAGTGCAGGAGAATCATTGATACCGTCACCGACCATAATCACCTTTCTTCCCTTAGCCTTTTCTTCTTCAACAAATTTTGCTTTATCCTCAGGGAGCACTCCCGCATAATACTTGTCTATACCTATCTGTGTGGCAACAGCCTTAGCTGTACGCTCATTATCACCTGTCATCATCACTACATTTTTTATTCCAAGTGCTTTTAACCCCTTTATAACTTCTCCTGCCTCTTCCCTTACAGGATCAGAGATGCAGATTACTGCTGAAAGTTTGCCTTCAATCGCCATATAAAGATGTGAACTGTCCTCAGGTATATTGTTAAATTTTTCTTCAAAGCCCGTAGGCACTGTAACTCCTTCATCTTCAAAGACAAAATGATAACTCCCTATAATTACCTTTTTATCTTTTATACTGCTGCTTATTCCATGTGCAACTATATAGTTTACCTTGGAATGCATTTCCTCGTGCTTAAGCCCTTTCTTCCTTGCTGCCTCCACTACAGCGTTTGCCATAGAGTGTGGAAAATGCTCCTCAAGGCAGGCTGCTATCCTGAGAAGTTCATCTCCACTTCTTTTTTCAAATGAAATCACGCTTGTTACAACAGGTTCCGCCTTAGTCAGAGTTCCTGTCTTATCAAAAACTATGGTTTCTGCTTCTGCCACAGCCTCTAAGAATTTACCCCCCTTAACTGTAATTCCATTTTCAGAAGCCTCTCTGATAGCAGAAAGTACAGATACCGGCATAGCAAGCTTAAGTGCACAGGAAAAATCCACCATTAGTACAGCCAGAGCCTTAGTTACATTTCTTGTTAAAAGATAGACAATCCCTGTGCCGGCAAGAGTATAAGGAACAAGCCTGTCAGCAAGCTTCAAAGCCTTGCTTTCAGCACCAGACTTGAGTTTCTCTGTTTCTTCTATCATTTTTACTATCTTTTCAAACTTAGAATTGCCACCCGTTCTCCTTACCCTGAAAGTAATTTCTCCTTCTTCGATTACAGTTCCTGCAAAGACTACACTTCCTGTTTCTTTTCTTACAGGTTCGCTTTCTCCTGTCATAGAAGCCTGATTTATCATAGCTTCTCCCTCTGTAACTACTCCATCAAAAGGTACAACACCACTTAGATGTACTACAATCTCATCATCTTCTTTTATTTCAGAATAATCTGCCAACACCTCAGTATCATCTTTTTTAAGCCATACTCTGCTTATATTAAGCGAAAGTATACCTGCAAGATCTGCTGTGGTTTTTTTCTCAGTCCATTCCTCAAGAAGTTCCCCAATACCAAGCAGGAACATGACAGAACCTGCGGTATTAAAATCTCTTCTAAGTACAGAAACACCAATTGCTACTCCATCAAGTAAGGCAACTTCAATTTTTCCGCTAAACAGGCTTTTTATGCCATTTTTAATATATTTTAATGATTTAAATATAGTTAGTCCAACTCTTACAGGCACAGGCATAAGTGCTACCGTTAAAGCCCTTGCAGCTACCGAAGCTATGAGCTTTTCCTGATAGGCAGCATTTAGCTCTCTGCTTGAATTCTCTATATATTCAGAAGGTGCTTCAAATTTCTTATAATTAAACCTCTGAAGTGCATCAACTATATCCCATTTATCTCCGTTAAACCGGACTGTAGCTGTACAGGTCCTGTCAGAGACTTTTGTAAAAGTGACCCCTTTTATATGTCTGATATAATAAAATAAGGTATCAGCCTCCTTAAAGCTCATATTATTCTGTAAAAATCTGTACCCTTATTCTGCTTTCCGACTCAGATAATATTTTAAATTTCATATTTTTTTACCTTTTATTCCCTTAAATAAAAAGAAGCCCCAGAGAGTCTGAACTAACTGCTTACTCCCTAAGGGCTTATCTAATTACTCTTCTTTGTTTTCTACTTCTTTGTATTCTACAGAAGTATCCTCAAAAACAGCTTCTTCAGCAGCCTTTCTATCCTCATTGATATCCTTTGCATCTTCGTAGATATCCTCACAGTTCTCTTTAAGAGTTTCTGTACGTTTTAACGTGTAATCCTTAACTCTTAAAGCTGCTGCTGTCAAGTGAGTGTAACACTTTTTAGCATCTTTACTGAACAATGCCTTAAGACCTACTGTTCCGAAAACAACTCCACCTGCAAATAAACCAACTTTTCTCCAATTAATCTTATCCCACATCTCAGGACCTCCTTTAAATTATAAGAACTTCTAAGATGTCAAACTGCCATACTAAATTTCTATGAAATAAATTTACGGCTTTGAGTTACACCTGTTTCACATCAACTACACCTTGATTATATCAGCAGGATTTTTCAATTTCAATTATTTTTTTCTTGCTTTTTTTGAGAAAATTTTTGCATTAAAATGCCTCTTATAAATATTGACTTTCATTATTGCAGGATAGTGAATTCCATTATCAGAAAATATTCAAAAAGAAAGATGACAGCCTGAACTGTCACCCTTCTAAACATATAAATATAAGTTATTAACCTTACAGTAAATATTTTTTTCAAATATTTTATGCCATAGCAGGCATTACATTATCAAGAATCTCATTAAGCGCAGTACCACTGCTTGTATGACTTCTTATAATATTAGCCTTACATTTTTCAGCCTCTGCAAGGGCTGTGCGCACCATTTTGTGTGATACAGTGTTTGTAAATAGTATCAGCAAATCAGGTGAGCCTATCTGTCCACTTAAATTTGCAGACATCTGTGTAAAAATCTTTGCTTTGCATTTATGTTCCTTACAAATTTTCTTATACATACAAACCATACGATCGTGACCGCCAACTATAACCACACTCATAATGCACCTCTTTTATAATCTAAGGTTTACTTTGTTTCTTATGCCTGTGCAAGCTTCTTACCAAGCTCTTTGCACTTTTCAAGACCTTCTGCATCCGGTTCAAGGTTGCAGATAACACCTTCGTCACCAACAATAGTTGCGCCTGCTGCCTTCATTCTGTCTACCCAGTCACTCATCCAGGTACCATCACCCCAGTCATAAGAACCAAAAAGAGCAATAACCTTTCCTGACACATGTGGTTCAAGCTCAGCTACAAATGGCTCCATCTCACTCTCTTCAAGAACTTCAGAACCCATAGCAGGACATCCGAGTGCAAATGCCTTCTCTTCTTTAAGTGCGTCCACGCTGGCTGCACCAACTTCAAGTAACTCTGCTTCAGCACCTGCCCCTTTGATACCCTCAGCTACTGCCTCAGCCATTGCCTGGGTATTTCCTGTCTGTGACCAGTACACTACACTAATTTTGCTCATAATAACATCCTCTTTCCTGTGTATTCACACTATTTTTATGCACAAATCATGCTGTCAGCATAATCTATGTTGCTGTAATATGCGATAATGCAGATTATATCAATACCTTCATATAACATACGCACTATCTCTGTCTGCACCTTCTCATAATTCTTAAACAGTTTAATCTTAGTCTCAGCGTCCTTGTAGACCTTCCAATATCCGCTATACAGATAGTTTTTTCCATTATGCCTGATAAAACCTTCTACATCTTCTACAGGATAGCCTAAAAATAAGCCAAGTTCATGAGGAAAGTCCTTTTTTATTTCCATATATCTTATGTAGCGTCTTACAAATATTGGAAACATCTCACTTATATCAGAAGTTTTATAACCAAGTCCATATATAAATCCTTCTACTTCTTCGCTCACAAGATATTTTCTAAGTTCTTCCTCTCTATAAACCAGAATTACAAGTCTCTCCCTGCCCGGATATATTACCCTAAATGAGAGAGTGGTTTTCTTAAGTATGGCGGAAAGCTCTTTTAGCTTATTTGCAGGTATTGTCAAAAGGTTTGATATTTTGATTCCCGCAATAACCGGAGCACACTGCAAAGCCAGCTGAAGTGAAACCGAAGTATTATCCATGCCTTTTACTATATCTACAATATCAAAGCTCATATTAACTCTCCAAAACATTTTTAAGTTAGCTCATACTAACTGAATAAAATAATAATAAACTTCAGGCGATTTGTCAATAGATTTTGATAATTATTATTATTTTCATTAAGTATTATTGTCTCCTGCCCTTGCGAAGATATTTATTCTTTGTTATACTTGAAGTAAACAAGCTTGGAGGTGGCGTATAATGGAAATACATGAATCTGCTGAAGATTATCTGGAAACAATACTCATGCTTACCGAGAGAATTGGGAATGTACGTTCTGTAGATGTTTCCAATGAAATGGGCTTTAAGAAATCAAGTGTAAGTGTGGCTATGAAAAACCTTAGAAACACAGGGCATATTGTTGTTGACGAAAATGGATATATCAAGCTTACTCCATCAGGCAAAGAAGTTGCCGACATGATATATGAAAGGCATAAATTTTTCTCCTCATGGCTTATCAGTCTTGGAGTAGATAAAGAAACTGCTTTGGAAGATGCCTGCAGGATTGAGCATGTGATAAGCAAAGAAAGCTTTGCTGCCATGAAAAATTTTCTGAATGAAAAAACTAAATAATATGACATTACAAAGGCGGAGCATCTTTTATGATCTCCGCCTATTTTATATCTATAACTTTTCCTCCAAAAACAAATCAGCATAAATTATAAGAGTTATTTTCCGATAATCTCAGATAACTTTACCTTTCTGTCTTCATATCTTGACTTCGTGCAGGCATCAGCTGTTGCTATAACAGCCCTTGCCGCCTCTCCTGTCAACAATGGCTTAAATTCCTCTGTTGATTTTTCGCCATGCATAATACCATTCAGATATTTCATTTCCTTTTTCATAATTCCCTGCAGCCATAATGGTGGTTTTTTGCCCGGCTGGCCATATTGAATAGCACCGTCCATTTCTGTACTATGATATATTCTGGTTCTGTCTGCATCTTCTTCCTCGTTTTCATGTAAAAGGAAGTGAGTTTCTTTACCATCCACTTTTAGAGTACCGCCTGCATCAAACATATCTAACTTAATAGCCCCTTTTGTACCCTGAATAAGAAGATAGTGTTCAGGCCAGTGGAAGGCTGAACCCCATTCCATAACTGCATACCTTCCGTCACTAAAACGGGCATTTATAAAAATCATGTCATCCTCATCACCAAAAGCTTCACCCTGATGAGCCACGTTTCCTGCTTCCATGCATACAGTTTCAGGCATACCACCCATAATAAATTGCACACAATCCAATTCATGGATGTGGTGGTACAAATGACCGCCGGATTTTTCTCTGATTTTTTTCCAGGATACCGATTCCTGAACATCTTCCCAGCCATTGCGTGCTGAATGGCAATACAACACTTTTCCTATAGCACCCTCATTTATCAATTCTTTTGCATGATGAACTCCATTAAAAAAGTTCATAATATGTCCTGCCATAAATACTACATTATTTTCTTCACAAGCCTTAACCATTTCATCACAATCAGCATAAGACAAAGCTATTGGCTTTTCACAGAATACATTTTTACCATGCTTTGCCGCTGCTATAACAGGCTCTTGTGTAAGTAGTTAGGTGTAGCAACTATTACACAGTCTATATCCTCTCTTGAAACAAGTTCTTCAAGTGATGAAGCTGCATCACAGCCAAGTTCCTCTGCTATAGTCTTTCCATTTTCCGGATCAAATACAGCAACTATCTCTGTATCGTCCTCCGCCTTCATTATCCTTGCCAGTTCGGCTCCAAAATAGCCTACACCCACAACACCGTATTTTACCATTTTTTATCTCCATTCTTATCTAACTCTATTTAACTGCACCTTCAGAAAGTCCACCGGATATTTTATTCTGTATCAGACAGAAGAATACAATTGATGGGATAACCACAAGAGTTGAGGCTGCCATCATATCTCCCCAGTCAAGTATTTCTGAACCGTTTAATGACCTAAGCGCAACTGCCACTGTCATTTTGCTCGTATCATTCATCAAAATTAATGAATATAAGAACTCATTCCATGCATTTATAAATGTATATATCGCCGTTGCTACAATTCCCGGTGCAACCAAAGGTACTACTACCTTTGCAAAAACCTGTATTTTATTGGCTCCATCTATCTTTGCAGCCTCCTCTATACCTATAGGCACTGTCTTAAAAAAGCCTACCAACAGCCACACTGCATAAGGAATACTGAAAGAAAGATAAACTATTATAAGTCCTACTCTGGTGTTGGTAAGTCCCATCTTTGCCATAACTATCGAATATGGAATAGCTAAGAGAATAGGCGGGAAGATATAGGTTGTTACCAGCACCTTCGACATAGTATTTCCTACTTTAGGAAAGAAACGTACAATACCGTAGGCCGCTAAAGAAGCAATTACTATTGCGATCAGCGTTGTACATAGTGAAATTAACACACTGTTTCTTATATTTACTATGAATCCCAGGTCAAAAATAACATGTCTGAAATATTCAAACGTAACCTGTTTAGGTAGGAAGGCTGTAGGATTACCTGTCAGCTCTCCTTTTGATTTTATGGAAGATATCAGTATCCAAATCAATGGAAAAATAGCTAAAAAAGTAAGAATAAGCAAGTAAATATGACTTATGGCATTTCCCAGTCTTTTTGTTTTCATTTACTTCTCCTCCTTTTCCCATCTTCCCATAATTACAAAATATCCTACACACACTATCATGAGAAATACAAACAACAAAACTGTAACCGCAGAAGATTTCCAAGCAGCTTAGTTCCCCAGCCCATATCATAAGCATATACCGGAACAGTCTGGGTGCTTCCTGCAGGACCTCCGCCTGTGATAAGGTAAATAAGATCAAAGTTATTAAATATCCAGACTGTTCTTAACACTACTAACAATCCCATAACCAGTTTTATATGTGGAACCGTAATGTGCATAAACGACTGAAAGGTTGTTGCACCGTCAATTTTAGCAGCCTCATATTGATCCTTAGGTACAGTCTGCAATGCAGATAGTACATTTACCATTATCATAGGTGCTCCAAACCATATATTTATAAGCACCAGAACTATAAAAGCCATTGTCTTATTGGTAAGAAATTCCGGAGGTGTATCGCATATTCCCCAATTCACTAAGAGATTCGGCAAAATTCCATATACTCCATTCAATATCCAGGTCCATGAAAAAGCAATTACTATTGATGGAAAAGCCCATGGAATGATAAGCAGAGTCTTATATGCACCTTTTAAGTGTTTAACCCTGTTAAGTGCCAGCGCTGCCGTAAAACCAACCAATAACTGTCCAAACAGTGAAAAAACCGTCCATTTTAATGAGTTAAAGAAAGCGTTCCAAAAGCCCATATCCTGTAATATAGATATATAGTTTTTTAGCCCTACAAACTTATAATTTGGACGTATAAGGTTTTTGTTTGTGAAACTGAAAAATATACTCGAAAAAATCGGATATATAAATAACGCTCCCACAACAATGATAGCAGGAAGAACAAATAACCACCTTGTATATGTCTTCTCCTTCATTTTTGTTTCTCCCTTCATCTTGAAGGCAGAATCCCCCTCTTCTGCCTTTATCTATCAAATAAATATTACTGGGCTGCCGCTTCCATAAGGCCGTTTAATTTATCCTCAGCTGCCTTTGCCGCAGTCTTAACATCTGTACCATTGGCAATAATGTCCTGGAACATCTCCTCTATTACATGCTGGTTTGTAAGAATACCTGCCTGCACACTTGGTCCATGTTCAAAACCTATAGCTGTTCCACCCGGAATCTGGGAAGCTATTACGCTCTCTGCATGTTGGAATTTCTGAATTATAGGATCATTCTTATATGCATCTGTATCTGCTATTCCCTTGATTGCAGGAAGCATTCCTACCGGTGTTGCATGTAAGAACTTAATATATGTATCTTCAGCGTAAAGGGTTTTCATAAATGCCCTGCATATTTCAGGATGCTTAGAATTTTTCCATATAACCATAGGCTGGTTAGATGTGGTAATGCCCTTCTGCTCTGTTCCGTCATGAGTAGGTATTGGGTAGCAGTCTACATAATCAAGCAGATCCGGTGAGTTGGCATTTACTCCTGAAATCTGGAAACCTGAGTTAAAATCAAAGGCTGTCTTCCCCTGATAATACAAGGTTGCCTGATCTAAAACATTATAATTTATAGAATCCTTAGGTGAGCAGTCCTTATAAACTTTAAGCCAGTAATTTATACCGTTGATAGCCAAATCACTTGTAAGATTAGCCTTTAAGTCATCTGTAAGCAGACTGCCTCCACCACTCTTAACATAGAAATTTAGGAAATTAGTTGCCTGGAAATCACTTGAGCCACAAGGGAATGAAAGACCATATATACCATCTTTTGTTAATTTCTTAGCAGCTTCATAAAGTTCATCCCAGGTCTTAGGAACTTCAAGTTTATTTTTTTCAAGAAGATCCTTTCTAATCCACATTACCATTGCGTGTGCATAAAGAGGTACCGCATAATTATTGTCATCTACAGAAAGTTCTTTTATGGCAGCCTCATTAAACTTATCCCTTCCTATATCATCTATAAGATCATTTAGTGGGATGATAGCATCAGAATTAATCATTTCTGCAACCTGACCAACCAAAGCTGTGCTCATATCAGGTACATTGCCGGAAGCAAGTCCGGTAGTCCATTTTGTATAAAAATCGTTCCATGAAAATGTTTCAATTTTGATTTACCTTTGGATTTTCCTTCATAAAAGTATCCGCTGCCTGCTGAATGGTTTCAAGTCTTGGACCCTGTGTGAAAGAATGCCAAAATGTAATATCACCTTCAAGCTCCTTTACTTCAGATGCCGTCTTTGATGATGTAACTGTCGATACTTCCTTTTTAGAACTTCCCTTATCCGCCTGTCCCGATGAGCCTGAACACCCCGCAAGCATGGTAACCGCCATTGCTATACTTAAAAATGCACTCATCACTTTTTTCTTCATGTTTCTCCTCCTTGTTGATTTCATACCAATTTACTATTAATTCAATTTATAAATGGGTATATTTTTTTGTTTTAATTCATGAATAAATTAAAAAGCTTTTTAGCACTATTGCTTTCTATAACCGTATTATACGATAATTTTTTTATGCAATTCTACATAAAAACAGTAACATTTATAGCACAATACTCTTGTAATATTTGTTTTTAGTACAAAACTACTTAAATATAGCAAGTTAAAACTCTGTATAAAAAGAAGCCTTCTTCTTACAGTTCAAAGAAAGCTTCTTATCTTATATTGTAATAATACAGTTCCCTATAACATAGATTAAACAAAAATTTAAATATAAATAGCACAACACGCTTATATTACAGGATTATTCTCTCGCTATCTGCCTATATTGATTAGGCGTATATCCATAGTTCTTCTTAAATTCCCTTATAAAATAATTGGGATCTTCATAGCCAAGTTCATAAGCTATATCACATACATTAACTCCTGAAACCAGAAGCCTGCGGGCAGCAGTTGTCAATTTAAGTTCCCTTACATATACCATAGGCGGCTTACCTAACTGCTGTTTAAATAAGAAAGCAAATCTTTGCCTGCTAAGCCCTGCCATATCTGCCATTTTTTTAGGCGAATACTTCTCTGTAGGATGTAATAAAATATAGTCTACAACACCTTGTATTCTTGCATCAATTTTCCTACCGGACTTACGTATTCTCTTGCTGATTTTTTCCGCATCATAGCCTTCCAGGGCAAAATTCTCATCCTTCAAGTCCTGATTCATATTGACCTTAGCTATGAGCGAACCTATTAATAACTCCAGATTACCTCTTACAAAAAACATTCTTGCAGAATCTTCCTTTTTAATCCACCTATACATTTCATCAAAGTACTTTTTCCCTTCCCTACCCTCAAAAACTTTAGGAAAATTATAATAATCAGAAAGAAAATCTCCACCTTCAAAGAAAACTGACATGGTAAATCTTATACTTGTAAATGTGAAATTATCTGTTCCGGCATAACAGGATAGACTGCTCCCTCTTGGAATATACACAATATTATCCTTTTTCACACTGAATTCTTCATTATCAATAAAAAATGTCCCCACCCCTGATTCTATATAACGAAACATATTATATGGAACCTTACTCTCGGGGAATACCCAGTTTCTACCAAATGAGTATGTATCTATATAAAAAAATTGAATCTTACATTCTCAGTGCATTATTCATATAATCCCTCATATAATATTTTTATAGTTTAAAAGGGAGCATATCTACACGCTCCCTTTTTAAAACAATCAACATTAAAATTCCCTAAGCATTTTATCAAGTATCATATGAAGAGTTGACATCTCTTCCTCAGTAAGCCTGAGACAGGCTCCCATCTTTTTAGGGACGTCAAGAGCTTTGTCCTTAAGTTCCCTGCCTGTTTCGGTAAGGGTTACATTAAGTACTCTTTCATCATCTTTATCCCTGCAGCGGTCGATAAACTTCTTCTGTTCGAGCTTCTTAAGTACCGGTGTAAGCGTACCTGAGTCTAAGTATAAAAGCTCACCAAGTTCTTTCACATTCACTTTTTCATTTTCCCACATAACCATCATAGTAATGTACTGGGTATATGTAAGATCCAGTTCATCTAAAAATGGCTTATACTTCTTAACTATTTCCTTAGCACAGGCATAGAGTGGAAAGCAAAGCTGGCTGGAAAGTCTTAACATCTTATATTTATCTTCTTTTTGCATGATTAGATTCTTCCTTGTATAGTAAGATTATTAGCCTACATTTTTATTGATAAAGTCAACAAGTGGTGCCTTTGGAATAAATCCTATCTGTCTGTCTACAGGCTCACCATTCTTAAATATAACAATTGCAGGTATACTTTGAATCTTATTCTTTATGGCAAGTCCCTGATTTTCGTCTACATCAACAGCAAAAAAATCTGCCTTCCCACTAAGTTCTTCTGATACTTCTTCAAGTACAGGGCCTAGCATTTTACAAGGTCCACACCAGGTTGCATTAAAATCTACCACAGCAAATTTGCTGTTCTTAACCTCTGAAAATTCTGCTTCATTAATTTTTTTTACCATAATATCCTCTTTCCGGTGTTTTCACCCAAATTTATCATATAACTTCGCTGAGTTATTTTATAATATAAATATTTCCCTGACAATAGCTTCTGCTTAAAATTTCTTAACTATCCTCATTCGCTTAAGCCTTGTTTACCAGATATGAAACTGCTGAAAGCGCCGCTACATTCCCTTCTCCGGCAGCCTTAATGTACTGATAAGGTTTACCTGTAACATCTCCACAGGCAAACACTCCTTCTATATTAGTCCGCATCGCTCTGTCTACTACAATATGTCCATCTTCTATAAGAAGTCCCGGCACAAGTTTATCCGGTGATACTGCATCTCTTAAAATGAATATTCCGTCTGCCTCATAGCTTTCTTTATTTGTTACAAGAGTTATTCTGTCTTCATTTTTAATTATTTTACGAGGAATTCTTCCCTCCACAACCTCTATATTATCCGCAAGAAACAAAACGTTCTTATACATTGCTATGTAGGTCACTTTTTCTGCTCTTTCTGCAAGGAAGATAACCTCCTCTTCCTCCTTAGGACTATATCCTATCACTATTGCTTCTTTACCTTTATAAAGAGCTGCATCACAGGTTGCACAGTAGCTTACTCCCCTACCCAGATTTTCGTTTTCACCAGGCAAGGTTTTTCCTGTAACTACTCCTGTAGAAATAATTACTGATTTTGCCTCAAACATTTCTTCTGCTGATTGGAGTGCGAAATAATCACCCATTGCATATATTGTATTTATTCTTGAGGTGTTGATGTCAATATTCATTTTCTGCAAATGATTATCATAGGCTCTTGCAAGCTCTTCTCCTGTGATATCAGGAAAACCAAGATAATTATTAATCTCTGTAGCCTTAGTTATCTTGAGGCTCAGGTTTTTATTACCAAATAATATTATATCTTTGTTTCTGATTTTAGCTGTGATAGCTGCCTCTAGCCCTCCCGGACCTGTACCAACTATAGCAATATCATATCTGTTCATAAAACCTCTATTCTAAATAATTATAAGAGTCCTATTATATAGGATTCTATTTTCTCCGGCTTTGTTGATGGTGCAAACCTTTTTACCACCCTACCGTTTTTATCTATAAGAAACTTAGTAAAATTCCATTTGATATTATTTCCCAGAATACCACCGGCTTCTTCCTTGAGATAATTAAATAATGGATGTGCATTAACACCATTTACATCTATTCTGTCAAACATCGGAAACCTTACTCCATAATTAATAAGACAGATTGTACGCTCGTCACCGTCAGGATCCTGTCTGCCAAACTGATTACAGGGGAAACCAAGTATAACAAAATTTTTATCTTCATATTTATCGTGGAGGTTTGCCAGACCTGCAAACTGTGGAGTAAATCCACATTTACTTGCAGTATTTACTACCAGAACAACTTTACCTTTATATTCTTCAAGAGATACTTCCTTACCATTTAAGCGCCTTGCTTTAAAAATCATAGAAATTCATACTTTCCTCAATTTCTTAAATAATCCACAATTATTTGGAATAAATATTATACCAGAGTTTATTTTATAAAAACAAACTATTTATTTTTCGTATGATTATATTGCATACAATTATATTTGTCAAGTGAGTTTTCCTACAAATAACAAAATTGTAACATTTTAACAAAAAAAAGACTACAAAGCCCTGCTATAGGGTTCTGTAGCCTATATTATCCGAAATTCCGGCTTATACTATCTAATCTTAAAGCTTATAATACCTGAATTACCCGCTTTATCTTTTACTACAAGTTTATAACTGCCTCTTGCACTTACCGTTACTCCTGACTTTACCGGTTTCCCGTTAAGTTTAGCAGATTTGATACCGGAATCTTTATCTGAGAATAATATTTTTACTCCGCTTCTATAACTTCCACCATTCTTAACTCCTCTAACTACAGGAGCCTTATCGTCTATTCCTTTCACCTTGAAAAACTTAGAGAAGCTTGTAGCCTTCTTTTCAGCATAAATTGTGTCAACCATATATTTATCTGTGACTCTGACTGTATAATATCCGTTTTTCTTTACATCGAACTTCATTGTATTATTATCATTTAACTTAATTTCTACAGCTTTTCTGTCTCCTGAGTTTAACCAGCCATAGCTGTTTCTACGTCCCCAGTATGTAGCATTTTTATCAGCATCATTTCCTACTTTACCGCTTCTGTACTGTGCAAAATTAAAGAGTTCCCCAAGCCCTGTGGACACTGTTACAGTAGCCTTACTTTTATCCTTACTTACTTTATAATCGGTTTTAATCAGATTCTTTAAAGGTATGGCGACTCCTTTTAAATTGATATTTCCGTCAAAGTCTCCGAAGTTTGCATGGTTTGTCTGTATATGTCCATAGTATGTACCTGCCTTTAAAACACCAGTAAATTCATTATCTGATTTTGTGGTCCAATACCCATAATCAAAATATCCTGTTTCCTTAGAAAAGGCAGCATCACTGTATAATTTAACCTTTACAGTTATACCCTCATGATTATTCAAAGACAGACCTGTTCCTAAATAAACCCAGGCATCTTCTGCCAGAGTAAACTTAAAATAATTGTCAAGCTTTGGCTTATCCGACAACGTAGATGCTGATTTAAGCTGTGTCTTTTGTGAGAATACCACTTCCAGATTATCCTTACCCGGAAAGGTATCTGAAACAGTAAGATTACCTTCTGCAGGATTTTCTACCGTCCCCAAAGGCGATGCACTATCACCTACTGCTGTTACTTCATCTGCTTTCACAACTGCAGGCATCTGTGGTAATGTGAAGCTGCCAAGCATTACTGCTGCTGTAAGTAAAATACAAATTTTCTTTTTATTTCTCATAACTTCCGCTCCTATTCTTTTATAATATGCATCCGTATATTAGGACGTGATTATATAATACCCTTTTTCATTCTCTTTTACAAGGTTATTCTCTTAATTTCTTCAAGCAGTTCTTCATAGCTTTCCACTGTCTGTACATCCTGATTTTCATTTTTAATTCTCTCAGGACTTCTAAATAAGAATCCTGCCTTGCTTGCCTTTATCATTCCAAGGTCATTGTAGCTGTCCCCTGCCGCTATGGTTTCAAAACCTACACTCTGTAAAGCCTTAACTGTTTCAAGCTTGGTTCCGTTTTTTCTAAGCTCGTAGTCTGTTATCTCTCCGTTTTCGGCTATTTCAAGTTCATGACAAAAAAGCGTAGGACTTCCAAGCTTCTTCATTACAGGCAGACCAAATTCCTTATAAGTATCACTGAGAATAATCACATTGGTAAAGGTACGAAGCTCATCAAGGAATTCTTTAGCCCCCTTATAAGGCTCAACACGCTCTATTACCTTTTTTATCTCATTTATTCCGTAATTATTTTTCTTAAGTATCTGAAGACGGCGTTTCATAAGTTTATCATAATCAGACTCATCCTTTGTAGTAAGTCTAAGCTCCTCTATTCCTGTCTCCTCCGCAAACTCTATCCATATCTCAGGAATAAGAACCCCTTCCAAATCCAGACAAACTATACTATTCATAATAACCCTCCATTTATTTTTTCATAAGCCTTTTCCATACAGCTAGCGCATTTGACTTGCTTAACATCTTATCCATGTCTATTCCTGCCGGGCAAATATCCTTGCAGGCAAGCGATTTTCCACAGCCCTTAAAAATATGCTCATTATATTCTTTTTTAAGCTCCTTATCCTCACCTTTTTCAGAGCCTGTTAACAGCCTTGTAGCAGGTACAAAGGAAGCTGCCCCATAAAAATCTCCTCCTACATAAAAATTAGGACAGACCTCCAGGCAACAGCCACACATAAGGCATCTTGAAGCCTCATAGGCTGTATCGGTGTTTTTATCCGTAAGGCTAATTTCATTCTCAATATAATTTTTTATATCTTTGAGATTATTATACAGTATACTTCTGTCCACAATCAAATCTTTTATAACCGGGAATTTACTAAATGGAGCAAGGCTTATTTTGCCTTTTTTAACATAATCCCTTAGAAATGCATCGCAAGCAAGCCTTGGCTTTCCATTTATAAGCATGGCACAGGCTCCGCATTTTTTCTGAAGACAACTGCACTCCCAGCTTATCTGTGAAACCGGCTTCCCTTCTATGTCCTTTATCTCAGGTTCAGTATTAATTTCACGTAACAGGCTTGCAACTGTGAGATTTTCTTTTTCCAGGTTAAGTCTTATACTTTGAAAATATGGCTTGCTTTCTGAATTTTCCTGCCTTTTTATTTCAATTAATACTTCCATCTGTTCTCCACATCTCTATATTCACTGTATCACTGTTTATTATGGCTCTTGTCATACCTTTATACTCATCATTTCTTTTAGGATAATCTTCTCTGTAATTAGCTCCTCTGCTTTCGTTCCTGTAAAGCGCACTTAAAATAAGAGCTTTAGCAAGCCTTAACCTGTCTGTTTCTCTCTCATTTAAATTTCTTTCCGATAATTTATCAAGTGCGGCTAAGCCCTCTGACAGCATTTTTTCATTTCTGACTATACCCATAGCTTTAAATAAAATATCTCTTACCTCTATTATAAAGCTTTCTTTAGCATTTTCAAATTCAGTTTTATATTTTTCTACATCTGTAGTAATTTCCTGTATTGTGGCAGATTCATTGGTTTTATCAGACTTTCCTTCATTGTGTATCAAGGCAATTGCAGTTTCTGCAGCCTTTCTGCCTCCGTAAATAGCACCTAGCAGTGAGTTGCCTCCAAGCCTGTTAGCTCCATGATAAGCCAGACAGCATTCTCCTGCCGCAAATAAGCTTTCCACATTTGTCTTATGCTCTATATCTACATCTATACCGCCCATAAAGTAATGGATACCGGGGCTTACAGGGATTGGCTTATTTTTAGGGTCAATACCTAAATAATGAATGATTTCTTCCCTCAAGTCAGGCAGTCTTTCAGTCCAGACTTCCTTGCTAAGTCCTGTCATGTCTAAGTAAACCTGAGCATTTTCATTATCCCTGCTTACAAAGTACATCTCCCTTGAAACCACGTCTCTTGGCATAAGATTTTTTAATTCAGGGTATTTTTCTTCCATAAAGAACCATTTTTCATTATTCTTGTAAATGAACAGTCTTCCGCCCTCTCCCCTTGCTGCCTCTGACACAAGACAGACCTTGTCCGCTATTCCTATTGTTGTCGGGTGATACTGTATCATTTCAAGGTTGCCAAGTCTTACCCCTTGAGAAAACACCTTAGCCGTAACATCGCCTGTATTGGCTGTAGTCCCTGTAGTAAGTCCCTTAAATACTCCTGCGAATCCTCCGGAAGCAAGTATTACTTTCCCTTCTATGTAATAAAACTTATCTGTGTAACTATCCCTTATTTCCACGCCCTTGCAGGTCTTTCCGTCATTTTCAAGCATTAACTTCAAAAATTCGTGGTGGGAATATCTTCTTATAAGCCCCGCAACCTCATATTTTCTGGCTTCATCTATGAGAGCAGTCATAATTACCTTACCTGTGCTACTTTTCGCATAAGCCGTTCTTTTCTTCTTCTGACCACCGAAATTTCTCTGTTGTATAACATTTTTCTTTAGATTAAAAGGAACTCCTATACTGCTCAAATACCTGATTATACCGGGAGCATTTCCCGTAAGTCCTCTTACCATAGCCTCATCAGCTATGTAGCAGCCTGCTCTCATAGTATCTTCAAAGTGGTTTTCAGTATTATCCTCTTCACCCATAGTATTTAAAGCACCGTTTATACCGCCTTCAGCCATAACAGACTGTGCCCGCTCAGACGGAAAATTGGAAATAAGATTGCAGGCTATTCCGCTCTTAGCCAGACTTATAGCTGCCGATAGTCCTGCAAGTCCTGCACCTATTATATTTACCACTATCTAGTACCTCCACATTATATTCCACCTGAGATAGTAAATCACAAAAGCGAATGCTCCAAAAAGTGATATTATCGCAAGTATTAGCAATATATCCTTAATATAAAGCCGAAATCCCGAAATCCCAAAGGATATAAGTAAAGGTCTTATATTGGCAAGTATATGTACAAGAAGAGTAAAAACTAAAAATATGGAAAAAATAAGTTGTACCTCGTTAAAGTCATTTAATCTGAATACTTTACCTTTACTTGTAAATAATAAAACATGGCAGATTACAAGCAGCATCATGGCAAGACCTGTTATTCTCCTTGTCCAAAAAACGGCATTTTCCCTAAAGTAAAATTTACCTGACTTTTTCCCTATTATAACAGAGTCAATTGTAAGCTTGATCCCTATAAGAATATGCACTCCTGTTAAAAACAGCATAAAATAGGAGAGATTTTTCATCAGCTCATTTCCACCCGGAATTATTTTCATCATCTGAAATGAACCTGCTATACTATGAATTAAAAATAATATTATTAGCAGCAGACTGACGATAGCATTTAACTTTCTCATTCAGACTTTTTCTCCTCTGTAAACTTTATATCCTCAATATAGTTCTGATTTTTCTCTCTGAGTTTGTAGGAGTCCGCAAAATCTTTCGACATCAGTAGAATATCAAACTTTCCTTCTTCCGCTCTTGAAACAACCAGTACAGCCTCCTCCTCTTTTATCTTCATCTGGTTCTCAGGAAGCTTAGACTGAAAACTCTGCGCCATTTCAAGCCCTTTGGCATCTCCCTCCGCCACTGTACAGGCTATATCCTCAAAGATAATATCCGTTTCTTCTCCACTGAAAAATGATATCCACTGGTCAAGTTTACTTTTATCTTTGTGAAGCCTTGTATTGATAAGCACTATATAATTTCCTGACGGCTTGTCTATAACTACAGACGGGCTCGACACCGCATCAACCTCATTAGAAGAGAAGAGCCCCTTATAATAATCTGTCATCATAAAAGGGACTCCTACTATTAAAAATACCGCACCTGCTACTAAAAAGAGATGCATAAAAAATTTTGTTATTTTCATTTATTATTTCGCTTTTGCCGCATCAAGAGCTATCTTGGCAGCTTCTACAAACTGGTCATGGTTAATGGTTGCTCCCGAAATTGCATCAATATCATCAGGATTGCCGCTCTGAACAAGAAGATTTGCATATTCATCACAAGCTTTAACCGCCTTTTGGGCCTTATTGTAAAAGTCTCTGTTAGCTACACTGCCCTGCTTTTTACCATATTCAGAATCTTTTTCTTTTCCGTCAGGCTCATAAGTTTTAAAACTGCACTCTGTAATTGCATTGTCTTTTACTGTAATCTTAACCACTCCATAACCATTACCTGCATCCGAACCGTCAGGGTTGGTATAGACTGAACTTTTACCCTCATAGCTTCCGTCATTAAGCTTTGCACTACTTCCTCCACAGGCTGTAATTACAGCAGCTACTGCTAGAAGGCTTACTATTCTCATAGATTTTTTCATTGTTTACATTCTCCTTATATCAATTGATATAAAATTAACAATATACTCCGGCTTTTACTCGTGGAATCTGATATGTCCGGTAAAATTACTATTCACACTTTCCTTGGATATTTTCCCATTACGGAGCACTATCATGCGCTGTGCCACTTCTGCAACCTCTATATCGTGTGTAACCACTATAAGGGTTGTGCCTTCACTATGAAGCTTTCTGAAAAGTTCAACTACTACTTCTTCATTAGCATCATCAAGGTTTCCTGTTGGCTCATCTGCAAGAATAATTTCAGGCTGATTGATAAGTGCCCTTGCTACGCATACTCTCTGCTGCTCACCACCTGAAAGCTGGCTTGGAAGGTGCTTAGCCCTGTCTGCAAGTCCTACCCTGTCAAGAGCCTCCATAGCTTCCTTTTCATCCGTAATGCTGTGGTAATACTGTGCAAGCATAACATTTTCAAGGGCTGTAAGGTAGTTTACAAGATGGAACTGCTGGAAGATAAGTCCTATCTTGTCCCTGCGGATATTGGTAAGGTTCTTGGCACTTTCCTTTGCTATATCCACTCCGTCTAAGAGTACAGAACCCCTGGTAGGCTTGTCCATACAGCCGATTATATTCATCATTGTACTCTTACCGGATCCGGATGGTCCCATTATAGACACCCACTCACCTTTTTCGACTTTAAAATTTACATTATCAAGTGCATGAAGGTCTCCATATATTTTATATACTTCTTTCAACTCTAACAAGCTCATTTTCTATTCTCCTTTTAATACTAAGGCAGGATCTATCTTAGTTGTTGTCCTTATCGGTATAAGGCAGGCAATTCCTGTAACCACTATTGAAACTATAATTGTAACCGGTACAAGCAAAGGTCTGAACGATATAGAACTTCCAAATACATTTACACTCACTGTCTGGGCAAATGCAAAGCCTATTAATGCTCCAATAATTCCTCCAAGTCCTCCAAGTAAAATCCCTTCTCCCATAAATTCCTTGATTATACTTGAATCAGAAGCTCCTATTGCTTTTCTTAGTCCTATCTCTTTTCTTCTCTCTGTAACAACAGCTGTCATAGTCGTACCTACACAGATCATTGTAAGTGCAAGGACTATAACTGTTACAAGAAATACCAGCGCCTGAAGCTTTGAAAGAACTGTAGTTTCAGAAGCTGTAACTCTTTTAACAAGACTTGCACTTACTGCAGATACCTTATCATTTATTTCAGAAACATATTTATTAAGCTTTTCTCCCGAGGTAGAAATACTTACCTCAGCAAGGTCAATATTCCCTTCTGCTCCTGCAAGGCTCTCAAGATCTGCCATAGCCATATATACATAGTCTTCTTCACTTCCACCTGTACTAAGTATTCCGGTTACCTTAAAATCTAAGGTATTGTCTTCTTCATCCTTAGCTACATTTTCCGGAGTAAAGCTTACTGTTACAGTATCTCCTGCTTTAAGCTCGAGACTGTCAGAGATTTTTTTACCAATGAGAAGCTCTGCACTCTTCTTAGGCCATTCGCCATCCACAAGCCAGTACGGACTTGTCTTTTTACTGAGTCCATATCAGTTCCTGCCACAAGTATCGGCTGTTCATGCATTCTCACTGTCTCATAGCGGAATGGTGTAGCACCTACAAGTTCATTTGCTGTGATTACATCGGTAGCTGCTTTCATCTCATCATAGGTAAATCTGCTGCCTGTAGGGGTGAGTATCATATTGGCACCATAGTTACGAAACTCTGCTCCCATCTGTCTTGGCACATCATAGTAAATGGTTACCAGTCCTGAAAGTATGGCAGCACCTATCGCTATTGCAAGGAGGGCTATTACCATTCTTGACTTTCGTCTCATAAGAGAGGCTGTAATCATTCTAATAAACATTCTTCTATTTTTCATCTCTTATCTCCCATGTAATACTGCCTCAGGCTCAAGCTTAAGAAGCATTCTTATAGCCGGTATACTTCCTATAAGTGTTACTATTACCACAAGTACCCCAACTATAGGTATAACCATAGGCTTAAGTGTAATAAGTGAACCGAACACACTCTCTCCGATAATCTGTGCAAAACCGATTCCACATCCAAAGCCTGCTGTACCGCCTATTATGGCTGTAATTATTATCTCAGTAAGCACAAGTCCGGTAATAGCAGAGTTGTGAGCACCAATTGCCTTCATAAGGCCTATTTCACTACTGCGCTCCATAACTGAAGCAGTAACCAGATTACATATACCAAGAGCAGAGCCTATGAGACTGAGTATTGTAATAAGAAGCATCAAAAGCTGTGTCTTGTCAAGGATTGCTCCCTCTGAATCGGCTACCTGTCTTACAGGAGCTGCAACCGAATCTGTAATCACCTCCTGGATCTGATAGCAGATAGAGCTTACATAGGCTGTGCAATACCAGATTTCATACTGGGCTACAGTTAAAGACTTGGGATCTTTAGCTGCCTTAACAGCAAGTTCATTATCCGGGGTAGTAAGGGCACTTACTTCTATAGAATCAATCTTTCCCTCAAGTCCGCTAAGAGCCTGTGCTGTATGGAGCCCTGTAAATATCTTGTCATCCTCATCACCTCCAGAAGAAAATACTCCAACTATATTCAGTTCTCTTTCAGCCTTACTTCCTGTTACTTTAATCTTATCTCCTGACTTGACACCAAGCTTTTCCGCAAGGTTATCACCTATCATACAGGCATTTTCATCAGAATTTACCTGTTCATCTATCCATTTTCCATCTTTAATTTCCCACCAGCTTCTAAGGCTTGCTATACCTGCATCAAGTTTCTCACCTGTAGGCAGATCCATATGGTGGTTGAACCAGCTTCCGACTACCTGCACATCACTGCCATCAGGAAGCTTGGCATTGCTCTTTACAAACGGAGTATAGTCAACTATATTAAATGCCCAGAAAATAGTCTTAATCTTACCAAGTTCATCTTCTTTAAGATAAGCACTGTTTGATTTTCCTCCACTCACATCGTAGAGGTCGCTTACTACGCTCTGTCTCTTTGGCATAACAGTAATATTAGCACCAAAGGTCTTTAATTCTTTATTTACCTTATCTCCTACATCAAGCACCACGCTAAGCATGGCAGTTGCAAGAGATGCACCAAGTCCGATAGTAAAGGCTATAAGAATCATTTTTTTCCATTGGCGGATAAGAGTTCCTTTTACCATTCTAAAAAACATATTTATCTCCCTTACTTAAAAATATCTTCATGCTTAACAAGTTCAGCTATAGGAACGATTATGCTTCCATCATGAATCTTATAATCAATTACTATAGGGTTGCAGCCACCTTTAAAGCCTATTGTATTTATATTCATTACTACGTTACAGAGATTGCAGACTACCTGTCCTTCTCTCTCATAATAACCGGTCTCACCACAGATATCACAGGCATCAAGCCCTATACCATAAGCACTTGAATTTGGCTTTTTTATTACTATAAACCTTACAGTCTTTCCTTTTTCCGTAGTGTAACCAAAACGGTGGAGGTGACCGTCTGCCACCTGTTCAAAAGATACTATAACACTGTCATCAGTAACCTTTGCTTCTTCAATTGGTGAAATCTCTATTTCCTGATTTGCATATACTCTTAGGGCAGTAAGAGTTACGAGAGAAAAAACAGCACAAGCTACTGCTGTCATACTCCAACGCTTTATGTTTCTCCACTTTGCCTTTATTTTTCTATGTTCTGCATTATTCTCATAAGGTTCATTTACATGATGGCTCTTTATAAGCAATACAACCGGTATAATAATGCAGACAGCTACTATAATAAAAGTAAACAATACCTTATTGTTGGAAGTAAAGACTGCAAAAGTAAACAGTGTGTGATTTGTCTTTATTATTCTCTTCGCAAGGAATACACCAAAGGTATCACCAAGTTCATTTACCATATTTACAAGTACCGAAATAAAGATAAGCGCCATTCCAAAGTTAAAACTAAGTCTTATATTACCCTTGTACACAGCAAGTCCTGCAACAAAGCTAAGTGAAAGTCCAAAGAACATTCCCACCATGCTGTAAAGAAAGTTAGCAGAAAGCAGGCTCTGTTCCGCAAACAAAAGAGTATGTGGATTTTCAAAGAATGGTGGAAGGAAATACAAAAGCATAGCTACGCCCATAATTGCAAGCATAACAGACTGCAATATATTTTTAATTTCCTTAAGCTTCCCTGCAAACAGACTTACAATTATAAAAAGCAGTAAAGCTATCATATTGACTGCATATATTCTCACATTCCACATAGCGGTATCCACCTTGTTTGTGGTTGTCTTAAATATAGTCATAACAATAGCACTTAACATTCCAATTACAACCGAAGTATATTGGAACTTCTTATAAGACTTATTCCCAGTCAGCTTAATACCTGAAAGCAGCAATCCTGTAAGTAACATCATAGGAAGTAACTGCTCTGTTGACAAAACAAAATATTTAAGCACTTCTTATTTCTCCTTATCTAATTCCGACTTTATATTAAGCACCTGAACATAATAAGATACTGCTTACAATCCTATTATATACATATGTTTACTATATGAAAACCGGATATCCTAAAATATCACAATAAGCTGCACCGGGATTTTATTCCCCAATGCAGCAGATTGTCAATTGAATATAAATTATTTAGTAAAAATTGGAACAGATAATTTAAAAATTACCAGCTCTGTTTTACATAATCCCAATCTTTTTCAACTGTAAGATTGCCATCCTTGAAGTATGTCTCAAGAACCTCTCAGGACCGGTTTCCTTATCGCTGTGGATTAAGTATCCTTTTTCAGCAGGGCTGTGGATTGTGAACTTAAGCTTATAAGAACCAGAATCTCCCATCTTGATGTTAGCACCATAGTGAGGGCCATCAGAAGCACTCATTGGCATGAATGTTCCACTTGCTACTTCCTTACCATTCTTATCAGATATTAAATAGTCAATAGTAAGATATGGAACCCAGTCACCTGTACCGTAACCAAGCTTATTCTCAAGAGCTGAGATATCCGCCTCAAGGTGAATCTCGTTTTCCTTATCAACCTTCTCCTTGACCCGGAGCCATTGGTACAGGCTGGAAGTAAACTGCAGATACATTGAGGAACTCTACCTTCTCATCCTCAAAAATAGGATACTCGGTAAATCCTGCTGCATCTCCAGGTGCTGCTGCACTTGCAGTTGAACCTGATGTACTGCCTGTCACAATATTGGATACCTGGCTTGCAGGTACACTGGCTGAACTGGTCATGCTTGTCTTTGCACTTGATGTCTTACTTGTTGTAGAAGCCTTGTCTGCCTTCTGTCCACATCCTGTTACTGCTGTTACAGCAAAAGCAGCTGCAATAGCAAGTGATAAAAATTTCTTTTTTCATGTTCTCCTCCTATAAATGTGAAAATGAAAATTTATATGATAACGAAAAATATACTATATAATTCGTTTATCACCCTGATTACATAAAATCGTATTAAAGCTAATTTGCTTCTTTCTCCTGTATGACTTCTTTAACAATTGTTCTTATAAGATCTTTTAACTTCTTCTCTTCTTCTTCCTTAACAAGAGCCTCTTTCTTTGCTTTCTCCTCAGCCCTCTTCTTATCAGCTTCCGCCCTGATTGCAATATTTTTCTTTCTCCAGCCAAGATAAACCACTATGGTTATAACTAAAAGTATCAGCTGGGGGATGAGAGTTTCAAGTATCGGATAGATACCAAGCACTTCAAAAAACTCATTTGAAGGGATAAGTCCTGCAAGCCAGTCCGGAGAAGTCATAACGAGTACATCGCCCTCTATAAACTCTTTAATACCTGCACCTAAGAAAGATATAGACATAATAAACATAAGTATACTTGTTGCAGTAAAGAAAGGTTTAAGTGGTATTCTTAAGCTGAATGCATTGATTGCATAATATACAAATATGAGCACTATAAATCCAACGATAAGACCTGCCCATACCATATGTATGTTCTCATCTTTAAGCATAGGCTGGAAGAAAAGCACTACCTCCGCCCCTTCTCTAAATACGGCAAGGAAAGCAGTAATTGCAAGCGCCATTGTACTTCCACTCTTAGCATTGGTCTCTGTTTTACTCTTAATATAATTTGTCCAGGCATCACTTTCAGATTTAGAAAGCATCCAGTTACTTACATAATACAATACTACAACCGCAGTAAGTGCCGTAACACCTTCTATGATTTCCTGGGAGGCACTGTTTGCGAGCGTAAATACATCTAAGAGCCAGGCAAGGGCAAAGCTTGCCACTATACCAACCAATGAGCCGATATAAACCGGTCTTGTAAGTTTCTTTTTTCTTTCTGCATCGCCACCTGATGACTTTATCAGATATGCAATAATGGCACCTACTATAAGTATTGCCTCAAAGCCTTCTCTTAATATAATTGAAAAGCAGGCTATAAAGGTAGCCGTTGCGGCACTAGTTGAACCACCCGACTGTTCTGCAAGCACTTCCTCAACAACCTGTCTTATGGTTGCTTCATCTGCACTTCCTGCCTTAGCATTTCCTTTGCCTGAAGTCACCGGCTTCTTTCCGTCAAGAATGGCCGAATCATTGTGAATCATAGATTTAAGTTTATCTATTTCTTTATCAAACTCTTCCTGAGACCCGCCGTTTTTAGTGATTGCCTTGCAGGCTGCAAACTGAAGTTCAACCTCAGACTTTCTGGCACCGGAAATCTTACCAAGTGTAAGTCTCTCAAATCCGGTTGTTTCATAATAACCATAATAACCATGATTTACTACATCATAAGCACCTTTTGTATCACCTGTCTTGTATACTTCCTTTGCATGTTCAAAAACCTTGTCCATTGCATTTGCTACATCTTCCCAGGTCTTTGTAGGTGCACCACTCGCCTGATACTCTTTCCAGGTTGCATAATATTCCCCTTCAGCTTTAGCCACTGTGCTAAAACCAAGTCCGGCAAGAAAAACAAATATAACTACCCATATCCGTGCTAATAGTATTTTATTTTTTTTTGTAATAAACATAAAAATTTGCCTCTCTTCCATATTAGCTCTGACTAACTCTTAATAAACTATCCTATATTTTGATTTTTGTCAAGTATATTTCCTGATTTCATTTCAAAAATTCTATCTGCAAACTTAAAAACTTCTTTATCATGGGTTATCACCAATACTGATTTACCTTCATTTGCAAGGGATTTAAACAATTCTAATACTATCTCAGTATTTTCGTCATCAAGATCTGAGGTTGGCTCATCTGCAAGTATAAATTCAGGATTATTTATAAGCGCTCTTGATATAGCCATCCTTCTCAGCTCACCACCTGATAGTTCTGCAGGCATTACATTTTCAAGCTCCTCTATCCCTGTTTTTCTAAGAAGCTCTCGTGCTCTTTCCTCCATTTCTTTATAATTTTTACTATTTTTTGAATAAAGGCTGTATGGAAGAAGAACATTTTCAATTACTGTAAGCGTATTTATAGCTGACTGTCCCCGAAGTATAATACCAAAATGTTCATTTCTAAATTTGGATACCTCTGCATCATCCAGTGCATGTATATCTGTTTCTCCCACAATTACCTTGCCTGTGCCCGGGGTAAGAAGCCCTGACAAGATATTTAACAATGTGCTTTTACCGCTTCCCGACTGTCCGTATAATACAGTCAGTTCACCCGGGTTTAATTCAAAATCATTCTCATTCAGTGCAAAAAATTTATTTGAGCCTTCTCTTGCTCTTAAAAACCATTTACTCACTTTATTTGCCACAAGCTTCATCAGTTGCCCTCCCTTAATATAAGTGCCGTATCTATCTTAGATGCCTTAAATGCACTTAATGAAGAAGCCAGACAGCCCGCAAGCACCGAAACTACAATAGTTATAATTCCAAGCAAAAACATCTCTGTAATATCCGGCAGCAGGAATGGAAGATCAAAGCTTGTAAGGCTTACGCCTCCCAGTAACATCACTGTAATAACTGCTACTAAAGCCCCTATCAAGCTTCCCATCAGGTTCACCATAAAAGCTTCTTTAAGTATAATTCCGGCAACCATTTTTCTTGAAGAACCAAGGACTCTGAGTATTGCAAATTCTTTTTTTCTTTCATTTGCAATCATTGTAAATGCAAGTATAAGTATGAAAATTGAAAGTAACCAGATTGCAATAATGAGAAAACTGATAATTTTAGACGCTGATTCAAGCTGCCCTGCGACACCTGAAATCATATCCTGTGTCCGTATCGCCTCAACACCGCGTGTCTTTGTATTTATTTCGCTCATTACCTCAAGGGGAGTATGTCCGTCTGCCACATTTATTAAGATACAGGAAGTAAGCTTATCCGGACTCCCCTTACCATTCGTCACCATGCCCAAATCCTCGGCTGACTTAAGAAGAGCCTTCACAGAGTCTATACTCATATATACTGCTGTATCTAAGTAAGTACCTGTCTTTTTAAGCTTTCCTTTAACAGTACACACTTTATTGTAAAACGTAAGCTGATCTCCTGCAAAAGCATTGAGGTCATTGCCCACAAGCATTTCATACTCACCAAGCTCCGCATCATAAGACTCTTTAACCCATGGCTTTATAGTAAAGTCTGTAGCCGGGTCAAAGCCTATAAGCTGGAGCTTTGCAGAGCAACAGCCGGCTTTTGCAGAAGCAAGAAAATACTGTTCTGAAATTTCTTTTATTCCTTCTATTTTTTTTATTTTATCCAAAACACTTCTATCCATGTAGAAATATCCCGGATTTCCCTGCAAAATCATATTTGAAAAATTGGTCTTTGTTGTTGCTTCATATGGAACAACCATAACATCAGCCCCAAGTCTTGACTTTAAGGACAACAGCCCCCCCTTAAGACTTGTTATTGCTAAAGAACCACCTGTAACAGAAAAAAACACAATAATGCAGATAATATTATCAGAATAAATGTCCTGCCGGGACGCCTTACTATATTTTTATATGAAATATTATTAAAAACAGACATTTTCTCTCCAGCTTTCTAAATTTAACCCAAATTGCAGGGTTAATTATCTTTTTTCAAATTTATTATTATGTTTATGCATTCGACAACTAATAAAGCAATGGAAACACCAATTACTCCCGGACGCATATGAGTTCTACACATCATTTCAGGCTTCATGCAAAGGTTGATTATAGTCTGTGGGAACAACATAGCCGCAATTGTTGCCGGTATCATACAAGCTGATATGGCAGCCTTTTCACCTGATTTTTTAAATACAAACAATAATAACGACATTACTGTCAGTACAACACCTGTAGCAAATACTGCCTGTTCTGCCCAATGACAAGGCATAACCTTACCCATTTCATGTCCCATCATAGGGCAGGCATGAAATACGAATTTTACACCGATGGCCAGGCAAAGACTAAGTGCAAGCAAAACTACTGAAAATAACAGTGGAAGGGTTTTCTTTTTCTCCATAAAATACACTCCTCATTTAACTGATTTTATCCCTAGTAAGGCTATCGGTTTTATATTCTACTCCAAGCCTATGATTTCGTCAAGTAAAATGAGAATAAAAATCAATTATAAAATTACTTTAACCAGTCCGTCACGCTCTTCCAGGCTTCTTTCTTCTCAAGTCCAAGCTTCCAGAAAGCAATACCCGCCATCTTTTCTTTATCAACCAGGGTAAGTTTTGCCGCAAGGGACTTCTCTTCTTCAAGCCAGATTCTCATCTTATCCTTGCCATCTTTCCACTCTGCATAGTACTGTCCGCTTTCTTCATCCCATCCTTTTTTAGCTTTATTTTCACTTACCAGCCTGAGTCCGCCTTCCATGCCTAAAGCCTTTGTTTTAAGCCTGCCATCCTTAGTCTCTCTCCATATTCTGGTATAAAACGGAAGACCTACAATAATCTTGTTCACAGGAACATTTTTAGCTGTATTTTCAATACTGCTTTTCACCCAGTTCAGACTTGACACCGAACCTGCTTCTACCGAACCTGAGTAGTGCTCATCATATGCCATTACACAGATATAGTCAGCCACAATACCCTGTTCCTTCAAATTATAAAATGCATTAAAATCCAAAGGTATATAATTATCTATGGAAAGCACTTTATTCCTGCTTCTCATCTCAATAGACAGCTCTCTTAAAAACTGAACATAACCTTCTGCATATGAAGCTTTAACCTTTTCAAAGTCTATATTTATTCCATCAAGATTATATGTTTCAATAAAAATAAACTATATTATTTATTAAATTAGTTCTGGATGAAGTACTTGTCAAAAGTTTCTTAAAATCAACATCTTTATTGAAATCGCTAATTAGCGGCCATACATCTATATTTATATTATGAAGTTTATTTACATAGTCTTTAGAAGCAAAAAGTAGTAAGTTCTCCATCTGAGTCAGCCACACTAAACCATGTAGGAGATACGACATTAACACCTTCTGCCTTAGCAAGCGCAGTCCCCCAGCCTGCATTGGCTGCTTCACTTGTTACCTGATGCCAGCCAAGTACCACAGGTTCACTTCTTGTTATGCTCGTATAACTTTCGTTTTCTTTATCTCTGTCAAAGGTGTACTTTTTAGTCTCCGTACCATCTATATCCAGACAATCAGCTTCTATGTATCCTGTGACACCATCTTCCGTAAAAACTCTTATAAAACCAGCAGTTGTATTGTCAATCAGATATACCTTTTCACCTGAACTAAGTTTTTTTAATATAATGTCCTTGTTGCTCCCGCCTTCCCTCAACTCAGTATCTTTTCTGACTTCACAATATTTATATTCCTCATTATTATTTTTCAAAAATAATTACTCTGTCGGGATCCTCAAAAACATCAATTTTGATATCGTGCCTTTTTTTTACAAAATCAGCTAAAACAAAAATATTTCCACTTTCCTCTATGAAGTTTGGAATCTCATCTGTTTTACTCACTCCATTCACTTCATACTCTTTTTCGCCTGCTTTATAAATAAATTTTTCTATTCCCGTCGTATATACTATCACATCATCCATTACATCATAATATATTCTGGGCATCATCTTTTCTGCAACCGCATAAGGAAGATAGACCTTTTTATCTCTTATAAGAGCATTTTCATTACTTTTTACAATGTCCACAATGAGCCTTGCTTCTCCTTCAGGAAGCTTATAGTAATCCGTCAATGAAATTTCTGTCTTATTCGATGTACTGATGTTAAATACCTTACCCACTATTATAATAAGTACAGATATCACTGCTATTACAATCAACGGAATTATAACTGTAATAGGAATTATTTTTTTCTTCATTGGTACCTCCATCCAAATTTTTTTAATCCATTTTATAATAACACTATTACAGGTATTTGTCATTTTCTTTTTTTATAAGCCTATATCTTGAAAGTTAACTTCTGTAACCTCGCTAAAGCATATTAATATCCAGTTCCACCATATACCTTCCATCTTCCGCCAAAGCCTCTGCTTTGCTAAATTCATCAATGTTTCTTCTCCGCAGTAAAAATCTTACCCCTCTTTTCCAATATTTCTTCATTTCTACCATTAATATATCTTCTTTATTTTCACTTTCCATTTTCTTCTCCAATATTTCCAGGCCTCCCCCTTATGGAAAGCCTGGTTTCCATTCAATAAGACAGTAATGTGATGTAGTTATTCCTTATCATTCCAGTAAGAAGCAGTTTCTTTCCATTCCTGCTCTTTATAGTACATTGCTTTTTTTAGTGCAAGCCTTTCTTTTTCAAGTTCTTTATCAAACTTCACTTCATAATTATAACCTGAAAGATTATTTACCTCCCGTTCAGGATGAAGCAGCTTGTCTGCCTTTTTATTTACCGGATAATTCACCTTATTTTTGTTCGTCTGCTTCCCTATTGCCAGATAAAGTCTGGAACCTTCAAACAGCTTAAGGTCTGCAATAGCACTTTCTAAGATTATTATCTCCTCTTCACATAGTGGCAGGTACAGCAAAGACTTATCTCCAGATTTATTAAAATCCATTATTTGCTTTTCGGAAATAACTGTATAATTACGCCCATCAGCCAAAGAAAGCCTTACATCCACATAATCACCCGCCTGTAATAATTCAGGTAAGTGAAGCTCTGAATATTCGCAGATAAACTCATTTTCACCTGCCTTAGTATTTCTGCCTACAGGCATAATTCTTTCCCGGCTTTCACCTTCAGTTACAGTTTTATCAGTGATATCTTTTTATAAATCCGCTGCCTCGTCCGCAGCTTGTGCTTCAATCCTGTTACTTTCCATAACTTCGGGCTGTTTTACATTAATGTTATTATCTTTTTTTATGAACTTAAGGTTAATAGTGACACAACCAGTATTATCATAAATATTATGATAGAAATTACAGTTTTCTTTCTTCTGCCAATCCTTTCAAATTCTTCATCAGATAATAGTTTTGATTCTTCCTTACTTTTTAAAACATAACTCCTCCTACCTCATATCCTCTTAATTCCTATTCCCTTACATTTTACTTTCAATCCCAGTCTTTTAATCAAGGCTTTTGTGGCTTCAAGCCGGATATCATCAGATAAATTATCCAAAACCAGCCAGCCTTTTTCTCCAATATCATCAAAATGATTAATTAAAAAAATTTTCCAGTTCTCCACCCTTTGCAAAACTATTCTGAACTATCAGAATCTTCTCATCACAGCTATAAAATGAAAACGAAAATTCAGTGATTTTCCCAAAGTCTATTATCAGACTGTCAAATCCTTTTTTTAGAAAATAACTCAGATCTTCTTCACAGACATTGTTATAGATTTTGATACCTTTTAGACTTTCCGGAATTCTACGGAATTTAATATCACTCCCACCATCACCACTAATGGCTACATAAGCTACTTGCCTGCCCTGTCTTATTAGTTCCTTAGCCACGCAAAATGCTATATGGGTTGTACCTACTCCGGTTGCGCTTCCACAGATTCCAATCTTAGATGCATCAGAATTACTTATTATATTTCCCACTTTACTGCTTGCAAAAGAAAATTTATCTTTTACTTTAAGACCTTTTATAATCCTTTCTATCGCTTTGATATCCGGACGTTCTTTATAATCATCTATGGTACATTTAGCTGCCAGCTTCATACATCTTTCTCTTGCAGTCCGCCTTAACAGGAATTTCTTTCCTTTGGTTCTTTCTGCCAGATACTTTAGTATACTGCCAAAGCCATAAATATCTGTATATCTGCCAGGTTTACCTCCACTACGTAGTTCCGGCGCAGCAAAACCTTCTGTTGCCAGACCTGTAAAATTGCTACAATCTTCTGAATACAGAACAGAGCCAAAATCTACTACTTTTATTCCTGTTTCTGTCAAAATTATATTTCCGGGCTTCCAATCAATATAAAGCACAGCTTCTTCTAAAGAATTTATAAATTTTAGAAAATCAAATAATCCGGTTACTATACTCACCAGTTCACTATCTTTAATGCCATTTTGTAGAAATTCGGCAGAAGCTGGACTTAATCCCTGTACATATTCTTCTACCAGGTACAGGTTTTCCTTATCCTCTTCCACGTCATACAACCTTGGTATAAGTTTAGAACTGTACCCGGACAGAAACCTTGCCTCGTTTTTTAACTGTAAAAAAAAGGGATGGGCTTTTGAAATTTTTTTGATCACACGATACTCATTTAACTTCACATGAGAAGCTAAGAATACGTGCGGATTAGGATTTAGGGAATCCAGAATAGAGAGAATATGGTATTTACCTAACCATAGGTTAATCCATATCAGCTCCTTTCATTACTTTAAGGATTTTTCAAAACAAACATCAATGTGCTTTATATTGTATCTATTGATTTAAAAATTTTTGCAATGTTATTTTTGCACAAAAATATTGAAGAAATTTTTCGGCAAAATAACCAATTTTTTTCCGATGAACTGTAAAACTGAATAATTTGATTAATTTGACAATATATTCCTTTTAATCTATACTAATATTTTATAAAGTTTGCAAGACCAAAACATAGAAAGGTGTTTTTATGAAAATAGAAAAAGCTTAATGAAAATCAACTAAAAAAATCACACTGGCTCTCGAGGATTTAAGCATAAGGGGACTTGCACTCAATGAGCTCTCCTACGGTTCTCCTAAAACTAAAGATTTATATAACGAGCTTGTAGAGCAGGCTCTCAACGAGTTTGGTTTTTGAAAAGTGAAGATGGTGCTCTGGTAATAGAAGCAATACCTACATCAAAAGGAAATCTTATCATTTTTATAACTAAAAAAATAATATTTCTGATGATCTGGATACCAGATTTTCAAGATTTTCTCCTGATTTATATGATGATTTAGAAGAAGATGAAAATGAATTCATTCCTCTTACAGATATGCTTAAAGCAAACGGACAGTCAGACAGCAAAACAAAATCTGCCGAAAAATCAAAACACGAAAAAGTTTTTTTCAGCGAAGGAAACAGTAAAATATTTATATTAAAAATCTCTTGAAGCTGTCAGTGAGCTGTCTTTCCACATAAAGGATTTATTTTCAGGAAAAAGCTCTTTATATAAAAACCCTCAAAGTAAACTTTATTTTCTGATACTTGAAAATAATCCGGCTGACAAAGATAATTTTGGAAAGGTATGTAACATAGCTTCTGAGTTTTCTTCCCAGAACAAGAGTAATTATGCTACAATAACAGTTATTACTGAGCATTGTGAAAAAATAATAGGCTCTGACGCTGTCACTATACTATCAGCACTCAATTAAAAAGCAGAACTGTACAAAGGCAGGTCAATGTACAGTTCTGCTTTTTTGAAATACAATACTTATGCAATAAATTCGTTAAGCAATTCACAAAGTTCATCAGCATCTATGCCATGAACCTCTGCTGCCTCTTCAAGTGTCTCTCCCAAAGAAGAAGGGCAACCTACACAATGCATACCTGCATTGAGAAGTACCGGAATCAGATTCTCATCAATCTGAATTATATCAGCAATTATCATATCCTTTGTTATTTTCTGTTCTGACATGTTCTTTACCTCTTTCAATAAACTATTTAATAAAAATAAAAATGATACAAGTATCAAAAAGTACAAAAATTTGATGCAGGCTTGCTTTCAAGAGAATTTATTACCTTTTGACACTTTCACCATTATAAGCTACGGGAATGACTTAGTCAAGAAGGTACCTACGGCGTTTCTGCTGTTCCTTCTTCTGTTTCAGCAGGTGTTTCTGTCTGATTACCACCTTCACCTGCATTATCACCACCTGTTTCTACATTCCCATTATCTTCCTCAGAAGGATTTTCTTCTGTATCATTACCTTCTTCAGTATTTTCTCCCTCGTCATCAGTATCATTCTCATCATCAACTGTATTGATGTTATTTTCCTCCTCAGCCTTCTTTTCTTCTTTCTGTCTCTTTTCCTCTTCTGCCTTTTTTCTTTCTTCTTCAAGTTTTTTCTCTTCTTCTGCCTTTTTGTCTGCGTCCTCCTTATTCTCTACAGATGGAGTCACAATCTTGTAATCATCTAAAGGTTTAATTTCAAGCCCCTGATGTAAGGCTTCCATATAAGTTTTCCATATACCAACCGGTGTAGCCGAAGCTGCAAGCCCATTAAGACTCCGTGGTATGTCATATCCAACCCATACACTTGTTGTGTAATACTTTGTAAAACCTACAAACCATAAATCCTTGCTATCGTTAGTAGTTCCCGTCTTTCCGGCACAAGGCATGGAAGCAAGCCTTCCTGCTACACCTGTTCCTTTTGTCATAACAGCTTCCATACAAGTCGTTATCATCCTGCAGGCATTTTCATCATACACATACTTTTCCATACCATTCTGATAAAAACCATCTGTTACTATATCATTGCCTTCGGAATCCGTCATTTTCATAATACAGGTAGGCTCCCTGTATTCTCCTCCGTTTTCTAAGGTTGCATAAGCAGACGCCATTTCAAGTGTACTCACTCCCTTGGTGAACCCTCCAAGTGCTGCTGCCGGATAATAATCAGTTTCTGTTATTTCAGAAAATCCCATCTCTATCAATTTACTTATACCGATTGCTGGCGAAATTTCCGTAAAAAGCCTCCAGGCAACTGTATTTTTTGACTTTGCAAGTGCATCAAGTATAGTCATACTTCCACTAAATACTCCATCTGCATTTGCAGGACCGCCTTCTATCTTCTCATCCTTGACTATACTTTCAGGTGTATAGCCCTGTTCAAAGGCAGGAGTATATACAATCAATGGCTTTATTGTACTTCCCGGTTGTCTGAAGCTCTGATAAGCCCTGTTTAAAGTCCTTCCTTTAAGCTTCTGGCTTCTCCCACCAACTACAGCCACAACTCTTCCGCTTCCATTATCTATCGTAACCGCAGAACCTTGTAAGCTATATATCCCTGCCTTACTTTTTTCAGAAGAAACTCTTAGTCCGTTATCCACTGTTTCCTGCAAAAGTTTCTGTTTTTCCGGATCTAATGAAGTATAAATCCTGTATCCACCTGAATAAAGCTTACTCTGACAACTTGAGTACACTGCACTGTAATTCTCATTATACGCCTCTTCATCCTCAGCAGATGAAAATGAATATCTAAATCTGAATCCTTCCGCCCTCATAAGGCTCTTAACCGCCCTGTCAAGGGCGAAGGTAAGCATATAGCTGCTTTTTTCAGCCTTTGGCTCCTTCACCTTTATTTCTTCATTTTTGGCTGCAGCTGCTTCCATTTCAGTTATTTTCTCATCTTTAACCATCTGGTCTAAGATACGGTTTCTTCTCGCAAGTGTACCCTCAATATTTTCATAAGGATTATATCTTGTAGGACTGTTGGGAATACTTAAGAGGAAGGCAATCTGTGAAAGCGAAAGTGAATTTACACCTTTGCCAAAGTAGCCAAGACTTGCTGACTGTATTCCATAATATCCATTTGCAAAATAAACATTATTTAAATAAAATTCCATAATTTCATTTTTGAATACTTTTTCAAGTTCTTTCGCTATAAAAATCTCCCTTGCCTTTCTTTCCCAGCTTTCTTCAAAAGAAAAGAAATATATTTCTTACAAGCTGCTGTGTAATGGTACTTCCACCCTGGGTTATAACTCCTTTATTTTTAATATATGCTACTCCGGCTCTTATGATGGCTTTCAAATCATAGCCTTTATGCTTAAAAAAGCTTTTATCCTCTATACTTGTTATTGCATCAACCGCTTTTTTAGGAATATCATTATATTTTAAATAATAGACATCCTTTTCACCCTTTAATTTTGACAAAATAGTACCATTTGCATCATAAACAATACTGGTCTCATTCTGTCTGAATGTTTCCAGATTACTTGCTGCCACTATTTTCTTGGCATCAGCTTCCATAGACATTATTCTTCTGCCATACTTCAAGTAAAGCAGAATGCCTCCTACAACTACTATGGCAAGCAATAATACAATTATTATTTTAACAATTATGCCTATAGCTCTACCCACAGGACTTTTTGTTTTCTTTGTTTTTATCCTTTTTAGCCAAAAATTTTTTTCCTCCTTTTTGGGTAATTGTAATTGTAACATATTTTCTTTAAAAATTAAATGATTAATTTCTTAATTTTTTTAACTTATACTTTGTCCAAGATTGATTATACAAGCTATTTTTGTCAAAATTTCGCCTTGAAATAATAATATAAATGTACTATACTTAAAAGCCGAGTGTTAAAACCTTCCCACTCGTATAAAAACTAAAGGAGAATAAAATAATGGAAGATTCAAAAATCATGCAGGCGCATGGTATTTCACGTACCCTCGTCATCACCCAGGCCGCTATAATAGCTGCTCTCTACACTGTTCTCACGCTCATTGCCAATTTGTTTGGTCTTGCAAGCGGAGTAATTCAGGTGAGGATTTCAGAAGCTCTTACTGTCCTGCCTTTCTTAAGCTTTATCGGAATTCCCGGCGTTACCATAGGCTGCCTTATCTCCAATATAGTAACCGGAGCTGATATCTTCGATATTATATTTGGAACATTAGCCACCTTTATCGGTGCAATGGGTACCTGGTACTTAGGCATGCTTTTTAAGAAGACCAAAAACAGTTTTCTTAAATTTCTTTCCCCTGTTCCACCTATTATTGCAAATATGATAATAGTTCCTCTTGTACTGACTTATGCTTATCACGTACCTGACGGAATCCCATTCCTTATGTTAACAGTAGGCATAGGCGAGATAATTTCCTGTGGAATACTTGGATTATTACTACTTTCTGTTTTGTATCCTATCTGGCATAAGATTGTTCCATATAAGATATAAATTTGAAACTTTAAAAATCCAAAATACTTTAGATTATCATAAATTTCTGTATAAAAGAAGACTGTATTATACTGAAAATATTTTCTTTATAATACAGTCTCTTTATCGTTATAGTATATTATTTCATTTTCTCTGCAAATACTGCTGCCCCGATTGCACCTGCATACATCGCATCCTCGTGGGTTTCCACTTTTCTTTTTAATTTTTCAGAAAGAGATTCTAAGATGTATGGGCAATTACACAGTCCTCCGGTTAAAAATACCTTGAAGTCCTCAGGTACATTTCTGCACTGGGATACTACCTTTTCTGTGATAGATTCAACTATACCAAAGGCAATATCCTCTTTGGGAGTTCCTGCACCGGCAAGTCCGATTACCTCAGATTCCGCAAACACAGTGCACATAGAACTTATTTTCAACTCCCTTGCCCTTTCTTGCCAGTTCGCAAAGAGAGGCAGGATCATAACCCATTGCATTTGCCATAACCTCCAAGAAACGCCCCGTACCGGCGGAACATTTGTCATTCATAATAAAGTCTTTAACCTGTCCATTTTCAAGCACAATAATTTTGGTATCCTGACCTCCTATATCTATAATGGCAACTTCCTGCTCGCCAAACAGATATTCAGCCCCCTTGGCATGACAGGTAATCTCGGTTATATTCTTGTTTGCATAGTCTACACTTACCCTTCCATAGCCTGTGGACACACAGCGGAAATTCTCAAATGAATAGCCATTTTTTATAAGATCTGCCTTCACATTTTCAGAAGCTTCTTTACTGCTCCAGCCTGTAGGAAGTCTGTGCTTATAAAGTATCTTACCATCCTGCATTACCACATACTTGGTACTGGTAGAACCTAAATCAAGACCAAAACTTATTCTTGCCATACTATATCCCCAATCTCTTTAGGGACTGCCACACATGACAGCCCCATATTTATACTAATTTTTTTGTATTTTAACAGAATCTGTGCCTGTCTGACTTTATCTGGCACTCAGTTTCCACTATATCGTGGTATACTGCCCTATTCTCCACAATACAGGCTCTTACTCCTTCTATGTCTTCTTCATTTACAAGAAGTGACATGCCACAAGGTACCGAACCCTGTATGGTTCTTGGAGTGGGTGAAATTCTTGCTTAAGCCCATTTGCTTTTAATAAATCATGAAGCAACAAGCCCTCTGTATAATTAGCAAATAAGATATAATAATTTTTCATTTTTATCCTAACATCTCTATAAATGCTCCAATACGTGTCTTAAGCTGCTCTGCATCCGCATCTGTATAATCTGTCTCTATACCAAGTACAGGTATACCCTTTTCCTTAAGTGTACGCTCAAGTAAGAAGCCTTCTGTGTCATAAAGGTTACAGAACTTAAGATTTACATCAATGACACCGTCAACCTTATACTCATCAACCATACGGAGAATGTCATCGAATCTTGCAGTATTAGGCGTGAAGCAGGCACAATTAGTCTTCATATAACGTCTTGCAAGAGCCATATACTGAGCTTCAAGAGTAGGTAAATCTTCTTCAACCATATTTTCAAAATATCTGGTTCCCGGTACACATTTCTTCACAGACAACTATTGCACCACTTGTTTCAATGATGTGATGCAGCTTCCAGTTAGGGATGGCAAGAGGTGTGCCTGTGACAAGTATCCTCTTTGTTCCCTCCGGACAGACTGAAACTCCGTCTGCTATTCTCTTTTCAAGCTCATCCGCAAGCTTATTGCACATTTCAGCACAACGTACAGGATCATCAAAGAAAGCAATCTGCATCATAAGAAGGGCATCCTTACCGCTGATAGGCACCTTGCAGCCTTTCTGCAATTAAATACCCTGCCAAGAGCCTTTCTCTTATTATTTATTATTTTAATAGCTTCATTAAGATTTTCAACTGTAATTTTATTACCGGTAAAATCTTCAACAACTTTCTTAAATTCCTCTATCTCTCCTGCCCATTTAACTATATCTTTTTCACGCTTCATCTGAGGAATATCCATTATATGCATAGGCACATCTTCACCGAGGATTTCCCAGGCCTTCTTCTTGCCATCACAGGTAGTCTCTCCTACATACATGTCTGCTATCCTAAAGAATGGGCAGGTTCTGTCAAGTCTTGCACCAACAGAAGCCTTGATAAGCGGGCAGGTACTCTTAGGAAGAACTTTCTCGCCACCCGGCACCCAGAACTGAGAACCACCGCAAAGTCCGGTAACTATACCTTTTGCCGCAATTACAACTTCATCAGGCACATACACACAAAAAGTTCCGAATACCTTCTGACCATTTTTCTGAGCCTCTATAAGCTCTGCCGGTCTGATACCATGAATCCCCGAAACAACAAAATCCCAGAAGCCCATGCCTTCAGGTCTGTTTTCCTGTGAAAGATAGACATCACCAAAGGCTGTAGGCAATACCTGACAAAGCTGGTCATGAAGCTCCATATTCATGCCCAGTTCTTCCCACATTTTTTCATAATCCGCCATAAATAAACCCTCCTGAATTAATTTTATTCTGAATAGCCATTTATAAATATGTCAATTTCTATAGTTTAAAATAGCTTTCACGTTTAATTATAGGAGGTTTTTACAATAATCAATCTACTTTACGGCTTTTATTTATGAAAATTTTCTATATTTTTGCCGATTTATTTACTTTTTCTATAATTAGTTTTTAGCTAACTTTGACATATATAAATATTCCATAACTATCTTTCTACTGCAATAGCAAATTGATAATTATGGAATATATTTATCCTATAACACTTATATCATAAAATCATCTATAATTCGCAGTTTCCTACTGTTCTTGGGAAAGGAACTACATCTCTGATATTACTCATGCCTGTGAGATACATGACGCATCTCTCAAAGCCAAGACCGAAACCGGCATGTCTTGCAGTACCATATTTACGAAGATCAAGATAGAAATCATAGTCTGCTTCATTTAAGCCAAGTTCTTTCATTCTCTTAGTAAGTAAATCGTAGTCCTCTTCTCTCTGGCTTCCACCGATAATCTCTCCAATTCCCGGAACGAGACAGTCCATAGCCGCAACAGTCTTGCCATCCTCATTAAGCTTCATATAAAATGCCTTGATATCCTTTGGATAATCGGTTACAAACACAGGACGTTTGAAAATCTTCTCTGTAAGATAACGCTCATGCTCGGTCTGCAAATCACAACCCCAGCTTACTTTATAATCAAATTCATCATTATGTTCTTTAAGAAGCTCTATCGCCTCAGTATAAGTAACACGACCAAAATCAGAACCTGCTACTCCTTTAAGCCTTTCAATAAGCTCCTTGTCTATGAACTGGTTAAAGAAAGCCATTTCTTCAGGAGCATTAAGAAGTACATAGTTAATTATGTACTTAAGCATAGACTCTGCAAGATCCATATCATCCGCAAGGTCTGCAAAAGCTATCTCAGGCTCTATCATCCAGAATTCTGCAGCATGCCTTGTAGTATTTGAGTTCTCCGCCCTAAAGGTAGGCCCGAATGTATAGATATTCTTAAATGCCATCGCGTATGTTTCACCGTTTAACTGACCGCTGACAGTGAGGTTTGTAGCCTTACCAAAGAAATCTTTGCTGTTATCTACCTTTCCATCTTCGCCCATAGGAAGATTGTCAAGGTCAAAAGTTGTCACCCTGAACATCTCTCCTGCACCCTCAGCGTCAGAACCTGTGATTATTGGAGTATGTACATAGACAAAGGTCTCTCCTCGGAAGAACTTATGTATAGCATAGGCTATCAGTGAGCGTACTCTGAATACCGCCTGAAAAGTATTGGTTCTTGGGCGAAGATGTGAAATAGTCCTGAGATACTCCATGCTGTGGCGTTTTTTCTGAAGTGGATAATCACTGGTTGATTTTCCTTCTATTATAATCTCTGTTGCCTGTATTTCAAAAGGTTGTTTTGCATCCGGTGTAAGTGTAAGTTCTCCCTTAACTACGATGGCTGAGCCTACATTTAACTTACTTACCTCAGCAAAATTTTCCATTTTGTCATGATAAACTACCTGTAAGGTTTCAAAATATGTACCATCGCTAAGTACTATGAATCCAAAGGTCTTTGAATCTCTTACGCTTCTAATCCATCCACCAACGGTCACTTCTTTTCCTGCAAACTTTTCTTTTTCCTTGAAAAGTTCTCTGACTGTAATAAGTTCCATAATATCCTCCTGCACTTTTAGTTCTTTATTTTAATATTTTTGATGATTTGTAAAATCAGTCTAATATAAGACGATATTTTATAAGTATATCACAAATTGCTTCTGTGCACCAGTACAATTTCTTATTATGGGTTAATTTGTGTCAAGGAAGCTGTAAAATCATAATTTCAAGTCTGTGGCTTGATTACGATCTTACACAAAATGTTTCGTGAATAATTTGGGCTAAAAATATTTTATTAACACCTCATTGCCAATAAACTATGGAATTATGCTTTTAAAAATGTTAAAATCTAGTAAGATAAAGTTCTAAATTATAATATACTTAATATGTACGAGGTGTTAAAAGTGATAAAATATGATAACTTATGGAAAACTATGAAAGAAAAGGGGATTACACAATACAGGCTTATGAATTATCATGATTTTAGTCAGGATATGTTTAGACGAATGAAGAAAAATCTTCACTGTTCAACTTACACTTTAGGCAGGCTTTGTGAAGTTCTGGATTGTAACATAGAGGATATTATCACATTTGTTCCGGATGAAAACGCTGAACCTATAAAAATAGTTACTAAAGCTGAACTGCTTAGCCAAAAAAGGGAAGCTATGAAAAAAGAAAGAAGTTAAATATGAAAACTATATTAATGCTTACAACTGGCGGAACAATTGCCTCAGTTATTACACCTTATGGACTTATTCCTACACTTAATTCAGAAGAATTATTGTCTTATCTTCCTAAACTCGAAGAAGACATACAAATAAACACAAGGGAGCTTTACAGTATAGATAGTACCAATACCAGGCCTGAACACTGGCTGCTTATAGCAAAAGCTGTTGAAGCTGAATATGAAAATTATGATGGCTTTGTCATTTGCCATGGAACTGATACTATGGCATATACTGCTTCGGCTTTGTCATATCTTATTCAAAATTCTCCTAAGCCTATAGTTCTTACAGGAGCACAAAAACCTATAGGAATGGAAATCACTGATGCCAAATCAAACTTACGTGACAGCATACTTTATGCTGCGGATGATAATTCCTGTGGAGTCCAGATAGTTTTTAGCGGCAAAGTTATTCTTGGAACCCGTGCAAAAAAGACAAGAACATTCAGCTTTGAGGCATTTTCAAGTATTAACTATCCATTTATAGCAGAAATCTATGATGGCAAAATCATTCGTTATATATCTCAAAAATAAAAATAACATGAAAGCTGTATTCTATCATAACTCTGAATGAAAAAGTATATGTAATGAAGCTCATTCCGGGAATTTCTGACAGTCTTATTTCTACTATTTTTAAAAACTATGATGGTATTATTCTGGAAAGCTTTGGTACCGGTGGAATTCCGGATAGTATACAGGATACAATATTCAAAAATTTAGACAAATATCCTGCAAAGGATAAAGTCCTCAGTTATCACTACCCAGGTACAGAATGAAGGTAGTGACACAGATATATATGAAGTGGGAGTTAAACTTAAAAAATACAAATATCTGGAAGCCGGTGATATGACTTTGGAAGCAACTCTTACTAAACTTATGTGGGTACTTGCAAATAAAGAGCGGACCTGGGATTACATAGAGAAAAGTTTTAATAACACTGTTAGTTTTGACCGGGTAAGGGAATAAAAACTTCACCGTTTTCATTATCAGCTAAAAATCAGTAACTTATAATTCAATTTATATAAATGCGGTTTTGGCAGAGATGACTAATAACTTAATGTATGAATGCAAATTGTCAAATTTATAATGGTAAAGTTTTTGAATATTTAGTAGCAAACTAGTAACAGATATCAATTCATTATGTCATAAAAATACAGAATAATACACATATTTTTGATTTAATATAAAAAGAAATCTACATCCCTTTATGCACCACAGAATGCAGCAGCAGCCGGAAAGAACGCAATGGTAATTAAGGGAAGCAAAGCTTCTATTAAGACAAAGAATCTCTTTTCTTACCGGACAGACAGTAAACCTTGACGCTATGGTTAAGGGCAAGCTTGTAAAAGAATAAGAACCTCACGATGGAAGTCAAGCGATAAGAGTGTTGTTTCTGTTAATAAGATCGGTGTAATCAAGGCTGTTAAGGCAAGTGATAAGCCTGTTTATGTATCTTTCACAACAAAGGGAAAGAAGAAAGTAACAGTTAAGATAGCAGTTACCGTATGCGTAAGAGCTTCCAAAGATGATGCTTACACCATCAGCAGTTACAGTTAAGGCTGGTGAGAAGGCAGAAGTTGCAGCTACATTCGAGCTTTCAGAGAAAGTTAAGGCAGCTAAGGCTGAGGATACAACATATAATGTATTCGCAAAGTCATCAGATGAGAGCGTTGCTAAGGTTTCAGTTGATGGAAGAAAGATTGTAGTTGAGGGCGTTGCTAAGTCAGCTACACCTGTTACAATCACTGTATATTCAACTCAGGTAAAGAGCCTTAAGGCAGCTGAGAAAGCGAAGATTAAACTTGAAGAGAAGTTTGATGTTAAGGTTATGAGTAAGCTTTCAGCACAGCAGGCAGGTGCTAACAAGATCAAGGTTATGGGTACAGACCTTGTAGCTAGCAAGAGTGCTTATGTAATTAAGAATGCTAATGGTGGAGTCCTTGAGCTTAAGGATGAAGTTAAGCTTAATGCTGATAAGACAGAGGCTGAACTTGAATCACTTACAAGCCAGATTCCTACAGGAAAATATACACTTACTTACAACAATGGTGATGCTGTTGAATTTGAGGTGGTTAAGGCTGTAGTTAAGAGCATTGTACTTACAACATCAGACACTGCAATAATGGATAAAGAAGGCAGGGAAGCCTATGTATATTACAAGGTTCTTGACCAGTTCGGCAATGATGTAACAAAATCTCCTGTTGCTTCAAGACTTAGTATAACAGGTAGCCCTAAAGCAACATCAACAATGGGTAAGGTTACTTTTACTGCTCAGGGAGAAGGTGCAGATCCTAAATTCCAGCCAAATCTTAGCAGAGTTAATTTAACAATAGTTGACCTTAATACAGGAGTTTCTTTATCAAAGATACTTACCGTAGGTCAGGCAGCTAACCTTGATGTAGCTAAGTTTGAAAAGATATTCAATACAAACAAGAAAGAGTTTGTTGACAGTATAACAGACGGTGATACTCTTTCTAATTACCAGCTTCTTTTCACAGCAGTTGATCAGTTCGGTAATGACTTCGTAACAGATGAAGGTAAAGATCAGCTTATTGTAAGTGCAGTGGGAACTACCGGTGTAACCGTAGAGCAGGGTCAGGCAAGCATTGTTGAATATAAAGATAAGAAGTATTATGGATTTAAATTAAAGAGTTTCAACGCAGATGGTAAGGCAAGTAGAACTGGTGAGGTTACAATCCAGGCTGTAAGTGCAAGAAGCGGAAAGACTTTATCAGAGAAGTTCAATGTCATAGCATCAAATAAGGTTACTAACCTCAGAGTATGGGAAGGTAACAACGGTGTATTCGATGGAATCGAGAATGAACTTATGTATACAGCTTATGATGCTAACGGCAAGGAAGTTACTGATGCAGATCAGATATTAGCTCTTAATGCGAAAAATAAAGAATTAGAAAATAGAGTTCAGTTCAAGAAGAAGAGTGACGGAAAGGTAGGTCTTTTCTATAACCTTAAAACAAACCGTATTGGACTTACCGGAACAAATACAAGACCTGACAGCTTTGTACTTAGAACTATGTCAGATACAGGATATGTAACAGTAAATGTTAATGTAAAGGCTCAGCAGTATCCTGTTGGAATAGTAGGCCTTAAGTCAGATGCAAAAGTAGGAGTTGTTGCAGGAAAAGCATTACAGATTAAAGGTGGAAATATAAGATTCCAGGATCAGTATGGCAATATTGTTTCAGCTGATGACATAGGTAAGCTTAATGATAAGGCTAAATATAGGGTTCATGTAACATATAAAGCTGATCAAGGAAACAAGCCTGCATTCACTCCAGGTGCAAGTTATTTACCTGCTTTGGCAGCAGATAACAGAGTTACTTCTACCTCTGCTATAAATTGGGGAGATGATGAAGCTGTAGTTGATCTTGGAAAAGGCACAGTGGATGGCCGTGACGAATCTGCTTCAGTTTCAATAGTTCTTCAGTACAATGAGGGAGATAATACTACACCTAAGTGGGTAGATAAGGGTGCAGAAAGAAATTTACTGTTTACGCTCCTAAAATCGATAATATTAAAAATATTGCAATCGCAGATCCGGGTCTTAAGGCAGCTTCAAATGTAGCTGATCTTGATGATGCTACCAAGAGCTTAGATGCTGCTAATGGCTTTACTCCAGAAGTATCAGGTTTCTATATGGGTGAGAAGATTGCTCTTGAGGCTGGTGATCATTTTGTAGTCCTTAGTTCTGCAGATCCAGATGGTAAAAAAGTTGCAGTTCCAAGCCTTGCTGGTGAGAGGACAACAGTAACCAAGACTGCTGAGTTTTCAGTAGTTCTTAAGAATGCTGATGCAGATGTTCTTAAGAAAACATATTCATATAGCAATGCAGCTCGTGTAGTTAAGAGTGTAGACTTTGATGGAAAAGTAATTAACGCTGATTCAGCTAAAATTGCATGGGCTCAGATGAAGGCACAATTTACTATTAAAGATCAGTATGGTGAGGCACTTGAGCATGTTGCACCTTATATAACATTTAGCGATATTTCAGATAAAACAAATGTATCTATCGAGGGAACAAACGGAACTAAAGATGCAAAGCTTTCATTTTCTGCAAATTCAGAAAGTCAAGTTAAGATTAAACTTACTTTCCCTGGATCAGGTTATGTATTTGAAAAAGTTGTTAATATTAAGAAAGCTTAATTCTTAGTTAATTAGGAATCAAATTTAATCCCTCTGTATAGATTTTAGGTACTTGCAGTCGGATAAAATAAGCCCCTCACTCTTCAGAAATGGAGAGTGAGGGGCTTTATATATAGCACCAAAAATCATCACCGGGTTTCTCTTCAAGAACTTTATGAAAGGGCACATATTCGCTATCTGGTGAAGCACTGGCGTTCCAGTGCCTGATTCATATGTTTATAGCCTCCACAAAATAGTATAAAATTCAGGTAAAGGAGGCAACTGATATGACTGAAGAAGAACTTGCAGAGGAACTCAGAAAAAATATATACTTAATCCGCCGGAAGGCATGACCAGTGATGACATCCGTCACATGAGTGCCATGGACTTACTGGACATGGATTACTTTCTAAGCGATGAGGATGATGACGATGTAGGTGAAGAAGTTTTTTATATCTTCTGATTCTATACCGTCCTGTTTTGTATGCCCGCATATTGGCGGGCATTGCTGTTTTAAATGTCCTTATCTGCTAGAAATGGAGAAATTCCCTATGAAAGAAAAAAGCCCCCACTCTAGTTTTGCTAGAGCAGGAAGCTTAATTTTATATATGTACAGGTAACTTAACACATACAGGGATTATTTTCTGTCGATTGTTACTTCTGTCTCATATGTATAGCTTGAGCCAGGGAATGATAACTTAACACCAACCTTAAACTTACCTGTTGTTGCAGTAAATGTAAGCTTAGCAGTCTTTGTACCATTAATTTCGCCGGGCAGCATTAGAAATTGTTGGATTTGTTACTTTATCTCCTAAAGAGAATGTTACATAAGGTACTACAACTGTTTTGCCATACTGATCCTTAATGGTGAACTTGCTAGCTATCTGTGTCCAAGTAATATCATTATTTCCAGCAGCCAATTCAACATCTTCACCATTATACTCTGCACTCTTAACCACTCTTGCAGCATTACTGTAGGTAAATTCTTTCTTTAAGTGTGTACCCATTGCATCAGCAATAACTACTTCAACCATGCCTTTCTTAGTTACTACTGTCTTTTCATCTTTAAGAGTAGGAACCTTAGCATACTGGCCCGTTGTTGCCCCAGCATTATCTCTAGGATCGAGTACCTTGAAGTCCTGATATTTCTCTGAGCCAACTGTAGTATTTACCTGCCCATCGTTTACAAGCTCGATTTCCTCTCCAGCATAACGACCTATAACCTTAACTTTGAGACCTTGTTCAGCTTCTGTTGCAGCATCAGAACCAACATCTTTAACATCTGCTGATGGTACGAGGTCAGGAACCTTAACATCAAAGCTTGTCATTTTTGCGAGAGGTACTGAGTAAACAGAGAATGTCTTTGACCCACCAATGTTATTAGCAACTGCTGCATTGTCTGTAAGCTGTACAGTAATATCACCTGAAAGATCTACAGCTCCTGCTGCACCAGCAGTAAGAGGAACCACTGGAGTAGTCTTGTCTGCAATTAATGTTGATAATGTCTGCTTTTTATCTGTCGCTAAGGTACCGCTTCCTCCTGTAAGCCCTGCAAATGCTGGATGAGTTCCATCATTTACTTTGTACTCAACTGCCATCTTATAACTTCCAGCTGCTACAACCTCTGAAGCTGACATAAGGTTACCATACTGATCCTGATATCTAAAATCATCAGCTGTAAGTGATAAAGCTCTTCCAGCTACAACTCCTCTCTTTACATCAGGCTTAAGCCCTATAACTGTAGCAGGTTTCTTCTGTGCTCTTACTGTAAGAGTTACACTTACAGGATTTGTATCATTCATTGTCCTGAATACAAATGGCTGCTGTACTGTATTTGTTCCGTCTAGAGTTTTCTCTTTTGAAAGGTCAAACGTAAGAACAATCTTTCCGTCTTCCCTGTCGAACTTGAATCTTGTATCAGTTGTAAATCTGTTGTCCTTCATAAGTTCTTCAAAGCTGCTCCAAGCTGTTACTTCCTTGCCTTTTCCATCATAAGCAGTAAAGTTAAGCTTATTTATCTTGCCCTGATATACTCCATCATTGCCTTCCCAAATTCTGAGAGACTCAATCTTAGAAGAAGCAACTACATTAAACTTATCAGATGAAGTCTTACCATTGTTAACAACTACAGCCTGAATTGTTGCCTCTCCAGCTCTTGCTGTTTCTTTACTGTTGTCTACATTCTTAAGCTGATAAGCATAGTATTTTTTATTTTTGTACTCAATGAGCTTAATCTTATTCTGGTCAACAGAAACACCTGTAACACCAAGCACGCTTACTACAAGCTGCTTTCCTCCCTCATCAAGGTCAAATTCATTACCATACTGGTCAACTGCAGAGAAGAGAATTGAGAAGTTCTCAAGTTTGTCACCGTCATTGATACTATCTACGATTTCTCTCTTTGAGTTGTTAAATAACTTCTCATACTTAACTTCTGCCATACTAGCCTTGTTTCCTATAGTAAGGAATCCATTTACAGACTTACCTGTATTAAGGTCAACTATAGCAACGCTCACTCTGTCAATGTTAAGCTGGAACTTCTTTGTTGCATCAGTACTGTCTGCCTTAAATGTGATTTTTCCCATAGAACCTGATGCACTATGAGAACCATTTACGGTCACTCTTGAAGCTGCTGCTGACTTAGTGACATCATTCCCAAACTGATCAAGTACCTTATAGTATGCATAAGCTTCTGTACCACTCTCGCTCATTATTGCAACACCGGAAGTAACAAGTTCAATGCTATTAACTACAGCCTTAACCACCTCAAATTCAACAGCATCACCATTGTTGTAAGTAAGTGTATATTTTCCTGTAGGAATCTGGCTTGTAATAGACTCAAGATCAGCTTCTGTCTTATCAGCATTAACCTTAACTTCATCCTTAAGCTCAAGAATTCCACCATTAGCATTCTTAATCACATAAGCACTCTTGCTAGCTACAAGGTCTGTACCCATAACCTTGATTTTGTTAGCACCTGCCTGCTGTGCTGAAAGCTTACTCATAACCTTAACATCAAACTTCTCTTCAAGTTTAATCTTCGCTTTCTCAGCTGCCTTAAGGCTCTTTACCTGAGTTGAATATACAGTGATTGTAACAGGTGTAGCTGACTTAGCAACGCCCTCAACTACAATCTTTCTTCCATCAACTGAAACCTTAGCAACGCTCTCATCTGATGACTTTGCGAATACATTATATGTTGTATCCTCAGCCTTAGCTGCCTTAACTTTCTCTGAAAGCTCGAATGTAGCTGCAACTTCTGCCTTCTCACCAGCCTTAACTGTAACTGCTGATGGTGTAAGCATCATCTTTGAAGCTCTTACGCATACGGTAACTGCTATCTTAACTGTTACTTTCTTCTTTCCCTTTGTTGTGAAAGATACATAAACAGGCTTATCACTTGCCTTAACAGCCTTGATTACACCGATCTTATTAACAGAAACAACACTCTTATCGCTTGACTTCCATGTGAGGTTCTTATTCTTTACAAGCTTGCCCTTAACCATAGCGTCAAGGTTTACTGTCTGTCCGGTAAGAAAGAGATTCTTTGTCTTAATAGAAGCTTTGCTTCCCTTAATTACCATTGCGTTCTTTCCGGCTGCTGCTGCATTCTGTGGTGCATAAAGGGATGTAGATTTTGAAAAGCAGGAAGTAAGCCGGTGGCAGGTTTTATTATAGTGAGATGTTAAATATTTAGTAGCAAATTAGTAACACATAGTAAGTTTAATAAATCAAAATATAAATATTTATACCATTTATCAGAGTTATATGATAAAATTATTGTAGATTAATATTTATTTAGGAGATACCAGATGTTAGCAGATGAAATAAAGGCAGGGGAAACAGCAAATATTGAATTTAAAGTAGAAGTTCCTAAAAAAAGTGAAAAATATATCAAAAGTGTAGTTGCATTTGCCAATACATCTGGAGGTAAGATAATAATAGGCATTGATGATAAAACTCATGAGATAATAGGAGTTAATGAAAATTAGGTACAGAGTTGAAATAACATCACCTGGAATGTTATTTGGTGGACTTACTATACCGCAAATTAAAGAAGGTGGTTCAAAAATTCGTAATAGGTGTATTGCTGAAGTTTTTAATAGAATGAAAATTGTTGAGAGTTGGGGGACAGGTATTAGAAGAATGTTTAATGCCTGTAAGGAATATGGAGTTCGAGAACCTGAATTGTTAGAAATCGGAGATAGTTTTAGAGTGAATTTATATAGACCGTCCTATAATATGGCGAACCAAAGTTCGTCAAAAAGTTCGCTAATAGGTTCGTCAAAAAGTTCATCAATACAACTCAATGAATCACAGAAGAAAATTATTGATATGATTGATTCCAATTCTAAAGTAACACAAGAGCAAATTGCTAATGAAATACAAATTTCAAATAGGGCAGTTCAAAAAAATATTAAAGAACTTGTAGATAAAGGTATTGTTAAGCGTTTTGACTCTGACAGGAGTGGATATTGGGAAATATTATAAGCAAAATTATAAGTAGAAAGTAATTACAACCTGATAAATACTTAAAACAGCCGGCTGTTGTATTTTCTAACTTAAGATATTCTCTACCCTTCAGAAATGAAGGGCAGTATCATTTCTTTCTTGCTCTGCTTTATTCCTCCGGACCCTCTCCATCTCAAATTCAGATTTAGTCACTATTTTTACAGGCTTAGCATTTTTATCCGGGACAAAAGTAATAATATCTTCTATATTACAGTCAAGTACCTCACAAAGCCTGGCTATAGTATATGTAGAGCAATGAAGATTGTTCTTCATTCTCCTAAACATACCCTGATTGAAATCATGATAATGCATAATCCTGTACTGTGTAATTCCATTTTCCTTCATAGTTTTCCATAGATTGTCATATATTATCACTTTTCACACCCCTTAAATAGTAAGTTTATCCCAAGTTATTCGCGAAACATCTTAATCAAGCCTCAAGCTTGAAATTATAATATTTGCAGAAGCTTGGTAATATACCCTATAGTCACAGACCAAAAGCTGTTTATCCTGATGTACTATCCGGAATAAGAGACCTGTGACCTATGCGTGAATAATTGGGGTTATTATTAACAGCCTATAAAGCACGAATCTCATCTTCTGTAAGCTCAGTAAGCTCTGCAATAAAACTAAACTCAAAACCTTTTTTCTTCATATCACCTGCTATTTTCTTAGCCCTGTTTACTTCTCCTTCAGCACGTCCTTCAATACGTCCCTCAGCACATCCTTCGGTGAAGCCTTCAATACGTCCGTCTTCTTTTACCATTTCCATTATTTCACACATAACCTGTATACCTCCTTCTGTTTCTTTATACCTTTTCTTTATTTCACTTGTTTTGGGATATTGGTTACTATAGGCATCATCTTTAGTAAATATTTTCATAAGTTCAGAAATATCTGAGCCATTATCAATAATTGTATTTACATATATTTCTGTCAGTCCATTATAGATAATCTCGCCGGTTTCTCTTATAACTCTGTCTACATGATAAAGCGGTAAGTTCCTTTCAAATATATCAAATTTTTGATATAAATACAATACAAACATCCGGTATAAGTTCAAATTTTGTTCCGGTATCAGTTATATTAGTTGTTATTATAGAACTGTTGTAACGTACTCGCTTTTTGGTGATTATCATCATCTGCCTTTTTGGATTTCTACATTTATATGTTTACCATCCTTAGTTATACACTTTGCATCAAGTATAACTGAACGTCCCTGCAAATTTTTTTCCCATTCCATTGTGGGATGTTTTTCGGTAATTATTAACTCATCATCGCTTAGGATAACCCTTAGTATTTCCTCACAAAAATTCCCTGTCCTCAGCCATTTTTACAAAACATTGGATCATCAATGGGATTAAGCATTTTTGCGTATTCACGTAGTTGTTTTTTAGTCAGCATTGAAACTCCTTGTAGTAATTTTAGTTAGATTTTTAATATATATGTAGATTGTTATAACCTTTCTATTTCCTCCCTGGACAGCCCTGTTATCTCCATAATACTCTCAATACTGTAATTATTTTTAAGCATATTTCTGGCAAAATTAAGGCTGGTATCGTGTTTACCCTGTTCAATACCTTTATTATACTCTTCAAGTTTTATATACTCCAAAAGCCTGTTCGGGTGGAATTACTGTCATCATCATATCTTCTACCTCCTCTGGTGCTTTTTCAAGAATTTATCTATATCATCATGCAAACTTTGGCAGCATTTCCTTATATTCTTTATATCACAGAATAGTAGTGTGAATACGCTATCCTTAACTGCATATTTTATTTCTTGTGTATGAGCTTCCATTGTCTTCCTCTCTTTAATTCTAACATTTTTTTCATATATAATTCCATAGTTTGGGATAATTATGGGATGGATAAAAGATTTTGATAATATTTATTTAAATCATAAGAGGTCTGCATACTATGACGTGAATAATTAGCGTTTAATATTTGAAAAAAATATAAGATAATTATAAAAGATTGACATGAAATTCACAATATTTAAAGTATACAAAAAAATGGAAGGTTGGGTGTACAGAATAGACAAAAAAATATCTATTCCCATTTAGATATTGCTAATAAAGTTATTATACAGTAAAAAGCCTGTCATTTAATGAAATGTATTTAAAATAATCGTTCCTATTGATGAAAGTTTATCAACGGATACAATTACCCAATCAACCACCCAGTCCACCCAATCAACCACCCAGTCCACCCAATCAACCACCCAGTCCACCCAATCAACCACCCGGTCCACCCAATCAACCGTTATTATGCAGACTAGACAAGAATAAATTAATTTTTAAGGATAAAAACTCAAAGCTTCGCAACAGATTAATTGCTGAAACCGGAACCACCAACTAAGCTGGTGGTTTCATTACTATTACATCAATATTACCATATTTTTAATAGTTCTACCAAACGTTCGTTTGCTATTTTTCCCTTGTAAAAAAATTCTCTCATCTAAAAATAGACATCACTATTTGAGCATACAATATTCATAAATGATATACTTTTTTTCAGCTTGCGCTATAAAAAAAGCACCTCTTTGTTACTAATTTGCTACTAAATATTTAATACCTTACCATCACAAAGCCTGCCAAAGGTTTACTTCCTGCTTTTTCAAAAATCTACATCCCATAATATACCTATATTCTTCAAATTTGAAATACATCTTATCAACAAAAATAAGTATTATCAAAATATTTATCCATATCATAATTTTTCCCAACAAGCTATGGAATTAACTCCCGATGCCGAATTTAAAAGTAGTCTATTCAGAAATGGAGAAGCAATAGGTTTTATAAAAATAAGCTTGTATTTAGAGCCAGGGTGATTTCTAAATAATATCATAAGAGTTTATAAACTATGCCAATGGTAGCATTAACAGCATAAATTATCATTGACTTAATTCTGGAAAAGAGTTTATTATAATTATAAAAAGCTAACTCGTAAGTTACTTCTTTATGGTTCAGTAATTTATCTAAGGAAGGATAGTACAATGAATAATTTTTACTGCCGTAATAATGAATTAAAAAAATTAAATCACCGGTATGATAGAGAGAAGTTTGAATGCATAATAATCTATGGGAGAAGGCGGATAGGGAAAACTGCTTTAATCAATGAATTTTGTAAGGATAAGCCTACGATATTTTTCTCTGCACTTAATACTACAAGTAATGAAAATCTGGAAGTTTTATCAAAAGCTATTATGAGTTATGAAAGACCTGAAAGCGATAGTTTACCTGTTTTTAAGGATTATAGTGCAGCATTTGATGAACTTACCAATATAACTAAGGAAAAACGTGTAGTCGTAGTATTTGATGAATATCCATATTTGGCTAAGGCTATGTCTTCTGTTTCATCAATGCTTCAACATCTTATAGATCATAAATGGAATGATTCTAAAATGTACCTGATACTTTGTGGTTCATCTATGAGCTTTATGGAAAACCAGGTTTTAGGACAGGAAAGTCCACTTTATGGGAGAAGAACAGGACAATTCAAAATTGAAGCATTAACTTATAGAGAAACAGCAATGTTTAATCCTAATATTTCTAATGCCGATAATGCACTTATTTATGGGATTACCGGAGGTATTCCTCACTATATAAATAAGCTCGATGTGGAGGATGATCTTGATGAGGCTTTAATGGAGAATTTTTTTGATCGTTCAAGCTATCTTTATGAAGAACCTGCTAATCTTTTAAAACAAGAATTACGCGAACCTGCTATTTATAACGCGATTATAAAATCAATAGCTGAAGGAGCCTCCCGCGCAAATGAAATCGTGGGGAAAATAGGTGAAGAATCCTCTATTGTTGCGAAATATTTAAAAACTCTCATAGAACTTGGAATTGTTAGAAAAGAAACACCTATCACAGAGAAAACCGGGAAAAAAACTATATATTTATTAGCTGATAATTTTTTTTAGATTCTGGTATAAATTTATACCTTCAAATATAAATGCAATTGATTCAGGGAAGAATATTTAATATTTATGAGACTGCTATAAAACAGCATTTTTTTCTACTTACATGGGTTTTAATTTTTTTGAAAAATGTGCCGAGAGTATTTGCTATACTATGCAACAGATTTGCCAATAGAACTTATGGAAATAGGTCAGTGGTGGGGAACTGATACAAAGTCAAAAAAACAGGTCCAGATAGATATAGTTGGTACTTCATCAAATCGCAAAGAGTATATAATAGGTTCCTGCAAATATAAAAAAATGAAAAAAATAGGAGTAGATGAATTGGAATTACTTATTGAATATTCCAGAACTTTTGGAAAAAGGAATAAAGTATTATTATTATATTTTTTTTCTAAAAGTGGCTTTACAGAGAATTTGCTGAACTCTGGAAAAAATGGAGAAGTCAGGCTTGTCGCTCTAGATGATATGTATAAAAAATAGTATTCTCAGAGAATCTCTTAAAAAACACCATAAAGAAGCAGAGCATATGATGATAGTAATTCCACCGAAACAGGCTTTGGGGTTTATAAAAGCCTGAAGAGTACAAAAAAAGCCCTCACCATCTCACGCAATTTAGATTTAGTCACTATTTTTTTACAGGCTTAGCATTTTCATCCGTGACAAAAGTAATAATATCCTCTATATTACAGTCAAGTACCTCACAAAGCCTGGATATAGTATATGTAGAGCAATGAAGATTGTTCTTCATTCTCCTAAACATACCCTGATTGAAATCATGATAATGCATAATCCTGTACTGTGTAATTCCATTTTCTTTCATAGTTTTACATAGATTGTCATATATTATCACTTTTCACACCACTTAAATAGTAAATTTATCCCAAATTATTCGCGAAACATCTTAATCAAGCCTCAAGCTTGAAATTATAATATTTTGCAGAAGCTTGGTAATATACCCTATAGTCACAGACCAAAAGCTGTTTATCCTGATGTACTATCCTGAATAAGAGACCTGTGACCTATGCGTGAATAATTGGGGTTATTATTAACAGCCTATAAAGCACGAATCTCATCTTCGGTAAGCTCAGTAAGCTCTGCAATAAAACTAAACTCAAAACCTTTTTTCTTCATATCACCTGCTATTTTCTTAGCCCTGTTTACTTCTCCTTCAGCACATCCTTCAAGCCTGCCTTCATTAAATCCTTCAAGACGTCCGTCTTCTTTTACCATTTCCATTATTTCACACATAACCTGTATACCTCCTTCTGTTTCTTTATACCTTTTCTTTATTTCACTTGTTTTGGGATATTGGTTACTATAGGCATCATCTTTAGTAAATATTTTCATCAATTCTGAAATATCTGAGCCATTATCAATAATTGTATTTACATATATTTCTGTCAGTCCATTATAGATAATCTCGCCGGTTTCTCTTATAACTCTGTCTACATAGATAAAGCGGTAAGTTTCCTTTAAATATATCAAATTTTGATATAAATACAATACATACATCCGGTACAAGTTCAAATTTTGTTCCGGTATCAGTTATATTAGTTGTTATTATAGAACTGTTGTAACGTACTCGCTTTTGGTGATTATCATCATCCGCCTTTTGAATTTCTACATTTATATGTTTACCATCCTTAGTTATACACTTTGCATCAAGTATAACTGAACGTCCCTGCAAATTTTTCCCATTCCATTGTGGGATGTTTTCGGTAATTATTAACTCATCATCACTTAGGATAACCCTTAGTATTTCCTCACAAAATTCCCTGTCCTCAGCCATTTGACAAAACATTGGATCATCAATGGGATTAAGCATTTTTGCGTATTCACGTAGTTGTTTTTTAGTCAGCATTGAAACTCCTTGTAGTAATTTTAGTTAGATTTTTAATATATATGTAGATTGTTATAACCTTTCTATTTCCTCCCTGGACAACCCTGTAATCTCCATTATACTCTCAATACTATAATTATTTTTAAGCATATTTCTGGCAAAATTAAGGCTGGTAGCACGCTTTCCCTGTTCAATACCCCTCGCTTCACCGATTTCAACACCTCTTGCCTCTCCTCTTGCTTCGCCTTCCTCAACCCCTTATTATACTCCTCAAGTTTTATAAACTCCAATGCCTGTTCCGGTGGGATTACTGTCATCATCATATCCTCTACCTCCTTCTGATGTTTTTTAAAGAATTCTCTGAGAATACCGTTTTTAATACATTCGCGGATAACTTGTCTAAGCCCTGAAAGCCTTTCAGCAGCAGTCTTTTTACCTCTTACATTTATGTTGTACATATCACAAAAGCTTAGATATTCTTGTAAAATACCACTCTTAACATTATCTTTTTTTATTACTTTAACAATTAATTCAATATTAGGTGTAATACCTGCTTCGAAGCAGTCTGACAGCCTTATTTCATTAACATCCTGCCTGGCTGTTCCTGAGTAGACTACTATGAACTCTGGCATTGGAAGTTTGATTAGCCTTTCTCCAAAAATATTTAGCTTATTTTCAACTATATAGTCATGATAGGACTTTGCTATATACATAAGAAGCCTTACTCCCATATTGGGATTAAAGGTGCTTTGGGCTTCTACAAGTATAATTAATCTGTCCTTTACGGTAAAGCCTAAGTCATTATACTGTCCGTTTATTATGGCATTTTCAAGTGTAACTATCTTAAAGTCAGCGTCTGAGTAGCTGTCTGCATCATCATGTAAGTTCTGGTAGAGCTTCCTTATATTTCCTATTTCACTAAATAGCAGTGTGAATACGCTGTCCTTAACTGCGTATTTTATTTCCTGTGTCTTACCTTCCATTAGCTTCCTTTCCTTAATTCTAACATCTTTTCGGGCATAATTCCATAGCTTGGGATAATTATGGGATTGATAAAAAATTTGATAATGTTTAGTTAAGTAATAAGATGTACTTAATATTTGAATAACATAGGATATATTATAGAAAAATTGATAGGAAATTCACAATGGTTAAAGTGTACAAAAATTGAAGGGATGAGTGTACAGAATAGACAAAGACAGTATGAGAATTATTTAAGAGTTAAAAAAAGCTCCCACCCTAGTTTTCACTAGAGTGGGAGACTTGATTTAATCTGTAAATAAGTATAAAACTATTTTTACAGTTTAATTAAGCTGTTCTGTGAAGTACAACTTCTGTTTCAAATGTTACATTTGAGCCAGGGAAAGCAAGCTTTATTGTAACTTTTGCATCCTTATCATGATTTGTTGCAGGAGAAGCAACTCCATTAACTTTTATCATAGCACCTGCTGTTCCATTTGTTCCACTGAGTTCAGCCTTCTTACCAGCACCTAACTCTTCTTTGTCACCAGTAAATGTGATATAAGGAGCAACCTTCTTTGTCTCACCATACTGGTCTTTTATTTCAAACTTATCCGCAAATGCAGCCCAACCTTTAGCAGTGCCATCAGCAAACTCTACAATTCCGCCCTTAAATTTAACACTCTTTATTACACGTGCAGCATTTGTATAAGAGTATTCTTTTTTAAGCATTGTAGCCTTGCTATCTTTAACAACTATTGAAACTTCGTCTTTTTTAGTTATAACATTCTTGTCCTCTATTTCGCTAGGAACAACCTTGTCTGCATCAGCACCAAGAACGACAAAGTCATCTGTAACATTTAATGCAATCTTCTCACCAGCATAGTAACCAAATACTTCTGGAACAAAACCAGCTGCTGCCTCAGTATTAGCAACTCCATCAGGATCTTTAACATTCTTAGCCGGCTTAAGTGAGATGTCTGCAAGCTCGATGCGATTCATCTTGTCAAGAGGCACTGCATAAACCTGGAATGTATAAGCTTCTCCAACATTTTCATATTCAGCTGTTCCAACTTTATTTTTCTGAAGCTGAAGTGTAATATTGTCTGTTTGTACATCTGTACCAGCAGCTTTTAATGAAAGGTTTACAATATTAGTAGCATTTGTGATGTCTGCTGGCTGAGTAATTGCTGTAAATCCTTTTAATGCAGTATTATTATTTGCAATTACATTAACCTTATAAAGTTTTCTACCACCATTCTCAGGATTAACAACATCATCAGCTGCCATAAGGTTTCCATACTGATCCTGGAATCTTACATTCTTGCCTTCAACTGTGAAAGCCTTTCCTGCAACTGCACCCTTTACTGTATCAGCTTTAAGCCCTACGATTGCAGCAGGATACTGCTGAGCCTTTACATTCAATGTAACATTTGTAAACTTGTCTGTCTGAGTCCTAAAAAATGCAGGAACTGACATAGAATTAGAACCTGTAAGTGTATCAATTGGGTTCTTTGCAAGGTCATAGTAGAACGCTACCTTACCGTCACTCTTCTTCTCAAAGTAGAATTTTGATTTTTCACTTGTAAAGTTGCTATCATTGAATGCCTTTAACTTATCCCAGTCTGTTATCTCCTTACCATTAGCATCATAAGCAGCAAATCCAAGCTCATTCTTCTTACCGTTGAATATACCATCATTACCTTCCCATATTCTGAAGGTATCTACTTTGCACTAGCTATAACATTGAATTTATCAGCTACACTCTTACCGTTATTTACATTCACAGCATTAATCATAACTTCGCCAGGTCTACTTGCTTTAGTAACCAGTGTAGTAGCTGTACTGCCAATATTGTCTAACTCATAAGCGTAGTACTTCTTATTTTTATATTCAATGACGGAAGGAGTATTTTTTACTGTAACTCCTGTTGTTCCAGAAAGGTTGACTACAAGTTCCTTAGCGTTGCCTTCGTCAACAAGCTCGTTACCATACTGGTCAACTGCTGTAAAGAGAAGCTTGAAGTTAGAAAGTGTATCACCATCTGTTATGGTGTCTACGATTTCTTTCTTTGATACATTATAAATTTTTTCATACTTAGCTTCAACAATCTTAGCAGCATCACCAATTGTGAGAAGAGATGTATTAGCAACGCCTGTATTAATATCAACTATAGAAACACTTATTCTGTCATAATTATATTGATATCCATTTGTTTTGGTTGTCTCAAATGTTATCTTGTTCTTTGTAACGGTAGTAGTTGGTTCAGGGCTGTTTACTCTGAGGTTTACGACTGGGCTGTTTGTTACATCATTACCAAACTGGTCAAGAACTTTGAAATATGTATAAGCCTTTTTTCTGTCAGAAGAACCAATTATAGCTGTCCCTGATGGGGTAATTTCAATGCTCTTTGCAACTACTTTAACTATCTCAAATTCAACTGCATCACCATTGTTGTAAGTAAGTGTATATTTTCCTGTAGGAATCTGGCTTGTAATAGACTCAAGATCAGCTTCTGTCTTCTCAGCATTAAGCTTAACTTCATCCTTAAGCTCAAGAATTCCACCGTTAGCATTCTTAATTACATAAGCACTCTTGCTAGCTACAAGGTCTGTACCCATAACCTTGATTTTGTTAGCACCTGCCTGCTGTGCTGAAAGCTTACTCATAACCTTAACATCAAACTTCTCTTCAAGTTTAATCTTCGCTTTCTCAGCTGCCTTAAGGCTCTTTACCTGAGTTGAATATACAGTGATTGTAACAGGTGTAGCTGACTTAGCAACGCCCTCAACTACAATCTTTCTTCCATCAACTGAAACCTTAGCAATGTTCTCATCTGATGACTTTGCGAATACATTATATGTTGTATCCTCAGCCTTAGCTGCCTTAACTTTCTCTGAAAGCTCGAATGTAGCTGCAACTTCTGCCTTCTCACCAGCCTTAACTGTAACTGCTGATGGTGTAAGCATCATCTTTGAAGCTCTTACGCATACGGTAACTGCTATCTTAACTGTTACTTTCTTCTTTCCCTTTGTTGTGAAAGATACATAAACAGGCTTATCACTTGCCTTAACAGCCTTGATTACACCGATCTTATTAACAGAAACAACACTCTTATCGCTTGACTTCCATGTGAGGTTCTTATTTTTTACAAGATGGCCATTAACCATAGCGTCAAGGTTTACTGTCTGTCCGGTAAGAAAGAGATTCTTTGTCTTAATAGAAGCTTTGCTTCCCTTAATTACCATTGCGTTCTTTCCGGCTGCTGCTGCATTCTGTGGTGCATAAAGGGATGTAACCACCATAGCAGTTGCCATAACGAATGAGAGTTTCTTACTGAAATTCTTCATCTTTTTTCTTCCTCCTTAAATTTCGGGTTTACTTATGTCCTGTCTGGGCATTCACCTTCAAATGCATAGCCGGTACTAAGCGGTGCATTATCCGGTAAGACACTTATCACAGGATATAATCTTTCCAATAACACAACGATTATAACAATAAGTTTACCAAAGGTCAAGCACTCATACCTTAAGAATTTCTTAAATATTATAATCTTTACTATGATTAAAAAGATTACTTACAAGATTTACTTTTACGAGCACTAATATACCCCCAGTTTGTGACAAGACTATGTCAAACTTATAGTTTTTTTGGGTTTTTTTGAAATTTTTGTAAAAATTTTGCTTATTATACTAATCCACCCAGAATTTTAGCCTTCACAACCTGTTTCATTTCTTCCTTAGTGCATACTTCACTATGCTTTACTTCCGCATTTTTGATTGCAAGTGCTACCTCTGGAAGCTTCGTCCCGGAGATATCTTCAAGCTCAGCTATCTTATCCCATTCTGAGTTGAAGTTTTCTGCCTTATCTCCTTCAAGTGCCCTTAGTACACTGCCTGCAAATTTGAATGGGCTTGCAGTAGATGCTACAATTATCTTATTATTCGAAATATTCTTATTTCTATATTCATTTGCAACAAATGCCGCAACTGCAGTATGGGTATCTATAACATAGCCCGTTTTTTCAAACACCTTATTAATAGTAGAAAGTGTATCAGCTTCTGTAGCAAAACCTGCCTCAAAATCTCCCAGGGCGCATTTCATAGCCTCATCTATAGTGTATTTTCCTTCATTTACAAGTTCTGACATAAATTTTGCATTTTTAGCAGCATCATTTCCACATAATTTGTAAATGAGTCTCTCCAGGTTGCTTGAAATAAGTATGTCCATGCTTGGAGATATGGTAAGCGCAAATTCCCTTTGTCTGTCATATGTGCCACTCTTGAAGAAATCGTAAAGCACTTTGTTGGTATTGGAAGCACAGATAAATTTATCTATAGGGAGTCCTATTTCTTTTGCAAAATTTGCAGCAAGAATATTTCCAAAGTTACCTGTTGGCACACATACGTCTATTTTCTCTTCTTCTGCTATTTTCCCGGATTTAAGCATTTTCACATAAGCATACACATAGTATACTATCTGTGGTACAAGCCTTCCTATATTAATAGAATTTGCAGAAGAGAATACATAACCCTTCTCTTTAAGTTCTGCTGCAAGTTCTTTATCTGAAAAAATAGCCTTCACTCCATTTTGTGCATCATCAAAATTGCCTTCTATTGCGATGACTGAGGTATTTTCCCCTTTTTCGGTAACCATCTGCTGCTTCTGGAAAGGACTTACTCCGTCTTTTGGGTAAAATACTATAATCCCTGTACCTTCTACATCTGAAAAGCCCGCAAGTGCAGCCTTTCCGGTATCTCCAGAGGTGGCTGTAAGGATGATAATTTTCTCTTTAAGACCGTTTTTCTTAGCTGATGTAACCATAAGATATGGCAGGATAGATAGCGCCATGTCCTTAAAGGCTAAGGTTGGACCATGGAAAAGCTCCAGATATGTAAGTCCATCCGCTTCTTTTAACGGAACTATCTCTTCTGTATCAAATTTTTCATCATAAGCTGAAGCTATGCAGGCTTTTAACTCTTCTTCCGTAAAATCGGTAAAGAAAAGCTTCATAACCTCATATGCTGTTTCTCTATAATTTAACCCTCCTAGTTCCTCTAAGCTCTTATCAAGCTTTGGAAATTTATCAGGTACATAAAGCCCCCCATCAGGAGCTATTCCTCTAAGTATTGCCTGCGAAGCTGATATTTTTTCCTTATCTCCTCTTGTACTTATATATTTTATTTCCATTTTCTACCTCCTTATTTTGTTTTGTATGATAGCATTTATGAGGGAATTTAGCAAGATAAATAGAGAATAGAGTTGATATTTTTTTAGAATAACAGGACGATAAAATAACTGCTTGGTAAGAAAGACAAAGCTAAGGTGACTATTGACTTTTTATGTAATGATGCCTTATAATACAGACAGGCGTAAAGCTAAAAGCTATAATATGTTTCAATGAAACTCGAAAAACCCGGAAGCCTGAGAACTCCGGGTTTTTCTATTCCTATGTTTTACAAGGTGGCTTAATCCTTTTTAGGCCGGTTGCCCTTTTTCTTCTCTCTGTCCAGCCATTTGCTTATATAGTTGGCAACTATACCAGCCATAACAGAGATAATAAACGCTATAATATGCTCCAATGAACTCACCCCCTTTCTGTTGCTTGATTGGGGAGGCAACAGACAAATTCTAGCACAGATAGGGGAAGATTAATAGAGTATTTTTTTTTAGATATGACACTTAGTCTAATAAGGTAAGCCGCCTTTAAAAATGAACACCCCAGAGAGGCCACTCCGGGGTGTTCGCTTTTTGAACTCATGGAACACTTAATAATCTTTTAAGATTTCTACTATAATCTATTAAAACTAAAAAGTCAAATTCTTACTTATAGTTCACAATCTTTCCAAAATCAGCCTTAAGGCTTGCTCCACCTACTAAAGCACCGTCAATGTTCGGCTTTGTGAAGAGTTCTGCTGCATTACCTGCATTTACAGAGCCACCGTACTGGATACGAACCTTCTCAGCAGTATCGTCATCATACATTTCTCTTACGCAGTCACGAACTGCCTTGCAGATTTCCTCAGCCTGTTCACTTGTAGCTGTCTTACCTGTACCAATAGCCCAGATAGGCTCATAAGCTATTACAAGCTTAGCTACATCTGCTGCTGCAACATCTTTTAAGTCAGACTTAATCTGAAGTCTGATAAAATCAACTGCTATACCCATCTCTCTCTGCTCTAAAGTTTCACCGCAGCAAAGAATAGGAGTAATTCCTGCCTCAATAGCCTTCTTTACTTTTTTGTTCAGAAGCACATCATCTTCTTTGAAATAATCTCTTCTCTCGGAATGGCCGATGATTACATACTCTACACCTGCATCTTTAAGCATAGCTGCAGATATCTCGCCTGTGTAAGCACCGCTCTCCTCGAAGTACATATTTTCTGCACCAACCTTAACATTGGTTCCCTTAACAGCCTCTGCTACAGGAACTATGTCAATCGCAGGTACGCAGTAAACTACGTCTACTTCATCATTTTTAACTAAATCTTTTAATTCATTTACTAATGCAACTGCCTCACTAGGAGTCTTGTTCATCTTCCAGTTGCCTGCAATTATTTTTCTTCTCATTGTATTAACCTTTCAAAATATTCTGCTAACCTCGTTTAAGTATGAGGTTAGCAGAAACATTATATTTTTTATTTATCATTAGCTGCTGCTACACCCGGAAGCTCCTTACCCTCAAGGAATTCAAGGGAAGCACCGCCGCCTGTGGAAATATGACTCATCTTGTCGCCAAATCCCATCTGGTTTACAGCCGCTGCTGAATCTCCACCACCGATGATGGTAGTTGCATCTGTCTCTGCAAGTGCCTTAGCTACTGCAAGTGTACCTGCTGCAAGTGTAGGATTCTCAAATACACCCATAGGTCCGTTCCAGACTACTGTCTTTGCAGACTTAACTTCATTTGCAAAAAGCTCTGCACTCTTAGGTCCGATATCGCAACCCTCTCTGTCTGCAGGCATCTTATCTGCATCATAAGTCTCTACTTCAACAGGTGCATCTATCGGATTAGGGAACTCTTTGATTGTAACAGAGTCAACCGGAAGAAGAAGCTTCTTACCAAGCTTTTCAGCCTTTGCAAGCATTTCCTTACAATAATCAATCTTCTCATTGTCAACAAGTGAAAGTCCGATTTCCTTACCCTGAGCCTTAAGGAAGGTATAAGCCATACCGCCACCGATGATGAGGGTATCGCATTTCTCAAGAAGGTTATTGATTACGTTAAGCTTATCTGCTACCTTAGCTCCACCAAGGATAGCTACGAATGGACGCTTAGGATTCTCAACTGCATTTCCAAGGAATTCGATTTCCTTATTCATAAGATAACCAACCACACAGGTATCGATATACTGTGTAACACCTACATTTGAGCAGTGTGCTCTATGGGCTGTACCGAAAGCATCATTTACAAATACATCTGCAAGTGAAGCAAGTTCTTTTGAAAAAGCTTCACCATTTTTTGTCTCTTCTGCTCTGTATCTGGTGTTCTGAAGAAGAACAACCTCTCCATCCTTCATAGCTTCTACAGCAGCCTTTGCATTAGCACCTACCACTTCATCATCAGCTGCAAATTTTACAGGCTGACCAAGAAGCTCTGCAAGTCTTACCGCTACAGGAGCAAGTGAAAGCTCAGCTTTGGCTCTCCCTTTGGCTTACCAAGGTGTGAGCAAAGTATAACCTTTCCACCATCTGCTATAAGCTTCTTGATTGTAGGAAGGGCAGCTACAAGACGGTTTTCATCTGTAATCTTACCTTCTTTAAGAGGTACGTTAAAATCGCAACGCACTAATACTCTTTTACCCTTAACATTGATATCATCAACGCTTTTCTTATTTAATCCTGCCATTGGTTTATTCTCCTTATTTTCCATTATGTGAAAAAAGCCACCGAGAGCCATTGCCCCCGGCGGCTTAACCGCATGCATTTTGTATCTTCTTATGATACAGGATTGCTACGGCTTTGCCTCTCGCAATCCTTAAACAATATTCGTAATCCGCTCGTTTTCTTACGAAAAACGGCTACTTATTCATATTGTTCGCGCATCGAAAGATATCGATCCCTTTGCAAGCAAGCTTGCAGCGGTCTCTTATCTTTGCTGCCTGTATCATTACTTCACAAACTTCTCGAAGTATTTAATTGTTCTAACCATCTGAGATGTGTATGAGTTCTCATTATCATACCAGGAAACAACCTGTACAAGGTAAAGTCCCTCGCCGACCTTAGATACCATAGTCTGTGTAGCATCAAAGAGTGAACCGTATGTCATACCAACGATATCTGAAGAAACAATCTGATCCTCATTGTAACCAAATGTTTCAGGATCTGAAGCCTTCTTCATAGCTGTATTTACATCATCCTTTGTGATTTCCTTATCACTCTTAACTACTGCATAAAGAAGAGTTGTTGAACCTGTAGGTACAGGAACTCTCTGTGCAGAACCGATGAGTTTGCCGTTAAGTTCAGGAATAACAAGACCGATAGCCTTAGCTGCACCTGTGCTGTTAGGAACGATGTTAGCTGCTGCTGCTCTTGCTCTTCTTAAATCTCCCTTTGGATGAGGTCCGTCAAGTGTCATCTGATCACCTGTGTAAGCGTGGATAGTTGACATAATACCGCTCTGGATAGGAGCGAAATCATTAAGTGCCTTTGCCATAGGTGCAAGGCAGTTTGTTGTACAAGAAGCTGCAGAAATGATATCATCTTCTGCTTTAAGATTCTCGTGGTTTACATTATATACGATAGTAGGAAGATCGTTACCGGCAGGAGCGGAAATAACAACTTTCTTAGCACCGGCATTGATGTGTGCCTGTGATTTTTCTTTGCTTGTATAGAAACCTGTACACTCAAGTACAACATCTACTCCAAGCTCTTTCCAAGGAAGGTTGTTTGCATCCTTCTCCTTGTAGATTTGATTGTCTTACCATCAACAGTAATGCTATCCTCACCTGCTGTAACCTTATCTGCAAGTGCATACTTCCCCTGTGATGAATCATATTTAAGAAGGTGAGCGAGCATCTTAGGATCTGTAAGATCATTGATAGCTACGATTTCTGAACCTTCATGTCCAAACATCTGTCTGAATGCAAGACGACCGATACGACCAAAACCATTAATTGCAACTTTAACTGCCATTTTAGTATCCTCCTAATTTATATGTTGATATCGTTTATCCCAAATTATTTGGGTTATCAAACTTATCTATTATTCTAACTTGAATGGAGAAAAATATCAAGTATCAATTCACTATATTCTGATATTTTTTTGTCAAAGTCAGCTGTATTTTCATTTTTAAAGATCAGGGCGTCAAAAATATCTGACATCCACTAATACAGGATTGCTCTGGTTTCACATTTCGCAAACCTTGCAAAAATATGCGCCTGACAGGATTCGAACCTGCGACACCCGGCTTCGGAAGCCGGTGCTCTATCCATCTGAGCTACAGGCGCATACCAAAGTTTATACCACAGTTATTGTTTTTTGTAAATATCCGGCTATTTACTTTTATCTTTTTTTAATATATAATAGTATGGCAATTTGCTACTGTAGCTCAGTTGGTGGAGCAGCTGATTCGTAATCAGCAGGCCGTCGGTTCGAGTCCGATCAGTAGCCTTTTTTTATTTTCTCTTTAATCTTGACAATTTCGATGAATTGGTAAGTCCATTAGGAGTTTAATTGTTTTATCCACTAACCCCTACCGTTTAAATCTCTTATAAATCGTACTTCTATGACCTACTTCTATAATGGTAATAATTAATTTATCTTGTTCTATTTCGCATATTATTCTGTAGTTTTCTATTCTATACCGCCAGTAGCCTTTTTTGTCACCTGTTAGAGACTTACCTTTATCAAATGGATTGGAGCAACCTATTAAATTGTTCTCTATCCATTCTTTTATTAGTATTTTGGCTGTTCTATCAAGTTTTTTAAGAAACTTAACAGCTTGCTTTGAATATTCCACATTATAACCCATTTATTCCCCCATTATCTCTGCCCAAGCATCATCATGTGAATAGGTAACAGGGTTTTTTACGAATTCCTTGTGTGCTTCTTCTGCTGCCAACAAGTCAACTTTATCTTCTATTATCTCTAATAGTGTTGTTTTAATGGCCTGTTCAACGGTTAAGGAATGTTGTTTTGCGTAATTTTCAAGTATGGCCTGCTCATTATCGCTTAAATCAATAGTAACACTCATTTTATACACTCCTTTCTATTCAGCAAAATCATATCACGATGCAAATTAGCAGCCTATTATTATTCCACCTTCCGCTGCATAAAGAGTAGCAATGCCACCTGTCATAACTATATCCACTTTTTCAAATTTATGTTTTGCTTCAATCATTTCCTTTATCTTTTCAGCTCTTTCAGGGCAGTTGCAGTGAGAAATTACCATTTTTTTGCTTCCTGTTTCTATTGCATGCTTTGCAGTAATCTCTGCCAAAATGGTACAAGCCTTATTGATTCCCCTTGCCTGGTCTGCCTTTATTATATTACCTTCTCCATCAGTAGTCATAACAGGCTTTATGTTAAGCGCTTCTGCAATAAATGCTTTTATACCGGTAAGTCTCCCATTTTTTCTTAAATTTTCAAGTGTCTCCAGTACAAATGTAGTCTGCTTTTTACCATTAAGTACATCTATTTGTCTTACTGTATATTCATAGTTAATCCCAGCTTCTTTGAGCTCTAAAATTTTATTGGCCAGGAGTGTCTGTGACGAAGCTGCTCCCTTGGAATCTATCAGACATATCTTGTTCTTCCCTTTTTCTTCATGATACATATCTACAGCTATCTTTGCTGAATTGTAAGAAGCTGAAAGTTTGGAAGAGATGGTTATTATATATATTTCATCTGCTTTATCAAAATATTTTAAATAATCCTCGGGTGATGGACAAGCTGATTTAGGTGTGTCCGGATATGCTTTCATTTTCTGAAGAAAATCTAAAGCATCCAGATTATCATCATCTACAAAGCTTTCATCTCCAAGTCTCAAAGTTAATGGAATTTTAACGACCTCTTCCCTTGCCCTCAATTCATCAGTAAAAATCTGTTCCACTATCGCATAAAAATTAAATATGACATATGCTTCTCCTTGCATGTAGTTTTTCAATACTACATATCATAGCATACGAAAACGCATATTTAAAGTTAAATTTTTTTATAAATATTTTTGTGACCAGCTATCTCATTTGCAAATGGTTAGACAGAATCAATAATGACAACTAGCCTACATGTTCAAGAACCCACGAGAGCTTGCACCTCTTTAGGGGTTTTGTGTCATCATGATATTATTCCTTTAGCTATCAACATTATAGCCTAGATAACCAACCTTTTCAAGACTTTATTTTACACAAACTTATTCAACCGCTCGTCATACACATAGTCTATCTTGCCAAGTTTTTCTATAATATAACCCCTGTCTACCCCTGCCTCCTTGCAAAACTCATCAAGGCTTGGATAAAAATCTCTAAGCTTTGTATTTACATAACTTAAAAGTATAACTTCATCCTTTGGTAATTCCATTTCTCTCTCCTTCTAATCCTTTAACATCTTTATAAAAATTCTTTTATCATTTACACATTTTTCCTTAAACCCACACTTTTCAAGCAATTTTACAGCTCCAATATTTTCTTTATCCGTAACTGCCATCAGCCTTAAAGCTTCAAGCTTATTCTTCGCATAATAAACTACTGCATCCAGCGCCTCCTTTCCAAATCCCAGACCAAGTTTTTCTTTTCTGATAAAAAATCCTGCTTCATACTCTGCATTTTCTGTAGTTTTAAGCAGGTCAAGACTTATAACCCCTATAAGAATACCTGTCTTTTTTTCAAATATACCCCAGATTCCAAAATCATAGAACTTATAAACATTTTCCATATAGGCAAGCAGTTTCTCTCTCTGCTCAGTCTCAGATACTCTGCCATCTTCCACAAACCTTATGATATGCTCCTGTCTGCTTATTTTTATCACTTCATCAATGTCTTTTTCACAAAGTTCCCTTATTTCAGTTCTTTCCGTATTTGCAACAGAGCATGGCACTCCATTTTTATGAGACCATAATTTGATTAGAAAATCAGCTTCTACTTCTTCAAAACTTCCTACAATCAAGTCTATCCCGTAAGGCAGGTCTTTTCCCAGACTTTCATCATATATAACAGCCAGCAGCCCCGAACTAAGCAGCTCCTCACTACAGTTATCTGCGGAAGTTAAAATTATACCGTCTTTTTCTTCATATCCTAAATTTTTGATTACCGATTGCAAGCTAAACAAAAAAGAGGCTTGATGCAACCCAGTATCTCCGGCAGAAGCAAAGTTATCAGTTTCATTACAACGGTCTGTTAATTGTTTAACTAATTCCATTCCACCGTCTGAAGGTCTTTTATACTCAAGACAGTTAACCCCATATTTCTTAAAATCTTTCAGTATTTTATGAACAAAATCAATCTCTTTTTCAGGCAGCCCCTCATAGCAGACAAGCACAAATTTCAATTTCTCTGTCATACATTCTTACCCGACCAGAGCTTTTCTGATAAAATACAGCACTGTCAAATGAACCGGATAGAAGAAGTAAAACACATACTTAGGTATTTTATAGTCTCCTCTTTGACCGTTATAAAGCATAATAAGGATGACTGCCGGAAAGCCAAAGCTCTCACTTACCCTGCCTGCCAGTATATCATACATTACAAGCCATACCAAAACAGCCACTCCTGCTAATATAAATTTAGTCTTATCTGAGGCAAATATATCATTAATCTTAGCAAGACCGTTCTGCACTTTCTCAAAATAATAAATAAACAAAATCAGAATGACACCAACCAAGCCATAATCTGATGAAATTTGTATTGCATGAATAGAAATAAGCACAATAATTATAAGCTGTATAATTTTGCTTAGAAAAACATTTTTTACCTTAACATTTACAGTATCAATCAAAATAATAGCAAGTAATCCAAGCTCAAGTGTAAAAAACACATTTTGTGAACTATATTCAAGTACAAAGCCATTATTCCCAATCAGCGCATCGAAAGGAATTTCCGAAATAAAAGCAAGAAATATCAAACTCCCCAGATATCTCCATTTGTTTCTTGTATGATAATATCCTTCAACTATCATAAAGCAGAAGAGTGGAAAGGCTGTTCTTCCTATCCATCTCCCAATATCATATAAATCCCACAATTCACCCGGAATAATATCATAAAGGGCAACTGTTGTATGGTCTATAAGCATAGATATTATCGCAATTATTTTTAGTGTAAACGATGTAATGTGCATTTATTTTCCTCCGGCTTTTATTTTTTCATTAAGTTCCGTAAGATAAAGCCATCTCTCTTCTTTGTGCTCCAGTTCTGATTCCAGTTTCTCTTTTTCCGCCATAAGCTCACCTAACTTCCCATATCTTGAAGCATTTTCCGCTATTTCTTCATCAAGCTTTTCTATAGCCTCATTTAACTTTTCAATATCCTCGTCTATAGTCTCAAATTCTTTTTGTTCTGCGTAGGTAAACTTAAGCTTAGCAGCTTTGTTTGCCTTCCAGTCCTTTTTTGCATCACTTTCTTTCTTCTCTGCCTTCACTTCCTCAGTCTTAGGCTCTGTTTTTTCAAGATAATCGCTGTAACCGCCTTCATAAAGCTTTATACAGCCATTTTCAAATGAAAATATCCTGTTTGCCACCCTGTCAAGGAAATATCTGTCATGTGAAACTGTAATAACTACTCCGTCAAAGCTGTCCAGATAGTCCTCTAAGATTGATAGCGTGATTATATCAAGGTCATTGGTCGGCTCATCTAAAATAAGGATGTTAGGTGCAGAAATGAGAGTATGTAAAAGTGCCAGCCTCCGTCTTTCACCACCAGAAAGCTTTTCTATCTTGGTATATTGCATTGCTCCTTCAAAAAGGAAACGTTCAAGCATTTTACTTGCTGAAACAGTACCGTCTTTGGTCTGTACATATTCTGCTATGTCCTTTGCCGACTCTATAACTGTCTGATTAGGGTTAAGTTCTCCGGAATCCTGTGAGAAATAACCTATTTTAGCTGTCTGCCCTATGATAATATTTCCGCTGTCAGGTTTTACCTGTCCTAAAATTGTTTTTAACAGAGTTGACTTACCAGAACCATTTTTACCTATTATTCCTATTCGGTCAATCCTTCTAAACATATAGGTAAAGTCAGTAAATAACACTTTATCCCCATAAGCCTTTGAAATGTTATCAATCTCAATAATCTGTTTACCCAAGCGGCTTGAAACCGAGTCAACCACAATTTCCTTATCAACTATAATCTTATCTCTGTTTTTTAGCTCCTCAAAGCGTTCTATATGTGCCTTCTGCTTTGTTGAACGGGCCCTTGCACCCCTCATCATCCAGGCTAAATCTTTCTTGTAAAGAGCTGTATTCTTCCGCTCGGTTGCAATCTCCATTTCTTCACGCTCTGCCTTCAGCTCAAGGTACTTCATATAACCGCCCACATAGGAATACAGCTTTCCATGTGTAAGCTCCACTATCCTGTTGGTAACCTGGTCTAGAAAATATCTGTCATGAGTTATCATGAATAGTGCCTGTTTCATTTTTTTCAAATAATCCTCAAGCCACTCTGACATAGCTGTATCAAGGTGGTTGGTAGGCTCATCTAAAATAAGAATTTCTGCATCATCAAGGAGAGTGCGCACAAGTGCAGCCCTCTTTTTCTGTCCACCCGAAAGTGTACCTACTTTTGCTTCCACATCATCTATTTCAAATTTTGCAAGCAGGCTTCTTGCTTCTCCCTCCATGTCCCAAAATTCATTTTTCGCCTTTTTGCCCTTAATTACCTCCGATATAACACTTTCATTATCGTCAAATTCAGGGTTCTGCGGAAGATAGGCTATACGAACCGCATTTCCCTTGGTAAGCTTACCACTGTCTTCTTCTTCCTCTCCTGCAAGGATTTTTAAAAGGGTGGACTTCCCTGTACCGTTTATACCTATAAGTCCTATTTTATCGCCTTCATTTATGCCCAAAGAAATATTATCGAATAAAAATTTTATCTGAGTTAAAAACTTTTCGATATATTTTTCTGCTGTAAAGTAAATTCATATTTTCTCCTAAATTTATCTCAAATTATTAAAAAAACCTCTTCTCACATATCCCTCATTATCACGTTCGAGAACAGTCTTATTCCAGATAAAATAATAAGTTAAAAATTTCTGTCCTATAATATCATATATCAAACTTTGTTGTAAATATTATCCCACAATTATTCACTCCATAGGTCACAGACCTACAATTCTTCAAGAATATAAGGCAACATATAAATCGGATATAATTTCAACATTTCAACATTACCTACATCCTTTTGCGATAACATAATCTGCTTTGAAACCTGTTTAGAATATTTTTTCTGAAACTCCGTAATCGATTTGTGCTTCCCTACCCCGGATGACTTTACCTCTATCGGAACGATTTTTGTTTTTGACGCAAGAAGAAAATCAACTTCATGATAATGTGAACTGTCCTCTCTTCTCCAAGTATGATAATAAAGTATTCTATCCGAGCCGGCTATCATCTGTGCAACGGCATTCTCATACAGATATCCCAGATCCGCAGGAAGAGAGTCACTTAACAGCTTTGTATAAATGTTCTCATCAATCTCTCCTGATGAATTGAAAATCATTGTTGTAAACAATCCTGTATCAGCCAAATACAATTTAAACGTTTCGTCAGCTCTGGTTTGAGCCAGTGCAACACTAGGATTAAGAACATTATAGCAGGGTAATACCGTCTTTGAATCTAATATGTCATAAAATCTCTCCAGATCTTTATCAATTTTCTTTTTTCCTGTAGCTGCTGATATAACATAGCTCTTCTTGTTTGTTGCAAGTTGAGCAGGAACCGAATCATACATTCTTCCAATTAGTCCTGTATTATCAATTTTGAAGAAATCATCTTTATAAAGGTTTATAATCTCCCTTTTTACCTCATCTATTTCAATAAAGTTCTTTCCCTCTACATATGCTGCGACTGCTTGCGGCATTCCGCCTACAGCCATATATATTCTGAAATCTCTCATTAATTTTCTGTTTAATGAGTTTCCAACAGCTTTCCCACGTTCATAGAGTTCTCTTAAAACCGGATAAGTATCATTACCGACTGCCCACATAAATTCTTCATAATCCATTGGATATATTTGTATTTTCATTTCCTCTGAAGGAATAACAATATCCTTTACATTCTTTTTTATACTTATTAATGAACCGGTCTCAATATAATCATATCTACCGTCTGCTACCAAGTATTTTATAGCCTGCCTCACCTTAGGCATTAGTTGTATTTCATCAAATATAATGACAGATTCTCTTTTATATAAAGTGACACCTGTAGCTGTCTGCAACCTAAGAAAAAAAACATTCAAATCTGTAATGTCATCAAACACATCGAATATATCTTTCTTTTACATTTGCAAAATCAATCTTTTATATATGATTTATATTCATGCTTTTGCAAATTCCTCTGCAATTGTAGACTTTCCAACACGCCTTGCTCCTTCCAAAAGCACAGAATACTTTGGAGCCTTCTTTTCTTTCCAGTATTTCAACTTCTCGAACGCTTTTCTTTTGAACATATTCTGCCTCCACAAATAATATTGTTCCATTAATTCAAAGTTATAAAAGCAGATAAAGTACCGATATTTTCAAAAGTTTAAAAATGATTATAGTACCGATATTTCAAAGTTTCAAGCATTTTATTCCATTTATTCAAAAACTTTTTTTCACATAAAACTACCGTTTTTCAATATATCCTATTAAACAAAATAAAATCAGCCATACCTTAATAAGATATAAGCTGATTTTATTGATGTAAGGTTATTGTACTTCCTTACCATTTTACGCCTTAAATTTTTCAAGCAGGGGTGCTGAAAACTTTCTGTTAAAAAAGTCTATCAACGGTCCCATAAAAAACGCAGTTATAAGAGTTCCCAGCCCCGGCAACAAGCCACACAGAGTTCCTATGATTACACAGATTAAGTCACTGCATATACGCATAAGTTTGAACTGTTTGCCTGTCCTCTTTGAAATGATAATCGGTATTGCATCATAGACTGAAACTCCCAAATCAGAAGTCATATACAGTGATGATGCAAAACACAGCACCACTACTCCTACAAGCAACATAACTACCCTAACAACAAGAGTTGGTTCAGGAATCGTTACCGCAATATAATTGTCTGCAAAATCAACAATGTAGCCTGAAAAAAATAAATTCAAAATTGTTGCAATTCCGATATAGTGTTTATCCAATATCAGAACTATAACAAGCATAATGAAACTTATCCCCATATAATAAGTTCCGTAACTAACCCCTGAAAACAGTCTTGCATGCGACCCTTGTGCAAAGCTCTGAAATGGATCTATTCCAAAAAGTGAATTCTTAAAAAATCCTACTGCTATTGCACATATTATTACTCCAAGCAACGTCATTATAAGCCTTGGTAGAAATTTTTCAGGAAGTTTTATTTTCATTATTCCTCCACCTGCTTCTTAGCCTGTGCTGCTACTTCTGTAATTCCGCTTACAAGTCCTGCAAGTCCCTGTATTTCAGATGGAATAATTATCTTGGTTGCCTTGCCGTCTGCTGCTCTTCCGAAAGCCTCAAGCCCTTTAAGCTTTATTACCTCGCTTGAAGGAGCTGACTCATTAAGAAGCTTAATACCGTCTGCATTAGCCTTCTGAACCGCAAGTATAGCCTGAGCCTGACCTTCAGCTTCACGAATGGTAGCTTCCTTCTTAGCCTCTGCACGAAGAATCTGAGCTGCTTTTTCTGCCTCTGCTTCAAGAATTGTAGATTCCTTATTTCCTTCTGCTACAAGGATGGCTGCCTTCTTCTCACCTTCAGCACTGGTAACAGCAGCACGTCTTTCACGCTCTGCCTTAGCCTGCTTCTCCATTGCTCCCTGGATATCAGGAGGACACATAATATTCTTAAGCTCTACTCTGTTTACCTTGATTCCCCAAGGATCTGTAGCCACATCAAGAGTAGAACGCATCTGTGTATTGATAGTCTCACGTGATGTAAGTGTTTCATCCAGTTCAAGATCACCTATGATGTTACGAAGTGTAGTAGCCGTAAGGTTCTCAAGAGCTGAAATAGGATTTTCCACACCATAAGCATAGAGCTTAGGATCGGTTATCTGGTAGAAAATAACCGTATCTATTCTAATTGATACGTTATCCTTTGTAATAACCGGCTGTGGTGGGAAATCTGCCACCTGCTCTTTTAAGGTAACTCTCTTAGCCACCCTGTCAACAAAAGGAAGCTTTACATGAATACCTACATGCCAGGTATCCTGATAACCACCCAGTCTTTCAATAACCAGAGCTGTTGCCTGAGGCACAATTTTGATACAGGATGCGAATATCAGTATTAAAACTATCGCAACCAGAGTTAATGCAAAAAACTGCACATTTAAACTAAGTAATCCTCCCATAAAATACCTCTTTTCTTAATTTTTTTATATGTAAAGGGATATCCCAATTACATTTTAAATATTTTCCTGCACCATACCTGTTGCAAATCCTGAAACTCCATCCGATATCACAGGTTCTACTATGAGTTTCACACCTTGTACATCTATCACTTTTACCGTAGTATCTATTTCTATAGCATCACCTATTGTAGTTCTTGCTGACCAATCCATCCCATTTAAGACTACTCTTCCTGTCTGATTAAGATTGTCTATTCTTTCAGTCACCTTTGCTTCTTTTCCAATCAAGTCATCCACATTGGTTCTTGTACGCCTTGAATTTATATACTTAACCGCAAGTGGCCTGTAAATCACAAGCACTACAAGTGAAACCACCAAAAACAGAATAATCTGTATCCAGAATGAGGCTCCAAACAGACTGGCAAAAAAATGCTGCCAGAGCACCTATTGCAAACCATATGGTTGTCAGCCCCATAGTAAGAAATTCCATTACAACAAGTATAATAAATGCCATGAGCCAGAACTGAAAATCCATAGCTTACCTCCTTAGGAAATTTATTTGAAAGTATTTTTAAAAATCATTTTCTTTTATATTATTATAAACCATTTCAAAAATTTTTTGTTTACTTTTTTCAAAACAATTCCTTAAGGAAGAATAACAAAGTTTTCATAAATACAGTACACTTATTCTATAACATAAAAATCCCCACCAGACAATACATAACTACCTGATGGGGAACAAAAATTTATTTTTTCGCGTCTGCAGAATCAAGCCTTATACCAAACAAATAGCATCCGCCTATTTTTCTGCAATAGCAGCCTGTGCTGCTGCAAGTCTTGCTACAGGTACTCTGAATGGTGAGCAGGATACATAGTCAAGACCAATCTTGTGGCAGAACTCAACTGATGAAGGATCTCCACCATGCTCTCCACAGATACCGATGTGAAGCTTAGGATTAACAGGCTTACCAAGCTTGATAGCCATTTCCATAAGCTTACCTACACCATTCTGGTCAAGTTTTGCAAACGGATCATTCTCGAAAATCTTTGTATCATAGTAAGCATTAAGGAACTTACCTGCATCATCACGAGAGAAACCGAATGTCATCTGTGTAAGGTCGTTAGTACCGAAGCAGAAGAAATCAGCTTCCTTAGCAATCTCATCAGCAGTAAGGCAGGCACGAGGAATCTCCATCATAGTACCAACCTCATAGTGAAGGTCTGCACCTGCTGCCTTAATTTCAGCATCTGCTGTCTCTACAACTACTTTCTTAACAAACTTAAGCTCTTTAACTTCACTTGTAAGAGGAATCATAATCTCAGGAAGAACCTTCCAGTCAGGATGCTTCTTCTGTACATTGATAGCTGCACGGATAACAGCCTTTGTCTGCATCTTAGCGATTTCAGGATAGGTAACTGCAAGACGAAGTCCTCTGTGTCCCATCATAGGGTTGAACTCGTGAAGTCCTGTAATTATATCCTTAATAGCCTGAACACTCTTGCCCTGTGCATCTGCAAGCTTCTGAATCTCTTCCTCTGTAGTAGGAACGAACTCGTGAAGAGGTGGATCAAGAAAACGGATAGTAACAGGTGTTCCCTCAAGTGCCTCATAAAGCTGTTCAAAGTCTCCCTGCTGATATGGCAAGATTTTCTCAAGTGCTGCTTCCCTTCCCTCTACTGTGTCTGAACAAATCATCTCTCTGAATGCTGCAATTCTATCAGCTTCGAAGAACATGTGCTCTGTACGGCAAAGACCGATACCTTCTGCACCAAGCTCACGAGCCTTCTTAGCATCTGAAGGAGTATCCGCATTTGTTCTAACTCTGAGTCTTCTATACTTGTCAGCCCAAGCCATAATTCTACCGAACTCACCTGCTATAGTAGCATCAACTGTTGGGATTAAGCCTTCGTAAATGTTACCTGTTGTACCATCAATAGAGATTTCATCTCCCTCATGGAAGGTCTTGCCGCCAAGAGTAAACTTCTTGTTAGCCTCATCCATAACTATGTCACCACAACCGGATACACAGCAGGTACCCATACCACGGGCAACAACTGCTGCGTGAGATGTCATACCACCACGAACTGTAAGAATACCCTGTGCAGACTTCATACCTGAAATATCCTCAGGAGAGGTTTCAAGACGAACAAGAACTACCTTCTCGCCACGCTCAGCCCAGGCTACAGCATCATCTGCCGTAAATACTGCCTTACCGCAAGCTGCACCCGGAGAAGCACCAAGACCTTTTCCAAGTGGTGTAGCAGCCTTAAGTGCCTTAGCATCAAACTGTGGGTGGAGAAGAGTATCAAGGTTACGAGGATCAATCATGGCAACTGCCTCTTTCTCTGTTCTCATTCCCTCATCTACAAGGTCACAAGCTATCTTAAGTGCAGCCTGTGCTGTTCTCTTACCATTTCTTGTCTGAAGCATATAAGCTTACCATGTTCAACTGTAAACTCCATATCCTGCATATCTCTGTAGTGGTTCTCAAGAGTCTTGCAAACTTCATTAAACTCTTTGAAAGCCTCAGGGAACTTATCTGCCATCTCATTGATGTGCATAGGTGTACGAACACCTGCAACAACGTCCTCACCCTGTGCATTTGTAAGGAATTCACCAAAAAGTCCCTTAGCACCTGTAGCAGGATCTCTTGTAAATGCAACACCGGTACCACAGTCATCACCCATATTACCGAAAGCCATAGACTGTACATTTACAGCTGTTCCCCATGAATAAGGAATATCATTGTCACGACGGTAAACGTTAGCACGAGGATTATCCCAGGAACGGAATACAGCCATAATAGCCCCAAAAAGCTGTTCCTTTGGATCGGTGGGAAATCCTTACCAATCTTTGACTTGTACTCATCCTTGAACTGACCTGCAAGCTTCTTAAGATCTTCAGCTGTAAGGTCTACATCCTGGGTAACTCCCTTTTCTTTCTTCATTTCGTCGATAAGCTCTTCAAAATACTTCTTACCAACTTCCATAACTACGTCAGAATACATCTGAATAAATCTTCTATAGCAGTCCCAGGCCCAACGAGGATTGCCTGATTTCTCAGCTATTACATTTACAACATCCTCATTAAGACCAAGGTTAAGAATTGTATCCATCATACCAGGCATAGAAGCTCTTGCGCCTGAACGAACTGAAACAAGGAGAGGATTCTCATGATCACCGAATTTCTTTCCTGTGATGCCTTCGAGCTTTTCTATATGCTCATCAATCTGGCTGATAATCTCATCATTGATTTTCTTTCCATCCTCATAATACTGTGTACAAGCTTCTGTTGTTACTGTGAAGCCCTGAGGTACCGGAAGACCGATATTTGTCATTTCCGCAAGGTTTGCACCCTTACCGCCAAGAAGCTCACGCATCTCAGCTTTTCCTTCAGTGAATAGATATACCCACTTTCTTGCCATTATAATTTCCTCCTGTTGTTACTCTGACTAAGACGTAAACACACAAATAAGTGCATTCAAAAAACATGCACTTTAAGTTACAATTCAAGCCCTATTCAGATAAGTTTACACTAACTTTTTAATTATGCCGATTAAAAATCTGCACTTTACGTTATTTTACCACATTTTGGATTCTCTGTCATTATTTTTTATCGCAAAACCTTGCTATAATTAAAGGCTTATTTTATCTCATCTTTGGTAGTATTTACCATAAAATCTGCTGTTTTTTCATATTTTTCCATTACTACTTCTTAATCAGCAGAGATTTTCCTGTCATTTCTTCAGGCTGCGGAATATCCATAAGCTCAAGCATAGTAGGAATAATATCGCAAAGCTTACCACCTTCTGCCAGGTCATAGTCAGCTCCTGCATTTACAAGTATAAATGGCACCGGATTGGTTGTATGGGCTGTCCATGGCTCTCCTGTTTCATAATCAATCATCATTTCAGCATTTCCATGATCTGCACAGATAAACATAGCTCCATCAACTTCTTTAAGAGCCTCGTATGCTCTTCCTATACATACATCCACTGCTTCTATAGCTTTAACCGCAGCCTCAAGCACTCCGGTATGACCCACCATATCAGGGTTTGCAAAGTTACAGATTATAGTGTCATATTTTCCACTCTTAATGGCATTTACAAGTCCGTCACAAACTTCGTAAGCACTCATTTCAGGCTGTAAATCATATGTTGCCACCTTAGGAGACTTAACAAGGATTCTGTCTTCTCCCGGATACGGTTCTTCTACACCACCATTGAAGAAGAAGGTAACATGAGCATATTTCTCAGTTTCAGCAGTACGAAGCTGGGTCTTGCCGAGCTTTGAAAGATATTCACCAAAGGTATTGTTGATTTCAACTTTCTTAAATGCAACCTCTTTATTAGGCATAGTAGCATCATAATCTGTAAAACAGACAAACTTAGTATCAATCCTTCCATTTCTTCTTACAAAACCATCAAAATCATCATTGCAAAAGGCTCTTGCAATTTCTCTTGCCCTGTCAGGACGGAAATTGTAGAAAATAACGCTGTCATCATTCTTAACTACCGCCACAGGCTTTCCATCTCTTTCTATGACTGTAGGAATAACAAATTCATCTGTTACATCTGCACCATAAGAGCTCTCTACCGCTGCAACCGGATCAGCTGCTGTATTACCCTCACCATAAGCCAGAGCTTTATAAGCAAGTTCAACTCTGTCCCAACGGTTATCTCTGTCCATAACATAGTAGCGTCCCATAACAGTAGCTACCTTACCAACACCTATTTCTTTCATTTTATCTACAGCCGCCGCTACAAAATCACGCCCACTCTTAGGAGGAGTATCTCTTCCATCTAAGAAACAGTGAAGATATACTTTCTCAAGACCTTCTCTTTTAGCAAGCTCCAAAAGTCCATACATATGTGTATTATGACTATGTACTCCACCATCAGATAACAGTCCGAACAAATGAAGCGCACTATTCTTTTCTTTACAGTTTTTAATTGCAGAAAGAAGGGCTTCATTCTTGAAGAAATCTCCATCTTCTATCTCTTTTGTAATTCTTGTAAGCTCCTGATAAATAATTCTTCCTGCACCAAGATTCATATGGCCTACTTCGGAGTTTCCCATCTGACCATCGGGAAGACCTACCGCCATTCCACTCGCGTATCCCGGTTTCCATGGATATGTTTTCATTAACATATCAAGATTAGGCTTATTTGCCTGTGCAACTGCATTGTAGTCTTTCCTTTCATTGATACCAAAGCCATCCATTATAATAAGAACTACTGGTTTTTTAGACATCTTTTTACTCCTTTCAAGCATAAATATATAACCCGACCTGTCTATTCACAAAAATATCTGTATGTCTGGTTAATCAAACCCACAAAATTCTCAGTGTGATTATACTATAAAAAGAATTTAAAACTCAATTATAAAACCAAATTTGCAATTAGTTTGCATTTTTACCCGTTTTATCTTTTTCATTTGATAATTATCCAAACAACCTCCGATACTGGACATTGTCCAGTACTCCACTCTTGTCCGATTTAGGGCATTACTATATCTTGTGTTAAACGGTGGTTCACATACAATTATAAAATATAAACATTCTATATCGCTTCGAGGTTTAATTTATGATAAGTTATGAAAAGTTTTGGCAAACACTAAAAGCTAAGAATATTTCTCAATACAAGCTATCAGTATACTATGGTGTCAGCAATTCTCAGATAAACAGAATAAAAAAAGGGCAGCATATATCAACTTCAACTATTGAAAAATCTGTGCAGAATTCTGGATTGCAGAGTTGAAGATATTATCACCTATATACCCGGTAAAGCTGCTGCAAAATCTGCAATTGCATTAGATGCTGTTGCAGAACAGGAAGAATCAGCTTATGAAAACAAAAGTAATAAGGCTTAATACCTGTTATAAAAAATTGGATTTATAAGTTACTGTTACAGGTCAAGGTTGTCCAGTTCCTTTTTTAAAACCCCCATTCCCTCCTTAATGTTTTCTTCAGATATATTACCATAGCCTATAAGTAAAGCAGCCAGGTAAGTATTGGCGTCTTCCTTTCCAATTCTATGTTTTGATAATCCTGCTACCTTAATCCCAAGTCTTTCCGCCACTTCCATCAATTCTTTCTCTGTAAGCCGGTAATTAAATCTGACCACAAGATGCATACCTGCATTTTCACCCATAATGCATACTTTGTTTCCAAAGCCCTTTAAGGCTGATATCAATGCGTCATGTCTTGTTTTATATATTTTTCTTGTTTTGTTTATATGTCTTTCATAATGTCCGCCTGTGATAAAGGCAGTAAGCACGGCCTGTTCTATCCTTGGCACAGGACAGGCTAAAAAGGCAAGTTTTTTCCTATATACTTCAAATAAGGTATCAGGCAATACCATGAAACCAATCCTTATCGCAGGAGCTATGGTTCTTGAAAATGTTCCCAGATAAATGACTTTATCCTTTGTATCTATCGCCTTCATAGGCGGTATCGGAAGTCCTTTATACCTGAATTCACTATCATGGTCATCTTCAATTATATATCTGTCTTTCTCTTTCAAAGCCCAACCAAGCAGTTCTTTACGTCTTGCTATAGGCATTACCACACCTGTAGGAAACTGATGTGCAGGAGTCAGGTATACTACCTTAGCCTCTGTATTGTAAAGTTCATTTACCTTCAAGCCGCCCTCATCCAGATTTATAGATTCTATCTTTCTGTTTAAGGAAGAAAATATTTTATAAGCCTGCATATAAGTCGGATTTTCCATGGCAAAGCTGTATTTTTCGTCAATCAGATGTTCTAATATCTGTAACAGATAACCTGTTCCCGCTCCAATTATCATATTTTCAGGTTTTATAACCAGACCTCTGTAGCCAAACAGATATCTGGCTATTGATTGCCTTAACTTCATGTCACCCTGACGTTCTCCGAGGTTGAAAAGCTCCTCACCACCATCTCTTAAGCACTGTCTGTATAATCTGTCCCACATCTTATAAGGAAAGCTTTCTTTACAAAGAGAAAACGGTGAAAAATCATACTTATAATCTTGTTTTAAGCTTGATTCCTCATTTTTGATATCGGAAAAATTAAGACTGCCCTCATTATTTATCCTATCTATCTTATTCACATAGTAGCCACTCTGAGGACGTGCATCCACATATCCTTCCGCATAAAGCTGTTCATAGGCAAGAGTCACCGTATTTCTGCTTATCTGAAGGTTTGCAGCCAATCCCCTCTCAGAGGGCAGCCTCTCTCCGGCGGCCAGTTCCCCTTCTGAAATCAGTGAGCGTATCTCACGATAAAGCTGTTCATACAAGGGTATTTTACTTTTATGGTCAAGTACTATTGTAAGCATATTTTCTCCTATATATCATAAACTTGTAAAAACTCTCCGGCTGTCAAACTTGCATCTAATATTCAAACTCTTTACAAACTGCTCTAAATAACCATTATCGTTTGTTCTATTTTTACTTATATTCTTCATTGAGGCGAACAAGTTTTAAAATTATTTCATACATAAAAGGATTGATATTATAGTTTTTATTCAAATAGTCAATCATATTGTAAGCGGATTTAACGGTCTCATCATATCCCTGCATAAATTGTGCCATATCATCAATATCCGGGTGATTCATTTCAAATCGTCTACTCATATTGAATGAATCTACTGAAAGTTCATTTAAAATTGGCTTTGTCCGGTGAATGAGAGTAATAAGATTTTCAACACACCTGTATTGAATCAGAAAAAATGCAGACAACTTTTCTCCCCTATGATATCTGCCCAAGCCGATATAAAGCGTTGTCAGGATTTCATCGAGGTACCAATTAATGTCTTTGTTCTCTTTTTTGACATTCAACGGTAAACAAACTGTATCATCAAAATCGTCTTTTTTCCAAACAATTTTTCCTTCTGAAAACAGGATATTTTTTAATTCATCTCTCTCAAAAACAGCGAACTCGCAAAAAATACCATCTTCAAACATGACCTTATGCCCGTCAACCGTATTTTGATAGGAAAAAGCAATTCTACTGACATTCGATAGCCAGTCCAAGCAGTTGATAAATTCTTCCTTATAGCCATCCTCTACAATAACAAAAAAATCTAAGTCCGAAAATTCATCTAATCTATCCCTTTCAAGACCACATGAACCAAGTGCCAGTAAAGCCAGTCCTCTGTTTGTTTCTCTAATAGATTGCGCAATGACCTGTAATCTATCAATTAACCTTTCTTCCTTTTTCATAAATTGCCTCACAAATTATTCAAAATAATGTCGGTACATTTGTTCAAGATTTTCAACAGACAAATCTTTATTGTATAGTAGAGGGGACGCAATCGTAAAGCCAGAAACAAGGGTCGCGTATTTCATACAGGTCTCAACCGAAAATCCGTTTTTGATTCCATAAAGATAACCTGATACAAAAGCGTCTCCTGCGCCGTTGCTATCAACGGGAGAAAATTGCTCCACAATATCTTGAAAAACTCTTTTACCGTCAGGGCTAAAATATTCTGCCCCCTTTTTACCATGCGTACAAACAACAAATTGTTTATTGGGGATGATGGCTCTTACAACTTCCTGCACTTTTTCTCCTTTCTCAAGTGCATCTGAGCTCATAAAGATAACATTGGCGAATGGTATAAATTCTTGATGCCAAGGATTTGTTCCGTCAAAATCATGAATATCAAGCCAAATTTTATGTTTATTTTTTTCGAGAATAGGGAACAAATGCTTGACAAATTCACAAATATCTAACAAAATAATATCCGCTTCTTCAATGTTTTTTTCATAAGCAGTACTATTAAAAACCTGTCCAAATTTACCATAGTCTGTATAAATACTAATTCTTTCTCCATTCTTATTCATCAGATTGGTATGTCTTTCTGTTGCGCCTTCATCTTCAATGTACTGATAGTTGATACCTTCTGATTCTAAAGCAGCCTGAATTTTGTACCCGGCATCATCATTTGCCAGTTTAGTCAACAAAGTAACATCAAAACCAAGTCGATGTAAATTGAGAGATTTTCCGGAAGCTGTTCCTCCCAATACATCACGGCGGGCATTAGCAAAGTAGGTGCCTGCTTTATTGGGGAAATCGTCTATATCAATAATGGTATCCCACGAAGTAGTTCCAATGACAAGCACCTTTAGTTGTTTATGTATCATATTTCTATCCTCTTTTTCAGATATTTTTCATTCATTGTAACGTAATCAATTGCATTAGTCAATTTGCTCGGTATAAGCCTATATACCACTCACTTGCACTTATATGCTATTCTGTAGTAGAATATAAACTTAGGTATTTTTGTAAATACAAATTGATTTTAACATTATCCCATATTAGGAGGAAATAATGGTATTATCCTGCAATAATATTTCAAAAGAATTTGTAACCGGACCTGTGCTCAAAGAGGTCAGTTTTCATATAAATGAACGTGAAAAAGCTGCAATTGTCGGCATAAACGGAGCAGGCAAATCAACTCTGTTGAAGATAATCATGAATGAAATGTCTGCCGACAGCGGAGAGGTTTTCCTTGCAAAAGGAGCTACCATCGGCTATCTTGCACAGCACCAAAACATAGATACCGAGCTTACCATCTTTGATGTAATGCTGGAAGTAAAAAAAGATATCCTTGAACTTTCGGACAAGATGCGAAGCCTTGAAGCAAAAATGAAGCAGGCAGAGGGCGCTGCCCTTGATGCAATCTACGAAGATTATTCAAGGGTTACACATGAATTTGAACTTAAAAACGGCTATGCCTACAAAAGTGAAATCACAGGAATATTAAAAGGACTGGGCTTTGATGAAGAGGATTTTAACCGCAAGGTAAACACTCTTTCAGGAGGTCAGAAAACCAGAGCCTACCTTGCAAGGCTTCTGCTTTCAAAGCCTGATATCATCCTGCTTGACGAGCCTACCAACCACCTCGATATGAAGGCTATAGGCTGGCTTGAAACCTATCTTAAAAATTTTAACGGAGCTGTACTTATAGTTGCCCACGACAGATATTTTCTTGACGGAGTCGCAGAGAAAATAATTGAGCTTAATAACTGCAAAGCAACTACCTTTATGGGAAATTATACCGACTATGCAAACAAGAAAAAAGCTTTAAGAGAGGCTGAACTTAAAGCCTACCTTAACCAGCAGAAAGAAATAGCCCATCAGGAGGCAGTAATAGACAAACTCCGTTCCTTTAATCGTGAAAAGTCCATTAAAAGGGCTGAGAGCCGTGAGAAAATGCTTGATAAGATAGAAAGAATGGATAAACCGGCTGAAATTGATGCTTCTATGAAAATATCCCTAAAGCCGCATAAGGAGAGCGGCAAGGATGTATTAAATGTGGAAAATTTAACAAAGTCCTTTGATGAAGTTTTATTTGAAAATATAAATTTTGAAATAAAAAGAGGGGAAAGAGTTGCTATCATAGGAGGCAACGGTACCGGTAAGACCACCCTGCTTAAAATAATAAACGGAATACTGCCTGCCGACTCGGGCAATGTAAAGCTTGGTACAAATGTTGAGATAGGCTACTACGATCAGGAACATCAGGTACTTGACTTAAATAAAAATCTTTTTGATGAAATATCCGATGCTTATCCATATTTAAATAATACAGAAATAAGAAATGTGCTTGCCAGCTTCCTGTTTACTAAAGATGATGTATTTAAGCTGGTTGGCTCACTTTCAGGCGGCGAAAAGGGACGTGTATCCCTTGCAAAACTTATGCTCTCTGAAGCAAATTTCCTTCTGCTTGATGAACCTACCAACCACCTTGACATTACATCTAAGGAAATTCTCGAAGATGCCCTGAATAATTACGAAGGCACAGTACTTTATGTAAGCCATGACAGGTATTTTATAAATAAGACTGCTACCAGAATACTTGACTTAACAAATAAACAGCTTCTTAACTATATAGGAAACTATGATTATTATCTGGAAAAGAAGGAAACTATTGAAACTACCCTACTAAATACCGCTTCCGAGGAAAAAGAGCAGACTGAAAACTCTGCAAACAGGCAGAACTGGCAGATGCGGAAAGAAGAACAAAAGGAACTTCGCAAAATCCAAAATGAATTGAAAAAGATAGAGGATGAGGTTGCAAAACTTGAAAAATGAAAATACCGGGGCTTGAGGGAAAAAGCTTGCAGAGCCGTCCATTGCCTCTGATGTAGGTAAACTTATGGAACTTCACAAGCAAAAAACCGCCAATGATGAGCGAATTGAAAGCCTTTTGGAACGTTGGGAGGAGTTATCCTTAAATGTCTGATATAAAAATATTTAATATAAGCGGAGGGGCTGTCATTATGATAAACCCTCCTATTGACCTTGAAGAAATTACCGGTGTAAAGCTGATAAATAAAATATCACGTGAGGATAAAAGTTCTTTTCTTTTCCCGGCTTTATATGGAAATTTTCAATGTGAAGAAGGCGAACTCATCTCTGATACAGTTTACGAAAGTTATAACGCTCTGAGAAAGACTATGGCTTATGAAAAATATTTTTGTATTTGAAGCCACTGGAAAGACGGCTGTCTGTAAAACCTGCCTACTTTATAGTATTAATTCACTTATAAAACAGTCCGAGTTGGTCATTACTGCCCAAAACACTGTTAAGGGCACTGATATTTCTGCTACTTTCAGCTATTTTCTACAAAGTCAGTTTTACCTTGGTTTTGTGGGAGAATACAGCTTTACTGCCTCCGAAATTATAATATTAAACGGACTGCTTAAATATGCATTTTTGTCTGACATACCACTTGAAAATCTCATAAATGATATAAAACATGGATTAGAAAATAAAGCAAATATCAAATTGCTTAGAAAGGAGTTCCTCAATGTCCTCAGGAAAAGATTATCTTAACAAATCCTTTTTCACATATTTTTATAGAAAAAAAGGTGAAAAAAATGATATCGAGGACTTCTTACATTCTAAGTAACTTTAAGCATAGTACTATTATAGACATCAGACATTACAAAGATGTCTTTACACCGGCAGGACAAAACCTTTTGCTTTCCAAACACTCTCCTTCCCTCATTCTTGCAAAGAAAGAAGGCCGACTTATTTATGAGGGTGCTCCTGTTTGTGAAAATTTTGGCAATAAACATTTTTACTATACTTCACTTATAATGAACTGTTACTATGACTGTGAATACTGCTATCTTTCAGGAATGTACCCTTCTGCCAATATCGTAATCTTTGTAAACATAGAAGATATATTTAAGGAACTTGATGTGCTTTTAAGTAAGCACCCTGTATACATCTGCATATCCTACGATACCGATTTACTGGCTCTGGAGGGATTTACTGGCTTTGTAAAAGAGTTTATAACCTATACCAATCTTCATCCCTCTTTAACTGTTGAGTGTCGTACCAAAAGTGCAAATATAGAAGTTATTAAAAAATATATTGATGAGGGTTTAACTATACCTGATAATTTTATCTTTGCCTGGACACTTTCCCCTGCTTTTGTTGTTGACAGGTATGAACATAAAACTCCAAACTTTAAAAACAGGCTAAAAGCTGTAAAAATAGCCTCAGAGCTTAATTTAAGTCTGAGACTGTGCTTTGATCCTGTATTAAAAGTCCCCGACTGGAAGAATTTATACAGCGATATGATAGATGAGGTTTTTAATGAAATTTCTTCTTCTGTACTTCGCGATATAAGCATAGGCGGTTTCAGAACATCTAAAGATTTTCTCTCTAAAATGCGTAAAAAAAGAGAAAACTCTGCAATCTTAAACTATCCATACACCTTAGAGAACGGAGTTTATTCATATGGCACAGAGAAAAATAAAAAGCTGACCGGATTTCTTATAAACCAATCAGCTAAATACATAAACAAATCAAAAATTTTTACCTGGGAGTAGTTATTTTATGACTACTCTTTTTACTATCTTATTCCCCTTTTTATCAATCACATAGAAAGTATAAGTTCCCTTCTTAAGTGTCAGTATTTTTTCATTCTTCGCATTTAAGGCAATTTTTAGTTCCTTTTTCCCTCTGTTAAAGTAAGAAGACTTTTTTGCTTCTGATGCATATCTTACCGCCTGTATATCCTTATCTTTGTCACTTACCCTTACCAGTATTTTACCTGTTTTAGTATAATACAATTTTATTGAAGGAGCTGTATTTTTAGAAGCCTTCTTACCGGCTTTTACTTTTTCTGCTTCAGCCTGTTTATTTTTCTCTTCTTCAAGCTTTTTTGCCTCTTCCGCTTTCTTTATCTCCTCAAGCTTTTTAGCCTCTTCTGCTTTCTTTGCCTCCTCAGCTTTTTTTATTTCTTCAAGCTTCTTTGTTTCTTCTGCCTTCTTAGCATCTTCAATTTTTTTATTTGCTAAGAGAAATGCCTGATAATTATTAGCGGCATAATCATATGCCCCTTTTGTACTTAACATCCCTCCGGTAGCAACCAGCCCCGAAAGAGCCGGAAGACTCTTGGTGCCATATAATACAGCCTGTCTCACCTGGCTAAGTGTAAGTCCCGGAAAGTCAGATGCAACCAGAGCCGCTGTTCCTACAACAAATGGCGCTGCCATTGATGTTCCTGTCATATATGCATACGGTGTAGGCATCCTTCCTGAAGCATAGTTACTATTGAAAGTAACCGAATCTATAGTGCTAAGTATTCTTGAGCCGGGTGCTGCAAGATCTACAGAGTTGTAACTGTAATTCGAACTTATGTGAAGCTTACCATCTGCCTGTATATTTGCAACTGAAATTATATTGTCATATCTGTAAGAAGCCGGATACATGGGCTTATCATCAATATTATAGCCAAGACCGGTATCAGCATCACCATTCCCTGAGGCTACAACAAAAAGCATGTTGGAATTTCTTATAGCTTCTTCTAAATATCTGTCTGTCTTCTCGGTACCAAAACTAAAATTACAGATTGTTGCACCCATTTTTTCAGCATAATGTATTGCATCAACTATTCCTGTTGTATAGCCTGACTCGTCAGCCCCACCAAGTGCTTTGATAACCATTATTTTCACACTTGAGCTGCCTGCTACTCCTGCTATTCCTATCGAATTTATGTTTGCTATTATAGTACCGGCAATATGGGTTCCATGCGCATCGTCTTTACCATTATAGAGTACATTACTATTGTCATAAAAATTCCAGCCGTTTATATCATCTATATAGCCATTTTTATCATCATCTATTCCATTTCCCGGTATTTCACCCTTATTAACCCAAAGTACATCCCTTAAATCCTCATGGTTATAGTCTACCCCTGTATCTATAATGGCAACTACTGTTTCCTTGCCTCCACCTCTGTATTTTGCTCTTGCCTCAGGCAGGTCTATATCCACATCACTTACAGCCTCTATGCTGGTTACAGGTTGCTTTATCAGTTTACCACCAACCTGCTCGCTATACCTCAGGCTTCCATCATTGTCTAAACTCCATTGGTTATTAAAATATCTATCACTAAAATCCATCTTTTCAGCAAAAGCCTTATATACTACTTCTGTAGACTTCGCATATGTCATGTTATTAAAAAGACTTGCAGATATAGCGAAAGAAAGATTGAATCCCAAAAATCCCGTAAATATTATTTTCTTCAGCTTCATCAATTCCTCCTTAGCTTCAGCCCCTGTTAATCTTTCCTTCTCCTCTTTGTATTATAAGATATATTTAAGTCATATTTTTGTCCAGGGCAGTACTTTTTAAGTCAGAATAAAGTCAATGTTAAAAAGTTGATATCCTGTCCAAGGTAAAATGGTTTACATATAAACTTTAATATAAGAAATGGAATATATAATGAGTTCACAAAATAAAAAATACACAGATAATTTTCTGGTACAGGGAAGTATACTTGCTTTTACCTCTATACTTGTCAGGATTATAGGACTTGTTTACAGAATACCTATGGCAAGAATACTAGGAAATGAAGGAATAGGCTACTATGGCTATGCTTTTGAAATATACAACTTCTGCTTTATCATCTCCTCCTATGGTATGCCTATGGCTGTATCCAAACTTGTATCAGAAAGGACTGCAAAAAAAAAGAATATAAAAATTCACTACGTATACTAAACGGAGCCTTGATTGTATCTGCAATATCGGGTGGTCTGTTATCTGCCGGAGTTTACTTTGGTGCTGCCTTTATATCCACTCATGTATTTGCAAATCCTGCAATCCAGATACCTTTAAGAGCACTCGCTCCTACAGTGCTTGTAAGTGCAATACTTGGTGTAATAAGAGGCTTCTTCCAGGGTAAGGGAACTATGATTCCTACAGCACTTTCACAACTATTTGAGCAGATTGTAAACGCTATCGTAAGTGTATGGGCAGCTTTTACATTTGCAAAAGCTCATAGTGCATCTATGGATATTGCTGCACATGGAGCCTCCGGAGGTGTTACAGGAACCTTTATCGGTGCACTTTCAGGGCTTCTTATTATACTCCTGCTTCTCTGGACAAATGCACCTCTGCTAAAAAGACAAAAACGCAGAGATAAAACCGGATCTGAATCAATGCCGGCACTTATAAAAATTATACTTGCAACTGTGATTCCCGTTATGCTAAGCCAGATTCTGGTCCGTAGTAATGGAGTTATTTCCATGACCTTGTTCAACAATATTCTTAATTACAAAGGAATGGCAAAAGAGGCCTACACCGCTCTATATGGAATGTATGAAGGTAAATTCCTCCTGCTTTGCAATATTGTAATGGGAATTACAAGTGCAATTACCACAGCCTCTATTCCTTCACTGGTCAGAGGAAAAGTACTGAATGACAAAAAAAGAAGTAGGTATCAAAGTAAGAATGGCATTAAAGTTCAATCTTATTATAGCAATCCCTTCTACAGTAGGACTTGCCATACTCGGTGGTCCTATTATCAGGTTACTTTTTGGTGATACTGATCCGGTTATAGGAAGAATTATGCTAATTGGTGCTGCTACAATCACCCTTTATACAATTTCCATACTGTTCAGTACAATAATACAGAGTATTTACAGTATGGTAATCCCTGTAATTATCAATTTAATTGCCATGCTTATATCCATTATCCTTACTTATCTGCTGCTTATGTATACTGATATGACTGTATTTGCCCTTGTACTAGGCGGTATGCTGATGCCGGCAGTCGTTATAATTCTAAGCTGGCTTATAATAAGCCTTAGATTACGTATAAAAATTGAAACATTTAAGACTTTTATCATTCCTGCCCTGGCCTCCGTAATTATGGGCATAGCAGTATACTTCTCCTATAATCTGGTGCTTAATCTCACCAGGAGATATTATTTAGGTCTGGCTGTTGCCTTACCTGTTGGAGTTTTCATTTTCTTTATATTTGAGCTGCTGTTAAAAGGTGTCAATAAAAAAGAACTTGAAAATTTTCCAAAGGGGCATTCTATTATAAGATTAGCACAAAAAATGCACCTTATAAGATAAAACAAAACATCTTTAATCTTATTTACAGGTGCATAACTATCTCATTGTATTTCCATATTTTGCAGGAAGCTTATTACATCTTTTAAGCTTCCTGCACTTTTTAATATTATCTTATTAAGCTCCTCATCAGGTTCTGAAAGATCAGGTACCATAATCACATCCACACCTGCACTATATGCTGAACGGACTCCATTTGGAGAATCCTCTAACGCAAGGCAGTCAGAAGGCTTTTCACCTATTTTTTCGCAGGCAAAAAGATAAATATCAGGATCAGGCTTACCATTTTCAACCATATCAGCACAGATTACCTTATCAAACTTCTCTTCAAGTTCTATTTCTTTCAGATACTCTCGCGCCTTTGTCTCATGGGTAGCTGTAACCAGTGCTCTTTTAATACCTTCTTCTTTTAAGAAATCCAATATTTCATCTACATAAGGCTTTTTTTCTATACCGAATTTCTTTAAATCCTCATCCATAATTTCTTTTCTTCTATTTCTTACCTTATCATAATCAAAATCCGGTCCAAAAAACTTCTGCATAATCGGTTCTGCATACTTTTTAGTGCAGCTTCTGAGGTAAAGCTGTTCCTTCACTGTCATATTAAAACCAAGCTCTTTTGCCGCCTGTATCCAGGCCTTCTGATAATGCTTCTCTGTATCTATAATAAGTCCATCCATGTCAAATAAAACTGCCTTATACATAACTTCCTCCCCATAAAATCCCTGGTAAAATTAAAGAGCCGCCACATATACCGTGACAGCCCTATAAATATCAGCTCTTATACTCTCTTTAAGTACTCACCTGTTCTTGTATCAATCTGAATCTTGTCACCCTGATTTACAAAAAGAGGCACATATACTGTAGCTCCTGTCTCTACAACAGCAGGCTTGGTTGCACCTGTAGCTGTATCGCCCTTGAAGCCCGGCTCTGTATCAGTAATATCAAGCTCTACAAACATAGGAGGCTCTATTGAGAATACCACACCATTGTGAGAAAGCATGGATACTGTTTCATTTTCCTTAACAAACTTAAGTGCATCTCCAACCTGCTCAGAGGTAAGGGCAAACTGCTCATAAGTTTCATTGTCCATGAAGTTATACATATCGCCATCAGCATACATATACTGCATGTTCTTTCTGTCTATTCTGGCCTGAGGGAATTTCTCAGTAGGACGGAATGTAGTCTCTTTAACACCACCGTTCTTTATATCTCTAAGCTTGGTACGAACGAAAGCCGCACCCTTTCCCGGTTTAACATGCTGAAATTCAATTATCTGGAAAACACTGTTGTCAATCTCGACTGTAAGGCCATTCCTAAAATCGCCTGCTGAAATCATTAAAAATTCCTCCTTAAAGCTTATCATAAAATTAAAGTTCCTATAATCATAGGACACCGTTGTTTCATTCTACTACAATTTCAGCTTTATTTCAAGATGTTTTGACACATATATAATTTAAAATCTGGCAAAAATCATAACCAGTCTCCGTATTTTCTTGTATACAACTTCTTTACAATCTCGATTGTAACACTGTACAGTACCAGAATTAATATCAAGAATACAAAAGAACTCTGCAGGCATCTCGGTAAAAACTGTATTAGCGGTTCTGTCAAATACATAAGGAATTGCGATTGCCGCTAAAATTCCCAGCGCAGATGCCAGTCCAAGCCTTGCATCACATCTTGATTCGATAATCGGACGCTTCGCTGTACGGATGAACTGCACTATCAGTATCTGTGAGATGAGCCCTTCAATGAACCATCCCGTCTGGAAATAGTTCTGCATTCCTAATGTACTATATCCCAAGACAAACCAAAGCACCAGAAAGGTCATTACATCAAACACAGATGATACTCCACCCATAACATTCATAAATGATACAAGGGAGGTACTATTCCACTTATGAGGTCCTTTTAAGAACTCATCATCAACATTATCCCAAGGTATGGCAATCTGCGTAAAATCATATATTAAGTTTTGAATCAAAATCTGTAGAGGTAATATTGGCAAAAATGGCAGGAAGATGGATGCAATAAGTACTGAAAATACATTTCCGAAATTTCCCGATAGAGCCATTTTCATATACTTTAATATATTACCGTAGATTCGTCTTCCTTCATAGATACCATTTAAAATTACAGTCAGACTCTTCTCTAAGAGAATAATATCCGCACTTGCCTTTGCCACATCTGTGGCGTTATCAACTGATATGCCTACATCTGCATCATGAAGGCTCGGTGCATCATTTACGCCATCTCCCATATAGCCTACTACGTGACCGTTTTTCCTTAGTGCATCTACCACACGCTTCTTCTGCATTGGGGATAAACGCGCAAAAATATCATTGTTTTCCACAACAGATGAAAGAGTCTCATCATTCATATTCTCAATTTCAGATCCTGTTACGGCATTCTGACCATCAGTCCTCATGCCCACAAGCTTGCATACATGTTCCACAACTACAGGCGCATCTCCCGAAATTACCTTTACATGAACTCCTGCATCATACAGACCATGTATTGCTTCTTTTGCATCAGGTTTTGGAGGATCAAGAAGGCAACTACACCAAGGAAAGTCAAATCGTTTTCATCCTCTGCGTGGAAAACATTTGGTGCATCAATGTTTCTCTTTTTAGCAGCAACCCCGATTACGTGCATACCTTCTTGATTTAGTCTGTCTGCCAGAGCCTTTATTTTATCAAGATCAGCAGAACTGATATCAGTATATTCCCTTTTCACCCTAATACGGTTGCAGCATTCCAACACAGATTCCAAAGCACCCTTTGTAATCAGCACCTCTTCATTTGGTTTTGGTAACACTTCCTCAACTTCATCCTCTAAATGCATCCCTCCAGGGTTAGAAACCAGCACACTCATTCTACGTCGCTCAAAGTCATAAGGAATCTCATCAGATTTTACATAACCACCCGCATACTTATTTACATCATTTTTTTCTCCATAAGACAAAATCGCCCTGTCAATCAGGTTCTTCACTCCTGTTGAATAATATGCATTCATCCACGCATAATTAAGTACTAAATGTGATTCTTCCCCATTTATATCATAATAATTTTGCAATATTACATTGTCCATGGTCAGGGTACCGGTTTTATCTGTGCAAAGTACATCAATTGCTCCAAGGTTCTGGATAGCAGACATATTTTTAACAATTGTTTTCTTCTTTGCAAGGAACTTAGCTCCCTTTGCAAGCGTACCATTTACAATCATAGGAAGCATTCCCGGTGTAATACCGACTGCAACCGAAATTGAGAACAGAAAAGCCTCCAGCCAGTTTTTCTTCACAAGGCCGTTGATTAGAAGCACAAACAAAACTACAATAACCATGTAAGAAATCAATATTTTTGTAATTTTAGCAAGGCTGCGGTCAAAATCAGTTTCTTTCTTCTGTGTATGAATGGATGAAGAAATTTTACCAAGATATGAATTTTTCCCGGTACGAACCACCACACCCATACCTGTTCCTGAGTTAACTGTAGAACCACCCAGACAGATATTGTTTAGTTCTGCCGCATTTACATTTCGCAAATCTGCTCCCACAGACTTTTCCACAGGAATTGATTCTCCTGTAAATGCTGATACGGATACAAATAAGTCCCTGCTTTCCAAAAGGTATAAGTCCCCGCAGACAATATCTCCTGAACCGATTAACTGGATATCCCCGGGTACAACCTCTTCAACAGCTACTTCCCTGACTTCAAGTCCATTTTTACCGAGAACCTGTATTCTTACCGTATCATGCTCCATTTCCTTAAGTTTTTGCATATCACAGTAGGAACCATAGTCCTGCACAAAACGAATGACTGCACTCATGCAGGCAAGAGCTAAAATAATTACCCCGGAAACAACATCTTTTTCTACAACGAAGGTAACCAATGATAAAACAAGCAAAACTATAATAAAGGCATCTGTAAAGCTGTGAACAATAAAATATACCCAGCTATGCTTTTGATTTGCGGATAAGTCATTATATCCGTATTTTTCAAGCCTTTTCTCTCTTTCATCATCATTTATTCCCTGCTCATTACAGCTTAAATCCCTGAGTACATCTGTAGTTTCTTTTCCTGCAATACTCCTAAACTCTGCCTCAACTCCCTCTGATTTTGACACAGAGCCTGTTTTCTTCTCATCAATTAATCCCATAGCTTGAATCTCCTTCCTTTAGCAGGTAGTGTCAAAACTATCTGTTTTATTTCTACTCTCTAACTTGGAGTATAAACCTCTTTTGGCTGATAATCAACAAAAATATCAGCATCTTCATCTGTAATTTACGGACAGATAACCCAAGCTACATTTATATCTATAATGCCGTAAAAAAGCATGGTCTTTATGGTTACACAATTGTGAATGCCATAAAGCCATGCTTAAATTAAATCACATTACTTACCCAGTCTTTTCTTTCCCAGAGCATCTGTAGCAATAATAGCACAGTAGAGTTCTTCAGGGGTTACATCTCCTGCCAGATTGTGAATGGTTTCACCCTCCACACAGGCATTCTTAGACATAGTATGGATTTCTTCATCTGTAAAGTTGCCAAGTTCTGAAAGTGTAATAGGAAGTCTACCTCGAGACAGAAATTCTGAATATCCTCAAACTCAGCTTTATCAGCTCCCTCAAGAGTAAGCTGTACCAAAGTACCGAAGGCTACACAGTTACCATGGTAGGCATCGTGTCCTCCCAAAGATGTAAGACCGTTATAAAATGAATGTGCTGCCGCACAGTTTACATTATCAGCACCTACGCCTGAAAGGTAAACAGCTGCCTCAATAACCGCATCCAAAGCAGGAGTTACAACATTGTTCTCACAGGCCACAACTGCTGCCTTTCCATAACTTCTTAAAGTCTCATAGCAAGACTTTGCAATAGCCATACCTGCCCTTGTGATTCCGCCGCCTTCAAGACTTGGAGACTCAGTACGGAGTGAAGCCCTTCCCTCAAAATACGTACCTAAAGCATCTCCCATTCCGGCTATCAAAAATTTGACAGGAGCCTTGGCTATTACATCACTGTCCACTAAAACTGCATCCGGATTCTGTGGATAGAAAAGATATTTATTAAAGCTTCCATCATCATTATATATAACAGAAAGACCGGTGCAAGGTGCATCAGTAGCTGCAACTGTCGGTATAATAACTATCCTTTTTCCCTCATAGTAAGCCGTTGCCTTGGCTGCATCAACTGCTGAACCGCCGCCTACCGCAACTACTACATCTATTTTATCAGCCTGAACTATATCCTGCATCCTCTTAATTTCACCGATACTGGATACTCCTCCAAAAACCTCATATCTGCGGTAATCATCCTTACCCTCAAAACTCTTTTCCAAGCCATCATGGCAGCATTTGTAGCCACTGTTGGAACAGACAAACAACCATCTCCTGCCCATATACCCTACTTCTTTATGAAACTGAAGCAAGGCTCCTTTTCCCTGAACATACTTAAGTGGTGCACGCATCATTCTCAAAAGTTCCATAACAAACCTCCATTTAATTGAATTGTTAACGAAAAACCCCGGCAACAGTGTGTTAAATTTTTAACATACTTTCTAAATGTTATTCTAACACACTAATTATTTTTTTGCAAATATTTATTTTGATATAGCAAAAAACTATCTTTATCCATCTATTTATCTCAAAATAATAAAATATTTCTTACAAAATGCTATAGCACTTTTTATAATTTTAAATTTTAGGTTATAATAGTTTATAAGATTTATATTATTATTTTTTTAATATAACATTTTACCCATTTTCAAAATAAAGGAGAAAGCTTATTATGAAAAATCATCAGTATGAAAATGTCCACAATGTCAAGGCAACTTAGACATAAAAGAAGAACAGAGAGGTAAGTTCACCACCTGCCCTTTTTTTGTGGTACAAAAATTCCTACTTGAAGAAGAACAGCCCAATATCAATCAGACTATTAATATCAAGGAAGTTCATATTGGCGATACGGGAAAAACCCCAAAAAATACAAAAGCCGTAAATCATAATTCTGTATTTGCAAGTTTTGTTGCTACCATTATTATAATTACTGTTTTTATGATGTTTATCCCAATGCTTTTCAGACAGTTTGAAAGTATGGATACAGCTACAAAAACACCCGAATCTGCTAAGTCTGTCTCATACCGAACCACCCCTGAGAGTGAAGCGGTCAGAGAATTTGCAGAAACTGTTTTTGGTAAATCCGTAGCTGAGATTACAGCAAATGAATATGCTTCTATTAAATATCTTAAAATACGCAGGCAGCCTACCGGCAGTATTTCAAGCAAAACTTCCGATACCCCCTGGCTGTTTACATATTCAAAAGAGGTAGGCGAATATGGTAAGGCTGTTAACCCTGAAACCATTAAAATTAAAGGCACAGCGAGCATTGTAGAGGACGATATGCAAGTATTTACCGGCTTAGAATCCTTAGATTTAAGTGGTGACTCCGATATTAGTCCTGTTGATAAATATGAGAATGTAGATTTTAGAAATCTTAAAAACCTGCATTATTTCACAGGTACTTCAAGTGAGCAGCTTACAAGCCTTCCTTCATTTGATGATATCCAAAATATATATGGACTTGGAAGTAATTATGTAAATGGAAAAGAATATTTAGCTGAACTAAAGAAGTTTTCAAAATTAAAAAAACTTTAAATATCAGATCTATTAGTAAGGACTTTGCTGCGGATCTGACCTTCCTTTCATCCTTTCACGAACTGGAAGAACTTTCCCTTGATTTTGATTCGGGAAGTACCTGGGACTTAGGAGGACTTTCTTCTCTTACAAAAACTTAAAGGTCTTAACATAAATGGTTATGACACAAAATTTGAGCATTTAAATGTACTTTCAGGAATGCCTCAACTTGAAAAAATACGTTTTAAAAATGTAAAGGAATTGAAAACTCTGGATTTTGCTAAAAATATGCCAAACTTAAAGAGTTTAGATATAGAATATTGTCCTGTTATAAACCTAAACGGTTTGAAAGATTCTATTTCACTTACATCATTGTCTCTTACAAATTGTGGTGATTTGAAAGATGCAAGTGCTTTAGCCACCCTGACCAGCTTAAAGAATCTGAATATTGCTGATATTTGGAATTTTGATGTTAAATTCCCTAAGCTTCACAAACTGACTGCTCTTACTGAAGTAGATTTAGAAGCAAGTCATTTGAATATAATTGAAGGTATGCCATCAATTAAGAGACTGTATATATATGAAACTAGTCAAGAATACTCATTTAAGCCGCTTTTAGGCATGGACTCTCTTGCTGAGCTTGAGCTTTGTGATTACAGCTGGGCAGTAAAACCTGATATGACGCAGTGTTTAGCAAAACTGCCAAAACTTAGAACACTTACTTTTGGATATGGAACCCTTGCACATGACGGAGACTATACAGGTGTATTCTCACTTCCCCAGGTTACAAAATTAAGAATCAAACCGAAAGATACAGGTTCAGGTTACATAATCCTATCTATCAGTAAATTAAAGGACAATAAAGTTCTTAAGGAACTTGATACCGGCGGAGCTGAACTTATGAACATTGATAAAGGATACAACACAGAAAGCTTCGGTGAATATGCCAATGATTTCTTAAGCCACTTCCCTAAGCTAAAGAAGCTTAATGTATCAAATTCACATATTGAAAATTTGAATTTTGTAAGCAAAATGCCTGGACTTGAAAGTTTAGATATATCCAATAACTATATTACCGATATATCCAAGTTGTTAAAAATTGAAGAAGCTCAAAACTTTAACCTGTGATAAAAATCAGACAGCTAATTTAGATTTACTTCCTGATAGTGTAAAGATTACAGAATAGATATTATAAAGAACAGCACATAATCAAAATTTTACTGATTATGTGCTGTTTTTATTGAAGCTTATTTCCTTAACCCAGAAATCCTTCTCTTTTAAGTATAGGTCTTAATGCAATATAAAGAATAGTAGCAAATATAACAGAAGCCACCGCGTTTACCGAAGTAGTAAGAGCCGCAATCTTAGCAAAGGCTGCAGATATCTCCTGAGGTATGCCTAAAACATATTGTTTATAAAGGTAACCCACCAGAGGATCTGCAACAATATTGAAGGCAAGACCACAGGCTGATGACAAAATAGTTACAAACAAAAGTTTCTTTTTATCTGAAATTTCATTTATCTTAAATGCCTTATGTGCCACAATCCCTACTATAAGTCCTATAAGAAGCTTTAAGATAAAGGTCTTAGGTGCGCTTGTGGCATAACCACTGGTTAAGTCTGCTATAGTAAGTCCGACTGCTCCTGCTGCTCCTCCCATAGCTCCTCCAATAAATAAAGCTCCGAGTGCTACAAAGGTATTGCCTAAGTGAAACGCTGTTTTTTCAGTTCCTACCGGTATATCAAATCTAAATACCTGAAAGCCTATATAGGATAAAGCTGCAAACAAAGCTGCCAGTGCAAGCTTCTTTACCCTATCACCGGAAATTTCTGTTCCCACCAGTTCTTTTTCCATTTTACTCATACCAAATTTCCTCCTTATTACATAAGCGATTATCAAAACAGATAATCGCTTATTTTATCTGAAATTGATAATTCCTTTTCAATCTCCGATAATTATATTAAATTTTTGGCATGTGATAAATATCCAATTTTTAACTTTTTTATAGTGCCAGTTATAGATTCTTTTCGTATAACTCCAAAACTTTCTCTCTGCAGTGTTCAAGAAGCTCTGCTTTTGCTTCCTTTGAAAGTTCATGTATCAAAATAGGCTCACCGTATTCAATCGTCATTTCATAGGGCTGAATCCAGGGCAAGTGATCCTCAAAAACCTTATCCGCATTGGTGATTGCAACCGGCACTATAGGACAGCCTGTCTTTTCAGCCATTTTAAGGCTTCCAGGCTTAAATTCCAAAAGTCCCTCTCCGCTATTTCTGGTTCCCTCAGGAGAAATAAACATAGAGATTCCCGATTTTATATTCTCAATTCCTTCAATATAGCCTTTATACCCTCACGAGGATTCTCTCTATCTAAGAATACACAATTAATAAACTTCATCCATATTCTGAGCCCGGGAACCTTCGCTATTTCCTTTTTGGAAACAAAGCCCGATAGTACGGGTACTGTATAAAAAGCCAGGATTACATCAAAAAATCCTCTATGGTTAATTATAAAAAGTACGGGTCTGTCCTTAGGAACCCTTTCAACACCTATTACTTTTTTTTTTTTTGATGCCTGATAAAAACAACACTTTACCAAATGCAAGCTTCACTATCCTCTGGCTTATTCTCCTCTGTAAACCTGAATTAAATTTACCTGTCATCCAAAGCAGAGGCAATGCTATTATACTAAAAATTCCAAACATAAATAAATATAAACCCACTAATATTATTCTCATTCCGTCTCCTATTATAGCACTGTAGCCTGCTTATTTGTCTGAAGAGCATTATTATAATCATCAAGCAATTTTTTCTTTACATCCCAAAGTTTTTTAGTCAAATCTACATGAACCTCGTGTGGATTTACAAGTCTTCTTGTCTCATCCCAAAGAGTATCCATTTCTTTTTTACAATATTCTCTTATTTCCATTACGCCAGGCGACATATATACACACTGACCTTTAATAAATACAGGAACTAAAAGTTCTCTTACCTTAAACTCTCCCGGAACTAAAAGAGTTTTTTTCCATGTCTCTATAGGATCAAACATCATATATTCTTCATCCTCGACTATTTTCTCATCTGCGAATGCAATAAGATCTCCCTTAATCTTTCCTTCCATATCATAAATTCTAAATATGGTTTGTTTCCCGGATTGGTTATCTTCCAGGTATTTTCGGAGAGCTTAATCTTAGGCTCAAAAACACCATCTTCATTCTGGATGGCTGCAAGCTTGTATACTCCTCCAAAAGCAGGACAATCTGCGCTTGTAATAAGCTTAGTGCCTACCCCCCATGAATCTATGCTTGCTTTTTGTAATTTAAGTGAAGATATTAAATTCTCATCCAAATCAGAAGATGCAACTATACTTGCATCACTAAAACCGGCAGCATCAAGCATTTTTCTTGCTTTCTTTGACATATAGGCAAGATCACCACTATCAATCCTTATTCCATATCTGCCAAGCTTTACTCCTGCTTCTTTCATTTCCTTAAATACCTTTATCGCATTGGGTACTCCCGAGCGAAGGGTATCATAGGTGTCAACCAGAAGGATGGCATTTTCCGGATAAAGCTTTGCATACTCCTTAAATGCCGTATATTCGTCAGTAAAGCTCATTATCCAGCTATGAGCATGGGTTCCAAGTGCCGGTACGCCAAATTTTTTAGCACAAATTACATTACTGGTACCCGCACAGCCCCCTATCACAGCTGCCCTCGCTCCAAGTGTACCTGCATCAGGCCCCTGGGCACGTCTTAACCCAAACTCCATCACAAAGTCTCCCTGGGCAGCGTAACACACTCTTGAAGCTTTTGTAGCTATGAGGCTTTGATGATTAATCAGGTTAAGGATAACTGTCTCAACAAGCTGAGCCTGCATAATAGGTGCTACCACCTTAACCAATGGTTCCATAGGAAATACTACCGTTCCCTCCGGTACTGCATAAATATCTCCCGTGAAATGAAAACCGGAAAGATAATCTAAAAAATCCTCATCAAACATTTTCAGTGAACGTAAGTATTCCACATCCTCATAACTAAAATTCAGATTTTTAATAACTTCTATAACCTGCTCAAGTCCTGCTGCTATAGCAAAACCATTGTCAGAAGGGTTATGTCTGTAAAACATATCAAAAACTACAACAGGATCCTTTTTATTTTTGAAATACCCCTGCATCATAGTAAGTTCATAAAAATCCGTAAGCAAAGTAAGATTATCTAACATTTCTTTCCTCTTTTCTTTAGAATTATTTTGAGTTATCTAATTTGTCTGCAATATCCTCTTCTGTCTCTGGAATATCCTCTTTATCAGAATTACTTTCTTCTTTCTTCTCTTTACCCTTATTTATCAGATTAGAAAACTTTTCCGAAAGATCAGGTATCAGATCTAGAAGCCTGGTTATAGTATCCTGATTTTTAATATTCACCAGACGTACATTCCCATTTTTTATAACGAGTACAGAACTTGGGGTGATTTTACCCGACATAGCTCCCACTCCGTTATCTTTTTTCTTGGATTCACTTGCAAAAGCACCGGCTCCTGCTCCGAAAGAAACATCAATAAGCGGAAGTATGGTAGTTCCATCTTCAAATTTTATAGCATCTCCAACCACAGTTTTACTGGTTATAAATCCATCCATACCCTTAAATAAAGCCGTCATTGTTTCATCAAAATTATTCGCAGCCATTTTCCCTCCCCTTAGCTCTTTGCCAGGCTTTTCTTACATCTATTATAATTGTTCCTTAGCAGCTTAACTTTCTTATTAAATAATACTTTCAGAATTACTAAAAGTATTATGAACATTGTAATTCTTCCGGAAAAAGCAGCATCTGTTTCAAACACTTCTTCATCCCATTCCGGTCTGATTTCAAATTTTCTGCCATACAAAGGATAAAGCAAACATAGATAGGATAAATACTGACCCTCTGTATATACATCTCCTGTTCCGAATCTAAGCCATCCCTCTATTTTTTTAGGAAAAATCATTTTTATAAGCCTTTTTCCCTGTGTAAGCAGATAACCCGCTCCGCTAAGTGTACCATCAGCATTCAAAAACCGGATTATCGCATCTTTTTTTATATTAAGCGATTTAAATCTGCCCTTAAATGCCTTCCATTTAGCTTTAATATTTTTCTATTATCTGTTTTATTTTTTTGAAATTATGTTAAATTTCTTCTTTGTTTTCTTTATTTTTATTTACTGTCTTTTTCTTTTTTTCCCATTTTTTTCATCGGGTAGTATTTTTTTCTTCTGAAGCAGATTCTTTATTAACTTCAGATCTTTTTTTCTGATTTTGCATCTTCACCAGTATCCGATTCAGACTTTTTCTTAAGTATCGCTTCATCCTTGATATCTGATTCAGATTTTTTCTCTGATACTGTATCTTCCTTAATACCTGTTTCAGACTTTTCTTTGGATTCATACTCTGTTTTTGCCTTAGAGTCTACATTTTGTTCTTGGGGTTCATTTTTTATTTGCTCAGCTACAACATTTTCTTTTCCGTCTTTTTCCTTTGTTTTCTCCTTAATTGGGGCTTCCTTTATGAGCTTTGCCTTCTTTTTCTCAGGCTTTTTTTCGCTTGATGCCAGTGTATGAAACGCCAGCTTTAAGCCATAAGACAATTCATTGTCATATAAAAACCTTGCATATGTAAGCTTAAATAAAAATTTGATTTCTCCCTGTAAACTTAATTTCCCGGCTATATATTTTATCCTGAATCTATATGCAAAGGGGACAAATAAAAATAATGCTATTATTACAAGCAGAATTATCAGCAGAGCAAGTAAAATCAAGCCAATAATTTTAAGACCGGTCAGTATTACAGCTATAATCCCCAACTCCCTCACTCCTTCTGCTTCTCTTTTTTTATCCAAAGCTTTGCAACAAGCATAATTGCTTCTAATCTTGAACCTGTAAGCCCTATCATTTTGTAATACCCTTTTCTGTACGGAAGTTTTCTAAGCTCATTTAGTGAAATTATTTCATATAAATTAGCAGGATTTTGAGGTTCAAATATTCCAAACGCGCCAATAGGCGAAAACTTCCCCTTTTTAAGGGAAGAAATAACCTTTTCCCTTATCATATCAGACTTCATCAGCCCTTCTGTTATGAGAGTTTCGCCTATTGTTATCATTATATCACCATTTATTCACAAATAATTTCAGTTACTGCATTTATAGTTCCTACAAGTTCTTCCCTGCTGTTACAGGAAGTAAGAGAAGTTCTTATATAGTCCATAACTTCTGTACGGTTCTCAAAATAAACCGGTATGCTTCCTATTACCTGAGCCATAATTCCTCGCCTTACACTTCTGTCCACTTCATTGAAAATTCTGTCAAACTCTGTTCTAAGATTATCTTTAAGTTTGTCCAAATCCTCTACTACAACAATTCCTGTGTCCTCAAGATCGCTTAAATCAGCAAAAAGGCTTCCCTGTCTCAAAATGCTACATTTATACAAGTTCTCATACTGTGCTTTAAGTACAGATTCAGAAACTTCCCTGGCAAATCTGTTCTGTACATCAAACAGTATTCCCTCGTAGCCTATCAAATCTTCATAAATATTTTCGAGCTTTCCTTCAAGCTTTGTAAAAATTTCAGCCATCTTTACATCAAATTCCTCAAGGCTCATATCTTCATTAGCAAAGCTCTCATTTGTAAATTTTATCATTTCTATTTCAAGTTTAGCTGCCTCTTTATCAAGATTTTTTCCATTGAGCAGCACTGCATAGAGATCATTTACAACTTCCATAATTAAAATACCATCATCTGTAAGTTCTGAGCATCTTGCTATAATGGAATTAAGCTTTACGCTTTCGGTAAGAAGCTGCTTTTTGGTAGCCTTATCAAATTCAAAATTTTTGAAATATTCAAATTCATCGGCAAGTTCAGGATATAGCTTCTGCATTTTATCCAGGTCATAAATCATTCCTGCCTGCCTTACCATATAAGCAAAGGCTTTAAGAGCCTTCTTTTCAGCTCCTGTATAGCGGTCTACAGAACTTTCAATTATGTCAAAGAACTTACCCTTTGTGTATCTGATTGGAAGTTCAGAAATTATCCTCTGAATTTTGGAGTTGATTGCTATATTATCATCATCTTCAAAAATATAAGCAAGGATTCTTCGTGCTTCTTCATCAGTATCAAATTCCTTTCCATCATATTCTTTGTTGCTAAGCTTTCTTGAGAGCACATAGTTAAAGTTTTCAAAAGCGCTTAAATAAGCTGTTGCCGCATCTACTCCCGCCTTTACTTCTTCTCTGATTTTCTCAATTTCTTCTATGTTTTCCTCAGAATAATTTTCTTCCACTATAGCGGACTTAATAAGAGAATTTATCTTCTCTCCAAGCCCTGTAAAACTTCTGTCTATCTCTTTTTCCTTTGTATTTACATAATAGTTTGCATAATTCATAGAAAGGTTAAGTATCGCTGAACTCCCATAGACTGCGGACAAATCCTTAGCAAATACAGGCAGACTTCTTTCAAGATTTTTACCCTTCTTAATATCTGACATAGCACTTGTTCTCTTACTCATTTTTGATTTCCTCACTTATATTTAATTAATTGTAAAACCTTTTTATTATCATAACACCGGCTTTTTTCTTAAGATTTTGTTATGTGCTGATGGGTGAATAGATGCTCATTACAGTATTCATAATTCCCTTCACATTTTGAGCAGAATCTAAACTCAAGATTTGGATTATCAAGCTCTGTCCTTCCACAAATTGCACATTTATGTCTTGCCACACCTTTTTCAGTGTTAAAACCTCTTTCTGCCGTTTTTTTCCTTGCCTCAAACTTCATTCTCCGCATTTTAGAGTTAAATTTCTGTCTGTAATTTTTTGTTGAAAAGAAGAACCATACAAAGTTTAGCAACGCAACCACTATAGCTATTGCAAACATGAAATTGCCTGCTGCCGCATTTTGCACTATCTGGAGCACTACAAAGGCTCCGTAAAATATACCTAAGTACTTCATCTTTACAGGCAGTACAAACATAAGCAGTACCTGATAATCAGGATACATAGCACAGTAGGCTAAAAGCAATGACTCATTTATGTAGTTTAATCCAAAATACATTCCGGAACTTGCATCTCCGGTTACTGCATAGGTGATTACTGCCGCTATTATATTAAGTAAGATTCCCGAAATATAATATACATTAAATCTAAACGTGCCCCAGGCATATTCCAGATTTGTACCCAGTATCCAGTAAAAATAAAGCGTTATACAAAAGAAAATTACCGAAGTCCCGCCTCGCATACTGCTTAAAGGCTCAAGAATAAAGGTAATCAGCCTCCATACTTCGCCCTGCATTACCTTCTCTATATTGAGAGAAAGATATAAGTAATAAAATGTCGGTGCCGCTACGGAAAGCAATGCTCCTATTATATACACTCCTATTATATATAGCATAAGATTTTTTTGATAGCAAATCTTCCAAGTTTTCGTTCCATTTTATCTAAAAAAATTATTCATTCAATATTCTCCGATGTAGCTTTCTCCAAATAGGTATACCCTACTATTATAAATTCTATTAAAAACCCTTGTCAATAATTGTGGAATTTAATTACAATATTTCACAGACTCTTTCGTGAATAAGTGAAGTAAAATGTTTGCAAAAAAACACATTTTTGTAAATTTTTTCTACTACCCTTTTTCCTTTGTTGTGGTATAATAGCGTGTATTCAAACTAATTGTGCTAAATACATTTTATTGGTACAAAGTGTCAAATTTGTGAAAATTTGTACCTCCTATGTAAAAGCACCATTATTAGACAGGAGTATAATTTATGTCAGAAACAAAGTACCGTTTAGGTATAGATATAGGCTCTACTACAGTTAAAGTTGCACTTATAGACAATGATTTGAAAGTTCTTTTTTCGGATTATCAGAGGCATTATGCCAACATACAGGAAACTCTTGCAAACCTTCTCCACGATGCAATAAAAGTCTGTGGAAACGTAGAAGTTTACGCTATGATAACAGGCTCAGGCGGGCTTACGCTCTCTAAACACCTTGACATTCCTTTTGTTCAGGAAGTTATAGCAGTAGCTACCGCCCTTAAAACCTTTGCTCCTCAGACTGATGTTGCTATTGAGCTTGGTGGAGAAGATGCCAAAATCATTTACTTTACAGGCGGTATAGAACAGAGAATGAATGGAATCTGTGCCGGTGGTACAGGCTCCTTTATCGACCAGATGGCAAGCCTTTTAAAAACTGATGCTGCCGGTCTTAATGAGTATGCAAAAAGCTATCAGTCTATTTACCCTATAGCTGCCCGCTGCGGTGTATTTGCAAAATCTGATATACAGCCGCTTATAAATGACGGTGCTACCAAGCCTGACCTTGCGGCTTCTATTTTCCAGGCAGTTGTAAATCAGACCATAAGCGGCCTTGCCTGTGGTAAACCAATCAGAGGAAATGTAGCTTTTCTTGGAGGACCTCTGCACTTCCTTACGGAGCTTCAGGCTGCTTTTGTAAGAACCTTGGAACTTGGACCTGAAAATATAGTTGCCCCTGAAGGCTCACATCTTTTTGCCGCTATGGGTTCAGCTATGAGTTCAAAATATGAAAAAGCCACAACCTTAGCGAACCTTCACAATACGCTTCATAATAAGGTAAGTATGGACTTTGAAGTAGCCAGACTTGAGCCTCTTTTTAAAAGCGAAGAAGATTATGAAGCATTTAAGGCTGAACATAAAAAGGCTGAGGTAAAAAAAGGAAATCTTGCAGATTACCATGGAAAATGTTTCTTAGGTATAGATGCAGGCTCTACCACTACCAAAGTAGCTGTTGTAGCGGAGGACGGAACCCTTTTGTACTCATTCTACAGCAGTAATAACGGAAGTCCTCTCAAGACTTCTATCAAAGCGTTTAACGAAATACATGAGCTTATGTCTAAGGACTGTAAGATTGCTAGAAGTTGTTCTACAGGCTATGGAGAAGCCCTGCTTAAGGCTGCCTTCCTCTTGGATGAAGGCGAAGTTGAAACTGTGGCACATTATACTGCAGCTTCCTTCTTCAATCCTAAGGTAGACTGTATCCTTGACATAGGTGGTCAGGATATGAAATGTATCAAAATAAAAGACGGCACAGTTGACGGCATCCAGCTTAACGAAGCCTGTTCATCGGGCTGTGGCTCATTTATAGAAACCTTCGCAAAATCACTTAATTATGAAGTAGCAGACTTTGCAAAAGTTGCACTGTTAGCAGAAAATCCTATCGACCTTGGCTCACGCTGTACCGTATTTATGAACTCCAAGGTTAAGCAGGCTCAGAAAGAGGGGGCAAGTGTAGCAGATATTTCCTCAGGTCTTGCATATTCAGTTATTAAAAATGCCCTGCTTAAAGTTATTAAGCTTACCGATCCAAAAGACCTCGGTGAAAATATAGTGGTTCAGGGTGGAACCTTCTATAACGATGCTGTTCTTCGCAGTTTTGAAAAGGTGTCCGGCACAAAGGCTATAAGACCTGATATAGCAGGTATAATGGGTGCTTTCGGTGCTGCCCTTATAGCAAGAAAACATTACAGAAAGGGTGATGAAACCACTACTCTTTCATATGAGCAGATTAAAAACTTAAGCTATGAAACAAATATGGAAAGATGCCAGAAATGTAATAACCACTGTATGCTCACAGTAAATACATTTACAGGCGGAAGAAATTATATATCGGGTAACAGATGTGAAAGAGGACTTGGACTTGAAAAGAACAAGGACAATATCCCTAACCTTTTTGAATACAAGATGCAGAGAATCTTCGGTTATAAATCTCTGACTGAAAAAGAAGCTCCTCGTGGAACTATAGGTATTCCAAGAGTGCTTAATATGTACGAGAATTATCCTCTCTGGTTTACCTTCTTTACCAAACTTGGATTCAGAGTTATACTCTCTCCACGTTCAAGCCGAAGCATATACGAACTTGGTATAGAATCAATACCTAGTGAGTCAGAATGTTATCCTGCCAAGATTGCACATGGTCACGTTATGTGGCTGCTTAAAAAGGGTGTTAAGCATATTTTCTATCCTTGTGTAATTTACGAGCGTAATGAAACACCTGATTCAAACAATCATTATAACTGTCCTATTGTAACCTCTTATGGTGAAAATATAAAGAACAATATGGAAGAACTTGCAGATCCTTCCATTACATTTGAAAATCCTTTCCTCTCACTTGAGTCCGAGAAAATACTTACTGACAGACTTGTGAAGATATTTGAAGGAAGAATACCGAAGAGTGAGATAAAAGCCGCCGCTAAAGAGGCTTGGAATGAACTTCTCCAGTCCAAAAAGGATACAGAGGCAAAGGGAGAGGAAGTCATTGCTTACCTTAAAGAAACTGGCAAAAAGGGAATAGTCCTTGCAGGAAGGCCATACCACGTAGATCCTGAGATTAATCATGGTATACCTGAACTCATCACTTCATTTGGAGTTGCTGTACTTACAGAGGATTCTATCTCCCATCTCGGTCAGGTTGAACGTCCTCTTGTGGTTATGGATCAGTGGATGTACCATTCAAGACTTTATAAGGCTGCCTGCTATGTAAAAACCAATCCTGCTCTTGATTTAATCCAGCTCAACTCATTTGGTTGCGGTCTGGATGCGGTAACTACCGATCAGGTAAGTGACATACTTGAAAGAGCAGGCAAGATTTATACCGTACTTAAAATAGATGAGGTAAATAACCTCGGCGCGGCAAGAATCAGAATTCGTTCATTACTTTCAGCGGTTAAAGACAGGGAAGCTAATCCACAGCAAAACTTCGATATCTCCTCTGCTACTGACAGAGCTGTATTTGAGAAGGAAATGAAGGATTATACCATCCTCTGCCCTCAGATGTCACCTATTCATTTTGAAATGCTTAAAACCGCTATTGAATGGGGTGGCTACCATATTGAACTGCTTGCTGATGAACATTCTGTAATAGATACAGGACTTAAATATGTAAATAATGATGCCTGCTACCCTTCACTTATAGTGGTAGGGCAGATTATGAGTGCTATAAAGTCAGGCAAATATGATGTAAATAAGCTCGCAATCTTTATAAGCCAGACCGGTGGTGGCTGTCGTGCATCCAACTACATAGGATTTATCCGTAGAGCTCTGAAGAAGGAGGGACTGGCTCATATACCTGTTATTTCACTTTCCGTACAGGGGCTTGAGAAAAATCCGGGCTTTAGTGCTACGCCTCCTATACTGCTTCGCTGTTTACAGGCTCTGGTGTATGGAGACCTTTTTATGAGAGTGCTGTATGCTACAAGGCCTTATGAACTTGTAAAAGGTTCTGCTGATGAGTTACACAGGAAGTGGGAGAAGAAGTGTATTGAAAGTCTAAAAAGGGCTAATATGCTTACCTTTAATAAAAACTGCAAGCAGATAGTTGCTGACTTTGACAATCTTCCTCGTGTAGAAGGGCTTACCAAAACCAAGGTAGGCATAGTGGGAGAAATCCTTGTTAAATTCCTGCCAAGTGCAAATAACGGAGTTGTAGAGCTGCTTGAAAATGAAGGGGCTGAGGCTGTTGTACCTGATCTTATAGACTTCCTTCTCTACAGTGCCTACAACACCAACTTTAAGGCTGAAACTCTCGGCAAGAGTAAGCGCAATGCCTTTATAAGCAACAGAGCCATCGACCTTATAGAGTTCTTTAGAAAGCCTGCCAGAAAGGCTCTAAGAAAGAGTAAACATTTTGTAGAACAGAGCTACATAACCGAGCTTGCAAAATTTGCCGAGCCTATAGTTTCTCTCGGTAATCAGACAGGTGAAGGCTGGTTCCTTACAGGTGAAATGATAGAGCTTATAAAGTCCGGCGCAACCAATATTATCTGTACCCAGCCGTTTGGCTGCCTGCCTAACCATGTAGTTGGAAAGGGTGTAATCAAACAGTTAAGACTTAATTATCCGGGTACAAATATAGTGGCCGTAGACTACGATCCGGGTGCAAGTGAAGTAAATCAGTTAAACAGAATTAAGCTTATGCTTGCTACCGCTGAGAATGAACTGCTTAGAAGTTAAATTAAATATTTTATAGAGATAGTTCCATTAAGTTGGGGCTATCTTTTTGTCTATTTTGTATAGTAAACTCCCTAATTTTTTTGTACACTTTAACGTTGGCTAAATATATTATTTATATTATAATATTCCTTGTATATGTGAGCCACAATAATCGATATCTGTTATAATTTTTTTAGATTATTCTATAAATCTTTATCAAAAATATTGAGCTGTTCATAATTATTGCGGCTTGCATCTATATTAATTCTAAACTGAGTTTCTTATGTCTACTTAATAAGAATTTCTAAGTTTATATTTTTTTCAAAATATCTGCTATAATACCGGTAAAGGCATTATAGCAAATTCCAAAAAGAAAGGACTACAATGCCAACCAGAAAAGAATTTGAAGAGTATGCTAAAGGATTAAATCCCATTGATGATTTGATGTTTAGCAAGATGGCCGAAAGTAAGGAGTTTTGTGAAGAAATACTCCGAGTTATCTTAGAAGATGATAGACTTATAGTTACCGAAAATATACCTCAATGCAAGGTGGAAAATCTGCATGGACGTTCTATAATTATGGATGCAAAATGTGTAACCGGAGACGGAAGACATATCAATATTGAGATACAGAAAGCAGATAATGATGACCATCTTAGAAGAGTACGTTATAACGGCTCCGTATTAACTACAAACATAACAGAAACCGGAACAAAGTTTGAATTTGTACCTGACGTCTGTGTAATATTTATATCTGCTTTTGATATGTTTAGAAGTGGGCTACCACTCTACCATGTAAAAAAAGTGGTTATGGAAACAGGGCAGGTTGTTGAAGACGGACTTACTGAAATATATGCAAATGCAGTAATTGACAATGGTTCAAAATTTTCCAAACTGATGAAAGTGTTTACAGAAAATGATACTTACAATACAGATGAATTCCCTGTGACAAGTGAAATTAAAGCCAGATTTAAGTTTGATAAAGGAGGTGCTGTAAAAATGGATGAAACTTTACAGAGATGGATGCGTGAAAGTGAAGTAATTGGTGAAAAACGCGGCAGAAGAGAGGGCGAAAAACTGGGAGCTAAAAATGAAAAAATTAAAATTGCCGGTGATTTGAAGAAAAGAGGCTTCAAGGATGAGCTAATTGCAGAAATTACAGGTCTTTCGGAGAAGATGATTATGGCTTTGAAAATCCCGAACTTATAACAAAATTTACAGGTCTGCCAAAGGATGTAGTTTGGCTCTGTAAGACTATCTTTCATATCCTACTCATAAAATAGGCATTGCTTCTAACTTAGTTAATATTTTTTTAATCAGCTAATCCAGGGAAATGCCTGTTTTATGGGTATTTTTATGAATTTGAAATCTTTTGTGAGTTCTACTTCAGTGAAAAATAAATTGTGCGCAGCTTATTTTTTTGACATTATTTTTTTGCAGTATTTTTTTGTAAACTTTTGAATTCTTATGATTCTAATAATCTGAAGTATAATCTCTTGAATTTTAGATTTTAGAAATGCTGATTAAAAAATTGACAGGCACCTAGCCTCCCCTTAGTATTACCCTTTACTTCTGTAACTGTGACAATTCTCTGTATCCTGCTTGGGTAGTGGGGTTTAGAGTTACAGTTTTACTGTGAAATCGGATTTAAAAACTGTGAAAAATATTCCCGGTGATGCATATTTTTTAGGAAGACTTACTCCACATAAACTTTTACCTTTCTGAAATGTTACTGCATAAGGAAGTCCCTTAACTGTAACAGTTGTTAACGTATTTCCTAAATGCTTAGCATAAGAATGTGTCGTTCCACATATCCAATTCCCATTATTTTTAATATGATAATCCTTCCTAAACCAATAAAATGGCTCTAAAAATAATGCTAATTCTCCTCTTCCTAATTGCTTCGCTCTCTTATCCCCCCAGCCATTTTTTACATACCAGTATATCTGCTTTCTTCTACTTGTTTTACCCTCTATTTTACCTTCTTTTCCCCTAAAGAAGTAGTCTTTTTTTATATCATCCCCTCGCCCATTTATACCGGAACCTCCCCAAGTAAATGGTGCTCCAAATGGCGGTAGCATCTTTTCATTCGGGGTATTTCCTCCTCCTACCGGCCAAGTACCTAACTTCACCAGTTCTGGGTCTATACTTCCACCAAAGTTTGTTTCTAGATAAAACTCTGTCTTTTTATTATCTAATAAGTGTGTAAATGAGTCGTTACCATCTGAACCACTTCCTGCACTTAATGTAACTGCTCTCTCAGAACCATTGACAAGTGTATTCTTAACTGCACCAGGCTCAGCACCATCTACCATCCATACTAAATACATAATCCAACCTGTTCGGTGAGCCCTTACTCCGGGCCCACCTGAATTACCTGTACCATTTACATTTGTATTTGCTCCGGTACCAGTTCCATGTCCACCACCGCTATAAACCCTGGTGGTGAAACTTAAACATTATGACTATAAATAAACTCAAGATAATTCTTTTTATATATTTATGCCTATTCACTTAATTTCTGCCTCCTTTCTTACATTACTAGTACTATTTACTCATCTCTATGCTCTTTTTGCCATTTAATCATCTTGTCTATCTCTTCTTGTCTGTATTCACAATAAGTGTCATAAGTGTCATCTGCACCATGGTCTGGTGCTAATCCTCTATCAGGACTATACAATCTCCAACCTTTTGCATCTCTTTCTATTCCATAATATACATCAATTTTTTTCTGCCAATCAGATAACAACAATCTGTCTCCTTGCTGAATTACTAAAGGTGCTCCATACAAGTCATCTCTTGCAAGCACCTTTCCCTTTACACCCAAGAGAGACTTTCTCATTGCCTCTCTTTCTGTCTTATATTTACCTTTATTACCGGTTTTATTCTCAGTTTTATTCTCAGTCTTTTTCTTTGTCTGGTCGGCTTTCTTTTTGGCTTCTTCTGCCTTCTTAGCCTCTTCTATTTTCTTTGCTTGCTCTGCTTTTTTTGCCTGCTCTTCCTTTTTAGCTTCCTCAGCTTTTCTTACTCGCTCCGTTTCTTTTTTGGCTTCCTCAGCTTTTCTTACCTGTTCGGCTTTCTTCTTAGCTTCTTCCAGTTTCTTTGCCTGCTCTTTTTTCTTCTTTACAGCACCTTTCTTTACTACTACCTTCTTCTTCCCTTTCTTTACTTTCTTATCCTTATTCTCTACCTTATCTTCTTTCTCTAAAACACCAGTAACATTATCCTCTTTATATCCAAATCCATAATATTCAGCAGGGTCTACCTCTACATAATGCCCATCACCACTTCCCTCTGCTATCATAACATCACCTTCATCTGTTACAAGCGCCTCTCCATCCCCCTCTATCCTCCAGTCCAATATACCGGCTTCTACTTTTATAGCCTGACTACCGGTGGCAATACCACTGGTAGTCAAGGTAGATATTAGTAATGCTATAACTGCTATATTTAATTTTTTTCTCATTCGAGTTTCTCCTTTTTATTAACAGGGACTACACCGCGTAGCCCCTTAACCTATAAGTAAATCAACTTTTACAATACATCATCTTCACCAGATTCTTTGTGACTTATTTCTTCTGCTTCAAGTATACAACTAATCATCTCTTTCCTATCAAATGTTAGAGTACATAATGTTGGGTTCTTATAATCAAAGTACGCTATGAAGCTCATTACAGATTCATTCTTATCTTCTTTTTCCAAACTATTAAGCCAATCGGAAGCAAATAAATTTGGTAATGAAAATGTAAATTCATACTTATTTTCACAATCTTTTGGTGTTATTATCCAAAAACCAGCATCATTATCCCATTTTATGGAAACTTTATGATGATGCTCTTCTTCGAAGGCTTCTCTAATATTTTTATCACTATCAGGTATTAGTGCTAAATCCTTTGCCCCTATTGTACTAGCAAAGTATAAACTTTTATCATCTACAGCTTCATTCAATTTTGTAAAATCATGTTCTATGCCTAGCATTGCGATTTTAGCTAATTGCCTATCCTCGTAACAGAAAGTCTTATGTTCTCTAAATCGCTTTAACGCTTCATCAATTTTGCTTTTTTGCAAATCCTCATTTTTTTCACTAATACTGCCTTTATTTTTCTGTTCTTCATCAATCCATTTATCAACTATTTTCTCAATCAAATCTTTGATGTCTTTTAAATTAGTATAGGAAAAATCTATAAGGCATATTTTATGAGCAAGAGCCAGCTTTTGTGCCCCACTAGTAAAACCGGAAGCAGAAAATATAGCATAATGATAATCATATCTTTGTCTAGTCAGCTCATCCTTTTTCACTAATACTGTAGAATAATTTGTATTCACATCCTGTAGAAGCCCTATTCCCATCCTGACTAAATCTATTCCAACTTTATGTTTTTCTGAATAAAATTTTGCTTCTGCAAATAGCCTTAGAGGATACATAAATGGGGGTATAATTTTAAAATTACCCAGAGAATCAAACTGATGGTAACCCCCTCTACCTTTCACATTTAATCCATTACCTCTTTGAATAATATCATCATTATTTGCTTTAGTTATGACTTCATAGCCATTTATTCGAATGAGTTTTTCTACTACAGCCTCCAATAAATATCCCTTTACCTGTTCCTTGTTCATTTAATTTCTCCCTTCAAAATTTTATTTAAACACAAAAAAGACACCTACTCTGATTTGCATCAAAATAAGTGCCTAACTCGTGTCTCGTTTAAGCTTTAAAAAGTATATTAAATTATACGCCTGTCCTGTCCTGTCCTGTCCTGAATAATTGTTTCGCCTCTCATTTTACTTGTCAAGCCCCTTTCGGAAATTTACCAAAATTTCTTACTTCTCATATATCTATTATACAAAATCCGGATTAAATTGCAACATTTAAAACGGTTTTAGTTTATATTCACTGTTTATTATTAAAAAATGTATAAATATCCATTATTTTTTTCATTGGGACATTCCTTATCTAATGCCTTAAAAGCTATTTTTTTATAGGATAATAAGCATTTTTGAAGATACATTCCAAAAAAAGTCCGAAGGCATGAAAAATTAGCATTAATTTGATATTAAGTAGATTTTTAAAAAAATACGGATGAATTTTTTTATAAAACTTAAATACATATTTATTCATCCAAAACCGAATAAAAAAATCAATTTATACCGGGAAGGAGGTCTGACTATGAATTATAAGCAGGATAATGCCGTAAATTTCATTTTCGATAACACAGGATAAAGCTTTAGTTTTCAAGCTGTTCTTTTGGATATTTACAAAACAATGATAAGACCTGCAGGCAAATATAGCAGGCAGAAATGAAGATATATGACTAATAAAAAAAATACTTGTATCAAGTCACGATGTTGGGTAGCTACTATACATGTGGCTAATATGAAGAAGTCCGGATTATCCGAAAACGAATATATGAACCCTGAAACTCTTGCAAAACACTTTATGAATACATGGGAAACAAGCGGTAAGGGAAGAACCGGGGCTATTGCAGTATGTACAACAACCGACAACTGCTACCATGCTCATATGGCTTGCTATGGCAATACGACTACCCTAACCCAGGTTTCTAAAATACTGTTTGATTCTCATGTAGAGCCTCAGAAAGGTACTAAAAAACAGTTGTATGACTATTTCAATAAATCCAGTAAATATAATGGTCAGAAAAATGAAAAGGTACTTTATACGATAGGGCTTGACAATATTCAGAGTGCACAGGGTAAGAGAAGTGACCTTGATACTATAGAGGAGCTATTAAACCAAGGGTATACCCCTAAACAAATATATGCACATTCATTTAGATATGTAAGATATAAAAACATGATTCTTGAATACTTTACAACTATAAAACTTAAAACTATGCCTAGAATAAAGGATATGCGCGTGTATTGGCACACAGGTGAAAGCGGAAGCGGAAAGAGTCATTACTACCATACTTTATGTGACAAATACGGAGACGATAATGTTTATATGTTAAATGATCTTGAAAATGGCGGACTTGACTATTATATAAAGGATGGTACACCACCGATATTATTTATAGATGAATTAAAGAATGAAGTCAAGTATAAACAGTTGCTTACAATACTTGAAAATAACTCACATACTCAGACTCATTGCAGGTATAATAACTGCTACAATTTCTGGAGTGAAGTCCATATCTCCTCTATATTTCCTCCGGAAGAGATATATGAGATGTTAGTTCCTGAAAACAATCGAAAATACGACAGTTTTAAGCAGCTTATGAGAAGAATAACTGAAATAATATACCACTATGTTGAAGATGGCGCATATAAGTCTTATAGCTTGCCTGCAAGCGATTATATAGATTATGATGACTTAAAACGGAAAGCTTTAAGTGATAAAGATGGTTTTGAACCTGTAACTGATAACAGAAAAATACCATTTTAACACAGCCTTTTAGTTACAACCAAACAGGGAGATTTAGCCTTTCTCCCTGTTTATTTCTAAATATGAGTTTTTGTATAAATCCGTAGAGCACTTGAATTTTTGTTTATTTTTGTATAGTAAACTCTGAAATCTTTGTACACTTTAACGTTGGCAAAAAAACCAAAAAAATATTTTATAATTTTATTTGTAAATATGAGCTGCAATAATTATTATGATTTATAAATTTCATATTATTCTATAAGTTTCTATCAAGGCATCAAACTCTCTTTGATTATTGTGGCTCATATCTATGTTAATTCTAAACTGAGTATATCTTTTCTCTACTTAGCAGGAATTTCTATATTTATCCCAAATTGTTCATAAATATTCATAAGTCACAGAGCAAGTTTTTTATGACAATATCCCTCAAATTATAACTCTGTGACCTATGACATGAATAAATTTGATTTATATTTTTCAAAATATCTGCTATAATACCGGTAAAGGCATTATAGCAAATCTTAAAAAGAAAGGACTACAATGCCAACCAAGAAAGAATTTGAAGACTATGCCAGAGGACTAAACCCTATTGATGACTTAATGTTTAGCAAAATGGCGGAAAGTAAGGAGTTTTGTGAAGAAATACTCCGAGTCATCTTAGATGATGATAAACTCATAGTTACTGAGAATATACCTCAATGCAAGGTGGAAAATCTGCACGGACGTTCCATAATTATGGATGCAAAATGTGTAACCGGAGACGGAAGACATATCAACATTGAGGTACAGAAAGCGGATAACGATGATCATCTGAGAAGAGTCCGCTACAATGGCTCCGTATTAACTACTAACATAACAGAAACAGGAACAAAGTTTGAATTTGTACCTGATGTCTGCGTAATATTTATATCAGCCTTTGATATGTTTAAGAGTGGGCTCCCACTCTACCATGTAAAAAAAGTGGTTATGGAAACAGGACAGGTTGTCGAGGACGGGCTTACTGAAATATATGCAAATGCTGTGATTGACAACGGTTCAAATTTTTCCAAACTGATGAAAGTGTTTACAGAAAATGATACTTACAATACAGATGAATTCCCTGTGACAAGCGAAATTAAAGCCAGATTTAAGTTTGATGAAGGAGGTGCTGTAAAAATGGATGAAACTTTACAGAAATGGATGCGTGAAAGTGAGGAAATTGGTGAGAAACGCTGAGAAAAACGCGGTGCTAAAAATGAAAAAATTAAAATTGCCGGTGATTTGAAGAAAAGAGGCTTCAAAGATGAGCTAATTGCGGAAATTACAGGGCTTTTGGAGAAAATTATTATGGCTTTGTAATGCTCTGTAAGTTCTCTCCCCAAAAAAATTGTTTAATTTCCTCTTGCCAATCTCACATTATTATTCTATCTTAAGCAAGAGGTGATTACAATTATAACTTATGACAAGCTATGGGAAACTATGAAAGCTAAAGGTTTTTCACAGTACAGACTTATCACTTATTATGGTTTGAGCCATTCTCAGCTTCATAGATTGAAAATGAATGAGTCTGTTACTACTGCAACCTTAGGCAGACTTTGTCAGATTCTTGATTGCCGAATCGAAGACATTGTTTCCTATATTCCTAACCGAAGATAGTCAGCAAACAAAATAACTGCCATAGTCGGTAATATATAACAGAATGTAATCTCAAGTTAATCAGAATTATGTATCATCTGTTAAATTCTCCGACTATGGCAGTTATAATTTTCACTATTATTATTTATCCTAAATTATTCACGAAACATCTTGTGAAATATCGTAATTAAGCCGCGGGCTTAAAATTACGATATTTTGCAGATGTTTGGTAATATCACCCCATAGTCACAGGTCGAAAGCTATTTATCTTACTGTAATATGTAGGATAAGAGGTCTGTGGCCTATGGCGTGAATAATTGGGGTTTATTTAGATTAAATACCCCCAAATTTGGTGTAATTAATGATGGAAGAGTCTCATCCCTGTAAAGCTGAGCACCATATCATATTTATCGCATACTTTTATTACTTCATCATCTCTTATAGAGCCTCCCGGCTCAGCTATATATTTCACTCCACTCTTATAAGCTCTCTCAATATTATCTCCAAATGGGAAGAAGGCATCAGAAGCAAGGGCTACATTTTCGTTTTTCTTAAGCCATTCTTTCTTTTCCTCTCTCGTAAATACTGGCGGTTTAACTTCAAAAAACTTCTCCCATACACCGTCTTGAAGCAGGTCTTCACTTTCATCACCTACATAGAGGTCTATTGCATTGTCTCTGTCTGCCCTTCCTACATTTTCAAGGAATTTGAGATTAAGTGTCTGTGGAGCCTGTCTCAGCCACCATACATCAGCCTTGCTGCCAGCAAGCCTTGTACAGTGAATACGACTCTGCTGTCCTGCACCTATTCCAATAGCCTGTCCGTCTTTTGCATAGCAGACTGAGTTTGACTGGGTGTATTTAAGAGTAATCATAGCAACAATAAGGTCATTAAGTGCTTCCTTAGGAAGATTTTTATTTTCACTGACAGTATTCTTAAAAAGTTCCTCGTCTATCTTAAATTCATTCCTGCCCTGCTCAAAAGTAATACCAAAAACCTGCTTTCTCTCGATAGGCTCCGGTTTATAATTTTCATCTATCTGGATAATATTATAATTGCCTCTTTTCTTACCCTTAAGGATTTCAAGGGCTTCTTCGGTATATCCCGGTGCTATTATTCCATCTGAAACTTCCTTTTTTATTATCATAGCCGTATCTACGTCACATACATCTGAAAGTGCTATAAAATCGCCAAAGGAAGACATCCTGTCTGCTCCCCTTGCTCTTGCATAAGCACAGGCCAAGAGACTCATTTCACCCCTGTCTTCTACTCTATAAACTTTCTTCAAATCCTCTGTAAGCGGTTTACCTATAGCAGCTCCTGCAGGGGATACATGCTTAAAGCTTGTTGCCGCAGGAAGTCCTGCAGCCTTTTTAAGCTCCATAACAAGCTGAATACCGTTGAAGGCATCTAAAAAATTAATGTATCCCGGTTTACCGCATAGTACTTTACAGGTAACTCAGCTCCATTTTCCATAAATATCCTGCTTGGTTTCTGATTAGGATTACAGCCATACTTAAGCTCTATTTCTTTCATGTTTTTCTCCTTTAAGTTATCCCAAATTGGGATTTATTTAGTTTTTGTTTTTTTATTTACAATCCTTGTTTCATATTTTTCCTGTCTTTATATCAATAAATCTTGTAAATAATGACACCTTATTAGCTTCATTCAGGCTGTTCCAGATATTTTCAGTAAATTCATCTATATTTCCGGAAAGCTCTACTCTCACAGGCTCGCCCTCAAAGCTTGGAAGCGGTTCAATATCTTCTTTATAGGTATGGATGAATCTTCCTTCGCCCTCCGGCATATTGTCATAATCATAAAAATATCTGTTACAACAGTCAGGATTGCCGTCATTACTTTTAAGTATACTCATTCTAAAATGAAGTTTTTCTTTTTCAATATCCACAATAGCTGATATTCTAGGGGTATAATTAGGTGCATCCGGCTCAAACTCTCTGCTCATAAGAGCTTTGTTAAAGCATTTTCCATTAGTTATAAAATCATAGATGGTGTCAGTCTGGTCTCCGTTTGTAATTATGGTTTTATTTCCTATTACCTTAACAGGCGAATAAATAATAAGGCTTGGGTCTGAAAGCTTAGTTTCATCAAAGGCTTCTGTTCTTATACCTTCACCATCTTCTACAAAGATTCTGTTTCTGCTGTTTTCACTTCTTCCCATAATAAAATAGGCTGTCACAGCATAATGCCCATCTTTACTCTTACCCACAACTATTCCTCTACCGGGATAAGTTTTAGCCGCCAATACTTCACCGATTGAAATCATAATACCTCCTAAAATTCACTTCAAACACTCTCTGGTTTTATATTTTCAAAATTATAATAAGTTCTACTTAAGAATAGCATAGTTTTTATTAGTTTTCAATATGAATTGTTCTTTATATTTCCTAATGGGTTTTATTCCACTTTGTTTTGTATTATAATTATACAGTCATTAAAAGCATAGATGAATGGAGAGTTTTATGGAAAATAACAGACAAAAAATAAATTTCACAAAAATGCATGGCTGTAAAAACGATTATCTTTACATAGACTGTACTAAACATGAGCTAATTAACCCTGCAGAAGTATCTGTTAAACTGTCTGACAGACATACCGGAATCGGAAGTGACGGTATCATTCTCATCTGTCCTTCTAAAACAGCTGATTTTAGAATGAGAATTTTTAATGCAGATGGCTCAGAAGCAGAAATGTGTGGAAACGGTATCCGTTGTGTAGGAAAATTTGTCTATGATTTCGGCCTTACTGACAAAGAGGAAGTCCGCATAGAAACCGGAGTCCGAAGTAACGAAGAAGAATCAACGGGAATTATCCCCGAAAACCGTATAAAAGTATTACAACTTAAGATTGAAAACGGTAAAGTAAGGGCTGCTACTGTGGATATGGGAAAGCCTATACTAACTCCAAGTGAAATCCCTGTTGTATCAGCTAAGGATGAATTCATAAATGAGCCTATAAATATCGAAGGAAGAGACTGGTATTTTACCTGTGTTTCGATGGGCAATCCACATGCAGTAACCTTTGTAGATGATACAAAGAGCCTTGACCTGCCTATTATTGGACCAAAATTTGAGTTTAATGAGATTTTCCCAAACCGTACCAATACCGAGTTTATAAAGGTAATAAGCCGTACTGAACTTGAAATGCGTGTATGGGAGCGCGGTTCGGGCGAAACCCTTGCCTGCGGTACAGGAGCCTGTGCCTCAGCCTATGCCGCCATATTAAATAACCTTGCTGAAGATGAAGTAACCGTACATCTTTTAGGTGGGGATTTAATAATCAAATACGACTGCAATTCAGGACATATTTTTATGACCGGTCCTTGTGAAATCGTCTTTAGCGGTAGCATTGTAGTCTAAAATGATGTGAGTGTCAAAAGTATTTGACACCCAATGAAACATATATAAATCCCAATTATTCTTGCCATAGGTCAATCTGCTAATACAGCAGAATAAATTGAGATATACAATAAGGAGTATTTATGCAAGTTACAGTACAAGACATATTAAATGCTACAAATGGCAGGCTTCTAAACGGAAGTGCCGATACCATAATAAACGGCTTTTTTACCAATTCAAGAGAAATCGACAGTCTGCCTTTTAAGAATGCACTTTTTGTTCCTATTATAGGCGAAAGAGTGGATGCCCACACCTTCATCCCTCAGGTTATTGAGAAGGGTGCAAAGCTTTCTTTATAAAGAAGGGATATGAACTGCCTTCCAATATAGGAGATACGGCAGCCATCGAAGTAGAGGATACAGAAGCTGCCCTGCTTGACACAGGACTTTGGTATCGTCAAAAATTTAATATTCCCTTTATAGGAATTACAGGAAGTGTCGGCAAGACCACTACCAAAGAAATGGTAGCTGCTGCCCTCTCCTCAATAAATATCCACAAGACCAAAGGGAATGCCAACTCTACCATAGGGCTTCCTTTGACACTATTTGGACTTGAAGATGAAAATGAAGCTGCAATCATAGAAATGGGAATAAGTGAATTTCATGAAATGGAGAAGCTCGCAGAGGTAGGCAGACCAAACCACGCAATCTTCACCAATGTCGGTTCTGCCCATATAGGCAATCTTGGTTCTAAAGAAAATATTCTTAAAGAAAAACTGCATATAACTGACTGTTTTACTGAAGATAGTGTACTTTTTATAAATGCAGATGACGAACTGCTTAGAAAAATTGCCACAGAAAATAGCGAATTCAGACCTGAGAATGTAAAACACATAGTCACCTTTGGAATAAATGAAAAGGCTGATTTTTATGCTTCCTCTATTACAATCTCTGATAGCGGTACTGCTTTTATCGCAAACTACAAGTCTGAAAACGGAGAAACGGTGTCAGAACAGATTCACCTTAAAACTCTTGGGCTTCACAATGTAAGAAATGCCCTTGCTGCCATAGCTGTAGCCCTTAAGCTTGGTATATCTCCCACTGTTTCAAAAATAGGACTTGCTGGGTATGAGTCTCTTTCAGGACGGGGCAACATCATAAAGACTGATGGACTTACTATAATAGATGATACCTACAATGCAAGCCCCGATTCAATGAAAACTTCAGTTCAAATTATCGGTGAAATGCGTGGCGGCACTGAACCTATTAACAGAAGGTTTGTAGTATTTGCAGATGTACTTGAACTCGGTGAATACGCTGAAACTGAGCATTATAAGGTTGGTGAATATATCAAGGCATATAATAAGGAAAATACAGAAAATAAAATAGATTACCTTATAACAGTCGGCAAAGACAGTGAGCAAATCGGGCTTGGTGTAAATTCAGAAAATCTTGAAACCAATCCTGTCACCAGACATTTTTCTACAAACGTAGAGGCATCTGATTATCTTAAAACTTTACTAAAAAAAGGTGATGCTATTGTAGTTAAGGGTTCAAGGGGAATGCAGACTGAGGAAATAATTAATTCTTTGTTAAATGATAATTAACTACAAACTAAAAATACTTATTGCTTTTTCTGTCTAATTTCCTGTACAATTATATATACAATAATACGTACATAGAAGGGAGGATAATTATGTTAGCAATAAATTATACCACTATAAGAAATAATCTAAAAGAATACTGTGATAGGGCAACAGACGAGGGCGAAACCATCATAGTTACAAGAAAAGCCGACAGAAATGTTGTTATTCTCAGCCTTGAACAGTATAACCAAATGGAAAAAGAATTAAGAAATGCCAGATATCTCGAAAAAATAAACAGAGCTTTTGACCAGCTTTATGCCGGTAAAGGGCAAGTACATGAACTGATAGAGGATTAAACAATGGAAAAAGTTTGGGCAGATGAAGCTTGGGAGGATTATTTATACTGGCAGACTCAGGACAAGAAAACACTTAAAAAATTAAATTCACTTATCAAAGATGTTGAACGCAACGGACTACAAGGTATTGGGAAATCAGAACCATTGAAATATCGTCCGGGATGGAGCAGACGAATAGATAAGAAAAATCGCTTAGTATTTGATATAAAAGATGGTCAGCTTTACATTGCTTCTTGTCGAGGACACTATGAGGATTGACAATCCACTAATAACTTTATAACAGCATAACTATATATATTTACACAAACTAATTAAATGGATTGTTTTTACTTTAACAAAGGGGTATACTTACTTATGTATTTTATTGGCAAGATAATACTAATTATTATTTCGGGGAGGGTTTTATGAGGATTATTGTTACTAAAAAAACTATGAGGAAATGAGCAAAAAGGCTGCAAATATTATAGCTGCACAGGTTGTAATGAAACCTGATTCTGTGCTCGGTCTTGCTACAGGTTCATCACCTATTGGGGCATATAAACTGCTTGTAGAGGGTTATAAAAAAGGTGATTTAGATTTTTCTGGGATTACTTCCATTAACCTTGACGAATATGTGGGGCTTTCTGCAGAACACAATCAGAGCTACGCTTATTTTATGAGAGACAATCTTTTTAACCATGTAAATATAAAGATGGAAAATGTATTCCTTCCAAACGGTATGGAGGCTGATGAGACTAAAGAATGTGCAAGATATGATGAGGTTATAAAGACTCGCGGTCCTATTGATTTACAGCTTTTAGGTCTCGGTGAAAACGGACATATCGGTTTCAATGAACCTGATACTTCTTTTGCAAAGGGTACTCACAAGGTAAGCCTTACAGAGAGTACAATAAATGCTAACTCAAGACTGTTTAATTCCATAGATGAAGTTCCTAAGTTTGCTTATTCTATGGGTGTAGGAAGTATCTTCTCTGCTAAGCAGATTTTACTTATAGCTTCAGGCGAAAAAAAGGCAGACGCACTTTGCAAGGCACTTTACGGTCCTGTAACTCCTGAAGTTCCGGCTTCTGCTCTTCAGTTCCACAATAATGTAACCATAGTTGCTGATGAGGCTGCTTACGCTCTTATCGCAAAGCATAATGGTAAGTAATGAATAGATTTATATAGCTTGTCATAAACTTCTTTTTGCATAATATTGGATAAGAAGTTAATAATGGCAAAGCAATACGGAGATTATCATGATAATTAAAAACGGATTAGTATATAACGAAAATGGCGACTTTGAAAAAAGGGACATTTATGTAGAAGGAGAATTTATCACAGATACAGCACCTGTTGACAGCGAAGTTATTGATGCAGAGGGGCTTTATGTAATTCCTGGGCTTATAGATGTACATACACATGGTGCAGTTGGGCATGACTTCTGTGATGCTGATCTTGACGGACTTTATAAAATAGCTGAATTTGAAAAAAGTAAGGGTGTAACAGCTTTTTGTCCTACTTCCATGACTCTTTCGGAAGAGCTTCTTACAGATATCTTTTCCACAATCAATGATTTCAAGCCTGAGAAAAAACATGCAAGGGTATTTGGTATCAATATGGAAGGTCCTTTCATTTCTCCTAAAAAGATGGGGGCTCAGAATCCTAAATATATAATGAATTCTGATATAGAAGTATTTAGAAGGCTAAATAAGGTGAGCGGAGGCAATATCCGTCTTGTGACACTTGCTCCTGAAACAGAGGGAGCAAGCCTCTTTATTAAAGAGCTTGCAAATGATGTGTCTATTTCAGTCGGACATTCGGAAGCTAACTTTGATCAGGCTGATGAAGCTTTTAAGAACGGTGCTAACCATGTAACCCATCTTTTCAACGCTATGCCTGCTTTTAACCACAGAGATCCCGGCATAGTTGGTGCAGCCTTTGAAAACACGGGAGTTATGGCTGAACTTATCTGTGATAAGGTACATATCCATCCTTGTATGATAAGAAGCACCTTCCGCCTGTTTGGTGAGGATAGAATTATACTTATAAGTGATTCTATGGAAGCTACCGGAATGGAGGACGGAACTTATTCTCTTGGCGGACAGAAGGTTAATAAGAGGGGCAATAAGGCAACTCTTGAGGATGGCACTATTGCAGGCTCCTGTACTGACCTTTTTACCTGCTTTAAGAATGTGGTTAACATAGGAATTCCTCTTAAATCAGCCGTTAAAATGGCTTCAACCAACCCTGCAAAGAGCATAGGTCTCGGAGATAAGGCAGGTGTAATTAAACCGGGAGCTTACGCAGATTTATTACTTCTTGATAAAGAGTTAAATATAGTGAAAATATTATAAATTCATTCATCTGATTTCTAAATAAAAGGATTTGTCACCCTATTTTAGTGATAAATCCTTTTATTATTTCTCTTCACAGTTTAATCTAAGACTAATACTATAGATTTATTACAACTATGAGGAGGTAAATATGGCAAAAAGAAATCCAAACGGATATGGCTCAATAACAAGGTTAAAAGGTAACAGACTACGCCCATTTATGATACGGGTTACAACCTATGATACTGACGGTAAAGGTAAACAAAAAGCTGTAGGCTATGCTGATACTATGAAAAATGCTCTTATGTTGCTTGCAAAATATAATCACCACCCATTTAGCATCAATCGTGAACACATAACTTTTAATGAACTTTACATAAAATGGCTTGAAGTGAAATCCGGCTCGCTGGGAATATCTAATTTAAAACTTATGAAAACTGCCTTTAACTGGTGTTCTCCCTGCTATGGGCTTAAGTACTATACCATCAAAGCTTATCATATGCAGCGCTGCATAGATAACTGCCCTCTTTCAAAATCTACAAAAGCCTCTATTCATAATCTTTTCAGTCACTTAGACAAATTTGCCTATGAAATAGATTTGATAGATAAAATGTATAGTGGACTTCTTATTGTAAATGCTGAAACTAAAGAAAGTACACGCTCTCCATTTACAAAAGAACAAATTGATATGCTATGGAAATATAAGGATAAGCCCAATGTAGATTCTGTACTCGTATTTATCTACACCGGTCTCAGGCTTAACGAACTTCTTTCATTAAAATCTGAACAGGTAAATATCTCTGAAAAATACATACAATGCGGACTTAAGACTAACGCAGGTAAAAACAGAATTATACCTATTCACCCAAAAATTCTTTCTTTTATAAAAAAATGGCTTTCAAATCAAACTGAATATCTCCTTACAACAAGCAAAGGAACACGTTACTCTCCCACGCATTATTACCGGGCCTGGAATTTAGTTATGAAAATGATTGGAGCAGATAAGACTCCACATGAAGCAAGACATACATTTGAAACTCTCTTAGATAATGCGGGTGGCAACAGAAAATGTATAGATTTGCTCATGGGGCATAGTTCCAGAGATATAGGTAACAGAGTGTATAATCACAAAACACTTGAGCAGTTAAGAGAAACAATATTATTATTAAAGTAATCATTAAAAGAGTATGCTTAATATATTTTACATTTTTTTACAAATTTACAGGACTGCCGATGGAAGTAGTTACAACCAAACAAGGAGAGTTTACCTTTCTCCCTGTTTATTTATAAATATCGGATTTATATAAATCCATAGAATACTTAAATTTTTTTGTTTACTTTGTATAGTAATCTCCCTAATTTTTTTGTACACTTTTACCGTTGGCTAAAAACTTAAAAATATCTTATAATTTTACTTGTAAATATGAGTCATAATAATCACTATGATTTATAAATTTCATTCATTCTATAAGTTTCTATCAAGGTCTCAAACTCTCCTTGATTATTGTGGCTCATATCTATGTTAATTCTAAACTGAGTATATCTTTTCTCTACTTAGCAGGAATTTCTAAGTTTATATTTTTCAAAATATCTGCTATAATACCGGTAAAGGCATTATAGCAAATCCTAGGAAAGAAAGGACTACAATGCCAACCAGGAAAGAATTTGAAGAGTACGCCAGAGGGCTGAACCCGATTGATGATTTGATGTTTAGCAAAATGGCGGAAAGTAAGGAGTTTTGTGAAGAAATACTCCGAGTCATCTTAGAAGATGATAAACTCATAGTTACTGAGAATATACCTCAATGCAAGGTGGAAAATCTGCATGGACGTTCCATAATTATGGATGCAAAATGTGTAACCGGCGACGGGCGACATATCAACATTGAAGTACAGAAAGCGGATAATGATGACCATCTGAGAAGAGTCAGGTATAACGGCTCTGTCTTAACTACAAATATAACAGAAACCGGTACAAAATTTGAATTTGTACCTGATGTCTGCGTGATATTTATATCTGCTTTTGATATGTTTAGAAGTGGGCTACCACTCTACCATGTAAAAAAAGTGGTTATGGAAACAGGACAGATTGTTGAAGACGGACTTACCGAAATATATGCAAATGCATTAATTGACAACGGTTCTAAATTTTCTAAACTGATGAAAGTGTTTACTGAAAATGATACTTACAATACAGATGAATTCCCTGTGACAAGCGAAATTAAAGCCAGATTTAAGTTTGATGAAGGAGGTGCCGTAAAAATGGATGAAACTTTACAGAGATGGAAAAATGAATGGATTAGTGAAGGCGAGGCTCGTGGTGAAAAACGAGGTGAAAAGCGGGGCAGACAGGAAGGTGCTGAAAAGGAAAAATTCAAAATAGCCAGAAGTATGAGGAAAGAAGGACTTGACCCTGAACTTATAACAAAATTTACAGGACTGCCTGAGGATGTAATTTTGGCTCTGTAAAACTATTAGTCATATCCTACCCATAAGACAGGTATTATTCCCACTTTAGCTAAGCATTTAATCAGCTAAGCCAATAAAACATTTGTTTTATTATTATTTTATGAGTATATTACTAATGTTTCTGCAAACTAAATAACAGACTGACTAAGAATCGCTTCCAAGTTAGTCTGTTATTTACTTTAAATCAAATCTACCCTATCTCATCTACCACACTATTCTCAAACTGTCTTGTGAACAGCCCATAATAATAACCTTTCTGCCTCATAAGTTCCTTATGTTTTCCCTGCTCTATAATCTTACCGTCCTTTACCACAAGGATTACATCAGCATTTACTATGGTTGAAAGTCTGTGGGCTATTACAAATGAGGTTCTGCCTGTGATTACCTTCTCTATTGCATCCTGAATTATCTTCTCGGTCACAGTATCTATAGAAGAAGTTGCTTCATCAAGCACCAGTATCTTCGGCTCTGCAATTATTGCCCTGGCAAATGAAATCAACTGTTTCTCACCGGTTGAAAGCAGGTCTCCGCCTTCTCCCACTTCACTGTCAAGCCCCTTGTCCATCTTCTCTACTACTCCTGTAGCAGACACAAGCTCCAGCGCCTTCATTATCTCTTCATCAGTTGCGTCAGGCTTGCCATATCTCAGGTTCTCCCTGATTGTGCCTGAAAAAAGGTGCGGAGATTGCAATACATAGCCTATATTTGAATGTAACCACTGTCCGGAACGCTCCCTTGCATCCCTGCCGTCTATCAACACCTGCCCTTTGGTAGGCTCAAAGAAACGGCAGACGAGATTTACAAGGGTTGACTTTCCTGCTCCTGTTTCTCCCACAATAGCCACATTAGTGCCTTGTGGAACTTTAAGATTAAAATTCTCAAGCACATATTCGTCTCCGTCGGGATATTTAAAAGTTACATCCTTAAACTCTATATCGCCATGCAGTTCTTCCCAGTTTTCCTTCTTTGGATTAAATATATCTCCGTATTTTTCCACAACCTCTTTGCTGTCAGCCACATCTGATTCTGTAGCCATAAGCCCTGTAAATCTCTCAATATTTACAGATGAGGCAATGAGATCTGCAAATGTAAGTGTAATATTTTTTATCGGCTCTATTATTCCCTGTGCATAGGACATAAACACGGACAATGTACCAATAAACATAACTCCTTCAAGCGTCAGAACACTTGCCTGCATAAGCACCAAGGCTATTATTGTTGAGGCCACAATTGAAACAAGCGATGATGAAAGTGCTGAAAAAAATGAGCCGCCCTTACAGACTTTCTTTTCATATAAAAAAAGAATCACTATCAAATTTTTTTCTTTCATTCTATTCTCAGCTACAAGTGTTTTAATTTCTTTTGCCCCTGTAATTCCCTCATTAAAATTACCGGTAATGGTTGAATTTATCTCTCTTATTTCACGGTTTAAATGAAGAAGACGCTTCTGAAATACTGCAACTATTACTCCTGCAATCGGAACAAGTACTGCTATTACAAGAGCAAGCTTTGCATTTAAGCTGAACATAACCACAAATGCTCCCACTATATAAATGGTAGACCACGTAATATCAAACAAATACCATGAAGCAATACTACCTATTTTCCCTGTATCACTCATTACTCTTGCATGTATATAGCCTACGTTATTCTGATTAAAATAAGAAAATGAAAGCGACTGCAAATGATTAAAGCTTAAATTTCTAAGATCTCTTGCAACACTTATTTCTATGTTTGAAGATATATAAGCTGCAAAAAAATCTGTGATAATCTGAATTACTATTGTAACCAGATAAAGCAATATAAATAGGCTTATTCCTGTTAATTCTTTTTTACCGATAAAGTTATTAATTGCATACTGATTAAAAAGCGGAAAAACTGTATCCCCAAGAGTTGACAGGGTTAATGTCACAAGCATCAATAACATATTTTTCCTATATGCCCTGAAATATGGCCAAAGTTTTGGTATACCAAACCAGGGTAAAAGTTTTATCGTAATCTTATCCTGCATACATTCTCCTTAATCTTCGTAATTAAGAGCCATCGACTGGATATCATATATTCTCTTATAAATGCCATCCTTAGCTAAAAGCTCTTCATGTGTACCTTCTTCAACTATTCTTCCCCTATCCAGTACAATTATGTTATCTGCCGCCATAAGGGTTGTAATTCTGTGGGAAATGATGATGACAGTACTGTCTTTTCCCTTTTCCATAAGTCCCTTTCTTATCTTTGCATCAGTTTCCGCATCAACGGCAGAAAGCGAATCGTCAAATACCATAATAGGAGACTTTCCGATAAGCATACGCGCTATGGCTGTTCTCTGCTTCTGTCCGCCCGAAAGTGTAACACCTCTTTCTCCGACTGTAGTCTCAAAGCCTTCCTTAAAATTCTCAATAGTCTCTAAAAGACTTGCAGTCCCTGCTGCCTCTTCTATGTCTGCTCTCTCTGCCTCTTTACCGCCAAGTGCTATATTTTCAGCCAGGGTTCTTGAAAATAAATAAGGCTCCTGAAGTACCATCCCTACGTTTTCACGAAGATAGCCTATTTCAATATCATTTATATCCACATCAGATATAGTTATGTTTCCGTTTTCCTCAGGAAGTTCATATAGTCTGTTTAAAAGGTGCATAAGGGTAGACTTACCCGAACCTGTACCACCAAGTATACCAACTGTAGTACCACCCTTTATAGTAAATGATACATTTTTTACAATCTCCTTTGTCTCATCATAAGCAAAGCTTACATTATTAAATACAATATCACCTTTCATATCAGGCTTAAGCTTCTTCCCTTTATCTTCCTCTACATCAGAATCTATGATGTACCTTATTCTTTCTGCAGCAATTTCGCTTCTACTAAGACCGGATATCAATCTTCCAAGCATTCTTATCGGCCACACAAGCATAACATTGTATGAAAAAAATGCGATATACTCACCCGCAAGCATTTCCCCCTTAACTGCAAATACAGCTCCGAGGACAACCACTATCATTGTCTGAAGACTTAGTAATAATGTTCCTATAGACCAGAACACTGCCAATACCCAGTCAAGTCTTATCCACATTTTCCAGTAATCGTTATTTTGTTTTTCAAATCTTTCCTTTTCAAAAAGTTCCCTTCCAAAAGCCCTCACAACCCTAACTCCCGTGAGATTCTCCTGTACAACAGCTGAAAGCTTGCCTTCTTCCTCATCTGCCTCTTCAAATATTTTTCCCATTCTTTTATGTCCGTATATTGAATACGCCACATTTATCGGTATTAATACAAGAGCAATTAACGCCAGCTTCACACTTATACTAAACATAAATAAAGCGAGAAAGCTACAAGCAGAACAGTCCTAAATACCTCTGTAAGCTGTGTGGATACAAACTGTTTTACTGCATCTACATCAGAAGTACATCGCTGTATTATATCTCCTGTCTGGTTCTTTGTATGCCATGAAAAAGGAAGTTTACCTATATGGGCAAATATATCATTTCTCATTGTTTCTACAAGTGTTTCTGCCCCCTTAGTATTGTAATATCTGTAAAGGTAGTTAAAAATAGCTGAAAGAACTCCTATTACTACAAGAAATATTGCAATCAGATACAAATTTTCTCTTAGATAAATTGCTCCACCCATATTTTCAATAAAATCTGCTACAAACTTTGGAAGCTCAGTCTCTTTCCCTGTAATCAATGTATCTACCACAAAGCTGACTACTCTTGGAATCAGCAGAGAAAGCAGGTTCACAAGTGATATGCAGACTATTGATATGATAAAATATCTCTTGCTTCCCCTTAAAAAGTATAAAAGAAGTTCTCTATTAGTATTAAATTTACTTTGTTTCATATCTTCTCCTGTCAAACAATATTAAATGCAGAATCCCACATAACAGTATATTCATTTCACTACAACTGTAGTCTATATTTCTGTATTATTCACCCCTAAATTCTGTGAATAATTATATTCTACTTAGGGCACACCATATTTAAGAAAGTTTCGGCATCTCTGTTTGCTATAAGCTCTTCCGGAAAATCAATTTCCTCAAGCATTTTGATTGTACTTGGGTATTTTCCTATATAAAATGAGCTGTGAGCATCGCTGTTTACTGCTATCTTAGTTCCATTTTCAGCACAGGATATGGCTACTTTTCTACATTTCTCTGTTATCTTGTCTCCATAGCTAAAAGAGGCCTCGTTTATTTCTATCATCTTATTCAGTGACTTAGCAGCCTTTACTACTTCATTTACATCAAATTCAAGTCCTGAACGCCCAATATGCCCAAGTATTTTTACCTTATCATGCTCAAGCGCTTTTATATAAAGCTCTGTATTTTCTACAGTAGTAGAGTTTACCGTAAATTCTTTAAAATGTACACTTGCAATAAGGTAATCTAACTTATTTAATATACCCTCTTCATAAGTAACCTTATCTCCATTCTTATATGGGAAGGGGATGTAAATATCATGCCCAAATAAATTGCCTTTAAGGTCTACTATGTCCACTTCAGCTCCAAATAAAAGTCTCACATCATGCCAGACTTCAGGTAATGCCTTTTTATTTATAAAAAATCCATAACAGGCAAATTCTGCTGAAGGCACAAAAAAAGAGCTAAAGTGGTCGGTAATTCCAACTAACTCAAGCCCTTGTTCTTTTCCTGCCCTTAAGTTCTCTTCTATAGTCGAGTAGGCGTGCCCGGATGCCAGGGTATGAGTGTGGGTATCTGTTTTTATTTTAATCATGACTGTGCCTCCTTTTTTTATCTAAAATTTTTGGTAACTATATCAGTTTAGCAGAACTGAGGTGATTTGTAAATAGAAATCTTGACTTTTAACTGCTATCTGGCCTATAATTTGTTACAGCTCAGGCAATTTAAGAGCTTTGACCAAACTATGACAAATTTTGAAAGGAGTTCCTATGAACCTTCTGTTTTACCGCTATGGAAGCATCTGTGAACCTGATTTTATTGAAGGTTTTAAGGAGCTTGGAAATACAGTAGATGAATTAACTTATGAAATAGAGGATAAAAATATTCCGTCTGCAAAGAGAGTGGAACTGGTCTCTGCTACGCTGAATAAAAAAAGTTATGATTTTGTATTCAGTATAAATTATTATCCCTTTCTTTCCGAAGTCTGTAATATATATAAAATAAGATATATCTGTCAGACTGTGGACAGTCCTGTTATAGAGCTTTTTTCATCCACTTTAAAAAATGAATGGAACAGAATTTTCCTTTTTGACCTATCTCAATATAAGGAATTTCAACCGCTGAATCCTGACTGTATATTTCACCTTCCTCTTGCCACCAATCCAAAAAGGTGGGCAAAGGTGATAAATTCAGCCACCTCTGAGCAGAAACTAAAATTCACTTCTGATATTTCCTTTGTAGGTTCACTTTATACCGAGAAATGCCCTTATGACAGGTTAAATCCTTCTCCTTATCTTAATGGCTACCTTATGGGGCTAATGAAAGCCCAACAGAAGATTTACGGCTATCATTTTATCGAAGAAATAATTTCGGATGAGACTGTAAAAGAATTTGTTAAAAATATGCCTGATTTTTATACTCCTCCCGAAAGCTACACTCTTGAGGATAAAAAGACTGTTGTCCGTCTCTATATGGACTATAAAATTACTTCAATGGAAAGAACAGACCTGCTTACTGCTCTCGGAAATAAATTTAAGGTTGATTTTTATACCGGGAGTATAACTGATGGGATTCCTGTAAACAATAAAGGCAGAGTTAAAACTCTTACCGAAATGCCATTGGTATTTCATAACAGTAAGATTAATCTAAACTTTACAGCCAAGTCTATACGCGAAGGACTGCCGCTTAGAATTTTTGATGTGCTTGGCTGCGGAGGCTTTTTAATAACTAACTATCAGACGGAACTGCCTGATATATTTAGCATAGGCGAAGATTTGGAAGCTTATACAAGTGAGGAAGATTTGCTTTATAAGACAGAATATTACCTTACACATGAAAATGACAGACTTGAAATAGCTAATAACGGTTATAAAAAGCTTGTTAAGTATCATAATTATCCTGAAAGAATAATGCAAATGCTTGAAATGGCATTTCTTGGAAAGAAAAAAGAGGCAAAGAATGAATAAAACTATCCTTTTTATAGATTCTCCTTCCTTCGGCAAGCTTGATATGATAGAGGCTATGAAGGAAAAAGGGCTTGAAGTAGAGCTTTTTTACCATGACAATATATTTTCATATCCGAATGACATAGACTTTGATAAAGCCTTTGATGATATGTTTGTAAAGAAGAACTACCTCTTTGTGTTCTCTTTTAATTATTTTCCTTCTGTTTCAAACGGATGCAAGAGGCATAATATAAAATACCTGGCCTTTGTTTATGATAACCCGCTGACTTCACTCTACTCTTATACCATCATAAATTCCGTAAACCATGTATTTATTTTTGACAGGCATTCTTACGAAGAACTTGCAAAACTCGGCATTACCACAGTTTATTATCTCCCGCTTTGTGCCAATGTAAAACGCCTTGATAAAATGGCTCTTCCTGCCGATAAAAATAAAATTCTCTCAAGTGATGTTTCATTTGTAGGTTCTCTTTATAATGAAAAGCATAATTTCCTTGATAGAATGACCGACCTTGACGACTATACCAGGGGCTATATAGATGCCATAATAGAAGCTCAGATTAAAATAAGCGGATATTTCTTTATTGAAGAACTTCTGACTAAGGATATAATTGAGGCTATGAAAAAATCGCTTGACTACAGCCCTAATAAATACGGAACTGAAACAGTAGAGTATGTATACGCCAATTATTTCATAGCCAGAAAAATAACAGCCATTGAAAGAAACCGCTTGCTTACTGCTGTTTCAAATAAATTTAAAACTAAACTCTACACTCATAATGAAACTCCTGAACTTCCAAAAATCAAAAACATGGGAGCAGTGGATTATTATGATATCATGCCTTTTGTATTTAAAAACAGCAAGATAAACCTGAACATTACTCTTCGCAGTATTCAGACCGGTATTCCTTTAAGATGCTTTGATATTTTCGGTGCAGGCGGTTTCCTCTTAACAAACTATCAGGCTGATTTATTTGATTACTTTACTCCCGGAGAGGATTTTGACTTCTATGACAGTGAGGAGAGCCTTCTTGCTAAGATTGATTATTACCTGAGCCATGATAAAGAAAGGGCTGTAATTGCAAGAAATGCTTATGAAAAGGTTAAGTCCGGGCACACTTATAAGGATAGACTGGAGCTGATGATGGAAGTTGCAGAAGTCGGGTAATGTGCTCGCTATTAGACTTTATGCCTAAAATAACTACTTCAAAGTTGACGCTCCGCCTTCAGTTGCGTTAAATAGCTACATTGTTTTGCATATATAAAAGCTCTAAAACCCTAAGTATAAAAGGGGTTAGAGCCTTTTTGATTGTTGCAAGTGTTAAAGATGGGATTATAACTACATATTTTTTAAAGTGTTTCCAAAACTTATCGCTTTATAATCTTTTTTTCTGTGTGCATCAAACCTGATAAAACTATGAGCAATATAAATACAACTAAAAAAGCCAGCTTACTGTTGCTTACATATTTTATTACTTTCCCGAAAATTAAGCTTCCAAAAACCATTTGCAGGCAATATAACTCCAGTGATATTTTGCCCAAACCTTCAAACACATATGTTTTGACTCTTCCAAAAATTACATCTGCTAGCAGGATAATTCCGATTATATTAGGAATCACAATTACATAAAATATATCACTTACAAAAAAATCTGCCTTTATCATATATCCAAATTTCCATGTCAAAAATACTCCTATGACAACCAGAAAAACTCCTGCTATCAGCTTATAGGTTTGTTTCCATTTCCCTTCACAAGCTGCGAGCATTGTTCCTAACAGAATTATTGGTATTCTACATAAAAATATATTTACACTGTGATTTGCCAAGATTTTTTTCAAGAGCAAATACCAGAGCAGCCCAGACAATAACAGAAATCACAAAAGTCTGGGCACTGCCCAATTTTTTTATAAGCTTTTTATAAAACGGTACAAGAAAATAAAATATCATAATTGCAGGGATGAACCATAAGAAAGATCCTCCCCCGCTTAAAAAAAGGTCAACTCCCAGAACCGTGAACAATGCCTTCTTTATTGACAGTTTACCCATAATAACAAACAGGACACAGGAAAAGATAAATATCGGATATATATTTAAAAATTTCCTTTTTAATATACTGAAAGTAATTGTCAGTATTTGAAAAATGAGCCATATAGCCTGTCATAAAAAAGAAGATATCAACACCGATATAGCCTGTCATTACAATATATCTTACAACACTGCTTAATATATCATTACTTCTTGATGCAGGAAATAAATGAAATAAGACAATAAGAAGTGCTGCCAGTCCCATAATCGGTTGTTTAGTTTTCTTTAACTCCATTTAGTTTCCTCTCATTTACTCCAGTTTACCGGACTTTTCCATGTCAATAACCTTAACTTCATCTCTGCCCATAAGTTTTTCAAAATTTGTCTTAATTCCGTCAAAGGCTCTTTCGTACGTCATAACCATTAATACATATTTATCAGTATATAATACCTTGCCTACCTCTGCTCCGACACAAATCCACTTTCTTGGATCTGCCTTCTTTGCTATGTCCTCAGCCATAGTCTTTGCATCAACTCCATTTGTTTTTATAAGCACCAAAGAATGGGCATCTGTGGTAATCTGTCCCTCTGAGCAGGCAGCTTCAATTCCGTCAACCCATTTAATAAAGCTGTATCCTTCAAAGCTCTCCTTATTCAAGTCAAATACATCATTAGCAGGTGCCTTTGTATCTTCACAAATCTTACTTAAAAGCTCGGTCACCCTCATGCCGGAAATATCTGTTCCTGAGGCACTGCTGCTACCTTTAGAATTACCGGTGCTTGAATTATCAGTACCTGATGCTGTACTGCCATTATCGGAACTTCCTGTCCCCGATGCTGTACTTTTACTTTGGGATGTACCTACACTTGGCACATTGGCACTGCTTTTAGAATCGTTTTTTCCTCCACAGGCAAAAAGTGTTACTGACATAACTGCACACATCAAAATAGCTATTTTTTTCTTCATAAATCCTTCTCCTTATTTATTATAATGAATACATATCTCACATTTAATAATAGCATGCGGTTATGTACTTTCATTTACTTTTAACTTAAATTTTTCTAAAAAAGTGTGTGCAAGCACACACTTCGCGCGCGCGGTGCCGCAAGGCAAACTTCCCTACCGCGAGTCCAGCATCCCTCGAGAGATTTTTTATTTAATAGGAAATTTCAAAGAAATTTCCTATTAAATAAAAAGAACTACCTCAAGTGTCCTTTCTCTCATATATCTTCAAAACTGCAACCGAATACAACATCTCTTTTCCTTACTTTGGTCAAGCCTTCGACCTATTAGTATCAGAAGGCACACAGATTACTCTGCTTACACCACTGACCTATCAACCTCATACTCTCTAAGGGGTCTTATTAGCCTACGCTATGGGATATCTTATCTTGGAGGGGGCTTCACGCTTAGATGCCTTCAGCGTTTATCCCTGCCAAACTTGGCTTCCCAGCCGTGCAGCTGGCACTGCAACTGGTCTACCAGCGGTTCGTCCATCCCGGTCCTCTCGTACTAAGGACGGCTCTCCTCAAATATCCTGCGCCTGCGCCAGATAGGGACCGAACTGTCTCACGACGTTCTGAACCCAGCTCGCGTACCGCTTTAATGGGCGAACAGCCCAACCCTTGGGACCTACTACAGCCCCAGGATGCGATGAGCCGACATCGAGGTGCCAAACCACTCCGTCGATGTGAACTCTTGGGAGTGATAAGCCTGTTATCCCCAGGGTAGCTTTTATCCGTTGAGCGATGGCATTCCCACTTACATACCACCGGATCACTAAGTCCTACTTTCGTACCTGCTCCACCCGTCGGTGTCGCAGTCAAGCTCCCTTCTGCCTTTACACTCTGCGAATGGTTTCCAACCATTCTGAGGGGAACTCTTGAGCGCCTCCGATACACTTTCGGAGGCGACCGCCCTGAGTCAAACTCCCCTCCTGGCATTGTCCCCTGCCCGGATCACGGGCAAAGGTTAGAAACCAGATACACGAAGGGTGGTATCCCAACATTGACTCCGCAGAAACTGGCGTCCCTGCCTCTCAGTCTCCCACCTATCCTGTACATCATATATCTAATCCCAGTACCAGGATGGAGTAAAAGCTCCATCGGGGTCTTTCCGTCTTGGCGCAGGTAACCAGCATCTTCACTGGTACTTCAATTTCACCGGGTGCATTGTTGAGACAGCGCTCAAATCATTACGCCTTTCGTGCGGGTCGGAACTTACCCGACAAGGAATTTCGCTACCTTAGGACCGTTATAGTTACGGCCGCCGTTTACTGGGGCTTAAGTTCGTACCTTCGGATTGCTCCCGAGCACTCCCGTAACCTTCCAGCACCGGGCAGGCGTCAGCCCATATACATCACCTTACGGTTTCGCATAGACCTGTGTTTTTTTGCTAAACAGTTGCTTGAGCCTATTCTCTGCGGCCTGTATTTCTACAGGCACCCTTATCGCGAACTTACGGGGCCATTTTGCCGAGTTCCTTAACAATGCTTCTCCCGCCGGCCTTGGGATACTCTCCCCATCCACCTGTGTCGGTTTACGGTACGGGCTCTGACTACACAATAGCGGCTTTTTCTCGACGGCTCTCCCAGAAGCTTCCCTACTTATATTTCGGTCCGCATCACACAGTTCAATTCCCCAGGCGGATTTGCCTGCCCGGCATAAACCATCTTTGCACTGAGATCCTTTACAGGCACTTCACGGATCTCCGTGTCCCCACATTTCTGATAGCCAGAGGTACTGGAATATCAACCAGTTGTCCATCGCCTACGCTTCTCAGCTCGAGCTTAGGGTCCCGACTTCCCGAGGGAAGATCAGCTTTACCCTGGAAACCTTGGATATACGGCCTGAAGGATTCTCACCTTCATCTCGCTACTCATTCCGGCATTCTCTCTTGATAACTCTCCACGGCTCCTTACGGTACCGCTTCTTCGTGTTATCAATGCTCCCCTACCAACATACCTTACGATATGTTCCATTGCTTCGGTGTTATGTTTCAGCCCCGGACATTTTCGGCGCAGGACCTCTCGACTAGTGAGCTATTACGCACTCTTTGAATGAATGGCTGCTTCTGAGCCAACATCCTAGTTGTCTTCGAAACCCCACATCCTTTACCACTTAACATACACTTTGGGACCTTAGCAGATGGTCTGGGCTGTTTCCCTTTTGACTGTCCGACTTATCTCATACAGTCTGACTCCCGGTAAACATCTATATGGCATTCGGAGTTTGATACGCTTTGGTAGACTTTGACGCCCCCGCAGCGATTCAGTGCTCTACCTCCATTAGACTATACCGAGGCTAGCCCTAAAGCTATTTCGGGGAGAACCAGCTATCTCCGAGTTCGATTGGAATTTCTCCGCTACCCACAGCTCATCACCGCCTTTTTCAACAGACGTGTGTTCGGACCTCCATCCACTTTTACGCAGACTTCATCCTGGCCATCGGGTAGGGTCACCCGGTTTCAGGGTCTGCCGTTACTGACTTACCGCCCTGTTAAGACTTGGTTTCCCTTCGGCTCCGTACCTTAAGTACTTAACCTGCCAGCAACGGCAACTCGCCGGACCGTTCTACAAAAAGTACACGGTCGAGCGTTAGTCGCTCTCCCGCAGCTTGTAGACACAGGGTTTCAGGTTCTCTTTCACTCCCCTCCCGGGGTTCTTTTCACCTTTCCCTCACGGTACTATACTCTATCGGTCACCAGGTAGTATTTCGCCTTGGAGGGTGGTCCCTCCTGCTTCCTACGGGGTTTCTCGTGTCCCGTAGTACTCTGGATACCACTGAATCACAGTCTGTTTCGTATACGAGGCTTTCACTCTCTTTGGCCGGCTTTCCCAAAACCGTTCTACTACCTACTGCTTCTTCGTCTGTGGTCCTCAACCCCAAGGATAAATCCTTGGTTTGGGCTTCGTCCCCTTTCGCTCGCCACTACTCAGAGATTCGATGTTTCTTCCTCTTCCTCCGGCTACTTAGATGTTTCAGTTCGCCGGGTTCCCTCCGTATGACTATGGATTCATCATACGGTGACAGAAGTTCTTTCTGCCGGGTTTCCCCATTCGGATACCTGCGGATCAATGGATATTTGCTCCTCCCCGCAGCTTTTCGCAGCTTATCACGTCCTTCTTCGGCTCCTGGTGCCAAGGCATCCGCCCTGCGCCCTTTGTAACTTGACCTGTATTGAGATGGGAATGCTCTACGGAACATCTCCGGCGACGCAAGCTTGCTTGCAGGCGACGGTGTGTGCCGTGGAGGAGGCGTTTCTACGAAACGCCTATCACGAGCGTGAAATGCGTAGCATTTCTGCGAGTGACCCATCTCAATAGTATTTCTAGATAACTCATATTGGTTCTCTTTAATTTAACACTGACTAGCGTATCAGTATTAAATCTTTTTAATAAATACATTGTTTTATTGAATTCTAAATCTACACTCATCTTAGACTCGTGCTTATCAAAAATTCAATTTCTCGATGTTGTTGAAGTTCTTTCTCACTTACGTTCGAAAGAACAACTTGTTTTCTAAATTCATGCTTTGCCTACGGCTCGCATTCATATAAGAAAACAATGTTTCGGTATGCAGTTTTCAAGGTACATTTGACTGTGATTACAAGCTGTTCTTCTCATCAGAGAAGTTTTATCCTATTTTCAATCAGTCATTTGGTATAATCAATTTTTTAAGTATTTGCTGTTTTGATTATATCAAATCACTAATCGAAGGTTTTAGTATTTCAGTTATTTTTAAGCTGTTCTGTTATTTCAATTTTTAATTCTTTTTAGTCGCTTCCGTTCGAGCTTCACTCTCACTCAAAGAGTGTAGTGTTTATTAGAGGAAGTTCTTTCTCACTATGTTCGAAAGAACGACTTAAATTCTAAATTCATACTTCGCCTTCGGCTCGTATTCATTAAGAATTTAATGTCAAGAAATTAATGTCTGGCAGCCACCTACTCTCCCACACCGTCTCCAGTGCAGTACCATCGGCCGCCCAGGCCTTAACCTTCGTGTTCGGGATGAGAACGGGTGTGACCCCTGGACGCATCGCCACCAGACGTATTTAATTATCCTTTGATAATTAGACAGTGAAACAATCTCTACTTCTTCTTCCTTAGAAAGGAGGTGATCCAGCCGCACCTTCCGATACGGCTACCTTGTTACGACTTCACCCCAGTCACCAGACCTGCCTTCGGCAGCTCCTCCCTTGCGGTTAGGCCACTGACTTCGGGCATTTCCGACTCCCATGGTGTGACGGGCGGTGTGTACAAGACCCGGGAACGTATTCACCGCAACATTCTGATTCGCGATTACTAGCGATTCCAGCTTCATGTAGTCGAGTTGCAGACTACAATCCGAACTGAGGCAGCCTTTCTGAGATTTGCTCCGGCTCACGCCTTCGCTTCCCTCTGTAACTGCCATTGTAGCACGTGTGTAGCCCCGGTCATAAGGGGCATGATGATTTGACGTCATCCCCGCCTTCCTCCGAGTTATCCTCGGCAGTCTTTCTAGAGTGCCCGGCCGAACCGCTGGCTACTAAAAATAGGGGTTGCGCTCGTTGCGGGACTTAACCCAACATCTCACGACACGAGCTGACGACAACCATGCACCACCTGTCTCTCCTGTCCCGAAGGACTGCAAGCATTACCCTGCATTCAGGAGGATCTCAAGACCGGGTAAGGTTCTTCGCGTTGCGTCGAATTAAACCACATGCTCCACCGCTTGTGCGGGTCCCCGTCAATTCCTTTGAGTTTCATTCTTGCGAACGTACTCCCCAGGTGGAATACTTAATGCGTTTGCGACGGCACCGAAAAAGCTTATGCCTCCCAGCACCTAGTATTCATCGTTTACAGCGTGGACTACCGGGTATCTAATCCTGTTTGCTACCCACGCTTTCGAGCCTCAGCGTCAGTTTTTTGGTCCAGCAGGCCGCCTTCGCCACCGGTGTTCTTCCTAATATCTAAGCATTTCACCGCTACACTAGGGAATTCCGCCTGCCTCTCCCATACTCAAGTCCTACAGTTTTTGGGGAGCAGTCGGGGTTGAGCCCCTGCTTCCCTCTCAACTTGCAAAAACCGCCTGCGCTCCCTTTACACCCAGTAAATCCGGATAACGCTTGCCCCCTACGTATTACCGCGGCTGCTGGCACGTAGTTAGCCGGGGCTTCTTAGTCAGGTACCGTCATCATCTTCCCTGCTGATAGAGCTTTACATACCGAAATACTTCTTCACTCACGCGGCGTCGCTGCATCAGAGTTTCCTCCATTGTGCAATATCCCCCACTGCTGCCTCCCGTAGGAGTTTGGGCCGTGTCTCAGTCCCAATGTGGCCGTCCGACCTCTCAGTCCGGCTACCGATCGTTGCTTTGGTAGGCTTTTACCCTGCCAACTGGCTAATCGGACGCGGGCCCATCCTATACCTGATTGCTCATTTCCCGATCAAATCATGCGATTTAACCGACTTATGCGGTCTTACCAGCCGTTTCCAGCTGCTATCCCCCTGTATAGGGCAGGTTGCCCACGCGTTACTCACCCGTCCGCCACTAAGAATTACAGTCTTCCATCCGAAAACTTCCGTCTGTAATCTCCGTTCGACTTGCATGTGTTAGGCACGCCGCCAGCGTTCATCCTGAGCCAGGATCAAACTCTCATAAAAAGTGTTTGCCTTCGTCAGAATGAGCTGACTTTAATCTTTGCTCATTCCGTCATCAACCGGCTAAAGTTGATAATTTTTACTGTTTTTAAGGGTGTTCTTTCTCGCTAAGCTTCGAAAGAACGACTTAAATTCTAAATTCATACTTCGTCTACGGCTTGTATTCATTAAGAATTTAATGTCTAGGTTGTATAAGTATTGCTACTTATACGCGTTCGTTTGAATTTTCAAGATTGTCTCACTATTTAATTATCAAAGTTCTCTGCCTCAAAACCGCTTATTTACTCTATTTCAAGTATTTTTAAGTTTTGGTCTCTTGTGGGGCAACGGATAGTATCTTACCACAGAACGGGTATGTTTGTCAACAACTTTTTTTAAAGTTTTTTTGAAATAAGTTTGATAAATTTTTAACAATATCCTTATACTGCTTATTTTACACTATTTTTCAGATGTTTTTTATTAAACTATTAAAAGGGATTCTAAAATATTATCAGAATCCCTTCCACATTTTTATCTTATTTCTTCACTTACATATTGCTGAATTGCATCGCAGGCATACTGCGCTGTTCCTTCTCCAAACTGATCTATATTCTTTTTGAACTCAGGATTTTTGGCATAGCCATAGCCAATACCTGAAAGTGCTTCAAGCGAACAGTCAAACGACCATTTACATAAATGCTTATGAAGTTTCTCTGCAAGTTCTACATTTTCTTTTGCTGTAGCCGCAATTCCATTTGAATGATTCTCTGCAAAAGCAAAGAATATATTATTGAAGCCGTCAACAACCTCTTTTTCATTATCTTTTTGTCTGTTTACCGACTCTTCTATCACTTCCTTGCCATACTTATCCATTGCCTCTTTCTTGTACTTTTCATTATCCTGATATGTAAATCCCTTAAATTTTTCTTCCATAGACATAACAGTTCTCCCTTCTTTTGCTCTGATTGTTTTTTCCAGTGTGTCTATAAGCGTCAGAAGTCTTTCCTTTTCATTCTTCATTAAAATAAGCTGATTCTTTAAATGAGGAAGACATTCTTTTTCTCCTGTTATCAGTAATTCTTTAATCTGTTTTTAGTGGGAAATTCAGATATTTATAAAAATAATATTGTCTGTAAAGTCTGCAAGTCTTCTTCACTATAATATCTGTAACCATTCTCATGCTTTTCCGGAGATAGTAGTCCAATCTCATCATAATGATGTAAAGTGCGCACCGATACACCACTGATTTCACTTACTTTTTTGATTAAATACATTTCTGTTTCCTCCTGACAAATCAGAGTATATACTATTACGTTACGTTATGGTCAATATGTTTTTTTGAAAAAAATAATTAAGAAACGATTAGCATTTTACTACTTAGTCGTTTCTTAAATTTATCAATATAGTATTTATTCTTTTTGGAAATTAAACAATTCCGAACTTATCCGTTTCTATATTAAAATGAAAAACATATCGTACAGCCATTAGTGCTTTGCCACCGATTTTTTCTTCCATATAGTCCTCACAAACTTCAAATCCGTAGTTTTCATAAAAATGCCTGGCTCTTCTATTTTCCTCAAGCACCCATAGAAATACTTCCCTAAATCCTTCTCTTCTTAACTCACTCATTACAGTATCCATTATTTTTTTGCCATACCCTTTACCAATGTATTCCGGCAATAAATATATCGAGATCACTTCACCTGAGTCCTTATATTTTTCGATTCTTGATTTGCCAAAGGTGCTTGTTCCTATATATTCACCATCCTGAATACAAACCATAGTGTTCCATCCGGGAATTTCCAAGCGATTACTCCATTGTCCTTTCTGAATAGCATCTAAGTAGTCTTGCGGAATAATACCACTATAAGCATACCTCCAACTATCTTCATATATCTTGCTTATTTTATTTTTATCATCAGCTGAAGTAATGTATCTTATTTCCATAAATTTACCCCTATAACTTCAAATCTCAGCAATAAACTCCGTTGCGGTCATAATTCTAGGCTTTAAAATTCCTGATTCAATAAAATCTTTATCTCCTGTCAGCAATATATCTGCCCCAGCACTAATAGCAGCCCTAAGAATCGGACGGTCATTCATATCTCGTATTTTTATTTCAAGATCATAACTTTCATCCGGAATAATTACCACCTCAAGTGTCAATAATGCTAAAGATAAGAAGCTTTCTAATGCCTGTATCTTGTTTTGAAATTTTCTATTAAAAATACGACGCATTTCATCAATATTCTGTTCACAAACCATTCCATGATTTGGATAACTAACCGCCTTTACAATGCTTTATATGGAATACCTGCATTACTGAGTGCCGCTGAAATTAATATATTAGTATCGATAAGAACTTTCATCAATCCACACTTTCTGTACGGATTTCTTTCACCATATCAATAACTGCGGCGTCAGAAGTAAGATTTGCCTTTTCGGCTTCTCCTTCCATTTGCATCTGTAGTATCTGCATAGCGTATACGGCAGAATTAATAAGTCTTACATTTCCATTTTCTACAACAAAAGTTATTCTATCCCCACAGGATACACCAAGTATTTCTCTAATATCTTTCGGAATTGTAACTTGTCCCTTAGACATAACCTTTGCATTATCTATAAATGTATTAGTTACCATTATCATTATCTCCTTTTTATAATATAAGTAGGGAATTCCCTACCTATATTATATGCCATTCAATCAAATTATTCAATATTTTCAATTAGGCACATGACACTAAAACAAATTAAACTCTCCACACTCTCTATACCTAATTCCAACTCTTTCCTTACTTCTTCCCCAAAAACACAGCACTGCTTCCCTGAACCTCAATCTCACCTGTTAGAACTTCGTCAGATGCTCCCTTTCCAAAGCTCTCCGAATCAAGCAATACCTTATAATCTCCTTGAGGAAGTTTCACCTTAACTGTCTCATCATTTGCATTAAATATAATTACAGCTTCTTTATATAAAGGTTCTATGTTACCTATTGTCTTATTAACAACCTTAACACCTAATAAACCTTTCTTCTTTATAAAAGTTTCTATATTTTTGCCGGCATCAGAATCTTTATCACAAAGTCCTGTAAACTCTTTACGCAATTTAATCAGAGCCTTGTAATACTCTATCATGCCCTTATTTTCTTCTGCAAGTTTCCAGTCAAGCCTGTTTAGCTCTATCGGCATATTGAAGGTATTATGCTCACCATTTTTGGTTCTTAAAAATTCCTCACCCGAATAAATAAATATTCTTCCCTGACAGCTCATATAAATAGCTGCTGCAAGTTTATACTGTTTAATGCGTTTTGTGACATCCCCTGTTGTAATGCTTAGTTTATCCCAAAGAGTGTGGTTATCATGGCAGGAAACATAACTGATTATATGTTTAGGAGACAGTCCGAATGAAGTCAGTCCTTTCTCTATATCATCTATGAAGTTTACATCTCCGTTCACAAAACCCGCCTCATCTTCATAAAACACATGACCTTTGATGGAGTCTCTGATATCATCCGAGAAAATTCCTATGTACTCGTCCAGCTTTGCAATATTCTTTTTATATGAGCCTACCGCACCTTTTTCTATATAGGACTTTTCCGCAGACCAAGGTTCTCCGTAAATAAGCTTTTCTCCACGTCCGTATTTCTCATCAAGGGCTTTCTGAATCTTATTCATTACATCTACCGTAAGCAATCCCATCAAATCAAAACGGAAACCGTCTATATGGTATTCTTCTGCCCAGTAAAGCACTGAATCAATGATGTACTTTTCTGTCATAGGCATTTCGGAAGCTATGTCATTGCCACAGGCTGAGCCATCTGAGAGGTCGCCTTTTTCATCTATTCTATAGTGGTAGTATGGCATAGTCTTTTGCAAACTCGTGTCCAAATCAAAGGTATGATTATATACCACATCCATAATCACCCTAAAGCCTTTTTTATGGAGAGCCTGAATCATCTCTTTAAATTCTTTGATTCTTACCTCTCCGTTAGCTGCATCTGTAGAATATGAACCATCAGGGATATTATAATTAAGCGGGTCATATCCCCAGTTAAACTGTGCCCCTGTTCCGTCTTCATTAACTGAAGCATAGTCATAAACAGGCATAAGCTGGATATAATTAACACCAAGTTCCTTTATATAATTCAGACCCGTAGGAATTTTGCCTTCATTTCGTAAACTTGTATTATCCACAGAAAACGCTTTATATGTCCCCCTGACATTTTCAGGAAATCCGCCTTCTTTAGCATAGGAAAATTCCTTGACATGAAGCTCATAGATTATATCTTCCACTTCTCTTTTGGGCGCTTTGTCATTTTCCCAGTCCTTTGGATTGGTCTCATTTAAGTCAATAACCATGCTCCTTACACCGTTAAGCCCGCAAGCCCTTGCATAAGGATCCGAAGATATGCTTTCTTTTCCTTCTATAATAAGCAGGAAGTCATAGTATTTTCCATTTAAGTTTTTATCTGTCTTATATTCCCATACTCCCTCGGCTTTTTTCTCCATAGGAAATATAACCTCAGGCTCGCCACCTGTACCATTTTCAAAAAGTCTTAAATCTACTTTATCCGCAATAGGTGACCACAGCTTAAACACAGTTCCCGCTTCACTTGAGCTTACTCCAAGTTCACCCTCATAATTATATTTATCTTCAAATTCTTTGGTTAAATAGTAATCCTTTAATTCTCTGGCTCTCTTATTCATAATCTATTAAAAGTCCTTTCTTTATAGGTTTTCTATTAAAATTGTGCTTGATTATACCATAGTTATTTAAAAAAATACTATTCAAATATAAATAAATCGGGTAAAAATACAGTTAGCTCCGTATAACTCCAGAAAGGATATATCGTGTACAATCATTTTTTTGTATTTAAAAAACTTTTAATAAACGGTATTACATTATCAAGAATACCGATTACAATAATATTTAACTTTATCTTATTTTATGGCAAAAATAAACTTTTCATTTGCAGCTTACTATTCCTAATAATTGCACTAACAGATTTTTTTGATGGAAAACTCGCACGCCACTATAAAATCACAAGCAAGCTTGGCGCCATACTTGATGTAGTAACTGACTTCTTTTTCATTTTTAGTGCAAGCTTTCTCTTGTATACCCAAAAACTTACTACCTATAGGTCTTATTATACTCATAGTGTTTAAGTTTGCAGAGTTTTGTTTTACTTCCTACCTGATTAACAAAAAATTACATCTAAATAAAACTTTGTTTTTTGATAAAATAGGACGTTTCGTGGCGATTATATTGTATTCATTTCCATTATTTGCATTGATACTGCATACTTTTCTGCACCGGAATATCTCAAATTTAATTATCTTCTATACTATGCTATTGATTACAGGCTTGTCGGTAATTTCTGTTTATCGCAGAACACTAAAGCTTATAAGCGTTAAGATAGATGCATAAATGTATTCGTTCTTTCTATTGAACCTGTCTTTTCACTTATGTTATAATCATATCATGATAAAAGCAACACAATAGTCGAGGAGTTATATGAGAAAAAAATATTATTAGTAATAGATATGCAAAATGACTTTATAGATGGCTCACTTGGAACTGACGAGGCGGCAGGAATAGTAAACAATGTAATTAATAAAATCAAAGAATATCCACCGGAAAATATATTCGCCACCAAGGATACCCACGAAGATAATTATCTAACTACCAGAGAGGGAAAACACCTTCCTGTAGAACATTGCATCCGCGGTACTGATGGCTGGGATATAAACTCCGAAATCAAAAAACTTATCCCTGCTTCCAATATATTTGAAAAGGGAACTTTCGGCTCTGTTAAGCTGGCAGATAAGATCAAAGAAATAGCTGCTACTGAAGATATTTCCATAGAAATGGCAGGACTCTGTACAGATATTTGTGTTGTCTCCAACGCGCTTTTGATAAAAGCTTATTTACCAGAAATAGATATTACGGTTGATTCTTCCTGCTGCGCCGGAGTAACTCCTACCAAGCATGAAGCAGCCCTTGAAACTATGAGGTCTTGCCAGATTAATGTTGTATAATTATCTGATAATTATATATATTATATGTAATTTGTCCTAAAATATATAAAAATACAATTTCTACTTGAAAATTTTTCTCTATGGTGCTATACTGTTATGGCAGTCGATAATCCTCAATAGCTCAATGGTAGAGCGCACGGCTGTTAACCGTGATGTTGTAGGTTCGAGCCCTACTTGGGGAGTTTGATGTTAAATTCTTAATATAAGCAGACTTTAGCAAAGCTTGAATTTAGAATTTAATTCGTTATTTTGAGCATCGCGAAAAAGAACATTATTATGTATTAGGCGACATAGCCAAGCGGTAAGGCGTGGGTCTGCAACACCCTGATCACCGGTTCAAATCCGGTTGTCGCCTCTAATTGAAAGGTTCTCTTTTATAGAGAGCTTTTTTTATGTTTTAAAATCCTCGTGAAATTTCTTACATATAAAAAATCTCTTTGTTTCTTTCTTGCCAGATTTCCTATTAAAGATAAAAATACACCTCCAAAAGCATATTTGCTTTATAGAAGTGCATTTATCACAAATTATTCACGAAACATCTTGTAAAATACCGTAATCAAGCCACAGGCTTGAAGCTACGATATTTTGCAGATGTTTGGTAATAATCACCCCATAGTCACAGACCAAAACAGTTTATCCTAATGTATTATGTGGAATATGAGGTCTGTGACCTATGGCATTAATAATCGGGGTTTATTATATTAAGCAACCTATATATTTATTTACAACAATACATACTTAGCTATAAATAACACAGCAAGTATATACATAAGCGGTGTAATTTTCTTTCCCCTTCCACCTACAAGATTAAGTACTACATAGGAAATAACACCAAAAGCAATACCCTCTGAAATAGAGTACATAAATGGCATTGCAAAAATACAGATATAGGCAGGTACTGCCTCTAAAAGATCTGAGTTCCAATCAATCTTAGTTACCTGCTGAAGCATAAGGAAACCTACAACTATAAGAGCAGGTGCGGTTGCAAATGCAGGTATTGCAAGGAATACTGGTGCAAAGAAAAGTGCTACCAGGAAGAGAAGTCCTGATACTATAGATGTAAATCCTGTTCTTCCACCTTCTGAAATACCTGACGAAGATTCTACAAATGTAGTAATAGTTGATGTACCAAGCACAGCTCCCACTATAGTACCTACTGAGTCAGCAAGCAAAGCTCCCTTTATACCCTTAAGTTCACCTTTTTCATCAAGCATATTTGCCTTAGATGCACAACCTATAAGCGTTCCGAGTGTATCAAATACATCCACGAAAAGGAAGGCAAACATAACTACAAAGAAGTCTGCTGTCTTTATAAATGAAAAATCAAGCTGTCCAAAAGTAGGTGCAAGTGAAGCAGGAGTATCAAAGATTTTGGTTGGAAACAAACTATAGTATCCTGCATCAGGATTAGGCACATAAATACCTACAGCCTGAAGAATCATACCCACTACCCAAAGCACTACCATTCCGATAAGTATAGAGCCTTTCACATTCTTAAATAAAAGATAGGTCATAAGCAGAATTCCGCAAAGTGCAAGTATAACCGAAATTCCTGCTGAATTAAAAGTACCGTTATCTATTGAACCCTTGAATGAGAATAAAGTTACAAGAGTTGCACCGTCAACTACTATTTTAGAGTTCTGAAGTCCTATAAAACATATAAACAGACCAATACCCACCGATACTGCCACCTTAAGTGTATTAGGTATCGCATTGAATATAGCTTCACGTACATTGGTAAGTGAAAGCACTATAAACACCAAGCCTTCTACAAATACTGCCGTTAATGCCTGCTGCCAGGTATAACCCATACCCAGCACTACGGAAAATGCAAAATATGCGTTTAACCCCATTCCTGCCGAAAGAACGAAAGGAAGGTTGGCAAATAATGCCATACAAAATGATGCAATAGCTGATGCAAGTGCTGTGGCTGTGAATACAGCCCCCTGATCCATTCCTGTCTTCCCAAGTATACTTGGGTTTACGGCAAGAATATATGCCATTGTCATAAAGGTTGTTATACCTGCCATAGTCTCAACCTTTACATTTGTACCTCTTTCTTTCATCTTAAAAAACTGTTCCATCATAGCCTCCTTGTTTTGTTTAAATACGAATATGGGCTGGTAGTTTGGCAATTAAAACAGACACCATATTCAAAAATAAGCCAGACTATAATATAGCATAATAAAAAGAGGTATTCTACCCCTTTTATTATAGCTTTTTCTAATTAAATTTATTCGAATTAGTTTTTATTATAGATTAGCCCAAATATTATCAAACCAGCCCCACAATATCCTCACATTTCTCAGCTATATGGGTAGCTCCATACTTCTCAAATTCTTCCCTGTTTCCATATCCATACATTACAGCAACAGAATCTACTCCGTTTTTATTGGCAGCTTCTATATCAAACTTTCTATCCCCTATCATAACCGCACTTTTTGGATCTGTAATTCCATTTTTTTCAAAAGCCCGTCTGATCATTACATCCTTGTGTACTGTTTTTTCTTCGTGTGTAGGTCCTGTGAGGTTTACAAAATATTTATCAATTCCATGCTTTTCAATTATTTTCTCTGCTATCGGAGCGGGCTTAGAAGTAACCACCATAAGTGTATGCCCTTTGTCTTTAAGCTGTTCAAGCATCTCTACAACACCCTCATACATTGGTGCAAGCAGATAGCCTGCCGACTCATAATGCTCCCTGTAAATCTCAATTGCCCTGTCAGCCTCCTCAGGATTCATTCCACATAAATCTCTGAATGAATCAAAAAGCGGAGGACCTATGAACTTCATAAAATCCTTCTCAGCAAGCATATCCCAGCCCATTTTATTTAGTGCATGCTTTGCCGAAGCAACAATGCCTTCTCCTGATTCAACAAGAGTTCCATCCAAATCAAACATTAAATATTTATACATTCTTTCTCCTCTTAAGTGGTATTTCATTGCCATTTTCATCAACTACTTTTATATTTTCAAGCTGACTTCTTATATTACCTTTTATCGCGGCAACATAGTCTTCTCTAAGTTTCTTCTGCTCTGCCTTTTCTTCATCTGTAAGCCCTTCTGCCTTAGACTTGTGGTAAAGCTCATTTATCCTTTGATATCTGCCTCATTTATTCCCATTTTTGCTCCTTAAAAATTGTTCTATGTATACCAGTAATACCGCTATATCTGAAGGAGATACCCCGGATATACGACTTGCCTGACCTACAGAAAGCGGCTGTATCTCAGAGAGTTTCTGTCTTGCCTCTTTTCTTATATTATCTATCTTTTCATAATCTATACCATCAGGTATAAGCCTGTTTTCCATCTTCTTAAACTGTTCTACCTGCCTGTATTCACGCTCGATATAGCCTTCGTATTTAATATTGATGTTTACCTGTTCACCTACAGCTTTAGAAAGCTTTGGTCTCTCATTATCAATAGCAATTAAAAGTTCATAATTAAGTTCCGGACGTTTTACAAGGTCAGCCAGAGTTACTGCTCCAAGCAGGGCTGTACTTCCATTTTCTGTAAGGAAATCATTTACTTCCTTTTTCCCGCCAATCGTCTTTGATTTCAGACGTTTTATTTCAGTCTCTATATCAGCTTCCTTTTTAAGCAGAGCCTCATATCTTTCTTTTGAAATAAGTCCTATCTCATAGCCTATTTTCGTAAGCCTCAGGTCTGCATTGTCCTGTCTTAACAGCAATCTATACTCTGCTCTTGAAGTCATCATCCTGTAAGGCTCTTTTGTATGCTTTGTTACCAAATCATCTATAAGTACACCTATGTAGGCATCGGAACGTTTGAGTATAAGAGGTTCTTTCTTATCAAGAAGCCTTACTGCATTTATTCCTGCTATAAGCCCCTGTGCCGCAGCCTCTTCATAGCCTGAACTTCCATTGAACTGTCCTGCCGCAAAAAGTCCTGAAGCCACCTTAAATTCAAGACTTTCTTTAAGCGTGGTAGCATCTACGCAGTCATACTCTATCGCATAAGCATTTCTTACTATATGTACATTTTCAAGTCCCGGAATTGTCCTATACATTGCTACCTGTACATCCTCCGGCATGGAAGAACTCATTCCGTCCACGTACATTTCATTGGTGTATTCTCCCTCAGGCTCTACAAATATCTGGTGTCTGTCCTTATCGGCAAATCTCATCACCTTATCCTCTATAGACGGACAATACCTTGGCCCTACACCTTCTATAACTCCGCCATAAAGCGGCGAACGGTCAATATTTTCCCTTATTATCCTGTGGGTTTCCTCATTGGTATAAGTAAGGTAGCAGGGAATCTGCTCTCTTCCTATGTCTTTATCTTCATTTAAAAATGAAAATGGAACTACTTTTTCATCCCCGTTTTGCACTTCCATTTTAGAGAAATCTATTGTCCTTTTGTCCACACGAGCCGGAGTTCCTGTCTTAAACCTTCTCAAATCAATTCCTATATTAAGCAGAGAGTCTGTTAAATGTGTAGAGGCAGACAGTCCGTTAGGTCCGGTGTATTCGCTTACATCACCGTAAATACAACGAGCCTTAAGATAGGTTCCTGTACAGAGAATAACAGCCCCGGCAGTATAAACAGCACCTGAATATGTCTTAACCCCTGTTACCTTACCGTCTTCTACCAGTATTTCTGCAACTTCCGCCTGCTTAATGGTAAGGTTCTCCGTATTTTCAAGTACCTTACGCATTTCTAAGGAATAGATATGTTTGTCTGCCTGTGCCCTAAGACTGTGTACAGCAGGACCTTTGGACTTATTTAACATTTTTGACTGAATATAAGTCTTGTCTATGTTCCTTCCCATTTCCCCGCCAAGTGCATCTATTTCTTTTACAAGATGCCCTTTTGAGGTTCCTCCTATATTAGGATTGCAGGGCATAAGTGCTATGCTGTCCACGCTTACGGTAAATATAAGCACCTTCTTGCCTAATCTTGCTGCTGCAAGTGCAGCCTCACAGCCTGCATGCCCTGCTCCTACTACTATTACTTCAAAATCTTCACAAATCATATTATCCTCAAATCTAAACTATTTATATACCTACTCCTCATAATGAAATTTGCAGGTATATATAATTAAGTTATTATTACTGTCCAAATTATATACAAGCCTATGTTCGTCTGTTATCCTTCTGCTGTAAACTTTTCTGTATTTAAGAATTTCAGGTTTACCAATTCCTTGCAAAATCCCTTCCCTATCAATACTCTTTATCAGCTCATTAATTCGCTTCACGATTTTTTTGTCTTCTTTTTGCCACTCTAAATAATGCTGCCAAGCCGTTGGTGTGAATACAATATTCATTATTCATATTCTCCTAACTCATCCATGGATTTTAAAACAAATTTGCCAGACTCAGCCTCTGACATAGATTTGTCTAACATATTCAGATATTCGGCATTTCTCTTAGACTTCATTATATCATTATATTTCTCTTCTGACATCATTACTACATTCTGATTTTTGGGTCTTGAAACAATTAAAGTTTCTCCATTAAAGACCTTATCACAAAATGATTTAAAATTTTCCCTTACATCCATGCTTTTTACTGCTAACATCACCACCACCTCATTTCATTACAAAACCGTATTGTTTTTCGTACTTTTATTATACTCTATTATTATAATCATGTCAAAAATATTACTTTTCTTATATAAAAGGACTAAGTCAAAGCCCCGATTTTCATCAGATAACTTTTACTCAGTCCTTATTGTTCTAACAAATCATTCCAAATACGGAAAAGTTCTAGGCATATACAGCTTTGCGGGTGTCGCTCTTAATCATCCTGTAAACTATGTAACACATAGGAATTATCATAGCCAGAGAAACTGCATTTACTACAGTTACTCCTATTCCGGCAGGGACAAAATCCTGCAACAATCCCATAAAGTTATTTGCCATGTGTAACATTATAGGGAAAAGTAAATTTTGTTTCTTCTCATAAACCACACCGGCTATAATTCCCATAACAGTCGCGTATACAATCGCAACCGGATTCATATGGTAGGCACCAAAGATTACTGCTGAAATCAGTATTGATACCCAGGCAGGAAATACCTTTCTAAGTGACCCAAGCACAACTCCCCTAAATATTACTTCTTCTACAATAGGGGCAGCAATTACTGCACTTAGGAGCACTCCATGTAAGCTTCCGCCACCAATCATGGCATTTCCTTCCTTCATAGCAGCAATCTGTGCCTGAAACGCCGGTATATTTCCTGCTATTGTAAGCCAGATAAAAGAAACACCTGAAACTCCGACACCAGCCAGAAAGCTAAAGCCTGCATCTTTAGTGTTCAGCTTAGTCCTTACTTCGTCTCCATCCTTTTTTACAAACAGCTCATATACTACAAAGAATATAATGAGCAGTATAAGGGATATGAGAATTTCTGCAAGATACATAAATTCAATAAACTGTATCATAGGTACTTTCAAGACTCCCAAAAACAGATCTAATACCCATTTATTCAAAGCCCTTGACAGGAAAAAGTATGCTACGATTGAAACTACCGGTAATCCTATAAACCGAATTTTATACCACAAATCTATTTTATTTTTAGCCATGCTCTGCCTCTAAATTATTTTTTCTTCAACTCTGCGATTTTCTTCTCTATTTCATCAATCTTTACAAGACCTTCATTGATAGTCTTAATCTCATCCTCTGTAAAATCAGCCTTTGATGCCTCTAACTGCTCCTTTAAGAATTCTGCATAAGGCTTTTCAACATTCGCTTCTGCCTGATCTTTCTTAACTTTTGCAAATAACTTATTCCAGGTATCCTGATTCTCTGCAAAAATCTTGTTTTCTTCCTCGTAAAGCGGAGCTGTAGGATCAGCTGATGCTGCTGAGTTGTCTGAAGTAACTTTAGATTTTACGCCATTTCCTGCCTTTATTTCATCAATTATCTTAAGGATTTCTGCCTGCTTCTTCTCGTCTTCAATAGCTCCTACAATTGGATCTCCAACTATATTACCATTCTTATCAACTATAACAGTTGTAGGGAAGCTGAATATCTTTCTAACATACTCATGGTCATTTGGAAGGATAAGGTTTCTATAGGTTGCACCCTGCTTTGAAAGAATATCCTTTGCTTCTGCAAGCCCTTTTTCATCACTTGCTGTACCGGCATTTATACCTATAAGTTCTGCTCCCTTCTCTTTAAGCTTCTTACTAAACTCTTCAAGGGCAGGCATCTCGTTTACGCAGGCTGAGCAGCCATTGAACCAGAAATTAACAAGTGTTGCCTCATTTTTGCTGAATAAACTTTCATCAACATCATTTCCGTCAAAATCCTTACCCTTAAAGCCGGGGAATTTCTCACCGGCAACTTTATTGCTGGTAGTCATACTACTTGTTGCCATCTTACTTCCTGAGGCTGTATTTCCTGCATTACCCTTGTTACCGCAGGCTGTGATTGACGCTGCAAGTATTGCTGTTACCATAAATACAGGTAAAATTCTCTTAATTGTCATTTTTGTTTTCATTGTTTTTTCTCCTTAATTTGCATTTTTTGTTGTTTTATTCTTGTTAAGCTCACGAGCCTTTTCAAGCAGTTTCATTTTTTCAGGTCCCCAGTTCACACTGATAGCCTTTGTAGGACAGACCTTTACACACTCTCCACAACGTATACATTCCATATGTGCATCATTTTTAGTAATATCCACATCCATCTTACAGGTTCTGGCACATTTTCCACAAGATACGCACTTATTGAAATCTACATTATAATGAAGCAGAGATACTTTATTGAATAACGCATATAATGCACCAAGTGGGCAAATCCACTTGCAAAATGGACGGTAAACCAATATGCTAAGTATAATTACTGTAATCAATATGCAAAGTTTCCAGGTAAATAGTTTACCAAGTGTAGCCCTTATAGCAGGATTTGCAATAGAAAGCGGTATACCGCCTTCAAGTATTCCCTGCGGACAAATATATTTACAGAAATAAGGCGAGGCAAGCCCTGCTTTATTATTCAAAAATGTCGGCAGAATAATTACTGCAACTAACAGGATTATGTACTTCGTATAAGTTAAAAATTTAAGCTTCTTAGTACTGAATTTTTTAGTAGGAATCTTATGAAGCATATCCTGAAACCATCCAAACGGACATAGGAAGCCACAAATAAATCTTCCAAGCATTACACCAAAGAAAATTATTATTCCTGTCACATAGTATGCAAGGCTAAAATCCCTTGAACCAACCACTGCCTGGAAAGAGCCTATTGGACAGGCTCCTGTTGCTCCCGGACAGGAGTAGCAGTTAAGCCCCGGTACACAGGCTATTTTACCTTTACCCTGATATAAGGTTCCCTTAAAAAAGTTTGGAAGATGGATATTGGTTAAAAGTGTTGCTATCATCTGAACCATAGTCCTGCTTTTAACAAAATCCTTAAACGAACCTTTTTTCTTTTTCTTTACTACCTTTTTTTCCACTGTATTCACCCTTTTCTTTTTATCCTATTCCTACGCACTCTAAACATAGGTTAATCGCTTTGGTAAGTACTGTTTGTGCTTCGCCCCGGTATGCTCCGTATCCTATGAAAGCAACTGAGATGACAAGTAGTACAATCTGTACCGCAAGCTTTTTCTTACCGGATTTAAATGTAAAATTTCCCACTCCGTATACCTCCTTGTTTTTATTGCCTGTCTTATTGACGAAACGAATTATAACATAGACGGTGTAAAGTTTCTGTTAAGAAAAAAATTTTTATAATAGATAATTTATTATATGATACAAGTGTCAAAAGTATAAAAATTCGATTGGGGCTTGCCTGCAAGAGAATTTATTATCTTTTGACACCCACAACATATATAATATTATGCCTTAATAGAAATTTTACTTACTATATGATATTATGATACAGGCGATAAATGTCCCGAATCAGTAGTTATAATAAAGGAGAAAAAATGAGAATATTAGTAGTTGAAGATGAACAGGAACTTTGTGAGTCTGTTGCAAAAGGCTTACGCCTTGACGGATATGAGGTAGATACCTGTTTTGACGGTGAAGAGGCTTGGGAAATAATATCTGTAGAAAGCTATGACCTTATAATCTTAGACCTGAACCTTCCAAAACTTGACGGAATGGAAGTGCTTAAGAATATAAGGGCAGATGATAACGAAACAAGCGTACTTATTCTTTCTGCGAGAGGCGGACTTCAGGATAAAATCGACGGACTCGACAGTGGAGCCAATGATTATCTCTGTAAGCCGTTTCATTTTGAGGAGCTTGAAGCCAGAGTCCGGAGTCTCACCAGAAGACGTGTAGTCCAGAATAACCTTGTACTTGAATGTGGCGAAATCTCACTTGATACAAAAGCACGTACAGTAACGGCTAAAGGAGAAGAACTTTCCCTTACCAGAAAAGAATTAGCCATTTTAGAATACCTGATTCTACACAGGGAACATCCTGTAAGTCAGGAAGAACTTATCAGCCATGTATGGGACGGAAGCGTAGACAGCTTTAGCAATTCAATCCGTGTACATATATCAGCACTTCGAAAAAAACTAAGGACAGCCCTCGGCTATGATCCAATTACAAATCGTGTCGGACAGGGCTATATGATAGGAGGAGAGGCATAATGAAAAAAGGACTCTCACTGCGGTGGAAGCTTACACTGATGACCGCTTTTATGGTTATAATTGCCTGCCTGTCCATCAGTTACTTTATAAGTAATTCTGCAACTCTTTATATGAACGAAATAGGAGCCTCAGCCATCGCCATACTTCCCGGCGGAAATTTTTCAGAAGACAACACCGGAGACCTTGAAGTGCATCTTGATCCAAAGGCTATCGTTTCAGATATGGTTAAGAGTACGCAGATTGAATTCTGGGCAAAAAGTCTGCTTATAACATTAATTATTACTTTAATAGGAAGCTCTCTTATCTATTTTATAGTTGGCTATGCCCTGCGTCCACTCAGGCAATTTACAAAACAGATAGAGGATATACAGGCAAAAAACCTTCAACAATCTGTACTTCCTCAAAGTAAATCTGTTGAAGTTGTGAGGCTGACCTCTGCATTTAACAGGCTTTTGAAAAGACTTGGCGATACCTTCCTTGCCCAGAGACAGTTTTCAGCAAGTGCAGCCCACGAACTTAGAACCCCCCTTGCTGTTATGCGAACCAGATTTGAGGTATTTGATAAAAATAAAACTCCTGATATCACCGAATATAAAGAAACCATAAGTATGGCAAGAACTCAGATTGACCGTCTCTCTCATGTAATAGATCTTCTACTGGAAATGACAGAACTGCAATCTGCGGAAAAAAGCGATAATATCTCCCTTTCAGAACTGGTAGAAGAAGTAATATGTGACCTGATTGAAGTTAGCGAAAAGAAGGCGGTAAGACTGAATCAGGAATCCGGAGAGGCTACAGTTACAGGGAGTGATACCCTTGTATACAGAGCCATATACAACCTTGTGGAAAATGCGATAAAATATAATAAAGAAGGCGGAGAAGTTTCGGTCTCCATAGAGGATGATGGACAATTTTCTAAGGTAATTATCTCAGATACAGGTCCCGGTATAGCTAAAGAGGACTGGGAAAAAATATTTGAGCCGTTTTTCAGAGTAGATAAATCACGTAGCCGCATGATGGGAGGTGCCGGGCTTGGTCTTGCCCTCGTAAAAGAAATTGCCATTCAGCATGGTGGGGATGTAAAAGTCATTGATAGTTCAGAAAAAGGCACTAAAATAGAACTCTCCCTACATAAGGGATAAGCCTGATAAAGATTTCACAAGTATATAAGAGCTACACTTATAAAGCTATATATACAGGCTTACCTTAGCAATCTGCTACTCTAAAATTATAGTAAATAAAAATACTCCGGAGGATAAAACACCAATACTTTCTTAGGCATTTATCATCCGGAGTCACTTTATCAAATCAAAACACTTCAAATTCAGTTAAAACCTAAACTTCGCTACTTCTTCCTGAAGCTCTACAGCTACATTGGCAAGATTCTCACTTGCTCCGGAGATCTCCTCCATAGACTGTACCTGTGTAGCTACAGCAGCCGCAGCCTCTTCTGTAGTTGCTGCATTATCTTCGGCAACAGATGACAGATTCTCTATAGCCTTAACAATAGTATCGTTCTTCTCCTCAATTTCCTTTGATGACTTATCAAGTATTCTTACTATAGTCTGGCTCTTTTCTATAGCCTCTGAAATCTGGGTGAACTTATCTCCTGTCTCAGTCATCTTCTCATTCTGCTTTTCCATAAGTCCCGCAACACCGTTCATTGTATTTACAGCCTTTTCTACATCTGTTTTAAGAATATCAATATCTTTTCTTATATCTTCTGTAAATCCTGCCGATTGCTCTGCAAGTTTTCTGATTTCCTCAGCTACTACCGCAAAGCCCTTACCCTGCTCACCGGCTCTTGCAGCCTCGATGGCAGCATTAAGCGCAAGGAGATTGGTCTGGTCTGAGATAGACTGTATCATCTCACGTGCGGCAGAAATCCTTTCAGCACTTTCATTTGTCTTAACTATAATCTCATGCACCTCTTCTGCTGCCTTATTGTTAAGTTCAGATGCCTCAACGAGATGTTTAAGGCTGTCATCACCCTCATCTTTTTTAGCCTTTATAAAATCCATTGATTCTGAAAGCTCATTTAAGGTTGTAAGCATTTCTCCAAGAAGTTTTCCTGACTCTTCTGCACTGACTACCGCACTCTGCGCGTCCTGAGCCTGCGCTGTAGCACCCTCTGCAATACTGTTAACTGCATTGCCTACCTCTCCTGCAGTATCAGATGTAGACTGTGCAGTAGCAGTAAGCTCTTCTGCCGTAGCTGCAGTATTCTGCGCATTAGTATTGATGCTCTGGACTATGGCAACAAGATTGTCAATCATCTTATTTAATGACCTTATTATATTACCAATTTCACCCTTTTCAGAGACAAATCTTTCAGAGTCTTTTATTTCCCCGCTAAGTTCAAGATCATAATCAGACATTTTAACTATCATTTTCTCTACAAGTGCAAGTGGTGTTGTCACCTTCTTAATAAGTAGTACAAATACAATTATTCCTATAAGTAAGGTAGTAAATATGCTTATTACTATATTGATTATCATATTTTTATTTACTTCTTTATGTGCATAGCTTACTGCTGTAACAGAAGCAAATGCCCATTTTGTAGAGCTGCCTATAGTATCTACGGGTACAAGTACTACATTAGTTTTCTTACCTGTCGAATTGTCATTAACTTTAAATATACCTTCCTGTGAGCTCTGGGCTGCACTAAGGTACTGTGACATATCTGCCACTCCTTCACTGACATTCTTCATTATCATTTCTTTATTGGAAGAATCTGCAACAAGTACTCCCTTGTCAGTAACAAGTATCTTATAATTTTCTGCATTGTTACCTTCAAGCTTCTCAAGACTGCTTTGTATGTCATTAAGTGCCACATCTATAATCACAACTCCTACAGTCTTACCTGCACTCGTTATAGGATATGTATATGTAGTTGCAAGCTGATTAGTGACTGAATCAAAATAAGGATCAAGAAAAATTATCTTCCCTTCTGACAGAGTTCTTTTATACCATTCCTTGTTTGTATCATTTACAAGATCAAGACTCATATTATTCTTATCGCCATAAACATAGGCAGTGAACCTACCCGGATCCTTAAAAGAATCCTTTCCATCAAAGGCATCCGGCTCAAAGTAAGCACCTATTCCATAAAGATAATTATTAGACTTATACACCTGCTTAATGTTGCCAATAACTGTCTCCCTGCTTCTTCCATAAGGAGTTTCATTGTCCATTATGCTCTGTATTACAGCCTGCAAATCACTTCCTGACTGATAAGCTGCTGCAAATCTTACTTCAAGCTCCTTGGCAAGCCTCCTGGTTTCTTCAAGTTTATTCTTTCATCTTTTGCGGTTGTTGTGCTATAGTTATAAATAACATCTGATGCAGTCTTTACTCCCAGAATAAGGCACAAAAGTATGGCAATAATTACTCCCACCCTAAATCCTATACTATGGGATACATTATTCTTTCCGGTCCTTTTAGCAGCGTTACCAGCTTTCATATTCACTCCCTTACCTTTCTTTAAGTTTATTTATAAGTAGTTTCTATTACAACTTAAAGCTACAGCTTATAAGTAATACTTTAATTCTACTACAAAGTAAAAACAATCTACAATTACCAAACTTCCTAAAATTAATCTATTATGATAATCCATTTTTGTGGAGATAATACAATTTCCCGTTTTTAATGACATTCAATTAAGAATTATAAAGAACAAACCGATTGCAGGAACTATCCCACAACCGGTTATATTCAGAATTATATTTAACACTTAGAAAGTAAACTTTGATACTTCATCACTGAAGTTCAGTTGCAATATTAGCCAGATTTTTCACTTGCAGAAGAGATATCTCCAATTGACTGAACCTGGGTATCTACACTGGCGGATGCTTCTTCAGTAGTAGCTGCATTTTCCTCGGCAATCGCTGAAAGATTTTCAACCATTCTTGTTACATTCTTATTTTCTTCTTCAATTGTTTTTGAAGACTTATTTATTTCTTCTACAATTGCCTTGCTATTCTCAACAGCCCGAGAGATTTCCTCAAACTTTTCACTTGTCTCAGAAACCTTTTCACTTTGCTTTCTAACCATTTCATTAGACTGTTCCATCATACTTACCGCAGATTCTGCTTTAGACTTAAGCTCATCTATTACCTGTCTGATTTCGCTTGTAAATCCTGCACTCTGTTCTGCCAGCTTTCTAATCTCATCTGCAACTACTGCAAAGCCCTTACCTGCCTCACCGGCTCTGGCCGCCTCTATAGCTGCATTAAGTGCGAGAAGATTTGTCTGGTCTGAAATTGACTGTATCATTTCAGATGCACTTGATATCTTCTCAGTAGCCTGACTTGTTTCAACAATTACGCTACTTACCTGACCGGAAATCTTATTATTATCATCTGTAAGTTTTACAAGGTCTTTGAGTGTAGCATTTCCGTCATTCTTGCATTTATCTATAGTATTTGTAGCCTCTGAGAGTGAGTCTAAAGTCTCTATCATTTCACCGAGCAGCCTATTTGATGTTTCAACTGAAGCTGCTGCTGTCTGTGTATCCTCAGCCTGGCTGGTAGCGCCCTCAGCTATATTGTTAACAGCCACTGCTACCTCTCCTGCCGCATCAGATGTAGACTGGGCTGTAGCTGTAAGTTCTTCAGCTGTAGCAGCAGTATTTTGTGCATGTGCATTTATATTTGAAACTATATCAGTAAGATTCTGGTTCAGTTTTCTTAAACTGAGTATGAGACCTGCTATCTCGTCTCCGCTCTTGTCATACTTAGCATTCTCCTCTCTTTCAGCATCAAGATTAAGATTGTAATCAGCAAGCTTTCCAAGTGCCTTACTTACAACTGCAAGAGGACGTGAAACCATTCTTCTTAAAAGAATGAAAATTACAAAAGCAATACCGGCTATTACAATTACATTTATTACTATGCTTGAAACAGCATTCTTTACTGCTGCCCCTGTCATTTTGCTCTTAGATACTACAGACTGGAATACCCAGTTTTCAGGAGTACCCTCGGTATTAACAGGTATATATATGAATATTGACTCCTTACCTGTAGTTAATGAAGTATGCTCTGCTTCTGATTCCTGCATACTCTGTGCCATATCTATATGGTTTTTCACATCAGCACTGGTACTTATATCCTGCATTATAAAACTATTATCAAGCGAATGAGCAACAACAATACCCTTACCTGAAGTTAAAGCAGTAAAATCATCAGCTCCATTTTCAGGATCCTGGGCAAGTATTGCTGAAATATCTGTAACGTCAATATCAGCCGCTACAATACCTATCATTTTACCATTATCTTCTATAGGCATAACATATGTACTGACTATGTTGTCTCCATCTTTATATGGTTGTGTAAAAGTAGTTTTGCCATTAGTCATGCCAAGTTTATACCAGTCTTTATCAAAATAATCCACATATTCTGTTTCGGATACATTTCCACTTTTATCTCTGCTCGCATACGCAGACATAACACCTTTAGGATTTGATGCAGTCACATTCTGTGCATCTTTGCCATCAAATGCATTAGGCTCAAAGAAAAAGCACCAATCCCGGAAATATGAGGATTGCTTTCAATAGCCTTCTTGATTGTTTCCGCAATAAACGCCCTGCTTCTGTCTGCCGGAACTGAATTCTTTACTCTGCTCTCAATAGTATTATCTACTGTTTTGGCAGTATAATAAACAGCTATAAATTCCTGTTCAAGCTCTTTGGCAAGTTTTCTTGTCTGCTCATATTCAAGTTCCTTACTGGTCTTAATAGCTGTATTATAGCTTGACACAGCATCAAAAGCAGTTTTCACTCCCAGAACCACAACAAGCAATATAGAAATTATAATGCTTATTTTTAACCCTACGCTTTTTACTTTTCTGTTTGCTGACCTCATAGTAGTCTTTTTCTCTTTCATGATTGCCCCCTTAGTCCTTTTAATTAATGTCACATGAAAGACTATACTCCTAAATCAAAATTTTTTCAAGATTAATGACACAATTATATTGTATGAATATTTCATTCATTTATCTTGTTTCAGATACTTTTATTATATATTTAGCTATATTTAAACCATTATCTAATAAAAAGCTATATAGTATTTTTTTAATATTCTCTATAGTCTGATAAACAGTTTTTCTCAGACTACTATCTTTATTTAAGCAAATTTCAAACAATTTACTCTCTGTTATTCACAAACAGCCACAGTGCACTCTCTTTTCAATGCACTATGGCTGTTTATTTTTATATAACTATATAATATTTAATTTTAGCCCTTTACAGCTCCACCCATTCCATTTACATAGAACTTCTGTAAGTAGAGGAAAAGAATAGCTATTGGTATGGATATACAAACTGCTCCTGCTGAAAATCTTGTACTCCAGTCATTTACATATTCCTTGCTTATCATCTGCCAAAGACCTATAGATACTGTAAAATACTCCGCATTGGTCCTGCAAATAACCTTAGCGGCAATAAAGTCTACCCAGGGTGAAATAAAGGCTGTAAGTACTGTAAATACAATAACAGGCTTTGAAAGAGGAATGGTTATCTTAGTAAATACTTGCCACTTTGTCGCCCCATCTATCATAGCCGCTTCATCAAGAGCCTTGGGAACAGTATCAAAAAATCCCTTTGCAATATAGAAACCAAGTCCCGATCCGGCTGAATATACAAGAACGAGAGCGACTCTTATCATCGGTCCCTCTGAAAGTCCCAGTGATTTAACTATATAGTACACAGCCACTATAGCCATAATTCCCGGAAAAAGCCCAAGTATCATAGCCATATTCATAAACGGTTTCCTTAAGCTAAAGCGAAGTCTTGAAAGACAATAACTTACACAAAGCACAAATACAGTTGATACCAGACAGGAAAAAACTGCTATTATAAAGGTATTCATAAACATCTTAGGAAAATTAAGTATTGCTGTATCCTTAAAAAGTTTTATATAATTTTCAAAACTTAAGCTGTCAGGAATTATACCTATACTTTTCTTAGGTGTAAGGCTGTTAAGCACAACCCAGACTACAGGTAATACCCAGATTATTGCGAGTACCGCCAAAAATACATGTACAAGTATGTTGCCGATTATTTTACGTGCTTTATATGAAGATGACATTTTTACTTTATTATCCATTATTTGAACGCCTCCTCATTCTTATAAGATCCACTTCTGTGGTAGGTTACAAGTGCAACTACAGAAAGTATGATAAAGGTAATAATACCTATTACCGCACCTGTGTTGAAGTACTGCTTATCAACTGTCAGCTTATAAAGCCAGGTAATCAGAAGGTCAGTCTTTCCGGCAGTCTCTCCCACCGGTGTAGGTGCTCCTCCCGAAAGCAGATAAATTACGTTGAAGTTGTTAATATTACCTGTAAACTGTGTAATGAGGTATGGTGTAGTTACAAAAAGCATATAAGGAAGTGTTATCTTCCAAATATAGTTACTGTATTTGCCCCGTCAACTCTTGCCGCCTCGTAAAGGTCTTCCGGTATATTCTGTAAAATACCGGTTACCTGTAAAAGTGTATACGGTATACCAATCCAGAGGTTTATTACTATTACGGTAATTCTTGCCCAGGTAGCATCTTCAAAAAACGGAAGGTACTGTCCCTCTCCAAGTATACCAAGAGCTCTTAACATAAGGTTAAAATCGCCCTGTGGCTGGAGCATTGTTCTCATTATCATAAGAGACACAAACTGTGGCACCGCTATTGAAAGCACAAAGCAGAATCTCCAAAAGCTCTTACCTATAGTAGCCTTTCTGTTTATGATAAGACCTAAAATCATACCAAGTATATAGTTAAGTGAGGTAGCAAATACTGCCCACACGACTGTCCAAATTAATACTCCCCAGAAGGATTTACCTACTTCACTTCCCAAGGTAAGTACATCCTTAAAGTTATCAAGTCCTACCCAGTTAAAGAGCACCAGATGATCCCCCTTAACAGAATAACTGGTAAATGCCATACTTATCATATAAATAAGAGGCATTATTGTAAATAATACAATTCCGATAAACGGAGGTGTCATAAGAAGCTTGTGTAAATCCTTATTGAAAAGGTTCTTTACATCCTGCCCGAAACTTAAAGGCTTTTTGCCTGCCTTTTGTCTGAGCTCTGCTTCATAGGAACTCTTAACTGCCGCTACCAGTATAATTATAAAGAAAATAGTTATAACAATGGCAAAGATACCATAAAGGAGCATGAGCACAGTATTATCGCCTGCGGTATACTCATATATCCCCTTCTTTTCATTCCATACTTCCTCCTGCGGTTGACCGCCAAGAGTAAGGAATCTTCCAAAATTATATATTCCCGCATTAATCAGATAATAAATATAGGCTGCCTCTATTCCTAAGAATATAAGTCCTTTTATTATCTGTCCGCGTACCAGATTACCAAGTCCGAGTATAATAACGGATAACCTGGTAAATATATCACCTTTTGCTAATGCCTTAAAGAATCTTACATCTTCCATGTTTTCTTCCCCACACATCTATATTGTTATGTAAATGGTTACAACTCCTTTATATCACATCATCGTATGATAAATGCGTGCCCTTGCTTTGAACACGCATCTATAACTTATATCCGGTCACAGGCTGTAAATCAGCTGTTTACAGCCTGTACCGGTTTATTAAAGCTTATTTATTATTTAGTATTAAATGCTGTGTTAAGTGCTTCTGTCTTTTCAGCAGCATTATCTGCCGTAACTTCACCTGAAAGGATAGCCTTACCCATGTTCTCAGCATTTGACCAATAGTTAGCCATACCTGCTACGAATGGCTGCATAATAGAAGTATTGGCAACTGTGTTACCCTGTGCTACTGCAAGTGCATCTGCACTGACTTCAGGGTCTGAAAGAAGCGAATTATCTGTAGGAATAGTCTTTCTTGTCTTATAGTGCTCTTTCTGAGCCTCTGTACTTCCAAGGAAAGAAGCAAGTGCTACAGCTACCTGAGGGTTCTTTGTATTAGGATTAACACCTATAGCCTTAGAACCTGCAAAGCTTCTAAGCTGTACATCTTTTCCATCAATCTTAGCCATAGGAAGCTGTGCAATACCTACATTTTCAGCACCAAGAGCGTCAACTACGTTATTGTAGTCCCAGGCACCTGAAAATATAGCATTTACCTTACCGCTCTTAAGTCCTTTTATACCTGAACCATCTGCATCATTAGAGAAAGTTCTTGTTCTTTACAAGCTCTACAAGGTACTTAGTAACCGCTATAGCCTTATCACCACTGTAGTCAATACCGGCAGCTGCATCATTGTTTCCGCCGAAAAGTGTACAACCGTTTGCCGCATAGAACGCTACATTGTACCAGCTGTTGCTAAGTGGGAAAGAAACCTTCCCCTTCTCAAGCATAGTATCAAGACTCTTTATATCATCCTCTTTAAATACTCTCTTATCATAATACATAAACCAGGTATTAGCTGTAAAAGGAACTGCATAAACACCACCCTCATAAGTAACGGTATTTACTATAACCTCAGAGTTCTGAGCCTTAACAGCATCAAGTGCGCTTCCACCAAGCTTTGAAATAGCCTTAGCTGCTACAAGATCGCCTATATTATCATTTGAAAGCAAATATACATCTGCTGCTGCAGTAGGATCCTGTGTTACCTGTGTTCTTGCTTCACCTTCAGGGCAAACACCATACTTGAATGTAAGCTTCCAGTTTGGGTGAGCCTCAGCAAATTTATTACACATATTACCAAGCCAGTTACCGCTCTCTTCAGCCTGATCTTCCTGTGGCCCCCATACTGTAATTGTAGCTTCAACAGCTTCTTCTGCTGTTGAAGCAGTACTTGTTGTACTTGCTTTGCTTGTTGCAGATGTAGCGGTACTTCCGGACTTGGCCGCACTGCTTGTCTTAGTATCAGCAGGCTTACCGCAACCTGCAAGAGAAGCTGCCATAGCTGCTACAAGCATAAGTGATAAGAATTTTTTTGACTTTCTCATTTGATTTTTTCCTCCTTTAATTGTAGGATATCTTCATTTTTTGTTGTCATTACCTCTCACTCTTTTTGCCGCCACAATAAGAATTATGAGATTTTCATTTTAAGCAGAGATATCCTCTTACAAGTTCCGAAACTTTACGAAACTTTATTTTCGTCTTATATTATCATTATATCACAAAAGTTGTCAATATTTTTTTGTGCATTTAGTATATAAAAACCTTTAAATACTTTTCTTCTGTTTCCATAATTCCTCCATTATTTGAATGCCAGGCATGAATTTATATAATATATGAAAGCAATTATTTTTGATACGGAAAAATTTTTCAATTTTTAGATTTATTTATCTTATTTTTGTATTATTTATACACAACTAGTATTATTTTATGCTTTTTTCTTTACGCCTATTGCAAGTTGCACAAAATAAGCTTATACTATTTTCGTATATGTTTCGTAAACATTGAAAATTTCGTAAGCGCCAAGGAAGGTTTTATATGGTTACTATCAAAGATATAGCAAGAGAATTAGGAGTTTCACCCGGTACTGTTTCAAAGGGATTGAACAATGCCGCGGACATCAGCGAAGCTCTTAAAGAGCGGATTGTAGATACCGCAATTTCAATGGGGTATAAAAGCAACAAACTAAAGCTTGGAGGAAGCGGTAAAAAGGTCTGTATTTTTATGGAAAATATGGACTACGAATCTTCCGGCCAATTTGGTTTTGATATAGTAACAGGGTTTAAACAGGAAGCCGTAAAAGAAGGCTTTGAAGTTACACTTTTACCTGTCTCTCCTGCATTTCAAAAAAATGAAGCTTATGATGCATTTATGTTAAAAAACGGATTTGCCGGTTCTTTCTGTGTAGGTTTCGCCTTGGAAGATTCCTGGCTTAAAGACTTCAGAAAAACCTCAACACCAACCGTTTTGTTTGACAATTACATCCCCAAAAATCCAAATACCTGTTATGTAGGAACAGATAGTGCCGAGATTATGGAGCTTATAGTTTCGCATCTCTACCACCTTGGTCATAAAAAAATAGCCTTCCTTAATGGCTCGGAAAATTCTCTGATTACAGAGCAAAGGATGGACAGTTTTTATGCAAGTATGAAGAAAAGAAAAATCACTGTAGATCCTGCACTTGCTATCTACGCTTACTTTGTAGCAAGAGTGGCAGAGGATCATATAGACAATATACTTGCAAGAGGAGCCACTGCCATAATATGTGGCAACGATGTAATAGCTTCCGGCGTTTATACTGAGCTTATGGGCAGGGGGCTCTCTGTTCCGGAAGATGTAAGTGTAGTAGGGATTGATGATATCCCCCTTGCCTCTTTGCTAAATCCTCCTCTTACAACTGTTCGCCAGGAAAGGGCTTTGCTTGGGAGGTCAGGTTTTTTTGCACTCAACTCTATTATAACCCATAATATGGCTATAAGCCGCAATCTTCTTCGTCCTAAGCTTATTTTAAGAGAGTCAACAGCTCTTGCAAAAGAAAGCAGTGGACTTGTTGTCCTGAAAGGATAAAATAAACCGCTTGAAATTAACCGGTCCGGCTTAGGACCTGCTGTTAACTCAAGCGGTTCTTCTCTGTATATGTATAGCCTTATTTATGGCTCATTTTATTATTTCCCTGCTTCTTTGCTGTTTTCTATCAAAAAATTTCCTACCTTATCAGTTAAAATCAAATCACTTATTCTGCCTTTTCCAAAGTTCTCTTCAAAAGCAGACAGCTCCATATTTCCTTTTGCTCCACTATTTTCATAGTAGCTGTTAAGTCCTGCCTGATACTCTTTGTCAGATATGTTAAGGTTCTCTGCCTCAGCAATTGCCCTTACCACAAGTAACTGCTTAGCTGCTGCTACAGCCTGCGTCCTTACCTCAGTCTCAAAATCCTTTTCACTAAGTTTAAACTGGTTTTGTACAAAATCCTTTAGTTCTGAACCATACTGGGTTGCAACATTTGTCCAATAATCCATAATCTGTGTATAATATCTGTCCTCTGCTTCCTTAGGAACAGACTTTATGGCACTAGCTGTAACTACCTTTTCCAAAAGTTCTCTGACAGCACTTTGCTTAGCCTCATCCTTTTTACGTGTTTCAAGCTTTGCTTTTATATCAGCCTTGTACTCTGCTGCTGTCTTAAACTCAGTATTTGCTTTAACCAGTTCATCTGTAAGCTCTGTAGGAGTTTCGCCTACTATGTAATTGATTTTAACGGTAAAGACAACCTTTGCTCCCTTTAACTCTTCACTATGGTAATCTTTAGGAAAGGTAAGATTTAAATCCACCGTTTCTCCCGGTTTTTTGCCAATAAGACCCTCTTCAAAACCTTCAATAAAAGAACCTGAACCTATAGCTAAGTCAAAGCCGTTAGCAGTACCGCCATCAAAAGCTACTCCGTCTTTCTTTCCTACATAGTCAATATTGACTGTATCGCCCTTCTTAATCTCCCTATCTGTTATCTTTTCAGGATAATTTTTGAGAAAAGCCTTTACTTTTTCCTCTACCTCATTATCTGTGACCCCAGTGTCCATCTTGTTGTACTCAAGTCCCTTATAATCTGCAAGCTTCTCTATATAGTCTGCTGTGTTAAACACTAAAGCTGCTCCTGTAGCAGATGTTGTCTTGCCTGCTACAGCTGAACCGGAAGCAGAACTTACGCCCACGCTTTTATTGTTCCCTGCATTTCCCCCACAGGCTGTCAAAGCTATAGCCACTGCACTGATTGCTGTCATTAAATAAACTCTTTTTTTCATTATGTCATTCCCTTTCTTTATCCAGAAATAATATATTTATAATTTAGATAAAACCAAATTATAGCACATTCCGAAATTCTAACACATTTTTCATATAAAATTAAAAGCTTAGTTTTGTGAATACTTTTGTGTTTTTAAGGCTTTTTCTTTTATTAAATTTTTCTTAAGTTTCACCAATTAACTTAAGATTTCTTGAACTTTACCGCTTTTCGTTGTTATAACATACATTTAGTGTTATAATCCTTTTCAATTCAAAAATTTACAAGGAGAGTTTTATGTTCCGTAAAATTAATAGTTTTTTTAAAAGGAAAAACAAACATTTTTATTTATTTATATACAGCTTTGTTTATTTGATTTTTCAAATTGGTTGAAATGAGAACTGTCCCATATTATCATAATATGCATCACTTTTTTTAGATGATAGAATACCTTTTAATGAATTTTTTTGCAATTCCATATTTTCTATGGTTTTTTTATATAGGCTATGTGCTTATAAAACTCAGTATAAAAATCAAAAGCTGACTTTGTTAAGGCTTTTTATCTACATTTTCGGTGGTATGACCATAGGTCTTGTTATATTTTTAATCTATCCAACTGCCCAGAGTTTAAGGCCTGAGATTATGCCAAGGGAAAATATACTTACAGGACTTGTACACTTTTTGCACAGGATAGATACTCCAACCAACGTCTGCCCAAGTCTTCATGTATGACTCTGCCGGAGCATTTATGGCTGTTATACTTGCAAAGGATTGTTTTAAGACTTTTGAGAAATATATTGCGGGGCTTCTTACAATAAGCATAAGTCTCTCAACCCTTTTTCTAAAGCAGCACTCTGTGATAGATGTGTTCTGGGGACTGATTATGAGTATTGTTATGTATTTTATTATTTATTCCCCTGATTATACTAAGTTCTTTAACAAGCCCAACCAGACGATGTAAGGTAATTTATAAATTGTTAAAATAATAACATTTTAAAACGTGCAAAGGGAACTGTCTATCGGCTTTGATATCTCTATTGCTATCATTGTCCACATTACAGTTCCCTTTTTAATATTTATTATAACCTGATTTTCTTATACTTTAGCGAATACCTGTTACGGTATACCCTGCCTTCTCTACTGCCTCCTTTAATTCATCCTCACTAACCTCTTTGGTAAGGCTTACTTTAGCATTTTTATTTTCAAGGCTTACTTCTGCCTTTACTCCATCAATTCCGTCAAGAGCCTCTGTTACGTGCTTTACACAGTGCATACACATCATTCCTTCAATATCAATAGTTTTTTCCATAATAACCTCCTGTTTAATTATTTCTTCATCTGTCTGTATAGTTACAGTCTCTATATCCCTGTAAGACTCCACCTTTTTCTTTTCCACCTTGAACTTAGGGTTAAAAAGTCTGAGTCTGAGTGAATTGGTAAGCACAAATACCGATGAGAAGCTCATCGCAAGTGCACCTATCATAGGATTAAGTTTCAGCCCAAAAGCCACAAAGAATACTCCTGCTGCCACCGGTATACAAAGAGCATTGTAAAATAATGCCCAGAACAGATTTTCTTTAATTTTCTTACTACTTCACCGCTAAGTTTAATTGCATAAGGCACATCACGCAGGTCGCTGTGCATGAGTATAACATCAGCTGCATCCACTGCTATATCAGCACCTGTACCTATTGCAACTCCGACATCAGCCCTTGCAAGTGCAGGAGCATCATTTATACCGTCACCTACCATCATAACCTTTTTGCCTGTCTTCTGCAAGAGCCTTATCTGTTCTTCTTTATCCGCGGGCTTAACCCCTGCCACTACCTTGTTTACACCTGTTTCCTTTCCTATGGCGAGGGCAGTACGCTCGTTATCACCTGTAAGCATAACAACATCTATTCCAAGAGAATTAAGTTCCTTCACAGCCTGTCTGCTTCCTTCTTTGATAACATCAGCCACTGCTATTATTCCAAGCAGTTCTTTTTTGTTCTCGCCTTTTGCAAAGTAAAGCACTGTCTTTCCTAAGTCATGAAGTTGCTTAGAGGTATCTGAATAAATATTTTCATTTATACCAAGTTCCTTCATATAGGCTTCATTACCTGCAAATACGACATTTTCTCCAACTCTGCCGACAATCCCCCTGCCTTCAACCATTTCAAGGTTTTCTGCACGTTTTATATCAATATTTTTCTCCTTTGCATACTCTATAATGGCATTTGCAAGAGGGTGTGAGCTGGCGCTTTCAAGTGCAGCCGCAAGAACAATAAACTCCTCTTCGTTTACGGTATTTGTAAATACATCCGTAACTTCTGGTTTACCCTCAGTAATTGTTCCTGTTTTATCAAGAACTACGGTATCTATCCTATGTGCTACTTCAAGACTTGCTGCAGTCCTTATAAGTATGCCCTTCTCCGCTCCCTTACCGGTACCTGCCATTATTGCGGCAGGAGTCGCAAGACCGAGGGCACAAGGACAGGATATAACAAGAACTGCCACAGCCATATTAAGTGCAAAAGAAAAGTCCCCCTTTATTATAAGCCATACTAAAAGGGTAATTAAAGCAATTCCCAGCACAGCAGGCACAAATACTCCGCTTATCTTATCCGCAAGTCTTGAAATAGGGGCTTTAGAGCCTGCAGCCTCTTCAACAAGTGAAATTATCTTGTAAAGTGCTGTATCTTCGCCTACATTCGTTGCTCTAAAGGTAAAATATCCTGAACGGCTTATAGTTCCGCCAATTACCTTATCCTCTATCACCTTTCCACAGGTATGCTCTCACCTGTAACCATAGCCTCATCCACAGCACCGTTGCCGCTTACTATAACTCCGTCTACCGGCACTGTTTCTCCTGCCTTTACAACTACTATATCTCCCGTTTCTACCTCTGACACCGAAACCTGCATTTCTTCACCGTCTTTTATAACCGTAGCTGTATCAGGAATCAGATTTACAAGCTTGCTTATAGCCTCTGTAGTCTTTTTCTTACTTCTTGCTTCAAAATATTTACCAAGAGTTATAAGTGTAAGTATGGTTCCTGCCGAATCAAAGTAAAGGTTCATACCAAACGGCATCGAAGCCTTTACATCACCTATAGATATAAAGTAAGCCAGTGAGTAAAGAGAATACAAACTATAGGAAAATGAAGCTCCTGAACCGATTGCAATCAAGGTATCCATATTAGGGCTTCTCTTAATAAGATGCTTTATGCCGCTTATAAAAAATTTTCTTCCTGTAAAAATGATGGGAATAACTAAAAGCAGCTGGGTAAGTGCAAGTAAAAGCTTCCCACTATCTCCCATAAAAGCAGACGGAAATGGAGCGCCAAACATCCCACCCATTCCAAAGTACATCAGAGGAATTAAAAATATAAAAGAAATTACTGCTCTTTTCTTAAGTTCTTCTGAAAAATCCTCTACTACATTAGTAGAAACAACTTTACCTGCATTTTTTTCTTTCCTAAGGACATTTGCCCCATAACCTGCATCTGTCACAGCTTTGATTATCATTTCATCCGTAACACCGTCAGACAGTTCCACCGTCATCTTATTTTGCATAAGATTGACATTGACATTCTCAGTACCCTCAAGTTTTTCTACAGCACGGGTTACAGCCGCCTGGCAGGCTGCACAGGACATACCCGTTATATTGTAAGTTTCTTTTTTCAATCTCCACCTGCTTTCTATATTGATAGCATATCATCTTCCCAAAGACAAATATATATGCTTACAAAATTTCATTGTACGCAATTTATATATATAAATTTTAACCCTCCTTAACCCAAAAGTCAAGGAGGGAAATATTCTACAAATTAACCCAAATCAGAGTTTAATTTTAATTTTATTTTGCACCCGGCTTGCCAAGAAGTCTGAACATATTTGCCTTATAGAACTCTACGCCCGGCTGGTCAAATGGATTGATACCGAGCATATAGCCGCTTACACCTACTGCAAACTCAAAGAAGTAGAAAAGCTCGCCAAGATGGAACTCGGTCTGTTCAGGTATTTCAATAAGGAGATTTGGTACATTTCCTTCCACATGAGCTGCAATTGTTCCTTCCATAGCACATTTATTTACATAGTCCATGGTCTTGCCTGAAAGGTAATTAAGGCAGTCTATATCATTTGCAGCATTCTTAAGCGTGAAATCTCTTCTAGGTTTCTCTACCTTAAGTACAGTTTCAAACATAAGTCTTGAGCCGTCCTGAATGAACTGTCCCATAGAGTGAAGGTCTGTAGTAAGGTCAACCGATGCAGGGAAGATACCCTTCTGGTCCTTACCCTCGCTCTCACCGTAGAGCTGCTTCCACCACTCTGAAACAAAGTGCAGGCTTGGCTCATAGTTAGCAAGGATTTCAACATTCTTGCCTTTTCTGTAAAGAATGTTTCTGACTGCCGCATAAAGAAGTGCAGGATTCTCTGCATAGTCTTTGTTTAAGCAGGTCTCTCTAAAGTGTGCTGCACCCTCCATAAGCTTATCTATATCGGCACCGCTTACTGCTATAGGAAGAAGTCCTACTGCTGTAAGCACTGAGAAACGTCCGCCTACATCATCAGGAATTACAAAGCACTCATATCCTTCTTCATCTGAAAGAGTCTTAAGAGCTCCGCGAGCCTTATCTGTAGTAGAATAAATCCTCTTGGCCGCTCCTTCTTTACCGTACTTCTTCTCGATAAGCTCTCTGAATACTCTGAAAGCAACTGCTGCCTCTGTAGTTGTTCCTGATTTTGAAATTACATTTACAGAGAAATCTTTGTCACCGATAAGATCAATAAGTTCCTCAATATAAGCACCACTCATACTGTTGCCCACATAATAAATCTGTGGAGCCTTACGCTGTTCTTTAGATAAGTCATTGTAAAAACTATGTTTTACAAAGTCTATTGCAGCCCTTGCTCCAAGATAAGAACCACCAATACCAATTACAAAGAGAATATCGGAATCATTCCTAATCTTTTCTGCTGCCTTCTTTATCTTCTCAAATTCTTCTTTGTCATAATTTACAGGAAGGTCTATCCAGCCAAGGAAGTCCTTTCCGTCACCGTTTTTTTCTGTAAGACGTTTAGCCGCATCTAAAACAGCCGGCTTAATACTCTCTATTTCGTGTTTACCTATGAATTTCTCTGCATTTTTATAGCAAAATCCTATTGTATTCACTATCAAACCTCCTTATTCCATGCCTACTCTTAAAAAGCCTGTTATGCGTTATCATTCATCATAAATTCAATAAGCTTCTTTGTATCTTCAGGCTCATATGCCACTATTTCCATTTCAGGTATTGTCCCTGATGAAAAGATATTAGCAAGTGATACATACTGTGAAAGCTTTGACTTAAGGTTGAGGCGGTCTCCCTCACTTGTAACAAGCTCTACCTTGCCACTGCATTTATCCACTAACTGGAAACTTCTCGATATTGTTGATGTTTGTAATCTTCATATATTCCCTCCATTAAAATTGTTTTATGATTAGATTATCATCCCTTATCAGTTATTTGTCAAGATGAGTTGTAAATTCTTCGTATCTCGTATTTTTTATTTCTTCATTAATTTCCTCTAAAGTCATATCTGAGATACTATACTTTTGGGCAATTTTACTTGCCTTTTTCATTGCAACAATTCCCTTATTTTCTTTAGGAACTCCCTTATTCCTATTGAGTATAGTTTCATTTTGCATAATTTAATCACATCTCCGCATTTCCAAATTCTGAGAGTTTCAGTCCTTCGTTTCTTTCAAGCACAGTCTGTATGCTCCAAGGATGGGTGAAAATAAGCAGAGGTCTGCCCTTCATATCTTTAATACGCTTTGTATCCATAGTGAGCGAAAGCTTGTCCATATCCACATCCTTATTTTCTATCCAGCGGATATGTTCATAAGGCAGGTTTTCAAGTCTTATCTCCACATTATACTCCTGTAAAAGCCTGAACTTAAGCACATCAAACTGGAGTTCACCTACCGCTCCGACCAAAATTTCCTCAAAGCCCTGACTGTATTCCTGGAATATCTGGATAGCACCTTCCTGTGCAATCTGCTCTATTCCCTTTACAAACTGCTTACGCTTCATAGTATCAGCCTGTCTTACCCTTGCAAAATGCTCTGGTGCGAAGGTAGGGATGCCTGCAAATCTAAAGTTCTCATTAGCCGAACAAACAGTATCTCCTATGGAGAAAATGCCCGGATCAAAGATACCTATTATATCTCCTGCATAGGCTTCTTCCACTATTTTCCTTTCCTGAGCCATCATCTGCTGTGGCTGGGCAAGTCTTATCTTTCTGCCTGCCTGTACGTGGTTTACCTCCATACCGGCTTCAAACTTACCTGAACAGATACGCATAAAAGCTATTCTGTCACGATGCATCTTGTTCATATTTGCCTGAATCTTAAACACAAAGGCGGAGAATACATCCGAGCGCGGATCAAGTTCTCCCTTGTCTGTCATTCTTGAAGATGGAATATAGGTCATCTTAAGGAAATGCTCTAAAAATGTTTCCACACCGAAATTGGTAAGAGCAGAGCCAAAAAATACCGGACTTAACTCTCCCTTACTTACCTTTTCCTGATCAAATTCAGGGCAGGCACCGTCTAAAAGCTCAAGCTCTTCCATCAGCTTGTCATAGTTTTCATTTCCAAGAGAAATCTTTGCTTCCTCATCATTTATATTAAAATAGCTTGTCTCTACTTCCTTTGCCCCTGCATTTGCGGCTTTGAACTCCATTACCGTCTCAGTATTTCTGTCATATACACCCTTAAAGTTCTTGCCACAACCGATAGGCCAGTTAATCGGGCAGGTTTTAATACCAAGTATGCTCTCTATCTGATCCATCAGCTCAAAGGTGTCCATAGACTCGCGGTCAAGCTTATTTACAAATGTAAATATAGGTATGTGGCGCATTACACAGACCTTAAAAAGCTTAATTGTCTGTGCCTCCACACCCTTACTTGCATCCACTACCATTACCGCAGAGTCAGCAGCCATAAGAGTACGGTAGGTATCCTCAGAGAAGTCCTGATGTCCCGGTGTGTCCAGTATATTTATACAGCAGCCGCCATACTCAAACTGCATTACAGAGGAAGTTACGGAAATACCTCTCTGTTTTTCTATCTCCATCCAGTCTGATACTGCATGTCTGCTGGTCTTTCTTGCCTTTACCGAGCCTGCAAGGTTAATAGCTCCTCCGTAAAGCAAAAGCTTCTCGGTAAGTGTGGTTTTCCCCGCATCCGGATGGGAAATAATCGCAAATGTCCTGCGCTTTTCTATTTCTTTAGTTAAGTCTGACATATATTTTCCTTTTCAACTTCAGCCCAAAACAGGGATTGTTAATATTTTTCACATCTTATTAAGCACAAAGCTTTTTTATTATAACAGCAATTTAAGTTTTTTTCACTAAAAATTTTACAAAATTCGAGCCTGTCCCAGGACAGGCTCACTCATTACTTATCATATTACTACTTGGAAGGATCTTTTATCTTAATCTCATAGCTCTCAGACAAACCACTGTTTTTGGCTGTTACTGTTACTGTGGCTGTACCTGCTGCTTTTTGTTACCATTTCACCCTCTTTTGATACAGTCATAAGATCTTCATTATCAACTTCATAGGTATATTCCTCATTTTTTTATATGCTGAAAACAAAACATAAGGCTTAATCTTTGACTTAGTCTTTACAGGAAGTCTTCTGTCTATTGACACTACCATAAAAGGCTTTCTCTGTTCATTATCTCTCATTTCCTGCAATGTTATATCGTTATTGTTATTCTCCATAATTACATAAGAACCTGAACTATAAGCATAAAATCTATACAGATTATTAGCAACCAGACCTCCGGTCTGCTGTATCATAGTTTTTTTCCGGTCAGGAGTAAAATATACTGCCACTTTTGCGGGATCAAACCCATCCGGAACAGTAATTTCTGCTGTCAGATATTGGTTTTCATCAAACTGAAAACTGTCTATGTCCATCTCAAATGCAATGTATTTTTTGGTACTTCCGTTATTAACTCTTTTGATAGCTGACTTTATAACATCTTCTTCTATTTCTTCTGTCTCAAGTTTAATACCCTCTCTTACGACCTGATCCTGAATAAAAGCTGTGAGTGTAGAAGAATAATCTCCACTTCCTACCTCTGCCTTCAGACTGCCCATTCCGGTTATCCTTCTTGCAAGTGCCTCAACTGTGAAGGTTGCTGTCTTGGCGCCAAAAGTTACCATAAACAGATTCTCACCAACCTTACTTGCAGTAGTTGTAGTCAAAGTATAATCATCAACATTTGTTCTGCTTCCATCATTATATGTAGCAGTTACAATCAGTTTCTTACGGTCTAAGGATTCAAACTGCTCTAGTGCACCTCCATTATATACAGCTTCTAACTGGGTCACCATCTTGGCTGTAACCGGTACATATATTGTAGCTGTAAGATTTTTATATTTAACTACAACATCCTGCATACCGACTTTATTCATAGTCTCTATAGAAAGATCAAAGTCAGACACAGTCTTATTGGTTCCATCCGGATAGTAGGCTGTCACAAGGATACTTGATTTATTGATTGTCTGTCCTTCAATTACAGTCCCACCATTATAGGTAGCCGTAATACTGGTAGGTAAAATCTCGGTTCCCTTAATAACAACAGTATCACTATAGCCTTTATAGGTTACTGTTATGGTATTTGCCCCGACCTTAGTAACAGTTTCAGGTGAAATAGTAAAACCACTTGTGATACGCTCTTTTGTTTTATCATTATTGGTTATTTCTACTGTTATTTTAGAAGGATCAATCTTTGTACCTACAACCAGGTCAACTCCGGTATATTTTGCTGATATTTTTTCCGCAGTCTTTGCTATACCGTTTACTGAGAGCTTTCCGGTTAAATTACCATACTTCACTATTACATCATGAGGTCCTGCTGCTTTTACCTCTAGATTTTCAAAAACAAGCTCCTTATTATTTACCACCTTTTTATCATTATTGCTATATACTATGCTTGCCTTTATTTTTTTCTGATCAACAGAGTTTCCCACTACTATATTTTTATCGCCGGCATAAGTAACCTCAAGTTCTTTTTCACCATAACCCTTTATCTGGACAATAGTAGTTTTTTTAAGATATGGATATTCAACAGTTATGTTGTTTACTCCATCTGCCTTGATTGCAGTCGGAGTAATCTGGAAAAGATTGTGCCCTATTATTCTGTTTTTAGCTTCTCTCTGTGGTGTTCCATCTTTTAATATAAGTTTCCAATAATATTCAATTACAGTTATTTCCCCTTTTTTTATTTCATCACCTACATAATAATTGGTTGCTCCACTCCAGGAGGCTGCCAATCTGTCAAAAATCTCATCGGTTTTATTGATAAACTTATGGATAGTTTTTTTATTGCCAGTCTTTTCATAAGTAATGGTAAAGTCAAAGCCATTGCTTCCATCATACGGTACAAGTCCTTTCGAAAACTTAATATACGGCTTTCATTTTCCGGAATTGGAACAAAGTCTGTTTCACCTTCATACTTCAGCTTAAGATTCATAGTGCTAAAATCAATCTTTGTACCTGCCAGTGCATTTCCTGCCCCATCCTTCTCGCCTACATATTCTGCTTCAAGTGCCTCTACCTTTTTATCTTCCTCTGCCCTTACTCTTACAGCAGCGGTCAGTCCTGTTATCATTACAAAACAAAGTAAAATTGATATGAAACATTTAATTCTAAAATTTTTCATAACAAAAATACTCCTTTTCCCAAAAATTCCTATATTGTGTTATATCGACATATTTATTATTTCTTATAACCTATAATACCAAATCTTTTCCCTCTTGCCAATTCTTTCTTAAACAACTATAATTATTTCATTATGAATGAGAAAATATTATTTTTTGATATTGATGGAACCTTACTTGGCAGGAATGAGTATCTGCACTGAATCGGCAGCAGAAGCAATAAGGAAAAACACGGGCAAAGGGAAACCTCTGCTTTATTTGTAGTGGACGGAGTAAAGCTATGCTGCCTAAGAAGCTTTTAGATGTAGGCTTTGATGGAATTATCTGTGGCGGCGGGACTTATATTTCTTTTGAAAATGAAGTCCTTGTTGACCACAGGCTTTCTCCTGATGAGCTTAACAGACTCTTAGATTGGTTTGACGGCTCTGACCTTGGGCTTTTCTTTGAAGGTAATGAATATATCCATGTCCTTCCTATAGACCGCTACAGCGATCCTACAAGGCTTAAAGTCCTGCTTAGAGAGCTCTCAGCTCCTCTTAAAGAAATCAGAAGAGATAATCTCGAAGAACTAAGCGTGGGTAAATTTTCAGGTATGATTAGTCCACTACAATGGAATTATGCCATGAAAATGGCAGATGATATAAAAGATTTTATGACTGTCATAATTCATAGAAAACCGAATGAGGCTAAATTTAAGGCATCAAATACACCTCTTGATACCAATACAAAAAATAATAAAGTGAGCTGGGCAGGCTATGGTTTTGTGGAATTTCTGCCGAATGGATTTAATAAGGCCACTGCTATTAAGGCTGTACTTGGACATTTAAATCTACCTCTTAGTTCAGCTTACGGCTTTGGTGACAGCGAAAATGACAGAGAAATGCTTACCTGGCTTCCAAACTCTGTCTGCATGGGCAATGGCGATGAAAACATAAAAAAAATTGCCTCATATGTAGCACCTCCTTTACTCGAAGATGGTATATACAAGGCAATGGAACACTTTGGACTTATCTAATTTTCTGTCTCTGCGGCTTCACTTTCCCCAGCTGCTTCCTTAACTCTTCTCAGGTTAAAATAACCTCTGGAGTGAGGGGCAGCTTTTGTTTCACAGGTTTCTCCCTCACATTCACAATCTTCACCCTCACAGTTTCCACAGCAACAGAAGAAATGCTTATACACAAAGTAGCAGATTCCTGCTATAACAGCCACTCCGGCAATTGCTGAAGCTATTCCTACTATTTTTTTCATAAAACCCTCCTTGTATTGTTATTGTTGATACAGGATTGCTATGTTTTTTTGTACAATCCTTATACCATATTATTTTTAATACTCCTGCATTAATAAGTTCTTTTCTTAAAATCTCCCTGTGTGCATCAGACATAGGTGTAAGCGGCTTTCTAAATCCACCAACATCATAACCCAGGAGGTTCATCGCTTCTTTTACGGGGATAGGATTTACATCTATAAATAAAGTATTTATAAGATTAAGATATCTGTTCTGGATATCAAGTGCCTTCTTAGTATCTCCATTCCTAAAACTCATAACCATTTCATGCATTTGCTTAGGAATAACATGAGATGCTACGGAGATGACGCCCTTTCCTCCCATTGCACACACAGCCACTACCTGGTCATCATTTCCCGAATATATATCAAAATCAAGTCTCTCTGTAAGAGCCGCTATCTTTGCTATCTGGGAAATATTTCCGGAAGCTTCTTTTACAGCTACTATATTTTTTACATCTTTTGCAAGCTTATATATAGTTTCAGGTTCAATATTTATTCCGGTTCTGCCTGCAATATTATAAAGGATTACAGGTACCTTAACTGCATTGGCTGTATCTGCAAAATGCTCATAAAGTCCTTCAGCAGTCGCCTTGTTATAATAAGGTGATACAAGAAGAAGTCCGTCTGCGCCGTATTCCTCTGCTTCTTTTGACATCTCAATAGCAGTTTTTGTGCAGTTTGAGCCTGTACCTGCAATCACCGGTACTTTTCCATTTACAAATTTTACAGACTCACGGATAACCTCCATATGCTCTTTTTCATCAAGAGTAGCAGATTCCCCGGTAGTTCCACAGATAACAAGACCGTCAACACCAGCTTCAATCTGTATATTTATTAGCTCTTCAAGCTTAGTATAATTTACACTTCCGTCCGGATTAAATGGAGTTATAAGGGCAGTTGCAACTCCTTCAAAAATTGACATTATCTTACCAGCCTCCTTCCAAGCTCTATCATCCAAGGATCTGCGCTCTTTGTCATCTTAAGTGCCTCAGCTATGTCATAATCTACAAACTGACCACCCTTCATACCTACAACACGGTTGGTCTTACCCTCTAACAGAAGATCAACTGCCTTTGCACCAAACATACTTGCATATACCCTGTCTGTAGCACTAGGTCCACCACCTCTCTGGATATGTCCAAGTACTGTAGCTCTTGTTTCCATACCTGTAGCCATCTCAATAAGTTTAGCCATTTCGCTTGAATTTCCTACACTCTCAGCATTTATAATAATGTAATGTTTCTTACCCTTTGCACGAAGTTCCTTGATTCTCTCTATAATAGCATCAAGTTTGCCATCATAGGTCTCAGATGTAAGAATTTCCTCGGAACCATTGGCAATACCGCACCAGAGGGCTATATATCCTGCTCCTCTGCCCATAACTTCGATTATATTACAACGCTCATGTGAAGTTGAAGTATCTCTTACCTTATCTATACATTCCATAGCTGTATTTACTGCTGTATCAAAGCCTATAGTGTACTCTGTGCAGGCTATATCATTGTCTATAGTTCCCGGAAGTGCTATAGTATTGATACCTCTTTCTGCGAGTCTGCCTGCCCCCTGGAAAGAACCGTCTCCCCCTATAACTACCATTCCATCTATTCCATGCTTCTTACAAATTTCAGCAGCTTTATCCTGTACTTCAGAATTTTTGAATTCAGGGCATCTTGCTGTATAAAGCACAGTACCTCCACGCTGGATGATATCTGACACACTTCTTGAATTCATATCAATGATATCTTCATCAATAAGTCCTGCATAGCCTCTTCTTATACCCTTTACCTTTTTTCCTGCTGAAAGTGCAGTACGCACAACACCTCTTATGCAGGCATTCATGCCCGGTGCATCACCGCCACTTGTAAGTATTCCTATTGTATTTACTTCCTTAGCCATTTTAACTACCTCCAATTTATTTAAATGTAATTCTGTCCATAACCCTACGAGACTCATTTTAATACAAAATAAGCCCACAATCAACAGAAATTTTATGGCAACCCAGGACTTATGGCATTTTTGTCACCAGCTTTACATTTTCATCGCCAAGCTTAGACTTCAAAAGCCCTATCACCTCTTCCGAATATGAAATTCCTCTCACTATGCTTATCTGTTTTATCTGTTTTTCTGCCTTGCAGTATAGCATAATTTTAGCATTCCCCTTATTTAATATGAAGAACTCATTAAGTTCATTTTCAAGTTCTTCAAGCCTCGCCCTGTTTTCAAACTGAAGCCAGACTTCTCTTGGAACTTCCTCAAACGGTATAATCTTACCAGCCATAAGCTTGGCATCACTTTCTTCTTCCAGCGAAGCCTTTCCTGAGATTACATATTTTTCACCTTCTTCAAGAATATTTTTTTATATTTTTCATAATCCCTTGGAAATACTATGACTTCAATATTGCCAAACAGATCCTCAAGAGTAATGAAAGCCATCTGCTGATTCTTTTTTGTAAGCTTCTTTGTTATTGTCTCTGCTATTCCGCCTATTACATAATTTTTCTCAGTAGTTACATTCAGACTGCCCTCTTCTTTATCATAAACAAAATCAAGTGAATTGGCAGTACATACTGCATTTAACATATCCTGATAATTTTCAAGAGGATGACCGCTTAAATAAATGCCTAACATCTCTTTTTCAAAAGCTAATTTTGTTTCTGCATCAAATTCTCCTAAATCAGGCATTTGTACTTCCATCGCAGATATGTCTTCTGCAGGCACTATGTCAAAAAGAGAGATTTGTCCTGCCATCCTGCCTCTTTTTTCATGTGAAATTGAGTCAATTATCTGTTCATATATTGCCATTTTCGCGCGTCTGGTACCTTTCAGACAATCTAGCGCCCCTGATTTTATAAGTGCCTCAAGTCCTTTTTTATTTAATGTACCTGAAAGTCTTTCTACAAAGTCTGAAAGGCTCTTATACCTTCCTCTTTCTTCTCTGTCCTTTACTATTTTCTCAGTTACATTTTCACCAACGCCTTTTATTGCAGACATTCCATAGCGTATTCCTTCTTTTGCAGGTGTGAAGTCTCCCCCACCTTCATTTATGTCCGGTGGAAGTATGGCAATACCAATATTTTTACCAGCCAGAATATACTCAGAAATCTTGTCTGTCCTATTCATCACACTGGTAAGAAGTGCTGCTATGTACTCCTTTGGATAGTAATATTTAAGATAAGCAGTCTGATAAGCCACATATGCGTAAGCCGCAGCATGTGAACGGTTAAAGGCATAATCCGCAAAATCAATCATTTTATCATAAATCTTGTTTGCAATACTTTCTGAAATACCCTTTGAAACGCAGCCATGTATTCCTTTTTCTTTATCTCCATATACAAAACTCTGCCTGCCTTCTTTCATTACAGCAGCCTTTTTCTTTGACATGGCTCTCCTTAGAAGGTCACTATGACCATAGCTGTAGCCTGCAAGATCCCGCACTATCTGCATAACCTGCTCCTGATACACCATACAGCCATAAGTTGCTTTAAGTATAGGCTTTAGTTCTTCACAATCATATTCTATTAAGTCAGGATTCTTTTTTCCATTTATATAATCATTTATAAAGTCCATAGGTCCCGGCCTGTAGAGTGAAATACCTGCAATTATGTCTTCTATATTATCAGGCCTTAGCTTTTTCATAAAGCTTGTCATTCCTGAACTCTCCAGCTGAAATACTCCTTCTGTCTTTCCTTCGCTTATCATAAGATAGACATTTTCATCAGTCATGTCTATCTTCTCTATATCAAGTTCCTCTTTTCCTTCTATCCTTCGTCTTTTATTTATAAATTCGATAGCTTTTTCAATTACAGTCAGGTTCCTGAGCCCCAGAAAATCCATTTTCAGGAGTCCAAGCCGTTCTATAGTCTCCATGGTATACTGGGTAGTTACTGTTCCATCACTGTTGACCGAAACAGGAACATAACAATCTACTTCCCTCTTACTTATAACTACTCCGGCTGCATGTATGGAAGTATGTCTTGGCAATCCTTCCAGTCTCTTTGAAAGGTCAATGAGCCTCTTTGCTTCTTCATCTTCTTCATAAAGCCTTTTAAAATCCGGATTTAATTCTAATGCATCATCTATCCCTATTTTTCTGCCATTTTTACCAACCGGTATCATTTTAGCTATCTTGTCACAGAAGCTGTATGGAAGATCCAAGGCTCTTCCTACATCCCTGATTACCATTTTTGCAGCCATTGTACCAAAGGTAATTATCTGGACTACCTTTTCCCTGCCATACTTCTCGGTAACATAGTCTATGACTTCCTGCCTTCTGCTCTCGCAGAAGTCAATATCTATATCAGGCATTGATACTCTTTCAGGGTTAAGAAAACGCTCAAAAAGAAGATTGTATCTTATAGGATCAACATCTGTGATTCCCAGGCAATAAGCAACTATACTCCCTGCTGCCGATCCTCTTCCGGGTCCTACAGGTATATGCTTTGCTTTTGCAAATTCACATAATCCCATACTATCAGAAAATAATCCACAAATCCCATGTCAGTTATGGTATCTAATTCATATCCCAGCCTTTTTTTAAGCTCTTCGCTTTCTTCTTCATATCGTTTCTTAAAACCTTCTTCACAAAGCTTGGTAAGATATGTAAGTGATGTAAATCCTTCCGGGACTTCATACTTAGGCAGGTGATATTTGCCAAATTCTATTTCTACATTACATCTTTTTGCTATTTTTCCAGTATTTTCAATTGCTTCCGGTATATAGTGAAATATCTCCTTCATTTCCTCAGGAGACTTTACATAGAACTGTCCCCCTTCATACTTCATTCTGTCCTCATCTGTCACTATCTTCTGTGTCTGTATACAGATAAGCACATCATGTGCCTCTGCATCTTCTTTGTATAGATAATGACAGTCATTTGTAGCTATAAGCGGAATCCCTGTCTCAGAAGAAATACGCATAAGCCCCTGATTGGTAAATTTTTGCTCTGGAATGCCATGGTCTTGAAGCTCTAAAAAGAAATTATTTTCCCCAAATATATCTCTTAATCTCTCTGCTTCAGCTCTTGCACTTTCATAATCTCCCTGCCTTAGTTTTGCAGGAACTATTCCTGCCAGACAGGCTGATGTTGCTATGAGCCCTTCGTGGTAGGTTGTAAGAAGCTCATAATCAACTCTTGGTTTATAATAAAAGCCTTCTGTGAAGCCCTTTGATACCATTTTCATAAGGTTCTTATATCCTGTTTCGTTTTCTGCAAGCAGAATCAGATGATTATACCGCTTTGCAGATTTTTCTGTGCCTTTTTCAAACCTTGAACCCGGAGCTACATAGACTTCACAGCCAAGTATCGGCTTTATTCCCTCTGACTTACAGGCATTATAAAAGTCTATAACTCCATACATAACTCCATGGTCAGTTATGGCACAGGCATCCATCCCCAGCTCTTTAACTCTTTTTACTAATTCTTTTATCTTGCTTGAACCGTCTAAAAGGCTGTATCCTGTATGTAAATGTAAATGAGTAAAGCTCATTTTCTCCTTCTTTCTATCAAAACTTATGCCCTGTTTTCTTCTGCTATCTGACTTATCTTGTTTAATCTGTGATTTACTCCGGATTTGCCAAGTGGCTCACTTAAAGCTCCCCAAGCTCCTTTAAGGTGGCATCCGGATATTCCATGCGAAGCCCGGCAAGTTCCCTGAGTCCGTCAGGCAGCTTGTCAAGCCTGTTAATATTTTTTTAAAATAATATATGTCATCCAGTTGCTTTTGCTGCTGCTGAAGCTGTCTTTTTTATGTTAGCCGTCTCACAGTTTACCTTACGGTTAACTTTATTTTTCATATCTTTCAGTATTCTGATATTTTCAAACTTCATGAGAGCCTTGTGGGCTTCTGTAATACCCAGAAACTCTGAAACAGCATCACTTTCCTTAAGGTAAACCGGATAATGGTTTTTCCTTTTTACTGTCTTTGCATTAATCCCAAGTTCAGAAAGAATAGATATCATTTCCTGCGCCTGGTTCTCATCTGCTGTAACTATTTCAAAATGGTAGCTTTTTCCCGGATCTCCTATGGAGCCTGCCGCTAAAAAAGCCCCCCTTATGAACGCCTTTTTACAGCAGGAGTTTTGCACTATCAGGCTGGAAACCAGAGAATAATCATCTCTCAGGCTTCCATCTTTATTTAAAAATTTAATTCCTGCCAGCACCTGATAAGCCTCATTATTTTTAACCAAAAATAGTATAAATCAGTGAATTTTTAGCAGTATTCCTTCTTATGGATATCTCTCCTTTTATAAAAAAAGCGTTCTCCAAAAGTGCATAAAACTTCTTTACAGTATATATATTTTCTGTATGAATAAGCAGTCTATGGCTCCCTGTTTCTGTAATCCTTACCCTGCCACAGAAAACTATAATAGCTGCCAGTTCTGCTATCTGGCAATGTCTGCCACGTGGCATATATTCCGTAAGTTCTTCCTTCACTTCTGCCGAAAAGGACATATCAAATCTCCCTATGTTCTATCCTTGCCTTATATTCAGTATTCTCAAACCACTCAAGCAAAGCATTTGCAAGAGTTACAGATCTGTGCTTCCCTCCTGTACAGCCGATTGCTATAACAAGCTGGTTTTTCCCCTCTGCCATATAGTTTGGCAGCAAAAAATCCACCATATCCGTAAGCTTTGAAAGAAACTGCCTTGCTGCCTCAGAAGACATGACAAACTCATATACCTCTTTATCATTGCCGGTCTTTTCCTTAAGTTCAGGGATGTAAAATGGATTTGGTAAAAATCTTACATCGAACACCAGATCTGCGTCCGTTGGTATTCCATATTTATAACCAAAAGAAAGTATAGTAGTCACAAAACCATTATACTTTTCTTCATTTATAAATATTTTATACAGTTCAGCCCTTAGCTCTCTTGTAAGCAGTCTGCTTGTATCTATTATATAATCCGCATTTTCTTTCAAGAAAAGAAGCCTCTCTCTTTCCCTTGCTATACCTGCTTCTACCCTGCCTACACCTGATAACGGATGTGTTCTCCTGGTTTCCTTATACCTCCTTATAAGGCTCTCATCAGAAGCTTCCATAAAGAGTATCTCAGCCCCTTCTTTCTTTACTTCCGGCAAAATCACTGCAAGCTTATCAAGCCCTGTGCCACTTCTTATATCTATACCTATAGCTGTACCGGCGTGTTCTCCCTTAGCTCTTGTAAGCCTCACAAAATCTACAAGAAAATCTACCGGAAGATTATCCACACAAAAGTATCCTGCATCTTCAAGACTTTTAAGGGCAGTAGTCTTCCCTGCCCCTGACATCCCTGTAATTATAACAATTTTCGGTACTTTCATAGCATTTTTACCTCCGGATAGAGCTTCACACCACTTTTTTCATCTACTACCTTCTGCACACAGGCTATGAGCTCTTTCACGTCTTTAGCTGTGGCATTGTCCACATTTATAATAAACCCGCTATGCTTCTTTGATACCTCTGCCCCACCAATTCTGGTTCCCTTAAGTCCTGCTTCTTCTATTAACTGTGAGGCATAGCCTGTCTCCGGACGTTTAAATGTAGAGCCTGCACTTGGATATTCAAGTGGTTGCTTTTCTCTTCTTCTTGCATTCAGCTCATCTATTTTAGCCTGTATATCTTCTTTTTTACCCTTTTCAAGCTTAAACTCTGCTGCTACAACTACAGCATTTTTGAGCCCTGACACCTTACTGTGGCGGTAAGAAAAATCCATTTCAGCAACAGAGAAATGCTTAAGTTCTCCGTCAACAACCATGTATACACCAGTGACCACATCTTTCATTTCACCGCCATAAGCACCTGCATTCATATAAATAGCTCCACCAACTGAGCCGGGTATTCCCGCAGCAAATTCAAGCCCGGACAATTCCTCCTCCACAGTAAAAGCTGCAAGTGCTGCAAGACTGAGGCCTGCACCTGCCCTTACTATATCGCCCTCCACTCTCGCACCTGCAAGTTTTCCGGAAAGGTGAATGATTACTCCTTCCACACCTTCATCTGAGACAAGAAGATTGCTTCCATTTCCTATAACAAAAAAGTTAACGCCTTCTTTTTTACAGTAATCAGCCACCTTAAGCAGTTCTTCAGAAGTATTAACTTCAAGAAATACCTCAGCTGGTCCGCCTATCTTAAAGCTGGTATGATTTTTCATTGATTCATTTAAAAATATGGCTTCGCCACATAAAATGTTTTGAAGCCCTTCTATAAATTCTTTATTCATTATCCAATCTTCTTTCCTGCTATCATAGCAGCACAGCCAAATATACCTGCATCATTTCCTAAGGTTGCAAATCTGAACTCTTTATTCTTTAAAGCATCCATTACAAAGTCATTGTAATACTTTGTGATAGCCTTCAGTATGATATTACCTGCTTTAGATACTCCGCCACCTATTACAAATACCTCAGGATCAACAGTCTGTGCCATACCCGCACAGGCAAAGGCAAGATACCAGCCTAGCTTGTCAAGTACATCAAGCCCTATAACATCTTCTTTCTTGGCTGCATCGAGTACGTCTTTAGCTGAAAATCCATCTATATCAGCTAAGATGGTTGAGTTCTTCCCTTCTACCATTTCAAGCTTTGCAAGGCGTACTATACCTGTAGCAGAGGCATACTGTTCAAGGCAGCCTTTCTTTCCGCAGTTGCAGGCAGCTTCCTCATGTGGATTTACACAGATATGTCCAATTTCTCCTGCCGCACCGTTAGAACCTGCAATTATTTTTCCATTTACAATGACACCGCCACCAACTCCTGTGCCAAGAGTTACCATAATAAGGCTTTCGTGCCCTTTACCGCCTCCCTGCCACATCTCTCCAAGCGCAGCAGCATTGGCATCATTGGCAACCAGTGCCTTAAGTCCTGTGAGTTTCTCAATCTCTCCTTTGACATCAGTTCTTCCCCAGTGCATATTTACACACTGGGATACCACTCCATCTTCTGTCACAGGCCCTGGTACATCTATGCCTATGCCTTCACATTCTTTTTTAGGATACTCGTCTGTAAGTCTGTCTTCAATAGACCTTGCCACATCTGAAAGCACACTTTCAGGTAAAGTAGGTATTTCCCATTTTTCAATAAGTTCACCTTTTATTGTAAACATACCAAGTTTAACTGAAGTTCCACCTATATCAACTCCAAAACAAAATTTTCCCATTTTCTTCTCCTTAAATCTCTATTGTTATTTTTTTATCAATGTTCCACTTAAACTATTAAATATCTCTGTTTTTCATTATATTTGAAGTTACCCTGTCATAGAACTCCTTAGCTGCATTATAGCCCATCTTCTTCTGACGGTTGTTTACTGCAGCAGCCTCACAGATAATAGCAAGATTTCTGCCCGGACGGATAGGAATGCTGTGGCTTATGAGGTTGATTCCAAGAATCTCAGTATACTGTTCTTCAAGACCAAGTCTGTCAAACTCATAGTCCTTGTTCCATTCCATAAGCTTGATTATAAGATCTATGTTCTGGAAATTCTTGACACTGGCAAAACCAAACAGGGTCCTCACATCTATTATTCCAATACCTCTAAGTTCTATAAGATGTTTGGTTATTTCAGGTGCTGTACCAACTAATGTATCTTCACTTATTTTCTTAATCTCGACTACATCATCTGACACAAGACGGTGTCCACGCTTGATAAGCTCAAGGGCAGCTTCACTTTTACCTATACCGCTTTCACCCATGATAAGCACTCCCTCACCATAGATGTCTACAAATACACCATGAATGGATATTCTTGGAGCAAGCTGATGGCGCATATAGCGGATAGCCTCAGCCATAAAAGCAGATGTAGCCATCTCTGTCCAAAGTATAGGAACTCCTTTTTCATTGGCTGCTTCTATAAGTTTTTCGTGGACTTCTATTCCTCTACAGAAAATCAGGCAGGGAATCTTATAGTCCATAAGCTTGGTTAATACTTTTAAGCCCTCTCCTTCATTTTTTCTCTGAAGAAAAGCATTTTCAACATTGCCTATAACCTGGATACGCTCTGAATCAAAGTAGTCAAAAAATCCTGCAAGCTGAAGCGCAGGACGGTTTACGTCTATGTGCTTAATTAAAATGTTCTCTGTATCTATGCCCGGCGTCAGGTTCTCAAGCTTCATTTTCTCTATAAGTTCCGATAGTGGAACACTGTACATACCTTCCATGATTTTGCTCCTTTTTATTAGAAATATTGGTTAGTTAAGTATAGCATGAAGTTGGGGTTTATTCAATAAAAACGGGAAACTTCTCCCTCAACATCTTCCCCAGATACCTGCTCATTTTCCCAGCCCCATACACATTCAGATGAAGGCCTCCGTCATAGGTGTCTTTAGAATAATCAATCCCTACTTCATCTGCTATTTCAAGGAAATTTATATATCTGAGCCCATTTTTCTTTGCATAGTTCTTTATCTGTACATCCCACTGCCTGTACCAGTATGGATAAAGCACCGGTGCCTTCATTAAAATGAGTTCCACCCTGTTTTCCTTACAGAGCTTCATCATTTTATCCAGATAATAATAAGATATATCAGGCAGATTATAGTCTGCTAAATGCCTGCCTTTTGGAACTTTATCCACAGGGCGGACACCTTTATTTACAAGGTAGCCGCTTTCTGATACCTTTGGTTTAGAAAAAATATATTTAAAATCCTGTTCCTGTAGCTCGCTCCACCTGGAATGAAACCTGAGTAGCGGAAAGACATAGGTTATAAATTTCTCATCAGGCAACATAGAAGCTTTAATTGCAGCCACTTTTGAAGACGACCATCTCATTCCGTCTAAAGTCATTCTGTTATAACTTTCTTTCTGCGGCCTGTCATACTTCATTGCAAGCACATTATAGACTACAGCCTTTGGTTTTTCATACTTAAGCATCTCCTCAAGCAGATAGTAAGACTGCCAGATAAGCTGGTTTGCACTTCCTCTGATATAACTCTTTATATCATATTCATCAAGAAGCACCTTAGGTGAAAAACTCTCATATACTTCACAGTCTCCTACAAAAAGCAGGTTATGGTTCTTATTCTCCTTGTAATATTCTCCAATAAGAGCACCTTCAGGATTATCCTCTATGTATTTAGGCATAAGGAGGTTTTGAAGCAGGATGAGAAGGGCAAGAGTGATACACACAGTAGAAATTATATATATTTTTCTCTTCATTTCTCCTCCTAAAACCTGTTGTAAATAAACTGTGACGAATCATAGCCCATGCCATAAACTCCAAAAATCAGAATAATTATAAACATTATAGCCAGTCCCGGATACCAGAATATTTCTTTTTTTTGCATTATCCTGTCTCTTACATCCATCTTCCTTCCGGCAATGTCTGTTAAAAACACAACGATTACTCCAGTTACAATAACAATATAGTCAGGCTGGCTTACTCCTAAGTCTGAAGATAACACTTTATCCCAGTTATTCACTGTAAATATGCTAAAAAATGCCTTGAAGGCAGTTCCCACATCCTGATAGCAATCTAACATCCTTATGCTGCTCATTATAAACACTGTTCTGAAAGCAGAGAAAGCATCATAGCCTCTGAAAGGGAGCTTCTTTACAGGGATATATTTATGAAAAGCTGAATAAAACCCTTTAAGCTCATCTGAAATAAGAATAAATACTCCATTTAAAAGCCCCCATACTACGAAGTTCCAGCCCGTCCCATGCCAGAGCCCTGTAAGAAACCAGACAGACAAAGCTGAAATATAAACCGGAACACGCTTTCCTATATTTTTGCCAAAATGTTTTCTTGAAAATTTAGACAGCTTCAGCATAGGTTCTGACACCGAAAGCGGATAAAATACATAGTCTCTGAACCATGAACCCATAGTTATGTGCCAGCGGCGCCAGTATTCCTTTATATTTTTTGAAAAATACGGTCTGATAAAGTTCTCTTCCACCTTTATCCCAAGAAGTTCCGCTATGGCTATAGTTATATCTATTCCTCCCGAAAAATCTGTATAAATCTGTACTGCATAAAATACTATTCCCATCAGGGCAAAGGCTCCGTTGTAGGTTTCTGAGTCTGAAATAATGGTAAGTACAGCAGGCATAATACGGTCTGCTACTACCATTTTCTTAAAATATCCCCACAGAAGCCTGTAAATTCCTCGTATAAAAACTTTATGATTATACCTGTGAGCAGCAAAAAGAGACCCTGACATATAGTCAAAGCGACTTATAGGTCCCTGAATAAGCCCCGGGAAAAATGATATATAAAGTGCAAATTTAGCTAAATTTCGTTCGGCCTTGTATTTGCAACGATATACGTCTATAAGATAACTTATACTCTTAAATGTATAAAAAGAAATGCCTAAAGGCATAATAATATTCTTAAGGGGAATTTTTACTAATACTAATACCCCAAGGCTAAAAATCAGTCCAGGATAAAGCCATATTTTTTGCTTTTTCTTACTTATTCTTAAAGCAGCCACATATACTCCAAATGTAATAAAAGCCATATAAACCAGATAATATGCGCCGGCATAGAAGTAAAAGAAGATACTGCCTGCCAGCGTAAACTGCCACTGAAATCTTTTAAATATAGTGTAATAACAGGCTGTGAATATGATTAAAAAAGCTATGAACTCATAGGATACAAACAGCATTTTTACTCCAATTTCTCTAAAAGAGCCATAATAGTTTCTAATGAGTTAAAATTATCCGGTGTAATCTCATTCGCAGGTACTTTTATGTCAAAGTTTTCCGCTATTTCAGAGATAAGTGTTACTATGTCAAACGAATCAAATATCCTGTTATCTATCAGAGCTTTTTCAGCCTTATAATCTGTTTCAGGATGAATATCCTGCAAAATATCAAGCAGCTTTGCTTTATTCATGTCTAACCTCTTCCTATCTATCTTTCCTCCTGACATAACAGGAAGTTTATCTGATTTAATTATCTTTCTTGGCACCATATATGTTGCAAGGTTCATCTTAAAATATTTTCTGACCTCAGCCTCATCTGTTTTTCCTTCATAAATATACTTTATTATACCCTTATCATTATCATAAATGCAAACTCCTTGTATGACACCCGCACAAAGACTTCCACAGGCTTCTATCTCCTCAGGTTCTATGCGGTAGCCCATATGCTTAATCTGGTTATCCTTACGCCCCACAAAATAGAGGTCACCATTTTCATCAATATAGCCTATATCACCTGTTTTATATATTAACTCTTTCTTTTCTTCATTAAGCGGATTTTGTACAAATTTCTCCACTGTTCTCCCATCATCTTTATAATAGCCTCGTGTAACTCCGGTTCCGCCTATACAGATTTCCCCTTTGCCCCCATTTTCCACTCTTTTATTATTTTCATCAAGCAGGAAAATCTCTGTATCTGGGAATGGTTTGCCTAAAGGTATACTATTTTTTATGCTTTCCATATCTTCTATAACATAAAAACTGCTCATGCCTGTACATTCGGTGGCTCCATATAGATTGATAAACTTTGCTTCAGGACAGGCTTCTCTCCACCTCTTAAGATGGCTCAACTGCAATACTTCTCCTCCGGACGCAATCACTTTTAAGCTTTCAGGTATCGCATAATCAAAGGCAGAAAGCTTTGTAAATATAGTAAGAGCCGAAGCAGTAAAGCAGATAGTATTTATCTTGTGTTTATTGAGGTAATTTATCAGCTTAACCGGAGCCATAAAAAGCTTCCCCGGTATGAAATATGTAGTTGCTCCATACTTAAGGTTAGTGTATATATCCTTAAGGCTGGCATCCAGATAAAGCGGTGCCTGGTTGCCAAAAATAGTAGTTTCATCACAGTCTAAAATTTCTCCAAGCCCTTCTATATAGTCAATTACGTTTCTGTGATTTGCCATAACTCCCTTTGGTTCTCCTGTAGAACCAGAAGTAAAGGTCAGATAAAGTGAATCTGTATCTACAGCTTTCTGGCGAATATTCAATAACCTTTCTTTATCTGCTTCACCTTTAACTGTCTCTTCATAATTATAAATTTCTCCCTTAAAACCTAAGCTTTTAGCTTTCTCTTCAGTATATTTATCACAAATCATCAGTCCTGCTTCTGTGATACTAAAGATATGGCTAAGTCTGCTTTGGGGCATTTCAAGGTCGAGTGCCACATAGAAGTTACCTGAAGCTATTACCCCCAAAAAGGCAGAAACTTCCTCTGGAGATTTTTCCATAAAAATCAGGATTGGTTCACTATATATGTTTTTATTTGCTATGAAGCTTCCTATGACTTCAGAATGATGTTTCAACCCTGAAAAACTAATGGCTGAAACTTCGGATATAAAAGCCGGTTTAGCAGGGTAGCTTGCCGCTGCGGCATCTAAGTAAGATAATATGTTGACTGGTTTCATTTTTAGTTTTGTCACCTCTATAGTTTTACATTATTTGGTAAAACTACCTGGTTTCCGGTAATTTTCCTAAATTATACTACAAAGCAGGGAACTCATCCTCAACAATAATTTCCCCTATTTTCCAATAAGTTTGAATGAGAATGTTATTATTTTGTTATACCAGGAAAATGGCAAGTTCCTTACTTCTCAATATGCACCACCCTATGAGGATAACTGAACTCAATCCCATTATCATCATAAGCTTCCCTTATATTCTCAAGCAAATCAAAGTATACATCCCAGTAAACTCCATTTTCACACCAAACTTTAACTGTATACGTAATATCATTTTCATTAAACCTGAAAAGTCTTACTGTCGGCGCGTAAGACCCTTCTTTTGCTATTCTTTCATCTTTGTCTATCACATCTCTTATTGCAGATATTACAAGCCTGGTAGGAGCTTTATAGTCTGCCGAAACTTCAATATCCACCCGTCTTCTTGTTTCTCCTGAATAATTGGATATTCTTTGTGAAGCCACATCTGAATTAGGTATAAGTTCCACCTTATTATCTGCCGTACGCATTCGTGTACGCATAAGGCTTATCCCTGTTACTGTTCCGCTTATCCCCGAAACTTCTATATAATCACCTGTTACAAAAGGCTTGGTTATAAGCAGCATTATTCCAGAAAACACATTGGTAAGGATATTCTGTAAGGATAGCGAAAAGGCAAGTGAAACCACACCCAAGAGGGTTACAAGCGAAGACGTGTTGATTCCGAGCGACTGCGCCGCTATAATAATGCCTATTACATAAACAGATATTCTCACTAACTGCTTAAAAAAATCCTCGAATACCTTTGTCCAGCTTAGACTTTTCAAAAATTTTTATTTAAAATTTTAAGTACAATAGTAACAACGATTTTAGATATTATCAGAATTACAATAGGCTTTGCCACAAAGAGCATCGCCTTTTCAAATGACATATCAAATATTTTCTCAAATTTATCCATTTACTTAACCTTATTTTCCTTATTCACATTTCTCTTCTCAGCAATATTAATAAGTCTCTCAAACCATACCTTAACCAAAGCTCCTGTCGGTACTGCAACTATCATTCCCACAAGGCCGCCTATACTGGCTCCTACTGTAAGGGAGATAATTACTATCATCGGATGGATGTTTACGCTGGTACTTAAAAGTTTTGGGTAAATGAGGTTGCCGTCTATTGCCTGTATAATAAGCAGGGCTATAGCCGCTATTACCATGCTCTTATAATCACTTGTGGCTATTCCCACTATTACAATGGAACTGTAGCCCACTATCGGTCCCATATAAGGAATCAGGTTGCCCAGTCCGATGAGGAGTCCGATTACAATGGCATATTGTATGCCTATTATTGAAAATACTATGCTTACAACAACTCCGACCATAAACGCATCTATAGCCTGTCCTCTTATATAGCCCGAAAATACCTTGTCAGCATCTTTAATTAAAGTATCCAAAGTGGCTTTCACCTTCTCCGGCAGAATAATTTCCAAAACCCTTCCCCAGTAGTTTTTCAACTTTGGCATGTCAAGCAGAAAATAAATGCTGAAAATCAAAGCAAAAAATGCTGTTGCAAGTCCATCCTTAAGATTATTCGCCAGATTACCAAGCTGACTTGATAAATTAAGCATATATTTTCCTAAATTATTCGTAAAGGTATCTACACTTGATTTTATTTCAGCAGAATTAATATTAAGTTTATCAAGTCTGTCAATTAACTCCCGATACAGCTCATTAATAGAGTTCGCATAGGTCTTAATACCTTCGATTATATCCTCAGAATTGGCCGCCCTTGCCTGCTTTGTAATTACGGAAACCAAGAGGGAAACTATTATAAACAAGCCAACCAGAATAATCACACCCTGAAGGGCTACCGCAAGCCCTCTGACACTTTTTTTCTTTTTAAGAGGTTTTATTTTCTGTAGCAGACTTTCTAACTTTTCAAGCATCGGGAATAGCAGGTAGGCTATGATAAATCCGATGATTACCGGCTTTAATATGGCTCCCACCCACTTGAGTGCTGAACCTGTTGTCTTTGCTATAGCAGGGAGCTGGTCCGTAAACCTGCTCAAAAGAAAGATAACTATGCAGGTAAAAATTACATACATTGAAATTTCAAAATATTTTTTATTAATCTTATCCTTAAAAAAATTCATATATATACCTTTCTCTAACAAATTATGGCATTTCTATTATTTCCAGCGTTTTTTTCTAAATATTCTTCTACCAAATTTATAACATTTTCAGCCTTATCTAACTGTTCTAACGCTGTATCTTTTTGATACTATAAAAAAATCATCATAATCTGCTTTTTCTCTAAGCCTAAATGATGTATCCAATATCTTAGACAAAGATTTATCAAAAATCCCCGACTTTACATACTCCTTATTTATATATGCAATTATTCCAGAATGTTTACTTGAATCAAATCCATCAAGTGCAGTAATTGCTCTTAATGCATGAAAAAAATAGCATAATATGAGCGATTAACTGATGATGAAAAGCTTTTATCACCAATCAATAATTTTTGCATCTTTTATAATTTCTTTTGATCTCTGAAATCTGTATTTTTGAAAGCTCTATCAAGCTGCCGTCCATAAAACAATTCCCTCCCTATCAACATTCTGATAAAAATGGCAATACAGCAGCCCATTTATCAAATTTATGAACATTTACATCAATCACAGAAAATACCTTATCATATTTTAAATTCATATCAACGATAAAAATCGGATAGTTTATCTTCTGTTAAACTATCCAGCTCATTTTTTAGAATAATCATTATGTCTACATCAGATTCTTCATCATTTGTACCTCTTGCAACCGAACCATATAATATAACTTTTACAATATCACTTTTTATTATTTCAACCATTCCCTGCACTAATTCCTGTAAGATAGTTTTATCCATGAGACTACATCTCCTTTTTATTTTGTTAAAAAAATTTAGACTCTAGTACAGATTCTTCACCTTATAATCTCTTTCAGCTTCTCTCCTCTGATCCTTTTTCTGGATATCCTGACGCTTGTCATAATTCTTTTTACCTCTTGCAAGACCTATTTCCACCTTCACAAGACTTCCCTTAAGATAAACTTTAAGCGGAACAAGGGTATAGCCTGCTGTCTTCACCTTACCGACCAGTTTATTTATCTCAGCCCTGTGCATAAGAAGCTTTCTGGTTCTGAGTGGATCTTTATTGAAAATATTTCCTTTCTCATAAGGACTTATATGCATACCTATGATGATTACCTCACCGTTTTTATCTATCTGCACATAGGACTCCTTTATACTCACCTTGCCCATCCTTACAGACTTTACCTCAGTACCCACGAGGGTAATGCCTGTTTCATAGCGTTCTTCTATAAAATAATCAAAGGTGGCTTTTTTATTCTGTGCCACTAATTTATAATTATCCTTAGACATCCTTCTCTCCTTCTACTATCCTGAAATCTATAGTTTTCATCTGCTTGCTTGCTTCTATGACCTTAACCCTTACCTGCTGCCCCAAGCTAAACTTCTTCTTAGTATGCTCTCCGACTATTTCCATTCTTTCAGCATTAAACTCATAATAATCTCCCCTTATACTGCTGATTTCACCATTCCCTCAACAGTATTGGGAAGCTCCACATATATCCCCCAGCTTGTAACCCCTGAGATAACTCCGTCAAATTCCTCACCGATTTTATGTGACATAAATTCAGCAGCCTTCATCTTATCAGCTTCTCTTTCTGCCTCATCAGCCCTTCTTTCAAGCACACTTGAACGAAGTGCTATCTCACTTAAAATCCCCTTATAATGAGCTATCCTCTTGTTAGTGAGCTTACCATTTAAGTTCTCTTTTAATATCCTGTGTATCTGTAAATCAGGATATCTTCTTATAGGAGATGTAAAATGACAGTAATACCTGGCTGCCAGTCCGAAATGTCCCTCACTTGATATTGTGTACTTAGCCCTTTTAAGACTTCTTAATGTCATTCGGCTTATCAGCATTTCCTCCGATGTACCTGCGATTTTATTTAAAAGCTTCTGTACATCCTTTGGATGAATTTCAGTCTTGACTTTCTTTTTGCTGTTCTTGGTTATATTATAGCCGAAATTATTAATAAAAATACTAAGTTCCCTGATTTTTTCCTCATCCGGATTTTCATGGGTTCTGTATACAAACGGTAACTCCTGCCAGTAACTATCTTCTGCCACTGTCTCATTTGCAATCAGCATAAAGTCCTCAATCAGCCTTGTAGCTTCATTTCTGTCATAGGCTTTGATATCAGCAACCCTTCCCTTATCGTCTATCTCAATCTTGGTTTCAGGGAAATCAAAATCTATAGAGCCCCTCTTATGCCTGCTCTTTCTAAGAATACCCGCCAGTTCCTCTGCTGTCACAAGCATTTCATATACATCTTTATATTTTTCTTTTAGTTCGTTAAAATTTTCACCTTCGCCTGTAATAAGTACATTTACATCAGAATAATTCATTCTGTGTGCTGTCTTTATCGCAGTTTCTACTATCTGATGGGATACCACCTCTCCGGCTTCATTTATATCCATAAGACAGGAAAGTGTCAGTCTCAGGGTATTTTCATTCAGCGAGCAGATGCCGTTTGAAAGCTCCTTAGGAAGCATAGGTATTACCTTATTAACCAGATAAGCGCTTGTTCCTCGCTTTATTGCCTCCTTATCAAGTGCAGAGCCTTCCTTTACATAATGGGTTACATCCGCTATATGTACTCCCAGATGATAGATTACCTCTCCGTCACTTTTTACTTCCTTTGACACACTTATCGCATCATCAAGGTCTTTGGCATCCTCGCCGTCTATGGTCACTATTTTAAGATCTGTCAAATCAAGCCTGTTTTTCACAGAGGTCCTGATAACCTTAGACGGAACTTTTTTAACTTCTTCAAGTACCGCCTTAGGAAATTCTTCTTCTATTCCATAAGCCTTTGCAATAGAAATGATATCGACTCCTTTTTCATTTTCAGAGCCGAGAATTTCTATAATCTTACCCTCTGGGCTATGCTTGGCGTCACCATAACTTGTGATTTCCGCAACCACCTTATAACCCTTAGGTACATCTTTACAGCCATTTTTAGGAATATAGATATCTGAGTTAAGCCTGGTATTATCAGGCACTACAAAGCCAAAATTCTTACTTCTTTCAAATGTACCTACAACTGTAGTAACAGCCCTTTCAACTATTTACTACCTTGCCTTCCCTGCTTTTTCCCCTGCTTTTTGCAAGAAGCTTAACCGTAACAGTATCTCCGTCAAAGGCATTGCTTACTTCTGAAGCAGGAATGAAGATATCCTCCTCATCTTCTCCTGTTCTTAAAAACGCAAAGCCCTTTCCTGTAGACATAAATATCCCGGTAACAAGGTCAGCATCAGGCTTTGCATACCTTCCTTCTCCATTTTCTATTAGCTTTCCTTCTTTTATAATATCATTTAATATAAGCTGCAAATCTCCTCTTTCAGCCTTTGGTACCTGAAATAAAGAAGCTATATCCTTAAACTTCATAGGAAGATAATCCTTCCTTGCAAAAAACTCCTCAAGTACCTCTCTTCTTTCCTTCATCTTCTTTGTATATTCTTTATTAGTATTTCCCACTCTTCTTATCTCCTCAAAAAAAGAAAAACTGTTACAAAGTGTGTACGCAGGATAAGACCTGAAACAACATACTATGCAACAGTTAAAATTTTCTTCTTCTACTTATTACCACTTCATATTAAGTACAAATGAAAGCACTATAAAACCAATGGCAACAACTGTAGTCGCCTTGTTAAGATTACCTTCCATAGAACGACTTTTATTCTTGCCCCAGTAGGTATCAGCCATGCCACTGATAGTACCAAGTCCCTGCTGCTTACCTTCCTGTAAAAGTACTATAGCTGCAAGTGCAACACATATAATGCAATAAATAACTGTAACAACAATTCTTAATGTAGACATACTATCTCTTCCTTTCAAAACATATCTCCAAGTACTTTACCATATTTCGGGCAAAAATTCAAGTCTGTTTTTAATTCCGTCTTTTGAACATATTTATATAGTAGTTTTTCAACTTTCTTTTTTTACACAATCCGGTGGATAGCGGCTAACAAAGTAATTTTATCAGTTTACCCCTACTTTAAAATAGGTAACTGATTTTATGGTAAATGAGTACTGTTATTACAGAAACAATACTAAACTTAATTATATTAAACGGTGCAACCAGTACAAGACAAAATACCAGTACACTATCCACCGCAGGATTTACAGCAGTTCCGGCTGCTATAATCTTATCTATTCCACCAAAAGCCGCTGCATAAAACGGAAGTAATATAAATGCATTTACAAGACAGCCTATGATTGTAGTTGTAATTACGCCTGTTATAAGCCCCGCAATAGCTCTTTTCTTGGTTTTCTTTGCATAATACATAATGGAAGCAGGAATTATAAAGCCTGCACCTACCACAAAATTTCCAAATTCACCTACAAAGGCGGAACTTGTTCCCTTAATAAATAAGTGAAGAAGAATTTTTATAAACTCTATAACCACACCTGCAACAGGTCCCATGGCAAATGCACCCACTATAACAGGTACTTCACTCAAATCAATCTTGTAAAATCCTGGCGCAATAAACGGTATCGGAAATTCAAAAAACATAAGTACTGCGGAGATTGCCGAAAGCATAGCTACAATCGCAATATACCTGATTTTAAATGACCTGTCATCTTCATCCTTTTTAAAAATTTTCTGGGCTACAAAGGCTAACACAAGTAATGCCACCACCACTGCAAGGGTTATGAGTACCATTCCCATATTTTCCATTGCTGTCTTTTTCAAACCACCTAATAAAACCATATTTTCCTCTTTCCGCATTCCCATAGGTGTCTATAGAAACAATGTAACCTTCCACGAAATTTTTCTTTTAAAAGAAAAAATCCCGACCTTTTGGTCAGGGCTGATTACACTATAAAAATATAAGATAAATCTTATATCCTATAATTTCTTCTTTCATCCAGACTTTACTGTCGGTATCGGAATTGCCTAAGGCTCACCGATTCTTGCAAAATGCTCGCGGACTTTACCGCCGGTCGGGAATTTCACCCTGCCCTGAAGAATGCTGTTAAATTTTAATATCTATATGTTAGACCAAACTACTCTGTCTGTCAAGAAGGAATTTTAGCGGAAGTATTGACACCACTGCTTATTGATGATATCATTAATCTTACATAAATGCGTGACTTCTCATGCAGATATCAGACCAAATTTGTATTTGCCTTACGGACAGGCGGTCACTTGCCGTAGTGGTTATTCCACATTATTGATAGGGTTTGAAGCCCAGATTTTATAAGTTGATTACTCTACAATCATTATCATCTTGTGAAACGTCAATAAGAGCAGCAACCTGATATTTGCTGAACTACTCTGAATGAAGTTAACGCACTTTTTCTATTTAAAAGAATTTTGGTGCAGCTCAAGGTGATTGAGCTGCTTATTTTTTTTACAGAAAATTTCTCCATAAGATATATATTGTGGCAGAAAACTTACCTTTCTACAAAGCGTGCACGAAATATGTACAAAGGATTAACTGTTTTATTGTAAAATAGCAGACTTTAATATATATGAGGAAAATAAGATGGATATTAGCAGACAGCAGAGAGCTCCGATTTGTGAAGCTCTTGAAACATTTAAGAAAAAGAGGGTAGTTCCCTTTGATGTACCGGGGCATAAAAGAGGACGCGGTAATCCTGAACTGGTCAAACTTCTCGGTGCACAATGTGTAAGCCTTGATGTAAACAGTATGAAGCCCCTTGACAACCTTTCGAATCCTGTTTCTGTAATTTCAGAAGCAGAAGCTCTTATGGCCGATGCCTTTGGTGCAGCCCATGCCTTTCTTATGGTTGGCGGTACTACTGCTTCCGTACAGGCAATGGTGCTTTCTGTCTGCAAGGCCGGTGACAAGATTATTCTCCCCCGAAATGTGCATAAAAGTGTAATTAATGCCCTCATTCTCTGCGGAGCAATTCCTGTCTATGTAAAGCCTGAGATTCATCCTGTTATCGGTGTGGCTCTCGGTATGGAAATAGAGGCTGTAAAAGAAACCATCGACAGCAGTCCTGATGCAGTAGCAGTGCTGGTAAACAATCCAACCTACTACGGCATCTGCTCAGATCTTAAAAGCATTACTGATTATGCACATTCTAAAGGACTTAAAGTCCTTGTAGATGAGGCACATGGCACACAGCTTTATTTTGGTGGTAACCTTCCAATGGCAGGAATGAGAGCCGGAGCAGACATGGCAGCCATATCCATGCATAAATCAGGTGGAAGCCTTACACAGAGTTCCATCCTGCTTACCGGTGAAAATATGAACGTAGGTCATGTAAGACAGATAATAGGGCTTACCCAGACCACTTCAGCCAATTATCTTTTGCTTTCAAGCCTTGATCTTTCAAGGAGAAATCTTGCTCTTAGAGGAATGGAGAGCTTTGCAAAGGTTATAACTATGGCTGAATATGCCAGAAATGAGATAAACAGCATAGGTGGTTATTATGCTTACGGCAAAGAGCTTATAGACGGTAAAAATGTATATGATTTTGATGTAACCAAGCTTTGTGTATATACCAAAGACATAGGACTTACAGGAATAGAGATTTACGATTTGCTTCGTGATGAATATGACATACAGATAGAGTTCGGCGATATAGGAAATATTATGGCTTATATCTCTATCGGAGACAGACTTCAGGACATAGAAAGGCTTGTGGGTGCTCTTGAAGACATTAAGAGGCTTTATGCAAGGGAAAAAAGTGGACTTACCTTTGTGGATGCGGTAATTCCAAAGGTAGTCTCAAGTCCTCAGTATTCGTTTTATGCTGAAAAAGAATCTGTTCCTATTAAAGAAGCCTGCGGCAGGGTTGCAGGTGAGTCTGTTATGGCGTATCCTCCTGGTATTCCTATCCTTGCACCGGGAGAGCTTATTACAAAGGATATTGTTGACCATATACTCTATGCAAAGGAAAAGGGGTGTAGCTTGCAGGGCACTGCCGATCCTGAGGTTAAGAGTTTAGAGGTACTGATAAAGTAGCTTGTGGGGATATTATAAAACTTAATGACAAATTTGAATTTGTGAGGATACAAGAGATGAACATCAGATTTAAAAAAGGGATAAATAAAGAAAATGCTTTGATTTTATGTGGGTGGTCTAATAAAGAGGGTAAAGAATTTGTTTTCCTTGGGTTCCTTGATTTTTCACTTTTGTCCAATTTTTTTGAATATATGGAGGTAATTTATGGAATATAAAGAAATAAAATTAAACGTTTCAAATAATAAAAATCAGAGAATATAAGCAATTTGAAGGCATGAAATTATATTCTGATTTTTTTCAAATCTGAAGACGGAAGAAAAATTAACTAATAAAAGAGTATATGTTACAAGAAAACAAAAATTATGTTTTATTATGAAAGAACGGATGTAAATTGGAATTATTGGTCAAATAAAGATAGTTATAATTCAGATTTTTATTCCAGATAATGTTGAACATGATATTATTTTTGAGATTTCTTCAGAACTAAGCACCTTTAGTAAACATTTAGGAAAAGAAGTGATTGAAAAAAATAGAGTTAAAAATATAAAAATGGAGAGATTTTAGAAATATTAGACATTTAATCCACTGGTTTAATTAGAGTAATTATTAAAATATAAGATCTTTATACTCATATATTCAAATCCCAGTTTGTAGAGTAATTTATTTACATGACATGAAAATATTTTTACCATAGACACAAACCACTTAGGGAAAGGAGGAAAGATGTCTGATTATACAAACATCCACGTTTTTGAAGAATTCACTGAAAACGTTAGTATGGACATAGGTGTGGAAAAACAGCTTTACAGTGCTGAAAGCGAATTCCAGAAAATAGAAGTTTTTCAATCACATGAATTCGGCAGATTCCTTATGCTTGACGGAGATATTATCTTCTCCGAGGCAGACGAATTTGTATATAATGAAATGGTAACCCATGTCCCTATGTCAGTTCATCCAAATGTTAAAAAAGTGCTTATTATAGGTGGTGGTGACGGCGGTGTAGCCAGAGAACTTACCGCTTATCCCCGAAATCGAACAGATTGAGGTTGTAGAGCCTGACGAGCAAATGGTTGAGGTCTGCAGGGAATTTTTCCCTGATGCAGTTAAGGGCTTTGATGATAAAAGAGTCCATATCACACATCAGGATGGACTTCGCTTCCTTAGAGGCAGAAGGGCTGAATATGACCTCATTATAAATGACTCTACAGATCCGTTCGGTCATACTGAAGGACTTTTCACCAAAGAGTTTTACGGAAGCTGTTACAAGGCACTTAAAGATGATGGAATTATGGTTTATCAGCATGGAAGCCCATTCTTTGATGAAGATGAAGAAGCCTTCAGGGCAATGCACAGAAAGGTATACACCAGCTTTCCTATAAGCCGCGTGTATCAGGCACATATACCTACCTGTCCTTCAGGCTACTGGATGTTTGGCTTTGCCAGCAAAAAATATCATCCTATCACAGATTTTAAACCTGAGGAATGGAAAAAGAGAAACATCAAAACCTGGTACTATACAAGCAACCTCCATGTAGGAGCATTTATGTTACCTAAATATGTTGAAGATATTTTAGAAGAAGAAGAAAATAAAGGAGAAAAATAATGTCAAGATTACTTATTATCGGTTGTGGCGGAGTTGCACAGGTTGCAATCCACAAATGCTGTCAGAACAGTGATGTGTTTACTGAAATTTGTATCGCAAGCAAGACCAAGTCAAAATGCGACGCTATTAAGGCTGAGCTTGAAGGCAAGACTAAAACCCTTATTACTACTGCTGAAATAGATGCTATGGATGTAGCTAAGACAGTAGAGCTTATAAAGAGCTACAAGCCTGATGCAGTACTTAATGTAGCACTTCCTTATCAGGATCTTGCTATTATGGATGCCTGCTTGGAAGCAAATGTACACTATATCGACACAGCTAACTATGAACCTGAGGATACAGAAGAGCCTGAGTGGAAGGCTGCTTATGAGAAGCGTTGCAAAGAAAAAGGATTTTCAGCACTTTTTGATTATTCTTATCAGTGGGCTTATGCAGATAAATTCGAAAAAGCCGGACTTACCGCCCTTCTCGGAACAGGCTTTGATCCGGGTGTAACCAGTGTATTTGCAGCCTACGCAAAGAAACATTATTTTGACAGAATAGACACCATAGATATACTTGACTGCAACGGCGGTGACCATGGCTATCCTTTTGCCACTAATTTTAACCCTGAGATTAACCTTCGTGAAGTATCTGCTCCGGGAAGCTATCTTGAAAATGGAAAATGGGTAGAAATCCCTGCTATGAGTATTAAGCGTGAGTATAACTTCAAAGAGGTTGGACAGAAAGATATGTACCTTCTTCACCACGAGGAGCTTGAGGCACTTGGCAGAAATATGCCTGAAGTTAAGCGTATCCGTTTCTTTATGACCTTTGGACAGAGTTACCTAACCCATATGAACTGTCTTGAAAATGTAGGTATGCTCTCTACCACCCCTATCAACTACGAAGGAAAAGAGATAGTTCCTATCCAGTTCCTTAAGGCACTTCTTCCTGATCCTGCTTCTCTCGGTCCTCGCACAAAGGGTAAGACAAATATCGGCTGTATCTTTACCGGTGTTAAAGACGGAAAAGAAAAGAGCATTTATATCTACAATATCTGCGACCACGAGGAATGCTACAAAGAGGTTGGAAGTCAGGCTGTAAGCTATACAACAGGTGTTCCTGCTATGATTGGCTCTATGCTTGTATTAAACGGTCTTTGGCAGAAGCCTGGTGTATATACCACAGATGAGTTTGATCCTGATCCATATATGGAGGCTCTTAATAAATGGGGACTTCCTTGGCAGGTAGAGGAAAATCCTGTACTTGTGCCATAAGACAGATGTAGAATTTTATCAGACACAGAGAGCTAATTTCTCTGTGTCTTTGAATATAAAGGAGTTTATTTTGATTTCAAATAATTACCCTGAATTAAAGAAAGCATTTGAGGGGCTTAAAACCCCTTGCTATGTTATAGATGAAGCAAAAATAGAAGAAAACTGTAAAATTCTAAAATCGGTCATGGATGAAACCGGTGCTAAAATTTTACTTGCACAGAAAGCATTTTCAGGCTTTTACTTTTATCCCCTCATAGGAAAATACCTCGCAGGGACTACTGCCAGCGGACTTTTTGAAGCAAAGCTCGGTGCGGAGGAAATGAAGAAGGAAAATCACATCTTCTCTCCCGCTTATAAGGATGAGGATATGGAGGAAATAACTAAAATTTGTGACCATATAATATTTAACTCTGTAAATCAGCTTAAAAAGTATAAAAAATACTGTATAGATAAAGGTGTGAGCATAGGCATAAGGATAAACCCTGAATTCTCGACTCAGGAAGGCCATGAAATCTATGATCCTTGTGCAAGCGGCAGCAGGCTTGGTATAACCCTTCACACACTTGAAAATGCTATTACCGAGGAAATTTCACTGTTAGACGGTGTTGACGGGCTTCATTTTCACACACTCTGTGAACAGGGAGCCGAGCCTTTAAGAGATACTTTAGAGGTTGTATATAAGAACTTTGGTAAGTATCTTAAAAATATGAAATGGCTGAACTTTGGAGGTGGCCATCACATTACCAGAGAAGACTACAACAGAGAGCTTCTTATTAAATGCATAAAGCAAGCCAAGGCTTTGTTTGATGTAGAAGTGTATCTTGAGCCGGGCGAGGCTGTGGCTCTAAATGCAGGTTACTCTGTAACTACCATTCTTGATAAAACTACCTCAGGCGACACTACTAATCTGATTTTAGATATAAGTGCAGCCTGCCATATGCCTGATGTAATAGAAATGCCTTACAGACCGCCACTTTTTACCTCGGGAGAAGCAAATGAAAAGAAATACACCTATAGGCTTGGAAGCTGTACCTGCCTTGCCGGAGATATAATAGGAGATTTTTCCTTTGATGAAGAAAAGAATATTGGTGATATGCTTATTTTCGGTGATATGGCTATTTACTCATTTGTAAAGAACAATACTTTTAACGGTATGCCTTTGCCTGATTTGGCTGTACTTAAGAAAAATGGACAGGTTGAAAATATTAAGAGCTTCGGGTACGGGGATTTTAAGGAGAGGTTGTCTTAAACTGTTTCTTAGAAACAAATGTGCAGGATGCATCTTTAATGAGTAACAAGCCTGTGAAGCCCCACTTTCCGAGTTCCTTCGGTAAAGGGCTTGACAGGCTTTGTCCCATTTTATTCCAATTTTATTATTTTATCAAACTTTGATAAGTATTCTTCATCCCAATTATGAGTAATGTTAATTACTGTCTTATCTTTAATTTCAAGAATAAGTTCCTCTATCAGTTTACTTGTTAAAGGATCTAGGGATGCTGACGGTTCATCAAATATTAAAACTTTTGAATCCCTGACTAATGCTCTTGCAACTGCAACTCTGCTCGCTTCACCTAAAGATAAGTGGTCCGCATCATTTAGCATTCTTCCTCTAAGATGGTTTAAATTTACTCTGCGTATTATAGCATCCAGTTTCTCCATATCCACTTCATTAAATAAGAAAATATTGTCTTCCAAACTCGCCTTAAATATTACAGGCTTTTGTGGTGCATACGCAATATTGTCGTATAGAGAGCATTTCTTTATATCTCTCAAGGATACTTTGTTTATCTTTATATCTCCGGTAAAGTGTCTGTTAATCCCCATTAAAGTTTTTACCAATGTTGACTTTCCCTTCCCACTTTTGCCTATAACTGCAACTTTTTCACCCTTTTTAATTAAAAAATCCGCTTCCTTAAATAATATTTTTTCTCCAAAGCATACGCTAAACTTTTCAAAAATTATATCTCCATTTTCAAATTCTTTTACTGATTTATCTACAGAATAATTTAATATTTTTTTCAATCTCTTGCTTCAGATTTTCCATTGCCCACGATAATAATTATTCGTGAATTAAATAGATTAATGGATGGGAAAATATAGTTTAATAATTGTGTACTCGTTATCATTCCACCAATTGTTAATTTTTCATTTACAACAAAAAATGCTGCAACAAGCATACACATAATCTGAGAAGTCATTCCCAGAAATTTTTGTCAAAGAGGCAATACCGCCATCATTGTAATCATTTTCAAATTTTGATTTTTCAAGCTTTTCTTTCTGAGTAAATTACTTTGTCCCGAAAAAAATCTGTTTAATATTGTTCATTTTTATTGTATCTATTTTTTCAAACAGCTCAGTATTGATTTGAAGCTGCTCTTTGCTTGCTTCTACATATCTTATCTTTTTACTTCCAACATTTTTTTCTTTAAGATTGGATTTATCACCATCGGCAGGGAAAGAAATGGCTGAAATGACAATGAACAGGTGAAAAATTTAAATATATTAATGCCATTGCCTCCAATACAATTTTAAGAATAAACCCTATGCTTAAAAAAATATTTCCATAATAATCTGTGCGTAATGTATTTAATCCATTTACAATAATGTTCGTATAATAGCTGCTGTCTTCAAGCTCATCATCTGAAGCTAAGATACTTTTGTAAATATCCTCTTTAAGCGAAACTATACATTTTTCAATACATTTATTCACGATGAATATATCTGTTTTTCAATTATAAAAGATCAAAAATAAGCGATATTATGGACAATAACCCATAAAGAATCAATTGCTCTTTCTTTAGTCCAACTGCAGCATCTGTAAATTTACCCATTGCAAATGACAGACTAATATTAGATGCAGCCAATATAAATGCTATAAGGAAGATTAATACAAGCATCCATCTGTTATTTAATATATACCTTTTCATAGCTTGTCTCCAGTTGTACACTCGTGTTCAAATTCCATTATATCTTCCTTACATACAGCATTGCTGCACAACTTATTATTTAAATATAATAATTTTTTTCAAATTCTTTATTCATAAAATTATTATTGGTTTGATAAAAAAATACTGGTTTGATAAAGGCATGATTTGATGTTTTTAAATCGTGTATATAAAGATCAGCATCATTTTCAAATAATATTTGATGAATACCGTTTTCCTTTGTCTTTGAAATACGTTTGCCATCATCTCTGTCCTTTGTCTACTCATTTATTGCCCTCAAAAGCAGCTGATAGTCAACGGTGTTTTTTATACCCTTCTTTGCATTTTGGGAGTCTTCTTATCTCTTCGGACAGAGCGCTGATACATTCGTGGATAAGATCACTACCGGTGGCGAACTCGTATGTGTGCTACTCTCTCTAAATCTGTTGAATGTACGATTGCTGAGAGGCTGCTTCTTAAAGTTTGTGGTATAGAGTACATACTAGTATCTGAAATCAGACTCGCATTCCTTAATGATTTAGTCATCACTGAGGTTATTAAACTCTTTTATTATAAGGACACCACAATAATATTAACAGAAACATTTTCTTGTTTCTTTAGTTAACAAATACACTCTTACATTGTTCGATTTTTCTGACCACAATTTTGACCACATTTTTATTGTTCCAGCATGATATTTTTCGCTCTAAAACAACCTCTTTCACATTTCCTAAATTCCCTGAAGCCCTTGAAATTACTGCATTTCTTAGGTTTCTTAATAATGGAGCTGAGGGGAGTCGAACCCCTGTCCGAAAACCCATTCATTGTACTTCTACAAGCTTAGCTAATTGTTTGACATTCCCTCCATCAGACTTGAATCAGCACAATTCTGACTTTAGTAGACTCTAATACGCCCATAGCCACGAGCCACTGACTATGTCGTTTCCTGCTTATTCGATGCCTTAGTCTGCTATGCAGGTATAACAGGTAAGACAGCTGCCATTAGGCAGCGTATGCTAAATTATCTTCAGCGTTTGTATTTAATTTTGGATTTAACGCATTCCTGCGGCTTGCTTCTCCAACTTCAAAATTCCCGTCGAAACCGGTACAACCCCGGATAAAAATCACCCTCTATCAGGATGATATATTAGTTAATAAAAGAGACCGTAGCCATTTAAGACTACGGTCCAGAATTAGCATAAAATTATTCAGCTATAGAAACATTTACTGCTCTAAGCTTGCTTGAATTCTTAGGATCGGTCTCTGTCTCAAATGTAACCTTCTGTCCTTCATTAAGAGTCTTGAAGCCCTCAACATTGATAGCAGAAAAATGTACGAATACATCATCTCCGCCGTTATCATTGGTAATAAATCCGTAGCCCTTTTCTGAGTTAAACCACTTAACTACACCTGTGTTCATTTAGGTATCCTCCTGTAAATAAAAAATATTAGTTGTGTAATCTTCCAGTTAAAGAGCTTTAAAGCAGATACCTTTTTAGTAGTGCTGCGAGCTAACGAACATATAACAAAGTTTGAGTTCGACTTTCTTTAAACTTCAAGAATACTATACAATGTTAACATAAACACCACAAAAAGTCAAATACATTAATGATTTACAAGGCTTTCAATAGCATTAATAAATAATATTCATAATAACTAATGCTAATATAACTCAAATCAATATCTAATTTGCACAATTATTTATACAAAATAATCAAGTCTCGTGTATTTCATCATATATTATCAAATTGTCTTTAACTATCTCTACAACACCTTAATTAAATTCCCTTAAACCAAAAACTGAATTCCAGCTTCTGATTGTTTTTAATATGGTACTCCTTATGAGGCCTTGAGCCCCAGCTGTCATCTCCGGCTATACCCATCTGCATTAAATCTGCCCTGATTACAGTGAACTGTGGTTTAGGAAGTTCATTTGAATGTGCTGCTTCTTCAAGCTGGTTTGGAGTATATGGAAGAGCTGAAAATCCCATATACCTATCTGTAACCACAGAATTTTCTGCCGCCTTGCTCTCACCTAATGTAGGATCAGGCTGTTTTTCACTTACAAAGAGAAGTCCTCTGCCCTTTCTGTCCGTAACCTTTGCAAATCTTACATTTACCTTATGTCCACATTCCTGTGGTACAAGATAAGGAGCCATGTTATCTTCCACCTTATTACTGAACAAGCCTATCTTTGCACCGCTTCTCCTATCCTCATAGGTTTCAGACAATCCTGCTCCATACCAGCTAAGGTGGTCAAAATCAGCATCAGTCTTAAACATCATACCAAATTCAGGCATATCAAAGTTTTCTTCTTTTGTCTCGTAACTGAGGGTAGTTTTTACAAACCCATCTTCAAATACCTTATAGCTTACCACCGCTTCTCCTAGTCCTGACATTCCCAGAGCATAGGTATAAACTACCTCCACATATCTTTCTATGCCTGCCTTACTGCTGTTATCATTTACCTTTACATCTATGCATTTGGAATAATCACCGGCTAACTTCCATTTTCCGTACTCCATCTGCATACCGAAGCCTCTGTCATTATCTATAGGAGCACGCCAGAAATTAGGACGGGGCTGACTTTTAAGAAGCTCTACACCTCTTAGCTTATAACTTACAAGCCCACCATACATTTTAGAGAATAGAACTGAGAAATATTCACCTTTAACCCCTATATTATAATCTCCCGGTACAAATTCAAGCTTTCCTAAAAAAGGCTTCACCTCTGCGTTTTCCATAGCGGAAGCATACATATAATCATATTTCTCATTTCTTTGAGATATTTTCTTAAAATACTCTGTTTCCGCCTTTTTAACTACTGCCTGACCAAAAGCAATTTCATGTCCCTTCTTCGCATAATTTGTACACTTTTTAAGCCTTACAGATACTTCTGCTACAAATTCGCCTTCAAGCTCAGGCAAAACTATAGGCAGGTCATATTCTTTTTCGGATAACGGTTCTACATCTGTAGAAATCATTTCTTTTGCATACTCTTTTCCATCTCTGTAAAGAATTTCATATACATCAAATTCAGAAGTATTTGTAAAAAGATACTTGTTCTTTATTCTTACCTTTCCTTCACTTACAAAAAGCTTAATTCCCTGATAATTAAACTTAACCTCCTGCATCTTTGGAGATTCTGCCCTCTCAGGACCTATGGCTATGCCATTTCCGCTGAAATTGCCGTCATTCGGTCTGTCTCCAAAATCTCCGCCGTAAGCCTGAAATTCCGTACCGTATCTGTCCTTTTTATAAATGGACTGGTCAATATAGTCCCAGATAAATCCGCCCTGAGCCCTTGGCTCTTCTTCTGTGTATTCTACATACTTGTGCATAGCTCCGTTTGAATTACCCATGGCATGGGTATATTCACAGAGAATGAAAGGCTTGGTAGGAAATTCTTTCAAAAATTCTCTGATTTCAGTCACAGGCGGATACATACGACTTTCTATATCAGTGCTTGCATCATAGCTTCTATCGTGAAACACCCCTTCATAGTGTACAAGCCTTGTACCGTCAAGCTTTCTCAAAAGCTCTGCCATATTGTAGATAACCTTGCCGCCGAAGGACTCATTTCCAAGTGACCATATAATAACACTTGCACGATTTTTATCCCTGTTATATGTGGATGTTGCCCTGTCAAGCATCATTGATTCCCATTCCATATGGTCTTTTGGAAGAGAATAGTCCTCTCCATGCGCTCCTCTTGCATCCCAGGTTCCATGTGACTCCAGATTGTTCTCGGCTATAACATAAAGTCCGTATTCATCACAAAGTTCATAGAGATACTCTGTATTTGGATAATGGCTGGTTCTTACGGCATTTATATTATTGCGTTTCATTGTAATAATATCTGTTTCTATTTCTTCCTTTGTTATAGCCCTTCCGTACACAGAACTGAAATCGTGTCTGTTTACTCCGTTAAATACCACTCTCTTTCCATTGAGGAGCATTATCTTATCTTTAATCTCTATTTTTCTAAAACCGACTTTTTCGTTTACAACTTCTGTTATATTTCCGTTTTCATCAATAATTTTAAATCTAAGGTCATATAACTCAGGCTTTTCTGCACTCCAAAGCTTAGGCTCATTTACAGCAAAGTTTAGGCTTATTTTTTCGGAAATATCCCTCTCATCAGTTAACAGACTTTCGCCTTTATAGGAAAGTTCGGTAACTAATTTACCCTTTCCCTGTAATAAACCTTCTACCTTAAGCTCAGCAGTTTTAAATGATTCATCTAAAACGGTTTTTACGGTGAAATCGTTTATTCTTGTTTTTGGAAGCACATCTACATACACACTTCTGTATATGCCGGAAATCTAAAGAAATCCTGGTCTTCACACCAGCTGCCTATGTTCCATTTAAATACCATTACGGCAACTTTATTAAGCCCTTCCTGCACAAACTTAGTCAAATCAAAGCTTGTGGCGGTAAAGCTGTCTCCTGCATAACCCACATACTCTCCGTTTACCCAAAGAGCAAAGGCACTTTCCACACCTTCAAAGGTAATTATGATATCCTTGTCTGATGCCTTGTCTGAAATATTTAACATTTTCACATACATACCCACCGGGTTAAATTCCTCAGGCACTTCTGTATGGGAGACTGCCTGCACTCCGTCCCAAGGATACTGTACATTGGCATACTGAGGTATGTCATAGCCTTCCATCTGCATATTGGAAGGTACGCTTATGCTGTCCCAGCTGCCGGTACAATATTCTTTTTTATAAAAGTCCTTTACCGCAAGATTATAGTTTTTTGCATAAGCAAACTTCCAAAGACCGTCAAGGGATACTCTAAGACTTGATTTTCTTTCACCAAGCTCGGTTTCATTTCCATAAGGAATGAATGAAGCCTTGGCAGACAGGGCATTTTCTTTGAAGCAGGATGGAGATTTTATTTTTTCTATATTAAAGTTTGACATTTGTTTATCTCCTCTACAATTTTTCTATCTGCTCTTTTGAAAGTCCGGTTGCTTTTATTATAGTATCAATTGATACATTACTATTTTTAAAAATTCTTTGCTATACGGACAGTCGCAAGTTCTTCACCTTCTATTCTTCCTTTTTTTCTATTCCTTTTTCTATTCCTTTTTTTCTATTCCCTGGTTCTCAATTCTATCTAAAAAATCCACACATATCAACTGTTCCCCTTTCTTTATTTATTTTTTTAATTTCTTCCTTTACCTCCATAAATCTCTTGTCATCTGTTATTACACTTAACAGATCCAGAACCTCTTCCAGATGGCTTATTTTTCTTTCTTAGGATAATAGTTTTCTTCTTTTGCAATTACTCCGGCAATAAAACTAAAATCACTACTGTATCTTTCTATTTCTTCATCTGAAAGTCTTAACATATCAATAAGCTTAAATTTATAATCCGAAATCATGTTTTTAAGCTCATCAGGGCAGGTAACCCGCTCTTTTAGGCTTATTGGTACTTTCCATTCATTTTTACCCCAATAAATAACTATTGTAAAGACCGGATAAATTATTTCATTTCCTATCTGACTTTTTGTATGTCGCCCCATCATATGAACACACCCTAAGTATCATGTCCTTATCTGGGTTAGTCTGGTTCTCAATACCGATAAAGGAAAATATTGTTCCGTTTTTCTTCCAAAGCTTGGCTACATCTCTTATCTGCTCATGATGACTGTTCTCATCATCCTTAAACTGAGTAATAAGTGTTGCATCCTCTAGCTCTTCACTTTTTACAACTTCTCTACCATCAAATATACTTCCATTTATAACATCTGCAAATACATCATTGTAACTTAACAAAATTTTTCTCTTTAATATCTTTTTCTTTCATTTTACTCCTTTTCTGAATAATAAACAAGAATATTGATTTTAAAATCATTTAGAAATAAGAATAGTACCCTATAAATATAACTAATGAAAAAGCTTAATCGTAATTAAATAGTATCACTAATTTCCTTTATTTTCAATGTATTCTATACAAATTTAATAATTTTTATATAATTATTGACATATTAATTTCAAAAATTTTTCTATAATAGAAACTGCCCGATAGTTTCCTATCGGGCAGTCTCTACAATTTAGGTAAAATAAACCAGCTGCTCTCCTGCCTCAGCTCTCTTTAAAGGCTCCCTGGCATAAAGCACTATTCCTTTACCTTTATAATCCTTACAATACTCAAACTTTGCTTCAGCCTCTATGTAAGCCCAGTCCTTCTGGTTAAATTCGGAAGCATTGGGAGCGTGGCAGACAAAGCCTATGAACTGTACATCTGCTGCACAGCAGGTCATTGCAAAGCGTCCCGGAACCAACTTATCTGCAGGGAATTTCTTATCCCTATAGATAAGTCCCCTGAACTTCATTGTCTTTCCCTTGTATTTTTCAGGATGATCCATAGCATCTAAATACCATAGTCCAAAGTCATCATCTTCAAGTTCAATTACATCTTTATCAGTGTCAAACGGAAGACTTTCTACATAGGCATCATCTAGGTTTCCCTGCTCATCCTCATATAGAATCTGAGCCTTTCTGTTAAGAGCCTTGATACGCCTTCTATATCCGCCACGAAGTTCTGTGTCTGTAACCCTGTTAAATACAACAAGGTCAGCAGGTTTTACCTGTTCCATAACGAAGCTTCCCATGTTTTGCAGGTAACTTTCAAAGGTAGAGCCATCTATCAGATTGATGCACTGAACAAGCATCCAGTTTTCAGGAAATTCATCTATAATCTCCTGAGGAATCCACATTCCATTATTTTCAATAATTATCCTGTCAGGATTATATTCCTTTTCAAGATTTTTAAAATATTCCTCTGTTATATCTTCTTTATCTTCTACTACAACTGTAGACATTTTATTTCTTTTTAAAAAGCTTTTCAGAAAGTTCAATCTCTCCCTCTTCACACATAATAAAAAGAGATTTATTACCGTCTTCAAACTCACCGCCTTCAAGAGTATCTCTTAAAAATGCAGTTTTTCCACTCTCAAGCATACCTGTAAACATATATACAGGTATATCTTTTTCCTGAACCATAGTTTCTCCTTAACCAATCTAATTCATTAAACTTCAAAAAGTTTCTGAATTTCATCCTTTTTAAGTCTTGAACCTATTACACAGAGCTTACCTGTAACATCAGGTGCTCCTGTTCTTACCTCAAATTCACCCGGTGTAAGGTCAAACTCAAGCCATTCAGAGCCTTCTGACTGGACTATACCCTTTGCACGGAGGATGATGCCAAGGCCATTGCCCCAGGCAAGTGTATCAAGTATCTTTTCAAGCTCTTCCTTATTAAAACGCTTAGGAGTAGTCACTCCCCAGCTGTCAAATACCTCATCGGCATGGTGGTGATGGTGATGTCCGCAACCGCACTCATGTCCTTCTTCGTGGTCATGCCCGTGATGGTGTCCACAGCCACATTCATGGCCTTCTTCGTGGTCATTCCCGTGATGGTGTCCGCAACCACACTCATGGCCTTCTTCGTGGTCATTCCCGTGATGGTGTCCGCAACCACACTCATGGCCTTCTTCGTGGTCATGCTCGTGATGGTGTCCACAGCCACATTCATGGCCTTCTTCGTGGTCATGCTCGTGATGATGGTGATGTTCACATGACTCAAGCTCTTCTTCTGTAAAAAGTAAATCTTTTACTTCACCTGCTGCCTTTTCCATGGTCTCAAGTATCTGTGCTCCTGTGAGTTCATCCCAGTCAGTAGTAATAATTACAGCCTTATTATTATGCTCTTTTATTGCAGCTACTGCCTTTTCAATCTTACCTTCAGATGTCTTTCCTGTACGGCTTAAAACGATGGTATTTGCATTTTCAATCTGATCGTTAAAAAATTCACCAAAATTCTTCATATACATTGTAGTCTTGCCTGCATCCACAACTGCAATGAAGCTGTTTAACTCTACATTTTCAAAATCCTTCTTTACATCCGCTACTGCCTTGATTACGTCTGAAAGCTTGCCTACACCTGACGGTTCTATTATGATTCTGTCAGGCTCATACTTTGTAATCACGTCTCTAAGGGCTGTTCCAAAATCGCCGACAAGAGTACAGCAGATACAGCCTGAATTCATCTCTGTAATCTCGATTCCTGCTTCTTTAAGGAAGCCTCCGTCTATACCTATCTCTCCGAATTCATTTTCAATAAGCACTACTTTCTGTCCTCCTAGTGCTTCCTTTATAAGCTTCTTGATGAGGGTTGTCTTGCCTGCACCAAGAAATCCTGAGATTATATCTATCTTTGTCATTTTCTTTCTTCCTTTCATAGCTATTTAATGTTAGTTTAAGTTAACTTACCGAATAGCCACTATAGTAACACAATAAAACTTTAATTTCAACTTTTCAGATGAGTTCAAGTTTCTTAAGTACATCTTCAAACTTATCTGTATCAAGAGGCTTGTTGGCATAGCCATCACAACCCAGTTCAAAAGCCCCGTCTACATAATTCATATCACTGAGTGCTGAAACCATTATTATCTTCGGACACTTATCTTCCGGAAGTTTAAGCCTTTTCTCAGATTCCCTTATTCTGTAAAGTGCCTCAATTCCATCTGTTCCCGGCATCATTATATCAAGGCAGATTAAGTCATAATATTCGCCATCTTCAGCAGCAAATTCAAAAGCAGCCACAGCCTCTTCTCCATCAACTGTTGCATCTACTTCTCCATATTTGCTTAAAAAACTTATCCCAAACTTTCTGCTGGCATAATCATCTTCGGCCAGTAAAATTCTCATGTCATCCTCCTTATTATTCAGAAACGTGGTCGTATGGAAGCTCAATATCCACTTCTGTGCCTTCGCCTTCTTTACTCTTTAGTATTACCCTTCCGTTTATTTCCTCTATCAGATGGGCAACCTGGTCAAGTCCTACTCCTCTTCCTGAATAATCACCAATTGTTTTTCTTGTTGTAAATCCGGTCATAAATGGTATTTTAAGTATGTCTTCAAGGCTGTAGCTTTCCTTTGGCTTAAGGAGTATGCCCTTCATTTCGGCAGCCTTAAGTATCTTATCCGGATTAATGCCTGTACCATCGTCTGAAAACCTAATCTCTATTCCCTTGAACTTATCTGATTTTCTGAACTCGAGAGTTATATGCCCTTCTTCACTCTTGCCTGATTTTATTCTGGCTGCAGGTGCTTCAAGACCATGGTCTACTGCATTTCTTATAAGATGTGTAAGTGCCTTAGAGAGATTACCTGTTTTATATTTTTCGATATGAAGAATATGTTCCTCATTTTCAAGCCCTTTTATCTCAAATTCAGCTTTCTTGCCTGTGTGCTTAAGCAGGTCTTTTGCTGCAAGTTTTGCCTTAGACGCTACCATGGAGAAATCCATCATTCTTGCATCCATAACCCATGTCTTTATTCCCTGTGCCAGAATATCAATCTCTTCCACCAGCTTATCATTACAAATGGATTTAAGCTCTTCCATTACATTTTCGAGCCTTACACTAAGCTTCCTTATTTCTTCCATCTTATCATCTGTAATATTAAAGTTGATAAGTCTGTTTTTTAATGAACTTAAAATTTCAGTAGGAGTTTTAGGCTTAACCAGACCGTCTTCTGATTTCTTCGCCTCATCCATCAGAAGTCCGTCAAACACTCCCTGCGTTGGTGCTACCAGAGCAGCATCATTCCCCTGTTTACTTGGAATGTAGTACTGCTTACGCCTGTTTGGATCAAAGGTTGGAAGCTTATTAAAGCCTACCACGCCTGTATCCATCTGGTCTATAAGCTCTATAATCTCACTATTGTCACCATTGACTCTTTCATTATGGGTGAGCTTATAAAGTTCATTGTGGATAAATTCCGAATAAGCCTCAAGTACCTCTTTAAAAGGCTCAAAATCAGGCTTTTCTGCCCTCACATCCCTGTAGCAGTCAAGTAGTTTTTCAAGTTTTCCACTTACCTGTGCTATACCGTCAAAAAGCAGCATGCTTGAATCCCTGCGGATTATACGCACTAACTTAGACAGCTCTACTATGAGTTCTCTTCCAAATTCGTGTGCCTGTACTCCCTCAAGCATATATTTATCGAATGCATTGATGGAATCCCCGGCTTCATTTGCAAATATTTCAATAATCGGTTCTTTTTTTGCAACTCCCAAATTCAATTCCTCCTAATCCCACTCTGTATCTTAAAAAATATATCTACTATACCCGGATCAAAGCTTTTTCCCGATTCGCCTTTAATTATATCAAGTGCTTCTTCGTGTGTATAGGCATCTCTGTAACATTTATCTCTTGTGAGTGTATCATATACATCAATCAGAGAAAAAATCCTTGCCGATATTGGTATTCCTTTACCCTTCAACCCCTTTGGATAACCTGTACCGTCCCACTTTTCATGGTGGTAATATGCTATATCTATAGCCATTCCCAGATATCTGCTGAATTCGTTGTGGCTGTAGACTTCTGTAAGAGTTCTTGCGCCTATTTCAGCATGCGTCTTCATAACTATCATTTCATCAGGTGTAAGCTTGCCCTTCTTAAGTAAAATCCTGTCACTGATTGTAAGTGTACCTATATCATGAAGTGGTGCCGCAAGCCCTATGTCTTCTATAAAATTGTTGCTTATATACTTTTCATACTCTGGAGAAAGTTGTAAACTCTGAGCCAGAAAAGCTGAGTTAACCGACACATTAAACATATGTGTGCCTGTTGGATCTTCCCTTGATTCTGCCAGTCTTACAAGCCCATATATGAGGTATCTCTGATCATCTGTTATCTTTGCTATCTGTGTATTCATCATCCTGTGAAGCCTTTTGTTGTACTCCTCAAGTTCCCTCTGCATAACCAGATTCTTAATCTGTGTATTGATTCTTAGCTTCACCTCATCGAAATCAAACGGTTTTACTATAAAATCAACTGCACCAACATTATAACCCTTTTTTCTTGAATTTGCATCACCCATTGCTGATATAAATATCACCGGAATATCCGCTGTCTTAGGATTGGCTTTTAACATTTCACAGAATTCATAGCCATCTATGTCAGGCATGGATATATCAGATAGCACAAGATCCGGGGGCAGTGCCTTTATAGCCTCCATAGCCTGCTTTACATTCTGCACCGGTCTGGCTATGAAACCTGCCTGTTTTACTATATCGGACATCACTGCAAGGCTTGTAAGCACATCATCTACAATCAGAATATTAGTTTTCATATTTTACCTGCCTTTAAAAACCAAGTTCTTTAAGTTTACTCTTAAATAAATTAAACTGTGCTATTGCTTTATCGTGGTCACCTCGCCTTATAATAAGCTCCAGTCTGAATGCTTCTTTCTTAAGCTGTTGTTCAGACTCATTGTCAGAAATCAGATTTTTCACCACACTTGCAAAATTCTCTGCCTTCTCCCAGTTTTCAAGCTCTATACAGATAAACAGTTTTTCAAGTGCAGAATTTATCTCCCTTATATTCTCACTGGTTCCAAACTGATATATCTTATCTGAATTTGCTGTAAGCCTCCAGCCTGTTCCACCTTCTCCTGCATACTTTGAGTCTTCCTCCGACTCAGAATATTGTCCGCTTCCTTCATATACAAAGTTTCCATTTGGTATTTCTACTCCTGTAGTTTCTGTTGCTTCCTCAGCTTTCTTTAAAATAACATTAAACGAAAATGAACTTCCCTTTCCGGTTTCACTTTCAACCTTTATGTCACCTCCCATAAGTTCCACCAGTTTCTTTGTTATAGAAAGTCCAAGTCCTGTTCCTCCGAACTTCCTTGTAGTAGAGGCATCTACCTGCGAAAATTTCTTAAAGAGTTTGTCCATATTCTCTTTTGCTATGCCTATACCTGTATCCACAACCATGAAGAAAAGTTCCACAAAATCATCTTCTTCACGGATAAGGGACGCCTCCACTGCTATATGTCCTATTGTGGTAAACTTAACAGCATTGCTCAAGAGATTATTAAAAATCTGTGTAAGCCTTAGTTCATCGCCTATAAGATACTTAGGTATGTCATCACCTACATGTACTAAAAGCTTAAGCCCCTTTTCATTTACAAGGGTTACATTAAATGCCATTACATTATTTAAAAACTCTCTGAATGAAAATGCTTTATTTTCGAGTACCAGCTTATCTGACTCCATCTTTGAAAAGTCAAGTAAGTCATTTATTATTTTGGACATATTCACACAACAGCTCTCAATTATACCTACCGTCTCAAGCTGATAGGAGTTAAGCTCTGTGTTAAGAAGATTTTTAGCCATGCCCTGGATACCATTTACCGGAGTCCTTAGCTCATGAGTAATATTGGATACAAACTCTGTCTTATATTTCAGCTCCGACTTCAGCTCTTCTTTGCATGAATTAAGTTCTCTTGCCATATTTCTATTTTCTGTCTGGTCAATCGCAAATACAATAAACCTGTCATCGTCACATCTTACTATCTTGACATCAGCAGGGAAGCAGGTTTCATTCTTCCTGTATATATCGGTTTCTATATGTTCAAGCACATCTGTTTCCCTTAACTCAAGCTTAGGAAAGCTTACTTTGAAATTCCCAACCTCTTCACTTAACGGGTAGCCAAGGCTTTCTCTTGCATTATTAGAACAGTTTATAAAGTTTCCTTCATTATCAAAACAAATATAAGTTCAAGGCATTCTTCTTTCAGAATATCAAAAAGTTCCCTGTCAACTTTCATAATCCACCCCGCTATACACATTTTGTGTAAGTTAAATTCATTTTTTAGATTTCAGCATTTTAATATTTGACATTTTACTAATAAAAACTATATATTAATACTATGTTGTTTTTACAATTTTGTTTTCACTTATAGTAATTACACGATTGTAATATCATAAATATTTCCTTAGGAGGTAACAGATGAATTTTCATTTAAGACTTAAGCAGCTTCGCCAAAAACAAGGCCTCACCCAGGGTGAACTTGCTAAAATACTGGGGCTGAAGCCTACTGCAATCTCAAACTATGAATCAGACAGAAACGAGCCTTCATTTGACAAGCTTATCGCTTTGTCCAAAGAGTTCGATGTCACCTGTGACTATCTGCTTGGCATATCAGATTCAGCCCTTCCTATTGGAGGCGAGATACTTGACAAAGAAATTGTTGATTTCTTTTTGATATACCAGCAGCTATTGCCGGAAAGTGCTGCCTCAATAAGAGACTACGCTGAATACCTCTTAGCTAAGCAGGAAAGTAAGAATAACCACAAATAATTAATCCGTACCGCTGGTTCCAAAACCACCTCTGTCATCATTTTCAAGTGATGCAACTTCTAAGAAATTAATTTGTGGCTGATGTTTCATTATACGGAATTGGCAAAGCCTGTCACCTATATGTACTTCTGTGTCACGCATCGCCAGAGCTGGCCATTTCCACTCATCAGTATCTCCCTTATAACTCTCATCAATAACTCCCATATGATTAGTCTGGATGAGACCAAAGTTTTTATAGGTGGAGCTACGTGGAACTACGTGGGCTTCATACCCTGCCGGCAGTTCCATAGCAACACCAAGCCTTATAAGTCTGAATTCACCTTTTTTCATTGTTACATTTTCTGCTACTCTTAAGTCTATCCAGTCTGAATTACCTGCTATATAACAAAGTTTCTTTATTTCCTTAGAAAAATATTTAATTTTTATTGTTTCCATTTACACTCCTAATGCCCTAAGTCTTCTTTTTGCCTCTACAGCTCTTTGTGTATTTCCAAATTCATTTATGACTTTATTGTACCACTCTACTGCTTTTTCTTTATCTGAAAGTCTGTCATAGCATCTTCCCGTAAAATAAACTGAGTCCACATTTGCCGTGTTCATCTTCAGAGAAGTTTCAAATATTTTTAAAGCGTCTTCGTATTTCCCTCTGTTATAAGTATTGTAGCCCTCCTGAAAGAGCTTCGCAGACTGCTCTTCAAAAACTTTAGCCGAAAGCTGGTTGTAAAGATTTAAAAGGTTCTTATCTTTCAGTGTAGTCTTATCTACTTTTAACAGGGCCTCAGCAGCCTTTGCATTATCTTCCATAGTATAGTAAGCTGCTGCCTCTGCCAGAGCACCGTATTCATTATTTTCAGGCTTTTTCACTGTCTCCGAAAGTTGCTTATTCTTAGTTTCAAGAGTTTCTACCTTCTTCTTTAGCTCTGCATTTTCGCTTGTCATAGAGTCAAACTCTGCATTTGTCTTTGCCAGGGTCTCATTAAGGCTCACTATCTCAGCTTTTTTATTTTCAACAGACTTAGCCCTTATACCCGGAACAATTGCCACCATAAAAAATGCCATCCCAAGAACTATTCCAAGCAGGAGGTTAATCCATGGCAGAATACCATGCTTATTTTCCCTGTAAGCACTTGTGGGTGCAAACGACTCCCTTGCGTTTAACACAAGCCTGTCAGCGTCAACGTCTTCAGTCTTGTCCTCACCGGCATCTTTCCCCTGTATTTCTTTCAGATAAAGCATGGCCGCAGGGTTCATGGCATCTACCTTAAGCATCATTTTCAAATATTTTTTTGCCTGTGGCAGATTGCCTGACTTAATATTTAAAAGTCCCAATAGCTGTAAGCCTTTAATATGTTTACTATTTAAAGAAATAAGTTTCTTTAACTGTATGACTGCAAGGTCATAACTCCCTGCCTTGGCAAGCTTTAATGAAGTATTGTACTTCTTTACAACCTGTTCCGCTGCATCAAGTCTTGTAGGATTATTTTGAAAATACGATAAATATCCGGTTGCAAGATTGTTTTCAGGCTGCAGGTGATTGCTTATTACCCATTCACTAAGTGCATCTACTATTTCTCCCATTTCACTATATATGAGTCCAAGCAGGTTTCTTGCATCAGTATTTCTTTTATTTATTTTAAGGCTGTTTTGCAGACTGACTACAGCACCGGACAAGTCCCTTACTTTCGCCTTTTCAAGTCCCTCGTTATAGCATCTATTTGAAATTTTGTAAAGTTTTAAATGGTTTTACATTATTGCCACATTTTTCACAGTTGTCTCCGGCAGTTAATTTTCCATTACAATATGGGCACTGCATATATTTACCTCATCTCCCCTGTTTCTCTAAGCACCTCTTTAATTAAATCAGCCACATCGGACATGTCATTATGCCTTATCACATCTGCTACTTCCTCAATTTCAAGACTTGGCTGAAATTTCTCAAGTTCCTTCTCAAAATCCAACATAATTTCTCCCTTCAAAGCTTTATCATATCTAAACAGGTGCGAACACACCTATGTTATATCAAGTTTGTCATAAACTTAACAATTTCCCACATAATATAATAAGTCAAAAATGTGGTATGAAACACAGATTTCTGCATTAAAATCATACCACATTTTGTAGGCTTATTCAATTGCAATCATAAATTTAACAGCTTGTACACATACTGTCCTTACTTAGCTAAGCTGAAATTCTGATCCTTTACCAGAGCTTCTTTATATTTCTCAAGAAATCCATCAAAGCCTTCTTTGTAAGTAGGTTTTACGGTATCAAGTCTTAGCTTCATATTTTTATCGTTATACTGCTTTTCAAGAGCTTGCTGATATCTTATTATAGGAAGGTCTTTCTTATATACACTGAATTCATAATCCCAGTATTTTTCTTCTGAGCCAAAACCCTTTATAAGAGCATCCACCTGCACTTATTATCTGCCTTACCCATAGTTTTCTTAAGTTCCCCAAGGTAAGCCTTTATCTCATCATCTGTCACATTGTAGCCTTCTGCTGTAGCTTCTTCGTATACAGATTCACGCACCATAGCTTGCTTAACAGCTTCTTTTATTGCGTTTTCTTCCTTCATTCCTCCAAGCACATAATAATCTATACCTTGTTCTAACTCTTCCTTTGTAATTACTGCTGTCTTTCCTTTCAGATATACTGTCATTTCATCTCTATCATAGTCTTTTCTTAAATTCTTCCCAAACATTTCATAGGCAGCTTCTTCACCTACCTCTCCTGACGGAATTTCACGGTTTTCTGTCAAATCTTTAACAACCTCTTCCATGTTAAATTCTGAAGCTTCCTGTTTATAGCTACAACCTCCAGGCAACAGTAAGCCAAGACACAGTACCAGCATACCTGTGATAACCTTTGCTTTATTTTTCATACTCCTTCTCCTTTGGGGTTTTATTTTTGCTAATTCTCTCATTTAATCCCATACTAGTACTTTCAGCGCATTTTGTCAAATTATGTATCCGGATGTTACTTTTTTTACTTGACATTTTTACAAACTGTGTTTATAATTGTGTCGTTGACCTAGGGGATTGGTCAAATGGTATGACAAGGGTCTCCAAAACCTTTAGCGGGGGTTCGATTCCCTCATCCCCTGTTACTGCGGAACTACACAGATTGTGTAGTTCTTTTTTTGTATAAACTAAAATAGCCCATTTTTACACATCTCATTTTAAATCAAAAAGGCCATATGACAATTTTTATTTTATCATATAGCCCAAAATTATAAAGCAGTTCTCTATCCCTTATAAAATAATCCAATCAGAATAAATGCCATAACAATAACCGGAAGGACGTAAGTCATATAGCCTCTCATCCATGATTGTACTTTTATGCCCTTACCCTTATTTGCCTCTGTAACAAAATTCTTCCAGCCCCATCCTCTCTTACTTATACAGAAGATAACAAAGATAAATGAACCGATAGGCAGAATAAGGCTGCTCACTAAGAAGTCCTCCAAATCAAGGAAGCTTGTGCCCTTACCCATAGGCTCGATAAAGCTTAAAAGGTTAAATCCTAATGCACAAGGAAGCGACAAAATAAGCACTGCTATACAGTTTACCACGCTAGCCTTCTTTCTGCTCCATCCTGTAAGATCCATAGTGCAGGCAAGAATAGTTTCAAATACTGCAAGAACTGTTGAAAAAGCTGCAAAGCTCATAAATACAAAGAAAAGGCTGCCCCAAACCCTGCCAAACGGCATATTGTTGAAAATATTTGGAAGGGTTATAAATATAAGGCTTGGTCCACTGTCAGGCTGTACTCCATATGTAAAGCAGGCAGGAAAGATAATAAGTCCCGATACTATAGCTACAAAAGTATCAAGTACCGCTACATGAACCGACTCTCCCATAAGACTCCTCTCATTACCTATATAACTGCCAAAGATGGCCATAGAGCCTATGCCTATGCTAAGGGTAAAGAACGCCTGGTTCATAGCAGAAACTATAACTTTTGTCCATCCTATACTACCCACCTTTTCTATATCCGGAAGAAGATAAAGCCAAGTCCTTCGGCACTTCCCGGCATAGTAATACTATTAACAGCTAAAATCACCATTATAATAAGAAGACTTGACATCATCCACTTGCTCACCTTCTCAAGTCCCTTCTGAAGCCCTATGGAATTGATGAAGAAACCAGCTATGACCACAACAGCCATATATCCCACCTGTATAGAGGGTGAGCCAAGCATCCCGCTGAAAACTCCGGCTACTCCGTCTTTATCCAGCCCTTCAAAATCACCTTTTGTCATAGATACAAAGTATTTAAGCATCCACCCTGCTACAGTAGTATAAAACATCATGAGCAGATAATTTCCTGCCATACAGACTATGCCATGCAGATGCCATTTGCTTTTCTCAGGCTCTATCTTCTGATATAAATGAACCGGACTTTTTCTGCTCGCCCTTCCCATGGAAAATTCCATTGTCATAACAGGGATGCCAAGAATGGCTAAGAAGAATAAATAAATAAGTACAAAGATTCCTCCGCCGTTCTGTCCCGCAAGGTAAGGGAATTTCCACACATTTCCTATTCCTATTGCACAGCCTGCACTTATAAGTATGAAACCAAGCCTGCTCTCTAATCTCTCTCTGGAACTTTTTTCTGACATTCGCTCTTAACCTCTCTCATTTTTTAATTAAAATTCATAATCATAGCAGATTCGCTCAGCCATAAATGGTTTAATCTTCTCGGTTCCTACAGCTACATGGTCAGGATGCCCCGCATAAACCTTAAGTGCAGCTTCATTTTCAAAAACCGTTTCTAACAACACATCAACAGTTGAGCCTTCCATTCCTTCAATGTTTACTTTGATTTCTGCTATCTCAGGAATCTTATTTTTAAGGCTTTCAAGAGCCTCTTTAATCTCTTTCTTTACCTTATATTTTTCCTCTGTACTAAGTTCATCTTTCAGTTTCCATAAAACTATGTGCTTTACCATATCTTATCCCTCCTCAAATAATGTATTCCCATTCTAACACAAAACCCGATAAATATCTCCCCTAAAATATCATATTAACTATAGTTCCTGGGAATAATACACTCCCCAATCTTATTCTGTCTTATACTTGATAAGTTGGGGAGTTTCTATTATTTTATTATTTTTCAAGTACTTCTTTTATAGCTTTAATAAGCTCATCCAGACCCATCTCCGAACGCTCGCTCATTATCCTCACTGTGGCTTTAGGTATCATAACTCTCCCCAGTGGAGAATTTAACATTTTAAACTTAGAGTTTATCTTAGGAAGCTCCTCTTTAAGCTGTGGGCAAAATACTAACAAGTCTGTAAGCTTTGTATCTGGGGTCACTTCGATTTTTCCTTCACAGCTTGCAGTTTCAGAGGTTTTATCTGTCTTTTCATCAGCTTTCTCAATATCTGCCACCTGCTCTGCTTCATTACTTCCTGTAGCATCTCCCTTAAGTCCGCCATCCCAGGTAAGCAAAGTTCTTGACCCCTGAAGATTTCTGATTCTTGTACAATCCTGCATAACCTCAAGCACTCCCTTGAAATTACCCTCTTCATCTCTGACTGCCGCATAATATATGTAGATAAACACTCCGGGCTTATTTATCCAGAAATCTGCATGATCCTGCTCTCCGTTTCTGAACTTCTCTACAATCTCTTCTACTATATGCACACTTTTTCTTGGATGACAGTTCTTCACATCCCTGCCTATTACATTCTTACTTCTTGGGAAAATCCTATGGTCTGTATCTGAATAAAATTTAACTATTTCATTCTCATCCACAAAAGATATATCAAGAGGAAGATTTTGGAATATCATGTTTATCTGGTTAAGTGTTAATTTACCGGTAGTTACATCAAGTTCCTCATCATTTCCCGAAGCAAAGCCATATTTCCCAAGAAGGCCTGCAAGTTCACTTATAAATCCCTCATTTATCGCTTTGCCTGAAACATCTTTACTTCCGGCTTCTTTTACTTCCTCTTTACTGCCGCCCACTCCAAGGCAAAGCCTATTTCAAGATCTCCGGATTTCATATCCTCAAACTCTTCCTGATTGATAAGCTTAAGAGAGGTTGGATAGAGGATGGTCTCTTCCTTGCTCATAAGATCTTCCACGTCATATACTAAGGTGGTCTGTTTCTCTATAAATTCGTCTTCTTTTCCCTCCTCAAGTAAGGCCCTGAACTCCGATATTTCATCTCTTATAAAATCATCAAGAGTCCACATTGTTGTTGTAGGTCTGGTAAAGCCTTTTTTCTCAAGCACCGGATATAGCTGATTCTGTTTTCTTGACAGATGAATACGGAATTCTCTGAGTTTATCATAAAGTTCAAACCACTGATTCTTAATAACAGGGTACTGAACTAAATCTTCAACTGACCTAAGAAGCTTTCTCATTTCATCATTTTCCTCAAAATACCTGAGAATAGGATGAGATTCATCTAATTTAGGACGCCCTGTAACAAGTATGCCATCAAAAAGCTCCATCATTTTTTGTATGTCTTCTTTCCGGCATTCATCATCTTCCTCCTCTGTAAGCTCCTGTTCGGCAAGTGCAATCTCTTCAGGGGTAAGAGTTGTCACCTTCTCTTTAAAGCAATTTCCTTGCTTCTTCAAGATTATATTTACCGTCATTATAGGCTTTTTTAATTTCAAGCACTGCCGCTAATTTATCCATATCTGCATTTTTTAAATGATTTTTCATCTTTTCGTTATTCATATTTTTCATCTCCTTAACCTACTATTTTAATATGAGTTAGTCCTTGCTAAGTATTTTATCAGATTTCATCGTTTTTGTCATTGTCTGTTCATATTTTTTAGACAATAAAATCACTAAATAATATTTTTTTAATATGTATATTTTTGTAATTTTATATAATATATGTCACAAGTTTTGTAATAAATTTTAGTTTTTCTATTAAATTAAACTTTTTTTAATATTTTCTTACGAAAAAAACTTGGTTAAAAACTTTAATCTTCATTGACTATACCTAAATATTGCGATAAAAATATAAGCTAGGTTTTCAATAGAAAATACCTATACTAAAATAACCGAGAGGCGGTGATGATTATTGTCAACAGATGCTATCAGTGTTATTCGTGAAGCCGAGAAATTGGCTGAGAATGCTGAACGCGAAGCAAAAGAGAATGCTTCTGAAATTATTTCAAGAGCTCATTCTGATGCTAAAGAAATTGTTTCTTCAAAGATTTCTGCCGCTAAAGCTGAAGCTGAAGTTAAACTTGCTGAAGTCAGCAAGGTAAATGAAAGTTTCCTGCAAAAGGCTGAAGCTGAAAGTTCAGAAGAAGTAAAGGCACTTCGCGCACAGGCAGAAGGCAAGAAAAGAGAGGTGGCAGAAAGCGTTACGGAGATGTTATTCTAATAACTCCTGTGTACATCTGCTAAAAGGCATTAAAAATTTAACAAGGAAAGGAGGAGTTAAACATGTCCGTACTACCTATGAAACGCGTGTTCATAGCGGCTCTAAAGAAAGACAGAAAGCATATTCTTGAAAATCTTCAAAGACTAGGTGTAGTTGAAATTAATGTTGATGCAGGCAAAGAAATCTTTACCGGCAAAAACGGAGAGGCAGACATACTGTTTAAGCAGACAGATACATCTTCTGCAAAGGCTACTTTCGAGAAAAATGTAAATCTTGCTACCCAGGCACTTTCAATTCTTGACAGGGAAGCTCCTGTCAAATCCGGCATGATGGATTCATTTGCCGGAAGAGACAAAATGAGTGTCTCAGAATATGAGTCGCTTGTGGCTAAGCGTGACAAGATTATGGATGTGGTCTACGATCTGAATAGTCTTAATAAAGTTAAGGCTGAAGCTGAAGCTGAAATTCCAAAGCTTCTTAATCAGAGGGAAATGCTTGCCCCATGGCTTGGGTTTGCTCTCCCGCTTGATTATAAAGGTACAAAACATACCAAGCTTTCATTGGAACCTTCCCCGGCAGTTATGACCAAAGTTCTTTGCAGCTGGCATTTGCCGAGAAAGCACCTAATGTGCAGAAAGTAGATATCTCCATCATTAGCAGTAACGAGGAGCAGACCTGTGTCCTAATCGTCTGCCACAACACCGAGGCAAAGGAAACTGAGGATGCCCTACGTGCCTTAAGCTTTGCAAGACCTTCTCTTCCGGGTTTGGTTCCTGCCGAACAGGAAAAAAGTATTGCTAAAGATTTGGCAAAACAGGAAGAACTCATTGCCTCTTCTACAAAGAAGATAGCAGAGCTTGCCTCAAAAAGAAGTGAGATCACCTTTATAGTTGACTACTTCACCATGAGAGCTGATAAATATGGTGTAATCGGAGGACTTTTCCAGTCAAAAAGAGTTTTCTGTATAACCGGTTATATTCCTGAGAGAGATATTAAAGCTCTTGATACAGCTATTAGTTCCAAATTTGACTGCGTTGTTGAGTACAGCAATCCTTCTGACGAAGAAGATGTTCCTGTAAAGCTTTCTAACAATGCTTATGCTACTCCAATTGAAGGTGTTGTTTCCGGCTATGCACTTCCCGGCAAAGGAGAGGTTGACCCAACTTTCATAGCTTCCATCTTCTATTATGGACTCTATGGACTTATGCTCTCAGATGCAGCTTACGGTCTGATTATGGTATTTGCTACACTTTTTGTACTTACCAGATTCAAGGGCAGACTTGAAGATGGAACAAAAAGGATGTTACAGATGTTCTTTGGCTGTGGTATAGGTACAACAATATGGGGCTTTATCTTCGGCAGTTTCTTCGGAGATGTAATCCCTAAATTTACAGAAACTTTCTTTGGAAAGGCTGTAAACTTACCTTACTTACTTGATCCTATTAAGGATCCTGTAACTTTACTTGGTATTGCATTCATCATAGGTATAGTCCATCTTATGTGTGGACTTGGAATTGCACTTTATACCAACTTAAAGCAGGGTAAGATAACTGAAGCTATATTTGATGTAATATGCTGGTATCTCTTCTTTGGTGGACTTTTAGGTCTTTTACTTACCACAGAAATGATTCAGAACATGTTCAAGTTCAGTATAAATTTCCCACAGACAGTTGTCACAGTATTTACAATCTGCGCTCTTGTCGGTGCAGCAGGAATTCTTATTATGGGTGGAAGAGAGTCAACCAATCCGCTTAAGAGATTTCTCAAAGGTCTCTATGCACTTTACGGTATAAGCGGATATTTAAGTGATGTGCTCTCTTACTCAAGACTTCTTGCTCTTGGTCTTGCAACAGGTGTTATTTCACAGGTATTTAACACAATTGCGGTTATGCCGGGCGGAAATCTCTTTGGTCTTATTTTCTTCATAGTAATTTTTGTAGTAGGACATACCATCAACATTCTCATAAATGCTCTTGGCGCATATGTGCATACTAACCGTCTTGAATATGTAGAGTTTTTTGGTAAGTTCTATAATGGAGGCGGAAAGGAATTTATTCCTTTTGCCCAGAATACAAAGTATTTTACAGTTAAAAACAATGAGTAACTTAATTAAAAATCAAAAATTTGGAGGTAATTTTTATGTCAGGTTTAGGTCTTTTCTTTGCAGTTCTTGGTGCTGCACTTGCAGCAGGTGTTGCCGGTGCCGGTTCAGCTAAGGGTGTAGGTATTGCAGGTCAGGCAGCAGCAGGCGTTGTTACTGATGATCCTAGCCAGTTCGGTCGTGTTCTTGTATTACAGCTTCTTCCGGGTACACAGGGTATTTACGGTCTTCTTATTGCCTTCATCGCTCTCCTCAATCTTGGAGTAATCGGTGGTAATGTTCAGGAGATTTCTCTTGTAAAAGGTCTTGCTTACTTTGCAGCTTGTATGCCTATAGCTATAGCAGGTTATATGTCAGCAGTATATCAGGCTAAGGCTGCCGTTGCTTCTATCGCTCTTGCAGCAAAGCGTCCTGACCAGTTCGGTAAGTCAATGATCTTCCCTTCAATGGTTGAGACTTATGCGATTTTAGCACTTCTTGTTTCTTTCCTTGCACTCATCGGTGTTAACGGAATGAATTTCTAGACATACTTTTCTTGACATAAATTTCTTAATGAGTACGAAGTACGAATTTAGAAATTTAGTCGTTCTTTCGAAACGAAGTGAGAAAGAACTTCTTCTCTTGAGAAAGAAGCAGAAAATTAGCCGTTCTTTCGAACGAAGCGAGAAAGAACTTCATCTGAATGCCATATTTGTAATTCAGAAGTTTTTAAAAAATAAACAAGGAGGCAACATGACAGGATTAGAAAAAATCACCAGCGAAATCAAAGCTGAAGCTGATAAAAGCGTAGCCACTATCATCGACAAAGCTAATGCTGAGGCTGCGGGTATTATCGCCGGTGCTGAAAAAGAAGCTGCAGAAGCTTGTGAAAAAATAAATCACGATGTTTCTGTTCGCCTGTCTGCCAGCAAATCCACTGCTGAATCGGCTGCTGCCCTTAGAAAGCGCCGTCTGATTCTTGAGGAAAAGCAAAAACTGATAGGTGAAGTAATAGAAGAAGCTAAGAATTTAATCTATGCTCTTCCTGATAGCGTATACTTTGATAAAATACTTAAATTAGCAGAAAAAAATGTAAGTCCTGCTGAAGGAACAATCATTTTTAATGAAAAGGATCTTAACAGACTTCCTGCTGACTTTGAAACAAAGCTTAATGCCATTGCCGTTTCAAAAGGTGGAAAGCTCACTGTTTCTAAAGAAACTCGTCCTATAGACGGCGGTTTCATCCTTCTTTATGAAGGTATAGACCAGAACTGCTCTATCACCTCTCTTTTTGAGACTAATGTAGAAGCAGTACAGGATAAGGTACAGAAACTCTTGTTTTAACCATGAAAAAACTTGGAGGTAATATGTCAGAAGAATATGTTTATGCGGTCGCGAGAATCCGCAGTGCTGAGCTTCGTCTGTTAACAAGCTCGGTTCTCGAATCTCTTCTTGCCGCAAAAAGCTATGATGAATGCCTTCGCCTGTTATCAGACCATGGTTGGGACATAGATGATTCAATGTCTTTATCCACCATACTGAAGAATGAGAGGGATAAGACCTGGAAATTTATTTCAGAACTTGTTCCCGATCCACATGTCTTCGATGTATTTCTCTATGCAAACGATTATCACAACCTTAAAGCTGCAGTTAAGTCTGCTGCCGAACAGGTAAATCGTGACGACGTTTATTTAGAAAAAGATCAATGTTCGATTGATCCGGAAATCATACGTAAGGCGCTTCAGCAAAGGGATTTTTCCACACTTCCGTCTGATATGCAGAAGGTTGCTGCGGAAGCCCTTGATACTCTTTTACACACAGGCGATGGTGGGCTTTGCGATATCATTATCGACAAGGCTGCACTTACTAAAATATATGAGTCCGGCAAAAAATCAGGTAATGAAATACTTGAATTATACGGAGAACTCACAGTAGCGGCTGCCAATATAAAGACTGCTATAAGAGCTTGTATGATAGGTAAGGATATTTCCTTCCTTGAAAAGGCATTAGCTCCTTGTGATTCTCTAAATGTAGACAGACTTGCAAAAGCTGCTACAGAAAGCCTTGATGCAATTTATGAATATCTTTCACACACAGCCTATTTGGATGCAGTTCCTGAGATTAAAAAATCCCCTTCAGCATTTGAACGGTGGTGTGATAATCTGATAATTGCAAAAATTCGTCCACAGCGTCATAATCCGTTTTCAATCGGACCTCTTGCAGCCTATATACTTGCAAGGGAAAATGAAATAAAATCTGTGAGAATCATCCTTTCAGGTAAGATAAATAATCTTTCCGATGATTCCCTCAGGGAAAGGGTAAGGGAAATGTATGTCTAGAATAGCAGTTATGGGAGACATAGACAGTATCTATGGTTTCGGTGCTCTTGGTTTTGACACCTTCCCTTTTACCGAACAGGCTGAAGCGGCCAAGAAGCTTCGTGAACTGGCTGACGGAGACTATTCCATCATCTATATGACAGAGGCTCTTGCTGAAAAATTAAGTGACTTGATTGATCATTACAGGGAAGAATTACTTCCTGCAATCATACTCATTCCGGGAGTTTCGGGCAATACCGGCAAGGGAATTGAGTTAGTCAAGAAGTCTGTGGAACAGGCAGTTGGTTCAGATATCATCTTTAATAACTAAGGAGCATAAGAATGAATACAGGAACAATCAAAAAAATCGCCGGGCCTCTTGTTATAGCCAGAGGTATGGGCGGAGCAAATATGTTCGACGTTGTTCGTGTAAGTGAGCAGCGTCTTATAGGAGAAATCATCGAAATGCACGGTGATGAAGCTTCTATACAGGTTTACGAAGAAACCTCCGGTCTTGCTCCGGGAGCACCTGTTGAGTCTACAGGACTTCCTATGAGTGTTGAATTAGGACCAGGTCTTATCGGAAGTATTTATGATGGAATTCAGCGCCCTCTTGATGACATTATGAAGGTAACAGGAGGAAATCTCCTCAGCCGTGGTGTTGAAGTTCCTGCGCTTAAGCGTGAAAAAGTATGGCACTTTGTACCTGCTAAAAAAGGTAGGCGACAAGGTTACACATGGCGATATAATCGGAACTGTTCAGGAAACTCAGGTAGTTTCCCACAAGATTCTTGCACCTATCGGTGTAGATGGTGAGATCGCTGAAATTGCTGAAGGTGATTACAAGATTACAGATATGGTGGCTAAGGTTAAAAATGCTAACGGCGAGCTTAAAGAAGTTGGTCTTATGCAGAAATGGCCTGTTCGTAAGGAACGTCCTTATAAGCAGAAACTTTCTCCTGATATGCCGCTTATCACAGGACAGAGAATAGTAGATACTCTCTTCCCTATAGCTAAGGGTGGTGTTGCAGCAGTTCCGGGACCTTTCGGTTCAGGTAAGACCGTAGTTCAGCATCAGCTTGCTAAGTGGGCAGAGGCTGACATCGTGGTTTATATCGGTTGCGGTGAGCGTGGAAATGAGATGACAGACGTTCTTAACGAGTTCCCTGAGCTTATCGATCCTAAGACAGGTCACTCTCTTATGGAAAGAACAGTACTTATTGCAAATACCTCAGATATGCCGGTTGCGGCTCGTGAGGCAAGTGTATATACAGGTATTACCATAGCTGAGTACTTCAGAGATATGGGTTATTCAGTAGCTCTGATGGCTGACTCTACTTCCCGTTGGGCAGAGGCTCTTCGTGAGATGTCCGGTCGTCTTGAGGAAATGCCGGGTGAAGAAGGTTACCCTGCTTACCTCGGTTCCCGTCTTGCACAGTTCTATGAGCGTGCAGGCAGGGTTAAGGTACTTGGCGAAGAGGATAAAGAAGGAAGCCTCTCAGTTATCGGTGCGGTTTCCCCTGCCGGCGGTGATATATCTGAGCCGGTTACACAGGCAACTCTGCGTATCGTAAAGGTATTCTGGAGACTTGATGCCAACCTTGCTTATCAGCGTCACTTCCCTGCTATCAACTGGCTTGAGAGTTATTCTCTTTATAATACAATGGATCCTTGGTTTGCTAAGAATATCAGTGAGGACTGGGTTCCATATAAGAATAGAGTAATGGCTATCCTTCAGGATGAGTCAGCACTTAAGGAAATGGTTCAGCTCGTTGGTGAAGATGCTCTTTCAGCTCCTGACCGTCTTAAGATGGAAGTTGCAAGATCTGTAAGAGAAGATTTACTCCAGCAGAACGCATTTATGGAGGAAGATACTTATACTTCTCTTCATAAACAGTTTATGCTTATGAAACTTATACTTACTTTCTATGATATTTGTCTTGAGGCTCTTGATAAGGGTGCAAATATCAATAAGCTTATAGCTATGGAAGTTCGTGAGCCTATCGGTCGTTTTAAATATACTGCTGAGGACAAGGTTGATGCCAGATTTAAGGAAATCGAGGCAGCCCTTGCTAAAGAAGCAGATGATGTTGCACAGGAGGTAGACTTCTAATGGCAAAAGAATATAGAACAATACAAGAGGTTGCCGGTCCTCTTATGCTCGTACGCGGCGTAACTGATGTCGCATACGATGAACTCGGTGAAATCGAGCTTGCTGACGGTAGCAGACGTAGATGTAGGGTACTTGAAATAGATGACGGTAATGCTCTTGTACAGCTTTTTGAGTCTTCAACAGGTATCAACCTTGAAAGCTCAAAGGTACGTTTCCTTGGAAGAAGCATGGAGATTGGTGTGTCTGAAGATATGCTCTCTCGTGTCTTTGACGGTCTTGGTCGTCCTATTGACGGCGGTCCGGAAATCCTTCCTGAAGAAAGACGTGACGTAGCAGGTCTTCCTATGAACCCTGCTGCAAGAAGCTATCCTGAGGAGTTTATCCAGACAGGTGTATCCGCTATTGACGGTCTTAATACCCTTGTTCGTGGACAGAAACTTCCTATCTTCTCAGGTTCAGGTCTTCCACATGCTGAGCTTGCTGCACAGATTGCACGTCAGGCAAAGGTTGTAGGAACAGATGAGCCATTTGCGGTTGTATTTGCTGCTATGGGTATTACCTTTGAAGAGTCTAACTACTTCGTAGAGTCCTTCAAGGAGACAGGAGCTATTGACAGAGCAGTTCTCTTTATGAACCTTGCAAACGATCCTGCTGTAGAGCGTATTGCTACTCCTAAGATGGCACTTACCACAGCTGAGTTCCTTGCTTTTGAAAAGGGAATGCACGTACTTGTTATCCTTACAGATATTACTAACTATGCAGATGCTCTTCGTGAGATATCAGCAGCTCGTAAGGAAGTTCCGGGACGTCGTGGATATCCGGGTTACATGTATACTGACCTTGCTACTATGTATGAGCGTGCAGGCCGTCAGAACGGAAAGAACGGATCTATCACTATGATCCCTATCCTTACCATGCCTGAGGATGATAAGACTCATCCAATCCCTGACCTTACAGGATATATCACAGAGGGACAGATTATTCTTTCCCGTGATCTTTATCGTAAGAAGATTGAGCCACCTATCAACGTTCTTCCTTCTCTTTCCCGTCTTAAGGATAAGGGTATCGGTGAGGGTAAGACCAGAGCAGACCATGCAAACACCATGAACCAGCTTTTCTCTGCTTATGCTCGTGGTAAGGATGCTAAGGAGCTTATGGTCATCCTCGGTGAGGCAGCTCTTTCAGATATAGACAAGCTCTATGCTAAGTTTGCAGATGAATTTGAAGCTGTTTATGTATCACAGGGCTTCAGAACAGACAGAAGTATCGAAGAAACCTTAAACATCGGCTGGGATCTCCTCAGAATCCTTCCTAGAAGTGAGCTGAAGAGAATTCGTGACGAGTACCTTGATATGTACTACGATAAGAAATAAGATATCGCATAAACGACATCATAACACTTGCGAATAAGTGTAAGCTTGCTTACTGACTTATTCGCAAGGTTATGATGGGTAACGATACGAAATAGACTACGCGTCAGCGGAGTCTATGAGTAGCGCGTTTATGCGTTACTTCTTAAACAAATAACCCAAGCTTGCTTACAAACTCATTTGTTAGTTTACGAAGGGTAACGATACGAAATAGATTGCGCGTCAGCGAAGTCTATGAGTAGCGTACGTTTATGCGTAAACCCACAAACACGAAATAGATTACACGCCAGTGTAATCTATGAGTGATATACGTTTGTGCGTAAAGTTTTTTATTATCAATTATCAAGGGAGGTGAAAATTTGGCAACTGTTAATGCAACAAGAATGGAGCTGACGAGGCTTAAAGGTAAACTCATTACCGCTACCAGAGGACATAAGCTCCTCAAAGACAAGCGTGATGAGCTTATGCGTGAGTTCCTTGACCTTGTCAGAAAAAACAAAGCTCTGCGTGAAAAGGTTGAAGAAGACCTTAAGAATGCAAACAAGAACTTTGTTATAGCCCGCTCTACCATGTCAGATGAGACTGTAAGAGTTGCCTTTATGGCACCTAAACAGGAGCTGACAGTTGAGGTAAGCACCCGTAATGTAATGAGTGTTAATATACCTCAATTTGAGACAAAGGCCAGAACCAGTGATGAAGGAGATATCTACTCATACGGTTTTGCCTTTACTTCAAGCGACCTTGACACTGCCGTTCTCTCTCTTTCAAGTATTCAGAAGGATCTTATCACCCTCGCAGAGGTAGAGAAGTCCTGCTCACTTATGGCTGCTGAAATTGAAAAGACCAGAAGACGTGTTAATGCTCTTGAATACGTTATGATACCTACCTTACAGGCTAATATCAAGATGATAACCATGAAGCTTGACGAGAACGAAAGAAGTACTCAGATAAGACTTATGAAGGTTAAGGATATGATGCTTGAAGAGGCACATCATTATAAAGAAAAACAGCAGGAAGCTGTTTAATAACAAAATAATCCTTTCTGATTAGGCTTCTAATCAGAAGGGATTTTCTTTTATTGTTGCTATCACATCCTGTTATTCGTTCTATTCTTAATGATTGAAAAGAGTATACCAACCGCAAATATGATAACCACACAGGTGTTTCTTTTAAAGTTTCACCTTATTTTCCTATAGACTTCTGTCAAATATTTACCTGAGCCGTCCTTTGCCACATAAACCTTTACCTTAAAGAGCATATTAAGTTCATAATTATTTAACTGTCTTATATATGAAAAATCATTTCTACTGAAATATTGCATCTCACTTTCTTTGTATACTGTTTCATTATTTTGGTTTTTGATAACTCAAGTTAAATCTACAATATTGGGAATCCTCCAATTCTAAATCCTAAATATGTATTATTTATCCCTAATATTTTAGCGTCGAAGGATAAAACCGTCTTTAATTAAATTATCTTTTTAACATTATTGGTTATTGAATATAATAAAAATCCTAAAGCAAATTGCAAATGAAATATTTAAAAAGCAAAAGCTAAGCTATTTTCTAATGAAATAAATCGAAATTTCTCCGCCACAATTAGTATTAGTAAAAACTACAGCTCCAATCTTATTAATAATATCAAATGGACTTTTCAATAATTTCATAATACCAATCCCCTTTTCCCCAGCTTTAGTCTGCAAACTCAGAAAAATTTATATATAAATCCTCATAAATATTAACCTTAATTTCATCCTTAAAAGAATAAGTCTCGGCTTTAAACTCTGATTCTTCAAAATAATACACCCACACACTTTCCTTCGTAGGATCAACTATCCAATATTCTCTTACTCCTGCCTCATTATAAAGATTCAGCTTAAGCACATAATCATGCCTTGGATTACCCGGTGATACAATTTCTATAATCCAGTCCGGTGCTCCTGTACAGCCTCTGTCAGTAAGCTTGTCTTCATCACAGATAACACTGATATCAGGTTCTACTATAGTATTCCTATCTTCCCAAAGCTTAACAGCAAATGGTGCAGGATATACATGGCAGGAGCCTGCCTTTGAATCAATATAATTGCTTATACTTACTAAAAGCTTCGTAAGTATAGTCTGATGTTTTCTCGACGGAGCAGCCTGATTATAAATCAATTCTCCATCTATCAGCTCGGCACGAATATTTTCCGGTAAACTATAATAATCTTCCTCTGTATAAATCTTTGGTTTCGCTAATTCCATAATGCATCCTCCCTCATAACAGCTATTATATCATTATTTTAAGAAGAATAGACACAAATATCCTTTTTTCTACACTAATTTTCCCTAATTCTAAGCCCACCAAAGCTTTATTACATACTGCCAATACTCATGAAATAATTTTGTGCAGACCAAATATAACAGAACTTTTTGATATTAACTCTTTGCTCCAACCATCTTTTCCGGAAGAAATTCTATCTTTAAAATCATTCCCATGCCTTTTGCAAGACGCTGTAAAGTCCTGATAGATGGATTTACATTTCCATTTTCTAATTTACTTATGTCTCCCTGTGCTATGCCTGTACGCTTGGACAATTCCTTCTGAGTGATTCCGGACTTCTGCCTCGCATCAATCATAGTCCGGATAATGGTATGCTCCGGCTGCAGAGCTTCGTATTCTTTAAAAATTTCAGGATCTTTAAGCTGTTCATCCAAGAAATCATCAAACCTTGTACTCATATTAATTCTCCTTCCTCTGAATATAATCTATACGATACTTTTTAGCTTTTTCTATTTCACTACCCGGAGTTTTTTGTGTTTTCTTTATAAAGCCATTTGTTAAAATAATATTCTGCCCAACATAGAAGAAATAGAAAATTAACTTCAAATTTCATACTTCACCTCTAATAAGATTTTTATAGGATTTATCCTATAATGTCAACTGTATCATCTCAATACAATTATCACTAGCAGTAGGAAGCTCTGTAATATGTAAAAAAATCTAATTCCAAGTCCATAAAGAATAGTATCCATTCATATTACAAAAAAACTTCATTCTTAGTATCAGTTAAATGATCATAGAATACATACATACTTCCAAGTTGTTCCTCCTCAAGCATATCATAACCTCTATCTTTCATATATTTTATAAATTCATCTACAGATGGCTTTTGCCATTATAACCTTTGGTTCTGTATTCAGTTCTATAATACCTATATCACTAAATTGAATCTTAATCATTCCTGTAAGTACCGCAGTAAAGTTCCAAGTATGAAATTTTATTATACTAACTACAATTAATAGAGCAACAGTAACAATTATAATTGAAAAATCCCTTAATTAACTTCTTCAGCATAATTTCTCTCCATTATTAATTTAATTCTAAAAAAATAACCTCTAATACTTCTTCAGTAATTACATCCAGTATACCATATTTCTGTATCATGACCAAAAATTTTTTATAATTTCCCACTATATTGAAAAATTCTTTATCCTTGACTACTATGGCTATATAGTATATAATGTGTATTAATAAACATCACATTAAAAAGTTGAAAGGACGATGCTTTTGAAAATAATTATTTCTAATAACTCCAATGTACCACTATACCAGCAAATAAAAGACCAGATAAAAGATAGTATTCTAAAAGAAGAATTAGCCGAGGGAGATTCTCTTCCATCTATCAGGACTTTTGCCAACGATTTACAGGTAAGTGTACTGACTATACGAAGAGTGTATAATGAGCTGGAGTCAGAAGGATTTGTTGTAAGCCAAGCAGGACTTGGAACTTTTGTATCAACCGGAAATATTGAGCTTTTACAGGATGCAAAGAGAAGATTGATTGAGAATAAAATGGCAGAACTTATTCAGACCGCAAAATCTTTACAGATAACAAAAGAAGATTTGAACAGTATGATGGATATTTTGTACGAGGAGGATTGATTATGAATAATGTTATTGAAATTAATGGACTATATAAAAAATATGAAAATTTTGAATTATCAAATGTTTCAATTTCCATACCAACCGGTTGTGTTGCAGGTTTTATTGGCTTGAATGGTCAGGGAAAAACTACAACTATAAGAACAATGCTTGGATTATCAAAGAAAATTTCGAGAACAGTAAAAATACTTGGAAAAGATATAGACAAAAAAATGAAAAAGAAATAAAAGAGAGAATAGGCATTGTATTTGATGACGGTTATTTATATGAAACTCTTAAAATGAAAGATATGAAGAATATTGTTGCAAAAAGCTTATACAAAATGGGATGAAAAAAATATATAGTGATTTTTATGAATAGATTCTCCTTAAATGAAAAATCAGAAAATCTCCACTTTATCAAAAAGGAATGAAAATGAAGTTCGCATTAACCCTTGCATTATCCCATCATGTTGAGTTACTCATAATGGATGAGCCTACATCGGGACTTGACCCTCTGGTACGAAAAAGAGTTATTGGATATTCTAAGCGAGTTCATGGAAAAATGGTGGCAAAGGAGTATTTTTATTCCAGTCATATAATATCTGATTTAGATAAATTTGCTGATATTATTGTATTTATAAATAATGGAAAAAAATTATTTTTGTAGAAGATAAAGATTATTTACTTGATTCATTTGTATCTGTTAAAGGGGATAAAAAAATTTTTAACTGAAAACAACAGAAAAATTGTTCATCTGCTTAAATATAAATGAATATGGATTTACCGGAATTACTAATCATTTAACTGAACTTAAAGAGAGTATCCCTGAAATCATAAGTGAAAGAATTAATCTTGAAGCTTTGATGCTTGCATACATTGAAGGAGGTAAACATTATGCTTAATCTTATTAAAAAAGATTATCTTATCGTAAGAAAAATCTGGCTTATTGTTATGCTTGTAGCTATTTTAATTCCTGCTTTTTTAACTTTCGCAGGTAGTGGTATGACTATTCCGGCTGGGATTACACTTACCGTTATGAGCACATTATTAGCAATGACATTATTTTCAAGCATTGATGAAGAGGAAGAAAAATATCCCAAGGCAGCTGCCCTTATCACCACAATAGGATACAGCAGAAGCACTCAAGTTATCAAAAGATATATACTTATGATCATGGTATTTTTCTACTCTGCCTTTATATATTTTATTGAATCATTTTTTATTACTGAATTAGGAAACATTACAATAATGAATTTCGTTACCTCAATTTTTGTCTTCATTATCATCGCCTCATTGTACTTATTGCTAACTACCTTGTTTGGTGTCAGAGCAGGGCGATATATTGTAATGTCCGTTATTGTCCTAATTTCATTAGGGTCCTACAATTATATCTAAGCTAAGAATTAAAAATTAATTTTTGACTTTTTAAAAAAATTTAAATGATAGTTTATTAATTATTATCCTGCTAATCTCAACTTTACTAATATATTTAATATCATTAAAAAAATATCAATAATTTCATACAGCAATAAAAGAGCTATAAAGTTACATTGCAATATAGAAATGATGACCATAAAAGCTTAATGAGGGCACATTATTTGTACTAAAAGACAAAATAATCCCTTCTGAATTTATTTTAATCAGAAGGGATTTTTATTACAGTTCAATCTCTTTAAAATCTACATACAAATCATCATAAATATTAACCTTAATCTCATCCTTAAAAGAATAAGTCTCGGCTTTAAACTCTGATTCTTCAAAATAATACACCCATACACTTTCCTTTGCAGGATCAACTATCCAATATTCTCTTACTCCTGCCTCATTATAAAGATTCAACTTAAGCACATAATCCTGCCTTGGATTACCCTGAGATACAATTTCTATTATCCAGTCCGGCGCTCCTGTACAGCCTCTGTCAGTAAGCTTATCTTTATCACAGATAACACTGATATCCGGTTCAACTATAGTATTTCTATCTTCCCATAGTTTGACAGCAAATGGTGCAGGATATACATGACAAGAGCCTGCTTTTGAATCAATATATTTGCTTATGCTTACAAAAAGGCTTCCAAGTATAGTCTGATGTTTTCTCGATGGAGCAGCCTGATTATAAATCAAATCTCCATCTATCAGCTCAGCCCTCATATTCTCAGGTAAACTATAATAATCTTCCTCTGTATAAATCTTTGGTTTCGCTAATTCCATAACATAGCCCTCCTTTTAACCAGTATATCACACTTCAATATTTATAAAAAGAGCTACATAACATTAAAATCAAACTTGTCATTTGACATTTGAAAAAGTAAATCCCACATTGGTATGGATTTTACTCTTTCCAAATGACAAACGACAGGTATTACGAAGGAAAGCCTATCCCGATTTACTTTTCTCTTCACATAATATATAATACTATATAAAGAAAACTTTAAATCTCAAGATTAGAAAGGCGGTAAATATGAACTTAGCTAAAATATCAGCAAACGGACAAATCACCATACCTATTGAAATAAGAAAACACCTCGGTTTGAAATCAGGTGATAAAATTCTATTTTTACAAAAATATAATGGTGAAATTACTATCAGTAATGCCTCAGCCATTGCAATTGAAAAGGCTCAGAAGGCATTTTCCGGAGCAGCTGAAATGATGGATATTACAAATGAAGAAGATGTTCAAGCACTTGTAGATGAAGTACGCTATGGGGAGAACTAAAAATGCAAATACTAATAGACACAAATATCCTTTTTTTCCGCACTAATTTTCCCTAATTCTAAGCCGGCCAAAGCCTTATTACATAGTGCCAATAATCATGAAATAATTTTGTGTAAGCAAAATATAACAGAACTTTTTGATATTCTTAATCGAAAAGCGCCAAATTTTGTACCATCCGCTGAAACCCTACTTAAAGAAATGTCATACACTCTAATTCCCACAGTTAAAATGACTAAACAAAAAAATTCGTGATATGAAAGATCAACCCATTCTAAATACTGCTATTACGTCAAATGTGGATATAATTATTACCGGAGATAAAGATTTTTTAAGTTTGGATATTAAACGTCCAAAATGCATGACTGCAGCAGAGTTTCTTGAATTCGAAAATATCGAATAACCCCTTATGATTGGAGTTTAATCAAAAGGGGGTTCTCTACATATCAATCCCTGCAAAATCTATATACAAATCATCATAAATATTTACTTTAAGCATCGTATACCTCTGCAGTCATACCGGTTTCATTGCCACTTTACAGCTTAATAAGTAATATCTTCAAAGCCTGTTTTCATAGCCTTTTTGAGTACTATTTTTCATCATTATATCCTTTCAACAGCCACTCTACAATACCTCTCACCTGTATACCTTCGTATTCCGCATCAAGTGATTGTTCTAAAGTAAGAACCAGTTTCCGATAATTATCAGGAATTCTCAGTAATGGTTTTAATTCCCTTTCCCTAACCTCCTCATTTAACATACTCTCCGTTACTTGAATATAGATTTTTTCATTTGCATTTGTAGCTACAAAATCTACCTCAAGTTTATCAATTTTACCTATTGCTACATCATAACCCTGCCTTAATAATTCAAAGTAAACTACATTTTCTAAAGTATGCCCTCTGTCCCTGTCTCTAAATCCCAGTAAGTAATTTCTCAAACCAATATCTACAATATAGTATTTGCCAAGTGTTCTTAAATATTCCTTTCCCTTTATGTCAAATCGCTTAACATCATAAAACATATAAGATTCCCTCAATGCTGCAACATATGAAGAAATAGTTTGGATTGCAGGTTTCCCCTGTCTTTCACGGTTTTGAATCATATTCTCGGATACCAGTGTATTACTGACTGAATTTAACGATGTATTGTTACCTATGTTATCAGCCAAAAACAATATTATCTTTCTAAGTAGCTCGGTATCAGTTACTTGTCTCTGTCCCCTTCTTTTTTCCCGTTCTAAAATATCCCTTACAACAACAGTCGAATATATACCATCAAGAATTGTAAGAGCTTTATCTTGATCCAGTCCAACATCCGCTATTCCCGGCATCCCACCATATCTCATATACGCATCAAACAAATCCCTAAGCTCTATAATTTCATCATTATCATCTGCTACTCTGGATTTTACTGTACCAATCGGTGTTTTATATTTTTTGAGTCTGTATCCATGGAAATTAATGAATTCTCCAAATGATAATGGGTAAATTTTAATTTCTATATATCTTCCCGATAAATATGTAGAGTACTCTGACGATAACAGATATGAATTAGAACCTGTTATGTATATATCACAGTCAAAAATCAACTCTAAAAAGAATTAATTGCATTTTCCCATTGATTTATTCTTTGAAGTTCATCAAAGAACAGGTAACTTTTTCTTATTCTTAATAATTCTATTTCTAACATATTGATATAATTCCTTATAACTCATCTCTTGAAATTCCAAGGATTCTAAATTAATGGATATAATCTGTCCTTTATCAACTCCGGAGTTCAAAAGATGTTCCTGCATTAACTTAAGAATACTTGACTTACCACATCTTCTAATTCCGGTTATGACCTTAACAGGCTCTGCATCCTTAAATGCAATCAACTTATTAAGATATATATTACGCTCTTTTAATCTGTTATTGTTTTTCATAGTACTCTCACCACCCTTTGATAGCATTATACCCTAAACTTTTTATTTTCTTCAAGTTTAGGGTATTGATAACTTAAACTTTTTAATTTCTATAAGTTTAGGGTATTACTACTTAAACTTTTTTTCAAGCGAACATTTTCTTAAAATAATTAAGCTTTGAACCATAAGAAAACCAATTTCATTAAGCACTAATATTTGAAACTACATTTTTAATTACTTTTTTACCGGCATCAAGACACTGTGAAACAAAATTAGCACAATCCAATACTCAATCGGGATAATTTTTATTATTTAACTTTGATTCTATATCTATGGACTCTGTCCTTGTATTACCCGTTCCCATATCGTCAATATATAAAAGCAGCTCCTATTTTCATCTCTTCTGATAACTCAGCCCAACTCTTCTTTAAGAATTCTCATTTATACATTCAACGATTTATCTTTAATTCTATTTTCTATAAAACCAACCAACAGGCTAATTATACTACAATAGAATATCGGAAGCATATAGATTGCAAAATAAATACCTACTGCTACATTCCCATCTAAATATATCATACCATTAACTAATGAAATAACCACATTTACTACAGATAATAATATTCCAGCTATAAAAAAATATTATTCTTATTATTCTACTATTATTGTGAAATAATTTCTTCATCTTCACCAAACTAAAAAAATACAAGTCCTAATACAACAGCACTGAATAAGCATAGGAATATCGATAAAAATACCCTATTGATATTGCCGGTGATAATCCTATTTGTAAATTTAAAAATTAAAAATATAAGCCGTATACAATACTGTAAATAATAATTCTAATATCATAATAATCTCCTCCTAAATTTTTATAAATTTGCTTGTTACGCTTATATCATACAAATATAGGAAATAGTTAGCAACCTATGATTTGTAGAATAGCTCTACAAATTGTAGATGGATTTGAAAACCAAGATAATTACAGTTTTATTGTCCAACAGCAGTAATAGTGATATAATATGATACAAGTATCAAAAGTATAAAAATTCGATGCAAGCTTGCTTGCAAAAGAATTTATTATATTTTGACACGCAAAAAATATGAGTAAGTAGCCATTTTTTTGCAAAAAATGAGCGAATTACGAATATTTTTGCAAGGATTGCGAGAAGCGAAGCTGTAGCAATCCTGTATCAATAGATATTTAATTAGATAAATTTTATACAACTTTATGATGACAGCTTCGAATGATAAATTCTAAGCGAGCGCATTAGGCGTAGCGAAGCGGATGCCGGAGCGAAATGTTATCATTCGGAGCGTCAACTTTGCTAAATAATTTGAAAGCGACAAATTCTAATTTACTAAGGAGGCATTTTATGACAAAAGAAGAAAGAGCTAAGAAATGGTTTTGTAATATACCTGATTCTGAATCCATCAGCCTGGACACAAAAATGAATATATGTAGCAAAGTAGCAAAAAGAATGACAATTATATTTTTTTTATTACTTGCCATAGAATGCATATTATTATTTATGCTAAGTGATGGTAAAATTTTTTTGATCTCTTAGCAAATTTTTCTTAATAATATTTCAGAGGGCAGTCCTACAAGAAATCATTACAGAGGGATGGCACTTATAGGTGGAATTGCCTGCCTGCCAATTATAGCCTTGCCCTTAATTGTTGTTCTGATATACAAGAATAAATACCTCCAATCTGAGGCAGCTAAGGCTATAGATATAACGAAAAAGAATGATACAAGAGGACAGAATTTGAAAGACCTTACTGATAAGAGTACAGAAGATTTACTTCATTTTGATAATTTAAATTTCAAACTGGCTATTGTTCAAACATTGATGTATGACTCAAAACTTTTAGAGCCATCTTTTGATATTTATGATTTTGCTAAGAACTACAAAGATGAAAAAATTGATACAGAAAGTTACACCATAATTGAGCCTGCCCTCAATTATTTTAAAAAACTGCCAATTCCTAAAAAATTTGCACCACAGGTAGAAACAATATATATGGATGGTGGCAATGAGGTGTATATGAATATCATCCCTCAATGGGATGGTGAGGATGACTGCTTTGATTTAAATGAAATAACTTTATCAGAACTGGAACAATTCCCTAATCTAAAACAAGCAACTATTATGAGTAGCAATTTCGATAAGATAAAAGAAACTTTTGATGCTGCTGATATTGAGGTAGAATTACTCTAACAGAGAATTCTCCTGCTCCATGCTAATTTTAAAAAATATGGCTGTAGCACCAAGAAGAGATATACAAAATATTGTGATTAGCCGGCAAATAAATCTCCCATATTTTGTAGTATCTTCCTTTAATGCTACAGCCCCGTAATTTTTTACAAATGAAAGTTAAGGTATTTATCCTCTATATCCATCCGGATTCATAGACTGCCATCTCCAGGAGTCAGCACACATTCTCTCTATTCCATACTCTGCCTTAAAGCCCAGCTCCTTCTCTGCCTTAGAGCTGTCTGCATAACAAACAGGTACATCTCCGTCTCTTCTTGGCTTCATTTCATAGGCAAGCTCTTTACCACAAGCCTTCTCAAAGCATGGAAAACCTCAAGTACGGAAATACCGTTGCCTGTACCCAAATTATATATCCTAACAGCAGGCTCTTCCTCAAACTTCTTAAGAGCAAGCACATGTCCCCTTGCAAGGTCTACTACATGGATATAATCTCTTAAGCAGGTTCCGTCCGCAGTATCATAATCATCACCGAATATGCCAAGTTTTGGAAGCTTTCCTACAGCTACCTGTGCTATATATGGTACAAGGTTATTAGGTATTCCCTTAGGATCCTCACCGATAAGTCCGCTTTCATGTGCTCCGATAGGATTGAAATATCTTAAAAGTATTACACTGAAATCTTTGTCTGCAACGTGGAAATCCTTAAACATCTCCTCCTGCATCATCTTTGTTGCCCCATAAGGTGAAGAAGCTGCTCCATGTGGCATATCCTCTGTAAGAGGAAGTTTCTCAGGCTCTCCATATACAGTTGCGGAAGATGAGAAAATTATATTCTTAACTCCGTGCTTTTTCATTGCCTCTACAAGTAAAAGTGTTCCTGTAAGATTGTTATAATAATATTCAAGAGGTTTATGTACAGATTCTCCTACCGCTTTATAACCTGCAAAATGAATAACCGCATCTATCTTATTTTCTGCAAATATCTTGTCCATAGCTGCGCTGTCAAGCATATCAGCCTCATAGAATTTGATGCTTTTCCCGGTTATTTTCTCAACTCTTTTAATTGATTCCATACTAGAGTTATAGAAATTATCAAAAACTACTACCTCATGTCCTGAATTTAGAAGTTCCACGCAGGTATGACTTCCAATATAACCTGCACCACCTGTAACTAATACTCTCATATTTTCCTCCTATGCTGAATTACAGCATTTCTACTGCAATCTGATAATATTTAAGAAATTTGTATAAATCCTCATCCCACAAATTTCCAATTTGCTTATTTATAAGAAAATCTGTAACAGACACTCCTGTAATCAGATTTGCTTCATTCTTTTCAAATCTGAGGGTAAAAAATAAACCATAATCTCGTTCTACTGCATCGTTTATTCCCAGTCTTGCCGCTACCTTCTGCGTATTTTCTTCAGAAAGCCTGAACACTGCTTTCATAGCCAGTGGAACTCTGTCACCCTTTATAAATAAAGACACTTTGTTTCTAAGTTCCTTCCAGCTTACATATCTGCCGGATATTTTTTCATCTTCATCATACCAGAACTCATTTCTTATTCCATCTATGGTAATTTCGGTAAGTCCGGTTATTTCAAAGGATACAAGGAGAAAGTTATCAAATACCTCCCCAAGAAGGAGTTTATTCATAAAATCCTTAACATCTGCTATTTTAAATGATACCATCAGTAACTCCTGCCTAAAAGCTATCCCAAACTCTACAACTACCAGTATATTATACCACATTATAGATTGAAACGAAACCTGTTAAATGCAATTTTAAACTACCTGCTTCTATATTTTCCTACAACTTCCTTCATCAAATCCCATTTTGCTTCCATATCAGCAACAAGCTTAAACTGGGTTCTTGCCCTGTCTAAATTGTGTCCGTCTCTATGAACTGCAAAATAATGATCTCCATCTATGTAATCAGTCAGGAAACGCATTCCACATTCAAAAGTCATTGTCTTTGCCCCAAGTGGTAAATTCTCTTTTTCTTCTTTAGTTAAATTAGGAAGAGCACTTACAAACCCCTTGGTATATATCTTAAATAAATCAAGACTCATACTAACCTTTGACAAATCCTTCTCATCCTCTAAGGCTGTTGAAGCTCCAAATCTTATGGAATCACCGTAATCATAAAGGCAAAGTCCCGGCATAACCGTATCAAGGTCAATTACACAAAGAGACTTTCTTGTCTCTTTATCAAGAAGTACATTATTTAACTTGGTATCATTGTGTGTAACCCTGTCAGGAAGTACCTTCTCATCTCTAAGACGCTGTAAGGTACCCATTTCTTTCTCCCTGTCTAAACAGAACTTAATTTCTTCCTGAACCAATGCCGCCCTGCCCAAAGGATCTTTTTCAAGGACTTCGTGGAACTTCTTAAATCTGCTTGGTGTATTATGGAAATCAGGGATAACCTCTACAAGCTTTTCTACCGGAAAATCCGACAGAGCCTGTCCAAAGCTTCCAAATGCAACTGCACTTTCATAAAAATCATCATTATTCTCAGGAAGCTGTAAGCAGAGTGAATCCTCTACAAAATCATAAGCTCTCCAATATTCTCCATCAATCTCTGCAAAAGGCTTACCATCAATTGTTTTTACTAAAGTTAATACTCTTCTTGGTTCTGTATATTTCTTTTTCAAATGCTCAGTTACAAGCATTATATTATTCATAAGCCCTGCCACGTCAGGAAATATCTTATTATTAATCTTTTGTAATATATATCTTTTTCCTGAATCAGTAACTACTAAAAAAGTTGAATTAATATGTCCACTTCCATATTTTTCTGATGAAACAGCTTTACCCTCAAAACTAAAGGCTTTTAAAATTTCTTCCATGTTTTTCCCTTTCTAAACTATATTTCATACCATATTATCTGGTTTGCATCCATTTTTAATTCAAACTCTGCCCCATCTCCTTTGTAGACAGTTGTAGTCTGTGGTTCATAGGTATTATTTACTACACAGTACTTTCCACTGTTAAGATAAGCATGTACCTCTACATTGTAATTTGAGGAAAACCATCTCTTAAGTTCATCTTCTGCTCCTGCACTCCACATAATGGCTCTATATAGCAGTCTACTATTTTCAAAGCTATATTTCAAGCCACTTATGTATACAGCTCTTCCTTTTCCGAAGCTGTTTACTGCAAGCTGTACTTCTTTTTCTCTCTGCACAAGAATTTCAGTACCATCTAAAGCATAAATATTCTTTTTGCCCTCACCGAAGTCTATCTCCTTTGTAACATCTTCAAGGATAAAATGTTTATGTTCTTCCCAGTTATACTTATCATATCCTAAGGTAAAACCTCTTTCTTCCTCCACTCCTAAGATATTAGCAAGCTGGAAAAAGCGCCCGTTTGCCTGATGCGCACTAGGCTCACCTACTCCGATAAAGCCTCCTCCGTTATATACAAACTCCGTAACAGCTGTGATTATATCAGGATTGGTCCAGTACTCACCACCGCCATGGGCAGTATCTGCATCACCTACATTTATAATAACATCTATATCTGAAAGAATACTTTTATCCTTAAGGATATCTTCAAAGCTTATAAACTTAACATCGAATGGTGCACCCGATAACGCTTCTATTATACCATAATATGAATAATTTTGCTTCTGATAAAGCGCATGATGTACCATATGATTTCCCCAGGCTCTCATCTTGCCCCAGCAGTTAAGTACAGCCACCCTTTTTAAGGAATGAGCCTTGCAACCCTTTATGTTATCATAAAGTACTCTGAATTCGTCACATACGCTTTCTACATATTCTACAAAGTCAGGAAACTGCATGGCAAGCTTTAAGTAACCGCCATAACCTATTCTGTCTATCGGCTTTCTAAGTATTGCCCTTCTTGCTGTTACCCAGTTTTCCTTAGCTTCCTTTACAAGATTACCCCCCTCATGGAAGGTGTCCGGGAAGAAATAAGGGAGGAAACGTCCCTCAGTATATTTTACCCCTTCTATGTCACTTATAAGTCTTAAAGTACAACCGTTTCCTACACTTCCAACCACTGCATCAAGTCCTATGGACTTAAATTCATCCATAAAAGGCTCTGTTCCAATCCAATGGTCTCCAAGGAACATCATTGCCTCTTTGCCGTATTCGTGACAGATGTCTACCATTTCTTTAGCAATCTTCGCTACTTCTCTTCTCTGAAATGCCTGAAAATCACTGAATTCCTTGCTTGGTATCCTGTACTGATTATTGTAATAGCCCTGATCTATAATAAATTCAGGTCTGAAACTGTACCCCACTTCCTTTTCAAACTGCTCTAAAATATAAGGGCTCACAGAAGCTGAGTATCCATACCAGTCCACATATCTCTCTCTTGCCATTTCATCAAAAATCAAGGTGAACTGATGGAAAAATGTAGTAAAGCGAAGCACATTTACATAAGGATGGTCTTCAATAAACTTACGAAGTCTGGTCATTGTAAATGCGTGTGTTTTTGGCTGGCGTACATCAAAAGTTATCTGATGCTCCACGTCCTTCCAGTCATTTACTACTGCATTGTACATATGCACAGGATCCCACATTATATACGCTAAGAAGCTGACTGTATATTCATGAAATTTAACTGTCTTTAATTCTACTGTTGTAGTATTTTCATCATAGCTCCATTCATTAACCGGAACCACTTCTCCGGTAGTCCTGTCTATTACTTCCCACCATCTTTTTATATCATCCCTGCTGTTCGGAGTAAGCATATCAGGGTAAAGTCCCTTCATAAGATTTACCTTGAGCTTATCCTCTGTAGCAGTGTATCTCGGTGTCATTACATAGAGCTGCTGAATTTCATCGGGATTTGCCTTTGCCCAGGCATTGTCTTTTCTGGTGGTGTAGTATGTGGAATATACTTTTAATCCCTCATCCTTAAGTTCCTCAGGAAAATCCGTACCATCACAATCTCTTACCGCATCTGCTCCCCATTTTTTCGCAATTTCTTTAGTTCCTTCGATTACATCCATGTCTGTAGGTATAGTCACCCTGCCCTTACCGTTCATTACTTTCTCCTTAAATTTATTTTTAGTTAAACCCAAATTATCTGTATTTTCTGTTATATACAAACAGAACTGCAAGCAGACCTGCAAGTCCTATGATTTCATTTGCAAAACCTGCTATTGAAACATTTTTCTGCCCCACTATAATCAAACTGACTGACAGAATAAAGCATATTACCAGAACTAAATTGAGTATTTTTTCTTTCATCCTGTCCTCCTTAGCCTTTAAGTCCGCCTAAAGTCATACCCTCTGTAAGTCTTCTCTGAACAAGTATATAAAGTATCAGAGTAGGGAGCATAACTATAACCAGACCTGCATACATAATTCCATAGTTAGTAGCTGTCTTTTCTACTGCCATCAGATTTTTAAGTCCCATAGCCAGAGTTTCATGTTTATCCATAAGTGTGTAAGCTATGATATATTCATTCCAAAATGACAGGAAGTTAAATAAAATAACCGTAATTATACTTGGCTTAGCCATCGGTATCATTATCTTAAGCATTGTCTTAAAATGACTGCAACCGTCTATATAAGCCGCTTCCTCAAATCCCTTTGGTAAAGTTTTGAAATATGAACTTAACAGGTAGATTGTAAAAGGCAGAGCACTGGTTGCATAAATAAGTGCAAGTATAAATCTGTTGTCCAAGAAAAATGTCACCTTCAGTGCCTTGTTGGCATCGCTTAACATAAGAAAGATAGGTACAACTATATAGTTTATATTTACAAAAAGTCCTGCCATAAAGCCTATTTCAAGAATTTTCTTACCCTTAAAAAAGAATCTTGCCAGTACATAAGCAGCAGGAAGTGCGAGCACTAATAAAAGAACTATTCCTATAGCTGTTACAATAACCGAGTTTGCAAAAAACTCTCCCATTCCCGCATCATTAAAGGCTGTAATAAAGTTATCAAGATTAAGTGATTTAGGAAGAGCCCAAGGGCTGATATCTCCACCTAAGAACTCGGAATTTTTCTTAAAGCTCGCCATAAAAACCCAGCCTACCGGAATAATAATCGAAACAGCAAGACTTATAAGTGCTACATACACAAAAATCTGATATAAGGTTTTTGTTCCTATTCGTTTCATAGTTTCGCCCTCCTTTCCTAAAATTGATATACTTTTCTTTCGGTAATTTTATTCACAGTTCCAGCAAGCACAAATGAGAATATAAATACAGTAACGCCTATAGCCATACCATATCCATAAGCTCCGTTTCCGTAAGCCTGCTTATACATGTAGTTGAGGAATACCTCTGTCTTACCGTTTGGTCCGCCATCAGACATAATCTGTACAAAGAGAAAACTTAAGTTTATTGTACTTATTATATAGAAAGTAAGAGTAGTTCTTATACTTGTCCAGATAAGAGGAAGGGTAATCTGAAAAAACATACGGAATTCAGATGCACCGTCAAGGGAAGCCGCCTCATAAAAATCAGGTGGGATAGCTGCCATACTTGCCATATACATAACCATGTAGTAGCCTATTGCCTGCCATACCAAAGCAAATATAACTGAATATATTACAATGTCCGGTTCTGCCATCCACTGTCTTGCAAGTCCGTCAAGATGAATAGCTCTTAAGAATGTATTTAAAAGTCCGCTTGAAGGATCATAGATAGCACCAAAAATACCGGCTATTACTACTATACTTAAGATATTAGGTATATAAAAAATTACCCTGAAAAAATTCTGTCCTATAAATTTCCCTCTCTGAAGTAAGGTAGCAAAAAGTACTGCTAAGAATACCGTACACAGAGTAACTATAACTATTATTAAGATAGAATTCTGCATAGCCTGTATAAAGCTCTTGTCTCCAAATAAATCCTTAAAATTATCAAAACCTACAAAGGTCTGTTTATTGGTAATTCCTCCCATCCTGTACAGCGACATACGAAATACATTAAAAGTAGGAATAAATATAAATAAAATAACTAAAATCACAGCCGGAGTTAGACAGGCAGCTATAAACCGCCCCTCTGATTTTTTTCTGTTCATAAATCTCTCCCTATTAAAAAGTGTGTACCCGCACGCACTTCGCACGCGAGCGGTGCCGCAAAGCAAATTTCTCTACCGCGAGCTGTGCATCCCTCGGAGATATTTTTTATTAAATAGGGGATTTCGAAGAAATTTCCTATTTAACAAAAAGCGGCAGGCTGTCACAGCCCGCCGTTAAATTCTAATTGGTTATCTGTCAAGATTTTCAAGTAATTTAGCCCAAGCTTCTACAAGCTGTGCCTGATATTTCTCGGCTGTAAGCTCTCCTGTATTTAATGAATCAATAGCACCATAAACAGTAGCCTTCATATCAAAGCCGTTGATTGGCTTTGTTGTTGCCCAAACACCGGCAACAGCCTCTGTACCATCAGCACTTGTAAGTGTATAAGAATCTTTAACCGGACCTGCCTCAAGTTTATCAGAAGCACCCTTTACAGGGGAAATGATAGGAGCAGGAGTTTCTTCCTTGGTTTCTTTGTTTATACTCTTGTTTGCAAGCATAAGTTCAACAACTTTATCTGAGTACATAAATTTAATGAACTGCTTAGCAAGATCCATATTAGCAGCATCCTTTGGAATCCAAATCTGCTCTGTATATGTATATACGTGAGTCTTCTGGTCTGCCGAGAACTTTGGCTGAGCCATCATAGCCCAGTGGAAATCCTTAGGTGTAGAAGCTGCCATCTCACCGATTACCCAGTTACCGTTTGGCATAAATAATGCTTTTCCGTCTATAACAGCCTGCTGATTTTTCTTGAATCCGCCATCAGCATTTGCATTTGCTACTGTATCTGACCAGGTATAATCTTTAGAAGCAAGCTTAGCTACTGTATCAACCACCTGCTTACCTTCTTTAGATGTCCAGGTTGCAGGATCATAATTAACTGCCTTATTGTAGTATTCCATTCCACCTGACTGAGCTAACATCTGATACATTGAGCAGTCAAAATATCCTGACGTAGGATAGGTGAAAAGTGCAATACCATCCTTCTTTGCCTGATCTCCAAGTGCAAAGAATTCGTCCCAGGTTGTTGGAAGTTTATATTTCTTACCTTCTCCAATAAGATCTGCATTATACCAAAAACCTGTAGGAACATAAGTCCAAGGCGCAAGATAAATCTTTCCGTCTGCATAAGGCTGAGCTGTAGCATTATCTGTGATACCCCCAACTAATCTGCTCTTAAGCTCATCATCAAATACATCTGTTATATCTGCAATCGCCTTCTCCTTTAACATGGTCTCTGTAAAACCACTCTTCTGTCCCATGTTATAGTAGACTACGTCAGGAATATCTCCGTTCTGGAAGGACTTTGTAAGATCCTTATCAAGCTCTGATGAAAGATGAAGGTCAACAGTTGCTCCTGTCTCTGCTTCAAAAGCCGCTTTAATCTGATTCCAGATTTCTGCTCCGTTACCGCCTTCAAAAGCTGCAAGTTTAAGTGTACCGCCTGCCTTTGTTTCAGATGCGGTAGAAGCTGACTTCGCTGATGAAGTTGTTGATGTCTTCATAGATGAGGTTGAAGCTGCCTTACTTCCTGCCGACTTGCTTCCTGTACCCTCAGTTTTTGCGCCACAACCTGCGAGTGATGCACCAACCATTGTTAAACTTAGTGCTAAAGCTAACATTCTCTTTATTTTCATATTTCCTCTCCTTTGTGAAATTTATTCAACTTCTGATGTAATTATATCTATTGTTTTGTTCCTTTTCCACATTTATGTTGCTCATTTTTTTATATATATTGCTTTTCATTAAAAAAATACATTAAAAATATATTATATGAATTTTTTTAATTGTTGTAAATTCAGCACAGACCGGATATAAAAACAGGATACCGGGCAGAAAGAGAGAACATGGGATTTTCAAATTATAAAATAACAGATAAGCCTTCAGATACTACTAAGAGCAACCTTATATATATAACTTATACAAAATACGAAAATGACTGGCCAAGCTTTATGCATACCCACCCTTTTACTGAACTTTTTTTAGTTACAGGAGGAGTGGGCGAATTTTATGTGGAAAATAATATATATCCTCTAAAAAAAGGGGATTTTATTCTCGTAAACCCAAACACCTCACATACAGAAAAAGTCTGATGAGAAAAAAATCCGCTTGAATATATAGCAGTTGCCGTTGACAATTTTAGCCTAAATCTTACAGATACTAATCATTTTATGTTTAATTGCATAAGTAAAAATCCGGATATTGTAAAATACATGGATTCCATGCTAGTCGAACAGGAAGGAAATAAGCCATATTCAGACCATGTATGTCAAAACATACTTGAGATAATTCTTATAGAAATTCTCAGAATAACCAGATTAAATATAGATACTGAACCTACCGTAAATGCCAGTAAAGAATGTTTTAAGCTAAAAAAATACCTTGACTCAAACTATTCGTCTAAAATAACTATAGATGATCTTGCAAAGCTGTCAAACCTTAATAAATACTATTTGATTCATTCTTTTAACAAGTACTTCGGTTCCTCCCCTATTAATTACCTTTGCGGAATCCGCATCAGAGCAGCAAAAGAACTGCTTGAAAACAGTGATTACAGTATAGCACAGATATCGCAGTCCACTGGTTTCTCCTCACAAAGTTATTTTACACAATGCTTTGTTAAGGATTGCGGTATTTCTCCAAGTACTTATCGTAATCAGGTCAGACAACTCAAAAATATGGCATAAACAAGTGTGTGCTTGGACACACTTCGCGCGCGAGCGGTGCCGCAAGGTAAACTTCCCTGCCGCGAGCTGCGCATCCCTCGGAGATATTTTTGTTTAATAGGAAATTTTGAAGAAATTTCCTATTAAACAAAAATATCCCACCTCTACTTTTATACAGGGGTGGGATATTAATTTACAGACCAAATAAATTTAGCTCCAGAGTTTCTCAGAATAAACTCCGTCTTTTGTAAGCTTTTCTATAGCAGCCTTTACAGTAGGCTTATCCTCCTGATATGTTACTCCGAACCACTTTGCATCAGTTCCAAAAACCTTCATATCAGCCTTGCCTGAGCCTATCATCTCACTTATAACCTTAATGTGGAAGAACTCCGCTTTAAGTGGATTAGAAGAGATATTGTTAAGGAAATCAACAAAGCCTTTCTCAAGAGCTTCAAAAACCTTAGGTGTAAGTCCCATCATATTCATAGAAGTTACTGCATTAAGACTAAGCTCATGCTTTTCACCGGCTGCCGTAAAGCCTACCGCACCTTCTCCTGACTTTTCCACATCAAGATGTTCTTCTATGGATAAAAGATAATTATCTTCATCTACGCTGCAAATTCCCCTTGATACAGAGCCATTGTCACTTAAAGTATTCTTAAGCATGTAGCCTGCCATTCCAAAATGAGCCTTTCCATCACTTTCATCCACATTTGCAAGAAACTCATGCATAACCTTATAAGGTTCACTTCCATAGAAGTCATCAGCATTTATTGCAAGAAATGGCTCATTTACAAATTCCTTTGCAGCAAGCAGTGCCTGACCTGTACCCCATGGCTTGGTACGTCCCTCAGGAACTGAAAAACCTTCAGGAAGATTATCCATTTCCTGATATACATAGTGAACCGGAACTCCTGCTTTTTCTTCAAGTCTGTTGCCGATGATTTCCATAAAATCATCCTTAATGTCTTTTCTTATAATAATGACAACCTTGTTAAATCCTGCCTTAATTGCATCAAATACGCTGTAATCCATGATTACTTCACCTTCCGGTCCAAAAGCATCAAGCTGCTTAATGCCGCCATATCTGCTGCCCATTCCTGCTGCCATTACTACTAAAGTTACATCTTTCATAACTACCCCCTGGATTCTAAAATTACCTTTCCTGCTTCCGTATAAAAATTAACCTGTTCTTCTCTAACTACTGACGATTCAGTAAGTTCTCCTGCTGTCATTTCGATTAATTCCTTATAAAATTTCCCCGAAATCTCTTTTGTAATTAAAACAGATATTTTTACCTTCTCCAAGTACTCAGTTTCATATATTATTATCCCAAGCTCCATACATATATGCTGAAGCTTTGGCAATAACCCGTAATCTATAACAAATTCAGTAAGTCTTGCATCAGTCACCTCTACTATTTCAGAATTCTTCAAAACTTCAGCAGTCGCTCCCGAATATGCCCTTACAAGACCTCCTGTTCCAAGTTCAGTTCCGCCAAAATATCTTGTAACTATTACAATTACATTTGACAGTCCTGCTCCCGAAATCACATCAAGTATCGGTTTGCCTGCAGTCCCTGAAGGCTCTCCGTCATCACTTGAATGTCTTATTCCCTTATCACTGTTTAATATATAAGCCGAACAGCTGTGTGAGGCATCATAATATTTTTTCTTAGTCTCTTTTATAAGCGCCTCCGCCTCTTCTTCAGACCTTACCTCAGCTATATGAGCCAAAAATCTTGATTTTTTAATTTCCGTCTCTGCAAAAGCATCTTTTTTCACTGTCTTATATGACACTTTTCACCTCTTTTCGGGTCTAACCCTGTGCTCCGTCATCTGATCCCCCCTCAACTCTTCCCGGATTGACGGCAGGCGGTGTTACTGCTCTCGGGCTAAGATGCACACTGCACTTTGTCTGTGCCTTATGTGTTAAAATATATGGCGTATCGGCAGTATGATAATGTCGCTTAACCGTCTTCCCATAAGCATCGCTCTGGGTTACAGACTCATCCTTCACGAGAAACACCTTGCTTACCACGTTAGGACAATAAGGTCCGGCCGCCTCTCCTGTATCTTCACAGATATTTACTCTTACGTGCACATCACAGCTTTCAGTAGGAACAGTTCCAACTGCAAAGTACTCCTTCTTTACGGTGGAACCTCCCGGAGCACTGTCACAAAGTCCCGGTACGGCAAGTTTTCCACATTTTGTACATATAGTTGCCGTAGTAATTGATTCCGGTATCTCAAATGGCTTAGACTTCAATTTCTTTTTTATATTTATCTGATCCATAATAGCCTTCCAGATAGGATGGTGTCTTAATTCATATCCAATCTGGGAAGTCTGCTCATCATATCCCATCCATAACGTACAGGTATAATATGGTGTAAATCCTGAAATCCACAGGTCATTATCCCAGCTTGAGCTTCCTGTTTTGGCTGCCTGTCCCATATTGGTATCAGCAAGCTTTGCCCTGTAAGCAGTCGCATCCGGACGGACAAGAGTGTCATGCATGGCATCAGTAAGCAGGAAGGCTGTAGAATCCTTCATTACCTGTCTGGATATTTTCTTATGTTCAAGTACTATATTTCCATCATGGTCAAGTACCTTACTGTAAAAGCTTGGCTTTATATATATTCCTTTATTAGCTATAGCTGCATAAGCACCTGTTATCTCAAGGTTAGTAGCACCTTTGGACAAACCGCCCAAGGCTACGGCATAGCCGTTATCAGTTTCTGAAAGTGTTGTTATTCCAAGTGCTTTAAGGTAAGCAAATGCAGGCTGCATCCCCATGGCCTCCAGAGCTTTTACGGTAACTACATTCATAGAACGGTATATACCTCTTCTATAGGTACTTAATCCTTCATAGCTCTTACCCCACCAGTTTCTTACCTCTTTATTGGTATTTGGATAAAAATATTCTCCATCATCCTGTACGCTGGCAAGGGTATAGCCTGCTGTATCAAGTGCAGGCAGATAAGTAGACAATACCTTAAATAACGAGCCCGGTTGTCTGGTCGAATCTGTCGCCCTGTTAAGAGTAAGGTTGCCTGTCTTTTTACCTCTGCCTCCTAATATTGCCGTTACCGCACCGGTCTTTTGATCCATAACTGTTACGGATATCTGTGGTTCAATGGTATATTCAGCCCTTTCACCTATGACCTCTGCACCGTCTTTAAGCTTTGCTTTCTTAAATTTTTTTATATAATCATCTGCAGCACCTTTTTTATTAAACATAATGCTATCCAGTCCAAACATTTTCTGTATATGTCCTTCTGAATAATTGACTGTCTTTCCTTTTTTATCCTGTACGGATAACGCGTAGGTAAGCTTCCATTTATTTGGCATTCCTGCAAACATTCTCTCATCAGCAATTACATTATTACAAATTTTCTGTATGGCCGGATCCTGATAAGTATATATTTTAAGACCACCGGAATAAAGATAGTTATATGCCTGAGTAACAGTGTATCCCTTTTCATTACATAAATCTTCAACTACCTGATTAATGGTAGCATCCACATAGTAGGAATTTACTGAGTTATCTACTTTTATTTCTTTATTTACAGCCTTTATTCTTGCATATACATCATCTTTTTCAGCCTCTTTAAGTTCTTTTTCAGTAATATATCCTAGCCTTAACATATTGCTAAGTACAGCCTTACGCCTTTTTTCATTTTCCTCAGGATGTGTAATAGGATTGTTACCTGTAGGATTTTTGGTAATTGCAGCTATGACGGAAGCCTCTGAAAGTGTAAGTTTATTTACATTTTTATTAAAATATCTGAGTGCCGCTGTCTGTACTCCAAGAGTGTTCTGTCCAAGATTTATTGTGTTTAAATAATACTCTAAAATCTGATCTTTACTATATATATTTTCAAGCTGTATTGCAAGGTACTGCTCCTGTATTTTTCTCTCTACTGCTGCCATTATGGTTTCTTCCTCACCACCGGCAAACACCTGGTTCTTAAGCAACTGCTGGGTGATTGTACTGGCTCCCTGCTTCTTTGCCCCTCTTGATAAAAGTGCAACAAAACCTGCCCTGAATGCACCTCTCACATCTATGCCACCATGGTCATAGAATCTCTCATCTTCTATAGAAATAAATGCTTCCTGTACAATTTTAGGTATATCTTTCAGCTTTTTATAAATGCGGTTTGCTCCTGCCCCTACTACTGTCCTTACCTTTTTGCCCTTTGCATTGTAGATGTATGTCTGAAAACCTGTTGGCATAACATTCACCGAATTTATCTCAGGTGCCTTGTCTACAATACCCTTTACACTACCATAGATGAGGTATCCCCCGGTTATAGCTGCGGCAACTATAGCAACCATAAACAGTCTCACTACCCAGACAAGAACCTTCGATCCAAACCTTTTGGGAATTGAACCATACTTCCTTCTTTTTTCTTCTATGTCAAATCTGCTATAACTCATACATCTCCTTTTAAAATCTAGTCATTTTTCAAAAGATTTAAAAATTGAAATACTGACTCTGCAGTCTGTCCCATATCATTGTAGCAGGCAGCTATGCCACGTTCCGGCAATGAATCTTTCATTTTAACTACAAATAACTCTGTTTCACCTTCCTCGTCTATACAATAGTCAGGTACACAGGCAATTCCCAGCCCTATCCTTGCTAAATCTATAAGCAGATCATTGCTTGCAAGTTCAATGGAAGGAATCAATTCCAAATGACGCTCTAAGAACAGCTTATGAAGAAACTCACTTGTAGTTGATGCCTTATCAAGCATCATCATAGGGTATTTCTGCAATTCCGAAACGCTCTGTATTCCACTTATAAGCTTAGGAAAAGCTCTTCTGTTTGCAACAAAAATATCTCTGAATTCTTTAACCGGAACTATCTTTCCAACCTGCCCTAATGCACTGTTTGGAGTGTTTACCACTATTAAGTCTGCAATTCCATTTTTTAGATACTCAACACATTTTAAAGAGGTTCCATTCACCACTTTAATATGAACATTTGGATATCTGCCGTGAAATTCCTTTAAGAAAGGCTTCAAATAATACCTGCATATGGTATCACTTGCTCCAATGCTCAGCTGCCCTCCATTTAAGGATTTTGCTTCCAATATTCTTGTCTCACCAAGACTTATAAGATTGATAGCAGGCTCTACATGGCTGAAAAGAATCTCGCCTTCTTTAGTCAGTCTTACTTTTTTTGTACTTCTTATAAAAAGCTTCTGCCCCAGTCTCTTTTCAAGTACCTTAATGGACTGGCTTACTGCTGATTGTGATATAAAAAGTTCCTTTGATGCTTCTGAGAAACTAAGTGTTTTTGCTACATGATAAAATACCTTATATAACTCATGGTTTATGTCCATTTCCTACCCCTTTTAATATAAATACATATCTTACTTCAATCCGACTTCAATCCAGTTACGAATTGCTTCATCATAGTTTCTTGCTGTCGAACCAACTACTGCAAGCCCGTTTTCAAGCTTTGCCCCCTTACATTCAGCTTTTAACTCCTCTATGCTGTTCCCAAAGCCACTCCCCTCATGTGTACAAAATGGGTATATTATTTTTCCGGTAAAATCAAATTTTTCCAAAAATGTAAACACAGCCATAGGCATAGAGCCCCAGTAATTAGGATATCCTATAAAAATTGTATCGTATTCATCTATGCTTTCAATACAATCCACCAGCTCAGGCCTTGTATCTTTTGCCTTATCCTCCTTACTCTCTTCAACACAAATATTATAATCACCGGAATAAGGATGTACCTGTCTGATGCTAAATAACTCTCCCCCGGTTAATATTGCAATCTTTTTAGCTACAATCTCGGTATTTCCTTCTTCCAGTGCGACTATATCTCCATTACAATAATTTTCTCCTGCTCTTGAATAGTACGCTATAAGTGCATTCATAAATTTAAGCACCTCCATCTCATACTGTTAAACAGTTTATTTTTTATGACTCACCTTGTATTATCTCATTATTTGTACTACAAATCAACCGAAATTATTATATTTTTTTATTTTTTTCTTATCCATATTATTAATAGCACTTATCATTAAGTCACATATTTCCTCAAAATCACCTCATTATAAGATTTATAAATAACTAAATTTATCAGATGATTTTTGTATTAAGATAGATTATAATAGCATACAAGTTAAATAATTTCTATGATTTTATATTTGAAAGGAGTAATTTATGTCCTGTACTACAATACTTGTTGGAAAAAAAGCAAGCTACGATGGCTCTACACTGGTTGCCAGAAATGATGATTCACCTTCAGGAAGCTTTATGCCTAAAAGGTTCACCGTGATTCACCCTGATTCACAACCTAAGAAATATCGCTCGGTCATCTCACACGTAGAAATAGAGCTCCCTGACAATCCACTTCGCTACACTGCACTTCCAAACGCAGTAGATGGCGAAGGTATCTGGGCTGCCTGCGGTGTAAATGAGCTTAATGTATCAATGACAGCTACTGAAACCATAGCCTCTAATGAAAGAGTACTTGGCGCAGATCCTCTTGTTACGTACTCTCCTGCAAAAGGAAGAAAAAATACTAAAGGCTATGAACCTGAAATAATAGGAGGAATTGGTGAAGAGGATATCGTTACTATAGTTCTTCCTTATATAAGAAGTGCTCGTGAAGGTGTGTTAAGGCTTGGAGAATTACTTAAGACATACGGCACTTATGAAATGAATGCTGTAGCTTTTCAAGACGAAAATGAAATATGGTGGCTGGAAAGTATAGGTGGACACCACTGGATGGCAAGACGTGTACCGGATGACTGCTATGTAGTTGCACCAAATCAGCTTGGACTTGATACCTTTGACTTTGAGGATGCATTTGGTGAAAAGAAAGAATATCTCTGCTCTGAGGATTTGATGGAATTTATAGAGGATAATCATTTAGACCTCACCCTTTGCAAAGCTTTTAATCCAAGAGATACCTTTGGTACCCACTCTGACCTCGACCACATCTATAACACTCCCCGTGCCTGGGTTGCTCAGAAATATTTAATCCTACTACAAGCAGGTGGACAGGTGATGATGCTGATTATACTCCACTTTCGGACAATATTCCATGGTGCAGGGTTCCTGAAAAGAAGATAACTGTTGAGGATATTAAGTGGGTGCTTTCCAACCATTATCAGCATACTCCTTATGATCCATATACAAATGGTGCCAGGGAGCTTTACCGCCCAATCGGCATCAGCCGCACCGATGTGCTTGCACTTGTACAGATTCGTCCTTATATGCCTGATGCACTCAAAGCAATTAAGTGGATAGCCTTTGGCAGCAATGTATTTAATAGCTTTGTAGGAATGTATGCAAATATTTCAAAAACTCCTAAGTACCTGTCAAATACAACAGGCGATGTTGACAGCCACAACTTCTACTGGGCAAGCAGGTTGCTCGGAGTAATCGCAGATGCACATTTTAACCGCTGCCTGCCTAATATAGACCATTATCAGACTGCGGTAATGTCCAAAAACCATGCTCTTATAAATAAGTTTGATAAAGAATTTGCTGATTATATGAAAAATACGGAAAATGACAGTGAAAAGTCTGATACTCTTTTCTGTGAGAAGGCAAATGAAGAAATTGCTAAAATGCTAATTGAACAGACTACCAAAGCTTTAAATAAAGTGGTTTACAATGCAAGCTGTATGATGAAGAACAGTTTTTCAAGATCGGATGCGTAGGTTTTTTATAAAATAGGGTTTAAAAATTCACAAGGAGCTGTCACATTGATATGCTCCCTTCTAGGTAGACAAGAGAAAAAACAAAATCTCTTACTGCCTGGAAGGGAGCATTTTATGTCTAAAAGTAAAGTATCACATTCAGAAAAATTACAGACAGTACATTTGATATTAGAAGGTAAAGAATCACTCCGACATGCTGCTGTCAGATTGGGAATCAGTATCGCCTCCATACAACAATGGATAAGCATTTATAAGAGTGAAGGTGAAGGAGCTTTTCTTGTTACAGTAAATAAGAGGTATCCCAAAGAGCTGAAAGAGCAGGCAGTATTGGATTATCTCTGCGGTCAAGGTTCCCAACAGGAAATTTGCCAGCGCTATGGAATCAGAGCAAAAAGTAAGTTACAAAACTGGATAAAGAAGTATAATAGTCATGAGGAGCTGAAAGTTTCCGGGACAGGAGGAACATTTATCATGACCAAGGGAAGAAAAACAACCTTCGATGAGAGGGTGGAAATCGTTCAATACTGCATTGGACATGACTATAATTATGCTGAAACGGCAGTTAAATTCGGCATTTCCTATCAGCAGGCACGAAACTATATCGTAAAGTATGAAGCAGGGTGGAGTGAACGCTCTCCAGGATAGGCGCGGCCGACCAAAGCCGGTTGAAAAAAATGACTGAGTTGGAGAAACTCCGTGCTGAAAACAAGATTCTGCGTGCCGAAAAGGAACGCGCTGAAATGGAGGCATCTTTCTTAAAAAAACTCGACAAGATAGAGAGAGCGGGGCTAAGCCTGGTCAGACATGGGCAGGTCTATCAGGCAATCAAAGAAGAAAACGAAGAGCATGGTTATCCGATTAGTGCTCTCTGCAAACTGGGATCTGTAAGCCGTGCGGCATACTACAAATGGCTTCACAGAGAGAAACCTGCTTATGAAGCAGCAAATGAATACATTGCTGATGAAATCGAAAAAATTCATATAGCCAGCCCACGATAAGGGCTATCGCAGAAATAAGGGATGATCTGGAACGTTATCACGGGAATCAAGGCAAATGATAAACGAGTGCTTCGGATCTGCCGTAAGAAAGGAATTAAGTCCACGATCAAGTATTCCAATAACGGGTGTACAAGACAGGCGATAAATCCCCAGTTTATTGCAGATAACATATTGAACAGAAATTTCACAGCGGAAGCTCCAAATCAGAAATGGTTGACGGACGTCACAGAATTCAAATGGTATGATGAGAACAAGGACAAGCATAAAGTGTATCTTAGCGCGATACTTGATCTCTATGACCGGCGGATTGTCGCATATGTGATCAGTGACCACAACGACAATCATCTGGTCTTCAATACGTTTGATAAGGCGATTGTTTCCAATCCGAGAGCAACACCTCTGTGTCATTCTGATCGAGGATTTCAATATACCAATCGAAACTTTCATGCCAAGCTTGAGGCTGCGGGTATGACACAAAGTATGTCCAGAATAGCCAAATGCATCGATAATGGCCCGATGGAAGGATTCTGGGGCATTTTGAAACGTGAGCGGTATTATGGCAATCGGTTTACAGTCAGAGATTCTCTTGTGAAAATGATCGAGGATTACATTGAATACTACAACACCAGACGGTTACAACGAAAACTGGGAATTTTAACTCCATTCGAAAAGCACGAACAATATCTGGCGGTAGCATAAAAACTGCCACCAGATTAAAAATATCTGATGGCAGAAAATTTTTATTTTTTTAATTGTCTACTTGACGGGAAGCAGTTCACATTAATGTGGCAGCCCCAGATTAAATCTATTTTATAGGTTTTTCCGCAATCTCTATGCGGTCAATATCAGGCGCATAACCGCTTGGATTATAAAATCTTAGCGTATTATTACCTTTAGTAAGTTGTACAATAATTTCTTTATATTCTACCGTATCAAAGCTGCCACTGTCAAAACAAATGACATCGGCTGAAGTACCGCCATTGGCAGAAATCCTTACAGTGCGGTTATCACCTGTAGCGTAGTAAATTTTTAATATATAATTTCCATCCTCATTAACTTTGATATTATTAAGCGTAAGTTCACCGTCAAAACCAATATAAATAATCTTTTTACCTCCTGAAAAGTTTGGCGATTCTGCAATACGAGCCGCTCCTGAAATAGTACCGGTTTCAGCTTCAATTGAAGTATAGTTTGCGACATTTAATTGTCTTACTGCAATGCGGTCTATATCTGGCGCATAATCCGTACCTCCAAATTTCATTTTATTTAAACCTTCATTTAAATCAACATAAAAATGTGCGCAGCGAAGAGTATGATAACTTCCTGTAGCGGGCAGCTTCAAAATTTTTTCATTTCCATTATTAACCCAATAAGAAATATTCCGCTGATCTCCTGACGCATAATATAATTTTATCTCATAACTTCCTGCAGCATTTATGGAAATATTGTTGAAAGTTAGCGAACTTTTCAATGTGCCGCCCAGATTTCCTATCTTCTTGCCGCCAAAACAATTTGCATCATCTACGCGGCTTGCCCAACCGGTCAACGTATTTTGAATTTCTTCCGCTTCATAATATGTATAATGTGAATCATCCTTAAGTTCCGTCATATATGGCTCATTTGTAAAGAGAATTGCACATCCGCCATTTTTGGCAATATCAATTGTCAAAATTGAATCAGAATTTACATCCCTGCGTTTTATATCCATAATATTCGGATTCGAAGTATCTTTGTAAATATATGCAGTATAATTTCCTCCAAGAAAATCGCAATTGATATTAATGGTACGAGAGCCGCTTGAAATTGCTCCCAAATACCATTCATTTCCTTTTCTTCTGGCAATAACTGCGTAGTCGCCTGGAAATGCAGCTAAAACACGCATTTCATCCCAGGTTACCGGCACTTTATTAAGAAAATTTTTGCCTTTCCATGCTTCATAGCTGTCTATTGAGTCGGCAAAGTGCTGCATACCGGACTCAAAAATAACGGATAAAGCCAATTGGTGGGTATGAGTTGTATTCAAATTGGAATTGCTTATCACAGTCGGAGTAAAATCCATCGGTCCAATTACATTACGCGTAAACGGCAAAGTCGCATTCTGATAAGCAGTAGAATAATTTTCCCACTTATAATGCTCAGACCCCCTTACAGCCTCGGAAGTAGTCACATGAGGCCATGTGCGAATTTCGCCGTTAGGTTTTGCTGAACCGTGAAAATTTACCAACATATGAAGCTCTGCACATTTCTGCAATTAGCTGATACGTTTTCATTCTCATTTGAGAGTCATTCATCATAAAATCAACTTTAATACCTGCAACTCCCCAAGATGCCCATTTAGTCAATTTTTCATCAATTTCCCATTGCGTATCAATAGCACCTACGTCAGTCCAAACAACTATATCTACATTCTTTTTATTTGCCTCTTTGCAAAGCTGTTTAATCCAGGAATCATCCCAGCCGGCATCTACAGTAACAAAATCCCAACCGTTTTCAGCAGCAAAATTCACATAATCACGCTGACGTTCAAACCATTGAGGAGAACGTTCTTCAGACCACCATGACCAAGCCGCTTTACCTGTCTTAATCCAACTAATATCAGCCATGGTAGTAGGCGGATTTAAATTTGTAACAAGAACAGAATTAGCAAGTTCATTCAAATTTTCAGTAATTACAGCCACTCGATACGGAGTTTCAAACGGATAAGTCGCAGTAATCGGAGAAGTTTGTTCAGGTGCAAATGTCACTTTCATTACTTCTCCGGCAGAGCCCTTTAAATGGGATGTACAATAACTGCCATCGGCATTATAGACATTGCCTTCTGTTAAAAGCATCCAGTATCTATTATTATTGACAGAAGTAAGTACAGGCATAGCAAAATTTGCATTTGTAAATTCTTCTGCAGAACGGTAAGTGTATAATCCCTCATAATCATTACGCCAATCGAATGCCCATCCTCCCGTGTTATCGGGCAGATTAAATTCCGAGACCTCTGAATAAATAGTTACCATACCATTTCCTGGTATATAATATCTGTAAGCGACACCGTCATCAAAAACGCGAAAATAAATCTTACAAATATGTCCGTTCTTTGTTAAAACAATTTCTCTCTCATTATAGTGGTTGCGATAAATGCTCTTTTTCCCCTGTGGTAAAGAATAGCTTTCATCCATAGAAGTCACTTGTGTTGATTCTATAAATAATCCACCAGAAAAGTTTTCCTGATCAGTAACAATTCCCAAATGAGAATTTTCCAAAACAGTTTCTCCATTTTTATTGATAGTATAAATTAACTGTCCTTCTTCAGACATCTCAAACCCGACAGAAATACTTTTGTTGGGAGATTCAGTTGTTAAGTCAGTCGGCGATATGACTTCTTTTGTTTTATCAGCTTCATATCCTATAACAGCTGTATCAGAAGCATGATTTTCTGCCGATGTGATCTCCTCTGCAAAAACATTTCCCGATAAAACTGACACAATTATTGTTACTGCAAGAAAAAAACTTATTAAACGTTTCATACAATCCCCTCCCATCTTAACTCATATTTTCACTTAAAAACATCGGCAACCACTTTTCATTAGCGGCAATCAGCTCATCGCACATAGCGGTAATGGTATCCATATCTAATTCGGACGCAGTATGCGGATCCAGGAAGGCAGCATGATATATATGTTCTCTCTTGCCTGTCAAAGCCGCTTCAATTGTAAGCTCCTGCACATTTATATTTGTACGGTTTAAAGCCGCGCATTGTGGCGGCAATTCTCCTATATGGCAAGGATAGATACCTGTTCCGTCCACAAGGCAAGGAACCTCTACGCACGCGTTATCTGGCAAATTAGTGATATATCCGTGATTCAGTAAGTTCGCATGAATGCGATATGGAACTCCGGTAATAAGCGAATCCATAATATATGAGGCAAATTCTTTAGTACGAACATGTGTTATCTCACTATTTTCAACCAACTCTTCCTTAGCCTTCTGCCAATAAGCAATTTGCGAACGCCCCCAATCTTTATACATCAATGTTTTAATCCCGTACTGTTCAAGTTTTTCCGGATACTTATCCTTTATAAAAAACATTGTATATTCAGCAGTATGTTGTGAAGATTCTGTAACATAGTATCCGAAACGTTTCATAATCTCATAGCGGACCATATCGCCATGTCGTTCGGTAAGTTTTGCGGCACGGCTCTTTATTTCAGGGTATAAATCCTTTCCGTCTTTTGTAACCGCAAGCAGCCATGCCTGATGATTTATACCGGCAATTTTATATTCTACACCTGTCTCATCCATACCGATAACACTCATCAAATCTTTTGTACAAGACTGTACGCTGTGACATAAACCGATTGTTTTAATTGAGCTGGAACGAAGTATTGCACCTGTAACAATGGCCATAGGATTGGTATAATTTAAAAGCCACGCATTAGGGCAAAGCTCCTCCATATCTCTAATAATTTCCTGCATTACCGGTATAGTTCGTAAGCCTCGCATAATACCGCCTATTCCCAAAGTATCCGCATAAGTCTGTTTAAGCCCGTACTTAAGAGGAATTTCAAAATCATTAATTACGCAAGGGTCATAACCTCCTACTTGAATGGCATTGATTAAAAAATCCGCATCTTTCAGAGCTTCTCTCTGATCTTCATAGGCTTTTACAGTAGCCCTGTCCTCATTTATATTGTGATTCAAATTTTTTAACATGCCTTCAGCCAAATACAGCTTATCTTTATTTATATCCAACAGCGCAAATTCACTGTTCCATAAAGAAGGGGTTCTCATACAGTCCCCAATAAGATTTTTTACAAAGATGATACTTCCTGCGCCTATAAATACAATTTTTTTCATAATTTATTACCCCTTTACGCCGCCTATAGTAAGGCCGGCAACAAAATATTTCTGTAGAAACGGATAAACAGCCAACATAGGTAGCGCAGCAACAAAAGTCTGCGCCGCTTTTGATGTGCGGTCGGAAACCGTACTTAAAGTTAAAATATCCGTAGTACTCATAAGTGACATATCTCTGTTCACAATAACAGTTTGAAGATAGCTTTGTAACGGATAATGTTCCGGATTATTCATCAAAATCAGTCCTTCAAACCATGAATTCCAGTGATTTACCGTACAAAATAAAGTCAATGTGGCAATAGCCGGCATTGAAAGCGGAATGATAATCTGAATCAAAACTCGGAGACGGGAAGCTCCGTCAACACGCGCCGCTTCTTCAATTTCTGATGGTAACTGCCTGAAAAAATTCAATAAAATAATAACATTGAATACAGGAACTGCTCCCGGTAAAATCAGAGCCCAAAAATTGTCTATTAAACCGACTTTGGAAATTGTCATATAATACGGTATCAGTCCTCCGCTGAACAACATCGTAATAAAGAAAAACCACACATAAAACTTACGGGCACGAAACTGTGTATCGGTTTTTGACAATGGGTATGCCGCTAAAATCGTCAGCACCATATTAAACGGAACACCTACCAAAACTCGTTTTACGGAAACCCAAAAGGATTTCATAAATTCGGGCTTTGCCGTCACAAAATTATATGACTCAAATGTAAAATCCACAGGTAGGAAACGCACCTCTCCTGAGCCCGCCGCAGCACTTGAGCTTAATGAAATTGCGAGAATATTGAAAATCGGCAAAATGCAAATCAACGCTGCCCCCGTGAGCAGAAAATAGTTAAATATAGTAAAAACCTTACGTCCTAACGGGTAATGGAAAAACACACGAATTTTTTCTTTCATAACAATCCTCATCTAAAATACCTTATAGCCTCTTGCTTTACCTGCCAACCAATATGAAAAAGACACCAGTATAAGAGATACAACAGATTTAAATAAACCTACAGCGGTTGCCACACCATACTGGGCGTCAACCATACCCAACCGATAAACTAAAGTATCTAAAATATCACCGGTTGAATACACCTGCGGACTGTATAAGTTATAAATCTGTTCAAAACTGAGATTTAAAACTCCTCCCAAGTTTAAAATCAGCATCAAAGCCGCCATAGGCAATAACGCACTTATCGTAATATGAACAGTTTGTTGCAGCCTTCCCGCGCCGTCGGCTCTTGCAGCTTCATACAACGTCGGGTCAATACCTGAAATAGTCGCCAGATACACAATGGTGCCAAAACCGAATTCTTTCCAAGTTTCTGTTATTGCCATTGTATATGGAAATACTTTCGGATTTCCCAAAAAGAATACCGGTTCAAATCCTAACATTTTAATAAACTCATTTACAATTCCGGTAGATGGTGACAAAATATCAATAAAAATACCGCTTAAAATTACCCATGACAGAAAATGCGGAAAATAAACCATCGTCTGAATAAGCTTCTTTATAGGTGAAATACGAATTTCATTTAAAAGAATAGCCACCAGCATAGGAATTATTACTCCAAGTGCCAATTTCATGCCCGCAATGAAAAAAGTGTTAAATACAACTTTGTCTATATCAGGAATATTCATCAGATACTTGAAATTCTCAAACCCGATAAACTTGGAACCGAAAATACCTCTTTTAGGTGAGAATTTCTGAAATGCCATAATTATACCCAACATCGGCCCGTACGAAAAAACACCTGTCAAAATCACAGCGGGCAACAACATAAGGTGGAATGGGAGTTCACGTCGAAATATTGCTCTTTTTCGTTTTAATTTTTTATCCATTTTGCCACCTGAAATCCTATAATATATTATCCCCAAATTATTCACGAAACATCTTGTAAAATATCGTAATCAAACCGTAGGCTCTCGTTATGATATTTTACAGAGTACTGTGGTATCCACCTCATGGTCACAAACCTAAAATATTTTATACCGCTATACTCCTTATATTAAGAGGTCTGTGACCTATGGTGTGAATAATTCGGGTTATCTCTTTGCCAACCATTCATTAACCTCATCGGTTATTTGACTGCCTCCAAGATTATTCCAATTTTTTACATACTCATCAAACTCATTTATATCCGCGCTGCCGGTTATAATTTTTGTAAAAGTTTCAAGCTGCAATTTCTGCAGAGTAGCGTTTTTTTCCGCCATGCCGTCTGTAGGAGCTCCATAATAGTTATTTGTGAGCACATTTCCGTCAGCAACATAGCCGTTAATCACAGAAAGGCTGCCGGTCGGTCCGTACATCATATAGTTTCCCCATAAAGCTAAATCACCCTTTTCTTCATAGCTCTTACAAGCGTTATAATAATTAGTCTGCTCAGCATTCAAACTTTCGGTCTCTCCACTTTTCAACGCTTTAGCCACAGCTTTTTGAGCGTCAAGGTTTTTCATAGGAGGTTCACCGTATGAATAGGCGTAATTAAACACCGCCAAATTATCAGGAGTTGCATTATATACTTCAGGTTCGGCAGTTTCTCCAAACATTTTTTCTAATACCAAATTATACATTTTTACAGCTGCTTCGGGATTTTTGCATTCTTTGTTTACTACAGTATAATAAGTGGTGGCAAAAGGAACCATAACTTTCGCCGGCTTATCATCAATCGACTGTATAGGCACCGGTATCCAGTCTATATCAGGATTGTTCATTTTTCCGTCCTGTAACCAACCGCTTGCACAATTCCAAAAGTAGCCGTAAAACATGCCTATCTTACCGGCGTTAACGTTTTCACTTACTTTAACTGCATCTTTTACTCCAAATTCAGGATCAATAACTCCTTCTGAATATAGCTTTTGAAGTTCATTCAAGGCCTCTTTCATTTCTGGCTGTATTCCGCCATAGACAAGTTTCCCTGATTCATCTGTCACCCAAATACTCGGATATGCGTGATAAGCATTAAAAAATCCGTCTATAACAGCGTATGGCAAGTTATTCTCAGCAATCAGCCCTTTGTTTACACCTAATCCGTACGTGTCCTTTTTACCGTTTCCGTCCGGATCTTTACTAGTAAATTCCCTTGCGATATTAAGAACATCTTCCATTGTCTTAGGTGTATCCAATCCCAATGTCTTTAACCAATCGGCACGTACCCATAGCACCTCGCTTGAACCATATCCCGACTGTATGTGAGGCAATCCGTAAAGTTTACCTCCAATAGTGGCAGACTCCATGGCGCTGCCTCCGTCTTCATGCAAAACCTTATCGGTGTATGGAGCCGAAAAGTCTTTGTAAACCTGGGTCAGATCGGCTAACTGGTCATCTTCGACCATTCTCTTTAACTGTGCGGCGTCAACCCACATCAGATCCGGCAAGTCATCGGAAGCAGAAGACACATTAAGTTTTTGAGCATACTCTGACTGAGGCGTAGACCACATATACTGAATATTTATCCCTAAAACATCCGCATATTCACGAGCCCAAACATTATTTTCAAGACTTTCACCTTCTTTAAATTCAATACCGTCCTGCAAATAACGTACTGCGGTTAAAGTAATCGGTTCTTCATATTTACCGAAAGGATCTTTATCCGTTTGATCTGTCTGAGATGTCTGAACCGATTGAGTCGATTGAGACTTTACTTCATTATTTGCGGAAGACTTTGTTGGAGCGGAATTGGAAGTTTTATTATTTCCACATCCTGCTAAACCTACTAAAATAAACCCTGACAGCAAAAGTACTGTAATTCGCTTTTTCATAATCAAATTCCTCCTTTTTATGTGAGTGAGAAACGAATGTATATTTCATCTTCTCCTTATATGTATTTTCTTACATATTTTCTTTTTCGTAAATGACTAAAATATAGACTTACTTGACGTTTTTCAACCTGTTTTTCACATACATATTAAGTATATATTCATCAAAATGAAGTAGTTTGCAGACATATACAAGACATGGTATACTTTAAGTATATATCTATACAGGAGGTACGACAGTATGAAGCGCCATAAGGTCAAAAATCGAGTTTTCTATTCCATCTGGCTAAAATTGATAATAATATTTATACTTATTTTATCTCCTGTTTACTTTTTGGGTGGTATGATTTTTCATCGGACTTATCTGGAAATGCAAAGACAAACTATCAATTCGCAAACATCTCAACTTAATCTATATGCAGGCACTATTAGCGAAGAACTTTCCCGTATTCGTTCACTTGCATATCATTGCGCAAATGATGATGATCTTATTTATCTTGCAAACGCGTATGATATAATGGACACATTTGACCGTTACCGTTATGTACTCCGCGCTCAACATCGCATCCAGGTTATGAAAAGCAGCAGTATATGTATTGATAGTGTTGTCCTGCACCTTCCAATTATCGGAAAAAGCATTGATACTCACAGCATAGAGCCCCTTGCGCCTAATTGGAAAAGAAAATATAACAATTTTTCAACTCCTCTTTCATCGGGGCTTACCATGAATCCCTCCCATGAGCTGGAAATGAACATACAGTATCCTCTAAACCTGCATAAAAATCGAGATCCGTCTTTGGCTATAACTCTCACACTTTCCAATAAGACAATCCAAAAATTATTACAGGGGTTTGGAAATAATCAAGATACCGGACTTATTCTCAAAAGTACAGATAATCGCTTTATTATTGAGAAAACAAATAATAAGCTGTTTATCAATCACAGCTTACTAAAATCTCCCAATAAATTTCCTTTTACAGAAGAAGTAACTATAGACGGCAATCATTTTCAGACAACCGGGGTACTTCTTCCTGAAAGCAACTTGGTTTTAATATCCTTTTCTTCAACCGAATATCTTTTCGGATTCAGTCGCACTTATTTAATTATGTTAATTGTACTCGGCATAATCGCCTTTTTAGCTATGGGTGCTTTCGCTTTTTCGGTTCATCATTTAATCCATAAGCCAATTCAAATATTAGTAGATTCTTTTAAATGTATGAAAAAATGATTTTTAAGGTACGTATCCATAAATACCAAAATGATGAGTTCGCTTATTTATACGAATCTTTTAATGAGATGATGGATCATCTCCAAAGACTGATTGCCCGGGTATATGAACAACAACTGCTCACACAGCGCGCAGAGTTAAAGCAGCTTCAAGCACAAATCAATCCTCACTTCCTTTATAACGGTTTTTATAATATATACCGCATGGCACAATCTGATGGCAGTAATAAAATAGCCGAATTTTCTCAACTACTTAGCGAATATTATCAATATATTACACGTAATTCGGCGGACCTCGTTACTATAAAACAGGAAATAGGTCATGCAACAGCATATCTAAAAATACAGCAAATTCGTTTTTCCAATCGTCTTTCGATTTATATTGGGGAAGTGCCTGAGAATTTTGATTCTTTAATGGTTCCACGTCTTATTCTGCAACCTTTGCTTGAAAATTCTTTCGAACACGGACTCAAAAATATTTTAGAACCTAAACTTTCAATAACGTTTAAAAAACAGGATAATACTTGGATGGTTCAGGTAGAAGATAACGGTACGGAATTAAAAGAATCAGATCTGAATAATTTAAAAGAGAGTTTAGACAGTAATGATAACGGAATTGAAACAACCGCACTTATTAATATTCACCGACGCTTAAGATATAATTTCGGTTCGGAGAGCGGATTAAGAATAAGCCAGACTCCTGAAGGCGGTATGAGGGTTCAGGTTTATATTGTGAAAGGAGATTAAAATGTATCGAATTTTAATTGTTGATGACGAGCCTATTATAGTCGATGGCTTATATAACTTATTTTTATACTATACCGAACCCGAACTTGAAGTTCACAAAGCGTATTCAGCGTCTCAAGCTCTAAGTCTGCTGAATGAACTGCGCATAGATATTGTACTGAGCGATATTAAAATGCCTGGGATGAACGGTCTTGAAATGTTGAAGGAAATTCAAACACGTTGGCCTTTTTGCCATGTGATTTTTCTTTCCGGATACAGCGAATTCGAATATATCCAATCTGCAATGGAATTAGGTGCCGATTCATATGTTCTTAAAAGTCAGGGAGATGAGGCTGTTTTAGCCGCCGTTCAAAAATCGTTATCTCTGTTAGACAGAGAATACACAGATTCCACTTGGAGTATAAAACTGAAAGAAGAATTTAAAAATGCCCGACCGATTTTACGTAAAGATTTTTTATGGAAGGTACTTAACGGAGAAATTAATGATTCTTTGATATTAGAGCAACAGTTTTTAAAATTGGAGCTTCTTTTTGATATACAAACTCCATTATTTTTAGTTGGTGGACGTATTGATTCTTTACTCCCACAAGCTGTCGGTTCGGCAGATACACGTTTACTTGAAAAAATTAACGCAGCCTTCAATACTTACACTTCATCTGCCGTTAATTCAGAAAGTGTTTACTGGAACCACCGTTACATTCTATGGCTTGTACAGCCACTATCAAGAGAGCTTCAAAACCCTTTAAAAACAGATGTTTTTCTTTCCGGAATGATGGAACGTGTACAATCTTATTGTTTGGACCGATTGTCGGCAAAGGTTTCTTTAGTTGTTGATCCTTCTTCATATAAATGGAATGAAATTCCTGCCGGTTTTGAAAAATTTCGCTCTATACTGGCTTATCAGCTTGGAACACAAAACGAAATGCTGTTAGGTAATGTAGAATTTTTCGGCAGTCAGCCTTCCGAACAGTATCTTAATTCAGATGCCGCCGAAACAATATTAAGTAATTTGGATAACGCTTTTGAGTATAAGCAAAAAGAAGCATTTGACAATTCGCTTCAGCAATTATTAAATATGCTTCTCTCATACACAAATTCCGGCCAACAGATTGCATTATATCACAAACTTTGCATTTTTTTCTTGGAACATATTTCTATCGGCTGCCGTGAAAAAGATTTTTTAAATTCTTTTCATGGATATAGCCTGTTTTCATTGCCTTACGAAGAATGGGATGAAAAACTGGTAATACAATTCAGTAAACTTGGAAACTGGCTGTTCGATGGTGCGGAAACTTATCACTCAAATCATTTCAATCAAATGATTTATACCCTTCATAAGTATATTGCCGAACATATCTCGAAAGATCTTTCAATAAACGCACTGGCTAAGCAGGTGTACCTAAATCCTGTTTATCTTTCACGCGCCTATAAACAGACTACCGGAGAAAATTTATCTGAATACGTTCTTGCAAGGCGTATGGATAAAGCAAAGCAACTATTACAGCAACTTGATAAAAAGGTATCGGAGATCGGTATGGAAGTAGGATTTGATTCGGCTGCTCATTTTTCCAGAGCATTTAAAAAATATACAGGTGTTTCTCCTCAAGAATTAAGAGATTCTTTTTGATATACTTACTATACCACAAACAGGCAGTTAAACATAGATTTATTCAGTTGTCCGAGTATTAAAATTTACCAAATTCAATTAAAAATCATTGAGTGAAATACTTTTGACACCCACATCATAATGTGGGTGTCATATAATATCATCCTAGGTAACTACCTATAATACTCCACACCACTCTCAAATATACCCTGGTTTTTCTCTCCGGTTATATTGATAGCTATATTCTCTCCAATTCTCTCAGAATGGCACATTTTACCGAGCACCCTTCCATCAGGGCTTATGATGCCTTCAACCGCCATATAAGAGCCGTTTGGATTAAAGCTTTCATCCATGGTTACATTGCCCTCTGCATCCGCATATCTGAAAGCTATCTGGCCATTTTCAGAAAGTTTCTTAAGCCATTCTTCATTTGCCACAAATCTTCCTTCACCATGTGAGGCAGGGATTGAATAGGTCTTTCCGAGTTCAATATTCATAAGCCATGGGGACTTGTTGGTAACTGCCTTTGTATATACAGACTGTGAAATATGTCTGCCTATCTTGTTGGTAGTAAGGGTCGGTGAGGTTTCCTCTATCCCGGTTATCTCTCCGTAAGGCACAAGACCAAGCTTAATAAGTGCCTGAAAACCATTGCAGATACCAAGTACAAGACCATCTCTCTCTTTAAGTAACTTGTTGGTTTCCTCAGCAATCTGCGGATTTCTAAATACGGAGGCTATGAACTTGGCTGAACCGTCAGGCTCATCACCTGCTGAGAAACCGCCCGGGAACATTATTATCTGAGAATTCTTTATAGTCTTTGCATACTCAGATACAGAATCCTTTATATTCTGTGCATTAAGGTTCTTAAATACCACTGTCTGAACCTCTGCACCTGCTTTCTGGAAGGCTTTGGTTAAATCATATTCACAGTTAGTTCCAGGGAATACAGGTATAAATACCCTGGGCTTTGCTATCTTTTCTTTAGCTATATAGAGTTTTGCCTCATTCTTTCTAGCAAAGTCTGCCTCATTTCTTACATCATAAAGCTTCTCTGTAAGCTTTCCACTGCCTCACCTGTCTTTGTAGGATATACCTTTTCAAGCTTACCCTGCCAAGCTTCAAGCATTTCTTCTATATATATACTTACATTTGCAAATTCAAATTTTTCGCCCTCAGTAACTTCACCTAATCTAATCACATCCAGCCCTGAGTTCATTACTTCGTCTAAATCGGCTGCATTTACTTCTGCAACTATACCTGTAAAATCAGGCTTAAAGAAATCATTCTCTGAAAGCTTTTCATCAAATTTAACACCAAACTTATTACCGAAAGCCATCTTGCTGACTGCTTCAGCCACACCGTATCTTCCAAGCGCATAAGCTGAAACAATAGATTTCTTATGAATAAATTCAGTAATTTTTTTATAAGCAGATATCAGCTTTTCAAATACAGGGAGCCTGAACTCATTTTCTTCTATATTAAATTTTACAAGCACATTTCCTGTCTTCTTAAGTTCAGGGCTGATAATTTCATCTGCCTTACCCATATCGACCGCAAAACTTACTAAAGTAGGAGGCACATCTATATCATTAAAGCTGCCTGACATACTGTCCTTACCACCTATAGAAGCAAGTCCAAGCTGCATCTGTGCTTCATAGGCTCCGAGCAGGGCTGCAAGAGGTTCTCCCCAACGCTCTGCCTTATCACCAAGCCTCTTAAAATACTCCTGGAAGGTGAAATGAATCTTCGTCATATCTCCACCTGCCGCAACTATCTTTGACACAGAGTTAATAACCGCATAAACAGCACCATGATAAGGGCTTTCCTTTGAAATATACGGATCAAATCCATAACTCATAAGAGTTACTACGTCACTTTCACCAAGGTCATTCGGGAAGCTTTGCTGTCATTGTCTGAATAGGGCTTAGCTGATATTTACCGCCAAACGGCATGGTCACAGTAGCTGCCCCGATTGAGCTGTCAAACCTCTCAACCAGTCCCTTTTTACCGCATACATTCAGGTCATTAAGCATAGCAAGCCATGCCTCTTTAAGACTCTTGCCTTCAAATTCCTTATTGTGGTTTTCGTAAAATTTATCCGGATCAGGAGCTGATACGCTGGCTTTAGCTTCACTTCTGGCTCCATTGGTATCAATAAAGGCTCTGCTTATATTTACTATCTCCTTACCGCGCCATTCCATCACAAGACGAGGCTCTTTTGTAACTTCCGCTACAACCACAGCTTCAAGGTTCTCCTCATCTGCAAATTTAAGCATAGCTTCTACATCTTTACTGTCTACAACTATAGCCATTCTTTCCTGCGACTCAGAAATAGCTATCTCTGTACCGTCAAGTCCTGCATACTTCTTAGGCACTTTATCAAGATTGATATGAAGCCCTGCCGCCAATTCTCCGATTGCAACAGAAACACCGCCCGCTCCAAAATCATTACATTTCTTTATAAGCTTTGTTATCTCAGGTCTTCTGAAAAATCTCTGAATCTTACGCTCTGTAGGTGCATTTCCCTTCTGTACCTCTGCTCCGCAAGCTTCTATGGACTTGGTCGTATGTGACTTGGATGAGCCTGTAGCCCCACCTATACCGTCACGCCCCGTACGGCCTCCAAGCAAGATAATCTGGTCGCCCGGATCCGAAGTTTCCCTGATTACATTTTTTCTTCTGGCTGCTCCCATAACCGCCCCGATTTCAAGACGCTTTGCCACATAATCAGGATGATAAATTTCATCTACAAGTCCGGTGGCAAGACCAATCTGGTTGCCGTAAGAGCTATAACCTGCTGCCGCCCCTGTAACTATCTTTCTCTGCGGAAGCTTGCCCTTAATAGTTTCTGAAAGCGGCAAAGTAGGATCAGCAGCTCCTGTAACACGCATAGCCTCGATATACATAACCTCTGCCCGAAAGCGGATCTCTGATAGCTCCGCCAAGGCAGGTAGCTGCCCCACCAAAAGGCTCTATCTCTGTTGGGTGGTTATGTGTTTCATTCTTAAAGAATATCAGCCATTCTTCTGTATGCTTGGTTCCATCTTCCAAAGTTTCTTCCACAGGCACAACTATGGAGCAGGCATTTATCTCGTCTGAAACCTCCATATCTGTAAGCTTTCCAAGAGCTTTCAGTTTCTTCATTCCCATAAGTGCTATGTCCATAAGGCAGATGTACTTATCATCCCTGTCCTTGTAAAGCTCTGCAAAATTTTCCTTATAACTGTTGTAGCTGTCCACCAAAGGCTTGGAATATTTGCCTTCTTCAAAGTCTATCTCTGTAAGCTCCGTAAGGAAGGTAGTGTGACGGCAATGGTCTGACCAGTAGGTATCAAGCATTCTGATTTCAGTAACGCTTGGCTCTCTCTTTTCTTCCTCTGAAAAATATTTTCTTATAAATAAAAAGTCCTTAAATGTCATAGCAAGATTAAGCGAAACATAAAGCTCCTTAAGCTCGTCTTCGGACATAGTTCTAAAGCCTTCAAAGATTTTCACATCCGGAGGCTCAGGGAAATTTTGAACTATGGTCTCAGGCTTATCCTTATCCGCTTCCCTTGAATCAACAGGGTTTATGAGATAAGCTTTGATTTCTTCAAATTCTTTATCTGTAATATCACCCCTTACTACATATGTAGCAGCAGACTGAATTACAGGCTCAGCTTCTTCATTTAAGAGCTTCACGCATTGAACGGCACTATCTGCCCTTTGGTCAAACTGCCCCGGCAGGTATTCCACAGAAAACTCTCTTTCAGAAGCCTCAAGCGGAAATTCTCCTCATAAAGCAAGTCTACAGGCGGTTCGGAGAATACAATGCCAAGAGCCTTCTTATAGGTAGCTTCATCCAGATTTTCAATATCATATCTGATAAGCACCCTTACAGCCTCAAGATTTTTAAGAGAAAGATAGTCTGCAAACTCCTCTTTAAGCTCCCTTGCCCTTACAGCATAATCAGTTTTCTTTTCAACATATATTCTTCTAATATTTCCCATAGTCCCACTCCTTTTTATAGGTTTTGGTTACAATTATAATAATCCTAATTTGAGTTTAGTATAGCATGGATATATTTATTAGTAAAATGAATATATGTGATTTTATTTATATTACATACTTATATTATAAGTCTTCATATTATTCTTGTAGTTTATGGTAATTTTGTTATAATATCTATGTTGTCATTCCCTATACTGGCATCAGGAAGGGGGTGTTCAAAAGTGTGGATAATAAATCTTTTAGTTTCTGTCACGGCAGGTGTTGCCAGTTTCATCATCTGCAAATGGCTAGACAGGAATAATAATGACAACTAGCCAACCATGAATAGCATGGGAAAAAGCCTAGAGTTTGCCGACTCTAGGCTTTTTTTGTTCAAAAGTGTGGATTTAATCTATAATTATTTTACTACAATCTTTATAAAGTTTCAAGTATCATTTTATTATAAGACAAATCTTGCCTTTACAATTTCCACATTCAGCCACCACTACAGCTTGTTTCTCCATTTTCATCATTTTCGTTGCCTTCATCTTTGTTTACAAACCTTTTAATTCCTCTGATTCCATTATAAAAACAGTACAAAGTAAGACCTGCTGCAAAGATATAATTAGCATCTGGCTTTGCCATAAGCTCCTTTGCTGTAGACAAGGCTACTAAAATGCCCAGAATAATCCATACAATCGCCCATATAAGTAATGCTCTTTTACTCATTGCATACCTCCAAGTTCATCTCAACAACAATTTAATTGTGTACAATTTTATTATAGCATACTTTTTTATACTTGCAAGTACTTATACCAAATTATGAATATTTTTATTTCTCTCTCTGTCATTCTTCATAACCCTCATAACACCTACAGTGCAACTGATAATTGTAAATATATCAAAAGCTGTTCCAACATAATTACCACAACTATAATCATATATAGCCCAGCCTATTTCCGCCACTCCTATTACTATTTTAAATCCAAGAGCTCCACCTATACCAAGAAGATAAGTAAAAGCAACCATAGTTACAGCAGGAAACCACCCTACCAGTCCCTTATTATTGAATGCAAATGTCATAACTACTGCAACCAGCACAATCAAAGCTTTTGCTAAACCATTAAGCTTTTTAGCCAGATAAATCTCATTTTTAATTAAAGCAAGTGCACTTATAATAAATCCTGAATACCCCTTTAAGATGAGATTTCCAATTGCAAGGAATACCATCTGCCCATCCTGCACCCTCAACATTTTCTTTTCATCCTTAATATAGCCTGTTATCACCATAAGTGTACAGCCTATGAATATCACAATATTAGCTACAATAACATCCATATCTCCATAGCCCCTCTCTTCAAGAAAATATGCCAAATGTCTTTTTTAATGCTTTATATTTAAATTATATCAGCATTTATAGTCTCTTTTCAATGACATATGGCGTAAATACAAAAAGAAAAGAGCCTCATTATCAGACTCTTTTCAAATTATTTTAACTTATGAAATTTTCAGAAGAATTTTATGCTGCTACTTTAAAACCATCTGTCATAGCTGTCTTATTTCCACTAAGTTTTTCTTTAAGTCTGGCTATATCTTCAGCCTTTACTCCATTTGCAAGAAGCATATCCTCAGCACCCTTTGTGAGCTTTTCTACTGATAAATCCTTACCTCCTGCAATAGATTCCATCATCATAACTACATCATTTTTAATGTACTCATACTGTTTGGAATCCTTTGTTACCTTATAGTAGTTCTCATAGCTCTTCATATAATCATCTATGATTTCTTCCTTGGTTGCACCCATAAGTGACTCTAAGAACACTGCCATATAACCTGCCCTGTCTTTTCCCTCCAGACAGTGGAAATGGTAAGGTGCAGCATTATCAGCCATAAACTGTACTCCCTTAGCTATGCCTTCCTTAAATTCCTTTGAAGTAAAGGCAAGTCCAAGATTGAGTGTGATAACTTTGCCATTCTTAAAAAGATTAGCATAATAAGGAGACTTGAAATCTTCTTTTTGGGTAAGCCTTCTACCTTTTCTTTAGAATCAGCAAGATTTACTACTATGGCAACTTTGGCTCCTTCTAAGAGTTTATCTGCATAAGAAGCTCTTCCAAGTTCATTATTTACAGGACTTGAACTTCTGTAAAGAGTGCCTGCCGCTATCTTGCCTAATTTAATTTCTCTGAAATTAGCAAATACCTCATCACTTGCATAATCGGCTCTGTTGTTTGTTCTTTCAAGCTTTCTTACACTGTAAGCCTCTGCGTATCCCTGCTTCCTGCTCATAAATATAGTAAACTTATCACCCGGCTTTACTCCTGCAACTTCGTTTAACTTGCCGTAGTTTATACAGATAGCTATATTGGTCTGTCCCTTATATGCTCTTACAAGAGGCATACCATTATTTACCAAATATCCGTCAAGATAAGGAGCCTCAAGCACAAATCCGTTATCAAATACAACTGCAAGGTTATCAGCTAACTTAAAACCTTTTTTATTAAATTTATCTATGGTTATATTGGTAACTGCATGACCATACTTTTCTATTTCGGTTACTTTTCCTCTGATAAAAGGCTTTCTAAATACAGACTTGCCGGCAAGGTTTTTCTTTAGCTTGGCAATCGTCTTTTTAGATACACCAATTTTCTTCAAATATTTCTCTGTAGCCTTTGCTACATTTACCTTAGAAATATCACTTCCTTTTGGAAGCCCAAATACTACCTCTGTCATAGAGTTTACTATATTGGATTCAGCTATTTTCTTATACTGTTCACTGTCCTTTTCTACCTTATAATAATTCTCATAGGTAGTCATGTAGTCAGCAACTATTTCGTCCATACCTGCACCCATAAGAGCCTCTAGTACTGCTGATACAAAGCCCGCCCTATCCTTACCTTCTGTACAATGTACCATATAAGGTGCTTTCTTTCCTGCCATAAACTTTAAGCCGCTTGCAAGCTTTTTAGAGAAATCCTTACCTGCGACATCAACATCCATATTAAGAAGCTTTACCTGTTTCTTATCTACAAGCTTTTTATAGTAAGCAGAATTAAAGTCATCTGCTGCTATATATTTTTCAATATTTTCAGCATTGTCAGCAAGATTAAGCACCGTCTTAACTCCTACTGCTTCAGCAAGTGCATTTGAGTAAGCTGCTCTTCCTATTTCGTTATTGATAGGGCTTGAGCCTCTGTAAAGTACTCCCGGCTTAATTCCTGTCGTTACCACACTTCTGAAATTGGCAAATATAGAATCACTTGCATAATCAGAACGCTCATTGGTTCTTTTAAGCTGTCTTAAGAGATATTCTGCAAGATAAGCCTTAGCTTCTTTAAGAGAAAACTTAATGGCATCTCCCACTTTAGCATTGTATTTGTAGAGAAATTGCCTAAGTTAATCGCAACTATAAGCAAGTCGTTCTTCTCGTCATTTCTTACCAGTAAGCTGCCTGTGTCTACATCGCTGTAAGAAGTGCAAAATGGCATAGTAAGAGTAGTATCTCCAATTTGTACATTAAGCAGGTCTCCTGCTTCGTAGCCTGCATCAAGAAGCGCCTTTGGCTTAATATCCATAACTACATTTCCATACTTTTGAACCTCTGTAATAGTTCCTGTCACTTCTGTAGCTGCTTTAGCATAGTTACCAGGCATAAGTCCAAGTACCAGCATAAACACCAACATAAATGAAATCGTTCTTTTGAGTGTTTTCATAAAACACCTTCCTTTCATTTTTGATAATAATTACTATAAAATTTTACTTTTAAAAACAATTATAGTCAAGTATTGACAAAGGATATTTTTGCTTCTATGCGACATCTGTCCACTTTTACTTAGGACTACTATATTTTTTTACAAACTACTCTTTTTTTATATTTACTTGTAGTTTTATATCATTTCATTATAATGTTATTGTTGTCATCTCCTACACTGACATCAGGAAGGGGGTGTGTTGTAATGTGGGTTGTGGAACTCTTAGTTTCTGTCACAGCAGGTGTTGCCATCTTCATCATCTGCAAATGGCTAGACAGAAATAATAATGACAACTAGCCTGCCACGCTTTTAGCATGGGAAAAAGCCTAGAAGTTGCAGCTTCTAGGCTTTTTTTGTGTTGAATGTGGATTTGTAGTAAAAATTATTATACTATACTATTTATAATTTTGCAAGCAAGTCATTTTATATTTTAATGACAACTAGCCGGGAGTTCAACAGTTAATGCCATGTAATATATAGCTCAAAAATCATCAAGTCCATTGGAAAATGGGCTTTTTAATATATTTCTTTGTCAAATTTAAATAATATATTTGTTGTAACTGTTGTATTATTCCAAAAAGTGTGATATAATATTTCTATGAAATTAGGATATAACACAAAAAGCCATAGATCCCACTTACTATGTTCAAATAGGGAATCAGAAATGGCAATAAAACCACAACTAAAAAAACATTGAGAAAAATCGGCAAGCATTCGGAGCTTTTTGAATATCACGGATGACCCTTTGGCATATGCAAAAGACTATGTCGCCCGGTATAACGAGAAAGTGAATAATACCAAGCAGGCGAAGCTGGAGATTCGTCTTGATTTCACTGAAAGGGTAAAACATTGTAATATACAGGCATCCGAAAGCACACTCAAAAACATAGGCTATCTTTACCTTCAACATTTATACAGCCTTCTTGAGGGTTGATAAGTTTTTTTGACCAAATAACTGAAAAATAGGAAAAATCTCATTTAATCCCGATTTGGTCAACAGATTTCTGACTTACTCAAGAATACTTGATCCGGACTCAAAACTTGGAAGCTTTGAAAAAAACTTGGCAGATTTTTATGAGGAACCCGATTTTGGTTATCAGCACATCCTGAGGACTATGGATTTGCTCTATGATAACTTCGATGAGTACATTTCGCATCTTTTCAGGGAAAGTGGCAAAATACATAAACGAAATACCACCGTTTGTTATTACGACTGCACCAATTACTACTGTGAAGCTGAAACTCGGGGATTTGGAATATGTTGACGAAGTAACCGGTGAGGTTATGAGAGGTTTGAGACAATTCGGTTTTGCTAAGGATCATAAACCGAACCCTCTTGTAGAGATGGGGCTTTTTATGGATACTGACGGAATTCCTGTTTCAATGTGCTTAGCTCCGGGAAACACCAATGAGCAGACAACTGCCATTCCCCTCGAAAAAGAGCTTATCAAAATGTTTAATGGTAAGAATAAAAAATTCATTTACTGCGCTGATGCCGGACTCGGTTCATACCACATAAGGAACTTTAACAGCATGGGTGGCAGGGCTTTTGTTGTGACACAGTCAGTTAAGAAACTTTCCGATCCCCTTAAACAAGCAGTATTTAATGACTATGGCTATAGACGCCTTTCTGATGACAAGCCCCTTACAATTTCGGTAATGAAGCGGTTTGATAAGAAGGATGCCAATAACATAAGCCTCTACAACGATAAGATTTATAAGGTTATCGAAGCAAGCACCCTCTTAGATGTAGGGCTTTATGAGGAAAAAATATTACAAAACGGTAAGATAAAAAAGATAAAATCCAAGGCATGCCTGAAGCAGCATGTAATTATAACTTTCTCAAGAAAAAGTATGGAATATCAGAGATTTATCAGAAACCGTCAGATTGAAAGAGCAAAGTCAATCCTTGATAAAATGGATCCTGATGAATACAAGAAGGGACCAAATGACGTAACGCGCTTTATAAAGAAAGTTGGTAAAGATAAAATCACATACGAAATTGACAATGACAGAATCCGTGAAGAGGAAAAGTATGATGGTTTTTACGCCATAGCAACAAATTTAGATGACGATGTCAAAGACATCATCGCAATAAACGAACAGAGATATCAGATTGAAGACTGCTTTAGGATACTTAAAACAGACTTTTCATCAAGACCGTACTTCCACAGGAACAGAGGAAGAATAATTGCTCACTTCATGATTTGTTACACAGCCCTACTGATTTACAGGTTACTGGAAGTCAAACTGAATTCATTCAGTAAAGAAATCCACCTCACAACACGCAACATAGTTGAAACAATGCAGAATATGCAGGTAGCAAATATATCTGACATGGCATATGTGTCACAATATACCGGTTCCAAAGTACTGACAGCACTGGAAGGAGTATTCGCCCTTGGTCTTGATCGCAAAAACTTTCTCCCGAAAGACCTTAATAAAAAATGTCGTAAAAAATTTTAAGATAAGTATCAGATACAACATTTCTACAGCACTTAAAAAGGCGTAATATCCTTTAATTTTCAAGGGTTTACGCCTTTTAATATTTTTTTACTGTCGAAAACGGGATTATACTATACTATTTATAATTTTGCAAGCAAGTCATTTTATATTTTAATGACAACTAGCCTGCCACGCTTTGCATGGGAAAAGCCTAGAAGATGACGCTTCTAGGCTTTTTTTGTGTTTATCTATGTGGTTTTACAACTTTAATTTTACACTATCCAGGCTGTATCTGTCAAGTAAATGTAAGCTAAATAGCCGCTTCATATTCACCTTCACATTACTCCCCAACATTCCATACAGTTCTTCTCTTGAAGGTCTCAAGTCTGAACTTAGCTTCTGCCTCGGAACGTTTGAATAATTCTTCAGCCTTCTCAGGATTACTTCTAAGAAGTCTGTTGTAACGAACCTCTGTCTCAATGAACTCTCTGTAGCTGATTGTAGGCTCTTTTGAATCCATAGTGAATGGGTTCTTTCCTTCTTCTGCAAGAAGCGGGTTGTAACGGAAGAGACTCCAGTAACCGGACTGAACCGCCTTCTTCTCCTGAGTCATAGAAACTCTCATACCACCCTTTATACCGTGGCTGATACAAGGAGCATAACCTATGATGAGTGATGGACCAGGATAAGCCTCAGCCTCAGCTATAGCCTTAACACACTGGTTGTAATCAGCACCCATAGCTACCATAGCTACATAGATGTATCCATAACCCATAGCTATCTCAGCAAGGTTCTTCTTTCTTACTTCCTTACCGCCTGCAGCAAACTGTGCAATAGCACCGGTAGGAGTAGACTTAGAAGCCTGTCCGCCTGTATTTGAGTAAACCTCTGTATCGAATACAAATACATTTACATCTCTGTTAGATGCAAGTACGTGGTCAAGACCGCCGTAACCGATATCGTAAGCCCAACCGTCTCCACCGAATATCCACTGGCTCTTCTTTCCTGCAAAGTCAGCATTAGCTATGATATAGTCTTTCTCCTCAGCCTCTACACTGCAAGCTGAAAGTGCCTGAACCATTCTTCTTGCTGCCTCAGTATTCTCTCCTGAATTCTTTCTTGTATCAAGATACTTCTGGATAACTTCCTTGGTATCAGCATCTACCTTTTCAATAAGACGTTCAGCATTGTCAATAACTCTCATTCTAAGAGCCTCTGTTCCGAGTGCCATACCGTAACCATACTCAGCATTGTCCTCGAAAAGTGAGTTAGCCCAGGCAGGACCTCTGCCTCTCTTGTCAACTGTATATGGATTGGCAGGTGAAGAACCGCCCCAGATTGAAGAACAACCTGTTGCATTTGCAATAAGCATTCTATCACCGAACATCTGAGTAATAAGCTTAGCATAAGGAGTCTCACCACAGCCTGCACAAGCACCCGAGAACTCAAGGTAAGGCTGTCTGAACTGACTTCCCTTTGGTGTAACAGCATTAAACTTAGCAAGTACGTCCTCGTGAAGTTCAAGTGTTCTACCGTAATCAAAACTCTTCTGTTCTACCATCTGTGTATCAAGAGCTGAAAGTGAAAGTGTCTTATTTCCTTTAACCTCAGGGCAGACATTTACACAGGAACCACAGCCTGTACAGTCAAGTACGGAAACAGTAATTGCAAACTTCTTACCCGGCATACCCTTCATATCTACCATCTTCATAGACTCAGGAGCCTTAGCTGCCTCTTCCTCATCCATAACAGCAGGACGAATTGCTGCATGAGGACATACATAAGAGCAAAGGTTACACTGTAAGCAGGTATCCTTATTCCAGGTAGGAACTTCAACTGCTATACCTCTCTTTTCGTAAGCTGCTGAACCTGATGGTGTTGTACCGTCTGCATACTCAACGAAAGCAGATACAGGAAGAGTGTTACCTGCCTGTGCATTTATCTTATTCTGAATTTTATTTACATAGTGAACAACATCCTTGAGACCTGAACCTGCCTTCTCAGAGATATCCTCCTCTGTAGCATTCTTCCAGTCAGCAGGAACCTGTACTTCAACAACTCCAGACACACCGGCATCTATGGCATTATAGTTCATCTGTACAACATCGTCACCCTTTTTCTGGTAAGAAGCCTTAGCTGCTGCCTTCATATATTCTACAGCATCCTCGATAGGGATGATATTTGCAAGTTTGAAGAAAGCTGCCTGAAGCACTGTATTGATACGTCCGCCAAGACCGATTTCTTTACCAATCTTGATACCGTCTATTGTATAAAGCTTGATGCCATGCTCAGCGATATACTTTTTAGCCCTGACCAGGGAGACGCTCTGAAAGCTCATTTACATCCCATGGGCAGTTAAGAAGGAAGGTACCGCCGTCTTTGATATCCTGTACCATATCGTACTTGCGCACATATGAAGGGTTGTGACAGGCAACAAAATCCGCTTTATTGATAAGGTAGGTAGAGTTAATCTTCTTATCGCCGAAACGAAGGTGAGAAATAGTTACACCGCCTGATTTCTTTGAATCATAGTCAAAATAAGCCTGAGCATATTTATCTGTATGGTCACCGATAATCTTAACAGAGTTCTTGTTAGCACCGACAGTACCGTCTGCACCAAGTCCCCAGAACTTACAAGAAGTGGTTCCTGCAGGAGCTGTAGCAGGGTTCTCTGTGATATCAAGAGAAAGATTGGTTACATCATCCTTGATACCGATAGTAAATCTTGGTTTTTCTGTATTCTTGTAAGCTGCAATAATCTGTGCAGGAGTTGTATCCTTAGAACCAAGACCATAACGGCCTGTGGTAACAAGGCAGACTCAAACTTAGTTCCACGAAGTGAAGCCACAACATCAAGGTAAAGAGGCTCACCAAGAGAACCAGGCTCTTTTGTACGGTCAAGTACGATGATGTTCTTAACAGTCTCAGGAAGAGCAGCAATAAGATGCTTAGCTGAGAATGGTCTGTAGAGGTGGACCTTAACAACACCAACCTTGTGTCCGTTAGCATTCATATAATCTATTGTTTCATCTATAGTTTCACAGACTGAACCCATAGCTATAATTACTCTGTCTGCATCCTCTGCTCCATAGTAATTGAAAAGCTTGTAGTTAGTGCCAATCTTAGCGTTAACCTTATCCATATAATTCTGTACAACTTCAGGCACAACATCATAGAAACGGTTGGAAGCTTCCCTTGCCTGGAAGAAGATATCAGGATTCTGGGCTGTACCACGCTGTAATGGGCGGTTAGGGTTAAGTGATTTATTTCTGAATGCAGCAACTGCTTCCATATTGCACATATCTTTCAAATCATCATAATCCCAGGTTTCGATTTTCTGAATTTCGTGTGAAGTTCTGAAACCATCGAAGAAGTGAAGGAAAGGCACACGGCTCTCAATTGTACTAAGATGTGCAACCGCACCAAGATCCATAACCTCCTGTACACTGTTTGAACAGAGCATGGCAAAGCCTGACTGACGACAGGCGTAAACATCTGAATGATCTCCAAATATAGAAAGTGCGTGACTTGCAAGCGCACGGGCTGATACATGGAATACTGCAGGAAGTAATTCACCTGCAATCTTATACATATTAGGGAGCATAAGTAAAAGTCCCTGAGAAGCCGTATAGGTAGTGGTTAAAGCACCTGCCTGTAATGAGCCATGTACTGCACCTGCTGCACCACCCTCTGACTGCATCTCAGACATAATTACTTCATGTCCGAAAATATTCTTTCTTCCCTGTGTAGCCCACTGATCTGTGTAGTCAGCCATAGGTGAAGAAGGTGTAATAGGATAGATAGCTGCAACATCTGTAAACGCATAGGATACGTGGGCGGCAGCGGTATTTCCATCCATAGTTTTCATTGATCTAGCCATAGATAGCCTCCTTAAAAATTAATAATATTAATACCAACAAAGTCAATCCATTGGTGATAAAACATTTGTTACAAACTTTATAACATACACTATAATTCTACTATTTAACTTTCATTCTGTAAAGGTAAATCATGTATTTTTATTGTGCAATTTGTGTTAATTGATGTATTTTCTCAATAATTTTTCAGATAATTTCGATAACAATTCTCATTATCGCTAGTTTCTTTTTATCTTCTACCACTTTTCCATTGTATTTTTTTATGACAGGTTGATATAATATTATGTGGGTGTCAAAAGTTTTGACATTAAATGTATACAATTTTAACTTTTGAAAGCGAGGTTTTTATGTCCGAAACAAATATGTCACTACTCTCACAAAACGAAATCGATGCTTTAATTACTTTTTTAAATAATAATAAAGAAAGCTACTCATTAAGCGGTGATACACTTAGCCAGGCAAGTATAAACAAGCTTATTGATCTTGTGAAATCAATACCTTCATTAGATAAAAACGTTTTATTAAATACAGCAGCAATTAATGCGTCTTCTTTCTTTACTGACAAAAAGAACACCAGGGGCTACAATCTGAATTTTAAAACTGATGAGAATGGGCAGATTCATGTTTTTGCATATAATGCAGAAACTAAAGATATGATTGCTATTCTTCCTAAAATGCTGACAGCCGGTCATGTAGAAAACCTTCCTGATACCTGGGGGATCTGTATGTCACCAAATACCTTCCATCGTATTTCAGAATTACTTGATTTAGATTATTCGGAAGAAACCTTTAAAGAAGTTATAACTTTATTTACAGAAAAGATGTATGGCAGCACTGAAGTTATCCTGCCTGCCTTCTACCTCCCATAAAGCGAGGTTTTATGCTTATTAAATATTTACAGGTTCTCTTTATTTCCATGTTACCTATTATAGAACTTCGTGGTGCTATACCTTTTGCTACAGCCATCGGAGTCCCACCTTTAACAGCCTATGGAATTTCAATCATTGGAAATATGCTCCCCATCCCGTTTATTTTTCTTTTTGCAGGAAAAATACTTCACTGGGGAAAGGATAAGCCTTATATAGGAAATATTTTCACTTTCTTCCTTGATAAGGGATACAAAGCCGGGGAAAAGCTTGAAAATAAAGCAGGCTTTGGCTTATTTTTTGCACTCACACTTTTTGTAGGCATTCCCCTTCCCGGTACAGGTGCCTGGACAGGCAGTTTGGCTGCCTGCTTACTAGGTATCAATGCCAGGAAAGGAACAATAGCAGTACTTGCAGGAGTCTTACTCGCAGGTATAATAATGATGACCATAAGCCTTGGTGCTTTATCAATTTTTAAATAATGGTCTGACTTACAAAAAGAAGCCCTGTCATTCCGGTTTGACAGAGCTTCTTTTTTTATCTGACCGTACTATTTAGTTTTACTGTTATTCGCCTCACTTCTAAATTGAGCCGGAGTTTTGCCGAATTCCCTCTTAAAAAGCCTGATAAAATGTTCTACATTAGGATAACCCACAGTCTCAGATATCATCTCAATCTTCATATTTCCTCCTAATAAAAGTGCTTTTGCTTTTTTTAGTCTTATAAGGCGCACATTATCCCCAAAGGACAGGCCTGACTTATTCTTAATATATTTTGAAAGATAAGGCTTTGAAAGATAAGTCTTTTCAGCCAGAGTTTCGAGAGTGACATCTCTATAATTTTCCTGAATTATATTTAAAATATTATTTAAACGTTCTTCCTTTTCCTCTACAAATCTGAGCTTTTCAGGCTGATTCAGGGCAGATACAAGCGCATCTATTGAAGCTTTGATTATATCCTCATCAAAGCCTACTCCCCAGTATTTCTTATCCTCATAAACAATTCCAACAAAAGTAACTGCCTTCGAAGTCGAACCTCTTGTTAAAGCATGTTCACCATAATCTGAAAGTTCATAGTCTATGCCAAAATACTGCCTCAAAGCATTTGCAACAGCATCAAGACGTCCGTTACCATTTGATTTGACCACATACTCCCTGCCATTGTGATTGATATTTACCGTAGCTAAGAAGCCCCCACTCTGCACAAATTCAGCATTACTTATATTAAATATCTCATTATTATTTACATATTTATCTAAGAAAATATTATAAATTCTCTCAGCCGAAAGCTCAGCATGCTCATAATCGGAAACCGCCTTAACTGTATAGCCAAGTTCCTCCTGCATATTCTTAGGTATCTCTATTCCATAGTTAGTCTTTAGGATGTAGCTTACTCCACCCTTACCTGACTGGCTGTTTATGCGGATAACATCCCCATCATAGCTCCTGCCTATATCTTTTGGATCAATAGGAAGATAAGGTACTGTCCATTTGTCTTCTTTATGCTTTTCCCTAAAAGCAAAGCCCTTTGATATGGCATCCTGATGCGAGCCTGAAAACGCTGTAAATACCAGCTCTCCTGCATAAGGCTGCCTTAAGGAAACATCCATACGTGTAAGTCTTTCATATATCTCTTTTATCTCATTAAGTTTAGAAAAGTCAAGTTTTGGATCTACTCCATGCGAATACATATTCATGGCAAGGGTGATTATATCCACATTTCCGGTGCGCTCACCATTTCCAAAAAGCGTTCCTTCTATTCTGTCTGCACCTGCAAGCAGTCCAAGTTCAGCTATGGCAACACCGGTTCCTCTGTCATTATGTGGATGAAGGCTTAAAATTACCCCCTCCCTGCGCTTCATGTGCTTATGCAGATATTCCACCTGTGTAGCAAATACATGTGGCAATGAAAGCTCTACTGTAGCAGGAAGGTTAATAATTACCTTTTTATCCCGGGTTGGCTTCCATACATCTATAACTGCATTAACCACTTCAAGTGCATATTCCACCTCTGTACCTGTAAAACTTTCCGGCGAGTATTCAAAAGAAAAATTCCCCTCTGTCTCATCTGCAAGCTTTTTAAGCAGCTTCGCTCCATTTACTGCTATCTGCTTAACTTCCTCTTTATCTTTGGCAAATACCTGTTCTCTTTGCGCCACAGATGTAGAATTATATACATGGATGACAGCATGTGGAGCACCTTTTACCGCCTCAAAGGTCTTTTTGATAATATGCTCTCTTGCCTGGGTAAGCACCTGTACCGTCACATCAGGAGGAATAAGATTATTTTCAATAAGCGTACGCATAAAATTATACTCAGTCTCAGAGGCAGCCGGGAAACCGACCTCAATCTCCTTAAATCCTATAGCTATAAGCATCTTAAAAAACTCCAGCTTCTCCTCAAGACTCATCGGCTCTATAAGTGCCTGATTACCGTCTCTAAGGTCAACCGAGCACCATACAGGAGGCTTATCTATATATTCTTTTTTTACCCAGTCATAAGTGGGATTTTCAGGCATAAAATAGTTTCTCTGATACTTATTATAATTTTCCATGTTCTCTCCATTATTTTGTTAAATTTATACTACATAGTTGATATATTTTAATATATCATATTCCCAGCTTTTTACATAGGTAATATTTTAACTATTTAATTGATATTTTTTTAATCAGCACTACTTAGCATGATAATTTCCCATAAAAATACTTTTATATTATTTTTAATAAGTGTTACAATCTTCATATCAATTTATAAAGAGGAAAAAAATATGATACAAGATTTATTAAACAATGACTATAACAACAGCTACAATCCAAATGCCGTACCTGATGATGAAAGCCTTATACTATATTTTAAGAATAACGACTTACTCTGTCATGCCGGGGGAAATATTGAAAGCCTTGAAAATGCCATACCCGGCAAGGCTAATAGTGACGAAGTTATATGGACTCTGCCTGCTTTTAAAGAAATGGATGACGAGAAAACTCCAATCCCGGATAAGTTGATTTATCTTTTTAAAATGAAACTGGACGGAATAGAAAAGGAATTTTATCTTTTAAATGATGATAATTTTTCTCCAAAAAAACTGAGGGCTTATGTTATCTTCCTGCTCTTAAATACCGCTCTATCAAGCCGCTCGACACTTCTTTTGCAGTTATAACCGCCTGGCAGCTCTACTCCTGGTATAAATCTAACCGCTACTGTGGCCGGTGTGGCCACCATACGGACTTGGACAATAAGGAGCGTATGATAAGATGTCCGGAATGCAACAATATGATTTATCCTAAAATCTGTCCGGGAGTTATAGTCGGTATTATTAACAAAGGCAGAATCCTGCTTACAAAGTATGCAAATAAAGGCTATAACCGTTATGCTCTCGTAGCGGGCTTTACAGAGATAGGTGAAACTCTTGAAGAAAGTGCTGCCAGAGAGGCTTTGGAGGAGGTCGGACTTAAACTTAAAAATATAACCTTTTACAAAAGCCAGCCCTGGTCAGCTTCTTCTTCCTTACTTGCAGGATTTTTTGCGGAAGTGGATGGCAGTGATGAAGTTGTACTGGAAACCGATGAACTTAAGGAAGGTACCTGGTTCTATCCGGAAGATATAATTCAGATGCATGAGGGAGTAAGCCTTACCGAAGAAATGATAAATTATTTTGCAAATAGAAAGATGGATGAAAAGTGGTATAAATGACAGGACAGATAACGAGGTATCCTCTTACCTGTAGAAGATACCTCGTTTGTTATATTCATGTATTTACTTGCCCGACTTTTGTCTTTGATATTCTACTTCTGCAAGCTCCAGATCCTCTCTATCTGCAAAATGAACTATATCCTCACTTTCTTCGACAGACATTCCTTTATTTCGACAGTTAAGGTAGACTCTAAGTAAAGTCTCATTAATTCCTTGTTCAATTCCTTGCTCTTTTCCATCGCTAACGCCCTTATAATACAACTTAGTAAGTGGTCCGTCACTCATATTTTTTACCTCTCTTTCTCCTATTGACATAAACTTTTCCAAAGCCTTTTCACTTCCAGACATTATAGAAAGAAATTTAAGCACTGCATCTACATGTTTAATTTCATTTTCATCCTCAGGTATATAATAAGGATTCTTTCTGATGTTTGTAAAATATTTTGCCACCAGTCTAAAATCACTCTTAAAGCGATTAACCGTTTCTTCTGGTAAAAAAGCTATTTCAAAAACATTGATTTTATAATCACTTACAAAATCTTCCAGCCCTGTCGGAATATCTAAAATACCTTTCAGATTTTTAGGCTTGTTCCATCTGGTTAGTCCAAAATATAAAACTATAGTCACTACAGGGGTAAGTTTTTTCTTTGAAGACCTACCGGAACTTTTAAGTAACTGACTTCTGTATGAAGCACCATCATAGCCTATTATTCTGGCAGGCATAAGTTTTTCAGCTTTAGTCTGATTTTCAATTCCGACCACAAGCAAATTAGTTTTGCCTTCCTTCCAGTACTTGCTTACATCCCGCTCCATTTCATGCAACTTACCATCTTCTGCCTTATATGCAGAGTTTATTTTATTGTCTTCCAGCGAATCCTCTTTTATTCGTTCTTTTCCGTCAAAAATCAGAGTATTTACGATGTCTGCAAAGACATCATTATAGTCCTCCAATAATTTCTCAGTTGTGTCTTTTTCGTTCATATTTTTATTTTTAGCAAATTTAAGAAATAGTCAATAATAGTATAACATATTTATATGAAGTATTGAAGAGGGTAGCATGAAAAAATCCCCAGCTAAGTTTCCTTAACTGAGGATAATTTTAATTATTAACTTTAAGAGTTAAAGATTAGTTCTTTGGGGTAACCGTAATCTTGAATCCACCCTTAATTCCCTGGAACTCAAAACTAAACTCACCAGTTGTTTCTGTAATCTTATCTTTAAGCTTACTAACATTAACGGTTATTTCAAATCACCACTAGGATCAATCTTACCAACTTTATAGGTAATACCCTTTGGTAAATCCTTTACTTTTTTAACCTTAGCTGTACCAGCCTTAGTTCCTACAAAACCTGTAACCTTACCCTTTATAGTATAATTAGCAGCTGTACCGGTAGCAACCTTAATAGAAGCAGTTGTAGTGTTATTAGTTACTGTAATGTCGCCTGTTGCCACACCACCAGTACCACTTGTAAATGCAAAGCTCTGAGCAACATTAGCAAGCTTCATAATAGCACCGGCTGAAACACCTGACTGTGTAGCTACGCCATTCTTATCCTGCTTAACACCTGAACGTCTTAAGTAGAGCTTAACTTCACCCGCCCCCCAAGTATTAGCCTTTGCAGTTGCAGAATACTTGAGAGCAACCTTTGTAGGCTTCTTCTCAGGATCTTTTGATGCCTTAAGTGTAGACCACTTATACTTACCATCTGTTCCAACTAAAGTCCACTCAAGATCTTCCTTGCTTATATTGTAAAGAGAAGCACCCTTTGTAATATCATACTGTACATTCGCCTCAACACGAGCTACACCGTTAATAGTTGCTCCTGTAGCCGCAAAACCTCCACCTGGGAGACCTTGTATGGCATCGATTGGCTTATTAATTGTAACTCTTGTAACTGCTGAAGCAAGCTTCTTAGCAGAAGCAGCTGTTCTTACAAGAACATCCTTATTGTCATTTCCTAATGCAAGGGCAACAATAGACATACCCTTCTTATCGTCAGCTTTCTTCCAAGTAGCTCCAGCTGCACCACCCACATTAACTACCTGATATTCCATACCATTCTTAATTGATGTAGTTTCCTTTGTAATATCAACCTTTACATTAGGAGCCTTAGGCTGTGAAGCAACCTTAACCTTAACCTCTTTACTAGCCCAAGTCTTATCTGTTGCCATAACTCTAAATGTAAGTGTAGAACCGTTCTGGCTGAGCATCTTAAGTTTTGCAGTCACCTTGTCATTGTCTACTGCGCCACCAAAGAACTCTTTTACTTTCTGCCAGTTACCCTCGTTCAACTTAACTTCAATAGCCTCACCACTGGCTGATAAATCAACTCCTTTTGGCTGCTTTCCTACGGAAGCAAAGAGATAACCATAATCTCCGCCATATTTATTTGCAGGTGTAAAACCTTTAATAGCTGCAGTAGAAGCTGCTACATACACCTTAAAGGTACTCTCAGCTGCAGGAAGCTCTACAACTCCCCACTCACCATCAGGAACAGCAGTCTTTCCAGCTGCAATAACACCAGCCTTACCCTTAAGAGCTGCATAAGCATCTATTCCACCTGCATACTCCTGAATATTTGATATTTTATAACTCTTTGTACCAATCTTAACACTGCCTTTTCCGTTAGCCTTATCTTCTTTAGCAATGCCCCAGAATGTAGCTCCATCTGCCTTTGCAAGACCTGTTGTTCCTTCAAAAGAAACGGCCTGCGCTGCTGCCTTAGCTGTCTGTAAGTTAGCAACTGGAACCATCCCAAGTGCCATAGCCACTACAAGTGACTTTGCGATTGTCTTTTTGAAATTCATAATTAAATAACCTCCTTATTATTGACGGGATCTTTTCCTATGTACGCTAAGATAATCTCCCTTGCGCCATCCCTGGCTAGCTATCTTCATACCCTATGTACGCTAAGGTAATTAGTAAGCTTATTTGTTTGTTTTTTTAACTTACACAAACTATATCGGACGGGGAGATTAAAAACTTAACACTTTTTTGAAACTTTTTTATTTTTCCAGATTATCTTTACTTAAACCCTTATATCGGGCAGCTTGTAATCTGGAATGTCGGGTACAGTTTCAAAATGAATTATAAAAAGATATTTTGTAATTCATTTGTAACCTTGCATACATAATACATCATTCTACTTCAAAAAAAGCAAGCTTAATTTCATATTTTATAATATTTTTATGAAATATTTACTTTTTTTGTGTAAAAAAATTGGTGTATCTTATCCCTTGTATTTTGTATTATACGAATAAAAAAATAAGGCAAAAAAATAAGGCAGTTTGTTACTAATTTGCTGCTAAATATTAATTAAAGCGGAGTTTTAACCTGCTATATATAATGATACAAGTGTCAAAAGATATGAGTAAGATCTGATGGTGGTTACTTAATTAACCCTGTCAATGTAAAACTTGACATTTTAGCTCATAATTATATAATATAAATTAATTTATTATAAATAAGTTTATATTAAGGAGAAGATATGAAATTTATAGGCCGGGAAGATGAATTATTGAGATTAAATAATGAATATGTGAATGATAGCAGCTTTGTAGTCATATATGGCAGGCGTAGGGTTGGCAAAACAACATTAATAAAAGAATTTATTAAAAATAAAACAGCCTTTTACTTTCTGGCAACGGAAGAAATTGAAAGTCAAAGCATAAAGCGTATGGCTGGAGTTATTGCAAGGCAGACTAATAACAGCTTGTTACAAAAAGCTGTATTTACTGATTGGCTGGACTTATTTCAAACAATAGCAGATTATGAAGCAGGTAAGAAGAAAAGTGCTTGTTATTGATGAATTTCCATATCTTGTAAAAACTAATCTGGCCTTTCCTTCAATATTACAAAATGCCTGGGATGAAATACTTAAAGAGAAAAATGTAATGTTAATATTATCAGGCTCTTTTATTGGAATGATGCAAAAATATGCATTATCCTATGATAGCCCTCTGTATGGAAGAAGGACTTCACAGATCCGCTGACTCCTCTTCCCTTTACAGACATATATAGTTCAACAGATTTAACTTTTGATAAAGCAGTTGAACAGTACTCGGTGACGGGTGGGATACCGAAGTATCTGGAGTTTTTTGAAAATAATCATGAACTTATGTATGAATTAAAAAAGAATGTACTTTCTAAGAGTGGTTTTTTATATGAAGAGCCATTCTTCCTACTAAAAAGTGAGGCTATGACAGCTGTAAACTACTTCTCTATTATTAAAGTTATAGCTGATGGTAATCATAAGCTTGGGAAAATTGCCGGTTTCCTTGGCCAGGAAAGTTCTGCACTTACCCCATACATATCCACACTTGTAGAATTAGGCTTCGTTGAGAAAAGAACTCCTATTACTAAAAAGTACCCTAAAAAATCCAGAAAAGGCTTATACTTTATTGCTGATAATTTCATTCGGTTCTGGTTTAGATATGTATATCCATATAAGGGGGAATTGGAGCTGGATAACATACAAATAGTTGTAGATGAGATTAATAAAGATTTTTAATACAAAATTTGTTGCATTTGTTTATGAAGACATTTGTAAGGAAATATTTGCTACATTATGTAAAAAAACGGCAAAAATTCTATTTTCCCCATCCCGCATTGGTTCATATTGGCTGAATGATTATGATAGTGATACAGAAATTGATGTTATGTCTATAGATAGCAAAAATAAGAGAATATTTGCAGGAGAATGTAAATATCATATTAAACCGGTTGATGCACCTGTATATTTTGATTTAAAAGAAAAATTACAAATTCAAATGAAATACGAAAAAAACTTTTCCGGGATATGACATTATATATGGAATTTTTTTAGTAAAAGCGGTTTTACACAGAGGCTGATGGATATAGCAAAAAGAAAAATCGGGGATTATTTTTAATAAATAATTATGATGTTATATAGTATCGGAAAGGCTGCCGGCTTTATATAACACAGATGACATACGACTATTTTTTTCTTAATTACGTTCTTCAAACCAGCCTTTAATTATGTTATAATTAGCTGTCACAAATAACTTTCAAACCGGAGGTATGTATGAACTTTTACGGACTAATAATAGGAGTAGCAACATTTTTACTAATTGGCTGCTTTCATGTAATTGTAATTAAGGGCGAATATTATTTCTCTAAGAATATCTGGCCTTTATTTTTAGTAGTTGGCTTAGGAACTCTTGTACTTTCTCTATTCATAGAAAATTCTATAATAAGCGCGCTTATTGCAGTCTTTGGAATTTCCTGCCTCTGGAGCATAAAGGAGCTTATAGAACAGGAAGAACGCGTAAAAAAAGGCTGGTTTCCTAAGAACCCAGCGCGCAAAAATAAATAAAATTTAGCTCTCCACCCCCTTCTGTTTTCACAAGTTCTGCCTCAGACACTGCAAATTTAAGCACTACAAAGCCTGTTCCGGATAAATATCCTCAATAATGTCCCAAAGCTCCTTTACTCCGGCTTTGGTTTCAGATGAAAATGGCAGTAACTGTTCCTTAGAGGTCAGATTAAGAGTTTTCATAATAAGCTCCATCTGACCTTTAATCTGGCTTCTTTTAAGCTTGTCTATCTTAGTTGCAACTATAATAGGGTTTTACTCCCTGACTTACAATCCATTCATACATCATTACATCGTTTTCAGATGGCTTATGCCTACTGTCAATTAATAAAAATACATATTTTAGCATTTTAGACTGGCGTAAATACTTCTCTACCATCTTTCCCCATTTAGCCTTTACTTCTACTGCCACTTTGGTATATCCGTATCCCGGTAAATCTACGAGATAAACTTCATCATTTACATTATAATAGTTTATAGTCTGAGTCTTTCCCGGGCTGTGCTGATACCCTTGCAAGTGCTTTTCTGTTCATAAGTGCATTGATTAATGAAGACTTGCCCACATTTGATTTGCCTGCAAAAGCAAATTCCGGATGTGGCATTTCAGGTATCTTGCTTGTTACACCTATTACTTTTTCAAGTTCTACTTTTTTAATTACCATATCTTACCTTTCAAATGCTCGTGAATCACGAATGCTGTCTACATAGTTTTCCATCAGTTTTTTCAAATCTTCATAAGTTTCAAGCTTGTTTACTTCTCCTCTAAGCTTCGTGGAGTTAGGGTAGCCGGCTGTAAACCAGGCTATGTGCTTTCTCATTTCTCTTACTCCTGTGTAAAGCCCTTTATACTCTATCATCCAGGTTGCCTGTCTTAGTATCATATTAAGAAACTCGTCTGCAGTAGGAGGCGGAAGAATCTCTCCTTTTTCAAGATACGTATTAATCCTGTTAAATATCCAAGGATTTCCTCTTGCCCCCCTTGCTATCATAACACCATCACAGCCGGTTTCTTCAAGCATTTTTTTTTTTGCATCATATTCTGTAACCACATCACCGTTACCTATAATTGGTATGCTTACAGCCTCTTTAACTGCTTTTATTATATTCCAGTCAGCCTGTCCGCTATAATACTGTGACCTTGTGCGTCCATGCACAGCTATCGCATCTACTCCTGCCTGCTCAGCCATTTTAGCTACCTCTACAGCATTTTTATTCGCTACTGTAAAGCCTGCTCTTATCTTTATTGTAACAGGTTTTTTGGAATTTTTCTTCAGGCTTTTAACAATTTCCGCAATTTTTTCAGGATGTTCCATAAGGGCTGAACCCTCTCCGTTATTTACCACCTTAGGAACCGGACATCCCATATTTACATCTAAGATATCAAAGTTTCTTTCATTTATAGCTGCTGCCATTTCGCCCATAATATCTGCATCTGAGCCAAATATCTGAAGGCTTGTAGGACGCTCTCTTTCATCCACCGTTATAAGCTCTTCGGTATTTTTATTTTTATATTTAAAACCCTTGGCACTGACCATTTCCGTATAGGTAAGTGCAACTCCGTTTTCCTTGCAAAGCACCCTGAAAGGTAAATCGGTAACACCGGCCATTGGGCCTAAGACCAGTCTGCCATTTAGTTCAACATTTCCTATCTTAAAGCCTTTCATACTTCTCCTTTAACAAACTCGTTATAGTATCTTTCAATTCCTGCAAGCAGCTCTTCTTTTTCTTTTTGAAACTGACGGAGCAGTACTCCGCTATGAATTTCATCATAGGAATAATCGCCATCATTGCTGGCTGTGTGAATGTAGAGGTTTTTATCATCATCAAAGGCAAGAGTTAGTATGCCTCCTACCTTCTCGGTAAATAGTACACAGGCAATCTGGAGTTCTTCTTTTATTGCCGTAGGAAGCTTTGCAAATGAGCTACCTAAGTAGTATTTGTGTAAATATGCGTTGCTGACGCAGAGGATTTGTTTTTCGTTCATTGAAGCTCTCCTTTTTATATATTCTAAATGTGTTAATTAATCTTTTTTATTCGCACATATGGTAACATAAAAAAACAATTTGCAGTCAAGGAAGAGGTTTCGTGAATAATTTGGGGTGAATATTTTATAATTCTGTCTTTATTTTTTTCTTTGATTATGATTTATAATATATAGGAAGGTTTGGAAAAAAAGATACTCTACAAAATAGTTAACATCTAGAGTATCTTTATATTTTCTATTACAATTTTTATAAATCGTTTAATCCTTATGAAACCTAGTTGTTCGGGGGGTATATACACATCTTAGCATGCTTCCATTCAGCCTTATCCTGTTATAATATATGATTTTGCTAAAAGCTATCCATTCACCCAGTTCTCCAGCCTTAGTCCATTTATCCTTTCAAATTCTTTGGTATTATTGGTAACAACAGTGTAGTTCAAGGACTTTGCATGTCCGGCTATCATCATATCTAATGGTTCTATCGGTGTTCCTTTTCTCTCAAGCTCTGCTCGTATTTCTCCATATCCTTCAGCTGCTTTGGTATCAAAAGATAAAATTTCGATGTCTACTAGTAGCAATGTAAGAGCAACACGATTTTTATCAACTGCTTTGCTCTTTTCAACCCCATGTATAAGTTCTGCATAAGTTACCGAAGATATACATATTTCACAGGGTTCATGCTTCTTAAGCCTTTCAAAAACTTCAACCGGCTTATGTTTTATAGCATAAATGCAAATATTGGTATCAAGCATATATCTCATAATTCTTCTCTCTCCTGCGCTTTTTGGTCTGCCCTTCCATCAGCCATGTAATCATCAGAAAACATATCGATAGCTTGTAATACGGACTCCCATTTATCTAATTTAGGAGAGAGCAAAACTATATTGCCTATTTTATTAACCGATACCTCATTGGAATCAAATCTATATTCCTTGGGCAGTCTTACCGCTTGGCTTCCTCCATTTTCAAATATTTTTGCAGTCATCATATCTATCAACCCCCTTTTTCTTTAATATATATTATTGTATATACTAAAGTCAATAAGATTTTCCACTTCCTTTACCAAATAACTGCCTGAGTTACTTTCTTAACCAATCCATCTTTTCCTCTTTTATATTTCGCACAATGTTTTCAAGATATCTTATGATGTGCAGGATTGCTTCGGCTTCACCTCTCCGGGTCCTTGCAAAAATATTCGTAATCCGCTCATTTTTTTGCAAAAAATGGCTACTTACTCATATTTTTTGCGTGTCAAAAGATAATAAATTTTCTTGCAAGCAAGCCCCAATCGAATTTTTATACTTTTGACACTTGTATCATCTTATATTATTTTCAAAACAAAAGTCTTAAACTCTATGCCTTCATAACTTCCTTCTATAATTACCTCAGTTTCCGAGAAATTATCCATTATATCTACAGGAAAATAAGTATCTGCATACTCATACAGCTTATTATATTTAGTCAAAATTACTTCATCGGCATATTTAATTCCCTGCTCATAAATCTGCCCACCACCTATTATATAGAGGTCTTTATCCGGAAATTTCCTTTTGGAATATTCTACAGCTGTCTCCATATTGTCAAAAGTAGTTATCCCTACATTCTCAAAGTCCTTTTTGGAAGAAATTACTATATTTATTCTATCCGGCAGAGGCTTACATCCGATGGAATCGAAAGTTTTCCTACCCATCAGGACAATATTGCCGGTGGTAAGTTGCTTAAATAATCTCATGTCTTCAGGGATTTTAAATAGGAGGCTGCCATTTTTGCCTATGCCGTAGTGCAGGTCTGTTGCTGCTATTAGTTTTATTTTCATGTTTCTTCCTTCTCCCTAAAAAACTCCCACACTGCCCTGGCTGCTCCTTCATTCATTCCTTCTACTGCCCTTAGTTCTTTTTCTGTAGCCTTCTTAATATCTTCAAGAGAAGTGAAATGCTTAATCAAATCAATTACTTAAACAAGATTACTTACTATTTACCTCTTAGCTAATTCATATCGTGTAGTACGACTTCCACCAATCTGTACAATCTGACCATTATCCACCATTGTTTTCAGAATGCGCCCGGCGGTTGACTGACTGGTACCAAACAACTCCTGAGCCTCTTTTCTTGTAATTATTTGATGTGTCGTCAAGAATTCCAGAATTCCCTTCTCCCTAGAACTTAGGTACAGGTTCCTTTCTCTTCAATTATGTCGGATACTTCCGATTTGTTATTTATGTAATTCAAATTAGGAAGGATAATTTTAAATGCGTTGTTAGTAGTTTTTATCTCCGGCTGCACATAGGCATCTGCATAGGCATTCATAATTTTTTTCATGCCTGTGCCATATGCCTCAATAAGCTGCAAACGATAAAATATATTGGCAAGGTGTGGATTCCTGCATACAGATACTCCCATCAACACATCATCAAGTTCCAAACCGGAGATAAGACCACCAACAGATACAAATTCAATTCTGTCATCATAAATGCTTATCAATGTAGCAGCTCTAAATGAGTAATCACGATGCACCAGCGTGTTCATAAGTGCTTCACGAACAGCTACCTCCGGGTAATCTCTGGTATCGACACGAAGCAACTTATGAAATGTGGCATGAGTCTGATTATGTAAATCTATATAATCGTAAATCTCATTCATTTGTTGCATAATGGAACCATAAAACTCTCTACGGTCTTTAAATATATTTTGATTTGTTCCTTCAAAAATCGCAGCCTTTATGGTATATGGACATTGTTCAGACAGGAGCAATCCCAGATTCGTATAAAGACCATCCGTTGAAATCATTTTCAAAGTCTGCATCTGTGGCTGTCCAAATGTAACCTTTCTAACCTCAAATTCCTTTTTCGTTGTCTCAAAAGTCAATTCCTGATTGATTGAACGCATATCTTCGAAACTGTCACCATCTGTTTCCTTAATCATCTGCCTAATTGCAGTATCTGTAGCCGGAACAGAAGAATATCCCTGTCTTACAAAAATACCCTCAGGACGTAACCCCTTCTTTGCAAGATAATATGGCCGATTCGTACCACGTTGAATATTTATAGCAACAACAGCTTTTCCCTCATAATCAAGCGTTTCATAATGTATGAACATAGTAATATCAGGCTTTACAGCATCACGCAGCATATTAGATACTTGCAAAGCACATTCATCAGCATTTTCAACTCCCAATACTGTACCATCATCAGCAACACCTATATAAACAGTTCCACCATCACAATTTGCAAAAGCTATAATTTCCTTTTTGATACTATCCTGTACTATGGATTTCAACTCAACTATTTCTGTTTCCCGAAATCTCATTCTACTCACCTCTTTACTTTATTCTACTCATATTCTAACCATTCTAATCAAGTTTGTCAATCAAATAGTTAGAATAATGAGAAATAAACAAAGTTTAACCTTACTTCTTACTTAATTATCCCCCTCTTCCTTCTCCCTAAAAAACTCCCACACAGCCCTGGCTGCTCCTTCATTCATTCCTTCTACTGCCCTTAGTTCTTCCTCTGTAGCCTTCTTAATATCTTCAAGAGAAGTGAAATGCTTCATCAGAGCCTTTCTTCTTACCTTTCCTATTCCCTTGATATCGTCAAGCACAGAATGAACCTGATTTTTTCCTCTTAAAAGCTTGTGGTACTCTATTGCAAATCTGTGGGTTTCATCCTGTATCCTTGTTATCAGCTTGAAAAGCTCTCCATGTGTGTCGATTGGCTGTTCTACATTGTTGTAATATATGCCTCTTGTCCTATGCCTGTCGTCTTTTACAAGACCTGCTACAGCTATATCTATGCCAAGTTTCTCAAGCACCTTAAGACAGATATTTATCTGACCTCTGCCACCGTCCATTAAAATTATGTCAGGAAAATGGGCAAATTTGCCTTCTTTTATCATACCTGCCTTCTCTAAAATTTTCAGTTCTTCTTTTTCTTTAAGACCATGCTCAAATCTTCTTGTCAGCACCTCTTCCATAGAAGCATAGTCATTTGGGCCTACTACCCCCTTAATTCTAAACTTCCTATAGTCATTCTTTTTTGGTTTACCATCCTCAAAAACAACCATAGAGCCGACATTTTCAAAGCCACTGGTGTTGGAGATATCGTAGGATTCTATCCTTTTTATGTCATTTTTAATTCCAAGTAACTCTTTAAGTTCCTTAACTGCGCCAAGGGTTCTTGCCTGTTCCCTCTTATTTCTTTCGCTGTCCTGATTCAGCACCATGGCTGCATTCTTATAAGCAAGCTCTGTAAGCCCTGCCTTTTCTCCCCTTTTAGGTACAAGGATATTTACCTTATTTCCCCTTTTGGTAGCCAGCCACTCGGCTAAAAGTTCTTTTTCCTCAGGCTCATCTGCAAGCATTATATCCTTTGGTATAAACGGAGTACCGGTGTAATACTGTTTTATAAAGTCGGTATAAATAGCTCCTTTTTCATCATCTCCTACATCGTCCAGGGAAAAATGTTCACGTCCTATCAGTCTGCCGGCACGTATGAAAAATACCTGCATAACCGCTTCTTTTCCTGCCTTTGCGAGTGCAAGCACATCCCTGTCATCCACATTATCATTGGAATTAATCTTCTGTCTGTCGCTGAAGCGTTTTACATGAGTTAACATATCCCTGTAATTAGCGGCTTCTTCAAACTCAAGCTTTTCAGAGGCTTCCATCATCTTATCGGTAATCATTTTTAATATAGGCTCATAATCACCATTTAAAAATTTGATTACTTCATCAATCCTCTTTTTGTATTCCGCTGAATCCACATAACCCTGACAAACTCCGTCACATCTGCCTATCTGATAGTTAAGACAGGGACGTTCTTTACCTATATCTTTTGGCAGATTTCTTCTACAGGTTCTTATTTTATATATTTTATGGATAAGCTCTAAGGTTTCACTTATATGGGCAGGATAAGGACCAAAATACTTTGCCTTATCCTTCCCTCTTTTTCTGGTAAACATCACTCTCGGAAATTCCTCATCTACTGTCACCTTGATATAAGGGTAGCTTTTATCATCCTTCATCATTGTATTGTACTTAGGGCGATGCTCCTTAATCAAATTACATTCAAGTACAAGGGCTTCCAGTTCCGAGTCTGTTATTATATATTCAAAATGGTCTATATTTTCAACCATTCGCTTAATTTTGGGCGAATGCCTGTTTATGCTCTGGAAATACTGGCGAACTCTGTTTTTTAGGCTTATGGCTTTTCCTACATATATGATTTCATCCAGTTCGTTGTGCATAATATAAACTCCGGGCTTACCGGGCAGTTTTTTCAGTTCTTCTTCTATATTAAACATTGGATTCCTCTTTTCTGGAGGTTGTTTTTTTCATATTATTCATTTTCTAAGATTTCATTTATTTTACCAATCCATTCACAATTTTCACTTTCAAACCATTCTATAATCTTGCTAAAATTGCTACTGCCAATAATTGAATCATTTTGCTCTAATAGATTTAACCTCTCACACATAACTCTATAATTTTTCTGAAGTAATTTGTTCCATTACCTCTTTAATCTGATTTCCTTTTCCTTTATAACCCTTAACTCTTGTATACTTTTCGATTAAAGGTGCATTGACTTGTTTCGCCTGAGATTTCAGCATTTCACCAGTCCAATGTTTTAATATAATTTGCATTGTACAAGGATTCCCAAATATTATTATTTCATTTGCAGCATTCTCAATTCCATGAAATTCATTTATTTTTCTTTTAATATCATCATACTGTTCATATGGTTTCTTATCTGTATCACAGAATATGAGTACAGCCTCATAAACTCCATTTTGATAACAATCCCGATATCGTGCAGGTATATTCCCATTTCCTTCGGCATTTACCAATGAAATTTCATATTGTTCATTCCATACTTTTTAATTCCTTTAATCTTTTTATATACTCAAACTCCTCGTTTCCTTCACAAATAACACATATTTTATGTTTATTGGGTATATGTGAAGTCTATTTGACATCTGCTTCACCTTCCTTTACATTCCCTTTAATACTCAGCAAAGAATTTATCAGTTCCGGATCCGGTAATGCACCAAGTACACCTTTTTTATATTTTTCTATAATATCGGTCGTATCTCTTATCCCATCTTCTGCTGTAAAATCTGCAAGTGAATATACATATACTCCTTCTTCATCCTTATGTACAAACCAAATCTGTTCTTTACGGAACATTCTCTTACAGTCCATAAGATTAATATCATGAACAGTAAATATCATCTGGGCACTCTCATTCAATTCATTATTAAACATTGTTACAATAGCCCTTGTAAGCTTAAAATGAATACTACTATCCAATTCATCTATAACTAAAATTTTACCTTGTTCAAGAGCTTCTATAACATAACTTGCAAGAGCAGCAATTTTCTTTGTTCCTGTGGAATCAAATAATAAACTTGGAACCCTAACTCCCTTATATGTAGAAACCAATCTTATCTGATCCATCAAGTTCTCTACTACATCAAGCACTTCTTCCTCAGGTTTCTCATTGCTTCCCTCGTACTCTGTCTCAATATTATCCATGTCTACATACTCAAAATTATCTAAGTATAAGTCTGCATTCCTTATAAAAATCAACAATTTTGTTCTGTAGACGATTTTTGTTTTTTTCATAAGTTCAATTGTATGTTTCATAGGAATATTGTTCATATTTACAACTTCAATTTTTTTGCCAATCCAATAAGATGAGATTTCATTTCAGCCATATTTTCGAATTTGCTTACATCAATTAAATTGTATAATAAATTATTTTTTTGAAATAACAGAAAACATTTCTTCTAAATTTTCATCAATGCATTTATATTCGTCATTAGTGCTATCTTTTTTTAACCAACACACTTCTTTTTCATTATCATACTCATCTTTTTTTAATTTCAGAAAATTTTTCATATATATATTCTTTATTTTGTACATCATACTTAAAAATCATAAGAAAATTTTTCTGCCTGTTGCCATGAGATGTTATTCCCAATTCACATACACTATTATCGGTAAATATATTTGGCATCAATCCGTTTTCTTCATTTAAAAGTACAGCTTTTATGGCTCTAATACACTTAATAAGACAGGTTTTACCTGCATTGTTAGGACCATATATTCCTACTGTTTTTAAGTATGTTGAACTTGTTTTCTTTATGAACATTTGTTACAAATTTCTTATTTCTCATATCTGCTTTTCATTGAAAATGTAATTTCATCTCTAAAAAGCATAACAGTTTTTTTGCTCTTATTTCTATAATCATAACCCTTCCCTCCAAGCCGGTGTCTGACTCTGATAAGTATATTATAACACTTTTAATATTTTATGCAATTATTTTACATAAAAAATATTTTTAATCTTACTCTCCTACTTCCACTTCCTATCCATACCATTCCGTACCACCTCGCACTCTGTCAAATGGCAGTATTTAGGCAGGTTTTCATTAATACGTTGCAACAATGTTTCAGTTTCTGCTTCCTCATTCATAAATATAGTCGCACAAAGCTTAGCATTTCTTTCAAATACCTTGCAGGCTTCCGCATTAACAGTTTCCAAAATAATGGTTTCCAGCTCCTCCGGGTAAATATTTCTTGCATTCTTTCCGATAATTACTCTCTTTTTTCTTCCCTTAAAAAACAATCTATTTCCTACTAAATAACCAAGGTCACCGGTTCTAAAATATCCGTCTTCGGTAAAAAAGCTCCTGTAAAAATCCTCTCTGCCATAGTAGCCTATAAATATATTCTCTCCTTTTACAAGAATTTCTCCCACTCCGTTTTCATCCGGCTGGTCAATCCTCACTCGTTGATTTTCAAAAACCGTACCTGCAGAACCATCCTCCTGCTCATTTGGATATTCTATGCTGATTATAGAAGCCGTTTCAGAAAGCCCATAGGCATTTAAAAGATTAATTCCTTCCTCTGCCATCATTTCACGCAAATGATTTTCTAAGATCGTTCCTCCGCAAAATACTATCCTTGTCCTGCCACCAAGCAGGGCGGATGGTGAAAGTCCTTTTTGTTGTTTGGCAATATAGATTTTCTCAAGAAAAATAGGTACAGTACTGAGAATAGTAGGCTTTACTTCAAGTAATTCCTCTACAATACGGTTTTTATCACTGCACAGATAAATCTGCATACCGGTATATAGGGAATATAAAAAATTACAAAGCCCGCCATAGGTATTGCTAAGTGGCAAAAATAGATAGGCGGAGTCTTTCTCTGTCATCAATGCCCTTTTTAAAAGGTTCTCTAAGTTCACAAACATATTTTTTTGTGAGAGCATAACCGCCTTTGGTACTCCGGTAGTTCCCGAAGAAAATACAATTCGTGAGCAAACTTCATCATTCACCGGATAAGGGGTAAGCTCGCTTTTCTTCTCATTTTTAAGCAGGTCTGTAAACGAAATAAATCTTGTATCCCTATTAGGAATATTAAATCAGTAAAAATTTCTTCTTTTGATGAGGCATAAAGTATAGCATCCACATCAACCGTCTGCATAATATGTAAAAGTTCCTTACTTGTCCACTGCTCCGCAAACATTACCGAACAGCCGATAAATGCCATCACAGCTACATCAGCCACCATAAAGGCATAGGAATTTGCTCCGAATATAGCAATCCTTTTTCCTACTAACCCCTGTTCTTTTAAGTAAGAGGCAGTATTAAGAACATCCTCATAAAACTCCCCATATGTATGAGAACAAAAATATTCTATTCTCTTTTTCAAAAAAATATACTCATGTTCTTTTCCATCTCTCGTGATTTTCAAGCAAAATCTCTGCAACTCTATTTCCCATTTTTCGTTTCCTTATATCTTCTCTACTTAGCTATTTTCTCGGCTTTTTTCTTAGCTATTCTTCTTAGCTATTTTTCTTAACTTTTATTTTTAGCTTTTTTTATCTTAGGCTTTTCTTCGTAAGCTTTTTCTTCTTAAGCTTTTCTTCGTAAGCTTTTTCTTAAGCTTTTTTTCTCAGCTTTTTCTTAGGCTTTATTTCTTATCTTTTTCTTAGACTTTTTCTTTTCAGCTTTTCTTCTTATGCTTTTCTTTTTTTATGCTTTTCTTTTTCTATCTTTTCTTTTTTTCAGCCATTCGTTTCAGCCTATTATAGTTGATTTTACTGTGATGCTTCGCATCGCAAGGAATTTTAGGCAGACAGGTAATAATCACATCTTCCCCTATTTCCCTTTCTTTCACAAAATCTCGCAATACTTCTTCCTTAGGGAAATCTCCCTCTATAAAAAGATAGTTGTTTCCATTATGATAGAAAAAAGCACATTTTCTTATCCCTGAAAAACTTCGTACAATTTCCTGCTCCAAATCATTTGAAAAAAAGTTTCCATTCTTCCCTCTAACAAAGACATCCCTTCTACCCAAGTAGTACAGTTTTCCATTTTCTATCCGTCCCAAATCTCCGGTTTTGTGCCAGTACCGCCCCTCTTCATCAACTACTCCACGCTTATTTTCAGGGTTTAGATAAGCTGTCAGCACCACATCTGAGTGTACCATAATTTCCTGCTTATCATCAGTCTTGATACAAACTCCCTTTACCGCTTCTCCAAGTACAGTCTGTCCCTCTTTCAAGCTATTTATATAGTCATCCAGATTTGTTTTGCATATCAGGTTACATTCAGTTGCCCCATAGATATAGGTGATTTTGGTATTTGGAAATTTCTTCCTGATTTTCTCCGCTTCATACAAGTTCAAAATCGCCCCACCAAAATAAAGCTCTTCTAACTTGGGAAAGAGGATTTCCGTCTTCATACAAAAATCCGGACTGGTAAAAAGCACCTGAGCCGGAAGCCTTTGTACCTGTCTTTTTTTAGGAAACATTCTAAGAAATTTAGGTTTTTTAGAATGTAGCAAAATTCCACTGTAACCATTTAAAATATTTACAAAATGGTACATAAAAGAAGTATTCAGGGCGACTGTTTCTTCTTTTCTTTCTTCCATATTGCTTCGAACCAATTCCAACTGATTGTAAAGGTCTTCGTGGCTTCTTAAAATAATCTTTGGTTGCCCGGTAGAGCCTGTGGTCATTGTAAGAACTGCTGTTTCACTTCCCGGAACCTTATAAAGTCGGGGCTTTTCCTGTGTTTTCCCCATATTTTTAATTTGTTCTGCTTCAAATACTTTGTCTATCAGAATTGCATCTTTAATCTTTCTAAACTCTCTGAATGCAAGCCTAAGCAGTTTTGTCCTGCCTGAAACCGCTATATATTCTGCCTGATATTTCTCAAGTGTCTGTCTAATCAAGTGTTTTCCGGCCCAAATATCAATTATCATAAGGGAGACACCCAGTTTCAAGCAGGCAAGCATAAATACCAAAAGTTCATAGGAGGGGGACACAAAAAGTACCACCCTTTCTTTTTGCTTCATTCCTTTTTCAGCCAAAGAGCCACAAACCCTGTCAACATCTGTCTTTAGTTCATCAAAACTGACTTTCTTTACTTTTTCTCCTTTGATATCTATAAAGGCGGTTCTCTCCCTGTACTTCTTACAGGCATCATCAAAACAATCTACAATCCTACTCATTTCCCACACTTTCTATATTTATCTCAAATTATTCACGAAACATCTTGTGAAATATCGTAATCAAGCCGAAGTACCCCATAGTCACAGACCGAAAACAGTTATCCTACGGTACTATGCGGAATAAGATGTCTGTGACCTATGGCGTGAATAATTGTTGTTTATTATAATCACCTCTTATAAACCGAAAAATCTCTGTAAAAATAAGATTGGTTTTTCTTAAAAAGTGACTTGCTTTCCTCTTCTAATAAGCAGAAACTCTCATCCGGTAAATATCTTTTATTTTGCATATTCCAGATGGCAAATCTCGCACCGGTTCTGCTGATTTTCTCTAATTTATCTACATTTTTCAAAAAATCTTCCTCATTCATATACTCAAAAATATCCGAGAGATTAAAAAAATCAAACTGTTCTCTTTCAGGAATATCCAAAAGTGAGCCATGAATTAATTGGATTTTGGAAAGCCTTTCTCTAATCAAAGCAAGATTTTCTTTTCTTAAATAAAGTGGCAGGGCGGTTTTAGTAAAATTCCCCCTAAGTATATAACTAAGATAGGGATTGTTACGATTTTCGCTGTGAGAAATGCCAAACTCAAAACGTTTTTTGATATCTCCTCCAACATCACTCTTATCTTCCAAATTTTCATAAAAACTTTTATCTCTGCCGAGACTCCCCATCACCTTCATGCCAAAAAACACACGAAAAATCATACGAAATCTCGGGTTGTTAATGTATCTTTTATAAAAATGTCTTTGCTTCGTAAATGAGGACAGAGAGCAAAATCGGTGAAGCCTTTTCGCCCTGCAAAATAAAGGGCAGACAAACTTTCTGAAAATCTGAAAATATCTTTCAAACTTTCCTATATGTATTATACCCCTTGTAATCAGTTTCCTTCTCTGATTAAAATACCGGTAGCTTTCTTCATCTAAATATTCTCTCAAGCTGAAAAAAGTACTAAGCCTGTTACTGCTTTTTCTGATACCGAAAAAGTTCAAAACCTCATCATAGCTTAATTTTTCTATTGCAGTCATCTTCAATTTCATCAGATACAACTGGGTTTTATTCACATCAAAAGCATAGACTTTCTCAGGATTGGCAAGGAGCAGGGCGAGGGTATTGTCCCCGCCTCCGGCTATGGAAAGTCCTACCTCTCCTTCTTTTATCTGCAAGGCTTCTAAGAGAATTTTGCTGTCTTCCCAGCAATTTGAGTACCGTATAAAAGAAAATTTATCTCTCGTCTTCATTGCCCTCATCTATCCTTTCTACCGTTCCCTTTATACCGTCTACCCTAACCAGCATTCCATCCTTTATTTGTTCGGTCAGCCCTCTGATTCCGACCACAAGCGGAATTCCCATCTCTCTGGCAATAACCGCAGAATGAGAAAGTACACTTCCACGTTCTATGATAATCGCCTTTGCCATAGGAAATAGTACTGTCCAACCGGGATCAGTCCGCTTTGCCATAAGGATGAAGCCTTCTACATCTGCACTTGACGGATCTTCTACGAACTTCACTCTTCCGGTAACAGCCTTTCCCCCACCTGCAACTCCCTTTAGAACACCATTACCGATATTGCCTGTTTCCTGCCTTGAAAATATAGGAATCATATTTTCTTCCTTAACTTCTCCGTAAAAGTACATTCTTTCAAAAACTTCTTTGTCTTTATTTTCTTCAAATTCCTGTTTTCTTTCCGCTATCTTTTTCTGAAGCTCTGCTATTTGTACAGCTTCTCCCTCGGCAAGCGGAAAAAGCTCCTCTTTTGTAATAAAAAACACATCTCTGTAATGTGAAATAACTCCCTCTTCTTCCAGATTATGCCCGATACGAAGAAATATCATACGCACAATATCGTAGATATAAGTTCTGTAAAGCCTTAAAAATTCCCGATTTCTTACAAAGTATTTGGTAATCTTTACAAGCTTTTTTAACAGCAGTCTCTTTGCAAATGAAACCTGTTTATACAGCTCTTCTTCATCTATTTCAAGCGGCTTATAAACTGACGGTTTCTCTTCCATCTGCAAATAGTTCTTTAAAGTCTGAAACAAAAAGTCCGGATTTTCTTTAAGCGTGATACTTTCAAGCTTGAGTTCATCCATCACCCTTGCTCCAAAGCGTGAAATATAGTTTCTTAAATGCTCTGAAAAATCACTTTCTTCATTTAACAATGCTTTCAGCTCTTCCTTTGACTGATTACGAAATTTAGCGGAAAGTTCCTTATTCTCCCATATCTCATCAACAAGCTCCATCAAGGAAAGGCTCTGCTTCACACTTTCCACATTTCCCTGTTTGCTGAGGATTTTCCCAAGAAGCCCCTCTGCATCCTGTACACCCTCTTTTTTTAGCAGTTCATTTACCTTTCCGAGAAAGACCATTGCTCCCATATCATTTACAATCGGTGTTGTAAAATCATCCAAAATAGAGTCTTCCAAGTCTTTGTAAATCTGAACCAGACTCCTATTATCAAATCCTGCAAAGTCCTGATTTTTATAGTCTTTGGTTACCTCCTCAAACTTCTTTGAAAATGCAGTAGTTGCACGTTTCATATTAAGTAGCTTTTTAATAAAATAAAAATAAATTTTTAAAAAGGCGAAACTTCGCCTCTCGCTCTGTTTCCTTCAGCTCCACCTTTACGCCCATCATCTCTTCCATGTAGCGTTTATTTTTATTGTAACCGGGATAGAGTGCCGTCATCTTGTACCAGCCGTTAAGACGGTAATAGATTTTATTTTCATAAAATACAATCATATTTTTAAGGTCATCTGAAATACTCTCAATCGCCTCTTTTTCTATAAAAAAATTCCCAAGTGTCTGGCGGTAAATTTTTTCATATACCTCTCTGGCAAAACTATATGTCAGTGGTGTAGTAACACCTGAATAGCTTTCTATGATATTGGAATTATCAAGAATAGTTCTCTCTTTGTTTTTTTCAATATGACGGTAGCTCGTAATAAGACGATTTTGCAAAAAGTAAATAACATCTTTTTTTATGGAAAATTCTATATCCCGACCTCGTTTTTTCGTATCCAGTGCTTCTACCTTTAGCCCAAGACTGACAAGTTCCTGTAGAGTTTCCTCAGAAACAGGCATAGCTTCATCCGCTTCAAGTTTGTTGCCGAAGCGGTCATACAGTGCATCATAGCTGTTCTTTTCTCCTGATACCAAGGCTTCCCCAAGTCCTGTAACCACACTGATTAAAATTTCATCAGGATTGTTAGTACCCGGATTGCTGGTAAACATTACTCCAGACACATCTGCATCTACCATTTCCTGTATAATTACAGCCATACCGATATTTTCGGTAATCAAGCCGTTCTCTTTCCTATACGCCATCGCCCTTTCCGAAAAACAGGACAGATAGCACTTCCTTATCGAATCCAAAAGCTCCTCACCCTGTTTTACACTCAGAAAAGATTCCATCATTCCTGCAAACGAACAATCCTCCCCATCCTCATCCATTGCACTGGAACGCACAGCAAGCAGGCAGTTTTCGTCAAAATAAGCCTTAACCTTACCAAAAACCTTCTCTTTCCATTCTCTCTGAAATACTCTGTTTCTGATAATAGAGCAGATTTCTTCCCTATTTTCATCCTTATAAAAAGAAAGAAGTGAGTAAAGCCTCTCTCTATCCTCTCCCAAAAACTCATAGAAAGCCTCACCTGTCAAAACCAAGAAAGACGGAACCAAAAAACCAGCTTCAGAAAGCTCTACAAGCTGAAAAGCCTTTCCACCCAGTTTATCAGGTGTCTTCTTATTCCCCATTTCAAAAATCATATTTTTTCCTCTTTCTTATGCCAAACCCCACAGAAAAAACCAGTAAAACCATTAAAAATAAGCCTTCTTCCAAGCCTATTTCCCTTAACGGAATAATCAGGCTCATATAGTAGATGCCACTGACAAGTCCAATAATTGGCGGAATAAAGGTCAAGGTTTCTTTATAAAAAATCAGCAAAAGAATACCTAAACTAAACAGTCCACATATTCCAAAAAATAAAAGGTTAAACCCCAAAAATAGTAGAGCAAAGAGAATGATAAGCACTCTAAGCATTTCTTTTTTTAACTGTATTTTACCCAAGGCAGTATCCTTTTCATAATCTGTCCAATCATCTGTAAAACGAAGAAACCAAAGCTCAATTAAAAAAAGAAAAAAGAGTCGCAGGGCTTCTGTTTCTTTTGCAAAATATGTGAAAAGAAGAGCCAATACTAATGAAAATCCAATATAGATAAACAATCGTTTCTTATAAAAAAATATCTTATCACTTCCATTTACTCACCACTTTATTGTAAATTTCTGCTTTTATTCTTGTAGGCATTTGACTTTTTCCTATATAATTAAAAAGCTCTTTCATTTCTGCCTTCGGCTTTTCAGATAACAAATCTCCCTCTAACATCTGCTTTGCTTCTTCCCTTGTAAGTTTGCCATCTCTAACCAAAAAGCTGATTTCAGGCAGGCTGTGAGGTCTTCCCTCGGCACATTGGTATATATATTTAGTAGCAGGGTGAATTCTGCAATCATAGTGATTATAATGCTCTCCCACAAACCATGAGGTATTCTCCTTTAAAAATACAACAATCTCTTTTTCATCATAATGGTGGTATAAAAAGTAGGCGACAAACTCCCTGAAATCATCCCCCTTAACATCCTGAAACAATGCCCTGTTCACATCATCCCTCAAGGTCTTATCCAGCTTTTCATCTATTTTCCCAAGAAGTCCCCTATACAGACTTTTTAAATCCAAATCTTTTACAGAAGACAGTCCTGCTCTGACAAGTTCAGAAAAAACATCCTCATCATAAGCACGAAACATCTGCTCCGGACTTCTGCCATGAACTATCATTCCTGCATCTATTTTAGATGCTAAATTTATCATAGAGGCATAGCCGATATAGGAACAGGCTACGCAAGGCACCAGCCATTTTTTTATGGAATAAGCATAAAAACGTTTTAAAAGGCTTGGCTTAAAGTCAATATACTCATGTTCCACCTGAAACTCCTGTACCAGCCTGTCTATATTCTCCTTTGCCTCCTTAGAAAGAAAACCGTTGTTCATTGTAAATGCCTTGACATGAAGACGGTAGCGGTGAATCAGCTCGTAAAGCACAAATACACTGTCCTTTCCTCCTGAAATTCCTACAGCCACATCATAAGCATGCTTACCTTTAACCAGACTAATCCTCTCTTCAAATAGTGTTTTCAACCTGTCAAAATCAGTCAGTTTCTCCTTATCTCTAAGATAGGCTTCACAAAAATTGCACAGTCCCTCTTCATTGAAACGAATATTTCTGACAGTATGGTCATTTAAGCAAAGTCTACAGCTTCGTTTCATTAAAACTCCTTTACATATACAGCATAACGCTTTTCATTGTCTTCCACTCCCTCAGCGAAACGTCTGAAGGTTTCTTTTTGTTCACACTGAAAATGGTAAATCATAGTATCATAGCCCTTATTTTTAACCAGTTCACTTCCTAAATAAAGCAGGGCAAGATAGATTTTTTGCTTCTGATACTCTTTTTTCACCGCACTTGTCTTTGAAATAAAATCCTTTCCAAAAGGACTATCATAGCCAAATACATAACCTATGGCTTCTTCTCTCCTATAAGCGATAATCAAAGAAATATTTATCTCCTTCACCCATGAAAGATATAGCTTTTCAAACACTTCATAGGGGATATCTGAATATAATAAGGCATCTGAAAAGGCATCTTTTGAGATTTCATACACTTCTTTTACCTGACTAAAAGCCTCCTCCCCCTTCAAAGGTAACAAAACGATAACCCTCTGCCTTTTTTTCATTGTAAATCTGCTCTCCAACCTCATTCAAAGGGTTCTTAATTGCTATTTCCGCACTGCGGTAAGTATACAACTCCCTGTAGCCAAGCTCTTTTATGTAATCGGGATAAAATGACGGATTGTTGCAATCCGGGAAAAATCTCAAATCAAAACGGCTTATAGCCCAGCGGTAACTCATCCAGGTGGAATAATTCAGCGGTCCCACAAGTGCAGAGTAGCCAAGTGCCTTCGCCTTTTCTTCTATTAAATGAAAAAGCTCCCTCCATTCATCCTTGTTATCACTAAGCTCTGTAAAGCCGAACATCGCCTTATAATCGCTCATGTTTTCATTTATTATAAGATAGGCAGATGAATCTCCTACCTCAAATTTTTCATAATAATCTGCAAGCTGTAAAATATCTTTTTCTCTTTCCATACTTCCTTTTCTCCAAATTATTTCAGTCCTGTATTTCTCTTAATAAGTCCAAATAATCTTGCTGAATTAACGCATAAATCTTCTATAAAATCAAGCGTGAAGAACTTCCCCGCTCTCCTGTATACACTGAGTTTATTTACAATGAACTCCGAGATATTAAACTCCAAAATCTTTTGATACTCCTCTTTGCTCATATTGATATTTAAAAGCCGAAAAACAACTTTTCTCTATAGTATTCCATTATATCATAAGTACTAAGTTCAGCCTTCGCCAAAAGCGGCTCGACTTCACTAAGTGCTTAGATACCGCTCTACCTAAAGGTACTAGCACCTTCGGTGCGTCGTCACTAAACTCAATCTTCGCCTTACGGCTTGATTTCGTTAAGTGTTCACATTATATCATACACTTCTAAATCGGAAAATTCATGTAAAACAAAACTCAGATACTCAATCAAATCATGTTCAGGATTGCCGTATGACGCCAGTTCCCAGTCATAGATAATTATATTCTCTCCATTAAAAAACAAATTCCGAGGGCAAAAATCATTGTGAGTAAGGGTGAAATGTTCTTTAAGTTCCTCCCTTTTTTCATGAATTGTATCAATAAAATTCATAAGATATGGCAGGTTTTCCTTAAAATAAAGGACATTCTCACTTTCCAACTTCTCAAACAATTCCCTCAAAAAGAGGTCTGCTTTTTTTGATAATCTTTCACAGAATAACAGTTTAATTTTAATGAATTAACCGATTCTTTTTTGCCATAAAAGGAAATATGAAAAGGAAGAATACTGTCTAGGACACGATATACCAAATCTTTAGATGGTATTTCCACCTTGGAAAACTCTTTCATCACAATCATATATTGGTTTTTAAGTTTGTTTTGATAAGTACCGTACACAAAGGGAAGTGACTGTCTAAGTTCTTTTCTGATTTTATTATAAAATGCTATTTCCCTTAGAAAACTGCCATCAAAACTAAGTATTCTATGGTATCTTGCCAAAGCATAATATAGCTTCCAGCTTTTTTCATAATTGAGAAGTTTAATTCCGTTAAGTATAACTTTAGAGGACTTGCATTTTACAATGACATCGCTTACCTCATCATCTTTAAAAAAGAGCCGTAACTTCAAAATCGGTGCCTCTCCCAGACTTGTTTGTCCTGTAAGGCTGTCCCCTCCTTCAAGCGGAAGCTGTACGATTTTACTGATGTCCTTATTCATAATCATTTGAAGCTGTCTCTTAAAGCTCTTTTTTTGTGTCAGCATAATGTACCTTTCAATTTTACTAAAAATGCTATGAATATTTTGTCAAAACCTTCATTTGCAGTATATCATCTTTCTTTCTTTTGTCAACGAAGGTGGCAAACCGGTGTTCTTATTTTGTTTTATATATGTTTTTATTTACCCCTTGTATAAAAAGAATAGACCATCTCTTAAAAGTTAGTCTATTCTTTGTTTAATTATTATTCAGTTTGTAACTTAAAATTATAATCAAAAATAGCTATAGCCAATGCTAAATACTTCTGACATTATACTCATACAAAATATCTTCCTAAACCTTCTAAAAGATACAGTCCTGCCATTGCACCCTGGTCAGGAATTCCTTTTGCCTTCGCCGCAAATACTACAGCCTTTCCATACTTAGGTGTCATCTCTTTGGTTGCTTCCACACCATTTTTAGCACCTTCAACAGCTGCTTCCATTATCTCTTTAAGGCTCTTTCCGGACTCCAATGCCTCTTTTGCCGCTTCAAATGCCGGATGGATAGCATCTAAAAGAGTGCGCTCACCTACCTCGCATTTACCTCTTTTTTTGATACCTTCAACATAGCCTTCAAGGAAATCCACCAATTCCTGTCTACCCATAGACTTTTTATCCTTTAGCTTCTTCCCACCTTCCATAACACCGCTTGACATAAGAGTTCCCATAGTGGAAGGAACTACCGCTGCCATCTTCATTCCTGCCTTTACCAAAGTCATTCCTAGATTATTCTCATCCATATTCTCTGCAATCAGTTCAGGAAGTGCACCGAAGCCCTTACTCATAGTAAGCCCAAGGTCACCATCACCCATATTGGCATCCATTTCGCAGAGTTCATCTTTCTTTTCAGAAAATATATCACTTACTCCCTTAAAAAGTTCCGGAAGCTCTTTAGCTAATATTTCTTCCATGCTATCCTCCTACTTCTGTGTGTAGAACGGTGTATCCACAGGCATATCTATGAGCTTCTTCATCTCATCGTCTACCTTACAGAGCGAAATAGAAGCTCCTGCCATTTCCATACTGGTTGCATACTCTCCAACAAAGGTTCTGTATATCTTCACACCCTTTTCCTTTACCAGATTAGTTACATCATTTGACAAGATATAAAGTTCTTCAAGACTTGTTGCACCTAAACCGTTTATAAGCAGACAAACCTCATCTCCTGCATTAAGTCCAAGCCCCTTTGTAATTTCTTCTACCGCTTCTTCCGCAAGCTCTTTTGATGTTTTAATCTCCCCATTCCATACCCCCGGCTCTCCATGTATACCCATTCCGAAAGCCATTTCATTCTCACCGAGATTAAAATTACTATGTCCCAGTTCAGGAATAACACAAGGTGTAAGCGCAAACCCCACTGTTCCTGTATTCTCTTTTGCCTTTTTTGCAGCTTCATAAACTTCATCCAGATTTCCCATCAGGCTTGCCTTTGCACCTGCACATTTGTACATGAAGAAAATACCTGCTACACCTCTTCTTGTATCTATATCTTTACTTGACAGCAAATCATCAGCACCAACTATGCTTCTTGTCTTAACATCATCCATTTCAAGGAATTCTGCTGCCATATCAAAATTCATTATATCGCCGGTATAATTTCCATATAAGAAAAGAGTACCTACTCCCTCATCTACTTCTCTTGTAACATTTGCAATCTGTTCTGATGATGGTGACTGGAATACTCCACCTACACCACAGCCATCAAGCAATCCCTCGCCAACATATCCAAGGAAAAGTGGTAAATGACCTGTACCTCCTCCCGTTACTATGGCAACCTTGCCTTTCTTCTCTTTTATCGCACAATAACATCTTAAATCATCATTCACATACTTAACCTTATCAGGATGAGCTGAATAAATTCCCTTTAACATATCATCTGTATAATTTTCCGGCAAATTAATTATCTTCTTCATATAGTTATTCCTTTCCTATAAGCAGCCCTTTTGTAATATTATGCAGGCATAAAATGCCTTTTCAGTTGTTGATATGGTTGCATATGCCTTCTTTGCTTCTTCATAAAATGCAAATCTGTCAATGAACCCTACCATGTCTTCACCTTTGTCATTGTGCTTAATGACAATATTCTTAAATTCATTCCATACAGGTGTTTCCAGGTTTTTGTGCTGTGCTGACTTGTCCATAATAAGCACAGGCTTTTCTACAAATTCGTCAAGAGGCATAAGTTCGAGTATTGCCTCCAAAATTTCTGTAGCTTTGTGACCGTCACAACGAATATTAATATTTCCTTTGGACACCGATTTAGCAGGAAAATTTGCATCTCCTATAACTATACGGTCTCCATGCCCCATTTCATGAAGTACTTTTAAAAGTTCAGGTGAAATACAATCAGGAATATGCCTTAACATAGGCTCCCTCCTATTCCAAGCTCTTTGAATGCTTTATCATATGGTGCTTTACATAAACCTTTTTCTGTAATTATTCCTGTAATCAGTTCGTTGTCGGTAACATCAAATGCAGGATTATAAACATCAACTCCCTCCGGAGCCATCCTTGCCTTATACCACATCTCTGTAATTTCTTCTCCGTCCCTCTGCTCTATAGGTATATCTTTTCCTGTGAGAGTATGCATATCAATTGTAGAGCTTGGAGCACATACATAAAACGGAATTCCATAATGTTTAGCTAAAATAGCTACTCCGGAAGTTCCTATCTTATTTGCTGCATCTCCGTTTGCAGCCACTCTGTCACAGCCTACAAATATAATGTCAATTTTACCTGACTTCATAAGGATTGAAGCCATATTGTCACATTGCAAGGTTGTTTTTATCCCTGCATTATGAAGTTCAAAGGAAGTAAGCCTTGCTCCCTGTAAAAGTGGTCTTGTTTCATCACAATATACATGCATGTCATCTCCCTTAAAGCCATGCTCAAGTGCTATGTACATAGGAGCTGTTGCTGTACCGTATTTTGCTGTTGCAAGAGTTCCTGCATTACAGTGGGTGAGAATTCCAACTTCCCTGCCTTCTTTTTTAAGTTCTTTAATAAGTCCAAAGCCTATTTCACCAATATTACGGCTTATTGCTATATCTTCGGTTCTTATAAGCTCTGCTTCATCAAGTAATATGTTTTTGATTTCTTCAACGCATTTTTCTTTATTCTTTACAGCAACATCATCCATTCTATTAAGTGCCCAGAAAAAGATTTACCGCTGTAGGTCTTGATGAAGCAAGATAGTCTTTTATTTCCTTAAACTCTTTATAAAATTCATCATAATCAGCAGTTTCTATCCTCCTTGCTATGGCTGCAAGCCCACAAGCTGCAGCCACTCCAATAGCTGGTGCTCCTCTGACTCTGAGTTTTTTAATTGCCTCCCAGACCTCTTCTTTGGTTTTTAATACTATTCGTTTCATTTCAACCGGAATCAGAGTCTGGTCAATTATATCAACACCCATCCTATCATCTGTAAACCTTACTGTAAGTAGTCTGTCAAAAAAATCATCCATATTCATACCACTAAACCCTCCAATTCTCTGCAGCCTTTACAGCCTTTAACACCGCCTCCATAAAGTCTTCACCTGTCCTAAACTTCTTATGATTGATTATATAATCTTTACCGGCAAGTATGTTGATTCTCTCAGCAAGCACACGTTTATCACTGTCTTCTATTGTAGTAACATCTACTACATTTGCCATTCCCACAGTTCTTCTGTGAAGTTCTGTTCCGGCATAGCCTGCAGTATCACTAAGTATGCTGTCAAGATAGTATTCTTTAAATCCTTTCACCTTTGCCATAGGCTCAGCTACTGCCTCATCATACTTTTTATTAAATTTTTCAATGAATTTATCAACTATATCTCTGATAGTTGCAAGTGTCCATTTACAGAAATCTTCTTTACCATAAGCAAGTCCGTTTACATAGGCAAAAATCATATTTGCAATTATATTGCCCACATCATAACCCATAGGAGCAAAGGTTCCAAACTCACAATCAAAAACTTTAATCGCATCCTCTTTAATAAAGATGGAGCCTGTGTGCAAGTCTCCATGAAGCAAAGCCTGTGCATTCGTCATAAAGTTAAATTTTAATTTTGATACTGCCAGGTGAAGCTCTTCATCACCATAAAGCTCCTTTTCTACAAATTCTTTGTTAGGCGCAAAAATATTATTTCTCTCAGCCCCCAAGTAAGGCTCCATAAGTACCAGTTTCTCTGTAATGTCATCTAAATCAGGAGTTATAAATTTTCTGGTAAGCTCCTTCTTCTCCCTGTGATCCATAACCACATCACTTGATAAAAGCAAGGTGTTTACCATAAAATCAGTAATCATTTCAGCAAATTCAGGATAAATCTTATGTTTTAGCATAGCATCCCTCATTACCTCAAAGTTACTGCAATCCTCCATTCCACTTGCACTCATTACCGTATCATAGAAATATATGTGAGGAACCATCCCCGGCGCAAATTTTTCCTCTATCTGAAGTATTTCCGACTCCTGCCTGTTTCTATCCAGGGTAGCAGTCATGTCCTCAGATATTCTGAGAGTATCTCCTGCCTGCTTGATATAAAGACTATGTCCCTTTTCATCCGTTACCCTGCATACATGGTTCAGATTTCCATGAGCTGCCGGAATCTTTGCCTGCATTGTAGCCTCATCCCAGTCTATCTTTCCTTCTCCGGTTCCTTTTGTCTTAAAAAGAGTATATTCAATAACCAGCTTTTCGGTTTCTTCCGGTTTATTCTCATTTATCATAAGAAAATACTTAGAAAAATCTGTCATTATAATCTCCCCCTTTAGTCCTCTTTCTTAGAAATGTACGCTGCTATAAGTGCAAGACCAAGTACTGCTCCTTTTACAGCCGGCAATACATAAAATGGAACTGCACAGATTGTAAGTCCATTTTCAAGTGTTGACACAAGTGCTGAACCAATCATTGTACCAAGTGCATTTGGTTTCTCAGCTCCACCAACTGTACGTCCTACAAATACTGCTGCAAGTGAAGGCATAAGATAATCATCACAGCACATAACCTGAGCGGAGCTTCCTCTTGATGCTACCAATATACCTGCAATTGCAATAAATACAGCTGTAATCATTCCTGCCATATATCTGTACTTTTTAATATTAATACCTGAAAGCTTGGCAGCCTGCTTATTTCCACCCATAGCATAGAGATAACGGCCATGCTTTGTATAATTTAGAAAAATATGTGCAACTATAACACATAGGAACATAATTATAATAATCCAAGGCGCCCTGCCTATAGCTGAAAATGAATCCGAAAGTGCTGTTCTTGCAGGAGCCGCTCCCCAGGATGTTCTCATGCCTGTAGAAACTGCACCACCACCTATATACCATTGTCCTATACCTTGATGGACAAACATAAGTGCACAAGTCGCCAGCATATCAGGTATTTTGCATACAAGAATAAGAAACATAGTGAGCTGATAAAGCACTAAGGTTACCAATATACATACCACTATTGACATACCTAATGAGCAGCCGAACCACAGATAAGCCGATACAAATACATAAGCTGAACAGCTTGCAAGGGTTGCCGCTGACATATCGAAGCCATCCGGTGCCATAGTTATGGTTGCTGCAATTCCAAATACAGTATTTATAGCCATCGCTCTTAAAATATTGACCATATTGTTTCCTGACATAAAGGATCCACCCTTTATTGCAGTAAACATAACAAAACATAACATCAATGCAAGTACTGCCGCCCAGCTTACCAGAAACCTGCCAAAATTAAAGTCTGACTTTGCTTTTGTATTCACTAATTTTACCCCCTGAAAATACTTTTATTCATTACCGCCTACAGAAAGGTTCATTATCCTATCATCTCTTGCTTCCTTTGTTTCAAGCTCTGCAACAATTTTTCCACTATACATAACATACATCCTGTCTGTTAATGACAGCAGCTCTGCATTTTCACAGGAAGCATAAATAACTCCTTTTCCACTTTTAGCTATTTCATTTATAAGATGAAAGATATCCTGTTTTGCACCTACATCGACTCCCTTTGTAGGTTCATCAAAAATATATATATCACTGTCAGCACCAAGCCATTTTCCTACAACCACCTTCTGCTGATTTCCACCTGACAGCAGTCTTACCTGCTGTTTGATAGTCGGTGTCTTAATTCCTAAGCTTTCTACAAACTTCTCAGCATTCTTCTTTACCTTATTCTTATCTATAAACGAAAATGTACAAAAATCACCAAGATTAGCTGCCGAAAGGTTAAAGGATACGCTTTCATCAACCAGAACACCTTCTTTTCTTCTCTCTTCGGGCACGAAGGCTATTCCACTCTTTACTGCATCAGATGGATTGTTTATCTTTAGCTCTTTACCATTAAGATATATCTTCCCGGACGTCTTTTTGTAAGCTCCAAATATCAGCTTGCAGAGTTCGGACTTTCCTGCCCCTACAAGACCTGCTATACCGATAATCTCTCCCTTTCTTACACTAAAAGAAATATTATCTATTTTGCCATCTGCACCGGATAAATTCTCAACTCTAAGGAGTTCTTCTCCTATGTCACATACTTCTTTAGGGAAGCTTTCCTCAAAAGATCTTCCGAGCATTTTTTCAACTATTTCTTTAGTTGTAGTTTCCTTTGTTACAGGGCAATTATCAACTATCCTGCCATTCCTCATAACGGTATAGCTTTCACAAATTTCAAGTATTTCATCAAGTCTGTGAGAAATAAAAAGTATAGCTATATTTTCTGTTTCTCTAAGCTTCTTTACTATGCTAAACAATTCTTTAGTCTCTGATGTACTAAGCGGTGCTGTTGGTTCATCAAGAATCAGAAAATTACAATTAAGCCTTATCGCTCTTGCTATAAGCACCATCTGCTTTTGTGCTAAAGAGAGATCCTGAACCAGAGTACGTACATTGATTCCTTTTACATGAAGTCTGTCCAATGCTTTTTTCGCTTCTTCTCTGGTATGCTTCCAGTTCATAGCTACTCCGCCTGTCATAACCATCTCATTAAGCATTATATTTTCTGCTACTGAAAGTGTAGGAACCAGTGATGTATCAACTTCCTGATAAACTATCTGTATGCCAAGCTTTTTTGCATCAACAGGTGTCCTTAGTTCAACCACTTTGCCATCCAGCATAACTTCACCTGTGTAAGTAGGATTTGCTCCTGCAAATACTTTCATAAGAGTGGATTTTCCTGCACCGTTAGCTCCTACTACTGCCCTTATTTCTCCGGTTGAAACTTCAAAGTTAATATCATCAAGAGCCTTAACTCCTGGAAACTCTATTGATACATTATGTGTAGTTAATTTTATCTTTTCCATTAATTTCCTCTCTCCCACAATTGTATGAAGAAAGCACATGTATCATGTGCTTTCTTCTAAGATCAAATATTATTTGTGAATGAGATCCTTAGGCATCCAGTCTGCTTCTGAAACATAACCAAGATTACCATAGGTTTCACCTGCTATATTTCCAAGGTTCTCTACAGTTGAATCCTTTTTTAAGGATTCTGCCGGAATTGCTGTACCGGGAACTTCAACAACATCTACACCTTTTTTCTGTGTTGCTGGGTCATAAATCTTATCATATTCTCCTGCCATTTCAAGCATAAGCAGACGCATTGCAATTTCACCATTAAGTGTCCAGTCTGTTGTACCTGCTGCTGTCCAGATTTCAGGTTTTGTCTGCATATTAGTAACGTCAACAGGATCAATATCCACAGAAGCCATTGGAAGAGGATTTCCATTACTGCCGTTGAAATTACTGTTTTCCATAATCGCATTATATACACCCTGACCATATAAATCATAGTAAGCAATTATTCCATCAACATCTTCCCTCTTTAAGCTCTGTAAATAAGCTGCTGTAACTGTATTGGCTGAATCAACAGAGTCCTGAAGCGGCTGAACTTCTCCAACAGTCTTAATCTTTCCAGCTTTTTCATACTCCTGCCAGCCTGCTTCTCTTCTATCAAATGGGCTGTTGTAGTTAGGTCCTCTCCAAACCTTCACAAGTCTTACACCCTCTCCATATTTCTCAACCATTCTGTCAAGAAGTACTGTAACGAGTGATTTATCCTGCTGGAACATCTGGGTAACACCTTCAAGCTTCTTATATTCACCATCTGCATAGAACTGTGTATCAAATGTAACAATTTTTAAATTTGGATACTGCTCAAGGATTTCTTTTAAGAATACATAGGAGCCATCCTGATTACCATGACTTACGAGAAGTCCGTCGTATCCTGCTGATGCACAGGTACGTATTGTATCCTGCCACTTATTAAAATCGCCATCGCAGAAGAAAAAGTCAAATTTAACATCCAGTGCATCACATAATTTCTGACAGGAATCTTTCCACATCTGGAAAATTGTAGCAGATGGCATAATCATAATATATGCAACCTTCTTCCCAGCCACAGGGTTTGCACCATTTGATGTATCTGTTGCTGTACTGCCTGATTTTACAGCAGAACTTTTAACACTTGATGCAGCACTCTGTTTTGTGGAAGAACCGGTGTTGTTCTCTGCAGGTTTTCCACAAGCAGATAGTAGTGATACTGCCATTACAGTTACAAGAAAAGTACTGATAAATCTTCTGAAGCCCTTCATAATCACTCCTCCTTTGTTTTGTAAAATTAGTGGTTTGTTTACTATTATTTATTTAATAGTTTAGTTGAATAATATAACTTTTATAGTATTTTTGTCAAGTGTCTTTGTTAACTTTATTATTATTTTTACTCATAATAATATTTTTTTATTGTATGATTTGTCAATTTTTTTATCATTCTTATTTTTATTTTTACATCATATCTTATCCAGCACAAACTAAACAATTTTATAATTTAATAAACAAAAAAACCGCTGTATTTTTACTATACAACGGTTAATGCTGTTTCTAATCTTATCATATTATCTTCTTTACGCTGTCTCGTTCTACAAGCCTGCCTGTAACTCTGGTTTTTATCGGCAAAGGTTTATTTTCCTCTATAAGCTGAAGCAGCTGCAATACTGTCTGTTTACCAAGTCCTTTTCTCTGTACATGCACAGTTGTAAGAGTAGGAGAGCTTACAGAAGAATATGCTATATCATCAAAACCTATAATAGAAACATCGGCAGGAATTTTATATCTTTTCTCTTTAAGTGCTTTTATTACACCCAAAGCGATGGTATCATTCTCAGCAAAAAATGCTGTATCGTTTAAATCTTTCTTTTCCAGAAGTTCTAAAAAATCATCATGTGAACCAATTAACGTAGGCGTAACTTTATAATCATTATCCTCATCAAACACCATATTTAATTTTTTCACGGTGAGTTCAAAAGCAGTCCTGCGTTCCCTAAAATTTTCAGTCTCAGACTTACTGCCTATATAACCGACACGGTTATGCCCGGCTTTCTTAAGATATGATATTGCAATATAAACATTCTCATAATTATTTATACTTATGCTGTTACACATAATATTCGGCACCACATTATCTACAACAACAAACGGTATAGGAATATCTTTCAGACAATTATAATCATCATCTATCATTTCTGTTCCAATAAGTATAATTCCACTATATTTTTTTCATAATCAATTTCATTTAATCCAAGCAGCAGATCATTTTTTTAATTATCATCATAGTAATGCCTCTATTTTTTTATTTCAGAGCTGCTCTTCAATTGGATCAATTATCATTGATATGAAACCTTGATTTTTCTTCTACAAAAAAACCACTTTTAGTATATTTAACAAGAAGGACATTTTTATCATTATTTTTTTTCTATTCCGGGATTATAATTATTCTCCTTTAATGCCCTTAATACCCTTTCCCTCATATCTCCCCCAACTCCTTTTTTTACCGTTTATAACTATTGATATAGTTGCCGGTGATACGCCTATTTTATCTGCAAGTTCTCTAATCGTCATATATTCTCCCATTACACAAAACTTCACTAAACAATTTAATTAATTTTACTAATCACAATTAAACTATACCCTCTAAAATTAATTATGTCAAGTTTGTTTAGTTTAAAATACCCGTCATAAGGATTTTATGACAACTGCAGCACATAAATTATAAACTGTCGTATTTTTCTTTTACCTCTTTCATGTCAGGAATTGAAGGTGCAGCACCTATCCTGGATACTGTAATGGATGATGCCACAGTGGCTTCCTTAATCACCGTTTTCATTTCCTTTCCTGCCAATATACCACTTACAAAATAGCCTGTAAATGTATCTCCTGCTGCCGTAGTATCTACCACTTCTGTTTTTACAACACTTTGTTCAACATTTATCTTTCCATCTGAATATATAGAACCTTTATCTCCTAAAGTTATTAAAAATACCTGCACCTTTGAATCTATTTATCAATTTTTTTCCATACATTCTTTAATGTCAAATTCTTCTATTTCAGAAAGTTTAAGTGCCTCTGTCTCATTTAATAAAAAAATAATCTACATAATCCAAATTTAATTCTCTTATCTTCTCATCCATTGGAGAAGGATTTAAAACTATCTTCATTCCAATTTTGTGTGCATTCTCCACGATATATGGCAGTTCAGAAATCTCATTTTGAAGGACTATATAATCACCCTTTTCAAATCCACTTAATACTCTATCCACATAATCTTTGGTTATACTACGGTTTGCACCGGAAAAAAGGATTATACAGTTGTCACCGGATTTATCCCTCTGAATAATTGCATTACCTGTTCTTATATCATCCCTTATTACAACATTGTCTATATTCACTCCTGCTTCTTTTAATAAATCCAGCAAGAACTTACCATCCTCTCCAATCATGCCTGCATGATAAACCTCTGCTCCTGCCCTTGCAAGGGCAACTGATTGATTTAGTCCTTTACCACCGCAAAATACATTCAAAGCTTTTGAAGATATTGTTTCTCCTTTTTTAACAAAATTATCTACATCATAAACATAATCAATGTTTAACGAACCAAAATTTAATACCTTCATAATATTTCCCCCTTAAAATATTTTAAATCAAATTCATGACACTATAATATATTTTCTTTTTGTTTTTTGTCAATATTACAAATCATTTCAACTCCTCCACCATCACCCTCAGCTCCATCTCCCAATTACCAAGTGCAGAATACCAAATACATCCATACACACTTCCATCCTCTATATTTACTGATGAACATATTATAATTGGCAGCTTCATCCTTTCCTTTTTTACAAATCTTACAAATTTGTCACCTGTATCCTTCTCCTCATAGCCTCCCGGCTCTACCGGGTAGTACATATCCGTTATAGCCAAATCAAAATATTCTCCATTTTCAGCAAGTTCTTTTATTTTATCAATTCCATCCATTAAGTTTGTCACCCACACTATATCCTCCGCTTTTATGCCACAGGATAATAGTACAGCACGAATTTCAGAATGTTTACTTACAGAATCTTCCAAATTTAAAATTCTCATGGCACCTTCCTCCTTGATTATTATTTTTTTGTTATCCGTCCTATAAAATAAACACAAAAAAAGAACTTAAGCTTATTATAGCCTAAAGCTTAAGTTCTTTCCAATAATATTTTTATTCTTTTACTTCTGAGATAGTTTACCAATCCCATCTTCCACACTATTAACTCTTTCTACAACCATCTCCTCATTTTCTTCAGTTTCTGACTTTTCTTCTTCCTTCTTCTCATCCGGGTCAGGGAGACCTTTTATTTCCCTGTACATCTTTATAAATTCTTTACCGGTAATGGTTTCCTTCTCTATAAGGTATTCCGCTATCTTATCGAGTGCATCTCTGTTTTCCTTAATTATGCTCACAGCTCTCTCATAGAATTCCTTCATACGCCTTGCAACCTCAGCATCTATCTGTGCTGCCGTTTCATCCGCACAGTTAAGTACTGCCCTGCCGTCTAAATAACGGTTCTCCACAGACTCAAGCCCTACCATGCCAAATTTATCCGACATACCGTACTGGGTAATCATAGAGCGGAGTATAGCTGTAGCTCTCTCAATATCATTGCTTGCCCCCGTTGTAATAGAGTTAAATACCACGTCTTCTGCTGCCCTGCCTCCAAGGAAGGTGACAATATCTGTTTCAAGCTCTTCCTTACTCTGAAGGAACTTCTCCTCCTTAGGAAGCTGCATGGTATAACCAAGTGACCCCATTGTTCTTGGTACTATAGTTATCTTCTGCACCGGATCTGCATTCTTCATAGAAGCGGTTATAAGAGCATGACCTACCTCGTGGAAGGCAACTATACGTTTTTCTTCCTTACCGAGTATCCTGTCCTTCTTTTCCTTACCAGCTATAACCACCTCAACCGCTTCAAAAAGGTCTGCCTGGCTCACAGTCTTCCTGCCTGCCTTTACAGCCATAATAGCAGCTTCATTTATCATATTGGCAAGGTCTGAACCAACCGCACCGGCTGTAGCCATCGCTATTGCATCTATATCCACTGTATCGTCCATAAGCACGTCTTTGCTGTGTACTTTAAGTATGGCAATCCTTCCCTTAAGGTCAGGACGGTCAACTATAACTCTTCTGTCAAAACGCCCCGGGCGAAGGAGTGCCTTATCAAGTACATCCGGGCGGTTGGTTGCAGCAAGTATGACTACTCCTTTAGACTTAGAATCAAAACCATCCATTTCAGCAAAGAAGCTGGTTCAAAGTCTGTTCACGCTCATCATTTCCACCGCCGTACTTAGAATCTCTGCTTTTTCCTATAGCATCTATCTCGTCTATGAAAATGATACAAGGCGCCATACTATGTGCCTGTTTAAATAAATCTCTTACCCTTGAAGCACCTACACCTACAAACATTTCCACAAAGTCTGAGCCTGAAAGTGAAAAGAATGGTACTTTTGCCTCTCCCGCAACTGCCTTTGCAAGCAGGGTTTTACCTGTTCCCGGAGGCCCTACAAGAAGTGCTCCCTTAGGAAGCTTAGCTCCAATCTCAGCATACTTCTTAGGATTATGTAAAAAATCTACCATTTCACGCAGAGAATCCTTTGCTTCGTCCTCACCTGCTACATCTGCAAAGGTTATTCCCGTATGCTTTTCAACATATACCTTTGCATTACTCTTACCAACTCCCATCATTCCACCGGCACTTTTTGAAAATGAACGGTAAATGAGATACATAACCACCCAGATTCCAAGAAGAGGCAGTATATAGATTGCAAAAAATTCCAATATTCCCTGAGTTGCATCCGGAGAAGGGGAACGGACTTCAATATTAGCCTTTAAAAGCCTGTCTGCAAGATCATTATCCCCAATGTAGCCTGTATAATATGTAGGTGTATATATGTCATTAGCAGAGGATTTAGGTGTGATCTCTATCTTACCCTGCTTAAGCAGTACAGATTCTATCTTACCCTCATCTATCATTTTAATAAATTCATTATAGCTTATTTCCCTATTTACACCCTGCTTCAAAAGATTCATTCCATACATAAATACTAAAAAAATTACTACTGTAGCTATTATAGTTATGATCCCGGCTCTTTTATTCATACCACCTCCGGAGTTATCGTCACCGGGCTTATTATTTTTATTATCGTCCATTTAACTTCCTTTCCACGTTTTTATTCACACAACTTCATTGCATACAATTATAACCATACACAATCAGAATTGCAAGCGGTACACACTTAATTCACCAATTTGCATCTATTTTCTGTTTTTTTCATAAATAAGTCCAAGACCTTTTATAAGAAGTGAGTCATCTACAACTATTTTTTTCTTACAATATGGAACTATAAGCTTTGCAAGTCCTCCTGTTGCTATGGTTATAAGTTCCTTTCCCATTTCCTCTTCAATACGATCTATCATTCCATCCATCATGGCGGCACTTCCATAGATAGTACCGCTCTTCATACTGTCTATGGTATTGCTTCCGATTACCTTCTTAGGTGCCTCAAGACTTATTCTTATAAGCTGGGAAGTTCCACTTACGAGGGAGTTAAGTGCCGTTATTACTCCCGGCATTATGGCACCACCCATAAACTGTCTTTTTTCATTTACATAGCTGAATGTAGTAGCAGTTCCCATATCTATTATAATAAACGGTGGTTCGTATTCATCAAGAGCCGCAACTGCCCCTGCTATAAGATCCGCCCCAAGCTGCGCCGGATTGTCTATTACTATATTTATACCACTTTTTATACCAGGGCCTACTATCATCGGTAATTTGCCACATACCTTCTTAACTGCATCAGCTATCGTATCTGTTAGCTGGGGCACTACCGAGGATATAATACACCCTTCTACTTCTGCAGGACTTTTCCCATAAAGTTCAAAGAGGTTTTTAAACATAATTGCATACTCAAGAGCAGTTTTCCCCATGTTGGTAGCAAGTCTCTCTTCAAAAATAAGTTCTTTTCCATGGAGGCAGCCCAGCACTATATTGCTATTTCCCATGTCTACCGCAAATATCATAAATTTCTCCGTATATAATAATGAGGACAGGAACGCTCCTTACGGTTCGAACCTGCCCTAAAAACTCCCGTGGTTTAATTCTCTTCTATAATACTCTTAGCCTTGTCAGGGTCTGCTGAAACCGAAAAGTACACATAATTTCCTTTACGAACAACAAACGCATTATCAAGACGCTTAAGCTCCTCAGGGACATAGTTCTTAAAGCTTGCCTTCTGAGTTTCGATTCTGGCATTTAACAATGTTTCAACAGCCTTTGCAGTATCTTCATCAGCCGCTTCAAATGCAGCTATCTCTTCTGCAGTACCACCCGAACTTGATACATAAACTTTTTAGCCTTTATCTTATCCTGTGGAAGTCCAGGATAGAGAATATCAATCGTCTCTGCCTCAGGTTCAACAAGTTTATCATCATACTTTATCTCATCCTTAAGTCTGTCTGCTACCTTTGTTACATCAACTGCAGTTACCGCAGAGCCACCTTCTTTTGCTGAAGAGCCTGTGGTTTTACTGTCTGTGGTCTGGCTTGCACTTTTAGCTGCAGAGCTTTTATCCGAATTTCCACCTCCACATCCATAAAGCAAAGCTGATGCTGTAAGGGTCAATACTGAAAGTGCCGCTAACATTTTGATTCTGTTCGTTTTTTTTCTCATTTTCTCAACCTCTTTTAATAATTCATATTTACTATATACGCAAGTATCCTCTTGCAATATTCCCTATCCATATGCACTCCGTCAGGGGTAACATCTTTTGGAAGAAAACCTTTTTTGTTGGCAACAGCCGGCGAAAGATCAACATATGCAGCATTTATTTCTTCTGCCATCTTTTTTATTGCCTTATTGAATTTATTCACATTTTTCATGTTGAATATTTTATCTGACTTTGACTTTTTCTCAGTCACCGGTAAAATGCCACATACAACCACATCTGCATCAGTCTGGATTTTCTTTATGGCTTCTATGGTCTTCTTATATTCATCTACAAAAATATTGGTATAAGGCCAGCCCAGTTCATTGATACCATAGCAGATGTAAACCTTCTTGTACTGCTTATCTTTAAGGGCATCTATCACGGTTACTGCCTGTCCTTTAGCATTAGTTACCACCTTTTCAGTTCTGGCATTTTTTACATTAAGGCCTCTTCCGGCAAAGAAATCCGGAGATTTAAGACCTGCGTTTATCTGAAGGCCCTGAGTCCTCGAATCTCCTATAAAAACAGCACCTTTATAATAAGCTTCCTCTGCCTCCTTTGTTGCAGTTACAAGTTCTTTAATATCCGTTTTTTCATGTCTTCCGGTATTTTTATTCTCATGCTTATCATTATTTTTAGCTGTTACACCGGTATTATCACCTGTCTCTGAACTTACATTACTACCTGACCGCACTCCTGCGGAAGCTATATTTCCTGATGGGGTCTGACTTACATTACTTTGTGAAACAGTCCCATTATTTGTATTATCCGTAACTTCAACAGCAGAACCTGTACCCACAGTACCTGATTTGCTGCTTCCGTCACCCGTAAAAAGATTTATTACTCCATAGGCTCCTATTATACCCGCTGCCATTATAGTTACAACAACTATAGCAACGAGCCCTCTTTGCTCATTCCGTCTTTTTCTTCGATATGAATTTCTGTTATTTCTATATGAATTACCACTCATGACTACCCTCATTTCAAACACAAATAAAGTTATGGCAGGTCTCTAAATTCCTTAGCAAAATGAGTATAAGTTTGTAAATATCAATTGTCAAGCATATTTAGCCTGATTTTCTCATTTTAAGATTTTTGTAAAATATAATTAATTATTTTAGATATATATTTGTAATCTTCTTTAGCTGCATTTGCCAAAATACCTAAAACCAACTCGCTCTTACCACTTTCAAGCTCTTTCATAAGCTTACTATCTTTAAGACTTATTCCGTAACCGCCAGAAGTTAACCTGTCCCGATATGGCACATCCGCATCCACTACTTCAGATACCTTGACAAAAGTATCACTTTTTACAAATTCATCAAACTTATCCCTGTCAGCTATAACTATATTGATATCACCTGCTGCAAACTTAGCTACAAGACGCTGGGTATTTGCTATTTCATTTCCCATACCTGTTTCTTCAAGAAAATATGTATCGTCAATCTCTATTTCCTGTTTCTCTGCTTCAAGTGCAAGATAAGAGAATAGTTCTTTATTAAGTTCTTCCGTCTTATCATCATTCCAATAGTCATTTACTACAGCTATAGAAACAACCACATCAGGCTTAGGCGAAATAACAGTATAAATTAACGAAACAATAAGTCCCAGCACAATCAATATCACAATGATTTTATTCCTATAATAATCATTGAAATATGTAAGCTTTTGCTTTTTACTCATTTTTTTCCATTTATCACCTTCATTTTCGTCATCCCGGTGATTATAGATATAAGCTTCTTCGTCTAAAATACTTTCTTTTTTCATATTTTATTCTTCAATCAGATTAAACTTTTTAAGCATGGCAACAAGTTTTTCCTGGTTTATAGGCTTACCTGCATAGGCTGTACAACCATTTTCAAAAAGCTTTTTGTTACATGTCTGGTTTCACTTAAGGCAGTGGTCATAACTATCTTAACTCTGTCTGCTTCAGCAACACCGTTATCTTCCTCTATCTTTCTTATCATTTTAAGTGCCTGGTGTCCATCCATTTCAGGCATCATTATATCCAGACAGATAAGGTCATATGGCTCATCCATTTCAACTGCCATTGTAAATGCTTCTACTGCCTCTTTTCCATCTACAGTCACATCGCACTCACCATATTTTTCAAAAAAATCTAAGCATAAATTTTTCTGCTTGCGAAATCATCTTCAGCTATAAGTACTCTCATTCTTACCTCCAAATCAAAAATTACAAGTGTATCTTTTAAAGTTTTTATGTTATCATAATGAAATGATAGTGTCAAATAAGAAGGTGTGATTTTTTGGTGAAAATTATAGAAAGTGAGGCAATTATGATTTCAGATAAGATGAAGATGCTTTTATCCGGCAGTTCTGTAATAAAGAGCTATGTTTGAAGACGGAAAGAAAAATGACCGCTGAATTTGGAAAAGAAAATGTATATGATTTCAGTTTGGGCAATCCAGGCGTGTATCCACCTGAAAAATTAAAGACTGTTATCAAGAACATTGTAGATAAAGTAAGTCCTGATTATTTACATGGATATATGAATAATTCAGGTTACGAGGAAGTGCGGGAAAAGGTAGCTATCTCTCTTAATAAAAGATTTGATACAGATTTTTCCTTTAAAAATATAATTATGACTGTCGGGGCTGCAGGTGGTCTTAATGTAATATTAAAAACTATTTTAAATCCTGATGATGAGGTTGTTACCTTTTCACCCTATTTTGGAGAATACAGGCATTATGTGGAAAATTACGGAGGAAAGCTTATAGCTGTTAACCCAAATACAGTCGGAGGCTTCAAGCCCGATATAAGTGAATTAAAAAAGGTTATTACTGCCAAAACCAAGGCTTTAATAATTAATACCCCAAACAATCCTACAGGTGTAGTATACTCTGAGGAGGATATCAAAAATATAGCAGCTGTGCTAAAGAAAAAAAGTAAAGAAATCGGACAGGCAATATTCCTCATCTCTGACGAGCCTTACAGAGAGCTTGTCTATGACGGACTCAAGGTACCTTATCTTACCAAATATTACGATAACACTATAGTCTGCTATTCCTACAGCAAATCCCTTTCACTTCCGGGCGAGAGAATAGGATATCTGGTCATTCCTGATGAGGTAGAGGACTTTGAAGAAATGATAGCTTCTGCCGGTACTGCCACCAGAATACTGGGGTTTGTAAATGCCCCCTCCCTTATGCAACTTGCTATATCGGAATGTCTGGATGAATGTGCTGATATCAGTGTGTATGAAGACAATAGAAATAAACTTGTGAAGATGTTTGATGAAATCGGCTTTCCATACATAAAGCCTGAAGGTGCTTTCTACCTCTTTATGAAGACACCTGTCGATGACAAAGTATTCGCTGAGAATGCCAAGAACGAAGAATTCTTCTTGTTCCGGGCTCAGCCTTTGGTTGTCCGGGTTATGTCAGGATAGCCTATTGCGTGGATACCAGGGTAATCGAAAGGTCTTATGATGCTTTTAAGAGGCTTTCAGACAGATATAGGGCTTAGAGCCTTTAAGCACAGGTCATAAATACACAGCTTTCCTACAGCTATGCCGTTGTAGAATACCTATGCTACCATTGTTTTGTAAAAAAAACCTTACAAGCTGCATTTAATATCATTGTTTGATGCGAAAAAAAGACAGGTGGAATTCCACCTGTTTTTTTCGCAATAATTTACTCATCATCTCCGACAATTTCACCAAGCACAGAAATAACTGCACCAAGGATGATAACTATATCAGAAAGATTGAAGATAATCTTTGGTATACCCTTGATTACAAAATAATCTGTAACTCCGCCTTTTTTAATTCTGTCATAAAGATTAGAAGCTGCTGCACCTACCATAAGTGCGAGCCCAAGTCTTTTTACTTTTCTATGCTTTTTGCCAAGAGTAAGCAGATAGATATAGGCGGTCATTCCAAACATGGCAGAAACCCATGAAAGTACCCATCTTGGTCTTTCTTCAAGATTATTCATAATGAGTCCTTTATTTACGGACTTCTTAATAGTAATCAAATCCCCAAAATACTGCTTTCCGGTTTCTATCTTATCCTTTTCAACCTGTCCCTTCAAAAACTGGTCTGCTAAAAATGCTCCTGCACCTGAAAGAAATGATAACATAAGCTACCTCCTACTATTTATTCTTAACTGTTCTTACCTTATAAATACTATTATACCACAATTAAAAGCAATTTCAATATACTATTTTTTTATTATACAAGTGCCAAAGGTATAGTTAATACCCTTATATTCTTACCAAAAATCTTACCAAAGCTTCAATCATCCATACCGTTTATCATTATTATTTTTATTGTTTTTTTCAATAAAATTCTATTGACATTCAATAATCAGCTTGTTATAATCCATTTTTAGAATAAGATAATTTAATCTCTAAGGAGGCTTTATGAAAGATTTACTTTGGAATAGCAAAAAGTATCATTCTAACTAAGCTTTGCATACTTGCTTTTAATGGTTATCTCTGTAATCATGATGTTTTTGCGGAAGATCACGATATCCAGATTTTTTTAATTATGACAGGTGGAGCTAAGATAAATATAAGTAAGGAACTTTCACTTTATATTATTACTTTTTATAAGTTATATACTCGGTATAATCGCTCAGGTAACACTATTTTGTATGTTTAAATTTGTTACTAACCTTGAAAAAGATTTGGTTTTCATACCGCAAAATATAAAATGGCTCAGATTTATAAGCTACGGCTGTCTTTCTGCCGGTTTGCTTTTAATAATAGTAACTGTAGTCTACCACAATCTCTATCTTATATTCAGCCTTGCAGCCCTTTTTATGATGCTTATTGTCAGAGTTATAAAAAATGCTTTTGAGCAGGCAGTAAAAATGAAGGAAGAACTTGATTTAACAATCTAAGAAAGAGGAAAATTATGGGTATTCATATAAATTTAAATGTAATGATGGCAAAACGTAATATAGGGCTTTCTGAATTGGCTGAGAAAGTTGATATTACCAATGCAAATCTTTCAATATTAAAAAATAACAAGGCTAAAGCTATACGCTTTTCCACCCTGGAAGCGCTTTGCAAGGCACTCTCCTGCCAGCCGGGAGATATCATCGAATATAAGGAGGATGAATAAAATGAATGAAAAGAAATTTGCTTACAGACCATTTTTACTCTTGTTAACCTTTGCAACCTACATACTTGCCTACTATTATCCGGATGTAGTGGGCGAGAGGTCAATAATTGTGCATCTTGGAAATTTTGATTTTAACCTGAGATTTTTTATCTTTACTTTGGCTTTTATAGGTATTACAGAACTTACTGCCATAAAGTTCAACAAAGCAAGAAACAGAGAAAGTATATTCTGGCTTATAACCTTAATTCTGCTTTCTATTCTCTGGTGTATGAGAACCTTTGAAAGCGAAGGAGCTTTCTCACCGTTTTTGCTCTTATTTCTTCATTGTAATGCGGCTTATTACGTACTTATGAGAATGGAAATGACAGCAGAAGGCAAGACTGGCCCAATGGTGTTTTTTGACTTCATTTCAGCCTTTATAGTTACACCTTTTTCAAACTTTTTACTTAGAATAATAGTATTGGTAAATGCTTTTAAAAACCGTTCTTTTAAGTTAAATAAAAAGAAACATCTGCCGGTCTTAATAACTGTAATTATCACCTTAATCCTTGTAGCCTTTGCCTCCTCACTTCTATCAAATGTGGATACAGGGTTTGCGGGGTTAACCAATGGAGTTTTTAATTTGCTTCCAAATTTTGAATTTATTTTTGCTGATTATCAGTTTTACAGAATTATAACAAGATTTATCCTATCCATACCTGTAGGTGCTTTCCTTATGGGACTTATCGGCGGCTCTGCTATTAAAAATGAACCTGAATTTAAGAAAGAAAATATAGTTAACGGACTTGAAAGTTACAGACATATACCAAAGTTTGCCGTAATTACTGTGCTTGCTGCCCTAAGCACCATTTATATAATCTTCTTTATATTTCAGATACGAACCATAATTCCGGTTATCGGTTCCGATTCTTTTACCGCTCCTGAAGCTTCAAGGCTTGCAGTAAAAGGCTTTTATGAACTTATTAAGATACTTATGCTTAATTTCTCAGTCCTTGGTGTATTTTTCTTCTTTGCACCTGAGAGTTTTGCTGAATTTAAGGATAACCGGGTAAAGTTTTTTGCAACAATTTTTGCAATTACAGGAATTTGCTTTGCTATCCTTGACTATTTCAAACTTTACCTCTATGTGGCAAACTACGGCTTTACTTCAAGAAGACTGGTAGCCTGCTGGTTCCTCTTAGTGATGTTTACTGCTGCAGTACTTATACTTATAAGGCTTTATAAGAAGTTTGAAGGAATAAGGTATATAGCCGTATTATTTATAGTAAGCTTTATCTTATTTGCATTTTCAGAAGGCACTATAGTACAGGTAACCCCTATTGCCAGCTCTATTTTGCCGAGGTAACCCTCTTTACCTCCCCATCAAAAAAAGCACTATAATACTATCAAACGCTTTTTTTAGGGAGGTTGTATGAAACCTAAGAAATTTTCACCGTTTTATATAAAATTAATTGCAGGAGTTATTCTGCTGATGTTTGCAGGCTATATGTATTACTCGAATGAGAATAACCAATATGCGGCTTTTTATCGGAATGGGCGGTATTTTGATATTAAATGCTTATTCTATGGGAAATAAAAAGAAAAAAATAATTGTTAAATTTTTCTACAAATAGAGAAAAAAACCGTAAATCTTATACTCTAAGCATATAAGATTTACGGTTTTATATATGGATGCCAAAAGATAATAAATCTTTCGCAAGCAAGCTTATACAAAATTTTTTTATACTTTTGACACTTAGATTGTTAAATCATTATTATTCACGCCATAGGTCACAGACCTCTTATTCCTCTTAGCACAGTAGGATGAACTGTTTTCGGTCTGTGACTATGGGGCGATATTACCAAACCTCTGTAAAATATCATAATTCAAACCTGCGGTTTGATTATGATATTTCACAAGATGTTTCGTGAATAATTTGAATTAAATCAAATCTAAAACCTGATTGATATCTTTCTTACCAAAATTAGGCTTACCATCATCAATCACCATACAAGGCACACTCATAATCTGATACTTGTCACGAAGATCAGGGAAATGATTGAGGTCATAAACCTCAGTAGTTACATTAGGACTAAGCGAAGCTATCCTCTGCGCAGCAACCACAAGGTCAGGACACATTGTACAGGTAAGGGAAACCATAATTTTAATCTTTGTATCCTTATCCACAGCCTGAATCTTTGCCTTTGTATCTTCCTCTATCTGCTGTCCCGGACCTGCCACATTATAAAGACCTAAGATAAATGAAGTAAATTCATGTCCACCCGGAATACCATGGAAAGCAAGACCTGAGAAGCTGCCATCTTCCCTGCATACCTTTACATATGGAGCTTCTGCCGCATCGACATTTTCTTCAAGCTTGATACTTAACTTATCTGTAAGCTTGGCCAGTTCTTCCATATAGTGCTTAAGCTCGTTAGAAGAACTTCTGTTATCCAGTCCAAGGCTAAGTACAAGTTTATTTTCCATCTTACCGAATACCGCATTTAGCTGTGCAAGCATATCGGAGGTAAACAGAGCATTACCGCTTTCTTCTACTACTGTCTCCTTCTTTGCCGGAGTAAGTTCGTGATTGTTTGCGCTTCCTTCTCTTATAGGCTGTTCAGCACAAGACCAGTCTTCTTATGCATTTTAACTACATACTTTTCAAGCTCTGTAGCCGCAAGCGCACCGTCACCAACCGCTGTAACCACCTGTCTTAGAGGCTTTATGCACACGTCTCCTGCTGCAAAAAGTCCTTCTCTGGTAGTCATCTGAGACTTATCTGTAATAATATATCCTCTTTCGTCTGTATCTGCCAGCCCTTTAACAAGGCTTGTTTCAGGGGCATAGCCTGCAAATACAAATACACCGAAGGTATCATTTTCTACCCTATGTGTAGTCTCTTCTCCTGTTATTCTATCCTTCCAGGTAATACTTCTGAGAACTCCATCACCTTCAACTTTTACTACTTCTTTATTATAAAGTATGGTAATATCCTTGTTTGACTTAGCTTCGTCAGCAGTGGCCTTTGCACAGGTAAAATCCTCTTCTCTTACAAGAATGGTTACATGTTTGGCATATTTTGTAAGGAAAACACTTTCCTCAGCAGCAGCAAAGCCTCCGCCGATTACAAAAATATCCTTTCCTGTAAAGAATTCACCGTCACAGGTAGCACAGTATGCCACTCCATGTCCTTTGTACTCCGCCTCACCCTCAAAGCCTATCATTCTAGGATGTGCACCTGTTGCAAGGAGTACACCGAGACACTGTATCTTACCCTTTGTTGTTTCTATTTCCTTAACATCATTATCCATATTTATGGCAGTAACTTCTGCAAGCTTAAATTCTGCTCCGAAGTTCTGGGCCTGAATTCTCATTTTCTCGGTGAGGGTATGTCCGTCAGTAATCTCAATACCCGGATAATTTACCACTTCAGAAGTAATGGTAATCTGGCCACCAAACTTTTCCTTTTCAAGCACTATTACCCTGTAGCAGGCTCTTGCAAGGTAAAGAGCTGCTGTGAGCCCTGCAGGACCTCCACCGATTATAGCAACATCATATAAATTTTTGTTATCCATTTTTCCTCCTTTACTGCATTGTATTAAACATTAAGTATTTAAGTTAGCTTGAACTACCTATTCATTTTAACTCTTTTTGCCTCAAAGCTCAAGACTCAGGTTGATATAAAAACAGGCTGTCGCATATCGCACACCGAAGATTATATCACCGGTGTTTACGCCACATACGACAGCCTGTCAAAACTACATTTTACTTAAAAATTAAAGCTGTCCAACAAGATCAAGACTTGGCTTTAATGTTTCTGCACCAGGAGTCCACTTAGCTGGGCAAACTTCATCACCATGCTCGTGTACGAACTGAAGTGCCTGAACCTTTCTGAAAAGCTCCTCTGCGTTACGGCCTACGTTACCTGCATTTACTTCGTAAGCAACAATCTTTCCTTCTGGATTTACTACGAAGGTTCCTCTCTCAGCAAGACCGTTCTCCTCGATATATACCTCAAAATCCTTTGAAAGTACGTGTGTAGGGTCTGCAAGCATTGTATATGTAAGCTTGGAAATTCTTTCTGAGCTGTCATGCCAAGCCTTATGTACAAAATGAGTATCTGTAGATACACTGTAAATATCACAACCAACTTCTTTGAACTTTGGATACATATTCTGAAGATCCTCAAGCTCTGTTGGGCAAACAAAGGTAAAATCTGCAGGATAGAAGAAGAATACACTCCACTTTCCTAAAATATCTTTCTTGCTTACCTCTTTGAAGTTATTGTTTTCAAAAGCCTGTACTGTAAAATCTGCTACTTCCTTGTTAATTAATGACATTTTAAAATCTCCTTTCAAATTTATGTTTATTTTTTATTATGTACGAACTTTTTGTAATTTGATTGCGTACAATATTATAATATACAATATACCATAGACAGGAATAATTGTCAAAGGTTAATTTAAATATTTTTTGCTTTTATCTATCTTCCAAGAAAATCAACATTTATCTTTCCGGTATCCACACTAAGTCTTACCCTTCTGTCGCCACTTATTTCCCTATAACTATTGTTAAATATGGAATTTCCACCATTTTTGCCATCTACAATGATTACTCCCAAATCATTTGAAAGGTCAAGGCTATAGTCTTCTTTAGTACCCATAAGCTTTGCATTTATGCTTCCTGTATCACTGTTTGCATCAATATAACCTGCATCTACTCTGTTAAGCTTAATAAGTCCTGTATCAGTATCGGCAGAAAGCTTCGCTATTTCTCCATTAGTAACCTTTATATATCCGGTATCAGAAGAAAGCTCCGAATTCCCTATCTTAGCATTTTCAAGAGATATATATCCGGTATCAGTTGATACTCTCGCATACCCCGCTTCTAAGCCTGCTATATTAACTGCACCTGTATCATTACTTATATCAAGCCTTTCAAATTTACCATTTTTTACCGATATATGTCCCATGTCCGCTTCTATCCTGGAGTTTGCTGCACTCACACCCACAAGCTCCAAAGCTCCCATATCTGCTTCCAGATTTAGTAAGTCTGCTGTTATTGCAAACAGCGAAAGCTTGCCCATCTCAGTTATGCTGTTTATCTCTGTAAGTTCCTTATTTCTTGGGATAGTTATTTCCACAAATTCTTTTCCCTTATTAAACATATTAAAGTTAAAATTAAATTTAACAAAGCTTCCTTTTCTTCTGTCTTTAATTATAAGACGATTGTTCACTCTTTCTATTATAGGTTCATTTTTCCTTGCAGTTAAGATAAACTCCAAATTCATCTCCTGTCCTTATAATAACATCCAAAGAAGAAAGGTCTATATCTATGCTGTCAAAAGCATCCTGATTGTCAGTATTTAATACACTGAGAGCTGTATTTCCTAAAAGTTTCTCCTCATTACTATAAACTTTATTATCATTTGTATCCGGTAAAACATTATCATTTTTTTCTGCTCATAAGTTGTATTTTCAGCTTTTTCAGCATCTTTGGTGTCAGTCTCAGACTTCACATATTCTGCCGCTTCTATAATCTTAGCTGCCACGTCCTCAGGATTACCCACATTTTTAGTTACATCACTTTCTTCACCAAAACCTGCTTCTTCAAAGTACTCCCAATAATAGTTTATTGCATCTTCCCTGTCTTCTGCATCAAGCCCTGCTAACTTTTCCCTGAGACTTTCCATAAATTCATTCTTATTCATTATCTTCTCCCCCTTTATCCTTATTTATATTGGCTGAAAATGAAAATTCTACATTTATTTTTCCACTTAACAGTCTGTCTATACCATCTTTATAAGACTTCCACTCATCCCTGTAAAACTTAAGCTTATCTTTTCCTGCCTCTGTAATCCTGTAGTACCTGCGATTACGTCCCTGCACAGGACTATCATAAGTTGTAAGTTCCCCTTCCTTCTGAAGTCTTCTTAATACCGGATAAAGTGTAGACTCAGAAATGTCTATCACCTCTTGTACCTTCTGTGTAAGAGTATATCCATAAAAATCTTCTTTTTCTAATATGCCCAGTACACAGGCATCTAATAGTGGTGCTGTTACCTGATAAGTCATATTCCGCTCCTTTCTTTTTATTATATGGTATCTTTTATTGTTTGTTGTAGCATATTATATTATATATAATATTATTTGTCAATGAAACAACAAAAAAAATTCCTTCAGACTTTTTAATTTCTAAAGGAATATAACCCAAATTATTTGGTTTTAATTAACTAAATATCATCCAAAATCAATGTAAACCGAAACACATCATTTTACTCATTCTTCATAGCCTCAATAGCAGAAATCTTAGTCGCCCTGCTCGCAGGATAATAACCGGAAACTATACCTATGATGATGGCAAAACCTGATGCCACAAACGGAAGCCAGAACGGAATTACGGAAAGCTTACTTCCACTGCCACCATCTCCACCAAACATATTAAGTGCATTTCCCAAAGCACCTCCAAAAGTATTTAGCATATATGAGGCCGCGTAGCTGAAGGTTATTCCTATAAGTCCTCCTATAAGTCCCATCATTGCCGCTTCAAAAAGAAAGAGTTTTTTGATATCTCCGATATGACAGCCGAGCACCTTCATTACACCAATTTCCTTAGTACGCTCATATATAGACATAATCATTGTATTGGCAATAGAAATAGCCGCAACAAGCATGGATATGGCACCTACACCTCCAAGTACCATCTGAATTGTCTTTGAGAAGTTCTCTATCTGCTGGGTATAGTCCGACATACTGCTTGACTTATAGCCCATTTCCTTTATGGCATCCTGTATGCCCCTTACATTTTCCACGCTGTCTGCATTTATCTTAATACCATCATACTCTTTAAGCTTCTTCTCAGCCTTCTTCTTTTTATCTACAGGAAGCTGTTTTACATATTCCTTATATATATTCATAAACTGAGACTTATCCATATACATGCTGTAAGAGTATTCATTATAACCGGCACTGTCAAATACAGCTATGTCTGTAGAATACTCTTTAAGCTGTATCTTAAGATTTCCTTTATCATCACGTGGCAGGGTTTCTTCATCATAAATCATCATAACTATCCTGTCTTTTTCAGGATTTACCCTTTTAGGCTGATAAGTTGCCGCATTTGGATTAGAAAAGCCCTGAAAAGCTTCTGTTCCACCCCATATTTTAATTTTGCTTCTGCTATTACTGCGTTCATAAGTCTTATTATTTTTAAGCTTAGGAAATTCAAGATCTTCAAATGAATCCGAATCCATTATGTTTATCTGTGTTCCACTCTCATAATTTCCACTTTTAAGCTTTATGCCAAGACTTATAACCGGCGATACGGTCTTTACATGAGGAATCTGTTTAAGCTTTGCTATCAGTTTATCGTTCAGTTTCTGCTTCTTTTCACCGGAATAATTGCCTTTTTCATCAAATCTATCTGATTTTTTTCCATGTTGATGACCGTAAAGCTGCCATATTGCATAAGATTCTCTCTAAAGCTCTGATTCATTCCTATACCTATGGATATCATTACAACTATGGAAATGGTACCTATAACTATACCTACTACGGTAAGAGCAGTTCTGGCCTTTCTTCTTCCAAGATTCCTAAGACCCATTTTCATAAGATCACTAATCTTCATATAAGTTAATACCCTTTTTAATCTTTAATTTAGCAAGACCTATTCCCACTAAAATTGAAAGTGCAAGTACTCCCGCTGTTATGCCTATCATAGCCGGTGCATTCTGGGTTACAGACTTGGATGTTCCTATTTCAGTATTCATTCCATCCATACCGTTCATACCATCCATACCATTACCTGCACCTGTATCTCCAGCCATACCTCCGGTTTCCCCTGCATTCATACCGGCATCATCTCCAGTAGTTTCATTTACGGCACTTCCTGCAGCCGTACCTGTATCTGAGCCGGTCTTGCCACTCTCTGCATCTCCACTTGCAGTTCCTGTAGTCTCCGGTGCTGCAGAAGAAGTAGTACCCGTGGCAGAACCTGTCATACTTCCATCCGTACCTGTACTTTTGGTGCTTCCTGTACCAGCAGGCGCAGATGTCTGTGGTGTTTCATTTGTAGTTGTAGTTACATTTCCATCTTCCGTTACCTTTGCTGCCGGTTTAGACTCCATAACAGCGGCACTACCTGCCTCTGCTGCCGGAACAGCCACAGCCACCATCCCGGTAAACATAAATAAATCTTTATTCAACTTTCTCACCTCCACTTATCCCAGTTATAGCTCTTCATCTTCACGCATAGCTTCTGCCAACTTTTTCTTTTTATACTTCTTAACCACAATATTTTTAGTTACTGCGGCACCAATTATAAATATAACTATATTTCCAGGTATAAAAGCCCACATAGGAATTATATCCTTAGGCCCTTCAGGGACAGGCATAGGCGTATCAGGCATATCGCCTCCTCCCTCTTCAGGATTAGTTGCATTCACCATGCTTTCAAAATTCGTATCATAAGAGTTTACATTTCCGTTACTATCTTCATAGGAAATAGTAAGTACACCTTTACCCTGACCATCTACCTGCGGTGTTACATCCATCGACCAGGATCTGCTGTCACCCGCATTTACATTACCTATAATAAGCACTTCATTGGTAGGCTTAAAATCACCTTTAACTTTTGCTGTTACATTGTAAAGAACAGACTTACCCATGTTGGTAAAATCAAAAGTAAGCGCCGTAGTTTCATTAAGTACAGGTGTTTCACCCGCACCTACAAGGATATTGGCAAGCATAGGTCTGTCATCCGAATATACCTGAAGCTTAAGCTTTTCTTCTATCTTATTCTGTTTCTTTATAAGAGCATTTTTATTTGCCACATCTTTACCAAGATATTCATAATCGAAAGTAATGCCAAGATCATAACCATTGGTTGCTATATCCCCTTTTGCCCTTAGAGGTATACTTCTTCTCGCACTCTGTCCCGGTCCAAGAGAATCAATGAACATACTGGCACTTCCTTCTACTATGGCAAAATTATTATCTGCCGAAGAAATGGTAACAACTATATTGTCCGCTGATACACTTCTATGAGGATTCATAATGTCAAAAGTAAATGTAAAGGTCTTACCTGCTTTTATCTTCTTCTTACCTGTATCATACTTTGATATGGTAAGTCTCGGCATACTGTTATCCACATCTCCTGAGTTTTCCTTACCCTTGGTATCTATATATATACTCATCGTATCTGTAAGCTGTGTGGTAAGTGTTATATCTTTAACTGAATAAAATGTATAGTTTAATGTAATCGGCTTCATTCCATCCCTGAATTGTCTCTGTTGCAGTAAAACCTCTTCTTAACTTAAATGTTTTACCCGGTTTAAGTGAAGATAATCTGTATTTATCATATGCCTGATCCGGTTTCAGGCCTGCTTCTGAATACCCGGTAGTATCCACAACAATATTTTTTGCAGCAACTTTTCCTGTATTCTTAAGTTCATATATTACTTCAAAATGATCTCCCACATTTACTGTATAATGAGGATAACTTGCACTAACAACCTGTATGATTGGTCTGTTTTCAAGTCTTTCTGCATCAGTCGGCTTTGCTATGGTCTGGATAGATATGGTGAAGGTCTGTGGATCGGCAGCCGAACCGTCAGAATTCTCATATTTCACTACTGCATCTAGCTTTGTTACACCTGCCGGAAGGTTTTTAATAGCAGTAAAGTCAAAGTCCACATCTCCATCTCCACCACCGGCTATAGTCCCAATATTACTTGAAGGCTGATCAACCGGCACCAGTATACTCTCATATCCTGATATGCTCACTGTAACATTATTTGCCGCAAGCTCCCCATCATTATGGAAAGTAAGTTTTATATCTACATCATCATTGTCTTTTATATCTCTTGGATATTCTGCGTCAAGAAGTGAGAATTTGGCATTTTTCTTCTGACTGCCAACAACAAACGTAAGTTTACTTGCCTGTTCAAGCAGTACTTCCTGATAGTCATTATAACTGTCTGTTGTTATAAACGTAATAGGAATATCGTTGTATCTTCCTTTTTTTAGTATTTAGTGGAATTTTCACTGCAAACTTTACATAGGCGGTATCCCTTACAGATATGTTATTTACTTTATTTCCTTTTTCATCTGTGATAGTAATGTCAGAAGCAAGGTCAAATCCGGGAGTTTTACTGAAATCTACATTTACTATTGGAGTTCTTATTACATAGTTAGAAGCCTTAACAGGTATAACTACATTTACAGTATCTCCCGGAGTTACATTGTAAGGCCTAAGTACATCTCCCAGAACGGCTTTTGGTACAGTAGCCTTATATGTACCATCTATCACCGATGCTTTGGCAGCTATAACGCCTCCAAACAGACCGGTTGGACCAGAAAGCAGCATTGCAGCTGCAAGTGCAAAGGTTGCTCCCGTTTTAAACATTTTCTTTGGCTTCATCTTTTATTTCCTCCATCTTTTTACCCATTAGTTTTGCCAGCTTTTCAGCTCTTGCCTTTTTCTTTTCTTTTTGTAATTCTTTAAATTTCTCTATTTCTATCCTGCTTTCTTCCTCTATCTGTTCAGCAGTTTTTATTACCTCAACATTCTGAATGTTTCCATCAAGTATGTGAATTATTTTGTCTCCATAGCTTGCAAGTCTTGGATCATGAGTTACCATAACTATGGTCTGCTTATTTCTCCTTGCCATTGCATGGATAAGTTCCATAACCTCCATAGTCGTCTTGGTATCAAGGTTTCCTGTGGGCTCATCAGCAAACACAATTTCAGGCTTTGCCACAAAGGCTCTTGCTATGCCCACACGTTGCTGCTGACCGCCACTCATTTCTTTCGGCTTATGTGTGAGTCTGCTCCCAAGTCCTACCTGTATTAACATCTGTTCCGCAAGCCTTCTTCTTGTTTTTGCATCCACTCTTTTAAATACAAGCGGCATTTCAACATTTTCAATAGCATTCATTGAACCTATCAGATTATAGGCCTGAAATACGAATCCAAGGTAATGCTGTCTGAAATCTGCCAGATTCTTCTCACTCATATTTCGTATATCATAGCCTTTTAAGAGAATTTCTCCTGATGAAGCTTTCTCTATGCCTGCCATAAGATTAAGCAGCGTTGACTTTCCCGAGCCTGACGTACCTAAGAGGCAACAGAATTCCCCTTTATTTATCTCAAAACTCACTCCGTTTACTGCCTTAATCTTCTCATTTTCCCATCTGATATATCTTTTTCACATTTTTCAATTCGATGATTTTTTTCCATATTTTTTTACCAGATTTTCTTTATTTTACACTACAAATACTTCTAAACAACTTTTTATAAATACAAATATAACACCCATTTTTTTAATTCGTAGGTATCTTTTTTTATTAAATTATCCTTAGAATTGTCTTAAAAAAATAATGTTTAAATATGAATATTCTTTCCATTGATTTATGATAATAAAAAAATCACAATCTAAAGCTTATAATCGTATAAAACAAGAGCTGCTGCATTAAAAAAATTATCACAATATATAGCTGGTTTATATTTCAGAAAATGCTGTATTGTGTATATATTATTCTTAATGCGGCAACCCCAATATTGCCTTATCTTCCGCCAGACTTTTATTCTGTAAATTTCTTCATAAGCTTTGATGAGTCCGGAAAGCATTTAACTGCAATTATAGAAGTTATAATTCCTAAAACCATTCCTCCGATTACATCACCCGGGTAATGAATACCTACATAAAGTCTTGAAAGTCCCATTAATGTTGCTAAAACTAATGCTATAATCCCATATTTCCCCGGCATAGCCATAAAGACCACCACCGCCAGGGCAAAGGCACTACCGGTATGTCCTGATGGAAAGGAATAGTCTGTTGCCTTACCTACTATCAATGTAAGCCCATCAATCACCTCATAAGGCCTTACCCGTGCCACCCAGTTTTTAATTATGAGGTTAGTAAGAATAAATTCTAATATAAGTGATATCATCATAAGTATCCCTACTTTTCTGAGCTTCTTAAAATATAAGAATAAAGCTACAAGTACAATACATATAATACCTGCGTTGTTCGACAAGGTAAATGGTATAAGAAGTGTATCCAGTATCGGATTTCTTACATTATTCTGCAAAAAAAGAAGAATGTTACTTTCAAGATTCATTAAACTTTCTGTCATCAATCACCTGACTTAACATTTACAGAGAGTTTACCTTCTCTATAAATCTAAGTATTCCCTTTCTTCCATTTTCATCATCCTTATAAACACCCGCATCCGTAAGTACTTCTGAGAACACGAGTCCTATTTCCTGTCTGATGATTTTTTCTGCATTATCTTTGTTAAAGCTTTCATGTTTAGCCATAAATTCGTCTACCCAGTCAGCATGCTTTGCAAGGACTTCATCTTTTCTTATATCCTTACCCTCAAGGAGAGCTGTTCTTAAGCTGTCCATTTCACCTTTAAGTCTGCCCGGAAGAACTGCAAGTCCCATAACCTCAATAAGACCTATGTTTTCCTTCTTTATGTGATGAAGTTTATCATGTGGGTGGAAGATACCTAGAGGATATTCTTCCGTAGTTCTGTTATTTCTAAGCACAAGGTCTATTTCAAAGTCAGAACCTCTGCGTCTTGCAATAGGGGTGATTGTATTATGTGGCTCTCCATTAGTTTCAGCAAATACATCAACCTCCTCATCTGAGTAGCTCCTCCAAAGTCCAAGTATCTTATCAGCAAGCTCTGCAATTTTCTTATAATCCTTCCCTGTTAATCTGATAACAGACATAGGCCAGTTTACTACTCCTGCCTTTATATCTTCATAACCCTTAAATTTTACTTTTTCTCTAAGTTCTGCCCTTGCCATAGGGAACTCATAGTTTCCTCCCTGAAAATGATCATGTGTAAGGATAGAGCCTCCTACTATAGGCAGGTCTGCATTGGAACCTGCCATATAATGAGGAAATTTTTCTGTAAATTCAAGGAGTTTAAGAAAAACTGCCTTATCTATCTTCATCGGAACATGACCTTCATTTAATATAATACAATGCTCATTGTAGTACACGTAAGGAGAATACTGTAAGAAATACTTCTCTCCTCCAAGTGTTATCGGTATGATTCTGTGATTTTCTCTTGCCGGCTTATTCATATCCCCTGCAAAGCCCTCATTTTCCCTACAAAGCAGACATTTTGGATAACCTGTCTGAACCAGCTTCTTAGCTGCCGCTATAGCCTTAGGATCTTTCTCGGGCTTTGATAAATTTATTGTAATATCAAGCTTTCCATAAGGAGAATCAGCCTGCCATTTCACATCCTTTACAATTCTGTCTTCCCTTATATAATTAGTCGCCTTGCTGAAGTCATAGTACCAGTCTGTAGCTTCCTTAGGACTTTTTTCTAACAGTCTTTCAAATTTAGCCACTATTTCTGAAGGTCTTCCAAGCAGACAATCCATAAGCTTTGTGTCAAAAAGATCCTGTTCTGTAACAGAGTCACTTACAAAGCCCTTCTCTACAGCATATTTTAATATATCTGAAAGTATACATGATAATTCCTCATTACACTCTCCTACTTTCCCATTTCCCTCATAATCAGAGAGTCCAAGGGTATATAGCAGCTTATTCCTCGTATAGCATATATCCTCTCTATCAAGTAGCCCCCTTTTTAATTCCAAATGCAAGCAGTCTGTCAATAGCATCATAAATCATAACCGTTCTCCTTAATGATATTAATTGTTTACTATATATATATTATCTACAAATATCGGTATAGGTCAAGAACTTACACAAATTATTCACTAACATTGAAGGTAGAAATAATCAGGCAACAGGCTTGTAACTATATGTTTAGGTAATATTTGATAATATTCTCACATAAAAAGCGCCTGTATCAAATATACAAGCGCTGAATAGTTATTTAGGAAGTTTTACTGTTTTTGTAAACGTACCTTTGAATTTACCCTTTCCAACAATCAAAATCTGCATCTTATCTTTTATCTTTTTGAAGAATACATCATAATCTTTTCCTGCTTCATTCCCTTAATATTAATTTTTAATGTTCTCAACATCCTTTGTTGTTTTAAAAGAGTCCAGATTAATCTTGATACTGTCTGCCTTCTTTTTTAATATAGTGCTTATGTTGTTATTCTTCTTATCCCTTTGACCGGAAGTTTTAAATTTCTTTTCAATTTTTTCAAGAGCTTTGATTTTCTTTTCAAGAAAGGCAATTTGTTTTTCAATCTTTTCTTCTATTTCCTGAACTTTATTTACAACTTTCTCAGTTTCCTTTTTTTCTTCTTTTTTACCATCTTCTTTCTTTCCTTTTTCTTCTTTTACATCAGAAGAAGGAACATAAGAAGACCCTGGATTATCGGAAGGTGTTACAGATGGTTTTGAAGGTACTACAGCAGAAACTTTCTCTGTTTCTGCCCTTACCATATACATTCCAAGTTCACTTGCTTCATTCCAGGCGCCGTTTATCAACTTGAAAGTTTTCCCTTCACCCTTTGTACTTTCATCAACCGCTATTCTTGGAACATTATTTCCTGAACCAACCTGTGTGTAAGCTACATAAACATCACCTTTTACAAATAGGTCAGGTATATTTATATCTGTAAAATTATTGTCTGCTGTAACAGTAGTTGTAACAGGGCCAAGGAGAATCTGCCCCGGATAACCATCTTTAGTATTTTCTCCGTAAATGCTGTATGTAAATGGTTTCCCCACAATGCTTTCTTTAGTTGCCTGCTTTAATCCGAAACGAATCTTTTTTAAGAGTTGTTCTTCTTCAAAATGATACTTCACTGCAACACTTCCACCTTCTTTTAAAGGTGCCAAAATTTTTGCATTTGCAAAATCCCCATTATCATTTGAATGTTCTTCTTTCTTTCCATCTGTAGTAAGTTTTGTAAGAACAATTGTAGAAAGTGTGGTGTTTCCGGTAATAGAAACCATCTGTTCACAGGTTCTGTATCCTGCTGACATAATAATGATTTTATATTCTCCCTCAGGAATATTAGCCAGGATCACTGTTGACTTGGAAGATGAAATATATTTTGGAACATTGCTTCCCTTTTCATAAATCTTCACATCACTCTTTACACTATTACCACTTGTATCCTTAATATCAAAAGATAGACCAAATGTTTCAAGCGAAGGCATCACTATATCCTTCTCAAACTTTTTACCCTCTGTAAGAATAATTTCAAATGGTTTTGACTTATAATTTTCATTATATGCTACAGCTGTATAAGTTCCTGCAGGGTGCTTTATCTCAAACTTACCACTGCCAGTTTCACTTCTCACATAAATATTTGTTTCTAAAATCTTTACAATAGCAGAAACAGGGATTGTAGATTTTGCAGGAGCAGCTTCATCTGTCTTATAAACTTCTGTTCCAAGCAAAGTAAATTTCCCATCTGATAAATCAGGTAAAGTGATTAATTCTTCTGTTTCTTCTGACAGAGCTTCTTCCTCATTCAAACCATAAATACTGTTATCTTCAGTAGTTGCTGTAGTTTCGAAAGAACCTGCTGGTTCAGTAACATTAGAGGTATCATAAATAGCAACATCATCAATGTACCAGCCGGGATCAAAGCCGGCAGTAGAATTCAGTATAAATTTCATTTGGAAATCAGCCGTCAAAAACTTAGGATCTATGGTAATACCATCAATTATCCATGAGATCGTTATATCTTCCATGACCATTGATATTCTTTTTTTCTATATTTTTCATTTAAACTAAATACTTTTTTTCCCACTCATTATTAGCACTCTTAAACCAAATTTCATAGGTATCTCTAGTTTCACTAGAGATATGATACTAATTCTGATAATAGAGATTTGCTTTCTTAAGACTACTTAAATCCATAACAGGAGATACTAATTCATAAATTGTATTTTTGACGTTTATATGTATTTAAACCTGTCATAAATACATTAGGACTATTAGGATTTTTGGTTTTTCATCTTGATAGGAAGATGGACCTTCTCCATACTTAGCAGAATCTATCACTCCCCTATCCCATTTTGTCTTAACTTGTTTTTTGTCTTGTTGCTCAGATGAAGAAACCCACCCCTGTTCATCACTTTCAAAATCAAATTTTTTAAATTCTTTTCCTACCGTAAAAGTAACGGATACTGGTTTACTAAGCTCACTTTCTACACTTCCTTTGACAGATGCAATCTTATAATAATAGCTTCCTTCCTGAGGGACAGGATAATCTATGAAAGATGAATCGTTAGCAGACTTTCCTATTTTTTCATAATTTCCACTTTCAGTCCTTGAACGGTAAAGCTGATAACCGGTAACTTCAGAATTGCTTACTTTATTAAAAGAAATTTTTATCTTTCCGGTTCCCGATTGATTTTCTGCACTAAGTCCTTCATTTGGAGGCAGAGGAATATCATTTGATAAAGCTTCAATTTTAAAATCATCAATGTAGTAACCTGCCGCAGCTCTCGCACTGTAGCCCGCCCATCTAAGTGCAAACATTACAACAATTTTTTTATTTTTGTATGGAGATAGGTCAATATAGTGTTCCTTCCATTCGCGTTTACTGTATTTATTGATAAGTACAGGTCTTTTACCATATTCGACTTTATTAATAGAAGAATCTGCACTGTTAATTTCACCAATCCAAACCTCAGCACTATCTTCAAAACCACCCATATAATTGTCCAACTCAGACCAGTCTTTAAAACGCAACACAGCATCTCTTACCTCAGAACTAAGGTCAATCGGAGGACTGATTAATAAAGAATTTATCAGACCATCGTAGTTTCCATTCAGTCTTGTACCTACTAATTTTGTCCCACTTGCTGCATTAGCAGGGCCTACAGTCGGAGTACCTACTTCCCACATTGGGGTCTTTCCCCCAAATACAAAACCGTCTGCTCCGTTTTCAAAATCATTTGTATATCCAAGCTTAATACCTGATTCTACTGTTGCACTGATTGTATCTGTCTGATATTTATTACCTGAATAATCAACTGCCTCAATGTAGTAACTTGTATTGCCGACAGTCAAATCAGCAGGATGAAGGGTGACAGAATAAGTTCCGTTCTTTTTGTTTCCTGTATAAAGTTCCAATTCTTTAGTCTTAAATGGCTCTGAATCACTATTTTTATAATAAAGAGTTACACTTTTAACACCTACATTATCTGAAACTTTAGCTTCAAGTTCAAAGTCATAGGCATTATAAAGTTTTTTAGGAGTAGTCGCTTCAATAACAGGACGTTCATTATCTGTACCGGAAACCAATGTACGCCCCGTAAAGGTTGCAAACGAATTAACATCCTTTCCAAGTGCGGCTTCTACAGCCTTAAATACATTCAGCTTACCATAACCATAGCCCATATTCGGAGAAGATATATAATTATCATCAGTAAGTGGGGTTGCGGTTGCTTTTAAAATTTCTTCTACCTTATCTACTGTCAACTTAGGATTTGCCTCTAGCATAAGTGCTACTGCGCCACTCACATGCGGTGCTGCCATAGAAGTACCGGTTTTCAATATATATCCACCCTTAAAATCAGCAGACAGAATGTTTACACCCGGTGCTGAAACTTCAGGCTTGAAGTTTTTTGTAAACTTAGAAGGTCCTCTAAGGGAAAATTTTGCCAGTTTATCTTCCTTTGTCAAAGCACCGACTGCGAAAGCATCTTCCAAAGAAGCCGGACTTCCTATAGAACCTTCACCACCGGCATTTGAAAAGCTTGTATTGCCTGATGAAAAAACAGGGACTATTCCTGCTGCCTTCCATTTCTTAACAATTTCATTATAGAAATCACTATCTCTGTTTCCACCCCCAGGAGTTATTAACTACCTGCGGCTTTCTCTCTAACATCCAATCCCCGGCTGCAAGAAGTCCCTCATCACTTGCTTCTCCGGATTCGTTAAATACTCTTGCAACAATGAATTTTGCTTCTCTTGCAATTCCTATGGTTCTTCCTAAGATAGTTCCTGCTACATGCGTTCCATGTCCTGTCGAGTCTATAGGTACTGTATTTGAAGAATCAACAAAGTCTTTAAATCCACCAGGAAGCAGGGCACCTTGAAGTTCAGGGTGATTTGCATTAACACCCGAGTCTATAATCCCTACTACTATATTTTTACCTGTCTTTGTTACACGATCAGCCTGAATAGATTCAATATTCCATGGAACATAAGAAGAAGAGTCATACAGTCTGTTTTTTAGCTTTACCTTCTCTTCTTTATCTGAAACAATTATATGGTTCGCCCTAATGCTTTCCACATCACTACGTCTGGCAATTTTGTCAATAAGTCCAGCTTTTCCTTTAATATAAATACTGTTAATAATAAAAAAATGAATTATACTCTGAGATTTCTCCTTCTTTCACTCTTTTTTTCAATAAATGAAATAAGGTTCTCCGACTTCTTTCACTTGTATCTTTTAGTGCATCCACAACTTCATCAGAGTTTACCCCATTTAAATCTGCTTCTGCTTTTTAAGGTAACAATAAATTCTACATTTTTCTGAATTAGATTTTATTTTTAGTGCATTTTCTATTTTATCCAGATAAGAAGAGTCTGTTTTTGCAAAAAGGCTCATAGGAAAGATAGAAATTACCATAAATAAAGTAAGAAATAATGATAGTAATTTAGTATTTTTTTCTGCATTTCATTTTATTTTGTTCCTTTCTTTTTTTGTTAAAAAAATGCAGAAATAAGTCTAACAAAAATAAAAAAAGATAAATGCAATACAATGGTTAGAATTAACTAACTTATTGATAAAAAAATAGTCATTATTGCTAATAAATAAAGAAAAAAAGCGCCTGTATACTTAAATATACAGACGCAAAATAATCATTATCAGTTTATAACGCTTAGTGTAACACAATTCCCGAAAGAATTCCTAAATAGTTTCCAAGTACATAGCCTAATGTACCTACCAAAAGTCCCGGAACAATGAGTGCTCCCCAGCCCTTTGAAACCGCCATAGCTGCTGCTGTAGTAGGTCCTCCGATATTTGCATTGGAAGCTATAATAATCTCTTCAATAGAGAAGTTGAATATCTTACCAAATATAAGCGATACAATCATATTAATTGCAACTATAATGAGTGCAAATACAAGAAGAAGTGGAGACTCCTTAACTATCATAGGTATAGAAGCAGGTGCTCCTATAACTGCAAAGAAAATATAAATTAAAAAAGTACCAATTTCCTGTGCACCTTTTACAGATGACATCTGTTTAGGGAAGAAAGTAGCAATTAACATTGTAAAAGTTGTCATAAGCAGATATTTATTTCCAAAGAAACCACCAATAAACTTGCTTACAAAATCTTCTCCCGGAAAAGCACCACTTATAATTCCTGCAAGTTTAGTAGATATTGTAACTATGGTAAATGCTATAGCTACCGCAAAAGCTATATCCTTAAGAGATATTTCCTTTGCTCCCCAGTACTTAGCTGCCATTGTCTTATTGTTATCTTTATCTGCGTCAGTCTGTGCCTTAAGAGCCTCTTCATAAGGCTGTCTGTAAAGCTTTTTGATTATGGCCATGGCAGGAAGTGAAATAAGTACAAATACATAAAGTACCATGAGAAGGTTATCTGCTACAAGAGCTGCCGATACAGTCTTACCCGGCACCTCATACTGCTGTGACATAGCTATAAAGTTTACTGAACCTCCTGTGTAAGTACCAACAAACATAGGAACAATATCATTTAGTGCAGGGATTAATCCCCTAAGTGCAAAGTAAGCTGTAAATCCACCTGCCAGAGTTCCTACACTGCTAAGAAGATAGATAACAAGCATTCTTCCCGATTCTTTCCATATCTTTTTAATGTTGGCATTAAAAAGAAGCAATGGAACTGCAAGTGGAACAACATAGCCCCATACAGCATCGTAAACCGGTGCATCTGTAGGTATTATGCTAAGGTTGGCAAGTACCAGTGTAAATGCTGTTGCAAGAATACATCCTGTTACCTTACTTGCCCAGGCATACTTCTGCTCAAGATAGATTGCAAGAGCAGCACATACCGCCAGAACTGTCCATAATACCCAAGTATCATCTGCCGCAATTAAAGTTGTTGCCGCCATATGAAATACCCTCCTTCAATAAATATATAGTTTTTTTATACAAAAATTATATATCCAAGGTATTAATATGTCAACATTTTATAAGCCTATTCATCTATATTTAGCCAATATTAGCTAAATATACTATTTAACCTGGTATATGTTAGTTATATTTTATGGTTTTTCTTATCTATCACTTTAAACCGTTAAATCAAACTTTGTGAATTTTATATAAATATTTTCTTAATTTTTGTTTAAGATTAACAAAGACAATTTCAACTGTTTAACTACAATCAATGAAGCTTAGTCTGCCTCAAATATATGGAGTTTGTCTTCATAATACAGACCTATTTTATTCTCACCTATTCCTATCTGCCCATCACAGGCGGTAAAATTTGTCTGATCTTTGCTAAGAGAAAGTTCCCCTTCTTTATTCACATCTTTTATAGAAAAATCCATAGTTCCACAAGTCATAAAGTAAAAAATCTCACCTGTATCTTTGTAAAGCCTACCCTTATAACTTGCCTTCTTTACAGGTTCAATCATTATCTTATCATGACCTTTATCCTGAAATGAAACTACGTCAAGTCTATTATCTTCTACATATCTTTCAATAAAAGCCTTTCTTATATAAGAAAGCACTTTTTCATGAAATCCCGTATGTTCCATGTAAATATTGTAAAGATAATCAGATGGAATACGACCATCTGGATCTGCACATATTTTTTTAATATCTTTGGCATAATAACTTCCGTCTCCTACTCCATCAAAAGATACTACTTCATATTCATCACTGTTCTTTTTTAGATGAAATCTTCCCGGAATTTCTCCACCACTTTCAGACAAAAGGTTATCTCCATCTTTAATATAACCTAATAGCCAAAAGTTACCGTAAACCTTAATATCTTCCTCATTCTTATCATCCACGTCAAAAATTGCAGGACAAGGAATCAGAACTTCTCCGTCTTTTGAATAAAAGCCATCCTTTTCATTCATATAGTTACAGATTGTCCTGATTATTTTATCCGAGCCTGTGTATTTATATTCAGGTAGAACTTCTTCTTTGCCTGTATTGTTCTCTGTTTCACCGGTTTTACTTTCGGTATCTTTAACGGGTGGTTCTGTCACAGATGATGTTTTCTCATTATTAACAGTTGATGATATTTTATTTTCATAGACAGACTTATTTGCTGATTCACTATTATTTTTTCCTGAATTTCCGCAGCCTGTTATTAAAATGGCGGTAAGTAGAATTAAGCTTTAATTTTTTTCATATTGAAACTCCTTTCTTATGAATCATATTAATTCAATTTTAGCTTGAATTAATAAACAAGTGTAAAACTTGAAATAAAATGTTGCAATAGGAATTAATCCAAATCTTATATCTTAACATACAAAATTATTTATAACTCTAAATCTATTTTCCTGTAATCATCCTGTAAAGTGCCTGACTAAGCCCATACTCCTCCATCATCTTTCGCACCTCATCCATTGCTTTCTTCTTCACATCTTCCTTCTTATCAGGATTCTTTACTGCTCTGATCAGTATATTTTTAGGTGTATGGCTGAGGTCTACAAATTCAAGCAGATTTACATTATAACCCATGTATTCTAGAATATTTCCCCTTATTGCATCTGTTACAAGGGCGGAGAATCTTTCTTTAATAATGCCGTATCTGGTCATAAGTGAAAATTTCTCACTTTTTATCTGAGAGTTTAGCTCATGCTGGCAGCAGGGTACGGAAAATATGTAATTTGCACCCCAGTTGATGGCATTATATAAGGCAAAATCTGTAGCCATATCGCAGGCATGCAAAGTAATTACCATGTCCACCTTAAATGGTGCATTGTAGCCGTTTATATCACCAAGTTCAAAAGACAGATTTTCATATCCGTATTTTTCTGCTGCCTTGTTACATTTTTTAATCACATCTTCCTTAAGGTCAAGCCCTATAATATTTACCTTTATCTTTTTTATTGCGGTAAGATAATAATACACTATAAAAGTAAGATAGGACTTGCCGCAACCGAAGTCTATTATATTCAAATGGGTTATTATTTTCTTTTTCAGTTCATCATCTATAATCTCTATAAAGCGGTTAATCTGTTTGTACTTATCATACATTGAATTGACAATCTTACCCTCTTTGGTAAATATCCCCATATCTGTAAGCGGCTCGATTACTCTTCCTTCTTCAAGTATATAATTCTTCTTCCTGTTATTTGTCTTTACTTCCTCTGCCATCCTCTTATTATCAGCCTTTTTTACATCAAACAATACTTTTCTTTTCCTGGTAAGCTTTATCTGTGCTTCGCTTGATACCGCCCAGACATTTAACTGGAGAAAATTATCATTAAGGCTGGCTACACAGACTCTTTCCATTTCTTTTTCGTCCACATTTTTATGAAATACCTGTTTCTCTGTAAACTCAGCTATCTGATAGTATTTTTCTTTCTTTTCTATCTGGATTTTCTTTATTTCCTGTGTTTTAGTTATGGTATTACTGATTATTATTTTAACCGGAAAAAGCCCTATCAATTCTTTAACCGCTTCTTCTATGGTTATATCTTTACTTTTCATCATCATTTCCTCTCTGCTTCTTATTTGTCATACTTAAGTGCAGACTGCACCTTACACTTCTTATCAGAAGCAATTTCTCCTGCCGTCTATATCTGTGATTATATTGTACCTGTCAGGAGAAATAAAGTTTAACTCTTCAGGCGTAAGATATTTAAACATATTTCTAAGCCTCCTCCATCCCATTCTTCTTGCAAAACTTATTTCTTCTTTGTAAAGCGGAATTATTTGCAGGCTATTACCATCTATTCCCTGTAACACCGGTTTAAGTAAAATGAATCCTGTTAATTTTGTACCATAAACCAACGTTTCACCATCTTCTTTTTCAAAAATCTCTCCTTCTTCCGCTCTGAGCCTTCCTTCATTTATCATAATCACCATTTTTTCTAATAGCCTTAAAGGCCAGCTCCACTCATCAGCTATCACAGAAGCTCCATCAAGCTTCCAATAAGATGGCAGATTAATGATAAATTTCATTCCTTCTAATTCTTCTGTAATTGCAAAATAATTTTCCAAGCTTTCTATTTTAACCATAATTCCTGCTTTCATTATATAACTGACAAAATACAAAAATATATGTTATACTCTATAGAATTATAACATGATAAAGGATAAAACCACTATGAAAATTTTAAGAAAAATTATTTTTCTACTGCTTGTAGTTTCGGGTGCAATACTGATTCTTCTTCCTACCTACAGTAAAATGAAGCTTAGAGATGAGGTGCAGACTGCTGTAAAAGTAATCGAAGAAGTTACCCCTGAAGAAATTAAAGAAAACGAAGAAAAGGAACAACCTGAGGAAATTTTTGATTTTGAACAGGTAGATGAAATTTCACCTACTGCTACTTTTCTTGACAACAGACCTATAGATAAATCTCTTCTAATAGGTCAGCTTGTAATTCCTTCCCTCGATATGAATCTCTGTATCTTCAAAGGTACAACCAACTACAATCTGCTTAGAGGACTCGGCACAATGAAGCCTGATGATAAGATGGGCAAAGGAAATTATACTCTTGCAGGTCATAACAATGGAGACAAGAAACTTCTCTTCGGAGCACTTATGGACATAAAAAAAGGCGCTATAGTCCGTATCACCGATAAGACCAATATATATGAGTACAAAATATACGAAACCAAAGTAGCTGATAGTACTTCCCTGGAGTTGCTTGAAAATTCAGAAGCTGAAAAAGTTGGAAAGCCTATCATCTCCCTTATGACCTGTGACAAGGGCACCTGGACAAGTAATCGTTTTTTTGCTTTAGGTAAATTTGTAAAAAAATACAAATATGACAAAGAAACTATGGAAGCTAAAGAATAAAATAAGGCTATCTCTTTAATGAATAATTTTCATTCAGGAGATAGCCTTTATCTAATCTATAGTTGCACTATTTCTGCCATTTTTTTCTTACTTATATACATATTTTCATCTGCTCTTTTTATAATAGTTTCTATGTCATCATTATCATTAATTATAGTACCTCCAATGGAAACTGTAATACTATATCTGCTTCCATTATTTTCTCTAATTACAGAATTTTCTATGAGTACTCTTATCTTTTCTGCTATTGCTTCCAACTCAAGCCTACTGACCATAGGGAAGATACCTATAAATTCTTCTCCACCCCAGCGGCCTACAAAATCAGTTTTTCTTATCGCACTTAAAAAGGTATTTGCTGCTACTCTTAATACCTTATCTCCTATGTTATGACCATAGGTGTTATTAAAATTTCTGAAATTGTCAATATCTATAAAGAGTATACCGAAAGTAAGATGTAATTTTTCAAACTCCCTGAACCTCGATTCTAATATAGATTCCAAGTAACGTCTGTTAGGAAGCTCTGTGAGTTTGTCATATAAGGCAAGCATTTTTAATTCTTCTATAGAGCAGCTAAAATCAGTACAAAGCTCATTTAACTCCTTATCTTTATCATTTCTTATAAGTTTTTCAAATACTTCTCCGGCTCCAACCAATGTGTTATCCTGATATAGCGGAAATGATTTCACCTTTATCCTTACCCTATAGCCTTCTTTGTGGTGCAGATAAACTACAGTCTCCCTTGGTTTACCATCTTCAACCGTATATCTTAGCGGACAACCTATTACACAGACCTTATTACCCTTTTCATCAACATGGCTTAGAATATCATCATGGCAGAATTTACCTACAACCTCTTCCTTCGAGAAGCCACTAATCTCCTCTGCACCTTTATTCCAAAAAGTTATTCGTCTGCTCTTATCTACAAAGTATACTCCTATATCCATATTTTCGAGCATTTCTTTATAGACACCTCCACCCTCCACATCCATAATATCATTGTCCATTATTCACCCCTCTTAAGACTGGCTTTACTACTAAATTAAGCTTTTAATCACAATTAGAATAATGTGTTTTAATACCTATGTCAACCATATATTTTAACCAAATTTTTACTATATAACATCCTGTTTTATAGCAAAAATGGACTCCTTAAGGCTCTATTCTTTTGTTTTTTCTGTCTTGATTATAATATGACGTGAATATCAAAAGATAATAAATTCTCTTGCAATCAGGCCCCAATCTGATTTTTATACTTTTGACACTTGTATCATCAGTATAAATTGGTAAATATAAACGAATTTACATTCCCTGAAGTTTTCTATCTTTCCTAACCTTTTAGACTATGCTATAATAAGTACGTTGCGTACAATTTAATAAAGGAGAGCTTTATGGATATCTACTCAATAATTACGCTATGCGGAGGGCTTGCCTTCTTCCTTTTTGGAATGCATGTTATGTCAGGCAGCCTGGAAAAAGTAGCAGGAGGAAAGTTAGAGGACATACTTAAAACTCTTACCTCCAATCCGGGTAAGAGCCTCATGCTGGGTGCAGTAATCACTATCGCCATCCAGTCTTCATCCGCGCTTACCGTAATGCTTGTTGGTCTTGTTAACTCAGGTATAATGAGCCTGTCTCAGACCGTAGGAGTAATCATGGGGTCCAACATAGGAACCACGCTTACTGCCTGGATTTTAGGACTTAATGGACTTAAAACCAATAATTTTCTCTTATCCATGCTTAAGCCTGAAAATTTTTCCCCTATCATAGCCCTTATTGGCGTTATCATGATAATGGGTGCAAAAAGTGCCAAGAAAAGGGATGTTGGCGCTATAATGGTTGGCTTTGCCATACTTATGTCTGGTATGAATTTTATGAGCAGCTCTGTGGCACCTCTTGCAGATATGCCTGAATTTACAAACATACTTACCGCCTTTAAAAATCCGCTTCTTGGCGTGCTTATCGGTACAGTATTTACCGGCATAATCCAGTCCTCAGCCGCATCTGTCGGTGTACTGCAGGCACTTTCGCTTACCGGTTCCATTACTTATGGAATGGCTATCCCTATCATAATGGGACAGAATATAGGTACCTGTGTAACTGCACTTTTGTCCTCTATCGGTGTAAATAAAAATGCTAAAAAGGTATCCGTTATTCATATAAGTTTCAATCTTATCGGAACAATAATCGGTCTTATAATTTATTTTTTAGCAAAAGATCTGATCAGGATAGATGGATTCGATAATGCCATCAGCTCTTTTGCTGTGGCAGGCTTCCACTCTGTATTTAATATAGCTACAACTATCATACTCCTGCCTTTCTCAAAAAAGCTTGTAGACCTTGCAAATCTTGTTATCAAAGAGGGAGGCACTGAAGAAAAACCCGTACTTCTTGACGAGAGACTTCTTGTCTCACCCAGTATCGCTATAGGCCAGTGCAAGATTAAAACTGTGTATATGGCAGAACAGGCAAGTAAAGCCTTTCTTTATTCTATTAAGGACTTCAAAAATTTTACAGAAGAAAAAAAATCTAAGATAAAGACCATAGAAAATGAACTTGATGACCTTGAAGATGAGCTGAACGCTTACCTTGTAAGGATATCCGGTACAGACGTAAGCGATATTGATGGTAAAAAAATCAATGGTATGCTTCACAGTATAGTTGATATAGAGAGAATCAGTGACTATGCCATGAACATGATAATCCTTGCCGAAAATATGCACCATATGAAACTTGGTTTTTCTGATGCCGCAAACAGGGAAATCGAAGTGCTTAACAGGGCTGTTTCTGAAGTGCTTGTAAATACCATCGACTGCTATACGGAAGATAACTCACAGCTTGCAGCTACAGTGGAACCACTTAAAAGCATCATAGATAAGCTGATACTTAAAATGAGGGACAGGCATGTGGCAAGGCTTCGTACAGGCGAATGCTCAGGTGAACTTGGTGTAGTACTTACCGACTACATCAACTACTGTGACAGGGTTGCAGGCCATTGCTCCAACATAGCCATCAATGTAATCCAGTCCGGAAATATGATATTCAGTGAACATGATTACTTTAAGGAACTTACTGAAGAGGAAAAAGCTGAGTACGAAAAGAACAGGAATATCTACAAAGAAAGATTTGCACTCCCTGAATAAAAAGAATAAGCCCACCAGCCAAAGTGGTAAAAACTCCGGTTGGCGGGCTGGTTATATTTCACCCTGTTTACTCCACACTCTTAAGCGAAGTTGTCATATCTATTTTCTTAAGCATAAAATACATAGCCCAGTTCACAAGTACAGAGAAGCCTATAGTTATAAGGCTGCTTAATATATAACTTGTAAGGCTTATAGTCCTTCCAAACATCATCAGGTCTACCTCTACCGTAACAATCACATACTGATGAAGTACAGTTCCAAATATCAGCCCTGCCAGTATGCCAAATAAGGTCAGTATGATATTTTCCCTATATACATACTGAGCCACTTCATTGTCATAGAAGCCGAGTACCTTAAGTGTTGCAAGCTCCCGCTTTCTCTCAAGTATATTTATACTATTTAAGTTATAAAGTACAACAAAGGCAAGCAGGCCGGCCGCCAAAATAAGAACTAAAGTGACCAGATCAAGTACCTTTAACATACGGTCTATATTTTCTTCAAGCTCGTCCACAAAGGATACCCCCGAACACCCTGCATAAGATAAAAGCTTGCTGCCAAGCTCCTGCTGGTTCAGATTTTTTCTGTCATACTTAAGGTTTACAATATTGTATTCAGGCTCTTCGCTGTACAGTTTTCTGTAAAGATCAGGCGAAAGAAAGAGATAATGAAATACATAATTTTCCACAACTTTCTCTATCTTAACTTCTACCTGCTTCTTCCCATCTCTTTTAATATATACATTGTCGCCTTCCTTTACGTCTAGCATTTTAGCTGTCTTTTCAGAAATATAAGCACCATCACCTGCAGGAAAGGTATATTCCACTCCTGTAGTCCTGTTTTTAAGTGTCAGAAAATCCTTTATCTTATTAACATCTTCCGGCACAAAGAGATTAGTATTTCTTATCTTATCACCATGAGTTAAATCTACTGCAGTAAACTGTATTCTAAGTGTTTCATCTACTCCTTTATAATCTGTCGCAGCCCTTACTGCTTCTTCTTTCTCTTCCTCGCTTGCTTTAGAATTAAGGGTTACATTTGCATCATATGTAAATATCCGGATATACTGCTTCTTTGCTATCTCATTTATGGAGTCCTTAAGCCCAAAGCCCACCAGGAGAAGTCCCATACATCCACCTATGCCTACTACTGTCATTATAAATCTCTTCTTATATCTGGCAAGATTTCTTATAGTAGCTTTTCTGGTAAAATTCAGTCTCTTCCATATAAAGCTCACTCTTTCTAAAGCACCCTCCTACCCGAACCTGGCGGAAGCGGACGCATAAGGGATGCCGGATTTTCAAGAAGCTGTGAAAGTGCCGAAATCAAGGTTGCCACAACTGTACTTATAATTGCTGCAAGCAAAGCCAAACCAGCCTGCTCATAGTTTATAGGAGTAAGACAGTAAGGTACCCCTGTAAATAAAGTTCCATAAGACTTTATTATGAGAAGCGGCAGAAATCTCTCACCCAGGACAATTCCTATAAGTCCGCCGCTAACTGTTGCAAGCAGGGCATAGGCTATATACTTCCCTGAGATGGCAAAGCTTCTGAAACCAAGAGCTTTAAGTATACCCATGCTCATTCTGTTTTCATCTACCATTCTTGTCATGGCTGTGAGCTTACCAGTGCTGCAACCAGGAAGAAAATTACAGGGAATACATCTCCTAAGCTGTCCATTCTGCCTGCATTCTGTTTGAAGCTTACATACCCTTCCATCATATTCCTGTCAAGCACATAGAAGTCAGGCTCTTTGATATCCGCCACGTCTCTTTTTGCTTTTGCAAGCTTTTTTCGCGCCTTTTCCAACTTTTTATTTACCTTTGGAAGTTCTTTATTATATTTTTTCTCTGCTTTTTCTAATTTTTCTTTATTTTTAGCAAGCTTTTCTTTAGCTTCAGCAAGTTTCTCTCTTCCATCTTCAAGTTTCTTTTCAGAATTTATTAATTTTTTATTATTCTCTCTTATATCTCTTTTTCCGGTTTCAAGCTCTTCTCTCTTATTCCTGAGTGTTTCCCCGCCTTTTGCAAGCTCTTTCTCTCCTGATTTAAGCTTCTTTTCAGCCTCTTTCAGTTCATTTTCAGATTTTACAAGCTCTACCCTGCCTGCTTCTAACTTAGCTTTGCCTGCAGCCAATGTCTTATCTGTCTCATCAAGCGTAAGTTTTGCTTTATCCAGCTCTATCTTAGCCGCATCAAGCCCTGCTTTCTCAGTTTCAAGCTTTGCCTTAGCTTCAGATGAGGCTAATCCAGCCTTTTCAGCAAGGTCCAGCTTCTCTTTAGCTTCATTATAAGCATTTAAGCCTTCTTCATAGGCTTTAAGATTCTTTTTATATTCTGACTTGCCTGCATTATACTTTGCCAGGCCTTCTTCATATTCTTTCTCACCTTTATTTATCCCGGTTTTTGCTTTATTTAACTTAGACATCCCGGTTTTATACTGCTCTTTTCCTTCTTTTAACTCCTTCTTCTTATCCTTTAAGAGTTTTTCAGAGGAAATAAGCTTTTCTTCTCCGTCTTTCAATTTCTTCTTAGCTTTCAGGAGCTTATTCTTACCGTCTGCAAACTTATTTTCACTTTCTTTTAGCTTATTTTCCTCTTTGGCAATTTTAGCTTCGCCTTTCATTATCTTTTTCTTTGAATCTTCAATCTTATTTTTAGCATCTGCAAGTTTATCTTCACTATCTTTTATTTTCTTCTCAGCATCAGTAAGTTTCTTGTTTGCTTCCGCCTTTACTTCCTCATATCTCCTGGAATTTACCTTATCTTCAAGTCCTTTAATATCCTCTTTAATAACCTTAGTCTTGTCTTCATAGACTTTTGAATAAGTCATTAAAGCTTCCACATCTTTTGCCCTTACATAAGCTTCTGTATAAATATCAGACTTAAAATTTTCTTTAGGTATTAGAAGAAATGCATCAACAGAACCATCTCCTACTGAACTTGTACCTCTAGCCTTTTCCTGATAATAAGGCAGATGGCAAAAGCCGGTTATGGTATAGGTGTCATTTTTGAGGTCAGACGAAAGATCAGAATCATCATCCGAGGAGAAGATAATTTTATCTCCTATTTTATAATCAGTAAACCATAATATCTGGGTATCTGCAATACACTCATCACTTTTTTCAGGGAGTCTCCCTTCTGTTATGTAAGGTTTATTTACATTATCTGTATATCCTATAAGTCTGATTACTGCCTCAGCCTTTTTAGTAGAGAGGATTACATCTTTGGTATGCCCTCCCTCTACAAGTTCTACACCTTTTATTTTTCTTATATCAGCTATATCTTCATCTGTAATTCCAAGCGTGCTTAATATCCTAAAATCCATCAGAGAGGTGTCATCATAAAACTTGTCTGCTGATATTCTCATGTCGCTTCCCGAAGAGCGAAGCCCTGCAAAAAATGCTGTTCCAAGCATTATGATAAAGAAAATGGAAATAAAACGTCCAAAATTACGTGCTATTTCCCTAAATAAATCCAGTACCAGTTTATTTTTCATATTATTGCCCCCAGTATTCTTCCTACCACTCTATTTCACTGACTGATATAGGGCTTTCATTTATCTCCACTGCATTTACTCTGCCATTTTTTATATGAATTACCTTATCTGCCATAGGAGTAAGGGCTGTGTTGTGGGTTATAACCACTACTGTCATGCCCTTTTCCCTGCAGGTATCCTGCAAAAGTTTTAATATTTCCTTACCTGTCACATAATCAAGAGCTCCTGTCGGCTCATCGCAAAGAAGAAGCTTAGGATTCTTTGCCAGTGCCCTTGCTATGGCAACCCGCTGCTGTTCCCCACCTGAAAGCTCCGCAGGAAAATTGTTTATTCTATTGGCAAGTCCTACTTCTTCAAGTACCACCTTTGCATTCATAGGCTCTTTACATATCTGGAGTGCAAGTTCTACATTTTCAAGAGCTGTAAGATTTGACATAAGGTTATAGAACTGAAATACAAACCCCACATCCTCACGCCTGTAGGAAATGAGTGCCTTAGGTTTAAGCTTGCTTATATCTGTTCCATCTACCACAACTGAACCTGAAGTAAGTGTGTCCATGCCACCAAGGATATTTAGTACTGTGGTCTTGCCGGCTCCTGAGGGTCCTACTATAATCACAAACTGCCCTTTGTCTATATCAAGACTTACTCCATCACAGGCATTTATGGCACTGTCTCCTACTTTATATGTCTTTACTACATCCTTTAATGAAATATAACCTGACATAGTATCTCCTTCCTTCTATTTGCAAATGCAACAGTTATTTTTCATTTCAATCTTATTTTTATACATATCTTCATCCGCCTCAGACAGTAGTTTCTTCATAGTACAACCACTTCTTCCATTTGACGGTGAAAATCCATACGCATAACTTAAATTAAGTTCAGGATTTTTTTCATTAAATATTTTTACATTCTCTTTAATTCTTTCAAATATTTTTTCTAACCCGGACTCATCCATGTTTGTATATTACTGACACGAACTCATCGCCACCATATCTTCCTACAAAATCCTGCTCCCTTACTGATTTTTTTAATATATTCGCAAAGCCCTTTATGAGATTATCTCCGGCTATATGACCAAGCTTGTCATTAGTAGCTTTAAGTCCATTCAAATCAAACATTACTACACATACATCATCAGTTATAAACTTATCATTATTAAATATATTTTCACAGCAGCCCTTATTCGGAAGCCCTGTATGCACATCTATATATGCTCTCTTTTTAAGCTTCACGTTTTGTTCCAGAAGATGCTTTTTATCTGCGTAACCCATAGCCATTAATGATATCAGACACACAACTACTACTGCCAGAATTATCTCTAAAATACCCAGATTATCTGCCAGTTTCTCAGCATAAGCTTCCGCCTCGTTTACCGTATTATTGGATAATTTAAAATAACTTTCACTTTCCTCAAGTGCCTTTGTCCTAAGTTTCTCCTTTTTAAATCCCTCAGAATTCTCCATGGTTTCAACAATGTCATACAGCTTCATCCATTCTTCTCTCTGCAATTCAAGATTTTTTATAAAATTCTTATCTTTTATTTTCGGTAGCCTTAATTCCTTACTTCCATTTAGTAATCCGTCCAGAATTTTATTATGTCTGTCTATCAGCCCTTCATCATGTACTCCGAAAAACTCAAGTTTTACATATCTTTGAACTCCCACTCTTGCAGCTCCTGCGTAGTTTATCAGTCTGCCCGCATCTGAGAATTTTTTTCCACCTCGTAGAGTATTACCAAAAACCAGAGATCAGCAGAACTGCCAGAAGAACATTTTTGGATCCTGTTTCTTATATCTTCTCTAAGCTTCACTATGAAAAATTTCTCCTTAAAATTATTTTTCATACTACTGTTTTTATAATAAATATACTATATAAAATATATATTATGCAAGTGTCAAAAAAATAAACAGGATTTAAAAATCTAATTCTTAAACATTTCTTCTGTTATTAGTCACTGATTGTTCACTATTTTAGTGTATAATGAACATATACTTTTGACACCCACATCATATAGTTGTATTTAACAAATTTTAATATATCGGGGGATACTATGAAAAATGATTCTGAATTAGTCACAAATAGTGAGCTTATTAATGCCTTTGACCATAATGAGAAAGTCAAAATAGCGGAGGCCATAAGGGGATTAAATGCATTCGATCTTAATGGTATTTCTAAAGAGAGCAAAGAAAAAATTATTGAACTCTTTAAGGCAAATACTCTTCCTATAGAAAGGCTTTTCGCTAATTACCGCTGCGCTATTATGGAAGTAGAGACCAAATTCAAGGTACTTAATGAAGAATTTTCACTCATTTATGATGGTAATCCTATTGAGAGTATAAAATCAAGAATTAAAAGTAATGAAAGTATACTTCGTAAGGTAATAAGAAGAGATTTACCTTTTGATCTTGAGACACTTGAAGAAAATCTGGACGATATAGCAGGCATAAGGGTAATCTGTTCCTTTGTAGATGATATTTACAAGCTTGCTGACTGCTTCCTTCGCCAGGATGATGTCACTCTTATTAAAATGAAGGATTATATAAAAAATCCTAAGCCTTCAGGCTACAGAAGCCTTCATCTCATCGTTGCCGTACCCATTTTTCTTGAAAATGAAAAAAAGCTTGTAAAAGTAGAGGTACAGCTTCGCACCATAGCTATGGACTTCTGGGCTTCACTTGAGCATAAGCTAAGATACAACAAAAGGATTGCACCGGAAATGTTGGATGAGCTTTCAAGAGAACTTAACGAATGTGCTACTGAAAGTGCCGAGCTTGATTTCAGGATGCAGAATGTGAAAAATACTTTTCTTGGGAAAGGGAAGCAGAACGATATTTAAATCCCATAAAACTTAAACAATCCCCTGATTTAAATAGCAGAATTACTATCCGCTTTTAAATAAGGGGTTGTTATTTTTTATTACTTACTCAAAATAATCAACTTGGTTATATATTAACAACAAGGTCAATTTCCTTACCTTGTTTCAAAGGCAGCAATCACCTTTTCAAGTTCCGCCTTAAGCATTTCTTTTTTAGGAATATATAGTATATATTTTGAGGCAAATATTGTATTAGATATTCCACCTAGTGCATACTCTGCCTGTATATTATCTTTATCAGTACATAAAATAATACCTATAGGTGAATTATCGGTTTCGTCGTTGACTTCTTCCTTATAATAGTTGAGATACATATTCAACTGCCCCACTGCTTCTGGCATAAGTTTTCCTGTCTTTAATTCTATCAATACATAGCTTCTAAGTATCTTATTGTAAAATACCATATCCACATAATAATGGATATTTCCTAAGGTTACTCTTTGCTGCGAACCAACATACATAAACCCCTTTCCCAGTTCCAGCAAAAATTTTTCAATATGAGTAATTAACGCTTTTTCCAAATCACTTTCTAATATTGGCTTTTCCTCTGGTATTCCTAAGAATTCAAAAACATAAGGATCTTTTACAATATCAGAAGGAGTATTTATCTCATTGCCTTTTAATGCAAGTTCCAATACTTTTTCTTTGTTTTCTTTTCCTGATGATAACAATAACCTTTCATATAAAGATGTAGATATTTGCCTTTTAAACTCTCTTACTGACCAATTTGCATTAATCGCTTCTTTCTCATAAAAATTTCTTTTCTGATTATCGCTTATGGAAAGTAATTCACAGTAGTGCGACCAACTTAATTTGCCAGACACTGTCTGGCAAATTGGATATGATAAATAAAAGTTCCTCATATTTTGCAAATTAGACCTTGAAAAGCCTTTCCCAAATTCCTTAGTCAATTCTTTAGAGAGATTTTTCAGCAGTTTTTTCCATATTCTGCTCTTTCAGAATGATTTTGTTCATCTATAACTATTTTTCTTACCAATCTCCCAATATGTTTTAAGCAATTCAGAGTTTATCTGAGTACTTATATGGTTTCTTGAATCAATTACTAAAGTCCTTATTTCATCATATAGTACATTTTCAAGTACTTCATGGTTCATTATGATTTCGCCCATTCCTCCCCCCTTACATACTACTTAGAAAACATAACCTTCTCTGAGTCAAACATCTTGGTAAGTACCAGTACCAGAATTCCTGTAAATACAATATTTACTACAACTGAAATAAGTACATTCATACTTGAATAAGAAAACTTAAATATCTCATTCATACAAATTACACTGTTGTATAATGGTATGAAGAACATTGTAACAGGTGTTTCCGTATCTCCCTTGCTAAACATAGGCAATAAACTGATTACCATAATTACTATCATAAGAGGCGATATTATGGTAGCAGATTCCTTCACACTTTTTGCAAAAGCCGAAAGCACCGATATAAGGGCAACCATAAGAATAGTTGTTGATATAATTACCACAAACAAAAGAGCAAAATCTTTGCCGCTATAGAATGCCGTATCTATATCACTGCTACTCATTCCCTGATACATGGCAGGGAGCGAAGCAAAGGTGCCGATAGAACTTGAAACACCTGAAAGAAAGGCGATTATGCTAAGTGCAAATATCTTACCCAGTGCAAGCGCCTGCCTGCTCATAGGGGTTACAAGAAGGGTTGCTATGGTTCCTCTTTCCTTTTCTCCGGCTATCGACTCCGGTGCAACCGCAACACAACCCGACCAGATAAATATCATAAGGAGCATAGGAAGCATACTTCCAAACATCTTTCCTGTCATATCTTCCTTGGCAGCAAGGTCGTAGCTTATTTTTTCATCGGCATTTACATCAAATTTATTGCTGAGTTCAGTCTCATAATTATTTAGGGCATCGGTAAACATTGTATATACAGCGTTTGATTCTGTTTTAGCCGAATTGTAAAAAATCTCAACCTGTGGGGCTTTACCTTCACCTGTCTTGTATTCTGCAACCTCTTTATCGAAATTCTCCGGAAAATTAACTACAAGGTCAATCTCTTTTTCAGAAACAAGTTTTTTCTCAGCTTCCAGGTCACCTTCCACAGGCTTTATCTCAAGCTTTTTCTTGTCAAGCTTTCCATCTATGGATGCAGGCATATTTTTTACATATATCTTCGCCACATAATCATCTGCTACTGTAAATTGCTGCTTCATCATATTACCCATAAAGGTATACATGACAAATATCATAATACCCGGAAGCAAAAGTGTCGTAACCACAAGTCTTTTATCCTTAAAGAACCTTGCCATTTCTTTTCTGAATATTGTATAAATATTATTCTTCATTGCCTACCACCTCCGAATAAATATCAAAGAACCTGTCCTCTAAGCTCTTTCCGGCTTTTATTTCATCTACAGAACCGTAAGCTGCTAACTTACCTTCGATAATTATAGCTACACTGTCACAGATTTTTTCTATCAGGCTGAAAATATGTGACGAAATAACTATAGTTTTTCCTTCCTCTTTTAATTCTATAAGGAAGTCCACAACTGTCTTTGCAGTAATTACATCAAGTCCGTTTGTTGGTTCATCAAAAATGATTATTTCAGGATTATGAGCTATTGAAATAACAAGTGAAACCTTCTGCTTCATACCGGTTGAAAGGTCGCCCACTTTTACCTCTGCAAACTTATCTATACCAAATTTTGCAAAAAGTCTGGTCTTGCGTTCTTCTCTTACCTTCTCATCAACTCCATGCAAATCCGAGAAAAAGTCAAAAAGATAGTTAGGAGTAAAGAAATCCTCCAACTTAAGTTCACTTGTAAGAAAGCCTATAGTACCTCTTACTCCGAAAGGATTCTTCACTATGCTTTCACCGTTTAACACCGCATCTCCCGAATCAGGCTTTATGAGAGTTGCAAGCATTCTGAGTGTGGTGGTCTTACCGGCTCCGTTTGGTCCTAAAAGTCCGAATATCTCACCTTTTTGTACAGCAAAGGAAATATCGTTTACTGCTACCTTCACCTTTTCTTTTGTCTTTTCAATCTTTTGTTGTTTTGCTGACAGCTTAAATGTCTTTTTAAGGTTTATTATCTTGATAATCTCTTCCATATATTCTCCTTATGCTGTTTTAATAGTTATAAATTTAAGTTTCTTCATCTGTCCACTTATAAGTATAAACTTCCTTCCTACATATTATATTTAAATATTATCATTTATACACTCTTTTATCAACAATTTATTGTTTATCAGCACAATTCTAACCTCTCTAATTCTCAAACTGGCTGTTGTAAAGTTCAGCATAGAAACCGCCTTTTTCCATAAGTTCACTGTGGTTTCCGCTCTCTATAATATCTCCGTCCTTCATTACAAGAATTAAATCTGCGTTTTTAATGGTTGAAAGTCTGTGCGCTATTATAAAGGAGGTTCTGCCTGCCATAAGCTTATCCATTGCCCTTTGTATTTCTTCCTCGGTTCTGGTATCTACAGAGCTTGTAGCCTCGTCAAGTATTAGCATAGGTGCATTTTCCACCATAGCTCTGGCTATAGTTAATAGCTGCTTTTGACCGGCTGAAAGATTTGCATTTTCATTCAGTATGGTATCGTAGCCTTCAGGTAAAGTCTTTACATAATGATGAAGCCCCACAGCTTTGGCAGCCTTCTTTACTTCCTCATCTGTTGCCTCTGTCTTGGCATACTTAATATTATCTTTAATACTTCCCTCAAAAATCCAGGTATCCTGAAGCACCATACAGAAAAGCTCATGTACTCCCGACCTCTTAAGTTCGCTTATAGGTGTTCCGTCTATTATAATCTGTCCTTCATTAAGCTCGTAAAACTTCATAAGAAGATTGATAAGGGTAGTCTTACCTGCTCCTGTCGGACCTACTACGGCTATTTTCTCACCTGACTTCACATCAGCCGAAAAATTCTTTATGATAATTTTATCCGGATTGTAGCCAAATTTTACATTCTTAAAGCTTACATTTCCCTTTATATTTTCTATATGCTCTTTCTTGCCTTCTTCACTCTCCATCTCAGCTCTGAGAGAAATCCGAATACTCTCTCACTCGCTGCCGCTGTGGACTGAAGGCTTGTGCCTGCCTGTGCAAACTGGGAAAGTGGCTGGGTAAAAAGCCTTATATACAGCATAAATGCTACTATATCTCCTATCTCTGCCATGTCTTTCATAGTTAGTACCGCACCTGCAACGCAGACTGCCACGTAGCCAAGATTTCCCACAAAGCCCATCAGGGGCATCATCATACCTGATAAAAACTGACTCTTCCAGGCAGAGGTAAAAAGCTTTTCATTCATAATGTCAAATTCCTGCTTTGTCTTAGCTTCATTATTAAAAGCCTTAACTATCAGGTGTCCTGTGTAGGTTTCCTCAACATAACCATTGATTACACCCAGCTCATTCTGTTGCATAGCAAAGTATTTCTGGGATTTCCCCATAATTACCATCATAAAGACAAAACCTATAATAGTTGACAAGATGCCTACTACGGACATAATCCAGTTAGTAATAAACATCATCAAAAGACTTCCGAAGAACATGGTTATTGCACCCACAAGGCTTGCCATACTCTGGTTCATGGTCTGCCCTATTGAATCAACATCATTGGTAATTCTTGAAAGAATATCTCCTATGCTGGTTTTATCAAAATAAGACAGAGGGAGTCTGTTTATCTTCCTTGAAATATCTGTTCTAAGGCTTTTGGATGTCTTTTGAGTAACATCTGCCATTATTACTCCCTGTAAAAGATTCAGCACCGCTCCGGCTCCATACATTATTACAAGTGTAATAGCAATTTTAAAAACAGCCTCTTTATCTATCTCTGTCATTGCCCCTTCTGCTATAAGGGTGGTTATTTTCTTCATTTTGTCAGGACCGATTACATTGAGTACCGTACCCGCAGCCGAAAATACTGTTGCTATTATTATTGCAGGCAGATAACCTCTGATATAAGCAAACAAGTTCTTAATTGCTCCCCCAAAATCCTTAGCCTTCTCACCTTTAGCCATTCCCGGGCCGGGTCCCGGACCTCTGTGTCTTCTCTCTGCCATTACAGTTCCTCCTCTGAAAGCTGTGACATAGCTATTTCCTTATATACAGGGCAGGCCTTAAGCAGTTCTTTATGTTTACCCTGTCCGACTATCTTTCCTTCCTCTAAAACTATAATTCTGTCAGCTTCCATTATTGTCCCTATTCTCTGTGCAACTATAAGGCTGGTGCTGCCTTTTACCCTTTCTCTTAACTCTCTTCTAAGTATCTTGTCTGTACGATAGTCAAGAGCAGAGAATGAGTCATCAAATATCAGTATTTCAGGCTTGTTGTAAATGCTTCTGGCTATGGAAAGTCTCTGCTTCTGACCTCCCGAAACATTTACCGCTCCCTGTGAAATAGCTGATTTCTCCTTATTTTCAAGCTTCTCCACAAACTCCTTTGCCTGTGAGATTTCAAGGGCTTCGTTAAGTTTTTCACTATCAGAACTATCTGCGCCGTAAGCTACGTTTGATTCTACACTTCCGCTGAAAAGCAGAGCCTTTTGCGGTGCATAGCCTATCTTCTTTCTAAGTTCAGAGAGCTTATACTCTTTAACATTTACACCGTCTACAAGGACTTCGCCTCCCGTAGCATCATAAAAACGTGGAATGAGGTTAATAAGCGTGGTTTTACCGCTTCCTGTAGCTCCTATAAAGGCAACCATTTCACCCTTGTTTACCTTAAAATTTATACCTGTTATCATATCATCTGCCGCATCAGGGTAGTGAAAGGATACATTTTTAAATTCTACTGTTCCGGTTTCTGCAGGCTTTTTGCTGCCCTCTCCATCTGTAATCCTGTTCTCAGTATTTAGAACTTCATTTATTCTTTTACTTGAAACTATTGCTCTCGGAAGCAGGATGAAGGTAAATGTAAGTATTATAAATGACATAATCACCTGCATTGCATAGGACGAGAATACTATCATGTCAGAGAATAAGGTGATTTTCTCCTGAATAGCTGCCTTATCTATCAGATACACACCTATCCAGTAGATTGACAATGTAAGTCCTGAACTTATAAGTGTCATTGACGGCGACATTATCGCCATGACTTTCTGGGTAAAAAGGTTTACTGAGGTAAGCTCCTCATTTGCCTGCTCAAACTTAGCTTCCTGATAGCCTTCCGCATTATAGGCACGTACTACTCTTACACCGCTAAGATTTTCTCTTGCTACCCTGTTTATATTATCTGTAAGAGTCTGCATTTTCTGAAAGCCCGGTACTACAAGCACAAAGACTATAGCTATTAATACAAGCAGAAATGCTATAGCCACTCCTGTAGCTGCAGACCAGATAAGATTTTTATTTAGAATCTTGGTTATTGCCCATATAGCCAAATAGGTGCTTTTACGCTTGCCTGCAAACCGATGGCGATTACCATCTGCACCTGGGATATGTCATTGGTTGAGCGTGTAATGAGGCTGGCAGTGGAGAATTTGCCCATTTCTTCCATTGAAAATGAAATTACCTTATCATAGACAGCATCTCTGAGCCTTTTTGAAAGACCTGCTGCCACCCTTGCCACAAAATATCCTACTATAAATGCCGTTGCCATACTAAAAAGCGCGCAGGCAAGCATCTTTCCTCCGGCTATAACCACTTCGCTAAAAGCACTGTCCGGTGTCTGAATCAGCCTTGTAATCTCAGACATATAATCCGGAAGCCTTAAATCAAGCCAGACCTGACAGACAATGAAACAAAGGCTTATAAAAATGTACAGCCAGTCCTTTTTCCTTAAATACCTGAATAATTTAATCATCTTGTCTCCTTTAGGTTGTGATTTTTAATATTCATTTTATTTGATTTTTATTATTATACACCTTTGGGAAAAATATGTCACGATTATTTTTTTCTTAATTGTTATGCTAAATCCTCATAGATTTTATCAATTTTTTACCTAGATTTTCTACAAATTAATTGACTATTATTGCCTCATATCTTAAAATTATACTGTTGTCACACCTACACCGGCAACGGAAGGGGGGTGCAGGCAATGAAGATATTATCGGATTTCTTATTACTTCTCACAGTAAATGTAGCAAGTTATATCATTTACAAATGGCTAGAGAAGAATGACGGTGACAACAATAGCCTATAAGCACGAAAAGCCCCTAAGGTCTGCCAACCTTAGGGGTTCTTTTTGTGCAAGCATTTATCGGAATTCTTACACTATCATTCTATACTATTCTAAGCTTTTTTTCAAGTTATAAAATTAACCGTCTCAACTTATAATTTATAAATTAACCCAAACTATTTACGAAGCATCTTATAAAATACTGTAATATAAATTAATTTTCCTCTATACCGATTCCAAATACTCTTTCATCTTCTATAAGTTTTAGCAAGTCTTTCTTCTCTGCTTTTACAGCCATTCCATATACTTTTAAGCCATGTTCATTCACATAAGCTAACGCCCTGTCAAGTTTTGTTTTTCTGTCCATATAACTGTCCATCATATCTGTAAACGAGCTGTTATCTTTAAGATAATTAAGCAAACTTATATAGTGTTTCTTTGCATTCTCTTCATTTTTAAGTTCCTTAAATGTTACATCACTGGCTTTTCCTTCATACCCAAAGATATATGGATACTTAGATATTCCGTTTCCCTTGGTAGCTCCTATCCCTGTGTTCATACCTATAATGTCATTATTCCCTTTTTCATCATTTACTATGCCTACCCAACTGTAGCCTAACTCATATTGCTTTTCAAATTCAATTACTTCCTTATAATTAAGTATCCTATCAAAGCTGATATAAGCCTTGTAAAGCTTTCCCTCCGAAAGTTCACTTATATGCTCTTTAGTATCATTTCTGTCACCGCCATAGCTTGTTGCAAGCCTAAGCTCACCTGTTTCTTCGTCAATCAAACTTTCTTCTATTTTAATATGTTCAAACCGAAACCTTTCTAACTGCTTGGTAAGACTCTCATTATAACTATTGTGATTTATCTGCCATTCAAACATATTGTCAGAAAGTCTTTCTAAAGCAAGCGGATCATAAAAGGTTATCCTTCCTTTTCTTATATTTCCTGCGTATCTTTTTTTAACTTCTTCTCCCATTCTTGTGCTTGGATATACATTAAAGCTATAGTTTCCATAGCCTTCTGAAACCACTTTGGTAGAATCAAGATAGCCAAATGGTTCGATTAATTCAGTATATACACTTAAATCAAGTTCAAACCTTTCTCTGTGTACTACCGCCCCTCCTTCAAGACTATAATTTTTTTCTTCCTTTGGGTTGTAATAAAATAAATCAACAACTTTGGGCAGTATTGTCATCATCAGTACTATACCCACAAGTATTACAGCAGTTACAACCATTCCCATTTTAATAAATGCTTTTCTGATAGACTTTCTTATCAGTCTCATAAATTCGTTTTCTTTTTCTGATATATTTCCTCTAGTTTCATCTTCCTGTATTTTTTCATTAATTTCCTCATCAGGATACAAATACTCGCTGATAGCCTCCTGCTTTTCTATATCTTCTTCTATTTTTTTTCTTTCTTCCTCAGAAAGTCTGCCACTCCTGTACAATTCTATCAATTCTTTATATTTCATATCCGGCCTCCTTTAAGTATAGTTTTAATTCTTTCTTTCCTCTAAACGCTAAAATTCTAACATTCTCCGTAGTTATACCTAAGAGCTTTGCTATATCCTTGCCCGATAGTCCTGAAAAATACTGTAACAAAAGTACTTCTTTCTTTTTGCCCTCAAGTTTGTTTAAGGCTTTATAAAGCACATTATCTCTTTCATTTATAAGCAGTTTATTAAGCGGATTTTCTTCTGTTTCTTCTTTTAAATCCACTTCATTCTCAGCATTATCAAGTCCCATAACAAGTCTTTTATCTTTTCTGTAAGTATTAAAATACAGGTTTCTTGCTACCTTATATAACCAGGCTTTCACCCCTGTATCTGCCGTCTGTAATGAAAGCAAAGCCTTTACAAAGGTTTCCTGCATCAAATCCTCAGAGAGCTGTCTGTTATGGCTCAGTCCATAGAGATATAAATATATTTCCCTGCTGTATGCCCTGTAAAATCTCACTAAGACATCATTTTCCATAACCCGCCCCCCTTTCTTTATTTTTATGAAACTTTTTATTTTCAATTATACAACACTTGTGAAGGGAAAATGTTACAGGTTTTATTTTTTTCCTATAGAAAAGTGTGTGCTTGCACACACTTCGCGCGAGACAGTGCCGCAAAGGCAAACTTCCCTGCCGCGAGTCCAGCATCCCTCGGAGAGATTTTTAATTTAATAAGAAATTTTTTTACTAAATAAAAAAAGGACAGCCTTTTTAGACTATCCTTGCACTTAAAAAAATTACTTGGTGTGTACCTTACTGTAACAATATGAACCTCTTGCTTTCTCTTAATAACACGATAAATAATTGTATAGTTTTTGTGAAAAATCTGACGATATCCTTGATTAGCGTAAGCCCCTACACGCCTGATTGCTCCTCTCTCCGGCTGTTCTTCCAAACTAAATATAGCATTTTCCAATCCATCAATTATTTCCAAAGCTATTGCCGGTTCTAAAAGTTCTTCAGCAATATAGGTAAAAATCTGTTCTAAATCCCTATAGGCACGAGAATATATTTTAATAGAATATTTATCCAAAATGTTTTCTCCTTAATGAACGGAGGGCTTCTCTCGCATCTATCAAAACACCATCTTCAGCAAATTCTCTTTCAGCCTCACTTATCGCCTTATCTACCTGTGATGTTTCCAGCATTTCCTCATATGTTTCAATGCTCATAACCACTAAATCTCCATATCCATTCTTTGTTATAAAAAGTGGCTCATTCTTTGTATGACAAATTTCTGAAATTTCTGTGGTATTTCTCAAATCTGTAATTGGTCTTATTTGTGGCATATCTCTCTCCTTTCTGTATATTATTATAGCAGAATTATGTACAATATACAAGAGATACTTATAGCACTTATTAAGGTATATTTAACTTATCTCCCTCTTATGTACCAAATAAACCATAATTCCCATCACAATGGAGCCGCCTACTATATTTCCAAGAGTCACAGGAAATTCATTCATTATGAAAAAACTACCCCAGTTAAGCTTTGAAAGCTGCTCTGTTGTAATCCCATACTCTGAAATAGCCTTTTCTACATATTTTTCATTACCAAGGGCAAGGATGCCTGCCGGTATATAATACATGTTTGCCACACAATGCTCAAAACCGCTTACCACAAATGCCATTATAGGAAAGAAGCTTGCCCATACTTTACAGCCTGCAGACTTGGCTGAACCTGCCATAAGTACAGCCATACATACGAATACATTGCAAAGTATACCTGAGACAAAGGCTGTTTCAAAAGAAAGACTTACCTTACTAAGAGCCACTTTAATTGTAAATGCTCCAAGAAGTCCGTCTGTGAAATTAAACTGTCCGCTAAAATAAACCAGTACAGCCATTAAAACTCCACCTATAAGATTAAATACAAAAACTAAAGCTAATACCCTTATCATAGAAGAAACCCTGTATTTTCCACGCATAGCTCCAAAAACCATAAGGCAGTTACCTGTAAACAGCTCTCCGCCAATAAGAACTATAGTTATAAAGCCCACCGGGAATACACAGCCTGCTACCAGTCTTGCTATACCTACATTGGATATATTGTGCATGGCCACACTGCTTGCAGAAGCTCCACAGGCTATATAAATCCCGGCAAGTATACCCAGTATTAACATTTTATAAAACGGCATAGCCACCTTATCTTCTCCTGCCTTGATTAAATTCTTTACCACCTGTGCAGGCGCATTAAAAAAACTTACTTCTCCCATTTTGCTATCCTTCTCCGTAATTTTTATGTTTTTGACACTTGTATCATATTTTGTTAAAAAATTAACTATATCTATAGTACTATAATATAGAAAAAGTGTCAAGTAGATTATGATAATCTTTATAGGTAAACTCAAAGTTATTTATTATCATTTAGTTTCCCTAAAATTTTTTTATGATATCCGGCTGAGTCGGTGTAAATTTTTACACCTCGTTTCAGCATTCCTATAACCTTTCTTGCTTTCCTTTCAATTTCCTTAACAATATGTTTCTTTGTTAGCATTAAATGATTACCTGCAATTGTATATTCTCTTTCTATGTATTTCTCCGTTATTGGAAATATATCCTGTATCAAAAATGCACTTTCTTTATCATTATCTAATTTTACAATATGAATAATGTCACAGGGCTTTCCCATTTTTTTCCTTTTTTTTCCATCAGCGATTTATACTTATCTATTCTGCTGGATAGTGGTATCATCCAATATATTCCTGTATTTACATCTCCAAAGCAATAATAATGCGGTCTATTTCCATCCTTGTTCATTTTAAGATTTGAATCTGCCATATCTTCAAAATATTTATCTTTAACAATATAAAATCCTGTTATTTTCATAGTATTTCACCCTCAACGTAAAAAGTCCTTCGCCTTTTAGCGAAGGACTGAACTTTCAACCCAACCACTTATATACCGCATATTGGTCAGCGGTAAACTTTCAACCCAACCACTTATATACCGCATATTGGTCAGCGGTAAACTTTCTATTTATAGAATATCAGTTATCCGGTTAAAAGTCAATGACTGTCTTCCCACAGCCTTACTCCGGTTTTAAGCCTTTCAAGACCATCCTTTAAGTTCTTTTTGGTACAGGCTATATTCATCCTTATGAAACCTTCTCCTGCTTTACCATATACTTTTCCATCAATCAGATAAAGTCCTGTAGTAAGCCTAAGATCTTTAGCAAATCCCTTGCCTGCATTTTTAAGCCCTCTTACATCTATCCAAAATAAATAAGTAGCTTCTTTTTCTATAACTTTAAGCTCAGGTATTTCTTCCTTAATAAAATTCAAAACTATCTTTCTGCTTTCATCTAAATAACCATTTAGTGCATCCAGCCACTCTCCGCCGCCTGTATATGCCGCAACCGCCGCTTCTGTAGCAAAAGCATTTGGCTCAGCTACCTCATCTGTATTAAGGCTACGTTTTACTTTATTTCTAAGTATCTCATTCGGTACTGAAACAGCCGCTGTATTAAGCCCTGCTATATTAAATGATTTACCCGGGCTCATACAGGTTATGCTTATCTCTTTTGCTATGTCAGACACACTTGCAAATGGTACATATTTTCTTCCATTTACTGTAAGGTCACAGTGAATTTCATCAGAGATAACCGTAACACCGTACTTTTTACAAAGCTTTGCCACCTTCACAAGTTCTTCTTTAGTCCAGATTCTTCCGCAAGGATTATGTGGGTTGCAAAGTATCATAAGAGTAGTCTGAGGATCTGACAGGTCTTTTTCAAGAAGGTCAAAATCCATTTCATATCTGTTGTTTTTAAGCATTAACGGGCTTTCAAGTGCTACTCTTCCATTGTTTAATATTGAATTAAAAAATATATTATACACAGGAGTCTGGATAAGCACCTTCTCAGCAGGAGTTGTCAGCTTCCTTACCAGGCTTGATATAGCAGGCACTATGCCTGTGGTGAAAATTAGCCAGTCTTTCTGCATTGTAAAGTTATGTCTATGTTTCCACCAATTTATATATGCCTCATACCATTCATCTGTTATATCTGCATAGCCAAATATTCCATGCTTAAATCTTTTATCAAGTGCCTTTCTTATGGCAGGAGCAGCTTCAAAGTCCATGTCTGCAACCCACATAGGAAGCTCATTTTCAGCTACATCCCACTTTATGGCATTAGTATTTCTCCTGTTTATTTCTTTATCAAAATTAAATGAGTGTTCAATATGCATCTTAACCCCTCCTTCTGATTTCAGTTTCCCTTCCTTCACCTGACACCAGCTCAACCTCGGCAAGTGTAACAGGTTTTGGTGCTTCTCCTTCTACAATTATTTTTGTATCCTCAGGATTAATGTTTTCATTATCCATAATGAGAGTACCTATTTCTTTAGCCTTTATAACTCCGCTCTTTGGATTAAATACACTCTCAATCTTGCTTGTAACTTCTACATCTACAGTTGAAAATTCAAAGGCAAGTGCTGTATTTACAAGCTTGCAGTTCTTCATTACAAGATTTTCTATATAGCAAAATCCCTGCAGACTCTCTACCGTACAGTTGATAAGAGTTATGTCCTTTGAATTCCAGCCAAAATACTCTCCCACTATAAATGAGTCATAAATCACCACATTTTCTGTATTCCAAAAACTGTCCTTTGAAAGCAGCTTACAGTTATGGACTTCAATATTTTTTCCACCGTCAAAACAGTAATCCCCATATAAATTAAGCCCGTCAAGGTAGACATTTTCACTGTTTAATCCAAAATATGTTCCCTTTGCCACCACATTTTCAAGTCTTATATTCTTACACATCCAAAATGTTTCGTTTGCATTTGGCAGGGATACATTTTTAAGGTTAACTCCATCACACCTTCTAAATTCCTTCGGTGCCTCTATCATAGTATCTTCTATATTAATATTTTCACCATACCAAAGCCCTGACCTGGCCATTTCAAAGAAGGTGGAATCTTTTACATTTACATTCTTTGCATACCAGAACGGATATTTCCACTTGTACATTGTATTGACTGCATTTATATTTTCACCATGCTTAAGTGCAGACTCACCATCTGCAAAGATTGTGTCTTCTATCTCCAATCCATTTGCCTGAAAAAGGGCACGTTCACCTGTCAAAACCTCATTTTCTATTCTTTTCATATTATCGCCTTTCTAATATTCCTATTTAGATAGTATGCAATAAAATTTTGAATAAGTAAATAGGGTTTGAAATATTTCAAGAAATTGTCACAATTATATAAGAGAAAGGACTTTCAAATAAAAATATTTGAAAATCCTTCAGTTATGTCAATTATATACTATTACTTTTTTAAATTCACTGGTATAAACATTCTTTATTATCTCGTAATGGTCATATAAAACTCTCTGTTTCGTTTCATAATGAATCATCTTAAGATAACAGGTAAAATCATTCGTATCAACTGATCCTGACTTGAGATAAATATTCCTACTTATAACATCTATAGGTGCTCCTGAAGGGTCATAGAAAATTACATGTAAGTATCCATTCATAGGTACCTTACCGGTATTTTTAGTATTAATGGAAACAACCACCTTATCTTCTTCCTGCGATTTAACCTCATCCTTAATTACGAGCTTCTTACCGGCATTTACATACTTACGGTTTGGTGATCTTGAAAGGCTTACCGACTTCATTTCAATCTTTGACATATCAGGTTCAAATGAGCTTGAATTAAAATATATTCTTGCATAACTCTTACTGTTTGGCATAAGCGTCTGTACCGTAACTTCATCCGATGCATACTCTGTACCATCAGCCCCTTTCAAGGTATATTTAAACTTTCCATCTTCAAATATATCCTTATTTTTATTTGTTACTTCTGCTAAAATCTCTCCACTACCTATATTATAAAACTTATACTCAAATTTAGGTGCTTTAACTGTAAGATTAAATACTACTGTTCCTGCCTGAGTATTTACGGTTATTTTAGCCTTTCCCTCCTTCTTTGCCCGAAATACTAAATACTTATCATTATCTTTTCTTTTTAGCTGTTTCAACTACATCCTTTTTTTAGTATTTTTTTAATATTTTTTTAACCTTATTAAAGTTAGTGTACTCATACGCCTCACCAACATACATCTCAATATTCTGCGCTTTCCCTTTTTATCGCCGCTCTTAGCTGTAACGGTGATACTGCAGAAAAATGCAATTATAAGGATTAAAAAAACAGTGTCCACATATTTTTTTCAGTACTTTTTTTCATATATGACCTCCCTGTGTTTTTTTATAATACTGACAATTATATGATATTTTATATATGGATTGCAAGCATAAAAATCTAAATTTGTTTAGGTAATTATTTGGCTATATTTTAATAATCTAAATACTGCTTTTCATTCTCTTCATACACTTTCTTACTTATCTTCTTTTTACTTTTTCTTGCTTATATCATACCGGTAATACTCTTGTGTATGTTCATTTCCGCTATAAAAAAATCTGATTATAGAATACCTTTCCTTTAATAATAAATGCATATACTGCCTTATCCTTGAAGATGCTCTTTCCTAATTCATTCATAACATCAAACCTGTAATTATCTGCATCAAAATGAAGCTGACAAGCTAATATTTTCTTATTTTCTACCTGAATTTCACCTACAAAGTAATCAATTCCACTCTTTTTTATCTGTTTTGTGGACATATTATATACCTGCATCTTGTACATAGGTGCAGGAGTATCAAAATCCGCCTTACCTATATACAAATACTTATCTGTTCCTCCCAACAACACATAGTTCTTAGCAGAAACTACCTTAGATGTTTTCTTGGTTTCTAAGTCCATTTTGTATATAACACCTTTATCACCCTCAAATTTAGAATAATAAAGATATTTACCGTTTGTCACTATACTTTCTGAACTGCTTTTCTTTACAAGGCTGATACTTTTTCCGGTAGATTTAGAGTATTGTATTATATTTCTTACACCTATGACTTCTGAATCACCATAATTCTTTGCAGTAAGTTTAAATACATTGCCATCTATTTCTACCTTTTTCCTTGAAAGCATTGGCTGAGTTTTAGTATTTGTGCCTTCCGTTAAGTCTATTTTATTACTAAAAAGGTCTTCACCCTTTCCGGTTTTACGAGATACATAATACCAGTCATAGGTCGCAGTATGTCCTTCTCCACCTCCGTCATCAACAATTTCATAAAGATGAATAGTCACCAAATCACCACGAACATCATCAATTTGTACTATTGGTGCCTTCTGATTATGATTTTTATAGTAATAATTTGCAGCAAGTTTGCATAGTTCTTCGTCGGTATATCCTTCGTGGGTTTTTGCTATTATACTAGTATTTACCTCACTAAACTTTACAGCACTGTTCATAGAATGAGATTCTGCCTGTACTGTAATCAAATTTGCTTCGCATACACTGGAAACAATTAACATACCGGCTAATAATAATGATACATATTTATGTTTCATTTGGATTCCCCCTTTCAGTTGTTTGTATATTCCCTAATATTTATATCCTAATTTGATATTTAAAATTATAATTATTATATATAATAGTGTCAACTGATGTATTGGTTTCGTTTGCTCTGTAAAAGTCCCTCAACCCACAAAAATCCCCCAGGCTTATCCCCCGGATGGCTTCATTATACTGTATTTATAGCCAATCAGCTAATATTACAGGGCAATAGTAGCAACCTTACCTGAACGGGCTGTTCTACTACCCTCACGGTTCTGCGGTTGTGGAAGTGTGGTGGTTTAGGGTGTTTTTAGGCAGGTTTTGTGGTATATGTCGCCAGTATTGCTATAGTAATTTATTTTTTGGAAATTTTTAGAGTCAAAATAGAGCCATAGGGAGAGTTTGAACTGCTCCTTTTTTTCTAAAAAAACAGCAGCCAGACTCCTAAAAGTCTGGCTTTTGGTGTATAATTAAGTTATGCAAAAAACCAAATTAATACATAAAAATTATACCCTGAATGGCGGAATATATCAACTAAAACTTCCGCTAAATATTGAAACAATTATTCACGAAAAATGATTCTGTGCGGTTACTCAGTCAGTTTGTGGAGGGAATGGATCTGACTGATCTATATTCAACTTATGAAAGAATAAATTCACTATCGCCAAGAACACTTCTGAAAAATTGTTTTATACTCATATATGAATGGTGATTATTCATCAAGGTCTATCGAACAAAACTGCAAAAGAGATATTAACTTTATGTATCTTCTTGAAGGATGTACTCCACCCGATCATCGCAACGATTGCGAGATTTAGGAAAAATCCATTTTGCGCCATGCTCCAAACGTATTCTTGCAGAGGTTTCAAATATTCTGTATGATTTGGGAGAAATATCGGGAGAAACCATATTTATTGATGGTACTAAAATTGAGGCTAATGCTAATAAATATATTTTTCGTATGGAAAAAAGTCAGTAACAAGAAATCGAGCAAAAGCTCCTTATTAAACTTGCCATTTTTGTTGATGAGTGTGAAAAAGCTTTACGGCATTGAAATAGTACATGGTGACACAGTTAAAAATAAAACATATTAAAAAAACTGCGCAAAAAAACTGTATGCTATTAAGGAAACATCAGATATCAGATTTGTACATGGCATTGGCAGAAGAAAATCTCTTTTACAGAAAAAGCATAGAAACACTGGAAGGGTACCTGTCTAAACTTAAAGAGTATAATCATAAGCTGCATTTATGCGGAAAAAGAAACAGCTATTCAAAGACAGATAATGACGCAACCTTTATGCGCACGAAAGAAGATGCAATGGGAAATGGTCAGCTCAAGCCTGCATTTAACCTGCAGCATAGGTGTTGATTCGAATACATTACCGGCTGATCATGGGTCCACAGCCAACTGATACGACAACACTGATTCCATTTCTAAAAGATGCCGAGCAGCACCTTAAGTTTAAGTATAAAAATATTTCTGCTGATGCCGGATATGAAAGTGAGGAGAACTATCTGCATATAGAAACCAACAGCCAAATCGCCTTTATAAAGCCTGCTAATTATGAGGTTTCAAAAAAACCAGAAAAATACAGGAATGACATTGGAAAGATAGAAAAATATGGAGTACGATGAGGTATCAGATTTATATATTTGTAAAAAAACAACAAAAAAACTAAGAGCAGACCATATAATACATAGTAAGTCGAAAACGGGATATGTAAGTGAGAAAACAATCTATAAATGTGAATGCTGTAAAGGATGCCCTTATAAAAGTGAATGCATAAAAGGTAATAATTGCAAGACTCCTATTGAAGACAGAACAAAGGTGCTACAGGTTGCAAAAACATTTATAAAACAGAGAAAAGCGGATTTAGAACGAATTATATCAGATGAGGGTGCACTTTTAAGGATGAACAGAAGTATTCAGGCTGAGGGTTCATTTGGAGATTTGAAACAGGATATGCATTTCAGGAGATATCTAAGCAAGGGTGCATCAAATGTTTTGGCAGAAAGCATTCTTTTGGCCATAGCCAGGAATATTAATAAACTGCATAACAAAATTCAAAAAGGTAAAACAGGTACACATTTATTTAATCTAAAAAGTGCATAAATTTAGAAAAAAATCAATATTGCCTTGCAGAAGTCGTTCAAGGCTTTTTTTAGTATACACTTTTTTTAGGGCACTTGGTAATAAATATCAATTTATATACTTGAAAACTCATAAAAAAGGGACTGCACATTAACTTTTAAAAATTTGTTAATGCGACAGCCCCTACTCTGAAATCAGAGCGACCTCGTCGGTCAAATTAATTTCTCCATATCATGGCTTTGTCAGCCAAAAAATCAAGCAGTATAAAGTTTATGTATATAAATATTATCTGCTTTTCTGTTTTGATTATATCATGCTACAGATTAATTTTCAATATCTACTCCCTTGAGTGTTTGTGTCAAGTACTCGTTAGATGGATGCCAAAGATTCTTTCGAAGAACACTTTTTATCGTTTCTTTAATTCGGTAAAAACAAACTGGCTCCGTTTTATTTCTCTTCTTGCTTTTGATATCGTAAATAACAATCTCAAAGAACTTACGGATGATAAAATTAAAAATGTTTTCATCATTGATGACAGCCTTTTTAATCGTACCAGCTGCAAGAAAACAGGACTGTGGTCAAAGGTTTTTTGACCACACCGATATGCATCTCAAAAAAGTTTCTCGGATACTTAGCTTAAGCTGTAGTGATTGGAAATCCTTATTTTTATTGGAAATATAATCCATATCTTTCACAAGTTATTTATTGTATCATAATATTAGTATTGTTCAATACTTAAAATACTAATATATTAAATAGGAGAATAAGTTATGACATTAAAGCCTTTAGTTAGAAAAATATCTAGAAAATTGCAAGGAACAAAATAATTTAAATCAAAAAAACAATAAAAAGCCTATAAGATAGATTTAGAACAATTTATATTTTTTTATGAAAGATATAGATGCTTTTTTTATAAAAAAAGATGAAATTGTGAGATATATACAGCATCTAAATAGCTTAAATTTCAAGGTAAAAACTATTAAAAAGGAAAAATAGCATCAGTAAAGGCTTTTTCGTATCTAGAATATGAAGAAATCATAGAACGTAATCCATTTTATAAAAATAAAGTTAAAAAAATAAAAAGAACCACTTATATTACCTAAAAACCATATCTCTAAAAGATATTGAAAAAAATTATTTGAGTATATTTATTTAGAAAAAAGCAACTATAATGAAACTTCTTATAAACACAAAGAAATTGTACGAGATATAGCTGTTTTAGAAGTTTTAATTGGAACTGGTATGAGAATAAGTGAACTTTGTAATATTAAAAAAAGAAAAATATGGCTTATACTAATAATGAAATTAAAATATATGGCAAAGGTGCAAAAGAGAATAATACCTATTTACAACAAAGATACGATAGCTGCATTGAAAAATATATGAAACAGTTTTTTTATAAAAGAAATTTGTAATTCTGATTATTTTTTTGTAAATAAAAAGAAAAAGATTATCCTCTCAATCTGTTAGAAATATGATAAAAAAATATTGCAAAAAGATAAATATAGATAAAAAAATATAACTCCACATATGTTTCGACATACATTTTGCAACAATGTTGTTGGATGATGATGTGGATATAAGAAAGTATACAAATGTTATTAGGTCACTCAAGTATAATCACTACACAGATATATACTCATGTAAGATCGAATAAAAAAATCGCAAATAATGAAAAAAATAAAAAAATCCAAGAAGGATGATAATAGTTAATAAAGGATAATTGTTTATTATCAAAGAAAAGTGGGTTATTTATGTTTAATGATACTAAAAAAATAAAATTAATAAATTACTTTCAATAGCACAGAAAAAAATAAAGAAAAAAATATTCTATTTATTTTTTTCTGTTAATGTTAAATACATAACAGAAATAAATAATAGCAAGATTGAAAAATAGAGGATTAAGTGAATTTTTTTGAGCTTATATGAATTAGATGAAATTTTAAAAGCTTCAAATAAATTTGGATTTTACTCAAAAAGTTTTTTTGAAACAAATGAGCTTTTTAAAAACACTTTTAAAAATAGGGGACTTATGAAGATATTATAATTTTTGAATTTACACAAAAAGGTTCTGGTAATGCAAAAGATTCATTAATACCTTCTTTTTGCGAATTAAACAGCATATTATATACAGGTTCAAATCCATTTACAAATGCACTATGTTTGGATAAGTTTATTCTATATAAATTATTGACTTCAATAATATCCCTGTTCCTAAGAGCTTTTTTTGTATACTAAGTCTGGAAATTGGTTGTTTGATAATGCACCAACAAATTTTAAGAATTTAATTTCCAAACCAACATCAATGTATGCAAGTATAGCTGTAGAAAAAATTCAAAAAAACTGATACAGAAAAAGAACTAAATGACTTATTAAAAAAATAATATAGCTGAATACAAACAGGACTTTATCGTTCAAGAATTCATATATGGAAGAGAATTGGAAATATCATTTTTAGTAAATAATGATAATATAATCATATTTCCGTCAATAGGTATTAAAAATTAAAAAAATCAAGAAAAATTTATGTGATAAATTTCTTGATTTTTTTATACTATGAAAAAAAGATGATTATGACTTCTATGTGTATGAAAATGAAGCGTTAATAAAAAAATAAACAACGATGTTACAAAAAAATTATAAAAAAATTCTTCGTTTTTACAGGTTATGGCAGAATTGATTTAAGAATTGATAATAACAACAATTATTTTTTTTACAGATATAAATGCCTATCCACATATAGTTGAACATAGTTCATTTTCAAAAATCTTTATGTTATTTAGGTTATGATAAATCTGATACTGTTCCAATTATTATTGGAAACAGTATCTATAGTTTCTTTAACAATCCGACCAAATTTGAAGATCACTAAACAACAGTAATTTACCCCAAAAAATTCCAAGCTTCACCAATTGTTTTTGGGGTATTTATCATTTAAATACAAATTCCACCTATTATTAGATAATATGTAGCAACTATCAACATTATTCAACATTTCTTTTTATATAGGCATTTCTATTTATAAAAATAATTTGTATTATTTGACAATGGAAGCATATTTTGTATATTTTCAAATATTTTAATGGATTTTTTTCTTTATTACCATTTAAAAAAATTTAAAAACTGAATAATTATTTATTATAAAAATACTTATAGTATTCATCAACTTCACATTCTTTTTTTAATTTTTTTATATAAATTTTCCGAAAGTTCTATAGCTTTTTTTAAAATCGCCACTTTCAGCGTAAAGTACTGCTAAATTGTTTTGTATAAGAATTTTATCAGCAGATTCATACTTAGAAATTATTTCCATATTTTTTTTATAGCTTCTTTGTTTGAACATTTATTACTTAAATAGCAACTCAATATAAAGTTATTAGAAAGCAGTTCCGGATAAAGTTTATCAAAAAAATCATGCTGTTATTAAAAGTCAAATCATATATGAGTTCGTATGCTTCCTCATATTTATTTAAAAACAATACAGTTTGCAGAATGATTTATAACCGAAACCAAGTATTGCTGATTATTATATATACTGATATTTTTTTACTAAAAATAGTTTAAAAGCTTTTTTTAGTGCAATAAAAAAAGCATTTTGTATCTCAAAAATACATATTAGATTTTTAAATAAAAATATATAACACATGTCTTTCATATACGGATCTAACGGATATTTTGTCGATATATTATCTAACTGTCTTTTTATATTTTCTCGTTCTTTTTTTCATCTATATTTAATTCATAATATAAATCCATTAATAATATAGAGGCTCTTACCCACATTTCACAATTAGATATTTTTAAAGTTATTATCACTATACCATTTAAGTAAAAATATTTTTTTGACCTTATCAAAAATCATCTTTCTTGTAACTATAATTTATATAATATAATGATTTTTATATAATCTATTTCAAATTCAAATTCTTTGATTCCCATAAGTAGATGGAGATATATTTATTATTGTTTCTTCAAGAACTTCTTTTTTTAACTCATTCTTATAATACAAATTATATAAATTTATTATACCTTTATAAAAATTCTAAAATACCTTCTTCTATTTCAAAAAAATTCTAAACTACTTAAATTTGGTATTTCTTCTTTTTGCCTAAAAATATTGTAAACAGTGTAATATATATTGTATTTGTGCTTTACTTTTTTTCATTTGCATACAAAAGATATTCCGCTCTCGTAATATAATTACTTGGAAATAATAAATATATACATTCGGATAGTTTATTGTAATCTTCTTTTTCATTTTGATTTATCGAACTTACTATTGAATCATATATGACAGTATTAATAAATTTAACATTCTCATCCTCATCATTTAAAAATTTTCATTGATATAGTTTGTTTCAAATAGTCAGAATATTGTTTGTTTTTTTATCTATATCTAAAAAAATAGTTCTAATAATTTTTTTTAAAAGTAGTTGTACCAAGAAAAAGCTACTTTTTTTCTAAGAATGCAAGTATATTTAATCCATCATTAATATTATTTTTTTAAAAATGATTTGTAACTAATTCTTTAAGATTATTAAAATCAATGTTTTTGTTTATCGTTTACTATTTCATACAATTCTTCAGCTATCTTTAAATTCTGATTAGAAATATTGTAAATAGAGTCACTTTTTATTATAAAAAGTCAATAATATCATTGTAAGTAAATGACATAATTTTTTTGAAATCATTTTTGATTAAATGATTTCAATTTAAAAATGTAAATCACAATCGTCATCAAAATAATCACATTCAGAATCTGATATAATAATAATTCTTAAATTTTTAATCCCTCAAAATGATTTTTTTATATCTTATTATACTTAGTAAAAAGTTTTTTTGAAGCATCACTCCATTTATGAACATTATCACAAAAACCATATAACTTTTTTTATTTTTTTAACTCATTATTAAAAAAATAAAATTAAATTCATTCCTCATTATTAAAAATTTTTTTGAGTTTTTGTATAATATTTTTTTCCCCGCTAAAAAAATTTTTAAGAATATGAGAAATTATCTTTGTAAGTTTATATTCTTGTGAGATTTCCCATACTTGATTTTTTTAAAATTTTCTTTAATGATAGAATCATCTTTTACTATTGAAAAAAAGGTTCATAATCATCTAAAGTTATTTTCTTTTCATTACTCAAAAGTAAACATTTATAGTTAATCTTATTTTGTTCGATTTTTGTTAATAAGTTCATTTTGCTAAAAATGTTTTCCCTTGTCCTCTTTCACCTTTAATAACAAATACTTTTTTTCATTAAGATCTTTTATTATATCAGCTATAATTTTTATTCTGTCCGAGAATTTGTCCTACACATTCATTAAACATAAGTAACCCACTTTCTTTGATAATAAACAATTATCCTTTATTAAACAACTCTTATTCTATCACAATTTAGTAATTTAGAAAAATAGACAAAAAAATTATTTAGTTCAAATTATTCATCGTAACAATTTTTTATAATGAAAAATCCGCACCATGAATTTAAAAAAGCGATCCTTGTAGCTAAAACCAATCATTTTTACTGAAAAAAGGGTATGGTATCCCCTATATCAGATTTTTGAAGGTTATCAAACTGTCAATGTTCGTTAATAACTGCTATTCTAACTGCACACACAACTTATTTATATTTAGAAAGCGTATCATAGAACTCATCTTCATAAGAACAGCTGCCATACAGTTTGAATGTTATATATTTCGCTGAATGAATTACCTTTGCAGCAATCTTCATTAGCTTTAAGCGGATAGTATCTATGTGTTAACAGTCCTACCTGACCTTTCAACCATTTCTAGTCACTTTCATTTATATGCCATTAAACTTTTTAAGAATACTATATGTTTGGTTAATCACCTCACTATTTATACTCTTATACAGCTTACGAGCTCCTATAATATAGAATTCTTCTTTTGCCCTCGTGGCAGCTACATTCATAATATTTGGAGCATTCGAACCAAATGCCCAGCTTGCTGCACCTCGACTTTTTTCATCACATCCCAATACCAAAAAAACTATATCTGCCTCTTTACCTTGAAAAGTATGAACTGTTCCAACATTGGTAGGTTTTCCATCATTACTATATCTTGTAAATCCAATCTTGTTCAATTCCTGCGATAAACAAAATGCCACATTTCTAAACGGAGAAATTACATAAATAATATCCTTTTCAGATTTATTTATGATATTAGGATTACACTTTATTAACTCCAATATTTTCTCTTTAAGAAAATTTCCCTGTTCTTTAACATATTTATCAGATGCGCTGCCATCAACATCATACCAGTAAGCTTTTCCGGGGATATCAGTACTCTGAACCATATTTCCACCATACGAGATGGCATTAGAGATATCGAACATTGGATTTTTACATCTTCTATGTACCCAAAGAGGTATTCCAATCCATTCATCTGCATTCTTATAGAATCCGAATTTGCTGATATTATCTACAAGTGTTTGAGCTGATGCAGAATCAGATAAATATTTGTTTGACACCCCATAATACATTCCTATCATACTTAGTATTGATGAATCCAATGAAAGCACTGGTTTAATCTGGGCAGGATCACCTACAACCATTACCTGTTTACTTCTAAAAATTGATCCAACAGCCGCTTGAGGAAGTGCTTGCCCTGCCTCATCCACAAATAAATAACCCAAAGAATCTTTTCCAAGATTAGTACACATTCTTGAAAAACTTGCAAAAGTTGAGCCAATTACCGGTATCACCATATTTATCCAATTCCATGCTTGGGTTATTACTTGTTTATTCTCTGCATACTCCTTCTGCTTACTCCATATAATACATGCTGCTTTTATACTTCTTCGATTTTCATATAAAAATTGCTTTCTAACATTTAAAGCATCAATAAAAAGTTGTGACTGCAATATCCTGTATTCTTCATCAAACCATGGATTACTAAGTTGGAGTGAATCATATTCTGTATGCATATTAAGTTCCTGTATCGGATTACTCTCCAATTCCAAAGAAAGTTCATTAATCTTATATGAAAGTTCTTGAAGCTCATTTACGCTTAATTTAATAATCTCTTCATTCTCTTTTTTTCTTACACAACACCTTTTTTTCATTTTCTTTAAGCATTTCTGTAATACGTTTCTTGTCTTCCTGTAAATTAGCACATTTTATGTTTAGATCTTTTTCCTTCGCCAATATTTCTAATAGTTTCTCAGAAAAAAACAGCACATTCGCTCTTTATATTCTTTTTTTGCTTTTTAATCTAAACCAAGATGGTTTTTTTGTAGTTGTAATGCTTGTATAGCTTGATTGATATTATCCTTCTCTTTTGTATCTTTTTCAATATCATTAATACAGATATTCATCAGTTCTTCCATCTTGGATAATTCTTGTTTTTATCTTAATATTGTCAACAGTATTCTTTTCAATAAAAAAATTTTTAATTCATTTTCAAGTTTTTTTCTTCTTTTTCCTCGTGTTTTATACATTTATCTTCTATTTGTTTTTGTAGTTTCAAAAAGTCTTGCATAGTTCTCTGCAATATTCTGTCTTTCAGATTTATATTTACATTGTTTTTGATATCTTTCTAAAAAAATGAACATAAACATCGTTATTGGGTTCATACTCATCATTTAAATATTTAATTATATGTTTTAATGCTGTAATAATCCCATCTATATTATCTTTCTTGCCACCCTCTAGTGAAAATAATCCCCAAAACTTTTCATCCTCACAAGGTGTAGATTTAAGTACTTCAACTGACTTCCCCCGCTCATCCTTTACCCATTCTGCCGAAATTTTTGAGTTTGATATTTCCCAAAAATAATCTGCGTCCCTTAATTCATCTACAAATGATTTATCAACCTTGCTTATAAGCGGAAGTTCTTTTACTATATTCTGAACTGCACCATTATTAGAACTAGCGACAATAATTCCCTTGTCTACTATCGAGTTTGGCAGCACACCAATATAAGCATTTTCGTAATATTTCAACTTATCACTTTTACTTACTTCCTTATTTGTTAATTTAGCCATCTCATATGCCTGTTCAACAACCAGTTCTGCAAATATATCTTTCAGTAATGTAGTCTTACCTGTTCCCGGTGGTCCGTTTACGCTTAGAATTTGTTCATTATTATTATCTATTGCCAAATTTACAGCAACTTGTTGCATCAAAGAAAGTGAATATTGGGGATTACTTGGAAAACGTGAAACTGGATAATTCTTAGGCTGTAAAAACTTCTTTAAAAAGCAGTTGGATTGAAATTCGGAGTATTTACTTTACTATTAAGATTTATTCTTTTCTTATTTTTCACCTAAAAGATACAAATCTAAATTTCTTGTTTTAATACTCTTTGCTTTTTCTAAATCTTCTATGAAAAAAAGAATGTAAATTAGTAGCATCTGTTTCTAAGTTGTTTAATACTTTCATTATACTTTTTTTCAATCCGTATCGAGTATTTGTTTAAAAGCTTTACAAAAAGCTTCGTTAAAAAAATTCACTATATTCTTCGTCATCAGTGCACGCAAAAATACTGTTTATATATTCTTTGTTTTTTTATTTTTCAAAATCCAAAAATTCTTTTTCTTTAGGAATATTGCCATTTTGTAAAAATATAATAGCTAGCAGTGAAAAAAAGTCATTTCTTCTTCAAGCTTTAGTTCTTTATCAAAATATAATGCAAATGAAAATTTATCTCCTACCGATACCTCTTCATATATCTCTGGAAGCTTGTATTTTTCTCTAAGTAATTTAATAACTTCTGAAAATGGAAAAAAATATTGAAATACAAAACAATTCCACCTTTTTTTGATATTTGGGTAATTTCTTGCGTTGTATTTCCAGATTAAGCAATGAATAATAGTTACAATCCTCTAAAATTTCAATTTTTTTCAAATACTTATCGCTAAAGCTTTTAAATCACCCTCAGATAAATGTTCAACCATAATCCAGGCTTCTAATATTCTTTCCTTTTTTTATCCATTATTTATTTCCTCACTATTTCACACCTGTTAGAAGTAATATTATTTGAAAAATACAACACCGTTATTTCACCTAATATTTCGCCTGTATATTATACTTATAAATCATGCTTTTGTATTAATAACTGGTTAAAAAAATAGTGTTCTTATAATAGTATTCATTTCTATACTCACTGTTCATATACTGGTATATCTGACTAATCGCCTTACCAAATGTAAGTTCATCATCTTCTTTTACATATCTTGATATACACTTTAGGAAAAGAATCGGGGCACATTTCTTTTCTCAACTAAACTGTCAAAAATACGGAACAGTAAAGACTTTCGTAATAAGAAATTTATTTTTCTCCATAAAATTGCCTCCTTCCCTTCTAAAATTTTTATCATAATTTTTGTCAATTCTCAATCTAATTGTGTGAAAATAATATAAATAAAGTTAACTATGATTCATAGTTTTTAAAACTTTCAATTCTCTATCTCATCTCAACCACTGCCAGACAGATTTTGGACTTTAACCCTTTAGAAACGTACATCGCAAGGCACACTCACAAAAAGCCCCCCAGGCTTATCCCCTGGAGGGCTTCATTATTCTGTGTTTATAGCCAATCAGCTAATATTACAGGGCAATAGCAGCAACCTTACCGAACAGGGCTGTTCTGCCACCCTTACGGTTCTACGGTAGGGGAAAAGAGTGGTAGGGTAGTTTTAGGTGGTTTTTGTGTATATATCGCTATTTTTTCAGCATTAATTTATTTTTGAGAATTTTTAGAGCCAAGATAGAGCCAGAGGGGAATATACAACGGAGCCATATGTCTTCTATTAATAAGTTTTTATAAAATGAGTTCTTTAATTCTAGCTACTTGTATCTCTACTTTTCTTAATTGAGTATCTGAAAAAAATCATGCAACTCATAATTACCATATACTTCATTTAGTAACTTAATAAATTCAATATTTTTGATTTTTCCCTGTTAAATTTTCTTTTATCTTTTGCCACAAAAACGGAATAATAAAAAAATATAAACTTGCGATAGTATCCTTAGTTCTCCATAGCAGTATGGCAATGCAAAATTACTTTCATTTTTTTCTCATATACATAGAGTTCCGGCTCAAACACTATATCTCTATTTTTCTTTTATTGCAACTTTGGGCAGTATATGATAATAATTATCATATCTTAGCCATTTAATTGTTCCTTTGAAAACATCTAATTTTTCATTACCAATTAAACCAACAACACATTTGACCATTGTTTTATAAACATGCATTGGGATATATCCTCTTGTACCTGATATAGTACATTGCTTTTGGATATTACCTTTTCTACTTCCTATGATGATTGGACCTTTAATTTGATTTCGTTTAACTATTCCTTTAGCAGCCTCAAATTTTTTCCAATCCTTTCCATAGTTTTCCTTTTCCCAATCAAAATATTTTTACAAAAATCATTTGTATCCAACTTAAACTCCGGATTCCCCTTTTTACTTTTTAATCCATATTTCAACCTATCAAACATCAGCATGTTGCAAAAATCTTCTTCCATATTATTCGAAAAATATTTATTACAGCAATCACACTCTTCGTTTTGAAAAAGCTTTTTATTACCTAATGATTCCGGTATAGCATGGGCTATTTCCTTGTAGCAATCACCGCCAACTTGTTGTGTCAATCCACAATAAATACATTTCCTTTTTCTCTTATCACTTTCACCTACTATAATTTTTTTCTTTCGAGTATTATAGGTGTAACTTTATATGGATGCTTTGATAAGATATTTTCCATTTTTTTGAAATTCAAGCAAAGACTTTTCCATTCTATCATTAATTACTTCTAACGAATATCTTTTATTATAATATATTAAAGATTCCTTGAGAAGACAAAAAAATAATTTTTAATTCCCTCATTATAATGGTAAAAAAATAAATATAATTGTTATCCTCTACTTTTCTAAAGAAATTAATCAATTTATTCACTCGAACATTACTAGAATATCTATGTTCTAAAAAAAGCGTATAATATTTATTTTTTTATCCTCTCTGTAATCTCTATTGGTTGACTAATTGCACCTTCTCCACATAAATTTTCACAAATTCCTTTAATAAAACAACTGGTTTCATACTCTGTCTCTGTGAGCTTAACAATTAACATTAAATCTTCTTTAATAAATATAAAACTCTTAGAATAAACCATTATCTCCTCCAGAATTGTATAGAAACAGCTACAAGCCTAATACCCTTGCAACCCCTCTCGCAACTGCCTTAACCCCACTGCTCACAGCTCTTCCAATCGACTTAATCCCATTCCAAGCCGCCTTAGCTACTGTTCCTGCAGCACTTGTAACTCTTTTTCCAGTATTATATACTGTTTCTCCAAGTTTTGAACCACCAAAATATCCTACCATTCCGCCTATAAACCCAGTTGCAATTCCAAGAGGTACTCCTACAACAGGTATCCAGCCTGTTAATGATGCCCCAAATGCAGCTCCTTTTGTCATCCCAAAGAGGCCTCCTACCATAGATGTTGTCACTCTGGCCATTTGATCAAGTCCCTTTGTAACGGATATGTCACCTGATGCTATCTTTGCTAATATTTTCACATTCTCAATTCCTACACAGGCAATATTAGCAATAACACCTGCTGGCGTTGCTTTAGGAATGAATGAAATTATTCCCTTTCTTATAGCTACCTGAAGTGTGCCTGCTGCAACTGTTTTTATTGTAGTATCAGCACCTGTTTTTATTGCCACTTCAACAAGTTCATCAGCATCAACCTTTTCTCCATTAAATGCTTTAGCAGCCAAATTTAATCCCGTTGTAATAGCCATTGACTGCAAAGCCATTGCTCCTGCATTTTTGCTTATATGCATTGCAAGTTCTTTTGTCTGGTAATGGCTGTAGTCCATTTCAGGCATTATGCCATCATTTTGAGCTTTCTCTTGAAGAGCCTTCATTTCCTCTTTTGTAAATGATTTTCCCTTTACTCCCCAAGCTTCAATGTGGTCAGTTATAGATTTGAAGAACCTTTATCCTTAAAATATGCCCTTACTTCATCTAACTGCTCAGATGGAACAATAACTCTCTGGTTGTTATAGTTGCCTCTTTCAAGCAGCTCTATTGTAGCCTTTGCATCCTTTCCGAATTTCAGCTGATAATTCTGGTAATGCCCTGTATCATAATTTATTGCACGCACATCTACTGAATTGGCCGTATGTGACTCAAGCACTTCTACAGCTATATTCTTACCCTGCAGAGAAGCACTCAGTCCTGCAGTTTTAGCAATCATATTTTCAGCTATATTTCCGTCCAAATTCGGACTCATCATTATATGCCCATCTGCATTTCTTGAAAGCGCAGCTGCTAACTCAACATTTTTAGCATATAAAATATCATCTATTTTCTGTAATTCCCTACCAAAATCATTTACAGACATTCCGACTGAAGCTTCCTGCAATTTATCAGAGAGCCAGGTTTCTTTCGAAATACCCTTTGCAGCAGCTTCATTGCAAGAAGCCAGGTTTTTATCAAATGTTTTTATAGACATGGCTATGTCTTTAGAATCCTTTTTAGCCTCTTCATCGCTTATTTCAGGCAGTTCTTTCTTAAAGAGCTCTGCAAGCCATTCTTCGTCACTTGTCTTATTATCTTTTTCTTTATAAAGCCTAAGATATTTTTTAAACATATCCTTGACAGTTCTTGCTTCGGATTCTGTCAAGTATTCTCTTTCTTTTTTATCCACTATTTCGTTCGGCATAAATCTTACCCCCTTGATGCGTTCTTGAACTTGCGTGTCTCATACTCTTTCTTCATCTTTTCAAGGGCATCTTTCATAATTTCTGATAATGAGTGTGTATTTTGGATAGCTTCTATAATGTCGGCAGTCTGTATAGATACCTTATCATCGGAAAATGCTGTTTCTATAGCATCTTTAACAGCTCCTTCAATATCAGCTCCGCTAAAACCTTCAGTCTTATCAACTAATTTACTGATGTCTATATTATTTAAGTCCATAGCCCTTCTTTTAGTAATATGAATCTTAAATATCTTTTCGCGTTCAGCCCTGCTAGGCAGACCAACATAGAATATCTCATCAAATCTGCCTTTTCTGAGCAGTTCAGGAGGAAGCTTGGTTATATCATTAGCTGTAGCAACGACAAAGGTAAGGCTTTCTTTTTCCTGCATCCAGGTAAGAAAATTACCAAACAATCTAGTAGTAACTTCTGCTCCTCCACCAGCACCGCCAATCCCTGCAAATGCTTTTTCAAGCTCGTCAATCCAGAGTACACAAGGAGAAATTGCTTCTGCAAGTGCTATTGCATTCCTAAGGTTGCTTTCAGATTCTCCAACATATTTTCCCATTAAACGCCCCATATCAAGCCTTAGCAAAGGTACTTCAAATAAGTTGGCTGCAGCCTTTGCATTTAAGGACTTCCCACATCCCGGCACTCCAGCTATGAGTACACCTTTTGGCATATCGACACCGTACTTCTTAGCTTTGTTTATATTTTTATAAACTTTAGCCTTTCTTTCAAACCATTCCTTGAGATTTTCAAGACCTCCAATATCATCAATGGTCTCCTTGAGCGGTATCATTTCCAAGATTCCGGCTTTTTTAATCATCTGCTGTTTCTGGTCAAAAATCAGGCTCAAATCCTTCCTTGTAAGCGCACCATCGTCAGCATAAGACAGAGCAAGGAGATTAGTTATTTCAAATTCAGTAAGTCCTTTGAAAGCAAGGGCAAATTCATCAATCAGCTTATCATCTGCTTCCTTTATACTTAAATTCTCTTGAATAAAATCCCTGATTATTTGTTTAATTTCGTCAGTATTTAAGTAATCCATCTCAAGGATAGTAATGTATTTTTCCAGGTCTTTTGGAATTATCAAAATAGACGATACTATAATAATCGTAGCTTCTACTCCTTGATTTATCATCCTTGCAAGCCCTTTAATTTTTGACACAATTTTAGGCTCTTCAAGATAGGAAGTAATGTCTTTAAGCACTATTATCTTTTCTTCAAGTAAGTCTTTTGTTTTTAGCTGGTCAAGCATAGATGAAAGGGTGCAATCCTCCAGCATTGCTGTTTTATTTTCAAAATCTATATAGCCATTTGTTTCGTTCCATTCATACACTTCTTTACCTGAGCTTATTTCAGATATGATGTTATCTACCTTGTCTTCTTCAAAGGTATTTATGTAAATGATTGGAAAGCCTGCATCTATATATCGGGCTAATTTTGACTTAAGGGTTTTGTTTTTCCATTGTTATTATTCCTTGTTTCCTTTTTAAATATACTTTGATATATCACAACTGCCATACATATTAAATAATTACCAAAAAAATACGTAGAACTGATTTAGACTTAAATTCATACCCTTTGCTTTCTTTCTTATAAGCACATTTTACTGCATAAATAATATCTTCAAATTCTTCAGCAGTAATTCGTAACATTTTAGCAAAAGTCACAGATTGTAGATAAATATTCTGCTGAATTATTTTTTTATCTACTGCAAGAATCATAAGTGACCAAAAATATAAATTTACATCCTTCTTCTGTATTATGTTTTTGCTCTACACTGTTGTATGAATGATTTTTGAAGCTTCTATTTTTAGTTTTCATATCACTAAACAATTTAATGTCAGAGTATTGCTCCTCCCATATATTTTCTGGCATGAAATTATTGCTACGCCTTATAAATAAGTTTGAATTTTTCAATAATTTTTTTAGCATACTCATTACACTTGTTATAATCAAATATCAATCCCAACGCAATATTCATTCCCTTATTTTTTTGGGGTAAGAAGAAATTCGTCTATCAAGATCCTCAATCATCGTAGCGAATTTCAATAATTTCATCTCATTCATAATTTTATCCCTCTTTCTATCTTTAATTATTTCTACAACTGTTCAATGTACTTCTCTGCCAACCCTATTATTCCATTTTCCTTGGCTATATTTCGTATACTCTTTACATCATCATCTATATCAAACTCTAACTCATTAATTTCCTTCTTTGCCATTTGATACAGTTCTTTTGCCCGCTCTTTATCATCTGATGAAAGCAAAAAATTTATATAACTTTTATCCGAGTAATCACCAATAATGGATTTCTTACTTGCTTTTTCTCTTTCCTTATTAGTGTTATCCACCACTTCCTGATACTTCTGGTCAAACACTACATTATCTACCGAAATGTTTTTCTTCACCCAGTTAACTTCCACCTTTGAATCAATTACAACCATCGGCTGATTTATTCCTATGTAGCTTACTCCTTCTTTTGCCAGTGGAATAGAAAATTTCTCTCCGCACAGGTATATAGTATCTGCATCTTCATCTAAAAAATCATATAATTCGTCCTGATTAAAAGCAACACTGTCTATAACTGCTTCAAATTGCTTATCATCAGTATACTTCTTTAACAGTATAATCCGTTCAGTCCTTTCTTCTGCCTTTTTCAGTTCCTCTTCAGTTTTTTCATTATAGGGAGTGTCAAATATTTCACATAACCTTTTAGCCAAATCTTCAGCTTGCGAGTCTAATTGCCCTATTTTATCCGCAATATCTGTTTCAAATCTATCCCTTAACCAGACTTCCAGTTTCCCATTTTTAAGGTAACTTAGTACCCTTGATATGGAAAAGTTGTTTCTAAGTTCTTCCATACTACGAACTTCTACTCCGTTTTCCATCTCGAGAGGGAATCTTATTTTCTTTGCCATCAGTCCATACCTCCGTATTTAATCATTATATTTTTTGCTTCTTCTTTAATTTTCTCAATCGTACTCACAGGAGAAATTACTCTTATATTATCAGTAGACTGGCTCATAAGCCATTTTATAAATCCTCCCTCAAATGCTTTGATTTCAAGCGCAGCCTCCTCTCCATTCTGAGTTATTATCTTTACATCTCTAAACATATTAAATACATATGAAATAAAAATCATTTCTGCACTGTATTTTAACTGTAATATAATCCCCACCATACATTGAAACAATTCCAGCCGAATACTTATCCAGATAATTTTTCACTCTCTTTTGTTCTTTTATGTTTTGTTCGCTTAAAATTTCGAATGAGTCAATCCTGTCTAATCTATAATATGCCGGATAAGTATCTGCTTCTTCTACTCTGTAAGCAATCAGATAAAGATAGCCCTTGTTGTACTTTATTTCACAAGGGATGACCTTTCTCTTTACTTCATCTCCATTATTCTTAAAATATTTTATCATTATACATTTTTTAGTCCTTATGACACTTATTAAATCACCATGCATTTTCAATAAGGCTTTGCCATGTAGTGGGGTTTTGTATCTCTCTGAGATTGTTTTTATTCCACTTTCAAGACTTTTTGATTTCTCTGTATTATCTAACAGATGAACCATCAAAATATCAAATTCATCTTTTCTAAGCACTTCTGAATCTTTTAATATCTGTTCTATAAGCAAATATTCTGTAGGCTCAAGCTGTTTCTTACCAGCTCCTTCAATAAAATAACTATTGGAACTGCGGTCATATTTTAATTCATTAGCACTGAATATTTCGCTCAGATGTAATCGTACATCTTCGATATCTCTGTCAAAAGTTCTTGAAGAACAGTCATTTTCAAAGCAGAAAATTGTCTTATTTATTTTTTCGCCTTTAGTAAGTTTTGAGTACAATAATAAAAGCCTTGTTATCTTATCCATTACTGCCTCCTGTGGTTTTATGGAATTATTATAACATGGGATATCGTCATATTGTGACGATGTAGAAAATATTTTTAATAACTTCCATTGAAATAAATCAAAAAAGAGCTCTGAATTAACAAAGCTCTAAAACACTACAATGCCGTTAATTTGTAATCTAAATCCCCCACCAAGAAATTTCTATGATATGTACAGGAGCAGGCACTCGAATCGAATATAGCTATGTTATACGCATCCCTATAAAAAGTACTATAATATCTTACCCCATCATAGCCACAAAACTTTGCAAAATCACTGATATACTGTGTGGGTAGGTAGTCAAGCTCACTGTCCCAACAGCTCATAGGCTTAGCTAAATCTCTTTCAATAGCATGTAATATTTGCTCATTAATCAAAAAGTCAACTTTGTTAGTATCAGTATAAAAAGGTGAATTGTGTGTAATAGAACACAAATCCAAAACAGTAATCTCTCTAATCAGTTTAAAAGTAGCAATAGTTACATAGTCGAAGGCATGTGCCCTTATTTCCTTTACAGTTGTCTTTTTTCTGTTAGCAAGATATAAGCAACTTTGTCCTTTTGAATTTGCTCGTCCTGGAGATGCAATGTCATCAGGAGGTGCCCACATTTCTTTTCTCTTAAATCCTGCTTTACCTTTTTCGTTAGACACTCGCGCTCTATAAAAGAACTCTCCTGCAGGAATCGTTATCTTTGCAATCCCTAGTATTTCTCTCAATAGCTCTAAATTAATATAATCATTATGAAATCTATTAATATTTCTAAGACTCTTTTTAAATTCTTCCCAACTATGTTTCCCCATAATAGAGTTCCCTAACAAATACTCCTCATCATACAGTTGAGGAATGCCTACAGACTCAACAAGGATTTTTTCATCTAAAAATAAGGAGTTCTTAACAATTCCTTTAACTATTCTAAACACCTCTGAAGACGTTCCTGAAAAAATGCTCCAATCTTCACATAAATGTTCTGCAATTGGTTTCTTTGCATTATCAGGATATGTATGTGGCAGCTCTGACTCAGGAATATATATTTCAACAATCTCTCCTAACATATCTTCAAATATGGAATTTTCCCTATCCAAATCGGAACTATACACCCATGTATTTGCTTTCCACAAATAGGGCAATCTCCCTTACGCCCAACTATTTCAATTGCTGCTTTTATCTCTTTATCTTTAAAGCAATCTACACAGCATATCATTCATTCACCTCTAAATACTTCCCTATCAGCTCAAGATGATGCATAATAGAACATTTTTTTATTACTCCTAATCCTGGAAATTTGCCGGATGAATAATAGTCCAATAAATTCTGTAAGCCATTCGTCTTAGGGATTTTACTAAAATATTCCCAATCTAACAAACTTTGCATGGCCTCTGCAAATTTCCCCGCTGTATCTGATATATTTTCATTTGTTTCAGATACAAAGTGGTGAACTCTTAATTCATTTTTCACACCAAAATATATAATATGGATTGCAACTGCCAATGGTGCAAATCCACTTTCTTCATAGGCATCACCAACTATTGAATAGTCAGAAAAGCCCTTATATCCCCGTTTTTTATAAATTAGATGGTTTCTACTAAATAGTTCATCCGGAGAATCAATATAATCCACATTTCTCTTTGCCTTAACATACCCATCTTCCAAAAATAGCCACATTTCCAACTACTTCATCTTTAAAATCTTCATCTTTAGGAATTAATGTGTACAATGCCTCTAATTCAGTTCCATTTTCTTCATAATAATTAAAATTACCAATACCTGAATTAATCAGAACAACATCTTTCGTATTTATTTTTCCTCAAGACACCTATAAATAATACTTTCGTCACATAAGTATCCTTTAACTACATGTGAATCCTTCAACACCTCTTTATAATTTTCTAAAGTTTTTTTGTAGTTTATCCTTTTTTTAGTTTTTATCAGTTTCTTCCTCAGCTTTTTTTCTTCATTTCTGCATAATCACTGCCAAATTTACCAACCTTTGGATTCATAATAATTATTATTTTTCTATCTGCTTCAGCAAATTTTTTATAGTCATAAAGAAAGTACTGCTACAGCGCACCGGTTCGATAATCGGAATAATAGAATCATACAATCTGTCTGTTTCTAACAATTCTCTCAAACACAATAACTCATTCTGTCTGCCTCTTAAATATGGAAAATACACTACTTACACCTCCACCTCTTTGCCTAAGAACTTATCTAATGCATCGTAATCCGACCTATATTTTTTAGAAAAGTATGCATAAAAGCTTAATTCATTTGGTACTCTTTCTTCAAACATATCATCAATTGACAGTATTGTCCTTTGTTTTAAGCTTTCCATTATTTTCTTCTGTAATCTTACAATATTTATTTCTTTAACCCAACGCAGGCATTCTCTATAATACTCAAAATCACTAACCTTAGGCAGTTTATCGAAGTAGTCAAAAATAATTTTTTCAAACTCTTTTTTTCTAAGAACTTGAAACATTGCTTCATAGGATAATTCACCATTATTGCAAAGTGCTTTTTTCTGCAAACAAGCTTTCCTGAGTTAGTTAATTCAAAAATACCAACCTTAGTAGCTTTTAGAAAATCTTTGACTTTTTCAATCTGTTTATTACTTACAACGACATTCACATAACTAAATACTTTATAATAATCGTTTATCTGGCTCTGAAGTCTTTGAAAATTATCTAAATCAGTCTTTATTTCATATACTACCCTTTACCATTAATCATTACAAAATCAGCCTTAGAGTTTGCAACCGGCAACTCAGTCAAAGCTGCTGTACTGCATAAGTCATGCTTTTGTATTAATAACTGGTTAAAAATAGTGTTCTTATAATAGTATTCATTTCTATACTCACTGTTCATATACTGGTATATCTGATTAATCGCCTTACCAAATGTTAGTTCATCATCTTCTTTTACATATCTTGATATACACTTTAGGAAAAGAATCGGGCACATTTTTTTTCTCAGCCAAACTGTCAAAGTATGGCACAGTAAAAAAACTTTTGTTATAAGAAATTGATTTTTCTCCATAAAATAGCCTCCTTTCCTCCTTAAATTTTATCATAATTTTTTTCAATTCTCAATCTAATTGTGTGAAAAATAATATAAACAAAGGTAAGAGTAAAATGAAAAACTAACTTCTGCTTTCTTTTATCCTATCCTGATTTTATTTTTTCACAAGGGCTTTATGAAGGACTTACCTCCGGTTATTCTATTACCTGTAGCTGTTCATAGGAGAAAGGATAACTATTATGAAAGCAAAACATTTAACCTTAGAGGACAGAAAAGCCATTCAGGAAGGCATCGAAAAACGCCTTTCAAAAACTGCTATAGCTAAATCTATTTTCAAAGATCCAACCACTGTTGCCAAAGAAATAAAATCATGACCACCAGCTTAGCTGGTGGTTTGCTCTGCGGCTATAAGCCGCTGTTTCCTGCCTGCCCCTAAAGGGGCACTGAAAAGTTTGACTTCCGCACTACATTTTCTGGCTGGCTCTAAAGAGCCTGTTTATTTGCCTTTTATTGCCGGCTCACCCGTAAACGGGTCAATGTATTCACTTAACGACATTTGATCATATTCCAAATCCTCTGTTAATTGGTTTCGGATATATTCTTCTATCTTTTTTGCATTTTTCCCTACTGTATCTACATAGTAGCCCCTGCACCAAAAATGCCTGTTGCCATACTTGTATTTTAAATGCGCATGTCTTTCAAATATCATCAACGAACTTTTCCCTTTCAAATATCCCATTACCTCTGATACACTATACTTGGGTGGTATTCTTACAAACATGTGTATATGATCCGGGCAAGCTTCTGCTTCTATTATCTCAACTCCTTTTCTCTTACACAACTCGCTGAGAATTCTTCCTATATCCGCCCTCAGCTTATTATATATAATTTTCCTCCTATATTTTGGTGCAAATACAATATGATACTTACATTCCCATGTAGTATGTGCTAAACTATTCTTGTCCATCTTGGATACCTCCTGTGGTATTATTGTTGTGCGGTCGCCAAACCCGTACTTATTATACCACAGGAGGTCTTTTCTTGAAGCTAAAGCTATTTGGGAACTCACAGGCATAGCCGGTGGTTTATTTTTATTGTTATATACAAATAGAATAAGCCGGCATAAAATACCGACTTATTCTAAACCATTAACTCTATAACTATGAACACGCTACCCCTTAACCCAGTAGGGCAGTGGAACTTAGTCTTTTACAAATAAAAGAAATGTATCCCAGTGTCCTGTTTTGCATGTGCAAAAATAAGAAACCATAAGTAAAGTTTACACAAAAACGGCGTTTTTGCAATAAGAATTTTTTTTATTTTCCTACAAAAACTAAAGTTTCTCGTTCAAGTGGAAGTTATTTTTACAACCGGAAGTTAGATTTTCAATTCACCGAAAATTCTTCTCCAGTAAATCGTCAGAATATAAGCTCAATACCCAATTTACAACTATGCTCTATTTTTCAATACAGTATCGTCCACACTTAAAACCATCTTTTCTCTCAATTTAGCAAAAAATTTTTTAACTAAATCTACAAATGTTCTATTGCTCGTGTTAATTATAGGAGTATTAAGTCCATAATATCTGTCTTTAATTTGTTGATTCTCTTTTTCAATTAATTCAATCATATTTCTAATATATTCTTCTGACATCTTATCAACATCATTTTTTTAATTAGAACTACGTCTTTTTTTCTATCCATTTCAATATTCATTGTCATTATGGTTTTTTTACTACACCATATTTTTTTATTTCTATTTTTCATATGTTTTTCACCATTCTATTGAGGTTTAGCAATTAATGCTTTCTCCAATTTATGCAAAAAAATAACATAAAAAAAGGTATAAGTTACAAAAATATTTAGATACCACTTCTCTCACTTCTTCCTCTGTTTCTCCAAGACAGGTTTTGTTCAAACAGACAATCTCAAATAAACCAATCATCTTCTCATCGTTACCAAAAAAATAGGTATTGCAATATATTGATTATATTTTTTTCTTATTTCTATTTCTTTTTGTCCTTTGTCTTATGTCCAAAAAAACCTTGTCGATTTCTTCACTTCCAATAATCACCTCTGTATCCGCTTGATTTAGTTTGAAAAGTTCTGCATCATGGTAACTATCATCTTGAATATTCCTTTTCTTACCATATAAAGAAGGTTTTTTTAGTGTCTTTATTAGCATAAGCATTAGCATATATTTCTTTTTCCGGTTTAACACTTTCATCTAGTCTGTCATATATAACTTCAAAATCTTTTCCCGTTCCTAATTTACATAATAAATCATACACATTTTTGCATACCCAAAAGCAAGCTTCATCAAAGCTCCACAATTCCAAATTAGCCCGCTTGTCATTTACTATACTTTTTTTATTACTTTATTTGCACCCTCTGCACTTTTTTTGCATAAGTTAATCATTCCGACATTACTTCCTCAAAAAGCTTGATTTTTGCTTTTTTTGTAAATTGCACTTATTTTCTTGTCATTAGCATCATTCTTACTATAATAACCAAGTAATACTACATAAAGTGTTGAAAATATTATCAATGCAATAATTTTATGTATAAGTAATTTATCACTTTTAAAGTCCCATTGCCCCATTGCAGAACATATTCCACCAATAACTAATGTCGATACACCTAATAACAGTGCTTTAGCAAATGGGTGATTTAAAATATCACGCACCTTTTTCCCCATTACATCCGTCCCCTTTATGGTAATAGTTGTATTCTAGCACATTCTAACTTAAATATCAACTTTTTAAATACTTGGTTTGCGTCAAGTACTAGTTTGTAGTTTTTATTTATACTTATTTTGTACTGAATTTATTACAAATTTCACTTACGAAATTTTAGTCAAGACTAGGCTGCAATCCCATTCACTTTAGCCTTGACAGATTTCGTATAAGTGAAATATAATCTATTAGGCCAAATATAAGATTTATAAATAGATATGGGTAAAAATTTTTTTCAAAGTAAAAGCAACACTAAAAACCGTTGTATTTAATCTGAAAAAAATATGGTTTCATGTCTGTTTATTATATTCTTTTTTTCGTTAAAACGCAATAAAAATCAAACCAAATTTGATTTTATTAATATAATTGTATTATTTTTATCTAGGAAAAAGTATTTCATTTACTATTTTTTTATGAAGTGTTGCACTTACTTTGAAAATCTGGCTCAAGTACTAGTTCAAGTACTAATTGACAAATTTCCTTACCTTTTTCTTCTATCATTGTTTTTTATTTTTTTACATCACAAATAGGCCAGGTTGTATGCTGAACAGATATTTTCTATTTAGTTGCCAAGTATAAATTTTCTTAATGCCTTTCAACCCACTGTTATTGGTGTACCAGTTAGTGGATGGTCTCCCCTGCTTTACTTCCATATAATACAACCCTTTACCATCTCTCCATGGTGATTTTGAAGCACTAAGCGGCTCTTTTATCTCCTTTAGGCTTTCATTGTTAATTACGGTGATAAAATGTACAAAAATCACGTTCAAAAAATGCAAAGGCGCGAGCGAATCAAACAGTATAAGAAAGAACACCCAAAATACAAAGAAGAAATCAAAAATCTTACTATAAATGAAGGCAAATCCAAGCAGAAATAACCTCCCCTGGCTCTATTCCCTAAAAAAATAGAGCCAAAATAGAGCCACAGACACCTTTACTTCACCTAACTAAAGTTTCAAAACCCACAAAAAGCCCCCCAGGTTATCCCCTGGAGGGCTTCATTATACTGTATTTATAGCCAATCAGCTAATAATTACTCAATAATAGTAGCAACCTTACCTGATCCAACTGTTCTACCACCCTCACGGATAGCGAAACCAAGACCAGCTTCCATAGCTACCGGATGGATGAGCTCAACTGTGATCTCTGTGTTATCACCAGGCATACACATCTCTGCATCGCCATTAAGTGTAACTACACCGGTAACGTCTGTTGTTCTGAAATAGAACTGTGGACGATAGTTGTTGAAGAATGGAGTATGACGTCCACCCTCTTCTTTTGAAAGAACGTAAACCTGAGCTGTGAACTTTTTATGGCAGGTAACACTGCCTGGCTTACAAAGAACCTGTCCTCTTTCAATCTCATCACGGTTAACACCACGGAGAAGAGCACCAATGTTATCACCAGCCTCAGCAGTATCAAGAAGCTTACGGAACATCTCAATACCTGTAACTGTTGTCTTTCTATTCTCTTCACGACCACCAACAATTTCAAGTTCGTCGTTAAGCTTAAGTGTACCACGCTCTACTCTACCTGTAGCAACAGTACCACGACCTGTAATTGTGAATACGTCCTCAACAGGCATAAGGAATGGCTTATCTACATCACGCTCAGGATCTGGGATGTAAGAATCAACAGTATCCATAAGCTCCATAATCTTATCTCCCCAAGGACCATGTGGATCCTCAAGAGCCTTAAGAGCTGAACCTCTGACGATTGGGCAACCTTTGAAACCATACTCTTCAAGCTGCTCTGTAACTTCCATCTCTACGAGATCGATAAGCTCCTCATCATCAACCATATCACACTTGTTAAGGAATACTACGATGTAAGGAACACCTACCTGACGGCTGAGAAGGATGTGCTCTCTTGTCTGAGCCATAACACCGTCTGTAGCAGCAACAACGAGGATAGCACCGTCCATCTGTGCAGCACCGGTAATCATGTTCTTAACGTAGTCAGCATGTCCCGGGCAGTCAACGTGTGCATAGTGTCTCTTAGCTGTAGAGTATTCTACGTGAGCTGTAGAGATAGTAATACCTCTTTCTCTCTCTTCCGGAGCCTTATCAATGTTTGCGAAATCTACTGCAGCATTTCCTGATACTCTCTCAGAAAGAACCTTTGTGATAGCTGCTGTAAGTGTTGTTTTACCATGATCTACGTGACCAATGGTACCAATATTACAATGTACTTTGCTTCTCTCAAATTTAGCCTTTGCCATTTTGAAACTTCCTCCTTAATTATGGAAAATATTGTGATTATTCTAAATCACGATTCTTTTATTCCGGTCAGACTCCGGTATCTTTGTTAAAATCTACCAAAGCTGACCATATTAAGACATATTATATTCTAAAAACTGTATATTTGCAAGTAAAATTATAGTAAATTACTTACCGGTTCTTTCCTGATTTCTTGCAGAAAGAACCTTTTCCCTGAACATTCTTAGGTACCTGCTCATAGTGATCAAAGAACATTGAGTAGTTACCACGTCCCTGTGTTCTTGAACGAAGATCTGTAGCATAACCGAACATTTCAGCAAGAGGTACAAAACCTTTTACCATCTTACCGCCGCCGATATCTTCCATACCCTCGATACGTCCACGACGTGAATTGATATCACCAATTACATCACCCATGTACTCTTCAGGCATTGTTACTTCAACCTTCATGATAGGCTCAACCAGAACTGAACCACCCTTATTCATAGCATCCTTCATAGCCATAGAACCTGCTACATGGAAAGCCATTTCTGAGGAGTCAACTTCATGGTAAGAACCATCGTATACATTAGCATGTACACCGATGACAGGGAAGCCACCAAGGATACCTGCCTTTGTAGCCTCTTCGATACCTTCGAAGATTGGCTGGATGTATTCCTTAGGAATAGCGCCACCGACAACGGTAGATTCACACTTAAATGTCTCTTCTGAGTTAACATCAAGTGGCGCAAATTTAACTTTACAGTGACCATACTGACCACGTCCACCGGACTGTCTGATATACTTAGCTTCAACTTCACAAGGTTTGGTAAGAGCTTCTCTGTATGCAACCTGAGGTGCACCAACGTTAGCTTCTACATTGAACTCACGAAGGAGACGGTCAACAATAATCTCAAGGTGAAGCTCACCCATACCTGCAATAATTGTCTGTCCTGTCTCTGTATCTGTATGTGCCTTGAATGTAGGATCTTCTTCAGCAAGCTTAGCAAGAGCCTCACCAAGTTTACCCTGGCCTGCCTTTGTCTTAGGCTCGATAGCGAGCTCGATAACAGGCTCTGGGAATTCCATTGACTCAAGGATAACCGGATGCTGCTCGTCACAGATGGTATCACCTGTTGCTGTAATCTTAAGACCTACAGCAGCAGCTATATCTCCTGAGAATACCTCCTCTATCTCAGTACGCTTGTTAGCGTGCATCTGAAGGATACGGCCTACTCTTTCCTTCTTGCCCTTAGTAGCATTAAGCACATAAGAACCAGACTTAAGTATACCTGAATAAACTCTAAAGAAAGCAAGCTTTCCTACGAATGGGTCAGTCATAATCTTGAATGCAAGAGCTGAGAAAGGCTCATCATCAGATGAGTGTCTAACTACCTCGTTACCATCAGAATCAACACCTGTAATATCAGGGATATCTGTAGGTGCAGGCATGAACTCGATAACTGCATCAAGAAGTTTCTGAACACCTTTATTTCTATATGCTGTACCGCAGCAGACAGGGATAGCCTTGCAGGCAATTGTTCCCTTACGAAGAGCTGCCTTAAGAGCAGGAACTTCAGGAATATTACCATCGAGGTATTCCATCATAAGATCATCATCAAGCTCACAGCACTTCTCGATAAGCTCATCATGATAGATTGCTGCATCATCTTTTAAATCATCAGGGATATCAGTAACCTTGATATTCTCTCCCTTATCTCCTTCGAAGATGTAAGCCTTCATTTCAAACAAGTCAACAATACCTACGAATGTGTCTTCTTTTCCGATTGGAAGCTGAAGAAGCACAGGATTCTTGCCAAGCTTAGTTTTAATCTGCTCTACTGCTCCGTAGAAGTTAGCACCAAGTATGTCCATCTTGTTGATATAAGCCATACGAGGTACGTTGTACTGATCAGCCTGTCTCCATACGTTTTCAGACTGAGGCTCAACTCCGCCCTTTGCACAGAATACACCTACAGCACCATCAAGTACACGAAGTGAACGCTCAACCTCAACTGTGAAGTCTACGTGTCCCGGTGTATCAATGATGTTGATACGATGCTCTAACGCTCCCGGCATTGGCTTACCCTCTTTTTCAAGAGTCCAATGACAGGTTGTAGCTGCGGAAGTAATGGTTATACCTCTTTCCTGCTCCTGAGCCATCCAGTCCATGGTAGCAGTACCTTCGTGGGTATCACCAATCTTATAATTTACACCAGTGTAGAATAAGATACGCTCTGTAAGAGTAGTCTTACCTGCATCGATATGAGCCATAATACCGATATTTCTGGTTCTCTCAAGTGGATATTCTCTTTTAGCCAACGATTTTTCCTCCAATTACCAGCGATAATGAGCGAATGCCTTATTAGCCTCAGCCATCTTGTGCATATCCTCTTTTCTCTTAACCGCTGCTCCGGTGTTATTAATAGCGTCTAATATTTCGTTAGCAAGTCTTTCTTCCTGTGTTTTCTCACTTCTGGCGCGAGAAAATGTAGTAAGCCATCTGAGTGCTAACGCCTGTCTTCTTTCAGGTCTGACCTCTACAGGTACCTGATAAGTAGCACCGCCGATACGGCGGGCCTTAACTTCAAGTACAGGCATGATATTATTCATAGCCTCTTCAAAAGCATCTACTGCCTTCTTGCCGCTCTTCTCTTCAACACGAGCAAAAGCGCCATATACTATCTTCTGTGCTACACCCTTTTTACCGTCAAGCATGATATTGTTTACTAATTTAGTAACAAGTTTGCTGTCGTAAATTGGATCTGCAAGCACGTCTCTTTTTATTATATGTCCTTTACGTGGCACGTTTCTTCCCTCCTAAATAGAATTCTGATTACAGATTCTTAGGTACTCACTATCATATTAGTGTCCGTGCTGGGGTAAATCTTACTTTGTTTCTTAATATTCCTGCACTCCAACTCGCAGATGCTTCGCATCTTGCTCGTTTGGGTGGGAGCTACGCTCCCACCCTTAATCAAACCTCCTAAACCACCGTGCATAAGTAAACTTATGCGGTGTTTTCGGTCGGTTTGATTCGAGTGCTGGATTTTATCTCTTATGTAAAAATTAATCCCGCACTTTTAATCCTAAAATCCTTGTTCGATTGTTACAGCTAATTATTTAGCTTCCTTTGGTCTCTTAGCACCGTATTTACTACGAGCCTGACGTCTCTTAGCAACACCTGCTGTATCAAGGGTACCACGAACAATATGATATCTTGTACCTGGAAGGTCTTTTACTCTACCGCCGCGGATAAGAACAACGCTGTGCTCCTGAAGGTTGTGTCCTTCACCAGGAATGTAGCTTGTTACCTCGATACCGTTAGAAAGACGTACTCTGGCGATCTTTCTAAGCGCTGAGTTAGGCTTCTTAGGTGTAGCTGTTCTAACTGCTGTACAAACACCTCTCTTCTGTGGAGAAGAGTGCTCAACAGTTGTCTTTCTTAAGGAGTTAACTGACTTCTGCAGAGCAGGAGAGTTAGACTTCTTAGCAGCTGTCTGTCTACCCTTTCTTACGAGCTGATTAAAAGTTGGCATTAATTTTCACCTCCTGTTTTCTTATTTTGATGCCCATGCAGTTATCTGCACATAAAATTTACGCCTGTCAGACATGCGTAATTATTATTATATAATGTTTTTATAACTATGTCAATTGATTTTTATAGCTTATTTTCACAATGATTTTTTTATGTTACTACGCTTTATTCAATCAAGTAGGAGGCGGTGACTAACCGCCGTCCTCTCACAGCACTGTACGTACGGTTCTCGTATACAGCGCTTTCAATAGTTGACGTGCACAGACTGGTATGCTGTGGCTAAATCATAAAAGCCACTGTTTATCAGTCTTTCTCTTGTCATTGCCATGTTAATGGCAACTGTATGTGTTGTAAACCAATAGCCACGTCTGCTGTTTGCCGCTTTCCATGCCAGGTCTTTGGGAACTCCCATACCCCTCAGGTTTCGGTATCTGGTTCGCACACGTTTCCATTGTTTCCATATACACATACGTATTCTGTGATAGAGCCATCCGTTAACATCATTCATGTTGCTCTTCATACTTGCTATTCCATAGTAGTTAAGCCACCCTCTTGCATATTCCTTGATTCTTTCAAGGCTCGGCTTGATTGACTGACAGTACTTACGGGAAGAAAGCTCTTTCAGTTTCGACTTAAACTTCTCCCATGACTTTGAATGAACTCGTACATATATGCCACTTCCGTTCCTTCCCAATGCAAAGCCAAGGAATTTAAAATTTCGGATTGCAAATACACTGACAGTACGGCTTTTCTCTCGATTCACTGTAAGTTTCAGCTTCTCCTCGAGGTATCTCGTACTGCTCTCTAAGAGTCTCTTCGATGCCCTTTTGCTTTTCGCAAGAAGCACTATGTCATCTGCATATCTTATGCATGGGACACCTCTTTTCAAGAACTCCCAGTCGAACTCATTAAGGTAAATATTCGCAAGCAAAGGGGATAGATTCCCTCCTTGTGGCGACCCCTCCTCTGTTTCGATAACCGCTCCATTTCCCATTACGCCACTTTTCAGATACCTCTTGATAAGTTGCACTACACGTTCATCTTTTACGTTTTTCCTCAGAAGGTTGATAAGAATCTCGTGGTTGATTGTATCGAAATATTTCGATAAGTCTAGAACTACCGCATATGTGTAGCCCTGTTCAGCGTACTCCTTAACCTTTAGTATTGCTCCTTTTGCATCTCTGTTTGGACGATAACCATAACTGCCCTCTGCAAAAAGTGGTTCATAGATTGGCACTAACTGTTGTGTTATCGCCTGTTGAAGTATACGGTCTATCACTGTTGGTATACCAAGCTTTCGCACACCACCATCCGGTTTGGGAATCTCAACTCGTCTTACCGGAGACGGAGTGTACTTTCCACGATAGATACGGGACGTTAACTCTTGTTGATGTTCCCGAAGGTAAGGAAGTGCCTCTTCGATAGTCATCCCATCAACTCCGGGTGCTCCCTTGTTTGCCTTAACCCTCTTATACGCTCTGTTAAAGTTATCCTTATACAGTATCGCTTCCAAGAGCTTCGGCTGTGCACTGTCTCTTTCTTTCCATATCAGATTGAATGACCTGCGCGCTTTTGCATACCCTTCATGTTCCGCACTATCTCTCTGCAAACAGCCACTGCTTTCAGTGTATTCTGCCATGTCTAGTCATTCCTCCTTTCTCAGTCATACTTGAGACTCCTACTGATTCGGCCCTTTGTCTCTCGACTACTATGACCTCTGCTGACTTCTATGTGTTCAGCATTGCTTTTTGCAATGGTTACCTCTTTCGAGGCATATCACACAGACCTCCCCAGGTACCACACGTTTCTTCCTCTCCATCTATCTGCCTCATTTATCATGCATGATTCGTGTAGTTATTGGACTTTGGCTTGTAATGCAGTCTTATCCTCATGCATAACCTCATATGAGATTTCTGTTCGTCAGACCAGAGATTTGCCCATGAGTTAGTATCTTCCTCATATCCGGCTTCCTTCAGATTTGAGGTCACCCTCGACACCCTTGCCTTCGGCTATATCCTTCCCACTACCGGGCGGATTCGGGACTTTAACCCGTTAGAAACGTGCGCCGCTAGGCGCACTATAATCGAAAAGTCGGTAATCCATTTTGAGATTACCGACTTTTGATTCTTAACGAGTATTGCTCGCCTAGCGTGTGGTACCGCAGGCAGAAAACCCAAGAGCAAGTACACTTACAGCGGACGAGGTTAAAATCTTGCTATGCTTCCTCTTGGAATACAAATCCGGTCATCGCCATGGAGCCCATATTACAAAAGTTGTTGAAAATCTTGACAGAATTCCCATCCGATGCACCAAGGCAATAGAAAAGGGGAAGGAAATGATCCGGTGTCGGAACCGCATAGGAAGCATCCGGCAGTTCCCGATAATGAAGGATTTTGTCTATGTTTTTTTCCAGAACGGCTTTGGTGATTTCCTCATTAAAACGGACTGCCATCTCCGAGCCGCCGGCATTGTCCCATTCCACTCGCATCAGATTATGCACTATATTTCCGCTTCCAAAAATCAGGATTCCCTGTTCCCGTAAAGCAATCAGCTTTTCTCCCATACGATAGCTCTCTTCAGGACTAAGGCTTCTGTTGACCGAAAGCTGCACCACCGGAATATCCGCATTCGGAAACATGTGCACCAGAACCGTCCAGCTACCGTGATCGATGCCCCATTCGTCATTTATAGAGACACTGTCTCCCAAAAGCTTTTTCACTTCTTCCGTAAGGGAGGCATCTCCCGAAACCGAATACTTCACTTCATACAGTTCTTTGGGAAACCCGTACATATCATAAACCTGCCTGGGCTTGGGAGCGCTTTGCAGTAAGCTCCCCTCTGTAAACCAATGGGCGGATATTGCAAGAATAGCCTTCGGCTTTCCATACTCTTCTATAACATCTTGCCCCACTTTACGCAGGATTTTCGTCATTTCATTATCTTCTAAAGCAATCATCGGGCTTCCGTGTCCCGAAAAAATAACCGGCATTCTGCTTTTCTTTTTGGTTTTATTCTTTGCTTCATAACTATTTTCTCTATCCATCTTCTTTCCCTCCCTTATATTCTTCCCCTCAGGACTCTATCCTTCCCTTAAGTTTTATGAATGATGTTTTTACTGCTAATATAAGTCAGAACAAAATAGGCTCCATATAAGAGGATAATAAAGCTTGCTGTCGCTACGATATTTCCTCCGATGTTCGCTTCTCCCAGATTGATGATTACCCCATTGGAAACCGTAAGGCATATCTCTCTTTATTATCTGAAGCTTCAAAAAGCTGTTGTAAGGCCAGAACAGCCGCACAGCAGATCATAAACACGGTTCCCAGGTAAATGCCGAGAAACGCCCACCAATGCTTTCCCTTTTTTAATGTTTGTGGAACTCCCCTTCCTACTGTATAGTAGGAAGGTATAAAGTGTCAAGTACTTATGTACAAAAAATCTTTTTTATATAAGCCATAAATGATAAAGTCCTAGTATACCACAAATAAAAATGTCCCACTTATGGTAGAATACTATTTTGTATATTCTAACACTAGGAGGAACTGACTTATCAGAAAGGTTATTTTATCAATGGATGAACAACGAAAGTATGAGGTTATTAAAAGTCTGGTGGATCACCCGGATACAGCCAATAAGGATAGAGCCGCTCTTATCCTAGGATGCACCAAGAGGCATATAAACCGTATGATACAAGGTTATGTCAAAGATGGTAAGGCATTCTTTATCCATGGTAACAGAGGTAAGAAGCCAGCTACCACTATCTGTCCTGATGTCAGAAATCAGGTTATTGATCTATACAGAACTAAATACTACGAGGCTAACTTTGAACACTATACAGAGCTTCTTAAAAAGCATGAGGGTATAAGCATCTCTTCTTCCTCTGTAATGAGTATTTTGGAGTCAGAGTACATTCTATCTCCAAAGGCTACAAAAGCTAAGCGTAAACGCATTAAGCAGACTCTCAGAGCCAAGAAGCAGGCTGCAACATCAAAAAAAGAATTATCACAGATACAAGCTAACTTAGTAGCAGTTGAAGATGCTCACAGTCGTCGTCCAAGATGTGCTTATTTCGGCGAATTGCTTCAAATGGATGCTACCCCTTATGAATGGATACCGGGACAGATATGGCATCTACATTTGGCCATTGATGATGCCTCAGGTGTTGTTACGGGTGCATGGTTTGATACTCAAGAGACTCTTAACGGCTACTACCATGTGTTTGAACAGATTCTTACTGATTATGGTATTCCCTATAAGTTTCTTACTGATAAACGAACCGTTTTTACCTACAAGAAAAAAGGTGCCTTATCTGACGACAAAGACACCTATACACAATTCGCTTACGCCCGCAAGCAACTTGGTATACAACTTGAATCAAGCAGCATACCACAAGCTAAAGGACGCATAGAACGATTGAATCAAACTTTACAGTCACGCCTGCCTATTGAGTTTAGACTCGCAGGCGTAACCGACATCAATAATGCCAATGAATTCCTTTACCACTACATAAAAGAATTCAATGAGAAGTTTTCACTTCCACGTAATGGTATCAAATCTGTCTTTGAAAAGCAACCGTCTAAAGAAAAAATAAATCTTACTTTGGCGGTTTTAACTGAGAGAACTGTTGATGCCGGACATGCGATTCAATTCGAGAAGAAATTTTATAAGATGATAGATAATAAAGGAATGCAGACCCATTATCGAAAAGGTACCAAGGTTATGCTCATCAAAGCATTTGATAGGTCTATGTTTGCGTGCGTAAATGACAAAGATATTTACGCTCTGGAAGAATACCGGCTCATGAACATAAATCTAAGGACTTGGATGCTGACTACAAACAGACTAAGACTAGAAAGCCTTATATTCCTCCGATGAACCACCCTTGGAGATTAGGTGTCTTTAATAAATTCGCACATTCTCAGCCACATAGAATTGAAGAAGACTTAAAAAGCGCATGACAAAAGCCCCTTCTGTGGGGCTTATAAAATATTTTTTTTGGGACATAATCATTTATGCTTGACATTGATTTTTATAGCTTATTTTCACACTTACTCCACAAATTCATACATTTCTTTAGCTTCATCCTTCTTCACAGTCTCAGCTATCTCGGTCACTTTTACTTTAAGCTGTTTGTCTCCAAAGCCAATTGTTATTATATCTCCGATTTTAATCTCTGTGCCAGCCTTTGCCTGCTTGTCATTTACATATACCCTGCCGGCATCACAGGCTGACTTTGCGACTGTCCTTCTTTTTATAAGGCGGGATACCTTAATATATTTATCTAATCTCATATTTCTCCTTAATAAACAAAAGAGAGACCATCCCTTAAGACAGTCCCTCATTTTATCAGGTTAATTCCTATTTTGTATTGATAGCATCTTTAAGCGCCTTACCAGCCTTAAACTTTGCTGCATTTGATGCAGGAATCTTGATGGTCTTTTTGGTCTGTGGGTTTCTTCCTTCTCTAGCAGCTCTCTTTGATACCTCAAATGTACCAAAGCCAACTAACTGAACCTTTCCACCTTTCTTAAGCTCCTCAGTAACAACATCCACAAAAGCCTTAACAGCCTTCTCTGCGTCAACTTTCTTTAACTCAGTTTTTTCAGCGATAGCTGATACAAGTTCTGCCTTATTCATGGAATAAATCCTCCTATAATTTTCTATTGCGAGTAATCCCCCCGCGTACAACAATAAGTTTACAAGATACTTATAAACTTATTAAAACGATTTGTCAAGTAATTTTCGGTTAAAATACTTGATTTTAGGCATTTTTAGACTAAATTAATCTCTTTTTGTAATTAAGGTGACATAAAACGTGGTTAGTTAAGACTTATTTCTTATCTGTGACCACTCCTATTGTCCACCCGCAAGCTCCAGACTGCCTACAGCAATTCCATTTATATTCTCCCAATAAATGTCCGCACTGTAGCTGCTTTCCCAGATATTGTAAGCAGCATTGAACCGGCTCTTTGCTTCCTCACCCTCTACGCCTGCTTTCTCAGAATAAGCATTAAAAAACTTTGTTGCAAGGAAGTTTTCTTCATAAATTCCGGTTATTAGTTCCTCATCTAAATAATATCTTGCTTTGAGAATTGGATCTATTCCTTTAAGCTGGTCTGCCGCTGTCTTCTTTATTTCTTCAGCTTCGTCCCCAGTAAGGCTGCATCCTTCCTTTGCCGCCTCATTTACTACTATTTTCAGACGGGCTATCTCTTCAATAATATCTGTTTTTAAAAGTTCTTCCACACTCCTCCCATTTCTGGTAAGATTCCAGACACCGTCTCCAAGTATAGTCTCATAGTCCTTTTTGGTAGCAAGCAGATAAAATTCAAACTCAGGGTAGTATACCACCTCATCGTTTATTCTGATTATCGGAAGATCTGCACTCACAATTTTTTCCGTTTTTATTGAAGGCTCCAGTTTTGCAGATTCAAAAATATTCTCACCAAAATTTGGGGTAATTCTGCTTTCAAAATAAAAGATAGCAGCTGCCACTCCTGCAAATATAAATAAAAATACAGCAGATTTAAACAAATGTTTTTTTATCAACTCTCCACCTTCACCTCCTCCTTCTGTCTGCACGGTACAAGCGCAGCCATCAGATTTACAAGAATTTTTATCTTTTCCTCTGCTTTAGTTTTATGAGTTCTGTCTCCGAATTTGTACTCATAACAGGTTTCTTTTCCGGTTCTGAACTTGATCTTATCCTCATAACCAGCAATAACTTCCCCCACTTTGTCAGGAAGAAGCTTAACCTCATTATACACCAGAATTTTGGCCATTTCATCTACACATTCTACTCTTGTAACACCTGCTTCATGCGCCAGCTTACGGATAAATGAAATATTTATAAGATTATCTACAGCCTCAGGCATTTCACCGTACCTGTCTATCAGTTCATCCTTAAGTTCACTTACCTCATCATCATCCGAAACAGCAGCAATTCTCTTATACATTTCAAGCCTTGCCACCTCATTTTTTATGTAGGTTGCCGGTATATAGGCAGAAGCATCGATATTTATTTTAGTTTCAAATTCATCGGCAGATACTGCTTCTCCTTTCAGACGCTTAACTTCCTCGTTTAACATCTTGCAATATAAATCGTAGCCCACTGCTTCCATATGCCCCGACTGGCTTTTACCTAACAGATTGCCTGCGCCCCTTATTTCAAGGTCTTTCATGGCTATTTTAAACCCTGAGCCAAGGTCTGTAAACTCTTTTATTGCCGCAAGTCTCTTTTCAGCTATTTCTTTTAACATCCTGTCACGCCTGTACATAAGAAAAGCAAAGGAAGTCCTTGAACTCCTTCCAACCCTTCCTCTAAGCTGGTAAAGCTGTGAAAGTCCCATTTTATCTGCATCATCTATGATAATAGTATTTACATTTGAAATATCCAGTCCTGTTTCTATTATTGTAGTAGAAACCAGCACATCTATTTCACCATTTATAAATTCAAACATTATCCTTTCAAGCTCACGCTCATTCATCTGTCCATGCGCATAAGATATCCTTACATGAGGCAGCATTTCAGATAGCTTGCCAGCCCTCTCCTCTATTCCGCTTACTCTGTTGTAAACATAATAGACCTGGCCATTTCTCGCCATTTCCCTGATAATGGCTTCTCTTATGATTTCATCATCATGCTCAAGAACATAGGTCTGGATAGGAATTCTATCCACCGGCGGCTCCTCAAGTACAGACATATCCCTTATCCCTGCAAGACTCATATGAAGCGTTCTTGGAATAGGGGTTGCAGAAAGGGTAAGCACATCTACATTTTCCCTGAGCTTCTTTATTTTCTCTTTATGGTTTACACCAAAGCGCTGTTCTTCGTCTATAATAAGCAGTCCCAAATCTTTATATTTAATTTCAGGGGAAAGCACTTTATGTGTACCTATAACTATATCAATAAGTCCTGCTTTTAGCTTTTCCTTTATCTTTTTTGTTTCTGCTGCCGACTTAAATCTTGAGAGAAATTCTATTGTTATAGGGAAATTCTGCATTCTTTTTGAAAATGTCGCATAGTGCTGTCCTGCAAGTATGGTGGTAGGTACAAGCATAACCACCTGCTTACCCTCTGAAACTGCCTTAAAGGCCGCTCTTATAGCCACCTCTGTTTTACCAAAGCCCACATCTCCACAGACCAGCCTGTCCATGATTTTAGCACTTTCCATATCTGCCTTTACGTCTTTTATTGCATTTAACTGGTCATCAGTTGCTTCATAAGGAAACATTTCTTCAAATTCCTGCTGCCATACTGTATCCTTGCCATAAATGAAGCCTTTTTCCTGTCCACGCTTTGCATACAGTTCTACCAAGTCCTTAGCCACTTCATTTATTGACTCTCTAACCTTTGATTTCTTCTTTTTCCAAGCCTGTCCACCAACCTTATCAAGCTTAGGCTTTGTACCTCCTGCACTCGAATATTTCTGTAAAACATCCAGCTCGGTAGTTCCTACAAATATACTGACACCCTCACCGTATTCTACCTTTATATAATCCCTGGTCACACCTTCTACGGTAGACTTCTCTATTCCTCTGTATACTCCTACCCCATGGTTTTCGTGAATTACATAATCACCTTCATGCAGTTCAGAAAAACTCGCAATGGAAGCACCGTCAATCTTCTTTTTCTTTCTTACTGTTTTTTTCTTTTCAGCCCCAAAAATATCACTTTCTGAGATAACTGCAAATTTAATTGCCGGATATTCAAATCCCCTTCTGAGATTTCCCTGAATTGTAGCAATTTCTCCCTCTACAGGCATTCTTCCGTCAATACTTAAATAATTAGCCATAAGCTCTCTATCTCTGAAATCTTCTACAAGTCTTTCAGCTCTTAGCTTAGAGGAACTTACCACTACAACCCTGTAACCATCTTTTTTATATTTTGTTAAATCTTTGACAAGCATTTCAAAGCTGTTGTTATAAGGATTGATATTGCGTGAAAGCACATCAAACCGCTTTTTTTATCTCTATATCTCCTGTCCTTGTTTCAAGCAGACTAAGAAGCACAGTAGATTTACCTGCAAGTTTACCCAGGATTTGCTTGTAATCCCAGATTGTATCAGCCTGTTTTGAAAGAATATAGCCTTTTGTAAGCCTGTTTGTCATACTTTCACGCCATTCAAAGGAAACTGCCTTTCCCTTTTCTTCTATTCTTACAGGCTCATCAATGAAGAAAATATCCTCATCATTAAAATAATCAAAAAAAGTAACTGTCTCATCAAAAAAGTAATTGATATAGCTGTCTATGCCAAATGAGCCGCCATAAATTTCAAGATTATCCTTAAATTCTTCTATGGTACTGTTTAACCTTGCAGCCTCCTCCGTCTTCATATCAGCCCTTAGCTTTTTATATACTTCTTCTTTTTCCTTATTTAGTTTTTTAAGGCCTTCAAGTTTTCTATCTTCATCTATGATTATTTCGGTGGCAGGATAAATAAGGAGCTCTTCCACATTTTCTATGGAACGCTGGCTCTCCACGTCAAAAGCTCTTATCGTATCTATTTCATCTCCCCAGAATTCCAGCCTGAAAGGTGTTTCTTCTGTTAAAGGGAAAATATCAAATATATCTCCTCTTACTGCAAACTGTCCCTTTCCTGAAACCTGCGAAGTCTTTTCAAAGCCAAGTTCTGCAAGCCTTTTAGATAATTTAGCAATATCAAAACTATCTCCTGTTGAAACTTTAACAATTTTTTCTTTCACATACGAAAGTGGCAGCACTCTGTCGAGTCCCGCCTCCAGACTCAATACTACTGTAGATGGCTCGTTTTCTACGAGCCTTTTAAGCACCTCAAGTCTTCCGCTTACTATAGCATTGCCATGTACATCTGCTGAAAAAAACATTATATCCTTTGCCGGATAAATAACAGTTTTTTTATCATAGAGCTTCATATCCGTCTGTATTTCTCTTGCCCTTATCTCATCATAAGTTACTATAATTTTATGTCTTTTTGATGCAGCCTTTGATATCGTTTCTATAATATTACTCTTTTCAGCATCCATACACCCTGTGATAAGTATCGGAAGTTTCTTCTTATTAATATGGTTTACTGCCTCACTTATCTCTTTTAATTCTAAAAGGGGTTCTGTCAATAAGTTCATCTTATCTCCTTACATTTCTATCTTCAGACCGTTATATTTATTCATAGCCGCCTCTGAACCTTCTTTCATCACAGTAAGTACAGCCTCTCCTGCTACTGCTATTACCTTTCTGATAAGTGGCTCTGTATCTCTGTCAAAGCCTGAAAGCACATGGTCTGCCAAATCCCATCCTTCCGGTTTACCTCCCACTCCAAGCTTAATACGGACAAAGTCATTACCGCCGATATGTGAGATTATGCTCTTTATACCATTATGACCACCTGCACTGCCTTTAGTCCTTATTCTTATATCCCCCGGTGACAAATCTATGTCATCCTGTATTATAATAAGTTCAGTAGCTGCATCTGACTTATAAAAACTTACAGCCTCTCCTACTGCCTCTCCGGAAAGATTCATATAGGTCTGCGGTTTCATAAGGAGCACCTTTTCTCCCTCTATAAATCCTTGTCCAAGCTTAGACTTAAATCCGTTTTTTGAAAGTTCAATGTTATATTTATCTGATAAATACGTAATTACATCAAAGCCTATATTATGGCGTGTTCCGGCATATTTTCTGTCCGGATTGCCAAGTCCTGCAATTATATACATGATTTTACCTCTTTCTTAACTTTAATAACTTTTTTGATTATACACTATATATTATTTTTTTGCATTAAAAAAAGGAGGTTTTTCAACCTCCCTGATACTCTCAATCCAGTCTGTCCTAAGCTGTCGCTTCTTTAGCTGGAAATTCCATCCAGTTTCCATTTTCATACTCTGCTACGATTGAACTCTGAAGTTTTTCTCTTGTCTCTGAGTTAATAGGGTGAGCAATATCATGATATTCACCATCATTGGTCTTTCTGCTAGGCATTGCTATAAAAAGACCTTTATCACCATCAATAATCTTAATATCATGAACAACGAACTCACCATCAACAGTTATGGAGGCAACTGCCTTCAGCTTACCTTCCTTGGCAACCTTTCTTATCCTAATGTCTGTAATATTCATATGCGACCCCCTATTATGTCTGACAGTAAAGCTTCCCTGCCACTGCGCCTTAAGTTACAAATTAGAGTTTTGCTACGAAACCACCGCCCAGTTCCATTCGCTTTCTAATTTTTGAACTTTATTATAACATGTTTGAACAAAAAAATTACTATTGACGTAAATATGCATTAATTGTGAATTTCATAATTTTTTTTGTCTATTTTTCTTGTAATTTTGACCATTTCTTATCATAAAAATGACCATATAGTCATTTAATAGCTATAGTTAACAAGGTTCACTATTACTGTAGGTTTTAAGCCATGATTTTTGTTAACCGCGCTTATCATTTTTTTGCTATCAAAAACTTATTTATGCTATAATAAATGCATCAAATTTTATATTCATAAAAAGAGGTATAATTATGCATAAATTAGACTTGAAAAACAACTCCGCCCCAGTTTACTTTATCGGCATCGGAGGAATCAGCATGAGTGGTATAGCCGAACTTTTTCTTGATAAAGGATTTAAAGTGAAAGGCTCCGACTTACACGAATCGGCAGTTACAAAGAAACTCGAAGATCTTGGCATCAAAGTTTTTTACTCCCAGGAAGCAGGAAACATAACTCCTGATATCGGGCTGGTGGTCTATACTGCTGCCATTCATGAAGATAATCCTGAGTTTATGAAGGCAAAGGAGCTTGGTATTCCTATGCTTGACAGAGCGGAATGTCTTGGACAAATCATGAGCCACTATAAAAATGCTGTGGCAGTTGCCGGCACACATGGCAAAACCACAACCACCTCCATGCTTTCCTATGTATACCTTGAAGCCAATCTTGATCCTACTATCTCGGTTGGTGGCATATTGAGCGGAATTCACGGAAATATGCGTCTTGGCAAATCTGAAAACTTTATTATGGAAGCCTGTGAGTATGCAAACAGTTTCTTACATTTCACTCCTGCTACAGCCGTAGTCTTAAATGTGGAAGCTGAACATCTTGATTTTTTTGGTACCCTTGAAAATGAAAGACTCTCTTTTTCCAGATTTATAGACCTTCTGCCGGCAAAGGGACTGCTTGTAATCAATAACGAAATCGAGAATGTAGATAAACTCATTAAAAATAAAAATATAAGAGTAGTAAGCTATGGACTCAGACCGGTAAATGGTAAAGAACCTGATTATACCGCGGCAGATATAACCTATAACGACGCTGGTTTTGCAAGTTATGACCTTATTGCAGGAGGAGAAAATAAAGGCAGAATAGAACTGTCCGTCACAGGTGAACACAATGTATCCAATTCTCTCGCTGTAATAGCTGCCGCCCTTGAACCGTCTGAGGTTTATAAACAAGGTATAGCTTTAGAGAAAGTTAAGCAGGGCATAAAAAAATATACTGGTACTGAACGCCGCTTCCAGTACAAGGGTGAACGTGACGGTTACACCATAATTGATGACTATGCCCACCACCCTACAGAAATAAAGGCTACTCTCCTCGCTGCAAAGCGCGTGAAGCATAACCGCCTGATTGTTGCTTTTCAGCCCCACCTTTATTCAAGAACAAAAACCTTTTTACACGAGTTTGCAGAGGTACTCTCAGCTGCTGATATAGTGGTATTTGCAGAAATCTACGCTGCAAGGGAGGAAAATCCCGGAGATATCTCCTCTGACAACATCAGGAAAATAATGTCCGAAAACGGACATGAGGCATATTTTTTCAAAACTTTTGATGAAGTAGAAAATTTTCTTATCCACACCTGTAAGTCCGGAGACTTGTTGATAACTATGGGAGCCGGAGATATAGTAAAAGTCGGGGAAAATATGTTAAAATAATTTTTATCCACATTATCCACAGCGAAAAATTTCTTTTGATTTTTTTCTGCTGTGGATTTTTAATTATCTTTTGCACATTTTTATCCACAATAATTTTTACCCCTAAAGCAGAATTTACAAAGCCATCAACAAGGTTATCCACATTATCCACAATTTTTATCCACTACTCCCTTAAATCCGGCTCTATTTTATTTTTAATAATCTTGTGATATACTCCATGGTAGTAGCAAATGTGGAGGGATATCATGTCAGAAATCAACTTAAATGTAACTATAAATACAAACGCAACCATCATTTCAAACACTTTTATTGAACGTTTTATAAATGATGCAAATGCTTCACATATCAGATTTTATCTATATCTTATGTACTATTCCCAGAAGCACAGAAGCTTTTCCATAAGCAAAGCCTGCGACTTCTTAGAGGACAGTGAAAAAGATATAATGCGTTCTATAAACTATTGGGAAAAACAGGGGATATTTAAAATTACAAGGTCTGATAAAAATACAATAACTTCCATAAGTATATCTGACTCCGGTTTAACAGAAGATACCTTTGCAGGCAGTCCGGATGAGTTTGGACCTGCAGAAGTTAAAGAAGTCCCTGACCCGGCTTCAATATTTACAGAACCCGAAGCCGGTATTAACTGCGAATTGGACTTAAGACAGGTAATTTCCAAAACCGGTGACCTGGCAGGAAGAACCTTATCCGGCTCTGAAATAGACTTCTTATGTGAACTAAATGAAAAACTTAATTTCACAACAGAGCTTATCATTTACTTATACGAATACTGCTGTCTCACCAAGGGTATAAACCGTTTTAATTACATAAAGAATGTGGCACTTGCCTGGGCTGACAAAGATATTCTCACTGTGGAAGCAGCAAAAACAGAGGCTGATATCTACAATACGGAAAATTCTGTAGTCATGAAATCTTTCGGGCTTACGAGGCTTCCCGGCACATCTGAAAAACAATATATAGATAAATGGTTTCATTCCTACAATATGTCCTCTGAAATGGTGGCAGAAGCCTGCAACCGTACTCTTATACAGCTATCAAAGCCTGACTTCAAGTACACTGACGGTATACTGAAGAACTGGCTTGCAAATGACGTGACAGACCTCGCAGGTGTAAAGAAGGAAGATAAGCTTCACTATATGACAAAGCAGGCCTTAAAGGTTGTAAATGGAAATTTACCTAAACCGGCAAGCAACCGTTTTAATAATTTTGAACAAAGAGAGTATAGCAGTGAAAAAATGGAAGATATTACAAAAAAATTGTTAAAAAGCGTAATTTGGAATTCTTTTTATTATTTATCAGCTAAATTTATAATAATTTTCTTAAATTGTAGGAATTTTGTATAAAAAAAGTGTTACTTTTTGTAATCTTTTTTTACTTGAATATTTTAGCAAATCTTTTATAATATTAAGGTGGTTTTATGGGACTTACTAATTCTGAATATGAAGCAGTTATGCGGGAATACGACAGTATCCGCTATAGAAATGCAGAGCTTCGTGACAGTCGTATAAAAGAAGTTTTTGCCAGATTACCTGTGCTTAAGGAGTTAAATGACGAAATAATAACAGACTTTGCAAAACTTGCCACTGATGCCTTAGCGCTTAACAGTACTGACTATAAGTCTGCAAGGGAGAAACTTGACAGGAAGGTAACTGAGTTTGCCGGTAAAAGGCAGGAACTTCTTGTAAGTAACGGATATACAGGAGACTACCTTGAACATATATATAGCTGCCCTCTCTGTAAAGATACAGGCTTTATAAATGGTATAAAGTGTGAATGTTTTACCAGAATAGCGGCAAAGCATATATATTCGGGCAAAAACATTTATATGATGGCTGATGAAAAAGCTGACTTTAAGAATTTTGTCACAGACTATTACCGCATGGATGATTTTGATAATGATACTGAGCGCAGTTCACGTGAAAATGCTATGGATGCATTTTCAAGGCTAAAAAGTATGGCTGATGACTTTGAAAATAATTCACGTAACTTTGTACTCTATGGCGGTGTGGGGGTAGGTAAGACTTTCCTTGCCTCATGCCTTACCAATTCGCTTATAAAAAGCGGACATTCAGTAGTATTTTTAACTGCCTTCAGGTTCTTTAATATATTTGAAAACTACACTTTTCACCGTGATGATGCTGAAGATGGCAAAGTAATACCTTCTACTGAACCTGTATTTGACTGCGACCTGCTTGTGCTTGACGATATCGGAACCGAGGTCTCAAATGCCTTTACTACCTCAAAGCTTTTTGAATGCATAAATGAGAGAATACTTAATAATAAGCCTACGATTATATCCTCAAACTGGAGTCCTGCCTACATAAAAGCAAATTACAGTGACCGTATATTTTCAAGGCTCATAAAGCACTACAAGTTTCTAAAACTTACCGGAGATGACATAAGAATGGCTTTATAAGGATTAAACACCAGAGGGTGATAATCATACACACATATTTACCTTCAAGATAAGGAGAAAAACAATGCCAAAAGAAGATTACATCGAAACTATACCTGTGGGACCTCTTGGTATCATTTCACTAAATGGCTGCTCTAAATTAGGCGGTACAGTAGAAGATTATATCGTTAGCTGGAGAAATGGAAGAAATAATGAGCATACCTCAACTCTTGCATTTTCCGGTTACCAGAGAGACTCTTATCATGTTGATGCCAAGTTCCCACGTTTCGGAAGTGGTGAGGCTAAGTGTACACTCACCAGCACAGTAAGAGGCCTTGATCTCTATATCCTTGTTGATGTATGCAACTACAGTATTACTTACAATATGAACGGCTACGAGAATCATATGTCACCGGATGACCATTATCAGGATCTTAAACGTGTAATTCAGGCTTGTGCCGGTAAAGCGCACAGAATAACAGTTATTATGCCTTTCCTCTATGAGGGACGTCAGCATAAGCGTGCCGGAAGAGAATCTCTTGACTGTGCAGTTGCACTTCAGGAACTCATCCATATGGGCGTGGACAGTATTATCACCTTTGATGCACACGATCCAAGAGTGCAGAACGCAATTCCACTTAATAACTTTGACACTATCATGCCTACCTATCAGTTCATCAAGGGTATACTCAAAAATGTGCCTGATATAAAGATGAATGCCGACAATATGATGATAATCAGCCCTGATGAAGGTGCAATGAACAGAGCTGTTTACTTTGCTGGTGTGCTTGGTGTAGATGTAGGTATGTTCTACAAGCGTCGTGACTACGCTACTATAGTAAATGGTAAAAATCCTATAGTTGCCCATGAATATCTTGGCAGAAAGCTTGATGGCAAAGATGTTATCATAGTGGATGATATGATTTCCTCAGGTGAAAGCATGCTTGATGTAGCAACAGAACTCAAGAAGAGAAATGCAGGGCGTATCTTTGTAGCTTCTACCTTTGGTCTCTTTACAGATGGACTTGGTAAATTTGATAAAGCCTATGAAGAAGGAATTATTCATAAGGTAATAACCACAAACCTTGTATACCAGACTCCTGAACTTCTCAGCCGTCCTTATTACATAAGTGCTGATATGAGCAAGTATATAGCTCTTATTATAGATAAATTAAACCATGATTCTTCAATCAGTGAGCTTTTAAGCCCAACTGAAAGAATTAAAAAGATACTTAAAAAATATGGTCAGATTTAAGCCGGTTTTGAAAAATAATACTCATTTTCTAAATTGACTGATTTTTTTATTAAATTGTAAGGTTTTTTTAATAAAATTTACTTGTAAAACCTCCTTAAAAATATGTATACTGGGAATGAACGTATAAATATTTAAGGAGGTAATTACCATGGCACATGTGATTAATGATGAGTGCATCAGTTGTGGCGCTTGTGCTTCTGTCTGCCCTGTAGAGTGTATTTCAGAAGGAGCTGAGCATTATGAAGTAGATGGTTCTGCCTGCATCGATTGTGGTGCTTGTGAGGAATCATGCCCAACAGGAGCTATTTTTCAGGAATAAGATATCAATTTTCATATGAGAGGCACTGAGTCAGGTTATGGCTCAGTGCTTTTTCTTATTTCATAAGAACTCTCCGGGGGATGCGCAGTTTGCGGCAGGGAAGTTTGCCTTACGGCACCGCTCACGCGCGAATTGTGTGCAACGCATACACTTTTTTATTTACAATTCCTCTAAAATATGGCAAAATGTAACTATAACACTTAACAGGGGTAAATACATGGATAAAAAATTAAAATCTTCAAAACAGGTATTTCTAATTTGTCTGGTCGTAATTGTTGCATTTACTGCAAGTGCCATTATGTTTGCTATCTCCAGCTTTAAAAACACCAGTGCTTATGTGGAGCAGATTACCGATATGACAGCTATGACTGTAATAAATGATATTGATTCAAATATTGATGCTTCTGTCCGTGCTGCCAAAGCTATGGCAGATAACTCTTTTATTGTAGAATGGTCTAAAAAAGAAGCTCAACACACCAATGACCAGGAATATATCAAAAAGTTATATGATTATCTAAAGACCTCTCATGAAGGCAATAATTATAATTTTGTATTTTACGCTTCAAAGGAAACAGAAAATATATATTACCAGGATGGTATCAGCCTCAAAATGATGAAGCAAAACGCTGATGACAAATGGCTTTATGAATTTATGCATTCTAAACTGCAGTACCAATTTACCTTGAATCCTTTTAAATCAAAGAATACTGTAGATAGCTTATCAATGCTCATAATATATAAGATGACTGATTCAGAAGGCAATACTCTTGGCGCAATCGGTATGAGTGTCAACTTAGCTGTAATGGAAAGAAGTATTATGGAGCTTGGAAATAATTATAACGTCAGCCTGGCCTTTACCGATATAGACGGAAATGTTGTCATATCTAAAGAATATTCTCTCCCGGAAGGCTCAAATATTTTTGAAAAGGATGGGGTTTTTGAAGGTTGTGCCAGTGATTTTCTTCCTATCGAAGGAAGTGCTACAATAAAATGGCTTAGTAAAGGACTATTTGACATAAATAAACGTTTCTGTGAAATGAGATACATAAAGGCATTTAACTGGTATCTTATAGTTTACGGAAGCGGCGACACCATAATACGTATGAATAGAAACCAGCTGTTTTTACAGCTTGGGTTGCTTGCGGTCTTGCTTTTTCTTATGATTGCTGTCATAATTAATACTATCTCCCAGTATCGTAACCGTATTATTTCACTTGCTACTTTAGATGAACTTACAAAGATTATGAACCGTAAATCATTTATGGCAAGATTTGATTATTTTTCAAAGCAGCATCTGCTTGAAGGTGGTCATCTTTTTCTCATAGATATAGACTTTTTTAAGACTATCAATGACACACTTGGCCACGCTGCAGGTGATGAGGCTTTATCTTTCCTCGCCGGGAAGCTTACAAGTTATGTTGATAAAGATGGCTTTATAGCACGCTGGGGCGGCGATGAATTTATAGGTGTATTTTTCTCTACCATAAGCGATCCTGTTGCTAAAATAAGGGCTTTATCCGCAGATATAGCAGAGACAGAGACAGGTAAAAGACTACATCTGACTCTGAGTGTCGGAATAGCACCTCTTGAAGATGGTCTTTCGCTGAATAAAGAAGTGGAAAAGGCAGATATAGCACTTTATACTTCAAAGAAAAATGGAAGAAATCAGGCAACTATGTATCACGAAAGCCAGACCGGGGCAGAACCGGAATATAGTAAGGAGCTCATTGAGAATTCTCAAAAAGACGTATGAAAAAGAAAATTAAAATTATTATAATCACACTTGTAATAGCCATAGTCCTTGAACTAGGTACTATAGTAGCCTTTAAGGCATATAACATAGTAACAGAAGCAACTAAAACAGACACTATAGAAGTTATAAACAAAGATAAGAATAAAGTCAAAAAGCCGGATAAGATTAAAGATATCCCGGATTCTTCTATGGAAATCCAGCCGGATATCCCCCAAAAGCCTGAATTTAGTGTTGTAGACTCTTCTTATTTTGATGATGCAGTATTCTTAGGTGACAGCCGTACAGTAGGTCTTAGAGCCTTTGGAAGCTTTACAAATTCATCTTATTTTGCAAAGACAGGAATAAGTGTAAATTCATTTTTTATGTATCCTGCCTTAGACGAGGAAACAGGGCTTACTCTTACTCAGACTCTTTCTTATAAGCAGTATAAAAAAATTTATATTATGATTGGTGTAAACGATGCAGCCATGGTGCCTCTTGAGGATTTTGAATCCCAGTTTTTCGATGCTATAGCCGAGATACAGCGTTTACAGCCTGATGCCATTATCTATATACAGTCCATACTTGGAGTTACCAAAAATAAAGAACTCGGAGATCCATATCATTACAGCAACGAACGGGTACTTCAAAGAAATGCTTTATTAAAGTCTAAATGTGACGGAGAGAAGCTTGTATATCTGGATGTATTTTCGGTTTTTACAGACTCAGAAGGTTATTTAAATTCAAATAATTCCTCAGATGGTCTGCATCTGAACAGCTCAGATTACACCCTTTGGTGCGACTATCTTATGAACCATGCCCTATTGCTTGATTGACCGTAAAATTATAAAAGACTGTTAAATGCAGTCTTTTTTTATCAAAATTGCAGAAAGATGAGCCTCCTTATATATCAGGAAACTCATCTTACATTTCATATAACATTTTTTTTGATTAATTTAGTCGTTATAGAACGTTTTCTTATGTTGCTGGTGGAGTATACCTCTCTTTCGCATATTTTTACCGGTTACACTTATCTTTTATCAAGTAAATGGTTATAGTGTCATCTATGTTTAACTTGCTTAAACTACAACAACCTCATTTTCCATTCCACTTATTATCTCTTCTTCACTGTGCATTGGAAACACCACCCATCTTTTTAATATTTCATACTTGCCAGCCTTACTTTTTACTGGCTGTTCTTTGTATGTATCTTTTATTGATTACAATATATCACAGACAATGCAATTTGTCAATACTATTTTATAATATAATTAATTATTTCTGATATTAATTATGTTCATTATAAATATTGTGTGTTTTATATATCTATTTTATAATTTTCAGAAAATTAAACAATTAAAGCATAGTCTTCCTTAATTCCTCATCACTTAAGCTGCTTAGATAAGCCGGTGCAATGTCAAACACAGTCTTGCATCCGCTTACTCCTTCTTTAGATAATCTGTAAGCTGCTCTTACATATGCTGTTATAACTGAGCCTGTAAATTCAGGGTTAGAATCAAGCTTAAGACTATATTCCACTATATGCTTGTTTTCTTTGTCAAAACCTGTCACGCCACTTCTAAGAACAAAACCGCCATGTGGAAGCCCTGCATGGTCTCTTTTCATTTCTTCCTCAGAAATAAAATGTACTGTAGTATAGTAATCACTGAAATAATTAGGCATATTAATAATTTCGCTCTCTATAGCTGTCTTATCAGCACCTTCCTCAGCCACTACAAAACACTCTCTGGTATGTTTATCTTTTGTCGAAAGTACTGGATTTTCGCCATTTCTTACACGATTTACAGCTGCTTCTACAGGGATAGTATACTGTCTTGCATCCTTTACTCCTTTAATCCTTCTGATAGCATCTGAATGTCCCTGGCTTACTCCCTTTCCCCAGAAGGTATAGTTCTCACCCTCCGGAAGTACAGCAGTAGATATCATTCTAAGCAGGGAAAACATACCGGGATCCCAACCTACAGATATTATACCAACCTTACCGGCCGCCTTAGCTGCCTTGTCAACATTCTCAAATGCTCCGGTATCCTTGCGTGTGTATCAAAGCTGTCTACCACATTAAAATACTTTACATACTCAGGAGTCTGCGCCGGAAGGTCAGTAGCACTTCCACCTCCAAGCACAAGTACGTCTATCTTATCCTTATAATTTTCAAGCTCTGTCATGCCAAATGCAGGCACTCCACTCTTTGTTTTAATGCTCTCCGGATTTCTTCTTGTAAATACTGCAACTAACTCCATGTCAGAATTCTGTAAGATGGCACTTTCTACTCCACGGGACAGATTGCCATAGCCTAGTATTCCTATTCTTATACTCATTTTTCCTCCTTAGTATCCGCTAAATACGGTTAAAATATTGTTTGATAATATCCTGTATCTCCTTATACGACATCATACTTTATATATAGCATACAGGTATATTATGATGTGGGTATCAAAAGATAATAAATTCTCTTGCAAGCCCCAATCTAATTTTTATACTTTTTGACACTTGTATCATATTATGTTACTTATTTAACAAAAGCTATATTGTATACAAGTATACAATATAGAATTTTAACACTAATCGAGTTTTAAATGCAAGATTTTTTTAATTAAGAAGTGTACTAATTGTCTTTGTTACCTAGCATTTCCCTATATTTAGGCTTTTCTTCATCGGAAATTTCCAAAGTATCTAATGCCTGTTCTAAACTAAGCTTTAGATTTGTCATTAGCCTTTTTATAGAGACTAATATTCCCTTTTCTATTCCTTTTTCTATCCCTTTTTCTTCAATACTCTGGCTCAGATTACACATATAACTCACATCCTCTCTGAATTTTTCTTCCACAGCAATACCATATTCATTTCCCATTATTATCAATTTTTCATTTGCTGTAAGTTCTTCTGATAATAAAGCTCCAAGTAAACGGTGTAACTCGTACATTTCATTATTCTCAGGAATCTCTTTTGATAAGCCTATCATTATAATGTTAAATAAATCTAATTTACCCTTCCATTTATAACAACCAACTACATCCTCCTCGGTCAGATGAATATGCTTCATACTGTTTTCTCTCATATTCATACATACCCAAATAGAATATACACGCTTAATATCGTCATAATGTGAATTCTCAAAGTCCCTTTCCTTTTGAGAAGAAATCAGCCTGCTTACATAAAAAATTGCCCTGTTTAGTATTTCATATCCCTTTGGCTCATCCTTTTGTGCTTCCACATTTACAATAATCTGCGATAAACCATCCTTCATTCTTACATAGAATACAATATCAAACCTTACTAAGCCTTCATTAATTTCACATTTTTCTGTATTAAGCCCAACCAGCCTCTCACCATGCTTTACTTCTGCTATGTTAGTCAGCCCGGGCTCTAATGGAATATTGCTTATGTAAGGAGTTCCCTCAATATAGCTTACAGCTTCATTAGGCTTCATTCCTTTAAATTCATCGACCGACTTTACCAATATATGTGCCAATATATTTTTATTTCCTAACAGACGTTTTGCACTCGCATCATATTGTGCATTGGCATCTGCTCCCTTTACCCCATTATTTAGTTCTCTACCCAATTACCTTCTCCTTCTTACCACATAAGTTTAATTCCAATTATTTTTGGATTTAAATCATTTTTAAATATATTACTATAATCATATTATAGCCTATCAATTATTATTGTACAATTATTTTTTTATATATACTATATATGACAATTCCCACCCGGTTTATGTATAAAATCTACATAATTCAGGTGGGAATCATTATTTTACCTATTTCTAGTACTTTTTACGTAAAATCCAAGCTGTTATTAGCTTTCTTGTTCTTCCTCATCACGCTTTTTAAGCATAAATCCTGCTCCAAGAACCAGACCTGCTCCAACTGCGTAATACCACGTGCTACTTGTGCCACCGGTCTTAGGAAGAGTAGGTACCTTAATAGAACCTAAAGGAGTACCATCATCTACGCTCACATACTCAAATTCTCCATTAGGCTTTTTCTTCTTTATAAATCTACCAAGTGGAGTACCATCATCACCAATTACTGTAATTTCATCAGGGCTATTTGGATCGTTTGGATCAGGTGTATTGTTAAATGGGTATGAAGGTATATTTGGTGTCGGATCTGGTGTATCTGGTTCATCAGGCTCTTCCGGATCCGGATCTTCAGGTTCTTCCGGAGTTGTTGGCTTGGTTGGTTTATTTGGCTTTCCCGGATCATTTGGCTTCTCTGGATCGTTCGGTTTTGTTGGCTCTGCTGGCTTAGGTGGATTTGTTGGAGTGACCGGTATTTCCGGTGTAGTCGGAGGAGGTGTAACTCCGCCACCACCACCTGGATTTGAAGGAGTTGATGGTGCCTTTTCATTCTTTATGGTAATTTCATTATTATTAGTAAGCACATCCCCTTTCCAAATTACTTCCATCTTATACTTGTCACCATCAGGCTTTTCCTCTATTTTCACCTCATGCTCAGTATTATCTATAGCATAGCCATCAGGAGCTTTAGTCTCTTTAAGTATGTATTCTCCATCTATAAGCTTTCTTAAATACGCAACACCATCTACATTTGTAGTCACTTTTGTAACTACCGATCTATCCAACTTTTTCATAAGAGTAAACTCTGCGCCTTGCAATTTTAAGTTGCCTTCTTTATTAGTCTTTATGATTTTAAGTCTCTGGAAACCTTTTAAAGTAGCATTGGCATAGGCATTTGCTACTCTATAAATGGCTTTTTTAGGCTCCATATTTATAGTTTCAGTTCCTTCTTTTACTGTAACAGTATTATTTAATTTTTCATGTATATTTTTGTCTACAATATCTGTTATATATGAAATCTCATAACTCGCAGTTTTATCATCCAGTTCAAAAGTTAATTTTCTATCAGTTTCATTGTACTTAAATAAATTCTTTAACTCATTACCTGTTATAGGGATATGATTTCTAGTTGCTTTAAAATTATTTCCTGAAAATAAAAGTCCCTTACTATCATCATTACTTCTTCTTATCTCAAGACCTTCTCCAAGCACATCTTCAAGAGCAACCGATCCATTAGTTAAGAATCCATAAGGCTTGTAATTTATTGTCCAGGTTACATAGCCCTTATCCAAGTCATTTTCATTAACTTCCTTTGTAAGGAACTGTTCATCAACAGTTACTTTCTGCCTATCATTAGCAGTAACTCCAGCCAAACTTACTACTGCTATATTATCTACTATTTCTTTCTTATTTAAGTAAGCCCTGGTGTCTTTCATTTTTATTTTGAGAAATACTACATAAGGCTTCGCTATATCCTTAAATGTGATAACTGCACTTTTTGATGTGACATCAGCATTAATATTATTTGAAGGAAAATTTATCTTATTAACAGCTTCTAAAGTCGCATCAGGTTTATACACTTGTGAAAATGATTTACCCTCATATATAAGAAACTTATTATCTCCTTCTATCTTGTCAAATTCCCATCCTTCCGGAGCAGTATCTCTTAATTCAAAATCACCTACATCATGCATAGGAGAACCATTTACACTTATTCTGTAGAGAATTGAATGATTTTCTTTATCGTATGCTTCTGTATCATTATCAATATACTTAAATGTAGTTGGTTCATACACATGTTCATTTGCAAGGTTTACTGCAAAGTTGGTTGAAGTTAAAAGTGCCTTTGCGTCCTGCGCTCTAAGTGTCTGTTTCTTCAATACTTTATTATTAAATGTAGGCCAAGATTCTTTATCGTCTATCTTCTTTCCATCCTTAAATAGAGTGACATAATTATACAAGTTGCTTCGTCCAGTCATTTTAACTAACTCATCAGGCTCCGTGACTATAGTCTTCAAACTGAACTCATTACGAGTGTTATTTTGTAGATTTTTTACTTCAAGCAGGTCTCCTATGTGAACTCCCTGCTTCATTACCTTATATATTTTATAAACTAACCCAGATGTCGTCATGCTAGCACTATTAGGTACATACTTCTGATGTCGACTTGAATCTCCTCTATATTGTTCAATATTCCCTGTAGCCGGAGTTACAGTAGTATGACTATTTTCTTCCTGATATGTAACATCTCCATCCTTTAATCCCGGTATGTATACATCTTTATCAAAAATCATCAAATCGTACACATATGCATTACTATAATATCCTGGATCACCATTCTTTTTTTCAACCGCTACTTTCCATTCTGTCTCAAAAGCTGTAATATCTTTATCTTTATATGTTGACCGTTCCGGATCTGACGCATCTATAGTCAGCTGCTTTACTCCTTTTTTAAGAGGCTTTCTCCTATATCTACAGAATTTGACATACCTACTCCTTTAGGACTGTCATTCCAGGTTGCTTTAATGTAGTTGCTAAATTTGCAGAAAGTTCCCGGTGTAACCCCTGTGTTATATATTACTTTTGTAGTTATTGAAAAACGCATCTTAGTGTTGATATCACCTATATCATAAATATCATTCTCAGGTCTTTGTGTAAAAGTTTTGAATTTTATTGATGAAAGTGTTGCATTTTCCCATTTTATTGCTTCTGCACTTACAAACTCAAGATGTGCATTTCCAAATCTATCACTTTTAAGTTCATCAGTAAGCTTTACATTCTTTAAGGCATCTTCATGTTCATTAAAGTCTACATCCCAATCTATGTAATAATAATTGTTAACTATCCTATAATACCTTCCATCAGGCTGCTTTCTAGCCCTTTTTTCACCAAATCCCGGCCAGTTAAAACTGTCTGTTGCTATGTCTTTCTTATTTTTAGACGAATCAAGCACAGACGCTGTGTTTTTATACTCTTTTCCACTGCCACCATGTATTTTTGTATAGCTGTATTCCATATAAGTTTTAAATGTAATAATGGCATTACCATCACTATTTGTATCACCTTCTACAAAAGTATAAGTAAGTTTCTTAGTGCTTTCTGAGTATTCAGGTTCTCTCCTTTTGCCATTTACATAAAAGCTCTTTTTTATGCTTTGTTCTACTGACTCTGTATTATATTTAGCTATATCAACACCACTTAAATCATCTTCTATCTTAAAGCCTTTAAGGTCAAGCTTTTTGTTTATGCCTATGGCGCTTCTGCTGACTGTAAGCTTCCAGACTATATTGTAGGCTTCTACTTCGTGACTCTTCTCTATAGTAACTTTATCATCTAACTTTGGATCTATCTTATACTCTGTACCAAGTACAGTTATAGTCTTATTTGTTATCTGATTTGGATTTATATTCTTAGTCTCAACTGCAAAGTCAACACCAGCGTTTATTTTTACCGCACGTTTATTCCCATTGTAAACATCATCATCTCCATCAAATAAAAACTCAGCTATCATTTCTTCACTATCTGATGGATTAACCTTAAACGTAACATGTCCTATAGAAATATCAGAGCCATCTATTCTTACTTTTATCTCTTTTACAATAGGCGGTGTTATACCTGCTTCAAACTTTACTCCCTTGCCAAGCGAAATAGTTGCAAAGTCACCTTTATTAACATAATTATTTCCGCCATCTCCTTTAACCGGAAGGTTAAATCTCAGTTCCATAGTAACAGGCTTATCAATCCTTATACCTGTACCTGGTATCGCCACTCCATCCTGTGTTATAGTCTTTACCACATTTGGGCTTATCAGAGCTGTCTTATCTATACCTGCTGCCTCCACAAAATACGGCAGCCTCACTCCAGTCAAAAATATCCCTACAATAAGTAAGAAACTAAGTATAGCATATTTATGTTTGTTCCACATACCTTGTCCTCCCATTCTTTTTGTGCATTAATTAATGTGCTTTTCTTAATAATATAGCCTTATAAATATATATCGGCTATTTTTACTCAAAACTTAAGATTTGTTTACTGTTGTTAAGTTTTAAGTTTACTTATTATTATAACTTACAAAAATTTCTTTGTACAATACAATTTTTAAGACTACAAATTCTGATATCGAGGGCAAAAAAATAAGCCGACCTCAGACAGGACAGCTTATTTTTGTCAAAACTTCAAATAATTATTTATTTGATGCGTTATTTATCATCTCCCTATACTTAGGCTTCTCTTCTTCAGATATTTCTAAAGTATCTAACGCCTGCTCCAAGTTCATTTTTAAGTTAGACATTAATTTTCTTATGGAAGAGAGGATACCTTGCTCTTCTCCAAGTCTTATACCACGTTCTTCTCCAAGTCTTATACCACGTTCTTCTCCGAGCCTTATACCACGTTCTTCTCCAAGCCTTATACCACGTTCCTCTCCAATCGCTATTCCTTTTTCTTCTATACCCTTGCTCAAATTGCACATAACGCTCACGTCCTCTCTAATTTTCTCTTCAACAGGAATGTCATATTCAGTTCCGATTACCTTAAGTTTTTCATCTGCTGTAAGCTCCTGTGATAAAAGTGCACCTAAGAGCCTGTGCAGCTCATACATCTCATTATTTTCGGGAAGTTCCCTGCCTAAGCCTATCATAACAATGTTAAACAAGTCAAGCTTACCCTTCCAGTTATATTTTCCTACCAGGTCTTTCTTCGTTAAATGAATATGGCTTAATATGTTTTCATCCATATTCATACACACCCAGATAGAGTATACTCTCTTTATATCATCATAGTGTGAGTTCTCAAAGTCTCTTTCTTTTTGCGATGAAATTAATCTGCTCACATAAAAGATTGCCCTGTTTAATATGTCATAGCCTCGTGGTTCATCCTTTTGTGCTTCTATATTCACTATAATCTGTGAAAGACCATCTTTCATATTTACATAGAATACTATATCAAATCTCACTAAACCTTCATTTATTTCACAATATTCTGTATTAAGACCAACCAGTCTTTGTCCTTTGCTCTTAAATTTTATATTTGTTAAGCCTGACTCTACCGGAACTTTACTTATATACGGAGTCCCTTCTATAAGTTTCTCTACTTCATTGGGGTTCATTTTCTTAAATTCATCTACTGTTTTTACTAATATATGTGCCAATATGCTCTTATTCCCCAATAAACTTTTGGCACTCGCATCATACTGTGCATTTATGTCTGTTGCCTTTACCCTGTGCTTTATTTCTGTGTCCACAAACCTTCTCCTTGTTACCCTGCCAGATCTATATTAATTAGCGCTTACATTTAGCTTGTGATATCAATTATTTTCTATCTTTATCATCTCCCTATACTTGGGCTTCTCTTCTTCCGATATTTCTAAAGTATCTAACGCCTGCTCCAAGTTCATTTTTAAGTTCGACATCAATTTTCTTATGGAAGAGAGGATACCTTGCTCTTCTCCAAGCCTTATCCCCTGTTCTTTACCCCTGTTCTCTATTCTGTCCAAGACTTCTTTTATATCACACATATTACCACCTCTTTCCTTATCTGAGTCCATTATGTTTTTCTTAAGTTCTTCAAATCTTTTATCTCCTAAAAATGCTCCAAAAAAATCCAGCATTTCAGGTAAATGAGTTATATTTTCTTCCTTTACTTTTAGAGTATCACCATTTTTTAGAAAGTCAACTACTATTTTAAAATCACCTCTAAGCCGTTCTATCTCCTTATCCGGCATTGTACCAAGATTGTATACATTGGCCTTGTAATCCGGAACCATTTCTTCCAACTCTTTAGGAATATTCATTCTCTCTCTAAGTGACAATGGTGACTTCCAATATTGCTTACCATAATATAATACTATTGTAATAACCGGATAAAGCTTAGAAACTGATTTTTGATTTTTATAAGATGCATAATCATACCCCATTATCCTGATTATCATGTCTTTATCAATTTTGGTCTGATTTTCCACACCAAGTAGTGAAATAACTACTCCTTTTTTCTTCCACAACTTTGATACATCTCTTTCTCGATATGTAAGTTTCCCTGAATCTGTCCGCAAATTGCTTTTAACCGGTATATCTGCCAGTTCCTCTCCTCTCACAATATTCTGCCCTGAAAATATAAGACCATTTACAACATCTGCAAACACATCATTAAGTTCAAACAGCCTTCTTTCCGACAAATCCTTCTGCCCCATAAATCTTTCCTTTCTTAAAATAATTATCCTTCTTAAATAATCCGGGATTAATAATCTGAAAACAAATATACTTTGAATAAAAAAATTATTGTTCTTTAGAATTCTTGAATATATAATGCCTCTTCCAGTACAGATATTATAATACTTTTCCTACCTTTTTGTAATTGTCAAACAATACAAATTTTTCAGAGATTTCCTATACAACTATGACAAAAAGGCCGCTACCCAGGCATTTTACTGCCAAGGTAACAGCCTTTTTACTTTAAGTAAAAGGTACCAATAATTTTTGTAAATCTTACCAGCACTTTCACTTATTAATAAAATCATCTGTTATATTTTTTTCTTCTAAATACTACAACACCTGCTGCGAGTATAAGAAGTATAGCCCCTCCTGCATAATAAACCGTTGTATCTGAGCCACCTGTCTTAGGAAGCTTTTTCTTAGCTTTATTAACTCCCAGAGGTGTTCCATCCTCATCAACCGGAATGTACTCATTGGTTCCATCAGGCTTCTTACTCTTCACATATTTACCCTGTGGAGTTCCATCATCATCAACTGCTACAAACTCGTCCGGACTGCCTGGATCATTAGGATCCGGGAAGTTGTTCTCAGGATAACGAGGTAAGTCTGTTGTTGGTGTCGGTGGGTTTGGATTAGGGTTTGGTGAAGGATCAGGACTTGGTGAAGGACCCGGGTTTGGATCCGGATACGGTACCGGATTATCTCCACCACCACTTGGGTTGTCAGGTGTCTTCTTGTTGAGGACTACGATGGTATTATCAAATTTTGCAATATAATCATCATCATTAGCTGTAATTGCAAATTCATCCTTTTCCTCTTTACCAAGTTTAGCATTTACTGCCGCTGTGGTTACTGTTATGCCATATACTGTTGTAAGCCTGTCATAACCTGCAATTGTTGCCTTTTCTTCAAGTTTGTAAGTACCGGTACTCAGTCCGCTGAAGGTAAGGCTTCCGGCTGTTGCCGCAGTTACCTCTTCTTTATATGCTGTAACTGAACTTCCTGAAGGTGTAAGGCCAAATCTCACTCCTGCCAAAAATGCAGTTATTTCTTTAAGTCCGGCAGGCTCTTCCTCCTTATATTTCTCAAATACAGCCTTGTTTGCATCAAAGTCAGCCTTTAAGATATTGAGGTCATAAAGCTTCTCATTAAATACTACAACTGTAGCATTATCTTCAAGCAGTTTTATCTCATTTCTATCTGCTTTCTTTATTGCAATTCTCTTTCCTGATACTGCACTTGGAGTTACAGTTATTTCATACTCATTTGGTAATAATCCGTAACCGGCAGGAGCAACTGTCTCCCTTAACTTGTAAACCCCGGCATCAAGTCCGCTAAATGTAAGTCTACCATCTGTTGTTACCGCACTCTTTGTCGTATTGTCAGGATAGGTCAGGATAAATTCTGCCCTATCAAGCTTAGTTGTAATGGCTGATATTGTTGTTGCATTTCTGTCTACAAAGTCCGCTTTGACAAGATTTAAGTCAAACTTATTTTTCATCTGCTCATTATATACTACCACTTTACCATCGAGCAGCTTTATCTCATCTGGTTTTGCATCCTTTATTGTGATCTCTTGATTCTCACCCGGAGCCACCGTTATCTCATAACTATCAATAAGCTTATTATAGCCGTTTGGCGCTACCGTCTCTTTCAAGATATATGTACCTGCCCTAAGTCCCTTAATAGTAACTGAACCACCTGTTGTTACAGCTTCATATGATACTGTATTGTCAGACTTTGTTAAAGTAAACTTAGCTTCAAGCTTTGCGTTTATGACTCCTGTTGAAGCTGCATCCTTATCAGCTAAAGATGTCTTAACAAGTGTAAGATCAGCTACTCTTTCATTAAATACTACAACTGTATTACCAACAAGTTTTATCTGATTAGAATCTGCATCTTTAATAGCAACTTCAGGGTTTACAGCACTTGGTGTAACTGTTATTTCATATGGCTTAGCCAAGATAGCATAGCCTGTTGGGGCTTCTGTTTCTGCTAAGGTATAAGTTCCTGCCTTAAGATTCTTGAAGGTTAATTTACCTTTTATTGCTTCATCTGTTGCAGTTGTTGCCTCATGAGTTACCGCTGTGTCAGATACAGATGTAAGCTTGAATTTAGCACCACCAAGTACAAGCATTTCATTCAGATTCTTATCTTTATCTGCTAAATCTGCCTTGTAAATATCAAGATCCATCAGCTTTTCGTTAAATACTACAACTGTATTATCAATAAGTTTTATCTGGTCAGGATTTGTATCCTCAATAGCAATCTCCGGCTTTATAGCACCTGGAGTTATAGTTATCTTATATTCCTTTGCCAAGATTGCATAGCCTGTTGGTGCTTCTGTTTCTGCTAAGGTATAAGTTCCTGCCTTAAGGTTCTTGAAAATAATAGCTCCTTTGCCATCTTCATTTTCTTCGCCTGTTACTTTATTAAGTACAATTTTCCCACCATTTCCAAAATTACCAGTAAGTGTGAACTTAGCTCCGTTTAAATGTGCTTTAATGTCAACCAGGTTCTTGGCATCTTTATAAGCCAAATCTGTTTTTATAAGTTTAAATTCTGCGGTGTCAGGCTGAATCCTTTCATTAAACACTACAACGGTGTCACCAAACTTCTTTATCTCAGTATCATTAGCCGTCAAACGCAGATACTGACCATCAGTTAGTTTTAATACACTTATCTTTTCACCGTCATTTTGAGTTGGGTCAACAAGAATTCTATATGTATTCTTTTCAAGACCTTTGTAATTTGCAGGCGCAACCTTTTCCTCCAAATCATAAACTCCTGCTATAAGATTATTGAACGCAAATTCACCATTATCATTGTTAACTACCGGTTCCGGTGTTGTACTTCCAACTCTTGTAAGTGCAAATTGAGCACCCTTAAGTCTTTTAATATCAGCCAGATCCGTCTTATCTTTATCATCAGAATTTGCCTTAACAATTTTGAATCCGGCTCTCTTCTGTGTATTCTTTACAGTAATTATGCCATCCTTAATTGTAACTAGAGGGTTGTAGTTATCGACAAGTGATACCTGAACTCCTCCTCCCCATAGCTGATTTATTTTTACCTTAAATTTTACCGCATTAGTTTCAATTTTGTATCCTTTAGGTGTAGCTGTTTCCTCTACAGTATATTCTGCATATGGCAGATTTTTAGTTGTTACCTTTCCACCTGCATCTGTTTTCAGCTTGGTTTTTGTCTCTAGAATTGTAAACTCTGCGTTTTCCAATCCAGTTGCACCTATTTCATCAGTCTTATATATTGTAAATACCGGAAACTTATCTGAAGATCCACTCATATATGCATCAGCAATGTAATATTCTTTAGGATCTTCTATATGGGTTGAATTGCCATCTTCTATAAGTTTTACAGTGTTAGTTACTTTCTGACCTGCTGTTTTGTTAACTATATCGGTAACATAGATGAAACGATATGCTTTAGTTCTGTCAGGAATATTAATTTTAAGTATCTTCTTATTACCATCGTATGATAATAAAGTTTAAGTTTATCAGTTGTAATTTCTTGTTCTTGTATAAACTGTCCGTTCTCAAGACGTCCCTCAAACATCTTATAATTTTTATCATCAAATGCCAGTGTTTTATCTTTATTCCTTCTTATCTCAAGTCCGTCACCAAGTTCATCTTCTAAGTAGACAGCTTTATCCGGAGTCTTAAATTTATAAGGCTCATAACCTATTGTCCAAGTAATATAACGCTTCGATATGTTATCATCATTATATGTTTTGCTAAGAACTCCTCTGTTATAATCAACATTCTGAGTACTTGTTACTGAATTATTACCATAGCTATTAAATTTGAGGGTTGCCTTATTAAAAAGCGCACCGAATTTATTGGCAAGAGTATCATCAGACACAGTTGTTGCTCTCAAGAGTATTACATAAGGCTTATCTAACTTATTAAATAAAAAATTAGCTGTTTTGCCTTCTATTTTAGTTTTACTAAGATCAAGGAAGCTTAAATCATCTAAAGGACCATTCTCAGCCTTTACAACAGCATCATCAGAATAAGCTTCCGAGTAAGAGCTGCCTTCATATATAAGATAGTCAGGACCACCTTCCCTTATAGGTACAAACTCCCAGTCCTTATCATCGAGTTCATCAGTCAATAAAAATTTCCCTGTATAGTCAGTTACTCCGCTTATTCCTGCTGCATTTACACTTATTCTGTAAATAATGGAGTTCTTTTCCTTATTATAGGCTACTGACTTATTGTTGATAGCCCTCTCTGCTGTATTATTTACAGGATGATTTTTATCATTAACATAGTCTCCATCAGTTACCTTGTACACACCTGCATTTACAAGATCTACCGAGGTTTTCCCATCAACAATCTCCCCTGTTGATGCTGCAGTTAAAGCCTGCTTTTGAAGCATTCTGGTTTTATATAAAGGCCAGTCATAATCATTATCCAGAATTAAACCATTATCTACTATATGTGCAATATTATAATTACTTTCTTCAGCTTTTTAGTCAGAATAAACTGAGGTCCTGTCATTATTGACTTGAGAGTAAACACATTTTCTTCATTCTTAGAAAATCCCGATACCTCAACTACATCTCCAATATACTTGCCATCATAATACAGTTTGTATACTTTATGTTGTAAGTTAGCAGAAGATACTGGATTAAATGAACCCTCAATGTACTTATTATATCTTATATGGGTAGGAACTAAATCTCTAACATCAACTCTTGACTGCAGTGAAGCAGGATTTTCATTGCTGTCTTTAACTATTAATTTACCATCAGCACTCTTCTTCAAATCGGAAAAGCTAGGAGCATCTTTAACATTATAGATAAATGCATCATATACATAGGTGGAATCTCCAACTGATTTTGCCGGTACTTTTATCTGCCAAGTATTGCTAAGCCCGCTATATCCTTTATCTTTCTCATTAGTTATAGCTTTTTTTATTATAAGCGAGCCCGACCCGATATATGCCTCTGTCCAAAATGTAGCACTATAATCAGTTCCCCAGAGCATTACAGCCCAATTTGAGAATCTGATTCTCTCCTTAAGGTCTTCTGCCTTAAGCTCAACCAATTTATCATTAACAACTTTTTTTACTTCAGATTTAATTGTCACTTTTATAGGCTTGTCTATATTTCCTATTTTATATACTCTATGCTCATCGTTAGGAGCAAATTTTTCCGAACTTATTTTATCATCTGTAATTTGTACCGGACTCCCCCCTCCTGAAAGAGGCTCCCATTTTCCAGAGACAAATTCAAGTCCATATTTACCATTAGTTGTTCTTTGAAGATCATCGACCAAGCGGACATTATCAAGTTTAAGACCTTTACGGTTAAACTCTATAACCCAGTCTATATAATATTTACCATCTTCTATATAGAATTTTCTCTTTCGTCCCGATTCATCTTTACCGTTCTCAGTAGCATATTTCTCGCCCCAATCAACCTGCCATTTTACCTCTCCATCAGCTGATCCAACTTCAATATCCTTAGGGTTAAGTACTTTAGCAGTATTCTTTTTAGTTACTCCATCTCTGAATTCACTATTTTTAAGATATGTATTAAACTTAATAACAGCCTTGGAACCGGTTCCTGCCGGAAATACATAGGAGAGTTTTTTTTCTTCATAAGTTACATCTACTTTTGCAACGTTATCTTTATCTTTACCAACATAAAATGTTCCTGCTATATAGCCGCCCACACCATTTAAATCATCAACAAACTTATAGCCACCAAGGTTAACAGGCTTGCCATTAATATCCGTTTTTGATACTTCTACAGTCCAGGTGATACTTGTACTTCCTGAGCCGGTTTTATCTTCACCAATAAGATCCCCCCAAGATAAATCATGAGATGTTGGATAAGACGATTTCCCATTGTCAGTATAATTAACCGCTCCGCTTTTTACAACAGTTACTTTGTCATAAGTATTTTCTATATTATAAGTCTTCCCACATATCTCTATCACTGAATTTGTACCGGGATTAGATGGATTATTGGTAGTATCCAAGCTAAAATCAGCACCCCCCTTAACACCTACATTATGCCTACTTCCGTCGTATATATGATTATTATCATCACCGACAAAGTTAACAGTGAACACGACATCAGCACTACCCTCTTTTTTAAAAGCTCCTTCACCTATCTTGTTGCCATCTTCATCCTTCAAGATTTTTTTATAATTGACATCATCCTTTAATTTTATGCCTTTACTTAAAGTAATTTTAGCCTTATCTCCGGATTTTATGTATTTATTAATATCAATTTTTCCTAAGTCTTCCAAAGTTTTTGCCACAGCTAAAGCCTGCTCCAAATCGCCTTTTACAGGAACTTTAAAATCCAACGCAATTCTAAGATCCTTGCCTGTAACAATATTAGATCCAGGCTTTACTTCTTCGCCGTTCTGGATAACAGTTACTTTAAATCCTGAAGACGGAGTGTAACATCTTCCAATGCTTCTCTATCATTAAATTCTTTACGGAGTGCTTCCTTTTTATCTTCTAAAGCCTTATTTACAGACACTCCTTCTGCCTCTCCTAAACCATCTAATGCTTCCACCACTCCTTCCGGCTGTCCCGAGACATCTAAAGCTTCTACTACAGCTTCTGCAGTGTCTTCAGCCCAAGCTCCAAGCGGACTAAGGTTAGACAGCACCAGCCCTAAAATGAGCAATATGCTCAAAGCCCCTTTCTTAAACTTGACATTTTTCCACATAAGTTTCTCCTTCCAAATATGTTGATAGCCTCACTTTTTTGCAATTATAATCTATTGCTTATATATATTATAAGTATAGCAGGTTACAAAAACAGTTAGCAAATAAAAAATTAATATTTATATATTCGCTTTAGACATAATCACGTAGTTATATATTTATTATCGTCATTTATATCAAAAAAACTTAACAGTTCACCAAAAAATATTTTTTTACAAAAATATAAGCATTTCCTATTAGTACACATTTTGTGAATGCACATTTTGTTATTGTGTATTACTTTCAGATACTACTACAGACTTTCCACCTGTTCTTTGGTCAGACCTGTAATCTCCATTATATACTTAAATGGGGCTTTACTCTCCTTTAGTTTTCTGGCTATATTGAGAGTTGCAATCTCCTCTCCCTGTTCTATTCCTTGTTCTATTCCCTTTTCTATTCCTTTTTCTACTCCCCTGTTTTCAATTTTATCCAGAAATCCACACATATCCACTCTTCCTCCTTCTTTCTTTATTGTTTTAACCTCATTTTTTGCCTCAGCAAATCTTTCATCATTTGTCAGCAGGCTAAGCAAATCTAACACCTCATCAGGATGTCTTATTTCTTCCTGATTTGGCTCATAATTTTCTTCTTTTGCCAATATCTTTTTCTTTCATTTTACTCCTTTTCCGGCTAATAAACAACAATACATTTTTTAATAGTTGAGAAATCAGGATTAATTGTCTCAAGAATTGTTTAATCAGATAGTTAAAATATTAGAACAAATAATTACTTTGCCTGTCTTATCGTGTACATTATAATATACTTAAAGTATATTGTCATCGTCAATTTACATAAATTTCAGACATTTTTCTATACAAAATATACAATTCTATATTCATGCAAAAAGCCGGTCAACATAGAGTTTACCGACTTTAATAATGCCATATTCAATTTTTTAAGGGTCTGCTCTTCGCCCTGCGTTTTTCCATCTGCTTTTCGTTCACATACTTACTTAATTCACCGTTTATCGCAGTAAATTTGCAGCCTATTGTTCTCTTGTTGATAGTATCCACAACCCTTACAACTATGGCTTTTATTATAAATTCTACTTCCTGATTGACCTTTTCAGCCTTTTCTACATATCTGCCATTCATTGCATCTAACAGAGAAATCTGTTTCTTAAACCTTGCAAGATCTTTTTCTGTCTTATTTCCGGGCGGATGACTTACAGACTTAGGTTTAAACATTCTTAAATAGTCTGAAAATGTTATAAGGATAGCATCACCCGGCTCCACTATCAGGTACTTGGGGATAACCACTCCTATTCCTACTGAGCTTAAGTCCTTAAGAATTGCTTTATTTAACGCCTCCTCATTTCTTAGCTTTATATAACATTCATTTGACAGAGACACCCTGAAGCTGTTTCTCCGGTTAAAAGGCTGTACATCATCTTCTGAGATTATCAGATGTGCGGGACCATATTTCCCGAGGTTAATCCTGCATACCTTTACTTTTATCCATTCGTAAGGCTTAGACTCATATATGCCCATAATATTACAGGCTATTTCATCATTATCAAAACTTAAAGGTCTTCCATTAAAAGTAAATATCTCTGCCACAACATACTTTGAAAACCTGATTTTATGCTTTTCTAAAAAATCAGATATCTCATTTTTATCACTTGGATAGTATATTCCTGCCACCTTTGATACAAAAGCAGCAGTATTAGAGCCAAAACTTGCTGTAAGTGTTAACTCACAGCCTTCTATTAACTGATTAACAAACACTTTAGCCCCTCATCTTGTGTGTGAATTATTCTGCGTCTTCCTCAGTCTCCACTGAAAGCATTGGAATTACAACACTGTCAGCATCATAATCATAGAGTTCTTCAAGCTTTTCAAGTACTTTCTCGCACTCTTCCTCCGATCTTTCCAGATCCTGCAGGGCCTTCATACAATATGCGGAAATGATGTTGTTGAAAGCACCTGTATCTACGAGAGTGAGTAAGTCTGCAAGACTCTTCCCATTCATAGATTTACAAGCCTCAAGAAGCTCTGTTATACGCTTCTTTCCTGCCTCTGTATCTTCCCTGGCAAGCTTATTTTCATATTCTCCTATAAGAAATTCCATATCTAATGCAAAATTCTCTGCTCCTACTTCTTTAGCCATAATTAAAATATCCTCCTAAAATTGTTATATTTAAATCATTTTCAAACGTATAATGAAAAATAATCCAGTTTCTATAGAATAGCATACACTTGTGTCAAAGATATTACAAGTATAAGTATTTTTTGTATCATTCAATTGTGAAACAGCTTCTTGGTCTGGTATTTTGGCTCACAGGTCAGGTTTATTCCAAGCTTTGCAAGAGTACGCTGGTCTTCTCCTGACAAAATAACTGAGGAATGAGCCTCACAGCCTTTCAGCTCGTCAAGTTTTGCAACCACTTTAGCTGCATTTTCGTCAGTTCCGGCACAAATAGTAAGCGCTATGAGCATTTCTGCTATATGAAGGTTAGGATTATGGTTGCCAAGGTGCTTTATCTTAAGCTGCTGGATAGGCTCAATTACACCCGGGGAAATGAGTCTTATTTCATCAGAAAGCCCTGCAAGTTTCTTGAGTGCATTAAGAAGCATGGCTGAAGTTGCTCCCATAAGCTCTGAGGTCTTGCCTGTAATCACACTTCCATCAGAAAGCTCTATTGCACTTGCAGGCTCTCCTGTTACCTCCGCTTTTGTGTTGGCCGCCGCTACCGTCTTTCTGTCCTGTACTCCTGTTCCTGCCTTTTTCATGAGGAGTTCAAGCTTCTCTACCACTTCCTCCCTGCTGTTACCCTTTCTTAACTCACATCTTTCCTTAAAATAACGTCTGATTATCTCCTGTCTTGCCGCATCTTTGACTGCCTCATCATCAAAAATACAGTTTCCCACCATATTTACACCCATATCGGTAGGTGATTTATATGGAGATGAGCCATAAATTTTTTCAAACATTGCATTAAGTACCGGGAAAATAGCCACATCTCTGTTATAGTTTACAGTGGAAAGTCCATAAGCTTCAAGATGATATGGATCTATCATATTCACATCGTTAAGATCTGCCGTAGCTGCCTCATAAGCAAGATTGACAGGGTGGGAAAGTGGAATATTCCAGATAGGGAAAGTCTCAAACTTGGCATATCCTGCCTTCACTCCATGCTTATGCTCGTGATAAAGCTGGGAAAGGCAGACCGCCATCTTACCGCTTCCCGGTCCCGGTGCAGTAACTACTACAAGAGAATGCTTTGTTTCTATATAATCATTTTTACCATAGCCCTCTTCACTTATGATAGCAGGCACATCGTTAGGATAGCCTGCTATCGGGTAGTGCCTGTATACCTTAATTCCCAGTGCTTCCAGCTTTTTCTGATATTGCATGGCACATTCCTGTCCTTCAAATCTTGTGAGCACTACGCTTCCCACGAAAAGACCATAACTTCTGAATGCATCTATAAGTCTTAATACATCTACATCGTAGGTTATACCAAGATCTCCTCTGATCTTATTTTTTTCTATGTCCGCAGAATTAATTACAACTACTACTTCCACATCATCACGAATCTGGGTAAGCATTCTGATTTTACTGTCCGGCTTAAAGCCCGGAAGTACCCTTGATGCGTGATGATCATCAAAAAGCTTTCCTCCAAACTCCATATAGAGCTTGCCACCAAAGCCTGCTATGCGCTCCATTATTCTCTCAGACTGCATTTTCAGATACTTGTCATTATCAAAGCCTGTTTTAAACATCCTGTTCCCCTTTCCCTGCTAAATTACATTTAGGTAATATTTCCATTAGTTATTTATGACTTTCTTTTTATTAAGCGACTATTCTACCTCACTACGCTGTTCATTACAAGCATGTCTCCCTCATTTAATACAATATTCCCATTAGGAATTATAATGTCATCTCCTCTTTTTATAAGTATAATTAATGTATCTTCATCTGTAGGTATCTCCGATATAGCTTTTCCTATATAACTACTGTTTTTATTTATACATATTTCACTAAGCATTGTGCCCTTCATCTGTTCCTCCACTACCGCAGAGAGCACCACCTTATCACCTGCTTCCAAAACAGTCTGTCCATTTGGAACTACAGTGCCTCTTTCATTCTGTACAGATACAATTATTGTTTCCGGAGGAGTTTCTATGTCCATAAGCGTTCTTCCTACCCACGGATGGCCTTCCGGCATTGTAAACTGTATGAACTGTACCGGCACTTCCTCAGTATAGTCCGTAAAAGTCTTCATTACATCACTTTGATTATCTATCATATCCAAGGTCTTAGCTGCCTTAGGTAAGAATGCTCCCTGTAAGAGAATAGACAATAATACTATAAAAAATGTAATGTGAAAAAGGTTCTCATCCAGGTCGGCTCCCTGTACTGCCATAATTGCAAAAACGATAGAAGCTGCCCCCCTCAGACCTGCAAAAGACACCAGAAGCATCTGATTTAGTTTGCTCTTAAACGGGGCAAGAATGGATAATACAGCTATAGGCCTTGATACCAGAGTCATAAACAGGAAAATTAAAACAGCAGGGAGGGCAACTCCCGGCAACTTTGAGGGACTCGATAAAAGTCCCAGCAGGAAGAAAATCACCATCTGCATAAGACTTGTGGTTCCATCAAAAAAATGTACCAGATTCTTTTTATCCCTTATCCGGCTGTTTCCCATTATGATACCCGTAATATAGGCACTTAGATAGCCATTTCCACCAATCAGCCCTGCTCCCGCATACGACAGTACCGCTACGCCAAAGACAAAAATAGTATCAAAGCCGTCTGCTTCCGTAAGTATTCTATGTAAAATCCAAATTGCAATGACAGCCGAAGCAATTCCTACCAGTATACCAAAACCAAGCTGGCTAAGTACCATAAGTACAGGATTGCTTGTATCTTCTCCATTTTGAAGCATTTGTATAAATAATATTGTAAGCATATATGCTATAGGATCGTTACTTCCACTTTCTAATTCGAGCATTGAAGCAGTATTATATCTGAGGTTTAATTTTCTTGAACGAAGTATCGAGAATACTGAAGCTGCATCTGTAGAACCTGTTATTGAACCAATGGTAAATGCTGCAACCCAGCCCATATCAAATACATAGTGGCAGAATATACCCGTTATAAGCGCAGTAAGTGCAACTCCTAAGGTTGACAAAAATCCTGCTTTTAGGGCTACAGGCTTTGCCAATTCCCAGTGTGTACCAAACCCACCATAAAATATGATAAAAATAAGGGCTATGGAGCAGATATTTTCTGCAAACTCATAGTTTTCAAAAGGATTCCTGAATATTCCATCTGAACCCAGTATCATTCCAAGAAAAATAAAGGCAAGGAGTACAGGCATGCCTATTTTTGCAGCAACCCTGTCAAGGAGGACACAGGCAAAGATTATTATTGAAAACAGTAACAAAAAATTTCCCATAACTCCTCCTCTTTTTATAGCAAAACCGACACAGGGATTATGCTGTATCGGTTAATGTTTATTTTAATTATTTTTTGATTTCTTATCGCCCTTTATAGCTGAGTCTGTAGCAGGCTTCTTATGGCTACTGAATATAAAATCAGCCAGCGCTTCCCTGTTAGCAGCCGAATCAAAAGTCACCACAGCCGCCTTATTTATTATTACACCCTGATATGTTCCATCTATAGGAAGCCTTAAGTTATCAAGTGGCACTCCATCTAAACTAAGCTCAAGCACTTCTGCAAGATAAGAACTTGCATTGCTTTTCTTTATATCTGTCTGAACCTCTGAGAATACCGTATCAAGTAATTTAACAAGAGTTACAGGATTACTTTTCTTTACCTCTTTAAATATAGCAGCCATAACCCTTCTATGCCTTGAAGTTCTTCCAAAATCATTGTTTGAACCATCTAAGGTAGCTCTCTTCCTTACCCTGGCATAGCCAAGAGCCTGATTACCATTCATATGGTTTATGCCCGGCTTTAAAGTACGGTTTGATTTTTTAGATACATAGTTTGTAGTATTTAAATATTCCGCTTCCGCCGGGGTAAGCTCTATATCAACTCCTCCAAGGTCATCTATCACCTTTTGGAATGTCTTGAAACTTACTATTGCAGAACCGTCAAGCCTCAGCCCATAATTATAGGCTATGGTTTCATACATAAGCGGAACACCTCCAAGCCCAAAAGCGGCATTTATTCTGGTATCATAGTACCCGGGAACAGTCACATAGCTGTCCCTCATAAGAGACGTGAGTCCAAGTGTTTTCTGCTTTGTATTTATTGTAGCTATCATGATTGAGTCAGTACGTCCTGACGCCACATTGTTGTTACCTATGGCTTCCACTCCAAGCAGAAGGATATTGTAAACTCCGTCTTCATGTAAAGCATTCTTAAAGGTATCAGACATCTTGGACATATCAATATTATCAGTTATTTCACCCACCTCAAGTCCCTTTTCTTCCTCAGCCCCGGTCTCTACTGCTGAACCTGAAGCATTCTTTGCAGGCTTATCAGGGATTTTCTTGATATTTCTGAATGCCCATTCCACTGCTATTTTAGACATTATACTTCTTCCCGGTTTAGTAAATACAAGAAAAGAACCCCCTGCAAGTATAATAACTAACAGGAATATAAGTATTTTTAATAAAAACATTTACCTTTTTCTTCCTTTTTTTCTTGATTTTTTTCTTATCTGTCATTCTGTGTCCATTATCCTTTTTTTTGTTATCCATTTCTCTTTGTACCTGCTCTGCGAGTGAGCTGCGTATTTCTTTCAAAAAATTCATCTTCGTTACTCATGTTAAATTTTCCTTTATTGCATTAAAAAAATGTACATCATATTATATAACATATTTATAATCAATTACAAGTAATCTAAGTTTAAGCTTTTCTTACATTTGTGTTAATATTCAGATAAGACTATCCTCTTGTTAGCAGAGAACATTTGTGATATCCTAAAGCAAATTAATCAAAAGGAGAATATATGACTGACTATTCACTTATTTCAAAAGAAATAGAGGCTCTTACTTCTGATGTAACAGACCTCACAGCCAATCTTTCAAATGTATCTGCCCTCTTAAATATGGAGCTTTCCGATATTAACTGGGTTGGTTTTTATCTGCTTAAAGATAATGAACTAATACTTGGTCCATTTCAGGGCAAGCCTGCCTGTGTAACTATTCCGGTGGGAAAAGGAGTCTGTGGAACCGCTGTTTCTACAGATAGCACTAAACTTGTAAAGGATGTACACGAATTCCCGGGGCACATAGCCTGTGACTCAGCCTCAAATTCCGAAATAGTTATGCCTCTTCACGATAAATCAGGTAAAGTGGTAGCTGTCCTGGATATAGATAGTCCGAATAAGGGACGCTTTACCGAAGCAGATAAAGAGGGCATATTACTACTTGGCCCTGTACTCGAAAAGCTTTTTAATCAGTGACTGCCTGATATTATGAGCTCTAAATTTCCTGTAAGTTCATAATGACCAAAACCATAAGGGAGGATGAAATGTTCTCCCTTTTTGATTTCATAGCTTTTCCCATCTCTATCTGTAAGTCTGCCTTCACCATCAAGCACGCTTATCAAAGTAAAATCTGTATTCTGCTTAAGACTTAATGTCTCTTTTACCTTTACATAATCCACTTCAAAAAGCTTACATACCACAAGATTTCTTACAATTGAGCCATCTTCAAAGGTCTTTATCTCCCTATGGCAAGGCTCTTTATTCTCAAATGGGCAGGTAATCACGTCTAAACATTTATCAATATGAAGCTCCCTGGGCTTGCCGTTTTGCAGTCTGTCATAGTCATAAAGCCTATAGGTAATATCACTGTTCTGCTGGGTTTCAAGGATAACTGTTCCACCTTTAATAGCATGTACTGTGCCCGGCTCTATAAAAAAGAAATCTCCCTTCTTAACAGGTATTTCCCTTATAAGCCCTTTAAAGTTCTTATCATCTATATACCTACGAAGCTCTTCTTTACTCCTTGCATTATGTCCTATGACTATTGTTGCACCTTCTTTTGCATCTGCTACATACCAGCATTCAGTCTTGCCAAGAGAACCGTTTTCGTGAGTCCCGGCATAGGCATCATCAGGGTGTACCTGAATGGAAAGGTCTGTTTCAGCAGAAATAAGTTTGGTCAGAAGAGGAAATACTTCCGTCTTTCCTGCTTCTCCCCAAAGTTCTTTGTTGTTTTTCCAGAGACTTCCCAGAGTCTTGCCTGAGTATATTGAAAGCTCTCTTGTTTCTACTATACAATCTCCATTTTTATGGGCACTTATAGCCCAGCACTCGCCTGTTTTATTACCTGGAATATCATATCCAAACAAATCTCTAAGAGCTGTACCGCCCCATATCATTTCCTTAAATACCGATTTTAAAAATAATGGTTGCATTTTTTCTCCTATCTTGCTTTTCTTTTCTCTCCCATTGCCTCTGCAAGTGCCAGGCTCTCCTCTTCTGCAAGCTCCACGTCAGCCAGGCCATCCGTTATTTTTTTAACATAAGTATAGGTACCCGCAGTTGTACTATGTACCGAGTTAATAAGGAAACCATCATCTTTCTCATCAAGCATTACAATTACTGAGCTTAGCTGTCCACCCATATCTGCTAAAGAATCATACCTATAAACTGATGATTTCTGGTAAGTTTTTTTAAGCCTTTTAAATATAATGTCAATATCTCTGTTATTCTTAGCCTGGGCCTCTCTTAATTCAGTAACCTGGGCAAATTTTTCTGCTATCTTATTCTCCAGGCTTCCATCACTGCCTTCGGTTAAGTCAGAAATTCTTCTTTTAAGATTAGATATCTTTACAAACTGTATTATATCGAAAATAAGTAAAGCAACACTGTACCTGCCAGACCGCAGATGATGTATTCTGCCTGAAAATCGTAACCAAATAAGTTCATTATCTTTACCTCTTGTAATTTATTTCTTTATAGTAGCAAACAGTTCTGTTATCCTATCCAGTTCTTCCATAGAATAATAGTCAATTTCTATTTTCCCCTTACCGCCCTGTTTACTCTTTATGCTGACCTTACTGCCTAAGATACTCTTAAGGCTGTCTTCAAGCTTCCTGTACACAAGCTTTTCAGAAGTTTTTTCTTCTTTCTTATTCTCTTTGCCTTCTGATAATGCTTTAACAAGCTTTTCAGTTTCTCTTACGCTTAACTTCTCATCAAAAATTTTAGTAGCAAGCTGTTGCTGTTTATCCTTATCTTCAACTGCAAGAAGTGCCCTTGCATGTCCTGTAGTTATGAGACCTTCTGCCAGCATAGCCTTTACTTTTTCATCAAGTTTTAAGAGTCTTAGCGCATTGGTTATGGCTGAGCGGCTCTTTGATACTCTTTCAGCAAGATCATCCTGTTTCATTTTATACTCATCTATCAGATTCTTAAAAGCCTCGGCTTCTTCTACAGGATTTAAGTCCTGGCGCTGGATATTCTCAATAAGTGAAACTTCCATTATTTCCTTATCAGTATATTCTCTTACTAAAGCAGGGATTTTAGCAAGCCCCGCAAGCTTAGCAGCCCTCCAGCGTCTTTCACCTGCTATCAGTTCATACCGTTTCCCTCTTTTGGTAAGGATAACAGGCTGGATTACTCCATGTATTTTGATAGACTCTGCAAGTTCTAAGAGTTCATCCTCGTTAAAACTCTTTCTCGGTTGTCCTATGTTTGGATCTATTTCAGATATTTTTACTTCAATAAAAGACTTGTCTGCTACTTCTTTTAACTCCGCTTTTGTCTTTTTTTCGGGTATCATAGAATCAAGTCCCTTACCTAAACCCTTTTTCATTGCCATTTTTTCCTCTTCCTTTACATTAGTACCCGGTTTCGCCACTTTCTATGACCTCATCTGCCAAAGCCCTGTAGCCTTCTGCTCCTGCTGATTTGGAATCATAGATATTGATTGGCACACCGTGGCTTGGCGATTCTGCAAGCCTTACATTTCTTGGAATTATCGTTTTGTATATATTTTGTTTGAGCGTATCTTTAACATTTTCAACTACCTGCAGCGAAAGATTTGTCCTCGCATCATACATGGTAAAGACCACACCTTCTATGTACAGTCTTTCATTCATCCTTGCTTTTACAAGTTCTATTGTATGGATTAGCTGGCTAAGTCCTTCAAGTGCATAATACTCACACTGAATCGGCACAAGCACCGAATCTGCTGCCGACATTGCATTGACAGTAAGTGTATTTAATGAAGGCGGGCAGTCTATAATGATAAAGTCATACTCTTCTCTTACCGTTTCAATATGCTTCTTAAGAATATAATGCTGGTCATGTATTCCTATAAGTTCTATCTCTGCTCCTGCAAGATTTACATTGGCAGGCACTATCGAAAGCCCGTCATATACATTTTCAACTATACAATCCTTAAGCTCACATTCCCCAAGCAAAAGCTCATACACTGTATTCTCTGCATTATTCTTATCAACTCCAAGCCCACTTGAGGTATTTCCCTGTGGATCTATGTCTATTACCAGAACCTTTTTACCTTTTTCCGCAAGGCAGGCTGACAGGTTAATCACTGTTGTTGTCTTACCCACACCACCCTTTTGGTTTGCTACTGCAATTACTCTCCCCATGACTTCCTCCGAGGTTGAATATATTTAAAAATATTTTAATTTCACTACTAACTTATAATCATAGCATAAATTTGGGGAATAATCCAGGGATTGGGAAATTTTTTCAAAAACTCCTTTCTGTCAGAACTAAAACCATTATTCTATAGCAAAAGGGGCTGTCGCACTAAGAATTAGTGCTCAGCTCCTTTTTTCTAAAAAAACAGCAGCCAGACTCCTAAAAAGTCTGGCTTTTTGGTCTATAATTAAGTTATGCAAAAAACCAAATTAACACACAAAAATTATACCTTAAATGGCGGAATATATCAACTAAAACTTCCGCTAAATATTGAAACAATTATTCCTGAAAATGATTCTGTGCGGTTACTCAGTCAGTTTGTGGAGGGAATGGATCTGACTGACCTATATTCAACTTATGAAAGAATAAATTCACTATCGCCAAGAACACTTCTGAAAATTGTTTTATACTCATATATGAACGGTGATTATTCATCAAGGTCTATTGAACAAAACTGTAAAAGAGATATTAACTTTATGTATCTTCTTGAAGGACATACCCCACCTGATCATGCAACGATTGCAAGGTTTAGGAGAATCCATTTTGCGCCCTGCTCCAAACGTATTCTTGCAGAGGTTTCAAATATTCTGTATGATTTGGGAGAAATATCAGGAGAAACCATATTTATTGATGGTACTAAAATTGAGGCTAATGCTAATAAATATACTTTCGTATGGAAAAAGTCAGTAACAAAAAATCAGGCAAAGCTCCTTATTAAGCTTGCTGTTTTTGTTGCTGAGTGTGAAAAGCTTTACGGCGTTGAAATAGTACATGGTGATACGGTTAAAATAAAGCACATAAAAAAATTACGAAAAAAACTCTATGCCATTAAGGAAACATCAGGTATCAGATTTGTGCATGGTTTTGGCAGAAGAAAATCTCTTTTACAGAAAAGCATAGAAACACTGGAAGGGTACCTGTCTAAACTTAAAGAGTATAATCATAAGTTGCATTTATGTGGAAAAAGAAACAGCTATTCAAAGACAGATAACGATGCAACCTTTATGCGCCTAAAAGAAGATGCAATGGGAAACGGTCAGCTTAAGCCTGCATTTAACCTGCAGCATGGTGTTGATTCCGAATACATTACCTGGCTTACCATAGGGCCACAGCCAACTGATACGACAACACTGATTCCATTTCTAAAAGATGCCGAGCAGTACCTTAAGTTTAAGTATAAAAAGATATCTGCTGATGCCGGATATGAAAGTGAGGAGAACTATCTGTATATAGAAGCCAACAGCCAAATCGCCTTTATAAAGCCTGCTAATTATGAGGTTTCAAAAACCAGAAAATACAGGAATGACATTGGAAAGATAGAAAATATGGAGTACGATGAGGTATCAGATTTATATATTTGTAAAAACAACAAAAAACTAAGAGCAGACCATATAATACACAGTAAGTCAAAAACAGGATATGTAAGTGAGAAAACAATCTATAAATGTGAATGCTGTAAAGGATGTCCTTATAAAAGTGAATGCATAAAAGGTAATAACTGCAAGACTCCTATTCAAGACAGAACAAAGGTACTACAGGTTGCAAAAACATTTATAAAACAGAGGAAAGCAGATTTAGAACGAATTATATCAGATGAGGGTGCACTTTTAAGGATGAACAGAAGTATTCAGGCTGAGGGTTCATTTGGAGATTTGAAACAGGATATGCATTTCAGGAGATATCTAAGCAAAGGTACACCAAATGTTTTGGCAGAAAGCATTCTTTTGGCCATAGCCAGGAATATTAATAAATTGCATAACAAAATTCAAAAAGGTAAAACAGGCACACATTTATTTAAGTTAAAAAGTGCATAAATTTAGAAAAATCAATATTGCCTTGCAGAAGTAATTCAAGGCTTTTTTAGCATACTCTTTTTTAGGCTACTTTGTAATAAATATCAATTTATACACCTAAAAACTTATAGAAAAGTAGCTGTGCACTAACATTTTTTAATTTGTTAGTGCGACAGCCCCTTTTTAACCAATGTATTCTATTTACTTCTTCTGTACATACTTTAAGCAGTCAAGAGTTACCGCTACAAGTATGATGATACCTTCAAATACGAACTGTAAGTTGGTATCAATACCAAGGATGGTAAGTGAGTAGGTAAGTGCTGTAAAGATAAGTACACCCACAACTACACCTGAAATCTTACCGATACCACCGGTAAATGAAATACCACCAACCACGCAGGCTGCAATAGCATCCATTTCCCAGCCCTGACCGTAAGCGGCAGAACCTGAACCAACCATTCTTGCACACTCAAGCCAGGCACCGAAACCATAAAGAATACCTGCAAGGATAAATGCTCCCAAGGTAACTGCAAATACGGAAATACCGGATGCAGAAGCTGCCTCAGGGTTACCACCTACAGCGTAAAGGTTCTTTCCAAAAGGAGTCTTGTTCCAGATAAACCAAACTACAGCAATCGCTGCTACTGCCCAGAGAATTATGGTTGGGAAACCGTTAAGCTTAGGAATTATCATATCAGGAATATTTGACTCAATAGCACCAAAGGAAACACCCTTTGTAGCGTAAGTAGCTAAACCGAAGATAACAAGCATATTCGCCATTGTAGAAATGAACGGATGCATTTTAAACTTAGCGGTAAAGAAGCCTGCTATAGATGTGAAGAAGGTACAAAGTATTATACAAACAACTAAAGCAAGTATAACTCTTACCCCGACAGGAAGTCCTGTGAAGTCAAATGCGTGTCCGAATACCTGACCTGTATTCACACCCTGGTGCATGATTATAGTCGCTACCGTCATACCCATACCTATCATACGACCGATGGAAAGGTCGGTACCGGTAAGAAGGATAAGACCTGCAACACCAAGTGCAAGGTACATCTTAGGGGATGCCTGCTGTAAAATGTTAAGTACATTGTTGTAAGTAAGGAGGTGTGAGCCCTTAATAATAGGGGTAATTATACTAAGTCCGATAAATATTAATATAATTGCTAAATACAGACCATTCTGTAAAAGGAATTTTTTAACATTGAAGCTGTATTTGTAATTTTCCCACTTTATCGTCTGGTTCTGCATAAAGGTAAATTTAGACATTCTAAGTAAGTCTATGAGATGGTACTTATGGCTGAACGCCTCCATTTTCCTGTCTTTTATGTCCTGAATATGTTTTTCATACTCAAGCTTTGCATCAAAAAGACGGTTCTTATAAACATAATTCTCATCTTTGATTTCCTGATGATCACTAAGTCCCGAAAGATTGTTCTTATGCTCTGCGGCAAGATGAGAAAGCCTGGTCTGATAATCAGCCTTTGCCTGTTTCTTTGCTTCTTCACAGCTAAGTACTACAGGGGTATAATACTCTTTGTCAAAATGTGCATCTATATAAGCCTCTGCTTCACTTATATATTTTGCAATCTGCCCTTTATTTGCATTTTCGACCTCTTCAGCCTTTTTAAGTTCTGTCTGAAGACTTGCAATTTCCTTATTTCTTTCATCTGCCGAAAGAGTCTTGTCTCTTTTAATACTTTCAATCAAGCTCTGCAGGGAGATAACCTTATCAGTTCCATCAACCCTCAGTGCATCAATTTTCGCCTGGATACCGCTCACATAATCATCTATAGGCTTAAGAAGCTTATTTTCTTCTTCCACTGTTAATATTTTACTCATAACCTTTATCTCCCTCATTATAGGTATTTTGCACTTAATCTAAGAAGTTCTTCCTGATTGGTTTCTTTTGTATTTACTATACCCGAGAGTCTTCCATTACTCATAACTCCGATACGGTTAGTAATACCTAAGATTTCCGGCATTTCCGAAGAAACAACTATGACGGTTTTGCCTTCTTTAGCCATCTTGATTATAAGCTCATAGATTTCATACTTTGCTCCTACATCAATACCTCTGGTTGGCTCATCCATCATAAATACCTGCGGCTGACGCTCAAGCCATTTACCAAATATAACCTTCTGCTGGTTACCACCTGAAAGGCTGGAAATAAGGTCTGCCGGCCCCATACATTTGGTACGCATTATTTTTATTTCCTTAGAAGTAGCTTTCACCATTTTCTGATCTGAAAGGACGGCTCCTGCCTTGTACTGACCTAAGTTTGCTATGGTTGTATTAAATGTCAAATCTCCCTTTAAAAACAGACCGTTTGCCTTTCTTTCTTCAGTTATCATAGCAAAGCCGCTCTCCATAGCCTCTATCGCATTATTAAAGTTCATAAGCTTATTCTTAAAATAAACCCTTCCTGAAGCCCTGGTTCTTACACCAAAGATAGTTTCAAGAAGCTCTGTCCTGCCTGCTCCTACCAGCCCATAAAGTCCGAATATCTCTCCCTTTCTTACATCAAAGCTTATATCCTGAAGCTGGGGCTTAAACTTTGTGGAAAGATGTTTGATAGAAAGTACCGGCTCTCCCGGCTCATTATCCACAGGCGGAAAACGGTTTTCAAGAACGCGTCCAACCATTGCAGTAATAAGTTCATTCATATTGGTTTCTTTTGATGGTTTGGTCATAACCAGGTCACCGTCTCTAAGTACCGATATTTCATCACAGATTTCAAATATCTCATCCATCTTATGAGAAATGTAAATGAGTGCAATGCCCTTTTCTTTAAGCATTCTCATCATTTCAAACAATTTATTTACTTCCTGAATATTCAGCGAAGAGGTAGGCTCGTCAAGTACAATTACTTTTGAATTATAAGAGATGGCCTTCGCAATTTCACACATCTGGCGCTGTGAAACCGACATTTTACCCATAGGCTGAGTCAGGTTTATAGTCATACCTAATTTACGAAAGAGCTCGGAAGCTTCTTTCCTCATTCTTGCTTCATCTACTATTCCTAACGAATTTACAGGGCATCTGCCTAAAAATAAGTTATCCACCACACTTCTTTCCAGACACTGATTGAGTTCCTGATGAACCATTGCTATTCCATTTTCAAGTGCATCCTTTGGCCCTGAAAAATTTACTTCTTTTCCGTCTAAAATAACTACTCCATCATCCTTCTGGTAGGTACCGAAGAGGCACTTCATCATAGTGGACTTACCCGCGCCGTTTTCACCCATAAGTCCCATAACCGTACCACGTTTTACATCTAAATTAATATGCTGTAAAACCCTGTTTCTACCAAAAGACTTACTCATGCCACGTATCGATAAGATAGTCTCATTGTTTTTTTCTTCCATATTCATACCCCTGTTATATCTTATTCCAATACTTTTTTCTCATCTTCAAATCATTTACCTCTTTTGTGCCTTCATTAAAAGCACAAAATGGTTATCCCAAAAACAAATTTACTGGGGCTTTCTAAAAACTACCAAAAATCCTACAAGTGTTTCCGGTAATCAGAAAAGGTGGCGGCAAAAGCCGCCACCTGATACTTTTAAGCTTTTATATCTGTTCTTAAAATTATTACTTAAGAAGAGCGGTATAAGAAGCTGCATTATCTGTCTTAACCATGTTGATTGCAAATGCATCATACTCACCAGGGTTACCAAGTCTGTTTGTGATGTTAGACTCTGTCTGTCCATCACCTGCGATGTACTCAACATTGAGATTAAGGAGCTTGTCATACTTCTGAAGAAGTGGCTGGTATGTAGCACCTAAGAAGTTATCAGCTGAGTTGTAGATATTGAGCCATACCTTCTTCTCAGGACTCTTAGCTGCGTCAAGCTGCTTAGCAACAGGAGCGAAAGGAACTGTAGCATCAAGGAAGTCTTTATAGTTATCAGCTGTTACAGCAAGGTTTAATGCGTAGTAAGATCTCTGGTCTGCATTGTACTCATAGTCCTCGCCCTCTTTAAGTACGTTTCCTGCCTCATCAGCAGTAGAAATACCTGTATTGATATCAACACCATCAAGTGCATTACGAAGTACACGAAGTGTTAAATAAGCCTGAACATCTGCATGCTGGCTGATAGTTCCGCTGTAACCATCACCGATAGCTGCAACTGCATCACTGTTTGCATCGTATCCGAAAGTAGGAACTTTATTCTCCTTTGACCATGCATTGAACATAGCCATACCCATACCATCATTGTTAGAAGCAACAACATCTATCTGCTCACCAAATGAAGCTGACCAGGTACCAACTGCATTACCTGCTGTAGGAGCATCCCAGGTAGCACCTGCTGCTGTCTTCATTTCCTGGGAAGCAAGCTCACGAACCTTGAATTTCTTTCCACCAACTTCAAGCTCACCATCTTTAACTACTGTAGCTGAACCGTCTGTGTTGGTTCCAACAGGATCACTTACGATATTGCCATCTTTTTCAACTGCTGTTCCAAGTGCGCTACGAACACCTCTTGTACGTGCAATTGAGTCATTGTGACCAACATCACCGATAGCAAGTACATATCCGATAACGCCATCACCATTACGGTCAATCTTGTCTGCGTTCTTCTCGATATAGTCTTTAATCATCTTACCCTGTAACTCAGCACCCTGTGTAGCATTGAAACCTACATAATAAGTATTCTCATTGAAGTTAAGTGCTGTCATATCAAGCTCACCTGTAGTACTGTTAGATGGCTGACGGTTAAACCATACTAAAGGCTTCTTGGCATTTCTACTGTACCTGTAGTCTGTGCTGCACTTGAAACCTTAGATGCTGAAGCAGCTGAAGTTGTGCTCTTTGCTGCACTTGATGTCTTTGCGCTTGAAGCAGGCTTTGAACCACCACCGCAAGCTGATAATGAAATTGCTGTAGCAGCAACTAACATAAGTGATAATGCTCTTTTTTTCATAGTAAATATTTCCTCCTTTTTTAATAAGCCCATCCAAATTAAGGCTTAATCATTTACAATGACGAGTATAGCAAAGTTAAGGAGGTTAATATATAGAATTTTTTTCTGTCTTTATAAGATTTTTTTAGCTATTTTTACAATAGATTAACAGGCATTTTTATCTTATCATATCAATTAAGGCTTATATTCACTGTTCCACAAGCATTTAGTGTATAATTTTTGACAGGCTCTCCACTGTCACAATATACTGGCTTACATTATAATATTTTCCGTTCACCGCTTTTTCTTTGATGTCATTTGGGAGTTCCCTTCCTGTTGCTTTGGCTATCGCAAACTCAATTATAGCTCTTGCATACTCGGCCTTATCACTGGATACACTCCCAAACAGCTCTCCCTTTTTTATTGCCTCCAAAGCCGGAGCTGTCGCATCAACACCTACTATTTTAACATCTTTAAGGAATTTTTCATTCTTTATTATATCTATCGCACCAAGTGCCATGTCATCATTGTTTGACAATACAAGTTCTATTTCATCTCCATACTTTTTAACCCAGCCTTCCATAAGGGCTGCCGCCTGATTTCTGTCCCAATTAGCTATGTCTCCGGCGAGTTTTTTTATAGGAACTCCGCCATCTTTCAATGTTTTAACAGACCACTCGGTTCTCACTATTGAATCCTGGTGACTGGCTTCACCCTCTAAAAGTATGTAGCTTACCTCCCCATCTCCGTTCAGATCTAATACAGAACTATCCTTTTTGTAAGCATCTACCAGAATCTGACCTTCAAGTATACCTGATTCTTTTGGTGGTGCTCCAACATAACAGAATTTATCCGAACGTTTCATATCATCCTCTACAGGCTCTCTGTTAAAAAATACAACAGGGATATCTGCTGCCAGAGCTTTATCTATAATCACAGAGGCATCAGCCCGTTCTACCGGATTAATACAAATCACATCATAATTTAAGGAAATGAAACGGTCTACCTGTTTATTCTGTGTAAGCTGGCTTCCTCCCGCATCCACTATTTCCACATTCAGCTTAAATCCATTTCCCTTTTCGTAATATTTTACATAATTTTCCATTTCTTTTTTTATACTGGATATGAAGGTGTCGTTGAAACGGTAAAGACTAACACCTATTCTTATATTTTTCTTCTCTGTAGTACCTTTATCATTTTTCTTAAATAACATAAATCCAATAATTGAAGCTGCTATAATACCTGCCAGAGCTATGTATAAAATTTTCTTCATTACCTCTCCCCTTATCCGTTAATAGGATATAATCTTTTTATATAGTCCTCATTTTTTAAATCTTTTGCAGTTATATAAAATGCTTCAATTTCTTCTTTACCTGTTCCTTTGTTATCTATAAGCATTTTCATAAGCTTTTCTACCAATAGGTAGCCCATGTCATACTCATTCCAGGCTACCATTCCGGCTATTTCACCGTCTTCAAGTTTACCCAGCAGATAGTCTGTTGCCCCTATGGTATAAATCTTAGCTTCAAGGTTATTATCACCGGCATATTTTACCAGTCTTACAGCACTTTCCTTATCTATAGCGATAAAGATAGTCTGATTTTTGTTAAAGGTCTTAAGCTGCTTATCAAGCTTAGGCCCTTCTCCTTCTGCAAAGCTCAGCTTATAGCCCATAGTTTCAAGCCTTGATTTAAGTTTCTGCAAGATCTGCTACTTCTTCATCACCAGAAAGATCTTCTGCTACTATACACGCTTCATTGTTAATGCTTTCAGCTGATCTTATATTTTCTGACAAAAGTTTAACAATGTTGTCATAATTCAGGTAAACATCAGCTTTTTCTTCTTTATAGTTTGTCTCTCCAACAATTAATACCGGAATTTCCGGATGTTTTTTCCGGATTTCTTCCGCAATTTCTTCATTCCATCTGTTTCCTATAATAAGGGCTTTAGCTCCTGCTTCTATAGCATCCCCAGCTATCTCTGACTCTTCCTCCATAGTTATGTTTTCAGCAATGGCAGGAAAACTCATATCTATATTGTACTCATATGCTGCCTCATCCATACCCTTTTTCATATTCTCAAAGTTTTCTCCGGAAATACCATCTAAAAGTACAGATACCGGGTATACCTTTACTTCTTTTTCTTTTATAATCAGATTTGTAGCCGACAAAATGTATAACACTACAAGTACAGCTGCATATATAAGCCAGAAGGCTATCGTTTTTTTGTTCATAGGGCATCCTCCAAAAAGGGTTTGGGTATAGTATAACATGGAGTTTGCCTGTGAACCACTATTATTTATCTTAACCGTTTATAGGTTTTTCTTACTTATAAGTTAGAAACTTTATATTTTAATAAACTTTCTGACCTGTAAATTCAAAACTTAATTCTATGAATTTTCTTCCTCATACTTCTTTGCAGGTAAATGAATAATAATAGTAGTCCCTTCATCCGGCTCGGAGTCTATTTTCAGCCCATAAGCTTCACCAAAATAAAGCTTTATTCTCTCATTTACATTTTTAACTCCTATACCTGAGCCTCTTCCGTTACCGGAATTACTTTTACCCTCAAGTACCATAGCCACCTTATCCTCTGTCATGCCAAGTCCATTGTCCGATACTGACAGATAAAGTTCATCATTTTCACGCCAGGCCTTTATAGTAATGAGTCCATCTCCATCCATAAACTCCATTCCATGATAAATAGCATTTTCAACAAGTGGCTGCAGCATAAGCTTTAATGATGCCAGCTCAATAACATCATCTGCCACATCAAATTCATATTCAAATTTGTTCTTGAAGCGCATATGCTGGATCATAAGATAGTTTTTTACATGGTCTATTTCAGCCTTAACAGTAACTATATTCTTACCTTTACCCAGAGAAAGCCTGAAAAATCTAGCAAGTGCTGTAACTGTATGTACTGCCTCAGACTGCTTTTCATTTTCTATCTGCCAGACTATAATATCGAGTGTATTGTATAAAAAATGTGGATTAATCTGTGCCTGTAAAGAATCAAACTCACTTTTTCTCTTTTCCTCATGCTCAGTAACTATGTCCTGCATAAGTCCCTTTATTCTAAGTTTCATATCCTGTACAGATTTGCCTAAATGCTGTATCTCATAAGAGCCGCCCATATATATATCAGCATCAAGGTTGCCTTCTTCAAGCTTCTTTACTGACTTTTCAAGCTCTCTTATTGGATTTGTTACCCTGAATGAAATGTAAGTATTTATAAGTATGACCATAAAAATAATGAGGGAAATAACAAATACAATAAAAAGCCTTGTCTTGAGCATATTTAGAGAAATTCCTGCGCCCTTTATTACACCTGCAAGCTTCCAGCCGGTGTAGCCTACCGTCTTTATTACTACTGTCTGTTTTGTATTGTTAAAAACTTCCTCAATGCTTCCATCACTATAATGTATTGCTTCTAAGTTATTTTCTTTAACCCTTCCTGATGCTATAAGTTCAAACTTTGGATGCCATATTATCTCACCATTTGAGTCCATAAGGTAGATATAGCCTCCATTTCCAAGGCTGACCTCATCAAGTACCTCGTCAAGCCCCTGATAAGCCATGTCTATAAGAAGCACCGCCTGTTCCGTACTGCCTCCAATGGTTATTTCTACAGCCCTTGACATACTTATTACCCACCGATAGCTATTGTTTCCTTTTTCAAAAAGTTTTTGTACATGTGGGCGGGTAAAATGTATGTTTTCAGTTTTATTTAGTGCATTTACAAACCATTCTTCCTTTGATACCTCAAATTTTTTTCTGAATCTTGATGCCGGCACTACACTTATTGGCTGTCCTTCTTTGGAAATCAGAGCAATATTAAGCACCTGTTCTTTATTATTATTGTATAGTAGTGTCATTTCTTCAGTTATAGAGCCTTCGGACAGATTGACATTTTTAATAATTCCATAATAAATCGTATCTGAAAGCTTCATTATATTTCTGAGATAAACCTCCATAGAAGAACCTACACGATTAACAAGGCTTATATTCTCCTGCTTCACTGTGTCCGAAAGCTGGGAAGAAAGCCTTGAATAAATTGATATTACTATCAAAAGCACTGCTATAAGTGAGGTTATTGTAAAATAAATAAAAAAATTGAATTTCTGATACTTCTGTTATAAATGATTTTTCTTTTTTTCTCAGCCTGCATATCTTATTTTCCTGTTCTGTACTTAGTCGGTGATACTCCAAATTTTTTCTTAAATACATAACTAAAATAATTTTGCTCCAGATATCCTACCTTTTCAGCTATCATGTAGGTTTTCTCGTCTGTTGTGCTAAGAAGCTCTACCGCCTTATTAAGTCTTATATCCGTAAGATAGTTGATATAGGTCTGCCCGGTTTCTTTCTTAAAAAGGCTTGAGAAATAAGCAGGACTAAGATGTAAATGACGACATATTACCTCAAGGGATAGTTCTGCATTGGTATAGTTTTCTAAAATATATTCTTTGGCTTCCTTGACTATCTGCTTAGAAGCAGACTCCCTCTTTTGCTGCATTCCAAGATTTATATTATTACAAATTCCAAGAAGCCATTCCTTCAGACTGTCACCATCTTTTATCTTCGTAACTATTTCCATATAATTTTCAAGCCCTGCAAGACTTATCTCATACTGTTGCATAAGATCCATTATACAGGTTATAATCCTCAACATATAAGCCTGATACTGCCTCGAATGTACCTTCACTTCATCAAGCTTACCGGCAAGAATACCAACTGCTTCGGCTATTCTTTCCTCTCCTCCAAATTTGATTGCAGAAATAAGTTTTTCTTCATCTTTTTCTTCAAATCTGAGTACACCTGTACTTACAGGCTCCACATCATGTATGTACACCACATCCTCAGCACCTACTATTTTCTTGTAGCCCACTGCATCTATAGCTGTCTTATATGAAGCAGATATATCAGAAAGTGTCTGGCTGCTCCTGCCTATTCCGACTGTAATACCTACTCCAAGCACTCTTTTTGCACTTTTGCATACATCCCTCATCACATCTGTAAGCCCGGTCTGACTGTTTTCGTCATCTATGGCAACTATTATTACAGGTTCTGCATCCTGAACTGAGTCAAATACGATATTCCTGTAATGAGGACTTAGTTTGTCTTCAATAAATTTCTTGACATAAATAGGAATCAGTTCTTTTTCTTTTAATATTTCTTCTTTTAAATCTGCGTTTTCAAGTTCGATATTTACTGCACAAACCACCCATTTATTGGCATTTCCTATATTCATTCCATATTCTTGAAGATAACTTTCTATGGTAATTTCATCATAAAGTCCTTTATTAATGATCAGTTTATTTAAGAACTGCTCTCTAAGCACAGGCAGACTTGCCTTATAGCTTTCTCTAAGAAGGTCTATGTTTCTTGCTGATTCGATTTCTTCATCAAGCTTTGCCTTAACTCTTTTTAAAATTTCTGTAAGTTCATCTACATTCACAGGCTTTAATATGTACTCGGCCACTCCTAGCCTTATTGCCTCTTTTGCATAGGAAAAATCATCAAAACCTGAAAAAATGATAACTTTAATAGACGGAAATTTCTGTCTCAGGCTTTCCGTAAGCGCAAGCCCGTCCATATAGGGCATTCTTATATCTGTGATTATTACATTCGGCTCTAAAATCTCTATTTTCTCAAGAGCATCCCTACCGTTTTCTGCATCTCCAACCACTTCAAAACCATTCGCTTCCCAGTTGATTTTTTTGATGATACTGGTGCGGACTTCTTCCTCATCATCTACCAGCATTATTTTATATAAATCCATATTTTACCGACCTTTTAATGTGTGAGTTTAAAATGTTATAATAATTCTAACTTGGTTTTGGGAGGATAGTCAATAAGTACAAAAACACAATAATTTAACCAACATCTATATAATAAACCAAAAGGCTCCACCTTTTCAGATGAAGCCTTTAATCATTTTAATCTAACACTATTTTGTTAAAAACCTTTATACTTTTTCTTCTTGCCTGTGACAAGCACATAATCTTCAAGCCCTTTAAGTTTGAACTTAACTGTGCCATTTTTGCTTATTTTTGCCTCAATTACTGTCTTATATCCGTCTTTATCTTGTTTTAACAAATAAGCAAATAAGCCTGCATTTTTCCTGCCTATATTCATTTCTAAGGCGGCTGCTATATTTACATTTTTAGCAAAACTTAAATTTCCTATGTATTTAAGACCTTTTATTGCTGAAACCTTATCAGCAATATCCTTATTTTTGCCCATTGATACTGTAAAATTAACTTCGCTTCCTTTTACTTTCTTTATGTCCTTGCCCCTTATTATCCATTTAATCTTATTATCCATATTTAAGATAAGACTCTTTTTATTAGTCTTTATAAAATTAAGTATATCAGCCGGGATAGTTCCCGCATTTCCAACTCGGACAGTGAGTGAGGAGGCAATTTTAAGATATTTTTTTGCGGCATTCCAATTAAGTTGTCTTATCTGAGCATTGTCTGTACCAGCAATTCTTCCTATTTTTTCAGTCTTTTCTTCCTTAGGTTTTTCTTTTTTCACATGTTCTTTTTCAGTTGTTTGAGGAACTCCTTCAAGCACAGTAGAACCTGATGAGCCGCCTGCTCCGCCGTTGTTTCTTCTTAGGATAGTTCCATCTTTTCTGACTATGTAAAAATTCTCACCCGGCTCTACACTACTGTTATCAGTGATTACACTCACCTGTCCATAAGCATTTTTATTAAACGCCGTACTGTGTATATAGCTTACAGTCGGTGGCGGTGTAATTGTAGTTAACATATTTTCTGCAAATGTAAGCTCTTCTATTCTCTCTAAACCATGTTTTCTTTCCTTAGGCTTTGGCATTATTTTTACTTCTTTAAGTCTGTTATTCATAAATGCAGCTTTGCCTATTTCTTCAATTTCTCCGTAAATAAGAAGTTCCGAGAGTTTATTGCCTGCAAACGCATAATCTCCGATATGTCCTGTATACTTTCCAAGTAAAAGGCTTTCAAGTTCATTGTTTTCAAATGCTCTTTTTTGTATTATGTGAGCAAGTTCAGGCAGTTTTACTTCTTTTAGCTTATTATTCCTAAAAGCATATTCTCCTACTGTTCTAAGTGCGGCACGGTTTACATCCTCATTCTTAAAACTGAATCCCTCTAAACCTGTTTCCATAAATGCACCTGAACCTATGGTTTTTATACTGTCAGGAAGAATGACCTCCAAAAGCTTAGTTCCATAGAAAGCAAAATCTCCTATTTCTTCAAGTCCCGGTCCGTTTCCTACAGAGTTAGGTATGATTACTTTCTCAGCTTTTCCTACATACCTGAGAAGTTTTTTACCTTTTGTGATAAACTCTGAACTTCCGCTATGTTTTTCCGCTTTTAGCTTTCCTATAAGCATATCATTTATGGACAAAGTTATTTCAGCATTTTCAGTTGGCTCTTTATCTAATGAAAGTCTGAATAAGCCATCCTCATTACTGTCTACTTTATAGGTTTTATCGGATATTTTAACATTTATCACCGTATTTGGAAGTGAAAAGCCTACTATTTCCTTATCGGTTGTAAGAACCGGCAATCTAAGTCCGGGTTCTTTTTTGTAATAATAAAAACTTAAATTGTTTTCTTTCTCTAAAGTAAGTGTTGCATTATCCTTTGTTATGTACTCAGTTCCGGTTTTATCCTTTATTATAGGAATGTCTATCTTTCTTTTCATTCCTATCTTAAAGAATCTGTCCGCTTCTATATTTCTTCTATAAGACTGCGGTTTGTCATCTCCGTAAATCAAGCCTATTTTAAGTACATTTTCTGTATCTTTTGCATCAATCATATTTACCGTTACTTTGGCAGGATTGATAAGATACTCTCCATTTTTTGAGTTAAGGGCGGTATTTAGAGATGTATATACTTTTGCATAATCAAATTCGGCAGGATTTACAGGTGTACCAAATGCCCCATCTGCTATTTTAGTGAGGTTAGGGGCAGTAATTTCTATCTGCTTATTTCCCGCAAAAGCATTTTTCTCAATACTTTCCACATTATCCATTCCTGTTATAACAAGCGGATTTCCTGCACTTTCAAAAACACTTTCAGATATGGTTTTTACCCCTCCGAACATGGTTACTTTAAGACTTGTATTTTCAAGCCCCGACTTATACTGCCCTTTAAAAGCTCCGTTTTCAATAGTTTTAAGGCTCTTAGGCAAAAGAAGTTCAGTTAAATTATTATTTATAAATGCTTCTTTTCCTATCTGCTCTATTCCCTCTGAAATTGTCAGCTTTCTTATCTTCCTTTTTATATCCTTAGAAGTACCGTCAAATGCCCTCTCACCTATTTTTTTTTAACAGGAATATTCTTTATAAAAGCCGGTACTTCCACCTGTGTACTTCTGCCTGTATAAGCTGTAATTGTGCCTGTTGCGGCATCAAAGGTAAATACCTCTTCTCCTTCTGTTATTTTTATATCATTTTCATCTTTTGAACTGCCCTCTGTGATATCTGATTCAGGATTAACTTCTGCATTTTCGTCATAAAGCCAGGTTGTTTTCATAGCATAAGCACCCTTTGCAGGCATTACCGTAGTTTTTATAAAGCTTCCGTCATAAATGAAAGACCTTTTAATAGCTTTTTCTGAAGCATTTATATCATAAAAAACTCCCATGCTTTCATCCACATTTTTCTCATATCGGGTAGCTACATATATAGGTTCATCAGTCCTTATCGCATATTCTGATACATCAATCTTATTCCATTCATTAGGTTTCGGATCTTTTACCTGCTTAAAAGGAATCAATTCGTAAAGCCTGCCATGCTTATTATAGCCAAGCACTGCAACCTGAATATGGCTGCCGCTATATATCTTGTTATTTACAAGGAAAATCTCTATTTCTTTAAGCATTCCTCCCTTGTAGCCTGACTGAAATCTTACCGCATTTCCCTTCATACTGCCTATGAAATGGGTTGTCTGATAACCTTTTGCAGAATCTGCAAATATCTTAAATCCATAATCTTTCTTTTCTTCTTTTTTTCTGTTTATGGCTATAAGCTTTAAATCTTCTGTTTTATTTTCCTTATCTGCTTCTACAACCGCCTTTATCTCAGAAGAAATATAATTATTCTTAAATGCTCTTAAAGTATATTCTCCTGTGTATATTTCAGGAAACTTAAAACTTCCGTCTGCACCTGTCTGAACAGGAAGTATTTCATCCTCTCCTACTACCCTTACAAAAGCCTCTGCTACAGGAGAGCCGTTTTCATCAACCACTCTTCCGCCCAGTGTAGCTTTTTTAGCCTCTTTAAGCAGAAAATCTTCATTAAAGTTTTTAGTGTTTGAAATATCTATCTTTTTTTCAATAGGCTCATAACCTTTTGCAGTAATTTTCAATGTGTAATGATTACCGGCTGCGTTAACAGAATGTGGAATTTTAAAACTTCCATCCCTAAGGTCAGCATAGGTGTATTTTCCTGTTTCAAGTATCATAATCTTAGCTAAAACAGGTACTCCTGTTATGTTTACAGGCTCTCCTGAATTAGCCCCCAAAAGAGCTGAATTCACATTCATTGTCTGTATACGGACATTGTCTGTTTTCTTCTTTAATAGGGCTGTTTCTTCAAAATGCTTTCTTTCAGGCTCAACCGATACATTATCTAGGTACCAGCCAAGTTCATAATCACTGATTATTCCTCCGCCTGTCTTAAAATGAAATCTGATTTTTACTTTTTTACCTTCATATTCTGAAAGACTCTTCTTTAAGGTCTGCCATTCATTCTGTGTCTTTGCATTTTGAATTACATCAGAGCCAAACAAGGTCTGCCATTCATTTTTTTCGGTATCACTTATTTCTACATCGCATTTATTTGGCGAAACAGCATTAAGCGTAGAAAAAGAGTCAACATAAATATAATCTCCGCTTTCTACCGTAAACTCAGGCATATTCAGGCAGGTGTCCTGATTTCTACTGAATATTCCATGAATCTTGGTTCCCCACATACCTGTAAGGACCGCCTTACCTTCCCTATCCATTCCGTCCCACACACTTCTCATATTAAAACCGCTTGGCATTGGATTCGGACGTTTAGGTGTGCCCCATTCCCAATCACTTGGTATGTTATTTAAACTCTCTGTACTAAATCCGTTATCATCAGTGTCAAAGTTATATTTATATCTGATTTTATCTGTTCCTATAACCGCAGTAAGTTCTTTTGAGTTCTCTCCTTCATTACCAAATACACTTATAGCCCTGACTCTATAAATATATGTCTTGCCCGCTTCCACACTGTCATCATAATAATTAACTCTCCAGTGTGTCTTGCCTGTGCCGTTGTTTATAAATTCCCTGATTAATTCATTTTTATTAAGCTCTTTAATCCTTGCAAATTCACCGTTTTCCGTCTTTCTTTCTATTATATAACTTTCTATGTCAGTTTCCTCAAGCATCCTGAAGCTAAGCTTAAAGCCTTTAGCACCGTACTCTCCTTTAAGTTCTATGACCTTTGGAGGTTTTTTAGCTGTGCCGTAATCAAGCTTTATATTATCTAAATACCAGCCACAACCCTGATCCGCGTCATGCCCATGAAAATAAAACCTTATAAGCAAAGGTGCGGACTGACCTTTGTATTTACTTAAATCATAACTGTTATTTTCCCATTTACGCTGGTCTAGTGTAATATCCGGACGAAGTTCAACATTATGAATTAAATCCCATTTTTTACCGTCTGTTGAAGCTTCTATCTTAGCAACCGTAATGCCGGTAAATCCCTTATATTCATCAAGTGTAAGTGCTATTTTCTTTTCAGAAACCGTACTTAGGTCTATCGGCGGAAGATAGAGATAACTGCTTATATTCTTCTCAAATACTGAACGCCCTGCATCTATTCCTACATAGGCAGTACTGCCGTTTTGCATAGGTGGTTCTCCTGCAAGCGGTTTATTGGTTACCTTCCATCTGTTTTCAAGGATAAAGCCATCTGCTCCACTCTCAAAATCCCAGCTCCATGGCAGGGTAATACCCCCTTTAACTGATACCGTTTTTTCCGCTTCTGTTTCATTATCAGCAAAATCTACTGCTTTTATTTTTATATTCAAACTGCCTGCTTTAAGGAATACACCCGGTATTGCAATTCCATATACTCCCGATTTTCTGTCACCTGACTCAAGAAGCATATCCTTTTCTTTAAACTCGGTTTCATCTGCTGACTTATACAATAATTTTACACTTTTTACCGCTATGTCATCATCTATTTTAGCACTTACCTTATAGTCCCTGCCTACATAAGCACTATCCTGTGAAGTTATGGCGATTTCAGCTTTTCTTTCATCCTTGCCCGACTTAAATACATGCCCTGTTATGCTGCCCATTTCCCTGCCCTTCATAACCGCTATAGCATCATAGGCATTTACCAGACCGTTACCATAAGCCATATTCGGAGCTTTATCAAACTTAGTATCGGTAAGAGGCTCGGCTGTTTTTATCATCAGTTCTTCTATTTGCTCGGGTGTTAAACTTTTATCTGCCGACTTTATAAGTGCCGCAACTCCTGCTACATGTGGAGCTGCCATACTTGTACCGTTCCAAGACACATAGTTTCCGCTTGCATCTACGGAACGCACCTGTACTCCTGGTGCTACTACATCAGGTTTTATTTTATCCTTTATGGATTCAAATGCAGAAGGTCCTTTTTTTGAAAATGTTCCAAGTTTTTTATTTATATCATTTGCACCTACTGCAAATACATTTGGCATATTTCCCGGATTGGCTATAGTTCCAAGTCCCGGCACAGGCTCTCCTGCTGCCTGATTGCCTGCTGCAAATACTGCCAAAATACCATTGTCTCTCCAAGTCTTTGCAACTTCTACAAACCACTCGTTATTATCAGCATCACCGCCCCAAGAATTATTGATAATATCGGGCTTCTTGTCAAGCATCCACTGTGCCGCCGCAAGTAAATCCGCTGTAGCACCGCCTTTATCACCGATAGCCCTCGCACTTATAAACTTAGCACCCGGTGCAACTCCTATCTGATTTAGATTGTCACCCTCTCTTCCACAGATAGTGCCTGCCACATGGCTTCCATGGTCATTTACAGAACTTGCCGCAGGCTCCATAAGTCCGTCTACAAAGTCCTTATAATACTGTGTATCAAAGGTATCTGTTTCTTTGTTATATCCTTTATAAGCGTTCTTTAATGCCGGTAATCTGTAGTTTTACACTGTATCTATAATACCTACAGTTATTCCTGCCCCTGATACATTAAACTCTTCCCATACCTTATCTGCATGTACCTGGCTGACTCCCCATTCTATCTCTCTTTCATCAGGTACAAATATTACAGGTTTTTCTGCTCTGTCCTTTTACATTTTTAATGGGTTTAATCTCATAAATCCTGCCATTATTGGTTATACTTTTTACAGTTGGAAGCTTTATTATTTCACGCAGGATTTCAACATCAGTTACAACTGCATGTACTCCGTTTGCAATATAAAATGATTCTACTTCAAGTACTCTGCCTTCAATTCTTCCCCTGTTAAGTATGGATAAAACCTCTGTCTGAGAGTCTGCTGCAATATCTTTTAACTCCATAGCCACTGTATTTATACCTACAGGCTCACACTTAATAAGGACATCATATTTATCTTTTTTATCCTTTAATAATTCCTCAAGTTTCTGAAACTTATCTGAGCTATATGTTTCTTCCGCTTTTTACTTCTTTAGTCATCGGAAATGATAATGACATAACTAATGACAATATCAAAAAAATAAGCCAGAAAAACTTTTTAACTTTTTAAATTTATTTATTTTTCATTTTACTTTCCTTATGGCATTGTTATTATTTTTTTACTTCACTTGCTCCTAATCCCTCTATCTCTATGGTAAGATAAAACTTTTTATTAACTTTAATTCCGTTATAATCTGAAGGAATCCTCAACTCTAAAACAGGTGAGTTCCATTTTTTTAAAAGCTGTGCTCCATGTTTGTTTACGGAAAATTCTGCACCGTCCGAGCTGTTATTATATCTGCCGGTAATTTTTAGTTTATCAAGTACATCATCTCTGTTAAGGACAACACCGTCTTTTCCGGTTAAAAGTATCTTTATATTTTTCCCTTCTGCATATTGGAATATTACAAAACCGTCCTGTGTAGTGCCGTCCTCACTTTCTATCGCTGTCGCAGTAAATTTTGCATTTTCTGTATTAGGTTTATTTTTCTTGCCTTTCAGATATTTTATGATCAGATTTGGCAGTTTATTTGTGCCGACCATTACAGAAAGTACCAGTTCCGTATCTTGGCTGAATTCATCTCCTGCCACTTCCCCGCTGAACACTTTATCTGTAAAAATAACTATTTTACCTGCATTAAACTCATAAGCAGTTTCATCTAAGCGGGTTTCCACATTATCTTTAATTCTGCTTATTTTTATATCCTTATTATGACTCTGCCAGTTCTCTATTGTTATTTCAGGCTTTTCTTCATAATAATACTCTGTCTTATTTGTTTTAAGCGACATAGGCAACTGCTTTGGAACTACAGTGATATTGGCATAGAACTTAACCTTTTTACCGTCAGTATCTTCTTTTTCTATATCCTCAGGCAAGTCAAATTTCGCTTCACTCTGCCTTGGCACTCCCGGAGTTGTTGCTGTCCTTGTACCGACAAAGCCCCAGCCCTTTATCGCAATATCCCTTGTACTACTATCAGAGAGTTCCACCGTAAATGAAGCAGGCAATTTCCCGTCAGTAACTAATTCCTTTACCTTATTTATCCAGCCTGTTCCCACTTCTACAGTTATTTCAGGTATCTGTGTAATTATCTTAACCACCCTTTTTTTAGCCGGATTAAAATTAGGATCAGGTGCATATTGTATAGTTATTGTACCCGGTACTCTTTCTTCGTTTATTGTAACTTTTACATCAAGTTCTATATTTTTATCAAAATTCTTTACCGTACTTTCAAAAATTCCGTCAGTAATAAGTGTTATCTTATCACCTACAACTGTATACTGCTTAGGTGAAAAGATTTCTTTTGATATTTCAAAACCTTTAGCTGCCTCAACCTTTATTGTTTTCACATCTTTTGGCATATTTTTAACTGTGATTACGGGATTATCCTTGTAATAATATGTCTTATTTTCAAATTCAAGTTTTGGTTTTAATACTGCCTGTGGCTTTACATTTACAGCTATAGTACAGGTTGGCATTTCTCCGACAACTCCGTCAGGAAGATTGTATATAGCTGTAGTACTTGTCTTACCTGCCCTATATGTGTTACAATAGCTCCATTTTACTCCATTAATGGTAAGTTTGGTATTGTCACTAAGTGTAGCTGAAAGCGTCTTTGGAAGTTGATTTTCTTCTACCTTCTTCCAGTCAGCTCCGTATTCAACTGTTATTTCCTTTATATCAGCCTCTACACTTACAATAGTTTTTATCTGCTTTTTCTTTATTTCTACTGTGGTTTTAACTTCTTTTTTAGCTACAGTTACCCCTGAAGGTAAGTCATATTCTGCTTCAATCTCATATCTTGCAGGTTTGTTAAAGTCAATCTTTTCAAGACCTTTCCAAGACTTTATTGTAATTTTTACCTTTGTTTCATCACTTAGGGTTGCTGTAAATAACTTAGGCAGTTTATCTTCTAAATCTTCTTTCTTACTGCCCTCTATCAAAGATATTTCAGAAATCTTCTCTACTAACTTTATCTTTTTTTCAGGCTTCTTCGGCTCATTTGTACCGCCTGAAGAACCTCCACCAAATCCGCCTCCTGTACTACCACCAAGTCCTGTATTTCCTGTGTTTGCAGATTTATCTGTATCAGAACTTTTTTCTTTAACTTCTTCTGTATTCTTTGCAATCTCTTCTTTCTTATCGTTATCCTTGATACTTTTCCCTGTATTTTCATTATCAATATCTTTTGAAGTATCCGTTAAATCCAATGCTACCTTATCTATCTTCTTACACCCTTCAGCTGTCACCTTTTACTTTTGTTTTACTGCTTTTTAATATTTACATTCGTAAGATTTTTACAATTAGCAAAAAGCCTTACTTCCTATACTCTTCATGCTTTTCGGGTATTGTTATTTTCTCTAAAAACTACAGTTTTCAAAAGCCTTATTTTCAATTTTTTTAATCCCATTTGGTAACTTAATGCTCTTTAGTTTTTTTACAATTAGAAAAATGCTTCTTTTTCCTATGTTTTTTTAACTGTGGATGAAATAATTACTCTTTTTTTATACCTGTCTTGCCATAAAATGCTCTATAGCCTATCTTTTTTTATACCCTTAGGTATTTTGACTGTATCCTCATTTCCGTTATATTTTACAAGTACAGCCTTTTTTTATCACAAAAATTACTATCTGCTGCCTTTAGCACAGATGGCGTAAATAGTGAAATTAACATTAATATAATCATCAAAAATACTAATGTTTCTCTTTTTCTTTGTTAACATAATTTCTCTCCTTTTTACTTTGTTAGTCTTCACTAACTTTAGTATCTTTTAAAGTATTTGTCAACTGTTTTTACTATGTCTTACTGTAAAAAAATTGCCATCTTTTTCATTCTATCCAGACATTTATCCAAAAACATCTTATAACTCTGACAAAACCTGTTTTCATAATCTCCCGTTTTCTCATTAAGCATTCTGTTTCTCATACATCCGCCCCTGCATATCTGGATGTATGGACAGACTTTACAGGACTCGAGAAGAGGGATTGAGCGTTCTATAAACTTACTCTTAATTCTGTTTTTCATTTATAACATCAAGATTGTCTTTATTAAAATTCCCTAATTTATACTCATCAAGTGCGTAAAAATCACAAGGGTAGACACTTCCGTCTGCCTCTACTGTATTCTGTATTCCGCAAACTCCACGCTGTTCACAAGCCTCCGGCATATAGCCCATAAGTATCCCCACATAGTTTTCAAAACTTCTTATATATGGCTGTCTGCCCTTCTTCCAGTCATCAAACCAAAGAGCAAAGAGTTTTATAAGAAATTCTCCATAAGCCTTGGCGGTAAGGGCAAATTCTCCTTGTTTATCATCTTTAGTAAAGCTTTCAAGACAGGGAATATACTGCTGATATTTAAAACCTTTTTCGGCATAATCCCTGTAAATCTCCTCAATATTCTTTGCAACATCAGCAGTTACCACTGTCAGAATATTGTATTCCACTCCAAACTTATCAAAGAGCTTGGAAGTTTCATAGGTCTTTTCGTATGCTGATTTTCCTGCCAGATGCCTGTATTTGTTATGTGTGCATTTTGTTCCATCTATGGAAAGTCCTACAAGAAAATTATTCTCCTTAAAAAATCGGCACCATTCCTCATTCATAAGTGTTCCGTTTGTCTGGAAAGCATTATTTATCCTTACATTGTTTTTATTATACTTCTTTTGAAGCTCTACGGCCTTCTTAAAAAAATCAAGCCCTCTGAGAGATGGCTCACCACCCTGAAAAGCATAGCTTGCCATACCGGAAGCCCTGAGCAAAGTCTTTCTTATTACATTTTTAAGGGTTTCCTCCGTCATAAAGCCAAAGGATGCATCTGTGCGGTTTTCCATCTCATCTTTGTAAAAACAATAATCACAATGCATATTGCAAAGTCCCGAAGCCGGTTTTATAAGTACACTGATAGCTGGCATATATATCTCCTATAGCTTATTTCTAAAAAATTATCTAACTCTTACTATTATAAGTATTTATAGATATTATTTCAATTATCTGATATAGAAAATGACTAATACCCCATATGCTGTTATTTGGAATATTAGCCATCAAAAATCATTATTTTATTTTTATCTCTACCTTTCCCTCTCCTGCTTTTTCTATCTGCTCAATCAGCTTTAATGCCAATTCTTGTCTTATGCCTATGGTAGATTTATCATTTACAAGGTTGTTTAGCTCATAAGGATCATTTTTTAAGTCATAGAAAAATTCTTCCTCGTATACATTGCTTCTATCTTCATCCCAGCCATTGCTTTCAGGGGCATAGACGCTGTAAAGATAGTCTTTGCTTCTTATACACCTTCCCAGTCTGCTTTCACTAATCTGTGCATATACAAACTTTTCTTCATCAGTTTCTTTATTCAAGAGAGTTCCTAAATCCTCACCAATCATGGCTTCACCCACATCAACTCCGGCCATAGCTAAGATGGTCTTTGGTATAGATGCAGTAGAAACCACTTCCTCTACAACTTTTCCACCCTTAAATCCTCCTCCCGCTATGATTAAAGGCACCTTAAGTGCAGAACTGTGGCAGGTTCTCTTGTAGTCATCCGAACCCTTTAAGTAAGTTTCCCTATTTCTGGTTTTAAAATGTGAGCCATGGTCTGATGAATAGATTATTATCGTGTTATCGTATAAACCTTTTTTTCTTTTAATTTTTTTCAACCAGTTTTCCGAAATTATCATCTATGCTCTTACAGCAACCCAAATAATCAGGATACATCTGCCTTGCATCTCCGCCAAGAACCTCTAAATCCTTTGGCAATTTACAATCCTTAAATCTCTCTTTTGAACCGTCAGGCCCTTCATAATCTGCCCTGTCATTCTGATGGTGCGGCTCAATATGAGATACCGTAAGAAAAAATGGTTTTGCTCCGTCATATTTATCTATAAATTCCAACGCAAAATCATTAATTTTATCAACCCTGTAGCCCTTAAATTCAAGCTTATTCATATTTTCATCAAATACATAGCCATCGTAGCCATGTGAGGTCGCCTCAAGCACATCCGACACTCTCCAGAAACCATTATATCCGCCACGCCTCTCCAATGGTATCGCACTGGTTTCATAATCAGGATTGGCTGGTACGCTATAGCTTGCCCTGTCACTTGCCAGATGCCATTTACCTACATAGGCATTCCCATATCCTGCTTCTTCCATATAATTTGCTAAAGTTTTGATATCCCTTGGAAGAGACTGTCCATTTCTAAAACAACCTATGTCCGTTGGGTACTTTCCGCTCTGAAATATAGCCCTGCAAGGTCCACATACCGGCTGTGCTGTAAATGCCTCTCTAAACAGCACTCCCTCACCTGCCAGCCTGTCTAAGTTCGGACTTATATCAAGCTCCTGTCCATATACCCCCATAGTATCAGCTCTCTGCTGGTCTGAAAAAAAGAAAATTATATTTGGCCTCTCCATATTTACCTCCAATTTTAACCCCAAACCGCCATTTATCCGGCAAAAATTTTTTTAATCTTTAATTATTTTCTTGATTTTATCAGATTATTGGCCTTTAGATATTTTATGATACAAACGTCAAAAGTATAAAAATTCGATGCAAGCTTGATTACAAAAGAATTTGTTATCTTTTGACACCCACATCATTTTATTCTTTAGCTACATGGCTGTCAAGATTTCATTATAATTCTTTTTCTCAAACATAAATAAGACCTCACTCTTATGAATGAAGTCTTAATATTCCCACTATACTGTTATCTCAATCTGATTTCCCTCTATACCTAAAATACAGCTCTCATAATAACCATCTCCGGTAGTTCTTGGTCCACTCAAAACCTCATACCCGTCATTTTTTAATATTTCGGTAAGTTCATCTACCTTCTCTTTGCTTCCTACTGAAAATGCAAGGTGAATATATCCTGTACGGTTAAAGGCTTTATTCACATCTTCCATCTGAGGTTTATTCATAATTTCAAGCCTTGCTCCATCTTCAAAACTAATAAAATAAGAGCGAAAATCAGTATTTTTATTATGATAAAGTTCGTTTGCGCTGCCTCTAAGATACGTTACAAAAAAATCCTTTGCAGCCTCAAGGTCATTTACATACATTGCCACATGTTCTATTTTCATATCAACTAACCTTTTCTTTCTTTAATAAACGATAAGCTACCTCAAGCATTGAAAAATTTATTAAAGCAAATATAAGTATGTAAACAGGCATAATGCCTATACCGGCTTTTTGCTGCAATATTCCAAATACCATAGGCATAAAGGTACTTCCTACATAAGCTGATGCCATTTGCAGACCTATAGCCACTGCACTGTATTTCTTTCCAAAATTAGCAGGCGCCATGTGTTGGATAGCAGGATATACCGGTCCCATGCCTGTACCGATTACTACAAAGCCTGCTGCCGCAACCATATAGTTTGATAAAGGCAAAAATACCATAATAATTCCAATTAACTCAATAAAAATTCCGATTCGGATAAGTTTTCTGTCACCAATTTTATTTGAGATAAAGCCTGAAATCAGCCTTCCAAACATCAGTCCTCCAAAAATCAATGCGCCAAAGGATGCAATGGTATCAGCAGAAAGTCCTTCCTTTGTGCCTGCAAAATAACTCGGTGTCCAGAGGAAACAGGTAGCCTCTCCTGCACAATAGGCATAAAACGCAATCAGTGTAAAAATGATTGCAGGTACCTTAAGTGCTTCCCTTATGCCTACACTACTGCTATGGTCTTCTTCCTCATCTTTGCCATTTGCTTTCCAAAGAGGGAGTGAAAATATACATACAAGTAAAATTAATATCTGAATATAAGAAGTCCATCTGTAACCTTCATTCCACCTTGCATATTTAAGTGCAAGCGCCATAATATAAGGGCTTATAACCGCACCTACTCCATAAAAACAATGTAAGAAATTCATTACTGAACCTGAAAAATTATTGGCTACATAGTGATTAACAGAAGCATCTATAGCACCTGCTCCAAGTCCGTACGGAATTGCAAATAAAAATAGCATCCAGTATTCTCCACAGACAGAAAACCCTAACAGGCCGATTATTGTTAAACCAATCGACACTATGGTAATCCATTTTGTATGAAACCTCTTTATCATTCCCGGACTCATAAGAGCTGAAATTATTGTCATAAACGATATTGTCATAGACACATAACCAGCATAAGATGATGGCACCGAAAATGCAACCTGCATCTGTGGCCAGCCTGAGCCAAGCAGCGAATCCGGCAGTCCGAGACTGATGAAAATAAGATAGATAACCACTAACAGTAATGAAGCCATTAAATTTCCTCCATATTTATTTAGTCCAAATTGTTCACAAAATATATTTGAAATATTTTTGCAAGGATTGCAGGATGTGAAGCAGAAGCAATCCCATATCATTTGGTGTCAAATAGTTTTGACATCCACATCACTTTATAGAATGTATATAAAAAGTCTGTGATTTATTTCAGAATAATTTGACTATAATATTCTTGACCTCTTAGGATTATATCGTATAATACTAATAAACAGATAGCATTTTATCGCCAAAATCAATAGATATTATAGTATTATTTCGTCAAATATAAGGAGAAATATTTATGGCATTATCATATTCAGTTGACAAGACTGACGGTAGCGGAAGGGAACTTCTGACCTATGGAACCTCAGATTTTCCAATTGCTTTTTTTGATGATGACCTGACAAAGGTCAAGGTTCCCTGGCATTGGCATGATGAACTTGAGATTATTATAATAACAGAAGGTTCTGTCTGCGTACAAATAGCAAACAGCAGCTTTGTATTAAATAAAGGAGAGGGATATTTTTTAAACAGTGGAATTCTTCACTCTGCAAAGCTCTTATCTACAAAGGGACATCAGCATGCTCTGATATTTTCTCCCGAAATTACAGCTCATAGCGAGGACATAGTATGGAAAACCTATATACAACCTATATTTAAAAAACAGGCTTTGCCCTTTATAAAGCTAAGCCCAGGAATTTCATGGCAGAACAGCATTCTACAGTTGTCTAACGACGCCTGGCTTAATGGTGCTTATGAGAAAACCGACTATCCAATCACAGTCCGTCATAACCTGACCAGGGTTTTCAGTCTTATTAAAAGTAATATAGACTTACTTGAAAATGAAACAGAGTTCACCGACAAAGCCAAACAGGATGAACTCCGTATCAAAAAAATATTGTTTTTTATTGAAAATAATTATCCCACAACGATTACAATAGCTGACATTGCAAAGAGCGGAGATATAAGTATAAGTTCCTGTCTTCGTTTATTTAAGCAGATATTAAAAACAACTCCAATCCAGTATCTGATTAAATACCGTCTTCAAAAATCAGTTGAGGAATTTGACAGCCTTGAAGGCAGAAACATAGGTGATATTGCTTATTCCTGCGGTTTTGCCGATGCAACTTATTTCAACAGATGCTTCAAAAAGGAGTTTGGCTGTACTCCTACAGAATATATTGTAGGGAAACTTAACAGTAATTAAGAGGTTAGTTCATTCAACAATCCTTGACAGCCTTCAAGCACATCTCTGTAAGTTGCATCAAAGTCTCCTGAATACCATGGATCGGCTATGTCTCCTGACTTTCCTGCAAAAGACAGGAGCTTGCTTATCTTATTTTGGGGATCTCCTTTTAAGATTCTGTCGAGGTTTCTGATGTTATTAGTATCCATGGCTATTATGTAATCGAACTTTCCATAGTCTGCCTTGGTTATCTGTGTAGATGTGTGAGGCAGGACAGGAACTCCGGCTTCCCTCAGCTTCTTCACTGTACCATAGTGGGTGGATTCTCCGATAGCCTCTGTACTGGTGGCTTTTGAGTCTATGAAGAAACTGTCTGTAAGACCTGATTTGTTAACGAGGTCCTGGAATACGAAATGAGCCATAGTGCTGCGGCAGATGTTGCCATGGCAGATGAAAAGTATTTTTATCATATCTGTTATACTCCTTTAAATCTCTACAAAAGCCTATGTTTATGGGGTTTTAACCACTTTGTTATTTAATGGTGCTTCACAAAAATCTTCATAAATCTTTATAAATTATCGTCTAAAACGTGTAGTAAAGTGTGTAGTAAATTACCTGCTTCAAACCCTTTGTTTATGAGGCATTGGATATCTTTTTATCCTTAGAATTATGTGTAGTAAAATCAATAATCTTAATCATAGCTTTACTAGCCATCTCATAATCAGAATGAGTGTAGATATTCATTGTGGTTCTTGCCTCTGAATGCCCCATAATATATTGCAGGTTCTTAACATCTAAGCCTTTCTGATATAATTCGGTACAGAATGTATGCCTATATACATGTGGTGTTATCTTAGGTAAGGGAGTATCAGGATAAAGCTTAGAATACTTTTTAAAAGCCCATCTGCATTCATTTTCTATATGTAGTGCAACCTTTGGTTTTTTGTTCTTATCAAGCATTATAAAGCCGCTATAGCCATCAACAATCATCTCTGTTTTGACTTTAGCTCTTTTAGCAATGATGTTTTTAAGGCTTCTATACACTTCCTCTGACATAGGAATATAACGTATACCGCTTTCAGTTTTAGTCTTTTCTACCTCATATACACCATTTCTGGTGCGAAGCAGCTGATGGTCAACATTAATTTTCCTATTCTCAAAGTCCAAATCCTTAAATGTAAGCCCACAGAACTCACTTACCCTTAAGCCAGTATTAAGCAGAACAACAAACTCATCATAATACTTAGAATAAGTATTATCGTTACGGATAAATTCCATCCATCTGTCTTTTTGTGCTTCTGTAAGTGCCACTCTCTTCTTAGAATCATTTACAACAAAATCAGTAAGCTTGAAATTAAAGGGATTTTTTAGTATAATATCCTCATCATAAGCCATTTGGAAAGCTGGACTTAGTACGCCCTTTATTGTAGTCAGCGTGCTATATCCCCTTCCATCATTGGACAATTTGATAATCCATTGTTGAGCATCAGAAGCCTTAATCTCTCTGATGCTTTTTTGTGCAAAAGCCTCTTTTTCAAGAATGTTTATTACATAATTGTAGCCGACTTTAGTATTCCGCCTTACATTCCTTTTAAGCCCTACATACCTTTTAACAAGCTCTATTACACTTATTCTCCCTTTTACATAATCAAGTCCCCGCTCCAGATTCTTTTGTATGACCTTCTCTTCTTCACGAAGCTCTTCCAAAGTATTTGAATATATGTACTTTATTTCTCCAAAGCAGTCTTTATACCTGTATTGGTATAACAAGTCCTTACGCTGGCTTTCGCCTGTTTTTAACACTTTACCTTTATTGTCTTTTCTCTTTTCCGACATAAATCTCCTTTCCAAAGAGAAAGAGACTTGGTGTAACAAGAGTATAACATATGTGCTGTCCTCTTTCTATTCTTAAATTGAATAACTTTTATCTAAGAACTCCTCAAATTTCTTTCTTTTTATAAGTCTTTTCGTACCATTCCATAGGACAAAATCAGCTTTTTTATTGTCTGATAAAGCCCGAAGCTTATTTATCCCTATTCCAAACAATGCCGAAGCTTCGTCTAACGTGAGATTTACTTTCTCCCATATCGGGACTTCAATATTTTTTTCGGCATGTTAAGTTTTTTAATCTGTTAAATAAATTTCTTAAATGACTTCCGTCACTATAAGCGATAATGCCTTTTCTCATTTCTTCTGAATCAATTTTGATTTTTATGCAGTTTTTATCCACAAACGGTATATTACCTATTTCATGCATTCTATATATCCTCTTTCTTCTAAATAAATATCAACTACCTCTTACCCAAAAGTAGGTGCTCTAATTCTATGCCCGGGCATAATATAAATTACTCCTTTCATTTATTTAATTTCCAACTTTCACTTCGAAGTTGCTTTTTTCTTATAGAACTCATAACATTGACAGCATTTTCTGATATCAACTTTTGTATTAAACCTTTTCTCGTATTCTTTCAGGTTCTTTACCAGCACATCGTCAAGTGTCCTGACAAAAGATTCTATTTCTGCAATCGTATAATAGCTAATCCAGCCACATACAATGCCCTTTAAATCCTTTACAATATTCTCAGACTTTTCCATACATCTTTCAGATACCTTCTGCACTATTTCTTCACATTTTCCTCGTTTAGGGCTGATATGAATCCCGTCACTACCTTCAATTATGGAGAAACCCAGCATTGTAAAGCCATCTTTAATATCGTGTATTCCCGACTTTTCATAATTAATAGGCAGCCTACACTTCTTCTCAATGAATTTACTAATGCTATTACGTATCCTCAGCGCAGCCTTCTCACTTTTAGCTAATATTGTTATGTCATCTGCATATCTGGCATATACAATCCCCCTCTTTTCCAGCTCCTTGTCTACATCATCAAGTATAATATTTGCTAGAACAGGGGAGATACTGTTTCCTTGAGGACATCCGATTAGGTTCTTGCCCATATGTCCATTCTCCACGTATGTGACTTTGAGGAATTTACTGATAATTTTAATAATCCCGACATCACATGCCTTAGAGTGAAGATTATACAAAATTCTGTCATGGCTTATGTTACCGAAGCAGTCTTTTAAGTCTATGGATATTACGTATCTATATCCTTCATGCAGGTGTTTAACAATATGATTGACCGCCATATGACAATTCATCCCCTTACGGAAGCCAAACGAGTTATATTCAAAGTCCCCGTCATAGACTTCTTCAAGATATGTATATATGCAGCGGAGGATTACCCTGTCCAACATTGTTGCTATTGCCAGAGTCCTGAACTTGCTGCTGTCTTTCTTAGGTATCTTCTGTAACAAAACTTCCTTTGGGCGATACCTTCCGTCTGCCAGCTCTTTCTTTATGGATTTGTAGTTGTTCTTAACATAGTCAACCGCTTCTCTAGCAGATACTCCGTCTATCCCTGAAGAAGATTTCACCGCCACCTTTTTGGCAGCCAGAATCATTTTGTCAAATGAAAATATATCTGAAAATACTTCTGACATGGGTTCTATATATTCTTACCTTGGCTTGAACTGACTCAGCAGCTGCTTCACAGAAAGAACTAAGCTGTATAAGAATATTTATCCTTCCTCTCATTCTCTGGTTATGGCTATTGCTATGCATGATACATTCATTAAGCAATACCATGTTTATTAACAGTTACAAATGCACTCCTTTTTTTCATCACCCCCTTATATCTCTTCCATATAAAATAAAGTTTCAAAACTCTCGCCAAGAGCTTCATATGCTCTTTTGGCTGTGGCAGGACTTACATTCCCATCTCTTTCAAGCTTTAGAATTACAGAAGGGCTGACTTTCATCTTCCTTGCCAAAGCATTTAAGGAATATCCTTTTATGGCTCTGATTTTCTTAAATGCCGCCTTTGCTCTAATTTTCATTCTGTTCACCTCCTACATTTATTCTATATCATATTTTTTTATGTATTACAATTACACTTTTTTTATTTATTTTTGTTCTTTTTTTATGTTATAATATATGTAATTTTATGGCACATTTATTGAAAAGGAGCATTTATGAAGATGAAAAAAATAATGATATCAGCGAAAAGGTTACGTGAGTTAATCACTGCTTATATAGACAGGGAAGAATGAAAAAAATTAAGCAGATGAATTGTGATATAGATAAGGAAAAATAAAGAACTCAGAAAAAAATATAGGAATAAACTCATTAAGGCATATAAACCAGCTGAGCAAGAGAAAATAAGAAAAATATACAAAAATACAGTTTTATCATAGATTTCGAGGAAAAAAACCCGGAGTATGTTTAAATATTAATAACCTAAATAAATGGCTGAATGGTTCAATATGCCCAAAAACCCGAAACTTTATATACTTTTTGTAACTTTTTCAATGTATCATGTGAATATTTAATAGGTTATTCTGACATTAAAAAAATCCAGCAACCGCTAAAATCAGTGAAATCCTGGGGCTTAGTGAAAGCTCTACAAATGCACTAATAAATTGCTGCAAAAAGACTGAGTCAGTAAAAATTCTTAATGCCCTCCTTGAGGATAATGATAACCTAGACTGTCAACTATATAATATTTATTCACATTCTTACCAGTCATATAAGATAAAAAAACTCGTCTATTTACAATAATAATTATAACTATAATAATGAAATGTTTCATGACTTACTTCTTATTAAATGGGTTAACAGAGACATAGACAGTAGACTCATGTTTTATTTTCACACAGAATTTGATAATCAGCTAAATGACGAACTTAACCAGAAATATTATGATAACTATGACAATTATGAAGAAACAGACCTTGGAAATACTCAATATGATGAATAGCATTGCCTGTTCCTTTCAAAAGTAACAACTTAACCTTCCGAAGTAGGTAGACCGTCCCATAATATAACGGTGTAAATGTATATACCCAAAGCAGCACCATTTAAAAGTCTTATTTCAGTATTTTTACATACTATTTGAGGGGATAGCCCGTAATATAACAGGCTTCTCCCCTTTTTCCTAAATTTACTCCTTAAATGTGTTAAAGCCTGCCTTTCCTGCTAAAGCTCACAAACTTTCCATCGCCTATGATGATAAAATCTGCAAGCGGAATGTTTAAAAGTTCCCCCGCTGACTTAAGCTTCTCACATATGCCTATATCCGTCACAGACGGTTCAGGCAAGCCCGAAGGATGGTTATGGATAATTACTATATTGCTTGCTCCTACCTGCAAAGCCCTAATATATACCCCTCTTGAGTCAATCAAGCTTGAATTGCCCAGACCATGGCTTATTTCAAATACCCCGATAACTTTCATCCTTATGTTAAAAGCCAGCATGTAAACATGCTCATCAGCATATTCATCTAAATGGAACACTTCCTTCATCAGCATATAAATATCATCGGGATTGTTTAAAATATCTTTCTCATATGTATGGCTTTCTTTTACTTTTAACTCCGTATGTCTGGTATCTTTGTCCAGCATAAGCTCATATGCTGTTATATTCTTCATCTTCTGCTCCTTTCAGAAAGGCAGGGGATGAAGCATTTACCCCAACCCCCTGCATAAGTTTATCCATTTTGCTCTGTACTTTATGGCTGTCTTATCCTAATGCTTTGTATTTATCAATAAGCTGTGAACACTGCCCGTAAGAGATTTTCTTGTAATTATCAATATTCCAGTTCTTCCTTACATAACCATTGATGGCATCCATGGATGTATTATATTTATTCATAAGCGTCTCAAGAAGCTGAATCTGCTTCTGTGTTGCCTGTTTATCATTTTCTGTCTGCATATCTTCGATATCCTGCGTAAACTTTCCCGAAAGATTCCCGACATTCAGCACTGCATCAACCAAAGCCCTCTTCTTAGCCATTTTAGCCACGACATTCTGGTAGTTATACCCGCTTCCTTTTAAATACCTTGCTTCTTTTGTGTTGCTTGTTGCTATGCCTTCTCCCCTTACTACTCCGTTGTAGTCTATGAGGTAGACCTTGCACTCATAGCTGAAAAAGCCTGAGCTGTAATCCTCTGCCCTGTTAGTGATTTCCGTCCTTGCTATGAGCCCAAGGTAATTCATTATTTTTTCTGCACCTGGCTTTAAGAGTGACGGTTTTGAGCAGCGTGGTATGATTCCGTAGTCAGTTCCTGCAATAAGCATGCTCTCCACAAACTGCCCTATTTCATCATCAAAAGCCTTCGCTTCTTCTAAAGTCATTCCCTTAGCCCTTACAGAGGTCACAGGCTTCGTTTCAGGCTTAAATTCGCCGCTTTCCGAATCAAACATAAGATTCTTGGACACATTTATTTCAGCCTGTTCTATGGCTGTTTTAGAGCCTTCTGGAGGGGTTATGTCTCCCATCCTGCTTTCAAGGAATTCTTTTAAGTTAATCTGCTTCATCATATTTATTCTCCTTCCTATTTCACTGTAAACCTGCGTGATACGGTTGTCTTTAAGTATTTTTCATATATTTCAGGCTCTTTTTCTTTAAGCGCCTTAACATCAAGCCTGTCAGTCCCTACAGGCTTCCAGCTTATGCTGTACTTACCGCATTTAGCTTTTTCATAATCCCCCATCAGCTCTTTAAGGCGGTTTGAGGCTTCCTGCTTCCTTGCCTTTGCCCTCTCTTCTTCCTCTGATGCTTTTGCATAATCTTCTATATGCCTGACAGCTTCATCAGGCAAATCTTTCTGCCCTGTTATGCCGCCTTTGTATAAAGAATCCAAAAACTTCCTTGCACTTTCTGAACCGTCAATCTCAGGTCTTATATTGTTCCTTACTTTGTTCCAGAACTCTCCCTCAAGTGCGGTGAGCATTTTCTGTACTTCTATGTCTTCCTCAATCTCATACAGCCTGAAACTATTTCCACCTATAAGGACTGCACAGTATGCCTTCTTAATTCCTGTTACGCATAAGTAATGCTGTATCTGTGTCTGGTAATACACAGGGACTTCATTCTCCCATTCGCTTCTCTTATACTCACTTGCTGTCTTGATTTCCAGAATGGCAGGATTGCCATCTTCATCAGAGATTATCCCGTCAACATTTGCAAGCATATAAGGATATGCAGGATGCCTTAATATTGCCTTTACCTCTACTGCCTTCCTGCCTGTAACCTCTTCAAAATGACTGCGTAATATGGGTTCCATTATATTTCCCCAGAGCATGGCTTCATTCTCCCCTTCAAGTTCTTCTGCCTGACCTGTCTTATCAAGCCAGAGCTCAAGCTCTGACTTCCATTTTGACAGCCCCAGGAGCGGGGCTACATCACTGCCGCCAATTCCCATCCTGCGGTATGTAAGCCACATCTCTTTTGTCAGCCCTTCTGTTTCTGTTAAAATCTCTGCATGCATTTACTCTTCCTCCTTTAAACCAGAAAAGACAGAACCCGAAGATTCTGCCAGATTATTTATGATTTGTGCCGATACTTTCTGTACCGTGTCAGCTATCATCTTAAGTTCATCTATGTCCTTAAGCCAGCTTTTTATATAGCTTATGCTGTAGGAGCTGGTATCAAGCCCCAGCCTCATGCTTACCACAAAGGCTGCCGACTCAGCTATCAGCTCCCTTTTGTTCCTGCTTATGTCAGGCTCTGGGTGTAATTTAAAGTCAATGGCATGGGCATATTCATGTAAAAGTGTCTTAATCTTCTGTAAATACCCCATATCACTCCTAATGCTTATTACCCCTGTTTCAATGTTATATGAGCCTTTTCCTGTATTTCCTGTAAGCTCCTTAATCGTGTATTCTCTGGATATGAATTCAGCCAGCCCTTCATATATTTCCTTCTCTTTCTCTGAGTTTCCTGCAAGCCCCCTTACCAGAACAGGCAGATGTTCATCTGAACCCTCTGTATCGGCTATGTCATATACATAAGCAAGCTTAAAGCCCGACAAGACCTTCCTTATCTTCTTTACTCCCTCCGATTCCTGATAAAGCTCTTTCTCAGACGGCTCTTCAAAGTCTTCCATTTTACGGAAGCAGGGGGCTAGTATAGCTACCCCCCTTGCTCCCCTTCTTCACATATCTCCCAAGCTTGTTCCAAGCCTTATAGCCCTTAACGAAGGTTGCATTAGGATTTTGTGAATAAATAAGTATTGTATTTCCAGAGCTGTAGTTGTAAAATAAGCTTTGAAATGTTATGTAATTAAGCCAGTCCCTGTCTGTATGAATTTTCTCTAAACTCTCTTCAATGCAGTCAAGGGCTTGCTTTATTTTATCCTGATTCTTACTCATGTCCGTCTGTCTCCTTATCCCTGCAAATGCAGTCATGTATTGCCTCAGCAGGCTCTGATTCCAAAGTATAGCCATAACAAGCATTCATTTTTTCTTTCCTTTCATGATAAATTTCTCCGTTTCCTAAAAATAAGCAAAAAAATAAGACCTACATAATTTCAATGAGGTCTTTATCCGGGTTATATCTGTAAACATTGTCAGAGAGTATTTCTTCTTCGCCTACTTCTGTCCTGTTTACCTGTGCAACCATGGCCTTCAAGCAATTTACATCTGTCCCGACTGCCTCAGGCACAAAGATGACTTCGTGTGTTGAGCTCGGCAGTATATAGAAACTCTTTCCTATTTTCTCATAAAATCCTTTAAGAAGCCCTTCATATAAAATGACACCTGCACCGTCAAGCTTTTCACTATTAGTTGCTATGTACATAGGGCACTCTTCATCCTCCATATCTGCCATATCTCCATTTATATGCCCTATCAGGCTCATCATGCTCACCACGCTTCCTTTCAGTTTCATTTCAGAGTTTTTCTTTGCTATGCCAAACAGGACTTTGCTGTCAGCAATCCCCCAAGATTCAATAAGCTTACTGTCTACAGCTACAGAACCTTTGGTATTGCCATCAGCTTCTACTGAAATATAGAATACTACTGCAAGGTCAAGGAAGCTTACGTATGGCATATGTTTAAGACGTTCCCTGTTCCTCTCAAAGTTTATCAGCTTAAAGTAAAGCCTGTCCTTCACGCTCTCAAAGCTTACAATCTCAGATATGTCTATCCTGTCCTTCATTCTGTTATTTTCAAAGAAGCTGCATATGTCACTTACTATGTCCTTAAGCTCTCTCCCCAAAAGGTAATCGTCAAAGTAACTCTCAAGGTACACTATCGGCGAAATGCCTTCTTCCTTAGGCTTTACAGTAATTCCTGTCAGGATGACTCCATTATTTTTAGTTACCTCTTTTACTGTCACATCACAATTGCCATAGGCTTTAGAAAGCTCTTCCTTAACCATCTGTCCAAATGCTCCTATATTCCCTGCTTTTTCATGCTTCATAATCATATTTCCTCCGTTATAGTGATTGTTTACAGTTACTTCATTGTTAAAATTTCTGTTTCTCATGGTTTTTCTCCTTTTTCTTAAAACTGGTTTAGTTAGCTATATTGGTACTGGCAGGACTAGGCTTTACATAGGCATAGGCATCACTCCTTTCTGTGTTTTGGGCATAAAAAATAAGCAGTTTAGCGACTTACTTGGGTCGTGATTCTTTATGGCTGCTTTTTCTCAAAAGTAATTTCAAACGAATCTTCAATACTTTCGAACTTCAAATCAAACTGTAATACAGCATTAGCTAATGAGTCCTCTGTTTTAAATGTATTCTTATTGGCTTTTATTATTATTGAAAAATATCCATCAAGCGAGGACTTATAAGGCATTACTTTGCTTACTGCTACAGATACCCCCTTTAGCTTACTTGTTACCTTAAGCTTAGGCTTAGTGCTCATCTTACTTACATTAGTAATTTTAAGTTTAAGCTCATGCGATATTGCCCTGCCTGTTGCAACCGAAATAGCTGATACAGTAACAGCCCCACCTGTAGCACTTGAAAGCCTTTGTTCTGTATTTTTGAACTTTACAGGTACTTCTCCAAGGCTGTAAGGCAGTTTGATTTTGTTGCCTTTGTCAAGCATCATTCCCGGAGTCCTGAATGAGATGATTGAGTGTCCATCAACATCATAAGTACCAGACTTAGGCTGTTCAGAGTACCTCACAGATGATTTACCGGGACTTGCTTTTGTGCCTGCTTTAATAACACCCACTTTGGAGCAACTTCCTCATTATCCCTCTTTATGCTATATTCAATATCAAGCCCTGTTCCATTTATAATTGCCGCACCTTTAGTTACATCATAAGATAATGCTGGCTTTACTTCTACATATCCATAGTCTTTATTATCATCTGCTTTTTTGGGCTTAAGTTTAATTGAAGCTCCCGTAACTCCTGATTCTGCTGTAAAACTAAATTCAGGCTCTTTCTTAATAATTTCAACTGTAGCATATTTAGAAGCAATCTTCTTTCCTGTTGCCGATATCCTTGCCAAGAGGTAGATATTTTCGTTTGTATTGCCAATGGAGCTAAATACTTCTGATATAGACAGTCCTGATTTACTGTCAATCTTTTTCCATGTTGCTTTTCCATCTTTTAAAAAGCTGGCTAATGCCGCTTCATTAAGTAGAGTATACTCCATTCCTTTCTTGACGTTAGAAGTATCTTTAGCAAGATTAAACTTTACTGCTGGCGCTTTCGGCTGGGTTGGGATTTTCACCTTAATTTCTTTTGTAGGCCAGTGCCAGCCTCCTTCCCTCATTCTAAAATTCAATGTTGAGCCATTCTGAGTAAGCATTTTCAATACATTATTTATATTCTCTTTATTAAAGTATTTATTATAAGCTCCTGATTGTGCATTTCCACTAATTGCTCTCCACTGGTCATTATGTTTAATATCTATATAATAATTATCATTATCATTATCATCAAACAAACCTACTTCTTTCACTATTCCCTTTCCAACAAGCCCCACAAAATATCCATATTCCCCACCTATTGCCTTTGTCGCAGGTAGACCGCCAAGTTCTTTAATGCTATCTGTAGTTGGGGTATATATTACCTTAAAAGACTTATCACTCTCACTAAAAGTCTGTGCTATCTTCCAAGTTCCATCAGGTATGGGTGTCTCCCCAACTGCTATTATTCCAGCCTTTCCTCTTAGTGCCGCAAATACATCTATACCTACTCCTTTGACATACTCTTCTACTTTAGTAATCTTGTAATACTCATCACCAATTTTAACTCCATACCTGTCACTCTGTACTCTTGTGGCAATTCCCCAATACTTAGCATCTTCTACGACTAAGGTATCATCCCATGTAGAATCCGCTTTTGCCGACATACTGACAATAGAAGTAACCGCTACTAAGATGAACACAAAAACAAATGCCTGCGCTATGGCTTTTCTTACTCTCATAGAAACCTCCATATATTTAAAATAATAATTTAAAGCTACACTTATACTAACATACTTTTGCATTTAAAGCTACATTTTGTTGCTTTTTGTCTATTATTATTCTCTATAATCCTTAATATAGAAAGGACAAATTTATGAATAACAAGCTATTGGCTGTCAAATTAAAGGAACTGCGGAAGGCACATGGCTATACCCAAGACTATGTAGCGACAGTACTTGATATAGTAAGGCAGACTTACTCGCACTATGAAACAGGCAAACGAACCCCGAATCCTGAAACCCTGTTCAAGCTTGCAGGGCTTTACAACATCTCTGTAGACGACCTTATGCAGCTTACTACAGAAATAGACAGAAATGTATATTATGATGCACCCGCACCTACACAGACAAGTGAGGATTTGGCTGGTTTCCTTGAATATTTTAACAATCCTAAGAACCAGAAAAAGTATCAGTTGTTTGGCAATCTTGAAAAAGAACTGTTATACTATTTTGAAAAGATAACCGAAGATGACAAGAAAGAGATTATCGAATTTACAAAAATAAAGGCAAGAAAAAAGAGATAGTTTGGAAGCTTTTTTGCATAAGTCTTCTTGCTATCTCTTATTTATTAGCGGGGTGGGGTTTGGAACTATGGTTTCTCTTTACTGGAAGAGAGTAGGGGCAGCCCGAAAATTTATATGGATTTTGCGGATATAAGTGGTTTATACGTTACTCTCATCTTGAATAAATTCACAATATATTTGTTCAGCGTACTTAAAAATCAAGAACTGTTTTTAAGTATCTCGGCTTTTTGAACCACGAGGATATAATTCATTTTCTTTTGATTTCTGATTATATAATACAGAGGCATTTCGCATAATCAGTTTTTGATTTTTCTTATAAAATCATACTCTTTTTTTCAACCAGTGCCTTATAATCTTTATCTGTCTCTTTAGATATATCGTAATATGTAATCATATCATCAGGGAACAGGAATCATATTGCTAAATTTAAGAGTTCCTTTTTAGTTCTAGTTTTCCAGTATTCTCTTTAACTATTATCCTAATTATTGGAATTATGCTCTTTCTTATCGTTTTTACATCATCAATCACAAGATAATCACTATCTTTGGGAGAAGAAAGAGGAACATAATACTTGTATTCTCCTATCTCCAGAACTATTCCCAGATATTTTCTTACATGGGAGCGACCATCATCTTTATTGTCAAATACATTAGCTAATTTAGAATAAGTACGTAAATAATCTATGTATTTTGTTTCTATAGTGTATAATTTCATATTGCTACAATTCCTTTACCTTAAAAAGGAGCGAGATAACTCTCACTCCTATGTTACAGTTTCTCACTTATTGGTGGAGAAACACCTGATTTTAAAGTCTCCCACTTGTTGGCAGGGAAACACCTGATTTTAAAGTCTCTCACTTATTGGTGGAGAAATACCTGATAAGATAAGTTTCCTTACCTTCACTTTGATTATACTAGGTTAAAATATAATCGTCAATAGGCAAATCAAAATCAAAAGTTCTTCAACACTTGTATATTATACATATTTGTAGTATATTCTAAATTGAAATTGGGGTATGTGTTTGCGGACACATACTTGGAGGAGTCAGAGTAATCTGGCTCCTCTTTTAAGTGAAAATCATTATGCCAGATAATAATTAGATTATTTAATGGTTGTTTTTGTAGCTGTTTATCTCATTCCTTCATAATGCGTCCACATACGTGCCATCTTGACTATGCCCTCATACACTACATCATCTTCAACAGTCTCCTCGGAATAGACTTCATAAACCAGTCTGTGCTGTATATTTATTCTTCTTGAATAGAAACCATTAAGATTCCCGACCAGACTCTCATAGGGCGGCGGCACTTTAAACGGGTCATCTGCTATAATATTCAGAAGTGCTTTCGCCTTTCCATCAAGCCTTGCACTCTTTAACAACTTTTTATCTCTGTCAGCCTTTTTACTGAATTTAATCAAATACATCTACCACTCCTCTTCCGGATTATAAGATGTACACTCAGAAATATCTTCTTCTCTGGAATCCAAAATACTTTGTGTCATACCCGATATGGAATTAAGATATAAGGTTTCCTGAATCGCCAGCCAGTCATCTTCTGCTATTAAAACCGCATTTTTCCCTCTGTTATTTGTTATTGTTATAGGCTCAGAATATTCATTGACATCTGAAACTGTCTGATATAAGTTTGCCCTTGCCTTTGTTATGCTGATTGCGGTCATGATACCATCTCCTTTCGCTATAACTATAACGTACTTTTTAGCGTACGTCAAGTTGTTATTTATTATTCTAATACTCATTTTTATATCTTATGCCAATTTCACTTTTACATTCTTTAAAACAGCACACCAAGCCTATTTCTCAAAAACGTGTAAATTACGTGTAGTAAATAAGTTTCTTTCATCAAGAATCCCATATTCACAGGCATTAGGGGAGATTTTAACTTTATTGCCATGGCAGATGAAAAGTATTTTTATCATAACTTTCTCCTATCTTAAATCGCCAAGATATGCCGAGAAATGCGAAGATTTATCGACTTTTTCAGTTTCTGTAATTTATGGGTGTAAACTACACAATCGGCATATCTTGGCAAGATTTAGCATTTTACAGCCGTGTGAAGTAGTAAAATCGTAGTAGAAATTGAGTGCAATTACTACTGCGATTTGGGGTGTTCATTTGAATCCCTTTTTTGCCCTAGGGGTGTTCATACTTTAACAACAGGTGTGCATAGTTACATATATCACACCTTGACTCTATTTGTTTTTTTGTCTTTGCTTTATATACTTATTTAAATCTTCTTCATTATTTACATTACTTTTATGAATATCCCTATGTGTTTGCTTGTTAACCAATATACCTTTATTAGGATTTAGTCTTTGCACAGGGTCCGTATAAATTGTCTTTTTATTTTTATGATGAAAATCTCCATTTCCTTCCAATGGTTCTCCTGTTACTTCATCACTACTAATATTATTTTCCTTCTTCCTTGTTTTACCTAAATTCTTTTCTTTCTTTTTAGCAAAATCCTCAAAATCGCCTTTTTGGGCTTTCACTGCTTCTGACTTACTTATGTTAACTAAACTCTGTGCAGAATAGCTATTTTTTGCTCTTTTCATGGCATCAGGATGTTCTTCTGAACGAGTATGCGCTTTTTCTATGACCGCACCACTTTTTATAAATTTCCCTCCACCTATTGAAACTTTTGCTTCATCGGATATTTCATTATCAACTATATACATAGTATCTTTCTTTGTCTCAGCTAAAAGTTCAGGCAATGCTTCTTCAGAAACCAAAGTTGTCCCTGCATTTGTTAATGCTACCGAGGTAGCTAAAGCAGTATCAATTTTATTATATTCCTCTTCATCCACAAAAATCATTTGGATGGTTAGGGTTTCTCATAGCTAATATCTTTTGCCATTTTTTTACAATACTCAGTTGAAATTCTTTTTCTTTACTCATCTTCAACCATCCTTGAATAAAGTTCATTCACTTTTTGCTACTGCAACTTCTGCACCATCGACAGAACATACATCGGGATGTATTTGCTTTACTAATGTATCGCGCCATATTTTCGCTTTGTCTTTATCATGATACAATTCTTGTGTAATTCCAAGGATTTTTGCTCTATTAGCTCCATCAAGTTCCACAAGTGCAAAAAAATATCTATGTATTTTTAGATATAAAATACTTATCTTCTTGCTTTTTCTATCTCTTCTTTATTCATAAAAACTTCCTTTCTTACATCAATTCCTTCTTTAATGCTTCAACAATCAATTCTTCTCTCGCACCAAGGAACTCCTCAAAATTTCCAAATGACAAATCAACATCTGGAATAAAATGTTTCTCTTTATATGCCTTGAGCTGATCTGGATTTGAGAATGCCTCTTTCAACCACACGTCAAAGTCTTTGTTATTCTTCTCCTCATTAGGAGTAGCCTCCAACAACTGAAGATTTCCAAGATAATTAACATTCTCAATGTAATATGAAATCTTATCTTCTGGAATACCTTTCTTGGTAAGTTTCTTCGTTGTAAACTTGCTCTTTGGATAGATATGGTCGATATGGAAGTTGTTCTTTAAATCTGCCCAAGGATATAAAACAGATAACACAATCAGTAAATCTCCTGTACCATACTTTGTCCATAACAAGTTATCAATACTATCATCAGTAAACAAAATATCTCTGTTAGTTCCACGGAAGTAATCGGTAATTTTCTCGTATGGAAACTTACCAGGATTATTATCAATAATGGTTCTCACAGGTTTTAATAATCCGTCAGGCATAAAACTAAAGACTCTATTAAGTAATGAAGCAATAAACCATTTCTTGATAAGTCTTCTATCCTCCGCATAGACACTTGATGTCACAAAGTTTGCCGGACTATCAATTGACTTAATGTAGTAGGCAATCGGAATAATCAAGTTGTTTGATGTAATATTCTCTCTACTATATCCAAATGAAGATATCAGTTCTACTGCTATTCTGAATGCATTTGTAAGTTCATCCCAATTCTGCTCAATGACCAGCATATTAGAGCGGTTGAAATTATCTACCTTGAATGAGATATCTGAAAATCCGCTTAAACAAGACAAGCCTTCAGAATGATATCCTTTCCTACATTAAATCCACGTCCAATCATATTAACTTCATCCATGAATTTATTCAGTTCTTCACGTGCGTCCCTCTGCTGCCATTGTGCCGTTGCAAATGAAAGTAACAAATCAGAATAACTTAATGTAGTACCACCACTATTTACACGAATAAAAATATTCAAAACCTTATCGAGTTCTGTGCTTTCTTCCAAATAATAACTGATTGTTTGATTCTTCTTGATTACTCCATAGAGTTTAAATAAGGCTTTATTTGCGAAAATGAAATTAGGATGGGCATTCAAGCCATTTTTTATCAGAATCTCATTTACTTCATATTCTTCGTGAACATCAAGAATTCCCCCTACTTTATACCAAAAAAATATTTAGCATTTCCATTTGAATCCTTTTCTTTATTCATATTTTTTTAACTTCAATATCAGTTAAAAAAACTAAAATCATAAGTCAAGTCATTATCTTCCGATTCTGCTAAAACATTTAAGTATAGTTTTCTTGCTGGATATGCCTGTGGGTTATCCCACCTCTTATATGAAAGTTTATATGCATATGATCCCTTCAATCCAATATAAAGAGAAGTCATTCTTTGCTGTCCATCCAGAATTGCAATAATATCATCTGAACCGCTTATATTTGCCTTTGGATTGTGTCTACCTGTTCTCTGATGATAATCTCTCAGAAATTCATAAAAACTAAATTCCTTTGCTTTCTCCTTTGGTACTTTCCAAAAAAGAAATGCATTGATGGGATAGTCCATCATAAGGCTGTCAAAAAGTTTCTCTATCTGCTTTGTACTCCATACAAATTCTCTCTGAATCGATGGTAGCAAATATTTCTTTGCATCAATATCTTTTATAACACTCTCTATAGTTAGAGCTGTCTGATATGCCATAACTGTACCCCCTAAACTTTTAATTCGAATTTATCATAATCTGTCTAACCTGGGCATTCGAAACACTCATTCGAATCTCGTCAGAAAGATTAATCTTCTTTACTTCTATTCCAAACTGCCGAATGCTTTCTGCAATAAATGATTTCCATGTAAGTACTTTTCTACTTTATCATCTGCAACAACAATAATTTTTCTATATTGAAAACCTGTAGTTTTCTCCAATAATAGCATTTTCAAAATATCCTGCGATATCTTATGCTGCTGACCAACCTTCAAAGCACCTATATGTGCAAAAATCTAACATATAATTCTTTCATCTTCTGAATATAAATCCGGCTCAATATGTATTCCAGAAGAAAGTACCACTTTTGCGTTTCTCTCCATTGGACAGCCTAACCATCCTTCAACCATTGATGCAACATAAGTTTCTGCATTCTGTTGTTCAAAAAGAACTTGATTTGTAAGTATCTACCATTTTATTAACTCCAACTTTTTAACGGTTTTTCTACGTAATTAATCTCTCCTGTTTCTATTATAACAGTTCCATATTCCATCAGAAATAACATTATCATTATAATCACTCAACGCAAAAGATTCTTCGAACCATTGGTTTTGTATATCATGGAATTGTGTTATAGGGTCATAATATCCAGATATATCACCGTTATTAAAACTATCCATAATCACTGCAACACTCATTTTCCATTCCAACTTTTGGTTTTTATATAAGTAATCGATTATCTGTATCATTGCTGCACGTTCATCTGATTCACAGAATTCAAACCTAAAATCTTCTAACTTGAAAACATAATCAATCAAAACATCATGTACATAAGCATTCATTCCATATTTTATCACCAATGCATATAGCAAATAAACCGAATCACTATATTGTTTAATAACTTAGTAAGCGCCTATTATTTGCTCCATTTATTTCTTTTCTTATCTCATCTGCTATATATACTTCAATTTCAGACATAGGCATTGTGGGTAAATCCTGTGATAATATGCTATACTCTCTGTGTGTACTCCATCTTCATTTTCACTATCTTCTATGCGAAATAACATTTTATATTCTCCCTGCTAACATCAGTATTATTCATGTTCGTCCATATATTCCTTACGAATTTGAGACAAACTCTTACCAGATTCCTTATGAATCGCAAACTTATATGTTTCTACAGACTTCCAACTTGTAATTCTTTTAAGCCAATCCTGCATGGACATCTCTTCATCATTGATAGAAACATGACCATTTTCAAGAAGAGTCGCTTCTTCGTCAGTTCCTTTGCAACAAGAACATCACCAGCTTTTACAACCCTCCACTCAAGCATATCTTTTATCTTCGGAAGAACAGTTCTCTCAATGGACCCGGAAGGCTTTTTCATTTCCTTAACCCAATTGTTAGGTTGCTCAATAATCTCAAACTTTGGTGCTGGTTCAGAGTTTCCAATTCTAAACACCTTTATCTCACAAAGAATAAAGCCTACACCCTCATCTGTATGATTATTAAGCCACTCAATTGCAGCACGATGTTCTGGTCTTGCTTTTCTTACAAGCCAAATTACCAAATCAGCAGACTTCCCTGATGCATAAGTAATTAACTTACCTAAATGGTCATGGTCAGTTTCTTCAAGCTGATTCTCAATAATAATCTTCTTACCTGTGTCTGCATCTGTAGCGAATATATCTACATTAAAATCACCAACTGACGATTCTGTTTCTTCTATAGAGATATCAATACCTACTTCATCACCAAGAATAGATATGTTTTTTGTCAACCAAGGAGTAAAGTCATGCGCCTCGTGTAGCCATACTTCTCTTAAATCTTTTATTTCCTGTAATGTACCAAGGTTAATCATCGTATTCCCCCTCTAGTTTTATTTTTATTTTTGGAATAGTGCAAAGAAAATCTGTGACTGTTTTATCGACAGTTCCTCCACCTAAATCTCCATGAATTTTCTTTTTTCTATTATCTTTGCATGTAATTGTCAGTTCATAGCTGCAACCTTCACACACCTTGCATTCAATAATCTCCGTCCAAGGGCGATACAGCCATATTACATTCTGATAAAAATCAGCAATCCTATCCTTCTCTATATGTACTATTTCTTTATCAAGAATTCGTCTACCTGCTCTTGGATAAGTAAAATACTTCACAACCACCAAGTTTGAGATTACCTTTTCCCGACTCTTCCATAGCTTCTTGAGCAGGATATCCATACATGATGGGAATAACATTATTCGATTTACACTTTGGACATATACATCCCATTGCATCTCATCCAATCAAAAAAACATCCAGAACTAGCCCGGATGCCACTTATACCTCTATATGAATACGGGATGAATTCTTCGATTTACAATACTTTACCTCTCAAAAACGGTTATAAAATCACTAAATTATATTATATCATCCAAGCCTTATTTTTACCAGTAAAAAAGCACCCAAGCCTATACAAATCACCGGTTTCTTTTATTACTACAAGGAAGTTATCTGATTAAGGAATTCCTCGAATTTATGTCGGTTTATCAACAGGGCATATCGTTTTCATCAAACATCATTTCTCCTGCCATAGGGTCTAATTTATCCCATTCCTCTTTAATTTTGTAAGGTGCAGGGGCAAGAATACGGATTGCCTTTTCTCCTTTATTGACGTGTCTTTCAAAATTCTTCTGCCATGCCTTATATCCGGGTACAAGCGTTGCTTCCGGCTTTTGCATGGCGATAAGTAAAGTGTTGTTAAAGCTGTAATTTTGAAATTTTGACATGGTGGAAAGATAAGTCTTGTATTTTTCGCTCTCAAATAGTTCCTTTAATCCTTCCTCCAGTTTGTCTGTAATTTCCTGTACTTTTTGTTTTTCTTTTCTTTCATCTGCCATAATAAACCTCCATATGTTCATTTTTGCACAACAAAAGGCAGCCCGCTATGGACTACCTTCTGCATAATCACACTATTTAATTCATAATTCATCTGCCTACAATACTTTCCAGTACCCTGCCTTTTTTGAACCAACCCTCTCTATATAACCATTGTCTCTTAAAAATGATATATTTTTTTCCACTGCTGTCTCACTCACACCTAATATGTTATGAAGTTCTGCAGTTGTAATGTTCGGGTTGTCCCTCATTTCTGAAATAATTTTTTGCCTTCTGGAATTTAATGGTTTCTTATTCCCAACCTTTTTCCCAACTTTATTCCCAACCTTATTTATTCTCTCAAATGGAATCGTTACAACGATTGAATTCTCTCTAAATGAAAATGCATCTTTCCCGTACATTTCCGTAATCTTAGGAACTCCTCGACCAGATTTCTCACTTATATGCAATTGAAGAAATATCTCGGATAATTTTTCATTTACAGGTATTGATTCTCCTAAGAAAAATCCCTCCATAGTCTGTGCCGGAGCAAGTGTTCCCCTTGATAGTATCTCTATTCTGTCGGAAAATACCGAAATCATAGGTTCATTTCCTTCCACCCATTTATTGTGCAGGACGGCATTTATGACAGCCTCACGAAATGCCTTGTTATCAAATAACGGAACCTCCTTTCGCTCAACGACCCTGTCTGTCTCATCCGCCTGAATCAGGTTCAATACATCTCCATAACGCAACAACTCATCCAAACTGTATAATAAACAGTCATTTCCAAATTCACGTACAGAGAAAAGATTAGAGCCTTTTGTTTCTCCATCAAAAATAGATACACGAAGCGGAAAATGAGAATTATCCGACAGAAGCTGCGCTAATATATTAAACTCGCCTTCTTCTGTTTTTAGCCCCAGATTCTTAATAAACGTCTTTTGATTTAGAACAATACCTTTGGAACCGTAATATCCAAAGAGTTTTTGAAATGTAAGTTCCTGGTATTTTGCCGGTACTGTTTCTATCGTTTCGGTTCTTCCATCCAGTATTTTGAAAAGTTCAATTTCTCTTTTAGGGTAATCCTTAATATTGCATTTTGATGATCCTATTCTTAAAAACCTCTTTTCTTTAAATGCCGTAGGAATTTCAGCTGCCGCCGGAATTACTAAAACTACAACTCTCTTTCCCAAAATTTCAGTTTCTTCAAATTTGAAATTGATACTGGGAGATAAGTTTCTTGCAAGATAATTCTGATACGGTTCCTTATTATAATCACAATACTGATTAAAAGTTGTTCCTACAACTTCATGAGTTATATCATTTACACCCCAAATGAAAAAGGCATTTTTTTTATAATGAAATGCTGCTGCATTTGACAGGGCAGATACATATTCGCCTAACACTTCAGGTTGAAACCAGTTCTCCTTAAATTCAAACCATTCCTGTTCATCACTTAAGGCACATAACTCTAAAATAATTTGTTTAATATCCATTAGTATGCTCCTTTACCCAACTTTTATTCCCAACCAAAATAATTATAACATGTTGGGAATAAAGTTGGGAATAAAAATATAAAAACTTCAAATTTTCTTATAAGGTTTCTTCTTTTCCCTTTGCCTTTTGTGGCGTAGACTTTTCTGTATCTCCTCCAGCAACCTTTGCCTTCATCGCTTCCAACTTTGCCTTCAGGGACACTCTTTTTGCAGGTACATCTGCATACTGTCTGATGCCCTTATCCTGCTCTGTACCCACTGTTTTCTCTACAAGCGGAATATTCTTCGCCGGACGGTCTGCGACATCTTTTTCGCTCTTTAGAGTTTCCGGCTCATCATCCATATCAATCCCGTCATTACCCTTTTCATCCATGTTAAGCAGGGCATTCAATGCCGACAGGCGCTCTAACTTTTCCGCAAGCTCCGCTTCCTGTGTAAAAGGCTTGGTTACTTCCACCTTTGCGGTTTCAAGCTGATGTTCCACAGTTTCAAATTTTGTCTAGACTTCCATAAGCTGCTTTGGCATGGACTCCAGAGCATGATTGATATGGGAGATGTTACCAAGTGGGTCTGTACCGACTTCCAGATTATGGGAAAGCTGACCTTTCAGGTTCATCACAAATTTGTGGTTGACAGTACAAAAGCAATAAAAAAAGGGCAGCTACAAATCTCTCGACTTATAACTGCCCTGACGCTGTTCTTTTTATTTTCTATTTCATCTTGCTAACTTGAATTTTCCTAAACATACTACTTTCACTAAAATTCAAAGACTTTAGCATCGGCCACTTGCTTTAAATCATATACCAACATATTCTGAATTTCAATAAATGCCTCATTAGTTACCACCCATCTTTGAATAACAGGTTGATTCATATAAATACTATTTCCCATTTCCGTTCTTAAGCCGTAATAATACTCAAATCTACCTATCATTTTATTATTTGAATCGACTATCTTTAAGCCATCATCAAAAACAATTTCCCATCCGAAATTATTTAGTGCACGTTGTGAAAAACATACACATAATATTACTGCCTTTAGAACTCTCTACTCCTACATTATGCACAAGTAAGTTACAATGTTTTTCCTCCACAAATTCTTCACTTCGATGAATTAAAAGTCTTGCATTTCTCTCACAAACATATAAAGCAAAATCTCTTTTCATCGTAGGAAAATCAATATATGTAGTCATAAAGCCTAAGAGTTCTTTCTTATAGCTATATTCTGTTAACGCTCCACCAAGAACTATTTCATCATCACTAATTCCCATAGTGAAAATAATCTTTAACAATTTCTCCTTGTCATCTTCATCCAGTTCTTCAAACTCATCAATTTTTACATTTAATATTTTGTTTTCTTGATATGGCAATATCGCTGGAGACTGCAACAAAACATAAGGTTCACTTGTAGAAAGAATAATTCGACTTAATGGAATTTCTACTCCATCCCATCTTCCTTGATACCATTCTTTATACAATACCCTAAGAAAAGCAACATTTATATCGTACAAGGCTACACCGCACTGCTTTCTACCACCCACATCCAACAACATTTGATTCGTATCACTAATTTGATTCATATATGATGCAACTTTACTTTCTATGTCGCTACAGTCATCCCACATTTCCTTGGCCATCCGTTTGAGTGATTCCATAACATATCTAGTACCGGTTAAATATTGTTCTGTGCTTTTTACAGATAATAGTTTTTTGGTACTATATTCTGGAATATCTGCAAAATATTTCTGTTTTTCCTTTAACATATCAAAACCATTTTTGCCGCATAATCTTTGTAGTAAAATTCTTGAGTAAAATGCCACATTAAAATCCGAATCATTGATATGTTTCATAATCAAACTCTCAAGCAAAACTTTATCCATTACTTTAGTTTCAGTCAACAATTCATAAACCATCAACACCCATTCTTTTGCTCTATAATGAAATTCATCCCAGTATTCTTCTACTTTTACCACTACTTCTGGATAAATTTGCAATAAATGATATATGCCTCTTAATGCATTTTCTGCTGTATCAGCATTATCAGAAAGCATAAATACTATGAGAATCCTAATAAACAAATCATGTAGTGTATCTATACTCTCAATGTCCAAGAAACTATACACTCTTTGAAGATTCATATTTGCATCCTCATCATTATTTTCCTCTTGATCATCAATTCTTCCAGCTGACGAAATCCATAGGATGTGTGTATTTAGCAGATTATCCAAACCTTTTTTGCAGTATTCTTTACCGCATTGTTTTACTTTCCACAAACATAAATACATTATATTTTCTCCTGGATAAAAGCTTTCTCTTCCTCCTTCTAATCCTGTCAAAAAATAAGATATTATATACTTATCAGCTATAGCATTGGGCAAATTACTTATTGCATACTTTAAAATTTCTTTGTCTCTCCATCCATATCTTTCATTAACAAGTTCTTTCTCTAAGATTTTTTCTAAGCAAGAATAATAAGCCTCTCTATCATCACACATTGTCTCACATTCTTTAAAGAATTCTTGTCTATCATGATAATCCAAATTCCCCGTCTGTAGATATTGCTCAATAAAATTGTGCGAAATTTTCCCATATTTCTTTACCTCTGTCTTATCACACCATCTGCTAGGGATAATGTATCGACTTGGATCAACACGAGCACTTATTTCAGCTTTACCCATTTTACCTATTTTCTCATGTACAGATGATAATTCATTTCTTTTAGCACATATCTCTATTGCTTTATCTAATGCTGCAATTGTTGAGTGATTAGTATCATTTTTCCAATTCAAAAGCCCCAATCCCAATGACCAAATAGCTAATAAATCGTTTCCTGAAACACTCGCTTTTTTTAAATATCCTATCACACCTTCAATAATATATTCCGGTTGTTCTAATAATTCTGACATATATATGCAGGTAGATAAAACTTTTTTTATTGCATCTAGTCCATCAGCAAATAAATCGCCATATAACTTACAATTTGCCTGATAATCAAGTCTATTATCACCCAATTCTTCTATTTTTCGTGAAAGACTCTTTATCTGTTCAGTATATCTAAGAGTATCATCATAGCCCATTTCAATTAAACTATCATACCATTCCAAGATATCGCTTAAGCTATATTCCTTATGGGAAGCATATCCTATAACAGACCATTTTGCCTTTTCCCGAACAGCTGTAGTTTTTATATAATTTTCTAATTGATATTTTCCAACTAAATCAATGATATCTTTGATAATTCTATTTCTTTCACCTATGGGATTGTCCCAAACTCTGCCTTTTTCTCCGAGCCAATCCTTATACCAAGCAGTTAGTCTATCAATATTATCTCTATAGAAATACCACCCTGCATCCATGACTTGATTGATTGGATTACTTTCAAATATTTTTTCACATATATTTGAGATTGCTGATTTATACGCCTCGCTTTCCTGTTTTGCCAATATAATATACGCTTTTAAAATCAATGATGATATATTTATTATCTGCAAATCCGTCACTCGAGGGCCCCAATCTTTAATCATCACTAATGATAAAATCCGTTCCATCTCGTATAAATGTTCTGCAAACTTCTGTCCATTATATTTTGCGTACAACCAATAGCCAAGATAACAAAGGCAATTGAACCATACGCCATAATAATTTCGATCCCTATGTAAGTTCTTTGTTAGAAATTTTTCTAATACCCTTTGAGATACTATGAGTCTATCCACTGCTGGCTGTAAATAACTCACTACAACAGCATATATACTGTAATAATATATTTTCATGTTCCAAAATCTCCATCGTGGTAATTCAATGCCTTGAATTTGATTATATACTTCTTCTCGCTCATATTTATCATATTTTTCTATATTTCCAGAAACCATTCTCATAAAAAGATCAAAAATCAGTCCTAATTTACTATGTACAAGTACATCCCTGTTTACCTTTTTCAATAATATTAATTGAAGAAAATTCCAGATCTCAATTAACTCTATTAAAATATCAGTTAAAACATCCGGACTAACAGTAATATGGTTAATACTGATAAGGGCTGTTTCTAATTCTTTATCTTTATAAATTAAAACAGATTCATGCTAAAATGATTCACATAACCCACGCATAAAAACAGTTATTTCATCATTCCACTCAGATTCCTTTTCAAGCATACTATATTGCTTTGACCAGCAAATCAATTTACCTAAATCATCTGAAATTTCTTTTGCCTCTATTGATATCATAATATAGTTCTGGTTTCTTGTATCCAACATTCCTTTATCTTTTAAGACATTCCAAAGACTCAATACAGTTAATCCTTCAAACCAGCGATTAAATAAATCAACAGCCCTTTCCTTTTTTCCTGAACAATATAAAACTCTAGCATACGATAATACATCCGAAATCAAATGTGCATCCCATTGATTTATTGGTTCCACATAACACTCATATGGAGCCACTCCAACATACTGCCTTGTATCCCTAAATTCAAAATTCTCTATTTCATATTTAGTATCTTCAAGCTTGTTGATTGTGAGAATGGCTGTAGACAAAGATTGCAACTTATCATAATCAATTATTTTTTGCAAAAACAGTCTTTTCATTATGTTGTTCGATATAGCGGTTAATTCAAAAAGCTCAACACCATTTACATAAGCCTCAATAACAAACTTACTTGAAAACACATCAACTATTTCCGCTTCTCTTTTAGCCATAGACATTAATCTTACAATATCAAAATAATAGGCTTGACTTTTATCCTCTTTATACAAATAGTAATCAGTCAGTGAATTGGCTATTTCATGCGTATGTTCATCATCAATATTTACAATATTTGATAAGAAAACTTTCACATCATTATGCAAAACATGATATTTACCCGCTTCCTCTACAATCAAAGGTTTTAATGTTTTCAATACATTATTCCAAGCCCCAGCAGGTATATCAAGTTCATTGAATATTTCTGCTAACATCTGTCCATCAACACGCTCATTCAAAAACGCAAAAACACCTGCCAATTTGTAATCCACGAAATCATACTGTTTTAATGTGCCAACGGCATCATTCCATATGTTGGAATAATATTCTTCAATATTTCCGCTTAGTTTTCTGTCCGATAATTTTTTTTCTAACTCCATTGCATCTGCACATTGACTTGCCTCATATACAGCAAAAATAGCAGCCAAAGTATTCTTTTCAGAATATTTTTCAACAGTATCCGTAATCGCATTATATTCACTACGTCTAGTGTCAGATATTTTTTGAGTCACAAGTGATAATATATCTCCTCTCTCAATTCCTGGCACATCTAAACGTCTTACATTATCATCTTTTCTCTTTAACCATAATGGATAATCCAGATAAGACTCTTGAGGTTGTCCGGATACCAACAATTTTACATTATCCGGAATATATTCTGGTCTAGGTAATGTAACCAAAAATGTTTCTGATACAATTCCTGCACGTGCAGCATGATCAATTCCGTCTATTGCAACAACAAATGTATATCCGGTATCTCTTGCATACGCAGATGCTATTTCAAAAAAACGCTTTTTCATCTCTTCCAACGACATAAAACAGTTTTGCAATGGCACATTGTATTTATGCAAAGAACCTTTTAAACACTGTTTTAGTTGACTAAACATCTCGTTCCAGAAATGTTCCTTTTTTACCCTTTCTGATACATCCATCGGCAAGTATTCTTTGTCCGGTTGAATAGGTTCATAAGCGTAATACCGAATTTTTATAATACTGTCTCTCTTATTACATAGCTTACTGACTATATTCGTTTTTCCGGTTCCCGGTATACCTGAAAGGAAAAGAACTTTTTCATTTCCAAACAATAATTCTTTTTCAATCTCTTCTACAAAATCTTTACGGCTATCAAAAAATGGTTCAGCAGGTATTAGTTCATGATTATACGGAGAAATATAATCATCAATGGATAATGCTTCATATACATCTTCCACATAAATTCGAGAAGTATTTCTCACAGAGGTTGTCCACTTCCTTAATGCATGATCAAGTTTTCCTAATAATTTGTCTGCATCATCCAAAGTAATCCTAAATGCTATAGATAAGTGGCTTAATACTTCATTCTCTATTTCTTGTAAATCCTTCTGCTCTGTTTCAAGCTGTAATAATCTTAAAAATTTTAATTTATCGTCATTACTTTGAATTCCACTGAGCTGTGTTTTCCATTCATTCCATGCTTCAGGATATTCTTCAAATATAATATCTTCAAAGTTTTTCGCAGATTTAATCTTTTCACTTAATTTTTTCCAAAATACATCAAGTGCTGGTCTTACAAATTTTTCTTCACCCTTTGTCGAAGAACTTACTTTACCTTTTCTTCTGTTCGTAAAGACTTGGGGAACAACTTCCATATATTTATGGCTCTCTTCTTGCCATGAATCTGCCAATTCAGCTAATAATGATTTACTTGTCTTTTTCGCAGAATAGACTAAATCTGCAAATGTCAACGTATCATCTGCTCTCGTGTGTTTAACCTGTATACATAGTACTCTTCCATCGCTATATGTTACTACAACATCATCTAATCCCAATCCTACATTTGCTTGCAATTCAACATATTCTATATTATTATCTTCATTTAACATATTGATAATCTGTTGCTCACCCACAGACCACTCATACCAATATGGATCTCCCATTCCTGGCTTTTGTTTTTTTCTGTATAATTCATCTTTCGCTTCTCCTTTTTCAGCTATTCCCCGATCTTTGTCTCATCTACTTCTTTTTACGTCATCTGTCTATTCTCTTGCCATTATATCTAGATCCAATTTTTTTCTTTAATCTTAATTTAAGTATCCCCTGCAAACTAAAGTCTCATTATTTTTAAAAATCAACAGGCTTTTTCATATCTTTTTTTATCCAATAAATCAATATTTTAGTGTACCATACTCTTTTTCCGTAAAGCCTTCAAATACTGTCGTTTCTTTCAGCAATCCTCTGATGGTCGGACACTTCTGCATACTCTTTTGCGTTCCGCAGGTACCATTTGCAGACAGTCCTCGATATGAAGTTGTCTGTCCTTAAATCCATCATTGGTTACATTCATTTACTAACACCTCCTAAAGTTCAGTCCTTCCCATTATGTTTGCAACCGTAATGGTACTATGACTTCTGCTGACTTCTTGCCATTCATTGTTACTATGGCTTCTTACCCTGTTTCCACCACTGACAAAACCTCCCTCGGTACCACACGTTTCTTTCTCTCCACCTATCTACCGCATTTACCACAGCTAATTCCGAGTAGTTATTGGACTTCAGTTTGTCAGGCAACCTTATCCTTAGCCATAGCCTGATGTGATTTCTATTTGTCAGACTGGAGATTTGCCATCCGACTTTCTTCAGATTCCACCTCACAATGGACACCCTTGTCCTCGGCGCATCCTTCCCACTACTAGGGCGGATTAGGGACTTTCACCCTTTAGAAACGTGCACCTCAAGGTGTACAAAGAAAAGGCAGACGGCATTTCAACTTGCCACCTGCCATACCTTGAAGCGAAAAAATATCAATTTAATTAACTTAGTCCTAAAATACTTTTTACTGTATTATACATTTCGATTTCTGACTTTGTTCCATCATTGACGATGCAAGTAATACCATTGACTTCACATGTTGCCTTTACACGATTTGCAAACATAATATCTCTCTGCATCCAATTATCAAACGCTAATGCTTTATCAGTGCAGTCTTTCAATACATATGGAACCCATTCACGTAGTTTATAATGTGATATTTGAAATTCTGGCGACGGAACTATGCACATGTAGTTGCAATTCTTGTTTTTCATGATATCAGGGGTAAATGCAGCTCCCTCTGCGATGACAACATCAGCATCTACATCATTAATCTTTTGAGATACAAATTCTGATATTTCTTCATAGAATAGAAATTCTTCATCACATTGCTCTTTTGGAGTTCGCAGCCAATTCTCATCTGCTGTCATATGTCTAACCTTATTACAAATCGGAAGCCCTTTCTTTGCTGCTAAAGAAGTAAAATCATCCAAATAATCATCTGCCTTAAAATAAAAAGCTCCACACTCTTTGGATATTCGTTCTGCAACTGTGCTTTTACTGCTACAAGGAGAACCACCAATAAATAATATCTTTTTATCCATTTTTTTATCTCCCTATTTCCCTTTTTCCCTGCAATCAGAATTAACCTTTGAAAAAGAAATGCCCTTCCTAACTCTTAACATCTGATCAAAAACAATATGTTCTCTCTTCTTTTTTCCCATTTGAAACCTCTATAAAATAACGTTTTAGATTTCAAGCGCTGTCCAAATATCCATAAAAAATCTCCTTTTACATTTCTCTTATTCACTGAAAAATCGGAATTTGCCACGGAGCAACACTCCATCCAATATATCATTTATCATAGCATAACACCCGTGTTTTTTCTACCGGAAAATGACTTCGGCAGCAACATTGCCACCGGGGTAAACATCCTTTTTTTATTAAATCACCTCGAACATTTTCCTGTCTACCAGCTTTTCTCCGGCTACCTTTTCAACTTCCTTCTTTGCTGCATTAAGTTCTTCAAGCCTTACCATATCATCCTTTGAATCATCAAAGCTAAGATGGATATCCTCATTCATCGGAGGTTTTCTTATTTTCTAACTGAAGATTAAACATTTCCTTCTGTGTTTCAATCTCAGCTCGTAATTCTTCTTCTGTTGGAAGATATAACTTATATTTCGATGCAAATAACTGCTCGTTTCCATGAAGAATTGAATACTTGGCTATATCTTCATCTGTATCCGCACATAGCACTATTCCAAGAGTGGGATTATCTCCTTCCCCACGTTTGAGATCATCATACATTCGAATATACATATCCATCTGGCCTATATCCTGATGCGTAATTTTCTTTGTCTTCAAATCAATAAGTACAAAGCATTTCAAAATATAATTGTAGAAAACAAGATCAATATAATAATCTTCCTTCTCTGTATGAATGTGCTGCTGTCTTGCTACAAAAGCATAGCCTTTTCCAAGCTCCATCAGAAACTTTTGAAGATTATCTATTATACATTGCTCTAGGTCAGACTCCAGATAAGACGTATCCTCTTTCATACCCAGAAATTCAGCAATAACAGGGTTCTTAATGAATTCAAGCTTTGTCTGATATCCGGAAGTTAATTCCTTCATTTCCGTTTCTACTGCTGATTTATCCTGTGTTTTAAGAATTCTATAGTAGTATTGCGAAGATATATTCCTTTGTAATGTACGTACACTCCAAACCTGTCCAAATGCTTCTTTCTCATACCATTTCCTTGCTTCAGGATCTTCTACTTGCAGCAATACTCTATAGTGCGTCCATGATAACAATCCAGATTGTGGACTCACCGAGTCCACAATCTTCGGATACATCTGATAGAATCGTGCAAACTTATACAGTGAACTCTTATCAAATCCTTTTCCATATTCCTTAGTCAATTCTTCTGACAGTGATACAATTGTCTCTTTTCCATATCGCTCCGTGCGCTTTCCTTCCAGTTCTTCTTCAACAATTCTCTTACCCAGAAGCCAATTTCTGTGAACAAGAGCTAAATTAACCGCAGAATATGCTACTTTCTGAGCAGTTTCAATAATATTACAAGCATCTTCAAAAACACTAGCTGTTTTTACATATTTCAATAATTCATTTGCCATAAATCACTCCATTTTGTGTCACCACCAGGAACATAAATACAATTATTTAATATACTTCTTATGCACAATCTCAACTCCATGTATACTCAAAAATTCTTCCTATCTTTTCAGCCACTTAATTTAATTATAGTACTTAGTGATTATACTTTCAATCCATTTGGGCTTTAGAAAGAGTGATTTTATTTTACCAAAAAAATCTATTAAATTGATAAGATTTAATTAAAAAACAGATAGCATTTTACTTTGCCATCTGTCATAAATTCATATATAAATGTGCTTATCTTTTGTTATGGGAATCTGTGAGTTATCAAATATAATACTTTCTAATTTCTTACTTTCCTTAAATTTTTGATAAAGCAATTTTGAGTAGATTTACAAACCGGGAGTTGTCGCTCTTTAAATAACTTACACACCAGTTGCTTTTTTTATTTAGCTCTCTAATTGAAAGAACAGTTGCCATTACTATAATAATTATTTTACAAGCATAAGATATATTTTGATTACCGCCTACTGCTAATTGTGAGAAAACATTTATTAACGAATGTGTCATCACACATATCCACAAACTATTTGTCTTTATAAATAATGCGGATAAAATAAAGCAATTAGTCAACAATCCAAGCAAAAACCCAAACACCCGTACTTGTGGCAATGTTCCTTCAATGTAGAAATAAGCAAAATGCCATATTCCCCATAGAACAAAAGTAATTAAAGTTGAACTAATATAACTATGGCGTTCCATCATAATTGGTTGAAAAATATATCTCCACCCTACTTCTTCAATCCCACCAAAAAGGATTGCTTTAAGAAATAATATAATAGGAATATACCACACATTCAATGCTAATTTCCCATCAAATGCAACATACCAAAAATCTAAAAACAAGAACACAATAACAAATAAATAACTGCTAGTGTTTGATCTTATAGCGAAAAAATCCTTTAATATTTTCTTCGTACTGTACTTTTTGTATCTAACTGCAATAATAGTTCCCCATAGAGCAGATGAAACTCCACCTATTCCAATACCAACCATTCCAATTGGCACCGTATAATCTATAACCATACCACCATTACGCAATAGAAAAACCATAATAAATATTATCCATATTTGCCCCAAGGTTCCTAATAAATAAAGTAAAATTGCTTTTTTTCGACTCATAAATTTCCCCCTAAATTCTAATTTAGCACTGATTAATCCTCAGTTCAATATTTTACTTATCATAGATAACATCTGTGTTTTTAATACCGATAATCTCCGCCTAGTCTTATTTCATGCAATTCATGATAACGGTAATCATCATTTCTATCTCATCCGGTTTTGATTCAGCAATCATAATTGTGAGGGCTACAAGTGCATGGTCATCAATTGTTTTCTCACCATCAACAAATAGTACTCCATTTTTATCCAGAAAATACAAAAATATTGTTGCTGCAATTCTTTTATTTCCATCCAAGAAGCTATGATTCTTTGTTACAAAATATAATAAATGAGCTGCCTTCTCCTCTAGAGTCGGATATAAATCCTGTCCGGCAAAAGACTGATAAATATTACCGATACTTCCTTCAAATGAGCAGTCTTTTTCTTTTCCAAAAATGTCTGATTCATCACCAAATCTCATACTTGCAATTATCTCCATACATTCTTCATATGTAAGCACATATGTTGCTGCATTACCTTTTGGTCTGGACATATTCTGGTGATCATAAGCATCCAGCAAATCTAGAGCAGTACTGTATCTTTCAATAACTGAAAGAACTTGCTTACTATCCAATGAATTCTGTGTACGCTTCATAATCTGTATTACCTCACCAAGCTGTGCGATACGGTTATTGTTCACCGCATATCCCCTCAATATATACTGTCTTAACACAGAGTTTGCCCACTTACGAAATTCCACACCACGCTTAGATTTAACACGATATCCGACAGAGATAATAACATCAAGGTTATAAAAATCTGTCATATGCGTTTGTGTTTTGCCCTCAATAGCTCCATGTTTAGTGGTTGTCGCAAATTTTGCAACAACCACTTGATTATCCCAATTCTTCCCTCAATGCATTATTGATATGCTTGCCAATAGTCTTTATATCTCGATCAAACAGCTCAGCCATTTGATTTCTACTCAGCCAAACCATCTCTTGATTCACCGGCACTGATAATGTTACAGCCCTGTCTTCTGTTTCAAATAAAATAAGTTCATTGTCTTTGTTACTATTGTCTTTCATTCTCATCACCCTCCTCGCTCACAATTTTCTCAACTCCCTTTTCTTTCATCAACTCCTGCATGCGAATATAATATTCCAAAAATCTAAATACATATGGCGGAGCATTTCTATGCCCTAACTCCCATTCTGTCACTGTTCTATAAGGAATATCAAATTGCTCACAAAACTCTTTTCTATTAAGCCCTGTGGATTCCCGCAATTCTTTCATCCTATTCTGAAATGTCTTTTCTTCCATAGTTATCTCCTTTACTCATTGAGTAAATTATATCACATTTCATAATTAAATAAAAAGGGTATGCAATTATACACACCCTTTTTCATCTTACGGAATCCTGTGATTTATCTCATTTCATCCCTTTGGGAGCCTTTTCTTTCCAACGACAACCTCCCAGCTCTATAATTATAAAGTCTACCTTAAAGTCTACTCAAAGTCTACTTTGCAATTTTATCACGTTCTTATTTTTCCTAAATTATTTCAATCTCAGACCCTCTAAATACGAGGTAATATGATAATGAAATGCCCAATCACTGTTCAATGCTATAGTCGATAATTTCTTGCGGTGATTTGCAAAATATATCAAATGCTACTTTCCGCAGTCGCCTTTTCCAAAATCTCCCTCAACATTTTTGTAGAATATCCTACATTTTTCATTTGTAAAAGCTTGAATAATACCATCTGTCGCCCATAAAAGAGGGTTTTGAAAATTTCTTTCCTCAAATTCGATATCACTGCAATAAAAAGTATTTTCTTCTAATTTTCCCTCATCTTCCACGGTCATTCTATATGGAAATGGGTGATGATGCCCAAAACTTCTTTGACAAATAGCGCACTTTCCATTATCTAAGACTCCATAGGACACTTTACCTTGATATTCTATCCGTATTGATTTTTGAGCGTTCAATATCAAATTTCATAATATTAATAAACTTACAAACATAATATCCTTCAGCTCTTTCAAATGGAATAAATTCAATCCCTTTCATATCGTATCGATGATATATCTCATAAAAACGCCGGCTTGCTATCGATACCCCATCTAAAGTAGTAAAAAAATATTTCTTTTTCCGCATTTTAACTATCTTCACGGCTTGTAAAATTGCTTCTTCACGATTTAAATACCTCATTTTGCTCTGTTTTGCTTGGGTTTATCTTGTACTTTGTCATATTCTTCTTAAAATAAATATGATTTATAAGCAGAATGTCATATACGCCGGTATACAAACTATTCCATCTTTCATTACAAGATTTCTTGGATGAATAATATAACTCTCACCTATTCTCGATTTATATTTTTCATTAAACCTATCCAGCGAAGCTGTAGTGTATTTTTTCCCCGACTTTACTTCTATCGGATACATTTTATATTTCAGCTTACTATTGTTGGATATAATGAAATCAATTTCTATATCATTACGGTGTTTTTCACGTGAATAATGAGTATAAAAGTACAATTTATGTCCATTTGCGACAAGCATCTGAGCTATTACATTCTCATATAACATTCCTTCGTTAATAGAGAGCTTATCATTTAGAATCTGCGCATATACCTCTCTCTCTAATAATTCGTTTTCATCAAATGCATGACTGAGCAAAAGTCCTGTATCCCCCAGATAGCACTTTACATAAGTTCGTTGTTCATTTATTGAGAGGCCAACATTGGAATCATTACACAAAAAACACTCGTTTGAAATCATAGAATCAGACAACCAAAAAAATGTTTCACTATATTGATCCGCATAACTACCTTCCTGTATATTTTTGAACACTACACGTTTCTCATGTTGTGACAATAATCCGGGAATTTGATCAAAAATCGCCAAAACTTTGCCACGATACTGTGCCTTAATCTTCATAATATCATTACGATACAATTTCAAAATATCCCGTTTTTCAGTATCCACTAAACTGAAGTTTTTTTTATTCTCTATGTAAATAATAACCGGTTTTGGCATACCACCTACTAGAATATACTGCTTAAAAAGCATCATCGCCTTATTATGCATGCCTCTTTCCAAAGATTCTCGCTTTTCAAAACAGCTTTTTATATAATTTAAAAGCTGTTCTTCTCCCAGCGCCCAGGCAAACTCCTCAAAATCAAGCGGATACATTGTAATGCTTCTCTCCTCTGATGGGATTACGATATCCTTAACATTTTCCTTAATTGATATCAATGATCCGGTTTCTATATAGTCGTATCTGCCATCAGCAACAAGATACTTTATTGCGGCTCTTGCTTGTGGAAACATCTGCACTTCATCAAAAATCAGTACAGATTTTCTTGTAACAAGATTAACCCCATAGTAGGTGCTAAGCAACATAAATAAATCATCAAGCTTGTTCAGGTATTGATTGAAGTATTCTTCTACAACTTTATCCTTCTTCGCAAAATCTATAAGAATATACGATTCATATTCTTGCTTTGCAAATTCTTCTACAATTGTAGACTTACCGATACGTCTGGCTCCCTCCACCATTATCGCTTTTGTTCCTCTGCAACCATTTTTCCAATCCAATAATTTGTCATAAATTTTTCTTTTTAAAATCATCTAGTTCTCCCCATCAGCCACAATATACCTCAATTTGCGCATTTTTGATTATACGCAGAATTGATTTATGATATTTTTTTGATTATACGCATATTATATCAGTGTTTTCGATTATACGCAAGATAATATTATATAATTTTATGATTATACGCAACTATCTTCTGCCATCCACTTACCACTACCGGGAGGGCTTAGGGGCTTTCAGTTTTTAGAGACTAGTGTCCCAGGAAACATGAAAAACAGGCGGCATTTTGCTTTGCCACCTGCTATAAAGATATATGAAAATGTAGTTATCTTTGGTTGAGGAATTTGCGAGTTATCAGGCATCATACTATCTAAATCCTTGCTTTGCTTAACTTTGAGATAAAATAATATAGAGTAAGTTTACAAACTGGGAGTTGTAAGCATCAAGGCCTATAAAAATATGGTCCACAATCGTCCTCGTGTGTCTTTATATATGTCCATGACCAATCGGATGAAACTACATATATTTCGTCAAACTTATCTATATATTTCGAATCCATTTCTTTTTCAAGAAGTTTAAGAGAAGGATTAGTTTCCCACAAGTCAAAATACTTAGCTCCAGATTTATCAAGTTCATCAAATGTTTTTCTTGCATTATCTCCTGTAAAATACTTATCTGCATCAACAATATTCCAAGAAAAAAATATGCCAAAAGGAAATTGCCTCCTCCTACAACTCTTTTTTTCAAAAGTGATTTTGATATGTTGTTTGCAAAATGTAATAGCCATTCTTTTTCAAAATCCATAGTACCTCTTCTAAAATTCCAATTAGTATAGCGAAAACTTTTTAAATACCTTTTACCATTTTTATATTGTTGTATCGCGTTCCATCCTCCAAAATAAAAGCATTAGGAGTTTCTCCAACTTGGATGAATCCAATTTTCTCATAAAGAATCCTGCCTCTTTCATTGCCTGAGAAATAATCCAGTTCAAGTTGGGAAAGACCCCATTCCTTAGCATAGTCTTCAAGACATATAAGTAATTTTTTTCCTATTCCTAAGTTCCAGAATTCTTTCAGCACAGAAACAGCGACATTCCCCCGATGACACATTTTCTTTTTACTCAGCCTTGTAAGCGTGCCATTTGCAATCAGTCTTCCATCCATTTCGACAACAAGCATAAGGATATTATCAGATTCATTAAAGCCTTTTATTATTTTTTCTTCATCTTCTGCAGACATGGTTATTTCTTCCGGATAAGAATACAAAAAATCAGATTCTCCCATAACTGTTTTCAAATATTCAACAGTTTCTGCAGCATCCTTTACTTGAATCTCTCGAATTTTGCAAATTCTACCATCTTTTAGTTCAAAATTTATTGGTGTGTATTTCATATTTAGCACCTCTATCTATTTATTTTAGTATAATGCCAAATCATTTCTATTTCAATATATTTGTACTGTTTTTGCAGCAAACTACCTCATTCCATCATAATGTGTCCACATGCATGCCACCTTCACTATTCCTTCATATTCTACATCATCTTCATAAGTCTCCTGAACAGAAACTTCGTAAACTAACCTATGCTGTATATTTATTCTTCTTGAATAGAAACCACTTAGATTCCCAACCAGCCTCTCATATGGTGGTGGTTCTTTGAATGGAGTAGCTGCTATGATATTTAGAAGTTCTTTTGCTTTTCCATCAAGCCTTGCACCCTTTAATAGCTTTTTGTCCTTGTCAGCTTGTTTACTGAATTTAATTAAATACATCTACCACTCCTCTTCCGGATTATAAGATGTACACTCAGAAACATCTTCTGCTCTGGAATCCAAAATACTTTGTGTCATACCCGGAACGGAATTAAGATACAAGGTTTCCTGAATTGCCAGCCAATCATCTTCTGATACTAATACTGCATTTTTCCCTCTATTATTTGTTATTGTTATAGGTTCAGAGTATTCATTGACATCTGAAACTGTCTGATATAAGTTTGCTCTTGCCTTTGTTATACTAATTGAAGTCATGACATCATCTCCTTTCACCTTAAATATAGCGTACTTTTTAGCGTACGTCAAGTTGTGCTCGATTATAATAATCATTTTATATTTTATTCTAATTGAACTTTTGTATTCATTAGAATATTGCATAAATCCTGTTTCTTAAAAAACGTATAAATTGCGTGTAGTAAATCCATTTTTTTAATCAGCCAAACCATCTCTTGATTCACCGGCACTGATAATGTTACAGCTCTGTCTTCTGTTTCAAAATGATAAAGTTCTTTCTTTTGCCTCATTATCACAAAACAGATAATTATGACCACTATATCCTCCTCAAAGTTTTTTTATTTTTTTCTCCAACACCTTTATACTCATTAGTTATAAATCAATTTCTCTATTTTCAAAATCTACCTAGTTACCCATACTCCGTCTCTTTTGGAGCCTTTTCTTTCCAATAACCCATGTTCTTGAAGTTTTGAGCATATTTTTTTGACTCCTCCCAAACTTAGGCCGGTAGCATCAGCTACCTCTTGTAAATTACTTACTATATTAGATGACATATATTCATAAACATGTATCTGATTATCTGTCAGGTTATTTTTCACTTTTTCCTTGTTTACACGGTTTATAATCTCTTCACGTTCAAATTCCAAAGGAATAGTAACCTTAATCATTCCATCTGCAAATGAAAATGCACTCCGTCCATATTTATCAACAATCGTTGGAACACCATGACCACTTTGTTCTGCATATTTTGCTGCCATAAATATTGTTAATAAGCTTTTATTTACAGGAACACTGGTTCCCGCGAAGAATCCTTCAACAGAAAGAGAATACGGCAATCCACCATATGAAACTATCTCTATCCTATCATCATACATATATACTGAAGGTGCAATAGCGTTATTCCAGTCATTGTGGAGACAGGCATTAATCCATGCCTCTCTAAAGCTTTGAAAGTCAAATAAAGTAGTTTCCATTCGTTTTGAAGAACTTATATTAACTTTAGTTGTATTTATTGATTCAAAATACCCGGCTATTTCGGATAATGATTTAAGCAGGCATTTTCCTCCATACTCAGTCCTCTTTGACATTACACTCTTATCTCTGCCTTCAAAAACAACAACTTTCATAGACAAATCATTTTCATCTGACATCAGATATGCATTAAAGTTAAATTTACCATCATGATTAAGCAGTCCATAGTTGCCATAAAATTCCTCAGAATCTTTTGGATGTATTCCACTTCCGGATAATTCGGCGAAAAAAGCATTAAATGTCAAATTCTGTTTAGGTGATGTTTTCTGTCTGATAATATCTGAGTCAGAAGATGACAGCATTTTTCTCAATATTTCATTTGAAGCCTGTTCATCAGATGAAACATTTCGAATATAATATCTGCCATCATAAGAATAAGGAATATCTGCTCCGGTTACAGAAACCTTAATATATTTTTTACCATTTTCATCTTGTTCCTCTTTAATATCCGGATAAATACGTGGTTCTATTTTATCGCGTATCTTATTACGTATATCCATCAATGTATCTTTTCCAGTTTGCAAACCGACTACATTTCCATTGTCATCAACTCCGAAGCAGACTATGGCTATGTTATGTCTGTTGAGCATAGCAGTAAGAGACTTTAAGCCTTTATCTAGCTGTCCTAACCCTTCTTTAAACTCCTGATATTCGTCTTCTCTGCCTAAATTCATTCGTCAACCTCCACGCTACATAATTATAAAGTCTACCATAAAGTCTACTCAAAGTCTACTTTTATGATGTTACTTTTGAATTACTTTGGAATTTTTTAATTTTTTCCATTTATTAACTTTGATGCTAATTGCATGCTTTAGCCAATACAGAAAAGAAGCCTCTCTCTGAAGCTTCCATCCCTTGCATAACTATTCATTTTTATCGTGGACAGTTCTAATGTTAATTAATCAACAATTTCAAGTTTACCCAGTCTGTAAAAGGAATTAAATCTACAGATATTGGAGAAATATGCAAACTGCGATTTATTGCTTTGTTGCTTTCGAAAAAATAACAAAGAAACTCCAAATATAAATTTAATATTTGCATCAATATAGGCAAACAACACCAAATAAAGCCAGCTACTTACAGAAAAAAACCGTAGCGAGTCTGAAATGTTATCGTTCGGAGCGTCAGCTTTGCTCAATGTACTTAGATTGACTAATTTCAATTTAGCACTGAGTAATACTCAGTAAATCTTTCAACCTCTCTACCACCCTCATTTTGGTTCTGCTGTCCTTCTGCCAGGCTTGCCTGTAGATCCTGTCAATGCTGTTGTCACATTGTCTCCTTAATGTATATAAAGTTTCTTTTGCACTATGTTAAGCCCTATATTTACAGGTATACAAAGCGCCACTGTAAGTATAGTGCCCCAGAAAATTTTTACAATATTAAGTGTCCTAAGTCCATCAAAAAGTATGGTGCCAAGTCCACCTGCATTTATCGAAGCGGCTATGGTAGCTATTCCTATTGTAGAAGTAGTTGCAAGTTTTATACCCGCTACAAAGCTTCCTGCTGCAAGAGGGAACTGTACCTTTCTGAAAATCTCGGTTTCACTCATCCCCATTCCTTTAGCAGCCTCCAGGATCCCCTTGTCTACTTCGTTAAGTCCCATACTAAAATTTCTAACCAATATATATTGGGCATAAACTACAAGTACTATAACCGCAGTAGTTCTTCCAAGTCCCGTAAAAGGTATAAGCAGAGCAAACAGAGCTAAGCTCGGTATTGAATAAAAAACTGAAAGCACTGTAATTACCATTCCTGGCAAAGCCTTTTTATTTTGCATAAGCAGGGTAATAATTCCTGCAATACATACAGCAATCAACATAGTTACTACTACAATAGCAATATGCTGAAATAATGCAGTAAGCAGCTTATTATATGAATTTATCAAATACGAAATCACAAAAGACCTCCAAACATTTTCTGTTGTTCCTTCAGAGTATCCATCAGATCCTTTACAAAACCATTTCCCGGATTTTTTAATATATTGTCAGGAGTATCAAAGCGGCATATCTTCCCTTCATTCATAATCATTATCCTGCTTCCGAGGAAAAAAGCCTCTATAATATCATGCGTCACAAGTACAAAGGTTTTATCCTTCATTTCTTTATGAATTCTTTTTATTTCCTTCTGCAATGAGGCTCTGTTAATGGCATCAATTGCGCCCAAAGGCTCATCTAAGAGCATAAGGTCAGGATTTGCAGCCAATGCTCTGGCAACCCCCACTCTTTGCTGCTGCCCTCCTGAAAGCTCTTTCGGATACCTATCTCTATATTCCTCAGGAGAAAGCCCGACTAAATCAAGGAGTTCATCCACTCTTTTTGATATTTTCCCATTATCCCAGGAAAGAAGTTTTGGCACCACAGCAATGTTCTCACCCACCTTCATGTGTGGAAAGAGTCCTATCTGCTGTACCACATATCCTATATGCTTCCTAAGTTCTACAGCATCTTTGGCGCCAATATTTTCTCCCTGTATAAATATCTCTCCCTTATCAGGATCTATAAGTCTGTTGATCATCTTAAGGGTAGTTGTTTTTCCCGAGCCTGATGAGCCAAGTATTGTAATAAATTCACCCGGATATATATCAAATGATATATCATCTACAGCATTTCCGGTCATATTTTCGAAATTTTTAGTCACATTTTTAAATTGAATTAAAGGTTTTGCTTCCATATCTTTCCTATTCTCTACTTCTTAATACCCTGATAAAATTCCTTTGCTACAACTTCATATTCTTTGCCGTCAACGTCTACCTGTGAGTTTAAGTTTACTACAGTTTCAGTGGTAAGTTCCTTTGTTATGGAATTCAGAATCTCCGCTATTTCAGGATTTTTCTCTAAAATATCATTTTTTATAACAGGTGCCGGATTGTATGGCGGCCAGAACTGTTTATCATCTGTAAGCACCTTGAACTCATCCTTATTGACAAGCTGTCCCTCTGTAGTATAGGCAGGTGTCACATCTGCTTCATCACTTTTAAGCACCTGATATTTAAGACTATTATCATATACTTTATGACTTTTCCAGTCAAATTTTCCATAAACCTTCTCAAGGCCTGCAATTCCATCCTCTCTCTCATCAAATGTTCCCTGTGAAGCAAATCTGATTTCTGATGCCTTTGACTGTAAATCTGAAATGGTTTTTATACCCAGTTCATCTGCCTTTGATGTCTTGATTACCAATCCCTGTGAGTCGTTTGCAGGAGAATAATCAAGCCAGGTTAAATTAAACCGGTCATTATATTCCTTCTTCACCGTGTTATAAACTACCACAGGATCACTTTCCATAGGAAGTTTCAATATTGATAGAAGCCCTGTTCCGGTGTATTCAGGATAAAGATCTATCTCATTATTTATAATTGAAGTGTGTATTACTGAGCCTGCAATACGAAGTACTCTTTCTACCTTAAATCCTGCATCTTCAAGTGCCAATGCATATACTTCTGCTATTATAAGATTCTCTGTAAAGTCCTTTGAGCCCACTCTTATTGTCTTTTTGTCACCATCTGCTGTACAACCTGTAAGCATAGTCACCACCGCAAATGCCGCTACTAACTTGTAAATAAATTTTTTCATTTCTACCTCCGGTTATTTTTATTAATATGCCTTCTTTGGAGTCATAATGTCAAATACTATCATTGTAAGCATTGATAGAATAGCCACACTTCCTCCTCCTATAATCAGGAAATCCATCCTGTAAAGCCCTAATCCGGTAATAATAAGGGAACCAAGTCCCCCCGCTCCTATGTAAGCTGCAAGCGTTGCACTGGCTATTATCTCTACCAAAGCAAGCTTGATTCCCGTAAATATAAATGGCAGAGCTAAGGGAAAGAGTATTTTTTTTATCAGAACCTTATTACTCATTCCCATTCCATATCCTGACTCAATATAAACCTTTGGAATCTCTTCAAGACCAAGGTTTGTATTTATAGTATGGGCGGAACAGCTAAGAATACAAGGGCAATAAGTGCAGGCAGCCTCCCCACTCCCACAAGTGGGATCAGTATAAATAACACCGCTAAGCCTGGTATAACTCTTAATCCCTGTGCTATGAAAATGATATACTTTTTAAGCCACCTGTACCTGAAACATAAGTATCCTGCAGGAATACCTGCAATTAAGGCTATAAGAAGTGCCTCTATGCTTATAGTCACATGTTCAGCTACATATTTGATATAACTTTCAGAATCTGTCTGAAAGTATGATATAATCTGATTCAACATTTTTCTCTCTCTTTAGTTTTTCCAGCGTTTTGAAGCGGATTGTAAGTTTGTTAATGCTCTTTCCAGATAATTATTTAACTCTCTTTTTTCATCCTCAGAAAAGCCTTTGTAAAATATCTCATTTAATTCTTCTGAAATTTTCCTGCCAATTTCTTCCTGTGCCTTACCTTCATCTGTAAGACAGAAAAGCTTCTTTCTCTGATCATTTTCATGTGAGCAGGAATATATCAACCCCTGTTCCTCAAGTTTTTTTAGCATATTGGAAAGAGTATTATTGGCAAGGCCGGTTTTTATGGATATATCCGTTGCCGTCTGTGGATTTTTTATCCAAAGAGCAGAAAGTATCTTTCCCTGTTCTGCACTATACTTTGCATTTTCTTCTTCACTTAAAAGCTTATTAAAAAGCCTGGCATTTAACAGCCTGATATGTGATATAAAAATATCCTGCGTTCTCATCGTACTTCATATATTCTTCCTTTAAAATGAAAAAATAATTCTATATAGAATGATTTTTATTCTATATAGAATTATTAAAAATGTCAAGAAGAATTTATTCTGGAAAGTCCTGACTTATACTCTGCATTTTCATTTTTCTCTTCCCCCTCGAAAAAGTGCAGGGCACGAAGCCTATTTTACAGATTTCATTGTAAATTTATAATAATCTTTCCCACTGTAAGTTATCACAAACTTTCCATCCTTACTTTCGCCATAAAGACTTGCACCACCTGCAACCTCTCCATCAAAGGATACCATATCAGAATAATAACTCCATTTAGGTGTAGCGATTACTTCTCCTTTATAACTTATAGAAGCTGTATGGTCTGCATTTAAAGTTGCTTTCATAGAATCCGGTGATATTTCTCCAGATGCATCTCCATCAAGAGCATCTGCTACCAAATCACCTACCCAGTCTCCTAATAGAGCCTTCTCTTCATCCGGCAGGAAGTTCTCAGGTTTTGCTGCATCTGTTCCTTCTTTTGCAAATTTCAGATCCATTGAGGTTCCAACCAGTTTCTCCAGGATACTCTCAAATGTAAGCGTATCCTCTCCTAACTTACCCTGCATATCAGTACCTTCAACAGTAAGTGTAATTGTGGTATCATCATTTATCCACTTACCATCTACTGTTGTATCATCCACTGACATAGTTAACTTTCCTCCACTCTTTAATTCGAGTGTAAAACCTGCCATATCATCCCCTGACATAGTCATCCCCATTGCTGTTCCTGTAACAGCAATGTATTTTCCTACCAGAGCTTCATCTGCCCTTCCTTTGCTCCCGCAACCTGCAAGTGATACAACCAGCAGGAAAGCTAACATAAGACTGAATACCTTTTTCATTTTAAACCCCTTTCCGTGAAATGTACCTGTAAATTTTAAAAACCCGGTACTCTCACTACAAATTTTGAAAATTGTATGCCTTGTGTCTGTTATAGCAAAAAACCAGGTAAATTCCTATGGTCACTTAGAGTATTTTTTTGTATTTTTATATAAAATACTCCAAACGACCAGACAAGGTGCACAATTTATTCAAACTAAAATTGTGCACCTTGCTCAAAATAAAACATTACATTTTCCTTACCTGAATCCTCTGATATTTATACCTCAATCACCATCATGTCATGCTTTGCGAATGGCAGATATTGATCAATTACATCCTTTGTCCTAAGTTTCATATACCCGGTTGTAGTACTGTCAGTACAGCCGTACCACTCTTCCTCAAGCACCTCTTTATCAAATACTATCGTCACTTTATTTTCGACATCCATAATACTGCTTAGTACAGTTGTAGCTCCTATCTTTGTGCCAAGCATTTTAAAAAGCAGCTCTTCAGGTGCAAATGAAACCCTTGAAATGCCAAGGGCTTTACTGAAATCTTTTGTTACAAAAGGCTTATTTCCACCGGTTACAAAGAGGTAGAAGTCAGTCTGCTGCCTGTTACATACAAACAATGTCTTAACTGTCTTCATATTCAGTCTTTTCATTGATGGCTATACAGTCCTCCATTGTAATTGCAGGATCATTATCTACTCTTTCAAATGGAATATCAAGTTCTTTCAAAGTCTGATACACCTTTTTCCTGAAGCCCGCTCTTAAATTCTTTTGGGTGCCTCTCTTTTAACTTCGCTTACATAAAAACATTCTTAGTTCTCCCTGCTAATTCTTCCCCCTGATGTGAAGCAACCATCCTTTAATTCTGACTTATCTGGAAAATATCTACTCCAGCTCCTGGTTATATTCTTAAGCCATTTAAAAACTCTTATAATGCCTGTAAACTACAGGTATCTTCCAGAATTCATCCAGACAAAGTATAAAAATACACTACCATAGGCGGCAACTTAAGTACAAAGGCACTTAAAAAAGCCAAGAGGAACAGCCACTATCCACATAGTTATAACATCACAGATAAGTCCAAAACGAGAATCTCCTCCTGCCCTCGAAAATTCCGACTATAAGCAGGGTATTCATTGCCTGCCCCAAAAATATAATAGGCACTAATCATAAGCATGATATTTAAATAATCATGTGCCTGTGTGGTAAGTGTAAAGCTCATAAATACAAGTGGTCTGATAGCAAGTATTATAAGCCCTGTTATAATAGCTATCACAAAGGTGGCATGACAGGAGCGCTTCGCATATTCTTTTGCTTCCTCCATCTTCCCTTCACCTATCTTGATTCCAAGCAGCACAGAAGCACCACCTGCCATTGCAAAGCAGACTATGGCACAGAGGTCACGCACTGTGGTAGCTACAGCACTTGCTGCTACCATATCTTCATTCATATGCCCCATAATAATGGCATAGGTAGAGAAGGCTAAAGTCCAGAGAAAGTCATTGGCAAGAGCCGGTGTGGAATATTTTATAAAATCCTTAAATAAAGCCTTATGATGCGCAAACATAAGCCTGGGATTAATCTTAAATATCTTTCCCCTTGCAGCATCTATGGCACATAAAAGCAGTTCAACTATCCTTGAAATAAGAGTTGCAAGAGCCACTCCTGTTACACCAAGCCTGGGTAAACCTAACAGACCAAAGATGAATACTGCGTTCAGTACCACATTTAACCCAAGTGCAGTCGAACTGATGGCAGTGCTTAACTTTACCCTCTCCATACTTCTCATAGTGCAGAGATACACCTGTGAAAAACTCATAAGCAGGTAGGATATTCCTATAATTCTAAGGTATGATGAACCTATGGAAATCAAAATCTCATCATTAGTGTATATTCTCATCAGATACTGTGGCAGAATTACCGCACAAAATGAAAGAATAGCTGTCACAACTAACGCAATCTTTATCGCTATTCCCATAACCGCCTGAATGGAGTCAGTATCCTTCTTGCCCCAGTACTGGCTTGCAAGTATGATTACTCCGGAAGAAATTCCATAAAAGAAGCCCCACAGCACGAACTGGAACTGATTGGCAAGAGACACCGCAGAAAGGTCTGTCTGTCCCACATAGCCAAGCATAATTACATCCGCAGAGTTTACTGCATTGCTTATGAAATTCTGTATGGCAATTGGGATAACCAGAGCAAAAAGTGCCTTGTAAAATTTTTTCTGCTCACCTGACATTTTAATTCCTATATTCATAAAACCTCTCTCGTTAATTTTTTAACTATATCAGTCCTTTTTCTTTAAGATAGTAATAAACTCCATCCTCATCCACACTTTTACAAACCTCATCTGCTACCGCTTTTACATTGTCAGCCGCATTCCCCATAGCTACACCGGTTCCCGCAGCCTGTAACATATCAACATCATTTCCTCCATCACCAAAAGCAAGGGCTTCTTCCTGCGAAAGGCCAAGATGTTCAACTACCTTTTTAACCGCATTTCCTTTACCGCTTCCCTTAGGAATAATGTCTACTGCACAATCCCACCAGGCAGCTATAAGAGCTTCATTAGTCCCGGCAAGCAAATCATTCCATTTACTCTTTTCACAGCCTATCATCATCTGGTACACTTCCTCTTTAAGTGCCTCATTGAATTCTTCTGAAGGTGTGGCATCAAGCTTTGCTATTTCAAGATATTCTCTAAGTGGCTCATCACAGCCATTTGTAACTATACGGCTCTTTGTGGCTATAGCTAAATACTTACCCATTCCTGTTGCATTTTCTATGATTTTATGCACTTCATGGGAGGGGATAGTCTTATTCAAAATAACCTTATCACCAACCTTACATACCGAACCGTTAAAGGCTACCGTCATATCAAAATTCACTCCGTTAAACTCAGGAATAGTCATCAGGGTACGCCCTGTAGCCAGGGAAATCTTCACTCCGTTTTGCTGTAATTTGTTCAGTGCTTCCTTTGTTTTTTCTGTCAAGTCAGGCTTACCCATTCTCAAAATTGTACCATCAATATCAAAAAGGCTATTTTAATCTTCTTCATCCTCTACCTATCCTTATTTAAAATAAAATGACTGTACTTAATTCTATAATAATATAGAGAAAAAGTACAGTCCATAAAATAACTATATAATAGTTGTCAATCTATAAATAAAATCTCATCCTTCTTCCGATTTCTTAGCCATATACTGCATATAGTCAAGTCTCATTCCTTCGTTGAAATCCTCTTTAGTAAGTAACATATAATGTTCCTTCTTGTACTCATCCAAAGCTTCTACCCTTACTTCTTCTGCAAAATGGCTGTAAGTAAAACCAAGTTTTTCAGCTACCCTTCTTGATTTGGCATTACCATCAAAATATGCTATCCATATCCTGTTAAGATCAAGGTCAAAAAAACCAAATTCTATAAGCGGTCTGGCTGCTTCTACCATAATCCCCCTTCCCCAATAAGGCTTTGCGAGCCAGTACCATACCTCTGCCTGCTTTTCATCACTTCCAAGTCCACGGCTTGTCTTATCTCCGGCATGCAGACCTATGCTTCCTATAACCTCATTTGTAGCCTTATACACTATCGCATACACACCCGGCTTCATAAATACATTTTCAAGTCCCTCCAGGCTTTCTTCCTTAGTTTTATATGGCTTCCAGCCTGCTGACAGCCCAATGCATGGATCTGTAGCATATTTATGTAAATCGTCCACATCATCTACATCCCAGGGACGAAGAATTAAATTTTCCGTTATAAAGCATGGCACAGAATCATAGATTGCTTCTATAAGCTTTCCATTTATATAAGAAAATTTCATGGAGAAAAATCTTCTGCCTCCATTATTAATAACAGAAAGGAAAAGTTCATCTCCCCTCCAATGCGGAAGAGAAAATAATTTTCCCTTTTCTACCCAGACCAGTTCACCCTCATCACAGGATTTTAATTCTCCCTCAAAACTTGTCACCTTAAATAAATGCATATATTCTGTTTCATTCTTATCTTTGTCAGTAAGATTTTCTGAAACAAAAGTCACTATACCGCAGTAGAAGTAACCTGTTGCATACAGACCTGTTTCTTCATATACCTCTCTTTCCATGCACTCTTCAGGACTTTCACCAAATTCAAATTTGCCCCCTACACCTATCCATTTACCTTCATTTATATCATTAGCTTTCTTATTGCGGTGCAACATAAGATACTTTCCATCTTTTTCTATATAAACAAGGGTTGTATTGTATATTTTCATATATAATCCCTCTTTCTGCAAAAACCTGCTTTATGCCTTATTTTCTGCCTTTGCATACTCCTTATCAGCATCAGCAAGCAACTCTCCATACTCCCTGTTCTTGTTAAACCAGTTTATGGCATAAGAACAGGTAAGTGTGAGTTTCCTTTCTTCCTTCTTCATCTTCTCTGCAAGCTTAAGCATGAGCTTACCGGCTACACCCTGCCCCCTTAAAGACCCATCTACTACAGTGTGCATTACATTTGCCACACCGTTTTCTTCCGGAAACTCTACATAAGCAACAGTTCTTCCTTCTTTATCTTCAAGCCATATTCTCTCCGAATTTTCTTTAAAATCCATTGTAACCAACCTCCGATACTTTTTTTATTTATAGATTAATTGTAAATCATTTTTCAGTAAATAGTCTACAATAATTTAAAAATTTTTCTGATAATTTATAAATTAAATGTATATTCTAAAAAAATTATATTTTTGCAAAAAAATATTATGATACTTTCGCACAAATTTTAGACTGTAAATGACTCAAAAATCAAGCTATTCTTAAATTAGTTTATAAAAAAATTTTTATATTTATATTGTACATTTTATACATTCTTAGTATAATATCATATGAACATATTGTTTAATTTAAAGGAGGAAAGACACATGAAAATGAAAAAAGTTATATCATTACTTTTAGCAGGCGCCATGACCTTCTCTCTTACAGCTTGCGGCGGTGGCGGAAGCACAACCGGCACCAGGAGTTCTGCCAAATCAGGCAGCACTGCACAGACAAGCACTACAAGTGCCACAAGTACTACAAGTACTACAGGCAGTACAAGCACTACAGGCTCAGATGTAACCCTCAATGTAGCTATCTGGGATAATAACCAGGAACCTGGACTCAAAGAAATTATGGCTGATTTTACTGCCAAAACAGGAATTAAGACCAATATTTCCGTAACAAGCTGGAACGAATACTGGACCATGCTTGAGGCAGGGGCACAGGGCGGTTCTTTACCTGATGTATTCTGGATGCACTCAAATGAGAGCCAGAGATATATGTCAAACGATATGCTCCTTGACCTCACAGATAAGATTAAAGCAAGCGATGTAATCAAACCTGAGAATTATCCTGATGATATCTGGAGCCTTTACACATATGACAGTAAGTATTATGCAGTTCCAAAAGATATAGATACTATTGCTCTCTGGTACAACAAGAAAATGTTTGATGAAGCCAAGATGGAATATCCTACAGCTGATTGGACATGGGAAGATATGTTTGAAGCCGCTAAGAAACTTACAAAGGCTGATGGCAGTCAGCATGGTATTGTTATTCGAAATGATAATAATCAGGCAGGTTACTACAACATGATTTACGGAAACAATGGTTATGTAATTTCTGATGATAAAAAGAAATCAGGCTGGGATGATCCTAAGACTATTGAAGCTATGAAACTTCTTGAAAGTGCTATAAAGGATGGCTCAATGCCTTCTCTTCAAACTATGTCTGAAAATGGTGAGGACGTTCTCTTATCATCAGGTAAGGTTGCTATGGCTCTTCAGGGCTCATGGATGATAGCAGCTTTCAGAGATAATGAATACACTGCAGCTAACTGCGATGTAGTTGAACTCCCTAAGAATAAAGCAACCGGCAGAAGAGTTTCTCTTTATAATGGTCTTGGCTGGGCTGTTGCTGCTAACGGGGCTCATACAGAAGAGGCCTGGAAGCTCATTGAGTACCTTGGCTCTAAAGAAGCACAGGAAAAGCAGGCAAAGCTTGGTGTAACTATGTCTGCTTATAAGGGAACCTCCGAAGCCTGGACAGGTTCAGCTAAATTCAATCTTCAGGCTTATATCAACATGACTAACGATATGGTTATCAGACCTTTCTCAAAGAACACTGTAACCTGGGAAAATGCTGATAACACTGCTCTTCAGGCTGTATATAACGGTGATAAGAGCATGGAGGATGTTTGCAAGGAAATGGCTGCTAAGATGAACGAAGTTCTTGCAGAAGAGTAAAATATTATTATCCCACCGGGGATGATTTTTATAAGGTAACTGCTGACAGGTATATGTGTTTTCACTATACCTGTCAGCCTATATAAGGAGGGATATTCGTGGGAAGTACAACAAAAAAAGGTTCTACTCCAAGGGAGAGAAGCGAATTCCTATGGGGGTGGCTATTTATCTTACCTACAATTACAGGTCTTATTATTTTTAAATATTATTCCAATATTTCAGACTATCTACCAAAAGCTTTTTTTAAGACAGGTGATTTTGGTAAAGGAAATAAATTTGTAGGATTTAGTAACTATATAAAGGTATTTAGTGATTCAGAAGTATGGCAGGCACTTTTAAATACTTTTAAATATGCTATAGTTGAAGTCCCTTTTTCCATAGCAATTTCACTGGTAATAGCGGTATTGTTAAACAGGAAAATGAAAGGTCGTTCTCTCTATCGTACTATCATCTTTTTACCTATGGTAGCTGCTCCTGCCGCTATAGCCATGGTATGGAGATGGCTGTATAATGCAGACTTCGGCCTTATTAACAATATACTCGGCACAAAAGTTAACTGGGTTTCAAATCCGAGTATTACTATATTCTCCATTACTATTATAGGTATATGGTCAGTACTGGGCTACAATATGGTACTTTTCCTTGCAGGTCTTCAGGAAATCCCTAAGGATTATTATGAAGCTGCTTCTCTTGACGGTGCAACAGGTGCAGCAGCATTTTTCAATGTAACCCTGCCTCTTCTTTCACCAACCATTTTCTTTGTATGTGTAACAAGAGTTATAGCAGCTATGCAGGTTTTTGACCTTATTTACATGGTTATGGCAGGAGGCGTAAACTCCAATCCGGCTCTTCCTAAAACCCAGTCCTTAGTATACCTTTTCTATAAATACTCATTTACACAGAAAAATATGGGATATGGTTCTACAATAGTAGTTCTCTTGCTTGTAATAATTTTACTTATTACTGTATTCCAGATGAAGGCACAGAAGAAGTGGGTATTCTACAATTAGAAAGGAGATTACAATGGATAAAAAAAGCAGTATAGAAAGAAACGAACGAATAAATGCGGTTATAGTCCAGGTGTTTCTTATCTTAATTTCAATTACTATGCTGGTACCTTTTATATGGATGGTACTTACCTCTTTTAAAACTTTTACAGAAGCTACCCAGGTAAATCCTTTTGTGATTCTTCCTAAGGTATGGCGTACTGATGCTTTTAAGTCAGTAATGGAAAATATGAACTTCATATTATTATATAAGAATACCTTGCTTATGATAGTTTTCAGAGTGCTCTGTGCTGTTGTAACTGCAACTACAGCAGGTTACGCTTTTGCAAGACTGAATTTTAAGGGTAAAAACTTTGCTTTTTCCCTTGTGCTTTTCCAGATGATGGTACCAAGCCAGATATTCCTCATCCCCCAGTACCTTATGATAAGCAAGATGAATATGCTTGATACAATGTTTGCCCTCGTATTTCCGGGACTTGTAACAGCCTTTGGTACCTTCCTTTTAAAACAGGCATTTATGAGCCTTCCACGCGACCTCGAAGAAGCTGCAAGACTGGATGGGTGCAATATAGGGCAGACCTTCCTCTTTGTAATGCTGCCACTTGCAAGGTCAAGTATGGTAGCTCTTGGTATATTTACGTCCCTTTTTGCTTACAAAGAACTTATGTGGCCTATGATAGTAAACAAGGATAAAAACCTTCTGGTGCTTTCTTCTGCCCTTGCCCAGATGCAGGGACAGTATGTGACCAAGTTCCCGGAGCTTATGGCAGCCTCACTTATAGCCTGCGTACCTATGATAATCATATTCTTAATATTCCAAAAACAGTTTATCCAGGGTATAGCAACCAGTGGGGGTAAGCTGTAAAACAAGCATATTATGAGCAAATTTCAAAGGACTGCCATCATTTTTATAAAAATTTATTCTGTAGCAGTCCTTTTAGTAAAATTATAAGGAGGAATTTATGTCCATAGTTTTTCATGAAGTTTCAAAGACCTTCCATTTATTTAATAAGGAAGTGAGTTATATTATAAGTGTCCTTGCAAATGGTGGAATAGAAAACCTTTACTATGGAAAGGCGATTAAGGACAGAGAAAGTTTTGCCCACCATCATGAAGAGGTCGGACGTTCACATATGGCAGTTTGCGTGGAAGAACCCGGTATACTTGCAAGAAATTATATAAGAGACGAATACCCAAGCTATGGCACAGGCGATTTCAGAAGCCCTGCCTACACTGTATTGCAGGAGAATGGCAGCCGCATAAGCGAATATAGATATGTAAGCCACAATATAATAAAAGGCAAGCCGGATATTGCCCCACTTCCTTCTACATACGTAGAGAACGAGTCTGAAGCAGACACCCTTGAAATTAAGCTGTATGACAGTGTGACCGACACTGAAATGATACTTTCATACACTATTTATGCTGATTATCCTATAATTACAAGACATACTAAATTCAACCACCATGGTGACAGAGTTATAGTCCTTCAAAAGGCTTTAAGCTTTGCTACAGACTTCCTTGATATGAACTATGAAATGCTCCAGTTCTCCGGTGCCTGGGCAAGAGAGCGTTATATAAAAAGAGAAAGCTTGAAATGGGTATCCAGTCAGTTGGAACTGCTACAGGAACAGGCTCGGTGCAGACCACACTCCTTTTTATAGCCCTTAGCCGCCCTCGAGACTACTGAAAAATTCCGGAGAAGTTTATGGCTTCTCACTTGTATACAGTGGTAACTTCCTTGCGCAGGTGAAGTATCAACCCACGATATTACAAGGGTTATGCTTGGTATAAATCCTGAGGGCTTCTCCTGGAAGCTTGAAAAGGGAGAGTTTTACTACCCCTGAGGCTGTGCTTGTATACAGCGACAAGGGCTATAATGCCATGAGCCAGGCTCTTCATGACCTCTACAGAAGCCGTCTTATGCAGGGTGAATGGAGAGACAAAGCCCGCCCTATCCTTCTTAACAACTGGGAAGCTACTTACTTTGACTTTAATGAAGAAAAAAACTTCTAAAAAATAGCTTCTAAAGCTAAAGAAGTCGGTGTAGAACTCTTTGTACTTGATGATGGCTGGTTTGGTGCAAGAGATGATGATTACAGAGGTCTTGGTGACTGGTTTGTAAATATGAAAAAACTTCCAGGCGGAGTTACAGGTCTTGCAGACAAGATAGAGGCTATGGGGCTTAAGTTTGGTATCTGGGTAGAACTTGAGATGGTAAATAAAGACAGTGACCTCTACAGAAAGCACCCTGACTGGCTGATTGGCACACCGGGCAGGTTTGAGTGCCACTCAAGACATCAGCATGTACTTGATATGACAAGAGATGATGTAACAGACTACTTATATGGTTGTATGGATAAACTTTTATCAGAAGCTAAGATTTCCTATATCAAATGGGATATGAACCGCTATATGACTGAACCTTTTGGCAGAGAGCTTCCGGCAGACAGGCAGGGTGAATTTATGCATCGTTATATCCTCGGTGTATACAAGCTTTATGATAAGCTTACAAAGAAATTCCCTCATGTACTCTTTGAGTCCTGCGCAAGCGGTGGTGCCAGATTTGATCCCGGTATGCTCCACTACGCTCCACAGACCTGGAGCAGTGACGATACCGATGCAAACGAGAGAACCAAGATACAGTATGGTACTTCCTATATGTATCCTGTTGTATCAATGGGCTCTCACGTATCTGCAGTTCCTAACCACCAGATGAACAGGATAACTCCTATTTCTACAAGGGCTGCTGTAGCTTACTTCGGAACCTTCGGTTATGAGCTTGACCTCAATCTTCTCAGTGATGAGGAAATAGAGGCTGTTAAGTCCCAGGTTAAGTTTATGAAGGAACACAGAGAACTTATCCAGATGAAGGGTGACTTCTACAGGATACTCAGTCCATTTGAACATAATGATACAGCCTGGGCTGTAGTCGCTAAAGATAAGAGCGAAGCTATCGCTATGTATTACCAGAGGTTAAATAAAATAAATGCTTCTTTCCTTAGATTTAAGCTCGCCGGTCTCTGCCCTGATTCAGAGTATGAAGTAACTTATGAAATAGCCGGTAAAACCAAATCTTTCAAGGCCTGTGGTGATGAACTTATGTATGCAGGCATACCTGTAAGCAGAGAAGACTTAACTGCTAATGGCGGTGATTTTGCAGCCATAATTTATGTAATTAAAAAGATTAATTAAAACCCTTAATAAACATGAGGCTAACCATTTTATGGTTAGTCTCTTATTAAATACTTGTGTTCACATATCGTGAGCATATCACAAACAAACAACTTAAGTATATTTTTTTGCCTGTTTTATGAATATCGCTATTGACAAACAGATAATTTTCAGCTAAAATTCCCTTATAAGACAGTCTGCGAACACAACACAATACGTGAATATAACTATAGGGCAATCACAAAAGGAGAAACTTATGAAAAAACATTTTAACAGACGATGGGCTGGCACTCTTGCAGTTGCCTTAGTAGCAACCAGTGCCCTTACCCTGCTCACCCCCCCCTCAAATCTGACAATTTAACTAGTTGTTCGTTTTTTTCTGACAATTCAAATCTATCTATAGTAGCCAATGCGGCTACACCTGTGCAGTTAACTAATACAGATTTTGATATATCAGGTAATACAATCGAGAGATTTAGTCAAGACGGTTCAAATAAATTAGCTGGGGCCGAGGCTGGTACACTCCTTGATTTCTCCGGTGTTTCAGGTGTAACCAAAATAGGTGACAATGCTTTTCAAAAAAAATTTACAGACAAAAATATAGGTATAAAACTACCTGATAGTATAACTGACATAGGTGAAGGGGCTTTTTCTGATAATCCTATGCTTACTTCCATTGAATTTGGCAATAATTTACAAAAAATCGGAGATTATGCTTTCTTTAAAGACTCCGGAATTACTTCTATTGATTTAGGTAATACTATTACATCTATAGGTGATGTTGCTTTAGACTTTGTAATATTACCGGAGAATTAAAACTCCCTAATAATCTTACCAATCTTGGAGCAAGCAGTTTTGGAGCTAATAAAATAACAAAGGTTGTAATACCTACCACTATAACTAAAATATCTAATGAGACTTTTTCCGAGAATTTAGAGCTTAGTGATGTTGTTTTCCATAACGGAATTACTGTAATCGGAGACAGAGCATTTAAGAATTGCAAAATTTCAGGCAGTCCCTTAAATGATCTTCCAAATTTAAAAAAATTAGGAGACAGCTGTTTTGAAAATAATTATATAACATCTGTTACTTTACCTGCCAGTATAGAGAAGATAGGCAGCTATGTTTTTGCTGACAATGAAATAACTTCTGCGGACTTGACAAACCTTCCCAATGCAACAGTAGATGTTGAATATGGACAATGGGCACATGGTGTTCCACGCGGATTGTTTGCAAATCAGTCCAGTAATAGCAATGACAGAAAACAAAAGAATAAGCTCACCAGCATAACTTTACCCAATAATATAGATATAATAGGTCGAGATGCTTTTAGCGGTAATAGTATTAGTCAACTTGAAATACCTGCAAATATAACCAAAATTATGATGGGAGCATTTGAAGATAATAAAACTCTTGCTGATGTTACTTTTCATGATAATATAACAGAAATCGGTAATAGTGCATTTAAAAATTGTTCTATTTACAAAGAGTCATTTGAACTCCCTAAGAAACTAACAACCCTGGGAGAAGGTGCTTTTCGAAACAACAAAATTAATAAAGTTATCTTCCCTGATGATATCGTTAAGATTGGAGCTTGGGCATTTGCAGGTAACCCTGTAACTGAAGTGGTTTGGGGTAAATTTGATAAAGTAGATTCAGTTGCTGAATACCGATATACCACATACAAAACCGGAAAAGTCATACCTGAAGGTCTGTTTGCCGGTCATAAAATTAACAATATAACACTTCCTCCTAATATAACAGCAATAGGCGGAGAAGCTTTCCAAAGCCAAAATTATTCCTTGACAGAAGATCTGCGTATACCGGAAAATGTAGAAATCATAGGTGTAAATGCATTTTTTATAGACTCTCCTATAAAAACAACAATTAAGAATCTTACATTTTTAGGTAATAAAGTTGAGTTAATTGACCATGGTGCATTTTCATCAACCTATCTGTTATCCGGTGGTATGGATGGTCATATAACCGAGGGTAACCTTACTATTCCGGAAAGTGTGAAAAAAATAGGTTCTAGTGCTTTCAAAGCCAACAGACTAAAAACTCTCACTTTTGGAAACACAGAAGCAAATATTGGACATGAAGCTTTCAGCTCTTCACCTACTTTAACAGATATTAACAGGCTTGATGCAGCAATATTTGGAAATTATGTATTTAGCGGTAGTCCATGGGAAGTTGGTCTAAAAAATGTTAGCTTTGATTATAATAATATGAATACTAACTTTGCTTCAACAAGTAATTACACTTTTGAAAACGGATCCCTTAGAAGCATAAATATTCCTAAACAAGTAACTAATATTAATGCCAATGCTTTTAATAAGAACTTAGACTGGTACAATAATACTGCAGGCAAAAATGATACAGGTAATAAAGTAGCATTGTACAGAGTTATTTCTATGACTACTGATGGAAAATTCACTTACTACACTAATAATGATATAACTGACGGAACTAATTATGTATTTAACCCTGTTCTTGTTGCCTTCAAACTTGTAGATCAGGATGGGAATGAGCTTTCCAAATCTCTCCTCCCAGAATCTGTAGAGGGAAAGCGTTTCAGACCTTCAGATAACTCATCTACAAATTTTGTAGCAACAACAACTTCCATATCCGGAAAAGAATTAGTTGATTATAACAACTTCAAGTTAGCAGATAAGGTTGAATTTGTTCTCCCTGCAACTCCTGCCGGCTATACCTTTGAAGGAGTAACTGTTTCAGATACTACCCTTGCACCAGTTACCGCAGACAAGAACAAATATAAAGTGGAATTAGATCCTAACAATTCAAATGTAGTAGTTGAAACTCCTTATGATGATACTTATAAAGTAGGATATAAAAAGACCGTTATTACCTTGAAGTACAAGAAAACAAACGGTGGCACTACAAATCCTGATACACCTGTAAACCCGGACACACCTACAAAACCGGATAAACCTACAAACCCGGACAAGCCTGTAAAACCGGATAAACCTACAAGCCCTGATAAGCCTGCAAACCCTGGTACACCTTCAAATCCGGATAAACCTACAACACCTTCTGTAGAACCAAGTGTGCCTGTAGTTCCTTTACCTGATAACCCTGGTACTCCTACAACCCCTGATACACCGGCTAATCCGGATATACCCACAGTTAACCCACCTACCAATGTACCTTTTACTCCTGAAACCATAGTTAACCCTGACCTCATTCCTGAAGGTGATCCTACATTTAATATAGTAAATGAAGAAGATACCCCTCTTGGAGATGCAAAAATAGATAAGAACAAGGGAACCTATACCTTTGTAGATGATAATAGCACTCCTAAGGGCTTAGCTAAGATTCACGATGACAATACTCTTGAAGTAGTTAAGGTATATGATGATAAGGCTCCAAAAGGAACTCTTCCACAGACAGGTGGAAACAACGGAAGTGACCTTGTACTTCTTGGGGCTGCAATGCTGGGGCTCAGTGTAATTATAAGAAAAAAAAACTAAATAAATAATTTGCTTGCTAACTTCCACATAAGTTTTATAATAACAAAGGAGCTGCGCGCCAAAAATTAGTGTTCAGCTCCTTGTTTTTCTATAATCATAACCACTAGCTAAGCTGGTGGTTATGATTACCTATTTTAAATTTTCGAGACTCTAATTTTTCACCTAAGGTGTCCCATCAAAAAGTAATTTTTTTCCGTCTTGCTACAAAAATCTCTGCCTATTTTACAAAAAAATTTCTGTAAATTAGTTATTAATGCCTGTTTCAAATCACTTTTATAAAAAAATCTACAATATAGATTTTTATTCATTTAAATTTCTAGCTGTATCCCTTTTATTCTTCAAGTTTTCTATACATTCATCCAGATATTCAACATTATGTTCTTTGTAAATTGGCTTATCTATAATTTTTCTCTTCAAGATTATAGTACCTTTCTGCTTTCTTTCCTCTATAATTTTTTTATCTCCATTCTATAGAAACCTTATACCCTCTTCTTTCCATTTCGTCCATAACTAATGAATGATAGGCAAATAAATGATATGGAGAATATAAAAAAATATAATCTACAGTTTTATGTTTCCTGTTCCATCCATTACCCCTAAGAGCACAACATTCTCTATGTTGCCCAAGAAGCTGGTTACTCGGCAATAAATGAAGAATTTGTTCATCCCATAGTCTCATCTTTTTCTCCTATTAATAAAGTTGACTCCTGCAAATATTTATTTGGATATTTTTTTAGTAAAAGTATTAATGTATTCAATTACAGATTTCTGATTATTTCTCCCTTCCATATATTCTTCCAGTATATTAAATAATCCTTGTTTTTCAATTTCACTTGATTCTTTTTGAAATATCCCCATACATGAAGAATGGCATTATAAAAAAATCTTTTTTTACTTTCTTTCATATCCCTTACTTTTTTTGTATTTTTTTCATTTAGAAATAAAATATCCACTTCCTTTTCCTTCAAATACTCTCTTATCTCCAGATATGTCTTGTGCGACTTGCTTAGTACATAATATTTGTTTTTTTGCCCAGAACTCTTCACATTCTTTTTATATTTTTTTATGTCTTACACTTACTCCCTGTTTCAAAATATTCAAATCATTCATCTATATCATATCCTCACACTTTGTGTAAACTCAAACAAATTCTAATTTGTTAATTTTCATCTGTATCATTATATCACTTCCCTGTACTTTTTGTCATTTAAACTGGTTAAATGCTGATCCTTCAACTATATTTTTATACTTTTATGTTGAATTAAATCGCAATACTCTATATCTAAATAATTCTATGGATTCCATGTAAAAAAGATAACCCGTACATAATGTAACGGGCTATCTCTTTTAATTACAAACAGCTTTTCAGTTATTCAATCCCAAATCAGTTTTAGTTTCTAACCACGAAACACGGATATTTGCTGCATTAGTGATACTTATTAGTTTTTATCTAATTTCTCAGACAGTACAACATAATCAGCTCCTCGTACAGTCTTAAACTCCAGCACACCTTTCTTTAGAACTTTTCCTCCGTCATAGTTAGTTTCTTCCAGTCTGTTTTTCTTCTCATTGTAATAATATACATAGAGTTTTTTTATTCTTAGGATAGTTAAACTTTTTAGCATCATAGATCTTTATTGTTACTACTGCAGGTAGTTTTCCCTTGTGTGAAAATGAAACTACAGTTCCGTTTTTACCTTTAAGCAGTGATTTCAAGGCCTTTATCTTATTAGATGAAACTACCTTTAATGATAAATTGATATCATTAAATTTGCTCTTAGATTTATTCAATTCCTTTCCTGAGATTGACCATGAATAGAGCACTTTCTTATTTTCATCTCTGACTGACAGGATTAAATCAGTTGACTTCTTTGCTGCTTCCTTCAATATAGACTTTTTAACCAATATTTTCGAGAGGTTTGTGAGTCCTTTCTTTATCTCATCCTTTTTAATATTGAAGTTAAACTTCATCTTTTTAATTGAATCAGTCTTCTTTACCGCATCCAGGTTACTCTTTGTATTATCATGTTTTTTTGCCTGACCTTCAGGGGTCTTATCTTCTGTAACCTGAACTTCTGGAAGTGAAGTATCTGGAGCTGGAACTACAGGAGTACCGGTAGAGCCAGATGACTCAGTTGTTTTTAATTTTACCATTGCCAAAGAAGTATCACCGTTTTTACCTCTAGTGCTTACAACAAGGTGAATCTTACCGTTATTTTCAGAAACAACTACGTTAGAATCTGCATTTACAAGACCGCCAAACTCCTTGTCAATTTCTACCTCGATTGTTTCAGTGTTCTTCATAGTTGGGTCAGATACACCTATTTCTAAGGTATCTCCTGTCTGCTTCACCATTATAGATGCCTTCTTATTACAGGTTATACCGCTTACGCTAGCTATTTTATCCTGCCAGAAGTTTGCACCGATTACATTCTTGCTCTTATAGTTTACAGCCTGTACATCGGTAGTATTTGCTAAGATTTCTACAGAAGGATTCTTCTCATAATTCTTCATATCTTCCACAGTCTTACCCGGAAGTATTACATAAGAATACTCCGCATTCTGTGGGTTATTACCATGATCAAACCATAACTCAAAATAGTTTTTCATTACAGGTTTAGGCTGAACTCCGGCTTTAGGCTTATCAACCTTAATATTTCCCCAATCACCCGTACTTGCTACCTTTCTTGCCTTAAGTTTATTAGTTCCATTTGGGAAATACCAACCAATACTATCATCCAGGTTAGCTCCATCCATATGAACCCACTTGGTATCATTTAAGTCAGTTCCTGCCATCGAAGCTGTACCTGTACCTAAACCTTCTTCCTTTACGATATCTGCTACATTTACAGAAACCGGATTAAGCTCAAGCTTGTTTCCATTCAAGGTAATCTGATTGTATGCAGTTTCATCTAACTTTCTATTTTCAACGGTAGTTTCCGTAGTATACTTACTTCCACTGTCATTAATTCCTGCACCTAAGCATACGATTTCATCATCAAACATAAAGTATGATTTTAGAGCTTTCAGGTTAGGTTCATATGGAGTTTTAGACTCATTCTCTCCTGAAAGTGACATACCATTTATACCATAGCCGGATAGCATACTGCCTCCAACCCATGCTTCCTTAGAGGTATAGTCTCCATCCTGGAAAAATCCACTGCTGTCTTTAACTCCATTTCCTATATTCTTAGATACAGTTGTTGTTCCCGGTAAACGGAAAGGATTGACTGTATTCCAGAAATTATCGGTATACTGCGTATTATCTTTTCCATAAAGATAAGTCATACCATCACCCTGATGCCAACCGTATAAATTCTCACCGTTCATAATTTCCGTATTGAGAATTCTTTCAGAATACATACTTAAACCAAAAAGCCAGTCTTTTGTTCTATGAATCACCCTGTCCATCAGAGGGAAATTTTTATGAACACTTGGAAGATCAGCAGAAATACTGCTATTATTTAATATTTCCTGTGCTTTTTGCTTCACGAAAATTTCATTTAACTCTTTTAAAGTACTTATATATTCTGCATCTGCTGATAACCAGTTCTTTAAGCAGTTTAGCAAGATTGCTTTCTGTTCTTCCCCAACAGAATCTAAAGTTTTAATTACATAGGTCATTATCTGACGCCCTATTGTTTTACCGGTTACATTTTCTCTAGCAACTGCTCTGCCACGTAACATCTCTAGCATCAGCCCTTTGTACATGCTGATTCCATATGTATTTACAAAGATTGTTTCTAATATCTCTGTTTTCTCCGCATCAAACTTCCAAGGAGAACCCGCTAAAATAGATGAAATATTAACTATACCCTCTAATACAACTACACCATAAGAACCGGCATAAGGAGTACGTGAGTGGTCAATATAAGAACCGTCTTTATAAAATCCATTTTCCAGTCCATCTCTTGCTAATAAAGTACTATCCTTTACTGATGCAAATTCAAGTACAGAAGAAGAGGCTAAACTTGCAAGATACATAAACTCATTATCTTCAAGTAATAAACCAAGTCCCATTGCAGTAACCGAATTATCAACACGATTAGCGGCATATTGCATACGATATCCTTTTACATGGGTTGAACCTGTGCCAATAGCACCACCATGATAAGGATCAGGCTGGAAAAATCTTACACCTTCAGTGAATTTTTCTTTCTGCTCTTTGGTCAATTTATCAGATAGAAGAATTAATGTTGGAGTTATATCTTTTGGAATACCGATTTCCCAGGTCCACCAGTTATCTGTCTGTGACTGTGGACGATAGCAATTTGTTGTAAGCCAGTCAAGAATATTAATCATATCCTTTAATAATTCCTGATTGTTATATAATGTACCATGTTCTACCCGATATGCTTTTGCCATAACAAGCACATTCTTAAACGCCTGTCTGAATTCAACCGCATCTCTTTCATATTCAATCTTAGGATTACCTTTCTTGCCAACTTCATCAGGCCAAGGAATACCACCACATACATCTTGTCCTTTATAATTATAACGATTCCATATTTCCTGTGCTTCTTTATTAATATTATTTACAGTTTCCATAATAGCATTATCATCTTTATCAAGATTCTGACCTACTAATATGGAAATCCATTTTGCCCTAAGACTGCTATAGTCCTCTGGTGTTACATTAGGAAGTTTATCTTTGGAGGTAAATAATACATTAACCTTCCATTCTTTGATTTTTCCTGTACTATCGATTGCCTGTGCATAAACAACACCCTTTTCATACGCGGTTATGAGACCGCCTCTTGCTGTTTCTTCAATACTTGCAATATGAGAAGTTTTTGCAATCCCCTCAGAACGGTCTCCATCTGTTTCTCCTGACTTTAATTCATCTTTCTTTTTAACACTTCCTACATTTTTAATCGGAGTACCATCTGCCTTCTTAAATATAGTAGTCCAGGTAATTGGTGCCTTAAAGTCTTCAGGAGCCTTAACTAAAGCAGAACTGCCCTTAACAATATCAATACTGCTTACACTACTGTCAATTGCAGGTGGAACTGTACTGATTGTAATTTTAGATGTAGCTCCATTTAATCCTGTTGTATCAATAGTTAGTTTGATTTTTCCCGGAATGGACAAGTCTGCTGTAACATTCTGGTCATTTGAAGTAACCTCATAACCGGTAGCATCAATCTCCATCTCAATCTTTTCCTGCTTTGAGCCTGTAGGTTCTGAAACTGCAACTTCTAAAAGACCGGTTTTTTTTCTCATCATAACAGAACTCTGTGCATTTACCTTAAAATTTGAAATTGAATCATGTTCCACACCAGCTCCTTCGTCTGCCCAAATATTTGCCGCTACCGTATCGGTACGGCTATAAAAAGAAGCTTGAACTGTTTTATTATTTGCAATTGTAATCGCTTTATTATTATCCATATAATCACGTACCACACGCAAATCCTTTTCATCTTTTAAATCTTTAAATATACTGTAGTCATAAACAGCATCATTATTTGTTCCATGGTTTAACCATAACTGAAGATATGTTTTTTTATTAGCTAAATTATCTTCACTTTCAACAAAACGAAGGTTTAAATCTCTTTCACCAGCCTTGAAATGATAACCATTTCCACTCTGTGAACCTGCGGGTAAAATAAATGCCCAATGTTTATTCGAGATTAATTTCCCCTGATCCGCATCTACATCATTATAAGTAAATGTATTACCAAGCGGAAAGAATTTATCCCCCCATACTTTTACAGATTTTTTAGAAATTCTTAGAACTGCCATATCTTTGTCTGTATTATCAAACTTATAATCTTCAATGATGGTATGCACTTCTTTCCCTGTATCATCAGAAACATTGTTGATACCTGCCCCTAAACAAGCCATCTGATCTTCAATGGCAAAATAGGATTTCTGTGCATTTACTTTCTCTTTTAACTGAATTGCACTGATAAAATTGCTTTCATCTAACCTTGCTCCCTTCCATACGGAATCAACAGTAATACTACTTTCTGAAGCTGCATTAACTTCATCTGAAGCTAATACGGTTGTCCCCGGCAGCTTGTTTTTATCTAGTGTATTCCAATAATTATCCTCATAATAATTTGGTACATTGGAAGGTTTTAAAATTGTCATACCTGTATTCGGTTCAATATTAAAACCATCACCATATTGCTTTATTTGCTCATCAATCTGAGAAGCTTTTACAATCATTGAAGCAGGCTGCATTAGTGCTTGTATACATAAAACCGATACCAACATCCGGCTAATCGTTTTTGTCACCCTTCTAAATTCCATAGTTTACCCCCTTTAGCTTATGATACAAGTGTCAAAAGTATAAAATAATCGGGCTGCCGCATTAATAAAGAGACAGCCCCTAACACAGATGTTATTTATATCACACCATAGTAATAGATAAGATAATACATAGGCTGATAACTATGGTGTAAATATACTAATATTATATTTATCAAGGCTGCTTTCCTATGTATGCAAGGATTCCTCCGTCTACATAGAGAATATGGCCATTTACAAAATTAGATGCATCTGATGCCAAAAATACTGCAGGGCCTGCTAAATCTTGAGGATCTCCCCAACGTGCCGCAGGAGTTTTAGCTATAATAAATGAATCAAACGGATGTCTTGAACCGTCAGCCTGCTTTTCTCTTAAAGGAGCAGTCTGAGGTGTTGCAATATAGCCCGGTCCTATTCCATTACACTGGATATTATGCTCACCGAACTCGGATGCAATATTCTTTGTAAGCATTTTAAGACCACCCTTTGCCGCAGCGTATGCACTTACTGTTTCTCTTCCAAGCTCACTCATCATAGAGCAGATATTTATAATCTTTCCATGTCCTTTTTTAATCATGCCAGGAATTACAGCCTTAGACATTATAAATGGTGCATTAAGGTCTACATCTATTACCTCTCTGAACTCTGCTGCCTTCATCTCGCACATAGGTATACGCTTAATAATACCTGCGTTATTTACGAGTATGTCAACCACACCCACTTCATTTTCTATCTTCTTTATAAGCTCTTCTACCGCATCCTCATCAGTTACATCACAAACATAACCGTAAGCCTTAATCCCCTCTTCTTTGTAAGCTTCAATACCCTTTTCCACAAGGTCTTCTTTTCTGTCGTTAAACACGATAGTTGCACCTGCAGAAGCAAGTCCCTTTGCAATAGCAAAGCCTATACCGTAAGAAGCACCTGTAACAAGCGCTACCTTTCCGGTCAAATCATACTGCTTCATTATGTTTTCCATATTTTTCTCCTATCTCAAATCTGTTGTTGCTATATTGTCCATATCATCAAATGCCTGATTTTCTCCGCCCATTGCCCATATAAAGGTGTAGTTTGAAGTTCCGGCACCTGAATGAATACTCCAGGATGGTGAAATAACAGCCTGTTCATTCTGCATAACAATATGTCTTGTTTCTGTGCCCTCTCCCATCATATGGAATACCACCTGATTTTCAGGCACTTCAAAGTACATATATACTTCCATTCTGCGTTCATGTGTGTGTGCAGGCATGGTGTTCCATACGCTTCCCGGCTCCAAAACAGTCATACCCATTGAAAGCTGGCAGGTTTTAAGTACATCCGGATGTATGAACTGGTTAATAACTCTTTTATTTGAAGTTTCCATGCTTCCGAGAGGTTTTTTTGCTGCCTTTTCTATAGGTATAAACGTAGTCTGGTAGGAAGTGTGGGCAGGTGCACTTACCATATAAAATTTTGCAGGTGTTTCAGGAGAGTTACTTTCAAATGTTACTTCCTTTGTACCCTTTGTAACATAAAGGCAGTCCTTATAGCCCATTTCAAATACTTCACCGTCAGCCATTATTTTTCCTGCACCACCTATATTGAAAATACCGATTTCACGTCTTTCAAGGAAATAGTCGGTACCGAAGTTTGCCCAGACATCAATTCCCTTGCTGATGGAAACTGCCTCATTTACAGGCATACAGCCAAGAGTTACCATTCTGTCCACATGTGAATATACTGCTACTACTTCATCTTTCTTGTATAAATTCTCAATCAGAAATTCTCCTCTGATTTCCTCTGTAGTGTAACGTTTAAAATCTCTCTGATTTGCTGAATATCTTATATCCATTTTGTCCTCCTTCTATAAATGAAAATTACATTTCTATGCTTCAACTCCCCAGGCTTCAATCTGCGTAAGTGCAGGGAATGGAGATTCGCCCTCTGCCTTTATAAGCTTGTCAAGCACAAAGCTCTTAATCTTTCTTTCCTTTATCTTAAAGCACTGTGGTTTTTCTGATTTTTCAAGCTTTAATACCTCTTTGCTTCCATCATCAAAGCTAACGGTTGCACTTACCCAGTAATTATCGTGAGGATAATCCGCCCTAAGAGTAAGCCTTAGTTCATTGATAAGCACCTCTCTTCCGAAATCTATGGTAAGTGCAGCATTAGGATCTCTGTTGATGCCCCAGCTCTGATATGGGTATCTTCCATGTGAAGAATTGGCATACATTCCGTCTACGGCATTTCTTGCCGCAAACACCGCCTCTCCTCTGGTTTCCACATTTGCCGATGCATGAGGATAAAATGTAGCATTTTCATGCTGGTCATATACATTTAATACCAGATTTTTTACCTTGCTTATTTCTTCATCCGTTGCATAACGTGCCTCGATATAATGCATCGCTCCCGTAAAACTTTTAGGAGAATAATTAGGTCTGTTGTTTGCAGGCGGTATAAAGAATGCCACATTTCTACCCGGCACATATATAAATGCCTCTCTCATACTGTCTTCAAAGCGCACCACACAGTATCTTCCGGTTCTGTCTGTATCAAGCACTATCCTGTCTCCGTCAAGGTATTCACTGCAGTAAACAAGCTCCGCCTTATCATCTCCCTCAAAGCCACAAGCCTTTTCTCTTTCGTCTTTACCTACAATTTTTAATTTAATCATCTTTCTACTCCTGTAGTTAATTTACCAGTACATTTCCCAATCCGGTCTTACCAGTCTTGTAAGAGCCTCCATAAAGAAGTAATCCCCCCAGATAACACATTCGTCCACACCTCTGTTGTTGCAGGTGTTATACGGTGTCTTCTTTGCATAGGTTCCATGCAGAAGCTGACCGTTTGATATGCTCTTATCCTTTACCTGGTAATTCTCTATAAGAGAGTGCATAAGTTTTCTTGCAACCGATGTATAATATGCCGCCTTCTCCTCATCAAGGTACTTGCTCATTTCTAAGAATCCGCAGATTGCGATTGCTGCTGATGAAGAATCTCTTGGCTGTTCAGCCTCATCCCCATCTCCAAAACTTAAATCCCAATATGGACAAAGGTCCTTTGGAAGATGACTGAGAAAATATTTTGATACTCTTTCAAAGTACTTAATATATTCTTTATCACCTGTATTTTTATATGCTATAGCAGTTCCGTAAACTCCCCAGGCCTGCCCTCTTGCCCAGGCTGAAGCATCCTTATATCCCTGACAGGTAGCGCCATGAGAAAATTCACCGCTGTCCGGATCGAAGAATATTGTATGCCAGGTAGAATCATCATCCCTTATAACATACTTCATTGTTGTAAGGATATGGTTTTTAGCTATCTCCGCATAATGTCCGTCTTTTGTAACCTCACTTGCCCAGTATAACAGCGGTACATTAAGCATACAGTCTATGATAAGTCTTGCATTATCCCTTGCCCACATTTCTCCCCAGGCCTGAATGTACTTTCCTTCAGGACGATATCTGCTTACAAGCTGGTCGGCAGCCTTTATCCCCGCTTCCTTTCCATTCTCATAAGAAAGCAATTTATATGCCGCAACACAGGACGGTATATATAAAAATCCCATATCATGATGATCTATATAATGTCTTACGTTAATTCTCTCTAAGAATGAATCTGCCTGTTTCTTACCTGCTGTTTCAAATAATGCCTTATCTTCAGCATTTGCAGCATTTTCATAGGCAAGCCAAACTTCTCCTGTCCAAAAACCGCTTGTCCAGTCTGTATTAATGTCCGGTTTATAAAAATTTCCTTCACTGTTTGCAGGAGGAAAATGCTCCTCAAATTCAGGAAGATTGTTCTTAACCTGTTTTGTACAGGTATCAAGAGCATCTTTTACCATCTCATCCGAAGCTTCCTGATAATTCTTTAATAAGTCAACATCAATCCATTTATCCACTTAACTAATCTCCTTTTATCTTACTAACATAGGTAATATGGCTTCTTGTCCCTTTGTTAGCTGTAATCTAAACAAAATACCATATTAACTACCACCTAAGCACTGTCATATACTCAGGCTTTTTATGAAATGCACAAGCCATAGTCTGTCCAAGTCCGTACACTCCTTTTATGCCGTTCAAATCTCTTCCGTTACCTACATCATCCTTAAGAAGTACAATGCTGTATTCCTCTTTTCCCCTTGAAATCAAATAACCCTGTACCTCAGTATCCTTCAGTATAACTCCATTTGTATAGTTATAAACTTTCTCTTTGGTAATCTCTATTTTATCACCTATGACAGTTTTTACAATTATTGTAGTTAAAAAATATGAGTCTTCTGTATTTATCTTAAGGGCTTCACTTTCTTCTATCTGATTATAATGCCTTGATACCGGAGATTTGACAATATCCTGTGTCACCTCTCCATTTTCATCAAAGCTTTTTATTATAAATTCACATTTATCCCCTTTGCCGATTATCATATTATTTTCTTTTTTTAACCTGATATTTTCAGCAAAGTTAAAATGCTGTGACAACACATTATCCTCATTCCCGATAATTTCATCACTGATAATAATTATATCAGACCTTGGTGCTACAACCCTTCTTCTAAGCAACACTCCCGATTCCATATATCCACAGTGAACACCTTCAAATAATAAGAAATCACCCTTTTTAGTAAAAATGTTGCCAAGTGAAGGCGGCAGATTTTTATAAGTCCAAGAATTTACACTAGCTGCGTATTCACTGTTATTTATAATAGGTACATTGTGAGCCTTTGCACCTTTTAGTATATATCTTTCTTCTATATCTTTATAAGTGTAACGTCCGCCGTCCCTAAGTATCTGCTCTCCGTCAAACCACAGCTCCACATGAAGCTTATCCTGGTGTCCATGACCTCCTCCAAGACTTCCGTTTCTAAAATACAAAAAATCAGAGTCTTCATTATAGGAGTTTCTTAAGATTGCTTCACCGCTTTCCGGTAAGGAAATAAGCCCTGCCGGAATAGTCGAAGTTTCTAGCTTTTCATATTCCTCTATTCCCTTAACTCCGAAAAGCCAAGCGCCTTCAAAGTCAAGCTGTGTAAAGCCTGCAAATTTAAGTACCTTATCACCAAATATAACCGCTGCCTGACTTAACAAATCTCTTACATCGGTATCATCTGAATCCCCTGTCATAAGCTGATGATGGTTAGGATATGTCCTCTTAAAAGTAGCATGAGCCATATTTCTTATAATCTGCTTTTCTTCTTCAGCAAACGGTTCATCCCCGTAAAGCTTAGCCACCCTTAAAACTTCAAGGTAAGCAGCCAGTACCTCATTATGATACATAGGAGAAGCTTCCCACTGCATTCCGTCATCATGTATCTGTGTATGTAATGCCAGTTTTAAGAAATGAACAGAAGTTTCTCTGTACTCTGAATTTTTCAGTATATGGGAGAGTACATACAGTCCTGTGTACTCCATTACACCCCAGTTGCTTTTTATCGAAAAACCTTTTTTCGGATTTTCTGCCAAATGCTTCGCATGTACGGCTAAAGCAGAGAAAAATTTTTCCTTTACATCCTCGGTAATAAGCGGACTATCTGCAAAAAGAGCCATTGCGCGTACCCAATAATCAGCACGTAATCCTGCTTCAAGAGTTCTCCAAAGCATTTTATCAGTTTTTTCTATCTCAATATTTTCGCTTATCCAGTCAAGTAACTGCTCTATAAATGCTTTAACATACTTATCATCCGAGTATAGCCTGTAAGCCTGTCCCAGACATATCCAGTATCTATGTCTGTTAAGCTGAAAAATAAATTCCTGATCTTCGTTAAGGCAGTAATTCCACTTTATTTTTCCATCAAAATGTACTGCTTCACTTGTAGACTCCATGTCCCAGGGAAGCCTGAATAAAAATGTATGTTCCGCTGTTTCATCTGCTGTCTTTACAGCTATATCCTTCATTTCTTCGCAGTTTTTAATACAAAAATCTGCAATTTTTAAGTAGTCTTCTTTTTTATATACGAAATGTTTACAAAAATCATTCCATAACAATTCTGTATTATTCATTATCTGCTTCCTTAAGCCAGTTATCAAGAAAACTGTCATTCTGACGCTTCATCCAGCCTATAACCTCTGCTTCAAGTTTTTTTGCAAGCTCTTTATTTTCTTCAATCTCTAATTCAAGCGGATTTTTCTGCTCCGGATCTTTTAATATATCATAAAGATATCTCTTAGGCTTACAAATCACATCATATCCAAGCTCTAACACATAGGTATATCTTTTAGTTCTTACTCCTCGCCAGCCATAGGCTGCAGGGTTTTTGCCCGCTTTCTTAAATTTTTCAACAAAATCTGCTCTTCCCGGTGAGGCACAGATAAAGCTTACTCTCTCATCATCCTCTTCACCCTTGATAAATCTTGAGCAGTCTTCGCCCTCTACCGTATCAGGTATAGGACAATTTAACAACCCTAAGACAGTCGGCATCATGTCCTGACTTCCTATACAGGTACTGCATCTTTTATTATCATTACCCGGCATATGTACTACAAAAGGTATTCTGATTGATTCTTCATACCATACATGCTTTCCCATAAGACCATGTGAACCCATCATATCTCCATGATCCGCAGATAAAATAATAAGGGTATCATCATATAAGTTATTCTCTTTAAGGTAATCAACCAACCTGCCAAACTGCTTGTCAAGACCGCTTACAGCCGCATAATACTGCTTGGTGGTAAGAATCATTTCTTCCTCTGTCCTTGCAGCATTTTCTCCCGTATGATGATGAATATCCTTTAAGCATACATTACTTTTAAGTTTTACCTTATCATAAAGCTTCAGATACTCTTCAGGAACCTCACTGTAAATGCTGTGTGGAGGATTCCATGACATATAGAGGGCAAACGGTTTTGATTTATCGCGTTTTTCTGAGAGATATTCTATAGCCTTATCGGTTTCATGCTCAGGAGACCATTTGTTTACCTTAATCATCTCATCCGTATTCTGCCAGTAATGAGGTGATAAATGTGTATCACAAGTTCCGTAAGAATACCAGTAGTCAAAGCCATGTCTTCTTATTCCCGGAGGAGTGTATGCATCCCAGTCCCTTGCACCTGACTTTGGTTCCTCACAGTGGTTCTGCTCAGGCTCGTCCAAATGCCATTTTCCTATATAGGCTGTATCATAGCCTGCCTCTTTAAGTACCTGTCCTACACAAATCTCGTCATCACCAAGCCTTAAAGGCAAGCCTCTTTTACAATTTGTAAAAAATCCTGCCGATAGCGGATATTTTCCTGTCATAAGACTCGCCCTGTGAGGTGAGCAGACCGGAAATGTACTGAAAGCATGATCACAATAGGTTGACTCTGAACAAAATCTGTCCATAAGAGGGGTTAATACCGGATCTTCGTTAGCATAGCCCATGGCTCCGGCTCTCCATTGATCTGCAAAAACAAATACCAAATTCATATTCTCTACTTCACTCTCCTTCTATCCACTTCATCTAAACCAAATTATTACAACATAAATTATCTGATTTATGAATTAAACAACTTCTTTTCATCAAGATATATTCCAAAACCATAGCAGGGCTTAACTGAAATAGGATTGCTTCTGCTGTCTGTAGGTATATCCTCCACCACATCATAATAAAATCTGCTTTCCTTCTCCTTTTCGGTGGCTTCTACCCATTCTGCTCCAAGTCCTATTGCTATCTGCTGCCACACTGTAGCCGCAGGCCCTATAAGACTGTCATCACCTATCATAAGCCTGGCACCTATTTCATATATTCTCTTTGCCAGTGTGACAGCATCTATTATAGAGCCTGACGAATCCGGATGAATATTATAGATTCCACCCATACCCGGCAATATCTTATTTACCGCCTCTCTTGACGGTCTTAAAGGATAATCAGGTATAAGCGGTAAATCAGGAACCTGTCTTTGAAGCTCTACCCATTCTTCATTGTCTATGTATGCCGGATCTTCACAGGCATCAAGCCCCGCTTCATGTAGTACTTTGAGGCAGGCTGCAATGCTTTCTAAGGATTTTTCTTCTCCCTTATTCTTATATCCTCCGTTTACATCCCCTATAATAAATGTGTCATTATTTTTAGAATTATCTCGTACAGCTTTTATAATCTTTTTATCGAGTTCTACATCTCCGAATAATTTAACCTTTATAAATTCTGACTTTTTATTAGCTATGGCAAAGACTGTTTTGTTAGCAACATCTTCAGGATTATCACTCAGGATAACATAAACTCCACATACAGGCTTTTTCTCCTTAAGTCCGAGAATATCCAGTGCTGATTTTTTCAGACATTTACCTGCAAGGTCTATTAATGCCATCTCTGCCATTTCTACTATATTCTCAGGAAAAATACCCCGCTTTGTTCGTAAAAGAGAGAATGCTTCTTTTATACTTAACCCTTTAAGCATATTGATATTGTTATGACTTTCATCTAATGAAACCTCAGGATTATTAACACTGATAACACATTCTCCGTATCCGCTTTCATCTCCTGCTCTTAAAACCAGAAATAAATGCTGTCTGCTTGTCCAGGTGCCAAAGCTGAAATGCTGATTTACCTCAACTGATTTTAAGCATAATCTGACCTCTTCAATATTTGCATTAAGCTTAGATAATTCTCTAATTACTCTTTCTTCCGTATTCTCCATGTTCATATCAAACCTTTTCATCCCTGATAAGTATACTGTTTATCTTACGCCTGAGCATAATAAGATACTCCTGTGATTTTGGATATTCAAAAAATGTAAGAGGCTCTGCCAAGCCCTCTTCCAAAAGCTCTATTACCGCTGTTTTTCCTATTTTAGCTTCAAGCAGTTTAAGTGCTCTGTAATCCTGTAAGGCTTCATTCATCGACAAAAGACGTATAGACTCCTCAGGCTTTCCGCCTTCTCCCGGATACACCAAAAATGCATCTCCCGAAGGAAAGCTGCAACCACAGTCAGTTACCTCGTATGGATTAACAGCCTTTTTTGAAAACTGGTTATTGTAGAAATTAAATCCCCAGTGAAGTATACCTTCCATTCCAAACTTATACACCAAAACCCCGTAAATACGGGTTCTTGCTAAAGGCATAGAGAAAAAGCGGTTTGATACCAGTTCATACTGAGAGGTACAGTAATAGCTCCACAAATGCGGCACATTATTTTCTATAAAAGGCTCAATGTGATTTATCGCACATACAGGAATATCCACAAGCCCTTTTTCATAGAATTTATAATCCGACAAAGCATCAATTATCTTGCAATCCTTCAAATAAGGAAGTACTGACAGCCTTGCTTTTTCATACTCCTCAATATGCTCTTCTCTTGGTTCATCAGAAATATGAAAAAAGGTTTTATCAAGCAAATTTTTTTCTGACAAAAAAGTCTTTAATGCAGGAATAAACTGTTCTAAAAATACAGTATACTCACCTACGGCAGGTGTATCCCAGCCAAACCTTCTTATCAATTTGCCGTTCTTTTCTACCATTATCTTAGGCGCAAAGCCTGCTCCCCACTGAGTAAAGAAATGAGCAATTTCAAAATACTCTATTCCCGCCTCGTTGCACAGAGCTATCCACCTTTCAAACTTGTTAAAATCAAACTTATACTTTCCATCACTCTCAGTTATACCGACAAGCTGTACTGTAGTACGCTCACCACCCACCTCAGTATCTAAAGGCGGTGTAAATACCGGAGTTAAAATTGTATTTCCTCCACGCTTTACATATACTTCTATAAAATTTTTCAAAATTTCCCAGTGTTCTTCACTAAATGGTGAAACCTTATAATAATCAGCAAGGCAGTCACAGTGAAACCACTCTGTATGGTAAAGCGTGAGTTTCTGAAGTTTTATAGGAATTACCTCAACCTTGGCAGTAACTTCGACTTCGACTGTATCATCATCTTTTAATACACAGACTCTTACAGGATGAATACCACCCTTTATTTTATCTGTGATATCAATATCAATCCAAAAACTCTGCCAAATACCCGGTAAAATAGCTGTTTCTCCATCTTCATCAAGCTCTTTTAATAAATCAGGATAAAGCCCCGGTGTGCATTTAAGATAATTTCCGTCTTTTTCCGAATGAGCCGGATATTCAGACGGAACCAAAGCCACACGTCTTACTTTTATATATGTCTCCAAATCACTGCACACCTTAAGCCTTACCTTCTCTTTTCTCCTTGTATTTGCACTGATGGCTACCTGAAAGGATACATTTTCCCCAAAAAGTCCTTGAAAAGCGCAGCGCTCAGGAAAATACAAAGGTTCTTTATCTGTAAACACCTTCTCCATTGAGCTTACTAAAATCATAGAATATTTTTCAGAAACAGCTTTTCCCATACTCATATTTAGCCCTTAACGCCTCCTGTTATTCCACCTATAATCTTCTTTGACAGACCTACGTAAAGCACAAATGTAGGAATAAATACAATTATTACTGATGCAAATAAGCCTGACCAGTCTCCACTGTACTTCATTCCGTTAATCATTGAGAACAGACCAAGTGCTACAGGTCTTAGTTTCTCTGAGTTTACGAATAACAGTGAGAGGAAATACTCGTTCCATATTGCTATAAAATTAAAAATTGTTACAGTTACAACTCCACCCTGTGCAAGTGGAAATAAAATCTTCCAGAAAGCCTTTACAGGATGACAGCCGTCTATAGCCGCAGCCTCTTCATAGGCACTCGATATATTGGCAAAATACGCCATGAGGAAGGTGGTGGTATACGGCACCTTTATAGCTACAAACAGTACTATAAGCACTATTCTGTTTGAAAAAGCATTTCCAAGTACACCCGTCTGCGCAACCCAGGTATAAAGCGGAATTATTACCATGATAAGCGGAACTCCCATAGTACCTGCGAGCGCTGATGTAAGAGTTTTTCTTCCCCAGAATTCAAATCTCTGTAATACATAGGCATAAGGTGCACAAATCAAAATAAGAAATGTACAGGATAAAACCGCATAAATCAATGAGTTGGTAAAAAATATTGAAACATTGGATGATACCCACGCCTTTTTATAGTTCTCGAAATGAATTCCTGTTTTAAATCCCAGGATATCTCCTGAAAATATATCTGCTGTTGTTGACAAACTTGCTGCAACAACCCAGCCTAAAAGTACCACTGTAAAAAGGACCCAGGCAATCAAAATTATATAACCCGGCAAAAGCTTAACTTCCTTTTTGAAATTAAAGGGTACGGAATTTTTTTCTTTTTTTGCAGTTTTTAGAATTTTCATAATCAAAACCTTTCATAAATTTAACTTTTAAAACTCTAAGTCATCATCCTTAAGAAGTCTATTCGCAATCTTGAATATAACTATCACTAAAACGCAAAGAATTATACCTATTGCGGCACCTGCTCCGGCATCACGTGAAATTATATCCGCAGTTTCTGCTCCAAACACCTTGGTATACATATATACCATAGGAACAACTGTGGAAGTATCTGCTGTAAGAGGCGAGAAAAGCTGTGACCATATGAAAAATCCGGCTATACTTATAGACCACATAATAATATTGGTTCTTAAAATACCCTTTAAGAGAGGGAGGGTAATATGAAAAAACTGATTAACCTTATTAGCTCCGTCTATACTTGAAGCTTCATAATATTCTTTACTTATTCTCTCGATACCGCTTATCCATATAAGCATATGGTGTCCTATCATTCCAAAACAGTAAGAAAATAAAAGTGCCCAGAACTTATGCTCTGCATCCAGCCACTGTATTTTTGCAAGGCTTTCCAATCCTAACATTCTAAAAAATGTCGTTAAAAATCCATAAGAAGAGTTAAATGCATACTGAATCCACATTGTAGCCATAGCTACAGCACTTATTACATTAGGTAAATATATTGTAGCCTGAAAAAATCCCTTTCCTCTTATTCCACTTGTTAGAATAATAGCTATAAGCAAAGATATTGCAAGTGTGGTTATACCACCTATTGTCCATATCTTTCCTATATTGATAAGTGACTGTCTAAATAGTGCTGTATTAAACAAATCCAGATAATTTCCAAATCCTCTAAATTCCCATTTACTAACCGGATCCGTAATTTCTATAATCTTAAAAAAACTCATAATTACGGTTCTGATTATTGGGTAAACAAATACTCCAAAAAACAATAATGTTCCGGGAAGAGTAAATGCTAAAATCATACTTTTATTGCGTTTCATAAATATTTTCCCTTCTGAAACAGACCACTGTTTCATACACATAATTTACAAAACGGGCAGGTCAAATAACGTTTGTTACCTGCCTGCCCTATTATGCATATTTACATGTTCTGTTGCAAATTACATATTTTTCATAAATAAGGCCCTATGCTTTATTTTCCTGCTGCCTTTTTCATGTTTTCAACAAACTCTGCACCTGTAAGTTTTCCGGAGTAAAGCTTAATCAGGTTTTCTTTTAATGCAGGGGTAATGTCAGGGTTACTTTCTGCTCCACCCATAATCTCCTTGCAGTTATCAAAGTAAGGCTTTACGTCTGCAAGCTGCTCAGGCCAAGAATGATTTTCAGCATCTGCAGGAAGGCTTATACTCTCTTTAGCTAACTTCTCGTCATACTCGCCTCTTGTCATCTTCTCGATAAATCCGAATGCAGCTTCTTTATTCTTACACATAGAAGTAATAGCAAAGCTCTGTCCACCGATAACCATAGCCTCTGTTCCGTTAATTCCGTTCTTTACCTCAGGGTATGCAAAGAATCCCCATTCAAAATCAGGACCAGTAATATTCTTAACCTCATTAACCATATATGTTCCTACACAGTACATAGCAACCTTACCTGTAGCAAACTCTGTATTCTGTCCTGTAGGGAATACATTTGAAGCAACGAGTTCTGAGAAATATCCCTTAGCTGCAAGATCTGCAAGGTCATTAGCAGTCTGTAAAACCTCAGGTCTGTCCCATCCGTTTTCATTAACAATTTTCTTTAATCCTTCGCTTCCTGCAAGTCTTCCAAGGTGCATACCAAATGCCTGTGGTACGTATGCATCATCTGTGGTAAGAGGAATTATACCTGCATCTTTAAGTTTCTGGCAAGCAGCTAAGAACTCATCCCAGTTAGCAGGTGCTTTTTCAATACCTGCCTGTTTGAAAAGCTTTTTATTGTAAAGATAAGCATTTGACTTAAACTGATAAGGTATCTCTTTCAAAACACCATCATTATAGCTTCTAAAAAGTGCCATCATTGTAGGGTTTGTACGAGGCTCATAATTATGTTCCTTAACAAGATCCTCAAGACTTATAATACGGTCGCCATAATTGCTCTTATTTCCTGCACCGTCAAAGAAGTCTACCTGCTGATTTGCATCAATGGCAGGAATAAGACCTTCCTTAATACCCTTACGTCCCTTAAATTCAACTTCAATATCAACGCCTGTTTCCTTCTCATAAGCTTCAATAGCCTCTGCAATAACCATTCCCTGTGGCTCTGTAGCTTCCCAGTTAGACCAGTATACAAGCTTTACTCCACTGAACTTCTGTCCGTCAGAACCTGTTGTAGCACTACTTGTTCCTGACTTAGTGGATGCTGATTTAGCTGTACTTGCAGTTGCTGACTTGTCTGTTTTTGCACTATTTCCACATCCGGCTAATGCTGATACCACCATAGCACCGGAAATTACTGCAACCCCAATTTTCTGTAAAAACTTCTTTTTCATAATACTTTCCTCCTATTTGGATATAAAATTATATATATGAGTTTTTTGCACATCCTTATCAAGCAATATAATATGTACAAAACCTTTCATAATCAAATTAACTATTGTACATTGAAAAGCTCCGCATTATTTTCAAGAGCAATATCAATCTTACATAGCATTACATCCGGCACCGGCATATTTTTAATAAGACAGTCAACCATAATCTTAAAAGCCATATAGCCTTTTTGATAAGGATTCTGGTCTATAACCGCTGCCATTTTTTTTAGTTTCAGAAACTCTAAGGTTTCCTCATTTAAGTCTGTGCCGATTATTGCCACTTTTGATTCTCTGTTTCTGCCTTCAATAGCTTCTACAAATGCCGCATTGTCGTGCGAGGTAAGCGCATATATAAGGCATATATCCTCATACTTCTCGAGTACATCACAAGCATGTTTATAAAGCTCACCTTTATGACTGATACTTCTTGTGTATCCCTCTACAAACTCCAATACCAATCCCGGCTTATGTTCTCTTATATAATCACAGAAACTTCTCAAACGACCTTCATGGATTTTAGAATCGGTACGCCCACTTGATACCAGTACTCTGCCTTTTTCGGGAGTTATAAGAGCTGTAAGCTCGGCTGCCACCCTGCCTACCTGTATTTCTCTTGGAGGAATACATATAAGTCCCTCCGGGGTTTTAATATGGTCATCTATAACTAAAACTCTTATATTCTGTGCCAATAACCTCTGCAACTGCATAAGCACTTCCGGTGCTCTGGTAAATGAGATTGTTATCACTCCTCCATACTCATCAGAACCAGCTTCAGCTATTTCTTTAAGCTGTGTAAGTTGTTGTTCTTCGTTATCACATACAAATGGAATAATCTCTACATTTAATCCCTGCAGATCCTTTGCACTTTTCTCAATTCCAAACCAAATATAGTCAAAATATATTTTTTTCTCCCATTTGTCCTGAGGAATAACCACTGCAACTCTCTCGGTTTTTCTTTTAATCGATGCTGCCGCATAGTTTTCCACATACCCCATCTCTCTTGAGGTTTCCAGAATCTTAGCACGAAGCTCATCGCTTATCCCGTCTTTGCCCTTAAGTGCCCTGTGAACAGAAACCGAAGATACTCCTAATTTTTTTGATATATCCTTTATCGTAACTGTACCTGATGCTTTCTTCATAAAACCATCCATTTCCAACATATAGACTTGAAAGTAAACTCTTCGTTCAAATAAATTAATAATTAACGTTTACGTAACCGTTTACTTATATCATATTTTATGCTATAATGACTTCGATGTCAATATCATTTAGTAATTTTTTATAAAAATATTTAGGAGGTACTTATGTCATTGTACAAAATTATTGAAAACTGTGGGGTGATTCCGGTAGTGGTACTGGAGGATGCAGCTAATGCAGTTCCTCTTGCTAAGGCTTTGCTTGCCGGAGGAATTAATATCTGTGAAATTACATTTAGGACTGATGCTGCCGAGGAATCTATAAGACAGATAGCCTTAAATGTGCCTGAGATGATAGTGGGAGCCGGTACTGTACTTACAAAAGAACAGGCAAAGGCAGCCACCGATGCCGGAGCAAAGTTCATCGTTTCTCCGGGAAGCGACCTTGAAGTAATCAGATATGCCAAAGAACTTGGTGTATATATGCTTCCGGGGGCTGTTACTCCTACAGAAGTAATGCAGCTTATAAAGGAGGATATTAAGGTTATTAAATTCTTCCCTGCTGAAAACTACGGAGGACTTAAAACTATTAAGGCTATTTCCGCTCCTTTCCCTAACATTAAATTTGTACCTACAGGCGGTGTAAGTCTTTCAAACTTAAATGCTTATCTTGAATTTGGCAAGATTGCTGCTGTAGGAGGCTCATGGCTTTGCACAAAGGATCTTATAAAAGACGGAAAATGGGATGAAATAACCAGGCTTTCAAAAGAGGCTATGGATATTTTTAAAAGCGTACGTTAATTTTTACTAAATCAGCCAGACGTTAACAAATAAACATAATTATTAAAAAAACTAAAATCTAAGCTTAAGTGCTCAAATCAAAGATTTTATTACAATTCCAAGTTTGGGGGTATATGAATGGAGGACATATGAATTTACAGATTAAAAGCAAAAGTGAATGCACCTATGATGAGGTGTCTATGGGAGAGGTAATGCTTCGTCTTGATCCGGGCGAGGGAAGAATAAGAACTGCAAGAAGCTTCAATGCTTATGAGGGTGGTGGAGAGTACAATGTAGCAAGAGGACTGGCTAAATGCTTCGGACTTAAAACAGCAGTTATTACCTCACTTGCAAAAAATGATGTAGGCTATCTTATAGAAGAAATGATAGATGCCGGCAAGGTAGACTCTGATTTTATCGTATGGAAAGATTTTGACGGTATAGGAAGGGCAGTAAGAAACGGACTTAATTTTACCGAAAGAGGATATGGCGTAAGAGGAGCACTCGGCATATCTGACAGGGCAAATACTGCTGCAAGCCAGCTTAAACCGGGAGATTTTGATTTTGACCACCTATTTGGTAAACTCGGTGTAAGATGGTTCCACACAGGCGGTATTTTTGCGGCTCTTTCTGAAAGTACAGCAGAGTTTACCATAGAAGCCGTTAAAAAGGCTAAAGAGTACGGCACTGTTGTAAGTTATGACTTGAACTACCGTCCTTCTCTGTGGAAGCATATAGGTGGACTTGAGAAGTGCAGGGAAGTAAACCGCGAAATAGCAAAATATGTAGATGTAATGATTGGAAACGAAGAAGATTATACCGCCTGCCTCGGCTTTGAGGTTCCGGGAAATGCTGCAGATTTAACTTCTCTTAATTTAGACGGCTATAGCTTATGTTAAATGAAGCTACAAAGGTATATACAAACTGGAAAGCGGCAGGAACTACACTCCGCGAAGTTAAAACTGCTACAGTAAATGACTGGTCTGCAATGCTTTATGTAGATGGTGAAATATATCACGCTAATGAGTATAAAGGCCTTGAGATTCTTGACAGAGTCGGTGGCGGCGACAGCTTTGCTTCCGGTTTAATCTATGGTCTTATGGAAACAGGCGATCCGGCTAAGGCAGTTAACTATGGCGCAGCACATGGCGCACTTGCAATGACTACACCGGGTGATACCTCAATGGCAAGAAAAGCTGAAGTTGAGGCCCTGATGTCAGGTCAGTCTGCAAGGGTTAAGAGATAGCCTGGCCTTAAGATTGGCTGCCGCATTACATAAAACACCATCAAATATATTTACTTAATATTTCAATAGCTATTATATTTTCCACTGGTTATTCTTAATGCGGCAGCCCTGTTTAATTTCTGCTTAATCTCTAAAAATACTAATTAAACCTGCCATCCCATACCTCCATATTCTCAAGATACTCGCTCTTAACTGCCGGCACATAGTAGGCACCAAAGGTCTTTAGTCCATTTTCCTCTTTCATTGCTGGCATTTCTACCAAGAATCTGTAATAAGGCATAAACACCGAGTCAAGTCTGCTTGTGCGATACTCAAGCCCAACTCCTGCTATGTATTTTTCTCCCGGCATTTTTTCTGGAACTGTTGTTATATAGCGCCCGTTAACCAAAAGCTTACGTGCCTCTTTAGCAGTAATGATAGGATAATCACCTATTTTTTCAGACAAATCAGTTTTGTTGTAAGTGATGCCTCCCAAGCCTCCTAAGCTTGTAGCGCTGAAATACAGTCTGGTAAAATTATAGTTTAATATTCTCTCAGTAAGGCTCCCCTTATTTTCAAATACAAAGGTATGCAAGCGACGCAAATCTCCATCAAAGCTATAATCTGCTGATGTATCATACCCCGGAGTCTTTATCCCCGAAAAATCACCATATTCATTAAAAAGATATCTGGTTGTTTTTAAAGCATCTTCACCTGAAGTATTGTCAAAAGTAAATTTATACCCCCCAGGCAATGGAAAACCCCTGCTATCCATAGTCTCACCTATTGTTTTATCCTCATACTTAAGATAAATATCGAAACTGTTATAAATGTTTAGTCTTTTTATCTCCTTTAATAAATAAATCTTTTCAAGAGTAATTTCTAAAATAATATTCCCATCCTTTTCAACCTTTATTTCCACGCCTTCACATTGAGCTGTAACACTGCGTACCATGGTATTTCTCTTAATGCTTTCTTTAGATGACTTTTCTTTCTTTAATCTTTTTCTGGTTTCTTTTATTTCTTCTTTTGTCGGATCCTGACTTAGTGATTTTATTTTGAGATTAAATAGTCTGGCAATATTTTTTGTCTTTGCATACATTCCTTTAGCTGATAAACCGCTTACCGGACAACCTGCGCCATCATATTCATTAGGATTATTAAATACAGGCAGAGTTGTCAGTTCATTCTCCTCTGTCCAGGATTACCTGTTTTTAATTCGCTTATATCATAAGCCATCAACCCTTCAAAACCCATATCTCCAAACTTGTCATTAACAGTAAGTTTAGGCAGGTTCTTAACCTCCGGTATATTCGTATTTCTATTAAATAAGATAGGAATTGTCACAATCAGACAGATAACTGCTGCTGACAGAGCCCACTTTGCCCAAACTTTCTTTACACTCTTTTTACCTTTCGTATAAAACTCTGCTTCTAAAATTATATCATCATCTATCTGCCCTATAGAGTCCATCAGTTTATCCTGCTTCATAGTATCACCCCTTCATTGTCAAGATAGGTTTTAAGTGCCTTGCGTGTTCTAAAAAGCATTGATTTAACTTTGCTTTCACTCATTTGAAGCCGGTCTGCTATTACCCTTACCGAGTCCGCATACCAGTACCGTCTTACAAATACCACCCTGTTCTCTGTTCTAAGCGATATTAAGAATGAATTAATTGCCTTAGTTATAAGCCCCTTCTCATATTCACCTTCAACACTGTTTTTTAACGATATACAGTCTTCAAGTTCACTATAAATCAGGTCAGCCTCTCCCCCACCCCGTTTTTTTGCTCTTTGTTCTTTATATTTATTAAGCGAAAGATTGCGTGTAATTTTCCCCAAAAATGCCTGAAAAATAGCAGGTCGCACAGGAGGTATATTATTCCAGGCTTTAAGATAGGTGTCATTTACACATTCTTTGGCATCCTCAGTATTTTGCAAAATGTTGTTTGCTATCGTAAAGAGGTAATTACCATATATTTTCGCAGTTTCGTCAATAGCCGTTTCAGTGCGCTCCCAATACAAATCAACTATTTTTTCATCGTTCATTTGCCCACCCCTCTCATATATTTTTGAAGCTTCACCTATATAGACAACAAAAATGTGTATGCGTTGCATAAATTTATTATTTTGAATGGAGAAGCTTATATGTAGCGACATTAAACACATCTTCCATCATTTTGATTATTGTGATGCTTCTGTAATAGCTTCTCCTACTTGACAGAAACGTCCATTTTCACTATACTATTACTACCATGCAGCCGGGGAGATAGCGGTGCCCTGTACCTACAATCCGCTCTAGTAGGGGTTATATTCTGTCTGAGGGACAGTTTTTGCAGAGCCGCCCTAAATGGGGGATGTTGAAGTCTTGGTCTTACGCAATGAGAGCTTGTGAACCGTGTCAGGTTGGGAACAAAGCAGCACTAAGCAAAATCTTTCATGTGCCGTAAGGGTGCCTGGACTGAGTTTTTCATTTAGGTACCGTCTGTGAAGCTGTATCGAAGCAGAATGCATGGCTTTTTATTTTAAAAATGCCAAGCCCTGTTTTCAGGCTTAGCATTTTATCTGTTTATTTAATTTCTTCTTTCTGCCTCTCCAGCTTTTCTAAATCTTCCCTTCTCCTTGCCTCCTGAAAAATCAGATCATGATAAATAAAGTCAACTATTGCTGCAAAAGGTATAGCAAGGAGTATTCCTGTAACTCCCAAAATCCTTCCACCTACTATAATAGAAATAAGTATCCACACTCCCGGTACTCCAAGACTTCCACCAAAAAGCTTTGGCTTTAGTACATACCCATCTATGGTCTGAAGTATGATAGTAAAGATAATAAACCAGAGTGCATGTAATGGATTAACTAAGACAAGCACAAAGCCTCCTATTATAGCACCTACTATCGGTCCAAAAGTTGGCGCCAGATTGGTAACTCCTACTACCAGCGAAATAAGCACAGAATAAGGTATACCGGCTATTGACATAAAAATGAAGTTTGCCACACCTACTATAATACCGTCTATTATGTCAAAAGCTATATATCTTATAAGTATACTGTTGCATCTCTCCCAGAAGCTTGAAAAAGCTTTATATTTATTTTCTTTTATTATACGCTTTAACAGTCTGTTAAAACTGCCTTTCAGCCTCTCCTTATCTGCTAAAAAGTAAACTGCTAAAAACATAGCTATAAACAAATCAAAAATTGCCTTACTTATACTTAATGAAGTCGTAAGAATGCCATCAAAGTTTTCCGGAATTTTTTTGCCTACAAAATTTAATATATCATCACCAACACTTGTAATACCACTGATGTCCATATTTTTCTTTGCAGCTTCCACGCCGGCTGTCTGAAGAAATCCTTGAAGTGACCTTATGTAATTGTCCATATTGCTAAACAGGGTTTTAATGCTGACTATTATCTGGGGAATAAGTGCGACCATCAGAAGAACTATAATAATAACTATTCCTACCAGAGCTGTGGTTACTGAAAGCCTCTTTTTGGTATGCTCATTTTTAATATCTGCAAATACTGTATTCTTTAAAAATGTTACAAAAGGATCAATAATATAAGCTATTATAAGGCCTGTTACAAGTGGACTTAATATCTTATATACAACTCTCATTCCTTTAAAAATATCGCCTAAGTTTGACAGCAGAAAAACAAAATAACTGCTGAACAGGTAGCTATAGTGTAGGCAACCCATCTTTTTTTCCAATAAATCCTTATTAAACTTCATACAAGCCTCCTAGCTATGGTAATAAAGATAATAATAGCACAAGAGAATATCAAAAACCATAAATAAAATTTTTAATTTTTAACTTTACCTTACAGTTTAAAATAAATAAAGGATGGAAAGCCTGAACTCCCATCCTTTACTATGACAACAATTATGCATTAAACTTATTAAGAGCCTGTCTTATAGCATTTCCCAGAATTACAGAGATAACTATTTTCGCTATATCAAAAGGTATGAACGGATATACACAGTAACCAAGCGCCTGTGTGAAATTTATACCTTTTGTATTTACTAAAGTAAACCAGACTGTACCAAAAAGATAGCACACTAAAAGCCCCAGGAGTAAGCCGGCTACCTGGAAATAAACCTTTTTAATCCCAAATTTTTCTATAAAAAGTCCGCTTATAAATGCCATAAAGATAAAGCCGATAATATAACCACCTGTAGGACCAAATAAAGTGGCCGCACCGCCACTTGCACCTGCAAATACCGGAAGCCCTATAAGTCCTAATAATACATAGGTAAGTACTGCCAGTGCTCCTCTTTTAGCTCCAAGTACATAGGCTGAGAGGCATACCGCTATTATCTGCAAAGAAATAGGAACAGGCCCTATAGGTATCTGCCATGGACCAAGTACACAGCAGATTGCCGCCATTATACCGATAAGAGTTATACTCTTTACATCTAAACCTGATTTTACTGCTACATTTTCATTCGATGACATTTTTTTCTCCTTTAAAAACTGATATCCGGATTAACACATATAGTCTTTGGCTAACCCGGATATTATAATACACTATATTTATTTAATTGTAAACCTTTTTATGGGTAAAAAGTTTACGTTCTACAGCTTCATAAAAAGCTCAGACCTCTGGTTCAAATTCTTTTTATCCTTAACCTTTTCCATACTCTCCACAAAGTCCAAAACAAGAGGTCTGCTGTACTTTCCGGACCAATGCCCTCTTATAGGCGGCTCTCCACCTACTTTGCCTTCAAGGAAATGCTCCTCAAACTTCTTAACCTTACTCCAAGGTCCTAAAAAATAACTCTCTCCACCTGCTGAAAGCATAAGAAGTCCATATTTTTCGGTCTCTACAAGGCGGTCAAACACTGCCGCAGGCTTAGCATCAAACATATCCACCACAGTTACGCTTCCTATAAGATATGACTTCATTACAGCTCTCTCGGCCTGTAATTCCTGTTCCTGTGTAATTCCCTGTGCCTCCCTGTCCTTCTTTCTGATTTCCTTTATCACAAGACCTATACCTGCCCTGTAAGCTTCAGGAATTCTCTCCATCCCGGATTCTCCCTGAGTCATACACCTTCTGTTTATAATCTTCCAGGTCATAATCCGTTATGCCTGCATCCTTAAGTATGCTCTTATATTTGCTTCTTGCACCAAAGCCTTTAAGTAAGCTTTCCGCCTCTTCGCGCATAGCATATATGACTCCTCTGCTGTTTGCACCAATTAGCTTAATATAAGGAGAAATTTCCTTTTTCATGGCAAGCGAGAGCTGTTCTATAGGGGAAAGCGGTATGTCTGTATCATCTCCGCCATGCCACTGTGAGGCTATAGAAAGTATGGCTTCCGGCATATTTCCTTTTATACATAGGCTTATAACCTTCTTTCCACTCAATATCATATTATTGACTTTTTCTTTAATCTCCTCAGGAACTTCCTCCCAGAATGGTGATTCATATGCGAGCTTTACGCTTTCAAATTCTTTCTTTTCCCCTTTTAGAAAATGGCAGATTTCTTCGCCCTCTATATCACTGACACCTACAAGTATGAATGGATTCTGCTTTAACACCTCTCTGATTTCGCCAAAATAATCATCTTTCTTCATAGCTTTGTTTCCTTTCATGTATTTTTATCAAAGCCCTGTCTTATCACTAATTAGATATTACCACATTTTTAACAGGATTTAAACCCGCCCTGTTTCGCTCGTTAAATCCTTAACTATCTCTCCTGCGATTATGAGTCCCATCACAGACGGCACAAAAGAAACACTTCCCGGAACAACCTCTTCTCCTTCTGCAAAGTCCGGCTTAAGAGGCTCTTCTTTAGAATACACCACCTTCAGCTTTTCTATTCCTCTTTTTTTAAGTTCTCTACGCATAACCCTTGCAAGAGGGCATACACTTGTTTTATAGATATCTGCCACCTGAAAAGCTGTGGGATCAAGCTTATTGCCTGCTCCCATTGCCGATATAACAGGTACTCCTGCTTCTTTAGCCTTTAATACAAGCTCTATTTTACCTGTAGCCGTATCTATTGCATCCACTACGTAATCATACTCTCTGAAATCAAAACTATCTGAGGTTTCCGGCAGAAAAAAGCATTTATACTTTCTTAATACAAGATTTGGATTAATATCCTTTAATCTTTTTTCAAGAACATCTACCTTATTCATGCCTACAGTACTGTGAAGTGCTATGATCTGGCGATTAATATTGCTTAGTGCCACTGTATCCTTATCTATGATATCCAGACTACCTACACCTGCACGTACCAGACCCTCACATACAAAGCCACCAACTCCGCCGGCACCGAATACTGCAATCCTTTTTTTAGCAAGGTTTTCAACTGATTTTTCTCCTAAAAGCAACTCAGTCCTTGAAAACTGACTTTCTTCCATGTCTTTCCTTTCAATACACAACACTTCTCTATCTTCCGGTCACTTTATCCCAAAGTGTTCCTTTTATCTGCTCATCTGCATTTACCCCTAAAGCTTCTGCGATAATGAAAGCAAATTCCATACTTGTGGCAGGTCCTCTTGAGGTAATTACATTACCGTCTTTTACTACAAGCTCCTCCTTAAACTTACCACCCTTTATATTCTCACCAACTCCCGGATAAGCTGTAAATTCTTTTCCCTCAAGCACTCCTGCTCTTTCAAGGGCTATAGGGGCTGCACATATAGCTGCAACAATTTTCCCATCACTGTTCATTTTTTTAAGAGTAGTTATTACTTTCTCATCATCTCTTAAGTTAGTTGCACCCGGAAGTCCTCCCGGAAGCACAATGGCGTTATATTCCTCTGGATTAATACTCTCTAAAAGCCTGTCTGATTTTATAGTTATACCATGTGAACCAGTTACTTCTTCCGTCTTTCCAACTATATCACAGGTAATATCAAGCCTTCTAAGCATATCGACTACTGTAAGTCCCTCTACTTCTTCAAACCCATTCATAAAAATAACTGCCGCTTTCATTCTTTTACCTTCCTTTCATTGTTAAATAAATTTTATCTCAATCTCCATATTACAGTCTGCCACATACTCTCCGTCTATAGCAAGTATATACTCAAGCCCTATCACAATTTTGTTTTCAGTTATATTTACCACAAGCCGCTTGGTATCAGTATCTATTACAAATGTACCAAAGGGTGTCTTATACAGACCTTCAGTCCTCACTCCTTCTTCAAAATTAAGCGTGCTTGTTACTTCTCCTGTCTTGTTCATTTCAAAAAAATTGTCTATAAACTTTAACAGAACTTTATTTCCTTTACCGTCTTTAGCTTTCTCTTCATACTTTACAAAATGCCTGCCATTTATCAGGGAATAGGTACCAGGGGCAGAAACCTTGATTTCTTCCGCCCCTGATTCTGTTTTCTGATATGATGACAGGCTGACATTCACCTTTTTATTCATTTAGCTTTTATATCTCCTAAGTGCAAGATTTATAAGTTCTTCTACAAGAGACTTTTTATCTATGCCCTGAGCTTCCCAAAGCATAGGATACATGCTTATTGCAGTAAAGCCCGGAAGAGTATTTATCTCGTTAAACACTATTTCATTTGTACCGTTTTCAAGGAAAAAGTCCACTCTTGAGAGGCCATAACCGTCAAGTGCCTTAAATATCTTAACTGCTGCCTCCCTTATCTCCTCAGTCTTACCCTCCGGAAGCAGCGGCGAGATTACAGTTTTTGACTCTGCATTATTATACTTTGCATCAAAATCATAGAACTCAGCTGCAGCAAGGATTTCTCCCACACCGCTTGCCTTTACATTATAGTCACCAAGCACTGCACACTCAAGTTCCCTGCCCACAATAGTCTCCTCTACAAGTATTTTCCTGTCATGCTCTGCGGCAAGAAGAAGGGCTTTCCTAAGACCTTCCCTGTCAGCGGCTTTACTTACACCCTTAGAAGAGCCTGCATTGGAAGGCTTTACAAAATATGGGTAAGGATAGGCCTTTTCTATCCTGTCTAAAACTGTATTCATTTCTTTAAGTTCATCTCTGTAAACCGGTACAAACGTGCCTGCCTTATTCCTGTACCATAAACCACCTGCTTTGTATACCATTTGTCCATGCCTACGGCAGAAGCTATTACACCACATCCCACATAAGGAATACCCGCCATTTCAAATATTCCCTGGATAGTACCATCCTCACCGTAAAGTCCATGAAGTACCGGATATGCCACATCTACAGCAAGTTTTTCTACTGAACCGTCTTCATTAAAAATAAGCAGAGCTTTATCCTTTGTATCCGGCGATATGGCTGCCTTAATCCTACTTTCTTTCCATGCACCACTCTTTAAAGTTTCCAGGTCTTTTGCAAGCAGCCATTCACCATCTTTACTTATGACTACAATCTTCACATCGTATTTCTCTGCATCTATATTCTCAATCACAGTAGCACCACTTACAAGTGAAACCTCATGTTCACTTGAGCGACCTCCTACAATAACTACTACTCTCTTTTTCATTAATTCTTCTTTTCCTTCCCCGCCTTTATTTCAAGGCTTACCTGTTCAACCTGGTTTGTGATATGCTTTCTTATTGCACCTCTTGCCTCAGCCGGCGCATTGCTTTCTATATAACGGATAATATCATTATGCTCTTTTATAAGCCCCTCGTATACAGCCTTATTCTTAAGATATTCTATCCTGTAGCGATACATTCTTTCAGATAGATTGCCTACCAGTTGTATCAGCCTCTTGTTTCCGGTTGCTGAGAAAATATGGTTATGAAACTCCACATCCTTCTCTGCCATCTCAGATATACTACCTGATTTGGTTGCTTCTATAAAGGCTCTTGCAGCCTTCATTATATTAAAAATATCTTCTTCACTTCTTCTTGCACAGGCGAGCTCCACCGCCAATTCTTCAAGAGCGCATCTTACCTCAAGTACATCCTGCAAATCTTCCTCTGTTATATCACTTACAGAAGCTCCCCTTCTTGGTACTACCTTTGCAAGCCCTTCTGTCTCAAGCATATGTATGGCTTCTCTTACAGGGGTTCTGCTCACTCCAAGCTTCTTGGTAAGCTTGACCTCCATTAGTCTTTCACCCGGTTTTAATTCACCCATCAGAATCTGTCTTCTAAGGGTGCGAAATACTACATCTCTTAAAGGAAGTTCAGATTCATTTAGTATGTATTTATCCATAAGTCTCCTTTACTGCCCATTTTGACATTTTGCAACTTCCACCAGTTCAAAGTCTTTATTCCCTCTAAGCTTTATGCCGGCTTCTTCTGCCTGCTTTCCGGTTTCAAAAATCCCAAATACTGTTGGTCCGCTTCCTGTCATCATAGAAAATATTGCCCCATTTTCAAGCAGCATATTTTTAATTTCTTCTATTATGGTATATTTTTTAATTGTAACTTCTTCCAGTACATTTCCTAAAAGCTTAACTATATTCCTAAGCGGCTCTTTTCCTAATACAGATACCAATTTTTCTATGTCAGGATGCTTTACTTCTTTAAGACTGTCAAAGGCCTCATAGGTTTCTTTTGTTGAAACTCCTATAGCCGGCTTTACTATAACCAGGCTGCAAGCCGGAAAATCCGGAAGAACTGTAAGCCTCTCTCCTATACCTTCCGCAAGGGCTATGCCTCCTTTTATAAGAAATGGTACATCTGCTCCCAGTCTTACGCCAAGCTCTTCAAGATTTTCATAGCTAAGCCCAAGCCCAAAGAGTCTGTTCATTCCTCTTAAAGCCGCCGCTGCATCTGCACTTCCACCACCCATACCTGCTGCTATTGGGAGATGTTTTTCAATATGTATTTCTACTCCTGTAGTAAGTCCATATTCTTCTTTTACCAGCTTAACCGCCTTACAGACTATATTAGTTGCATCTAACGGTAAGGTCTTAACGTTCGATGTAAGCTTTATTTCATTGTCATTATCAGTTTTATTTAGTGAGATTATATCATACATATCGACAGTCTGCATAACCATGCTTACATCATGATAGCCATTTTCTCTACGACTAAGCACATCAAGACTAAGGTTTATTTTACCGTAAGCCCATTCTTTAACTCTGTCCATAATCCTCTTTCTAAAAGTAAAGGACACTCCAGACTGAGTGCCCTTTTATCAGGTGCACATTATCTTTATTTTTTAAATATGCCCTTTATCCTATCCATTAATTTTTTCTTTTCCGGAGCCTTATCAAGGCCTGTTCTGAGTCCCTTTACTCCTGTTATGTAAATACCTGAAACCATAGCCTTTACTTCCTTCTTAACAGGAATGGTGTTAAATACCTTTGGATCACACATAAGGCTCATAACTTTAGGTCCAACCTTTGCCTTCACTACAGGAACCTTTGATAATTTTGAAAGCTTTGGTGCCTGATCTACAACTATCTGTGGAAAACCGGCTTCTGTAATCTTCATCATCTTTTTATCTATGACAAGCAGAGAAACCGCCTGTTCCATTTCTCTCATCTGCTCATTTGCTATTTCCTGCTTTTCCTGAAGCTTCTTGGCATATCTCGATAAAAAATACAAACCTACCAGCAGCGCAATTATAATAACCGCCACTATTATATATGGAATATATCCTCCCATGAAAAAACCTCCCAAACTGTCTTTTAATGCTTTTATAATTATGGATAATCTTTAGTATTATACCACAAAAGAATTTCAAATACAAACATTTTAGAGAAGTTTGCTTATAAAAAGTAACCCTTAAAAATGCTGAAGATTGTGCAAAAGCACAAAATTAATCATAATAATATCCGGAGACAAAATTAACATTTCATCCCCGGATAACAGTATTTTTTAGAAGATAGGTTCACTCTTTTACTTAAGTTCTTCTTCTTTTATCTCGTAAGCCTCCTTTACACTCTCAGAATCTTTTATCCTTTAATTTCTTTATTATAGGTTTTAAGTCCTTAAATGCTTTCTTTCCGCCATGTGCAGCTATAACGTCTACGGCAGAACAACGTGCAAGATAATTTGCATTTGTATCTTTAATAATATCTGTCATAACTTCAACAATTTCTTTTGGCTTATAGTACTTTGCTTTCTTCTTCCAAGCCTTAAAATTATCTTCATTAATTTTTATCTATATCAGAAACCGCTATCCAGTATGGAACATTATCATTTCTAGGTTTCTTTTTGAAATAGTCCATACTAATCTTATAAGCTTCTTTATTGTATTTTTTTCATGTGAAGGATAATTTAACCACATAAATACGACAGAATCCATACAAGCTCCATGTAATTCGTATTTTTTACCATCATTAAGAGTTTCTTTGAGTGTCTCCAGAATACGCTTATCAGTCATATTCTCACAATTTCTGCATGCTGCCTCCGCAACCTTAATATCCTCATCCTTCATAAGTTCCAGCTCTGCTTCTACCGCGCCTTCCATTTTGTCATTAAAGTAGCTGCCAATCCAACTCGCAGCTGTTTCCCTGATACGTGGATCCTCATGTTTTGCAGATGCAATCAGGAATGCTCCAATCTCAGGATCATTGCCGCTGTTACCCAGAATTGCTATTGCTTCCTTTATTACTGCAGGTTCTTTCTCGGTTTTAACCAGTTCCTTTACCATTTCCTTGTGTTCATCACTCAGACCAAAGAATGAGAACATATGCTCCATAGCTCTTACCCTGAGCTGTGGATATTTACTTTTTAAAAGTGTTTCAATATTCTTTTCACTAAACTCGTATTTTACTCCCTTATCATTTAAGAGATCAAATGCTTTATACGATATACAGGAAGGCAGATTAAGGAATTTATCAAACTCCACATATCTGAAAGTAGAATCCAGCCACATAACTTCTTCTTCAGTAAGACTTTCTTTATTAATTAAGTCCTTAACTAAATCATCTTCGGTCATATTGGCATAATCAAGCTCTTCGGAAGCATCCCCTTTAGCTTCTGTATTGCCTGCAGTTGAAGTTGTACTGCCTGTATTACCTGTTGTGTTACCTGCTATAGCACTTGTGGCAGAATTTGTACTGCCTGCGTTACTCTCTGTTTTATTTGAATCCCCTGTAGAACTTGTCTTCTTATCTTCCTTACTCTCATTTGTTGTTTGTTTTTGTTCACTTGTCTGCTTCTGTCCGCTTCCTGCATTCCCCTTATTTCCACAGGCAGACGTACCTACAGAAGCCACAAACATTGCCAGAATAATACCGGCAATATATATTCTTCTGTTCTTCATATCTTCTACCTCACTTTATTATTTCTTTTGTGTCACAATAAACGGTGACAGCATCTCTCCAAGTCTAGGAAGGGACATAGTCTGGATATATGCCTTTCCCGGACCGGTTACAACTGTATCTATAAGTCCCTCACCACCAAACAATTTATTCTTCAGACCTTTACTACACGCACATCCATCTTACAGGTTTCATCCATAAGAGCAACTACTCCTGTATCGCACACTAATTCCTCTCCTGATGCAAGATCATATTCCTTAACATAGCCATCAAGTTCAAGAAATACTGTACCGGGACCTGTAACCTTCTGCATAATGAAACCTTCTCCGCCAAATAATCCTGATCCCAGCTTCTTCTGGAAATGAATTGAGAGTTCTACTTCAGAAGTAGCACAAAGGAAGGCTGACTTCTGGCAAATAATACTCTGTCCTGCTGCAAGTTCTTTTACAACTATGCTTCCTGCAAATGATGATGCAAAGCCAATCTCAGCCGGGCCGTTTGCTGTATAGTAACTCATAAAGAGACTTTCACCGGAGAACATACGTCCTATACTCTTACCTAGTCCACCCGGAGCCTTTGTTTCCGTAGTCACATTTCCCTTTGCCCAGGTACGTCCTCCAACCTCACTTATAATAGTCTCACCGGATTCAAGACTGATAATAGCAGCCGGTAAATTTCCTCCTTCAATCTCATAACGCATAAAAAAACTTCCTCCTTTTCTCTTTTATTTTTTTATTTTATATTTCTATGATAAGACTTTTTTTATCAAAAAAATAATATTACCCCCTAGATAGTTTTTTTGACAAAAATATCAAAAGAAGCAGCATATTATTCATTGGATAATATGCTGCTTGCACTAAAAAGGTATACTATTTTATTGTATATATTTCACAATAACGTGGCGGTGAAAGATTTTAATACTATCTCATTTTTACTTTAGACCTGTTCATCCGTTTCTCTTTCCAATTCCGTTATACGTCCACAACGCTTTAACAAATCGGTATAAAGCCTTAGTTCATCATTGGACTTTACATTTAGTTTTTCATAAATGCTTCGATTATGTTTTCTGACAGTATTCATACTTATGCAGGCAAGATCCGGTATATCAGCAATCTCATATCCATTAATATAATACTCTAAAATATTATATTCAGAAGTTGTAAGTTTCTCCGCATTTTCAATGAAATTGTTAAACAACTCTTCTATCTTCGGTGGAAGCACAGACTCTATCTTATTTCCACTCTGATGCTCCTTATTTTTAAGTTCTAAAAATTCCGCAAGCGCATCTATCTCTGAAATTCCGGAAACCCTATGTGTTTGCCCGGCATCTTCATTTTTTAACTCCTCGAGCCCCTGTACTATCGGTTTTACAAAATGATGTGACAAAACAAACGCAGCTATCAGCATTACCGGTATAAATATAAGTACAGCTACAATAATTTTCAATCTCTGTCTGGCTATCTGCTCATTATAGTCATTAAAAGAAAGGAATACTGCAATTGCCCATTCTCTTCCTTTCTCATCTTTTGCTCCTTCTATAATCCTGTGCATTCCAAGATAGTCTTCCGTTCCATTTTTATAAATATTAAATCATTCCCATATTCAATTCCAAATTCTTTAATACCGCTTATATAAGCATCTCCCTGCTGACCTATCAGTCCATCCGATAACAGAAGCTTGTTTTTTAAAACGGGAACGAGTGCAGTAGTCATTTTCCCATATCTGCTCTCTACCGCAGGATACCTCAGACTGAATAAAAGATTGCTTATTTCCAGTCCGCAAAGTCCATAGTTCTCTCCACCATTTCCCGTAACCGGCACACTTAAAAATACACCATTTTCCCAGGTTCCCTGGACGTTATGCCTGTCAATCCAAAGATATTTTTCTTCCTGGGATTTTAAAGAAAGCTGGGATTTGTACCAGTCCATCTGAGCGGTATTAAATTCCATGTTCCAACGGTTATGAAGCTGTATATGATTCTGCATTGCAACTTCAGGATCTCCTCTGAACAAAAATATATCATTTTCCGGCGCGTTTCCACTGCTTATGTTGGCTACACGAAGGTATACACCACTACGTGAGTTTTCTGCTCCCGGAGCTTCTTTATTGACGGTAACGTCAAAGATTGCAAATACTCCACTCACACGAGTTATATTTAATGTATTTTCAATCAGTGGATAAATATTTAGCTGCATTTTTTTAAGCCCGGCTGCATCATTTTCAAGTTCTTTGATATTATATGGATAAGTGAGGGTTTCAGCCTCCAGTGCTGCCCTTAAACGTTCTGACAGCTTTAAGGCATTCCCAACCTGAAAATCCATGAGCTCTCTCACATCTTTCTCACTGTTTTTAAGCTGCAAGGTAAGACTTTGCCCAAAATTCTGTCTTCCCTCTTTAAAAACCCCCATAGCCATAAGTATAAGTATAAAAATACCAATTCCTGTTAGTACAAGCAAACACATATAAAACAGCAGCTTTCTGCGCATTGAGCCACTTTGCGCCTTCAGTCCCTTAAGAAGCTGTTTTACTGATAATATTTTACGCATATCGGTCTTCCCCCGATCTGTTTTCTTTACTTTTTCTCATTCTTCTAACTTATTTCATAATGTTCATCAAATTATTATAGGCTTTTTCCATGCAGTCTTTCTTTTTCTGCCATTTTTCTTCATCTGACAGTTTCTTCTTTGCTTCAGCCTTTTCTAAGACAGCCTCGTATTCCTGTTTTGCCCTTGCTAATTCTAACCTCACATTTTTCTCAAAACGCATTTCCAGGTCAAGGTAGTTTGGAAGCTTTGGTGCAGTATAAAAACTGTATTCTGCCTGAGTACTTGCTATTGCCTCATAAAGGCTTCTATATTTTGAACTGTCAAGTTTTTTTACATACTCAGGAAGTATCTTAAAAGCATCTTTTGTTACAGGCATATACCCTGTTTTGGTTACAAATTCCACATTATTTTCCGGTTCTGTAAGCCATTTTATAAAATCAGCAGCCGCCTTTTCTTTTTCCTCGCCGGACTTTGTAATACAAAAACCTGCTCCCCTCTGCATAACAAGTTTCTCTCCGCCTTCAAATATAGGCGCAGGATGAGCTGCTACCTCAATCGGTTCCGATACATTATTTTCATAGGTCACGATATCCTCATAATAAAGCACGCTTGCAGAAGATGCCATACTTACAATCGCTCCTCCGGTACGCAAAGGCTCCGTAGCATAACCTTCTCTAAGCCATATTCCACCTGAAATAGCCGCATCCGCATAAGGAAGCCAGGCCTTCTTAAATACAGGCCCAAAGGCAAGACTACCCTTAGTATCATTATCCGCAAAAAACTTTTCTCCCAAAGATTCACAGCCTACCTGAAAGTAGTTAAAATGGTAGTCATGTACAAAAAAATTCTTCCCGTCATTTTTTATATCCGGTGTTTTGGCATCTGTCCACTCGGTATACTGCTTAGCCATTTTAAAAAGCCCTTCCCAGGTGGAAAGATCCTTTTCATCAGCGCCTGTTTCAGCAGCAAAGCGGTCAAATAAAGTTTTATTTACAAACATTATCTCTGTAGATTTTGCGACCGGAAACACCAGAAGCTTATCATCTATCATTCCTTCTTCAATAAATTCCGGAAAATATTTAGATAATTCGTCTTCTGTAAAATATTTTTTATAATCTACCAAATACTTGGATCAGGTAAAGAAAGTACAGTCTTAGGATAGGAAACGAAAATATCCGGAAGTTCCGCCGCTCCCGGCTCCTTTCTCCCGGCAGCAAGCACTGCTTCATGTATGGTGTTAGTATTTGACACACTCGTAACCTGCACATAGATTCCCTCTTCCTTGCCATAGGTATCATTGAAACGCTCTATTATCTTATTCAGTGGAGAATCTACCTGTCCACCATACACATGCCAGAGAGTAAGATGAATAGGCTCATCTTTTTTAACCGTACCCTTACACCCCGTTAAGGCAAGTGAAAGTGCAAAAACTGATAATGTAAGAATTAGCAGAATATTGCCACTTTTCATTTGTTTTTTTACCATATTTCCACCTTCCTTGTCATTATTTATAAAATTACTGTTTCTTTTTGTATATTATAGCAAATTTGCCAATTAATTTAAATGAAAAATGGCTAAAAAAATAACCCCCATTACTGAGGGTTATACTATATACCGTGCCTTACTTTTTGTAATATCTTTTACCTCTTTGGAATAAATATTGATATGGAAAATCCGGTTTTTACAGAATTAAGTTTCAACCCATAGTCATTCCCAAAATATAGCTTCAGCCTTTCATGAACACTTCTCAGCCCAAAACCGCAGTTCCTGCTTTCCCCAATCAATTCACCCAGTTCTCTTTCTCCGCTGCCAATTCCATCATCTTCAACTCTTATTTCAACCTTCTCATCTACCCGGTCAGTATAAATTCTAAGATGTCCAAAATGTTTTGCAGGTTTTATACCATGATAAATTGCATTTTCAACCAATGGCTCTATACTAAGTTTAGGGATAGGCGTTTCCATAAGCTCTTCTTCTATTTCTTCTATTGAGAAATCAAAAATATCAGAGTAACGATTCTTTTGAATCATCAGATAATTTCTGACACCATTCATTTCCTCCCTTAATGAAATTATCTCTTTGCCACCACTTAATGCTACACGGTAAAAATCCGCCAATGCCTTGGTCATACCTCCGGCTTCCTCACTTCTGCCCATGCTGCACAGTACATAAATCAAATCAAGCGCATTATATAAAAAATGAGGTTTTATCTGTGTCTGAATAAGTGAAAATTCATATTCTCTTTTCTGCTTTTGTTCTGTCTTAATATCATTTAGCAGAGCCTTTATTCTATCAACCATTTCATTGAATACAGAAGTGAGCACACCTATTTCATCTTGCGAATGATATACAGATACAACATTCAAATCTCCTCCCTTAACCCTGCTCATATCCCTCTCAAGTCTTCTTAGCGGATTGACTATTAGCTTAGCCAGAAGCTCCAGACAAATAACCGATATCACAGAACAAATCAGAGCTATTATAATGATGTATTTCATAAGTCTGAAATTATCCGAGAGCAATTCATTCATATCCGATTCTGTAATTAAAGTCCAGTCAAAAAAATACCTATATTATATTCTGAACACAATTTTTTTCTTTACCATTTTTTTCTTTTATTGTAAAATACAATATTTCCTTTATTGGGATTAGTATTCGAGTTAATCTTATTAAAAATTGATTTAGTTTCCACAGAAGAAATAATCTGTCCGGACTCCACGACGGCAATATCCATATTCTCAGAATACTTACTGTTATAGATTTCCGATATTGTTTTTTTCTTTAATATAAATAAGCAATATCCCAACCGGTTCATGTGTATCTATCTGAAGTATCTTCCTTGCTAAAACTAAATGCGGTTCTGTCTTTTGCTTTGTCATAACATCAATATCGCTCATCGGATACCATTTTGTCAGATTTGAATCTGAAAGATCATCTTCAATACCATCCATATAAATATCGCTGACTCCTCTGTTACCGGTACTTATTACATTACCATTCCCGGCAACAAATACAATCCGATCTATATTATTAAACATTTGTCTTGCAATATCCAGATGGTTATTGATACCATGATAAAACTTCAACTGTCTGATCCCGCTTTTCTCGTACCTAATCAGTGCCAATATATTATTAATGCTAAGATTTAGCATTTCAGAACAGCTTTCAGCATTTTCTATTACCGAAATTATCTGATTGCCTATAAGTCTTGAGTTTTCTGTTATATTGTTTTGTGCCCCTGATACAGCCACATCAGTATAAATTGAATTAGCTAAAAAAAGAATTACTCCAATCGGAAAAAGTAGTAGTGAAATATAGGCAGTAACTATTTTCTGCCGTATTGTTAAATTCTTAAAAAATTCCTTGACATTTTTTTCATCCTATTCTCCCCATATGCCAATAATTCATTATAATCTAATATATTTCGGTTAAATTAAATATATAGGAAACGTATGATTATTTCCATACATTTCCTATATATTTATCCTTAATTATCTAATTCCTGCATAATCCGTCTGACTATCTTCTCCAACTCCTCTAATGAAAAATTATTTTCAGCCAGTTTATAATTCTTGTCTACAATTTTTTTATACTGTTCCTTATCCTGTAGAACAGAAATAATATTTTGTACAGCTTCCGATATTATATTTTCAGGTAGTACGGCAAGCCCAAGTTCATCATATGCTTTAACCTTATCACCTAAAGAGATAATATCAAAACCCACTTTTTTCAAATCTGAGATATACACCGGGTATTCAAATGCAATAATTGGAAGTTTTGCAAAAACAGCTTCAATAAACTGATTTCCCCATCCCTCCCATAAACTCGGATAAGTAACTATATCTGCATATACATAGCTATCCCAAAGAGAATATATTTTTTCTCCATTAATTTTCCCACGGCTATGGCTTATATGTGAGCCAATAAACTTTATTTCTACACCTTTTTCGACTGCTTTCTTTTTAATATTTTCATAATAATTACCTGATATTCCAAAGTTCTCAACATAACCGGCACATAAAAGTATGTTGCGGCTGTCAGCAGTAAACACCTTACCATTATACAGAGTTTTTCCTAAAAGTTCATTTCTGTTTTTATTTAGTTTTGCGATAACTTCAATAGCAGATTCGATTCCTTTTCTGTCTAAAATCCGTGTTGCCTGTAAAAATACAATATCATTTTCCTTTATGCCAAAGTTTTTTCTAAAATCCCGGTTGTACTCATCCTTTTCCCAGGCATTCTGCTTAAAATCAAACACATTAGGCACTATCTCTGCAGTAATTCCTTTTTTCTGCTCTAATTGCTTTTTCGCAAGATAATTTATTACTATATTTTTTACGTTTTTCCCTTGTGGAGGGGCATTATTATCCAAAATATCCCAAACAGTCTTACAGGTTGGCTCTACTTCACCACTATCTTCAAAATAAAAGTCATGGCTATGCACAATAGTCGGTAACTTAGTTTCTTTTATTACCTCATTAAGTGCAAGAACCGCCGGAATGTGGTATCCTACTGATAACAGATTATTAGGTATTAAAACTTCAATTTTATTCTCTCTGATAAAATTTATAATATCCTTTTTTTAAAGTTTGGGCTTGCCCTTCTATTTCTCTTTTCAGTTCCTCCTCACTATTATAATCTGTCAATTTTACGGTTGCATTACGTAATATTTTATAGGTGACAGGATGATTAAATGATAATTCCGGTATACAAAAAACTCCTTCCACATCGTCATTCCCTGCACAATAGAAAACTTCATGTCCCATTCTCTCCAAAACTACTCTCCATTTATCAACTTCAAGAGAGACTCCGTCCGTTTTTCCCAATGCATTATGTATAAAGGCAACTCTACTCATTTTCCCTCCAATTAATCCTGATAAACCTCAATCAGTCTGACTGCATGCCCACTGTTTGTATTTCCGCCAACAGTTTTTTCTACATTCATTCTTATGAAACGGGCTACTGTACTATCAAAAAGATAAACCTTAGGCAAACCATCATTTCTTCTCTCATAGGCAACTACTGTCCAGTTTTTATTATCAACCGATACTTCCAAATTGAAAATTTCAGCATACTTCTCCCTGTCGGTTGTCACATGGATACGGTTTATAATAGTTGGTCGTCCCAAATCAATGCTCGGAATCCATGGTATATCCCTATTAGCCTGTGTATATTCTGACAGACTTCCGTTTGTGCAATTACTAAAGGTACCGTCAACACTTGGTACTATATCAGCCCTTACACCTTTACGATAAGCCAGGTTTTTCTTTACATTCAGCATTCTTAGTTCAATTTCTATTTCTTGTCTTTCCTTCCGTTATGACAGTGCCGTCTTTATCTTCCAAATATCCACCATTTACTGAGATTATGTTCCATTTCATAAAAGGCAAATCTATAATAAATTTTCCTTTAGGGATATCACCCGAGAAAAATATATTTTTAATATATTTCTGTACCTGTCCTTCTATACGAACGCCAATCCTGTGATTTCCTGCTATAGGATAGTTATCAAGTTCAATAACTTTTCCATCATATAGCCACTCTTCGGGTATTCCTCTTCCAACGATAATATCTCCGTTTGCCTTTTCCGCTAATATTGATTCAATCAGGGCTTTGGACGCACAGGCCTGTCCCCACATATGCGGACAAGATCCGTCACCGCTGACAGGATGAAATCCATACCATTTCCCCTGCTCTGCTTCCCCGGCGCTCTCCCACCAGCTATAAGGACCTGACATTCCAAATGAAATCATAGCCTGATAACAATAAATTGCTTCAGAACGGTATTTTTCGCTTCGCAAACCTGTAGCTGCAAGACCGGCATTATATGAACCGATTCTGTCACTATAAGTACCTCCACCAAATGAATGTGGAAATAGTCCGGCTTCTCTCCCTCTGGTAAAACCATAATCATATGTCGCATCAATCAGTTTAATCATGATGCTATCCTGCTTTGCACCAAACAGATAACCATCCCAGGCCCAACGGCCAAATAAAAACATAGATGCCCAGTTAGTGTTACGTGGGTTACGGCATACATTTTCACTATTCGGCTCCACCATAGAGCAGGGTAAATAGTTAATGCCATACCGTGAAATTGTTGCTTCCAAAGTTTGATTACAAGCCTTCAATAGTTTCTGATAAGTTTTAACCGCCCATTTTTCTTCATCCTTATGTCCAAGTATTTCACAAATACACTTGAATGCTGTAAGTCCCATTAAAACTGACCAGTTATCCACCGTCCAGTTTCCTATATTATCAATATCCCATGTTTGTTTTACTATCCCCCCCGGGCCTGTTAAGTCAGCTTCAATCTTATATGCAAATCCCTTTATGATTTCATATTTTTCTTCTATAAATTCTTTATCCCCTGTCTTTAGCAGATATAATGCAAACGGCCAGGTGTATTTCCATTTTGCATCATCATATTGAATCTGCGACTCTATCCCATCCAGGAATATTTTTGCATCCTTAAAATCTCCCAATGTCAGAAGTCCGATAAGAATCCCAATCGCATCGTGATCAAAAACTTCATCATACCCGTTCTCGCCAACATTGAGATGATATCCATCTTTTACAATATGAGTATATATAAACCCCGCTTTGTAGGCCTCAATCAGCCTACTGTCCGGCAGTTCCTTAAGTCTTACAATTTTATCCAATCTGTCATCCCAGTAGACCTTCATCCTTTTATAGTGTAGTTCAAAGCCTCCAAGTCCTACCATCTCCTCATCTTCAGGCCATCCCTGTTCACCTCCGAAACGGTCTGCTGCTATTACATAATCAAAATTTGTACTTTCTCCCGCTTTAATCTTTTCTTCTGCTTTATTTAAGCTTATAACCGGTCCGACCGGCTCGGGCAAAAGCACAATATCCTGCTTAGTTTTATTCTCAATACTCACACGACTGTAAACAGCAACAAAATCCTCTCCTTTAACTCTTACTTTATCACAAAAATTTAGTATTTTTACTATGCAACCCTTCTTCTCAAACTCTGTTATCAGGCAGGGCAGATATCCCTCACTATTATACCAGTCAAAATGTTCTACTCCCTGGCTAATAAGAAAATCTACAGTCACATTCTTACTATCCCGAATATAGTATCCACCCTCCATATAGGCGATTACTCCATCCTTATCTCCATCCCAGCCAATTACAGAAGCTTTGCTGGTATCAATCTCTATTTTCTCCATACTTTTTCCCCTTCTGCTCTAACCTTTTATTGACGATCCTGCAGCCACTGCCTTTTCAATCTGCTGACTGAAAGCCAGATACAGCAAAATAGTAGGGATACTGGAAATCACAAGCGAGGCCGCCATTGCTCCCCAGTCTGTTGAAAACTGTCCCTGAAACTTAACCAGACCTATTGGCAGGGTATTGAGCTCTTTTTTCGCAATTACTACTAAAGCAATCATAAACTCATTCCAAGAAAATAACATAGTAAAAAGTGCACAACTTACAATGGCAGGCTTTACCAGCGGTAAAATGATTTTTAGAAATATTGAATAGATACTTGCACCGTCCATTGCCGCAGCTTCTTCCATTTCCACAGGCAGTTGTCTTAAATACCCATAAAAAATCGTAATTATGAATGGTGTCTGAAATGCTACATATGGCAGAATTACAGATAATAAGGTATCATTAACATGTAAATCCTTTACAAGAATAACAAGCGGAATTAAAATTATCTGTGCCGGAATAAACATTCCCACGCTAACATAAGTTTTCACCGCTCCGGACAGTTTCCAGTCCATTCTTGCTATTGCATAGGCAAACATCATAGCCAGGCAAACTGTTAAATACTGTTGTAACCGTTACAAGTACACTGTTACTGAAATATTGCACAACATCGTATTCAAACCAGGCTTTCACATAATTAATAAACCTAAACTCTGTGGGTATGCCAAAGGGATTAGTTGAAAAAATCTCTTCGTTATTTTTGAATGAGTTAAAAATCATCCATAACAAAGGATAAACAGATAAGACAGTATACAATCCCAAGGCACTGTATGTTACAAGACAACTGATCTTTCCTGATTTTTTATCCATAATTCCTTTACAATTCAAACTCTAAAGAGAGATTGAATTTCCCCTTTCTCCCGGATATCACCGGATAATCATCAATACATCAGTCTTTCTCTTGCTACAAATCTATTAATAAGTAAGGTAAAACACAGGCATTCTAAAACTAAAGATATTGCTACCGCACAGGCATATCCGAAGTTATTCATAACATAGGCACTTTTATACATCATATAACTTAATGTTGATGTCTGGTTTCCCGGACCACCGCTTGTCATTATAAATATATGTTCAAAAGCACGTAAGCCACCTGTCAAAATCAATATTAAAAGTAGTTTGTAGGTTTCTGCCAACATAGGAATAATCACTTTAATATAAGCCTGTATAGGCCTTGCACCATCGGTTACCGCAGCTTCATAATACTGATCCGGAATAGCCTTAATTGCAGTATATATTAATAAAATGGTATTACCTATACCCTGCCAGGCAGCCACAAATGCCATTATCAGAATAGCCGGTATTCCCTGCGCCAGCCAATTTTGTCTATATGATAATCCAAGTAATTCAAATAATTTATTCAAAAGTCCCATATTACTGGCATCACTGGCAAGGATTGCAAGCCATAGTTTGCACACAATAACAATTGAAAGAGTACTTGGAATAAAATATGCTGAGCGGAAAAATTTCCTTCCCCTGATTTTCTTTGATGCCAATGTAAATGCAATTACACTTCCCAGTCCTATCTGATATACAACAGTTACAAGCGGAAACAGTAATCCGTTTATAAGTGAAACTTTGAAAGTTTTATCCCTGGTAAACAATTTTATATAGTGCTTCAGACCTACAAATTCACCTATATTAATTCCATCCCATTCATACAGACTTTTAATAGCCGTCTGTATTATAGGATAAAAGACTAATACTGTGTAAAGCAGCAGAGTCGGTAAAACAAAAATAGCAATCGCCACCTTATTTCCTGTAACTTTCTTCATGCTATCCCTCTTTTCTGTATGATTGACTCTTATATTTTATAAACGGGCTGCCAAAATACAGCAACCCGTTTTTTATATCATTTCTAAAATTAAAAATAATAACTAATTATCAATCCTATTTTTTTATTACATCATCAATATCTTTAACAAAATCTTCTGCAGACAGAGAACCTGTTAAAAGCTCTTGAGACTTATCTTCCATTACTGTTTTCAGTTCCTGATTAGTAAGGTTCCAGTCAAAAGCTGACATACTCTTAAAGTTCTTATTATCTGTTACATACTGCTGCATAACAGGTCCAAGCTTAGCCTTTGTATCAGGAACAGATTTAAATATTGAAGCTCCACCTTCCAGAACAACAAAAGCTTCGTTTAACTTCTGGCTCAACCGGATGGCAAATTCAGCAGCTATTTCTTTATGCTTGCTGTAGGAAGGTACTGAAAATCCTCCCTGACTATAACCTCCACTCATATTCCAGCGACAGCTTTCTTCCTTGCCTGCATCCGCCAAAGGATAATAGAGCAGAGCCAGTTTATCCCCCATCTTCTCTTCCAGACCATTAAGTGCCCAGGTTCCTGTCATAAACATAGCCGCCTTACCGGAAGTAAACATGGCTTCAGCCTGATCATATGTTGTATTAAATACATCCTGTGATAACATACCTTCCTTAACTAAACCCAACAATTTATTTGCTGCCTTTACATAAGGCTCCTCCGTAGCGGAAGCCTCTCCTCTGTCCAGCGCAGCTATACCAGCCGCCTTTTCTCTTGTTACCATGATATCATAAAGGTGAAGACACCATGCTTTTTCTTTTCCAAACAAAGCATAAGGCAAAATATCTTTTTCTCTAAAAGCTTTCACTGCCGCCAGGAATTCATCATAATTTTCAGGAATCTTTACTCCATTATTCTTAAAAACTTCTTTATTAGCATAAAAAGAGTTAATCCAAGGAGACTGCCATGGAACAGCATAAATATGACCATCCGGCATGTATAGGGCAGATTTGTATGATTCAACCATACTGTCTTCTATTTCTGCTTTCTTTACATAATCATCAAGCTGTAGCAATGCCCCTGATTTATTGAACAGTTCTATTCCTACTCCATCAGACTTAAATACATCCGGCAGATTACCTGATGCCGCATACGTCATCAGTTTCTGTCCATCATCCTGTGGTGCCGCTTCTATTTCCACAGTCACATTTGGCATAATTTCTTTCATTTTTTCCAAAGCATAGTCTAAAGTTCTGATTTCCTGATCTGCAGAATAGTTTGCAAACAAAGTCAAAGTGACCTTTTCATCTGTTGTTGATTTATTCTCCGTTACTGAAGCTTTAGCGGATTCAGTCCCCTTAGTTTCAGTCTTGGATGACGTTACACTTTTTGATGTTTCCGGGGTTTTAGCAGATGTTCCGCACGAAACCAGAAATTGCTGCTGCACACAAGCACGCTACTGTCTTAACTGTTTTCTTCATAATCCTCCTCCTCGCTGTAAATAAAACTTTTCATATTACTTATCAATACTCCATGACACCGAATCAGCCTTAAGACCAATTTGAGGCTATCAAAGCTCTCACATGGATTTATTGTCTTTATTATACTTAAAAATTCTCTTCCTAAGAATGTATATTTCATGACTATTTTTGAAAAAAACGAGACAAATTTAGAATTTTTATCTTATTTTTTTCTTTTTAATTCTTAAGTTCTCAAATTTCATAATATTCACTTGAGGGATTTTACCAAAAATATTTTTTTAAATACCTTACTTAAATAGCTACTGTCATTGAAGCCTACCATTTCTGAAATATCACTCAGCTTATAGCGGTCTTGTACCAATAGTTCCCTGGCTTTTTCCATGCGGATTTGTGTCAGAAAATCCGTGATTTTCATGTTGAATTCTTTCTTAAATGTGCGACGCAGATAACTCGAATCTACATATAATCCGGCTGCAATCTGCTCGACTGTAAGTTCCGGCTTAGTATAATTTTCCTCTATATATTTCTTTACATTATAAGCAGTCTTCCTTGAGCGGGAATATTTATTGTGATTAAAGAATTCTATTGTTTTTCTATAAACCTCCTTGATATCCTCAAACACATCTTCAATATATGATTTTTTGTGAATATCTATGTACGCGCTAATATCTTCACCCAGAACTTCTTTAATATCCTTATTATTTTCTGTAATATGTGAAAAACATATTGAAAGAAGTCCTAAAGAAATAACATATACATATTCTATTTGCAAATGCTGTCCAATAATATAAATACAAACCTGATTTAATATTCTATCCACGCCTTCCACATCATAAATACGCAGAGCTGCTTCAATTTTTCTATTCAGCTCCCCCGCATAAAACCCTATATTCTGATATTCTCTTGACAGTTCATTATAAAGCATAACTTTTCCACTACCATACAAAAAGTTTACTTTGTAAAACAGTAATTGATTGTCTGTATGAAACCTTTATATTTTCAAGGCCTGATTTAACCTCACCTATTCCAACAGATACCGAAAAGCCCAAATATTTTTTCACATTTTCTGAGAAACCCGTGTATTCCTCCATTGTAATATTATTATCCAGATTATAATCTTCTAATTCCAGAACCGAAATTATCCTGTCCTCTGCCCCCAAAAAAGCAAAGTGATTCACTCCAATTTCTATTGATTCTTCGAGTATATTTAATACTGCGTTTTTCCACAGTCTGATTTCATTATTTGTTTTAAACTTATCATAGAGGAAGTCAATTTCAATGCTGCTCACCCTGAAATTTTCCGTTTTAACAGTTAAGTCATACCTGCTTAATTGCTGCCTTACTTCCATTACATTTAGCATATTCTCTTCATCAATTAACGAACGTAAAAAAAATTCTCTCAGCAATTTCTGTTCCTTCCTATGAAGGCTCTTTTCTTCTCCCAATATCTGTAAACGTTTTTTTTGCTTTAACAGTATGCTAAGTAATTCATCTTTACTAAATGGTTTCAAAATAAAATCATTAACTCCGATTCCAATTGCTCTACGTGCATATTCAAACTCATTATATCCCGTCACAAGTACAATAATAATATCATTATACTTTTTGTGTATTATTTCTGCTGCAAACAGTCCATCAAGTTCAGGCATATTGATATCCGCAAAAATTATATCAGCTCTTTTTTTATCTACTAAATCCACCAGTTCTTGTCCGTTTTTCGCCTCACCTGCTAATCTGAATCCATAATCCTGCCAGTTTATAACCGTCTTTAAGTATTCTCTAAAAATACTTTCATCATCTGCTATATATACATCAAACATTCTATACCCTCACCTTTTTATCATAGATATTCTCTATACTTCACAGTCTTATTCTAATACAAAATAATATCATTTATAAACTGTTTATCAAATTTCGTTTATAAAAACCTGCCTGCGGCACATCAACTCCCCTGCCCCTCAATCTTGAGGAGTAAGGGCTTTCTTTTTTCCTGCTTTTGTATCATAATAAGTTTATGAATAAACATATGACTATAATACAAGAAATCTTTGCCGACCATTATGAAGAAATCTTGTACACTCTTCACCCACGTGCCACAGAGATAGAAAATATTGAAAAGATGGTTAACTGTGGGAATCTTTATTCCCAAAAACGTGCCGAGGCGATGGTAAACCAGCTTGTCGCAGTAAGACACCGACACTGTGTTTTTACCATTCCTGAAGAGCTCAGGCATTTTTTCAAGGATAAGCGTACCCTCCTTGATTGTCTCTTTAATGCAGTCCATTCCGTAGTAAGCCGCATGTTTTATTCAGTAAACAAATCCAAAAATTTTACCCCCGGATTCATCTGCGTGCTGCATACATTTGGACGTCCTTTAGAGTGGAATCCACATATCCATTGAATTTATCAAACTGCTTATGCAGCATATACCAGAAAAACATTTCAAAATGATTCGCTACCATGGTATTTATGCAAGGCAGCGTAAAATTGATAAAAATCTCCACAGACTGCGCACTCCTGAACAGCGTCGTATATTTGCAACATTTACACGCTGGCGTGAGGCGATTCTCCTTGCCTATGGATATGATCCCATTCAATGTCCTAACTGTAAGGAAACAATGGAAATTTTAGAAATTTACAAAAATCATCACTGGGTTTCTCTTCAAGAACTTTACGAAAGGGAACATATCCGCTATCTGGCGAAACACCGGCGTTCCAGTGCCTGATTCATATGTTTACAGCCTCCACAAAATAGTATAAAATTCAGGTAAAGGAGGCAACTGATATGACTGAAGAAGAACTTGCAGAGGAACTCAGAAAAAAATATATGCTCAATCCGCCGGAAGGAATGACCAGTGATGACATCCGCTACATGAGTGTGGGTGACCTGCTGGACATGGATTACTTTCTAAACGATGAGGATACTGACGATGTAGGTGAAGAAGGATTTTATATTTTCTAACCTCATACCGTCCTGTTTTGTATGCCCGCTTATTTGTGGACATTGCTGTTTTAAATGTCTTTATATACTAGAAATGGAGAAATTTCCTATGAAATAAAAAAGCACTTTCTTTTAAAGGCAAGTCACTGAATCCGTTTGCATAATGAATGCTTTTCATAGTTCGTTTCAGCTTTGTTTTTGGATATTCTTCTTTGAGTGAATCCCTTAATAAAATAACAAGACTGTTAAAAGTTTGACTATCTAAATCATCTACTCTCATAGGCGCAATAACATTTTCATTGCATAGATATTTGATTAATTCAATCAAATATTGCTTCAAATCAATTACGATATTTTCACCCATTGAAATAATCCTCCTGCTATTGATTTATTATTTCACCTTGAATATTGAAGTACTAATATATCTACACACCTGGATTTATCAACTATTTGACAAGTCCCTTCTATACTTCTTTTGAAAATCATCCAGATACTTTATATTCTTTCCGAATGCATAGATTCTATATGCGGTTCTTCCGTCTAAGTCAAAGCCTGGAATGTCATTTCGTTTAAAAGAAATGAACATCTGCTGCAGCTCTTTTTCCGCTGCTTCAATCTCTTTACTATCCCATGTCCATGCCACCAGATGAGAATCATCTAACCGGCATTCATAAATTTGTTTAAACACATACTTAACGGCATCTTGTTGATTTTCAAAGCGCTTTTCTACCTGTCTATTGCCTTTTTCCGAATATCCGAAGACATAGTCTTTCCTATCCCTGTCTAAAAACAACTCTTCCGTAATCTGATATTTCTCCACGGAAAATAAATCCATGGCATAACACTCATTTTCCATAAATTCCACCAATTTGTCGATTGTCTTTGTTCTGTCTGATATGCGATTTATTAGAATCCGGCTGATATAATTTCCTCTATTCCTACTGATACAAGCAGTTGCATCAGGCATAGGAGAAATACATAACTTATCTTGATAATATGGATCCGACACAGCCGGCATAGCGTAATAAACATTTTTTTTATTTTTCAAATCTATGACCCACTTGCCGCCGAGATATTTTCTATAAGTCTCCCCGATATAAATGCCCAATCGGTCTAAAATCTTGGCGTCCGCTATTAATTCATGCGCATAGGAATAATGCTCCAAAATCCATTTTTCCAAGTCATCCAAAGAAGCCAGCGTATAATCCAGAATTAAATGATTCTCTTTGGCGAACTCATCTGTAAATTCATCCATTTTATCGGATATGTGAAATATCCATTCCTGAAAATTCTCTTGGGTATATGCCATTTTTTCTCCTTAAATTATTTGAATTTTTTTATAATATTTCTGTAATTTTTATACTTCGTAACGCATACCTATTAAAAATCACTGTTCTTATATCTTGCAGAGATAAATCCTAAAATATAAATTTGGGGTATATTCCAGTCCAACTTTGCACTTCTTTTTCTTACCGGTTTCATCTGCTTTGCAGGTTTTGGTTCTTCCCTTACTATATAACCAATCCGCTTTTTTAATGTAGGTACTTTTTCAGATAAGAGATCCTTAAACTCACTGATATTCTCCAAGAAGTATCTACATGCGTTTTCAAAAATCTCTAAGTCAACTTTCCCATAGTCTTTTTTGGCTCTATCCCGCTCGGAGAGCGGGTGCATGGACTCACTCTCGCGATTTGCTTCGCAAATCGCATTCCGTTCCTGCCCATGCAACGAGCCTAAAAAAGACGGTTCTGCCGAACATGGGAAAGTTGAGTCTCTAAAGTTTTTCATTTCAATCCTCTCCTCGTATCAGTCCTCTAATTATCACTGTTAAAATTATTTTAGTCCGCATCCTCCCATATTCTCGCCTCACCATCCAATTAAAAATCTCTCCAATATTATTTCAGCAAATAGTGACCATTACATTACCATTCACTTCTAATATTTTTTTATAGAAATCTTTCAGCTTTTGAAAGCAGTCCATTAGTTCTTCTTTTATTTCATCCACTTCTTCCTCATAATCCCAAATGTTTGGATATAAGTCTGCTTTTTTACATTCTTTCATACTGAAATTTTCCATAGCCTCCTCTATGTCAAAATGCTCAAGAGCAAAAACGATATCTTTAATCCTTGATTTTTCTGTGTAAGCTATATATTCTTCCACATCTTCAATAGGAGCCCGTCCCGCAACAGCTTCACTGAGAGGATCATTTTTTACCGGTTCGAGACTGCTTACTCCTGTAAGCACAAAATGAAGTGCATCCCACATCTTGTCTAAATCAAACAGCTTTTCTTCCTGATTTATGAAATTTTCGTATATAAATTCCAACAAGGCTTCCTTACTTATTTTTATGCTTCGACAGACATTATCTTCCACTTCTTCCCCCTTCTTGCTTGTACGAAAGATTCAAATATTTAAATAGTTTCCAATGTTTTTTGGCTAGAGCACCTCATATAAAGCCTACTGCCTACTACAATAGGCATTTACTGGGCTTTCATTTGCACTCATTCCATAATAATCGATTTTTATGGGTGTTTTATGAGTAAAGCACTTCCAAAATGCTTCATGTTTTATTTTACATTTGTATTCTTCTCCTTCTGCCCATATCCTACCTCACTTTATTTATCAAATCCTCAACCATTTTCCCACCTTCAATCTTTGTTATCGCAAAACTCTTCTTGCCGGCGTCTTTTATGGATGCACCAATAAAGTAGCCTTCTTTGTCATCAATAATCAAAAAACGGGCATGAAAATCCGCGGTCGTTTTCACACTTAATTTTGGTTACTGAGCATTAAACTTGTTGATATCTTTCGTTGACAAGTTTCCTTTTCCAGCTGTTGCAGTCAATACATCTACACCTGTGTTTCTTACAGAGTATGTTAAGCGTATTTACATCCACATAATTATCCATTAAAATCCGTTTGCTCTGTACTTTTCCAATTAGATCTGCAATAAAACTGAAGGCATCATAGATTTGCCCGTCAAAAAAGCATTGCAATCCCTTGTTCTGTAAAGGCGTAAGGCATATATCTTCTGCCCCCATGAGCACTGTCTTCACTTGAGGTCACAAATTGTGATCTCAAGTTTTTATACTCCTCTTCTGTTAATTGAAAGTGAAATCGTTCTGGAAATCTATTTGAGTTTCGTTTGACCGCCTGATTAAAGACTCTAGTCTCAACTCGGTACAAAATTGCCAAGTCACTATCAAGCATCACCTGCTTCCCACGAATGGTATAGATCATATCGGTGATATTTGTTTCATCTATCGGTATAAAGTGTTATCAAAGCTCTCAAACGATGTTTACGGTAATATGGTTTACAGGCTCAGTTTTACACCATTCTAAATTAACACCCTTGTGTCAAGTATTGGATACATATTTTTTCAAATTTCCAATCAACTTTTTTACTCTATTTTAACTTTAAAATTGGATTTTTCAAGAGCTTGTTTATCAGGTCTGCATATACTACTTGGTCAACTACTTCCGATATAGTTGTAATTCTTTGCCCTGCATCTTTGGAAGATGCTCCGCAGTGGTATATCCTCTGCTTATCTGTATTCCAATCAATGATAATATATCTGTCATGGAACTCCCCTCCGGATTTTTGAAACTTTATCTTTCTAAACGGATATTCTTTACAAAAATCTTGGTATTCAAGGGTATGAAGTCCTTTACCAACATTGTCGCTGAATATAGTTATTTCTACCGATGAGGGTATATCCTTTAACAGTACAAGTGTCTTAACTCAGATATAGTTATCAACGATATAAATGCTCTTTTTTGCTATGCTGTAAATGTCCTTATAAGCAAGATTTGCTTCAATCGGCTCTCCATTTAAAAGCAAAAATCCATATCTTAGCTGAGGATTGCTAAGATCAATAATTAACTCGGACAGTTCAGATTTATGCACAACATTACCTAAATTGTCCACCAATCCTGCCACCTTATCTTCCACATTCATTAAATCCCGTCTTAAATCCTGCATTTCTACGACATTACTTGTTATCTGCATGGAAAGCTGTAAAAATTCTCTTTGTCCAATCAAGCCTTGGTTTTCCACAATATAGTCTTTCATCTGCTTAAAAGTACGTATTAAGGCTTTACTCTGCTTGACATCAAGCTCTCCTTTAAGAACCGTCATCAGCATGTAGATTCCGGCTTCACTAAAAACATAAGGTAAGTATCTTCTTCCTCCTGAACCTATTTCCGATTTTGAGGTCGAAATTTTCGACCTCAAATTTTCCCATTCCTCTTTTGTAAGTTGAAACCTGAAATCATCGTCAAATTTCTCAATGTTATTTTTGACCTGCTCATTAAATCTTTTTGTTTCATACCCATAAATCTCTGCCAGTTCAAAGTCAAGCATTACTTTCTGTCCCCTTATGATATAAATTTTTTTTCTGCAAGGGATTCCTCGATTTACAAGCATAATTTCGTCTTTTTATCCATTTTTTTCCATTCCCTTTCTCAAATTTCCAAATAATCTCCACCTTGTCTTTATCATAAACATAAATCCTGTCTATGACTTCGTTGATCCAGTCTAAAAACAAGCTCTCCTTTTGCAACCGCTTCTCTTAGCTTATCAACATTAAAGTTATGTCCTAAAGATGTATTTTCCTTTTTATCTTGTCCGTAATGATGGCTATTTCCTGTTCTGTATTTTTTTAAGTTTTTTTGCTTAAATCTTCTTTCTTTGATAAATATGCTTCCTTATCTATTTCGTCCTGTTTATGCCTTTCATAAAGCTGCATTTTTGGAAACCCTGAATCTTTTTGCTTTTTCCGCTTCCAGTCTTTTCTTCCTGTCAAGCAGGCTTTCACAAATGCTTTCCATAACTTTTATACTCAATCTTTCTTGTCTGCTCTTTTTTTCAAGAAAGCTCTCTGTATAAAGTTTAATCTCTTTTGAAACAATGTCTTCTAATGTTTCTGCTTTTATCTTCCCTTTCAAGCAACCATAATCCATTGCTATATATCTATATGGACAACAATACCCATCTGTTTTTCCCATAATTAACTGTATAGGTCATTTTATGATGACACTTACCACAATAGACCTTATCCTGAAGTATATGAAAATTCTTACGCTCTCTACTGATTAGTTTTTGCATTGCTGTTTAGCATATCCTCGAACCTTACCAAAATCTTCTTTAGAGATAATAGCTTCGTGCATATCTTCTCTAATTATCCGGTCTTTGCTATCAACCCATTTTCTATTATCAGAACCAACTTCCTGTACCCTTGTCTTTCCACCAACAACCGCTCCTGTATAAACTCTTTGTGTTAAAACATATCTGATAATCTGTCCTGTCCATACTCCACTTCCTCTTTTAAGCCCTATATGTTTTGCTGGCGTTAAAACACCTCTATGATTAAAATCCTTGGAGATGGAAAGCATACTTTCTCCACTCAGGTATCTTTCAAAGACTTCTTCAATGATGTTTCTCACTCTTTCATCGACAAGTAGCTGATGATGGTCTTTTTCATCTTTTACATATCCATACGGTGCTTTTGAACCGAAATAATACCCTCTATCCTGTCTTACTCTTACTGATGAGCTGATTTTTTGTGAAATGTCCTTGGAATAGTAGTCGTAGACAAGATTCTTAAAAGGAATTTCTAAACTACTGATTCCATTCTCATTGTTATTACTGTCATAATTGTCATTCACAGAGATGAAACGAACCTGCATAAAAGGGAATATCTGCTCAATATATGCTCCGGATTCAATATAATTTCTTGCAAATCGTGATAAATCCTTTACAAAAATAGTTCTTATCTCATTTTTCTTCACAAGACCTATCATCTTTTGAAATGCAGGACGATTAAAGTTTATCCCTGAATATCCGTCATCGACATATTCTTCTATCAGCTCCATATCCTCATTTTTATCAATGAAGTCATTAATCTGAAGTCTTTGGTTGGAAATGCTGTTGCTTTCCACCTTAAAGCCTTTATCATATTTTTCATCATCTTGTGATAATCTGAGATACATGGCAACTTTGAGAACATCTGTATCTAAATTGTTTTTAGACATAACAAAACCTCCAAACTTTCATATTCTTTTTTAAGGAGAAATATGATAACTTGGAGTCTTTCAGCTCTTATGAAGTTGTATCCCTGTTTGATTCGTATTATACCTAGATTTGTAAAAAAGTCTGCCCCTTTTATCATATTTTAATCAAGAAGCATTGCTTTCTTTTTTAGGTAAGACAAAAAGCAATCCTCCAAACATCTTCCATTCTCTGCATAGCTACATTTAACAATGACATTTCCGACTTTCATAAAGTACAGGGAAATCGGCTCTGCATTTTTCTTATCTTTTATATCTTCAATATCAGGGACAATTTTCCTGTCTATCTCTTCCGCTGACATGTTTTTATATCTTGCTAATTCTTCTGTATTCATTAGAAAACTCCTTTCTCTGTTGTTTTCTTTTTTAAGTTTTATGACATTGGTAGGTGTCTTGGCTGACAACATAGGAATCTCACCTCCGCCTCTTATTCCAGACGAGCCGGCATTCTTTTCTTTAAGAAAGTAAAAGAGATCAAACTCCCCTTCACTTTATATAAGGAAAATTTGACCCCTTTGGTTACCGAAATTCTAAATTTCTTCTATAAACTTCTTCAGCTTCGCCAAGATTTTATTTCTTTTCTTAATCAAAGCCGGGTGTGTGATACTTTTTAGCCTTGCTACCGAGCGGACGATTTCATCCTGAAAGTACCTCTATGATGTCCCTTTCTTCTGCATTTAACCTTGATATAGCGTTTCTGACTGCGAGGGTCTCATTTGTGTTTCAACAATCTTTTCGACATCAACACTTTCATCAATGATGTTCTCTGCAAAATGTCCACCCTGATCCAAGGACGAAAAAAAGAGCAAGTGGTTTTTCCTGTCCACCTGCTCCAAATATTTTTCATGCTCTTTCTCACGCCAGTAGACCTTATATATCTCCTCACTGACTTTTACCTTTTGTCCGTTTACATATAGATAAAATTCTTTTTTCATTTTGAAGTCCTCCGTTTCTTTTGACTGACTGTTTTTCAGGCAAAAAAAGGAGGACTTCTACATCCATACACACAGCCTCTTTTGATTATTTTCGCTTTTATATCAAATTTTATTGTATTTATGCTTTGTCTTTCCCCATTTTATTAAGTTCACCAAGTATCATAAGTATTCCAACAGTAATCATAATGAAATCTACCAGTGGTTGTGTAAACCATACCGCTTTTACTCCAAATGCCATTGGTAAAAAAATCATTGCAGGAACAAATAAGAATAACTGTCTAAGCATAACAATCATTCCTATAACTGCCGGAACAGATAGCTGAAAGAGCAAGTCTATCGGTCTTTTGCTTAGCAGTTGTTCTTTCATTTCTTGTTTCAATTATTTCCCTCCATTGCTATAAATATATTTCTATAAGATTTTTTTATGCTTTTATTCTTTTTCTTGTAACTCAACCATATTTTTTTATAGATTCCATTTGAATTCATTAAATCCTCATGGTTTCCTTGTTCTGCAATATTCCCTTCCTTGATTACAACAATATTGTCGGCATCCCTAATCGTATTTAATCTGTGAGCAATAACTAATAAGGTTTTATTCTTTACCAATTCACTGATTGCTTCCTGTATATAGCTTTCATTGTCCACATCAACACTTGCTGTTGCCTCGTCAAGAATTACAATAGGAGCATCTTTTAATATGCAGCGAGCAATAGAAATTCTTTGTTTTTCACCACCGGATAGAGTTGCTCCTCCCTCTCCAATCATTGTGTCAAATCCATCAGGAAGTGCCATAATAAAATCATAGCATCTTGCTTTTTGGGCAGCTTCTATAACTTCTTCTTTAGTTGCATTTTCTTTTCCCATAGCAATATTATTAAAAATTGTATCTTGGAATAAATAAACTCTCTGGAAAACCATACTGATTTCTGACATCAATTCAGACAGTGAAACATCCTTTATATTCACTCCTCTAATCAAAATTTCACCGGAGTCTACATCCCAAAATCTTGCCAAAAGATTTGCTACTGTAGATTTACCTCCTCCGGATTGTCCCACTAAAGCCGTCATTGTATTCTTATTCATTTTGAAACTCATATCATGTAAGACCTCTTTTTCGCCATAAGAAAATTTAACATGATTAAAACAAATTTCAGGTTCTGAGGTATCAGATTTTGAGATATGTTTTTTGCCTACATCTTGTAATTCAGTTTCATTTAACACTTCTTCAATGCGATCCAAAGCAGCGTTCATTACGGTAAGCCTTGTAGCTTCTCCGTAAAGTGTTTTTAAAGGGCTGAATAAGTCAAACACAAACAAAATAAGCCCCAACATATACGGAAGTCCCAAAGTTCCTTGATAATTAAGATATAGAGCTGCTGCTAAAATAAATGTAATGCCAATTCCATAAATAATATTTAAACCGGTTGTCCATGGTGTTATTTTATTTTCAAATTTTATAGATGTGTCCTTTGAGGATACAAAATTATCTGTAAGAGATTTAGAATTTTCGCCTAAAAGGTTGTAACTTTTAATGACACCTATACCCTCAGCAAATGATAAAACTGCATCCGTTAGTTTTTCACTTTGTTCTTGTCTAATAGCCGCTTCCGATAAAGACATCTTATTCATGCTATTTGCAAGCAGTGTTGCAACCAATGTTACACACACCGCAATCAGTCCAATTCTGTAATCTAAAACAAACATGAATATTGTTAGTACAAGCGTTGATAATACATAGCTCATCATATTTGCAATCGTACTCATGGAAACTTCTTCAATAAAAGCCATATCCGAACTTAGAACAGAATTTATTTTTCCTAAATTACCTGCTGTAAAGTATCCCATCGGAAGCTTTCTAAGATGATTTCCAAGCTCTATTCTTTTATCAGCAAAAATCATAAAGCCGGCTGCACTTTGTAATTTATCGCTTAAGAAGTGAACCACTGCTTGTAATAAAACCACTAAAACAAGTCCTACTCCTACATATAGAAAAGTTTTGGAGGTGTTCGTTTTTTCATAAAATCCAATCAAAACGGTAAATGCAACAAATATAGGCATTTTACTTAATATAGATTCAACAAAGGCAAATATAAATGCGGACTTTATTCTGTTTTTGTATTTACCTGATAAATTTAAAATTCTTGAAATTAGTCTAAACATTCATTTCACCTTCCTTTCTGCTGATTTTCCAATCTTTACTAAATAGTGTCGCATCCCATAATTTACGATATTCTGCTGAAGATTCCAATAAATCTTTATGCTTTCCATTCGCAACTAAATTACCATGATCCATGACCAATATCTGATCTGCATCTACAATAGATGGCAACTTATGTGCAATAACAATTAAGGTTTTTCCTTTTACAAGTTCACGAATAGCCCCTTCCATTTTTTCTTCATTTTCAGGGTCTGCATAAGCTGTTGCCTCATCAAGTACAACAATCGGAGCATTCTTCAAAATAGCTCTCGCTAATGATATTCTTTGCCTTTCTCCACCTGAAAGCATCTTTCCTGCTTCCCCAGCTAAAGAATAAATACCATCCGGAAGTCTATTTAAGAATTCCATGCACTGGACTTTTTTTAGCTGCTTCTATAACCTCATCATCACTGGCATCTAAATTACCGATGCGAATATTTTCTAAAAGCGAGGTATTAAATAGATATTGGTCTTGTGATACGTAAGAAATTTGTTTGTTGAGTGATTCCAATCTTATATCCTGTATATCTTGTCCCCCTATACTTATGCTTCCATCTAAAACATCATAATAATGAATTAAAAGTTTAGCCAAAGTACTTTTTCCTGAACCGGATTCTCCAACAATCGCTGTCTTTTCACCAGCTCTTGCTGTAAAACTTACATTATGAATAACATTCTTAATATAGGTTTCAGGCTGTCCATTTTCGCCCATCTTGCTTAGCTGATAACCAAAGGTAACATTATCATATAAAATAGTATGTCCGGTTCCCTTAAAATCATTTCCTCCCTGTTTTAAATGTTCCATATTTAAAGCTTGTTCCAAAGCAGAAATCTTATAATTTAACTGCGGCATAGTTGGTAAAAATCCGAGAGCTTTCAAGAGTGGCAATCCTATACTTAAAGAAAGACATAACACTAATATTAAGTTAGAAAGACTTGCATAGCCCATATACACAAAGTAACCACCAAGAGGCAATGTTAAAATAATCGTGCATGGAAGTAAGGCACTATATAACGCCATCCATGGCCATGCCGTCTTGTACCAGGCAAGTGCATAATCTCTGTAATTACTGATATCTTTAGAAAGGCGTTCATAAGACTCTGTTTGCTTATTAAATACTTTTACAACTTCCATACCATTTACATACTCAATGATGGTATTATTCATTTTCCCACTTGCCATATAATATGGTCCCATTTGTTTCATACCTACAGAGTACATAATCATCATTGCAAGAATGCTAAGCGGAATAGAAGCCAATGACATTAATGCAAATCTCCAGTCAACAAAAAACATTGAAATATAAACCATGATAGGAACAATCAGGTTCGCTATTCCTTCAGGAAGTGAATGAGCTAAAAGCACCTCTAAACTGCCAATATCATCCACAAACATTTTTTTGATTGTACCTGTCCCTTTTTCTTCAACAACACCCAATGGAAGAGCTTCCATTTTTTTCTGTAAAGATGTTCGAATCCCAAGTAGAGTGTTGTATGCCGCTTTATGGGATACATTAAGACCTAAACCTCCTAAGATAGCTTGCAACACTAAACAAACTAAAATACTGATCAATAAAATAGCAAGTCTTTCAAATTCTAATTGCTCACCTAAAATAAGTGGATTGATAATCTGATATGCAAATAGAAAGGGTAGCACACCCATAATTACACTAATAAGCATAATAAAACTTGCTAAGTGAATCGATTTTTTATGCGAACCCGCATATTCAAAAACCTTATTTAACATAGTTTTTCTCCTTCAACAAATTTCCTTTTTATCCATAAAATCCATAATTAACGCTTCATTTCCCTTCACAGATATTTTTTCATAATCCTTATCACTGAGCATTAAGACGGAATGACAGGTTTTAAATAACAGTTCTAAGTCATGAGTAATTATAATAATTGGGAATCTCCTTTGCTTTTTCTGTTATTAAATCAGACATAATTCTCATACTCTTATAATCAAGACCTGATGTTGGTTCATCCAGAATTATCAGCTTACGACCAGATAAAAACGAAGTAATAATCGCCAATCGTTGTTTCTGTCCTCCGGATAGTTTCTGTGGATGATTGGTTTTTTTATGCCACAGGTTTGTATCTTTTTAGATATTCTCGTATTTTTTTCTAAATCACTTTCAGAGTTTTTTTCTCTTTACAAAATATCAATTCATTTTCTACGGTGTCTAAAAAAATCTGAGCATCTACATCTTGTAATACACAATATGAGTTTCTAAGCCTTTCCTTTTGTTTCTGTCCATAGCTGACATCTAAATATTTTTCAGATAATCCGCATAATGCTTTCGCCAATGTCGTTTTCCCAATTCCATTAGAGCCGATGATTCCCATGATTTCTTTTTCTTTAATATCAAAAGTCAAATCTTTTATCAAAAGTCTTTTGCCCTGATGAATATTAGCTTTATTGACTTTGATACAGATTTCAGTATCAATAGGCTCCGTTTCTGACACAAGCTCCTTTTCATTAAGCGTCCTCAATTCAAGTTCTCTACATTTTTCATTATTAAGCTGTCCATTTTGAAAAACATCCTGTATTGTTCCATCTTTGATATAGACTAATCTACTAAACATATCTTTTAGGTAGTAAAGTCTATGTTCAGCTATAATGATTGTCTTTCCTAATGCTTTTAAATTAATAAGGATCTCCATAAATTTTCTTATACTGTTATAATCCAAACTGCTTGATGGTTCATCAAAAAAGATAATGTCTGTGTCATAAATAAGAGTTCCTGCTATCGCTACTTTTTGTCTTTCACCTCCGGATAACTCGAAGATAGACTTTTTTCTTAGATACTCTATTTTAAGTAACTGCATTGCTTCGTCAACTTTTTTTCTCTTAAGATTTTTTTCTCTAATCCTAAATTTTCACCAACTAAAGCAATTTCATCTTCAACCACATCACAGAAAAATTGATCTTTAGGGTTTTGGAATACATTCCCTATATATTTTGCAAGTTCTCCTTTTTTATATAGAATTATATCCTTTCCTAATAACTTGATTTTGCCGTTTAGACAACCATCATAAAAGGATGGTATCAACCCATTCAAAAGCCTTAAAAGCGTGGTTTTGCCACAACCTGAAAGTCCTGTCAAAACAACGATTTCTCCTTTTTTCACAGATAGTTTTAAATCTTTTAGTATTAAATCTTCTCCATAAGAAAAAGCTCGTATTTCTGCTTCTAAAATATTTTCCATGCACTCACCCCCACTAAAGCTATTCCACCCATCAGCATTGCAATATCAATCAATGTGATTTTCACTTCATGAAAACTTGTTTTTTTACCATCATACTCAATACCTTTTGATATGATTGAACAAGTCAAAGTATCACTTATATCTATGCACTTATACATAAGCGGAACAAAAATATAATTCAAATGTCTTTAGTGGTTTAAATATACTTGCTCTGAATCCTCTAATTTTCATGCCGTTGTTTATCTCTTTCATTCGAATAGAAATTTCCGGAATAAAGCGAAAAAACACTGTAATTCCTATACCTATTCCACCATCTATACCAACTTTTCTAAATGCCGCCATGAGATGAGATGAACTATATGAAGATAAGACTCTCCCCAAAATGAAAAGCGGCGAAAATTTCAATACTATAAGTAGCATCGTATATATAGAACCAATCAAAACATTTCCTAAATAAGGTTTTAGTAAATGAACAATTCCCCATACTATGATCAATGAGCATATCATTCTAAATGCTTTTTTAGGTGAGAATAATAGTAGTAACACTAAAACAAAAACAAGTGAAATGAGGTAGTGTAATTGTTCACCCACTGTTAAAACCACCGAAAAGAATAAAATCAACCCAACTATAGTAAGCGGGTTGATTTTATCTGATAGTTGGTATTGATTTATATTCTTTTTATCATTTTTACAAAACACTTTTTTTCTTCCTATCGCTAAAAAAATTTGTTGTAAATATATGTTCCAAAAATAAGCACCTATAACTGAAGCCACAATTGCAATCAATAAACAAATCAAGATATTTTTAGGTGTGTAAAAATTGTAAAGGAATGTTGCGTAATCGGTTGTAAACATCTTTGGAAATTGCTTTGTAAGTCCTTCGACACCAAATACAAAAGCAAAATACATAGCATGTAGGGAATAGATAAACATACCTGTTCCAAAAGCAATTCCAACTTTCATATTTTTGTTTGTATAGTTCTCTTTTTTACCAATTACAAATTCCGCCAAAATTCCTGCAATAGCACAAACAACAATTACGGGCCACATTCCCATAAGAGCATAGAATATCCCCAGCAACAGAAAGTATGAAAAAGCAGTTCCTCTCTGTCCAACCTGCTTGCACATAATTACAAAAACGGGTGCAACAATGATTGTTGGCAATGCAGATGACAAATACAAACTTGGAATCATACCAAATGATCCTGTCAAAAATCCCAATCCCATCGTCAAAACAAATCCAATAACAGAGAATACTGCTATCTTTTACAATACCTTTTAAATTCATGATACTTCCTCCTTAGTTTTTTTATTTAATATTTTTCTGTTTATCCTCCAGAAATAATATTCCTAATTTTATTTTTTTGAAAGAAAAAAATATAGTCTTATTGAACTTAAAAAAATAACTTAGTTATTTTTTTAGTGTAAAAACTTTTTATAATCCTCGTATTTTTCCCCCATCCTTCATTAAAAAAGTTTGAAATTAGAATTGCGTTTTGTCTTACTTCTTCTTTATCTTCAGAATGTACAGCAATCTCAGACAAGGCATAAAAATACGCATGATTAAGCAAATGAATACCTCTGTTTGTTATTCTGTCATTAACATGATTTGCACCATAAATCATACTTAATATTTTAAAATGATTTTTATCTTCAATTTCTATAAGTTCATCTAAAAAACTGCTATATTTAGTTCCATAAGATCCAAACACTAAAAGTTCAAACACATCTTTGTTTTCAAAAAAATGCAAAACTGTATCAATCGTGCCCTGCGCTTTTGACTCCAAAATCTCTTGAATAGTTTCTTTTCCTATTCTTTTCTCCTTTTTATAAGCATCAAAGCTCTTATTCTCATACATAGCATAATATCTTTTAATTTCAGCTATAAGAGGTTCTACTAATTCTGCAAAAAGACTTTCTTTATCCTCAAAATGACCATAAAAAAAGCACCAGTCGTAACACCCGCTTCTTTGCATATAGCCCTTAAATTTGCTTTTTCAAATCCTTGCTCTTTAAAAATCTTCTTGCCACTCTCCAATATCTTTTTATGAGTTAAATCATAATCTCCATTTGCCACCTTGTTTCAACCTCCTTTTCTCCAAAAATAACTTTGTTATATTATAACACTTGTTATATTTCATTTCAAGTAAAAAAATAATTATTTTTTTCATTTTCTAAAAGAATAACAATAAATGTGACAACACATCTTTTCTATGTTATAATGAATTATTAAATCTAATTTATGCTTAACGCTGTTCTCACACTAACAGTATAAGAGCAAGCACATATATGCAAAAATCCCACAGAAGCATTAATTTTTTTCTGTGGGATTTTGCTTTTTATTTTTACGGCTTAGATCTTATTTTATCTTTTTACTTATCTTCTATATATCAAAAGGCTTGCCGGTCTTTCCATCATTTGGTCTCTTTAATATAATAAAAATCAGCCTTTGGTAACTTGAATTTTACTTTCTTTCCCTTCTTTTTTACCGAAAACATATAGTCCTCAGTCAAAGTCTTCATTTCTTCTCCGATTATACAGGCTTTGTCCTTAGAAGAGGCAATATTCTTTACTTTACTGGTCTTTGCTATATCATATTCTTTGATTAATTTTACAGCTTCATCTATATTTTCCTTATCAGTAACCCATACCGCAGAATACCTGTAATCACCCAGAAATGCATCGACTGCATTTTTATTTTCCCTAATGTAAGCTTCAGTCGTAAAAACACCGGCTATCATACGTTTTTTATTATTTGACTTTTTCTGCTTTTTATCAATATCAATCTCACTGGCTACAAGCATCCTTACTTTACTATCCATTTCATCATATATTTTGACACCTGCCTTTATAGGCAGAACAACCATATCAAGTTCACCACTTAAAAGCTTGTCATCAAGCTCTTCTGCTTTAGAAAGCATTTTAAAATCATAACCGTTTACTGTCTTATCCTGTTTTGCATTATCAAGGAGCTTAACCAAACCTATGAGCCCAGTTCCTACAGCACCTCCAAGCCTTACTGTAACCCCGGTATCTGTAATAAAGCCACAGCAATTGTATACTTCCTTTGTTTTTTTATCCGTGGCATTTGCCGTTTCATTCTTCTCAGATCCCAAGGCTTTATCTACAAGGCTTTCAGATTTAGCAGGCTTGTTACCTGTATCTGCTTTAATTCCACAGGCATTAAGCGATAACATCAACATAAAAACCAGAGCCATCATTCTTTTTTTCATATGCTTTCCAAATCCTATCTTTTATAAATAAAACAATATACATATCCATACATTTTTGCATATAACATTCTTATAAAACTGTTATTATGTGCTTTGTAAAATATAACATATATATATTCAGTTTACAAGAAAATGTATAGGTTTATATTACTACAGCTTAATCAATTGATACTTATTATCAATATTCTCTATAAATACTCCCGATTATTTGTCTATTTTTTTAACTATCATTGATTTTTTTCTTTGGTTATTTTTGTACAATAAAATTATTGATATTATTTATGTATTTGTTATATTTTTTTGAAGTTTTCACCTATATTTTTTTCACATTATTGCAAAGCACACTTATAAGTCCTAAAAATATGATGGTAAAGCCAGGAGGTAGCTAAAATGAGCCGTTTGGAAATCTTTACACCGGACAGAGCGACACTTGTAATCGAAGACCTGTACAGAACTTTAGACAAGAGAATAGAAGCAAGCCCTCCGGGACTCTGCCCGGTTGACATCACCAGAGCTTTTATTGAAATGTGCCATGCACAGACTTGTGGTAAATGTGTTCCCTGCCGCGTGGGACTGCTTCATTTGAAGCACATGATGACAGCAGTGTTGAACGGAAATGCAACTATGGACATCATCCCTCTCATAGAAGAGACTGCAAAATCCATATCTGAAACAGCAGACTGTGCAATAGGCTATGAAGCCGCAAACATGGTATATAAGGCTGTAACTACCTGTCGTGATGATTTTGAGGAACATATCAGAAACGGTCGTTGTAACTGTCAGACAAAGCAGCCTGTTCCTTGTGTTGCCCTCTGCCCTGCCCATGTTGATGTACCGGGATATCTCGCCCTTGTAAAGGAAGAACGTTATGCAGATGCCATAAGACTTATAAGAAAGGACAATCCTTTCCCTACTACCTGCGGCTTTATCTGTGAACATCCCTGTGAAGAAAAATGTAGAAGAAATATGGTTGATGATGCCATCAATATAAGAGGAATTAAGCGTGTAGCTGCCGATATGGCAGGAAAAGTTCCACCTCCTCCCTGCGCACCTTCAACCGGTAAAAAAATCGCCGTTATAGGGGGAGGACCTTCCGGTCTTTCTGCTGCCTACTATTTACAGCTGATGGGACATCAGACTACCGTCTTTGAAATGCTTCCTAAGCTTGGTGGAATGTTAAGATACGGTATACCTAATTATCGCCTTCCAAAAGACAGACTGGAAGAAGATACAGATGCTATTCTCGCTACGGGTGTAGAGGTAAAATACGGTCTTAAACTCGGTGTTGACCTCCTTCTCCCTGATTTAAAGAAAGAGTATGATGCGGTACTTATAACCATAGGTGCATCTACAGATAAAAAACTTGGTCTTGAAGGTGAAGATGCCGAAGGTGTTATGTCCGCTGTTAAATTCCTCAGAAATGTGGGAATAGGACAATATGATGATTTAACCGGACATAATGTAGCCATTATAGGTGGTGGAAACGTGGCTATGGATGCAGTCAGAACCGCTGTAAGACTTGGTGCTAAGAAAGTAAGCTGTGTCTACAGGCGTAGAACAGCTGATATGACAGCCCTTCCTGCCGAAATAGAAGGAGCTTTGGCAGAAAGTGTTGAAATGGTTACACTGAAAGCTCCTTCAAGACTTGAGATAGAAAATGGGCATATAAAAGGTGTTTGGGTAACTCCTCAGATGATATCCAAAATTAAAGATGGCAGAGCCAGTGTAATACCAACAGGTGAGCCTGATGAATTTATCCCTTGTGAAACTCTTATTGTAGCTATAGGGCAGAATATTGAAACCAAGTATTATGAAGATGAGGGAATTCCTGTTCAAAAAGGCAAGATGTTTACCATGCCAAACGGCGGATTCACCGGACTTCCGGGAATATTTGCAGGTGGCGACTGTGCTTCCGGCCCTGCCACAGTTATAAAAGCCATTGCCGCAGCCAAGGTTATGGCCGCTAACATAGACGAATTCTTGGGTTACAGGCATGAGATAACCTGCGATGTAAGCATTCCTATTCCCAGCAAGGAAGATCATCCTGCCTGTGGAAGAGTTGAACTTACAGAAAGAGAAGCTTCCGAGAGAGTTAAGGATTTTGACGGAGTTGAAAATTGTATGAATAAAAAAGAAGCCTGTCAGGAATCCGGCCGTTGTCTCAGATGCGATCACTATGGCTTTGGAATATTCAAGGGAGGTCGTGAGAAGATATGGTAAATTTAATTATAGACGGACGAGATGTAACTGTACCTGAAGGTACTTCCATAATGGATGCCGCTTATAGTATAGGAGTACCTGTTCCACATCTTTGTTTCCTAAAGGAAATCAACGAAATAGCAGCCTGTCGTGTCTGCATCGTAGAAGTAGAGGGTAACGACAAGTTTGTAACAGCCTGTAACAATGAGGTTGAAGAAGGTATGGTAGTCTATACCAACAGTCCAAAGGTAAGACTTGCAAGGCGCAGAACCGTACAGATGATACTTTCACAGCATGACTGTAAATGTGCTACCTGTGTAAGAAGCAGAAACTGCTCGCTCCAGACCCTTGCAAACGATTTAAATATTACAGATACCCTTTATGAGGAACGCCTTGAGATTCAGGAATGGGACAAGACCTTCCCACTTATAAGGGATTCTAAAAAATGTATAAATGTATGCGTTGTGTACAGGTATGTGACAAGATTGCAGGCCTTGGTATCTGGACTCTTGAAGGTACAGGTGCAAGATCAACAATCAATGTATCAGGTTCCAGAACAATAGCTGAAGCTGACTGTTCTCTCTGTGGTCAGTGTATAACCCACTGTCCTGTAGGCGCTCTCAAAGAAAGAGATGATACCGAAGAATTCTTAAGGGCTGTAGCCGATCCTAAAAAGGTTGTTGTTGTTCAGGTAGCTCCCGCTGTCAGAACGGCTTGGGGAGAAGGTCTCGGCCTTGACTTAAGCGAAGCTACCGTTGGTAAGATTTTTGATTCCCTGAAGAGAATCGGCGTAGATTATGTATTTGATACTGCATTCTCAGCCGACCTTACCATAATGGAGGAGGCAAGCGAGTTCATAGCAAGATTTTCAAACGGAGAGCTTGCGGAAAAACCTATGTTTACCTCCTGCTGTCCGGGTTGGGTACGCTTCCTTAAGAGCAATTATCCTCATCTTACAGGTCAGCTTTCCTCAGCAAAATCTCCTATGCAGATGTTTGGAGCAGTTATGAAAACCCATTTTGCAAAGGAAATAGGAGTTGCTCCGGAGAATATATATTCTGTTGCAATCATGCCTTGCGTAGCTAAAAAAGGCGAGCGAAACATGGAATTCTTCCACGAAGAATACGCAGGACATGACACAGACTGCGTACTTACTTCAAGAGAACTTATAAGAATGATTAAAGCCTTCCACATCCTTCCTGAAACCCTTGAAGATGCCGAACCTGACCATCTTTTCCATGATGTTACAGGTGCAGGTATAATTTTCGGTGCTACCGGCGGTGTTATGGAGGCTGCTCTTAGAACTGCTTATCACTCTCTTATGGGTGAAAATTGTCCTCCTGATGCCTTCAAGGTTGTAAGAGCCGAATCTCAGAAGACCGGGCTTACAGAAGCTACATTCAGCCTTAAGGATACAAATCTCCGTATAGCTGTTGTAAACGGACTTGCTAATACAAGAAAGCTCATTGAAGAAATTGACCGCGGTGAAAAGAAGTACGACTTTGTAGAAGTTATGGCTTGTCCCGGCGGTTGTGTAGGCGGAGGCGGACAGCCTATCCATGACGGCGAAGAACTTGCGTTTGCGCGCGGTAAGAACCTTTATTTCCTTGATAAGAATGCCAAGGTACGCCATTCACATGAGAATCCGGATATCAAGACACTTTACGAGAATTATTTTGGAACTCCTAATTCACATAAGGCTCATAATGTACTTCACACAGACCATTTTGCCTGGGAAATGCCTAAGAGTCCTAAAAGGGACAGAGAGGGATATATAGTAAGGGAAAGATGTGTGTAAACAGACCGGTTAGTTATAAATGTATAGTTTCGTTCTTAAAATAATTAAAATAACCCTTATTTAAGATATCAGACTCTATTAGAGTGAATCACCTTAAATAAGGGTTATATAAATTTTACTTTGTTCTATTCTGTACAAAGCTGTAACTGAACATCCTTTGTAAGAATATCTGTATAGGTGTAGGACACTGTCTTAGATGTATCTTCTTCGCTGTCATTTAATTCTATCATAAATACGTGAGGGTAAACCTCCTTAATCACTCCCTCATTCACATCAAATCTATGCCTTCCTCTGTTGGATTTAACCAAAACCCTGCTTCCGATGGCACGGTACACTGCATTACGGACTGCCTTTACATCAACTTTTCCCATGACTAAGCCTCCAAACCATTAAGTTATCAACCTAACCCCGATAACATCGGGATATGCAACATACATATTGTATACAAGTGTGCCTGTATACTTATCTTGTTATCATACCATGTTTATAGGCAAAAGTCAAATTACAACCGTACCTCTGTCTGAAATCTGGTACACAGGTGATTTTATTCCTTCACCATCTCTGGAAAACTAAAGACTACATCCTCTCCATCATCATCAACGTCCACAGTATAAGTCTGAGTCTCAAATCCATCCTTTTTCAGGGTAATCTCATGTTCACCTGTGACCTTGGTCATTTCACAAGGAATGTCTCCTATCACTTTTCCATCAAAAGAAACAGTTGCACCATCAGGTTTTCTGAAAGAAATCGTCTTTGTGCTGTCTGTTCTCACCTTTATTTCTTCATCTTCATTTTTTTCATTTCCTTCAGGAGTAGCTGAAATTCCGGTATTTTCACCATCATCTGTATCATTTCTATTATCTTCTATACCAGTAGATGGTTCTGCCATTCCATCATCTTCCACTTCGTCATCCGCCTTATCCTTTTTCAGGGCAAGTGCAATACTCATAACAGTCTTAGGCTTAGAGATAGTTACTACCTTTTCCCATCCCACATAACCCTCTGCTGCAACTTTAACCAGATATTCACCATAATCAAGTTCAAGCTTGCCATACACATCAACTTCCCTGCCATCTATATAAATGGCTGCGCTACTCGGCGAGAGTTTGAAAGTAACCTTAGAGCTTTTATCCATTTCCTTTGTGTAATCTGAAATTCTTAAAACTTCTGTTCTGTCTCGTTTTACATCAACAATCTTATTTACGGAAAGCCTGCCATTTTTCATAATTACCTTGTACTTACCTTCACGAAGCACATATCTCATATTGTCGGTTATATCATCAAACACATCATAACCAACTTCAATGGTTCCGCCAAGAAAATCGTCATAGCCGGTAAAATCCAACACTCCATGACCTGTCGTGATGTCTATAGACAGTATCTTCTCACCCAGTCCTCTGATTTCAAGCGTATCCTTTGAAGTATCTATATTTCTTAGCCCTACATTGTCTTTACCGCTTATTACAGTTAGTCCTGCATCATACATATAGTTAGTCTCTCCGATTTGCATCTTTGAGCGTACCTCGTCAATGACCAGATTTCTGACTCCTTTATAATCCCAGGCCTCCTTATTTACAAAAACCTTAGACAGCATTTCACCGCCATCCCTGAACTCAAGGTTTATTATACTTCCTAATTTAAGCTCAGGCATAACCAGTTCTTCATCATTCATACTTTTAACCGAGGTCGCAAGATCATAGGCAAAGCTGGTTTCCTTCATTTCATTGACCAGATATACCCCTATTCTGCCGGCTTCTTTGTCTATTCCTCTGAGTACAGCTATCGTTTCTTTTTTAGCCTCATTATTTACAGCTACAGGAGTTGACAAGGTACTTACTGACTTAGAACTAACAAGAGGCTTACTGCGTTTTGTATTTAAAATGGTATTTACACCTACAAACACGCCTAAGCCTGTTAAACATAACATTATAATTATAGGCAGCCATCTGTTACTCTTCATTATGCTCTCACCTCCAGAAGAAGGCGCTCCTTAGTATTTAATTCAGGGATGCTCTATTACTAACTCCAAAAAGTCTCTCAAGAATACTTCCTATCCTGGTTCCTTTAGGAATTCCTGCTTCTATCAAATCCCTGCCATTTATTTTGAGCTCAGAAATCTCAGTACATTCTCCTCTTTTTAAGAATTTCTTCATAAAAAAATGTGAATTATCCCTAATTCCCTTTTGCCCTTCTTGCTTCAAGAAACAATGGCATTATTTTATGCCCTGCCGCTTTCACTGTCCTTCTCATTTCAAGCGCAGAGTTTTTCCACATCTCTTTGCAGTAATATAAGAAGCTTTTTTTACAGTATTTATTGTATCATTATCAAGTTTAAGATGTTTTTAGAAGCCAGGGCAGCCTTATCCGCTCCCAGGACTTCAAGAAAAAGAGCCATTCTTATCTGATAAAGCTCTTTCTTAGTCTGATAACAAGCCTTAGTCATAGCTTTTATTGACGTATAAATCTCTCCGCTCTTAAAAAAATTCTACTATTTCAGGTGCAATAACTTCAAAAAATTCCGGTTTCATATACAAGTCCCTACATATTCAGGATTTCCCGACAAAATTAACTTTTCAAGTTCTTTTGCAATTCTTTCAACACTGACCTTTGAAATATTAGGCGAAAGTTTTTATTGCATCAAATGTCTTACCAGCTATATCAAAATTTAACTGCCCCGCAAAACGTATGGCACGAAGCATTCTAAGGGCATCCTCCGAAAATCTTTCCTCAGCATCTCCTACAGCTCTTATCACTCTGTCTTCAAGGTCTTTTTCACCATCAAATTGGTCTATCAGACCTGTCTTCTCACTATAGGCCATAGCATTTATAGTAAAATCACGTCTTCGTAAATCCTCTGTCAAAGACGATGTAAAGGCAACCCTGTCGGGATGCCTTCCATCTGAATAATCTCCATCAAGTCTGTATGTAGTAACCTCATAGCCCTCTTTTTCTACAACCACAGTTACTGTTCCATGCTGCAGACCTGTGTCTATGGTAGCCTGAAAGAGTTTCTTTACCTCGTGAGGCTTTGCCGAAGTAGTTATATCCCAATCTTCCGGTACCCTTCCTATAATGGAATCCCTCACACAGCCACCAACTGCATAGGCTTCATAGCCATTTTCTTCAAGCCTGGATATTATATATTTCACCTTTACAGGCAATTTAATATACATTAATAAGCCTTTCCCCAATAAACAAGCTTCTTAGCAGGCTTTCCACAACATACACATATCCCCTCTGAATCTCCATCTTCAAAAGGAATACATCTTGCTGTAGCCGAAGTATCTTCTTTAATTTTGTCCTCACACTCCCTGCTTTCACACCAATGTGCCTTGATAAAACCAGGTTTATTAGTAATTGTATCCTTAAATTCATCATAAGTTACAGCACTGTAAGTATGGCTGTCTCTGTGTGCTCTTGCTTTTTCAAGCATATCTTTCTGCATAGTAGTTAAAATTTCAGCAATTTTTATTTCAAGTTCATCTAATGAAACTTCTATTTTTTCTCTGTTGTCTCTTCTTACAACTATACATTTATTTGCTTCGATATCCTTAGGACCAATCTCTACTCTTACAGGAATACCGCGCATTTCCTGGTCTGCAAACTTAAAGCCCGGTGTCTTATCACTGTCATCAAGTTTAACCCTGAAATCTGCACTAAGCCTGTTTTTAAGCTCACTAGCCTTCTCAAGCACGCCTTCCTTATTCTGCATAACAGGGATTATCATAACCTGTGTAGGAGCAATTCTAGGCGGAAGTACAAGCCCATTGTCATCTCCATGTACCATAATAATTGCACCTATCATTCTGGTACTTACTCCCCAGGATGTCTGGTATGCGTATTTAAGAGTATTGTCCTTATCTGTAAATGTAACATCATAAGCTTTAGCAAAGCCATCTCCAAAGTTGTGGCTGGTACCTGACTGGAGAGCCTTACCATCGTGCATAAGTGCCTCTACAGTATAGGTAGAAACAGCACCTGCAAATTTTTCTTTCTCTGTCTTCTGTCCCTTAATTACAGGGATTGCAAGTTCATTTTCAAAAAAGTCAGCATACACATTTAACATCTGAATAGTTCTTGCCTGTGCATCCTCTTCTGTAGCATGTACAGTATGTCCTTCCTGCCAGAGAAATTCCCTTGTACGCAGGAAAGGTCTTGTCTCCTTTTCCCATCTTACAACTGAACACCACTGGTTGTATACCTTAGGCAAATCTCTGTAGGAACGTACATCTTTTGAATAAAAATCACAGAAAAGTGTCTCTGAAGTAGGTCTCACGCAAAGTCTCTCCTGGAGTTTTTCAGAACCGCCATGTGTTATCCAGGCTGCTTCCGGTGCAAAGCCTTCAACATGATCTTTTTCTTTATTTATAAGGCTTTCAGGGATTAAAAGTGGCATATATACATTTTCTACACCTGTAGTCTTAAACATCTTATCCATAATCTTCTGAATATTTTCCCAGATACCATAGCCATAAGGCTTAAGCACTACAAAGCCTTTTACACTTGAATAGTCTGCCAGCTCAGCCTTCTTGACTACATCAGTATACCACTGGGCAAAATCCTCGCTCATAGAAGTAATTTCTTCAACCATTTTCTTATCTTTTGCCATTTTATTCCCTCTTTCTGTATGTTTTATTAATTATTTTCAATTCATTTTGTAACCGGATACATGAAGTGACCAGTATATGCCCTGAAAAACCAAACAATTTTGGTTATTCTTTAACTTTTTAATTTTAATACAGAGCCCTCATTTTGTCAAACCATTAGCAGTAATATTGACACTTATACGGTAAGCCGCTATAATGAAAGGATATAAGGATAAAACAGATATCCTTTATTACCTTAAAGACCTAGTAAAGGGGCTAAGATGAATGAATTTGTAATTAAAGGCGGTAAACCACTTGTTGGCGAGGTTTCTATAAGCGGAGCTAAGAATGCGGCTCTTGGAATTTTGGCTGCAGCAGTTATGTGTAATGAGCCTGTTAAAATAGAAAACCTTCCTTATGTAAGTGATATACAGGTGCTTTTAAGCGCCATTGAAGAAATAGGTGCAATAGTTGAAAGAATAGATAATCACACTGTCAGAATAAACGGCGGGACTATTACCAATTTCTGCGTTGATAATGAATTTATAAGAAAAATAAGAGCTTCTTACTATCTGCTTGGAGCACTTCTTGGCAAGAACAAAGATGCCAAGGTTGCTTTTCCGGGTGGATGTAACATAGGAAGCCGTCCTATAGACCAGCATATTAAGGGCTTTGAGGCACTTGGCGCCAGTATAGATATAAGGCACAGCCTTATTGCTGTAAAGGCAGACGAATTAATTGGAAATCATATTTATTTTGACGTATCCAGCGTAGGTGCGACTATAAACACTATGCTGGCTGCTACCCTTGCAAAGGGTAAGACCATAATGGAAAATGTAGCCAAGGAACCACACGTAGTAGATGTGGCTAACTTCCTTAATAGTATGGGTGCCGATATTAAAGGTGCAGGTACAGATGTAATCAGAATAGTAGGTGTAGAGAAGCTTCACGGAAGTGAGTATTCCATCATCCCTGATATGATAGAAGCAGGTACTTACATGGTTGCTGCTGCTGCCACAAAAGGCGATGTACTTGTTAAAAACCTTATTCCAAAGCATATGGAAGCCATAAGTGCAAAGCTTATTGAGACAGGTGCCGAAGTATATGAATTTGACGATTCTATAAGAGTCTGTGCCAAAGAAAGACTTAGTCACACCCATGTAAAGACCCTCCCATATCCGGGCTTCCCTACCGACATGCAACCTCAGATAACTACTCTCCTTGCTATGGCAGGTGGTACAAGCGTAGTTACTGAAAGTATATTTGAAAACCGCTTTAAGTTCACTGATGAACTTGCCAAAATGGGGGCAAATATAAAGGTTGAAGGTAACAGCGCCATCATAGACGGTGTTGAGAAACTCTCCGGTGCAAAGCTTAGTTCTCCTGACCTTAGAGCCGGTGCAGCTCTTGTTATAGCCGGGCTTTGTTCAGAGGAAGTATGTGAGGTAGACCAGATAGAATTCATCGAAAGAGGCTATGAGCATTTTGAAGAAAAACTGAAGGAACTTGGTGCTGATATTGCAAAGATTCCTGTAGATGATGAGAAAGAGCTGATGAAATTTAAGTTAAGGGTTGGATGAATATTAAAAGTGATGGAAATCTTCATTTGGGAATTTCCATCACTTTTTGACTTATTTAATATCTATAAAAATTTATTAGCTGTGACTATCATTAATCTCATCTATACTTAAATCCTGCACACCATTTTCTTTAGCCTGTTCTCTAAGAGCAAGAAAAGTCTGCATCCCCAGTTCTTTTAATGTATCAGCACTTGTTGCTTGAATTTCAAATGGTATTTTTCTTTCACGCACAACTGCTCTTGCAAATACATTGACAGCCGTGGTTGCATTCATTCCAAATTCTGAACAAAGCATATCAAACTGTTTTTTTAAATTCTCATCCATTCTCACACTAAAAGTTGCTAAAGCCATAGATAACCTCCTTTATACTTACTCTTTCTATATATTCACTATACCTTATTTTCTATAAAAAATCAACTTTTTGAACCTATTAGAATCAATTAGGTTCAATTTTTATGATTTGCTGTTTCCTTATGGAAAATGTACATCTTTGAAGAAAAACTAAAGGAGCTTGGTGCATATGTAGCCAAAATTCCTGTGGATGATGAAATTTAAGTTAAGGGTTGGATGAATATTATGCCTTTTCTCTTACTTTAGGTTTATAGTATAAATTCTTCTGTAAGACAATTTTATTTGAAACTACCCATCACTCATTATCCAAACTAAACTCAGTCTCCGTTCTTATACCTCATTGGATTGATATTCCTCATTTCCACTCCATTCGTTTACAAAATTATCTAATCATTTTTAACTCTCCATTGACATTAACCTCCTATTACTATACTCCAAAAAGCTAAGGATTCCCCAAATACATCCTCAACATAAACCCTATACCATGAGAATACTCTTTCATAACTAAAATTAATATTAAATGGGGTATAAACAAAACAATCATAATTACCCATTCCAAAGGCTTCTTTTTTATAAAAAAACCATATATTATTATCCATGCCCATAAACCAAAGGCCCCTGTCAGTAATCTGGCTCTAAGGTCAAATTTATAATCACCCAATGTAATGGAAAAAAATACCCGAATCTACTATTTTATCGGGAAGGATTACTCCTATCAATAACATTAGCAAAGAAAAATATAAGTAGGAAATAGAATACTTTTCTTTTAGTTATTCTAAAATTTTTTTGAATTATTATTCAAAGTATACTCCTCTCTGTTCTTATATCTTATCGGATTTATACTTATACTTTTTCATAACAACCTCCTTACCAAAAAGTTATCTTATATAACTTTTTATCTTGATGTTATACTTCAATGAATTCGTCGAGTTATTGTCTATAGTACCATTAGAGTACTCTTTCATAACTAAAATCAAAAATTAAATGGGGTATGAATACTGTTAAAAATTCTTACCTATCACTTGCCCTCCTCCAAAGCCAATACTGCATATATTTCTCCCAATTCTATAGGGTTTGACATTTTCGAGCTTATCACCCTTTTATCTCCCCATTAAACCATACCTGTATCCTTTTTACCCGTAACTTGTCTTTTTTTATATTTTTTTAATACCATTAGATACACCTAAATCTTTTAAGCATTATCTGCACAGGCCTTATATCCTCTGTCTTTTTATCTCCGAAAATATAGCTAAATTCCTTTGGTAAGTCTGTAATTTTAACTAATATTCTTTCACTATCTCCTTCTATTATTTCCGCCTCAAAATGTGCCACACCTTCAGGTATTACCAAAGAGCTTATTGCTATATCCTGAAAAACCTGCCATTTATTATCTATCTCCACATATAAATATTTAATATCGGCTTTCTGATATTTATATCCTGTACCAAAATTAGATTCATCATTTTTTTCAGGATACTCATCATTGCTTGTAAGAATTTCCCCATCTGCTGTACCACATTTTAAAGCACTCAGAACACATCCCATATCCATATACAGCCTGTCATCTACCCTGACCATTCGAATCTTTTTCACTTCACTTTTATTTTTAGATGATTTTTCAGTATTTGAACTGTCTATCCTTGCTACATCAGCATCTACTGTAGCGTTTAAGTTATTTTTCTCATTTACTGCTGTTTCGTCTGATACATTGCTTTTAATTAAATCTTTGCTCGCTGAATTTTGTGCGTTTTCTTTATCCTTACTGCTCCCACAAGCTGTAAATGCTGTAATCATCACTACAAGCAGTAATATATTCAAACTAACCTTTCCAATACTCTTCATAGCCTTTACCTCCTTATCACAGACACTTATGCTCCTTTTACCTTGATTAATAAGTTATATTTACTATTTTATAGTATAATTATATGTCATTTACCTTACTTTTTTAGTTTATTTTTTCTTAAAAAAATATGGTACTCTTTTCTTATCAAGGGAATACTTAAGCAAGAGAGGAAATTGGGGAAATGAATTATATCGGTTCAAAATATTCTTTACTGGATTTTATTGATTATGGCATAACCAAGGTGAGCGGTTATAAAAACGGGGCAGGCTGCATTTTCGCAGATTTATTTGCAGGAACCGGAGTTGTCGGAAGCGCTTATAAGGCTAAGGGCTGTGATATTATAGCAAATGATATCCAGTACTACAGCTATGTACTAAATAAACATTATATAGAAAATATCCCTCCCCTTAACAACGGTTTACTTGAAGAATTAAACTCACTGGAGCCTCTCTCAGGCTTTATTTACAATAATTATTGTGAAGGCTCAGGCTCAGGACGCAACTATTTTACTGATGAAAATGGCAAAAGATGTGATGCCATCAGAACTTATCTTGAATATTCTCTTAGTTTGGGCAATATAACTGAAAATGAATATTTCTACTACCTTGCAAGCCTTATCAATTCGATTGATAAATACGCAAATACTGCCTCTGTGTATGCTGCCTTCTTAAAACATATAAAAAAGACAGCCATAAAAGATTTTGAACTAAGCCTTCTTCCTGTTATTTCAGGCAAACCCGGTAAGGTGTATAATGAAGATGTAAATGTTTTGATAAAAGAAATAACCGGCGATGTGCTTTATCTTGATCCTCCATACAACACAAGGCAGTATTCGGCTAATTACCATATACTTGAAACCATAGCTAAATATGACAGTCCAAAGCTTTACGGCATTACCGGACTGCGTGATTATAAAGACCAGAAAAGCAGATTTTGTTCCAGACGCACAGCTGGTAAGGCTCTTAACGATCTGATTAAAAATGCTGATTTTAAATATATTTTCTTAAGTTATAACAACGAGGGTATTATGCCTGTGGATACAATCGGCGAGATTATGTCAGGCTACGGAAAATACAGTGTCTTCACCAAAGAATATAAGAGGTTTAAGGCTGATAAAGATGAGAATAGGAAGATTGCAAGAGACGGAGTTACTGAATATCTGCATTGTTTGGTGAAGAAGTAAAACTCCTCTGCTTTTATAGGCAGAGGAGCAGGCAGGTTATAGGCATCACAGATATTATCACAGTTTTGAATGCATATCTCTATATACCGATGGTGACATTCCCTGCTGTTTCTTAAAACTCGTACTAAAATAATATTGGTTTGTGTAACCACACTTAATACTTATTTCTTTCAAAGAAAGGGCAGTCTTCTCCAAATATCCCTTTGCAGCCTCAATACGGCATCCCATAATAGTATCACTTATGCTTTGTCCGACATTTTTTTTATATAAAGCACTTAAATAGGTCGGACTCATATTTGCGAACTTAGCTATATCATTCAGGCTAAGTGTATTATCCTCAAAATTGCTTTTTATATAGTTATCTACCAGTTCACAAGTCTGGTCATGATAAGATTTAAGCGAAACATTCAGTTTATCACATACCAGTGTGCACAATTCATTCATCCATAAAAAAAACTGTTCATAAGTATGAAATGTTTCAAAATGGCTGTACACCGAAATTATCTTCTCTTCTAAATCACTTGTATCTATATTTATTTCATATAAAAAAATTTTTAACATTTTACCTAATAACGAATAAATTCGTATAAACATGAGATTCTTATTTTCATATCTCATTGATAAATTTTTTTGAAAAAAATTCTCCAACCATTCTTTAATTGCTTCACTGTCTTTTTTTGCATAAAAAGGCTTATAAGTTCTTCTTCACTTGAATCAGAAAAGGACAATAAACTAAATTCCTTACCTGTTGCTTCCAATGCATCAAATATATTCTTATGAGGGTAGAAAAAACGATATTTAAGGGCGTGACAGGCATTTTCGTATGAAACATGCAATTTCCATATACTGTCAACCACAGTTCCTATTCCAATACTGATATTTAAAACAGAATTCCCGCAACTATCCATAAAAGAAGAAACTACCTTATGGATTACATACTGAAAAATGTGCAGGATTTTTTTGCTGTTTTGTGCTATTATAAAAATCAGACTGTTCAGATCCTGAATACAATGTACACTATCAAAAACCCTACATTTTTTCAGAAATATGTCTTATAAATTTAATATTTCCATCTGATAAGTCAAAACTCCATCATTCTCCCCTAGCAATGAATCACTCTCTATTTCCAGCTTTATTATATTAAAATGTGAATATTCCGTCTTTAGTTCCAGATATGCTATATATTTTTCAAAAATTCTCGGAAAGTTTTTTTCGAGAGAATAGTACAGCAAATCCTGAAAAAACTTTGTAATCATAAGTTGTCTGCTTTCCTTTAAGATGGATAAATTGCGCTGCTCCCTGTCAATCGTTTCAAATGCATTTTTTATTTTTTCACACAAAAAAGTATAATCTATCAGTTTCTCAATATAATCACAAACACCTAATCTTACTGCCTGCCTTGCATACTCGAACTTGTCATAGGCACTTATTAAAATTATTTTAATATGCGGATTAATTTTCATTGCTTCACGGCTCAATGTAATTCCATCAATATTCGGCATTTCTATATCTGTAATAATCAAATCTGCTTCATCAGCTTTCATATACTCCAATACTTCCTGTCCATTCTGGGCAGTAAAAGCCACCTCTGCTTCCAAATTATCCCATTCAATATTCATTTTTATTCCTTCTGAGACAATGTAGTTGTCGTCTGCTAATATAACTTTTTTCAAACATTTTCCTCCATTTGTGCATATTTAATCGTTATACAAGTTCCCTTTTTTTCTTCACTTTCAATAAGAACAACACCATTCCCAAAATCAGCCCCTGAAATTCTCTTATTTACATTACATATACCAAAAATGCTTATTATAGTCTACTACATGATTTACCAGTTTATATCTTATCTGTTCCAATTTTTCTTTTGGAATGCCGCATCCATTATCTTCTATAGTAATAATAACCTCATCATCTCCATAGGAAACTGTTATCACTATATGTATAATCTGATTCTCTGCTGAATATCCATGTAGAATAGAGTTTTCCAAAAATGGCTGTAAAGTAAACTTACAGATCAGATAATTTTCTATACCATCCTCAGTATTTATTTCCCAGCTAAGTTTATCCTTACGGCAAAGCTGCTCCATCTCAAGATAAAGTCTTGCAATCTCCAATTCATCCTTAATCTTTATTTTTTCTCCCGATTTTCTTAATGACATCCGATAAAACTGTGTTAAATTACTTATCATATGATTCGCTACATCTATTTTCCCGATTGATTGACAAGTTTTAATTGTCCCCAATATATTATACAAAAAATGAGGATTTATCTGAGATTGTAATAACTGGTACTTTTAGCTTTTCTTCCGACAAAGTAAGTTCTAATATTGAATGCATATTTTTATTAATAGATGACTGCATATTTAAAAATGTGACTCCCAATTTATCTATCTCATCAAAATAATCGGGATTCTTAGCCGTTGTTAATGAAATCTGCAATTCAGCACCTTTATTTCCAAGCTTAAAATTTTCCATTGCAGACGATAATTTACTGATTCGCTTTGTTAAATTTCCGGAAATCGGAAAAATTATCATCAGTATAATAGGAATTGATATAAACATTATTAATATAAATGTCTTAAGTATAATATATATACGCTTATATATATAATCCTTAGGAATTTCGGTTACCTGATACCAGCCGTTACTAAGCTTAACCGTATTATAATAAACATTTCCGTTTTCTTGTATATTTTTACTTTGATTCAAAATAAAGCTTAAATCTTCATCTTTTAATTTTAATCCTGTGAGATTCTGATCTGTATGAGCTATAATTGTACCGTCCTTGTCAGAAATATATCCCTTTAGCTTCAGACTTTCAAAGGTATCGGTAAGCATTTTTGAAAATTCACTTCCTCTTAACAATACCATATATGCATACTCCGTATCTCCTGTAGCCTGATTATTCAATATTCTGACACAGGCTGCCACATCCTGAGAGATTCTTTTGTTATTCAGCACGTAAGGCAAGGTATAATTTCTTTTATAAATCCATTCAGAATCTATTTTTGTAATATCATCTATACCTGATTTCCCTAACTCTTTTAATGAATGAAAATAAAGCCCCTCCGAAGCCGCTATATTTTTATCATCTATAAAAATATCTATATGATATAGATTAAAAGTCGATTTAAGCAGCGAAATATTATCTCTGACATTGGCCAATACAGAAAAATCCTTTGTATTATTGCGCATTTTCCGTATTAACGAGTACATATCATATCTCATAGAGTCTGCTACATTTTTTACCTGATTTATGCGGTTATTTATTCTTATGTTCAACTGGTCATCTACAAGAATAACAGAATTCAGTATACTGTCTCCTGCAATTTTATGAGCAATCCCATAGAATGCCGAACCCATTATTATAAGAGGTAATACTATACATATTAAAAAAAGAAAATAATAATTTGTAGTGATATTTGGATAAAATAAATGCTAACAATTTTTTATTAACAGGCATATCAACCTCCTTGTGAGTATATCATAATTATAATCTGTGGTTTTTCAAAGCAACACAAACAAAAAAATAATATAAACAAATCATAATATATTGTATTTTTGAAAAATATTTCTTTTGGTATTTTATAAGTATCATAAAACAACCGTCCGAACCTTTTCAGCTCTGACTGCAAGATTACTGTTCTGTAATCATAATTTCAGAAATTTTATTTCGGACAGAATGGAGGAAAAATGAAAAAGAACATCGTAAATTTTATGTTAAGCATGGTGTTGGTATCAAGTCTTCTAATCGGGTGCGGAAACAATGCTAATCAAGCCGGAACTACTTCCACAAATAAATCATCCGCAAATTCAAAGGCCGGAAGCTATGATTTGACATTGTACAGTATTAATACCACTGATCCTGATTTTGAAAGCTGGCTTCAGAATGTAGAAACCGCTACCGGGTTAAAAATCAATGTTATTGCTGCGCCTACCGATTCTGATACCCGTCAGCAAAAAATAACCACAATACTTTCCACCAGTGATTCAAGTGTAGACATTTTGGAAATAAATGACGAAATGAGTGCATCATTTAAAAATTCAGGTTGGTTGGAAGGGCTTAACGACACTGTTATGACTGATGATATCCGCGGTGAATTTGCCAAAGGATATCTGGACCAGATGATTACGAATAAAGACGGAAATATCGTAGGGGTTCCGGGATATGCAGGGTATCTCGCATTCTGGGTAAATCAAAAAATAATGGATGAAGTCGGAATTAAATCCCTGGATACAAAGGAAGATTTCAAAAAATACATGGCAGCTGCCTCAGGAAACGGAAGATATGGCTATGGCGGTTCTTGGGAAAAAACATATGTATTTAATGAAATTGCACAATTTGTAAACATGTTCGGCGGAGATTATTTTGATTGGACAAAGCCTGAAAATAAAGAAGCAATTCAATTTTTACATGATATGGTTAAAAATAATCAAACTCCGATTGATCAAATTGCCGATAAATATGAACAAATGAATCCTAAGGCGAATGACGGAAAGTACGGCTGTTGGTTTATGTGGGGATTGGGTACCGATTATGCTAAGGCTGATATGTTAGGTGCGGATAAAATTCATATGGCAATGGTTCCTTCAATGACTGCAGACGGAAAAAGAGCTATATTTACGGATTCTTGGAGCTATGTACTCAATACTGCTTCCAAAAATAAAGATGCAGCAATAAAATTCTTAAAATATATGGCTGCTGAGGGTGGAATGGATGCTTCATATAAGGCTTTCGATCGTTATCCTGCAAGAAAAGATGTTGCAGCAAAAGTCGTACCTGATTCTGATCCTGCCAAGGAAATGTACAGCAGATATGCATCTGAATGCAATGTAAACGGCCGCCCTATGCTTCCTCAGACTATGGAATTTATAACAGATATGGGAACTATATATCAGTCCTGTATGAAAGACGAAATATCTGTTGATGATTTCTGTAAAAAAGCACAGGAGCTTGTAAACAAATATAAATAATCCATAATTAGTGATTAGAAATTATAAAATCCTACGGCGGTGGTGTCACATCTTAATTTGCTCTTATACACACCACCCTGTAGGAGATTTCATATTTTATTTAATGTCCGATTATTTATGCCAACTGAAAGGAGAAACATTTTGACTGTCGGTAAGAAATCTATGAAATGGATTCCCGTAATTATGATTCTTCCTATAGTTCTAATAAGGGGATTTACAACAATTTATCCAATCCTGGTCACTATGTTAAACAGCCTGTATAATATCAAAGTATTATCCGGCATCCATGAATTTACCGGATTATCAAATTATGTAAATGTTTTCAAAGACGATAAAATTATTTCTTCGATTGAATTTACTGTAATTTTTGTTATTGTATCCATGGTATTTCATGTTGTATTGGGGGTTATCTTAGCACTGATACTCAATATGAAATTCAAAGGACGTCGTTTTTTAAGAACAATAGTCCTTATTCCCTGGGCTATGCCTGCTGTTGTTATAGGAATGGCTGCAAAATGGGGATTTAACAATGATTATGGTTTAATAAACGATTTTATACGAAGGTTCTTTTCGAACTTTCAATATAACTGGTTGATCAACAAAGGCTCCGCACGTGCCGCCGTTATAGCAATGGACTTATGGAAAGATTTGCCGTTCTTTGCAATACTTGTTCTTTCCGGACTTCAGTTTATTTCCGGTGATATTTATGAAGCCGCCAAAGTAGACGGAGCTAACAGTTTTCAGAGTTTTAAAAGGATTACCCTTCCGCTTATTACCCGAAATGTACTTACCTTATGCATACCTTTTACATTGTGGCGTTTAACCTCTTTCGATTTAGTATATGCCATGACATCGGGTGGTCCCGGAGAAGATACATCTCTGATTGCATATCGTATAGCGATGGAATCATTTACAAATTTAAACATAGGGTATGCTTCCACCTTGGCAATTATGCTTTTTATTGTAATGGTCTTCTTCAGCTGGTTTAATATCCGATTTATGCGCCGGTATACAGAATAATGGAGGATTCATATGACAAATACGACAAAATATGCTATCTACAGAAAATGTACTATTATTGGCAAATGGCTGTTATTCCTAATAGTTTCATTTGCGATTCTTTTCCCTGTATACTGGATTTTTATATCTTCAATAACGCCTGCAGGAGAATTATTTAAAAAACCAATTGATTATTTACCGGATAATCCTACCCTCGACAGTTATAAATTCCTTATTGAAAATGTAGGATTATTAAGTAAAATAGGAAATACAATACTAATTGTCGGAAGCACATTAGTGATTGGCACTGTATTGTGTGCAATGGCGGCTTATGGCTTCTCGAGATTTCGGTCAAAATGGATAAGTGTTGCCTTTGCATTTATTCTGGCTACATTACTCATACCGGAAGTAGTGACTGCAAGGCCTCTTTACGAGTTTATGAAAAAGGTTGGGTTATTCGATACTTACCCGGGATTGATATTACTGTATGTCAGTTCCGTAATTCCTTTTACAGTCTTAATACTGAATAATTTTGTAGGGAAAATACCTATTTCACTTGAAGAAGCGGCTGCTATTGATGGTGCGAATTTTATGCAACGGCTTTTTTATATTGTCCTGCCTTTAATGAAGCCTGCTATAGCAACTGTATGTATTATCAACTTCATAAATTGTTTAAATAATTTTTTTACACCCCTGTATTATTCCAATGGGATTCAGGTTTTATCGGTTGCAATAGTTCAGCTCCCTTTGAGAGATAATATGTATGGAGTTCCTTGGGATCTGGTAAGTGCTATGGGATGGATAATTCTGTTACCGATAATTATCTTTGTAGCTGTATTTGAAAAACAGATTATGGACGGCATTATGGCCGGTGGTGTAAAATCATAATACAGATAAGGAGGAAATCTCATGTATGGATTATATGGAAGTTTAAGCACTCTGCCACTATTAAATAACAGAAAGAGCAGGGCAATCAATGCCGAAAATCCTACCGGAGAAAAGGGGAAAGGGGGTATGGCTGCGAGCCAATTAGGCCCTTCAAGAAAAGGCAGCCCTTGTCTTAAGGATATCCCAAGCGGTTCTACCGTGACTTTGGCCGATATAGACGGTCCGGGTATAATTAATCACATTTGGATTACCGTAACTAACAAAACTACAGAAGCAGACTGTTTTGTCCTTAGTGACTTAGTTATCAGAATGTACTGGGATGATGAAAAGGTTCCCTCTGTGGAAAGCCCCCTCGGAGACCTATTCTGCTGTGGTTTTGGAAGAGAATGTATAGTAAATTCCATACCTATCGCCGTAATTCCAAATCGTGGATTAAACAGCTATTTTCAGATGCCTTTTAGGAAAAGGGCAAGAATAACCTTGGAGAATCAGCATCCAAATCCTATTCCGGCATTTTTTTATCAGATTGATTACTGTCTGCTTGATGATATGCCTGAAAACATAGCCTACTTTCATGCCATATGGAAAAGGGAAAAAATCACGACTCTTGGAAAAGACTATACAATATTGGATAATGTTAAAGGTAAAGGACACTATGTAGGAACATATATGGCATTAACAACTTTGGAGCGCTACTGGTGGGGTGAGGGTGAAATTAAATTTTATATTGACGGGGATATTGAATATCCTACAATCTGCGGAACCGGAACTGAGGATTATTTCGGTGGCTCGTGGAGTTTTGCTAAGCAGGTAAATGGCAAAACCGTTGAACAGAATTATAATACTGCTTTTTTAGGATATCCTTACTATTCCTCACATGACGAGCTCATTCATAATGACTACCACAACGATGACTGTCTTCCTATGAGGGGCTTTTACAGATGGCATATACAAGATCCGATATATTTTGACGAGGATTTAAGAGTCACTATTCAACAAATTGGTGTAGGACACGGAGGGCTTTTTGAGAGACAGGATGACGTGGCAAGCGTAGCTTACTGGTATCAGACAGAACCTCATTTCCCTTTGCCCCACTTGCAGATAAAGAGGCCCGTCGTCCCAGATAGGAGTAAATTTGAAAAAAATATTTCTCTGTCTGCTGCTTTTTATAACAATAGGTTTAACCTCTTGCGGCAATCCGGATGCCCGTACCGGCAAAGTATCATCAGAGCCTCCCTATAAGGATGAGATAACTGTCATGCATATTGAAGCAGAAAATGATGATTTTAGGAATTATATTGATGAAATTTCTCATAAATTAAATATTAAGATTAACCTGATTCTCTGCCCTTCAGATGCAAATAACAGACAAGCCGAAGTTGCTACAATTCTCGCATCAGGAAATACAGCTATAGATTTAATTTCCGTTAATGACGAAATGGTAAGTGAATTTAAGTATAAAGGTTATCTTGAACCTTTAAATGATGTCATGACAAAAGAAACTCTGCAAGCATACCCAACAGATTATATACAATCAATAGCCACATGCAAAGGAAATATTTTTTCCGTACCTTATCTGATGGATATTATGATGCTGTGGGTAAACGAAAAATACTTAAAGGTCTCGGGACTTAAAAGCATTAAAAACTTAGATGATTTTTCTGTATTTTTAAGCCAGAAATATGCCTCTAATACCTATGGATACGGTAGTGCGTGGGAAGAAACCTATATCTACAATGACTTATCACAATTTATAAATATGTTCGGCGGAAACTACTATGACTGGAACAATCCCGATACAAAGGCTGCGGTTCGTTTCCTTCATGATATGTTGAAATCAGGCAAAACACCCGGAAGTCAGATGATAGACCGCTATGAGCAGATGGAGCAAAAGTTTATAGACGGAAAGTACGGCTGTGTGTTTATGTACAGCGGAGCAATGAATATTTTTTACAATTCAGGAAAATATAGCAAAAATGAAATACATATAGCCAAACTTCCTATCTTTAAAAAGGCTTCCACTAATATCGCGACTTGGCAGTATGTATTAAATAAGTCTTCAAAAAATAAAGCTGCTGCAAAGCGTTTTCTGAAATACATTTCAGGAAAAGAAGGAAGCATAGCTTACAGCAAGGCAATGAAACAAATCCCGGCCAGAACCGATGTTATTTTAACCGAAGATATTTCTGTTCCCGATCTTGATATTATACGTAAATATGTAAGAGATATCCAGCTTAAAGCAAGACCCTTGTCTTCACAGCCAATGAGGGATATCTCAGAAATGGGAAATTTATTACAAAAATATTTGTCAGATGAAATAACCTTATCGGAATTTTGTAATTCAGCTCAAAGTTTAACAAATCTTAGCCAATCCAATAAGTAAAATTATGTCAGGCTACGGAACATACAGTGTCTTCACCAAAGAATATAAGAGGTTTAAGGCTGATAAAGATGAGAATAGGAAAATTGCATGAGACGGAGTTACTGAATACCTGCATTGTTTGGTGAAGAACTAAAGGACTGCTGCACTAAGAATTATATGCTGCAATATATAGTAAGGATAAGTTTACTGTATGTTGCAGCATTTTCTGTTTAATAACCCATATGTCCTTATTTTTGTATCTATTTTTTATACTTCTTCTGCAAGCTGTTAGTGTTCCTTTCCCAAAACACCCCATCTGCATAGCCTTGGATAGTCTTATCAGTTTCTGCCATATAAAGGCGTTTTTCAGCCCATACACAGTACTGCTCATTCTGTTCAATCCCTATATAATGCCTTCCAAGCTTCTTTGCCGTTACAGAGGTAGAGCCTGAACCTAAGAAAGGATCAAGTACAACATCACCTTCATTTGAACTTGCTAAAATAAGCTTTGCTAAGAGTTTCTCAGGTTTCTGGGTCGGATGGGCTGTATTTTCGGGCATAGACCAGTATGGTATGGAAATATCATCCCAAAAGTTGGATGGATAGGTATTTCGAAATCTGCCCTCTTTGGTTTCTTCCCAGTCTTTCGGTTTCCCATCTTCCTTATAAGGTGCTATTACGCTCCGCCTTACCTTAACTGCTTCCACATTGAAGGTGTATTTATTGGAATTGGTTGCAAACCAGATATCTTCCATTCCGTTTTTCCAGTTGGTAAGGGCTCCCCTTCCCTTTTCTCTCTGCCAGGTAATGCGGTTTTGCACATGAAAATATTTATTAAGTACCATAAATATATGAGAGCTTGAAATCCAGTCGCAGCAGACATAGATAGTTGCATTTTTTTTAAGTACCGGCCTTACAAGCTTTATCCAGCTTTCTGTATATTCTTCATATATTTCACCACTGGTTTTCTTAAATTTATTTCCATGAAAATCTTTGTCAAGATTATAAGGTGGATCTACTATGAGCAAATCCACGCTGTTTTCAGGCAATAAACTTAAAATTTCGAGGGTATTTCCAAGTATTGTCTTATCCAAAATCTCAGAAAGTCCTGCTTTTTCTGTCAGGGATATACATCTTTTAAGGTATTCTCTACCCTCCTCTACCGATATATCAATCGTTTTATTTCTATCTGCTTTCATTTTCAACATTTCCTCTTCAAATATGTAGCTTACTTTTATTTTGCCAGCTTTTCTGCTCTTTCAAGAGCTTTATCAATATTATCGCAAATATTTTCCTGTCCGATTTTGGTAATAAAACCCGCCTTTTCCATAACCTTCATCGGTTGCTCATTTACATGGGAAAGTAACAGTGTCATATCACGTTTATTACAGGTTTCAAGTGCTTCTTCCAAAGCTTCAAGACCTGAGATGTCCATTACCGGTACATTCCTCATACGGAAAATGAGTACATTTTTACCTTCTTTATTTACAACGTCTAAGAAATCATTAGCTGCTCCAAAGAAAAGTGCTCCAAAAATTTCATACACCATAGCATTTTTAGGTATCTGCTTCAAATCTGTATTTTCAGATATTTCATCTAAATCAGGTTTATCAACCCATTGACGGACAGTGGCAACATCTGCCATTCTCTTAAGAAAGAGGAAGGATGCAAGTATCATGCCAAATTCGATAGCAACTACAAGATCAAAAAATACAGTTAAAATCAAGGTAATAAGCAAAACAGCAATATCACTTTTAGGTGCCGACTTCAATATGCGAATTACAGTCCTCCAGCCACTCATATTATAGCCGACCATAATCAAAATAGCCGCAAGGCAGCTCATTGGAATCAAGGAAGCATATGGCATTAGAAACAGCAGTATAAAAAGCAGAGTAACTGCATGTACCATACCTGCTATCGGTGTACGTCCTCCATTTTTTACATTAGCTGCAGTTCTGGCAATTGCACCTGTCGCAGGGATGCCTCCAAAGAGCAGACATTATATTACCAACTCCCTGACCAACCAGCTCTGCATTTGAACGGTGACGGTCACCTATCATTCCATCAGAAACCACACAGGAAAGCAATGATTCTATAGCTGCTAGAACTGCAATGGTAAATGCCGGTGAAATCATTTGGCGAATCAGAGCAAACGATATATCAGGTAATGTAAAGATTGGTAAACCTGCTTTAATTGTATATAAATCTCCTATGGTTTTTACAGGCAGATGCCCCAATGAAACAATGATTGTAGTAACAATAATTGCAACCAGCGAGCCGGGTATTTTCCGAGATACATAAGGCCAGAAGCCTTGAATTAAAAGTGCCAATACACCAATAGCAAATGTCCACAGGGATAGGGTATGAAAATTCTCACCAAAGGCTACAAGCTTTCCTGTAAACTCTGCCGGTACAAAGCCCATCTCCAATCCAAAAAAGTCTTTTATCTGTCCTACTATAATTCCTATTGCAATTCCCATTGTAAAACCAACTGTAATCGTCTTAGGAATAAATTTGATCAAATCACCAAATCGCAAAAGTCCCATAATAATCATTATCAGACCTGCCATAAGGGTAGCAAGTGTTAAGCCTGCCATTCCATATTGTGCAATAATTCCGTAAATAATTATTACAAAGGCTGCTGTAGGACCGCCAATCTGTACCCTGCTGCCACCCAAAAATGAAATGAAAAAACCTGCAACCACCGCTGTATATAGCCCCTGCTCCGGATTGACACCTGAAGCAATTGCAAGCGCAATTGATAATGGCATGGCAATAATAGCCACAATAATACCCGATATCAAATCTTTGGCAAACTGTTCTCCACTATAGCCTTTTAAAGCCGTAAATAACTTGGGGGTAATATGATTTAACACGTTCATGTCCTCTCCTTGTATCCTCTAAACATAATACATAACTATCTCATTATTACACAAATACCGTCTGCAAGCAATCTTTTCTCAGATTATTATTGGTTTATTCCAAATTAGTGCTTATTGTGTTTTGAAAAGTAATTTATGGCAGATTATGGCACTACTTTCCATTCATTTTTCGCACACTATTGACAACAAAATTTGCCTATTATATGATGATTTAATACAAGCAAATAAGGAGAACTTATATGAATACAGAACGCCCGAACATTGTTTTTATTTTATCCGATGACCAGGGAATGTGGTCTATGGGCTGTGCAGGAAATGATGAAATAATAACTCCAAATATGGACAGGCTGGCAAATGAAGGAATGTTGTTTAATAACTTTTTTTGTGCATCCCCTGTCTGCTCACCTGCAAGGGCTTCTTTACTGACAGGAAGAATTCCCTCTCAACATGGAGTACATGACTGGCTTAGAGATGATAATAAAAAGCAGGAAGATATTGAATACTTAAAAGGTATGAAGGCATATACAGAAGTTTTAGCAGAGAATGGGTATGTATGCGGTTTATCAGGTAAATGGCACATGGGTAACAGTGCTGTTCCACAGAAAGGGTTTTCTCACTGGTTTGCTCACAAATCCGGTGGTGGCCCTTATTATAATGCTCCAATAATTAAAAATGGAGAGCTTTACAGAGAACCACGCTATGTAACCGATGTAATAACAGATGATGCGATAGAGTTTATAGAAGAATACGCAGGCAGGCAGCCATTTTATCTGACAGTTGGCTATACTGCTCCACATGCTCCATGTCTTACCAATCACCCGAAAGAATATACAGATTTGTATAAAGACTGCCCGTTTAATTCCATTCCAAAGGAAAAAGAGCATCCTGACAGCATTTATTTAACCAAAGAAGTTGCAAAGGACGTGCGTGCCAATCTGATAGGATATTTTGCCGCAGTTACTGCTATGGATACAAACATAGGAAGAATAATAGATAAGATTGAAGATTTGGGCATCAGGGAAAATACCCTGATAATATTTACAAGTGACAACGGCTTTAGCTGCGGGCATCATGGCTTCTGGGGAAAGGGCAACGGCACCTTCCCGATTAATATGTATGACAGCTCTGTTAAAGTGCCTTTCATAGCCTCACAGCCGGGTATTATTCCTGAAAATAAAGTATGTGACTCTCTTGTTTCAGCCTATGATTTATGCCTACCTTATTAAACTATGTGGGAATTAAAGATTATGAAGATGACAGCCTGCCGGGAAGAAGCTTTGCAAATGCCTTAAAAGGTCTTCCATATGAACAGGACGATAAAATTGTAGTGCTTGATGAATATGGTCCAAACCGTATGATACGAAGCAAGGAGTTTAAGTATATCAAACGCTACCCTTATGGACCTGATGAAATGTATGACCTGGTAAATGATCCTGACGAACGAAATAACCTGCTCTTACAGGATAACCATAATAAAAAAGCGTCTGAACTAAGATATGAGCTTGAGGTCTGGTTTAATAAATATGTTAATCCTGATATTGACGGTGCAAAGGAAGCCGTATATGGCTCAGGACAGATTAATCTTGCAGGACTTTGGGCAAAGGGCGAAGTATCCCATAGTTGTGATGATTATATAAAGGAATCTAAAAATTATAAGCCCTATAATTTAAAATAGATTATTCAGGAAACATAATAATCAAGCCACCGCCAACTTTAAACTTGAAATCCCTCCAAAAATAATGTAGTATTATATAACACATCATGTAGTTTTTAAAACTACATTAAGGAGGTAAGCTATGAAAGTAAAAAATAGAGAAAAAACCAGATTTGGTGTACTGCCGGGAACTATTTCCATAAAAATAAGAGAACCCGGCTCAGCCCTTACTCATTTTCTTGGCCTGATTCTTTTGTGGATTGGGGCAGGCCCACTTCTGCAAAGGGCTTTAGAACATGGCAGTATTACTACTGCTTTATCAATGTTTGTTTTTATTTTGTCTGCCAGTTTGCTCTACGCAGCCAGCACCTTATACCACTCTGTGGTTTTAGACCTTAAAAAAACTTTAATCTTTCGTAAAATAGACCATATTATGATTTCTGTGCTGATTGCGGGAACATATACACCTGTATGCCTTACTGCGCTTAAAGGCTCGGTTGGTTATCTTTTGCTGGGGAGTATATGGACATTGGCTCTGGGAGGAATTTTATTAAAAATCTTTTTTGTACATTGTCCTAAATGGCTTTCCTCCACACTTTATGTGGTAATGGGCTGGCTCTGTGTCTTTGCCCCGAAGCCTTTGTACAGTATTTTACCCCTTTCCGGTTTTTTATGGTTGCTATTTGGAGGCATTGCCTATACTGTAGGCGCTGTTATTTATGCTTTTAAGTTAAAGGCTTTTAATGAAAAACATATTTACTTCGGTTCCCATGAAATTTTTCATGTTTTTATTATGATAGGAACCTTCTGCCATTATATGGTGCTTTATGGTACTTTGGCTTTTTATTTATAATATATATTATGATACAAGTGGCAGAATATAAAAATTCTGCGCAAGCTTGCTTACAAAAGAATTTATTATCTTTTGACACCCTAATCCTATTTTTAAAAGTATGTGTCCGCACACTCTTCGCGCGCAAGTGTGCCGTAGGGCAAACTTCCCTACCGTAAGCTTCGCACCTCTCGGAAAATTTCCTATTAAAAAAAGGGAACAAGCTCTGCTCATTCCCAATCACATCTTATTATTACCACCACTTAATCAAATCAGTCACCTCATTACGAAGCTTTACAAAATCCGGTGAAGCAATATCACGTGGACGGGGTAAATCATTCATAATCTCTTCTTTTATCTTGGTAGGCTTATTAGTCAGCACCAGGATTCTCTCACCAAGATATACGGCTTCCTCAATATTATGAGTGATAAAAATAACTGTAGTCCCTGTTCTCTGCCACAGATTAAGAAGTTCATCCTCCAGCTTGAATCGAAGTTCAATGTCTAACTGTCCATAAGGCTCATCCATAAGAAGTAATTCAGGCTGCGTTGCAAATGCCCTTGCAATAACCACCCTCTGTAGCATACTTGCAGATAGCTGTTCCGGATAATATTTGCGGAATTTTGTCAGTCCTACTATATCCAGATATTCATCTACCAGTTTATTCGCCTTTGACCTTTCCACATGCTTAATATCCAGACCGAAGCGGACATTTTCCTCAACAGTCAGCCAGGGCATGGTTGAATATTCCTGAAAAATATATGCCACATTATGCTTGTCCAAGTCTACCGGCTCATTATTTACAAGGATTTCTCCCGAAGTAGGCTTGTATAATTTTGTAATACTGTTTAAAAAAGTAGTTTTTCCACATCCGGTCGGACCTACAATACATAGAAATTCACCTTTTTTTACTTCAAAGGATATATCATCTAATACCAGGAGGTCGTCAAACTTTTTTGTAAGATTTATTACTTTAACCTTAGCTTCTCTATTATCCTGCATTCTCTCTCCTCCTAAAAAGATTTATCCATATTTTCAGTGATTTCCTTCCTTAATTCCAGGAATTTAGGATCTACATAGTTTCTTGGAAAAGGTAAATCTATCTTATATTCCTTTTTGATTTTTGAAGGACAGTTGGTTAAGAGTATAATACGATCTGCCAGATATACCGCTTCTTCAATATTATTGGTAACAAAAACAACCGTTCTCTTCTCCTTCTGCCATATTCTTTGCAGCTCTTCCTCCATCATATAACGGGTTTGTGCATCCAGATGTCCAAAAGGCTCATCAAGGAGGAGAATATCAGGGTTATTACAATAGGCTCTGGCTATACCTACACGCTGCCTCATACCACCGGATAGCTGTGAAGGATAACTTTTTTCAAAGCCTTTCAGACCTACAAGTTCAATATAGTGGTCAGCCAGCTCTTTACGCTTCTTTTTATCAAAACCACGCACACTGGGGCCAAACTCTACATTTCCCATAACAGTAAGCCAGGGAAATAATGCTGTTTTCTGATATACTACTCCCCTTTCAGGGTTTGGAGCTTTTACCTCTTTATTATTTGATATTACCTTGCCTGTGGTTGGAAGTTCAAGTCCTGCCAGTATATTAAGCAAGGTAGTTTTACCGCATTGTCCCGGTCCGAATAATACCAAAAACTCATTTTTTTCTACCTGAAAGCTAATATTTTTCAGCACTTCATTCTTACCGCTTCCGTCAAAGCTGTCAAACTCCTTAGATACATTATCACATATTAAGGGGATCTTGTTTAAAGTCCCTGCTGTTTGTTCCATAAACATAATCTCCTTTCTAATGCAGCCATCAATGTTGCAAGTATAAACCCTATAGCTCCAATAGCTACAATTCCTACCATAATCTGTATCGTATTACCGGTTGACATACCCATTACTATGAGCCAGCCTACTCCTTCATCAGAACGGATCATTTCTGCTGCCACTACAGCAGACCAGCCTGCTGTGATCGCAATCTGCAAGCCTGCAAATATATAAGGAACCGCAGAAGGAAGCACAACTCTTGTAAATACCTGTCTTTCATTGGCACCAAGCATTCTGGCTGCTCCCATCAAAGTTGGGTCAACATTTTTGGTTCCATCATAGGTGTTTACAGTTATGAAAGTAAAGCTTCCAAGGAAGATAATGAACCATTTACTCTCATCGCCAATACCAAACCACAAATAGACATCGGAATCCACGCTAAAGGCGGGATAGGTCTTACAAACTCAAACAGTGGCTTAAAAATAGCCTCAAATGTCTTGGAATATCCCATAAATACTCCAAGGAAAACGCCTGTCACTGTTGCGATTAAAAATGCAACCATTACACGATAAAGACTTATCGCAATATGCATCTGCATGGTATATTTTCCAATAGGAACGGTAAAGCTTGTAAGAAATGCCTTTATAATAACAGAAGCAGGAGGCAGAAACATCTTTGCACTGGTAAACCTTGCCACCAGCTCCCATACAACGAGAAAACCAACTACTGCTATGAAGGCTGCGAAAACTGTCTGCATTTTTGCATTACGTTCTTTTTTCGATTTTCCCATCATTTTCTGCCCCTTCCTATATATTTTCTTTGTAGTTTTTCAAGGCCATAACTCATAATAAGCCCTATTCCTCCAATAGTAATCATGCCGACAATTATAATATCAGGACGTCCAAGCATTCTTCCCACATAAATCATGTAGCCCACACCTCTTGTAGCAGCTAACATTTCTGCTGCAACAAGTGCCACCCACGAAGAACCAAGCGCAAGCCTGAGCCCTGTAAATATCATAGGCAGAGCTGTCGGAATTGCCACCTTAAATAACATCTGTCTGTTTGTAGCACCAAAGGTTCTTGCAACCCAAAGGTGAACCTGATTTGTTTTCTTAATACCTGTGTAGGAATTAATTGTAGCACTGATAAATGCCGCAAAGAAGATAATTCCTACCTTTGACAGATAGCCTATTCCTAGCCAGAGTATCATAAGCGGTATCCAGGCTAAAGCAGGTACCGGTCTGATAAGATTAAATAAAGGCATTGCGTACATTTCAAATTTGCGGCTCCAGGCCATAGCTATTCCTAGAGGAACCCCTACAAAAACACCAACTCCATAACCACCTAGGGCTATTTTTAAGCTTGAAAGAATATGCTCTATGAGATTTGCTCCATCCGGAGTAGTTCCTCCTGTCAGCTTATATATAAATGTGTTTAACACTTTTAATGGACTGGGCAGCATAAACGGAGAGACAATTTTAAATACATCTGTCACCAGTTGCCATATTACAAGCACAATCACAACTGTACAGATTGAAATGAGTTTATATTTTTAAAACCATTAGTTTTTTCTTCATTCTTTTACACTCATTCCTTTTCTAATTTTTAATAACTTTTAAAGATTTAGAATCTCTTAAAGTGATAGAGATTCTAAATCAGTTTTTCATATTCAGCTTATATTACTCTATTTAACATCAATATTTTTCTACATAAGTTTTAATGATGTTTTGTATTGAATTTATCCATCAGACTTGCATCAAGCTGTCCAAGCCCGATATAGAATTCTCCAAGTTCCTTTGCAAAACTGCCAAGTTCTCTGTTTTTCCATTCAGAAGCTTCAATGAATTTAACTCTTCCTAAGTCTCCTCTGACACTTTCCTCTGTGGTTTCAGCTCCTGCTTCCTTTAAGTAGTCCATCATAAGCTTTGTAGCCATATCCGTATCAGCATTAAGTGCTGCATCTGCTTCTGCAAGCAGATTTATATATTTTTGAATAATATCAGATTTTGTTTCTAATGATTTTTTATTAGCTGTAACCATATCAATATACTTTGTTCCCATGTCTGCAAGGTTTCCTACCTGCACCATACCATCATTTTTAGCATCAAAGAAAGTAGGGATATTTAATGCTACCGCATCGGCCTGGTCCGCTTTAAGTGCCTGATAAGCCTGTGCAGTTTCCATATTAACTATGTTTACGTCTTCAGCTTTAACGCCAATTTTTTCTAACCATTTTAATGTAGTAAAATGCTGTGCTGTTCCGATTGGAAGCAGGATTTTTGCCCCCTTTACCGTATCAGGGTCACCGTACACATTAGGATATGAAGGATTGTAACCTTTTACTGTAGCAATCTTACTCTCAGGCTTTACAAAGACACCTAAACCGTCCTGTGACTCAAGTACTTCACCAATAATGGTCATGTCATAGTTTGCTACACCTGTTACTGCAGCTCCTCCCATTGCGCCTACATCCCATAAGTCGGCTGCCAGAGCTTCATTCATTGGCGCACCTGTCGCATACATTGTAGTTTCCATCTTAAATCCATTTTTCTCATCTAACTTATTTACCTGAATGTAGCGTGCAGGTAAACTTGTAATAAAAGGCATCATCGCTACCCTTAACACAGGTAAATCTGTCTTTGCCGATTCTGCACCCTTAGAAGCTGTACCTGAAGTTTTTGCCGCACCCCCTGCGCCTGAACAGCCAACCAAAGCTAATGCCAACGACATTGCCACAATACTTCTTAAAATCTTTTTCATAAATAACTCCTCCTGGTTAAATTTTTTTCATTTGAAACATACAGATTTTTGTTCTGTATTATAATTATAATAAAAATCCAGGAAATTTATGTTTATAATTATTTTACTTTTCTTTCAAATTATTTTGTTTTTAAAGTTTATTCCACTAAATTATTTGACTTTTTCTTTTCACTTTTTTTGTGTTTTTTTATACACACTATTGACAATATAAATTACGTATTATATGATGACTTTTAAGTCTTATATTTTAACAGGAGAACTGATATGAATACTAAAAAGCCAAATATTATCTTTATTTTATCTGATGACCAGGGAATGTGGTCTATGGGATGCGCAGGAAATAGTGAAATAATAACTCCAAATATTGACAGGCTTGCATATGAGGGAATGAGATTTGACAATTTCTTCTGCGCCTCACCTGTATGCTCACCTGCAAGAGCTTCTTTACTTACAGGAAGAATTCCTTCACAACATGGAGTACATGACTGGTTAAGGGATGATAATAAAAAGCAGGAAGAAATTGAATATTTAAAAGGAATGAAAGCCTATACGGATGTACTTGCCGATAATGGCTATGTATGTGGCTTATCGGGCAAATGGCATATGGGAAACAGTGCCATACCCCAGAAAAGCTTTACTCACTGGTTTGCCCACAAATCCGGTGGCGGCCCTTACTATAATGCCCCATTAATAAAAAATGGCGTGCTTTATACTGAACCACGCTATGTAACTGATGTAATTACTGATGATGCAATAGAATTTATAGAAGAAAACGCAGGCAGGCAGCCCTTTATCTGACGGTAGGCTATACTGCCCCACATTCTCCATGGCTTAATAATCACCCGGAAGAATACACAGATTTATATAAAGACTGCCCATTTAATTCTATTCCAAAGGAAAAAGAGCATCCTGACAGCATTTATTTAACCAAAGAAGTAGCAAAAAATGTAAGAGCTAATCTTATAGGGTATTTTGCTGCCGTTACCGCAATGGATGCTAACATAGGAAGAATAATAGATAAGGTTGAACATCTTGGTATCAGGGAAAATACTTTGATAATATTTACAAGTGACAACGGATTTAGCTGTGGGCATCATGGCTTCTGGGGCAAGGGAAACGGTACCTTTCCAATTAATATGTACGACAGCTCTGTTAAGGTTCCTTTTATTGCTTCACAGCCCGGAATTATTCCTGAAAATAAGGTGTGTGATGCACTTGTTTCAGCATACGATTTTATGCCTACCTTATTAAATTATCTTGGTATTGAAGATTATGAGGATGAATCCCTGCCCGGGAGAAGCTTTGCAAATGCCTTAAAGGGACTTCACTACGAACAGGATGAAAGCATAGTAGTATTGGATGAATATGGACCAAACCGTATGATACGAAACAGGGAATTTAAGTATATCAGACGTTATCCTTATGGACCTGATGAGATGTATGATTTGGTAAATGATCCCGGTGAGAAAGAAAACCTGCTTTTGCAGGACAACCACAATGAAAAAGCCGCTAAGTTAAGATATGAATTAGAGGCCTGGTTTAATCAATATGTAAATCCTGAAATTGATGGCGCAAAAGAAGCTGTATATGGCTCCGGTCAGATAAATTTAGCAGGGCTCTGGTCAAAGGGTGAAGTTTCACATAGCTGTGATGATTATATTAAGGAATCTAAAAATTATAAACCGTATAGTCTAAAGTAGGATATTTTATGAGAAATAAACTAAAAAAAGATATTTCCTAATAAAAATCAGAAATCAGCTGTTTGTAGTATATATCCTCACTTTTTACTGCAATCATTATAATTATATCTACAGTTCTTATAGCACTTTTTAAGTAATCTTATGATAGATAAGATAGGCGCTTCAAGACTTGACCTTTTAAAGCAGATTGGAGAACGTTCTAATGTGATTAAAAACAGCAGCATTACTATCTCCAATCTGTATAAGCTTAATTCCTCTCTTATATCTGCGCTGACAGGCAAATTGGATGCCACCAGAGAGAAAAAAATCAAAGTAAATCTGGACGATATGAAAAAAAACTTTGATGTGGTATTTAGCGAAGTTGGCATAGCCTTTGATGTGATTGTTATTGGTGACAACGGCTTTTGCTATTCTTCACAGGCAGGGGATAATTATGATTTTGCTTCTCTTAAAAATCAATTATGGTACAAATCTATTTTTGGAAAAAAGGATGATATAACCTTTATCAGCAGTTTTAAAGATGTGTTCGGTGTGGGAAAAAAACAATATGTTTTTAGTGCTTCCAGACGGATTTTAAACTCTGATGGCAATGAGATTGGAACCTTACTGATAAATATTGACGAGGTCTATCTTTCTGATATATATCAGTCTGCTTTAAATGGAACCAATGTTATATACATAATCGACAGTAATGGTAATATCATATCACATACCAACAAAGATATGAGGGGAATGAACTTCATAAATGTAGAGAATTTTAAGAAACTTTATGGTGAAAATGATTTCAGACTAACCAAAAAGTCCGTTGGAGAATACCTGATTTCAAACTACCATGATACTCAGACAGGCTGGACAATAATAGAAGAAATGCCTTCTTCCTTTGTACTCTCCGATGTATATAGAGCCTATATTATTATATCCATAATAATAGGAATCTGTTTTCTGATCTCACTTGTTATCTCTTATCTTGTAGCCGGCAAAGTCTCAAAGCCTTTGCTTGACCTTTGTGATTCACTTAATCAGGTTAAAGAGGGAAATTTTGATGTAGTAAGCAAGGTGGCAGGTTATGATGAGATTAATCTGTTAAAAAGTAGTTTTAACGGTATGGCGCAGGAAATTAAAAAGCTGCTTGAAGATATGAAAAATAAAGAGGCATATAAAAGGCGTATAGAAAATGACTTACTAAGAGCACAGATTAATCCTCATTTTCTATATAACACCTTATTTTCTATCAAGTGTCTGGCAGAAACAAGAAGACCTGAAGAAGTAAGCGAAATGATAAGTGCTCTTATAGATTTCCTTAAAATGACCTTGAGGAAAGATGCCGATCTTATCTGCCTCAGTGAAGAATTTATAATTACAGAAAAATATTTAGTCTTACAGCAAATGCGCTATGGTGATAAACTAAGCTTTGAATTTGAACCGGATGAGAAAACAACTCAGTGTATGGTTCCTGCCTTAATTCTTCAGCCTATAGTTGAAAATGCTATTTTTCATGGTATAGAAGCAAAAAACGAGATGGGAATTATTGTAATTTCTTCTGAAATTCAGAATGAACGCCTGATTATTTCAATTAGCGATGACGGAGCAGGCATGAATGAAGATACCTTAGAGCGTGTTATTGATACCTGCACCAATAAAGAGTACACACGAAATGAATCTATCGGAATAGCCAATGTTTCAGGCCGTATTAAGGTTGACTTTGGCAATGAATATGGGCTACACATTGAAAGTGAAGCCGGTATCGGAACTACAGTTACCATAGAACTGCCTATTATAGATAAAAAGTTGAGGACTATCAATGATGAAAATTTTGATTGCTGATGACGAAAGACTGATTTGCGAATGGCTGCAATTTTGTATTAAAGAAAATCCTGAATATGAGATTGCAGGTGTAGCAAGCAATGGCGAACAGGCCTTAAAGCTGTATAAGGAGTCTGAACCTGATTTAGTACTCACAGATATTAAAATGCCTGTTATGGATGGTCTGACTCTGTTAAAAGAGATTAAGAAAATCAATAGCTCCACCTTTGTAATTTTACTTACTGCCTTTTCTGAATTTGATTATGTCCGCGCAGCAATGCGCGAAAATGCTGATGAATACATTTTAAAAACGGAGATAGGCAAGCAGTCCTTTCAGGAAATGCTTAGCCGTATATCCATAAAGATAAAAGAAAAAAACAGGCAAAATGAAGATGAGATACGCTACAACGGAGAAAAACACTCTATCCTGCGCAGCCTTTTAACCTGTGATAAGCCGATTACAGAAAATGACATCAATACTTTAAGGGAATACAATATAAAATGGCGGGATTCAGGATTATTTGCTTTAGCTGTATGGAAAAGCAAGTTATTTGACAATTTCACCGTTTCTAAACATGAAAATATAGTACATGTAATAGGTGTTGAGTATGATGAAGTCACCTATGTATTAGTTGGTAATCTTGCAAGAGGCTTAAGTGAACTTGAAAAGCTGTCCTGCCTTCAGATATATGCAAACAAGATTATGAATGATAATAATTGCATGGTTGGTATCAGCAATATTACAGAAAGATTGGCTAATGTAAGTGAAGCTGCAAGAGAGGCTGCCGATGCTTTATCCTTCGGTTTTTATAAAGGTCAGATAAAGATATACCACTCTCTTGGTTCTGACAAAAAACATAGAGATGAAAATTTCAATCCGGAATTAAAACAAATTTATCAGGAATTCTACACTTTGTCAGGAAAAGAACAATATTTACAGCTTGAAAAAAATTATGGATTATATTGAAACTAATAAAAATACTCAGAATTAATTATGTAAAAAAACACTTTGTAAGGAATGTCTTGATGTAATATATCTGAGATATGTAAATGATAATACAGAGTTTACCAAAAGTGCATTAAATCAGTCAAAAACCGGCATTGATGAAGCTTCCTGTTTTTCTGAATTAAAGTATATCGCCTTAAATTATGCCAAAACGAATATGCCTGACAATGAAATCAATGAAAAAGAACTTTCCCAAAGAATTTTTAAAGCTGTATTATTCATCGAACAGCATTACAATGAAGCCTTAAGCCTAGAGCAAATTGCTGCTGAGGCTAATCTGAACCCTGAATATTTCTCCAGAGTATTTAAAGAAGAAACAGGCTATAACTACAGCTCATTTTTGTCAAATATCCGTATGAAAAAAGCAGAATACCTTTTAATAAATACTATGGAAAAAGTTCAAGGTATAGCTGAAATGGTGGGATATTCTAATGTCAGTTATTTTTCTACCATATTTAAGAAGAAGTATGGTGTTAATCCTTATGAGTTCAGAAGGAATAATGGAAATAAATATGAGTTTTTAAAATGAAAATGCCTATACCAAAAAACGGACTTTTTTCTATCCGGATTTGGTATAGGCAAATAATAAAGTATTAATGAAATGCCGTACGGCTTTCAGTCTTAAGATAAATCGTTTTCCAAAACCTTCTTTTCATACACCCTGAGTCCGTCTCCATAATCCTTAAAATAAAGCACCTTAAGCTCTATCTTATCGCTGTCAATTCCATATAATTTATTTATAGAGTATCTATAAAGTGCAAGCTGGCCTGTATATCTTTCCTCTAAGGTCTTGTCAAAATCTTCCTTTTCAGTTATATAGTCCGCAAGGTCAGACTTATAATCAAAAACTATAGCTCTATCACCATATACAAAGATTAAATCGGCTGTACCATTTATCCAGGCAGCTCCATCCGCTGCTATCTCATCTTCTTTAAGTCGTATTTTCTCAATTTTTTTAAGTTCATCTGACTTATTCGTCTCATAAAATGAAAAAGGAAGCTCTGTATATATCCTTACATTCTTATCCGAAATATCTTTGCTATACTTTTCTTTAATATAGCTTTCCAAGGCTCGGACAGCCTTAGGCAGAAACTCTCTGTATCTGTTTAACTCCTTTGACTTTTCTGCTTCTCCTAAAATTCCCTCTGTGATATCCTTCTTAAACTCATTTACAGCCTGTTTAGCACATATTACAGCCAGATTTTCATTATCAGTGGATAATCCGAGCCTTTCAATCAAGAGCTCTAAGGCCCTGTGCAGAACAGTTCCTATTACATTTCCACCAGGTCGTATCTCATCTCTGGTAAATTTTTCAAGACCGGATTCCTTAGCCTTTTTATATGCCTCTGCCCTTGTCTTTGAATTATTTTCAAACCCCGAAGGATTGAACTTATGATAAGCTATACCGCCCTTACCATCTGTATTAAATACGGTATTTCTTTCATATTCAGCAAACTGTTCAACCTTTGCCTCATTTATTTTTGGAATTTCCAGCCTTTCTACATCCTCTTCTGTATTTTCGTCACCAATTAAAATAAGAACTTCTTCAGCTCTTGTCTTTGCGACATAGTCAAGTCTTATTTTTTCGCTTCTATCTGCGCTCTTGGCCTCTTTCTTAATTTCCTCAGAGCCCATAAAGTTACAGGTGCTGCCCTTTATACCTCGCCCTCCATCACGTCCCCAGGTTATAAGAGGATAGTATTTGTCATCTTTTCTATAATCCGTCTCATCATTGTCCCCCTTTGCTGATTTTGGTGGCAGTATAACTATCTTTCCCTGCAACCCCTTAGCTTTATGATAATTCATCAGCCTTACCACATCAGTTCCGGTATTTTCCAAAACCAGTTCTCTGTCAAGGAGGTCAGAAATGTATTGTTCAGTTTTTCTTATAAAGGCAACAGTATTTCCCTTGTCCTCTGCAAACATATTTTCAATCAACTGCTGAAGCTTAGTCTGACTCGAGATTATATAGGTATAAGGCTGTTCTTTTCCTACAAAAAACAGGTCAAACTTCTCTGTCAAATAAGCAGCCTTTCCATAGGCTGATAGCCCTTTCACAGCCTCTACCAGCTCGTCTATGATATTATTGGCTGCTGCCTCATATATATCTTCCTCGAATCCTGAAAGCTTTAATCCACTGTCAGGTACGGCCTTGCCCTCATATAACTTAAGCTTAAGAAGTTCTACTGCACCTGTCCTGTATTCCTTATTGTGGCTATGGGCTATAGCCTTATACAGTCTAAGAAAGTGGTTTAATATCTCTGCTTCTTCTAACTCTATTTCACCTAGAACCTGAGTCTTGATGCCCCTTTTTGAAAATTCTTCTACATACTTACCCATGCCTCTGTGCTTATCAAACAAAACCAAAAAGTCACTATAACAGATTTCTCTAAAGCCCTTATTTCCATCTCTAATCTTGTATTTTCCTCCTACTAAAGCATCTACCATTTCAGGTATCTTCTCTGCAGCTCCATCATCTTTACCACTGTCCTTATCAGTATTTTCATCCTCTGTATCTGCCTCTTCATTCTCTATATCAGCATTTTCATCCTCTATATCGGCCTCTTTTATATTCACATCCTCAATAAGATACATATATGCTCCTGCAAGCTCCTTCTCACCGAGATTATCTGGTATTTCTCTTCCCTCTGCTACCTCCATCTCCTCATAGCCACCTAGATTTGACGAGGAATTTTCAGATTCCTCTTCTTCCCATAATATACCTTTATCAGCAAAGAAATCATTTACATATTCAATCAGCTTGTTATTTGAACGATAATTTATACTAAGACGGAATACCCCTGCATAAGGAGATTGCTCAAATCTGTCTTTTACCTTAAAATATATAGCAGGATCTGCCCCTCTAAATCTGTATATAGCCTGCTTAGGATCTCCTACCACAAAGAGTTTGCCTTCCTTAAGTTTTTCTGCATTTCCCAAGGTAGTAAGATTCCATACTATTGATTCCTGCAAAGGGTCTGTATCCTGGAATTCATCTACATATACGCATTTGAATTTATTATAAAAATATTTTCTTACTTCTTCATCTTTAAGTAGTTCATAGGCTTTCTCAAGCAGCTGGTTATTGTTTAATTCTTTGACAGGCAGATTTTTCAAAGTAAAATTTCCTTGCAAGTAAGCTGTATTTTAAAAATGATTAGAGATTTCTCTTTTTTTGCATTTTCTTTATCAAATTTTTGTTTATCTGTACGTTTAGGTAAAGTCTCAAATAAAAACTATATTATGTTCTACTAATCTCTCATTCAAAGCCTTTATCTTGCTAGTCATTTCCTGTTCTCAGGGTTTTTATCATTCAATTTAATCTTTGTATCTTGAAATAACACTACTTTAGGAGCTTTTTAATAAGTTTAATAATTGCATCTAGTTCCACAGCGGAAAGTACCCCTCTGTGGTTTCATATAGTTTTCTCCCTTGTTCTATAGACTCCCATTTTTCCCCACTATTTTTTTAGCAGCTTTAATAGGATTGTCAGTTTGCAATATATGCTTTGCCTCATTCACTGCCTCTTCCAGATTAGCAAAAAACTTATCAATCGTTACTTTTATTCTTGCATTTTCTTCAGCCTCGATAGCAGCATATGCCGTCTCTTTATACACTATAAATGACCGGAATTCTTCTTCAGATACTTCTTCTATTTTGTAATACTCACTTACATCAACCAACTTCGAGAAATTATCAAAAATTACCCTCTTTGACTCTTTATTTGATGTGTCGCTAACCCTATACATTTCTTTAAGTTCATCTTCATTCAATGTAGTTAGCCATAGATCAAAAATCTTCCCTTTTCTTATTTTATCATCATCATCTTCTAACACCTTTGCTCCCATAGGAAGCCCTGCTTCAAAGCATCGCTCTTTTAAAAGAGTCGCACAAAAACTATGGATAGTGGATATCTGCATATTTTCTATATTATGTAAGACAGACTTAAGCTTCTCACTGCTTACAGATCTTTTTTTGACCTCTGCAACTATCCTTCCTCTTAGTTCCTCTGCTGCAGCATTGGTAAAGGTTATAGCCACTATTTCTTCAGGCTTTATGTCAGCCTCAATCTGGGCTACTATTCTATCAATGATGAGGGTAGTCTTACCTGTACCTGCACCTGCTTCCACAAACATGCTCTCATCCAGATGACTTATTATATATTCTCTTTGCTTGCTGTCAGCAATTCCTTCATACCTATTCATTGTCCATTACCCCCTTACCAACATATCTCCTGCAAATCTTTGTATACCCACAATAGCTACAGCCATCCTTCACTTTACTGTATTCTTCAAATTGAGAATTATAATATATTTCTGCATTCACCATAAATTCCTTAAGATTGCCCGAATTAAGCTCGCTCAGGCTTTTGACAAGCAAATCCTTCGCTTTTTCCGGTAAACATTTTTTAACATCTAAGTCTTTATCTATGTCTAATTCTACTTCAAACCCTATATCTACAAGCTATATGTTGCATTGTATTCCTTCTCCTTATCATCCTCAAACGGAAAATCATAGAAGACCTTATCAAGCTTTATACCTTTTATTTCATTGTTTCCAAACTTTTCTTTTAATATCTCCTGGCTTTGCTTTACATACTCTATTCCAGCCATCCCATAAATAAAGTGCTGCAACTTCATATCAGGCGGTAGCAATTTTTTACCTTTGTTGTTTGTCTTTCCTATAATCCCTTCCTTTAAATTCGACACTTTTCCTGTCTTGTAGTCAAGAATATTAAGGTGAAGTATACCTTCAACATCTAAATACCCATCAATCCTATCTATAGAGCCTTTCCAGTCAAAGGTGACTTTGTCATCATAGTTATATATAACTCTAAATTTGCTTCCTTCATCTTTACCAAAACCAAGCTCGTAACCTAGAACCATCCACTTTCTTCCATTTGTAAGTTCTTCTTCATAAAACCTATGTAAATCTTCTAAGTATGACATTGCCACTTGTTTTATAGCTTCTGCCTCTACATTTTTTGCACATTCAGAAACATATGGTACCTTAATTTCTGTCTCCTTTAATGCCTTATTATAAGCCTTATCAAATTCTTCCTGTGAAAATGTTGTTTCTCCTGCATACTTATCTGAGAACACAGCCTTGCAGTATAATTCCATTATTCTATGGAAAAATGTTCCCTTTTCACTGGCCTTTAACCAAGTCTCACCCTTGTAATCATTATCCGGCTCGGCTATATTAAGAACCCTCTGATAATAGTACTTGAAAGGACATTTTACTAAGGTTTCAAAGGCTGTTGCACTAAGGCTCCCAGTTGCAAAAGTGCATTCTTCACTTTTATTTTCCGTCTCTTTTACAAGTTCATTTTCTACATTTTCCAGGCACTTATTAAACCTATAACCGGTTTTATGCGATTTATAAGTTGCCTCAATTTCTTTACTGTCATTCAATTTTGTCAGATAAAAAAGGCTCGAAGAAAGCTCTTTAAAAGCTAATGTATCATAATAGCTATAAAGTAAGGTTGTTTCTCCTTCAGGACAGGTTGTAAGCAAGTACTCAATTTCATCCTTAAATATTTTATTTGAATTGCCTGCAAGAGGTACATAGGCTGCATTAACATCCAAAACCTCTCTTATTTCATCGTCACTTAGCACCGGAGAATTGGCTGTATCCTGCAATACATAAGAAGCTGCAAGCCCTACTATAAAGTTATAAGAACGTTCTGCCACACATCTGCCTGCAAGCCTTGTGCCCTCACCTTATCCATCTCTTCAGGTATTCCAAACTTAAAGTTCACTAAAGCATCTTTTATTATGCTAAGCTGGTCTTCTTTACACTCTTGTCCAAGAAGCCCAAATGGAATAGCCAATTCCCTAAGAGCTTTAAGATATGTATTTTTATTTTTATTGTTGTAAGAATATTTTTTAGCAAACTCAAGCAGGTTTTAAATAAGTCTTCTCTGCTGTATTTTTCTTCGTTATAAATATCTATGAAGTCTCTTAAAAAAATTCTTTAAAAAGGCTGAATCTTGTTATTTTCTTTCTCATTAAGTGTACTGAATTCGCCAATACTTTCATGTCTCTTTAAGAAATCTTCATATCTAGCTTTAGACCAACCTATGTTTTTCGCGCCTAAGTAAGGTATCATAGGCTCTTTTCAAACTATATTTATACTCACCATTATTCTCTTTTTCAAGATTTTTCCTGTTCCTCATCCTTTTTCCTCATAAATAGGCTCTTCATTTATTATTTCAACTTCTTCGATTCTATTTTTAGTAATCTCTTCTTCCTTTGTAATTTCATCTCTTTTAATAATATGCTTAAGTGTTGCTGTCTGGTTATTCACCAGTCTGCCAAGAATTTCATAAGAGAAATCAGCCTCTATACTTTCTATTAAATCAATTAAAAGCCTGATTATTTCATTATCTCCGGCATTAGCCTTCTTAAAGGTTACTCCTATGTTATTTTTTTCACAGGCTGCCCTAATGAAATTCTCATATACTTCGTCTGTATAGTAGATGCCTACCTCACCAAAGTTGATGCCCTTATTTTTTATCTCTTCTATGCAGTATTCAACCTCGTTATACTGTCCGTAGGCCTTTACAAAATGTACCTCAGATTTGTTGTTATCTGTCATACAGACGGTATCCACATTTATGCCAAGTTTTCCACATAAAGCATCTAAAAATCTTTTTTCAATATAAGAAATCTGTTCGGCAAAATAATCTGTAATTACAAGTTTAAGTTCTCTACTAACAGCCAGATAGCTTCTTATATTCACCTCACTGCTTTCTTCTATTATTTTTATAGCCTCATTTAATACTCCCACCTTATCTAAAAGCTTTCTGTCTTCAAGTTTTTTTGATAAATCAGATATAAGATAATCTAGCTTTGTAGTTTTTCCTTCTTTTCTCTTGCCTTCTCTCGGGATATTAATTATTCTTAAAAATCTCTTTTGAAGTCTCAAGGGAAATGCTGGTCTTAGGCAAAAAAACCGTATATTTTATCCTCTTTTAGAAGATAATAGAATATCTTGAATAAGATAAGCTTCCTCAGCAGTAAAAAATGTCCTCTTTATCATAGTCTTTTTCCTGTGTAGGCGTAATATCCCATTACTATATTTTTGAAATATTTTCTATAGTAACAGTTCTGAGGGTTTTCTGTTACTATGTTATCTTCTCTATTTAGTTTTTCTTATAATAGAATTAGGTATAGACACCCTGTCAGATATCAGATATTTTAACTTTCCCCTATTATTTTCTATAAAGCTGCTTAGCTTAACTACATCTTTTCCCATATTTTAATGCCTCCCGTTTTACTTAATTTATTTTTCAGGTTGTTTGCCATCCGGTGGTATAATTTTTACCGCATCTTTAAGAAGCCTTAGCCACATCTCCGGACCTTCCCCTATTATTGCCGCTCTGAAGCGTGTAGTATTACCTTTTGTATACAATTCTTCCGCATTAGGTATCTGGTCTAATATCATTCCTTTATTCGTCCCTGTAAAGTCAAAGGTTATATGTCTTATATTACCGCCATACATAAATTTAGATTTATTTTTAAACTGTCCTACCTCAAACTTATCCTTATCTGATACATGAAAGTGTTCGTCAAATATTTTTACTTCACTAATCCTGTCAAGTCTGTATATAGCAGGCGATGAACAAGAGTTTCTTCTAAGTTTCTCCTCAATTTCTTTATCTTCAATCTTGGCTGCCATGTAAAAATACATCTCCGAAAACATAATAGCCAGAGGACATAACTTTCTTTTAATATTCTTAATGTCCGCATTTCTTTTATATTCAATTTCAATCTTTCTCTGTTTTACTATAGCCTCTGCTATATTTTTCATATTCTCAAGGAAGTCCTCAGGCGTAATTTGCTTAGAGGTACTAAGCTCTGCGTAATGATGCATCTCATTGCCTGTAAGAGTAGTGACCTGCTTTCTTTCTTCTGCATCCAGGTTATGTTCTATTATTTTATCTAACATTCTTTTCATTTCTTCTTTAGAAAAAGCTCTACTGTTAAGCAGAATATTACATACAGCCAACACTTCTGTCTTTGTAAGCCTTCCAACATTTTCACGGCTGAGCTTATATATATTTGGCTTACTTTTTGTATCTCAAATTGATATCTTGTATCTAAGAATTCTTCTACCGCTGCTAAATCTCTTTTTATTGTTTTTTTATCAACTCCACATTTTTCAGATTTAACTTCTATATTCACTTCTTTATTGTCCAACAAATCACGATATATCTCAAGAATACGTTGTTCCTGTTTTTGTTTTATCTATATTGTACTCCAAATCCATAACCTCCGAATATTTGTATAATGCTTTTAGAAATAATATATTGTCTGGGCAGAAACTGCCCAGACAGAAAGATTGTATTTTTAGAAAGCTGACTCTAAGCTAATTATTAATTCTCAGAAGGAGTAAATACACTTTATTGTAGGTTGTTTTCTTCGTTTATCCTTCTAATCTCCTCCTCTACATGGTTTTCTTCTTCAACTTTTCCCTTCCAAATTGACTTATTTACCAGCTCCTGACCGCCTATTTTGTCATATTCAAACTCTTTATCCTCTATCAGTTCCTTTTCAGTAAGTCTTTTCCATTTTTCATCGCTCACTTTTATTCTTGTTACTCCAAATTCAATTATCTGTCCTTCACAAATCTCGTCATCAAATGACTTATAGCACTCATATGCTTTCTCCCAGCTGGTTGTATTATGACGGGAGTCCGTAGCTCCATATAAGTCCCTTATTGACTTGATTACATTGCCACTTAATACTTCTCCGCAGCACAATTCCAGCTCACTTAAGTAGCACCAGTAAACTGATCTTACCTTTCTTTCTACATCTCCTTCTTCCTCAATTTCTAACCTATGAAATTCTTCATAAACACTTCCACCACTATAATCATCACCTTCTTCATCTATTCCGTAGAAATCAATGACTCTTGGCGATGTGTCGGTAACAAAGGAAGAATAGTCTTCATCGTCAAGTACTTCTTTTGCCTTCAAGGCTTCCCATTCTTCATCAGTTACCGATATTTCTTTTGCAAACACGCTAATTTCAACCGGATTTAATGTAACATGAATAAAATGTATGTCATCACAATAAAAATCATGATAGCATTCGTAAGCTAGTTCCAAATTAGTAGTAGCCTGACCTGGCTGCATTGGAAGCTCCACTTCTTCGCCCATTAACAATCCATCATTATCAACACAGTAAACGCATCTTAGTTTCTTCTCCATAATTTTTCTCTCCTTGGTTGGTTTGTTGTTATCCTTTCGGAATTTGCTTATTTACCAAACTTTTTTTCTAATTCTGCATCAACAACATCATCACTGTATTTAATCGGAATTACTATACTGCCTTTATGGTCAATATATCCATACTTTTCACCATCCTTAGATACTTTTAGCACATTGTCAAACTTGCCATCATCTCTGCCAATTGTAGTTCCAAAATAATGTTTATTTCTTGATAAATAAATGGTACTACAACTTTATTCTCTTTATTTACGATTCCTACTTTTTGTCCTGATTTTTCTACAACAATAGTATCTTCATTAATAAATTCGATGTTCTCGTATTTAAAGGGAATCATTTCTTTTCCGGTTTTATCTAAAAGCCCCCATTTTCCTTTTTTCATTAAGGTAAGGTATTCTCCGTTATTCCATACACTTATTCCGTAGCTTGATTCAATTTCACCCTGATATTTAACCGGCACTACTTCCTTACCCAAATTGTTTATAGCACCTAGCTTACCTTTCTTTTCCACAATTGCAAGATTTCCATAAAAATTGCCTGCGTTATCATATTTAGTTTTTGTAATCTCCTTAAGATTTTCGTTCACAAAACCTACCTTATTATTTTTCCATACACGATAGTAAGCAAGTCCGCTCTTATCCTTACCTGCATTCCCTAATCCATCATATTTTAATGGTAAAACTGCCTTTCCCTCTCTATCTAAAAGTCCATATTTATCTTTTTTACTCGCAAGAATGTATTTCCCCTGATTATCATTATATAGTTCATTATTAAGCATTGTATCATACTTACATGGAATTACAGTCTTACCATATTTATCTACTGCACCATATTTTTTACCTTTTTTTACAACAGCTATTCCATTTCTAAACCATTCTGCTTCATCATATTTACAAGGAATCGCCAGCTCAAACTTTTCATTCAGGTATCCATATTTTCCATTTTTAGTCACTCTCATCATGCCTTCTGAAGCTGGTGCAATCTCTTCATATTCTACCGGAACCAGCACTTCACCATCTTGAGACATCAGTCCGAAAAAAGATCTACCATCTTTATCCGCAAAATCCAAAAGAATATTTCCATCATAATACCATAAGTCTTCCGGGCCTCCTCTTTCAGAGATTCTTTCAAATTGCGGTTCATAAATCAATGTTCCATTTTCTTTTGCCAGCCCAAATCTATCACCCTTTTTATTACTTATTTTAAGGAGTCCATTTCCAATAGTACCTGTAAGCTTATTCCCCCATTCAACCAGCCAGCTATACTTTTCTTTGGCAGCCTTATCCCATTTTACAGTAGTCTCTTCTGCTCTTAATCTGACTGTCGCTCCTTCAGTTGTTCCTGCCACTACTACTGTAGCAATCAATAGTGATAATAATACCTTTTTGTTTCTGTTTTTCATATTTATCTCCTTTACATTATATTGCTTCTTACTATTATAGTTCAGTTGCTGTTTTTATCCAATTAACTTTTATTACAGAAGTCTAATACGTCCTCTTCATTTGTACCCTTATAGCGGGCTGTAACGCTATATCTCCCATTTTACTCTTCTAATAGCTTACCGGATTCAATTGCATTCATAGCTACTATGTTTGCTATTATCTCTGTAGGCAGATTAACAATTGCCTCCCCATCAACATAAGGTGAAAAGAAACCGCTGATAATCCCATTGTTATTTTCTGCTGTTTCAATATAGTGCAATACTTTTGCGCCTCCTGCATAAGTAAGTATAAGCAGCGGTTCATCTTCACTTATATCAACACTTTTTACACCTGTCAGAGGATATGCAACTTCTATATTTCCGTCTTTAATCCTACATACATAAAAACTTGATTTTGAAAAGTCTTCTATATACCTTTTAGTGTCTGAATTCTCATCTATCTTAGCAACAAAATAACCCTGTTTGTTGATTACTGTCGGCTTCTTAAAGCTTAGAGCTTCAATTAGAGACATATTGCTATCAAGTATATACCAGTTTGTCCCTTTCTTTACCATATGACAGTCACTGAATCTGGAAATCATCACTTCCTTAAAAGGGCACTTGGAAGTAATGCTGCTATTGATAGTCATAACTCCAACCTTGTTTTTCTCCCTAATCACCGTAATATTAGGATTCTCATGGAAGCCATCTGCGCTTATGCCTTCAGGAAGCTCAAGCTTTACAAATCCATCTGTATTTATAAGTTTGAATATATTATTCTCATCTTCCACTACAGCCAGTCCATTTTTGGCAAATCCGTTGGTGTATAAGAACTTCTCATCAAATATCTCTTCTCCCTTTTCATTTATGAAGGTGTAGGTCTTGCCATCACTTATATAGCTTATGCCATGTTCAAATATACCGCCTTCGACTATTTCTTCACCTAAGGGTATGACTATCTCATTATTTTTATTAATATATGCAGACTTTCCTTCAGGAGTCCTTACAAAGGCAAGCCCCGAGTCTGAAAAAGAATAGGCAGTCTCATATTTGCAAGGAATAACTATCTTTCCATTCTCATCTGCATATCCCTGTCGGTCTATAATTGTTACCTGATAGAGTCCGCCTGATTTATAATAAATTTCATCAACCGGCATCTCCGGAATCATAACAATGTCAAGATTTTTATCAATTACTACCGGTGACTGCCCATCACTATCAAATTCATAATGTGAAATTCTTGTTCCATCCATTTCATAAATCAGCTTTTCTGCTTCTATTATTCCACTGTAGAACTCATCTAATGACATATTAATTTCCTGCTTATTGTTTTCATTGTTTAACATAGTTCTTCTCTCCTTTTGATAAGTGATTTATTGCTATGGTTAAAGTATAGCAGGAGTGATGGACAGGATATGTCCAAAATTATTTTATTTAATATAATTTATTTATCCCTGCCCACTACCTTTTTAGTGGCTCCAATCTTCTTATCCGCCCATAATACGACATCTTTTATTACAAGTTTTTTTACTGCTGATATAAAATTATCCATCATTCCATAGTCTAGTATTCCATCTTTTACAGGAATCATCATTTTATCATTCTGTATCTTTTTATTGCTAATACTATCTCCCCAGCTATATTTGTTACCTAGACCCTTTTTGATACAGGTTGCCAAATATAACTGATTTGTTTCATTTACTTTATCTTCATCCGTCAAATATAAAGCTAAGTTATGACTGTCATTAGAAAAAAAGTCAGTCTTTTGATATGAAACAACAAATGTCTTACCACCTATAAAAATACAATTTCCTTTATCTTTCATCTCCTCTTTATAACTGATATGACTTGATACCGAATTGTTATCTGCACTTGCACATAGATATGGCACTTCTCCACTTCCGGGAGTTATCTGCTTCGATAAAATATTTTTTGTATTTTTCACATTAAAGATTTCTGTAACTTTAATTTCTTGCCAGTTTAATGAGTCCATATCTTCAATAGACTGCTTTTCTTCCTCTGATAATTCATAATCATCAAGTCCGCTTACCTTTAGGTAAGCGGTAAGTTCGCGTACACGCTCCTCTTCGAGTTCGCGTACATACGCTTCCATAAAGTCAAAATCTATTTCTCCATTTTTTATAGGAAGTGTAATTATGTGTTCTTTTAATGTCTGCAATGTTGGATATGAAGAATACCCACCATAATTTACTAAAATCTTATCTATTGAAGTTACTACCAATAGATTTATAAGTCTGTTACTTTTAGGTGTTAATACAAAAATATTCTGACTTGAATACCATTTGTTTTTTTCTTATCTGTGCATGTACTGCACCTATCTGGCTGACAGAAATTGTATTATCATTATTAGGTTCAGTCTGCAATTTTTCTACAAATCCTTGTATTCCATAGTTCTCTCTTGTCCTACCTATAAATTCATATGTATTTATAGCTTTATTTACAAAAGTTAACTTGCCTGCATCATATCCTTTAGATGTTGTAACTTCAAACAAATCTTCAATCCTATACTCTCCCCACTGAACATTCTTAAGTTTTTCGTCCAGTGAGGTATCTATTTTCCCAGGCTATCGTCCTCCACAACTTGCCCTTTAAGAAGATTTGACACTTCCCAAGCCAAATAATCTGCAACCGTTTTCTTGAAATCTTTAAGCGTTGGCCTCGTATCTATTTCTGCAGTCTGATTCCAGTCGGCACCATTCTGAGGGTCAATATATCCCTCAAAATACTCTTTTTCAGTAAATATATTCAGCTTACTTTTACCAAAACGAACTAAATCTGCTATTTCTTGATACCTTTCATTTGCTCTGTCAATATCTTTTAAGTTACTGCTTGCTTTTTTCCTGTTTGTTCTCTCATATCCATCGTTAGAAAAATCTATAAACTTAACAGTCTCATCTTTTTGATGAGCCTCTCCTACTCTAAATACATAAATATATGTCTGAACACTTGATTTTCCTAAAAACAAATCTCCCGGCATTTTTATGCTAGCAAGCAGAGTATTTCTTTCTAATATATTTTTATTATAATCTTTTGCTTTACTTGAACCAGCCGAGCTTTTGAATTATGATAGCAGCATAACCTTTATTCATCATTGACAATGCCTTTTCAACAAATACCATACCATTTCCTGATGCTGAATAAGGAGGGTTTAATACAAAAGCTGTAGCAGGAAATTCTTTATCTACATCTCCAAATCCATATTTCCCGTCAAAATCAATTAAAGAATCCATGTTTAAGATATTAGAACTTCCATCTCCCATAAGTATCATGTTTAAGATAGCAAGCATATAGATGCTAGCTTTATTTTCTAATCCCAAAAGCTGTTTTGCCTTTATTATTAAAGTCTTTTGCTCCAATTCCATAGGAGACTTAATTTTAGTTTTTGCATCCATAATCATTTCATTCATAGCCGCGACCAAAAGTCCTGCACTTCCGGTAGCAAAATCCCAGACATAGCTGTCCATATCTACTCTTGCAAGCTTTACAAGAAGCTTTGCTACATATGATGGTGTAAGTACAACATCATTTAATTTGTCTTGTGAGAAACCAAGCCATGAATACATTTCATTAAACAATTTCCCTGTAAAATCTGTAGTTAACCCTATTTTATAATATATACCTAAGTCATCAACTATCTTTACAAATATTCTCTTTAACTGGCTTTCTCCGTTTACAGGTCTGTTTATATTTTTCTGAAAGCAATGTATCTTTAAGTTTCGTTACTATCATCTCCTGTTTCTTTATTGGAAGATTTTTTTCTTCTTTCAAAAAAATGCTTTTTATTTTTTTCTTACAATAATTTCTCCATCTGTGTTACCTTCTTCTGACGATGACTTTAAATCAGATTTTTCAAGTGGGCTCACCTCTCCGGGAATTCCCAGAGTAGCCATGATAGAGGCTGATACAAGATGTACTCTGTTCTCCTCAGTTAACCCTTTCTCAGTTTTATAAATATCATTGTTTAGTTTGACAAGATTTGCATCAATTTCTTTTTCTCTTTTACTTTTAAGAGATTCCAGTTCTTCACTTGTCAACGTTAGTTTTTTTACATCTTCGATGAAACTACTGAAATCTTCAACCCTCAAAAATGACAAATCAGTATATTTACCTATCTCTTGTCCTATTCCAAAGTTATCTTTAGAAACATAATATACCCCAATATCATGTTCTAATGTGCCGTCTTCCTTCTTATATCCTGTAACTCCAATTGCTATAACTTCTGTATAGCTTGTATAGTGAAGTATCGCATTTGCATAATGAACAGCCCCATTTACTGCATAGCTGTTTATATTTTTATAATTAGGTTCATTTTTATTTGTCCTATTATCCACTTTTCCACTATCATCATACTTTATTAATTTATCCTTATATCCCTTGTACTCTATTAAAATAGGGTAATATTTTAGAGTTTTTTCATCTTTTATTAAAAGCTTAGCATCTGGTCTGTTTCCTCCAACACCTCCATTCTTTGATACATACTCCTCAAGAGCCTTATCTATTTCTGAATTTAAGCTCTCTTGTTCTAGCTTGTACTCTAAGCCATAGCTTCTTAACCATCCATTTACTAAATCAGCTATATTCGGTTCAACTGATTGCACTTTTGCCATTTTCTATTTTTCCTCCTAAATTATATATCCAAAGCCACAAAGCTCCTAGATTCAATTTTTAAACAACAAAAGCACCTGCCCGATATTTCATCAGACAGATGCCTTAATTTACAATATTCAGTTTTAACAAAGGTTATAAAATCACGCAATAACCCCTTGCTTGCTTGCTTGCTTGCTTGCTTGCTTGCTTGCTTGCTTGCTTGGAAGTATCCTATTTTCCATCTCTCTTGTCAACCCCTCTGATAAATTTATTTTGTAATAATTTAAATAAAATACTACTAAAAATTATAGTATTAAACCGCACTTTTTCTATGCATTTATTATATATTAGTGCTCCATTTCAGTCAACTATATAACTGATTCTTATTGAAACGTTTATGCCGGTACCGTTGCTTTCCCAATATCCAAGAGACTGCTTCTTTGTTCATAAACAAAAATTATTTAATCGCTAACAGTTGTTATGCATTCTAAACCCCTTAAATACATTTCCAATACAACATAAGCATTACTAAGCATTTCAGCATCTTTTTCACTTCTATCATTCTTCGGAATCTTTTCAATACCTTTTATTATATCTAAAAGTTCTTCTTTTTCCACATTCCAATTCTTTATAATCAAATTCATTCTTTCTTATGCTAAAAATAGGTGGTATAATACTCATGTGGATAATAGAGCTTATAATAACCTAACCTAAACATTACTGTAGCAAGAGAAACTTCATGTGCTTTTGGAAACAAATATATAATTTTCTTACAGGAATTTATGTACCATTCAAGGTATATTGTGCTTTTTCATCTCGTTTTCCCCTTCCAAAGTCACTCCCTTGCCTTTTCGTATACTTTCCGTTATTTCAAATGCTATCTCTAAATTAATACCCTTTTCTGTAAGATAAAAAAGAATATCATCTCTAGTGCATATTGCAGTTTTTAACACACATTCATTATTTTTAATCTGCTCCTGTATATTTCCTTCCCAGATACCTGTTCCATGGCAAAGCCCCAATACACGCACAATATCTGAGAATCTCTTAGGCTTGATTTCTCTAAATACCTTTACAGCAACATCTGAATTAAACATAGGAAGTCCAATAAGTCCAATGTCACAGCCATTTAATTCTTCAGCTTTAATTCCCAAAGCTGTAATTTCACTAAAAAGCGACAGCACTTTCATCATCAAAGCTAATCATATTTGCCTTTACTCCTGTCATATCTTCAAGCCTTTTTATCATAGTCAGCATATCATTACCTAGTGTACCGAATCCCAGCATATAATCAGCAATTAACTTATAATCAACAGCTTCATTTATCAATGCCATACTACTTTCATTCTCTTTTACATATATACAGTCATCCATATTATCATCCAAGGGAAGTATAACTGTACCTCTAAGACACCTTTCTTTAGTCCTTCTTTTTAATACAAATCCGATATAATTTTTATCTGTTCTATCGTCTTTTGCTACTATGCCTTCGCATCCGCTATCATTCTTAAATATATATCCGCATATTATTTTCTCTGCTATGTTACTCTGTGGCTCTTCTATAAAGCTTGGTTCTTTGGCAAAAATTACTTCTGCAAAGTCATTCAATCTTTCCTGATACTCGTCAGAAAAATCAATGCTTATGCTCATCTTCTTTTCCCCATTAAGTCCAATAGAGGATTCAGCCGGAATATTATGCCCATCTTTTTTAAGCAGCTTGCCACATATTGGACAATATTTGTCCGGCATATCGCACCCACTTATACCAAAGGATATTTTCACTTCATCTGAAGCAAAGTCCGAATAATTACAATTTCCACAGTAATAATGTGCAGGAAGCGGATTAATCTCTGTAACCCCTAGCAAGAACATAACAAAAAGCGAACCTATATTTCCTCTGGCAAATACAGGATAACCAGCCTCTTTCGACTTCCATACTAAATTTTGTGCCATTGTACACAAAATGGTTTGTCCGCTTGATACTATTGATGTTAATTCATGTTCAAGCCTGTCAGCCACATCTTTAGGTAAGTCCTTACCATATATCTCATATGCCCTGTTATAGCATATTTTTCTGATATCTTCTTCCATATTCCCTGTAAAAGATAAACATCTGTCAGAGCGTACAGGAGTTATGATTTTTATCATATTACTTTCAACAGTTGTCTCTTCATCCCTGCTTATATTTTTTTATGAGCCTCATATCCATGAATATTTTTTTCATTTACTTTATAAAAATAATTGTACTTTTGTGTTCCATACTCTATCTCCCTTTTTCTTATTAATATAATATCTAAAAATTCTATAAGTTTTTCTCTAAAAATCTTCATTCTCACTAAATTCAGATGTTTCAACATCAAGAGTGCATTTCCATCTCCAATTGAATAACAACCATCATCTGTTATATCTTCGGGATGAATAACTTTAAAAATTTTTTATCTCTTTTTGTAAATCTCTTTAATCTTTTTCTTATCTGTAATTTCTCCATTATAATATTTTCCAAATAACTCCACTAATGTCATTACCTTCCTCCTTACTCTTTTTACCTGCTCCTCAATTCTTCCATTTGTTTTTTTCTTATTCATCCATATACTGCCTGAGAAAACACCAGATTGTATAATTGTCACCAAGATTTTCTCTAACAAAATTTTTTTCAAGTCCTGTTTCATCCGCTATTTTGCCAGCTACTCCACTATATTTTTCTAATAATCCCTTAAGAGCTTTTTCGCATATCGTCATAATCCATATTTTTCATAATCATCAAAAAAATATGTTTATCTTCATCACTTACACTTTTGAAAAAAAGCCATTCCTACTTTTTGTATATTAGCTTCTTTATTACCTCCTTGTACAGCTCTTGCCCTGCCTTTCATTTTAACTAATTCTAAAAACTGCCATATTTTGCATAGTTTCACTCTCCTTGTTCTTATTTTTTTATATATAGTATATTAAATTTGCCGGACATATTTTGTCCAAATATTTCTTTTATCCTGTCAATCATAGCTACAAAGGCAAATCCTGGTTCTGAAAATTCATATCCTGCCTCATGGGTGTATGGTTTGTAAAAAATTATATCTACAAACTCGTTAAATTTATTACTAAAAATCTTCGTATTCCTCACATTCGAGTTCAACATCTAAAAGTGCATTATTATCTCCAATTGAATATAATCCATCATCTGTTATATCTTTAGGATGTTTTTGTACTAAAAAAATTAACTTCTTCTTTAAATATTCTTTTTAATTTCTTCTTCATTTGTTAGTTCTCCAGTATAATATTTTCCAAATAACTCCACTAATGTCATATCGTTATCTCCTCGTTTTTATTATATTTAGAGTATAACAAATTATGCAGACATATTTTGTCCAAAACTTATTCCTGTAATTTTTTAAGTGCCTTCTGATACTTTTTTGCCCTTTTAATATCCTTCTCTGTAATTCCAACTTTTTCAAGTCTTGACAAATCCATATTATGCTTTAAATCTGATATTTTAACTGCTCTTGCTAAAGGATTTGCTTTCACCCTCTCTATATAATCATCATAAGACAGGCTCCCATCCTTAGACTTTGTAATAGCAAATACTGCTTCGCCTATCTCCTCCCCAAACAATTCTTTTATTCTCTCTATTGTAAGTGGAGTATCTTCAACCGTATCATGAAGATAGGCAACTATTTTTTCTTTATTTGTAGTCACACCATTTACTACAGCCTGTATATGTCCTGCAAAGTAATCAATACCAGCTTTATCAATCTGATTTTTGTGTGAATTCTCAGATACAAACTTAGCCAATTCAAGCATATATTCTTCTTTTGTTATTTCCTTTATCTGCTCATATTCTTCACAATCAGGACAAACATAAGGAAACAGGATAAAATCAATGAAACCAAAATCATTATTTTCATAAAAGATTTCATATTTATTATTCCCCAATGCAACAACTACATTATCATAAGACGGTTTGTAATACTTTACAGCCTTACTAAAAATCAATCATTCTAAGCATTTTTTTACTTCCTCCTCGTATTTGAAAATATTTTTAATAAACTACTACAGGCATACCGTTGTACGCATTGTCATAAATTGTCTTAACTGCTTCTGTCGGTGTATTTACACAACCATGTGAGCCATGCCCGTTTTTATAAGCCGATTTTGACCAGTCTGAGCTATTTTTTCTCCATGGAGCATCATCGTATTCCTATTGAATTAGCATCATCAAATCTCATCCATCTTTCAACAAAGTCTGATTTAAAACGAATTATCAAAAATCTCTATAATGTAATACTCTATTTTTTTCTGCATATAGATTACTGTAAATAAGCCTTTAGAAGTCTGTGCTTTTTTTCTTTGTATCTCCAGTAACTACATCCGCAGTTATCACTCTTTTACCTTTTTACAACCTGTGAAATAATTTGATTTTTTTAAGATCAACTTCAATATATGTTTCATTTAGAATTTTATTTAAGTCTAATTTTATGAGATTACCTTTTTTTCTTACCTTGTACTGCTCGATAAATATTGTCTGCAATAGCCTTTTTTTACAGTTTCATTTGATATACCTGCGACTACCCTTTTTATATTTACTTCTTTTTCCATCATATTTTTTTAGTATAAGAGAATACTTAATTTCTTTGAAATGTTTCGATACATAATAGAAAAATAGCTTTTTTTATTTATCTTATCTTTCGATCTAAAAGTTTTTATAGGCCTCTTCATTTAAATTTATTCTTCCAAATTTTTGTTTTTAAGTAAGTTTCTGATTTGTAGATTATACTATTTGTGATAGGTGGTTTTAATATAAATAGTATGAAAGAAATCCGGCTCGGTGGTGAGTATGCCTTAACTGTGTCTGTCACACCTATAAAAACAGCTATAATTACCAGAATAGCTAAAAATTTTTTTAATCTTATTCATAATCAATCTCTCCTTTTTCTGCCAATTAACTAATTACTAACAGCTGTTATATTAGTATTATATAAAGCAGACCGGACATAATTTGTCCAAAAAAGAGATGATTTGAAAAAAAATAAGCTCCCGCCAAAATCATTCCATTTTAGCAGGGAGCAAAATTTAACCGTCTCTAATACCAGCTTTACCTGATATTACATAAGCTTAAGATAAAGGTTCTTGATATCCTCAAAAGTAGATTCCTTTGAAAAGAAAATGCCTATACCAAAAGCGGAGTGTTTCTGTCCTATTTGGTATAGACATTTTTATTTATTTCCCTCATAATAACCGTTTCTGCTATACTCAGACCATTTCATATACATAGCTTTATAATTATCCTTTATAAATCCCTGTATTTTAGATACTTCCCTATCTGTAAGTATTCCTCTGTTCTGCAGTACTGTATCTCCATTATCTTTCACAAAAAATTTCGCAGAACCTGCTTCAGTAAGTTTGCTGTCACTGGCATGCACATGCATACATTCCACTATACAAAACGAAGTAAAATAGAGGTAATAACCCGCAATTTTAAATTCATAATACTTAGGCATACTCTTCCTCCATAAACTTCCTATTTTTTCTGTAGTAGTCTTTAGCAATCTGAATTTCAATATCATCCATTGATGTTTCAAGAGTTTCGCCGTCTCGTGATATTACAAGTGCTCTATCCGGTTGATTAAGATTGAGTATTCTAAAGCCCTCATCACATCTGGTAAATGCATAGCCATTAACAATCATATCTGCCTCATCTGCTATTTCGATAATATCAAGCATTTTCTATTTTCACCCCCTTAATTGGTCTTAAAAATTCATCCGGTGTAATATACAGCTTCTCCAGTATCGGAACCAAGTCAATGTACTCTTCTTCACTTTCTTTATTATGTTTATATTTAGCCATAACAACCAGATATCCTCTGTCCCATTCTTTTATCTCTGTATATTTCTCTAATGAATATGGTGATTTAAATCTTATAACATAGTCTCCATAATGAAATATTGTAAATTCTCCCTTATTACTTAGAAGTGCATAATCGAATTGCATAGTCACCTCCCTAACAATCAATCTACTTATCATAATTTTATCACTATATGATGTGGGTGTCAAAAGTATTTGACACCCAATGATACAGGATTGCTCCGGCTTCACCTCCCGCAATCCTTGCAAAAACGCATGCTTTACAAACACTTAGTATGATAAGCCATACATGTCAAAATCCCCCACTGAAATATTCCATTTCAGTAGGGGACAAATTATTCATTTAAGCCTAAATCACTTTATTTTATTTCATTACTCCAAATTACATAAGCTTAAGATAAAGGTTCTTGATATCCTCAAAAGTAGGCTCCTTTGGATTACCAGGTCTGCAGGCATCATCCATAGCAGACTGTGTAAGGAAGTCAAGATCCTCAGGCTTAACTATAGCCTTAAGGTCAGCAGGGATACCTACATCCTGTGAAAGCTTCTTTACAGCATCAACTGCTGCCTTTCTGTACTCTTCCTGACTCATCTTATCTACGCCTTCAACACCCATTGCGATAGCAACATCTTTTAACTTCTCGCCGGTTGCCTCTGCGTTGTACTCCATAACTGTTGGAAGGAGGATAGCGTTAGCCACACCATGAGGTGTATCATAGACAGCACCCAAAGAATGTGCCATAGAATGAACTATACCAAGACCGCAGTTAGAGAAGCCCATACCTGTAAGGTACTGACCGAGAGCCATACCCTCTCTGCCTTCTTTTGTATTCTCAACAGCTCCTCTAAGGCTCTTTGCAATAAGCTCGATAGCCTTTAAGTTGAACATATCTGTAATTGTATTTGCACCAAGAGTTGTATAACCTTCGATAGCGTGTGTAAGTGCATCCATACCTGTTGAAGCTGTAAGTCCCTTAGGCATTGAGCTCATCATCTCAGGATCTACAAATGCTACTACAGGGATATCGTGTGGATCTACACATACGAATTTGCGCTTCTTCTCTACGTCTGTAATAACGTAGTTGATAGTTACCTCTGCTGCTGTACCTGCTGTTGTAGGAACTGCTAAAATAGGTACACTAGGTTTCTTTGTAGCTGAAAGACCTTCAAGGCTTCTTACATCTTCAAACTCAGGGTTTGTAATGATGATGCCGATAGCCTTAGCTGTATCCATAGAAGAACCGCCACCGATAGCTATAATATAGTCAGCAGCAGCCTTCTTAAATGCAGCTACACCACTCTGTACATTTTCAATTGTTGGATTTGGCTGAATTTCAGAATAGATTTCAAAGTCCATATTTTCAGCCTTAAGTAAATCTGTTACCTTACTTGTAACATTAAACTTAATAAGGTCAGGATCTGAACATACAAAAGCCTTCTTAAATCCTCTGTTCTTAGCCTCTACAGTAATTTCCTTAATTGCACCTGCTCCATGATAGGAAGTCTCGTTTAATACAATCTTGTTTGCCATCTTCTTTTCCTCCATTTTCTCAGACTCTTAGTCTGTAACCACACCTTTTTGTAACATTATATTTGCATACAATGCCTTTTCAGAAGTTGCTATTATGAGATAAGAGGTTTTAGCCTCCTCATAAAACTTAAATCTCTCAATGAAGCCTATGGTTTTAGCGCCACGCTCATCATATTTTGCCACTATCTCCTCAAACTCTTTCCAGATAGGAGTCTCAACTGTATCCCCAGGTACTTTCTCCATAAGAGAAACTGATTTTTCAGTATAGGTATCAAGTGGAAATACCTTTAATATAGCCTCAAGTACCTCAGGCACTCCATGTCCGTCAAGCCTTATTACCTTAGCATTTTTTCCCATAGTATGAGCAGGGAAATTACCGTCTGAAATTACAAGTCTGTCTGAATGTCCCATCTCACAAAGGGCTGCTAAAAGTTCAGGAGATAAAATTTTAGGAATATTCTTTAGCATAACATCCTCTTTTCTGTTTGTGAATGATTTAACAAATATTCTTTACATAAGAGGGTGCTGCAAATTTCCAGCACCCCTATGAAGTCTGATAATTATTATAAAATTTTGTAATATTAAATCATAACTTACTCAATACTTACCCAACTATTCATATAAGCAAGGCTTAATATCTTCGTTTTCCATATTATCAGCATTGTACCACTTAGCACCTGTATCTACATCAGAAACTGCCTGTCCGTCTGCTGCTTCTACAGCAAGCTTAACTGCCTGATAACCAATCTGTACTGGATCCTGGGTTACAGCACCTGCAAAAAGCTTGCTTCTAACTGCATCAAGAAGCTTCTTACCTGCATCAAAACCTACTGCAACTACTTTACCTTCACCAATCTTATCAAGACCTTCGTTAGCTGTAATTATCGCATTAGCTGCAAATTCATTAGAACCATAGATAGCTATAAGATCTTTCTTTTCAAGTATAGCAGAAGCAACTGCTGCTGCATCTACGTCTTTAACTTCAGCAGGGATACCTACATCAATTATAACCTTAGCTCCTGCCTTTTCATTCTTTAAGCTGTCATGTCCCTCTACAGATACATTATCTGCTCCACAAAGCTCTATCATCTTGTCTACAAAACCTTTGGTTCTGGATACGATAGACTGGGAGTTAGACTCCTGAGCTACAACACCTATCCTTACAGTATCCTTTGCATCTTTAATCTTTGACTCAATTAACTTGTAAAGTTCTTCTGCTGCAAGAGCACCTGCTACAGTATTGTTGGTGGAAGCATTAGCCTTGATTGCGCCTTCAGGAGCATCAGGTACACCTGAGTCAAATCCGATAATAGGAATATTTGCTTCCATAGCCTGCTGAATTGAAGGAATACTAGCCTGAGTATCAAGAGCTGCAAGGCAGATAGCTGTAGGCTTTTTAGCTATAGCTGTATTTAAATACTCAACCTGCTGTGCAATAGCAGACTCATTGTCAGGTCCCTGGAAAGTAACATCAACCTTAAATTCCTCAGCAGCTTTCTTTGTTCCAAGTTCTACTGCTTTCCAGAACTGATGCTGGAAGCCCTTAGCAATAACATCAATATGTTTTGTACTACCATCTGTTGCCGGTGTACTAGCCGGAGTACTTGCAGTGGTGCTGGCTGTTTTGCTTGCTGCCGCGCTGCTTGTCTTTGTGCTTGTAGTAGTTGTACTTGCAGGCTTATTGCTGTTTCCACCACAGGCTGTAAGTGCAGATACTACCATTACTGTACTGAGAAGTGCTGCCATAAGTTTCCTTGTTTTCATCTGTTTTATCCTCCTTTAATATATTAATCCAAATTCTGTGACACCCCTGAATATTTGAGTATCTATTTGGAATTAACAGATTCTTTAATATTATATCACTTATTTCCCTCTTTTTCTATTAAGTACATCCATATATACCGCAAAAATAAGAATTATACCGGTAATGAAGAGCTGATAATGTGACTGTACTCCTATATAAGGGAAACCAATCTTTAATACTGTCATAATAAATACACCAACTATAGTTCCAAGTATTGTACCTACACCACCTGCAAGAGATGTACCACCAATAACCACGCCTGCGATGGCATCCAGCTCGAAACCGTTACCTGTATTTGGCTGTGCTGTTGTAAACACTGCTACATAAGCAATACCTGCAAGTGCTGCAAAAAAGCCTGAAAATACATAAGCAAGTGTTTCATACTTAACTACATTGATACCGGAAAGCCTTGTAGCTTCCTTGTTAGAGCCTATAGAAAGTATATAACGTCCTGTTCTTGTCTTATTTAATATAAGTGCCATAATAACAGCTATTATTGCAAGAAGTACAAATCCTGTAGGGAAATTTTTAGGTAAAATTCCACCATCCTTAGTAATCATAAAGAACTCTCTAAACCAAGCTCCTGCTGAGTCACCCTGTGGGAAAGAAATTGTCTTTGTACCCTGATACGATGGAGCCAAGACCTCTGGACATCATCATCGTACCCAGAGTGGCTATGAAAGCCGGCAAGCCCATCTTAGCAACCATAAGTCCGTTTATAAGACCAAATACAGCACCGCTTAAAAGTATTACAAGAAGTACAAGCCCCATAGGAAGACCTTTTTCCATAAGTGTACCGCCTATAAGCGCTGCACAGATAGCTATTGTACCTATAGAAAGATCAATACCTCCGGTGCCGATAACAAAGGTAACACCTATTGCCATAAATGCTACATAGTATGCAGATTTAGCAATATTTGTAAATGTAGTTACCTGCAAAAATTTATCCGGTGTAATTACCGAAAATGCAACACAAATGAGTACCAATGCAGCAATAACTATTGTACGCTGATTAGAAAATATTTTTTTAATATCCATTGTTAATCTCCCCTTAACGTTTTGTAGCAGATTCCATAATAACTTCCTGATTAGCCTCTGCAATATCCAAGGTACCTGTTATTCTTCCTTCGCACATAACAATTACTCTGTCACTCATACGGAGTACCTCAGGTAACTCAGATGATATCATAATTATAGACTTTCCTTCCTTGGCAAGTCTTTCCATAAGTGCATATATCTCACTTTGGCACCTACATCTATACCTCTTGTAGGTTCGTCAAATATAAGGATATCTGAGTCTCTCACCAACCATTTAGCTATAACTACCTTCTGCTGATTTCCGCCGGAAAGCTTCTTAACAAGCTGTGACACACTTGGTGTCTTTGTCTTAAGGTTCTCTACATATTTTTGTGAAACTTCCTTGCTTTTTGCCCTATCTATAAAAATTCCTTTTACAAAGTCATTTAGTGAAGAAATAACTGTATTCTCCTCTATTGACTTTTCAACTATAAGTCCGAAACGCTTTCTATCCTCAGAAAGATAGCCAATTCCATGCGCTACTGCATCTTCAGGAGTATTTATATTAACTTCTTTGCCATTTATAAATATTTTTCCTGAATCCTTTTTATCAGCACCAAAGATAAGTCTTGCAACCTCTGTACGCCCTGCTCCCATAAGACCTGAGAACCCAAGTATTTCTCCCTTTCTAAGTTCAAAGCTTACATTCTTAACCGCCTTACCTCTGTTAAGATTTTCGCATTTAAGTACCACAGGTGCATCTTTAGCCACATTTGAAGCTGTTTTTGGTTCACCTAGTATGGTTCTTCCAACCATCAGCTTAATGATATCATCCTTACTACATTCCTTAGTAATAAGAGTGCCTACATATTCACCATCTCTCATCACTATAACCCTGTCTGAAATTACATTAATTTCATCCATTCTGTGAGAAATGTAAACCATACCTGTACCCTGCTTCTTAAGGTCTCTTATTACCTTGAAAAGCTCCTCTATCTCAGAGTCAGTAAGTGCGGCTGTAGGCTCATCAAAAATGATAACTTTTGCTTTTGAAGAAATCGCCTTTGCAATCTCTACCATCTGCTGCTTTCCTACTGTAAGATTTCCGATTTTTTCGGCAGGATTTATATCTATTTTCAAAACCTTGAATAACTCGCGAGCCTTCTCATTCATCTTCTTATCATCGATAAGTAAGCCATTCATCTCCTCACGTCCAATAAAAAGATTCTGGGCTACTGTTAAATCATTCATCATGTTCAGCTCCTGGTGAACAATGGAGATACCGGCTTCTTCGGATTCGGCAGGTCCTTTATAACAGACATCCTGTCCCATATACTTGATTTCACCGGAATCCTTTGAATATATGCCGGTTAAAATCTTCATAAGAGTAGATTTGCCTGCTCCATTCTCTCCCATCAGAGCTACTACCTCACCGGCTTTCAGGTCAAGTGCTGCATTTTTAAGTGCAGCAACACCTGAAAACGATTTGGTAATTCCCTTCATTGAAAGTATTAAATCACCCATATTTACTCCTTAGCAAAAGCTATTCTCTTATACTCTTCTTCTGTCCATAGGTCTTAAATTTCTCAGCCATAAGTGTCATTTCCTCAGCCGGAAGAATTACCGGCTCACTATACTTCTGGCCTTTACATAAACCTCAGAACAGTACTCTATCTCTTCAACTATATTAAATGCATTAAGAAGATCATTTGCACCGGCAAGTACACCGTGGTTAGCTAATATAACAGCCTTTCTGTCCTCCATAGCCTTAGCTGCATTTACCGCAAGTTCGTGTGAACCATAAGTTGCATATTCGGCACATCTTACTGTAGGTCCTGCCACTGCTATCATATAGTGAGTTGCAGGAAGCTCTTCACGCAGGCAGGCCAGTACAGTTGTATACATAACATGCGCATGGATAACTGCATCTATATCATCCCTTGTCCTGTAAGGCATAAGGTGCATTTCCCATTCTGATGAAGGAGTACGTGTTCCTTCTATTGTCTTACCATCAAGGTCGATTATTACTATATCCTCAGGCTGAATTTCAAAGAAATCAATTCCCGAAGGTGTAATAGCTACCATTTTATTCTCTCTGTCAAATACGCTTAAGTTTCCGCCTGTTCCTTTGGTAAGACCTGCTGTTACAAGCTTCTTACCATATTTCACAAGCTCCTCTCTTGCTTTTTCCATTAACATAACATCATCCTCCGCTGGTTAAAAACCGCTTCTATTTATATTTATAAACCTAATATCCGAATATTATTAACACCCCATAATGACAAACTGACTACCTATATAAATCCCAATTTATTTAACTACTTATAAAGCGGTCCGTAGTAAGCACAAGCTCTGAAATCCTGGCTCTCTAAATCTGTAGTTCCAAATCCGTTAAATGAATGTGGTCTATAGATCCTGTCCTCTGTTACATTGTGGAAAGCAACAGGAATTCTGAGCATAGAAGCAAGAGTTATAAGTCTGTCGCCAACATGTCCGTAAACAGTTGCTCCATGGTTAGCACCCCATTTAGCCATTACATTGTAAACACTGTCTGCTGACTTTGTAGTAAGGTTTGGTGCAAACCAGGTTGTTGGCCAGCTTCTGTCTGTTCTTTCATCAAGTACCTTATGTACATCATCATCAAGCACACAGGTATAACCTTCAATTACCTGTAAGGTAGGACCTACACCCTCAACAATATTTGTTCTAATCATAGTTACAGGCATTTCTGCTGCGGTCTTAAAGTGTGATGAGAAGCCGCCTCCTCTAAAGTACTCATAATTCGCCCTGCACCAGTCAGTAGCCTCTGTAAGAGCCTTAACATCCTCATCTGTAAGGTTCCACCACTCCTTCATGCAGCCTTCACCCTTTTCATTCTTAGCTGCAGCTGAACCATCTAAGCAGCTTGCACCCGAGTTAATAAGATGCATAATACCATTTGCTGCCTTACCTGTAAGCTTCTTGCCTGTTACTCTCTCAACTGCATCAGGTGACCAGTATGTTCTTACATCACTGAAGATTGCAGCCTTATTTGTTACAAGCCATCCAAGCATCATAGATACGCCGTTAAGTGTATCATTTTCTGTTGCAAATGGAATAGGCTCTCTCTTTCCGTTCCAGTCAAAACCTGAAGCTGTAATAGCCTCTGTAAAGTCTGCATTTGGAAGCCAGTCTGTCCACATTCTCTGTCCCTGGAAACCACCTGCTATAGCATTTCTTCCAAGTGACTCTTCATGCCAGCCAATTTCTGCAAGCTTTGGATTGCCCTTAAGTATATCTCTAACGATAAGTGCATGCTTAACACAGAACTCCCACTGCTTATCATCAGGTATCCATCTGGACTTCTTTATTACATCAGGGAAGTCTTTGCCTGCATTTGTATCATAACCCTCTTTGCAGTTCTCGCGAACCCATTTAAGAGCCTTCTCATATTCTTCGTGATCATAGATTTCAAGCTCGATTCTTCTTAAAATCTCTGTCATATCTACCCATTCAGTTCTCATTCCAAGATATTTCTGAAGGAAATCTACATTTACAACAGATCCTGCAATACCCATAGATACTGAGCCAAGGTTTACATAAGACTTATTCTTCATAAGACCTACTGCAACTGCTCCTCTTGCAAAATCAAGAATTTTCTTCTTAACATCCTCTGTAATTGTTGTATCGTCTTTATCCTGAACTTCGTGTCCATAAATTGAAAATGCTGGAAGTCCTCTCTGTGCATAAGCTGCCATGACTGCTGCAAGGTAAACAGCACCCGGTCTTTCAGTTCCGTTAAAGCCCCATACAGCTTTAATTGTGTTAGGATTTAAGTCCATAGTCTCTGTACCATAGCACCAGCAAGGTGTTACGGTAAGAGTACCGACTACATTCTGTGTAGAGAAGAATTCTTCACATTTAGCAGCCTCTCCGCCACCACCTATTGTACATGGTGAAATTACACACTGTACAGGTGTTCCGTCAGGATATCTAAGCTCACTCTCAATAAGATCCTTGGCTCTTTTAGCCATTCCCATTGTCTGATCCTCAAGAGACTCTCTAACACCGCCCCAGCGGCCATCAATTGTTGGTCTTATACCGATTTTTGGATAACTCATATTATTTTCCTCCTTAAAATATGTATGTTAATATGTTTTTATTTCCTGTGATTTATAAGCAGCTTCAAGCCCTTCTTCGATAGTTTTTATTTCTCCAAGCGCCTTTAACTGTACTAAGATATTACCAAGTGCGGAAGCCTCATAAGGTCCTGCTGTTATACTTACTTCAAGCCTTTTAGCTATTAGCCTGCAAAGCAGTGATGATTTTGCTCCCCCGCCTATCATATGGATTTTCTTATATTTCTTACCTGATATTTCCTCAAGGGCAGCTTTACCTCCGAGTATTTCTTTACCATACTTTCATATATAACTCTGAAATAATCCATCTCATTTTCAGGAAGTTTCAGTCCGTTTTCTTTAAGATATTCATCTATAACCTCTTTAGCATCAGCCTCTTCACTTCCAAATCTAGGATCTTCCATATCTATCAGATTACTGATGGTTTCTTCCTTCTTAAGCGAGTCTTCCACGTAAGCCGTAATTTCATCAAAACCGAGCTTTCTTCCAAGCTTTTTCTCAAGCCCTGTCTTATATTTTTCAAGAAGATAAAGGCCTGTAAGGTTCTTAAATAAAAGTGGAGTGGAATCATATCCCAATTCATTTGTAAGCCCCTTTTCATAAGCCTTTTCAGATAAATCCGGACTTTCTGCCCTTATTCCAAAAAGTGACCAGGTTCCACAGCTTAAGAACATTGTATCAGCATCAGTCATTACCTTTGTAAGCAATACTGCACTTGCTGTGTCATGTCCACATACAGAAACTACATCAACATCTAAATCTTTAAGTTCTTCTACAAGTCCTGCTTTAACGTTTCCTGTAATACTGCCTGCCTTTGCTATCTTAGGAAGTTTATTTTTATCTAAATCCAGTTCCTTTAATAACTTTTCACTATAATCACCTGTTTTTAGATTAAGTATCTGGGTAGTGGAAAGAATTGTTTCCTCACCTACCATATTGCCTGTAAGAAGATACTGTATTAAATCAGGCATCATAAGTAATTTTTCAGCTTTCTCATAAGTCTCCGGACTGACTTTTCTTAAAGCCAGAAGCTGAAATAAAGTATTTATACTCATAATCTGAGTTCCTGTTTCAGCAAAAATTTCCTTTTCACTAAGAGTCTTTAAAGCTTCTTCATAGCCTTCCTGATGCTTTGGATCCCTATAACAGACAGGATGTTCGATAAGCTTACCCTCTTTATCTATAATACCGAAATCAACACCCCAGGTATCTATACCTACCGATGAAATTTCATTTGCATTTTCCTTTATAGTGCTGACAATTTTCTTCAAAAGTTCATCAAAATCCCAATGTAATCGTCCATTTGAACTTTTTATTTCATGAGAAAACCGCATTACTTCTTCAAGTTTTACTTTACCATCCTCAATATATCCGATTATTCCACGTATTGAGGTGGCTCCCATATCTATTGCCAGTGCTTTCTTCATATCTGCTCCTTCAATAAATATAAATTCATTTTTTTAATTTTATTGATATTTATATTAAATATCTTATGTTATAGCAAATTATTTTTGTACTCTTTTTACCAAGTATTGCTTGAAATAAATAATAGCATATTATGAATATTTTAGCTATACTTGAAAAAAATATTTGAATTAGTTTTTTTAAAAATATCCTTATTTTGTTCATTTTAGTTCTTAATTGTTCATTTTGATTTATTATTTAATTGCTTTTATTAAAAAAAGTGATATACTATTAATAGTTACTACTAATTACATAATAGTCTTTCATACTTTTATCATGCTTACTATAATAATGTTTATCAAAAGACTAGTTATGAGATACTAAATTACAGTACGGAGACAGGTTATGAAGTATATTGAACGAAAAAAGCAAATTTTATCTTATCTTACAAATGGTAATGGTGTTGGGGATATCACCAATATGTGTAAGAAGCTATATGTATCAAGGTCTACATTGCGCAGAGATCTGATTACTCTCGAAGAAGAGGGAATGATTAAAAGACATCATGGTGGAATCAGTCTTATTTCTCCAAGCTCATCTGAAAATTCAATCAACATAAGAAAAATGGAAAATACAGACAAAAAAATGACTCTTGTTAAACGTGCACGAACACTCTTGCAGGATAATATGGTAATTTTCCTTGATTCCTCATCAACTGTAAGTCTGTTTATTCCATATTTAAAACCATATAGCAATCTCACTGTCATCACAAACGGAATTAATATAGCCAGCCAGCTGAACAATTATCCAAATATCAAATGTTATATCTGCCCGGGAGTACTCAAAAGCCGGAGTCTTTCCATTATAGGAGAATACGCTTCTGCATTTATAAGCAATTTTCGCGCAGATATAGCTTTTATTTCAAGTAAATCTATAACAAGGCAGGGAATATTTGAGGGCGATGACTCCCAGGCTCTCTGTAAGAAAGAAATGATTAAAAATTCTTACAAATCAGTACTCCTCCTTGATAATAGTAAAGAATTTAAAGAAGGATATTTTAAACTGGCTGACTTCGCCGACTTTGATGTGATTGTATCAAACAGTGAGTTTGGAGAGGAAATTATGAAAGAAATTGACAGGTCAGACTGTAAGTTGTTATTTTAAATCTGTAAAAGGTGTCACAATTACTAAATTTACGCTTTGTGGCACCTTTTTTATACTTTTGACACCCAATGATACAGGATTGCTTCATCTCTCCGGGTCCTTTCAAAAATATTCGTAATTCGCTCATTTTTTTTGCAAAAAATGGCTACTTACTCATATTTTTTGCGTGTCAAAAGATAATAAATTCTCTTGCAAGCAAGCTTGCATCGAATTTTTATACTTTTGACACTTGTATCATTAAATTACAAGAAACTCCGGCACTCCATCATTATACCTGCAGCTCATCTCACCCTGTACAAGCGGCCTCAGATATCTGATCATTTCCTCAGTAACACCATTATGAGCCTCATTTATCCATTCTGACGGAACTTTCTTTTCAAGGTTTGCCACTTCCTTAATGTCCACAGAAGAATACTCCACCTTATAAGGCTTATCAGACACTCTGGTAAGCCTTGCCATTTTCCCGGTCTGTCCTTCAAGTCCTATTCTTACAGCCACTCTTCCAAGCTCCAGCGATTCCATTATATCTGTCTCACTCATACAATGAGACGCACATCTCTGAATTAGATTTAACTCTATATATCTAGACTTATACTTAAGTTCATCCTTTAGCACTCTTTCAAGAATTCTGCCATTACCTGCAAGCTGCTTATGTCCGAAAGCATCAATTTCGTCCCCTTCACCTGAAAAGACCTTACCTGACTGTTCTATAACAGTTCCTTCACTAAGTGCAACTATTACATTCTTTGACTTTTTCATTACTTCTTTAAGGTCAGCTACGAATTTATCTACAGAAAGCTTAATCTCACTTAAATAAATAAGGTAAGGCACATCCTTGTCCTTTTCAGCTGCAAGTGCTGCCGCAGCCGTAAGCCAGCCTGCATTTCTGCCCATGATCTCAACTATAAGTATATTTTCCTTATCATATACCTTTACTTCTCTTGCAAGTTCCCTGCATACAGTAGCTATGTACTTAGCCGTAGAACCAAAACCCGGACAATGGTCTATTCCGTTCAAGTCATTGTCTATTGTCTTTGGCGCCCCATTTACTGTAATATCAATTATTCCCTTTTTGTTAAAATACTCCGAAAGCCTGTATACAGTATCCATTGAATCATTTCCACCAATGTATACAAAATGTCCTATATCATATTTTCTAAACACTTCCACTACTCTCTTAAAATCAGTTTCGTCCTCTTTAGAATCAGATAACCTGTAACGACAAGAGCCAAGCGCAGAGGCAGGAGTACACATAAGCTTTTCTAAATCATCCTCTGAAAGAGAGGTTAAATCTATAATATTTTCTTTAAGAATTCCCTCTACTCCAAACCTTGAACCATAAACCCTGGCTCCAGCGTTTTTTTCTAACCACTCCTTTATAACCCCTGTAAGTGTTGCATTTATAGCTGCTGTAGGTCCACCTGACTGAGCCACAATCAAATTTTTCATCTGTTAACTCCTTGTTAATGTTTCAAATTTATACCCTACTCCCCAAACTGTAGAAAGTCTCCACTCAGCATGGTCATTTATCTTCTGTCTGAGCCTTTTTACATGAACATCCACTGTTCTGGTATCTCCTATATATTCATAACCCCAGATACGGTCTAAGAGCTGCTCCCTTGTAAATACCTGATTAGGGTGTGAAGCTAAGAAATAAAACAACTCCAGTTCCTTAGGCGGCATATCCACTCTTTTATTGTTATAAGTAACCGAATAATTCGTCAGGTTTATTTCCAAATCGGCATAGATTACCCTGTTTACATTAGAATTATTTTCTACTCCTGCAGAGTCGTCAGCATTCCTGTCAGTACTGCTATCAGACGTAAATCTTCTTAGCACAGCCTTAACCCTTGCTACAAGTTCCTTTGAATCAAATGGCTTTATCATATAATCATCGGCACCAAGCTCAAGCCCAAGTACCTTATCAAAGATTTCTCCTTTTGCAGATAACATAATAATCGGTACCTTTGAAGTTTTTCTTATTTCACGGCAGACATCATAGCCATCCTTACCGGGAAGCATAATATCAAGCAGAATTAAATCCGGTTTGTATTCCTTAAAAACGCTAAGTGCTTCATCTCCATCTACAGCCATCTTTGTATCAAAACATTCTTTAATCAGATACAATGATATGAGTTCGGATATATCCTCATCATCATCAACTATAAGTATCTTCTGTTTCTCAGACATTACTTTTTTCTCCTCGCTAATTTTACCTGTCATTTAATGTATCTTTTCTCTTTTTATAATCAGGCATCACATTTTCCACCAGATTCCAAAAATCCTTAGAATGATTGGGATGTATGAAATGCGCCAGTTCATGTACAACTACGTATTCAAGACATTCTTTTGGCCTATGTAATAACTCCAGATTAAGAGTAATCCTGCCTCCATTTGGCTTGCAAGAACCCCAACGGCTGGTCATACTTCTTATGCTGATTTTTGGATAAACTACTCCCAGAACCTTAAATTCAGGATAATATTTATCAACTACCTTCTTAAAGATTTCAGTAGCAAAATTCATTTCCCATTTATTTAAAAGGTATGCTTTTCTCTCCCTGTCATCTTCATCTTTTATAAAAATATAAATACTCTCTCCACTTGCTTTTACGCTTTCTTTATGTGACCTTACTATCTTTAATCCAATATTTTTACCAAAGTAAGTAATTTTATCACCCGTATTATAACCTATTTCAGCTTTAATTTCCGTACCTTTTTCTGTTTTTTTCAAATCTTTCAAAAGGCTTCTAAGATAAAAATCTGCTTTACTTATTATAAATGCTTCTATTATCTTTACCGAAACTCTTCTGTTTGCTGAAACATAAATAGTATAACCCGGTTTTTACCACGAGATTTATATTCTTTACAGTCTTTCGCTCTAGTGTATATTTATAAATCTCCCTCTAAGTCTGATTTCTCTTATTTCGGGACTCATTTTTTTATCAATTCTTTCTTAATTAAAACTATTTTTATATATCAAAAGCCTTCTACGGTTTTATTATTCTACCATAGAAAGCTGATAATTGCATTAGTCTTTCCTATAAATATCATTAAGATAATAATTGTGACACTTATACTTATAATTTTAAATGGACTTTTTAGCATTTTCATAGCTTAATCCCCGCCATTATCTCTCCAATAGGAGCATTTATAACTAATTCAGCATTCAGGTTTCTGCCAGTCTCCGACTTATTAATCACTACAAGGTGTTTTCCATGAAAATAGTCCACAAAGCCGGCTGCAGGATATACCACAAGCGAAGTTCCTCCTATGATAAGAGTATCTGCTGACGAAATAGCCATCAAAGCCCTTTCGATTACATTCTGGTCAAGTCCTTCTTCATAAAGAACTACATCAGGTTTAATCATACCGCCACATTCACAGTATGGAACTCCTTCTGCATTCTTTACAAAGTCTGCATCATAGAATCTCCCACACTTCATGCAATAGTTCCTATGTATACTTCCATGCAGTTCATATACCTTCTTGCTGCCTGCCTCTTCATGAAGTCCATCTATATTTTGTGTAACCACAGCAATAAGCTTTCCTGCTCTCTCCATTTCGGCAAGTTTAATATGGGCAGAATTTGGCTTTGCATTAAGACACATCATTTTTTCCTTGTAAAACTCATAGAAAGCCTCAGGATACCTTAAGAAAAAACTATGGCTTATAATCTGCTCAGGAGAATATTTGTACTCCTGATGGTAAAGCCCGTCAGCACTCCTGAAATCAGGTATACCACTTTCCGTAGATACACCGGCACCGCCAAAAAAGACTATTCTATTGCTGACATCTATAATATTCTGTAGTTTTTCTATTTCTTTTTCATACATAATAAATTCCACCCTTACCTGTATTAGTATTAACCACAACCTTGTTTTAATTGTATTATAGTAGTGAAAAATTTTTTTAAATCAATGTAAACTCAAAAATATATCTAAAAGCCATATTTAATTTATAAAAAATATGCTATTTTTCCATAACGTAATCTATTTGTAGATTTTTATCGTTCTATGTTATACTTTTCATTAAATTAAGTTTTACTACTAACTTTAATTTTTATACTACTTATTAGGAGACTATATATGTCAGAGTTTCATTTACCACATGACCACCACCATGAAAAACATCATGAAGACGCACTTGCCCGCCTTGCAACAATAGATGATTTTAATTTAACTGCAGAAGTATTTAAAATGCTTGGTGATGGAAGCAGGCTTCGTATTTTCTGGCTATTATGCCACTGTGAGGATTGTGTTATCAATATAAGCGCTATGGTAAATATGTCAAGTCCTGCCGTATCACATCATTTAAAGCAATTAAAGGCCGGTGGACTTATCACCAGCCGCAGAGATGGCAAAGAGATGTTTTATAAAGCAGCAGATACTGAAAGAAGCAGACTTCTTCATTGTATGATTGAAAGACTGATGGGAATAGTGTGTCCTGAGGAGTAAAGACAGTGTCTTGATTATGCTATTTCCATTGCGTTTTCTATATATCTCCATTCTGTATAGGTTATACCCTACAATGCTTTTAATCATCTGCCTTCTATAACAATTCAATGATACATTTTTTGTAGTCTATTTTGTAAACCTCCATACTTATATTCTGAGTATGGGTAGATTACATCGAACTTACGTCTGATATTTAAGAAAAAAATTTATATTTTAGGAGAATAACATAGGGAATAATAATTTTTAATTGTAATTGTAATTATCTTTTTGGTAGTTCGGAATAATAAAAAGAAAAAAATGATAAAGGCAGTATAACAGATGCTAAAATACAAAAAGGTAAAAGTACTGTCGCAAGTACTAAACCACAGACATATAAAGATATTATTGAAAGTAACAGGAATCCGGCATATGAATATATTGCTAAAGATACTGAATTGATTAAAGACAAAAAAATGCCGTTTCAGAAAAACAAACGCAAGAAGAATATATACAAGAAGAACCTAGCACAGAGCAGCCTAATCCAAATTCTGTTGGTGGCTTTATATTAGCATTTTTGCAGAAATCTAGTTTAATAAAAAAAGACTAATAGAAATCTTTTTAATGCCCAGCGACAGTTAGCCATGATAGAAGCTAAAATAGCAGATGATACATCTTATTTCGAAACTTTATCAGCAAAAATACAAGCCCTTGACGATGAACTTCTAAAAAGTCAAAACAGACTGGCTACAAATACTAAGAAAGTACAGAGATTAAAATATTTATTTGATGCTATTACATCTTCAATCAAATCGTATCACAATGATGAAGATATACATAATATCAATAGTTTAGCTGTTGAGTCTGACGATTTAGCCCCTAGTGTTATGCTAAAGCTTCATCACATGGATTACAAAGACTTAAAAAAAGCCTTTAATGATAATGATAAGGCAATAACACAGGTTCTTGAAGCGTATGCAGGAAGATATACAACTAAAGCAAATAAAGCTATTTATCAGCTTATGGTTATTGCTCTTAGAGCTGAATTACAGAACCTTCTTTATAATCTTAAGTACGATAAATTAGACGAAACTGTACACAAAATAAGGGTTACTACTTCTAAGTATCTTGCTATAGCTGATGACGGTAACCAGGCAATTGCAAAAACTCTCAACAAGTTTATTAGTGAAATAGAATATCTTTTCATAAATGCAGCTAAAATAGAATATAACTACTACGTTAAGAAAGAGCAAGCTAAACAGGAACAAGCAGCAATAAGAGAACAGATGAGACAGGAAGCCGCTGAAAGAAAGGCTCTTGAAGCAGAACGTAAGAAAATAGAACAGGAAGAATCGAAATACACAACCGAAATTGACAAGCTTCAAACCGTTATGGCAGAAACTACCGATAATACAGAACTTGAACAGTTAAAGGCCAGAATACTTGAATTGCAAGGTCATTTATCAGATGTGATTATAAAGAAAGAAGAAATAGTCAACTTACAGAATGGTAAGGCTGGAAATGTTTACATTATAAGTAACTTAGGTTCATTCGGTGAAGATGTGTTTAAGGTAGGAATGACTAGGCGACTAAACCCACAAGAGAGAGTTGATGAACTAGGCAGTGCAAGCGTTCCATTTAAATTTGATGTGCATAGCTTCATATTCTCAGAAGATGCAGTTGCTCTCGAAGCTAATATGCATGAAAGACTTAATAATCAAAGGGTAAATAAAGTCAACCTTAGAAAAGAGTTTTTCAAAGTTTCCATTGATGAGCTTGAAACGCTTGTAAATGAACTTGATCCAACTGCTGAATTTAATAAGACTATGCTGGCCGAGGAATATAGACAATCTTTATCTAGCGATGAGAATTATACATCATACAACACAGATTATGACGATGATGAAGTAACATTTGATGTTGAAGATGAAACGGAATAGAGGAACATTTTCCAGTGTTGGCAAAACGATACAAATGCCTAAAAATGCAGTTAAAACAGTCACAGACTATAAGCTCTCACGTTATGCCTGCTACCTAATAGTTATGAATGGAGATTCACGAAAAGAAGTAATAACTTTAGGGCAAACTTATTTTGCAGTAAAAACAAGACAGCAGGAGTTATCAGAGAATTTTGATAGTCTTACTGAGGATGAAAAAAGACTTTCTATCAGAGGTGAACTTACAAAGCATAATAAGTCTCTTGCAGAAGCAACGCAAAACGCTGGAATTGTTAAACCTTTAGATTATGCTATTTTTCAGAATATGGGATATAAAGGATTGTATGGCGGATTAACCGCTAAAGATATTCATCAGAGAAAGGGACTTAAAAAGTCGCAACATATATTAGACCATATGGGAAGTACTGAACTTGCTGCTAACCTTTTTAGGGCTACGCAGACAGATGAAAAACTTAGGAATGAAAATATCACAGATAAGGAATTAGCAAATCAAACTCATTATGATGTTGGTAGTGAAGTTAGACAGACAATAAAAAGGTTAGGTGGAACTATGCCGGAGAATTTACCAACACCTGATAAAAGTATTAAGAAAATTGAAAAAGAACAGCAAAAGAAAATTGCCAAGGCTGATAATCCTCTGTCCAATGAAATAGAGGCAATCAGACAGGACGAGGAAGATTATAAAAACGGTGATATTTGTTGATGGCAACAAAATTGTCGATAGTGGTTGTAAACCATTAGTTGACAACCATTCAACTGTAAACTATCAGTTGACAGTTCTATAAGAAGGATTGAGCATAATTATTTTATAACACTTACTCAAAGGCTTATCGTAATACGCAAATGTATTATACCATAAGCCTTGCTGTTTGTGTAGGCTTATTTTTTTATACTCATTTTTAAAGAAAGTTGGTGTAATATGGCAAAGCTAAGTACAAAAGACAGGCTAACGGATACTTTCAAGCCTTTGTATGGGATGGTACATATAGAAATGGTGCTAAACACTATGTCACCCTACGGTCAAAGGTAAGTAGTGCAGCACTTGAAAAACTGGTAATAGAACATAATAACAAGCTTAGAGAGCGCGAATATATACAAATTTCCAATCTCACTTTTTTAGAATATGCAAATCAATGGTTGGAAATCTACAAATCAAGAACTGCCATAAATACTATTGCTATGTATAAAAACATTATAAACAAGCACCTTTCCTGTATAAGCTGTAATATATCAGAAGTGAATCGAAGACATTACTTTTTTATGATTAACAACATCGATGGCGACCGCACAAGACAGCAGGCAGCCATGACATTTAAGCAGATTATTAGAAGTGCTGTCCGTGATAGGCTTCTGCCTGCTTCTCTGATATCAGATATATTTGATGATAGTTCGTCAAAAGTAAAGTATAGTGCTCCAAAGAAGAGAGCTCTTACAGAGGCAGAAAAGACTGCAGTGTTTACTGCTGATTTTAAGCCGCACGATAAAGCTTTTGTATATATTCTTTATGGCTGTGGACTAAGACGAGCAGAGGCTTTAGCCCTTACCAAATCAGATATCAACCTTGACACACATGAGCTCACCGTAAATAAGGCATTAGCTTTTACAGATACTGAAACCTTTGTTAAATCGCCTAAGACAGTACATGGACATCGTACAATTCCTATACCAGATAAGATATATGGCTTCATAGCTGAGTATATAACCTCTATAGATACAGATATACTTTCCCATCCGGGCACAAGTCATATATAACTAAGTCAATGTATACGAGGAAGTGGGCAAGGATTATTAAGGCTATGCAAAAAGTTAGCAATGAACCTATTGACGGGCTTACTGCTCATATATTCAGGCATAATTACTGCGCTAGCCTCTGCTATATGATTCCGGAGATTTCTATTCCTAAAATAGCTAAACTCTTAGGCGATACAGACAAGATGGTAATTGAAGTTTATAATCATGTCATAGATGAGAGAGAACAAACACAAGATATAGTGGGTAAGGCTTTGGACTTCTAATTTTTTCATGATACGAAAATGATACTTTTATTTTCGCCATTTTCGGCAAAATCTGGGCTAAAAGCAAAAATAATAAAAAGGCTCAAACCCTTGAAACTACTGAGTTTAAGCCTTTTCTCTCTTCTGAGACATGGGGGAATCGAACCCCCGACACCTTGATTAAAAGTCAAGTGCTCTACCAGCTGAGCTAATGTCCCATATTAAATTTTTCTGTCTTACAAGACAAAATGCCCAGAGCCGGAATCGAACCAGCGACACAGGGATTTTCAGTCCCTTGCTCTACCGACTGAGCTATCTGGGCGAAATTGCGGGGACAGGATTTGAACCTATGACCTTCGGGTTATGAGCCCGACGAGCTTCCAGACTGCTCCACCCCGCGATATTAAGTTTAGAAAATATCTTGGAATATTGCACTGTCCTATTATTTTCTAAAATGGGTGGAGAAGGATTCGAACCTTCGAAAGCTATGCTAACAGAGTTACAGTCTGCTCCCTTTGGCCACTCGGGAATCCACCCAAAAAAGCCGATGATCGGACTCGAACCGATAACCTGCTGATTACAAATCAGCTGCTCTGCCAATTGAGCCACATCGGCATAATTATTATGCTGTTAAATAAATGGGGCCTACAGGGCTCGAACCTGTGACCCTCTGCTTGTAAGGCAGATGCTCTCCCAGCTGAGCTAAGACCCCATAAATAATATCCTAAGATATTAACGACCCAAGCGGGACTCGAACCCGCGACCTCTGCCGTGACAGGGCAGCGCTCTAACCAACTGAGCCATTGGGCCAAACTAATATACCTTGAAAACTGCAACCGAATACAACATCTCTTTTCCTTACTTTGGTCAAGCCTTCGACCTATTAGTATCAGAAGGCACACAGATTACTCTGCTTACACCACTGACCTATCAACCTCATACTCTCTAAGGGGTCTTATTAGCCTACGCTATGGGATATCTTATCTTGGAGGGGGCTTCACGCTTAGATGCCTTCAGCGTTTATCCCTGCCAAACTTGGCTTCCCAGCCGTGCAGCTGGCACTGCAACTGGTCTACCAGCGGTTCGTCCATCCCGGTCCTCTCGTACTAAGGACGGCTCTCCTCAAATATCCTGCGCCTGCGCCAGATAGGGACCGAACTGTCTCACGACGTTCTGAACCCAGCTCGCGTACCGCTTTAATGGGCGAACAGCCCAACCCTTGGGACCTACTACAGCCCCAGGATGCGATGAGCCGACATCGAGGTGCCAAACCACTCCGTCGATGTGAACTCTTGGGAGTGATAAGCCTGTTATCCCCAGGGTAGCTTTTATCCGTTGAGCGATGGCATTCCCACTTACATACCACCGGATCACTAAGTCCTACTTTCGTACCTGCTCCACCCGTCGGTGTCGCAGTCAAGCTCCCTTCTGCCTTTACACTCTGCGAATGGTTTCCAACCATTCTGAGGGAACCTTTGAGCGCCTCCGATACACTTTCGGAGGCGACCGCCCCAGTCAAACTCCCCTCCTGGCATTGTCCCCTGCCCGGATCACGGGCAAAGGTTAGAAACCAGATACACGAAGGGTGGTATCCCAACATTGACTCCGCAGAAACTGGCGTCCCTGCCTCTCAGTCTCCCACCTATCCTGTACATCATATATCTAATCCCAGTACCAGGATGGAGTAAAGCTCCATGGGGTCTTTCCGTCTTGGCGCAGGTAACCAGCATCTTCACTGGTACTTCAATTTCACCGGGTGCATTGTTGAGACAGCGCTCAAATCATTACGCCTTTCGTGCGGGTCGGAACTTACCCGACAAGGAATTTCGCTACCTTAGGACCGTTATAGTTACGGCCGCCGTTTACTGGGGCTTAAGTTCGTACCTTCGGATTGCTCCTGAGCACTCCCCGTAACCTTCCAGCACCGGGCAGGCGTCAGCCCATATACATCACCTTACGGTTTCGCATAGACCTGTGTTTTTGCTAAACAGTTGCTTGAGCCTATTCTCTGCGGCCTGTATTTCTACAGGCACCCCTTATCGCGAACTTACGGGGCCATTTTGCCGAGTTCCTTAACAATGCTTCTCCCGCCGGCCTTGGGATACTCTCCCCATCCACCTGTGTCGGTTTACGGTACGGGCTCTGACTACACAATAGCGGCTTTTCTCGACGGCTCTCCCAGAAGCTTCCCTACTTATATTTCGGTCCGCATCACACAGTTCAATTACCCGGGCGGATTTGCCTGCCCGGCATAAACCATGCTTGCACCTGAATCCTTTACAGGCACTTCACGGATCTCCGTGTCCCCACATTTCTGATAGCCAGAGGTACTGGAATATCAACCAGTTGTCCATCGCCTACGCTTCTCAGCCCCGAGCTTAGGGTCCCGACTTCCCGAGGGAAGATCAGCTTTACCCTGAAACCTTGGATATACGGCCTGAAGGATTCCCACCTTCATCTCGCTACTCATTCCGGCATTCTCTCTTGATAACTCTCCACGACTCCTTACGGTACCGCTTCTTCGTGTTATCAATGCTCCCCTACCAACATACCTATTGGTATGTTCCATTGCTTCGGTGTTATGTTTCAGCCCCGGACATTTTCGGCGCAGGACCTCTCGACTAGTGAGCTATTACGCACTCTTTGAATGAATGGCTGCTTCTGAGCCAACATCCTAGTTGTCTTCGAAACCCCACATCCTTTACCACTTAACATACACTTTGGGACCTTAGCAGATGGTCTGGGCTGTTTCCCTTTTGACTGTCCGACTTATCTCATACAGTCTGACTCCCGGTAAACATCTATATGGCATTCGGAGTTTGATACGCTTTGGTAGACTTTGACGCCCCCGCAGCGATTCAGTGCTCTACCTCCATTAGACTATACCGAGGCTAGCCCTAAAGCTATTTCGGGGAGAACCAGCTATCTCCGAGTTCGATTGGAATTTCTCCGCTACCCACAGCTCATCACCGCCTTTTTCAACAGACGTGTGTTCGGACCTCCATCCACTTTTACGCAGACTTCATCCTGGCCATGGGTAGGTCACCCGGTTTCGGGTCTGCCGTTACTGACTTACCGCCCTGTTAAGACTTGGTTTCCCTTCGGCTCCGTACCTTAAGTACTTAACCTGCCAGCAACGGCAACTCGCCGGACCGTTCTACAAAAAGTACACGGTTGCACGTTAGTCGTGCTTCCGCAGCTTGTAGACACAGGGTTTCAGGTTCTCTTTCACTCCCCTCCCGGGGTTCTTTTCACCTTTCCCTCACGGTACTATACTCTATCGGTCACCAGGTAGTATTTCGCCTTGGAGGGTGGTCCCTCCTGCTTCCTACGAGGTTTCTCGTGTCCCGTAGTACTCTGGATACCACTGAATCACAGTCTGTTTCGTGTACGAGGCTTTCACTCTCTACGGCCGGCTTTCCCAAAACCGTTCTACTACCTACTGCTTCTTCGTCTGTGGTCCTCAACCCCAAGGATAAATCCTTGGTTTGGGCTTCGTCCCCTTTCGCTCGCCACTACTCAGGGATTCGATGTTTCTTCCTCTTCCTCCGGCTACTTAGATGTTTCAGTTCGCCGGGTTCCCTCCGTATGACTATGGATTCATCATACGGTGACAGAAGTTCTTTCTGCCGGGTTTCCCCATTCGGATACCTGCGGATCACCGGATATTTGCTCCTCCCCGCAGCTTTTCGCAGCTTATCACGTCCTTCTTCGGCTCCTGGTGCCAAGGCATCCGCCCTGCGCCCTTTGTAACTTGACCTTAACGAGTTTACCTTTACAGATAATCTCTTATAATTGGTTCTCTAATTTGTTTAATACTGACTAGCGTATCAGCATTAAACTGTTTTAATACATTGTTTTGTTCTTTTTCTATAACATAAAAAAAGAACGCTCGATGTTGTTTGAAGTTCTTTCTCTCTTACGTTCGAAAGAACAACTTATTTTCTAAATTCATGCTTCGCCTATGGCTTGCATTCATATAAGAAAACAATGTTTCGGTATGCAGTTTTCAAGGTACATTTCAGGATATTATCCTAAGTGGAGATAAAGGGATTCGAACCCTTGACCCCCTGCTTGCAAGGCAGGTGCTCTCCCAACTGAGCTATACCCCCATAATTCTAGCAGCCACCTACTCTCCCACACCGTCTCCAGTGCAGTACCATCGGCCGCCCAGGCCTTAACCTTCGTGTTCGGGATGAGAACGGGTGTGACCCCTGGACGCATCGCCACTAGAAATACTTCGTTATCCGGAACTCGCAACTCACGTCTTCCTCCTAGCTCGAACTCACTTCGTTCGTCCTCGCTAGAGTCAGTCGCAGTGTGTATGCTCATAAAAATTTGTCTGAAAGCGAGCTTTCACAAATTTTTCTTTCGCATCCACGTTGCTCGTTGATAACTAAACAGTGAAACAATCTCTACTTCTTCTTCCTTAGAAAGGAGGTGATCCAGCCGCACCTTCCGATACGGCTACCTTGTTACGACTTCACCCCAGTCACCAGACCTGCCTTCGGCAGCTCCTCCCTTGCGGTTAGGCCACTGACTTCGGGCATTTCCGACTCCCATGGTGTGACGGGCGGTGTGTACAAGACCCGGGAACGTATTCACCGCAACATTCTGATTTGCGATTACTAGCGATTCCAGCTTCATGTAGTCGAGTTGCAGACTACAATCCGAACTGAGGCAGCCTTTCTGAGATTTGCTCCGGCTCACGCCTTCGCTTCCCTCTGTAACTGCCATTGTAGCACGTGTGTAGCCCCGGTCATAAGGGGCATGATGATTTGACGTCATCCCCGCCTTCCTCCGAGTTATCCTCGGCAGTCTTTCTAGAGTGCCCGGCCGAACCGCTGGCTACTAAAAATAGGGGTTGCGCTCGTTGCGGGACTTAACCCAACATCTCACGACACGAGCTGACGACAACCATGCACCACCTGTCTCTCCTGTCCCGAAGGACTACTGACATTACTCAGTATTCGGGGAGGATCTCAAGACCAGGGTAAGGTTCTTCGCGTTGCGTCGAATTAAACCACATGCTCCACCGCTTGTGCGGGTCCCCGTCAATTCCTTTGAGTTTCATTCTTGCGAACGTACTCCCCAGGTGGAATACTTAATGCGTTTGCGACGGCACCGAAAAGCTTATGCCTCCCAGCACCTAGTATTCATCGTTTACAGCGTGGACTACCAGGGTATCTAATCCTGTTTGCTACCCACGCTTTCGAGCCTCAGCGTCAGTTTTGGTCCAGCAGGCCGCCTTCGCCACCGGTGTTCTTCCTAATATCTAAGCATTTCACCGCTACACTAGGAATTCCGCCTGCCTCTCCCATACTCAAGTCCTACAGTTTTGGGAGCAGTCAGGGGGTTGAGCCCCCTGCTTCCACTCTCAACTTGCAAAACCGCCTGCGCTCCCTTTACACCCAGTAAATCCGGATAACGCTTGCCCCCTACGTATTACCGCGGCTGCTGGCACGTAGTTAGCCGGGGCTTCTTAGTCAGGTACCGTCATCATCTTCCCTGCTGATAGAGCTTTACATACCGAAATACTTCTTCACTCACGCGGCGTCGCTGCATCAGAGTTTCCTCCATTGTGCAATATCCCCCACTGCTGCCTCCCGTAGGAGTTTGGGCCGTGTCTCAGTCCCAATGTGGCCGTCCGACCTCTCAGTCCGGCTACCGATCGTTGCTTTGGTAGGCTTTTTACCCCTGCCAACTGGCTAATCGGACGCGGGCCCATCCTATACCGATTGCTCATTTCCCGATCAAATCATGCGATTTAACCGACTTATGCGGTCTTACCAGCCGTTTCCAGCTGCTATCCCCCTGTATAGGGCAGGTTGCCCACGCGTTACTCACCCGTCCGCCACTAAGAATTACAGTCTTCCATCCGAAAACTTCCGTCCATAATCTCCGTTCGACTTGCATGTGTTAGGCACGCCGCCAGCGTTCATCCTGAGCCAGGATCAAACTCTCATAAAAAGTGTTTGGCCTTCGTCAGAATGAGCTGACTTTAATCTTTGCTCATTCCGTTATCAACCGGCTAAAGTTGATAATTTTTACTGTTTATTTAGGTTGTATAAGTATTACTACTCATACGCGTTCGTTTGAATTTTCAAGATTGTCTCACTATTTAATTATCAAGGTTCTTTTTGCTTTCTTGCCCTTTAGCAATTCAGCTTTGCTATTGTATCACATTGTTTGGCTCCTGTCAACACCTTTTTTTAATTTATTTTCAAAAAGGAACGGAGAAAGAGGGATTTGAACCCTCGCGCCGCTCACGCGACCTACACCCTTAGCAGGGGCGCCTCTTCAGCCTCTTGAGTATTTCTCCAAAAACTGAACAATGCGATTATAACTATTTAATTATATGCATCCGACAAGCGAATGCATATATAAGTATATCAAAAGAGAGAGTTAATGTCAACAACTTTTTTAAAATTTTATTAATTGTTTGCTCATTTAATACAATTTGTGGTTTGTACATAGTTTCTATCTATATATAGTATAAGTTAGAATTATAAATCTAATTTATCTCCCAGCTGCTCTGATATAAATCTCAACTTTGTATAGTGACAATCAAATTTATATTTATCTTTCTTCAATCATTTTTCAAAACGTTATTTTTTTACATATATTCTCGGCTTCTTCCAGTGAAAAAAATCCATTTCATCAAGTATTTCAAAAATATTTATCATAAATTTCAGTTGGCTTTTAAACATCTGCTATCCGGATAATCTGTTGCAAAAACCAGCTTATCAACACCTATCGAACGTAAAAATTTCATTTGTTTTATTTATTCCAAATCTATTTACATAATCGGGTAAAAATAGCTGAAATATTAAAGTATACATTCATTCCGTATAATTCTTCAAATTGAAATCCTCCTAAATGTGCTATTGATAATTCCACTTTTGGATATTTATTTAGCATTTTTTTAATTCTTCCCGGTGAACATACATCATCTTTCAAATGTTCTCTTGGATATGAATGAATTTCAAGCAAAAATGTTTTTATCACTTGCATATTCAAATATTTTTATCATAATAATAAGCATCAATAGGATATCCCGTATTTGTAGGGATGAAGTTTAATACCTATGAATTCATCCTTAACAAGTACTTTATTTAATTCTTCCAATGTCTCATTAATTTTTTTCTAATATCAATATCAGCAAAGCAGCGTAGTTTTCCGGGTATTCCCGATACTATATCAAGCATATTAGAATGTACTGTTTCAACATTAAAATCCATAGAAAGCATGTACGGATCGTTAAAAGGCATGACAAATGCCATTTCAATATTATACTGTTCCATAATCTTTCTATAATCATTTACACTTCCATAATCTGCAAAGTTAGAGCCAAATCCACTGTTAGCTTTAATAACATCCTCCGGCATTAAGTGTATATGTGCATCTATTTTAGGTATTTCTTTCCAATTAACCATAGTTACCTCCTTTTAAATTTGAAGTTGTCGCTTTCAAATTATTTAGCAAAGTTGACGCTCCGAATGATAACATTTCAGACTCGCTCCGGCATCCGCTTCGCTACGCCTAATGCGCTCGCTTAGAATTTATCATTCGGAGCTGTCACCATAGATTTATACAAATAATAACTTGAATACCAAATTAAAGACAGCCCTATCGCTCACCTATTGTAGCTGATGTGTTTGTTTGTAATCACTCATAAATCAAACAGCTGGAGCTGATAATGCCTAAGCGAGCGCATTAGGTTTTTCGTCAACAGAATAATCCTAAAACAGCCTCTTTCAGAAAAACCGGAGCGAGTCTGGACATCTATCAGCGAAGGCGTAACTTAGTTCGTCAAACAAGCACTTTAGCCCTACAACTTCAAATTTGTCTATTTCATTAAATATGAATTTCGAATAATATCAATTTTTCTCAAAAAAGATAATATCCATTCTTTCATTTATACTCTCCACTTTTTCCAGTCTGATGATATCCGATTTTCTCATATAAATGAATATTTCCTTCTTCCTGAAGAATTGTATCAAGGCACCAACCATCAGCACCATATATTTTCTCAAGTTCTTCAAACGCCTGTTGAGCATAACCCATATTGCGAAATTCTTTCATAATCCAAATTGGTGAAATTCTTTTTCTGCTGCCGTCATCTTTCTTAATTACACGAACAGCACCAACTTTTATTTCACCATTCATTATGAAATAGTATGTAGTCCAGAGTTGTTCGAATTTTCCTTTTATTTTTTCAAAGCTTTCTGTTGCAGGACTTATATCATAATCTTGATATTTCTCCAGTAAATCTGTAAACGCTTCAACTTGCATTTTCCAAATTATTTCTGCATCTTCTATGGTTGCCTGTCTCAAACTTACTGACATTAATATATCTCCTTAGCACGAAAAATTCTAATTTAGTTATCAACCCTATAAACCATATCACCGGTATTCCAAATATACATAATTGCGGATACAGGCTCTTTTCCTTCTATCCAAATCCATCCTGTATATGTTGTATTATATCCAAAGTATCCTTCTATTAAAATTTCAAACTCTGCATTTGAATACTCTTCCATATACTCAATTAAACTTATGGCTTTTTCCTGAAAAAAATCACCTTCATAAACTGTTCTATCAAATATCAAAATACTACATTCATCTAAATCGCTGTCATAAAATAAAACTTCTCCCGAATATATTTTTTTCTCCGTCTTTTGTATATTGAAATATTCTGTTAAGGTGTAATGTCAAAAATATTTTTTTCTAAATGTAATTTTTCTTTATTTTACTATCATCTAAACTAAACAAAATATTGCTATTCCTGTCATGTATTAAATCCATCTTAACCCTCACTGATTTCAATTTATCTTTTACTGATTTCTTTAGCTAATCTACTCTTTAACAGTTTCCCATTTTTTTAATATGTTTCAATAATACTAAAGGATTATAACTGTAAGATAACCGTATTTTTGTAATAGTTTATCCACTCAATTAACGCAAATGCCAGAATGAAAATTGCAGATATCATAACAGTTACATTGACATAATTAAGTATAATTATCGGAATACCAAGGCATAATAAAAAGAAAATCAACAATTTTAAGTATGCTGTATATTTTTTTGTATTTGTTATGGCAAATTGCGGTGTAGATAGTCTTTTTTTAACAAAAATTAACCAGTATATTGAGCCTTGAATAAGGATCAAACTCAATACAACCAACGGATATATGACAGAAATTGACATTTTTGTATTTATAAGCCACTTTTTGAAAAATAAAAAAACATATCCAAAATGATATAACAGCAACAAGTTCTCCAGTCCATAATTTTTGTAAGTTCGTGTTTTATCTTACTTTTTGGTGATTTCATGCTTTTCCTCTGTAAATATGTTAAATGTTGCTTTTTAATCCAGTTATCTAAAAAAATCCATTTGTTCCTTTGTATGAAACCAATGTTCTCCACCGGGCATAACCGTTATATTTGCATTTATTTTTTTGAAAAAAATCAGTTATTGTACTAATTGATGTCATATTATCTTTTTCAGCATAAAGAATCCCAGTAGGTATATTCCAATGCATAGGATTTTTTCTTACATATGATAGATATTCCCAAGATAACGTTTCTCCAAAAAGGAGTTTCTATTTCTTTTTTTATGCTAAGTTCTTCTTCTGATACATTTGCCCGGGTCATCATATCTAAAATCAATCTTTCCATATCTACAATCGGTGATATTAACATTGCTTTTTCAATTTTTTTATCAGCTAAAGAAATTAGCGAAAAAAATATGCCCCTATACTGTTTGCAATTAGGATAGTTTTATTATATTCATATGTAATCGAATCAAAAATAATCGGAAAAACTCTGACTTGGCATCCCATGGGTTCTCTGATTTATAATCAAATCCTATAATATCAAAATCATCGTTAAAAAACTTTCTATAGTAATTTGCTTCTTCTGCATTTCCACCTTTCCCATGAACATAGACAATTACATTTTTCATTTATTACCTCGTCAAATTTATTTCAAACACCCAATATACTCTCTAATCTTTTCATTTAATTTCTCCCCTTTATCCACTAAATCAGGGCAAAATCCTGTTATTCCGTAGCTAATCATACTATAAAGTGCAATAAAACGATAAGAATCAGCGGATTTTTTGTCACCGGCAGCTTCATTTTCTTCTATTTCCTTTATATCACATACCGATTCAAAAGACTGCCTGTTCAATATTTTTTGCATAAAAGCCCAGGCTTTTTCTTCTGTATCATTACTATTTTTAGGAGTTGACCAAACTTTTTTCATTTGTTCTACTCTGAATTCTTTATCTGCTATTTTTCCGTTCTCATTATATATATGTGCCTCCAATCCCCATATAAACAGAATGAAATCCCATACATTGTAGTTAATCTTTGCAGGAATATCTATATTGGTCAGTTCACATACTTTTAAAGCATTTTCACTATCTCCTACCACATATAACCAATATGCCAGCTCACATAAATTGGTCGCATCGGCACCGCTTGTAAATGAGCATTTCTTAATCAGCTTTTTACAAAGACTGATAATTTTCTTTTCCTTATGACTTTCCATAATTTCTTCAAATAACATATTCTACCCCTTATTTTCCTATTAAAAATGCTAAGTCATGGTTTTACCTCTAACTTAGCATTTTCAAAGTTAACCCAAATTTGGGTTTTAATTAATATTTTATCTTAGTTATCACTGTTTTCATCAGCATTTTCAACAGTTTCTTCTGCTGCTGCCTTATCATCTTCTCTTACCTTAGCTATCTTGGCTATCACATTATCTCCGTCTACATTCATAAGCTTAACTCCGGAAGTAATTCTTCCCAGAGTTGATATACTTTCCACTGCCATACGGATTATAATTCCGGCTTTTGTGATAAGCATAATCTCGTTATTGTCATTTACTGACTTAGCACCTATAACAAGACCTGTCTTTTCTACTATCTTGTAGCATTTTACACCCTTTCCGCCTCGATGCTGGGTGGTAAATTCTGATATTTCTGTTCTCTTTCCAAGTCCGTTTTCAGAAACTATGAGAAGCTTAGCTCCCTGTGTATCAAGCTGCATTGCCACTATTTCATCAGTATCATCTATGGTCATACCGATTACACCCATAGAAGCCCTACCTGTAGGACGCACATCTTTTTCGTTAAACCTTATGCACATACCGTTCTTTGTAACAAGGAAGATATCATTTCATTGTTAGTCAGTTTAACTTCTATGAGGTCATCATCTTCTCTTAAGTTAATAGCCTGCAATCCGGTTTTTCTTATATTTGCATATTCACTGAGAGCAGTCTTTTTAACTATGCCTCGTTTGGTAGCCATAAATAAATATCCGTCAGTCTTTTCTTTTCTGATATTTATAACTGCCTTAACCTGCTCATCAGGCTGAAGCTGCAAGAGATTTACCATAGCTGTACCTCTGGCTGTACGGCTTGCCTCAGGTATCTGATATGCTTTAAGCCTGTATACCCTTCCCTTATTGGTAAAGAAAAGTATATAGTGGTGGGTTGTAGTCATAAGGAGATCTTCTATAAAATCTTCCTCAATAGTCTGCATACCCTTTATTCCCTTACCGCCTCTGTTCTGGCTTTTGAAATTATCGGTTGTCATTCTCTTGATGTAACCCATATTTGTCATTGCAATTACGGTATTTTCATCAGGAATGAGATCATCATTGGTAATGTCTGAATCGTCAGCCACTATCTGACTTCTTCTTTCATCACCGTATTTATCACGAATTACATTGATTTCTTCTTTTATTACACCAAGTAATTTCTTAATATCGGCTAAGATTTCTTTTAATTCTTTAATTCTTTCCTGTAAGCTGTCATATTCACCCTGAAGCTTCTCTCTTTCCAGTCCTGTAAGAGCCCTCAGACGCATATCTACTATAGCCTGAGCCTGCACATCATCAAGACTGAATCTCTCTATAAGCTTTTCTTTGGCTTCTGCAGTAGTCTTTGAACCTCTGATTATACTTATTACTTCGTCTATATAATCAAGAGCCATAAGAAGTCCCTGTAAAATATGAGCTCTTTCTTCTGCTTTGTTAAGCTCGTACTGGCTTCTTCTCCTTACTACATTTTCCTGATGTTCAAGATAGAAACCAAGCATCTGCTTAAGGTTCATAACCACAGGCTCATTATTTACAAGCCCGAGCATATTTGTACCGAAGGTAGTCTGAAGCTGAGTATGTTTGTACAGCTTTTTAAGGACAATATGCGGATTTACATCACGTCTTAACTCTATACAGATACGCATACCGTTTCTGTTTGACTCATCACGAAGCTCTGTAATTCCGTCTATTCTCTTGTTTTTCACCATATCGGCTATATATTCTATAAGCCTTGCCTTATTTACAAGATATGGCAGTTCGGTAACAACTATGCGGTTCTTACCATTCGCCATAGGCTCTATGTCGGTTACCGCACGAACTATAATCTTACCTCTGCCGGTTCTGTAGGCTTCTTCTATGCCGGTTCTGCCTAAGATATGAGCACCGGTAGGAAAATCAGGACCTTTTACTATCTGAAGAATTTCATCTATATCAGTATCTCTGTCTTCTTCCACTTTATTGTCTATAATCTTATTTACAGCATTTATAACTTCTACAAGGTTATGTGGCGGAATATTGGTAGCCATACCTACCGCTATACCTGATGCTCCGTTTACAAGCAGGTTAGGATATCTTGAAGGAAGAACCGTAGGCTCCTTCTCTGTTTCGTCAAAGTTAGGTATGAAATCTACGGTATCCTTTTCTATATCTGAAAGCATTTCCACAGAAATTTTGCTAAGCCTAGCCTCTGTGTACCTCATAGCCGCTGCCCCGTCTCCGTCCACAGAGCCAAAGTTTCCATGTCCGTCTACAAGCATATATCTGGTAGACCAGCTCTGAGCAAGATTTACAAGGGCTCCGTAAATAGAACTGTCTCCATGTGGGTGATATTTACCCATGGTATCGCCGACAATTCTGGCACATTTTCTATGTGGCTTGTCAGGAGTATTGGAAAGCTCCTTCATAGCATAAAGTATTCTTCTTTGTACAGGTTTAAGTCCGTCCCTTACATCAGGCAGGGCACGTGACGCAATTACTGACATAGCATAGTCTATGTAGGAATCTTCCATAGTCTTTTTTAAGTCTACTTCATTAATCCTGTCAAAAATATTCTCGTCCATTCTATTATCCTTTTTCCTTACATTTTAACTTATAAAGATAAAAATTTTTATCTTTTAAGCTTTTCCTGTTCTAAAATACTATTATATCATAGTACTAAGTTCAGTCTTCGCCAAAAATAGGGCTCGACTTCACTAAGTGCTTAGATACCGCTCTCACTAAATTCATACTTCGCCTTACGGCTTGTATTCATTAAGTGTTCACATTATATCATAAATTTTTGATTAAATAATATACTTTTTGGAAAATCTTATTTTATGATACAAGTGTCAAAAGTGTAAAAATTTTTTTGCAAGCTTGCTTGCAAAAAGAATTTATTATCTTTTGACACGCAAAAAAATGAGCGGATTACGAATATTTTTGCAAGGATTGCGATAAGCGAAGCTGTAGCAATCCTGTATCAATGGGTGTCAAATACTTTTGACGCCCACATCATTTTATTGTATACTTAAAAAAAGTTGATTTGGGTTTAGTTTTTATTATTATTTTAGGAGGTAATTTATATGCTAATGAATTACTCTGTACAAATTGACATGTCTCGAAATTGATTCTGAAATAATCGAGCAAATTGAAACAGCGGGTGAGGCGGCTTCACACGACAATAGTTTTATATATTTAATGGCATTTCTTTTGTGTTTGTTTCTTTATTGTAAGTTATTTACTTTATTTTAAGCCCTCGAATGGGTATATAAAATTACACAGAGCTGGAAAAAGTTATACCTTAAACGAATGTACTGACGAATATAAATTTTTTTGCAAGATAAACGCTGTTATCGCTCTTTTTATTTGCAATCGACTTCTGTATTTCTGCTATAACCGGGAATTTACCTTTTTATCGCAGATTTGTTTACTTGAAATTAAATTTTTTTAAAAGTATATCTTATGAATAAAAAAATGAGCTGTTACACTAAGTGCGACAACTCATTTTTTTATTATATATCCAAATTCCTTACATACTTGGCATTCTGCTCTATAAACTCTCGTCTTGGCTCAACCTTGTCTCCCATAAGAGTGTTAAAGGTTAAATCTATCTCAGAAGCATTTTCTTCGTCCATCATAACTTTAAGCAGTACACGCCTTTCAGGATCCATTGTTGTTTCCCAAAGCTGTTCGGCATCCATTTCTCCAAGACCTTTATAACGCTGAATCTTATTGTTGCTATCACGTCCGATTTCAGACATTATATTCTCAAGTTCCTTGTCATTGTAGGCATACCAGATTTTATTACCTTTTTCCACCTTGTAAAGAGGTGGCTGTGCAAGGTAAACATGCCCTTTTCTTATAAGCTCCGGCATAAAACGGTAGATAAAAGTAAGCATCAATGTATCTATATGTGCTCCGTCTATATCCGCATCAGTCATTATAATAATTTTCTTATATCTTAATTTAGATATATCAAAATCGTCATGAATTCCTGTACCAAAGGCAGTTATCATTGACTGAATTTCTTTATTTTCTAAGATTTTATCAAGTCTTGACTTTTCTACATTAAGAATTTTTCCTCTAAGCGGAAGTATAGCCTGTGTAGCCCTATCTCTTGCATCTTTTGCAGAACCACCCGCAGAATCTCCCTCTACAAGGTAAATCTCGCAGTTATCAGGGTTCTTATCTGAACAGTCAGCAAGCTTGCCCGGGAGATTCATATATTCAAGGGCTGTCTTTCTTCTGGTTAAATCCCTTGCTTTTCTGGCTGCATCCCTAGCTCTCTGTGCTAACAATGCCTTTTCAACTATCATTTTACCAACGGTAGGATTTTGCTCAAGGAAAATCATAATCTGCTCACTTGCTATGGTTTCAACTGCTCCCCTAGCTTCGCTGTTACCAAGCTTTTGCTTAGTCTGTCCTTCAAACTGTGGTTCAGGAATTTTGATACTTACTATAGCTGTCATTCCCTCTCTGATATCCTCACCTGTAAGTGCAGGATCACTGTCCTTAACAAGCTTCATAAGCTTTGCATATTCATTGAAAGTCTTTGTCAGGGCATTTCTAAATCCTGTAAGATGGGTTCCGCCCTCAGGAGTATTTATATTATTTACAAAGCTGTAACAGCCTTCGTTATAACCGTCATTGTGCTGAAGTGCAACTTCTACCTGAACTGTACCCTTTTTTCCTTCACAATAAATAATTTTATCATAAAGCACAGTCTGATTTTTGTTTAAATAACTTACATACTCCATAATTCCACCTTCATAGTGGAAGCTATCTGTCTTTTTACCCTCTTCTCTTCTGTCTGTAAGGCTGATTCTAAGCCCCTTTGTAAGAAAAGCCATTTCTCTGAGGCGCTGTTTTATTGTTGCATAATCAAATACTGTTTCTTCAAATATCTCTTTATCAGGTAAAAATGTCACAGTGGTACCATGTCTTTCTGTAGTACCTATTTCCTTAAGCTCCGTAACTACCTTACCTCTTTCATAACGCTGTTTATAAGCCTTTCCATCTGTTTCAACCAAACTTCAAGCCACTCAGAAAGTGCATTTACAACAGAAGCACCTACTCCATGAAGTCCGCCTGATACCTTGTATCCGCCACCGCCAAACTTTCCGCCGGCATGAAGCACTGTAAACACTACCTGAACTGCAGGAAGCCCTGATTTTTTATTAATACCTACAGGTATACCACGACCATCATCTACTACAGTTATAGAATTATCTTCATTTATAAATACTTCTATATGACTGCACTCTCCCGCAAGTGCTTCATCTACGGAATTATCCACTATCTCATATACCAGATGGTGAAGTCCTTTAAGAGAAGTAGAGCCAATGTACATACCCGGTCTTTTTCTGACCGCCTCAAGCCCTTCAAGTATTTGAATCTGATCAGCTCCGTATTCTGCACTCATTCTTTTACCTCACTTTTATCTATTTTACCGCTGTTTATCTTGTATATTCTGCCATCAGTCTTTTTATTTTCAACAAATTCTTCAAGACCAGTACAGGTAATTATAGTCTGTATATCTCCTATACTTTCTATAAGATAATTCTGTCTGCTTCTGTCTAACTCTGAAAGTACATCATCTAAGAGCAAAATAGGATTATCACCTGTTTTTTTCTTAAAAAGCTCTATTTCAGACAATTTAAGTGAAAGAGCCGTACTTCTTTGCTGTCCCTGTGAACCGTATTTTCTCACATCATTTTTATTTATATAAAAAGTTATGTCATCTCTTTGAGGACCTGTTAAGGTAGTTTTCTGATAAATGTCACTGTTTCTACCTGATTTTAATTTGTCTTTAAAAATCTTCTTCGTTTACATTAGGATTATACTCTATCTCCAGTTCTTCCTTACCGCCTGTAAGCTTTTTCATGAATTGGTTTTATTATTTCATTAAGCTCAGATATAAATTTTTCTTCTGCTCTTTATAATTTCTAAGCCTGTACTTACAAGCTGCTCATCCCATACATCCAGTGTATCTGAAAGTCCGGTATCATAACTTATCTGCTTTAGAAGATTATTCCTCTGTGTAAGTATTTTTATTATATTTTGAAAGATTATACAAATATATCTTCTCTATCTGGGAAAGCTCCATATCTATAAATCTTCTTCTCTCGGCAGGACCGTCTTTTATCATACTTAAATCCTCAGGAGAGAAAAAAATAAGTCTTGCTATACCAAATATATCTGCTGATTTACGAATAGGAATACCATCAACTGCCACCCCTTTTAGACTTACTTTTTTTAAGATGCATATCTATTTTTCTATCTAATTCATCTTTTTCCAAAATAACTCTTATGTGTGCTTCATCTTCTCCTATCTTAATCATTTCTTTGTCTTTACTGCCTTTATGTGACCTTGTAGTTCCGGCAACATAAATTGACTCTAAAATATTAGTTTTTCCCTGTGCATTATCACCATAGATAATATTTAAGCCTTTATCAAATTCAATATTAATATTATCTATATTTCTAAAAAGCATTAAGTGCAAGAGACTTAATTATCATTTGCCTCAACCTTTATTTCTTCATTCTTAAATTTAATTACATCTCCCGGAACTATCTTTTTGCCACGCCTTGTATCTATCTCTCCATTTACATATACAAGACTGTTCTGAATGGCATACTTTGCCTCTACTCCACTATCCACAAGACCTGCAAGCTTTTATAAGCTGACCTAACTTTATGAAATCATCTTTAATTTTTATAACTTGCATAGATACCTCCGTTTTGTATATTTTCTAATATCTAATCAGATATCTTCAGAATTAAAAATTTACCGGAAGAATTATATATAAATAACTTTCTTCTTTATTTCTTATAAAAACAAGGAGCCTTTTGGATTAAAAAGGAAAAATATCTATATTTTCATCCTCTATTACTTTTTAATGCATCCATTACAAGTACCGGATTGAAACCTATTATTATATCTTTACCCTCTTTAGTAAGTTCTATGTCTGTATTCATATTTCCTACAGTAGTCTTTATACTCAGATTTATATTATTTTCGGTAATATTAAGTATTACAGGTTTTTTTCTCCTTATCAGTAATGAAAGGAAGTGCTGAATCCATATTTTCAAGTAATTCTCTTCTGTTAAGATTAATCTTAGTTTCATAATCACTTGAAATCATCTGGTCTACATTATAAAACTCACCATCTATAAGCCTTGAATTAACAGTAGTATTACTAAATTCAAATACTATATGTTTATTTGAAAAAAATAAATAGTAACCTCATCAGCTATTTCACTTGAAAGAATCTTACTTATCTCACTTAAAGTTTTACTGAGAACAACTGCTTTTAATATTTTCATGTTCTCCTTCAAGTATTATTTTTTTCTAATGGATATTCTATGTCCATCAAGAGCTATTATTCTAAGATTATTATTATTAACCTCAAGTAATTCTCCTGTCATTACCTTCATATTTTTCATTATTTGAGATTGAAAATATAGTCTGCCTTATCATTTCTTTTAAGAGAAAATTGGGAAAGTGTTATACTTTTTAATTTTCTCTATTTCGAGTAAAACAGGAAATTCTTCTATACTCTGTCCCGATATTGTAAAAAAACAGATTTACCACATTTTATAGTAGCCTTATAATTATCATCTGTATTAATTTCTACAACATTATTTGGAAGTTTCCTCACTATATCTGAAAAAGTTTTGAATTAAGAGCTATACTACCTTCCTTAATAATTTCTCCGGTAACTATAGTCTCTATACCAAGTTCCATATCGTTAGCAATTAATTTAATATTATTTTCAATAGCTTTAATTACTATACATTCAAGTATAGGTAAAGTTGTTTTAGTAGAAATAGCTTTGATTACGATATTTATACTTTTAATTAAATCACTCTGATTTATCTTTATTAACATTAGGTTCTCCTTAGTAGTAGGTTTTTCCCCATAATGGGTGGATAATTTCTATATAAATATAATATATACTTAGTAGTAGTAGGAAGAGTGGATATGGTTATAAGCTAAAAAGGCATAAAACCAATATTTTCAGTGTTTTATAATAATGTGGAAAGTGAAAAAAATTAAAAAAATCTTCTATTCACAGCTTACAAACATATTAATTCACTTTTATCCAATATTTATCACAAAGTTATAAACAGTATTAAGAAGAAATAAGCTTTGTGATAACATCAAGCTTAACTGAAAGATCATTTTTATTTGTTTTCTTTTCTTCTTCAAGATCTTCTTCTATCTTTTTGATGCCATGAACTATTGTGGAATGGTCTTTTTTACCGAGCTTAGAAGCTATTTCCTTAAGTGAAGCAGGAGTTAGCTGTTTACAAAGGTACATAGCAATCTGTCTTGGATAGGCTACATTACTGCTTCTGTTTGCAGAACGGAGCTGATCAATTGAAAGTTCATAATGACTTGCAACCACATCTATAATAGTATCAATTGTTATTACATTTTTTACGTTAGGATTGATTATATCCTTAAGTGCATTTTTGGCTATTTCAAGAGTAGCTTCTGTATTTACATTTACAAGTTTATTAAGTGCAGTTACCTTTTTATATGCACCTTCAAGCTCTCTTATATTTGAATTGACATTAGTAGCTATATAGTCAAGAATTTCATCGCTAAGATGTTCATTTTCAAGCTCACAACGCTTTTTTAAAATAGCCATTCTGGTTTCATAATCAGGAGGGTTAATTTCTGAAAGCATACCATTACCAAATCTTGACCTTATTCTATCCTCAATATCTGTAAAATCCTTAGGTGGGCGGTCTGATGAAATTATGATACGTTTGCCTGCCTGATAGAGTTCATTAAAGGTATGGAAAAATTCTTCTTCTGTACGCTTTTTACCTATAACAAACTGGATATCATCAATTAACAGAGCATCTATATTACGGTATTTTTTTCTAAATTCCTTAGGTGCAAGCACACCTTCTTTAATAGATTCAATCACCTCATTTGTAAACTGCTCACTTGTAACATATAAAACTCTGGCATCTTTCTGATTTTCCAGAATATAATGTGCAATAGCATGCATAAGGTGAGTCTTACCAAGTCCTACTCCTCCGTATATAAAAAGAGGATTCCAGTCTGTATTTGGATTTTCAGCTACAGCAAGGGCTGCTGCTGTTACAAAGCGGTTATTTTCACCTATTACAAAGGTATCAAAGGTATAGTTTGGATTGAGATTTGCACTTGCAGCTCTTTCCATAAGTTTATTGTTATTACTCTTTTCAGTATCATAATTTTCAACTTCTTCTTTAGATATGAAATTAAGGTTATATGATTTTCCGGTAACAGCTTCTATTGAATTCTTTATGAAGGCATAGAATTTTTCCTTAACATAAGAATCATTGTGCTGATAAACGTCATCATCCAATAAAATAACAACAGTATCATCATTTTCATCATAAACCTTAAGAGGTTTAATGAAGGTTGTAAATAATACCGGCTTTATCTCAAAGTCATTTTCGAGCATTTCCAGTATTGCATCCCAGTTTTTTTACTGACTAATTGTTTCATAAGACAAAAATACTCCTTTATAATATATATTTTTATCGCAAATTAAAGAAAAAAACAACCTAAGAAATTATGACTTATTCAAGTTATCCACAAAAATATGTTGATAACTTGTGAAAATGTGGTTAATTTTAGGTTAATAAAAAAGTTATCAACGGTAGTAGAATAAAATTATAAACATAATTATATAGCAGTAGAAACCAGTAAAAAAATCATTAAATTTAAAAAATTCACACTTATCCACAACTTATAAACATAATGTGGATAAGTTAGTATATTATTGTAGAATTAATGTGGATAAATGTGATATTTTATTTTTCTACATATATAGAATAAGAAAAAAGAAAGTTTTATCTTGATTTTTAGCCGATATGCTGATATTATAAGGGTTGATTGTATTTAATCGCTAAATTCGAGTGAGTTAAGGAGGTGTACCAAATGAAAATGACATTCCAGCCTAAGAAGAGGCAGAGATCAAAGGTTCATGGATTCCGTAAGAGAATGAAGACAGCTGATGGCAGAAGAGTATTAGCCAGAAGAAGAGCTAAGGGTAGAAAGAAATTATCTGCTTAATCAGTTACAATAACAATAAGGACACAGGCCTTGCCGGTGTCCGTTTGTTTATCAAGGAAAAATATGTTACCTAATTCGTTGAAGAATTCGAGGGAATTCAAAAGAGTTTATGATAATGGAAAATCCTATGCCAACAAATATCTGGTTATGTACATATATAATAATGAAGCCGAAGGGAACAGAATAGGTATATCGGTTAGTAAAAAAGTTGGCAACAGTGTGGTAAGGCATAGAGCAACCAGATTGATAAGAGAAAGCGTAAAGGCTTAACGAAGAAAAAATTAAAAAAAGGTTATGATATCGTTATTATAGCAAGAGGAAGTATTAAAGATAAGAAATATAAAGATGTAGAGAGTGCCTATATTCACCTTTTGTAAATTACATCATTTGCTTTACGATGAAAGAGATGAAAAAGATTGATAAAGAGATTTCTTATATATTTAATAAAAATTTATAAAAATCATATATCTCCTTACAAAGGGGGCCCTGTGTGCAGGTTTATTCCATCCTGTTCAACCTATGCCGTTCAGGCTATTGAAAAGTATGGAGCCTTAAAGGGCTCTTATTTGGCTGTAAAGAGAATTATGAGATGTCATCCTCTGTCAAAGGGCGGTGTCGATTTTGTACCTTAAAGAAAGATTTAGGAGGAAGGTAGTTTGATCCAACAAGTATTTGCACTGACACAGTATAATGGTGCTATAGTAGGACCTATTGCAAGAGTACTTGCATACATAATGAATGGGATTTATGCTGTATTTTCAGCGATTGGAATAGAAAATGCGGCTATATGTATTTTATTATTTACTTTTATAATGAGAGCTTTGATGATGCCTATGTATTATAAGCAGCAGAAGGTAGGAAAGCTCACTTCAAGAATGAGCCCTGAGCTTCAGGAAATTTCTAAGAAATATAAGGGCAAGCGTGATGCAGAGTCACAGAGAAAGATGCAGCAGGAAACACAGGCAGTGTATGAGAAATATGGTTCAAATCCACTTTCAGGCTGTTTACCAATTCTTATCACATTTCCTATAATGCTTGGTCTTTATAGAATAGTTCAGAGCATGCCTGCTTACATGCCTGCAATAAGAAGCTTATATGAGAGCATTGCTACTCCTCTTATGGAGCAGCAAAATTATGCCAAAGTATTGACAGATATAGCTAACAGCAATACTGTAAAATTAGCTACAGAAGGTGATAAAAGTGTTATATTAAACTCTGTTATAGATGTACTTGCTACATTTAACCATGATAAATGGGAAGCACTTAAAACAAGCTTTAGCAGTATTTCAAATGTAATAGCTGTTAATTCGGCTGAAATAGAACATATCAACAGTGTATTCGGAATTTTTTCAATATCAGATGTACCGGGATTTGCTAAACCGCTTACCTTTATAGTTCCTGTACTTGCAGGTGTGTTGCAGTTTATAAACGGTAAGCAGATGATGAAGAATCAGCCTCAGACAAATACTAATGATCAGGCATCGGCTATTAATAAGAACATGATGAACTTTATGCCATTTATGCAGGCTTTCTTCTGTCTGACCTTCCCTATCGGTATTGGTGTATACTGGATTGCAGGTAGTATATTTATGATAATCCAGCAGTATTTCTTTAATAAGATGCTTGAAAATGTAGATGTTGATGAAATGATAAGAAAAAATCAGGAAAAGGCTGCCAGCTTCGTGCAAAAAGAGGAGAAGCGCCTGTAGCTGAGAAATTTAATCAGTTTGCAAATACTTCAACAAGATCAATAGCAAATACGAATACAAAGAAGATTGATGAAGATTCTTCAGAAGCTGCTAAAAATATTGAAAAGGGCATTACAATAAAGACAAAAAATAATTATAAGATTACAGATTATAAAAAGCGCGAGGGTGAATATAAGGCTAATAATATTGCAGATGTAGCCAATATGTTAAAGAGAGATTAGGTATTGGAGGGTAGATTATGAGTAATGAATGGATTGAAATTTCTGCAAAAACAGTTGATGATGCTATAAATGAAGGTTTAGCAAGGCTTGGGACTACTTCAGATAAGATGGAAGTAGATGTTATTGAGAGAGAGAGTTCAGGATTTTTAGGTTTATTTGGAAAACATGATGCAAAGGTAAGAGTCAGACTGAAAGAGATTAAACCTGCTCCTGTTATGGAAAAAAAGGTTGTTAAAGATACTAAACCTGCTTCTGTTAGAAATAATGTTGAAACTAAAACAGAAGAAAAGCCTGTAGTTGATATTCAGAGAAAGCCTAAAAAGAAATTTGATGAAATTGAAAAGATTGAACCTGTATCTGCTGACAGACAGGAAAAAGCAAAGACTGATGCGGTTAAATTCCTTACAGATGTGTTTAAGGCTATGAAGCTTGAAGCTTCTATAAATGTAGAATTTGATGCTGCTGAAAATGAACTTTCTATAGATGTAAAAGCAGAGGATATGGGAGTACTTATAGGAAAGCGCGGACAGACTCTTGATTCTCTCCAGTATATAGTAAGCCTTGCAATAAATAAGGATAGCAACGAATATGTAAAGGTTAAGCTTGATTCAGAAAACTATAGAATAAGAAGAAAAGAAACTCTTGAAAACCTGGCTAAAAACATAGCTTCTAAAGTAAAGAGAACAGGCAGACAGGTTTCACTTGAACCTATGAATTCATTTGAAAGAAGAATAATTCATTCTGCTCTTCAGGGTGATCCTGATTGTGAAACATTCAGTGAAGGAAATGATCCTTACCGTAAGGTAGTAGTTAAGCCTAAGAATGATGGCAGAGGTTATTATAACAACAGATATAACAAGGGTTATGGCAAAAAGCCTTATGGAAGAAAGCCATATCATAAGAATGGTTATAATAAGAAATATACAAAGAGGTATGAAAGAGAAGATTATACTGACAAGGCAGATGTAGAAGAATAATCAAAAATTATTCCCTGTAGAACCGGATAAATGGTTTTACAGGGATTTTGTTGTTTATGGGGGAAAAATTGTGATAGTATGAGGGTAGGAGTTTATAAAAACAAAAAAATGTTCCAAAATGGGAATATTATTGTAAATTTAAGGAAAAATATTCTATAAAATGAAAAATATTTTGATAGTGTAAAATACGGAATTTTAAGAGAAGAGTGGAGTAATAATTATGAATGATACAATTACAGCGATTTCTACGGCAGTTGGGAATTCGGGAATAAGTATAATCAGAATTAGCGGAGATGAAGCCTTTAATATAGCCGGAAAGCTTATGAAATTATCTTCTACTGATGTAGAGAAAAATAAAAAAACCCATACTATAAAATATGGACATATATATAATGAGTCGGATATAGTGGATGAAGTTCTGGTTTCATTTATGAAGGGACCAAAGACTTATACAAGAGAAGATGTGGTAGAAATAAACTGTCATGGCGGTGCATTTATAACCAGAAAAGTACTTGAAACTGCAATAAAAGCAGGTGCAAGACTGGCAGAACCCGGTGAATTTACAAAAAGAGCCTTTCTTTCAGGAAGAATAGACCTTACACAGGCGGAAGCGGTTATGGATATCATAAGGGCAGACAGTGATTATGCCATAAAGAGTGCAGGCAGAAGGTTAAACGGCGGAATAGGGGATAAGTTAAAACCTGTAAAAGACAGCATTTTGACTGATATGGCTTATATAGAGGCAGCCCTTGACGATCCGGAGCATATGTCACTTGACGGAAAAGCGGAAGAAATAAGGGAAAATGTAGTTAACAATATAAATGATCTTAATAACATTTTGGAAAATGCAGGTAAAGGCAGGATAATTAAAGAGGGTATTAAGACCGTAATAGTTGGCAAACCGAATGTAGGCAAGTCTTCATTTCTTAACTATATTTCGGGGGAAGAAGTAGCTATAGTTACGGATATTCCTGGTACAACCAGAGATGCCCTGCTTCAAAATGTAAGTCTTGGTGATATCTCACTCAATATTGTGGATACGGCAGGAATCAGAGAGACTGACAATGAGATTGAGAGAATGGGAATAGAGAGGGCTAAGGAGCATTTAAGTGATGCTGACCTTGTGCTTATGATAATAGATGTATCTAAGCCGCTTTCTACAGAGGATAAGGAGCTGTTAGCTGAAATAAAGTCAAAAAAGACCGTACTTATATTAAATAAAACAGACCTTGCAAGAGGCTTAACCGATGAGGAATATAAGGAATTTTCAGAGTTTAACCTTGTTGAAATTTCAGCAAAGAAAAGGATTGGAATAGAAAGACTGACTGAGATTATCAAGGAAATGTTTTTTAATGGGGAGCTTGATTTTAACAATGAAATTTATCTTTCCAATCTTAGACAGGAAGGTGCTATAAGAAGGGCAAAAGAAAGTCTGAATATGGTACTGGAATCTATAGATTCGGGAGTTTCGGAGGATTTTTATACTATTGACCTTATGAATGCTTATAATGCCATCGGAGAAGTTACCGGAGATACTACCAGTGAGGACTTGGCTGATAAGATATTTAAAGATTTTTGTATGGGAAAGTAGAAAGGAGAAAAATTATGCCATTTATTAATTCAAAAATTGCAAAGAAGATTACAAGAGAGAGGAAGTTATAGTTAAGGAAAAGCTTGGAAAGGCTATTGAACTTGTACCGGGTAAGAGTGAAGCCTGGGCTTATGTTAAATTTTGAGCCTGAGAGCCATCTTTATTTTAAGGGCAGTAATGAGAAGGATATAGCTTATGTTGAGGTAAATGTATTCGGAAATGAGAATAAAGAGGCTTTCAGTAATTTAACTGCTGAGATAACAAAGATTTTTAATGAGGTTCTCGGAATAGAGCCTGATAGAATTTATGTAAAGTATGAGACAACTACTAACTGGGGCTGGAACAGGGAGGAATTTTTTTAATGGAAATATTTATCCCGATATAAAGAAATTTGAATATGATTTAATGACAAGAAAAAGAGGTGATCGATATGTGTATGTATTGTAAAAAAATACTACAACAGTAAAGAGTAAAACAACTCATGTTGTAAATTATAATAACTGTATTATTGTTGTAAAAAAATGTTCCTTTGTCTTGAATGTGAGCAGTGTGGAGAAAAATATTATACAGATGAAGTTGCAGAAAGATTGGAAGTGATTGTTGATACAGCTAAAAAAATGATGCAGGAAATTGCTGTAATTGATTATCCACAGGTTGCTTAGAGAATATTGTTTTAGGAGATGGTGTGTACTTCATCTCCTTTTCTGTTATTTAATAATATTACTAATAATGTAGTAAGGATAAATATTATGGAAAAAAAGAATTGAAATGCTAAAAACGATATATGGGAAGTTTGATGAGGATAAAAGGCTTACTGCAAGCAGACAGGGACAGCTTGAATATTTTATTACCATGAATTATGTGGATAAGTACATCAAGTCCGGTGATAAAATACTGGAAATAGGGGCAGGGACAGGCAGATATTCCATAGAACTTGCGAAAAATGGTTATGATGTTACTGCGGTTGAGCTTGTGGAAAGTAATCTTGAAGTCTTAAAGAAAAATGCCGAAGGTTTGGAGAATATATCAGCTTTTCAGGGTGATGCGCTTAATCTTGGCGGCTTTGATGACAATACCTTTGATGTAACCCTTTTATTTGGGCCTATGTATCATTTATATGAAGAAAAAGACCGGCATCAGGCTTTGGATGAAGCGATTCGTGTAACAAAACCTGATGGAGTAATACTTATAGCATTTTTATCTGTACATGCAATTATGATGAGTAATTATATTTCAGACAATTTTAAAGAGGGCTTTATAGCTAATTTTGATGAAGACTATAAGGTGAAGCATTTTACAGAACAGGCATTTACAGGTTTGATATAGAAGAATTTGAAGAAATGTTTGAAGCTAAACCTGTGGAGTATATAACTACGGTTGCAACAGACAGTGTTTTAGAAATAGCTGAGAGAAATCCTGATTTTAAAATGTCAGATGAAGATTTTGGTTTGTTTTTGAATTATCAGATGAATATTTGTGAGAAGAGGGAAATGTTAGGAATTTCCAGCCATTTGCTATATATTTGCAGAAAGATAAGATGTTTATAAAAAAAGTAAGGATAAATTTATATGAATAGTACAATAACTGTAAATAAAAAGGAATATACTATTATAAAGCTTCTCGGAAAGGGAAAAAGGAGGCTATTCTACCTTGTTAATAATGATGGGCTCTTATTTACATTAAAAGCAAATCCATCATGAGCCTTGTGAGTATTATCAGTTTGGTAATAAAATTGAATCTGAATTAAAAAGATTATGAGAGGCTTTTGCAGATTGGTATTATGTTACCGAAACTTATTTATTGTGATAAGGAAAAAGGAAATAATTATCAAAGAGTTTATAGATGGAAAAACCATTGTAGAAATAATAAAAGATGGTGAATTTAAGGAAAAATTATCTCAAACAGGTTATAGAAATGCAGAAAAATATGTAGGAATAATAACCTCGAATATCGACTGGTATCCTACTAACTTCATTGTTCAAAATGGGAAGTTGTATTACGTTGATTATGAATGTAATCAATATATGGATGAGTGGTCATTTGAGAACTGGGGCAGTAAATATTGGTCGGAGACAGAAAAATTTAAGGAAGCATTTGGTAAGGAAGAAAATGCGTAAGATAATACGGAAGTAAGGTAAAATTGAACGTATAGAAAAAGTTGAAAATATGATAATAACAGCGGTAAAGATTTATGCTGTGAATAAAAAGCAGTTCTTTTCATGTTGTAAGTTTTATAAAAACAGAGAATAATTTAATTATTGAAATGGATGAATATTGGGCAGATGATACTGAAGTACCTGAATGGAGACGAAAGATGAATATAGGGAGAAAAATATGAATGTAGAAATAGTCTTCAGTGATGTAGATGGAACATTGTTAAATAATGAACATAAAATGCTTGAAGGTACAAAGTATGCAATACAAAAATTGCAGGAAAAAAATATTCCTTTTGTAATAATATCGGCAAGGAGTCCATCGGGAATATATCCTATTTTAGAGGAAAACGGATTTTCTTGTCCTATTATATCATACAGTGGGGCTTTGATTTTGGATGATAAGAAAAATACTGTTTATTCCACCGGCTTTAGCAAGGAAACAGCAGAGAATGTAATTAATTTTATTGAAGAAGAAAGATTTGACTGTTGTTGGAATCTTTACTTTGGAGATAACTGGATAGTTAGGGATAAGAAAGACGAAAGAGTAATTTGCGAAGAAAATATAGTTCATACAGAAGCTGTGGAGGGTACAATAGATTTAGTACCTGGCAATACAGAAATAGGAAAAATTCTTTGTATCTGTAATCCGGAGAAGACTATAGAAATAGAAAATAAAATAAAGAAGCAGTTTCCTATGTTATCGGTAGTTAAGTCTTTTCACACAATGATTGAGATTATGCAGACCGGTATAACAAAGGGAAGTGCTGTTTCGGAGCTATGTAAATTATGGAATATAAATCCTGATAAGGCTGTGGCTTTCGGAGATAACTTTAACGATGCGGAAATGCTTGAGGTGGTTGGTTTTCCTTTTCTAATGGGAAATGCACCAAAAGAGCTTAAACTTCGTTTTAAGAATATTACCGATAGCAATAACGATGAAGGAATATATAAGGCTCTTGTTAAAATAGGAGCGATTTCACAGAGGTAAACTATGGATAAAATTTTAATTATTATTGTACTTTTTGGACTAGGAATATTTTTTATAGGAAAAATGCTTAATCCACAGGTTGGACCTAAATATAAGTTAAAGTCAATTCTTTTTAATCCCGAAAACAGTCGAGTTTTCACAAGAACTTGGAAAACAGATTTTTATATCAAAGGGAAAAAAGAAAAAAATTATTTTGCCAACCGAATTTGATTTATGGACAGAGGCTAAACTTTTTTTGAAAAAAAGGGATTGTTTTAAAGAAAAAAATAAAAAAAGAAAGGACAATATTTTTTTGGTGAATTATCCTCTATAGAGCCTTTTTAGTTAATTCATTATTTGTAAAAGGTAAATATTTTGGATATTCATTTATATTGAGAAATAAAAAAAGAGAAAAATAGATTTAAAAAGCTGTGATATGAATGATTTAGATTTGTTTATTGATGAACTATGTAAATTATTTTCGCAGGAAACAGAAAAAGGTAGTAATAAAGGAGGCAGGATGAAAGCTTTTTATAAAGAAATATTATGTTTATGTTTTAGTAATGCTTGCATTTTTATGTGGCAGCACCGTTGTTATGTAGGGATACTGGCAGCGCTATGTTTACACTGCTCTGTCTTTTACCGGCTATATTGTTCATACTTTCACTTGTATATGCCAAAATGAACGGGTTTTAAATGGCATTTATCAATTATAATCGGTTTACTTTGGCTTCCTGCTATTATATATTTGAATGAATCTGCAACAGTATATGTTCTGATTTATGGAGTTATAAGCTTTGTCGGACAGGGAGTAGGATTTTTGGTGAATAAAAATTGTTAAAAAGTGGAAGATAGATTGATTAAAATATAGTAATTACTTTAGTGATTAATATAGAAAAAAACTGTTGTTTGAGAAAGGAATTAAATATGTCATCAAATAAGGAATATTTAAATTTTTATCCTTGAGCAGTTATCTGAATTAGAGGATATTAGTTACAGGGCTATGATGGGAGAATATATTATATACTACAAGGGTAGAATAGTTGGTGGAATATATGATGACAGATTGCTTGTTAAACCTGTAAAATCAGCAATTGACTATATGCCGGATGCAAAATATGAACTTCCTTATGAGGGGGCAAAAGCGATGTTGCTTGTGGATAATGTGGATAATAGGAAATATTTGACGAATTTATTTGAAGTTATGTTTGATGAATTGCCGGTTCCGAAGGTAAAAAAGAAGAAGTAGAATATAAAATTTTATGGAGGCATGAGAATGGACAGATTAAAAGAACTTTATGAAGCAAAGAGGGCGGCTGAAGAGGTAATTGCAAGGATAGATAATGCCATATCTTCTTTAGACAATGCATCATCCTGGGGATTATTTGATATTTTTGGTGGAGGAATGATTTCAAGCTTTATTAAAAGGGGTAAAATTCAGGATGCAAATGCTGATATCGAAGAAATTTACTCTTCACTAACTGTATTAAACAAGGGGCTTGAAGATGTTGATATGCATTTGCCGACAGGAATAAGCGATACTATTAGCGATGGTGCTTTTGACATCTGGTTTGACAATATATTTACGGATATCAGGGTACAGGGTGAAATTAAAGATACATTGTATGAGCTAAAGGATTTTAGAAGAGATATAATTAGTTTGATAGAAAGGTTAAATGCTGAAATAAGACAATATCAATAATTTGGGCTAAATATTGGAGTAAAACTATGCTTGATAAGCTTGTAAAAGTGACAGTTGACAGACCGCTCGGCAGCTATCATCCTAAACATAAGGATATGTATTATCCGATAAATTATGGATATATAGAAGGAATAATTGCAGGAGATGGTGAAGAACAAGATGCCTATATAATAGGTATTGATGAGCCGGTAAAAGAGTTTACAGGGAAGGGTAATTGCCATTATTCATCGTTATGATGATATGGAAGAAAAAGTGGGTAGTTGCGTTCGAAAAACAGCCATTTTACAAAGGCTGAAATAATGGAAAAAAAGTAGAGTTTACAGAAAAAGTATTATAACTCTGAAATTATAATGATGGATGATAAAATAACAGTTTAACGTTAGCATTTTTTTGATAAAAAAAGTAAAAAAACGCTAACGTTAAACTTGAAATTATAGGAGATTATATGGGGAAATTTTTTTATCTGAAATAAAACAAAAATTTATGCAGTAATTCACTTGTTTGGATAAAAGCCGATAGAAGATGAAACTGACCTTTGGTATGCGGTAGAAGAATGTAAGATAACAAGTGAACAGATGGAATATGTAAATCCTGCAAGTTTTTCAGTAGGGAAGAGCATATTTAGCTCCACGAAAATAATGTGCCTTGTGTTATTTACAATAATGAAAAATAAAAAGAGTGGGATTTATTTCGTTTAGGAAAATAGTACTTAATAAAAAGGTTTTAATTGGAGTTTTTTTATAGATAAGAATTATCAGAATAAGGGTTTAGGAAGGGCAACCACAGAGTGTGCGATAAAAACTTTGCAAAAATTGGACAGCAATATGCCGATTTTCCTAACTACAGAACAAAATAATGAGTTGGCTCAGAGATTATATATTTATGTAGGATTTAAAAAAGCTGATTTCTTGGATGGAGATGATTTGGTGTTTGTGTATGAATAATTTATCAGGAGGCAAAGTATGAATATAGAATTATCAAGATTTCGTGTTAAAGAGGGTAAATCTTCTGTGGTAGATGAATGGATGAATTTCTTAAATGAAAATATGGAGGAAGTTTTACTTACTTTGGATGGAGAAAAAAATGTATGTAGAAACTATATTTAGGGAGAGAGATGAAGATACAGAATATCTTTACTGGTATTCCATTCAGGGAGAAAATGGTATCAGAGTAGAGGAGTCCGATTATTTGGTAGACAAAAAAACATCTCGAATATTGGAATGAATGTATTGATAATGGATATAAAGTAGATATGTCTATGCAGGTATCAATGATTCCTAAACATATAGCAAGATTAATGGCAGATGACGTAAAAGTAATGAATTCAGATTATAATATGCCGGGTTATTATAAATCAAAAATGAAGGTAAGGTAAAATGTGTATAGAATGTTACTCAGATAATAATAGAATTACTCTCTTATTAAATCCACTAGATTGTCTTAAAAAAATCATACTCAATATATTTGTGGTACCTGTGGGAGATGTATTTGTATAGAAAAATGATTCAAAAACGCGGATTGCAGAGATGGAACTTTCCTTTTTAAAAGCTTGGAAATTGCTAAGTTATATCTGCGTACGGCTGATTATACGATGAAAAATCCTGCGGTATTTATGAGATAAAAAAAGTGAAAAAGGGCAGAGCGTCCTACAAAATTTTTTTCCCGATAACAAAGATTTAGAATTATATCTGAAAAAAATAATAAAGAAAAAAAGTTTGTGAAACTATAAAAACCGGCTTTTTATGATAGAAGAATATAAGGAGTATGATGCTACTGAGATGAGAAAACTAAATTCCGATGAAATAGAAAAGTATATGTTGGAGAGATAAAAAAGATGAAAAATTATACATTTTGAAGAAAGCTATCAGGGATGACTTAATCTTTATGATTTTGCAGGCTAAGGATGCTTTGGGTAGAAAACCGGGATTAAATGAAGACCTGCTGGATATAAAATCAAGTTATTTTGATAAGGGAGGCAGGTTTTGGATTGCCATTGATGAAAATGACAGAGTTATAGGAAGTATAGGATATGTGAGAGTTGATGGCACAAATGAAGCTTTTTATCCATAGATTATTTGTTAAGTCCGCCAAGAAACGTAAAGGAATAGGAACTGCTTTACTTATGCAGGCAGAAGAGTGTATGAAAAAAATAATGGGAATCACAGTTTCAAAAAGTTCATCTTGGAATTCCTAAAGAAGAATGGTTTGAGTCTTATTCCTTTTATTTAAAAGCATGGATATGTGGAATATGAAGAGAGATATATGAGAAAAATTGCTGTAGTGTATGAAATATAGGTAAGAGATGTTATACATTTAAAAATGTTTCACGTGAAACATTTTAATCATTCAGAGGGAATTAAAAATGAGAAAAAAATAAAATAAAAAGTTTTAATATTAGTATCAGTATTAATTTTTGAGCAGTTGCTGCAAAACAGGATATAATAAGGTTAAGTATCCTTATGTACAAGAGTATGTTGTGGGCAAGGAAAAATATAAAAGGAAGTGTTGATATAGAAAAATATGTTACTATAAGCAAAGATTTTTGAAATAGGGGCAAATAAGGATGGATATGCAGTATTTAAAAATCCCGAGAAAGCATTTGATAAATTATTTGAACTATATGCTGATGGAATAAAAACTAATTCAGAAAGAATTTGATTTAGAACCTTTGTCAGCTGATAACTATGATTGGTATAAAAATATATGGAGCACAAGTAGAGAACGGGACAGATGAAGAAAAAAATCACAGGCTAATTTCATAAGTCAGTTTATTGATATATATGAAAAATAGTTTTAAAAGAGAGTGATGAATTTGAATTTGAGGATATGTTGACAGTTAAGATGGTTAGTGAATATGGAATAAAAATGGAACGCTTTTTTTGTGTAAGGTTTTAGTGTAACAAAAAAATATTTTTTTATGGAGAATATGTGATGATTTATGTACTCAAAAAAACAAAAATGCCATGGACATCTTATGGGGAGGTACTGTGGCAAGGAATTTATTATTTTGATAAGAAGAAAAAAGAACATTGTTTGTTGAGGACTGCACCTTTTTGTCCCGGAATATACAGAAGTCAATATGATAAAGAGTGTCCGGTTATTATAGTAAGAGAGTATGTAAAAGAAATAATGGAGAACTGCTTTTCAAATCTAAATTTTGCAGATGTTCGTAAAGAAAGAATTGTAAATTTGGATTGGCAGACATGGGATTTATCCGCAGATGAACCTAAAATCTACCCTTCGGGCGATATGGATGCGGAAGAATATATCACTGGCAGAAAACATAATGAGCTTTTGTCACAAACATTAGGAAACCTATATGCTTTGATTCCAGAGAAGGAAGGATATGCTTATTATGATGAAAATGAGCAAAAAGAAAAGTTGGTAAAATCTACTCTCTCAACAAAAGATATTTTTATCGTTGATTCTTTAAAAAATCAGGAAATTTATGTGAGTGAAAAGATAAAATCATTTTTAGAGGTTAACTTTTTAAGTGAGATTTATTTAGAGCCGGCAATATTGGGAGAACCCGAAAAATCTGGAAGAAGTGAGGGGAAAAATTTTATGGAGAGAGACATTAAAAGAAAAAAATCGGAGAAAATGTCTGATAAAGACTGGCAGAAATGGCACAGATTAAAGAATAAGGCACAAAAACTGATTGAAGGAATAGAAGATTTAAAGAGTGAAAATGCAAAAATGAGACGGAAAGAAAAAATATTGCTCTTGCTAAACGAAGCGAATGAAATTTATCCTTTGAATACTGAGAAATGGATGTGTGGATTTTGGGGAGAAATATAAGGATTACATTTTGATGAATTTATAGAAATGATTTAAGAAATAAGGATCCTGTCGCATTAACAAATTTAAAAAAGTTAATGAGCAGTCCCTTTTTTATGAGTTTTTAGTTATATAAATTGATATTTTTCGAGGTGATTATCCATTTCGAAAACGAGGAATAATATATGAAAATGACTGTGAAGAAAACTTCCCTTTTTCCGGCAAAGCAAAGAAATGTTTTTGAACTACTGAAAAGATTTGATACGCTGGTATATATTGCAAAGCCCTATGCAGAATTCGAAAGCATCGATGGACAAACAGAACTGGTTTGGGAAGTTGGTAGAAGTTTCTCTTTCAATTTTAAGATATTTGGATTCATTACGCTTGGTGTTCATGTTATTAATGTCAAGGAATTCAACCCGGACAACATTTATACAAAGGAGGGCAATCCTTTTTGCCCCGTATGGAATCATCGAATTATTCTTAAAGAAATTGCTGATGGCAAAACGGAATATACTGACGAGGTAGAAATCAATGCAGGATGGAAAACACCATTTGTATATTTGTGGGCAAAAGCATTTTACTCGCACAGACAAAAGAAGTGGATAAAGCTACTTAGTAATTAATCTGAAGTGAAAGTGCGTTAACACAATTCTAAGTTGTGAGGAGCAAGGATAATGGAAACTATAAAAGCATTTTTAGAGAGCGATATATATTTAGACATTATAAAAAAAGTTGGGAGTTGATAACTTTAATGATGAACTACTAAATATAGAAATAGAGAGACTAATAAACCGCTTGAAACAAAGACAATTCTTGCTAGAAGGCTTTAATTGCAAGTTGTATTCAGAAAAAGAATTGGTGGAGTTTTATGAACAGATTATAGAAGAAAATAGTAGAGATATTATAATCTGGAGCAAAAATTTCTGGAAATACAGCAATGACACAGTTGAAGAATATCCGGATGGTGAATTTACTGAAGGTGAAGAAATAGATGAGGAAGAAAAAAATCAACGATAATTTCTATAGGAAAAATATGCCATAACGAGTATAGCTATGTATATAATAGAGTTTGATATTTTAAAGAATCATTCGGAAATTTTAGCGGACTATTACAAAAGACTGCGTATTCCGGGTGCAATGAAATATGCAAAAGAAATGAAAAAATTATATAAGAAGGCTTTTGATTAAATTTGAAGTTATCGAGGTGAAATATGCAAGATAAAAAAGGTTTTGATTTATGGGCAGATGATTATGATAAGAGTGTAGGTTTGTCTGACAAATACGGCTCGTATCCTTTTGCAGGCTACAAATCTATTCTTAATGTAATCTATAATCGTGTTATTCGTTCATCTGCGAAGACTGTCTTAGATATTGGGTTTGGAACAGCAGTACTGACTTCAAGATTATATGAAAACGGCTGTACGATTTACGGACAAGATTTTTCAGATAGAATGATTGAAATTGCAAAAGAGAAAATGCCTAAAGCAAGTTTATATGAAGGCGATTTTTCCAATGGCTTGGTGGAGCCGATACAGAAACAAAAATATGACGCGATCATTGCTACATATTCTCTCCATCATCTTACAGACTTTCAAAAAGTAGATTTTATTACATCATTATTTATGCTGTTGAACGAGGGAGGATGTATATATATCGGAGATATAGCATTTGAAACTCGTTCATCACTTCAAGAATGTATGCGGATTGCGGCAGATGAATGGGACGGTGATGAAATGTATTTTGTATGGGATGAGCTAAAAGGTCAATTTCCAGAAATGCGATTTGAAAAAATGTCTGACTGTGCAGGACTTATCACCTTGCAAAAATAACTTACAGTTTGTTTAAGCAAAAGTAAATACAAGCTTCATAGTTAAAGCATTTGGATAAGACTTAAAAGATAATGGTGATATTAAAGAGGATATCTGACCTGGAATAAGTACAAGATGGAAAATGTTTCACGTGAAACATTTATAAGGAGATTATTATGAGTATACATAATTGGATTATGAAAGTATTATTTAATACCTATGAAGAATGGCATATGAAAAATCCAACATGTAATAGTAAGGGTTTTCATATTGTTGGAATTGATAATTCACTAAAAGCTATGCATGATGGCTATTTCATGTACACAGAGATATATCCGCCATATGCAATAAAAGGCTGCACTTTAATGAAGGCTATTGCCGGGAAAAGCGAAGAACTGGTAGATTTATATATGGAAATTAATGGAAAGAAATACTGTATCTCTGATTTGAGCTACAATGATGCAACTCAGATAATGAGAAAATTTGTACAAAAACAGATTCTTCCTGAAGAAAAATACTATGTAGAAGTTTGGAAGATGACAGTGAGAAGGTAAAGAATACATTTGCCGAATTGTCAGAACTGCTATTAGGAAATTCTAAACACACAAAGCAATTTCTAAAAAAAGTAAATCCAGAAAAAATGCAAGACATGGAAGATGCCTGGCTCGAACTTTATGAAGAGTTATTGCTTAGTGGAAAGGCAATTGAGCTCGACTGGAAAATCAGAAAAGATGACTTTATCTCTGCTGTAAAAAAACTAAGTACAGGTTTAGAACTTGAAATAAATGAGGAAATATTGGACAGTGATGAAGACATTCCAAGATGGGGCAGAATAATTAACTCTCTATGGGCAGAATATGTTTTATCAGCAATGGATGTAGGAAGTGACAGCTATGTATTGATGATATTAAGTAAAGATGATTTTGTAAGAGCAAAGAAATTGGCAAAGGAAATATTGCAACGAATAGCTGTTATCGAAGAAATGTAAAAAACTGTTTTGGAGGTTTTAAACATGAAAAAACGAAATGTGGCTATTATATGTATATTGTTAGCTATTGTTCTTCTCATACCAATTCCATTGCGATTAAAAGATGGTGGTACTGTGGAGTATAAAGCTTTGGCTTATAGTGTTTCAAGAGTTCATAGACTAGCACCTGTTAAAGCTGAAAAGGAATATGAAGAAGGAATTATTATTAAAGTTTTAGGTATTGAAGTTTATAATAATGTTGAATAGTACAATATGTGACTATACTGATAATTAAAAAAATATTTATACAAGTATTTTATAAAAATATAATTAATTATATATTTAGCTAATTTGAGGAACCACTACTTTTTATTTAAATGTTTCACGTGAAACATTTTATCGAAATATAATTATATGCTGATAGATGACAAGAATTAAATTAATATTGAGTTTTGGTTCCGGTTTAGTATTTGTTATATTAGCAAATTTGAATTTGTCGCTTTCAAATTATTTAGCAAAGTTGACGCTCCGAATGATAACATTTCAGACTCGCTCCGGTATCCGCTTCGCTACGCCTAATGCGCTCGCTTAGAATTTACCATTCGGAGCTGTAATCTTATAGGTATGCAAACAATAACTAGAATAATAAATTTAAGACAGCTACCATCACCACCCCCATGTGGCTAAGGTATTTGTTTATTGATATTCATAAATTAAACAGCCGGAGCTGATAATGCCTAAGCGAGCGCATTAGGTTTTTCGTAAACATTCAGATACCTACAAATAGTTCCTTTCAGAAAAACCGGAGCGAGTCTGGACATTTATCAGCGAAGGCGTGACTTAGTCTGTCAAACAAGTACATTAGCCCTACAACTTCAAATTTACAGATAGGAGTGTTGAAATATGATATTTCACGAATTTGGTGATAAAAAATTTCCACATATATTATTGATACATGGTGGAGGTAATTCCTGGTGGAATTATCTTAGGCAAGCTCGTATGTTATCAGATAAATACCATGTAATTTTACCAACACTTGATGGTCATGGAGAAGAATATCAAAAAGAGTATATTTCAACTGAAAATTCTGCGCAGCAAATTTTGGAATATATAAAAAATAATTGTGACAGAAAATTGTTTGTTATAGGAGGTGTTTCTCTGGGTGGTCAAATTGCAATTGAGTTATTATCATTAGATAGTGATATAGCCGAGAAAGCAATAATAGATGGGAGTATTTGTATTCCTCAGCCTAGATTGGCACGAATTTGTACAGTTATTGTAAAGCTGTTTGGGAAAATTATGTTTAGCAAGTCAGGCAGTAAAATTCAGTTAAGTTTAATGAAGAAAATGTATTCCAATATGGCTTATCCGGAAGAAATAGAAAACTATTATATGAAGGATATGCCAAGGATTCCCATTAAAACATTAGTGACTATATACCAAACATATATGGGAAGGTATATACTTAAAGATACTATTACAGAAAGTAAAGCACAGGTTTTATATATTTACGGTGAAAAAGAAATGAGGTGTGTGAAAGAATCAGCCAAGCTGTTTCAGAAAATGCATCCAGATTGTACTCTTTATGAAGCTAAAGGATATAATCATGGATATCTATCAGCTTATCTGCCTTTAGAATGGATGGAAGTGGTTAATCATATATTGATACGACAATGACAAATTGGAAAGAATGGGGTGTAAAATAGATGGGATTATTTGATAAATTAAAGAAAACAATGAAAAACGATGATGTAAAAGTTTCTGAAGAAAACGAAAATGAAGCTATTGGATGGCGGGCAATCGAGGAGGAATTCTTGAGAGTATATCCGGGACAAAATAATCCAAAGCACTATGGAACATTAATTTCATGGATGCTTGGTGGAAATGATCCATTGGATGGCATTAGCATATATGATGGAGGGGACTACTGGCACTTTGTTTCATTTGGTCAGACAGAGTTATACGAAAAGGAAAGTGATACCGAAGAAATAAGTGGTTATGGTTATGAGCTTACATTTAAGCTGAAAAAAGATCATTATGAAGATGAAGAATCTGAAATAAGAAATATCTGCGGAATCCTTCAGATGATTGCAAGACTGACTTTTACTAAAGGTGAAATATTTCAGCCGTTTGAATTTATTTATACCGGACAGTCAGTGGGCATAGATGCAAATCAAAAGTCAAATTTAACAGGTTTTATTACAATCAAAGATACCACAGTTGAAACAATTAAGACTCCAAATGGTACAGTCGAATTCTTAGAGCTTATTGGAATGACAGACGCAGAATTAAAAACGTTATCAACAGTTGAATCAGTTATGGAAATCTACAAGAAACTGGGCTCGGATATTACTGATTATCATAGAGAATCTCTGGTATAAAGATAATTCTTGGTTTGCCTTGATGATTAAAATAAATGTTTCACGTGAAACATTTTTACAGTATAAATTGAAAGCTGGGGTGGTTATTAGTGACTGAAAAAACACATAAAACTTCTTGTGGGACAATCCAATATTTGATAAATGATTTCAATGAAAAATCAAAAATCGCTCTTATATTTTTACCGGGACTTACTGCCGATCATAGATTGTTTGATAAACAAATAGAGTATTTTAAGAACAAGTTCAGAGTTTTTGTATGGGATACACCGGGGCATGCGGCATCTTATCCTTTTAAGCTTGATTTTGATTTGTTTGATGAAGCAAAATGGTTAGATGAAATAATAACAGAGGAAGGTATTGAATATCCTATATTAATAGGTCAGTCGATGGGGGGATATTTAGGTCAGGTGTATGCAGAGCTTTTTCCTAAAAAAATAAAAGGTCTTGTTATGATTGATTCTCCGTCTCTCCAAAGGAAATATTATACAGCTGTAGAATTATGGCTGTTAAAAAATGTAGAATTGATTTATATGCTGTATCCATGGAAAGTACTTTTGAAGTCTGTGTGCAGAGGTGTATCGACAACAAAGTATGGTAGAAAACTGATGTTCGATATGATGATGACTTATAATGGAAATAAAAAAAGATATACTCGTCTTGCGGGACATGGATATAAGATTCTGGCACAAGCAATAGAGAAAAAGCTGACTTACAAGGTAAACTGTCCATATATGGTTTTATGTGGAAAAGAAGACCGAGCAGGTTCTTGTTTAAGATACTTAAAAGCATATGAAAAAAATGCAGGAAAATCTGTTAAATGGATTAAGAATGCAGGGCATAATTCAAATACAGACCGGCCTGAGAAAGTTAATAGATTGATTGATGAGTTTTTGGAAGGAGTTATATGTTGAATTTAAGCAAACTATCTACAAGATACAGAATTAAGAAAATGGGAGAAGAGGATGCCTCAATTATATTAAATTTGGAATATGGAAACCCTTTGTATTTTGAATATTGTCCACCTGAGCCTAGTATTGTAACTGTGATTAACGATTTAAAAGCTTTACCGGATGGAAAAAGCTCTGATGATAAGTTTTATATAGGGTTTTTTAATAATAATAACTTAGTTGCAATCATGGATTTTATTGTTTCTTTTCCGGAAGAAGACACCATATTTATTGGATTGTTTATGATGGATATTAAAGAATCCGGAAAAGGACAAGGGAGTTTTATAATAAATGAGATTTTTAGCTGCATTTAAGAAAGAAGGATATAAAAAAAGTAAGACTTGCATATATGAAAGGAAATCCTCAAAGCAGGAGATTTTTGGGAGAAATGTGGTTTTGCGGAGACCGGAATTGAAAAAGAAAATAATCATGGAATTGCAGTAGTTTTGGAAAAAATATTGTGATGATATCCTTACGAATTACAAATTAGAAGTTGTAGAGGCAGAGTATGAATATTTCAGAAATGAATTTGAATGATATTGAAAGTGTTTTGACTTTATATATTGATTATTATAATAACTATGAAAAACTGTTGCTGGACTGAGAAAAACAGCAAAAAAGGATTCAACAAGTATTATCTATGATTGATTCCTTCTCATTAATAATGAAAAAAATGAACAAGATATTGTAATTGGTTTTGCTATGGGATATTTTTAAAACAGTATGATGATATTGTAGGATATTCCTTGGAAGAAATTATTATTTCTGCTGATTATCAGCATAAAGGTTTTTGGAAGCATACTGTTAAAAGAGATTGAGACAAAAGTTAAAGAGAAGGGGGCTTATTGCATAGAATTACAGGCAGTAAATGATGAATTACATGAAAAAAATATTACAATAAAGCAGGATATAAAAAGTGCTGCTAATTTTTATAATGAAAGTAAAATGGTTTGAATAAGATAACCTCGTTTTTATAAAAAGTTAAAAAATAAAAATACTGAAGGATTGAATTATGAAAAATATTGGAAATTAGTAAAAAAATAAAAAAACAGTATATGGAACTTCTGTTTCTTGCTGATGAGCAGGAAGATATGATTGATAAATATATCAATAGGGGAACAATGTATATTTTTAGATGATAACGGTGTTAAAGCTGAATGTGTAGTCACAGATGAGGGAAATGGGATTATTGAAATAAAAATATTGCTACTAATCCAAAAATTTCGAGAATGGGTTATGGCAAAAGCCTCGATTGATTTTATTGCTAATAAATATAAAAATAAATTTTCCATATTACAAGTTGGTACCGGGGATAGTCCTGCAACTATTGGTTTTTTTATAAAGTGTGGATTTTTCTCATTCACATATTATCAAAAAAATTTTTTTACAGATAATTATAATCATCCAATATACGAAGAAGGAGTTAAATTGGTTGATATGATATATTTGCGTAGAGTTTTATAAATTCAAAGTTGTAGAAATAGAAAAAAATATTTATAATAGTATGTGTTTGTAAAAGAGAATGAGAAATAGGAGGTTGAGATTAATGATTGTTTTAATTACAGGTGCTTCACACACAGGAAAGACAGCACTTGCTCAAAAATTGCTTGAAAAATATAAATATCCGTATTTCTCAATCGACCATTTAAAAATGGGTTTGATTCGTAGCGGATATACGGAGCTTACTCCGATGAGTGATGAGAGAGTACTTACAAAAATATTTGTGGCCCATTGTGTGCGGGATAATAAAAACTGCTATAGAAAACAAGCAAAATCTTATTATTGAAGGCTGTTACATTCCTTTTTCCTGGGCAGACAGTTTTGAAAAAGAATATCTTGATAATATAAAATACTATTGCCTTATAATGAGTGAAAAATACATAAAAAATCATTTCTCCGATATAAAAAGATATGCTAATGTTATTGAAAGTCGTATAGATGATGAATGGTGTACTTTTGATACTGTGTTGGCTGATAATGCACAGATGTTGGCAGATTCAAAAAAATACAAGGCTAATTATGTACTTATTGATGATGAGTATGAAATAGATATTGATTTATAGTTTTATATTTATTGGATAATAGGATGAGTATACAATAGATAAATTTGCTCTATTTTAGAAAAAGGGTAAAAACAGATTAATAGTTAATGTTTTAAGTTTATTATTTGAAATTGTAAATTTGAATTTGAAGAGGTATTAAATTGGAAAAAAATGTGTTTATATTATTTCCGGACCTCCGGGAGTAGGGAAAAAGTAGTGTCAGCAATGAATTAGCTTATACTTTTTAATAAAAAGTGCTGTTATAGAAGGCGATAGGATTTATTTAATGATTAGAAGTGGCTTAGTAGCACCATGGGAAGACGACGGTTACTATATGGATTTATTTTTGGGATAACATAATTAGTATTACTAATAATTTGATTGATAGGGATATTACAGTAGTAATAGAATATGTGATATTTGAGGAACAAATTAAAAAAATTAAAGAGTTCCTAAAAAAAGAAGCAAATGAGATTAAAAATATTGTGTTTTATTGGCTGAAGAACAAACTCTTAAAGAAAGAGATTTATCAAGAGAAGAAATAAAAAAAGAACCGGTGATTTATCAATTAAATCAAGAAATGAGTTCTTATCTAAAAAAATATCAATAAGAATAATTTGCTTTATACGGATAATTTAGATATTAAAGAAATTGCAAATATAATAAAAAAACGTCAAATAGATTTGTTGTTTAAAAAGACAAAAAAATAAAATGTTTCACGTGAAACATTTATATATAAAAACATCATTTTATGAATAAAAAGGAGGGAAAAAATGTTAACCAATTTATTATTAATAGGAGGTTCAGATGGACCAACAAGCATATTTCTATCAGTGTAAAAATGAATTTTGGTTGGATGAATGTATTTGGGCTGATAATTATAGTTTTATTTCTTATTCCAAACATTATTTACAAGATAAAAAAATAAAAAAATCATCAAAAAAACTAAATACTAATAAGTTTATGAAAATTTTTAGAACAAATTGGTCAATATGGTTGTATGTTTCTTATGATATTTGATTTTTGGAATGGGTGAGTTGGGATTTGGCTCTATTGAGGCATTCTTAGTTTATGCTTTTGGAAATATTATTTTGCTTATTCTTTATTGGATACTGTGGATGTTATATTTTATCAAGGAAGCATATTGGAAAAAAAGATTACATTGGCAGTGATAGGCGCTTGTCTGTTTCTGTTAAGTGGAATAACAATGACATATACTCTATTGATTATACTTGGTATAATATTTGGAATAGGACATATATACATTGTAAGTAAAAAAATAAGCCAAAATTAAAGGGGTAAATTTATGAAAAAGAGTTATTATATTACTAACCTGCATGATTTTGATATTTAATATAACAGGATGTAAAGAAGAAGTTACTGTAAAAGAAAAACAATAGAAGGAAATCGCAAAAACCTATAGTGAAATGAGTGATGGTAGTTGGACTTGTGGTAATCATACATATAAAAATTGTCTTAAAAATAAATGGTAGAATACCTAATGCTGCTGTAGACACGACCTTTGTATATCTAAGTAATCTTAAAGAGATAACATTTGAACAGGCGTGTAATGATTACGGTTTTAGCAGTAATATGAACGATTATTTTTCTTTGGAAGATGCTGTACTTGTGGATGTTAGGGATGAATGAACTGTGTGTGGGAGAGGCATAACATGAATTTTATAGATAAGGCATTTGCACAAAACTTAAAAGGTGATGATTTCTTGCAGGCTATGGCAGATATTTATTCAGAGCCTGAAGTATATAAAGAATTAAAAAAATATCCACGCTTTGTTGCAGACATAATTACTGTTATTGATTATGATACTGCATTGCAAATGGATGGATTGGCTGATATTATTAGCGGTAATTTAAGTAATAGGTATGCGGAAATTATAAATGCCCTTGAGAATTGTGGTGCAAAAGATGAAGTTGATGTTCTAAAAAAGGCTAAAAAATTATATGTTTTGGATGACGGTAGTTATGATAAGGAGTATAATAATCTTAGTAGCAGGCTTGATTTAAATAATGATTATGATGGTTTTTGGGATATGGTAAGAGCATATATCGACAGAAATTTAAGCTGATTAATTTATTGGGAGAGTATGAGAAATAATATGATTTATGTTCATCATTATACAAAGGATAAATCCAGTTTTTTTACTGAAAATAATAAACAACAAGGTTTGAATAGGAAAATTGAAGCTAGTCTTGAGAAGGAAGGTACTCTGATTGGCTGGCACAAGTCCTATTCAAATAATGTCATTTGGATTGCATGTCGGAAAAGTAAAGAAGATATCTGCATTATGGCTTTGGATAATAATGGAGATAAAATTGCTTACACCAACTTGAAGGATGAATTCATTGACTCAGAGTTGTACTTCAAGAATCTGACTGATGAAAACGAGGTAATAGTATCTTTTACAGCAGGGCAAGACGGTTCTAGGGACTTTTGTATTACATTGGTTAATAACGAATTTATAACAATACATAAGTTTTCTAGGAACCAGACCTATGTCTTTGACATTAATAATGATTACGCATTATTTGTAGATTTTAATACAGGAGTTTTTTTATAAAAATATCTAATAAAGACTTTCAAATAAAGACAAGAGAAACTTATCACATATTTGAAAATGATGCTTTTATCAAATGTGTGGAGAATAAATGACTCATTTGGAATATTTTTCCACTACAGAGGAAAAGATGGTATGTTTTTTTGAATTAAATACACTTAAGTTAGTTGATGAGTTGGTCATTGAGGGTTATGCAGATACTGATAATGGTGATTATTATGGTATAAACACTATTTATAATACAGGAGATGAACTTAAATTTAGATGTTATAATTACAAAAACGGGAAAGAAACAGTTGACCTGCTTGGTGTGGATAAAACATATCTGGATAAATTGATTAGAGAGAAAATTAAGAATAAGTAATGTACTGTAAAGGGGTTTAACTGTAAGGGAGACGGTCATTGGAAATGAAAAACAAAGAAGTTATATATAAAGGTCAAAGCCTAATTTTAACCAGATTTTGGGGAAACGAAAAGCTTTGTTTGTGGATTAAAAATCCGAGTCAGAGAGACCTGCCTAAAATGGAATTTGTCGGGGGACATCCGGATGAAAGGTGTATTTTTATAGAAAATCTGACAGATGATGAAAAAAGACAGATTACGGATGTGAATGGAGAACTGTTGGATGTGGACAGTATATTAGAAAGCGAAGAAATATTATGAAGATGGAAATTGGGAAGACTTATATTGTCAAAAAAGATATTTTTGATTTTTTAAAAGGAGAAATCTTGTTATTAGAAGATAAAGGCTATCAGGCTTACTATGGTGAGCATAATTTTGTTTTCGTTAATGAAGAAAAAAACAAAAAAAGTGGCTGGTATTGCGAGATAACGAGGCTAATGATAAGAAGTTATATTCTAATTTGGAAGAATATTTTTGAAGAAAAAAATAAAGATTGGGAGAGTAAATAATGCCTGTTTTAAGCCAAAAATAAATAGAATATGGATTTGATTATTTTCATAAAGACGAACCACAGAGCAAATGTATAGTGGAAGTATCTGAGTATAATGGGGAAAATGCTTTAACAGTAAACTGTACCCAGTTAGGTGACAGCTTTACACCTCAGTATAAGAGTGCAAAAGAGAAAAAGCGTGTATTACAGGAATGGTGTGATTTTTTACAAAGCAATAAGACGGCATTTACTGAACTGTCATTTTGTACGAGGATGTCTCAAGAGTTATTTGATACTGTTTGCGAGCAGGAAAACATTAGAAAATTACATATTAAATGGGGCGTATATTCTGATATTTCTAAGCTTGCAAATCTTAATAAACTTGAGTATTTACAACTGGGTTCAGGTGCAAGTGTAGAGAGTATAGAGCCTATTACAGAATTAAAAAACTTAGTAGCTCTATCAGTGGAGAATTTTCAAAAAATTGAGGATTACAGTTTGCTTACCAAGCTTAAAAATTTGGAGAGCCTTTCCATTGAAGGAGATGGGCTGGGACCTAAGTATATTCATGTTAATTCGCTGGATTTTTTAAGTGATATGAAACAATTAAGATTTTTTAGATTTTTAACTGCAAGGTTAAAAAGTAAGGACTATACTCCTGTTTTAAGTCTTGAAAATGTAGAACATTTAACACTGAGACCATGCAAAGAAGTCAAAAATTTGTACAGTGAATTAATTAAACTGCCAAAGCTAAAGTATGGACTATTAATCAGCCAGCCAGAGCTATACTTGAAATGATATAAAAGTCAAAAAGTAAAAAAAGAGGACATGAATATTATTGCAAAAGATTTTAATATCCCCCATAATTACAGACTGAAAAACAGTTTATCCTACAGCACTATGCGTAATAAGAGGCTGTGACATATGGCGTGAATAATTGGGGTTTATTTTTATAAATATTTATACAGGTATTTTAAAAACAGGAGGAGATAGAAAATGCTTAAAATAGGAGAAAAATACTCATTTGAGGATAATCTGTCAAACAGACAGAGTTGTCTGATGTTTTTTTAAGGAAGATGATCCTGCGTCATGGTCAGTAGATATTGGATTTAAAGAAGGAAATTTTGGTGATGAAACAGTAGCTCCTGCTATTTGTATTAATCCGATAGATACAGATAAAAATTCAGTAGAAGGATTAGTAGGAGAAAAATTCAGTGTAACTACAGTAGAAGAATGTGATGACAGAGAAGATACATTTTATATTTATGAATCTGAACCAATGGTTTCGTATGAGTTGGAAGTACTTGAAATAAAGGATAGTAAGGCTCATATCAGATGTAGAGGTATAATGATAGCAGATGGGTATTCTGATCCTTATGTGCAGGAAACATTTGAAATAGACAGCCTGATACCGATTATTGAATCGGTTGCTGATTGGGCAAAATTTGAGAATTGATAGTATTTTTATACTATGAATTTATAAACTGAAGGAATTAAGGAGGGCGGTATTATGAACGAGTTAAGAGAAAAAACTTTGGTTACAACCAGAGAAGAGGTAGCAAGTGAGTATCCGTTTTATAGTGACCTGCCTATGATATATTTAGGTGAGATTGCCAATATGAAGGAGCATGGAATATTTATAGGAAAATCGGGGAAATGTTATTTTGGGTATCATATTTCTAATTTTTAGAGAATTAAGCGAAGAAGAAGTATAGAAATTGGGATAATGATAACCATAAATTTATGTAATGCAGGATATGAGCAGAAAAATGAATGGATAAATAATGATATGAAAGAGTATAAAGCTTAGAGGTTATAACCGGATTAAAAGATTTATTATTGACCTGATTATATTTTTATTAAGAGATGCAATACCGATATTGGGTGCTGTTTTGGCAATGTCTGCAGTTATCGGAACTGCGTTATGGTTAGTTGTGGATAATATAATATTATTGCTGTTTTTTTGGCTGTAGCTGCATTATTTATTTTAATGTCTGTTCAATATTTGATTTCTAAAAATAATCAGCAGACAGGTTGAAAAAAACTATATGGAAAAACAAGAGTTGTATTTGATTAATAATAGATTGTATTTTACTAAAGATGTAAGAAGCCGTTTTAACCGTAAAATCAGCTGTATTAAAAATTCTTGAAGTCTATCGTAAAAGAAAACAAAGTTTTAGATGGAGATTGATTGCAGTTGCAATAAAAAGTGAAAAAAATACTGTAATGTGGGAGAGGATATTGAGCTTAATTTGGAAAAAAACTGAGACAGGATGAAGAAAAAAATTAATAGCAGTAAAAAGAAATACTATTAATCAAAAGGCAATATGACAATCAAACAGAGAAAAACTATAGAAAATATATTTAATAACTATAAATAAAAAAATTAAAAAAATATTTTGAAACCGTTTGGGATTGATTGGTTTGATTTATATCAAAGATAGGAGGAAGTTATGCATGAATACTACGCTAAGAACAAAGCTAAACTAAAAAAAGATATGAACAAAATGCTGTCTTTAATATCGGGTGAGCTTGAGGAAGCAAGTGGCAAGAAGTATAAGGAAATAATTGAAGAAATATGGACATATTATGAGAATGAATTACTGGATAAATTTCCATATATTGGGGGAGATAAGGTAAGTGGCACACGCGATTTGACAGGGGCATATTGTTTTGTTGCTATGGGAGAGGTATTAAAAAAATACGGAAGTGGTATTGATGAAATCGGAAAATTAATGGTGTTATCCTATGAACGGCTTGCATATAAGATGTCTCCTATTGTTCGTAAGATATTTAGAAAACTTGCAAAAAATACTAAACTGTTAAATAAAATGTTCTTAAAAAGAGATGCTAAAAATGAAAAAAATGTATCGAAGTATCCCGATAGTTTTAAGACAAAAACTAAAATTCCGCCTGAAGAGGGATATGATTTCAGTTTCCATAATATTGCCTGCCCTTTAGCAAACTTCGCAAAACAGTACGGATATGAAGAATATATGCCTTATCTTTGCAATCTGGACTATGTTATGCTTGGAGTAATGGGGATACCGCTGTTTCGTGAGCATACCTGTTTTGAAGATGGGGACTATTGTGATTTTAAAATTAAAAATGATGCTAAGCCACTTCCATACTGGCCACCGGTATTTAGGCAGGGAGAAGGTTATAAATAATTCGGAATAATAAACAATGGACTAATAGGGGAGTATAATTGAGAAAAATTGGAATATAAAAATGAAGATATGAAGGAGTTTTTTACAATGAATAATCAGATGGATTTTGTACTTCCTGTTTTATATGATAAGTTTTTATCAGAAATGGGTGAGGATGGAGAATTTATAATAGAGAATACCGGTATCATTTTATATTCAAAGGCAGATTTGGTGGAAAGAAACACTACTTATCAGATAGAAGAATGGGAGCCGGATTTTTTTATGATTGGACAGGACGGTGATTTGGCTTTTTTTATAAAAAAAGATTCTGATGATACTATTTATATGAATGATTTGGGAGCCTTGGGTTCGATTGAAATGAAGAGTATAATAACAGATGTGTATGAGTTTGTTAAACATTCTAGGAGGAATGAACATAGGTATATATTGAATCTGAAGTACTGGAGTTGAAGGCTAAATTTACTGATACAATATGTAAAGAAATTGTGGCATTTCTGAATACAAATGGTGGAGATATTATTATTGGTATTGATGATAATGGAAAGGTGGTTGGTTTTAAATAATATTGATGAAATATCTAAAAAGATATCAGATATAATCACAGATCAAATTGAACCAAATCCTCAGTCTATTATAAGTTCTGAAATCAGATATGATGAGGGGAAGATGCTTTTTGTTGTACATGTGCAAAAAAAGGAGTAAGTCCATTATATTGTCAGAAAAAATATGGATTTTCATCTGCAGGATGTGTAATGAGAATTGGAACAACTTGCAAAAATATGACATCAGAACAGATCTCATGTTCGTTATGAGAAGAATTTTATTGATTCAGATCTTATGACAGTCATTCAGGCAAAGTATGGTTCTATATCATTTAAGACATTAAAGATATATTATACAGAGAAAGGTTATCATTTAGATGATTCTTCTTTTGAAACAAATCTCAATCTTAGGACTCCAAATGGAGAATACAATCTTTTGGCAGAACTATTGTCTGATAAAAACATGATTCCTCTTATTACTGTGAAGTTTCAAGGAACTGATAAAACATCCGTATCAGAACGAAACGACTATGGAAATCAGTGCCTGCTTTTTAGTTATGAGCAAATTAAGAATCGTATTGCTGCGGAAAATATATGTGTGGTGGATACAACAGTAAGACCTCGTGTAGATCGTTTCTTGTTTGATTTTGATAGCGTGAATGAGGCTGTAATCAATGCACTAGTACATAATGATTGGAATAGTTCTCAGCCACTGATTTCTTTTTTTAGTGATCGAATTGAAATTTTATCACATGGTGGGCTTCCAAAAGGGCAAACTAAAGAGCAGTTCTTCAGGGGTATCAGTAGACCGAGAAATGATATGCTGATGCGTATTTTCTTGAATATGAATCTCACAGAGCATACAGGTCATGGAATTCCGGTAATTTTATCAAAATATGGTGAAGAAGCCTTTGATATTGGTGATTCTTATGTTATAGTTACTATTCCGTATGATAAGGATGTACTCAGTGTTGCCACTAAAAGAATAAATGTCGGTACAAATGTCGGTACAAATGTCGGTTTAAATGCAACAGAAAAGAGGGTTATTTTCCATTTGCTTGAAAATCCAGCTTCTACAGCAGATGATATGTCAATTGTAATTGGTGTTACAAAGCGTACTATTGAGAGAACTTTGAAGAAATTACAGGAAAAAGGATTGCTTGTGAGAACCGGTGCCAAGAAATCAGGGAGTTGGATTGTTATCAAGTAAGCAAACTTACAGCATTTTACTGTTGACAGATTGTTTGAAGGATAGAGAGTCTAGATAGTGGTTTGATTTTTGTCATATGGGAGAAAATTATGAAATGTTCAGAGTACACAAGTTTGAAAAACGAAATAACACATAAATTATTTGATAATACTCTTGAAAATGTATTAAATGAAATATACGCTAAATTTCTGGAAGTTGGAGATAACCTTTGTACACCGGTAGGAGAAATTGTTAAAAAAACTTTTTATTCTGATATTTTAAATGAAGATAAGATTTGTCTTGCTGATTATATTGAACAAACCAAGGATTCTATAGAAAAAGTATTTTTTTATGAAAAACTATGATTATAAAAAATGAAGGAGTAAATGCTGAATTACAGTATAAAGGGGAGCAGTGGATTAAAAGAAAACTACTGTTGGATGAATAGCGAAAAATATTAAGCGTGCTGTCAGCCGGGGGATGTATTATGCCCGGCATGGATAATAACTGCCGATATGGATGATTATTTAAATGTACCTGATATTTCTAAAAAAATTATAAATGTTTTGAAATCGTTTGGGATTGATTGGAGAAAGAAATGGAATTTGATGAAAGCTTACAGCAATATGTTTACAGTTGTGATGATTTGATTTTTTTCTTGGGATGAGGAGCCGAAAGGTGAAGATATAAACATAGTTAAAAATTTTATCAAAGAACTATAAAGATAATTTTGATAAAAATAATTGATTTTTATGCTGCCCCGACCTTAGGGAAATGTATGGAGATATCAGTAGGGAAGATGTGAAGACTAATCTTGGAAAACCTATTATAGATTATAATCGAGGGAACTGTGAGCTATTGTGACCAGACCTTTGATGATTGGCATATATTTGAGTTTGAATTTTTAGATGAAAAAAATTTGAAAAAAATTAGAGCATTTTTTTCAGTTAACGGATGATTGGATTTTATCGGAGGAAAAATAATGGAATTAATTGAGTATATAAGACTTAGAAATAAAATGACAATGAAAGAATGGGAAGATACTTTTGAGAAAAAAGAAAGAGAGATTATTGTTCTAAGACATGAAGGAGGCGGTGGAAGCCTTAGAAACGGTTTTTGGGAATGGGATGAGTATTTCTTAGCCTATGTGGACTGTGAAACAGGAGAGCTTCACAAAGAAGAAGGGCGGATTGAATTTCCTGTTACAGACAAAGAGAACCTTCCATACCATTTTGAAGATGAAACCATTTACAAATTAAGAGTACGTGAAAAACTGCCAGAGGAAGTTCCAAACGGTGCATTGCCGATAAAAAACCATTTTTTAGTTGTGGAAGTTCTTGAAAAAAACGTAGCTTGTCCGGAACTTGAAGAAATACTTGCAGAGTATAGAAAGCCGATAATTTTGCAAGATGATGTATTGGGTGAACTGACTTACGATAAGCAAATTAAAAGTTTTGAGGGAAACATAGCCTGGCTTGGTGGCAAGGTACATATATCCTTATATGTAGATAAGGATAATAAATCAGGAATAACAAAGGCTAAAAAAGCTCTGAAAACAATGGTGTCAGAACAGGAAAAATGGGATGCAGATCTGCGTAGTTTTGCTGCCCAAAAGCTTACCAAACTTGCCTGTGAATGGGCAGAATCTGATGAAGAAGCTGCTGAAATTACAGAAGAAAGTTTTGCAAAAAGAATTAGTCTAAGTTTGATTTGGATGACATCTGGCGGTTCATTTTCTGCTTATTTTGATGATGATGACCTTTTCTTCGGACACAGTATCACAGTTAGCGGCAGCCCTAAGAAGGGACTCTTGTCGGCTGATATTGAGGGATAAAGCTATAGGTATTTGTTTTATTGAAGGGTAGATAGTGGACTTTGGGATTTTATTAAAATACCTTGTTTTCACATTGCATGAAGAGGTTGATTATTCCGGATTAGTCTGTGGAACTGAGTTTTATATAATGGAAGGCCAAAATAAAGTTGGAGAGGGAATTATAGATGAAATTATTAACAATAGATGAGATAATATCTTCAATACTGGAAGAAACAGAAGGACTTGATGCTGAAATAACTGATGGAATTATTCTTTTGTAAAAAAAGAAATTTCTTCGTCTGAGATTGAAAAATTAAAAATCTGAACTTGAAATAGAGTATTTAGATTTCGTATTTACTGAGAATATTTTAAGTTATAACTGGGGAAATTTTGGTTTTCTTAGCTACCAGTTTGGATATGGAGATGAAATGAGCCTTAATTGGCTGTTGAACCGTAATCTGGAATATGAGGATTATCAGGTATTACATAAGAAGGGTTTAATAATTATTGCAAATGGAGATCCTTATACTATTTTACTAGAATGTAAATCGGGGAAAAATATACGCATTTACAAGTGATATGAGTTATGATGAGATAATACCTATTGCTTCTGATTTTAGAGAATTTATAAGAGCGATAGGAACTGCTCAATATGCTGTTTGGAAGAAGGATGAAAAAAATTTTGTGGAATTGATGAGTAAGGAGATTGCTGATAACAGCCTTATATTTTGGAAAGCGTTGGTAGGAGTATATTAAATAATATATAAGGAGAACGCAATGGAATTTTTAGTAGCTGAGGAGGGTGTTCCTCAAAACATAGGCTGTGAAGGGGCAACGATAGCATATTATGGGAGTGAGATAGAATTTCATTATGAAACAGTGCCGCCGCATGGAGATGAAATTTTTTCTGCAAAATTGCCACTGTTAGATATTAAACTTCCATTTTGGATATATGGAAGAAATCTGATATTTTTAGATGCTTATTATTTGCTTGCGGAAACTGTAAAAAAAGGCACTTGGGATCCTATAACAAGCATGCTTATCAATATTCATACAGGAAAATATGCAAGTTTGGAACACTGGTATAACAACATATCAGTTAAGGAAAAAGAAGTTGAATTAAAAAATGATTATGACGGAAAATCTATGGTTTTAAAAGATGTTAATGGGCTTAAGTGGGTTTAGAAAAATAAAGAGAACACACCCCAAAGCTATTATGAAACATCTGTAAAATATAGTATAGAGGTACATAATGTATTTAAATAACTAGAAATGAAATAAGGAGAAGAACAATGGCAAAAAAAAAGAGTGACCTTACCTAAAAATTTTGATGAACTGATTACAGCAGGAGATATTGAAGCTCTTAAAGCAGTATATGATAAATGTGAGCTTACTGCTCATAATGGCAGATACAGTCTAAGTACAGCACTTCATTTCGGAGGTGTTCCTGATGAGCTTGTTATCTGGCTGGTAGAGCAGGGCTTAGATGTAAACACAGTTGATTATTATGGGTGTACACCATTATATAAACATGCCACTTTGGGGAGAGATACTGTAAAACTGCTGTATGAATTAGGTGGAGATATACAAAAACCTGATACATATGGGAGTACACCACTGCATACGGCAGCAGGGTTTTTCCACCCTAAGACAGTGAGTTTTTTGATTGAAAAAGGTGCAGATGTTAATGCAAAAGATGATATGGGACGAACTCCACTAGCCGAAGCCCTTGCTACTTGTAGGAATATTAATATTGCACAGGCAGCAGAAATTGCAGAAATGTTGATAAAGGCAGGTGCCAAGGTAACGCCTGAAATGACGGAAAGAGTTGAAATAATCGGCAAGGATTTTGAATTTCACAGAGAAAACTTTAATAAAGATTATTTGGCTGAAACAGAAGCAGGGCTTGAGAAACTCTATGCACTGTTTGATGTAAAGCCTGCTCCAAAACGCAAGATACATGACGGAGTTTCCCCTATTATAGTAAAGACGGGTTCTTGGAAGGAGCAATATGATGAACTTTGGGAGATGCTTATTCCTTCAAGCGGAGCTGCAAAACAGTACAGGGTGAAGTTATCCGCATAACAGGCAGGGTGCAGGATGAGCTTTATAGAAACGGCGGCGTAAACTGGGATAGAAATTATAGAAATATGTTAAACTCACTACCAAATCATTTTGCCTCGGGTACACCGCTTTCCGAGGAAGAACTGGAAGAGACCAAAGAGCTGATTTCAAGTATACGTGCAAATGGTAGTGATGAAGATGCTATAACAGAGCGTTTGTGTGAGCTTGCGGTTAGCTGGGTAATCTTAAATCCTAATCCGCTTCCTTTAGGGAAAAATAAACTATAGCAGATGAATAAAACCTGTAGGAGACTTAAAATGGTTAAATTAAAAGATATAGGAAATTTTAATTCTGTCCCGCAAATTGTAAATGACATTATAAAAGGAAATACAAAGGCTTTGGATGAGCATTTATCAGGGGGATGGGATATTGAAAAGGGTATAAAAATAGGTAATTATACTACACTGTCGCCCTTAGACCTTGCCCTGATTATGGAAAGTTTTAACTCTGTAAAATGGCTTGTGGAAAAGGGTGTAAATCTGAATGTAAAAGGAAGTCCTTCATTTCTGCTTGCTGTAAGGTATTGTGACGAAGCTGTTATCAGGTACCTTGTGGAGCAGGGTGCAAAGGTGAACTGTGTAAATGAGGTAAAGACAGAGGCATTTAGCCAGGCTTTATATGGAAAAAAATATGAAAATCTGCCTATTATCCACGAATTAGGTCATAGGGTAGAAAAATACGGAGGACAGGCATTTCGCAGTGCAGTTTCAGACAGAAATTATGGTGTGCTTGATTTCTTTATAAAGAACGGAGTTGATATTAACTACAATGCAGCTGACTCAGTCTATCCTTTTAAGCCGACTCCGCTATGTGTGGCTGCGAGGTATGTTGATTTGAAAATGTGCAAATATCTTGTGGAAAACGGAGCAGATGTGACAATAACAGAAAAAGACGGTATGCGTCCGTATAGCATCGCAGTTGAAAACGGTGATGAAGAAATGGCTGAATATTTTAAGCAGTTAGAACCTGAGGAATATCACAGTTTACAGAATAAACTGGATGAGCTTAAGCCATTTAAATTGCCTACGATAGTAATGGATTTTCTTCAAAATGATGAATTACATTTTGAACTTATAGATTGTGATTTTAAATGGATAGAGTTTTTCTCTTTAATAGATACTGTTCCTATGAAAAAAGGCAGACAGAAAATTCTCCGTATATCTAAGCAGACGGGAGATTATGACCATATCTATATTGTATGGAATCCTAAAACAAAGAAGGTGGCTTTCTATGATATAGAGCATGAAGAAATGAATGACATTTGCAGTTTTGATGAATTTGTAAATGATATGCCGACATATATGCAAAAAATAATTGAAGGAGAATATGAATAAATAGGATAACAGGTGAAGGTATGCAGATAAGTAATGAGATAAAAAAAGATAGAAGAGTATATTTGCGAAAATTTTGAGGAATGGGATTTAGATGATCCTGTGGAAGAAGAATATATTGACGATTATCGGGAAATAGAGGGAGCTTCAGAAGAGGAAATATCTGCTTTTGAGGAGAAATTCGGTATAACTTTGCCGGAAGATGTAAAAGAGCTTTACAGGTATAAAAACGGAAGTAAGTATTTAAGCATATTGCCTTGTGCTATAGATGAAAGGGAGATGGCATTTTGCTTAATGAGTTTGCAGGGGATAGAGAAAGCAAAAAAATATTTTCAAAATAGGGATGCTCTTTTAACTGATTTTCCTGAATATTTTACAAGTGAAGACATAGAGAAGATGAAAGACAGCAGGATAAAACCTTATCTTTTTAATAAAAAATGGATTCCTTTTGCCGAGTACTGTGACAGTTGTTTTCTGCTGCTTGATTTTGATCCGGATAAAGAGGGAAAAGAAGGTCAGATTATTTGCTATATTCATGATCCTGATGAAGTTATTTATGTGGCAGAAAGCCTTACGGAGTTGATTAAAGGGATAATGGATGAGGTTGAGTAATTGAAAAATAAGGATGAAATATGTTATTTTTTTGGTTCAAATTGATTTTAATAAAACTGATTTGAACTAAATTATCTTAAGAATCTAAATTGCTTATAGGAAGAGAACGGGAATTATAGATGTTTAAAGTTATTTATCGGCAGGATATTTTTAATATATGAAAAAAAGTTTTATGAACAGAGGTTGGTAAAATGGATATACTTGAATATATAAGAGGAAATGAAGAGTTGAACAATATACTTATGAATGAATGTGATATTTATTTTTATGAGGAAACAAGGGAAACTCAGTTTTTGGAAAATAATGAGAAATATTCTCTTGGCTGTAAGGCATTTGCACAGGATGGCAGCGGGGGTGAATTTGTTTTCCTGGAGGATGGCAGCATAGGCTTTATAGGAAGTGAAGGTGAAGTCGGAAGAGTAGCGGAAAACCTGAATGAGCTGCTGATATTTTTAATCCATGCCGGCTGTATTTCCGATTTTAGCTGTAAACATATTTATAAAAATAGCGAGCTGTTGAATAAATATTGTGCCGGATATGTATCAAAAATAAGAGAAAGCTATAAGGCTGAAAATAAGGATTGGGACGAAATACGGGAGGGTATAGCAAAGAAGCTTTCCCTGCCTTTTAATCCTGATAAATTAGCAGATTTTGCTATGACATTTTACAAAGCCGCTACCAGAGAGCCGATTTTTTCCTGCACATATCTCGATGGTGAGGAGGAATATACCTGTGATTCCGTACTTTCTGATATTGTGGGCTTATGAATAAAGGAGCTTACCGGTATGAGCAGGGAGGAGATTGAAGGGATATAGTATGGTTTTATATAACCGGATTGAGCGGAGTATGATATGAGTACATTAGAAAAATATTTAATTGCAGTAAATATCATAGGCTTCCTTATGTATTTTTATCAATTTTTTTACTTTATAAATTTACAAGTTCTGCCAATGTGGACAATATTTTAACGATCCTGTCGCTGGCAGGTGGTTCACTCGGAATATTTGTTTTCATTGTACTGTTTGACAGAAAGTCGGTCAAGGAAAATATGATGTCGAGGGTGTTTCTAATCTGTTTGTTAATTATTCAAATTATAATATTGTTGTTTATTAAAGGTTTTCACGGAGAAGAGCTGAATTTTTGCATTTTGGGAGTTTTTTTGGTAAGTATAAAAATTCTTATAGTATACTTGGCAATTATCAATTTTATTACTTTTGCTGCCTTTGCTATCGATAAGATACACGCAATCGAAGGTAAGTCAAGAATCAGAATACTTACTTTGCTTGGACTGGCATTTATGGGAGGTTCAGTAGGTGCTTTACTTGGGATTTATATATTAAGGCATAAGACGAAGGTGGACTATTTTACGGTAGGAATCCCGTTGATTATGGTAATGCAGGGAGTTGTGGTATTTTTTGTAATGAATTTTAAGGGGTAGGTGCATAGTTTTGGAAAAATGTCAAAATAGAGGAGTAAAAGTGTTGGAAAACGCAAAAGAAATTCAGAATAACAATCATAAATTACAGGAGGAGACCAGCTATGAATATAGTAGTTTTGGCTGGATGAAATAGTACAGAAAGAGAAGTTTCCATTTCATCAGGTCAAGGAGTTTGTCAGGCATTAAGAGAAAGAAATCATAAGGCAATTTTAGTGGATGCTTATTTTGGAAAAGAATTCATGGATGGCGAACTTTTTTCAGAAGAATATGATACAGAGCAGGCAGCAGCCTGGATGAGAAGCCAGAGCAGCGGTCTTGAGGAGCTTATGAAAACCAGGAAAGAATTCTTTGGTCCTCATGTATTAGAAATCTGTCAGAAAGCGGATATCGTTTTTCTGGCGCTGCACGGAGCCAATGGCGAAGATGGAAAGGTACAGTCAGTGTAGGATTTAATGGGCATCAAATATACAGGCTGTGGACCCTTAAGCAGTGGAATGGCTATGGATAAGGGAATTACCAAGATGGTATTTGAAGCAAAAGGAGTTCCAACACCAAAAGGAATGACTTTGGAAAAAAATGATTGCAGCAGCTATTTATCAGACTATGGGATGGACTTTCCGGTTATTGTAAAACCTTGCTGCGGTGATTCCAGTGTAGGGGTATGTATTGCGCACAATCAGCAAGAATACAAAGCAGCGCTTATGGAGGCTTTTTCCTATGAAAACCAGGTCGTGGTAGAGCAATTTATTACAGGAAGAGAATTTTCTGTCGCGGTTGTAGACGGAAAGGCATATCCAGTCGTTGAAATTGCTCCATTAGAAGGATTTTACGATTATAAGAATAAATATTCCGCAGGTTCCTGTGTGGAGACATGTCCTGCAGATTTATCTGCTTCCCTTACAAAAGAAATGCAGATGTATGCAGAAAAAGGTTATGAAGCTTTGAACTTGCAGGCATATGCAAGATTGGATTTTCTTATGGAAGAGGACGGAAGTATGTACTGTCTGGAGGCCAATACACTGCCTGGCATGACACCTACCAGTCTGATTCCACAGGAAGCTCGTGTGATTGGAATGAATTATCCACAGCTTTGTGAAAAACTGATTGAAGTTTCTCTGAAAAAATATCAGTAGAAAAGGGATTCAGGAGGAAAAGCAATGAAGAATCTGACACTTGAACATATTGCAGAAGCCTGTAAAGGCATTTATGTTGGTCCAGAAGAGAAAAAGCAGTTGGAAGTCAAAAGTATTTTCACAGATGGCAGAAAGGCAGAAGAAGGCGGATTATTTGTACCCATTAAAGGTGCAAGAGTAGATGCTCATAATTTTATTGAAGACGTCATGGAAAAGGGTGTTTTTGCAACCTTGTCAGAAAAAGACTTAGGTTAGAAGCCATTTCCTTATATTTTCGTAAAATCTTCTCTTCAGGCAGTAAAGGATATTGCAGAATATTATCTGGAACAGCTTAATATTCCAGTAGTAGGAATCACGGGAAGCGTAGGAAAGACAAGCACAAAGGAAATGATTGCAACCGTTCTTTCCCAGAAGTACAATACCTTAAAAACCCAGGGAAATTTTAATAATGAACTGGGACTGCCGCTGACGGTTTTCAGACTGCGTCAGGAACATGAAATTGCAGTGCTGGAAATGGGAATCAGTGATTTTGGAGAAATGCACCGTCTGGCGAAAATAGCCTGACCGGATACTTGTGTGATTACCAATATTGGTTTGTGCCATTTGGAATTTTTGAAATCAAGAGACGGGATTTTAAAAGCAAAAACAGAGATTTTTGATTTCCTGAAGCCAACAGGACACATTATCTTAAACGTGGATGATGATAAACTGGTAACCGTAGAAAATGTAAAAGGCATTCAACCGATGTTTTTTGGTATTGAAAATAAGAACGGCGTCTGGGCAGATGAAATCAAGCCGGAAGGTCTGAAAGGAATTTCCTGTTGTATTCATACAGAAAAGGGAAACTTTCCTGTGCTGATTCCGATTCCAGGCCATCATATGGTGTACAATGCTCTGGCAGGCACTGCTGTGGGTCTTACCTATAGTCTTAGTTTGGAGGAAATTAAGGCAGGAATTGAGAGTCTGCAGCCTGTAAGCGGAAGATTCCACATTATTGATACAGGGAAGTATACAGTGGTAGATGATTGTTACAATGCTAATCCGGTTTCCATGAAAGCCTCTCTGGATGTACTCACAGATGCTCTTGGAAGGAAAGTGGCAATTCTAGGTGATATGGGAGAACTGGGAAAAGAGGAAGTGGAAATGCATCGGGAAGTAGGTGTATATGCGGTTTCCAAAAATCTGGATTTGCTTATTTGCATGGGCGAATTGTCACAGTATATGGCAGAAGCAGCGAAACATGCAGCACCGACAAAACCTATTTTCCACTTTAAAACAAAGGAGGAATTGCTGCAGGAACTTCCTCAAATATTACAGAAGGGAGATACCGTTCTGGTTAAGGCATCTCACTTTATGGGATTTGAAGATGTGGTGAAGGAATTGGAGAAGAATAAAATAGATTGGTAAGAAATAAAAGAGAGTTTGTTGCTTAAAAAATAACTTGAGTTGTAAAGAAACAACAAATTCTCTTTTTATTTTCTGTTCTTTTTAGCTGTATTTATTGTGATTTTAATGCTCGGTTATAGATATTATTTTATCAAATGAAATATGTAAAAAATTATATATGCAAAAGTGTATAGAGTAAAAAGAATTTATATGAGTAAAAATATACAAGTGATATAATTTTTCTTCATCAAAGGAAAAACATTAAGGAGGACTAAAGTTTGAAACAAAAAAAGTAGAGGGCACCCCAAAAAAGAAGAGCATAGCAAACAACCCACCTAACTAGTACAGCGAATATTAAATAACTGTTATATTAAATTGATGATGCTTCAACTTCGCTGATTTCATCCATTTTATATTTCCAATGATAAACAACCGGCTCTCGGTTGACCTCCTCAAAATACTGGTAAATTCGTTCTTTCAATTCCTGTTTAGTATTGACACGAATTCCGCGCAGCATTTGTTTGGTCATCTTGCTAAAGAAGCTTTCAATCATGTTTAGCCAGGAACCGTGTTTTGGCGTGAATACAAACTTAAATCTGCTTTTGGGCATTGTATTCAGAAATCGCTGTGTCTCTTTGGAAGTATGTGCGGAATGATTATCCAAAATGATCCTGATGGTATCCTGTAATGGGTATTTTTTATCCAGTATTTTTAAAAATTCAATAAAATCAGAACTCTTATGCGTCTCACTTACCAATGGGATTGCCTCTCCAGTTAGCAGATCTATACCAGCTAATAAAGAAAGTGTTCCCAGGCGCTTGTATTCAGCATCCCGATATACCTCGCCGTTTTCTGCTGTTGGACGCAGATCCGGTGCTGTATTTGAAATCGCCTGAATGCCTGGTTTTTCGTCATAGGATACCGTGATTGTTAGTTTATAGTCATCTGGGAAAATGAGTGTACCATTTATCTGTGGGGAAGACAGACATATCACAGCCAATCTCTGAAAGCACTTGAATAGCAGTCATAGGATTCTTATTGAATCCGGGAACAGTCCTTATTAGATTTAAAGCAGCCTCGTATTTATCACTGAGACAAAGGATTTCCCGTTCTACTTCTGAAATGTGCTTGTTCAGTTCATCGATGTGATCAAGGCACTGTCTAAGTTTAACAGCTTGTTCTTTTGAAATGGCACCATCAACAGCGGCTTGTATTTCTTCAATAGGAGTCTTACAGCGCCCGTGAACAAAAGGTGCTACATCAAATGTTTCCCCAGGGTGTTGCAAAATCTGTTCTGTAATGGAACGAGAAGATTTACCCAATACATCGGAAAAGACATCGTCAAGTTTTAAATTAGATACTGTAAGACAATTTTGGGCACGATTCTTTTCACTGGTAATCATACAAGTGAGTTTAAAACGGTATCTTACAAGATTGCGAAGCTCCCGGATGTCAGCAGGAGGAATAAAGGATGGCTTAACCATTCCACACATATAAAGGTCACAAATCCATTTCGCATCCTTGCGGTCAGTCTTGTTCCCTTTCATTGGTTTTGTGTATTTGGGATGAGAAAGAGTAACCCATAGATTGTGTTGCTCTAAAATGTTAAAAACAGGGATCCAATACTTACCGGTAGATTCCATACAAACATCTGTACAGTTATATTTGGCAAGCCAATCACACAGCTCATTCAATCCTTTAGTAAAGGAAGAAAAGCGAGCTTGCTTATATTCAGTACGATTATTGGAATCTGTGATACCGATGCAGGCATAGATCCATGTTTTGTGGACGTCAAGTCCACAGCAGTTAAATTTTAAGATTTTAAAAGACAATAAATAACCTCCTGAAATTTATAGTTATAAAACTGACAGTGACTGGTCATCCGGCGAGATCGAGTCGACTCCGGAAGAGATAAGTTTACGGGCTACTGTTATACGCCACTCATTGATGCCTTAACGGATGACCGACAACATATAAATATACGAGGTCGCCGCTATACAGCCCCGCCACTCACCTCCACGTGCTCTGTAGTGTGTCAGTCTTATTAGAAAATAATATCAGAAGGAAACTATAATAGATAGTGAAAGGCAATCGAACGTTTCATGACGCATTGGTGCCTTTCGCAGAAAGGCGGATTATAAGTATGAAGAAAAAAATTATGGCAGTGATATTGTGTTTGGCAATGGTTTCAACGTTTGTAGTTGGATGCGGACAGAAAAAAGAGACAGATTTAGGAAAGAGTGCAGAAAAATCTTCAGGTAAGGTAGAAATTGAATTTGTGCAAGTAAAACGTGAAGCAGCAGAAAGCTATACCAAAGTAATTGAAGCATTTCAGAAAAAAAACCCAGATATTGTCATTAAACAGAATGTGGTTCCAGATGCTCAGGAAGTTTTGATGACAAGAGCTAGCAGTGATAATCTTCCAGATATGATGAATCATTGGCCAACAGATGCACAATTTGTGCAGTTTGAGGATGAAGGATTGCTGTTGGATTTATCAGAAAAGGATTATATGAAAAATATAGATAGCAAGTATCTGGATGCTGTAAAAGCAAAAGACGGGAAAAATTACATGGCTCCATACAATGTCAATTTTATGGGAGTTTATTACAATAAAGATAAGTTTGAAGAGGCTGGCTATACTATGCCTACCAAATGGGATGAATTAATTGCTCTTGCTAAAGAAATTAAGGCGAAAGGAGAAACACCATTTGTTTTACCAAATAAGGACTCTTGGGTGGTTTCTGCTTTGTGGTCTAATATTGAAGCAAGAGATTTAGGAAGCCATGAAGACGAATATGAAAAGATGAAAGCAGGAGAAGAGTCTTTTGAGACAATTCCAGAATTTAAAAGCAGTGTAGAAAAAATGATTCAATTGTTGGATTATGCTAATGAAGATTCACTTGCGCTTGGTTATGACCAGGCGATTAATGACTTTGCAAACGGAGAAGGCTGGATGTTTATTCAAGGAAGTTGGACATTACCATCATTTTTGAGTGCAAATCCAGACTTTAATGTAGAATTTGCTGTTCTTCCGAATGATAATGGAAAACCGATTGCAACACAGGCTGTAGATACAGGTTTTTGTGTAAATGCAAAGATAGCAGATGAACCGGAAAAAATGGAAGCCATTGATAAATTTTTATCTTTTGCACTTTCTGTAGAAGGGGCTCAGATTTATACAGATAATGACAAGAGCCCATCTTGTGTAACAGGAGTAAAAGCGGAAGTTCCTCAGTTCCAGCCATTTTTTGACTATGTAAAAGCAAATGGATTTGAAGCAGATGGAGCATATCCTCCAACAGGATTTGAAGATACAAAAAGAGGAAAAATCCAGAATGTATTATTGGATAAGGATGTAGATGCATTCTTAACAGAAATGACAAATGACTGGAAACAAGCGGTAAAAGATTCTAAGTGATTGTTAAGAAGGTGTTGTGAATGAAGAGGATAAGTAAAACTGAAATAAAAGAAATGCGCTCACAATCAAAGAAGAATCGTATTATGTTTGCTTTTTACATTGCCAACTGTAATTTTTATATACAATATTCTTTTTAGTAACAATGTTAATTGGAGTGTATTATAGCTTTACAGATTGGAATGGTATTTCTAAAGATTATACGTTTGTTGGCCTGGAGAATTATGTAAAAGTATTGACTGACGAAAGATTTAGGGAAGCCCTATGGTTTAATATTGGGTATACGATAGCATTAGTGGTACTTCTTATAGTTATTCCTCTTATGATAGCATTGGCGTTAAACAGAATTAAGAGATTATCTACTCTTTTTCGCTCTATTTATTTTATTCCAGCAGTCATAAGCATGGTCACTGTTGGATTGATTTGGAATGAGTTATTTTATAGAGCAGTTCCAGTTATGGGCGAAATGTTGAATATAGAGGCGTTGTCTACAAGCCCTCTTGGAAATCCTAAACTGGCGGCTATTGCTATTTTGATGATAAATATTTGGCAGGGCTGTGCGATTCCTACAGTGCTTTTTATAGCAGGATTGCAGAGTGTACCGAAGGAACTTTTGGAAGCAGCAACGATTGATGGAGCTGGAAATTGGGCAAGATTTTGGAATGTTATTATACCGTACTTAATTCCAGTATTAAATATGGTAATTATCACACAAGCAAAAGCCGGCTTGACAGTATTTGACTATATTAAAGTTATGACTAATGGAGGGCCTGCACAGTCAACAGAGGCAGTAGGGTTATTGATATATCGCCATGCGATCAATGAAGGAAAATTCAGCATTTCAGTGGCGGAATCTGTGATTTTATTTGTAATCGTGGGGGTTGTAGCTGCATTTTCACTGAGATTGACAAGTAATAAACAGGTAGGTGAGTAAGATGAAAAGAAGTAAAAGTAGCAGAATATTAAAGATATTGTCCTATGTATTATTGATTACAGGAATGATAGTTATTCTCTATCCTTTTTATCTTACTATCATTACCGCTTTTAAAGACACCACAGGAATCTTCTCAAAAGCTTTTTCCTTTCCGCAGAGTTTTTTTATTTAGGAAATTTTGTAAATGTTCTTCAAAAAGCAAATTATTTTGTGTTTTTTTAGGAATTCAGCAGTGGTGACCTTGGTATCTGTATTTTTTTTATTATGGTTTTAATTCCAATGTGTTCTTATGCAATAGCACGAAATATGGAAAAAAAGGTATTATAAGACTATGTATTTTTTTATCTTCTGGCTGGTATTTTTGTACCATTTCAAGTTATTATGGTGCCATTAGTAAAATATCTTTCAAAATTAAATTTATGTAATATACCTGGCTTAATCATTATGTGTGTTACATTGGCATCTTCTCAAGGGGTATTTTTACTTGTGAATTATATCAGGTCTGTACCTAGAGATTTGGAAGAAGCTGCTTATATTGATGGATGTGGTACGGTAAAGGCTTATGTGAAAATAGTGCTTCCTATGATTAGACCCATTCTAGCAACTATTTTTTTGTGTTAAATGCACTATGGGTATGGAATGATTTTCAAATGCCTTTATTAATATTAAATCAGTCACAGGATATGTGGACATTGCCATTATTTCAATATAATTTTAAATCACAATATTCGTTTGATTATAACTTAGCATTTGCTTCTTACCTTATTGCTATGATTCCAGTGTTGATAGCATATGCTTGTGCACAGAAGCATATTGTTTCAGGTTTGACACAAGGAGCTGTAAAGTCTTAATATTTAGGGAGGGATGTCAGAAATTACTGACACCCTTCCTGTTTTTGCTTTACAAAGATAAAAAAGTGATAGAAAGGTAGTAACAAATGAAAAAGCGTTCTTTTAGGAGCACTTTTGTAAGTGTGATTTTGGTGATAACCGTTGCAATTTTTATAGTAAATCTTGTTGTGTATGGAATTAATATAAAAGAAATTAGACAGGCTGAAGTTTTGAAAATGAAGACCGCTGGGGAGCGGATAGACGATATGATTACTATATCTTTTAAATAATATAAAAGGACTAAAACAAATTTGTTATACGGATAACTATGCTAGAAATATTTTGCTGGAAAAATAATGAAAAAAATGATATCGGTATAAAAATTCGAAAAATCAGAATTACATGGACAATGCATTAAAAACATATTGCTTCTATGGACACACTTATTTTGAGAGCTACCATAGTAAATGAATATGGAAACATTTATTGTACGGATACATCTATACCAGAAGAATATGTCAAAACTATTAGAAACATGACAAAAAGAGTGGATGCTGTTTGAAGGAAAAGAGAATGAATATTATTATGGGGGCTTACAGGGGGATAACACGAATATTTTAACTTTTTTATATCCTTTATACACGTATGGAAATACGCCTATTGCTCTTTTAGCAGTTGATATTAACTATAAAAACATTTCAAAGTATTTTTAGAAAATGGTTTTTTTATGAAAAATAGCGGTGAGTGTTTTTATTTTTGACGGGGGAACAGGAACTGTTTCATATCGGAGAAGATTTATATCAGAAAGAAGAAAAAAAGGATATTTTTTTGATAAAAAGTCAAAAAAATGATGAAAGAAAAATCTAATAGTAGATACATTTCAGAGTAAAGGGAAAAAAATTTTTTATATAAGTTCCAGACAGAACATAGCTTTCCGGATGGAAAAATTATTCAAGTAATACCAGAAGAAAGGATGTTTGAAGAGGTTAATCAAAAGATAAAGTGGAATAGTATATTTCTCTTAGGAGCATTGATATTAGTGGTTTCTTTTTTTCTATTTATTATACAAAAAATTATTGAACCATTAGAAGAATTTTTGTAAAAATAAGCCATACTAAAGGAGATCAACTTCAAATTATAAATTTAGAACATATGAAATTAACAAGAGAAATTGCCAATGTGATAGAAAAACTACAATGAAATGGAAAAATAAAAATGAATGAATATCTGGTAAGAGAAATTATTTATGAAAAAAATCAAAGAAAAAAATTCAGTCTAAAATGCTGCGATATCAAATTAATCCGCACTTTTTATATAATACACTAAATTTAATTGCTTCTATGGGGAACTTAGCGATTTTCCAGAGATTGTGGAAATTACAAAAAATCTTTCTTGTATTATGCAATACAATGTAAAAGGTAGTCGTTTTGTTTCCTTAAAGACGGAAGTGGAAATGGTAAAGGCATATCTAGAAATTCAGAGAATACGTTTTCATGATTGTTTTAGCGTAGAATATGAGATAGAAAGACAGATTGAGCAAGTAAGAATTGTGAAATTTATTTTACAGCCTATTGTTGAGAATATTTTTTTGAAACATGGATTTACGATGGATGAAAATGACAATAAAATTTGGATTAAGGCGTTCAAATGTGAAAATGATATTGTAATACTCGTAAAAGATAATGGCTGTGGGATTGATAGTGAAAAAAGAGAAGAATTAAATAGAATTCTTTGCGAGAGAACAAGAAGAATTTCTTATATTGATGAGGAAGAAAAAAGTATTGGAATAAATAATGTAAATACTAGAATTAAAAATTACTATGGAGAAAAAAATATGGAGTGAAAGTTAATAAGGCAGATAAAGGAACGGAGATACAACTATTACTTGGAATTGAAAAATCTGGAAGAGGAGAATAAAGATAAATGAAAAAAATATTAGTAGTAGAAGATGAGTATTATGCAAGAAAAAGTATTGTCAAAAATCTTACAAGAAAGCGATTTGGACATTCAGGGTTTGTGGAGAAGCAGTAAATGGAATGAAGGCCATAGAATTACTAGAAGAATATAAAGATATTGCATTGGTTATAACAGATATACAAATGAAAAATGGGAGGATTGGAACTGGCATCATATTTACATAAACATAGACCCGAAATAGATATTCTTATTCTGACTGCCTTTGAAAATTTTGATTATGCAAGAGAGGCATTTCGCTATAATGTAAAAGATTATATCGTAAAAACCCATTTATAAAGAAAAATCTTTTGCCACCAGTAAAAAAAGGTTTTAGAGAAACAGGAAGAGAAGAGTCGAAATCAAGAAAAAAATTAAGAATTATTATCAATGGGAGGCAGCCAAAAATTATTTCCTGTGAAGACAATCGTGGCTCACGAAGAATTGTATAAAGAATTTTTTAGTTATAATGCAATACATCAAGAAGAAAAAAATTCTGTATAGTTGTGATGCAAGAAGAAGAACTGGTGACAGATGTAGAATTAGTGAATAGAATCATTCAGGAAAAAAATATAGAGGGTTCATAAAGGATTTCTTTTTTTCTAAAAATTAATGAGGAATATGTAATGCTTTTTGAGTGGAATAGAATGTATGGATAATGAACTGATTGTTCGGGAGAAAGTAAAAAAAGTATGTTATCGTATTTTTTTGTACATGTAAAACATATGAATATCACTATGGGTGTAGGACTAGTATATTCATCTAAAGAGAAGGTACATCAGTCTTACAATGAGGCGTTATATGCTTTTAAATCAGAGATTGATACAAGGATGGAATAGAGCATATTTTTTTATAAAAAAATATGGACGGATATGAAGCAAGAATTGGAAAAAGAAGAAGAAATTAAGCTAGAATCTATAGTAAGAACTAGAAAAGAAAAAGAAATTAATCAAGTAATTCACAGTATTTTTAGAGGATATAATCATTAAAGAAGAAAGTGCACAGAAACTGTAAGATGGCAGTTGTAGAAATATTGAAAAATTCTAGGAATTATTATGCAGAATTATATCAAAATGAGGATATTGAAGAATTAAAAGATATAAAAAGTTATGTTTTCCAGACGTTATGATTTGTACAAATTTAAACATATTGAGGAGCTGGAAAAACTATCTGAAAGAAATGGTAATAGTGATATGTAGCGGAAAAGAAAAATACAAAGAAAAAGTAAAATTGTTGAAGAAATTGTTCATTATGTAGAAGATAATTATTATAAAAAAATATTTCTTTTAAGAGAGTTAGCTGAAAATAAATATTTTATGAATTATTCTTATTGTAGTAGATTATTTAGCCAAGAAACAGGAATGACTTTTTTTCGAAATATTTAATTCAATATCGTTTAAAAAAAGGCAAAAAAACATTGTTAGAAAAATAAAGATATGAAGATTAGTTTTATAGCATTTGAAGTGGGATATAATGACGTTTCTCATTTCATTCAATCATTCAAAAAAAGTTATGGATTAACGCCAGAAGAGTATCGAGCGAGGAAAAAAATTGAGTGAAAATAAGGAAAAAAGTTATATCCTGCAAGTAAAAAAATATTCATAAAGTTGCGTCCTATATTATGCTAAAAATCAAATTCAAGAAAGGTAATTAGGAGGTAACATATGGGTAGAAAAGTAGAAGTAAGCTATAATCCACAGTTGGGGTATTTACAAACAATATTCCATCACAATTTTGATTTTTTTAACAGGTATAAAAAAAGTTATACAGAGAGAACAGATGGAGTAGAATTTGTAGTAGATACTTACAAAGAGAACACAGTAAAAGTGTTCATTCAATGTGTTGGGGAAACCGCATTTCGTTTTCGTATGTATACGCCTGGAAATGAGCAGCCTTTTGATAATAGTATATATCAGTTAGAAGGACAGAATGGTGTAAATATAACGGAAAACGAAGAATTTATTTCTATATCTAAAGGGAAGATAGAAGCTAGGGTTAGGAAATATCCGTGGGAAGTTAGCTATTATCTTGATGGAAAGTTAAAAACAAAAGAGCAGATTAAAGATTCCAATGTGGATAATATGTGTAAAAATTTGCCCGTAGGATTCACTTATGATGAAAATAAAGAGATTATTGGCGTTAATGAAACAATGTATTTATATGCAGATGAAGAATTCTACGGTTTCGGAGAAAAATTTACGAATTTTGGTAAGAGAGGACAGACTATTAATTGTTGGCAAACAGATGCTCTAAGCACGAATACGGAAAAATCTTATAAAAATCATCCTTTCTTCATGAGTAGTAGGGGATATGCTATTCTGTTAAATACTTATACAAGGTCGAAATTTGAGATGGGTAGTTTTTCAAATGTGGCATATAACATGAGCGTAGAAGATAAAGTCTTAGACTACGTCATTTGGATGGGAAATGATTATAAGGCACTTTTAAAGTCTTATATAAATCAAACTGGAAAAATTCCTATGATTCCCAAGTGGGCTCTGGGACTTTGGATGTCAAAATGTTCTTATCAAACTCAAGATGAAATTTATGAAGTAGTAAAGATTTCTAAAGAAAGGGATATTAAGATTGATGTAATACATATCGATGGATGGCAGAAACAAGGTGATGCAGGCGCTTGGGTCTGGGACTATGAAAGATTTCCTAATCCAGAAGAAATGATTTACAAGTTAAAAAAGGAGGGAATCCACCTTTGTCTTTGGATTTTCCCCTATATTGATGAGAATTCAAAATATTTTAAAGAAGCAGAAGAAAAGGGATTTTTAGTAAAAAATACAAAAGGTGTTACAAGCAGATTTTATTCTACGGCAACAAGTACCTCAAAGGTAGGATGCTTTGACTTTACAAACCCACATTTTTTAGAGTGGTACAAGCCTAAAGTAAGGTCAGTTGTTAGTATGGGCATTGGAGCAGTAAAAACTGATTTTTCAGAAGCTGTTCCAGAAGATGTGGTTTATTTCGATGGTTCTACAGGAATTCAGGGACATAATAAACTAACATTTTTATATGCCAAAACAATTTATGATGTTATGGCAGAAGTGAAAATCCCTTTAGGAGAACTTCCAATGCTTTGGGGAAGAAGTGGATATGCAGGCTCTCATACTATTCCAGCAGCGTGGGCAGGAGATTCATCTACCCATTTAAATAATCATGCATGTATTCTTAGAGGAGGCTTAAGTGCTTCTATGAGTGGAATTCCTTTTTGGGGATTTGATATGGGGGGATTCTATAATACAGATCATGAAGGGTATGAATGTGTTCCTACAGATGAGGAGTATATTAGAAGTTGTCAGTTTGGATTTTTTAATTCACTTAGCCGATGTCATGGGAAAACACCAAGAGAACCCTGGAATTTTGGAGAAAAAGCAGAAAAGATTTTTAAGAAATTTAATGATATAAGACATTTATTATTACCGTATCTGTACAGTACAACTTATAAAACACACCTCTCAGATATACCTGTAATTAGGCCAGTAGTAATGGAATATCCAGAGGATAGAAGTGCCCGTAATGTAGAGTTGGAATATTTTCTAGGAGATTCTCTTTTGGTTGTACCAGTATTTGATCAGAATGAGGATGAAATAGATGTATATTTGCCAAATGGACAATGGATTGATTTGTTTACACATGAAAGAATAAAAGGCAGTAGATGGGTTAAGAGAAAAATCGAAGTAGATAAGATTCCAGTGTTTATTCGTCAAAATAAAATGATTCCAATGTTAACCAAGATTCCAGAGAATATTGAAGAAAAGTACGAAAATTTAGATGTCATATTATTTTGTGAAGATGAAATTAGAGACACGTATATTGATGATGGTAACGTACAGAATTTGAAAGCAAAGATAGAAGAGGGAACCTTGTTTATAAACACGGATATGAATGCCAGCTATTTTACTGTATACGCAGAAAAATGTTTGGACAACGCTGTGGTAAATGGACAGAACTGGGAAATCAAAAAGGAAAAAGAAGGATACTATAAGATTGCTTTAGAAAAATAAAAAGGAGTTAAGACAAAATTTGAATAAAGAAAGAACCATTTTATATCTGTTCAGCATAAATGCAATTATTTATATTGCCAGCGGTTTTTATACACCTTTTTTTATCTGCTTATTATGCACAGAAAGGAATTGATGCTGAGAAGATAGGGATTCTTTTGATGATTGGTCCGTGTGTTGTTTTGTTAATACAGAGGTTTTGGGCAAAAATTAGTGATAGGACGGGTAAAAGAAAAGAGGTTCTTCTGGTTACAATAGTGGGAAGTGGATTTAGCATGCTTTTATACTATCTGGGAAATAGTTTTCTTTGTATGTTTTTTGCAACGGTTGTGGTAACTTCCTTTACCACAGCCGTAATTCCCTTAAGTGACGCAATTTTGATTGCTCGCTCTTTAAAAGAAGGATATTCCTATTCAATTATTCGTCTTGGAGGAACTCTAGGATATGCTGTTATGACAATTTGTGCAGGAATGTACTTAAAGACAAGACCACAGATGCAATTTGTATTTGCATTTTTCGCCTATATGATTTTGTTTTGTTTTTGTATAGGATTAAAAGAGGAAAGAAATGGGCAGATAGTAATAAATGAAGTTGTTCAAGAAAATAAGCAAAACAGGATATTTAAAAATCGAGATGTGTATATAGTTTTGGGGTTAGCGTTTATAAGTCAGATGGGCTTGAGTTTTTATACGGGTTTTATTGGGCCGTATATTCTTGAAAAAGGTTACACACAGTCAACCATTGGGGTTATAAATAGCATTTCAGCATTAAGCGAAGTTCCAGTGTTATTTTTATATAAACAGAATGCTTAGAAAGTATGGAACAATAAAGATTTTATTTTTATCTTGTTTTCTTATGGGAATTAGAATTCTTCTTCCAATAAGAAGTGGAATTATTGGAATAGTTTTGGCTCAACTGTTACAAGGAGTTACATATATGACTATGTATTATAGTTGTGCGGTATATATTAGTACTTGTGTGTGTGAAAAATATCAAACAAAAGGACAAAGTATACTAAATGTTGTACAGTTTGGATTAGGAGCCATTGTTGGAAATTTAGTAGGAGGAAAGTTAATTCACCTTCTAGGATATGAAAAAGGGTATTTACTTATGGCAGGAATTATTACTTTAATGACGATATGTGCTTTGATTGTATATTTCTGGAAAAATCGAGAGCAAAGAAATGGAGGGGATGTGTGTGAAATTTGATGTGATCGGATTGGATAGCCCTTGCGTAGATCTTGCAGTAAATGTTAGGTGCTTTCCAAAACCTAATGGAGCAGAGAGGATACAGAATTTGAGTTGGCAAGGAGGAGGAAAAGTAGCTTCCGGTATGGTAGCAGCGGCAAGATTGGGGCTTTGCTGTGGAATAATGGGAAATGTTGGAGATGATAAATATGGAACTTTTTGTCTTAGAGATTTTCAAGACCATGGAATTGATACAGAACAAATGTGTGTGAGAAAAAATAGAACAACTAATTTTGATATTGTAATTAGTGATGAAGGTTCTATGGGACGAAGTTTTGTTTTTTATCCAGGAAACGCAGAATGTATGACAGAGGAAGAATTGAATATAGAATATATTTCAAATTCTAGTTATTTTTATATGGCCAACTTAGATTCGGTGACGAAAAAAGCAGCTCAAATGGCAAAACAAAAAGGAAGCAAAATTTTTATGGATGCTGACTATTATACAGATGAATTGTTGGATGCTATTTCTTGGATAGATATATTTATTGGCTCAGAATTTGTTTACGAAAAGATGTTAGAAGCTGGAAAAAGTGTAAAAGAAAATTGCGAATATTTATATAATAAGGGATCAGAAATTGTGATTTTTACATTCGGAGAAAAGGGCTGTGCGGGGATCAGCAAAGAAGGATTTTTTGAAATTCCTGCTTTTGATGTAGATGTAAAGGATACGGTGGGAGCAGGGGATGTTTTTCATGGTGCTTTTTTAGCAGCAATAGTTAAAGGCCTGTCTCCTAAAGATGCTGCAAGATTCGCAAGTGGAGTAGCTGCAATCAAATGTACCAGAATTGGGGGAAGAGCAGGAATTCCTAATTGGGAAGTAACGGATAACTTTTTAGAAACAGGCGAGATTGATTACAGAGAAATTGATGAAAGAGTAAAAAAGTATGGTAGGGGGCTAGAGTATGTATAGGGAAACTTTAACTTTGGGTGTAGTACCAAATAAAAGAAGCTTTTTGAGTATGGTGGAAGCAAAACTTCAGAAGGATTGTTTTATGGAAGAAATTCGGAAGATTAAAGCTTCTTTAGTAGAAATCGTGGATATAGATGATATATGCGAGAATGGAATTGTTTGCGAAATGGACAAAGTAAACGCAATTGTGGATAAAATGAAAAATAGAAAAATTGATGCATTATTTTTCCCTTTCTGTGATTTTGGAGAAGAACAAGTAGTGGCAACGATTGCTTCTAAATTTACAGTACCTATTTTGATATGGGGACCAAGAGATGAAAGGCCGAATACTGATGAGGCTAGGGGAAGAGATACACAGTGCGGTATGTTTGCAGCTACAAAGGTTTTACAGCGCTATGGTTTGAAATATAGTTACATTTATAATTGTACTACGAAAAGTGAAGAATTTTTAAAAGGGTATGAAACATTTATTAGAACAGCAGCAGTTTTAAAATCTCTTCGTACTTTGCGAATTGCTAAAATAGGAGAACGTCCAGTGCCTTTTATGAGTGTTATGACTAACGAAGCAAATTTGATTAAGAGGTTCGGCATTACAACTGTCCCTATTTCACCAGTAAAAATTTGTAACAGAGCTAGGAAAATTCTAGAGGAGAAAGGAAAAGAATATATAAAGTATGAGGAGGAATTTGTGAGAAAATTCCCTGATGGAGAAAATTTCCAACAAATATGTGCGACAAAATTAGCAATTCAGGAATTAATGGAAGAAAACAATTGTTCTGTGGCAGCATTTGAGTGCTGGTCTGCTTTTCCAACTTTAATGGGGTTGTGCCCTTGCGTTGTTTTGGGAGAAATGGCAGATAATGGAATGCCTCTTTCCTGTGAAACAGATATAAATGGAGCCATTACTCTGGCAATCTTAAGAGCTTGCAATTTATTTGAAGAATCAGAATTTTTAGCAGATTTGACTATTCGTCATCCTCAAAATGATAATGCAGAACTTTTATGGCATTGCGGTCCATTTCCTTATTCTTTGAAAAAAGATGGGGTAGAGGCAAAATTAGTAGATGGACAAGAACGCTTTGAATTAAAACAAGGTGATTTAACAGTTTGTAGGTTCGATGATATAGATGGAGAATATTATTTATTTGCGGGGGGAAGCCAAAACTACAACAGGACCGAAGACGAATGGTACTTATGTATGGATGGAAACTGATAACTGGAAACGTTGGGAAGAAAAGTTAATGTTTGGCCCATACATACATCATTTAGGCTGTGTTTATGGTCACTACTTACCTGTTTTGAGAGAGGTATCTAGATATTTGGGAATTCATTTTGATAATGCTCATGAGCAAGGAATTTATAGTTTATAGGAGTAGGTATTATGAGAGAGATTCAGGTACAAAAATTAACAAAAGATAATTTTGGAAAATATGGGGAATTTTTAGATTTACTAGATGAGAGTGAACTGAAAAAGAAGTCTATTTTTCAGGAGGGTTTTTTTGCAGATGTGGTAGCGTTAGAATTTAACCAGGGTAATCAACCTACAATTTCTGTGTGCCATGTTAAAAAACAAAGCGACAATATCATTTCTTTTCTCGAAGCACATCAATATGCATGTGAAGGACTTCTTCCACTAGATGGAGATGTGATTATTTTTGTAGGAATTATGGATAGAGATTTTAGAACCGAAAGTATAGAAGCTTTTTATGTTCCAAAGGGAACATTCGTAAAATTGAATCCGCTGATTGTTCATGGAACACAGTATCCAGTAGATAAAGAAGATGTTCATATTGTTTGTATACTACCTGGAAGAACTTTTAAGAATGATATGTTGAGTAGAAGGTTGGAAACAGGAGAGCAGATAAGGATTACAAGGGGGTGTAAAAAATGAGATATAAAAAATTTAAAAATGCAGAGATCGAAGTATCACAGCTAGCGGTAGGGACTTGGGCAATCGGAGGTCAAAACTATGGAAAAGTGGATAAAAACGAAGCTATTTATGCAATTCGAAAAATGATAGAAAAGGGAGTAAATCTTATTGATACAGCTCCCTGCTACGGAAATGGAACTTCAGAAAAATTGTAGGAGAAGTTTTGAAAGAAATTCCAAGGGAACAGGCGTTAATTTCCACAAAGTTTGGCTTGATTCCGGATATCTATACACATGGATATAAAAAAGATACGAGTTATAAAAATGCTATGAGAGAAATTCAAAGTTCTTTGATGAATTTGGAAACAGACTATATAGATTTTTATTTTGTTCATTGGCCAGATGTAAATACGCCTATAGATGAAACTATGGCTGCGTTGGAGGAAATGAAGCGTAAAGGCTATATACGTTATGTTGGTGTATCTAATTTTACGGCAGAACAGATAAAAGAAGCAGAACAATATATTCAGATTGATGTACAGCAGCCATTATATTCTATGGTCGATAGAGGGTTTGAAGATTTGATGTCTTGGGGATATGATAGAGGAATTGATTCTATGACATATGGTTCTATGGGAGCGGGCATTCTTTCTGGAAAAATAAGAAGTATGCCTTCTTTTGAAAAAAATGATTTACGTTTAAACTTTTATGATATTTATAAAGAACCCAAATTTTCAAAAATTATGGAATTGCTAAAAGTAATGGATAGTATTGCAGATGGTCATAATGTACCAGTGGGACAGGTTGCATTAAATTGGAGTACCCAGAAAGAATATGTAGGTACAGCTTTAGTAGGCGTTAGAAGTATTGAGCATGCTGATGAAAACTGTAAGACATTCGACTGGAAATTAACAGAAGAGGAAATGAAAATTTTAGATAGTAAAATTGAAGAGTGTGCATTGTAGGAGGGAAGAATATGCCTAAAGCAAAAGTAAAAGATATTTTAACATATGCAACAGAAAATAGGTTTGGTGTTGCTGCAATTAATACTTTAAATATTGAAACTGTTAAATATGTTATAGAAGCAGCAGAAAGAGAAAGAGTTCCCATAATTGTTCAGTTTTATCCCGGATTTTCAGACTACACAGATTTAAAGCATTTGGCTTTTGCAGCCTGCAATATGGCAGAAAAAGCATCTATTCCTGTTGGAGTACATCTGGATCATTCTGTAACATATGAAATTGCAGTAGGAGGGATTCGGGATGGATTTCCTTCAGTTATGATAGATGGTTCAACGAAACCTTTCCAAGAAAATGTAGAACTAACTAAAAATGTGGTGCGTGTGGCTAAGGTGTTTGGAATTGACGTTGAAGCAGAGCTAGGGCATGTTGGAAATGGAGATAACATTGACGCAATTGATAATATGAACTATTATACTAAAGTAGAAGATGCAGTAAGATTTGTGGAACAGGCGGGTTGTGATTCACTTGCTATTGCTGTTGGAAATGCTCATGGTCCGTATGTGAAAACACCGAATTTAGATTTAGAAAGAATTTATGCTATACGAAAAAAGGTAAATATTCCTTTGGTACTAAGATGGATGTTCTGATATTCCAGAAGAACAGATAAAAGAAGCTGTAAATTTAGGAATGAGCAAATTTAATATTGCTACAGAGTATTTTCGTACCATGTATCAAAGTATAGAAAAGCGGATTAATAACCATGAATTTGAGGGGAATGGAGTCAAATTAATGTATGACATTAAAGAAGAGATGATTGATTTTGTGATTCAGAAAATAAGGTTATTAAATCCAAATAAGTATTCTATGTAAACTTAGTATTAGGAAAAGGGATGGAAATAGAGATGACAAAACAATTTAATTATGATGATTTGCCAGTTATTCAAACCAGACAAGGCAAGATTCGAGGATATCAGAGTGGGGGAACCTATATTTTTAAAGGGATTGTATATGCTCGAGCTAAGAGATTTCAAAAAGCGGAAGAACCTGAATGTTGGGATGGTATTAAGGAAGCCACTTCTTATGGTTATGTAAGTCCTATGTTGCAAGAAGATGTTCCAAATGGTGAGTTGATGGTTCCACACAGATATTGGATTCAAAATGAAAATTGTCAGAATTTAAATATATGGACGCAATCCCTTGATAAAATGGCAATGAGGCCAGTGCTTGTATGGTTCCATGGAGGTGGATTTTCTATGGGAAGTTCTATTGAGCAAAAAGCATACAATGGAGAGAATATGAGTAAGTATGGAGATGTAGTTGTCGTTACGGTGAATCATAGGCTTAATATTCTTGGGTATTTAGATTTGTCTCAATATGGTGAAAAATACGCAGATTCTGCAAATGCAGGGCAGAAAGATCTAATTGCTGCTTTAAAGTGGATAAAAGAAAATATAAAGGAATTTGGTGGAAATCCTCAGAATGTAACAATTTTTGGACAATCTGGTGGAGGTATGAAAGTGAGCGGTCTAATGCAGATGAAAGAAGCAGATGGACTGTTTCAAAAAGGAATTATTATGAGTGGTGTTCCAGATAAATCATATAAATATAGTGATAAAGATTCTACACCTTTGATTACAGCATTACTGGAAGAATTAAATTTTACAGAAGATGAGGTGGATAAACTAGAAGACATTCCTTATGCTCAGTTGGCTCAAGCTTATAATAAAGTGAGTCCTAAATTAGAAGCAGAAGGTGAATATGTTGGATGTACACCGAAGCCTAATGATTTTTATAAAGGAGAAGGACCAGATGTAGGGTTTCGTAAAGAGGCTACAAAGATACCACTTATGATAGGAAGCGTCTTTGGAGAGTTTTATATGAAACCACAGACTTTTTTTAAAGATGAGATATCAAAAGAAGAACTAATGAAAAGAATTGGTGATAGATTTGGAGATTGGGGAGAAGAATTATCCGATGTTTTTCAGGAGGTTTATCCAGAGAAAAATTTAGCTGATTTACTTACATTGGATACAGTATTTCGTTGTCCTACTAAAAAGTTTATAAAAGAGTTTGCAAAATCAGGAGGTAAAATCTATTCGTATCTTTTTACGTTGGAATTTCCTTATCAGCATGGAAAGACAGCATGGCATTGTTCGGATATACCATTTATATTTCATAATACAGAGCTAGTTCCTGTAACGAATATACCAGAGATTTCAGACAAACTGGAAAAGCAGATGTTTGATGCGGTTATTCATTTTGTAGAGACAGGAGATCCTAATCATCTAGGAATTCCGCAATGGCCCGTTTCTACAGAAGATAGAGAGGCAACAATGATTTTTGATAGAGTTTGTACAGTGCGTTTTAATTTTGATGATTATTTACTAGAATTATATAAGAAAGCTCTTCCAAATTTAACACTGGCGAATATAACTCAAGAAGATAATCAAATACAGCATTGATGTAATTAAAAGGGGCTATCGGTCAATACCGATTTTTAGGCTCTAAATCTTAAAATACGAATCTCCCATAGAAATCAGTATTTTTAATACTTGAACTTCTTTAGGAGATTCGTATTTTTTCTTTTCTGTATGTATTTTAGGACGCAAAAACCCCTTGGCTTAATTTTTGAAAGCAACCTTTTTCTAAGCAGTCTTTTCTTCGGTTTTTCCTTCAAATTTCGTAAGCGCTTAAATTTTAGGCGTTGGTAGAAAAATATCCGGCTACTTTTCAGTAACCGGAGTACTTTGACAATTCACAGTGATTCCGGTAGCTACGGAAAGAAATAACCTTTCCGTAGCAGGGCCAATGAAGCTGTCTGTAGGAAGTTTTCATCTAACAATACCAAATGGAACAGATCCTCAGCTTCTGGCTCAAACGCTTCGCATTGTGAAGGAGTTGGAATGTTAGGGGATATCACAGCCGCCGATGAAATCTATATCGTAACAGGCAGAACGGATATGCGGAAATCCATTGACGGGCTGTGTGCTATTGTAGAGGATCAACTCCATATGGATCCAAGGCGAAGCACCCTGTATCTCTTCTGTGGAAAACGTTGTGACAGGATCAAAGCTTTGCTCTGGGAATCTGACGGATTTGTGCTGTTGTATAAACGTATGGAAGTCCAGGGCAGATTCCGCTTGTCCAGAAATCAGTTGGAAGTAAAGCAACTGACCTGGCAGCAATTCGACTGGCTCATGTCCGGTCTTGAAATCGAACAACCAAAAGCATTCAAACCTACGCAATGATCGTGTAAAACCTCTATGCCAGCCAACAAAAACGGGGAGCTTTCCCACACCCTGTATCATGTCTGCAATCCCTTGTAAATACTGGGTGTTCCGCTTCTTTTTCATTGCTTTTTATGGTATAATTCCTAAGGAAAGTATCAGATTCAGAGCAAAAAAACAGAACAGATTCTTCTGAAAGGTTAAATCTGCTCTGAATGTGATTCTTTCCAATTGTACCAAGTCGCGGGACTTTAGCTGCAAACTGTATGGGGATTGCTTTCTTTTTACAAAGCTCAAAAGCTGAAATCATGGCGGTCTGTAATACCAAACGTGGCATTTTCTGCTAATCTTTTGGATTTTTAGGTACACTTAACAGACCTCCAGGAAGCAGGCCTAAAAAAATATATAGTGAAACTGCAAATCAGGAAGGCGGTGCATAACACCTTCCAAGCTGTTTCATGGCAGGATGCCCACATTCCGGGCACATACATATATCAAAATTCCAAATGGCCTTTAAGAGTTCTGCCATTGTTAGCCCCGAGTAGCGCTGCTTAAAGCGACGGCCATTCTGAAGCTTAAATATAACCTTCAGATTCTTTTGCTTCATACGGTTGTTAAGAAAACCATAGTACCGTACTTTTTGAAATCCGGAAGGCAGCACATGCATAAGGTAACGCCTGATAAACTCCATGTGTGTAAGGGTAATACGGCGTTTGGGGTCTCCCGGTTTTCTCCCTCTGGCGGAGAAAGTCACCCCGTTTTCCGTAATACCAAGAATCCTGCTGTTTGATATGGCAATCTTGTGGGTATAGCGGCCGAGGTACTCAATTGCATTACCAAAACCGTTAAAGGTTTTCTTTATGTAGGGACACCATTCCTTTTTGTAGAGATTGTTTTTCCATTCTTTCCAGTTATAAGAATTGCGAAGCTTTTCACAGGAATGTGAAAATACAAGGGAGCCGCTCTCATAAAGGTAGGAAAGGTTTGCCAGATACTTTCCTCTGAACTTGTCCCTAAGAACCCTTACAGGTATGAAGAAGCTTCCGGAGGACTTGCGGATTTTACCATCTTTTGTAAGCCCTCCACCGGATATGATACAGTGCATATGTACATGGTAGTTCATTTCCTGATTCCAGGTGTGGAGAATCTGGATAATTCCGGGTGTTGCCCCGAGCCACTTCTTATCAGCAGACAATTCCAGAAGTGTCTCAGCGCAGCATCTGTGAAAAAGCCCATATAAAAGTTTCCGGTTACAGTAAATGAGCGGATTCAGTTCATGAGGAAGGGTAAATACCACATGGAAATAAGGTGCTTCAATTACTTCAGCCCTGCGTTTATCCACCCATATTTCCTTTAAAACAGCCTGGCAGTTTGGGCAGTTACGGCAGGAATTATTATGAACCTCAGTGTGTCCGTAGTCCGAGCAACGGCTTAAGTTAAAACCGAGTTTTCCTGACTTACATTTCAGAATGGCATTAGCAGCTTTTATCTGTGTATCAGACTGGAAATACTTTCTTTCACAGTAGCCCTCATAGGCGAGTTCAAATATTTCCCGGATTCCGTAATCACTCATGGTACTCACCTGCAAGAGAGTCAAAAGGGCTTATGGCTTTGCGGAGGGCACCGGCGGACAGGTGGACATAGATTGTGGTGGAATTCAGGGATTTATGTCCCATAAGAGCTTTTATGGTAAGCAGGTCTGTTCCGTTTTCATACAAATGTGTGCCAAAGGCATGACGGTCATTTCTGCTTTTTGAATGGGCAATATGCAGTCTCATATTTTTACGTTCAACATCTTCGTAACGGAGGCGGCATACCTCGCCGATACGGAGACCGGAGGAATACATAAGCGTGACCATAGTTCTCTGTTTTAAATCAGGGATGGTTGAAATGAACTGCCAGGTTTCTTCTTTTGAGGGAATAAAAGGAAGATACTCATCAAACCTGCGCATCGGCAGCTGAGTATCATCCCAGCTTTTGTGAAGTACATACAGCGTAAAGAAACGCAGCTGTGAAATGGCACAGTTAATGGTGCGGTCAGAAAGAGTCCTGGATTTTTGTAACCAGCGTATATAATCACGGAGTTCACTCCATGAAACATCTTCCGGTGACTTATGAAGTATGTCCATAAGATAGTGCAGGTAAGCTTTGATATATGTACAGAAGTTTGAAAGAGTATGGTCGGTAAGACCTCTGAGGGAAATCATTTCCCTGAAGTAATCTAAATATTTATCCATGATAAAATCTCCTTTGAAATGAAATAAAAGTAACGGTTACATTTCAAAAGAGGTGGTGGACGGCTGAAAAAACAAAATAAATAGTTGTTGAGATGATAAAAAAATGTTAAAATAAACATGGCGGTTGAGGGATTGTGTTTGTTTATGTGATAGTGGTATATCTCAATAATACAATATAATTTCAAAAACTGCCACTTTTATTGTGGGAAAGTAGAAAATTAATTATAATAAGGCTAGCTGTCGCGTAAGCGACTTGGTACAATAAAATATAAACATTTTTAGATTTGCAGCAGTTGGTGATAGAGTATTTCAAGGAGGATGGACATATGGACTATTTATTCAAGTCGGTGCATAAGATTGATTATGATGCTGAAAGCTTTGTAGAGGTTGAGATGCAACCTAATTTTGATCACTTTGTAACAGAACTATTAACGAATATAAATGAGAATGTAGTAAATAGAGCCTATGAACCATCATCTCAATCAACGCAGGTTGTAACTGATATTAGAAATATATTTTCTTTTATTGAGATAGAAGACATTGAGCCGGAGGAAATGATGGATAGAGTCAAGGAATATGCAGATGATATAGCTCAAAGACTTTTCGATAAAGAAAAACTTAAACAAGAACAAATATATCGGATGGGTCAAAATGTAAAAAAAGGAAGCTTAATACAAGCAGCTATCAAGAATGGAGATAACTACGAGTATTTGTTGGCAAAGGTTGAACATTCTGCATTTGTTGATGATTCTGATTTTTCATTTAAATCGGGGTTTTCTAGTGAACAGAAGAAAATATGGAAAACATGTATTTTTAATTGCAGGATAGAGGATGAAGATATATCAATCGATGAAGCAAAAGTATATGTTAGTAATAGTGGGAAATACTGGGCTGATGATTTTTTGGAATTAAAAGAATTATCTACCGATGCCCAAAATACAAAGAGAGCATTTAGTGCAATTGATTCTCTTCTTTCAAGGGAAGTTAAGAAAAGTGCTCCTGGGGATTATACTGTGATAAGAAATACCTTTGTGGGATATATGAAGAGAGAACAACAATTAGACTATAATGAAATGATTTCGACAATTTTGGATGACTATCAAGCTGATAGTTTGTCACAGGATAGTTTAGATGAATTAAAGAATAAATTAATGGAATTGCCAGATAAAAAGAAAAATTTGACAGATCGTTTACAGTTGTACCAAAGGAGATAAGGGCGAAAAGTAAGACAATTATATAAAGTTAATGATGGTATAGAGATTAAAGTAAACGATTTCGTGCAGGATATCAAACAAAAAATATCAGCAGAGGAAGATGTGGTAACTGGAACAAAATACATTCGAATAATGACTAATAATGAGGATGTTTATCAGCAATTTAGATAAGAGAAAAGGTGGAATGTTTTGGTGAGAAGTGTGATTGAAACAATAAAAGAAAAATTGAATGCTTCATCATTTGTAAAATATTCTGAAGAGGTAAGAATAGTAGATTTTGTTATAGAAATAGCTGATTCTACTTCTGTAAGTAAGAAAGTGCTTCGAGAATGTTTATTAAGTTTTCCTACGCGTGATGATGTTGAAATAACAATTACAAATGAAGCAGATGATGGTATTCAGATTTCTAAGAATACAGATCTCGGTGCGTTGGATTGGGATATTTTTAATGGTGATGCAGTAACTATGACGTGGCATATCAATAAAAATATTTCTGAGCATAATGTAATTTCTGTTTATTGTTATGAAAAGTTTTGCGATGCGATTGCATCAAAGAATTTGCTCGATATAATGTTGATTTTTTCACATTTATTAATGGACAGAAAAAGCGTGCATTTTGAAGTTTTAGACCAAAATATTCATTTTATAACAAAATCTATTTCTTTCATGGGTAGCGATGACCATGACACCATAATAGATAGTGTAGATAGAAAAGAACTAATAACCTTGACAAGAGATAATTCGAATTTTAGAAATGGTTTAATGTATTCTTTGATACCAAATGATTTTTTTTCTTTTCAAATTAGTGGTGCCAAGAATAGATTGGAAGAGTGTTTTTCTAAAAATCGAAACACTTTTTATCCATTTGTTATATTGCGAATGATTCAGAAATTTTTAAATCAAGAAAAAAATCGAAATAAAAAAATATCTGGGCAACGTAATATTGGAATGGAAATAAAAAAATTCAAGATATTAAGTATAATAGAGAAATTGTAAAAATTTATAATTGGATATATGAAGGAGGGAATACTACAGACAAAGCAATAATTGCAAGAAATATTATTAGTCTTCATTGTAAATATTCAAGTATATTGAATTTGGATGGAAAAAAACTTTTTCATCAATTCAGTCGAACTTTAATTTGTATCAAAAAGGATAATGTTGATAGATACTTGAGTTTGAAAAAAATGAAGTGGGGAAAAAGTGTGACAGAGATAATAGAAAAAGACAAGCGAGTTGACATTTGATATTCCAAATGGAATGAAAAAAATAATATTTTTGGCAGTATTTAGTTTTTTTATTTACAGTTATTCTTGCGAATATTGTGTCGGATGCTCCATTAGACAATATATTTACTAGAGATATAACGGTTATATTTGAAGTTATTATATTTTTTTCAGTATTATTTTTTTATTTTTTTCAGCGTGTATGAAACAAATTATAAAAATAGAACAAATGCAGTTAGGGTTTGAAAAGTTGAAAAAGAATTATGCTGATGTGTTTGATGAAGAAGAATTGAGAGATCTCTTGGAAGAGGATAGCTTTAAAAAGGATGTGATAAGAAAAGTAAAAAGACAACGTAATTGGTCAATTGTTGTCTGGGTAGTGCTGTTAATAGTTTTATTTGTAGTAGTTGAAATGATTAGCAGTTCTCCTACAATAGATTGGGTAATCAAAAGGATAATTACTGATTGGTCGCGGTGTAACATAGGTGATTTATAAAGTGGGAATCATAACCTTCCCCCCGCTTTAAGCGAGGATAGCGCAGCGGAGAGGCGCAGTACCATTTTTGGTAAAGGACGCAGGTTCGACTCCTGCACCTCGCCTTTACAATTAAATATTGCTATTGGTAAAGATGCCATTTGAGAAAACGAAATTTCTCAAAATTTTCCCATCACACCCTTGACACGAGGGGGTACAGGAAAAACTTATGCGTCTGCATTTGCAATGAAAAATGAACAACCCGGAAAAGCCTTATTTATTGTACACCGTGAACTTATAGCGAAACAGGCTAAAAGCAGTTATTTAAGAGTGTTTGAAAATTCAAAAAAGCTTGGTCTTCTGTCAGGAAGCTCAAAAGAATATGATGCTGATATTTTATTTGCAACAATGTCAACTATGGCAAAGGAAGACACACTGAATAAGTACCGTCCTGATGAGTTTGAATGGATTTGCATTGATGAAGTGCATAGAGCTGGAGCTGAGAGTTATAAAAAAATAATGGATTATTTTAAGCCTAAGTTTTGGTTCGGAATGACAGCTAGCCCTGAAAGAACTGATGGATTTGATATCTTTAAGTTGTTTGATCATAATATTGCTTATGAAATACGTTTACAGCATGCATTAAAAGAGGATTTGCTCTGTCCGTTTCATTATTTTGGAATAACAGATATAGAAATAAACGGTGATTCCATAGATGATGATAGTGATGTGAGATTATTTTCACGTTTGGTTTCAGACACAAGAGTTAAGCATATTCTCAAGCAGTCGGAATACTATGGATACAGTGGTGACAGGGTTAAAGGTCTTGTTTTTTGCAGTAACAAAGAAGAAGCAAAAGAACTATCTGCTAAATTCAATCAAAAGGGATATTTTTCTGCGGTTTTAACAGGTGAGAACACTGAAAAACAGAGAGAAGACTGCATTGAAAAGCTTATAAAAACTGTATCAGATGAGGAAATAAGGAAACACAAAGATGATATAAAAAATGGGATTTTAAATAAAGACAATAAGTTACCTTTTTTGGATTATATTTTCACTATTGATATATTTAATGAGGGTGTGGATATACCTGTGATTAATCAAGTGCTGATGTTAAGACCGACAGAATCTCCAATAGTATTTGTTCAGCAACTAGGCAGAGGTCTTAGAAAGGCTAATGGCAAGGAGTATGTTGTTATTATTGATTTTATAGGAAATTATCAAAATAATTATATGATACCTATTGCTCTGTCCGGAGACAAAAGCTACAATAAGGACTTTATAAGAAGATATCTTTTGGAAGGTACCAAAACTGTGCCTGGAGCATCAACTATTAATTTTGATGAAATTTCCTTAAAACGAATCTTAAAGTCTATCGACAGTGCAAGGACGAATGATGTAAAATTGTTAAAGGAATCATTCGAGCAATTAAAATTTAGGTTGGGACGAATACCTTCACTATTGGATTTTAAAAGGAGTGGTTCTATAAGTGTAAGTAAATTTTTTGATAAATTTGGCTCGTATTACGCATTTTTAGTGAAATATTATGCTGAAGAATATGGGGTAAAATTAAATACCGACGAGGAAACTATAGTTGAATTTCTTTCTAAAAAAGTAACAGGAATGAAGAGGATTCATGAGTTAGCCTTATTAAAACAATTGATAGAAAGAAACAATCGGTTCTTTGCTTATTATAATGCTTATAGAAGTATTTTTGAAAAAAATTCTTATAATAAAGAATTAAATTCTACTGTTGAAAAGTCAATTGTCAGAAACCCGATGAATGAATTTCCTAAAGAGGAGGAACGTAAAAAAATATAAGAACTGTGTTTTGATACAGAAAAGCTCAGAAGGCTATGAACTTAGTGAAGAATTTAGAAAATTACTAAACTCAAATTCAGAATTTAATAAGATGGTGAAAGAAATAATTGAATATGGCATTGAGAACTATACTGAGAACTATGCAGATGCATATAAGGATACAGATTTTAATTTATATAAAAAGTATACTTATGAGGATGTATGCAGATTGTTGGGATGGCAAAGAAATCTTAATGCACAGAATATTGGCGGATATTTTTACGATACAGAAACGAAGACATTACCGGTATTTATAAATTATGATAAGTCAGAAGATGCTATAGCCTATGAAGACAGATTTGTGTCAAAAGATAGTTTGATTGCCTTATCAAAACATCCGAGGACAGTAAATTCTAAGGATGCAGACCATTTCTATAAGAGAACAGAGGCTGACAGAAAAAACCGAATATTTCTATTTGTAAGAAAGAACAAAGATGATAAGGAGTCAAAAGAATTTTATTTTCTTGGTGAGATATATGCACAAGATGAGCCAAAATCTATTATAATGGAAAAAACGGGTGATAATGCATTTGAAATAAACTATAAACTGGATGTACCTGTAAGGGATGACATCTATGAATATATAGTCAGTGAGGTTTAGGATGAAAACGATTCGAGTGGCTGCAGCAGTAGTAAAATCAAGAATGAAGAAGGAAATGCGGTTTATCTTGCAACTCAGAGAGGATATGGTGACTTTAAGGATAAATGGGAATTTCCGGGCGGAAAGATTGAAGAAGGTGAGACACCTAAGGAGGCATTAAAAAGAGAGATACTTGAAGAACTGGATATGAAAATATCTGTCGGAGAGAGGATAACTACGGTAGAGTATGATTACCCTAACTTTCATCTCTCAATGGATTGTTTTTTATGTGAGATAGAGGAAGGTACACCAATACTGAAAGAACATGAGGCAGCAAGATGGCTTGATAAATCTTCAATTGCATCGGTGGAATGGCTGCCGGCAGACATTGAGGTTGCAGAGATAATACAAAAACTGTATTAAGACAGTTTTGGAAAACTGTCAAAATCACTCAATAATTGATCGGAAAACGCGCAAGAAGTTAGGAAGTAATAATCTTAAACACAGGAGGCAACTATGAGAAAACTCAAAACAAGAACTTTTACAGGAACCACCAACACAGCCGTTTCTGAGCGTGAGAAGCTTGGGATGGAGATTGCAAGAGATGCTGCGGCAGCAGGTATTGTTCTGTTAAAAAATGAGAATAATATTTTGCCGATTGCAAAAGGAAGTAAAATTGCACTATATGGAATAGGTGCGGCAAATACCTTTAAGGGAGGAACAGGCTCGGGTGATGTAAATGAAAGACAGAGTGTGAGTATATTTGAAGGGCTGAAAAATTCAGGATACATCATCACAAATGAAGCTCGGGCTAAAGAGAGCGTGGAGCTCTATAAAAAGGCAAGAGAGGCCTGGAGGGATGATATACTGAAGAAGTGCGAGGGTAAAGACGGGGCAGAATTTTTTATCATTTACTCGACAAATCCATTCTCGGTGCCTGAAAACAAGCAGACTATTACAAAGACCGACACGGATACAGCCATTTATGTTATCAGCCGTGTGGCCGGAGAAGGTGCGGACCGCCACAATAAAAAAGGTGACTTCCTGCTTACGGATGCGGAGGAAAAGGAGCTTGATTTAATTTGCAGCCTGTATGAAAAGGTTGTGGTTGTGCTAAATACAGGAGGGGTTATGGACTTGTCTCCTCTTGATAAACATCCTAATATTTACGGAATTATCAATCTCGGACAGGCGGGTATGGAGGGGAGGAAATGCCCTTTCAGATATAGTTTCGGGAGATGTTAATCCGTCAGGTAAGCTTACGGCAAGCTGGGCATTTAAGTACGAAGACTATCCAAATGCTACCGAATTCTCACATAATAATGGCAATGTGAATCAGGAATACTATAATGAAGGAATTTATGTGGGTTACAGATATTTTGACAGCTTTGGCATTCCTGTCCGCTACGGATTTGGCTTCGGACTTTCCTATACTGATTTTTCCGTAGAATTTGAGGGAATAAAGGAAGATAAGGGAAAGGGAGTTATACTTGGTGTAAATGTCAAAAATACAGGTAAGGCAGCAGGTCGTGAGGTGATTCAGGTCTATGTGTCCTGCCCTAGTGAAAAACTTGAAAAAGAAAAAAGAAGGTTGGTAGGATTTAAGAAAACTAAACTGCTTGTACCGGGGGAGGAAAATTGTTACTCTCTGGCTGTTCCGTTTGAAATACTGACTTCTTACAGTGAGGCAGAGTCAGGCTGGAGTTTAGAAAAAGGATTATACACCTTCTATGTGGGTAATTCTCTAAATAATTCCATCCCACGGGCAGTTATGGAGCTTGACGCAGACGTAATTACTGAGAAGACAATGCACATTTGTAAGCCTGTGAAGCCTGTAGAAGAGTATAAGGCTAATTCTAAACTTGTAGAGGAGAGAAGGGCAGAAACTAAAAAACTAGCAGAAACTCTGCCTGTAGTTAGGATAAAGGCAGAAAGCATAGCAGTAAAAGAGATAAAATACCTAAGCAACGAAGAACTTGCGGCAGCAGAGGAGATTGAACTTGTCAAATCTCTTTCTGAAGAACAGATTAAAAAGCTGGCTACAGGTGATCCGGGAAGAGCACAGGAAGAATCAGCTCTTGGTTCGGCGGGAATAAGTGTACCGGGCTCTGCAGCAGAAACTTCTCATTGTGCAGAGGATAAGGGTATAGCAGGAATTGTACTTGCAGACGGTCCTGCCGGGCTCAGACTTAACAGATATTACTTTGTGCGTGACGGACTAATGGTGCCTATCTCCTTTATGTTCAGCCTTGAAGGAGGAATTTTGGTTCCTGATGCGGATAAAACCGAAGGAGAGCAATATTTCCAGTACTGTACGGCATTCCCTGTGGGAACGGTTTTAGCCCAGACCTGGGATGAAGAAGTGGTAAGAAAAGTAGGACAGCATGTAGCAAAGGAAATGGTTGAGTTCGGTGTTACGCTTTGGCTTGCACCCGGAATGAACATTCAGAGAAATCCACTATGTGGCAGAAACTTTGAGTATTATTCAGAGGATCCTTTTATAACCGGAAAGACAGCTGCCGCCATGACAGGTGGTGTACAGTCTGTAAAGGGCTGTGGCACTACGATTAAGCATTTTGCCTGCAACAATAATGAAGATAACCGTATGGGATGTGACAGTATTCTCTCAGAAAGAGCACTTCGTGAAATTTATCTGAAAGGTTTTGAGATTGCCATAAAAGAAGCACAGCCAATGTCCATTATGACCTCTTACAACAAGATTAATGGAATTCATGCTGCCAATAACTATGATCTCTGCACAAATGTAGCCAGAAACGAGTTTGGATTTAATGGAATGATAATGACAGACTGGACTACTACTCATAACGGGCCTAATTGTACTGCGGCAGGCTGTGTACGTGCAGGAAACGATGTTGTTATGCCGGGTTGCGAGAATGATCAGGTAAATCTGACAGAAGAGATTGCATCGGGCAAACTTCAGAAAACTGCTCTCGAAGCCTGCGTATCAAGACTGGTAAGATGTGTACTGCAGTCAAATGAATATGAAGAAGAATAGAAAGAAATATAACAAGGGATTCACCAATTCTACGTGAACCCCTTGTTTCTATTAGCAAAAAGCTTGAAAGTATATATGGATACATATAAAAAAACTGAGTATGCTATCAAGCTTTCAGTCAAAAATTTTGTTTTTGCGGATAATAAAAAAATTGTTCCACTTTATGCTGCATTTTGTATTTAGTGCAGGTTTTTACATCCTTTTTAAAAGTAATTTGTATTGTAAGTTATCGACTTTTTCATTTAAAAATATTAGAAAGGCTCTGCGTGATTAAAAAAACTATTTCAGAAAATATGATAAAGGCAGGCAAGATTATGTCAAAATATAAATATTTACTATGGGACATAGATGGTACTGTACTTAATTTTGAAGAGGCCGAAAAAGGGGCTATCAGGACTTTGTTTGACAGGTTTCATCTGGGCGAATGTTCGGATGAGATGCTTTCGCACTATACCGAAATAAATAAAAAATACTGGAAGCTTTTAGAATGTGGCAAGATGGAAAAGGAGAGAATTCTGGTAGAAAGATTTGAGGAATTCTTTGCAAAAGAAGGTATAAGAACTGATGAGGTAAAGGAGTTTAACAAGGAGTATCAGCTTGCCCTCGGTGACACAATAGTATTTAATGATAATGCCTTGGAAATAATTAAGGCTCAGAAGAAGAACTGTAAAATTATTATTGTAACCAATGGTACCGCTATCGCACAGAATAAGAAGTTAGAGCGTTCAGGTCTTGATAAAATTGCGGATAATATCTTTATTTCAGAACTTGTAGGTTTTGAAAAGCCCAATATACATTTCTTTGAAAAGGTAGTAGCTGAGGCAGGAATAGAGGATGTAAGTCAGGCGGTTATTATAGGGGACTCGCTCACAAGTGACATTCAGGGAGGATGTAACTCAGGAATTGATACCTGCTGGTACAACCCAAAAGGTGAGACAAATGATACAAATCTCATCCCTACATATATGATTAAAAATTTGCATGAGTTGGAGACAATAATTTGAGTTTAGGGATAAAAACGCTATATTTAATATAATGATACAAGTGTCGAAAGTATAAAAATTCGATGCAAGCTTGCTTGCAAGAGAATTTATTATCTTTTGACACGCAAAAAATATGAGTAAGTAGCCATTTTTTGTAAAAAAATGAGCGGATTACGAATATTTTTGCAAGGATTGCGTGAGATGAAGCCGAAGCAATCCTGTATTATTGGGTGTCAAATACTTTTGACACCCACATCATATAATTGCTGTATACATTAGTATGGGTGTAAGCGGAAATTTAAAAATACATAACATACTATGAGGAGGGATTTATGAGGATATTGATATACGGTGCCGGGGTAATAGGCTCACTGTATGCAGCCCTGTTTGCTAAGACAGGATATGATGTAAGCATTTATGCGAGGGGGAAAAGGTTAGAAATACTACAGACTAAAGGACTTCTTTATCTTGAAAATAAAAGTATAAGGAAGGCAAATGTTTCTATATGCTCCAAATTAGAGGATAATGATATTTATGATTTTATTTTCCTGACAGTCAGGGAAAATCAGCTTTATCAGGCACTGGGGGAATTGAGGACGAATAAGAGCAGATGCATAGTTACTATGGTAAACTCTGTTGATGATTATAGTAAATGGGAACAAATCTGTGGAAGGGGGGAGAATTATCCCGGCATTTCCGGGAGCGGGAGGCAGCATTGACGGGGGTATACTTGATGGTGCTCTCACTCCGGGCTTTATACAGCCGACTACCTTCGGAGAAATTTCGGGAATAAAAACAAAGAGGACAAGAAAGCTTGCGGAGATATTAAAAAGAGCCTGTATTCCTTACCGGGAAGTAAAGAACATGCATATATGGCAACTTTGTCATTTGGCTATGGTAGTGCCGATTGCAGATGCATATTATGAGGCAGTTAATCCCGGGAAAGTCGGAGATGAAAAAAACATAATGTTAAATACAGCAAAAAGATTAAAGAGAAACTTTTGCTTTTTGAAAAAAGAGGTGGGAGAGCTTTCGCCGGGAAAAATGAATGTCTTTAGGTTTATTCCGTTGAATGTACTTGCATTCGCCTTGAAAATTATCTTTAACAGCAGATTAGGAGATAAATTTATGTATAGGCATGCAATGAAGGCACAGGATGAAATGAAGCAATTACATAAACAGTTTTATGCATATATCAGGAGGAGAAAAAATGGGATTATTTGATTTTTTGGAAAAGAAATACTCCGGTTGGGCTTTGGAAGCTAACGGGGAAGAACAAGAGGGATTTACAATAAAAGATATAGAAAATCACCTTGACCGTATAGGTAGAGGTGAAGAAGAATTTATTATTTTAACGCCGTCATCACCGCTTAAGACAGGCAGGATAGGGCGTGTGTGTAACTTTGTGCAGACTTGTCAGGATAAGAATTTAGGTTATTATCATTTAGAGATAGGTACGGTAAGAGCAGGACAGGAAGATGAAATCTTGATTTACGGAAAGGACGGATTTACAAGAGAGGAATTACTTAAGATAACTAAAAAGATTCTTGATAGCAATGCAATTCCGGATATAGAGGGCTGGGAAATTGTACTTGATATGAGAGCAGAAGTAGATAAAGAAACATATAATGAAATAGTAAGCTTGCTTACAGATAATCAGACAGTTATTTCTAAATTGGCAAGATATTTTGACTCTCCAAATACGTATTTGATGAGAATGCAGAGCGTTATGATGAGCGTTGTATAGAAGCGGACGAAGAGAAAGATAAGATTGTATGGATAGCAATAGTTGATGAACTGACAGAGAGCGGAGACGTTATAGAACTTGACTGGAAAGAGGGATTTGAAGAGTTTACAGCTCAGATGAAAAATTTGGCAGATAAAAATAATCTGGAATTGCAAGAGAACCGGCTTAACAGCGGTGGGAATATTCCCGACTGGTGTGAAATTCTGGATGAAGAATGGAATAGTCAGGGTTTTTGTGTAGGAGCTATGGATATAGACAGTGACAGCTATGTAATGTTTGTGTGCAGGAGAGAAACTTTGGAGAATCTTATGGGTTTAGGAAAAAAGGTAAATCAGAGATTTGATTTTGCGAAAAATATGTGAGAAGAATAGGTCTGTGAACTAAGACGTGAATATTTTGAGATAAAAGCGAATAAATTTGACTATGGAGGAAGCAGAATGAGAATTGAAGTATTTCCGCTTGAGAAAATAAAGTTTGATGACAAAGAAATTTTACTTGGAATGAAAGCAGATAAGGTGCAGGAACTGCTTGGGAAACCGGATAGAATTTTTGAGAATTATGGTGGAGAGTCTTACAGGCATTTTTATTTTAACAGTGAGTTAGGGTTGGATTTTGATAAAGACGGTAAACTGGAATTCATTGAGTTTCTAGCCGGAATTGAGGGTATTCTCAGACCGTATATCTATGGTATATCAGTTTTTGAAACAGATGCAGATGAATTGATTGAGATAATGAACGGGCATGACAATGAAGTTGATGATAGCGAGGCAGACTTCTGCTATTCTTTTCTAAATTCCAGTATAGGGTTGTGGCGTGAAAATGATGAAGAAAAACATTGGAATACACTTGGTATCGGTATGAGAGACTACTATAAATATGAATAATATAATACAGAATATAACTATAGAAAATAAAAAAATTGACAGAGATAAATTCTTGATGTTGGGATATTGTCCGGAGATTGAAAAACATTTGCTCTGTGTGCATATTTCATGGGTAGCGGGCTATGACAGATATTATGTATTGGATGAGAAAGACACGGAAATGTATGAAAAAGAGCCGGAAGAATTTTATAAGAAATATGAAAAAGAAATCAAGGCTGGCAGGACAAAGAAACTGATTGGGGCAGGGGCTTTGAGGGATTATGATTTTAAAAGTATTCCTGATGAAGTATTAAAAGCTTTGGATAAATATCCTCCGTTTGATGGATATTTGTATCATGATGGAATTCTTTATGCGAGGGTAAAGATTGAGGAGAGGTATTTTAATCTTCCGCCGATTTATGATGAAGAGTGAATTGAGCTATACAGGCTTTGCGATAAAAATATACAGCATCTTCCTAAAAAGCTGTTGTCGTTGTATGAGAAACAGTTGAAAGCTGTTAAAAAATCTTAATAGCATTAAACAGATTTGGAAAGGGGAAACACAAATGTACATAGCAGATAAATATTGGAACAATTATATAGGCGACACCGATGATAGTCTGACACTGGCTTCATATCTTATATATAAGAGGCAGGAAAAAATATCTCTTGCGGAAATATTTTCGGATTTAGGTTTAGATAAGTTAAACGGTAATTTCAGACAGAATGATGAACCGATTACGGTAAGATTGAAAGATAATGAAAATAATGAGTATGATGTTGAATTTTACTATCCGATTGACATAATTACAGACCTCGCAGCAATTTTACTGGAATGTAAAAAAAGCGGAAGTGTAGATGTAAATGAACTGCTTGGAGACGACTTAAAGCCTGTAGTTATAAGCATTACAAGTACAGAGACAGAAGAGAATATAATAAAAGATGTATTGGAAGATTTTTATACTCATCCTCTTGAATATAATTTAAGTGAAATGTGTCCGGAAGAAGATATGTTAGAGATGGCAGAAATATGCAAAGATTTGGCAAAGGAATTATTTGAGGAATAAGATTATGAAGGCAAAATTAGACAAGATTTCTGAGTGGACATTTCCGGGATTTAAGCTGGGAAGCCTGGCATATCAGTATGCACCTATAAATGCCAAGAATCATTTTGCAAGGGGTAAAGATGAATTTGTTATCTGGTGCAGCAATGATGGAGGCTTAAACTATGGGATTCTTTGGATAAAGGGTGAACAGAGTACATTTATACCTTCTCCTGTACAAAAGAGAAAATGGAACAATCCTTTGTTGCTTGATGCAGGCTCCGATATTTTAATTGTCGGCGGAGAAGATGGGGAAGTACTTAGATTATCTGATTTAGGAGAAATATCTAAGGTAGAAAGCAAGAATAAATGTGTAGGTGAGTATATCACAGAAATTTCCACGCTTTCAGAAAATGGGAAATTTCCTGTGATCTGCAGGGTGGGTGGAGATGTTTTTGCTGCAAACAGCCTTACATTTTTTAATTATAACAATGAAACCAATACACTTTGCTGGGATAGTGCCTTAACTCCTGTGTTTACAGAAGAAAAAGTAAGGAAGAGATTTATGGAATCCTTAAAAAAGGCAGGTGGTGTTTATCATAAAATGGATTTTAACTATTCTTATCCGCAGATAGGCAGCCTTATGATAAAGGATGAGGCAATTTACGCTTTCATAGAAGCTGACATAATTAACCCTTGCAGCCTGTCTCAGTTTAAGTTCTATTGGTATCTGGAAATTACTAAAGACGGAGTTTACAAAAAGAAAATTTGGGGAAATGAAAAACTTGCAAAGCTTCCGGGCAAGCAGGGTATGAGAGGAAAATTCAGCGCAGATAAAGAATATCTTATTTTATCACCTGTGTTTAAGACAGACGAGTGGAAGGGAAAACAAAAATTACTTAGATTATCCGACAATGAACTTCTGGATATTACATTTCCAAGAGGTTCTACAAAATACAGGATAATGGATGTCTGGGATGACAGTGTATTTATCAGTGATGAGACGGAGAATCTTGTACTTTGTAAAATGACTGTGCAAGAGTAAACAGGAGGTAACAATGGCTATAGACGGAGTAAAGATCATAGACAGTGATGACGGTTATGATATTTATAATACCATAGTAGAAAGATATAAAGACGGAGAAAATGTAGACAAGATAATTGAAGACGTGTTAAATGATGAGAAAAATTTTTGCACAGACGGATTTTATACGGAAATTTATTGGACAGCCTTTGCTTATTCTTTGTGGAAAATAGGGCATTTATCTGAGGAGATAAAAAATAAAGCTCTTAAGATAATCGAAAAAGGAGCAGATGAGTTCTGGCTTGAAATTGACAGCAAGGCAAAAAAGCAAAGACAGAAAGTACTTGATAAACTTGCTGTTCAGTTACAAAGTGAGAATCCAAAGCCTCTTAAAGTTCCAAAGACAAAAATAAAGAGAGAGCCGTATTTTAAGGTAGGAGATGTGCTTACGGTTAAATTTGAAAATGAATACGGAGTGATTTTTGTTTCAGATGTTGATGTGAGTCCTCGAAAGATAGAATATCACCTTGCCTGCACAAGGCTTTTGCAAAAGGATAAGCCGACTATGGAGGATTTTTTTAACAGCGAAATTGCCTGTAAGATGTGTAACACAAAATATGCACTTGATACTGACTGTTGGTTTAATCACAAGGATTTGGGGCTTTTACTTGATAAACTTCACAAAATAGGAGAGTTTGTACCGGAGGACTATGTTTTGGGGATGTTGGCACCGGCTCATACCCTGGATGATATATATGAGGAAATTACGGCAGATAAAGAAATATGGCATCTTAGGTTTAAGGATACTTATTATCTTATAAAAAATATGAAAGAGTGTTGAGAAGAAATTTAACAGGAATTAAAAGGTTAAAATGTAAAATGACAGTATAAGGATGAATGGTTGACGAACGAAGGAGAATGTGATGGGAGTTTCATTTTCGGAAGATAGAATTACATTTAGAGGTGATTTAACAACCGACGAGATAAAGCAAATCGTCAGAAACGGTGGTGTAGATACTTTACAGACAGATACACTTCCTTTAGATGTATCTACCCTAAAGAGGTTAAATGAGGAATATTTTGCTAAGTTTCCGGATACCGAACTACGTATTTACACATATGAAATCTGCGATTTAAGTCCTCTTAAAGTTATGGATAAAGTCCGAAAATTATCTGTTGAAACTTCATCGGGAATATCGAACATTGAAGCAGTTTATTCATTGCCTGCGCTCAGTTCTCTATGCATTGAAGCACCTAAGATAGAAGATAAGGATTTCTTTGCTAAAATGCCTGTTTCTTTGGAAACTCTTGATTTGGATATTGCAGCTAAATCATTTGATTTGAAGAATTTAACAAGATTTACCGAACTAAAAATCTTAGGTTTGCATAAATGTAAGAAAAACATCGAAGCAATATCAGAGTTGAAGCAATTACAAAGCCTGAAATTACATGGGATTACTCCGGATTCATATTCATTTGTAAATGAGCTGCCAAAGCTTCAAAATCTGGCGATTTCCGGCGGAAATACCGAGGATTTGTCTGAGCTTTACGGAAATCAGACGATTACCGGCTTGTACCTGTTTCATCTACCTAAAATAAATAACCTGGATATACTTGCTAACCTGCCTAATTTGAGGACTGTTGAAGTAGGTCAGCTTGCAAATGTCAGTAAACTCCCAGACTTGTCCAAGTCGAAATTACAGCATTTATGCTTTGAAAATATGAAACCTGTTAGATTTTAAGCCGCTACAATTTGCCCTACAGCTTAAGTCGGTTGCTGAAACGGTCTGTCCTGCTGCACTTACGGCAGACTCTGTGCTTCCGGTTATGTTAAATTCTGAGATTGAGCAGTGTGCATTTTTTACTAGCAGTTCTAAAAAGAACAAAGAGATTGAAGAAATGGCTAATAAGTATAATAAGAAATATGAGACAAATGTCCATATAGTCAGGTCGATTATATTTTTTGATGGGAGGATGTAGACGGTAAAGAGTTTTATAAATTATAAGCTGTGGAGATTGAAGATGGGCATTAAATTTGAAAAAGATATTAGTAAAAACAATATTGCACTTTTATGTCAGTGGTCTAATGAACGAGGCTCAGTATTTCAGGAACAATGGATGGGTTCACAAGTTTCTTACCCATTGACCTATGACAAAATTGAAAAATTGGAAAATAAGTTTTCTATCTTTAATGAAGAAGAGTTCATTGGAATGATACAAGAGGTGAGAATCGAAGAAGACAATATTCATATAGGAAGATTTGTATTAAATCCTCAAAAAAACAGGAATAGGCTTTTGGAACAGAGGCATTGAAAAAATTTATAGATTTTATTTTCAAAGATGAAAAATATTAGAAGTATTTCTTTAACCGTATTTGATTTTAACCAAAATGCAAAGCAGATTTATGATAAGCTTGGCTTTGAAGTTGATGAAGTAGTTGAAGCTCCAAAACGGAAATATATTATGAGAAAATGCAGATAAAAATTTTATCGGGAGGATTTTATGGATATAATTCAAGCTGTTCTTGATGGAATTGCTATATCAGCTATATTTAATGGTACAGTGGCTGCCGTGGCAATTATTAATCCGAGATTCTTTTTTGATTCTTATCCAAAGGCCATTCAGAAGGCTGCACCCGAACAGATGACAAAACAAGAGAAGACGATAAATGGGATATTAACGGTTGTCATTGTTGGGATTTGTTTTGTTTATTCGATTGTAAGCCTTTTACATACCGGAATTGCCGGCTTTTGGAACGTGTTTTGGATGGGATATATTCAGTGGAGTATATTAAACCTGGGAGATTTTTTCTTGTTAGATTGTCTGTTATTTCAGGGGAAATATAAGGACAAGATTGTAATTCCGGGGACAGAGGGACACGAAGATTATGAATTTAGTAACTGGATGAAACATTTGGCAGTTAGGGAACATTTTTTAGCCGCACCTTTTTTAATTATTCCTGTTGCATCCGTGATTCAGGCTTTGATTGTTGGGTTTTTAGGAAGATAATTTGTATTATATTGTATCTAAAAAAATATACCGATATTGAGGAACTGACAGTACCAATGATAAATGAGTATATAGAAAAAGTAGTAGTCCATGAAGCAACAGGGGGAAGACAAGGCAAAGACAGAAAACCACAAGTTGATGTGTACTTTAATTTTATAGGTAACTGTCAAGTCCCACAGAAAGTTAATATAGAAAAAAAGGTTTAAAAAAATGGTATAATATATAACAGATTCAAGGTGAGATATATTAGTTGGGAGGACTAAACTATGTCAAATATATATGAGAATGTTCCTAAATTTGAAAGTGAAAAATTTTCACTTCGATTTGTAGATAAAGCTGATGTAGATGATTTACTTGAAGTTTATAGTGATAAAAATTCATTACCTTTTTTCAACAGCGATAATTGTGATGGGGATAATTTTTACTATCCAACAAAAGATAAGATGGAACAAGCTATTGATTTTTGGCTAAAATCATATCAGACAAAATGGTTCGTTCGTTGGGTTATCATTGATAAGATTTCATTAAAAGCAATTGGAACTATTGAACTGTTTAATAGAACATCAGAAGATAAGTTTAATGGAATGGGCGTACTTAGACTGGATTTGAAAAGCGAATATGAAAAAGAAGAAGTTATTAAAGAAATTTTTAGAGCTTATAGTTTCGCCAACTTATGAACTATTTGATTGCGAAGAAGTTATTACTAAAGTTCCTAATTACGCCATTGAAAGAATGTCAGCTGCATCTGGAATTGGTTTTACAAAATCGGATAATTTTTTAGTAGGAACGCATGATGGATATTCATATAAAGATTATTGGACAATTCATAAATAAAAAATAGTAGATTAACAAAAAATATAGTTAAAATTCAAGGAAACAGTAAATCAAAAAAGGTTTACTGTTTTTTCTTTGCTTAAAAACGGAAAGGAGGACACATGGAAGAAGAAAAAAAGAGATAAAAGCACCATGACATAAACAGTTAATTATGGATATTGGGAAGGCTTATACATTCTGTTAGTCAATCTTTGTCTATTAACTTTTTGTAATATTTTTTTCTAACTGTTTGACATTTGCGGCTCTTTTTTAAAGAATCAGCGTCGTTTTTTTGTCTGTATAAGCAAGCCACTTATTATATAACGAATGTAATATCTGCTGGCCATCCGGTGTTAAATCATTATTTGTATATGAAAGCTTAATTATTCTTTCTTCAGAGTCCAAAGGATTTACTTTTAGAAGCTTTTTTTCATAAGCAAAAACGCAGAAATGTAATATTTTTTTCTGATATAGTTTATATATGATTTCGGGATATCCTTTAAAAACTTTTGAAATAAAAAAACCCTATATCTATTACGACATTTTTTTTGCAAAAATACAGTTCATTATATACATAGTTTATGATGTTTTTGAGCTTCTCGTTATCTTCGAGGTTTTTGATTTCAACAAAGCTATAATATTTCCAATCAAATAAATTTATTGCTTTAAAATCAGGAATTACGGTTTCGGCGTTTTCAAAAGTAGGGGCATAAAGAACATAGAATTTTTTTCCCGATATATGACGCCAACTCGTTTTCCTGACACAAGAACTACATACTCTCCAAAAAGAGCTTCCAGCGAAAAATTATTTATCCCTTTACACTGTTTTTCAATATACTTGGCAAAGTTTTTAGAAGTCATTTGTCCTCTCCTTTTATGTGGCTGTTCCAAAGATGGTATATGATACCATCAATAAACAAATTCAGATATTTTCCTATGTTTTCCTGAAAATTATTAATATGTTCAAGATAGCCGGTAGGTAAGTTTAAAATCATTCTATCAAAAGCATTAAGTATAATCAAGTTTTGTTAACATTATCTCTCTTAACTTGTAAATATACTAAAAATAAAAAAATCAGATTTTATAGACTTGAGAAGTATTTCGGGATTATGTAGGCAGTAATAATGATGTAATAGTCCGGAAAGAAAAACAAGGTGGGGAAATACCGGTTTGTGCATATAAATAGTGACCTTAGGTGAGATTTGTGCTAAAATTATAAAAACATATGGTTTTAAGGCTGAATTTAATGCGGAGGATGTTTGGTGTGAAGGTATTAGTAAGTGCCTGTATATTGGGCGAAAATTGTAAATATAACGGAAAGAATAATAGAAACCGGTTGGCTATTAATCTTTTAAAAAATTATGAGATTATCCCTATTTGCCCGGAGATGCTTGCAGGTATGAAAACGCCCAGACCATGTGCGGAAATTGTTAACGGAGTCGTTACGGATGAAAATGGAAATGATGTTAATTCAGAATACATGCAAGCGGTAGAGATTGCCTTATCGAAAATTGAAAATGACGATATAGGGCTTGCTGTACTGCAGTCAAGAAGTCCTACCTGTGGTGTGAATCAGATTTATGATGGGAGTTTTAGCGGAAAACTGATTCCCGGTATGGGGTTATTTGCACAGGCATTGCAGCAAAATGGATATAAGGTTGTCGATGTTGAATCGTTTATTGATGAATCGGGTAGCACCTAAATCAAAATTTGTATTTCAGAAGAAAGGAAACGGGGCTGAGCATGAAATTGAGTGTTGTGAAAAATGCCTTTATAAAAACACTGCCGGTAATGGCCGGGTATCTTGTTCTTGGTATTGGCTTTGGCATCCTTTTGCAGGACGCCGGCTATGGGGTATTATGGGCATTTGCCATGAGCCTGCTTATTTATGCCGGTTCGATGCAGTATATAGGTGTAAGTCTGATCTCAGGCGGTGCATCCGTCATTATGACGATTATTACCACCATCATGGTGAATGCCCGTCATCTTATTTACAGCATATCTATGATCAGCAGGTACAAAGATTCCGGTCGCTATAAGCCTTATCTGGTTTTTGCCTTAACAGACGAGACGTACTCTCTTCTTTGCGAGGGAAGTGTACCGGATGAAGAGAATGCAGATCTTTACCGTTTTCTTCGAAGGGAATAGAATTCTCTATGACAGCGTTATTCATAACTTCTTTTGTGGAACAGTGGCTTACAGCAGATAATTATGTTCTGGCTCTCACCGGACTTCTCAGCTCACTGTTTTGTCTCCTGGTATTCGGACCGGAAATCTTTCTGATTCCTGCGATGCTGCTCATTACGCTTGTTCTGACTCTTTTAAGGGGACACCTTCAGGGTAAAAAGGAGGTAGCCGAATGAACAGAAACTTTCATGCGGCAGCTCTTATAGCTGCAATGTCGGCTTTTACGATTCTTCTCCGTTTCCTGCCATTTGCTGTTTTCCGAAAAAAGGTTCCGAACTATGTCATTTATCTGGGAAAAGTATTGCCTCCGGCTATTATCGGAATGCTTGTGGTGTACTGCCTGAGAAATACTACTGTGCGGATACCGCCCTTCGGGATGCCTGAGCTGATTGCCGTCGCTGCAATCATCATCTTGCAGGTCAGAATACGGAAATCTCTGCCTGGCATCCTGGCCGGTACAGCAGTATATATGCTGATTGTTCGACTTATATGACAAATTTTGTCACAGAAGCAATCCAAACCGAATGTCGTAAGCGTGGTATTCGGTTCATCAGACCGGACTCTGCTTTGGACGAAGCTTTATTAAATGACAAAATGTGAAAAGAACTGATAGAATGAAACAGATGAGAAATTGTTAGGATAAAAATATGCTTAGATTAGAAAAGATCAATGGAAAAAATGTATGGGATATATTGAAACTTGAAGTTTTCGATAACCAGAAAAGTTTTGTTGCAGCCAATAATATCAGTATCATTGAAGCTTACACAGCGATTACAGGAAATGGCTATGCATTTCCCTTTGCTATTTATGAAGATGATACACCTGTTGGATTTCTGATGATAGGATTTGATGTCGATGATTACTGGGATGATGCACCTGGGATAGCTAAGGGAAATTATAATTTGTGGCGGCTTATGATAGATAAGAATTATCAGGGTAAAGGTCTTGGTAAGAAAGCAATCAGGCTTGCCTTGAATTTTATAAATACTAATCCTTGCGGAAAAGCAGAGTATTGTTGGTTATCGTATGAAGCTGAAAATAACGTAGCGCGACAACTGTATAGTTCGTTTGGATTTGTTGAGCCAGGTGAGAAAGATGGTGAAGAACTTATTGCCATTTTAAAGTTATAGTATAAATTACGCTTGGCAAATATAAGTTTTCAGTGTGGAAACAGATATAAATGATACAGGTATTAAAAGATAATAAATTCTTATGACACTTGCATTATTAAATGAAAGGACAGTAAAATGGTAAGAGCTTATCCGCTTATACTTGAAGGTGTTCATTTTAGACACCATGGCATAATAGGTATTTATCAGATAAAAGAAAAGATCGCAGTCCTACACGATGCATTTGGCTCTGTGCCGGAGGAACAGCCGGCTGATGATAAAAGACAGCCAAACTATATTATGTTGGATATGTTTTCAAAGGATTTTAAGGAACATAGTAAAGCTCATTTATGTTATTATCAGGAGAAATTCTTTTCTGCCTTGGACGCTCTGCTGTATGAAGATGGCGGAAGATTTATATTAAATACAAAGAAGTACAAGGGATATATAGCAACAATAGAAAAGCTTATTGAAGTTTCGGATACAGCCTTGGTTGAAATAGGACAGTCACCGGAGCCGGTAAAGGAAATATATAATGATAGTGAAATTATAGATTCGGGGACTTGGAAGTGTATATGCATTCTCCCTTTATTATGGCTTGTAGAGATATTCACTCAGGAGAGATTGTCTGGAAAACAAAAATAGGCGGATATTTATATACGGAAGTAAAGGAAGAAAACGGTATTATTTATTTTGGAACTGATGGCAACGGCGGCAAGTTCTTCGCTCTTAATTTGCAAGACGGAAGTATAATATACAGTTACAACACAAGGGGAACTTCAAACTTTATATTTTATAAAGATTATGTATTACTATTGGATGAAAAAGAATAAACCGATTTTAATAAAAACGAAATAATGGCTCGTTATTTAAGGAGGTAGAGTTTGAAAAAAATATAATAACCGCATATCAGCAGATGATTATTGTAAATGATAATTTGTATGCTATTGCATCTAAAAAAGATACTGTTTATGCAGTATGTACCGGATTGGCTTGAATGTAAAATAAGGCTATGATTGATACACCGATTCATAACTATATTGAAAATACAATCCCATCTATGCAGATTGCTTTTAATTTGGGAGCAGAGGCTGTTGAGCTTATCGGGATTTATCCGGACAAACAGAATTGATATCGTAAATACGGCTACAGCCAAAGAATATATATTATAAATTAAGGAGGAGAAGCACTTGGACGAACAGGAATTAAAACAATATTTATCGGACTTAGTTTTGGAATTTGCAACAAAGATGGATGAAATAGAAACTGATATTTATCTAAAGTCAGAAAAAGATGAAGATGATGAGAAAGATTGGTTTGAGGAATATAACAAGCAGTATCGCCCTGTTTTTGAAGCTTATTGTACGGATAAAAAGCGTGTTTATGGCGGAAATCCTCACAGTTTTGGCTATCCTCCACAATATTCAGGGATTGAAGCTTCATACGAAATAAAAGTTGAGTTTAAAAATGAGCGTAAAGCAGAAGTTATCTTTAAGACAGAAACTAAAGAATTTGGTGATACAGGCTATTTATTCGTTGTTGTTAAAAAGAAAACCGGCTGGAGAATTGATAGCTATAAAAGATGGAGTAACTGGAAGAAAAAATGGGTAAATGGGATTTTGTAGATATAGGAATAAAATATTAAAATCCCCTTACTCTGAAGTTCATCAAAGTAAGAGGATTTTTTTATCTAAATTTAAGGAAGGATGAATTTATTTATTTTTACGTCCAACCGCAAAACGCATAAGAGATTTAGTAGTAAAGGTCAAGGTCTTTGTTTTTGAATTATAAACAGAGCCTGATATTTTTTTAACATTCCCCTTCTTATCAATGAAATATACAGCTACATTTTCAGCCTTTTCTTTCTTTCCAAGCTTGTAAGGGATTGATATGGTTACCTTTCCTTTTCCAAGCTTTGTAATCTTAGTACCATTATTATCTGAAATGCTCAAATCATAAACAGGGTGCTTACCTATAAGTTTTTTTGCCTTATCTGAAAGCTTAGTATTATTTACAGTGACTGCCGTTATCTGAATATCTGAGTCTGCCTGTCTATTAAGTGATTTTAATACATTTGTTTCAAAGCTTAGTTTAATTTTATTGCTTGTAAAATCAAATGTTTTTATGCCTGATTTGATAATATTATCAAGGGCTGATTTTGAAAAACTAGCAACATTTTTAGAAACGGTAGGCTTGATATCATCTACTATTTCAGACTTAACAGGGGTATTCTCTATTTCCTCAGTTTGGATATCATCAGTTTTTGTATTGTTAGTTTTCTCATTATTTAAAGTAGTATCTGTCTTATCATTTACAGAGGAAGCTGAAGTACCACCGGCAAAGCCACCTCCACCACCGGAGGAACTACCACCTCCGCCAGCGAAACCGCCTCCACCACCGGAGAAACCGCCTCCACCGCCAAATGAAGCTCCCCCGCCGGCGAATCCGCCGCCACCAGTTGAACTGTTACTACTACCAGCAGAGTTATTTCCGCCAGCCGAACCGCTACCACCATTAGTAGAAGGCTTGTTATCTTTGTTGTTTTCTCCCGGTACAGCATTTACGGTAACAGGAATTTCACTTGAAGCAAGTTTAAGTCCGTCAGCTTTATATCTTACATTGTATTTACCACTTGCAAGCCCTGTTACTTCATTACCCTCACAGCTTGTCCAAGTCTTTTCGCCCTCTTTTTGATATTCCATCTTACGGTTTACGTAGATGATTTTACCATTTGACTTGTCTCCAGTGGAATTTACAGCCTTTACACCATATGGTTCTCTGGCATTTTTTGGATATATTAACTGTGTATCAGAATCCAACCTGCCATTTACGTTGTTTTTTCTAATTAAATAGATAGGAGAGAGGTAAATGGTGGTAATATTTATAGGCTCGGAGGAAGTTATATCGTGCCAGATACCATCTCCCAAGCTATATTTCATGCCTGTTTCAATGTTTTTTAGTATGCCTTCTTTAAGTCCTGTAGCTTCAAAAACAGCCTCAGGCTTAGCTTCTTTTACTACATTTATGTGTACATTTCTCTCGTTATTTGCAATGTTATACCCTCTTTTATTTACCTGAACAGCAAGCTCGGTGTCGGCTCTAGATATTATGTCAGTAAATGAAAGCTGATAAACCCTTGAACTGATTTTTTCCAAGCCGGTCTTATATACGTCATTAATTTTGATATTATCTAAATTAAGGCCCTCTATGTCTTTGTCAAAGGTTAGCTCTAATTTTGTTGTAGTTCCACCCTCGGAGTTTAACGGTTTTACATCAATTAAAGCTATATCTGTTGTCTGCGATGATCTAATATTACCAACATGATAGTAGTAATGATGATAAGCGCCTAAAGTATTTCTCAGGTAATTATTTTCATTAATGGTAATTGTTCTGCCTGCTATTTTCTTAATGGTATCTATAATTTCATAATCAGCAATTGTACTTGGAACAGCCACATTGACATCAACATTAGGTAAGTTAGTTGAATTAATCTGAGATTTAACTATGTTTTCAAGTTCTTCTCTGTTATTTGCAAGAATTCCATGCTTTTTGTAAGCATAGTACAGATATTCATCACCATCAGCCTCAGCTTCTCCTGCAAGTGAATACCATTTTTGATGGTCTTTGCCAAGCATTGGAGTATTTATTAAAAAGTGCTTATAATTTTTATGTGTAACCCAAGGAGTATCATCCCAGGTAAGGTCAATATAATACCATTTGCCATCTAATTTAACCCTGTTCCATTCATGCAATACAGGGTCTGCAGCTGTAGCAGGTATGTTATATCCTATGACAGTATGTCCCTCAATGTTAAGGTTGCTTAAGATTTTCTGAAAAGCCTGTGCATAGCCCTGGCACACAGCTTTTCTCTCTATCAAAGCACCATAGGCACGTCTTACAATGTGTGAATCTGCATATTCTATATGATCTATCAGATAGTCATGTACTGCCATTACCTTGTCAACATCGCTTAAATGTCTGAATTTGTCGGCTATTTCAACCACTTTATTTTCAAGGTCGGTGTCCATTTTATTGTTTACATTTATCACACATCTGTATAAGGCATCATTATATTTTGCCCAAACCTCAGTAGTACCTTCGGCATTAGCGGTTACAAGTCCGTCATTGCTTACGGTACAAGCTTTATTTTGAAGGTTGTAGTCTTCGGCTTTATATAAAACATCATAAGGTATTCTGACTTTACAAACCAATCTACATTATTTATTTTATTACCTTCTTTATCAGTAAGTTGTATCTGAAAAGTATCACCGATATTAAGAGTGATTTCATGTTCATTAATTAGAACGTTGTTATCTTCAGCTTGAGTAGGAGCTTCAAGATTAGTGGTACGTATGTTTAAATTCTGCAACTCAGTATTGGAAATATTTGCTGCAAGTACACCCGTATTTATTATATTGTGACCGGATGAAGAGGCAAATGCAGGCGCAGTGCCAGTTTGCAGAAGTAAGCCTGTAGCCAGTAAACTGCAACATATACCCTTTGCAGTAGTCATAAACAGTTGTCTTCTGGTATTTTTTAGCATTTTAAATTTTCCTTCCTATTATTTGACCTGTTAATAATTTCGGTTAAGTAAATAATTTCTTTAGTTATGTTTTTTTAGTTATATACAAAAATGGTTACTAAATTTTTTTATCTTAAATACAATATAAATATATCACGTAACCAAACTGAATATAGAGTATAACATACTTTAAGCAACTCGTCAGCAAAAAAATAGGATTTTTATAAATACTTAAGAAATAATGTTTATTGCTGTAGTGTGACTTGAAAATTGTGGACATCTTGGGGATGACATGGAGAGCTGGTTATAATAAACTGAAATCCCTGATCTGAATGAGTAGGCAAAATATAAATAATAATGTTATAATATGGTTATTAATAATTAAGATTTAATTGCATAAGTAATATATAAAGGAGCATAATGATGAAGGACTTAACATCTTTGGTATTTACAGGTGATATCGGCTTTGATAAATATATGGATGGAAAATGGGATGATGATGAGCTTATTTCTAATGAAGTATTAGAGTTTTTACATAGTGGAAATCATGTAATAGCCAATGTAGAGGGAGCTTTGATAGATGGAGCAAGTTTAGGAGATACTACAGGTGTAGGACAGCTCCTTCACTCTATGAACCCGAAGGCTGTGAAGGTGCTTGACAGGATGAAGGCTGATATCTGGAATATATGCAACAATCATATTATGGATGCGGGAGAAGCAGGTGTGGCTGAAACTTTAAGGCTTGCCAAGCTTCATAAGGCAAAGACCATAGGTGCAGGCAGGAATATAGAGGAGGCAGCAAAACCGCTTATTTTAGAGGAAGCCGGCGGAGTAGGATTAATAAGCGTGGGCTACAGAAGGGGCTGTAAACCTGCGGACGTAGATAAGGCAGGCTGTTTTATGTGGCATGAAACGGAAATGATAGCCGAGAAGATTAAAGAAGTAAAGAGCAAGTGCATTTGGTGTGTGATGGTTGTGCATGGAGGAGAGGAATTTACCTCCCTGCCATCACCTTACACAAGGGAAAGATACCACAAATACCTTGAGATGGGAGCGGATATAGTTGTTTCGCACCATCCTCACGTTCCGATGAACTATGAAAAGGTTGGGGAGAAAGTCATTTTCTATTCACTTGGAAATTTCATCTTCGACACAGATTATCAGAGAGCGCAGTTTAATACAGAGTTCGGTTTGCTTGTAAAACTTAATTTCACAAAAGACAATTATACATGGGAAGCTTTTGGACTAAGGATAGATAGGGAAACAGAGCATATAGTAAAAGAGAAGCTTCCGAGGATATTTGAAAATGTTGAAGAAGAGGAATATAAACTTTTAGCACCTTTAGCAGCTAAAATGCTGGTGGCGGCTTATAAAAGGCAGCAGATTTACTTTAAGCCCGAATATAAATATGCTGACGAGGAAACATGGAAGGAGAATTTCTTTAACCCTAAGAGAAGCGGCAGAGTTGAGGGAGAAGGGCTGGATTTTCAGATTATGTACCCACTGGCTGAAAGGCGGCAGAAGGAGAGTGGAAGAAGTCGAAGCTTGAAAAGGTAAAGGAGTATATTTTGGAGCAGATGTAAGGAAATTTCCGGTTGCATTTTATCATTAACAATGCTACAATTAAGTTGCGAACAATTTAATCTTAAGGAGGATACTTATTATGATAATGATGTATGGAACTGATCTCTGCCCTGACTGTGTTGCTGCCAAGAAGGCTCTTGAAGAAAATGGTATAGAGTATAAATATCTGAATATAACTGAGAGTCTCGGCTCTATGAAGCAGTTCTTAAAACTCAGAGATACAAAGGATGAATTTAAGGAAATAAGGGGTAGCGGTGTACATATTGGTATCCCTGCACTTATTATAAGTCCTACAGAGATAACCCTTGACTGGGAAGGCTATATAAGAAGCCAGAAATAATGATTAGTTTTAAGAGTAGGAGATAGCTCCTGCTCTTATTTAGTTTAATAGGAAATTTCTTCGAAATTCCCTATTAAACTAAATAAAAATCTCTCCAAGGGATGCGCAGCTCGCGGTAGGGAAATTTGCCTTGCGGCACCGCTCGCGCGCGAAGTGTGCGCAAGCACACACTTTTTATACTTTTGACACTTGTATCATAAAATGCTACTATAATATTAGCTTTTGCTAACTACTATGTAGAAAAAAATATAGATATAAATTAACAACAGAAATTTAAAAGTTAATTGATTAAATCACAATATATTTCGTGAATAATTTGGGTTAAATTTTTAATACGGGGGTACATTATATGAAAAAATTTGAAGGAGTAGCCAATACCTTATTTGTGCCACTGGTGGCAAGAATAGCCGTATCAAAGGAATTTCCGGAGTATTTTAAGGATGAGAAAGCACTTGAGCTCGAAGCTTATCTGCCTGAAAATGCCGCCAAAGGAGCTTCACAGTATAGCAATATGGCATCAGTAGCCAGATATTACAATATGGATGAAATGGTTAAAAGATTTGTAAATGCCCATGATACCTGTAATATTGTATATATTGGAGCAGGGCTTGAAACCGCCTATGACCGTATGCACAGTAAATTTCTTAATAAAAATGTGAACTGGTATGAGGTGGATTTACCTGAGGTTATAGAGGCTCGTAAAAAGATATTTGGTGAGCGTGAACAGGAAACCCTAGTTGGGGGAGATATGTTTAAGTTCCGTTGGGCAGATGAAATGGATACCGGGTTACCGACTTTGCTGATTGTATCAGGTGTATTTCAATATTTTCACGAAGAAGAAGTTATAGCATTTATAAAAGACTGCAAGAAAAAGTTTGTAAATGGAGAAATGATATTTGATGCAACCAGTAAGAGCGGATTGATATTTACCAACTGGTTTATTAAGCGTACTGGCAATAAGACCGCCCTAATGTATTTTGGTATAGATGACAGTAGGGAGTTTGCGGATAAATGCGGAGCTGTTTTACTGGAAGAAAGAACATTTTTCCCGGCTGCACTTAAAATCTTAAAAGATAAACTGAAGTTTATTACAACAATTTCCATGAAGGTAGCAGAGAGTAAGAAACAGGTAAAAATTCTGCATTTGAAATTGTGACTTGTTGAAAATACAAGGGCTGTTACATTAAGATATTTCTTTAATGTGACAGCCGGTTTTTAGTAGCGATTATTATTTTTTATCCAAGTATAATTTTTGACACTTCTCTGGTAAACGCACCGATGAAATTGCTGGAATAGAGCAAGCTATCATTTCCGTTATGTTCCCATGTGCACTTTATTTTCAAGAGTTCCCTCCCGTAGCTTTATATTTGAAACAGGAATGTATTTAATAATATCTCATAAATACGTATTTAAATTAAATGCTGATATTTCTACAGGGCCATCACTGTTTCATCCAGTAAAAAAATCCTCAACTCAATATACAAAAATACCGTTATCATCATATCTTGGTACAATGTTATTTCTGACTATAACAATTTTTTTAAATGAGATCTCCTGTTCTTCTTAAAGATTCTGTCTCTTGCATTTGCTTTTCTTTTGTATCAACATTGAGTGCTGATTGAATATAATACCTATTGCTTCCTCTGTTTATAACAAAATCAACTTCTAAATTCTTTTTTTATAGTTTTTTTTATTATCATCCTTATAGTTATATTCTACAACACCAATATCTACATTTAATCCTCTCATTCGGAGCTCATTATATATTACATTTTTCCATAATATGAGACTGCTCATTCTGTCTAAAAATTTAATCTTGCATTTCTAAGACCAATATCTGAAAAAAATAGTATTTGTATGGGGATGAAATATATTTTCTTCCTTTCACATCATATCTTCTGGCTTTTTTTCAATTAAAAAAAGCATCTATAAAAGTAATCCAAGTAATGACTTACTGTAAACTGGGATATCTTTATATTTTTTTTCTGACATAAAAAGTATTAGCCAGCTTTGTTGGATTAGATAAAGAACCGATGGATGAAGATATAATATCTAACAAATCCTCCATTATAGATGTATCCTTAAGAATTTTATTACGCTCTACTACATCTTTAATATATGTACTTGTAAAAATATTCTTCAAATACTTACTCTTTTTTTCATGGCTGCTAAGTTGTACAGACATCGGCATTCCACCATACAGACAGTACTCATCAAAAGCCTTTCCTTTATCTCCTTCATAGCATGAATAGAATTCTGAAAATGAAAATGGGTATACTTTTATTTCATCACCACGATCTCTAAACTGTGTCAATATATCTGAAGAAAGCATTTTGGAATTACTGCCTGTAATATATACATCAACATTTGGAATTTTCATAAGCCCCAATACTAAATCTACAAAAGTTATCTTCGAGTAGCTTCCTTCCAAATATGGATTGGGAATTTCTTCTACAAATTGAATTTCATCAATGAAAAATATAATGTTTAAGTCCGTTGCTTTTGAATTTTATTTCTTAAAAAAATTATCCAACTCTATTGGATTCCTGTATTTTATATTCTGCAGACTATCAAGTGCAATCATTATAATCTGATTTTCACTTACCCCGCTGAAAAGTAAATATTTTCTATATAACTCAAATAAAAAGATAGGATTTACCACATCTCCTAATGCCTGTAATAATCTTCACTCTTCCATTATCTTTTTTATCAATAAGTTGATTTAAATATCTTGGTCTTTGTACTTCCATTCCATACCTCTATTTAACTATATGTCATAAATACGCATTTTTATTAAATGTTTTTAAACTATTATAGCACTTTGAATCTGAGTTATCAAGCAACACTTTTTAAAATAAATGCGTATTTACTACTTTTATTAAACTTATAATTTTAAGCCTCATAAACTAAATTAGCACCGGGACAAGTACACAATAACAATTGCCAATGCTCCCCTTTTAACTAAAAAGGGGCTGCCACATTAAGAATGAGATACACAAAATACAGTGATAATTTGATGATAAATTTACTATATTTTGCTGTACTTTTACTTATTGCGACAGCCTCGTGCTACAATATTTATCTTATAATACACACTCCCCTCATACCTGCGTAACTTCAATTTGCTATTATATATTTTGATTATTTTTTAACAAATAGCCAGGTAATACTATATGGAGCTACACTCTTATCCTTGCTGCTGACTCCTATATGTAAGCAGTAGGTAACTTTGCCAGACTTCTTTGTTTTAAATGTGACTTCTTCAAACTCATCAGCCACATAATAGCTGCTTAGTTCACCTTTGCGGTATTTATGCTTAACATTATAGTTGTTTTTCTTAAGCAATTTTATAAAGCCTTTGACTGACATCCTTTTAGTTGAGCCCTTCTTAAATCCGGAAAAAATTTCGTTAAGTGCGCCTTCAACCCTGATACAAGGCGAAGTATCTTTAAGTTCATAGTTTAAATCAGGATCGTAGGTGTCAAAATAATATCTGACGTTGTAAGAATATGGGATTTCAGTACAATACTCACCATGACCGACATGCTCAGGAGTTAATTCCTCATCACATTTATCCCTTATTTCACCATAGTTAAGAGAAAGGTCTTCAATAAAAAGCTTATTAAGCTTGAGACCTGATTGTGACTTCTTATTTGCACAGATTTTGTGTGAATGAGCAACAGTCTGAACAAAAGCTTTGTCACTTTGCACCCTGCCTTCAGCCGCCTTTGGCTGCATCACCGGCAAAAGGCCTCCTGCTACCAATGTAAAAACTAAAATTTTACTACATAATTTTCTCATAAAATACCCCCTTTTTATGTAATGATGTAGATGTCAAATACTTTTGACACTTGTATCATAAACGATAAAGTTCTAATCTTACAGCAACTCATAAAGTACCTTAGCCCCTTCATAATCCAAGCCCACCAGCATAGGCTTATATAGCAGAAGAACCTGATAAGAGTAATAATAAAAGCTGTAAAATAAGTCATCGGGAAATACCTCGTCACTTTCATAGCGAAGTTCGTCTGCGTCTTCGTCATATTCTTCAGACCACAGATACTCTTCTTTAAGCAAATCTGAAAAATATGGGAGCTGGTCTGCGTGTTCAAGTCCCTCTGCCCCCTTTATTGCTTCTGCAACTTCTATAAAAAGCTCAAGCAGCTCGTTTGCAAGATAGTCAGCTATATTGTCCTGCTTTCTTCTATCCAAAGCCTGCTTAAAGATCCTGCCAAGAAAAATAAGGGCAAAGGGTGTTGAATGCCACAAAGTAGATTGATGCTCTATATTAATTGCTATTTCTTCGCCTGCATTATTTATTGCTTCAAGGTCTTTCATCTTAGATAAAACATCAAAATATTGAGGGAAACCGGTAGCACGCCCATAGGCTGTAGTAAGCCTCTGCCATGGTATTTCATCTGATTTAACTGTTTGTATAAAATTATTATTATCAGCCATCATTTTTACTCCTTATAGGTTAACCCCAGTCTATATATACAATTATATAGCGGTTCAGCAATTATTTCAAATATAATATGATACAATGGTCAAAAGTATATGACATATTCTTCTGATAAGAATCTCCCAAGAGAAAAACAGGCGAGAATCCTACACTTGAAATTGAGATTGACTTGCACGAAGTCGGGTGATATGCTGTGCTTAAGATTTTATATGACAATGGGAGGAAAGAAAAATATATGAAAAAAAGACTGTTAAGCTGTGTGGCAAGTGATATAATGAGTATGTCGCCTGCAGATTTAAAGAATGCAATTATTGCAAGTGAAGGAAGGACAATACTTGGGGAAACTGTGGTAACTGCTGCACCTTTATTTGAAAATATTACAAATGCTGAGGTCATGTCAGCTTTTGGAGCGGATTTGCTGCTTCTAAACGAGTATGATGTATTTACAAAGTATATCAGTGGACTGGTTGAGGAGGAACCCATAGCCTTTATAAAAAATCTCACAGGGAACCCTGTTGGTATAAATTTAGAACCGGTAGATGAAAATGCAGATAGCTTAGAGACACTTATAAAGCTTCCGGCAGGCAGAAGAGCTACTAAAGAAGCCTTTGAAGAAGCCGCTAGGCAGGGAGTGGACTTTATTTTACTGACAGGAAATCCGGCTACAGGAGTTTCAAATGCAAGTATTATGGCTGCTATTGAAACAGCAAAAAAATATTTTAAGGGCTTGGTATTTGCCGGGAAGATGCATGCTGCCGGGCTTTCAGAGAAAATTTTGTCAGAGGAAACTATACTTGGTTTTGTAGATAAGGGAGCGGACGGTATCCTTATACCGGCGGTAGGAACAGCTCCCGGTATAAATGAGAATGATTCAGCCGCTATTGTTGCAAAAGTTAAAGAAAAAGGTGGAATTACAATAAGTGCAGTCGGTACAAGCCAGGAAAGCGCAGATGCAGATACTATACGTCAGATAGGTCTATGCAATAAAAGAGTAGGTTTTGATATTCACCATCTTGGAGACGGAGGGTATGGCAGGGTTCCTGATCCGGAAAACCTTATGGCACTATCGATATGTATAAGGGGAAGAAGGCATACCTATATGAAAATGAGCAGATCCATAAACAGATAGTGCAATAAGAAATATTTAGATTTCAAATAAAGTCTTTGCCATGATGGGATTTTTGTGCTATTATGAAAATAGATTAATGTCTTTATTTGATGCTTATATAAATTTGTCACGAATCAAGGAGGGAGAGTGACTATGGCAATAGTAGGTATAAACACAGGAAGTGGATTTAATACCTATACTCCGGGAGGAGGTATAGGTGGCTTAGGGCGGGAAAAAGTAAACAATACTTCCGGAAATTCAGATTTTGGTGATAAGGCTGTAAATAAGGTCGGAAACAGTACGACTACAGAAAAAGCGCCATTAGAGAATCAGGTGGCTGTATCACAGGATGGAGATACAGTACAGATTAGCCCTAAGGCAGCAGCTAAGTTTGAGGCAGAGATAAAGGAAGTTCAAAATAAAGAAAATTTTGATGAGACTGCAATTAAAGAGCTTGGCAGTGGCGACAGAGCCAGAGAAAGTGAACTTAAAAAAGAAGAGGCTGAGAATGTTCGCAAAGAAGCCAGACTGAAGGCTGAAAAAAGAGCGGAGTTTCTTAAGGAACTGACAGAAATGAACCGGAAAAAGGAAGCCAGGATAGATGAAAAACAGAAAATTTCATTTGCCGGTAAGTCAGATTCTGATATAACAAGGCTTATCTTGAAGGTGATATAACTAAGTCTGACTATGATTCGGAGATGTCAGTGAGAGAAAAATGGCGTGATCAGATGACAAAGAAGGATAATGACTTTATAAATAAAACTTCTGAAAGTGATAGCATAGAAAAGAAAGTTGAGCGTTCTGATAAGGATTTAAAAGCAGCTTTTTCCGATACTGCTTCAAAAACATTTGATCCAGTGACAAGGCTTGATGCAATAGATGCAGCAGAAGGTGTGAAGAAGGCTGAGCAGGAAAAAGCAAAATCAGAGAGAAGAGAAGTAAAATTCAGCTACAGATAAAATATAACCCATCATGTGAATGTGCCTGATGGGTTTTTATTAGTTTGCCTTTGTATTTTAGGGAGAAGAAAATGGATAAGTATAGAGTCAGATGTATATTTGGAAAGGTAGACAGTAAAAGCTTAATTAAGGTTAAGGTTCCAGGGTCAAAGAGTATAACCAACAGAGCTCTTCTTATTGCGGCACTGGCCAAAGGAGAGAGCAGATTAAAAGGAGCTCTTTTTTCAAATGATGCTAAAAATATGATAGCCTGTCTTAGTGCACTTGGTATCGGGACTGAAATAGATGAAGAAAATGAAATTATAGTTGTAAAAGGCTGTGGAGGAGAGCTTCCGGTAAAAAATGCACGTATAAATGTAGGAAGTGCAGGAACAGCGGCGAGGTTTATAACTGCATTGCTTGGCTTTAGTGGCGGAGTTTATCATTTAGACGCGTCAGAACAGATGAGAAAGCGTCCAATGAAGCCTTTATTAGACGCATTAATAAGTCTTGGCGTTATAATAACTTATACTGAAAAAGAAGGGCATTTTCCATTTACAATAGACTCAAGAGGTGTAAAAGGAGGTAATATAAGCTTAGACACAGGAATTAGCAGCCAGTTTTTAAGTGCTGTTATAATGACAGGCTATTTACTTGAAAATGGGTTGAAGGTAGGCATAACAGGTGGAAGGGAAAGCCTGCCTTATGTGGATATGACTGTGAAAGTGATGGAAAGCTTTGGAATGAAGCCTGTCGTAACTTATGAAAATAATCAGGCTTTATATATATTAGAGGAAGAAAAAGGCTATAGTGGACGAAATTATGACATAGAGCCGGATGTTTCTGCTGCCTGCTATTTTTATGCAATGGCAGAGATACTCGGCTGTAAGTCACAGGTGGAGAGGGTTCATTTAAACAGCATTCAGGGAGATATAGAGTTTGTCAGATTATTAACCAAAATGGGAGCAAAGCTGGCTGATGAAGCCAATGGTATAGTGGTTGAAGGTGCTAAAAATGGAGATTATGAAGGAGTAGAGGCAAATCTTAACAGCTTTTCAGACCAGAGCCTTACTTTGGCAGCCATAGCGGCATTCGCCAAAACACCTACAAGGATAACAGGTATAGCACATATCCGTTTGCAGGAATCTGACAGGCTGCTTGCTATAAAGACGGAACTTGAAAGACTTGGAGTAAGGGTTTATATGAGAGAGGGAGAGATAAGCATTTTTCCTGATAAAATGGCTTCAGCAGAGGTTGAAATAGAAACTTATGAGGATCATCGTGTAGCTATGGCGTTTGCACTGGCTGGACTTAGAAAAGAAGGGGTGATTATTAAGAATCCCGGATGTTCTGCGAAGACTTTTAAGGACTATTTTAAAAATATTAGATAGAATAACTACTATATAATCATTGTAAATCCTGCAAAAATTTCGGTATACTATACCTGTATGAGTTAATAACCGGATAAAGGTAGAAGATTATGAAGGCGAATCTTTTTTTAAAATATCTGGTTTGCTATCTCCTTATTGTTGTCAGTTCTCTTATCATACTGAATACAGTGGGAGCAGGGCGTATCAGAAATGGAATTATTAAAAATAATATTAAATCTATGAAAACAGAGGCAGAAACTATTACCAGTGATTATATGAAGGGGTATTATTCTGGGAATATGTCTATTTTTGCTGTAGATAGTGGTCTAAAAACCATAGATACATTTGCAGATGCAAGAATTATGATTGTAAATACGGCCGGAGAAGTAATTTCTGATAGCAGAGGACCTGCTTTTGATGAAAATAAGAATAGAAGAACTTTGCCGGGATGGTTGTTAGCGAGAGATTCTTATGTAGGAGGAAATATAAAGGAGCTGTCGTTAAACACAGTGGTTGCAGTGATTTTTCCTATTGATATAGACTTTGTGCTTAAGGGATATGTTGTACTTTCTATGGAAATGTCAGAAATTGATAAAGATGCTGCCTATAGCATAGATACTTTAAATATATGTTTTTTAATATTGGGGGTGGTTTTTCTCATAGCACTTTTATTTCTGTACAGGATATCAATTGTTCCGTTAAGAGCTGTAATCAAAGCTGCCAGGGAGTATGCAAAAGGCAAATTTGATTATAAGTTCACAGTAGGACAGAACAGGCATGATGAGTTCAAGGATTTGATAGATACAATTGAATATATGGCAAAAGAGCTCAGTCTTATGGAAGAATACCAGAGAAAATTTATTTCAAATATTTCACATGACTTTCGCTCTCCGCTCACCTCTATCAAGGGTTTTGCTACAGCTATGATAGATGGAACCATACCACAGGAACTCTACAACAAATATTTAAATACCATCTGCTTTGAAACGGACAGACTTACAAAGCTTACCAGTGGTCTTATTGAACTGGGTAAATTTGACAGCCGTCAGGCACTTTTAGATATAAAGGAATTTGACCTGCACAGTATGATTAAGCAGACTGTGGAAACATTTGAAGGCAGGTGCAGAGAGAAATATATTTCACTTAATCTTATATTTGAAGGTGATGAAGTCTATGTAGCGGCGGACAAAGGGAAAATTGAGCAGGTATTTTACAATTTAATCGACAATGCCATAAAGTTTAGTCATAATGATTCAGACATAAATATAACAACCAGATCTAAGGGAAATAAGATTATCGTATCGGTGAAGGATTATGGACTGGGTATACCTAAAGACAGTCTTAAGAAGATATGGGAACGCTTTTATAAGACAGATCCTTCAAGGGGGAAGGATAAGAAGGGAAGTGGACTGGGGCTGTCTATAGTTAAAGAAATAATCCAGTCGCATGGAGAAGAAATAGATGTAATAAGTACTGAAAATGCAGGAACGGAGTTTGTATTCACACTTAGTAAGTCAGAGGTATAATTATGAGTGATGACAAGGATTATAAGTTCATAAATGAGAAAATAGTTCCAAAGAAGATGCATCCTGTGAAAAAGTTTTTTCTTGGGCTGATAGCGGTTATAGTACTTGGGTTAATATTCGGAGCTGTAGAAAGAGTTGTATTTGAAGTAACCGGAGAGGTTCTTCCGTATTTTCAAATATTTAGGAAAAATAATTCTATTGAACTAGGGAAAAAGGAAGAAACTGTAACAGAGGCTGCTATATCTACAAACAGTGTAGTAAAAGAAGTAAAAGAGCCTGAGCCTGTAACGAACAAAAAACAGGTGAAAATAATCGAAAAAAGGATTTCGGCTGATTTGTCGGATTATAAGCAGGCACTTAAGCAGTTTGGCGAGCTTGCCGACAAGCAGAATGAGTCTGTGGTAGAAGTGCAGTCTGTGGTTAAGAGCAAGGACTGGTTTGAGAATCCTTATGAGGCGGTAAATAAGGCAGCAGGGTATATTATTGCCCTGCAGAATGATGAGGCTTATATTTTAACAAGTTATAAGGGTATTAAAGAAGCGGATAAGATAAAGGTAAAATTCAAACAGGGCTTTCTTACAGACGGAACTGTAAAAAATTACAGTGTGAATTTGGAGCTTGCCCTTGTAGTTGTCAACCTGAAAGGTATTGCAAAAAAGGATGAGATAGAGCCGCTTGAATTAGGCAAAATAAGCTACAAATATAGGTGAACCTATTATGGCTATAGGTAATCCGAATGGAAACATCTATTCAGTATTACCGGGAGTTATAACAAGTGGTGAGACTATGTTGCGTGTGGATGATTACTGTCTTGACTCACAGTTTACAGATATTACTATCTCAAAAAACGGAGATGCGCTTTTTGTAGATTTTGATGGAAATGTTATAGGTATGTATTTTAAAGGCAGCTCCGATTCTGCTCAGATTGTAAGCATATCTAAGATAATGACCTTCCTTGAGAAGATGATAAATGATGAAGCGTTGCCTTATATAGGAATTAAGTCTAAAGATTTTGAAGGAGCGGAGGAAAAGACCGGCATTTCCGGAGGTGTTCTCATAGACAGCGTAACCAAGGGTTCACCGGCAGATGATGCAGGATTTAAAGAGGGAGACATAATATACGAGCTGGACGGCGAGCATATAGAGACTATGGATGATTATGAAACTCAGCTTGAGAGTAAAAGACCTAAGGACAAGGTGAAAGCGCTTATATACAGGGTAACCAGAAATGAAGGGAAAAAACTGGAATTAGAGATAGAAATAGGAGACAGTCGAGGAATAAAATGAGATATATAAAGGATATTAAAGACGGAGACCAGCTGAACGGAATTTATTATTGCAAAGAAAAAAAAAAAGAACTTAGAAGTAAGAATGATAAGCCATATTATTCACTGATTTTACAGGATAAGACGGGAAGCCTTGACGGTAAGGTCTGGGATACAAATTCAAACGGAATAGAGGATTTTACCGGAGGAGATTTTATCTGTGTACAGGGACAGATAAGCATATTTATGGGAGCTTTACAGGGTAAAATCATCAGAGCCAGAAGATGTAATGAGGGTGAATATGACTTGGCTGATTATATCCCTACTTCAAGATACAATAGGGATGAGATGTATGCAGAGCTTTTATCAATACTTGATACGGTGAAAATGCCATATTATAAAAAGCTTCTTGATTCATTTTTCAGGGATAAGGAATTTGCAGATAAATTTAAGAACCACTCAGCCGCAAAAACAGTACATCACAGCTTTGTGGGCGGACTTTTGGAGCATTCACTCGGAGTGGTAAAGGTTTGTGACTTTATGTCCAAGCAGTATCCGATGCTTAACAGGGATTTGCTTATAACGGCAGCACCTCTTCATGACATAGGTAAGATGGTTGAATTAAGCGGTTTTCCGACCAATGAATATACAGATGCAGGTCAGCTTTTAGGTCACATTTACATTGGTGCAAATATGGTTAGTGAAAAGATTAACAAAATTGAGGACTTTCCAAAAGACAGGCAGATGAGCTTATTCACTGTATTTTATCGCATCATGGCTCATTGGAGTTTGGCTCTCCTAAAATGCCGTCACTGATGGAAGCCTTTGCGCTCAGTCTTGCAGACAATATGGATGCTAAGATGGAGACATTTACAGAGCTTTTGGAAGTAAATGAGGGCAGAACCGATTGGCTTGGTTACAATAAACTTTTTGAGTCAAATATAAGAATAGCTACAAAGAATAAGGAATAATATGTTTGAGAAAAATGAAATTTTAGAACTTCAAATTGAAGCAATAGGCAGTGAAGGAGAGGGTATAGCTCATGTAAATGGTTATACCCTCTTTGTAAAGGATACGGTTGTGGGAGACAGGATAGAGGCAAAGGTGGTAAAGACTGGGAAAAACTTCGGTTATGCAAGATGTGAGAGCATAATAGAGCCGTCACCGGATAGAATAGAGCCTGTCTGTCCTATTTCAAAGAGATGCGGAGGCTGTCAGTTCCAACATCTCTCTTATGATGCAGAGCTTAGGTTTAAGCAGGAAAAGGTGTTTAACTGTATAAAGCGTATAGGCGGTTTTAAGGACGAAGATATACCTATGCTTCCTATAATCGGCTGTGAAGAGATTATGCATTATAGGAATAAGGCTCAGTTTCCGGTTGGAGTAGATAAAAACGGTGAAACAGTTACAGGGTTTTATGCCGAGAGAAGCCATGAGATAGTGGATACAACCAAGTGCTATATTCAGGTAGAGGAAAATGAGCTTATTTTAGAGACACTCAAGGCATTTATGAAGAAATATAAAATATCTGCCTATGAGGAGAAAATAAATCCTAAGACGAGAAAGCCTGAAAAAGCCAAGGGCTTAGTCCGTCATATAATGACTAGAAAGGGCTTTGCAACAGGTGAAATCGGCATCTGTGTGGTGATAAACGGCAATACTCTGCCCAATGCGGCTGAATTTACAGATATGATGCTTAAGGCATTTGAAAGCAGGAGCGATGTAAGGATAACTAGTATTTGCGTGAATATAAATAAGAAGATTACTAATGTGATTTTTGGTGAAGAGTTAAAATGCATCTACGGTAAGCCTTACATAGTGGATATGATAGAGGATATAAAGTTTAAGATTTCTCCGTTTTCATTTTATCAGGTAAATCCTGCGCAGACAAAGAAGCTATATGGGAAAGCTTTGGAGTTTGCAGGGCTTACAGGAGAGGAAGTGGTTTGGGATTTGTACTGCGGCATTGGAACCATCAGCCTGTTTTTAGCGAAGAAAGCTAAGGAAGTGTACGGAGTGGAAATTGTTCCGGCAGCAGTAGAGAATGCGAAGGAAAATGCCAAATTAAACGGAATAGAGAATGTGTATTTTACAGTAGGCAAGGCAGAGGATGAGGCTAAGAAGCTGCCAAAGCCTGATGTGATTGTGGTAGATCCGCCAAGAAAGGGCTGCGATGAAAAGCTCCTTGAGACAATAATGAATTATAAGCCTAAGAGAGTGGTTTATGTATCCTGCGACCCGGCAACACTTGCAAGGGACTTGAAGGTGCTTTGCGGGGATGGAGGGTATAGACTTGAGGAGGTACAGGCGGTGGATCAGTTTTCTAGGGGGGTGCATGTGGAGACCATAGCGTTATTGTCCAAACTTAATGTCGATAAGCATATAAGTGTTGAAGTAGAGCTGGATGAACTTGATTTGACAAGTGCAGAGAGCAAAGCTACTTATGTTCAGATTAAGGAATATATATTAGAAAAATTTGGTTTGAAAGTTTCAGCACTCTATATTGCACAGATTAAAAAGAAGTGTGGAATTGTACTGAGGGAGCATTATAATAAATCAAAAAAAGAGAAACGGGTTATTCCACAATGCACACCGGAAAAAGAGGAAGCTATCATGGATGCGTTAAGGCATTTTAAAATGATTTAGTAGAAATGGAGGGTATTTATGAGATGGATATTAAAAATAATCTTGTTTCCAATCAGCTTGACTTTAAGTATCCTTACTGCATTTCTTACATTTTTACTTGCCATAGGAACAACAATACTGTATTTGCTAATGCTTATGTGTGTCGTTGTTGGGATCGTATCATTGTTTCAAAAGGATTTTTCAATAGGCATAGAAGCATTGATATTAGGTTTCTTGTTAAGCCCATACGGAATATCGATGGTTGGGGCAGCAATTATAGCTTTTATGAAAGGAATAAACGAGAAAATAAGCTTAGTTTAAATCAAACGACTGATTAATTTGAAGTTGTTTAGTGTTTAATGAACTGAATAAAACTAAATCTAAGAATAATTTTGGTTATGAAAATAAATAATAAGAATTATCAAAACCTATATTGAAAGGAGGCATACTATTTGGCACAAAGAAAAAAATTCAACTTCGTTCAAAGAAATATTGGATTTCCATGAACAAACACTTGGAAAAAAAGTGATACTGAAAAAAACAGATCATAGCAAAAAAAGCCTATCTATAGATTTTAATGAATATAAACGCCGTATCTTTGGTAAAGAGAAGGAAATGGAGTTTTTAATTTTTATGAAATCAGTGGCTAGTGTTGGCGATATAAAAAGTTATTGATGAGGAATTATCTCAAATATCTGGTGATAAAACTCCAGATTTTGAAGTTGTATTTATAGATAATTATAAAAATGATGATAGAAGTTAAACACACAGATAAAGACGAATATAAAATATCGGGAGGTAATTTACAAAAAGCGTATTGATTATGCAACTGCCCTACATGATGCCTCTTAGATTTGCAATTTCAATTAAAGGATTTTTGGGGATTGTTCACATCTGATTTTATTACAAGTAATAATGGAAAGATTTCTATTTCAGATTATTTTGGTGAAACACGGAATTCATGGTTAGATAGAGAATTGGAAACATGTTCATATATGTTTATGCAGCAATTAAAAAAATTGTCAGTATTTATTCCAATAATACTAGAGAGGGGTTAGGTGTACGTTTTGAACCTTATGGTGAATTAATTTCTTACGAATTTTATTGCTCAAATAATCTTATTTTTAAAGTTGATAAAAAAATAACCTGTCTAAGATGTTGCATATGTTTGTTTTGGAGGCTGTACAAGATCGCCTTTCGAACATACACCAAGATGTTATCCGGAATGAAGATACGACTAAAATCATTGAATATAGTAATGATTCAGAACATCAAAATTTTGCTGAATATCTTTTTGTTATGGCAAGCATTAGACATATGAGATACAAAAATAAAAATAGCCGAGATAATATTTTTATTACTGCCAATGAGAGTAAGGATAATTTTTTGCGGGTAGAACACATAAGATCAGTAATGTCTGATTTGTTTGATTTGGGAGTCGAAATAATATGTTTCAAGGACGGATGTGGATATAAGTTTGATGACTATCGTGAAAAAATTTGGGTTAAAAAAAGAGATGAAGTGCGAAAATAAGTATATAAAGAGATATTTGTTTTAGCATATTGATGTTATTAAATTTATTGCCGTATACAAGAAAATTCTTATATGGTGGATTATCTCTTGATTACTGCCCAGAAAAATCTCGGTTTGTAAAAAATTTCATAAAAATGGTTACCAAAGGCGATAGAGAATAACTATCGTCTTTTTCTTTACAAATTTTTAAGGAGGGAAGTGATCCAGTATGGACTTTGACTATTTCTATAATCGTGAAGCAGAGCGATTTAACTTTCTTAAAGTACCTGAAATACTGGTAGACGGAGAAGAATTTACAGGGCTGTCTGCTGAAGCCATTATCCTTTATTCCATGCTTTTGAAACGAACAGGAATGTCATTTAAGAATAACTGGATAGACAAGGAAGGCAGAGTATTTATCTATTTCACAGTTGAAGAAATTATGAAAAGAAGAAATATCTCAAAGCCTACTGCCATAAAAACATTAGACGAGTTAGACAGCAAAAAAGGTATAGAACTGATTGAAAGAGTCAGACTTGGACTTGGTAAGCCGAATGTCATATATGTCAAAGATTTTATGAGCATATTAGTGGTAAAAGAAAATGACCTCTTGAAGTCAAAAAACTTAACTTCAGAAGTAAAAAATTTTAACCTCAGAAGTAAAGAAAATGAACTTCAGGAAGTTCAAAATGTTGACTCTAACTATATAGATAAACTGGCAATATATAATTATATAGTTTTGACGATTTTGAAAAAAATATGATAAACTATATTAGTTAATCGGGAGGAAATTATTATGAGTGTTTATTTAAGAAATCACCCTAAGAACAAACTTAACTCTGTACAAATGAAACCGATGAAACATTGTACAGAGTATAGCATATAGATTGCATTTGAGATTTCATCGGGAAATACAAAAAAATTAGGTCATTTATATAAACAGATGGCTTTGTTTTTTTGTGTTCATTTCTCGGTATATAACTAAAATGTAGAAGGCTATGGGCAATGTTTTGTCTGTAGCCTTTTGTTATATAGTTTATTAAACAAAAGGCAGATACAACTTTGTATTTATGCCTTTTTTTGCTGCATAAATATAGAAAAATATTGAAATCTTGAAAAGTGGAGGATTATTAAATGAGTGAAGGTAGAATAAAAATTTTGAAAGAAGAAAATATTGATAAAGCACTCTTTAAGCTGGGGATTCCTATGGTCATCAGCTTATTAGTAGCCGCTTTATACAATGTTGTGGACACATATTTTGTATCAGGACTTGGGAAAGAGGCGGTAGCTGCCGTTTCAGTTGCTTTCCCGATTCAACTTATCTTTTTAGGAATAGGATTAACCTTTGGTGCGGGAGCAGGCTCTTATATATCAAGATTACTTGGAGGAAACAATAAAAAAGAAGCAGATGTTGTAGCCACAGTTTCCTTTTTGTCCAGTGCAATTTTAGGAATAATAACAGCTATTACATTGTTTTACAATTTAGACAGAATGTTGAAATTCATGGGTGCAATCCCATCAATTATGGAACTTTCTAAATCATATACTGGAATATTTATAATTGGTGGTATTTTAGGAGCAATCAATGTAACCCTTGGAAACTTAGTTATCGCACAAGGAGCTGCAAAAATTTCCTTAAAAGCTATGATTGTAGGCTCTATATCAAATATGATTTTAGATCCAATATTCATATTTGGATTGAATTTAGGCGTAAGAGGTGCTGCTATTGCAACACTGATAGCCAGAATTATAACAAGTGTGATGTATGTTATTTATTTTTATAGGAGATAAAAAAATTTAATTGAAATAAAAAGTATCTAATTTTTAAGCCTACGATTTCGATTTATCAAGAAATATTGAAGATAGGAATTTCTATGTTAATTCTTCAACTCTTACAAACCATATCCATAAGCAAAATATCCTATGCAGCTTCTTTTTATGGTGAAGAAGCGATTGCTGCGATGGGTATTGTTCTTAGGATTGTAACACTTGGAACGAATGTTGTGTTTGGATATATGAAAGGGTTACAACCCTTAGCAGGCTTTAACTATGGAGCTAAGAATTATGGAAGAGTGAAAGAAGCTATAAGAGCGAGCGTCAAATGGACAAATATTTTTTGTGTAGCGTGGACTTTGATAGTCTATATATTTGCACCAAGTATATTATCTATATTCGGAACTGATCATAGTGTAATTGATATAGCAGTTCCAACGTTAAGGGTAGGTGTAATAATGTTTATAACATTTGGATTTCAATTTACCTACTCTACATTGTATTTGTCAGTAGGAAAAGCATTAGGTGGAGTATTTTTAAATTCATTAAGACAGGGAATTGTATTTATACCTATCATTTTGATATTACCTAAATTTATTGGATTGAATGGTGTTATATATGCTCAATCAATTTCAGACATTATCGCAACTTTAATTACAATACCTTTTTGCAATCAGCATTCACAGAAGTTTGAATTCTGAAATAAAGAAAGAATTATAATTTTGAGTTTTTGTATAGCAGAAAAAAATAAAGGAGGCAGAAACAGAAAAAGTAGTTTTGTGAGGCAAATCAGATGAATACAAGTCCATATTTTTATAGAAAGGATACAGTTTATAAGCCCTTTTTGGCGTATTTATATTAGCTGAACTTTTATATATAGATTTTCTTAATCAATTAAATATATTCAAAGAGAAGATAGACTATTTTCAATTCGGAGGACATTTTACGCCAAAGTGTAGAAGTCCTCCTTTTTTTATTCTCAAAAACCAGAATCAGAGAGCAAAAAAGGAGGATTACACAATGGATAAAAAAGACTACTGCCTTTATGTCAAAGGAAAAGCGGTTAAGGTCAGTGAAGAAGTCTACAGAGCCTATTGGAAGATAACAGAGCATGAAAAATACCTTATTAAGAAAGACAGGAAAAACAATGTAATACCGTTTTCAGCACTGGATTATGACGGACATTTTGTAGATAACATCGTAGATGAAAGCATTGATATTGAAAAAATTATAGAAGTAAAAATGCAAATTGAAGAACTGAATAAGGCATTGAATTCCCTTACAGAAGAAGAAAGGGATATTATTACTGCCATATTTTTCAGGGAGGAGAGTTTAAGGTCTATCGGAGAAAGAAAAAACAGAAGCTATCAGGCAATCGGGAAAAGGAGGGATAAGATTTTTAGAAAAACTGAGAAAACTTTTAGAAGATAAATTCTAAAAAATGCTGAAAGGTTAAGTATCAAAGAAAGGTGCTTAGCCTTTCTTTATTTGGAACGCAACAATATTGAAACGGAGGAATGAAAAATGAAAGAGTTACATTGGTGTTCATATCAATGATATTTCCAATGCGTTTTTTAATGGTAGGAGCCTTAATCATTTCCCTCTCTGCTATGCGTTCTTTTAACGTTCTTCCGTATAATCTTCTCCAATCGTCTTAGCTCTCATAAATCTCGGCTTATCTTCCGGTTTAAAAGCAATGTGTTTGCCATACTTAATTTCATAACCAAGCTCCGCCATTTTCTTTAGAAAATCGTCCCAATCCTTAGACTGTTTTATCATGCGGTCAATGTCAAATTGAAGTCTGCTTTTCCAAGAAGTACCACGCTATGCCTGTTCATTCTCATACCAAGATTTACCGTTAGTCTTGTATTTTTTCTTATAATTTTCGTAAAACTCATCAATGACAGATAGGTTGTTTTCTTTGCATAGCTTATCGCTTTGATACCTGATTTAATGATAGCTTTTCTTGTTGGATTGGTAGCATCTACCCGTTACCATATTCACATTGTTGAAGATGATATGATTATGGATATGCCCTTTATCTATGTGCGTCGATAACACAAACTCATACTCATCTTTGAGTATCTTTTTACATAATTCAAGACCGATTCGATGTGCCATTTCAGGCGTGGCTTCTCCCGGTAGAAAAGATTGAATCAGATGTCTTGCAAGGACAGTTCCCTTTGTTCCCGACTCCTCCCTTGTTCGTAAAAACTGAGTATGAGCGGAAGATTCGTGGCATTTATGTGTGCTGACCAAAAGCTGTTCATCGGTCTTTTCTTCATTGATAATATAGTCAATAGCAAGATGAAGGGTTGATTTTATAGGGTGTATTTTTGTAATCGCCATTGTCATTCCCCTTCCGTTTCAGCAGTTCTTTTCAGAAGCAGGGAGTGAATTTGCCACAACTCTTTAGAAAAATATTCAATCTCTTTCTTCATATCTTGGATGTCATCTTTATAGATGATACCTGTTGAATTAACTCGCTTTGCGATCTGATTGATATTATTTGTAGCATTGGAAAGCAAGCCTTGTAAATCCCGAAAAGGCTCTAAATCTACCTGATAAATCTCCTTTTCTAAAACACATTTGCGGATAAAGTGGCTCATATTTCTGCACTTTGCAAGTTTCCTTTTCTCCTCAAAAAGAGATTTTTTTCTTCTTTGGTCAACTTAATTTCAAGTCGTTCATTTCGTATTCTGTTTTGCCATAGATATTTCCTCCTTTGTATGATTTTCGGGGTCTTAGGGTTTCCCTAACAAGCTAAAAATTGATAAAAAAAGAAGCAGTTCCCGAAGGCTGCTTCATCAATTTTTCCGTAAGTGTCCGTACACTTACTGTGCTTGCTACAAAAGAATGATTAGGGTAGCAAGCATTAAGCAAATTTTAAATTTATAATAAAATTATATCATAAAAGTTTTTAGTTTGCGATATCTAACTTGACAAAAAGCAAAAATAAAGGTAAACTGATAACGGCGTTATCAAAAGAGAAAGGAGGCGAATTTTGTTGGCTAGAAATAATTATGATGATACTCATGAAAAAATACTAGAATGTGGAAAAAGGCATTTTATTGAGTATGGGTTTGAGAAATCTAGTTTGAGAGATATATGTAAAGATGCATGTGTGACTACAGGCGCTTTTTATCGTCATTTTAATGATAAAAATGAATTGTTTGAAGCGATTGTTTCACCAGTTGCAGATAAAATATTTTCAAATTTTTTCGATTATGAGAAAGTGTCGATTGATAGTGTTAAGAAAAAACAGAATGAAAAGATTGCTCAGGTTCATGTTGATGGAACAATTGAAACTGCGATGTTTTTGTTTGATAACAAAGAAATATACTCGCTGATCATTAATGGGTCATACGGAACATCTTATGCGAATTTTCTCGAAAAATTAACAGTAATGGAGGATGATGCAAGAATTAAAATGCAGGAGATTTCTTTAGAAGCGGATATTTCCTCAGAAAGGATTAGTGATAAAGGCTTTCATATTATTAATCATGCTCATTTTTTAGCATTGACTGAGGCTGTATTGCATTCCGAAAATAAGCAAGAACTGTTAGAAAATGCGCGACTTGTTTCTTGCTTTTTTTCAGGAGGCTGGAAAAATGTTAGAGGGTATTAGAAGAGATATTTTTTTAGTCAAAAGATAACGGCGTTAGCATACGCTGTTATCACAACCTGTTTTGCACTGTTTAGCAAACTTGGATTTAATATTCAATCTACAATATTTAGGAGGAGATAAAAATGAATAATGAAAAAAAGAACAAATTGAAGATGAGGGACATTATTACATTATCTATATTCAATGTGACGATGATTATAATAATGCTTGTTACGAAAATGTGTACAATGATGCTGACAACACCAGCGTTTGATTACTTATTTTATGTAGGAATTATGGGATTGCTTTGCGCTCCGGTGTTCGTAGTAATGTCAAATAAGGTTGCGAAAAGAGGAACGTATTTGATTACTGGGATTTTTGGAGGATTATTTATAACTGTAATGGGTTCTCCATGGTTTCTTCCAGTAATGATTGTAGTAGGTATTGTATGCGAAATTATTATGATAGGACAAGACACTTATAGAAATCCAAAGAGAAATGGTATCGCATACTCGGTATATTGGGCATTGTATGCTCTTGGTAGTGCAATTCCTATGTTTTTCTTTAAAGAACAATATTTAAATAGCCTAAAAGAAAGTTATACGGAAGAGGGCATAAAGACATTGGTTAGATTTTATGGTTCTTGGGATATGCTTTTATTGATTGCAGTGATAACAATTGTGTTGTCTGCTATAGGATTTATTGTAGGAAAAAAACTTATGAAAAAACATATAGAAAAGGCAAAGTTGGTGTAGATGAGAAAATTAGATAATAGAACATATATTATCTTATTAGCAGTATCAACAATATTCTGGTTCTTGTTTAACAAGAACATTCAAATACATTTGAGTGTTGCACTAAATGCATTACTTTTTAGTTTATATAAAAAGAACATAATAAGGCTATTAAATTCGTTATAACTTACCCGACTATGGTTATATTGGCTGGGTTGTTTGCGAACAAGATAGCCTTAATGTACATTATTTTGAATATGTTAGCACGTTCAATTCCTTTAGTAATGGTAGTTACATGTATTATTGTGGGAAACTCAAGTGAACTTATGTTAAGTTTACAGAAAATAAAAAGTTCCTAAGCCCATTATTGTAATGATTTGCATTCTTATAAGATTTTTTCCGGTATTAAGTAAAGAAAATATAGCAATTAGAAATGGAATGAAAGCTAGGGGGTTATTTAGCAACTGGAAAGATTTTATGAGAAATCCTTTTTTGGTATATGAGTGTTTTATGGTACCACTAATCATTAGATGCATAAAATTATCAGATGAGTTGGGAGCTACCGCAGAATTAAGAGGACTAAATGCGGATAAAAAAAGAACGTGCATATATGAAGTGTATTTTGGATTAAAGGATATATGTGCACTTGCCATATATGGAGCTGCAATAGGATTAATATATTTTGGAGTGTGAAGATGATAAAATTTCAGAATGTATTTTTTTCTTATAGTGATGGAGATTCTTCTATCAAAGATATTACTTTTTCTATAAAATCAGGAGAATGTGTTGTACTTTGTGGTAAATCAGGGTCAGGGAAAAGCACAATTTTACGAACTATCAGTGGCTTGATTCCTGTTTTTTATGAGGGAGAGCTGAAAGGAAAAGTTGAAATAGATAAACAAATTCCGGCTGAATTGGATTCAGAAGAACGTGCTAATTTATTTGGTGTTGTTTTTCAAGACCCAAGAAGCCAATTTTTTATGAATAGTGTTCAAGATGAGATTTGTTTTGTGGCAGAAAATATAGGACTTTCTGCACATGAAATAAGACAAAAACTTGATGAGATTGTAGGAGTTGTTGGGATTGAAGGTTTACTTTCGAAAAATATAGATGAATTATCCAGTGGTCAAAAGCAAAAAGTTGCACTTGCATCTTCTTTAATTTTACAACCTAAAGTTTTGATCCTCGACGAGCCAACCTCAAATTTAGATGAAAATGGAGTCAAAGTTTTAATAAAAAAATAATTAAAAAAATTAAAGATAGAGGGATCTCTATTATTATAAGTGAGCATAGGCTTGAACCGTTCAATGAAGTAGTAAATAGATTTTTTTTATATTGATAGAGGTCTGTTAAGGAAAAATTTGGTCAAAGGAAGAGTTTGAAAGCCTTGATAATGAAAGTTTATCAAATCTTGGCTTGAGACCAAAGATAATCAATAAAAAAACACTAAGAATAAAAAAATCAAACGACTTAATTTTAGATATTGAATCGTTATCCTTTCACTATAAGAAAACAAAATTAGGAATTGATGACATTAATCTAAAGTTATATAAAGGGGAGGTTGTTTCACTGCTAGGAAACAATGGAGCAGGAAAAAAACTACTTTGTGTAAAGTTATAAGTGGGCTACTAAAAGAAAACGGAGGATCAATCAAATATAGAGGAAAAGTAGCAAACAGAAATTTAAGAAATAAATTTTGCTATTTTGTTATGCAAGATGCAGATTATCAACTGTATTCAGATTCCGTTGTAAGTGAAATTTCAATTGGTAAAAAAATAACTGAAAAATTAAAAAAAGATATAGTGGATAGTTTGGATGCTTTTAGTTTGAACGAACTAAAAGATAGACATCCTGCATCATTGTCAGGAGGAGAAAAACAAAGAGTAATATTAGCTGCAGCATATTGTTCAGATGCAGATGTTTATATATTAGACGAGCCAACAAGTGGAATGGATGGCGATGGATTACACTCAATTATAAAGTGGGTAAAACTTCTTTCTGAGAAGGGGAAAATAGTAGTTATTATTACACATGATTCACTTTTGGCCGAAGCTACAAGTGATAAGTTTCTATATCTGGAAGAGGGAAAACAAATAAAAGAAGGGAAGAAAGTGTTATATGAATATAATTAGGCAGTATATAAAAAAACGAAAGATTCAATTCTCTTGTTCTATCTTGTTTGCTATTTTTGGTGTAGTAGCTGGCTTAATCTCATATATGATCCTTGCAAGTCTTATAGCAGAGTTGATTAACGGGAATTCAAATTGGGAATTGTACTCAAATAAATTATTGATTATTACAGGACTGTTTTTAATCAAAGAAATATCAGCAGGAATATCTACAACCATCTCTCATACTGCGACATTTCAATCTTTAAGGGATATACGAAAGGAAATTTCAAATAAGTTATTTGAAATGCCATTGGGTGATATTACTGGTATTAGTTCTGGAACTTTGAAAGACATAATTGTCGATAAAGTTGACAGCATGGAAACAACTTTATCGCATATATTACCAGAGATGACAGCCAATGTAGTAGGACCAGTATTGCTTATAATATATATGCTTACTTTGGACTGGCGATTAGGTTTGGTGTCCCTTATTCCTTTCATTGTTGGTATTAGTTTTATGAAATCAGTAATGAATAAAGAATATTCGAAAAATTACAATGAATCTGTAGTCTTGGGTCAAAAAATGAATAACGCATTGGTTGAATATATTGGTGGTATTGAAGTTATTAAAGCGTTTAATCAAAGTAATACTTCTTATCAAAAATATAGTGATTCTGTCAATGACAATGCACAATTTTATTATGATTGGATGGGGAGATGTATGAAAAGAGTTTCTATTGGTCGCATACTATCGCCAATGGGAATTTTAACAGTTATACCATTTGGAATGATTTTTTTACAAAAAAATGGTAGTATTGAAATAGAAACATTGATAACAATAGTAATACTATCTTTTGCTACAGTATCAAATCTACTTAAAGCATTAAATTATACAGATGATTTGGCTAGAATTGGGACTATATCGAGTGGAGTGGAAAGCCTTTTGGCTTCAAAAAAACTAAAATGTGGGACAACTGTACAAACAGTTGAAAAACTTCACTGTTGAATTTATAGATGTTAGTTTTTTTCATACAATGGGAAAAAAACAAGTAATTAAGAATTTAAATTTAAAAATTTGATGAAGGAACATTTAATGCATTAGTGGGTGAATCGGGAAGTGGTAAATCGACAATAGCGAAACTTTTAGCAGGCTTTTGGAATGTTGAAAGTGGTCATATTAAAATTGGGGGAATAGACGTAAATAATATTCCATTAAAACAACTTTCAAAATTAATATCTTATGTGTCACAAGATAATTACCTGTTTGACTTTTCGGTTAAAGAAAATATTAGACTTGGCAATCCGAATGCAACAGATGACGAAGTTGAGCAAATCGCAATTAAAGCGGGATGCGACAGGTTTATAAGAGAACTTTCTCATGGTTACGATACTATCGTGGGAGAAGGTGGCGGGCATCTATCAGGAGGAGAAAAGCAAAGAATATCCATTGCCAGGGCAATGCTTAAAAATTCGCCAATTATAATTTTAGATGAGGCTACATCATACATAGATCCAGAGAATGAAAATATTATTCAAGCAGCGATTTCCAAATTAGTTAAGGGAAAAACTTTAATTGTTATAGCTCACAGGCTAAACACAATAAAAGGAGCCGACAAAATATTTGTAATTAATAATGGAATGCTTGAAAACAGTGGGAAACATGAGGAACTCTTAGAAAAGTCAAAATTATATTGTGCTATGTGTATGGCATCAAATAAGGAGGATGAAGCATGATAAGCGTATTTAAAAAAATCTGGTTATTCTCTGGCAAGGAAAGAAATAATTTGACGAGGTCAATAGTAGCAGCATTTTTTCATGCTGCATTTAATGCATTTCAATTTGTGGCAATCTATTATATGTTGAAATGCCTGTTCAAGCAAAATGTTGTGCAAAAGGATATTATTATAGTATTAGTAGTACTAATAATTAGTTTAATAGGCAAGATTATCACACAAAATGTATCTCAAATGAATCAAACACATGCGGGATATTTTATGGCAGCAAATAAAAGAATAGAGTTGGGAGAAAAAATAAAAAGAGTTCCAATGGGATTCTTCAATAATTTTAGTTTAGGCAAGTTAACTACTTTAGCAACTACAAATCTCACACAAATTGAGTCTTGGATACCAGTATTACTTGTTAATGTATTGGGAGGATTTTTAAATACATTCATATTTGTTTTGTCAATATTCATCATAAATTTTTGAAATAGGTTTTTGTGGCACTAATTGGTATGATAGTATTTTTTTATTTGTTACTTTTCTAATGGAAAAATGTTCAAGAAAAAATGCAGCCGATATGTCTAATATTCAGACACGTTTGACTAAAAATGTACTATCAACAATTCAAGGAATGCAGGTTATTAAATCATATAATTTGAGTGGGGAAAATAACAAAAGTTTAAACGATGCGATTGATGATAGTTACAAAACTACACTGTCGCTTGAAAAGATGATTATTCCGTATACCATAACTCAAAGAATAGTAATAGGAATGACAATTGTAGTGATGTTATTATTTTGCATTAAATTAAATCTTTCTGGAAATTTGAGTATTGCAGATACGGTTGTACTGATGATAGCAAGCTTCACGATTTTTGATGGATTGATTGGAGCGGGCTCTAATATGGCGATTTTACGAATTGCAGAGAATGCTATTGATTCATATGAATATGTTAACCACATGCCCGATATTAATGAAGGCAATATAAGTTCTTTGATACAAAATCATAATATTGATATTAAAAAAACATAGGGTTTTCTTATGACAATAGAAGAGTTTTAGATAATGTTACATGCATTATTAAAGAGAATGAGATGACTGCCATTGTCGGCATATCAGGTTCGGGGAAAACTACATTATGTAATCTAATTGCAAGATTTTGGGATGTTAACGAAGGCGAAATAAAAATAGGTGGAAATAATATTAAAGATTATACAGTTGAAAAATCTTATGGATAATATTTCTATGGTTTTTCAAGGTGTATATTTATTTGAAGATACTATTGAAAATAATATAAAGTTTGGCAATCAAAATGCAACGAGAGAGGAAGTGGTCAATGCAGCTAAAAAAGCTCAATGCCATGATTTTATAATTTCACTTCCACAAGGTTATAACACTTCAATAGGGGAAGGCGGGGCTTCATTATCAGGTGGTGAAAAGCAGAGAATTTCAATTGCAAGAGCGATGCTAAAAGATGCTCCAATTATTATTTTCGATGAAGCAACGGCAAACATTGATCCTGAAAATGAAGATAAATTAAAATTGGCTATAGAGTCACTTACCAAGAATAAAACAGTTATTATGATCGCACACAGGTTAAAGACGATTAGAAATGCAAATCAAATATTGGTTTTGAATAAAGGCTGTATTGAACAGCGTGGTACACATGATGAATTGATGAGGCAAGATGGAATTTATAAAGACTTTGTAAATGCCAAATCTATGTCAGAAAAATGGAGTTTAAATAATTAGAAGGAGAAAGCATGAATTAACTAAACAATGGGGAGGTAGTTGCTATGTGGTATGTAAGGTCTGTTATTTACATAGAAAATAATAATAGACCTTTTTGATGCCGGTAATTATTATAAGCAATTAAATTTAAAAATATAGAGAAAGAGCAAGTTCCTTTTCATTTTAGAGGACTTCTTATGCCTATGTGCAGGAGTCCTCCTTTTTTGTCTTAAAACGCAGACAAAAAAGAAATGGAGGAAACATATATGCCAAAAGAATATTACCTTTATGTCAACGGGCAAAAGGTCAAAGTCAGCGAGCAGATATACAAAGTCTACTGGCGGGAAAGAGAACACGAGAAGTATTTAGAGCAGGTGGACAAGAAAAACCACTTGCTCTTTTTTTCATCATTGGATCATGACGGACATTTTGCAGATAGCATTATTGATGAAAGCGTTGATGTAGAAAAGATTGTGGAAACACAGATGATGATTGAAGCAGTCAGAAATGCTATATCAAGGCTCAATGCATGTGGAGACGGTGGTTTTACTGTCAAAAGAAAAATAATATAAGCGCCAGAAACAGCTTATAGCTCCTTCTAAGCTAGTTGGAAGGTAACTTATTTCATCAATAATAAGTATCTTATATTTAGCATACTGCTTTAAGCGTTCATCAGGCCTGTTTTCATGGTTTGCCTTTAATAAGTTTTGAATCAGGTGATGACAGCTTATAAAATATGCTGAATATTTATTTTCGATTACACTTATTCTCAAAGCTATTGTAAGATGTGTTTTCCCAACATTCGGAGTTCCAAGAAAGATGACATTCTCATTGTTACTGATGAATCTCAGACTCCTAAGGTCATCTATCATATCCATGTCCAGTAAGTCCATGGGATTCTTATCAATTTTACGATGTCTTACATAAATACCATAGTAGCGAATCATTTTGAAATGTTTTTCAGGTATATGCAGCATTAGCAGTTTGATAAATTCAATGGCGGGAAGTGTTCTTTCTACATATTTGTTATGGGTTAAAGGGCTGAATCTGTGAGGTATTATTTCCTATGTGCCATTTTGCGATATTCAGATGGAAACAGTCCTGTATTATTTTTAAAATTTGCCGCAAATCTTCCTGCATTGGAATATCCAATAGCCAAAGCAACCTGATCAATTGCAAGGTCCGTAGATGTTAAGAGCATTTCCGCGTGGCTCATACGACGCTGCCTGATGTATTCAGAAACTGTGCAGCGATATATGTGCTTAAAAGAGTTCTTTAACTTTGTTGTACCCATACAGGCTATTCGTGCAAGCATATCAAGTGGAAGTTCCGAGTTGAAATGGTCATTTATATATGAGGTAACGTTGTTCAAGGCATCAATGTCCTGCTTGGAAATTCGTGCACAAGGCTCATTTTTACTTTTCTTTCCGTGTTCATAAACAAGAGAGACAGCTTCTGCGACCTTGGCCTCATAGAACAACTTGGCCGGTATGCCTTCTCCCTTATAATCCCAAACCTGACGCAAAAGATGTGACATCTCCGGGAAGTCGAGTGTCTGTCCAACGCGGATAAAAGCCTCATGCGGAGGCAGGTACTCATCAGGGTAGCTTTCTTTCAGATATTTTTCATAATATGCAGGAAATACTTCTATCCCCACGGAACGAATCGGGATATTCTTATGCATAATGGATTTATATTCATCATGCCCTCCGTAAAAGGTTTTTACACATCCTGCAGTTAAGCGGCGATAAGGAGTTAACTCCTCACCGGACACAGAATCATAGTAGGTAATGCTTAAACACTCCGGTGTATTAAGAGATATAAAGCTATCTTCAAAAAAATAGAAATCATGGATTTTAATATCAAACAAATCTTTTTCTCCATAGACCCAGTAATATCCACAGCCAACTCCCTTTGGAGCAAGATACAATTTTCCGGCAGGGCTAAAGTCAGGGGATGACTCTACTTCAATAAATCCGCTGCGGGTAAGCCATTCTCTGTAAAATTCGTTTATTTCCATATAATCACCTCAAAATCATACATATCGGACATTATTTCATACATATCAGTCAAACAATTCTCGGTCATATTGTTTTGCTTTCTGTGTTATTCTATACTATTTGTGCTATTAGTTGCATCTAACAGAATATTAACACAGCATCTATTGGAATTCAATACATATGCATAAGGAGGTTATTAGTTATGACAAGTGGAACAAATATCAAGAAACAGAAACTTACGATTAAGGAACTTATTACAATCGGTATTTTTTCTGCAATTATTTTTATATGCATCTCTTTGAGCGGAGGGCCATTTGCAATGTTCCCGGCATTAACCTTTTATTATCCGGTAGGCGGGGCGCTTCTTGCAGGACCGGTGTATCTTTTATTGATTGCGAAAGTGCCAAAATCCGGACCAATCTTTACCGCAGGACTGTTGATGGCAATTTTCTGCTATGTGACCGGTATGCATATCGGCATGACCATCGGATATCTGGTTGGAAGCGTACTGGCAGAATTTGTGGCATGGACAAGGCGCTATAAGAGCATAAAAATCAACATTCTTTCCTACATTGTTTTCTGTCTCGGCGGAACCGGGTCATATATTGCATATTTCATCAATCCAAGGGCTTGGGTGAGTCGAATGTTGGAGAAAGGAACACCGCATGAATATCTGGATACAATGGCGGCTTCAGTCAACAATTTTATTTTGATAACTATGTTTACAGGTACGGTTATAGTGGCTCTTTTCAGCGGTTTTGTCGGAAGTAAACTATTGAAGAAACAATTTGAAAAAGCGGGAATAACGGCATGATTTTGAGAGAATACACGGGAAACAGTAGCGGGATGCAGTTTGACCCACGCACAAAAATCATTTTGCTGATTCTATGCGTAATTTCAGCAACAATTGCTCCGTCGCTTCTGTACGAGAGTGTGCTTGTTTTTGTGGTTGCAGTATTCGGATGTGCAAGTGGGAAAGTTCTCAGGTCACTTTTATGTGCGGCGTTTTATGGTGTCTTTTATATGCTGACGCTATTTATTATGTCACTTGAAAAAGGGGGACTTTACACTGTCTTTACATCCTGGCTTGGCTTGTTTTATACAGTTTATCCCTGTGCTTTCTTAGCAGGCATTATTCTTTCCACAACTAAGGTGGGTGAGTTCCTGACTGCCATGAATAAGGCACATATTCCTAATAAGGTGGTTATTCCTTTGGCAGTTATGCTTAGATATATTCCTACGGTCCGTGAAGACTGGGGATATATCAAAGACGCTATGCGACTTAGAGATATAACTCCTTCCTTGTTTGGATTCCTTAAAAAACCGGCAATGACGGTTGAATGTCTTTATGTTCCATTGCTGATGACGGCTTCAAATACAGCAGATGAACTCTCTGCTGCAGCACTCACACGAGGGATAGAGAACCCAAGACCACGCACCTGCCTTCTCCGGATACGGTTTCGGGGAAGAGATGTGGCTGCCACAGTTCTTGCGGTATGTGTACTTGTTCTGGGTTTTGTCTGGGAAAGGATAGTATAGTGTATGATTGAGTTTAAGCATGTATCTTTCTCGTATGACTTAAACAGTGAGCAGGAAGATACAAAGGAAACGGATGATTTGCACGACATCAATTTGACAGTAAATGATGGGGAATGCGTCCTTCTCTGTGGGAAAAGCGGATGTGGAAAATCCACGTTGACACGCCTTGTAAATGGGCTTGCCCCGTATTTTTATCCCGGCAAGCTGACCGGAGAAGTTCTGATTGACGGGAGAGACATATCGAAAATGCCAATGTATGAAACTGCCTCTTTTGTCGGCTCGGTATTTCAGAATCCAAGGACACAGTTCTTTAATGTAGACACAGACAGTGAGATTGCTTTTGGAGTGGAAAACCAGGCGCTACCAAGGGAACAGATTGCAGAAAAAGTTGAGGCTGCCACAAAGGATTTGGAGATTGAAAATCTACGCGGAAGAAATATTTTCTCTCTTTCAGGAGGAGAAAAGCAGAAGATTGCTTTTGCCTCCGTATATGCCATGAACCCTTCTGTCTATCTGTTGGATGAACCATCATCCAATCTGGACATGGAAACAGTAGCTGCGTTAAGGACACATCTAAAAAGGCTTAAGGCTCAGGGAAAGACAGTTCTGATTGTCGAACATCGGCTATACTATCTGATGGGCATCGCTGACCGCATCGTTGTATTTGATGAGGGTCAGATAAAAAAGGTTTACTCTGCCAAGAATTCCTGACTTTGACAGATGAAGGACGAAACCTTATGGGGCTTCGAACGACTGACTTACGAAAAGAGGTTCCGGAGATAATCTCAGAGGAAGAACCGGAAGCAAGACTTGAACTAAAAGATGTTTCCCTGTTCTACAGGAAAAAATCCGTGGTAGAAAATATTAGTGTAAAAATTTCACGGGGAGAGGTGATAGCGCTTGTTGGGAAAAATGGCACAGGGAAAACAACATTTTCACGGGCTCTTTGCGGATTGCATAGAGAGACAAAAGGAGATTTTTTCTGGGATGGCAAAGTCATCTCGAAGAAAAAACGACAGAAGATTTCCTATATGGTTATGCAAGATGTGAATTATGAGCTCTTTGCAGAGAGTGTACAAGCAGAATGTTCCTTCGGGATAAAGAACCCGGATTTAGATGTAGTTGCAGATACGATGGATGTGCTGGAGCTGACACATTTTGCTAAAAGGCATCCCGGCACTCTTTCAGGAGGACAAAAGCAAAGACTGGCTGTCGCTGTGAGTCAGGTCTGTAAAAAAGAACTAATCATCTTTGACGAGCCTACCAGTGGACTGGATTATGAAAGCATGGCAAGGGTAGCTAAAATTGTGCATGACCTCTCCGAACAGGGGAAAATTATATTTATTGTTACACATGATTATGAATTTTTTTGCAGGACATGCAGCCGTATGCTTGTTTTTTCTGAAGGTAAAATAAGCATAGATTTAAAATGTCGTGCAGATAATAAGGAGGAGGTTAGGCAGTTGTTTTTTCGTGCCACGGGTGAAAATATTGGAGGTGATTTTTTTGAATAAAGGTCAGGAACAACCAGTGAAATTACTTCTTAAATGGGCAGGCAATGATAAATGGTACTTGTTAGCCTCTGTCTTGTGTGCATTCTTTAGCGGATTGTTTGTAATCGGAGCATATGTCGGTATTTATCGTCTGATGGATGCAGTACTCTTTGGAACGCTGACAAAGAAAGTATTGACGGACTGTATTGTTTTGGTAACAGTCACAACAATTCTTCGCATGATACTGCTTGGCCTGTCAGGTGTACTCTCGCATAAAGGTGCTTATAACACCCTGTTCAAGGTACGCTGTATGATTATAGAACACCTGGCGAAGGTTCCGCTTGGATACGTCAATGAGCGGAGTACCGGCGAAATCAAAACCGTATTGAATGAGAATATTGAGAAGTTAGAGTTATGTCTTGCACATAACATTCCTGAGCTTGTCAGCTATCTCACCGGCCCTGTCGTAATTTTTGCTTATCTTATGACGGTGAATGCCACACTGGCAATTATTTCTCTGATTCCTCTTCTTTTGGATATTCCGGTGATGATGGCAGTGTTTAAGAAAATGTCTGATATGTTGCCGGAGGCTAACGTATCGCTTGCAGACTTCAATTCCGTCATGGTCGAATATGTCCGCGGAATGCGTCTGATTAAGGCATACCAGATGGGCAGCAAATCATTTAAAAAATTCAGAGAAGCTATTCTTGACGGCAACAGGGCATGGAACAAGATTTCGAAAAAGACTGCCCCTTTGTATGCTGTATTCATCCTGTTGCTGGAGTCCGGGCTTTTGCTAATTGTTCCCATTGGAGGGAGGCTTTTTATGCAGGGTTCTATCACAGCCGGCGCATTTCTCCTGTTTGCCTATATTGGTTCATTGTATTTGACAGAATTGCTTCCACTTCAGCAGCTTGCCGGCAATTTTGCACAGGCGTTTGGCGGAATCACAAAAGCAAAAGAGATATTGGAACTTCCGACCTTTGAAGGTGGGGATACTTTACCTGAAAACCACGATATTGCACTAAAAGGCGTGTGCTTTTCCTATGATGGGAAAACAAACGTGCTTGAAAATTGCTGTCTATGCATCAGGGATGGTGAAAAGATTGCTGTTGTGGGACCATCCGGAGCTGGTAAAAGCACGATTGCATCACTTATTGCACGCTTCTATGACGTGGACCAGGGAGAGGTTCTGATTGGAGGGAAAAATGTCAAAAACATCCGATATGAAACTCTCCTTCAGAATATATCTATTGTCTTTCAGAAGACTTTTCTTACTAAAGACTCTGTCTTTGACAATATCTGCATGGGGATGAATGCTTCTCTCGCGCAGGTGCGGGAGGCTGCAAGAGAAGCTCAGATTGACGATTTTATTATGTCACTTCCTGATGGATATGATACAAAGGTCGGAAGTTATGGTTCCCGATTTTCGGGAGGAGAAAAGCAGCGGATTGCCATTGCAAGGGCAATCTTAAAAAATGCGCCGATTCTTATTTTGGACGAAGCAACGAGTGCCGCTGATCCGGAAAATCAGATGGAGATTGACAAGGCAATCAAGAACCTCTGCAAAGGAAAAACCGTCATCATTATTGCACACCGGCTTAGTGTGGTCAGAATGTGCGACAGGATCCTGGTGGTAGAGAATCATACGATTTCAGATATTGGTACACATGACGAACTGCTTTCACGGAACAGATATTATCAAAAAAGCTGGAAAAGCTATGAATTATCAAGAAATATCACCTATGGGAGGAAGTAAAAGATGACAGACAAAAAACTTTTCCATAAGAACCCTCGGTTTTTCAGTGGTATAATATTGACCATTTTGGAAGGAGTGCTTTCCGGAAGCAACTATATTGTCATTTACCTGGTGCTTAAAATGCTGTATGAGAGAGTTACTGATATGAGGAGCATCTTCAGTATATCCTGCCTTGTTGGAATAATTTTTGTTATACGTCTTGTCATTTACAGTATCGGGTTTACACAGAGCCAGATAGGCGGTGCTGAGGTATCTAAAAATATTCGTCTGGGACTTGGAGGTAAGCTAAGGAGGATTCCATTATCCGGATTTACCCAAAAACGCGAAGGGCAATATATAAATATCATGACGGCAGATGTGAACAGTTATGAGCAGATTCTGACGCACAAGCTTGCCTCACTTATAAAAAACGGGGTTCTGTCCGTTATAGTGATTGCTTTTGTCTGTGTACTATATTTCCCGGCTGCAGTCATTCTTATGGTTTCACTTTTTCTACTAATACCTGAAATGTGGCTGTCGTTTAGAATTGTGAAAAAGTACGGTATGGAGAAGAATTCCGTTACAGCGGAAGCCGTAGGACAAATTGTCGAGTACATTGACGGAATCCAGACCTTACGTTCCTATGGAATGGGTGGTGCTAAAAACAGGAATACAACAGAAACATTGCGAAAATTCAGCACAGTCAGTTATCAATATGAGGCACATGGTATACCTGTTAATTTTGCTTTTAATATTGTAAATTGGCTTACAGTTCCGCTAATTATGTGGATTGGATACATTCCATGGCAATCCGGAAGCATTAGTGCAATCACTTTCCTGTTTCTATGTATGCTGCCTATGGTCTTAGCAAAGCTGACCGCTTCGATTTCGGTTGATATGTTCAGTTACAGGAATCTTCTGATATCAAAGACGAACATTCAAAATGTGTTGACAGAAAATGAAGAATCGAAAAGTACAGATGTTTTTTCTCCAAAAGAGTATGACATCTCGTTTCACGATGTGTCGTTTTCATATGTGCAGGGGGAGCCTGTTCTGAATAATATTAGTTTTTCGATACCGGATCGCGGACTAACAGCAATCGTTGGGGACTCAGGCTCGGGCAAATCAACAATTCTGAATCTGATTGCGAAGTATTATGAACCTAAGCGCGGAGAAATTGACATCGGAGGGCAATCTATCCGTTATGTCAATGCAGAAGATGTGCTGGCTCTAATCTCAATGGTAGATCAGGATACCTTCCTGTTTAATGACACAGTACGGGAAAACATACGCTATGCAAAACCTTCATCTACAGATGAAGAAATAGAGAATGCCTGCAAGAAGGCAAACTGTGATGCTTTTATCCGCAAAATGGCAAAAGGCTATGATACTCACATTGGCGAGAATGGAAATTTGCTTTCAGGTGGTGAACGGCAGCGTCTTTCTATAGCACGTGCTATCTTGAAAGACAGCCCGATTCTGCTTCTTGATGAGGCGACTTCCTCTTTGGATATTGAAAATGAATTCGCTGTAAAACAGGCAATTTCAAATCTTCTGCAAGAAAACAAAACCGTTGTGATGATTGCCCACACATTGTCTATTATAAAAAATGCCAATCAGATTCTCGTGGTGGCTGATGGAAAAGTAGTGGAGTCCGGAACCCATGAAAAACTTCTGGCTCTGGGAGGTAAATATACTGCCATGTGGAATGCTGAAAAATAGAGGCACAATGTCCCTAAATTGTCAACGTATAGCTTGAGAATTATTCTAGTATAATAGTGAAAAAGAGGGGTACAATATCTCTGAATTATCAATGCGGAGAGATTATGGAAATAAAAAGGGGCTTCTTACTAAATGAGAATAGCCCGGAACTATAAAAAAAGGAAAAAGAGGTAATGTTTATACAAATTAAAAAATATCTATTGCCTATTATTATGCTTTTAATATTTGAAACAGTGGCAGTGACGCTGTGGCTTACGAAAGATAACCTCTTTTATCTGTTTAACTTTAGCTACATAGGACTATACATATCGCTAGGTATTTTTCTGTTTATCAGAAAATACAAGCATACCCGCCGTATCGTCCAACTGCTGGTAGGTCTTTATATGCTTGTTTATCTTGGACTTATTTGTAACGAGAATATGCAGATCGAGGGATTCTGGTACTACCTATTTACAGGCGTATTTGAGGCCGCAACTATTCACTACACAGTAGCAAAGATACTTGGACCGCTGCTTTTTGGAAGAGGATGGTGTGGATATGCCTGTTGGACGGCTATGGTTTTGGATTTTCTTCCTTACAAGATACCTAAAAACCCAAGAAAGAACATTGGGGGGATTAGGTACATAACCTTTGCAACATCTTTTATTTTTGTGGCAGCGCTATTTCTTGCGAAGGCCGGAAATATTGAACGCATCATGTTCTTGGCATTCATAATTGGTAGCATAGCATACTATGCAGTAGTGATAGCACTGGCATTTGCCTTTAAGGATAACAGGGCATTTTGTAAGTATATTTGCCCAATAACAGTGTTCTTAAAACCTATGACTTACTTTTCTTTGATGCGTATAACCTGTAATAAAGAAAAACGTATCTCTTGTGGAAAATGCAAAAGAGTATGTCCAATGAATGTGGATGTTACAGACAATTCGAGAAATAGGTTAAACGGAACGGAGTGTATTAAGTGCATGGAATGTGTTATGAATTGCCCGAAGGGGGCACTCTAAACTCAGTAAAATATTTTAATAAGAGGATAACAGCAGAGGGGGTTGAAATAAATCAGGAAAATTTGCTTATGGTTATGATAGAAAGCTTGTTATGTTGCAATAAAAAATTTAATTGAAGATAGTGATAAATTGTAGAAATACAAAGACAAATTCAGATTTGTCGAGGTAATACCTTTTAACGATAACCTTATGCTATCGTTAAAAGGTTTATAGATATGTTCCCACATACGAACGTAACTACTTGACATACTTAGTGTTCACTCGTTTCATGTGGAGGCGCTTGTTTTACTGTCAAGAAAAGATAAATAAGGGTCAAAAAGTGGCGTATTTCCGGGCTTTTTGCGAGGTGAGTGCCATAAGAGCATCCTTGCGACTTAGCTGATGAGGACTAAATAAAACTGTAATAAAAACCGGACTAAATCTACTCTAATTTGCCAAGTTCAGCAATATAATCCAATCCAAAAACCTTTATTTCATCTAACACTCTTTGGAATTTAGCACCTACTTTACTTAAAGAATATTCTACATGAGGAGGAACTTCGGGGAACACTTTTCTGTTTATAAGTTTATCATGCTCCAGTTGGCGTAACTGCCTTGTTAAAACAGTTCGTGTAACATCCGGAATAAGTTTTTCAAGCTCATTAGATCTTTTAGTACCTGTACTTAGATGGTACAGTATCACAATTGCCCATTTTCCCTGCAATACTCTTTGCGTGGTGATATATGGGCATTTATCATATATATTCGACATAAAAACCTCCTGAAACGGCATAGTATCTATTTAGATACTATGTATTATAAATGTTCGTACTTCTAAAATCAAGACTGTAAGATTATAATAATGGCAAAGGAATGTTGTTTATAAATTTTCAAGGAGGGTCATTATGAAAAACGAAGTGATTGAGGTATTTAACGCCTACACAGAAGCATTATCAAAGGGAGATTTTGAAGCTGTATTTGACATAATGTCAGATAATATTGTTTGGCATATGGGTGGAGAGAGTTCGCTTTCGGGTATAATTAAAGGAAAACAGGCTTTGGGCGAGCGTTTAGGAGAATTTACAAAGAGAAGCAATGGAACATTTAGAGTTATTACAAATTGGGCTGCAAGTAATGATTGTTTTGTTGCTGCAAGTGTAGTTTCTTTAGCTGAAATAGGGGAAGAAAAGCTGAATAATCCGGGTATTGATTTGTTTAGAATAGAGAATGGAAAAATCCAGGAAGTGTGGACATTTTCAGAACAGCAAGAATCAGAAGATAAATTTTGGGATGCCAAGTTTTTCTCTAACAAGTAAAATCTTTAAATAATCTACCGACCTACAAAAGTTAGACTAAAAATCTAGCGATTGGAGGTCGGGTTTTTAATTTATCCCCAATTATTCACGAAACATCTTGTGAAATATCGTAATCAAGCCGCAGGTTTGAAATTAGGATATTTTACAAGATGTTTGATAATATCACCCCATAGTCACAGACCGGAAACATTTTATCCTACTTTACTATGTGAAATAAGAGGTCTGTGACCTATGGCGTGAATAATTGGGGTTTATTATGTTTTTATTCTCAACCAGCTAAACTCGAAATAAAAAGGTGTAAATCTGGCTAAATTCTTTGCTGGTTGTTGATTAGGCTGCAACCTTATGATATAACATGGATATTGGAGTGGAAGACTTTTTGATAACACAAACATATAAAAGTTACCCAAAGGAGAGCTATAGTTATATTGAAAAGTAAGGGCACTTGTGCCCTGAAAATTCAAAAAGTGATTTTAGAGGGCGTGGCGTGAAGTGAATATTTTTTAGGTTAGTTTTAGCGAATACTTTGATGTATTTGGATGAAAATAGCTTGGAATTATAAAAGAATAAAAATGAAGAAATGGGATAGTATTTACCGAATACAAAACAGGAATGGATGGATATACTATTATTGTAATGAAGTAGTAAAACTTATGGAAGGAACTGAACATGAACATTTTTGACGAAGTGGACGAGAACCTGTTTCGTCCATTAACAGGAATAAATAAAAGAAAATATGTCGATATTCTTACTTTGATTTGGGAAAGGTGCAAGAGGCAGCCTTTTTATGCCATAGAAAAAAGTACTATTTTCGATATGGTGGAGGAGTATTTTAACGGATTAGATGAGCAGGTAGAACTTGATATAGAGGAAGAAATAGAGGGCAATATGGCAGATGCCCGCAGTATAGCAGGCAGTTTCACCAGAAGACTTAAAGATACCGGTTGGATTATTGAAAAAGAAGGGGAGTATGAGGAAGAGTTCAAGCTTGCAGTCAACTATAAGGTGGTTCCTTTACTCAAATCTTTTCAGGATATTATTAACCCCAAAATTACTACATATAAGGGAAAGCTATTTAAGATCTACTCTTTATTTGAACATATTTCAGAGCAGGGCAGTCCTTATGAAGGTGTACTAAAAGAGGCTTCTGAAGACTTTGATAATCTGAATCAGGCTCTTAGAAGCCTGTCTGCCTCCATTGAAGACCATATAAATAATCTCACACAGGGGAAAAAGCCTGAAGAGATATTGGAGTTGTTTGGAAAGTATGAGGAGAATATTGTTGTAGGCTCATACCATAGGTTTAAGACAAATGATAATCTCTATTACTATAAAAGCAGCTTGGATGACAGCCTTAATAAATGTGAGGGTGATTTATTTGATGCACTTATACTTGACTATATGGATGCGGAGCGTGTCGATAGAACTGAGGCAGTATTAAAGATAAAGCAGCTCATTACAAAGGTTCGTATGGATATTGGAGAAATGGAAGACCTCATGAGAAACATTGATGACAGGCATATTATCTATAGAACCAGGGCAGTACAGAGAGCACAGTTTTTACTGTTATCGGATGGAAGTGTAAAAAGTAAAATCAATAACCTGTTACAGTATTATGCAAGTCAAATTGAGACAAAAGATGATTTATATGATGAGGATGATTCTGTTTGCTATGATGTATTTCAGGTATTTGGTCAGAACTATTTTGACAGTTCATCACTTGCGGCACCGATTAAGAAAAGACGTTCATCTCCGATTGAGTTAATGGCTGTCATAGATGAACTTGATATGGAGCTTGTGTCTGAAAAAAGACTTAAAATGATGGAGTATATAAGAAATGCACTGACTTCCGAGAATGTAAATTTATTTGCAAAGGATATTTTACAGGGGAAGACAGCAGTATCAATCAGCAGTGTTTTTGAGAATAAACCTGATATTTTGCCTAAGGTTATTGGTCTGTATACATATTCACAGACATCTGAGCGTGAATATGAGATAAGGCTTAAAGATACATTTGTGGAATGTAATGGTGTTCGTTTCAAAGAATTTATTGTTGAGGAGAGGAAGAGTTAAAAATGGCTGTTGATATCAAAGAGGAAATTGCTAATTATTTGTTGAATAACTGCTTCCTTATAGGAACTGTGGATTCTACCAGGGATAGATACTATTATGTTATAGGTCATGAAGAAAGCTTTAGACAGTTATTTCAACCTATTGGGTATACACTTGTTATTCATAGAAATCTGCGTGTGGTACAGCTTATTAACAACCATGGCAGAGGCAGGCTTTCACTTAAAAAGTATGAAAGCATTATGCTCCTTATTTTAAGACTGTTATATGTGGAGAAGAGGGAAAGCCTTTCTACAAGTGAGGAAAAGGTTGTTGCAACCGTTGAGGAGATAAAAAACGAATTTGGGAAGTTAAATCTTCCAAGACGATTTGATAAGGTGTTGTTGGAGGATTCTCTCAGAAATATCAAGAGGTATAATTTGGTGCAGCCTTTAGATAAACTGCTTGATATGGATGCAAAGATACAGATATATCCGTCTGTGATGCTTGCTATGCCGGATACAACTATTTCAAAGGCCTATGAGGAGACAAGTAAGTTGCTTTCACAGTATGTAAATTCAGATGAGGAGGATGAGAACGATGATTAGAATGACCAGAATTCATCTGATTAATTGGCATAACTTTCAGGATGATATTATAGATTTTAAGAATATTACATATCTTCTTGGTGTAAATGCAGTCGGAAAAACAACAATTATGGATGCCATCAGATATTGCCTTACAACAAACAAGGATTTTAATACTGCAGGTAATAAAAAGAGTGGAAGAACATTGCTTGGCTCAGTACACCAGAAACAGAGGGCGGAGGAAAGTTATCTAAGACCGGGACATACTGTATCTTACATTGGAATAGAATTTTTGGATGAGAGTATTAAGAAAAATTTTGTAATTACGGTTCGTGTGGAATCTGAAACACCAAAGCAGGATTTAAAAGGTGTATATCAGGATTGGTATATCACAAAGCAGGGGTATTCACTTGAAGATATTCCGTTTTTTACTCAGGCAAAAGACGGTAAAAAGCCTACATCAAGGGATGCATTTAACCTTGAAAATAAAGGCATGGATAGAGCATCAAATCAGGCAGATGCCAGGAGAAGAATATGTCGTATACTGGGCATCGGTGAAGCAGACTCACAGATTGGTAAAAAGTTCAATGAAGTATTTCATATGGGTACAAGTTTAGAGGATATCAAGGACATCCGTGAATTTATTTATACTTATATTCTGCCAGAACCTGAGGTAAATATTGATTTTTTGCGGCAGGATATGCATGAGCTTGAACGTTTGCAGGAGATTCTGCAGGAAGCGCAGGATAGGGAAATCCTGCTTGCTGAGATTAATGAGAAAATCGTTGAAGCAAAAGTTCGTCTTTCTAAGGTAAAGATAAATGAGATTCTTGTTGCATATGCAAACTTCCGGGGGAATGTGGAAGAACAGCAGGAGAATAAACAACTTATATCAAAATGTGAAGACAGCATTAGTATATTAACAGACAAATTAGAGGAATTGTCTGAGAAGGAAAGAAAAGCAGAGGATTTATTGTATGAGGCTAAAAAGGCGAAAGAGGATAATACCGACAACAAGGAAATGCTTTCGTTAGAACGAGAGAATAAAGATAAAGAATTAGAGCATGAGAGACTTGTTAATGAAGCTGCAAGATATGGAACATTATTAGAAAGTCTTTCTTCCCTAAAAAGGAGATTAAATGCAATAGGTTTTGCCTGCGATTGGTCGGTAACAAACAATGAAGATATTACTGCTGATAAACGAATATCTGAGATAAAAAAGGCAGAAGAAATCCTTGCAAAGTTAGAAGAATCCATTAAGAACAGGGATGCAGAGATTAGAACAAAGATTAGTAATCTCTCAACTCAGTCTAAAGCACTTGAGAATAAAATTAAGAGTCTGGAAGCCGGTGTAATGTGTTATCCCGATGAGGCTGTATTTGTCAGAAATAAAATTAATGAGGAATTAGGGGAGCAGAGCAAGGAGGAAAATGCAAAACTGTTATGTGAACTTCTGTATATGACAGATAATAGCTGGCAGGATGCTGTGGAAAGTTATTTGAATACTCAGAGATTTAACATTATCGTTGCCCCGGACAACTATCTCATTGCTAAAAAAGTGTTTATTTCATTGGGAGATAAAGTTAAGGGAATCGGACTTATTGATACTAGAAAAATCGGAGAAATTGAATACTCCAGTGAAGGTATATCCTATCTTGGAGATAAGGTTGAGTCTGAGAATATCTATGCAAAAAGGTATGCCAGGTTTGTTATGCGGGATGTTATATGTTGTGATAACGCAGACACACTTGAGCAATATGGGAAGAGTGTTACAAAGGATCGTTTAAGATTTCAGAATTTCTGCCTGCAGAGAATGGGAAAAAAGGAGCATTTTATCGGGGTTGATGCTATTGCTAAGCAGCTAAGCAGCGCTAAGTCGGAGTTGGTAAATATTCAAAAGTCACTTGTAGAATTGGATAAGGATAAAAAGTCATTTGATGCTGTTTATAATGATTACAACAGATTTACAGCCGGCAACAACTTTACCCTCCTGGAAAAATACTGTGATTCCGGCAGACAGGCAAAAGAAGTCGGAGTTAAAATAGAAGAAATAAGGGCAAAGATAGAAGAATTTAAGAATAATCCCATTTTACTTCAGATGTATGATAGGGTAAGTGAATGCGAAAAGAATGTAAAGACAATTCAAAACGAAATAACTGATGCCAAGGCGAAAAAACAGAATCTTGAAAAAGATGTAAAAAATGCAGAAGAATTGATTTCAAAACTTGAAGAAACTGTTAGCGGTATGCAAAGTGCTTATGAGGACAGCTTAATAGAATATCCTGAATATGCAAGTGATGTAGAAAAAAAGTATCAGGAAGAGAGAATAACCAAGGAGGCGTCAGCTATTGCCTATAATTTTGGTAACCGCACTTCACAGGATAAGATTGTTTTAAGTAATTATATGAACCAGCAATTGATTCCTTTACAACAAAAATATACTGCCACTTACACCTGTGATTATCCTGAAGGAGTAGAAGGTGCACCACGATATCAGCAGGAGTATCTTTCATTGAAGAATATTGAACTGGAGCGCCGTAAAGAAGAATTGGCACAGGCACAATTACGCTGTAAAGACAGATTCCGCAAGGAAGTACTATTTAGAATGAAGGATGATATTCTTCATGCAAGAAAGCAATTTAAGCAGATTAATCAGGTAATGGAAAATTTGGAGTACGGTGAAGAAAGTTACCGCTTTGGCATTGATAAGAGTAAAGATAAAGAACTTGCTATTTTTTATGAGATTATCATGGATAAGGATAATCAGCAGATTGACAGAGATAATGAGATTATGGCCTATTTTGCGGAAGCTAATAAATCAGAGGTATTTGAAAGCCAGATAGAAGATTTCATGAGCAGGATAATGATGGATGTAGAAGAGAGGGCAAAGGAGAATCTGACAGGACAGAAGTCCGGAGCAAAGAGCATGGGCATGTATGTGGATTACAGGACATATCTGGATTATGATATCATTGTTAAAAATTCTGTTACAGGAATTGAGGTACCTCTGTCTAAGGTAAGCGGAGAAGGCAGCGGTGGTGAGAATCAGGCACCGTTTTATGTTGCAATCTGTGCTTCACTTTTGCAGATTTATGAGCAGAATCAGGAGAGTTGTATGAGGCTTATTCTGCTAGACGAAGCATTTAACAATATGACAAGTGACCGAATTGAGCCGATGATGAATATGTTTAAAAAATTAAATCTTCAGTTGGTTCTCATTGCTACAGCAGAAAAGGCAACATCAATTTTGCCATATTGTGATATTACATATTCAATTGTAAAATCAGGCAATAGAAATGCTATCGGAGTTTTTGAAAAAATATAGGAAGTGCCCGAATTTGTAAGTCATGAAAGGACTGAGATGAATGGACTATGGGAAAGATATTTTAAGCAGATTATTAGATATGTATGAGAGAAGAGGGGCATTTGATAAGGATGTTTCCTCTTTACGAGCCATTCAACTTGAGGTAAGTAAAGTTTATAAGGAATATCTAAATCGCTATAATCATGAAGCATATAAAGATATTAATGCCTCTATAGATGCTTTATGTGTAAAAGGACTGGTGATTGCAGAGAAAAACAATTCAGGTCAATACTTAAAGGTTAAGTTAAATGTACCCACTGCCAATGAATCTTATAAGAAGTTAAAAAGAATGAGCATTCCGAAGCAGTGTGAAAATGTAAAAAGCGTATTGGCTAAATATCAGGATTGCGAGCTGCCACTGCTGCAGAAGGTTATAAATGATTGGTTTAAGTGCTTAGCAGAATTTAAAAATTACCCTATGATTTGAAATATGACAGCAAGCGTGTTGATGATACCCTCTCTGTTTTACAGGCTTTATTAAAACTTAACACTGAAACCTATATTCGTAATTTTTTTCAACGGCATTGTTTAAGGACTCAAAACGCTTTCAGAAGGAATTTAGAAGTACGGTAGAGTCAATATTATTCGATTATACGGATGAAGTTGTGGAAAAAGGACAGGATTCTAAATTTTTTTATAATCTATATGAAAATCCTACCTATGTATTGATAAAAGGAAATGTTGTTATACAGTTTACTTCATCAGTAATTGATGTGTCAGAGTTACAGGACGGAATTGCATTATCAAATGCATCACTTGAAAAATATTAGAAAGGTAACGGTAAAAGCCGGTAAGGTAGTTACCGTTGAAAAACCTTACAACATATCATGATTTAGATGAAGAGGATGCGGTACATATTTACCTTGGGGGATACCACAATCATTCAAAGCAGATTTTACTTGAAAAAAATATACGCTGATAATAAGGATAAAGAATACTTACACAAGGGAGATTTGGATGTATATGGTTTTTTAATATTAGAGAATTTAAAGGAAAAGACAGGAATTCCATTTGCTCCGCTTATGATGGATGTGACAACTCTTGAGAGATTTTATAATGCAGGACTTTATAAGGAGTTGGCGGCGATAGACATAAAGATGATTAAGGCAAAGAAATGCACTGACCTTATTGCATATAAAGATGTGCTTCAGTACATGCTTGATAATAATTGCAAGGTGGAGCAGGAGTCAATGAAGGCAGTGGAATTGATGGGATAGAATTTAACAAGCTGCTTAATATAATCCCAATTATTCACAAAATATCTTGTGAAATATCGTAATCAAGCCTAAGATTTGAAATTGTTATATTTTACAGATGTTTGGTAATAACACTCCATAGTCACGGGCCGAAAACAGTTTATCCTACTATATTATATGGAATAATAGGGCTGTGACCTATGGAGTGAATAATTGGGGGTTACTAAATTTATTAAAGGAAATCAAAAGCCATGAACACAAATGAAGAAAATAACAGTAAAGCCAATACCATAAACGAAGTATGTAAGGGCTGTGGCTGGCAGTACCCGATTAATGCACTTTCCTGCAATAGAGTCCAGCTAATAAATGTCAATACCTAAAAGGGGGAAATCTTATTTTTTATTTTAGGTAAAAAAGGACAGACTACCCCCTTGGTGCAGATGGCATTGAAAAAATTATGCAGCTGTATTACTCTTTGAAGAGTTGTATTGCCTGATGTGTTTCCGTGGAGTGATGATTTCAAAAGGCTTGCCATCCCTTAGTATGGCAAAAATCATATTGCATACCTTATGAGATACAGCCCCCATTGCCACAAGCTTTGGCTTTGATTCACATTTTTTGAGGTAAAACTCCCTCAAAACGGGATTTTTAGCATTGCCGTTTCTTGCAGGGCTTATGCTCTGGAGTGTCAGTATGTGAATTACTCTCCTTGCGATTGCAGAGCCACGCTTTGACATTTTAACCTTTGTTCCTTCGAACTTGCCTGACTGTTTGACTGCCGGATCAAGACCAAAGTAGGCAAAAAGCTGTTTTGGCTTTTTGAAAGCAGAGAAGTCACCGATTTCAGCCATTAGTGATATGGCTGACAGAAAGCCTGCACCCTTGAAGGTTTCAATCAGCTTTAACTGCCTGACAAACTCGGTATCTTCATTGGCTTTTACAAGCTGTTTCATTGTCTCAAGTAATCTGGATATTTCTTCATCGTACTTACGGATGAAGCTTATGTACAGACGGATACGAATTATGTTGCTGTAGGATATACAACCAAACTCATTCGTATCATTTGTAGCTTTGATTATGGCATTATACTTATTTTCAGCATATTTAAGCCCAAAACGTGCCGTAGACTTTATAATTATGATTACTTCCTGCTCATCAGCGTCTATAAGAGCTTTCGGTGATGCGTATGTTTCAAGCAGGGTGAGGGAAGTGTTAGTGGTTACCTTTGAAAATATGCCAATGTACTGTGGAAACGCCATGCGGAGTTCGCCCTGAAGCTTATTGGCATAAGCAGAACGGCAGTCCATAAGTGAATAGTATTCACGACAGAGGTTTCTACAGTTAAGTGCAAGTTCAGAAGGCATAATCGAAACCTTTAAATCCGGCTTCAAACCAACTAAAGCAGCTTTTTTTGAATCAAAACGGTCATTATGTACTTTTCTTATGTTAATATTTGTGCTATTCTTAGTGATGATAGGATTAATAACGGAGCAGTTAAAACCCTTATCACGAAGATAGCAGAAAAATGGGTAATGATAAATCCCCGTGGATTCGAGAAAAATGCGGATTTCCAGAGAATACAGCTTTTCTGCTTCTTTTATTTTAAAGACAGCTGTTTCAAGGGACTCCATGCAGTTATGAATGATTTTGTAAGGTTTTCCTACAAACTGCTGGTTTGGAAGTGCAATTGACATCCATGAAAAATCCGCGCCTATATCGATTCCAACGGAGATGAATAAATCATCGGAGTTAAAAACAATATTGCTTGTCATGAGTATAAACTCCTTTCTGATAGGAATCCATTTCCAATACAACAGGTACACAACCTAGCGCGTTATTCAGTTATAGCCTTAAAGGCTCCCAACCAGCTAAAACATAAAACCCTGTCGAATGGAATAATTGACTTACTGCAGGTATGTGCTGACAGTTCAGCATCCCAAGGAGGTAGCCATTCTTTGTCCTATACTAAGAGATAATACCTTATGTTTTGTCTTATGTCTATTGGAAGCCATTAGGCAAGATAAAATTTATGATAACATCTGATGAAGGTAGAATACCTTCTTCTGTTATACATATAGAAACTTATTAACTAAGTAGTCTTGATTGACTATACCATTATTATACTAGGAGTTAATATTATGCCTTGGTATGAAGAATTGGTTAATCGCATAGATGAACATAAAATATATTGTCATAAAGAGCCAATCTTAGTGGCACTTTGGATGGCACTTTGGCACTAAAGATTATTGAAGCAATAAAGGAAGACCCATCAAGCACTATTTACCGGATTTTTGTAAGAACCACTTCCGGCTGCACAGAGAAAGGAATGGTAGATATGATTTTAGAAACAGAGAGACTTATCCTTCGTCCGTGGCAAGAAACGGATGCTAAGGAATGCTATAAATATGCAAAAGATCCACGAGTAGGGCCGGTTGCAGGGTGGCCGGCACACACAAGTGAAGATAACAGCCGACAGGTCATCCGGGATGTGCTGATGTCACCGGAGACCTACGCTATTGTACTGAAAGAAACTGGACTTCCAATTGGCAGCATCGGCTTTCACCATAATGACCTTGCAAAAAAGGATGATGAAGCGGAGCTTGGTTACTGGCTGGGAGTTGATTATTGGGGACAAGGTCTTGTGCCGGAGGCTGGAAGAGAGCTGATGCGTCATGCCTTTGAGGATCTTAACCTTGTTCGCATCTGGTGTGGCTATTATGATGGTAACGAGAAATCAAAGCGTGTTCAGGAAAAGCTTGGGTTCAAGTATCAATGGACTACTGAGGATGTGTCAGTGCCACTGATGGGCGAAATAAGAAAGGGACACGTAAGCCTATTGACAAAAGAAGAATGGGGGAACCTCATTACGCTTTATACACCATCATTGGAAGATCTTTGGTTTCGCCAGAAGATGATGGCGGATACGGAAACCATGTCGTATAACCACGCTTGGGGAGGTACAATTCCTTTTCCGAAAGAGGAGTGGCTTGGCTGGTATGATTTGTGGATTGTAAATCATCAGGGCAAACGTTATTACAGATATTTGAAGGATAATGCTGGTCATTTTATTGGAGAGATTGCCTATCATCACGATGGTGATCGAAATATTTATGTCGCAGATGTCATAGTCTATGCACCATATAGAAAAAAAGGCTATGGCAGCATTGGATTGGATATGCTTTGTAGTGCTGCTAAACAAAATGACATAAAACTGCTGTATGACGATATTGCAATGGATAATCTGGCGGTTAAGATATTTCTAAAGAATGGATTTGTTGAAGAGTACAGAACAAGCGAAATTATCATGCTTAAAAAAGAACTATAAAGACTATCCTAAGGTACCCATACCGCTATCAAAGACAGCGCCTGTTGTCGAGTTATATAAACTTACCTAAGTGATGCTCCGAATGATAACATTTCGCTCCGGCATCCGCTTCGCTACGCCTAATGCGCTCACTTAGATTACAAACAATCATATCAGCCCTACAACTTAGAATTTACAGTGATAGAAAAAACTCAGACCGCCGGAGGCAATGAAACCATGGCTCATTCAAAGGAAATTGTAAAGAATGGATATCTTGTATATCCAATAAAATGGATAAATTCACACAGGAATTTGCAGGGAATAATCGCTTGATTCTTGATTACACAATGGCTTCACTTGATGACTTAGAAAAGTGGATTCTAAGCCACTATCAGGATGTTATCGAATTGATTGATGACGGTAGCACTTTGGACTATTTGACTGTGTATATCGGAGAAACATTTAGGGAGTATCTTGGCGGTGAGTGGGTAATGGAGTTAAAAGATAATAAGGATCCATCTTATCCAATACTTATATTGTCGGAAACAGCTCATAGAAGAGAAGCTCAGGTTGCACCAGAGGCTCTTGCTACTGAAAGTATTAGCATAAACAAAGGGAATTATATAAGCGGAATTTTGTTGAGTTATATTTCATCTGAGATAAAAACCATAGATAAGCTGGTAGAATTTATGGAGAAAGAATGCTACAACTTTGACTCATTTTCAATTGGAAAACATAAGGCGGTAGAAGGTTTGTTTTTGGATAGAGACGGAGAAGGCTTTATCTATGGCTATGAAGAGAGAGGACATAGGGATATAAGAAAGCAGTTTAATAATGAAGGAGCTGCAGTTTGCTATATATTTGAGAGGATTTCTAAGGGAGAAGTTAACGATTCTCACTTAGCAGTTTTTACAATGGATGAAAAAGAGATTTTGGAGGCAGAAAAGAAGCTTGAAGAAATGTTCATCCCCTTTTGGCGAAACGATGTGCCAGGCTACTCTTTGGGTGGGGAGACCGCTTATAGAATCTTTGTAAATGGCAAGAATATAAGGTATTTAAAGGGTCTTAAAGAGTTTAAAATGTAATTTGGTAAAATTTAGGGAACTTTTTGATGAAGTGGACGAGAACCTGTTTCGTCCATTAACAGGAATAAATAAAAGAAAATATATTGATATTCTTATTTTGATTTGGGAAAGGTGCAAAAGGCAGCCTTTGTATGCCATAGAAAAAAGTACCATTTTCGATATGGTGGAGCAGGAGTCGATTAAGGCAGTGGAATTGATGGGATAGAATTTAATAGGTTGCTTAATTTAATAAATCTACTAAAGGAAAATAAAAGCCATGAACACAAATGAAGAAAATAACAGTAAAGCTAATACCATAAACGAAGTCTGTAAGGGATGTGGCTGGCAGTGTCCGCTTAATGCACTTTCCTGCAATAGAGGGAGGAGATTAAACGGTGTGCCTGAGGTCATAGCAGAAAATATTAAGACTAAAAGACCGTCAGGAAACCCCAGGACTGAGAGATTTCTACGCAGATTAAACAGAGGTGATAAATAAAACAGGAGGTTGCAATGAACAAATATCTGAAAAATTTACCCCAGTTTCGTTATTATCCGGATCCTGTAGGTACGGGTGCATTTGAAGAGGGGGAGGCAAGGACCTGTCCTTGCTGTGGCAAGAAAAGCACTGTTTACTATTATAGTGAGCCATATTGTATTGAAGATGTTGAGAATCTCTGTCCTTTTTGCATTGCATCAGGTGAGGCTGCAAGGAAATACGATGCGAGCTTTATCCAGGATGCGGAGTGGAGTGGTGAGCCTGATAAAGAAAAGGATGAAGAGCTTTTCTGCCGTACACCCGGGTTTGTAAACTGGCAGGGTGAGCATTGGCTATCCTGCTGTAATGATTACTGTGAGTATTTAGGAACAGTTGGCACCAAAGAATTAAAGGCTATGGATATTGCAGATGAGGTCTTTAGCGAGTATGCAAAAAGAGACGAGTATTCAGATATAGAGGAATACCTTGTAAAAGACGGCTCTCTTTGTGGTTACTTATTCCGTTGCCTGCATTGTAGAAAATATCATCTTTGGGTGGATGCGGATTAAAGTGAAGGGGACAATATGAAAACTTATTATGTATGGATTGGGACATTTGCAGAGAGCGATTTTGAAGAATACTGGGATAATGAGCCTTATGAAAATGAAATGGAATTATGGAAGAAGGGACAGAGGGATAAACCAAGCGAGGACTTAAAATGCGGATTTTGCAAGGAAATGGACTTAGAAGAATTGGACAAAAAAGATTTTTGGTTTTCTGTCAGGCCTTCTTTATGCAATGTACGGAAGCTGGCAAGAGAGTATATTGCGGATTTGGATGAATTTGAAAGAAAATGTAAGGAGAAAGGCATTTTAGAGGGAAATGTAATCTGGGGTGTATCGGTGGAAGATTTCCCTGATTTAGAACCGGAAGCCTGTGAGAGTATGGATTATGTAGGGGAGATAGGGGTATAAAATAGTGAAATCTGTGTTCCTGGGGATGTCATATTGGTTTATTTTGTTGAAAAACTATCACTATAGTGACGCTATGTTTATAACTTCAATAAGGGGGAAAAAAGATGGCAGAATATATCACTATTTTTCATGGTTCAGAAAAAATTATTGCACATATCAAAGTGAAGATGGGAAATGTTTTATTCTTGACTTTTGGGTGTTTCCGGAATTTCGAGGAAGTGGAATGGGACACCGGTGTTTTGAAGCATTTGAAAAATACGCAAGGTTAGATGGTGCTGAGTATTATGAGCTAAATGCAGAAAAAGAAAATTCTATTCGATTTTGGAAATCTCTGGGATTTGTTGAAAATGGGAAAGATGAGTATGATATGTTGTTACTGATAAAGAAGTAAATTAGATTCTATTGGAGGAAATAATAATGATTTTTTTAGATAAATTGACACCACTTTAAAAACTTTTAAATAAAAAAACAATTATATACAGGAATTATGTAAAACGATAAGAAAAAAATTAGTTTATTTTTTTCATCGGCAATTAAAGAACGGATTAAAAAGGATTTAGCTAGGATTGATGAAATTCTAGAGAAGGAAGGAATTTATCTTTAAGAAATCTGCTTACTATTTCTTAAATTATATAGAGCAAAATAGTGAAAAAAATAGTGAAATTTTAATGAAATAAAAAGCACCGTTTCTGATGCAATAAATATATTAGGAGGTGCTTAAAGACAATAATCAACAGACTTTCAATCCTTGTAAAAAATGGATTCGTTGTACCTAATATAGTAAAAGAGCGTGTTCGTTCTTACGAATTAAGTGATTTTACAAGGGAGAATGAGGGAGAGATAAAGAAGAGGATAAAAATTTTCAATCTGGAAAGGGTTAATCCCCCTCAAAATAGCTTGGCATAATTTATGCCGGAAATTTGGCACGACCAAATTAGCATATCCCTTGAATTAAGGTTTGTATGTGAGTAGAATAAAAGTAAGAGGTTATAAGTTGCAACTAAAAACCTTACATTTAAGCTATTACAGAATAGGAGGGAGATTATGTTTAAACAAATGACAAGAAAATTTATGTTGTCCCTGCTCTTAACAGTAGTTGTTATATCTATGTTCCCGGTGAGGGCTTTTGCAGATAAGAAGTCATCCAATAACCTATTGAAGAATCCAAGCTTTGAGGAATATACAGAAAGTAATACAGTTAAGCTTCCTAAGTATTGGGTTAATGAAAATGGATTTTGGGGATTAGATAAGGATGATACCCCTGGGTACAGGGCTTGATATGCTCCCTTCTAGGTAGACAAGAGAAAAAACAAAATCTCTTACTGCCTGGAAGGGAGCATTTTATGTCTAAAAGTAAAGTATCACATTCAGAAAAATTACAGACAGTACATTTGATATTAGAAGGTAAAGAATCACTCCGACATGCTGCTGTCAGATTGGGAATCAGTATCGCCTCCATACAACAATGGATAAGCATTTATAAGAGTGAAGGTGAAGGAGCTTTTCTTGTTACAGTAAATAAGAGGTATCCCAAAGAGCTGAAAGAGCAGGCAGTATTGGATTATCTCTGCGGTCAAGGTTCCCAACAGGAAATTTGCCAGCGCTATGGAATCAGAGCAAAAAGTAAGTTACAAAACTGGATAAAGAAGTATAATAGTCATGAGGAGCTGAAAGTTTCCGGGACAGGAGGAACATTTATCATGACCAAGGGAAGAAAAACAACCTTCGATGAGAGGGTGGAAATCGTTCAATACTGCATTGGACATGACTATAATTATGCTGAAACGGCAGTTAAATTCGGCATTTCCTATCAGCAGGCACGAAACTATATCGTAAAGTATGAAGCAGGTGGAGTGAACGCTCTCCAGGATAGGCGCGGCCGACCAAAGCCGGTTGAAAAAATGACTGAGTTGGAGAAACTCCGTGCTGAAAACAAGATTCTGCGTGCCGAAAAGGAACGCGCTGAAATGGAGGCATCTTTCTTAAAAAAACTCGACAAGATAGAGAGGAGGCGGGGCTAAGCCTGGTCAGACATGGGCAGGTCTATCAGGCAATCAAAGAAGAAAACGAAGAGCATGGTTATCCGATTAGTGCTCTCTGCAAACTGGGATCTGTAAGCCGTGCGGCATACTACAAATGGCTTCACAGAGAGAAACCTGCTTATGAAGCAGCAAATGAATACATTGCTGATGAAATCGAAAAAATTCATATAGCCAGCCCTGATAAGGGCTATCGCAGAATAAGGGATGATCTGGAACGTTATCACGGAATCAAGGCAAATGATAAACGAGTGCTTCGGATCTGCCGTAAGAAAGGAATTAAGTCCACGATCAAGTATTCCAATAACGGGTGTACAAGACAGGCGATAAATCCCCAGTTTATTGCAGATAACATATTGAACAGAAATTTCACAGCGGAAGCTCCAAATCAGAAATGGTTGACGGACGTCACAGAATTCAAATGGTATGATGAGAACAAGGACAAGCATAAAGTGTATCTTAGCGCGATACTTGATCTCTATGACCGGCGGATTGTCGCATATGTGATCAGTGACCACAACGACAATCATCTGGTCTTCAATACGTTTGATAAGGCGATTGTTTCCAATCCGAGAGCAACACCTCTGTGTCATTCTGATCGAGGATTTCAATATACCAATCGAAACTTTCATGCCAAGCTTGAGGCTGCGGGTATGACACAAAGTATGTCCAGAATAGCCAAATGCATCGATAATGGCCCGATGGAAGGATTCTGGGGCATTTTGAAACGTGAGCGGTATTATGGCAATCGGTTTACAGTCAGAGATTCTCTTGTGAAAATGATCGAGGATTACATTGAATACTACAACACCAGACGGTTACAACGAAAACTGGGAATTTTAACTCCATTCGAAAAGCACGAACAATATCTGGCGGTAGCATAAAAACTGCCACCAGATTAAAAATATCTGATGGCAGAAAATTTTTATTTTTTTAATTGTCTACTTGACGGGAAGCAGTTCACTGTTAAAGTGACAGCCCCTTTATAATATCAGATGTTAATCAAATAATCCCAAAAAGCATTTACCATATTTCTTTCATTTATGACAAAGGCAGTCACAGGTTTGTCTGCCTTTGCCATAATTACACCAATTTCATCCTTGGCATAGAGCAGCATGTCTTTTGAAATATCATTTCTAAAAGTTACGGTTAAATTTTTATAGTGTTTTTCAAGCTGCTTCAAGTGTTCAATATGTTCCCAATATTGTTCCTTAGAGTAAGACAGATTATCAAACTCAAAAATATCTGCTGTTGAAGGGTATAATACAATATCTTTAGTTTTAACTATGGTAGGGTTCAGTAAGACTAAAGACAGGGATTGTTCTTTTATTAATCTTCTAAAAGAAGCAAGATTTTTATTCCATAAAAGCTGAAGCTTCTCATTTCCACTTTGTTGTGCGAGAGTATTTACAAGTTTTTTTGGCATGGAAAAAAGTGGAGGCATAGCAGTGCATAAACAGGCAGCACCTTTGGCAAGCCAGAGTTTGTTTGCTGTTTGTTTGAATTCCTCCATGTTGTTTGATTTGAAAATATTCATTAATGGGCGGCACAGAGAGAAATAATTATTATATTCCAGTACCAATGCATCTATAGCAAAGCGATCAGTTATAAAAAGATTTAACATGTTGTCGGTATCCTGCTGTACTGAAGATGAAACTATAGCAGCAGTATTTGGAGCTATAAAAAGAGTACGCTGAAATACTCCATCACGCAGACGAGGATAGCAATAAGGCTCTATCATACCGCTCATATATATAGGGATCCACTTTGTTACGGCTTCGAGCATTTCATTCATATCTCTCGATATTGTATGGATAATGCGGACACGATTTCCTTTTAGCAGTATTTGTGTAAAAAGTTCTGTCCATTTAGCTACAAAAGAAGCATCTTCATAAAGCCAGGACATATTTTCGTCAGAGAACAGTAGTAATGTCTGAGGCTTTTCTTCTTGAAGGATCATCATAAAAAACTGTTCTACGGCCTTTCTTTTTCCGGCATTCCCATAAAGATAAGGAGAATATTTTTTATGAGTTTCAGGGATTTCTTTTACTTCAGGCAGTGAAGCAGGGTGTGAAATAATATGTGAAAATCCGGAAATAAGTCTTCCTGTAGCAATAGCAGTATCATGTTCGCTATGTAAAAGCCAATGTTCCAGATAGGAGGTCATAGCTTCCGGTGAGCCTAAGGCGGCTTTTCCTATACCTGTAAGTTTTTGTAAGGCAATAATCTGATAGTCCTTTTCAATGTGTTTTGCCAGATATCTGCATATATTTGTAAGATAATCATGTTTTTTAGGAAGAGCTCTTGCACCGGAACGCAGCCTTCCGATGTGTGAAGAGTTCATATTTACATTTCGGCCAAGCAGACTGTTGGATACTTCTGATATATTCATTAATGCATCAAATTTTTCAGCAAACATACAAATCCCCCTCTCCAGCATCATGTTGTTTTAATTTTATCATGAGATTGACAATAGCTCAATAGCTTTGGCACGATTTATGCCAGGGATTTGATGTGGTTGTGGAATACGTTCTGGATTTAATTGAAAAATAATTTGAAAGCGATAAATTCTAATTTGGAGGTGGACAATTAAGGTGAATGAAATTAATGAATATGTTCGTGATAGTTTTGATGGTAAGGCTATAATTCTGGAACTTCTGGATGGTATGTATGCTGAACTTCCAGAAAAGAAACCCACGAAAGTCAGATGAGAAAGACATATTACGGTTTATGAAAAACAATAAAAAATCCCCTTGACATATCTCTCCCTTAATAATATACTATCTTTTAGTTAGTTGAGACTAACTAAAAATCAAGCTTGAAAATTTATACTGAAAAAGGAGAATAGAAGAAATTGAGAAAGACATTATTATTTTTACTGCTTGGAGCGATGCTTTTAACAGGCTGTGGGAAAACAGGAAGTTCAGGAGAGACTGACTCCCAAATGACAAAGAAGAAAGTAACAGTTACTACTTCATTTTTATATGATATGGTAAATCAGTTGGCAGGCGATATGGTAGATAAAGAGCTTATTATTCCTGCTGGAGAAGATCCACATCTTTATGTAGCAAAGCCTGAGGACTTAAAGAAGATATCAGAAGCTGATATGGTACTTTTCCATGGACTTCACTTTGAAGGAAAGATGCAGGAAGTACTTGAAAAGAAAGGCTATGCTGTTGCATCAACTTTTCCGGAAGACAAGGTAGGTAAAATGGAAGAGGACGGAGAGACTATAATAGATCCTCACTTTTGGTTTGATATTGACCTTTATAAAGAGGCTACATCAAATGCGGGAGCCAAGCTTTCAGAGCTTCTTCCTGACAAGAAGGATGAGATAGAAAAAAATACCAAGGCATATCTGGAAAAGCTTACAGCTCTCGATGAAGAGAATAAAAAAGCTCTTGCAGAGATTCCTGAAAGTGGAAGATATCTGATTACACCTCACGATGCATTTAATTATTTTTCAAGAAGATATAATATTGAAGTTGTAGCACCGCAGGGTGTAAGTACCGATTCTGAGGTGGCAAACAAAGACATAGACAAAACTGTGGATTTTATCGTAGCACATAAGGTAAAGGCGATATTTGCAGAGTCCACCACTGATCCGGCAAGAATGGAGAAGTTAAAAGAGGCCTGCAAGGCTAAGGGCTTTGATGTGAAAGTAGTAAGAGGTGAAGGAAACGAACTTTTCTCAGACTCACTTGCACCTTGAAGGACAGCCTGGAGATACCTATATAGATATGTATAAACACAATGTAAAATTAATTACAGAGAACCTAAAATAAGAAAGGAGTGGCGGGCATGGAAGAAGTCATAGTAAAGGTGGAGGATTTGACCATAGCCTACCACGATAAGCCGGTACTTAGGGATAATGATATAAACATAATAAAAAACTCTGTTACAGCAGTTATAGGACCTAACGGAGCGGGTAAATCTACTTTAATAAAAGGAATATTGGGGCTTCAAAAGAAGCTTTCAGGTGAAATTTTGATTATGGGAGAGCCACTTAAAAAGGTTCAGAAGAAAATAGCCTATATTCCGCAGACTTCTGAGGTAAACTGGGATTTTCCGACTACGGTTATGGATGTGGTACTTATGGGAAGGTATGTACATCTTGGCTGGTTCAGGCATCCTAAAAGGGAGGACAGGGAAAAGGCGGAGGCTGCACTAAAAAGGATAGGAATGTATGAGTTTAAGGACAGGCAGATATCCAAGCTTTCAGGCGGACAGAGACAGAGGGTATTTATAGCAAGGCTGATAGCACAGGAAGCGGATTTGTACTTTATGGACGAGCCGCTTGCAGGCATAGATAAGGTTACGGAGAAGGTAATTATAGATTTTGTAAAAGAAGAGCAGAAAAAAGGGAAGACTGCTGTAATAGTCCATCATGACCTTGCTACAATAAGGGAGTATTTTGACCATGTTGTCATTATCAATAAAAGGGTAGTGGCAGCAGGCAAGGTAGATGAGGTATTTACAAACGAGAACTTAGAAAAGGCGATGATGAAACATGTTTAATATGGATGTACTTACCAGCTATTCTTTTTAATAGTCGGAAGCGGAACATTTTTACTGGCGGCAATAGCCGGTGCAGTTGGCTGTATTACAGTGCTTAAGGGGCAATCTCTTATAGGAGATGCCATAGGGCATGCGGCATTTCCGGGCATTGTCCTGTCTTTTATGCTCTTTTTACAAAGAGAGCCTGTACTTTTAACTCTGGGGGCGGTAGTATCAGGTACTACTGCCTTCATGCTTATTCAGGTGATAAAAGAAAATTCAAAGCTTGAACTGGATGCAATACTGGCTGTAATTTTATCTTCATTTTTTGGAGCAGGTATGGTGCTAAAGAGCCATATTCAGGGGAACAGCGCGTACAAAGATGCGGCTCAGTCAGGGCTTTCAAGCTATATTTTCGGGCAGGCTGCTTATATTATGAAGGATGATGTAAAGCTTATACTTTATATAGGGATACCGACATTAATCTTGCTTGTATTGTTTTACAAGGAAATTAAACTGTTTTTGTTTGATGAAATTTATGCAAGAACCATAGGTATAAAAACGGTTTTGCTATATGGGATAATTCTTGTAATGACAATGGGAATAATTGCGGCAGGGCTTAAGCTGGTTGGAGCAATTCTCATATCATCTCTTCTTATAATCCCTGCAATTACAGCCCTGCAGTGGAGTGACAAATTCAGTAAAGTTTTAATTATAGCCGGTGTAACAGGTGGAGTTTCGGCTCTTATCGGAACTTATATTTCTACTGTATATGACGGAATGAGTACCGGAGCGACCATTATTCTTGTGATGGGAAGTTTTGCCGTAATCTCGCTTGTAATAGGACCTCATGGCATGATTTCCAATATAAAGATGAGGAGGCGGGAAGGAAATGGTTGATACCTTAATATCTTATTTTAGTATATCCTACGAGTCTCTCTTTGTACTTATAGCGACTGCCACAGCCTGTGCGCTTTTAAGTCCTTTTTTGGTACTTAGAAAATTGTCAATGGTTTCGGATGCAATTTCACACTCGGTTTTGCTTGGCATAGTTCTTGCATTTTTCATAGTAAAAGACATAGGCTCTCCACTTTTGATAGCAGGAGCGGCTTTATTTGGTGTAATTACAGTTTTTGCGGTAGAATTTCTTTCGGGAACGGGACTTGTCAAAAATGATGATGCGGTAGGTATAGTTTTTCCTATGTTTTTTGCCCTTGCAGTAGTGCTTATTACAAAGTTTGCCAGAAATGTACATCTGGATACGGACATAGTGCTTATGGGCGAGGTTATAATAGCACCTTTAAACCGAACAGAGTTTTTGGGTATGGACTTACCTAAGGCATTTGTACAAATGGGGATATTATTTATAGTAAATTTGCTATTTATAATTATATTTTTCAAGGAACTTAAAATAACGACTTTTGACAAAGGCTTTGCAAAGCTTGCAGGCTTTTCTTCAGTTGCCTTATTTTACGCTTTGATGACACTTTCATCACTTACAGCGGTTACAGCCTTTGATGCTGTGGGTGCTATTCTGGTAGTTTCATTTCTCATTACTCCGGGGGCGGCTGCCTATCTTATAAGCAAAGATTTGAAGGTGATGATAGCTATATCGGTAGGCTATGCGGTTATCAATTCGATTATAGGCTATGTGCTTTCGCTTCTTATGAATGTATCTATGTCGGGAATGACGGCTGCAGTCGCAGGAGTTACATTTTTAATTACCTTCTTATTTAATAAGGAAGGATTGATTACCGCTATATTTATCAGACTTCAGAGAAAGAGTGAGTTAAAGCCTGAACTTTTCCTTACCCATATAGGAAACCACAGCGGCAAGAAGGAAGAGCTTGAGGAACTTGGCTTAGGATCAATCAGAGACCATCTTAAATGGAAACAGGCAGAGGTTGACAAGATAGCCGGGAGACTTATTAGAAGAGGATTAATAAGGATAGATATAAATAAGGATATTTATGATTTGACAGAGAGGGGAAGAGAGAAGTTTTTAGAGATTGAGGAATGAACTTGAGATTGTAAATTGTGATTTCAAGTTTAAAATATTATTAGATGATACTATATATAGATAAATATGCTATACATTAATCAATATATAGTACTTGTATTTTTTTGTTTCTAATCTATAATTAATGCAACAGAGTTGCCCAGTCATTGCATTGGGGACCAGGTCGAGAATTATCTCGACCTTTTTACTTTTATTGGGGGATAGTATAATGGAATTAAAGTGTCCACTTACAATTGAAGAGCAATTGGATAAGTTACAATCGCATGGTATAATAATAGATAATGTTGATGAGGCTAAAGTTTTTTTACAAATGGTTAGCTACTATAGACTTACAGGATATATACTACATTTTAGGAAAAAAATCCATCTAATAGTGATCTTACATCAGAACACTTATTTTTCAGAGATAATTAAAATCTATGATTTTGATTTAAAGTTAAGGTCTTTAATAAGACAATATATTGAGATTAATGAAGTGTATTATAAAACGCATATTTCAAATGTTTTTTTGCATTAGAAAAAAATGTACAGAGCCGCCATATAACCAACATTATAATCCTGATAATTATTTCAACAAAGATGGATTTAATAAAACTATAGAGTGTTTTGAAAAGGAAGAGCAATATTATAATGATAGTCTTATAGTAAAACATCATAAGCAAAACTATGAAGGTAAAAATGCCGTTATGGGCAATGTTTGAACTTATGTCCTTTTCTAATGTCTCTATGCTGTACAGAGCAATGTATAAAACATCTCGGGAGAATATAGCGAGTCTAATTGGAGTAGGAAGTAAAACCTTGATAAATCACCTTCATTGTATGTCAGTACTTAGAAATAAATGTGCACATACAGCAAGGCTTATTAATACGAGATATAATCCACCGGCAAGATTGTCTGCAAAATTTCTAAGAGATAATCCTAGTGTTAACAATGATTCCTTGTTCGCATATATTAAAGTTTTAATATATAGACTTCCTGCCGATAGTTTGAGAGAAGAGTTTAGAATCAAATAATTAAATTAATTGAAAAAAATATAAAGATGTTGTAGATTTATCTCTTATTGGTTTTCCGGTGAACTATAAAAAGTGTTATGTAGATTAATTAACTAATAAAAAAATAGCAAGCTTACTTTAATATAGAAAGATAAGCTGATATAGTGTGTATAGTGCGTACAATAGAGATATAAGGGGATGATGCTATGAACATGGTTAGAAAAAATATCACGTTGTCTGTTACAGTTTATGAAACTATTAATGATTACGCTAAAAAATGCGGTATGTCTTTTTCTGAATTTTTAAGAGATACCGCATTAAAAGAGATTGCTAAAAGTGAGAATTTGAGTCTGTTAGAGTATATAAATGCAAATTGTACTTATATGAACAAACACGAACAGGCAGAAATTGAAGCTTTGAATATCGACTTTGAAGCCCTTCTCTAAGTACAATATCACAGTATTTTCATCTTTTTCCAATTGATTAAAATCCCGTATTAGGTTACAATAGCATTGATATTGAAAATCATTGATTATCTGGCTGATACGGAGGTGTAGATGCCCGTTAAAGTAAAAACGGTAGAAAGTAAGAGTAAAACCAGAAACGGTATAAAACGGATGAGTTTTGCTGCATTATCCATATTGCTTGAGATAGGGCTTATAATTGCGCTCATGACCAATCTCAATCGTAGCTTTGAATGGGTAAATATAGCTACCAGAGTAATATCGGTATTGCTTGGATTAGTCTTGTATGGTCAGCATAAAACCTCTTCTATGAAAATGCCCTGGATAATAATTATACTGACATTTCCTGTAGTCGGAATCACCCTTTATATTCTTATAGGTTTAAATGGTGGTACAAAGAGGATGAGGAAGCGCTACAAGAAAGTAGATGAGCAGATTTTTCCGCTGTTACCTGAGAATAAACATATCATAGAGAAGCTTACGGAGCTTGAGCCTGCGGCTTCGGGAATTGCCAAATATATAAGCAAAACCTCAGGTTATCCAATGTATGAGAATACGGATATTGTTTATTATGATAATGCGGAGATGGCACTTGAGGCACAGCTTACAGAATTAAAACGAGCCGAGAAATTTATTTTTATGGAATACTTTGCCATAGAAAATGCCGTTACCTGGGGAAGAATTGAAGAAATTCTAATAGAAAAGGTAGGAAACGGAGTGGAAGTCAGGGTATTCTATGATGATGCCGGCTCAATCGGCTTTATCAACAGGGATTTTGCAAACAGACTTGAAACCCTGGGAATCCATTGCAGGGTATTTAATCCGTTTATGCCGGGTCTCAATGTATTCTTAAATAACAGGGATCATAGAAAAATGACAATAGTAGACGGAAAGGTAGGCTTCACAGGGGGCTACAACCTTGCTGACGAGTATTTTAATATTACCCACCCCTATGGTTTATGGAAAGACAGCGGAATAAGACTTGAAGGAGATGCTGTTAGGTCGTTGACAATCACTTTCTTGGAAATGTGGAATGCAGTAAAGCGTTCCGACAAAGATGATACGGATTTTAAGAAATATCTTCCATATACTGATTATGCGGCAAAGGGAAAGGCATTTATACAGCCTTATGCGGATACGCCGATTGACAATGAGCAGGTAGGCGAGGACGTGTATATGAGCATGGTGGATAAGGCGGAGAAATACTGCTACTTTATGACACCTTACCTTATTATTACCGATGAAATGATTCGTGCTATTTCGCTTGCGGCTAAAAGGGGGATAGATGTGAGAATAATCACCCCCGGTATTCCTGACAAGAAAATGGTATACAGGGTGACACGTTCTTTTTATAACGGACTTGTAAGAAACGGAGTGAGAATATACGAGTGGACTCCCGGTTTTTGCCATGCGAAAATGAGCGTGACAGATGATAAGATGGCAGTTTGCGGCACTATAAATTTAGATTACAGAAGCCTATATCATAGTTTTGAAAATGGCTGCTTCATAGTGGACAACACCTGTGCTATAGCCATAAAGGAAGATTTTGACAGAACATTTAAGCAGTGCAGGGAAGTAACAGAGGAATACAGGACAGGTAGAAAATCTGTAATAAGATTGGGAGAGCTTTTCCTAAGATTATTTGCGGAATTATTATAATGAAAGAGGTCATTATGAAAAAACACAAAATAATAAAAATAATATGGATAATACTTGGCTTCATAGGCTTTGGCTTAGGTACAGTAGGAGTTATAGTACCCTTGCTGCCTTCATTTCCGTTTTATATGCTTACCCTTTTTGCCTTTGCAAAAAGCTCTGACAGGCTTCATAAGTGGTTTATTTCAACAGAGCTTTACAAGAAAAACCTTGAGAGTTTTGTAAATAAAAAGGGAATGACGGTTAAAACCAAAATCAGGATAGTAGCCTGTGTGACTTTGGTAATGGCATTTGGTTTCATTATGATGAAGCATGTTCCGATTGGCAGGATTGTTCTTGCGGTAGTCTGGGTGTGTCATGTACTTTACTTTATATTTGGTATAAAAACTTTGGAAGAAGAGAGGCAACCTTCTGAAGTTTTAGAAATTGAGGGTGGGGAAAATGATTAAAAAGAGATTGATAGGACTTTTGTCGCAGGCAGGCAAGCATATTGTTTATCATATTTTATTGCAGATATTATCTTTAATAGCTCAGATTGTACTTGTATTTACACTCGCAAATGTACTTGAGAATGCTGTGGGAGGAAAGCTTGACAGGGATGCACTCCTCATTGCAATTATAACCTTTGTGATAGTTTATATAATCAGGGTGACCTGTGAAGAACTGGAAGCAAAAGAATCTTATCTTGCAAGCGTGGACGTAAAAAGGGTAATAAGGGAGAAGATTTACGACAAGCTTCTAAGACTTGGTGCAGGATACAGGGAAAAGGTTTCAACCTCACAGGTGGTTCAGTTAAGCTCAGAAGGAGTCGAGCAGCTTGAGACCTACTTTGGCAGGTATCTTCCGCAGTTTGCCTACAGTATGTCGGCTCCGATTATACTCTTTGTCATACTTGCCATAAAGGTGAACTTTGTTGTAAGCCTTATTCTCCTCCTTTTAGTTCCCCTTATTCCGGTGTCCATAGTAGCGGTTATGAAAATAGCGGGAAGGCTTTTTAAGAAATACTGGGGAGTTTATTCAGACCTCGGAGATACTTTTTTAGAGAATTTACAGGGACTTACTACTTCGAAAATATACAGGGCAGATGAGAGAAAAGCTGAAGAAATGGATGTAGAAGCTTCTCATTTTAGAAAAATTACAATGAGAGTGCTTACCATGCAGCTTATTTCAACAACTGTAATGGACATACTTGCTTACGGCGGTGCGGCAGTCGGTATGCTGGTAGGAATAAGCTATTTTATAAAGGGAGAAATAAGCCTTGCAGGAATGCTTACAGTAATTTTACTTGCTTCTGAATTTTTCCTTCCACTTAGGCTTTTAGGTTCATATTTCCACATAGCTATGAACGGAATGTCTGCTTCGGACAAGATATTTGAGCTTCTTGACATGGAAGAGGGCGAAAAGGGAGAGAAAGAAGCCGAGGAAGGCATACCTGTAATCAGCCTTGAAAATGTGAATTTTAATTATGATGCTGAGCGGGAGATATTAAAAAATGTAAATATGCTTTTTCCTAAAGGAAGCTTTACTTCTATAGTAGGTGAATCAGGCTGTGGCAAAAGTACGGTTGTCGGAATAATTTCAGGCAGGAATAAAGGCTACAGCGGTAGTATAAAGCTTGGAACTAAGGAACTTAGAGATATAAATGAAGCCTCACTTCTTAAAAAGGTGACATTGGTTAAATCAAACGGCTACCTTTTTAAGGGAACAGTAGAAGAAAACCTGAGAATGGCAGATATGCATGCAACTCCTGAAGTGCTGTGGGAAGTGCTTAGGAAGGTACGTCTGGATGAACTTTTTAGGGAAAGAGACGGACTTGACACCCTCATTGCTGAAAAAGCAGGCAATCTCTCAGGTGGACAGGCACAGAGACTTGCCCTTGCAAGAGCCCTGCTTTCTAAATCAGAGGTAATGATATTTGATGAGGTTACTTCCAATATAGATGCTGAAAGTGAAGAAATGATAATGGAAGTAATTAGAAGTCTTGCTGGTAAGCGTACAGTAATTATGATTTCCCACAGACTTTATAATGTAATGGAGTCTGACAATATTTATATGATGAATAAGGGTGAAATAACTGAAAGCGGTACACATACCGAGCTCTTAGCCAAGCAGGGAGAATATGCAAGGTTGTTTAACTCACAGACTGCTCTTGAAGCCTATGCTAAGAAAAAGGAGTTAAAGCCTAATATAAGAAAGGCTGCAGTGACTGATAGCGTGAAAGCAGGTGAAGAATTAGAATATGAAGAAGCTAAGGAAGAACGTAGAAGCGGTATAGCAATTATGGGAAAGCTTATAGTTCTTATAAAACCGCTATTACACATTATGGCTATAGCTGTTTTACTGGGAGTAACAGGCTATCTCTGTGCCATTTCACTGACTATTCTCGGTGCTAAGACCTTGGGACTGGCTACAGGAGGCTTCTTATCAGATACGGTAAAATATCTTGCTGAAAATGCAGGAGTTTCAGAAAAAATAACAGGTATTATGACGGCTATGATACTGGTGGCTGTATTCAGGGGAGTTTTCCACTATATAGAGCAGTATTGCAATCATTTTATAGCGTTTAAGCTGCTCGCCGTTATCAGACATAAGGTATTTGCCGCCCTTAGAAAGCTCTGTCCTGCAAAAGCTTGAAGGCAGGGATAAGGGTAATCTTATTTCGATAATAACAACTGATATTGAACTTTTGGAAGTATTTTATGCGCATACGATTTCTCCTATAGCCATAGCGATTGTGGTGTCGCTGATAATGATTATTTTCATAGGCAGCTACTCGGTGGCAGCAGGAGTATTTGCACTTATTGCTTACATTGTAATCGGTGTAGTTATACCGATTATAAATGGTAAAAGGGGCGGTACCCTCGGAATGAAATTCAGAAATGCTGTGGGTGAGCTTTCAAGCTTTGTGCTTGGCGAGCTTCGTGGTATAGATGAGACTATACAGTATGGAGCAGGAGAGAAAAAGAAAAAGGCTATTTATGACAAGTCGGTAAATTTAGCTAAAATTCAGAAAGAACTTGCTGAGGCAGAGGGCAGGCAGAGAGGATTTACAGTCGGAGCCATTCAGCTATTTTCTTATGGAATGTTGTTGCTTACTCTTATTCTCTACAGTAATAGTCTTATTGAGTTTGAAGCTGTAGTAATCTGTACTGTAGCAATGATGAGTTCCTTTGGACCTGTGGTAGCGCTTTCAGCCCTTTCAAATAACCTAAATCAGACACTTGCAAGTGGAGAAAGGGTACTTACCTTACTTGAAGAAGAGCCTGAAGTGGCAGAGGTAGAAGCAGGGAAGGACAGCATTTCCCTGTCTGAGTTTACGGGGGCTAAGGCTAAGGCTGTAGATTTCTCTTATGGAGATAAAAAAATACTTGAAGATTTTACTCTGGAGATAAAGAAGGGTAAGATTTTAGGCATACATGGGGCAAGTGGTTCAGGTAAGTCCACCTTCCTTAAACTCCTTATGAGGTTTTGGGAGACTGACAGTGGTGAGATTCTTATTTCAAACAAGGATATTAAGAATATTGTCACAGAGGATTTAAGAAAATTAGAGGGCTATGTGACACAGGAAACCCATCTTTTCACAGGTACAATAGCTGAAAATATAGCACTTGGCAAGCCTGAGGCTAAGCTTAGTGAGATAAAGGAAGCGGCAAAAGCGGCTTCAATAGACGAGTTCATAACAAGCCTTCCAAACGGTTATGACACTAAGGTGGGAGAGCTCGGTGATACACTTTCAAGCGGAGAAAAGCAGAGACTTGGCATAGCAAGGGCATTTCTTTACAATGCACCGTTTATCCTGCTTGATGAGCCGACCAGTAATCTGGATTCATTAAATGAAGGAATCATTTTGAAAGCACTCAAGGAAAAGAGCAAGGGCAGAACCATACTACTTGTTTCACACAGGGATTCTACTATGAATATTGTGGATGAAATGGTGGAGATGGGCTGAAATTTATAAAGCAATGAATAATTACAGATAAACTTTGTCTATACCAAATCCGGACAGGAAAATCCGCTTTTGGTATAGACTTTTTTAAAGTCTTCTTGACAATTTCAAACCAAAATGATATGATTTTGATATCAAATAAATTCTAAGGACAAAATGTCCGGAAAGGAATAGATATGAAAGAGAAAATACTTAAAAGTTCAGGTAAGGGACTTCTTATGTTGCTTGTAAGCCTGATGATGATGTTTGGAGGCTGTGGGCTGATTACTTATGGTGGAATTTATGATTTTCCTTTTTATATAGCAGGTGGAGTTGTTTTAATGGTACTTGGCTTCATACTGGTAATAGGAGTAAAAGTAGTAAGACCTCAGGAAGCTGTAGTTTATACTCTTTTTGGTAAATACATAGGGACACTTAAAGAGGAGGGCTTTCACTTTATCAATCCATTTGCAACCTCCTTCAATCCGGCTGCACATACAAGGCTTGGACAGAGTGGGGATGTGAAATCAAGTATAAATGTAGATGCTGCTATGGGAAAGAAGATTTCTCTTAAAGCAATGACACTTAGCAACTCAAAACAGAAGGTAAATGATGCACTTGGAAATCCTGTAGAGGTAGGTGTTGCAGTTATCTGGAAAGTTGTGGATACGGCAGCAGCAGTATTTAATGTAGATAATTTCAAAGAATACCTTTCCTTACAGTGTGACACCTCTGTAAGAGATATAGTAAAACTCTACCCTTATGATGTGGCTCCTGATATAGACACCACGGGTGACGGAGTTGCAGATGACGGAAGTTTACGTGGCTCTACAACTGTAGTAGCGGAGCGCATAAAAAAGCTCATTCAGGAAAAGGTGAATATAGCCGGACTTGAAATAGTGGAGGCAAGGATTACCTATCTTGCGTACGCTCCTGAAATAGCGTCCGCTATGCTTCAGAGGCAGCAGGCAACAGCCATAATTGACGCTAAAAAGGTTATAGTTGAAGGTGCTGTAGGTATGGTGGAAATGGCACTGGAAATGCTCGAGGAAAAAGGAACTGTAGAGCTTGATGAAGAAAGAAAGGCAGCTATGGTTTCAAATCTCCTGGTAGTGCTTTGTGGCAATCATGAGGCTCAGCCTGTAGTAAACTCAGGAAGCCTCTACTAAAAATGAGCAACAATAAATGAGAGACTAAAGTAAAATGGATAAGCAGTAACAGATATAGTAAGATGTTTTCTGACATCATACTTATGGAAAGAGAGGGTGACAATGAAAAAATTAAGATATATTTATCTGTTTATGCTTGGCTTTCTGTCATTCTTCATTTCGCAGATAATGTTAAGAATTCCTCTGCTAAACTTTTTAGCTAAAAATCCGGGCTTTGTAGTATTTCAACTGCAAAATGCTCTGCTTGTAGGCTGTCTGATAGCTATAAGTGCAGGAGTATTTGAAGAAGTGTTCAGATTTTTATTTAGAAGGTTTTTAATAAGAGATAGCATAAAAATAGCTGAGCCGGTAATATTTGGACTTGGACATTCCCTTATGGAGATAATTTACATTTTCACTCCGGTAGTCTTAGCTTCAGGTTTGTCAGTAATAAGCCCGCTTGCGGTAGTTGAAAGAATATTTGCAACCCTGTTTCATATAGAAATTTCCATTATTATCTGGAACGGATTTTTAGCAAATAAAAAATATTCCTATCTGTTTTTGGCTATTTTACTGCACTCGCTTTGTGATATAATCATACCAATTGCAGGCAGCTTAGGCGTAGGCATATATGTTACAGAAATACTATTCTTATTAGTTGTAGCAGTTACAGGTGTAATTTCATTAAAAATCAACAGATTGGAGTGGAAATTATGAGAAAATTCAGATTATCTTTCTTAGCCTTAGTATTATGTTTATCTTGTGCGTTCTGTATGGCTTGTACAGGGAAATCGTCTGATGGAAATAAAAGTTATTCGGTATCTGCCGGAGAAAAAGAAAAATATTTAGAAAAAGCACAGAATGTAATTGCTCTTTTTAATGAAGAAAAATCTGATGAAATAAGAGAGCTTTGTGATGAGACTATGAAGAATGCCCTGTCAGATGACAAACTTACAGAAGTCTATACTCAGCTTAAGGCGAATGGAGGCTTTGAAAAGTTTCTTGAAGGTGAGATGACAAAAGTCGAACAAAGTGGAAAGACTTTCACGGTTATTGTTCAGCAGGCAAAATATGCAAAGAATACCCTTACTTATACTATAAGCTTTGATAAGGACGATAAACTGGCAGGAATTTTTTACAAGTAAAAATTTGTGTAATATCAGAAGAGAAGGGAGGAATATGGCAAAGAAACAGATACCGCTAAGAATTGGCGAAAAGCTTTATAATGCACTGTCCTCTTGGGCAGAGGATGATTTTCGCTCGCTTAACGGGCAAATAGAATATCTCCTCACAGAATGTGTAAAGCAGAGAAAAAAAGATGGAAAATATGTTGGTGGGAGCATAGATGAACCGATAGAATTGGATATTGAGTAAGACAGGTTAGAAGCACTTTAAAATTTTTCTTGACATCATCTTATAAAGATGCTAAACTAATAAAGCTGTGTACAAAGAGTCGCAGCTATACCAAGTGAAGTATCCGCTTCCACCTAAGTGCAAAGAGGCACCGTGGTCTTTAGAAATGAATTATTACAGCTATTGCTGTCTGTCTAGAGTGGATACTTATTGTATTCACTCTATTTTTATTTAAGTTTGGAGGTGTTTTTCTATTAGCGATTTAATGATCAATGAGCAGATTAGGGATAAAGAAATCCGTCTGATTGGAGAAAATGGTGAACAGTTAGGAATTATGTCATCAAGGGATGCAATGAAAATGGCTATTGAAGCTGAGCTTGATCTGGTAAAAATTGCACCAACTGCAAAACCACCGGTTTGCAAAATTATCGATTACAGAAAGTATCGTTATGAGCAGGCAAAGAGAGAGAAAGAAGCGAAAAAGAAGCAGAAAGTTACAGAAGTTAAGGAAATTCGCCTTTCACCGAATATTGATGACAATGACCTTAATACTAAGGCTAATCAGCAAAGAAGTTCCTTGAGAAGGGAGATAAGGTTAAGGTAACCCTTCGTTTCAGAGGAAGAGAAATGGCTCACATTTCTTCGAATAAGCAGATTTTAGATGTATTCCTGGAGAAGCTTGGAGATATAGCGGCAGTAGAAAAACAGGCTAAGCTTGAAGGCAGAAGCATGTCTATGGTTGTAACAGGAAAGAAGTAAAGATATTTCCACGAACCTTGTGAAATATCTAACTAGATAATAGGAGGAAAAGATTATGCCAAAGATGAAGACAAAAAGCGCGGCAGCTAAGCGCTTTAAGGTAACAGGAACAGGTAAGTTAATGAAGATGAAAGCTTATAAGAGCCATATCCTTACCAAGAAGACTACAAAGAGAAAGAGAAATCTTCGTAAAGCAGCCGAAATTGATAAGTCAAATTTAGCTCCAATGAAGAAAATACTTCCATATAGCTAAAAAAGTAAATTGTTAAGGAGGAAATAAAATGGCAAGAATTAAAGGTGGCTTAGGTGCCAAGAAAAGACATAATAGAGTATTAAAGCTCGCTAAGGGTTATAGAGGTGCAAGAAGTAAGCAGTATAGAATTGCTAAGCAGTCAGTTATGCGTGCACTTGCATCTGCTTATGCAGGAAGAAGAAAGAGAAAGGGCGATTTCAGAAAGCTCTGGATAGTAAGAATTAATGCAGCAGCAAGGCTTAATGGACTTTCATACAGCAAGTTCATGCATGGACTTAAGCTTGCTAATATTGAAATCAACCGTAAGATGCTCGCTGAGCTCGCTGTAAATGACGCAGCAGGCTTTACAGCTCTTGCAGAAGCAGCTAAGGCTAAGGTTGCTTAAGTTTTATTATGAGTTAAAGAACTGCCACCAGACTCAGTAGTTATTGGGTTCGGTGGCAGTTTTTAGGTTATTACAAAATGGAAAAGCATTTGACCTCTTTGTCAAAATAAAATACCAGACAGGAATGGAGAAAAATAATGAGTGAGATATTAAATAAAGCCAGAGAATATGAGAAAGAAGAAAGTGCCAAAATAGTAAAGGAGAACAGACCGGTATTTCATTTTTCTACACCTGTAGGCTGGCTTAATGATCCAAATGGCTTCTCTGACTATAAAGGCGAGCATCATTTATTTTTCCAGTACTATCCTTATGGGACTTATTGGGGATCAATGCACTGGGGACATGCTAAGAGTAAGGACTTTATAAAATGGGAATATCTTCCTGCAGCTCTGGCACCAGACTGTGACTATGATAATTTTGGAGTATTTTCAGGCAGTGCAATTGAAGATGGAGAAGAACAGATTCTGGTCTATACTGCTGTAGAAGAAAGGAAAGAAGGAGATAAAAAGCTCATCCGTCAGACTCAGTGCATAGCCATAGGAGATGGAACAGACTATAGAAAGCATAAAAATAATCCTGTTATAAAAGCAGATTTACTTCCAGAGGGCACCAGCTTAGAAGATTTCAGAGATCCAAAAATATGGAAGGAAGATGACAGATACTATATGGTAGTCGGCAGCAGAAATGCTGATGGAAGCGGGCAGATTGCGTTATTTTCTGCAGAAAAGCCAGATGAATGGAAATTTGAAAAAATATTAGATAAGAGTGAAAATAAAGTAGGAAGAATGTGGGAGTGTCCGGATTTCTTTAATCTTTCAGAAACAGATACTTATAATCTCGCCTCAGGAGATGGAAGCAGAAGGCTTAGAGTTTCATGCCGGCAATAATGCATTGTTTTTGGTAGGAAGCTACGAGAAGGAGAACTTTAATTTCACCAGAGAGAATATACAGAGTGCAGATTATGGACTTGATTTCTATGCTCCACAGACTTTGGTTGCTGAGGATGGCAGAAGGGTAATGATAGGCTGGATGCAGTCCTGGGACAATCCGATATATCCGGCTAATCATAGCTGGTCTGGCATGATGACTCTTCCAAGGGAGCTTTTTTATAAAAATGAAAGAGTATGCCAGTTGCCTGTAAGAGAGATAGAAGCTTATCGTAAAAATGAGGCTTTTTATGGAAATATCTGTATAGAAGAAGAGAGAGAATTAGCAGGAATAAGCGGAAGAAGTCTTGACTTAGAGCTTAGTCTTAAAGGAAATGAGTACAAAAAATTCAGAATGAAACTGGCAGCAGATGAAAGGCATTATTCAGAGATTGTTTATGACAGAGAAGAAGGAACTCTTACTTTTGACCGTATATATTCAGGGCTTAGAAAAGATTCTATAACTGCAAGAAGTATGAAAGTAAGAGAGGAAAATAACGAATTAAACCTTAGAATTCTGATTGACAAATATTCTGTGGAAATTTTTGCAAATGGTGGAGAACAGGCTATGACTTCACTTATTTACACAGATGTAAATGCTACGAAGATGACATTTGCAAGCGATGGTAAGGCTTATATGGATATTAAAAAATATGAGATTGAAGTAAAGTAGTATAAGGGCTGTTATTAAACCTAGATGGTTTAGTGGCAGCTTTTTCTTGTATATGACACAGGGATTTTACCTGCAGGTGATAGTGTATACAGAGCAAGAGACATTGAAGAAATCGTCTAAAAAAGAAGCCCGCAGGAATATTTCCTGCGAGACTTCTTTCAAGTGAAAGTTTATGTGGATTGGCTAATCGGTAAATCTTACTTAAATTTCTTCTTCATTATAATACCTAAACCAATGAGGAGGGCACCTAAAAGAGTAAGTAAACTGGTATTAGTACCGCCTGTGGATGGAAGAGTTCCGCGAGGTGTCTTTTCATCATTAACATTTACTTCGTCGGTTTTGTCAGCTATTACCTTTTTACCAGTGTTAGTCTTTCCCTGAGGAGTGGTATCATCATCTATATCTGTAGTATCTGTGTCACCCTGAGGAGTTTCGGAGTCATCCACGTCTACAGAAGGCTGGTCAGGTGTGGCTGGTGTTGGAACTACAGGAGTGTCAGGAGTTACAGGTGTAGGAGTAGGTTCTGGTATAGTCTCTGGCACTGGTACAACAGGGGTACTTCCACCATTTGACTGTGTCCTGTATCTTAATTCAACTGTTGCACTCTTATAACCTACATTGTAACTGCTGTCATAGCTTTCATCTTTTACTACATTATTAGTAGCAGTAGGGTCTAAGTTTATTTCATATTCTGTATCGCTTATTTTTACAATCCCTGGCTGCTCAGCTATTCCCATAAATTCATATCCGTTAGGAGAAGAAGAAATGGTAAGCTTACTTTATCACCTAGCTTAAAGTGTGTAGAGTCGATAGTTGAAATATCTGTGTAGGAGGTTGTATTTCCATTCCTTGTTATATCAGCCTTAATCCCCTGAGGAAGTGAAGCAAAGGAGAGTGGATTTCCACTCTGGTCTTTAATATTGAAATTAAAGAGTACAGGGTTTACTACATAATACTCCCCATCTTTTAAGTCATCTTTCATCACAGGCGTTTTTCCATCTTTACCTACTCTGTATAAAGCAACAATGTTATTATCGTTATACCAGCCGGGATTAAGAAATACAAAATCCCTTTCTGGATCATTAATTACTATACCGAAAGCATTATCTTCTATAGTGGTTATTTGTTCAGTAAATTTATACTTTTAAGTAAATTATTGATAAAAAAATCTTTCGTGTAAGGATGTAAAAACTAGCATCTAAATTTTTGATAATCAAAAGATACATTTTTAAGTTTTTTAAGTATTGTCCTGCTCGTATCATATTCTCTTGGAAACAAAAGCTGATTAAATACAGAATAGCCAAGATTGGTGCTATTTAAGTTTTCGATACTTTCAAGAGGACACCTAAGGAAAGCATTATTACCTATAGCAGGCTTAGATGATGGGATTCTAAGCTTGGTTATAATATTGTTTGAAAAAGCGTTGTGGCCAATTGATGTTATGCATTCTGGTATTTCAACAATTCCCTCTATGGAGGCTCTAAAAGTGTTATGTTTGATCTCCTTTAAATCTATACCGTCCTCAAAAGTAAGTTTTCTTATTGTTCTTTTCACACTGCCGGGCATGATTTCAACGACATTACGATCAAATTCTGTAAGTGCTATGTAATTATATTCAAAAGCCCATCCGCCAATATACTTAATATTCTTTTTAATTGTAAGCTCTTCTAAAATATTATCTGAAAATGCATTATAATCGATTGCGACTACTTTATCAGGGATGTCGATGTGCTTAAGGCTGTTATGATCAAACAGGCCACAAGGGATTATACTCTGTTCATTAATATCAGTATCTTCAATAGAGCCTTTTACATTGTAATTGCCCCAGTTTATTGTATCTATTTTGTTTTCTGCAAAAGCAAAACCAGCAACTTTAGTAAGACTGTCAGGAAAGTTAACTTCAGTTATCTCATTATTTACAAAACTTTTCCATCCAAGTTCTTCAAGGCCTTCAGGAAGTTCCAATTTTCCTTTAAGACCAGCACTATCAAAAGACTGATATCCTATTTTCTTTATTTTAGAGCCAAATTTAATAGCAGAGATATGATTATTTACAAATGCATTCATCCCTATCTCTTCAACGCTGTCAGGCAGAGTTACATTAAAAGTAACACCTTCATTATCGAAGGCATTCCTTCCTGTATCAAGCGTCCAGCTTTGAAAAGCATTTCCTGAAATAAGCCTTGGTTTAATATTGTCTTTAAATGTTATGTTTACCTGCTTATACCCTTTTTGGGCTATAAGTTCATTAAATTTTTTCTTACCTTCGCGTGAAAAACCGTTTAAAGTATTTCCGACATTATCTATCAGAAGATAGCTTTCATCAAGTACAATATCACCTTCTTCTTGTGACGTAGTACTTTCATCAACATTGACAGCTTTCCTCATAATACTATCAATATCTGGTTCTGCACTACCTTCAGGGATACTATTGTTCTCTGATGTGGTATTGTTTTCTGCTTCAGTAGTTACCTCTGCAGCAGAGTTTTCCCCGGCTTTGGTGGTTTCTGTCACATCAGTAGTTTCAGTTGTATCAGGTGCTTCTTCTGCATCTGCAATCAGACTAAGTCCGGAATTGTTAGAAAATATAGAAAGTATACCTAAGCTGTCAGATTTCTGGGGGTGATGGCGGGTGAAGCAAAAATTCCACCTAAAACGAGAGCAACAGTTAGCCCGCAGGCAACAAATTTGTGATTAACTCGTTTTTTCATATAAAATTCCTCCTTTTACGAATGCCATATACACAAAACGTGATATATAAAAAAATATTTATCGTATATATGTATCTTACTATTAATATCGGCTTTTTGTCAATGAATAATTTACTGTTTATAATGCTATATTTTTTTGGCTGTTTTTTTGTTTGCTTTTGTATTGTTAGTAAAAAGTGAAGGACATAATGTCACCAGTTTATGGTTAAAATATATCTTAGCTATATTGCGATATCTGAATAATTGTGATAAAATAATGGGAGCTTAAGTTAGTGATAACTTACCCAAATAAAAAATAAAGGAGTGATTAAGTTGGAAGATAAGAAAAAGAAAAAAGACTCAGTATATAAAAGACTGATGCCTTATGCCGGAAACAAAGGCGGCTTGCTTTATCTTGCCATGTTTTTGTCAGCAGCTTCCGGAGTAATGATGCTGATGCCTATGGTTTATATTCACAGGATTGTAAGCCATATTATCTTAAAAGGACAGATAGAGGCTGGTTTAGTCAGGGGAAATGCAGGTTTGGCGGCTGCATTTGCAGTAGGGGGACTGCTCGCCTATTTGTTTGCCATTGTAGTGTCCCATATCTTTGCCTTTGAGGTAGAGGACAATATTATTAAAGTAAATATGAAAAGGCTGATGGCTAAGCCACTTGGCTTCTTTTCAAACAGGGAGAGCGGAAAGCTTAGAAATGTAATTATAAGTGGTGCAGGAGAGACACATTCCTTCCTTGCGCATCAGCTTCCCGATGTAGCCATGACTATTATTTCACCATTGGTACTTCTTGTATTTTTCTTTGTATTTGACTGGAAACTGGGACTTGCAAGCCTTCTTCCTATGGTAGTAGGGCTTATGCTTATGGCTACTATGATGACAAAAGAAGCCCAGAAAGCAAAAGATGATTATTATAAAAGTCTTGCAGACCTTTCCGCAGAGACAGTAGAGTATGTAAGAGGAATACCTGTAGTTAAGACCTTTGCACAGAGCGTGGAGAGTTTTGACAAACTTTATTCTCTGATTATGAAAATGAAGGAAATAGTAATCAAGATGACTCTCGGCTACAGGACTAAGATGGCTATATTTGAAGCTGTGGCTACTTCTACAGCTTTCTTCCTTGTGCCGGTTGCAATCCTTCTTATGAATAATGGCGGTGATATAAGAACTACCCTTGGTAATTCAGTAATCTATCTACTCATTGGACCTGCCTTTGGTACCTATATATTCAGGTCAGCAGCCATAGGCCAATATAAATATTTTGCAGAAACTGCACTGGATAGAATAGATGATATACTTGACTATAAGGATATCACATACGGACAGGCTGAAAATGAAAGTGGAGAGCTTGAATTTAAGAATGTATCATTTTCTTATGGTAAAGAAAAAGTACTTGATAACATTTCATTTAAGGTAAATAAGGGAGAAACCGTAGCGCTGGTTGGATCTTCAGGCGGTGGCAAGACCACAATTGCAAGGCTTGCTGCAAGATTTTATGATGCAGATGAAGGTGAAGTACTTGTAGGTGGTATAAATATCAAAGATTATGATAAAAAGTCTTTGATGAAGAAGACAGCCTTTGTATTCCAGAATTCAACGTTATTTAAAATGAGCCTCAGGGAAAATCTCTTGCTTGGAAATGAAAATGCTACTGAAAATGAGATAGAAACTGCACTTATCAACTCAGGTTCTAAGGAAATTGTGGATAATCTTGAAAATGGACTTGATACAGTATATGGAACTAAAGGAACTTACTTTTCGGGAGGTGAGTCGCAGAGACTTGCGATAGCGAGAGCATTCTTAAAAAATGCAAAGCTTATTATCTTAGATGAGGCTACAGCCTTTGCAGATCCTGAAAATGAACATATAATACAGGAGTCCTTCAAGAAGCTCTCTAAAGATAAGACAACACTTATGATAGCCCACAGGCTTTCTACAGTTGTAGATGCAGATAAGATTCTGGTTGTTGATGGAGGAAAGATAGTCGAATCCGGCAAGCATACAGAGCTTTTAGCTAAAAATGGTGTGTACAAGAAGCTTTGGGAGGAGTACCAGAGGTCAGTGAACTGGAAGTTAGGAGGAAAAAATGAGTAAATTTTTTATGTACAGATATGCCATGTCAGAACTTGGCGCAAATAACCTTAAAAAAGCAATATTTTCACGTACAATACTTAATCTCGTAAAAATGTTTCCTCCAATACTTGCCTTTACTTTTTTATTTCAATATCTGGGCAGTGTAGAAGGAATTAAGACCATAAGAGAACTTAACCTTATAGAATACATAGTGGTAATCCTTATAATGGGACTGATTATATTTTTTGTGGCAGGCTGGGATTATACAAGGCTTTATACCAATGTATATAATGAGAGTGCTAATTCGAGAATAGACATAGCCAACAGACTTAAAAAGCTTCCACTTTCTTACTTTGGAAAGAGAGACTTGTCAGACCTTGCTGAAACTATGATGAATGATATAACTCTTTATGAGGAAATATTTTCACATGCAGTTCCACAGCTATATGCTACCATAATTTCAACGATAATAATATCTGTTATGATACTCATCTATAACTTTAAGCTTGGAGTAGCTACACTTTGGGTAATACCTGTATCTATTATTTTATTTTTCTTATCAAAGAAGAAAAACAGGAAGCTGGGTGATGAGTGGGTTAAGAGCAGCAGGGCAGTGTATGATGATTTCCAGGAGAAAATAGACCAGATTCAGGAAATAAAGGCTTATAACTTAGAAGAAACGTCTCTTGAAGAATTTGATAAAAAACTGAACATTAATAAACAGAATAAAATCAGAACTGAATTTTTAGGAGGAATTTCACTCTCAACTTCAAATATTCTGTTAAAACTTGGCATCGTTACTGTGGCAATAGCTGGTGCAAATATGCTTATTGCAGGTGAGATAAATATATTGGTTTATATTGCATTTCTTATACTTTGCACAAGTATTTACCTGCCTATAGAAGGCATACTTACTTTTATGACTATGATAAATATGCTTGACAGTGTGGTTGGCAGGATTAAAGAGATAAAGACTATGCCGGTCCAGGAAGGTAAGACTGAAATGAATATTAAAAGCTATGATGTAGAGTTTAAGGATGTGCATTTTGGCTATGATGATTATTCAGTGATAAATGGAGTAAGCTTTACAGCTAAGCAGGGTGAAACTACAGCACTTATAGGGCCTTCAGGCAGTGGAAAGACTACTCTTACCAAACTTGCGGCAAGATTCTGGGATATTAACAGTGGACAGATTCTCTTAGGAGGTGAGGATATAAGTAAGGTAGACCCTGAGACTCTGCTTAAAAATTTCTCAATTGTATTCCAGGATGTTACCCTTTTTAATGCAAGTATAAAGGATAATATAAGGGTAGGAAAGAAAAATGCGACTGATGAAGAAATTCTGAAGGCTGCAAAAGTTGCAAGATGTGATGAATTTATAAAACGTATGCCGGAGGGTATAGATACAGTAATAGGCGAAAATGGTGAAAGGCTGTCAGGTGGTGAACGCCAGAGACTCTCCATTGCAAGAGCCATACTTAAAGATGCACCTGTGGTACTTCTTGATGAGGCAACAGCTTCCCTTGATGTGGAAATGAAAGTCTGATTCAGGAGGCTCTCTCTGAACTTATAAAAGATAAGACAGTTATCATTATTGCCCATAGAATGAGGACTATCAGGAGTGTAGACAAGATTGTGCTTCTTAATGAAGGAAAGATTGAAGCTATGGGAAATGATGAAGAACTTTATAAGAGTAATGAGATGTATAGAAACATGGTGGATAAGGCGATGGTATAATATAACCAAAATGATTTATGAAACATCTTATGAAATATCGTAATCAAGCCGCAGGCTATCAATTACAATATTTTGCAGATGTTTCATAATATCTGCCATAGTCACAGAACAAAAACTCTTTATCCTATTATGGGTCAGAAAGGTATTGTCTATGCATCAAGAAAGTAGTAAAATGAGATGTATATAGAGAAATTGTATGTGTAGCAGATTATAGTAATAGATTTAATGGATAAGGCAGACATTTTATGAAAGTAAACAAGATTATCAAAAAGCCTGTGGTAGAGGCAAAGTATCTGAATGTAGACAATGCTGACAGATACCGCCCTATTATCAGGCTTTTTTATTTAAAATACGAAAAATTAAAATACTGGCTGTATCAGGAAGAGGTATTTGAGGAATTAAAAGAGGATACATATTTTGCAGAGTATACTATTGAGCAGTGTAAGCAGGACTTAATTTGATAAAAATATAACATTCTCATATGCAGGGGATTTTGACCCGGAAGGACTTCTTATAGCTGAAAAGCTTAAGAAAAGATATGGAGAAAGATTGACTTTGGAAGTATGAACCTAAAATTTATCTGAAATATATTTTGGAGAAGAAGCTCACGGAACAAAGAATTAAGAAGTTAGACGGAGTTTCAGATATTACTCTTTTAAGGATTGCGGAACTTATTAGAAAAGAAGGGCGGGCAGTTTATCAGGAGAGTATGATTGGGGAATATTTAAAAGGAATAAACATCAAATGATAACAATCCACCCAGACAGGAGAGTTTTCCTGTCTGGATGGATTGAGGTTATTTATGAATTTTTTTGTAAATAATAATTGAGGTTTGAATTTAATATGGAATCATCTCTGTGAATCCAAATTTATCCTTAAAATTTTTACCTAGTTTATCAGCTAAAGGCTGCACTTCGTCCATAAGTTTTTCAATATCTTTATAGAGGGAGTCAAGCTTGGAATTAAGATCCTTGGTAGCTTTTTCAACCTTATCATACAACTTATCATACTCTTTATTCAGTTCATCAATCTCTTTTTCCGCCTTTATAAGAGTTTCTTTTTCCTTGTCGGTAAGAGCCTTTGAGGACTTGATAAACTCTATATTGTCGTCTATTGCAAGCTCCTTATCAGTTGCCTTATTATAAAGCTTATCCCAAAGTGACTTATGTTTATTTGCAAGCTTATCAAGCTTGTCCTCTATAGCCCAGTTACTTGTGATTTTTTTAGCAACACTATCTATTTTAGTATATGTAGCATTGATATCTTTGCGTGTTTTTAGAAATTTTTCATAGGCCTTTGTGAGTGTACTTTTCTCTGCTTTTGTAAGCTTGGTATCCTTTCTTAGAAAATCAGAAAGAGATTTGAGGTTTTCACTTTTTCCCGGATAAGCGAAAAAGTTTTTGTCTGTTTCCTTGAAATCAATATCCCCCGGATAAGCAAAGAAATCTTTGTCCGTTTCTTTTAAATCCATATTCTTATCAATTATTTTTTTGTTTCTGCAGGTTTCTTGGTATCTGCCGCCTTAACTGTACTTATGCTTGTTGTAGCTCCTGAAACTACTAAACTTCCAAACATAAATAAAACTGCTAATTTTTTTCATAATGAATACCTTTCCTTTCATTGTTCGGTTTTTGTTATTAGTTTTTTTGTAATAGATGTCTTATCTCTTTATCTGTGTACAGTATAACTCCGAAATTGGGTAAAAATCTCCTTAAAAAGTGTAAGGAGTTTTAGGAAAAAAAGTGTGGGAAATTTGTGGCAAAGTAAGTGTAAATACAGTTCCGTTTTCATCGGAAGCCACTTCCAGCCTGCCGTTATGGAGTTTTGCGATATCGCTTGCCATAGAAAGTCCTATGCCGAATTTTTCCGCCCTTTCCCTTGTAAAATCGCTCGAAAATATGCGGTAAATCCTCTTTTGCTATGCCGCTTCCATCATCAGAAACTTTAATAATTACATTATTGTTAGAAATTTCACAAGAAAGTTTTATTTCTGACCTTGCATATCTTATTCCATTTGACACAAGGTTTCCAAGCAGCCTGTCAATTAGCTTAACATCAGCAGAAATCACAGGTTCTGCCCTGGTTTCACACAAAATATTAATATTATTTTCCTTAGCCATAAGTCTGAAATTATCGGAAACTTCCGCCATTAGTTCGGCTATATTTACATTTTCAAATTCAGGCTCAGTAGTTTCCATTTTTGAAAGAAACAGGATTTCATTGATAAGTGAAGCCATTTTTTCGCTTTCTTTTAGGATAACGTCTGTGGCTTCATTTTCAGGGATTACATGGTATTTTATACCTTCTGCATAGCCTTGAATGGACATAAGTGGGGTCCTAAGCTCGTGCGAGGCATTTTGGAAAAATCTCTTTTGTACATTTTCACTTTCTAAAAGCATTTCAGACATTTCGTCTACAGTGGTTATAACAGCCTCTATTTCAGAATAATCCGAAACAGGGCTTGTGGTCTTTTCTTTCTTATGCTTTCCGATGGAAAGCAGGTAGGCTTTCAGCTTCTCAAAGTCTTTATTTACTCGCCTGGTAGTAAGGAAGAGGAAGAAAACAGAGCCTATACCTGAAAGAACGAGGGCAGCCATAAGTACAAGATTTACCTTATCTATAAAATTCTGTATAGGTGTAATATTGATATAAAAGAGCACATAGTAGTTTTCGCTGTTTTTATCAGACTCATCGGGAACGAAAGAGCCATCCTCCATAAATCCCATATAATCCTTTGCCTGAACAAGATAAAAGTTATCATTTACATTCAGCTTATGTGGAGAATCTTTATAAGAATCAGGATTATCTGCTATCATATCAGATATTGTCTTGGCAATTTTAATCTCATATTCATAATACCAGGGTGAAGCAGGGAAGACGAGTTTACCTTTACTATTAATTACAAGGTGCATAACCGGTACTATGAGAGAAGTATCTGAAAGCTCATCATTTATATTTTCACCATTATCCTCTGTTTCAAAGGTAATATTTCCCAGATTATTCATCTCATTTTTCAGAGCATCATTGGTAAGTGTATTTATATATTGGTCGGAAAGTACCTGAAACAGCAGAAAGACTGCAAGTAGGGAAAGCAGTACAATTAGTGAGGGTATTACAAAAATTCTATGCAGGAGTTTTTTCTTTTTCATAATGCCTCCGATAAAGTAAGCTTAAAGCCAAAGCCCCAGATAGTTTCTATGTGGACTGTGCTTCCGGCATCCTTTAACTTTTTTCTTAGCCTTTTCATAGTATCGTCTGTAACTCTCGTTTCAACCTCGCTGTAGCCCCAGATATCTGAAAGCAGTTTATCTCTTGAAACAGCTTTTTCGGGGGTGGCAAGTAAGAGCGAAAGCACCTGAAATTCAGTTTTGGTTAGCTTGACTTCATCATCATGAACTTTGCAGGAAAATGAAGCATCATCAAGTGAAATGTCTCCGAAAATCTTGGTTTCTGTAGACTTTTTACCTTCGGTTTTACCGAGTTTATTAAGAATGGCATTTACCTTCAAAGTAAGTTTAAGAGGTGAAAACGGTTTGGTAAGATAGTCATCACAGCCGGCTGTAAAGCCTGTCATAAAGTCCGCATCAGTATCTCTTGCGGTAAGCAAGAGAATAGTGATATCAGGATAAGACTTTCTTATTTTGCTGCAGGCAGTAAAGCCATCAATACCCGGCATCATTACATCTAAAACGACTATATCAGGTATATCTTTTTCAAGTTTATCAAGCAGGGCATTTCCATTTTCAAAAAGTTCTACCTCATGCCCTGCATCCGCAAGGAACTTGCCAAGCAAATCCCTTATATTTTTTTCATCATCAGCTATAAATATTTTTCCCATAGTAACTCCTTGGTTGCAAATTGTTAGTACTATAGTGGCATATTTTTTAAGAAAATACAAGAACGATAAGTTGTATTCTTTATGAAGAAAGTATAAACTTTGTTGACATTCTTGCATAAGAGTGCTACTATAATATTAACAATTAAATAAATGCTTAATCGTTTAATAAAACTAATACAGAAAGGAAGTAATTACTATGAAGAAAACTTATGAAATCGAAGTTGACTGTGCAAACTGTGCAAATCTTATGGAGGATGTAACCAGAAAAACAGCAGGTGTAAAGGATGCTGCGGTAAATTTTATGGCACAGAAGATGGTTGTGGAGTTTGAAGAAGGGCAGAATGAAAAGGCTGTTATGAAAGAGGTATTAAAAGCCTGTAAGAAGGTAGAGCCTGACTGCGAGATAGAGCTTTAATTCCGGTTTTGGAATGATGCCCCATTTTGAAGAAAAGAGGCTGATATGAATAAAAAACAGAAAAAAATGCTCATAAGAATACTTATTACCATAGTATTACTTGTGGCATTGAATCTTGTGCATTTAAAAGGGCTTGTAAACTTAGGGCTTTACCTTGTGGCATATCTGGTAATAGGCTATGACATTTTAAGAAAAGCCGGAAAAGGTATCTTAAACCGGCGTGTTTTTGATGAAAATTTCCTTATGGCTATAGCTACAGTCGGAGCATTTGCCCTTGCTATTTACGAAAAAAGCGGTGATTATAATGAGGCAATTGCAGTTATGCTTTTCTATCAGATAGGAGAGCTGTTCCAAAGCTATGCAGTAAGAAAAAGCCGTAAAAATATCAGTGAGCTTATGGATATTCGCCCTGATTATGCCAATATAGAAAGGGATGGAAAACTTGAAAAGGTGTCACCAGATGAAGTAGCTGTAGGAAGTATTATCGTAGTACAGCCGGGAGAGAAGGTTCCTCTTGATGGAATTATTACAGAAGGAAATTCAACTCTTAATACCAGCGCACTTACAGGAGAAAGCCTGCCAAGAGATGCTAAAGAGGGTGATGAGATTATCAGCGGCTGTATTAATATAAACGGAGTACTAAAAATAAGAACTACCAAGGAGTTTGGCGAGTCCACAGTTTCAAAGATATTGGAACTTGTGGAAAATTCCGGTGCAAGGAAATCAAAATCAGAGAAATTCATTTCAAAATTTGCAAAGATATATACGCCTTTTGTATGTTACAGTGCACTTGCACTTGCATTGCTACCTCCTTTGATAAGAATGTTATTATTAAATCTGACTCCGGACTGGGATGTCTGGGTGTATAGAGCGCTGACCTTCCTTGTAATAAGCTGCCCCTGTGCTTTGGTAATAAGTGTACCTCTAAGCTTCTTTGCAGGAATCGGAGGAGCAAGCAAAGAGGGCATACTTATAAAAGGCTCAAACTATCTTGAAACCCTTTCCCAGACAAAATTCGTTGTATTTGACAAGACAGGGACACTTACTAAGGGAGTATTTGAGGTAAGTGCGGTTCATCATAGTGAAATGGCTGAGGAGAAACTGATAGAGTATGCAGCTCTTGCAGAATGTGCATCTTCCCACCCTATCAGTAAGAGCCTGCGTGTGGCTTATGGCAAAGAGATTGACAGAAACCGTGTAAATGATATAGAAGAAATCAGCGGAGAAGGCGTTATATCAAAGGTTGATGGAATAACTGTGGCAGCAGGAAACGGTAAGCTGATGCAGAGATTAAATATTCCATATCATGAATGCCGTTCTGCAGGAAGTATAGTTCATATGGCGATTGACGGTGAATATGCAGGACATATTGTGATTTCTGATATAGTAAAACCAAATGCTGAAAAAGCGATAAAGGAATTAAAGAAGACTGGAATTACCAAAACTATTATGCTTACAGGTGACAGGAAGAAGGCGGCTGAACAGGTTGCGGCTTCACTTAATGTGGATGAAGTATACTGTGAGTTGCTTCCGGCTGATAAGGTAACAAAGGTTGAGGAATTATTAAATGCCAAATCTGAGAAAGCAAAGCTTGCCTTTGTGGGTGACGGAATAAATGATGCACCTGTGCTTACAAGAGCCGATATCGGAATTGCTATGGGGGCAATGGGCTCGGATGCTGCTATAGAGGCGGCAGACATTGTACTGATGGATGACAATCCTCTGCAGATTGCAAAGGCAATTAAAATTTCCCGAAAATGCCTCGGAATTGTGTATCAGAATATAGTTTTTGCACTTGTTATCAAGTTTGGCTGTCTCTTCCTCGGAGCAGTCGGTTTAGCCAATATGTGGCTTGCAATTTTCGCAGATGTGGGAGTAATGATAATTGCAGTTCTGAATGCTATCAGGGCTTTGAGAGTGAAGGATTTGCAGAGTATATGAAATAAATATGAAGGACTTCTATCCGGGTAAGAATGCGGAGAGAAGTCCTGTTTTAGTGTTGAAGATGGGGTTATGTTTTAGTAAGGCATCATTTCTACAAATCCGAAATTCTCCTTAAATTCTTCACCAAGCTTATTAGCTAAAGGCTGCATCTTATCCATAAGATTTTCTACATCATTATAAAGAGAGTCAAGCTTTGCAGTAAGCTCTTTGGTAGCTTCTTCAACCTTGTTATATTGCTTGTTATAATCTTCGTTAAGTGTTTTAAGCTCTTCCTCTGCCTTTATGAGAGTTTCCTTTTCCTCGTCGGTAAGAGCCTTTGAGGACTTGATAAACTCAATATTATCCTCTATTGCAAGATCTTCATCAGTTGCATTTTCATAAACCTTGTCCCAAAGAGCCTGATGCTTATTTGCAACATCATCAATCTTATCTGCTATAGCCCATTTATCTGTAATCTTATTTGTAATTTTTTCTATCTCCTCTGAGGTTTCATCAATATCCCTGCGTGTTTTTTCAAGTTTATTATAGTCTTCTGTTAAAGACTTTTTCTCTTCCTTTGTAAGCTTTGTATCCTTTTTCAGGAATTCTGAAAGAGAAGGGGCATCATCGCCATCTCCAGGGTAAGCAAAGAAGTTTTTATCCAATTCTCTGAAATCAATATCTCCCGGATAGGCAAAGAAGTCTTTATCTGATTCCTTAAAATCGCCGTTTCCCGGATAAGCGAAGTAATCTTTATCTATTTCTCTAAAATCTATATTTTTATTGCCGCTCTTCTTACCGGTTTCTACACTCTTCTTTGTGTCTGCCGCTTTAACTGTGTTTAATCCTGCTGTAGCTCCTGCTACTACTAAACTTCCTGCTACTGCTAAAATTGCTAATCTCTTCATAATAAATACCTTCCTTTCGTTGTTTGGTTTATTTGTTTTATAGTTTTGATAACCGATGTCTTATCGCTTTATCTGTGTATAGTATAATCCTCGAAATTTAGGTAAAAATCTCCTTAAAAATGTAAGGAGTGTAGGGAAATAGTGTGTGAAAATTGGGGCAAAACCGGAATATGATAATTTATTTTTAAATTGCTTGACAAGAAGTCGTAAAAGGTGTATTATCAAAATAAAAAAAACCGAACGGTCGGTTTTGAAAAAGGAGTATTATATTTATGTCAAAAGAATACAATTCACAGGCAACTATTGAAACTATCTTATCCGTATCGGCAAAGTTGTTTTTGGAAAAGGGATTTGATAAGACCAGTATGATGGATATAGCTAAAACTGCCGGAATATCAAAGGGTGCTATTTATCATCATTTTCAGTCAAAAGATGAAATTATCAAGTCAGTTACGGAAAGGCAGGCGCAGGCTGTAAAGGATGCGATGGAAAACTTTCTGTCAGAAACATCCTCGTTGAGCGGTAAAGAACAATTACTGCTTATTTTGGAAAGAAATTTTGAAAACCAAAAAGCACATTATCTGGATGATGTGATGAGCATTAGAATGAAAAGTGCGGAATTTGTTTTGTCATATATGCAAAGCTGTGTAAACAAAGATTCTGCCTTTGTTTCGGAAATTATCAAGAGGGGAATTGCGGATGGTTCACTGGTTACGGATTCTCCGGATGAATGTGCAGAGGTTTTCCTATTATTGCTGAATGTGTGGTGCGATCCGGCTGTTTTTGACTGTAACGGTGAGAAGCTGTCATTACGATTGAAATTTTTGCAATACCTTATGAAGTCAATAGGAATAGATGTATTAAGTGATGGATTTATTGAAAAATCGCTGGAATTATTACGCAAATTATATGGCAGGGAGGACAAAGTCGGTGAATAATACTTTAATAGTTGAAACAAAGAATCTTACAAAAACTTTCTCGGGTAAAGAAGTAATCAAAAATTGCAATATGAGTGTGGAAAAAGGCACGATTTACGGCTTCTTAGGGGCAAATGGAGCGGGGAAAACAACCATATTCAAGCTTTTATCGGGATTGATTACACCAACTATGGGTAAGGCTCACGTCTTAGGAAAGGACGTTGTTTCGGAAAGAAACAGTATTTTATCTGAAATTGGCACTTTGATTGAAACGCCGATATTTTACGAACATTTGTCAGCAGCGGAAAATTTACAAATACATCTGGAATATATGGGTAAGGAGAGTGGTGATATAACAGACATCTTATCGAAAGTAGGCTTGGATGATACGGGTATTCAGCCTGTATCAAAGTTCTCTATGGGTATGCGCCAGCGTTTAGCCATTGCAAGAGCAATTATTCACAAACCTAAGTTACTGATTTTGGATGAACCGATTAACGGACTTGATCCTATCGGAATCAGAGAAATGCGGGATTTGTTCGTAAACCTTGTGAAGACAGATGGAATGACGTTGCTTATTTCCAGCCATATTTTAACTGAAGTTGAACATATAGCCGATATCATTGGAGTAATAGTCAATGGAACAATTATAAGAGAGGTTCCAATGGCGAAAGTAAAAGCAGAATATCCTTCAGGACTTGAGGATTATTTTATGGATATAATGACAGGGAGAAAAGAAGATAATGAAAACACTTATTAGATTAGAATTGAAAAAAAACAAACTTAATACTTATATAATGGGCGGTATTATTATAACAATCATAATGTTAGGTTTCCTGTTTCTGTTTGCTTATGCACCTCTTATAGAGCCAAACGATAAAGATATGGAGATTTTTTCCGGATACAACAATCTCATTCCTTTGTTCGGAGTTTTCAGCATGGCGGTATTTTGTGTGATGTCGTCGGTTATGTATTCAAAGTTTGTTATTGAGGACTACTCGGGAAAACGTCCGATTTTACTTTTTTCCTATCCGGTGAGTCGTAAGAAAATTATTTTGTCAAAACTAAGTGTTGTATCCGGTGTTACCATCATTTCCATGATTGTAAGTAACCTTTTAGTTTTCATGACATTCGGCATAACCGAAAATTTCATTCATCTCGTGGGAAAAGATTTTACACTTTCCATTATGCTGAAGGTTGTTGAAAACACCCTCATTATGTCTCTCATAGCCGCAAGTATCGGAATTGTGGCTGTAGGAATCGGGTTTATAAAAAAATCGATACCGACTACCATAGTTTCTGCTGTACTTATTGCTTCGTTAATGTGCAATATAGTGATAAATGCGAGCTTAAGCAGGGTTACTATGTATGTGTTAACGACAGTGATGATATTTGTCGGGATAGTATTTTCAATATTTTTGATTAAAAAAGTAAATGTTATGGAGGTTGAATAATGGAAAAGAAGATAGAGGGAACAGTAGATAAATTGCTTGAAAGCATATCACCGGGGATGCATGTATTCAGCATCGGATTTGGAATTGTACTTATACTTTTAGGAATTTTTCTGTTGTTCAAAAACAGGAGACTAAAAGAGAAGAAAGTTGCCTCTTATGCCGGTCTTATTTGTTTTGTATTAGGCATTATTGCTGTAATAAGCGGATTTGTGCAGATGCGATAGCCTAAGGTTAAATATCCGCAGCCCGGCAACAGACAGAAAAACTTTTATAATGAAAACCGCCAAAGCAGGAGAATTTTCCTGCCTTGGCGGCTTGAGGTTATCTAATGAATTTTTATGTGTAAATAATTTGAACTTAGTAAGGCATAATCTCTACAAATCCGAAATTCTCCTTAAATTCTTCACCAAGCTTATTAGCTAAAGGCTGCATCTTATCTATTAGATTTCCACATCCTTGTAAAGGGAGTCAAGCTTGGAAGTAAGTTCTTTGGTAGCTTCTTCAACTTTGTTATACTGCCTGTTATGCTCTTCATTGAGTGTTTTAAGCTCTTCCTCTGCCTTTATGAGAGTTGTCTTTTCCTCGTCGGTAATAGCCTTTGAGGACTTGATAAACTCAATATTATCCTCGATTGCAAGATCTTCATCAGTTGCATTCTCATAAACCTTGTCCCAGATATCCTGGTACTTATTTGCAACTTCATCAATCTTATCTGCGATTGCCCATTTATCCGTAATCTTATTTGTAATCCTTTCTATCTCTTCTGCCGTTTCATCAATATCCCTGCGTGTTTTCTCAAGCTTATCATAATCTTCCGTCAGGGATTTTTTCTCAGCCTTTGTAAGCTTAGTATCCTTTTTCAGGAATTCTGAAAGAGAAGGGGAATCTTCATCATCTCCCGGATAAGCGAAGAAGTTTTTGTCCAATTCTCTGAAATCCATGTCATCAGGGTAAGCAAAGAAGTTTTTATCAGTTTCCCTGAAATCGGTATCACCCGGATAAGCGAAATAATCTCTATCAGTTTCCCTGAAATCAATATCTTTATTGCTGCCCTTCTTGACGGTTTCTACACCCTTCTTTGTCTCTGCTGCTTTAACGGTGCTTAATCCTGCGGTAGCCCCTGCTACTACTAAACTTCCCGCTACTGCTAAAATTACTAATCTCTTCATAATAAATACCTTCCTTTCATTGTTTGGTTTATTTGTTTTATAGTTTTGATAACCGATGTCTTATCGCTTTATCTGTGTATAGTATAACGCCGGAATTTAGGTAAAATCTCCTTAAAAATGTAAGTAGTTTTAGGAAAAAGTGTGGGAAAATTGGGGCAAAATGACAACAACATATTGTAGGGAATAGAAATATGATAAAACTGATGAACAACAAAAAAATCCATGAAATAATGAAAACGAAAAATCCTATATAAAATTTGGAAATTTCATAAAAATAAATTAACCCCAATTTAGATTAAATTATCTGATTGTAGTTACATATTTATTTTGATACAATGTAACCTTTTACAGTCCTCATTTGTATTATTAGTGAAAGGCTTTCAAAAAGAAATAAAGGAGAAACTTAATGAGGCATCCGGTAGAAATACTGATGGAAAAAGTACAAAAAAACAACATTTATGTTATTGCATTTAATATATGCAAAAATAGCGGAGATGCTGAAGATGTTGTTCAAGATACTTTTATTCAGTATATGTCATTAAAAAAAGATTTTGAAACAGAGGAGCACATACGGGCCTGGCTTATCAGAGTAGCCATTAATAAAGCAAAAAATAAGAATATCAGTTTTTTTAGAACGAAGGTAGTGCCTTTAGAAGACTATATGGAAACGTTAACTTTTGAATCAGAGGAATCATCAGAATTGTTTGAGGCGGTGATGACACTCCCTGAAAAGTACCGCATAACCATTCACCTGTTTTATTATGAAGACTATTCTGTAAATGAAATTGCGGATATCCAAAAAATATCTGTAAGCAACGTAAAAACGAGATTATCAAGAGGAAGAATGTTACTTAAAGAAAAATTAAAGGAGGCATGGGACTATGACGAATAAAGAGAAATATAAGCAGGCATTTTCGGGACTTAGGATTTCAGATAAGACAAATTTGGAGACAACAAAAAAAGCTTATGCAGACAAGAAGAAAAAATTATATCGAATGGCAGCCGGCTTTGCAGCTTGTGTAGTTTTATTTACTGCATCAGGAACAGCGTATGCGGCAGATATAGGTGGTATTAGAAGCATAATTAAGGTTTGGATACAAGGTGAGCAGACAGACGCTACAATTAATTTTGGAGATGGAACGTATACAATGGAGTACAAAGACGGCGAAGGGATAAAGCATCAACAAGGTGGTGGAGGATGTGAGATTGAGGACGATGGAAGTGAAAGACCATTAACGAAAGAAGAACTTATGGATAATCTTAACTCCCCTGAGGTGGTATATGAAAAAGATGGTTCTGTTTGGGTTTACTATTTTGAACAGAAAATCAACATAACAGATAAATTTAAAGATAATATCTGTTATTTAAAGCTTGTCAGGGAAGATAAAACTTTGTATATGACAATTAGTATAAAAATGGTTTTTACAACCAGTTATAATGAATGCCTAAATCCGTCGTTATTTGAGTAAAGGAAACTAGAGAATGGTTATTTTATGAAATTTAACCTTGAATGTAAATAAAGCTTGTTATAAATTCTCTTGACTTTACCACCGTACCTTATTATAATAGGTTTCGGTGGCAAAGCCATTTGTTCCCATAGTTAAATGGATATAACAAGCGCCTCCTAAGCACTAGTTGAGGGTTCGATTCCCCCTGGGAACATGTGTTCTTGCAGCAATGATTAGAATTATTCGTTGCTGCAATTTTTGTTTTTAAAATGAATTTTGGGTGCCTGCAAGCACCCTGATAAAACTAAAAATATAAAAACAAGCACCGAAAACCAGATGTGGCACCGGAGCATTTTGCAGGTATAAGCACCGAATGGTGATAAGTAAAGTGTAGGATAAGCTCTTCTGTGTAAATCCAAGGAAAATCTCTGTTTTCTTGCTTCATTAAGCCTGACGGTCAGTCCGCTCAGATTAGATTAAATAAGTCTAATCCGGGTGGGCATTTTTCTCTTTTTATGCAGGTGATGCATCTGTTATATTTAAGGATTTTGTGGTAAAATACTAAATAATGCAATGAATATAGAAATTGATAATCTGATCAGAAGATAATTTTAATATAACAGAAAGATGGTTATTATGGAAATAATAAACTTAATCGGAGAAGCAACCGAATATGACAAGAAACAGCAGCTTGAAGTAAAGAAACCCAAAAGTTGGTGTAAAAGCGTAAGTGCATTTGCAAATACTATTGGTGGTTCATTGATTTTTGGCATTTCTGACAGTGGAGAAGCTTTAGGCTTAGATGATGCCGAAGGAGATGCTGAAAGGATTAGTGAAACTATAAAAAGCAGGATGGATCCTGTTCCGGAGTTTAAACTGCAGTTTCATAATGAAAAGGGTAAAATGCTCATAGTATTGGATGTTTTCAAAGGAGAAGACACACCGTATTATTATTCAGGTGATGGCGTACTGGAAGCCTATGTACGTATGGGAAATGAGAGTGTTAAAGCAACATCTACTGAGCTAAAACGCCTGGTTATGTGCGGAAAGAATACATCTTATGATTCACAAGTTTCATCATATAGAGTAGAGGATTTTGCGTTTTCTAAGCTTAGAGAAAGATATAAAAAGTGGACCGGTAACGGCTTTGATGATAAAGACCTTGTTTCATTTGGGCTGGCTGATGAGCGTGGCTATCTTACTAATGCCGGTGCTTTGATAGCAGATGAAAGTCCTATTCGCTGTTCCAGACTGTTTTGCACAAGATGGAACGGACTAAATAAAAGCGGTGGCACAATTGATGCCTTGGATGATGCAGAATATGATGGAAGCATCATATCTCTTATTGAAAATGGAGAAAACTTTATCAAGCGTAATGCTAAGATGATGTGGAGAAAAACTGCAAATTCAAGAGAAGAAATGCCTGAATATGTAGAACGAAGTTATCATGAGGCATTGGTTAACGGATTGGGACACAGGGATTATTTAATATACGGAAGTGAAGTACATATTGATATTTATGATGACCGGATGGAGATTTATTCGCCGGGAGGAATGCCGGATGGCTCCATAATTCAGGACAGAGATCCACTTACAGTGCCATCAACTCGACGAAATCCTATACTTGCTGATGTACTTAACAGGCTTGGTTATATGGAGCGTAAGGGAAGTGGATTTGGTAAAATAATAAGCGGATATGAGTTTCAGAAAAATTATACAGATAACAAGAAGCCGACATTCCGTTCAGACAGATACCAATTCACTGTGATAATGCCTAATCTGAATTATGTCCCTCAGGATGTCCCTCAAGGTGTCCCTCAAGATGTCCCTCAAGATGTCCCTCAAGACCATTTGGATGTACAGATTTTGGAACTAATGCATGCAAATGACAAAATAAGCACGGAAAGTATTGCTAAGACACTTGGAGTGAGCTCAAAAACTATAAAACGGCGTATAAAAGAAATGGATAATGTTCGTTATATTGGTAGTGGATATAGTGGGCATTGGGAAATAATAGAATAAAAATAATGGTCAACTCCCTATCGACATCCGACCCAATTAACGCTATAATATATTTAATCTAATAAGAAAACAGAGCAATCATTGTTGCAAGCTTTTTGACAATGGTAGCCATAGGTATGAACTCTATGGAACTGAATGGTTATATCCTTTCGGTGCTTCGGGCACCGAACAAGCACCGTCAGGTACTTTTACAAGGGATAAAACAGGTTTTCTTATTTTGACAGAGAATGACAGGAAAGTTAGAAAACAAGCTACTTTCATTGACTTATGTTGACAGATAATTTTAGCAAATTACAGTACCAACCTTAGCTCCTAAGCTGTAGCCAGGGGTTCGATTCCCGCAGGGAACATCCGTTTTAAGCGGTAATGAAGACAAAATCATTATCGCTTTTTATATGGAAAAACAGCATTTTCGGTGACAGATTTGTCAGCGAAAAGCAGAATAAAATTTGACAAATTAAATTAATCGTGCCATATGGCTTGATTATAAATGCAAAGATAAAAAAGCGATGTACATCTATGGTGTATTAGAGCCGGTAGGTAGCCCGGCCGTCCTATGCAAATAGGGTAAGTAACCTTCCCCTCCGGGTTGTCCGTTCTTTGTTCAATAATTATTTTAGGAGGGATTCTTATGAACAAAGTAAGCGGAAACTGACAGTGTATTTTGAAGAGCCGTTTTGGGTAGGTGTATTTGAGCATATCGAAGATGGCAAACTATCTGTGGCAAAGGTAATATTTGGTGCAGAGCCAAAAGATTACGAAGTGCAGGAATATATTCAAAAATACTATTCCGGTTTGAAATTCAGCATGGCTGCTGATACTGCGGTAAAGGATATAAGCAGAAATCCGAAAAGGATGCAGCGTCAGGCAAGAAAACAGATGTTGGAAAAAGGCATCGGCACAAAATCACAACAGCTATTGAAATTACAGCATGAACAGAATAAACAGGAGCGTAAAGAGAGAAGTCATAAGAAAAAGGAGACAGAAGAACAGATAATGTTTGAACTGAAACAGCAAAAGAAAAAAGAAAAGCATAAAGGGCATTAAAGATTGTGCAAAAATATATATTGTATATTCATGTAAATGAGTCTAAAGAGGTTTTTTTACTATGGCTTTTTGTAAATACCATTCTTGGAATATTGATTGCAGGAAATACTGACAAGAAGAGCAGCTTTACCTGCAATATCGAGAAATCTGAGGATGATAAAAAAATCATTTTTTTGGTTATTGAAATGTAAGGGATAAATAAAAATTATATGAGTAGATTAAAGACTCTCGGCGAAAAAAGTCGGGAGCCTTTAATCTTTCGATAAAATGAAAAATAATTGAATAATCTGAAATAGAGTGATATAATTACAGTTACCAACTGTCGGAGGTTTATTGATATGAAGATTATCGGAAGACTGCAATATTTAGAACAGCTCAAAATGGTTATTAGATAAATAACAAGAAAAGTATAGTGGGTTTTTTTCTGTAGGAAAAGGATGGATGTGTCGCCCGATAGGAGGAATTATGTTCTGGGATAAAGTTGCAGGATTATATGATTTGTTTGAAAAATATATAATAAAAAAAGTGTATAGGGAAACAGGAATAAGCGTAGCAAAATATATAAACCAGCGAGATACAGTTCTTGAGTGTGCTTGTGGTACGGGGGCAATAAGTATGTATATTGCGCCAAAGTGCAACAAACTCTATGCAACTGATTATTCTATAGGAATGCTAAAACAGGCAGAAAAGAAGCTTAGCAGATTTGATAATGTTATTTTTAAGAAAGCTGATATTACCTCGTTAAAAGCTAAAGATTGCTCATTTGATGTGGTTGTAGCAGGTAATGTAATTCATTTGTTGCCGGAGCCTGGCATTGCGTTAAGGGAATTAATCCGGGTATGTAAAAATGGTGGAAAACTTATAATTCCAACATACATAAACGGTGATGAGAGAACTAATAAACCGGTAGTTAAGCTATTAGAGAAAATAGGGATTAATTTCAGCAACAGATTTGATGAGACATCTTATAGGGAATTTTTTGAAGAGATGGGATATGACGATGTTGCATTTGAGCTTGTAAGAGGACGAATGCCTTGTGATATCGCTGTTATAAATGTAAATAAGAAAAAAGATTAGAGATATAATGAGAGAAGCTTCTTAGGAGGCTTCTTTTTGTGAAGAAACAGGATTTTTATTTTAAAATTAGCGATGGAAGATGTTTAGAAATATGATTCCCATATACAAATGTTTTTTTAGAATAAAAATTCCCAAATTTTACAAAAATCTATAGATAGTGTTATCATTGATGGAAAGGTGATAATTAGAGAAGAATACCTACATAAACTAAAGGTACTTAAGGATAAGAATATTATTAAGATTGTAACCGGAACCAGAAGATGTGGGAAATCAACATCATTGCTTCAGTTTAGGGATTGGCTGATAGGACACGGTGTTAGGAAATCTCAGATAAATTTGATTAATTTTGAAGATTTGGAGTATGAGGACTTAACCGATTATAAAAGCCTCCATAAATATATTAAAGAACACTTGAAGAAAAATGTTAAGACTTATGTTTTCAAGGATGAAATTCAAAGTGTTTTGAAATTTCTTTTTGATAACATCGGTAATCAGCTTTCTGCAAATAAAATTGCACCGTACATATTACCTCCAATCTCCTAATTGATTAATCAATGTCTATTTTCTTGTTACAATTACACTTCAACAGCCAAAAATGATTTTTATCGTCCTCCGACTTCTCTATATTACAGTTAGGGGAAGCTATGGAATACCCGCAGCACTTATTGAAGAGTGCAGAAATCGACTTGATAAAGGTTTGATAATAGACATTCTGGATGAATTTGATTGTTTTTTGCATAGAAATATACCAGAAAAATGCTGAGGATGATTTTTAGAATATAAAAATGATTTCTAAAGCAGGAAAAAAGAGGCTTTGGCAGATTTGATGATGTCATTTTTAAGAAAGCTGATATTACCTCATTAAAAAGCTAAAGATTGCTTGTTTGATGGGACATCCTGCGAGAGATTTTTTTGAAGAGATGGGATACGATGATGTTGTATTTGAGGTTGCAAGAGGATGAATACTTTTTGAAATAAAATCCTAAAAATCTTTTAAATACTAATTATTTTTTTGAAATAATTCCTAAAAACTTTACAAAACTTCCATATAGTGTTATCATCAATGCAGGGGGTGGTAAGGTGATAATTAGAGAAGAATACTTGAATAAGCTAAAGCTACTTAAAGATAAGAATATTATTAAGATTGTAACAGGGATCCGAAGAAGCGGAAAGTCAACCTTATTGCTTCAATTTAGGGACTGGCTGATAGAACAAGGTGTTAAGAAATATCAGATAATTTTGATTAATTTTGAAGATTTGGAGTATGAGGACTTAACCGATTATAAGAGTCTTCATAAATATATTAAAGAACGCTTGAAAAAAAATGTTAAAACTTATATTTTCCTGGATGAAATTCAAAATGTAGATAAGTTTCCCAAAAGTATTGGATAGTATTCAGTTAAATTCTGATGTAGATTTGTATGTGACCGGTTCCAATGCCTATATGCTTTCAAGCGAAATAGCTACACTTATATCGGGAAGATATATTCAGATTGAGATGCTTCCCTTGTCATTTAAGGAATATTGTATTGCCAAGAATGGCTTTGAAGATAGAATAACAAAATACACTGATTACTTGTCATCAAGCTCATTTCCTTATGTGTTAGAATTGGATTCCAATCCTAATATAATCAGAGATTACCTGGAAAGTATCTATAACACTATTGTAATTAAAGATATTATGAATCGAAAACAGGTAACAGATTCAATGATGCTTCAAAGTGTTTTGAAATTTCTCTTTGACAACATCGGTAATCCGCTTTCTACAAAAAAAATAGCTGATACAATGTCTTCCGATGGCAGAAAGATTGACTCTAAAACAATAGAAAAATATCTTACCGCTCTTAAGGAGTCCTATATTATTTATCAGGCAAAAAGGTATGATATAAAAGGAAAACAATATCTCAAGACATTGGATAAATATTATGTGATTGATATCGGACTTCGATATATGCTTCTTGGTAAACGCGGTATGGATGCGGGGCATATTCTTGAAAATGTAGTTTATCTTGAACTGCTTCGGAGAGGCTATGATGTATATGTAGGAAAAGCAGATTCATTTGAAGTAGATTTTGTTGCACAGAATCAAGAGGGCAATCATTATTATCAGGTTGCGTTGACTGTAAGAGATGAAGCTACATTAGCCAGAGAAATAAGGCCGCTTCAAATGCTTCAGGATGATTATCCCAAAGTAATACTTACATTGGATGATGACCCATCAAGAGATATTGAAGGTATCAAAATAATAAATGCGAGAGATTGGCTATTAGGATTGAATAGGTAGAGAAGGGAATGTGAATTCGTTGTATAAATTTCAAATTGAGTCAAAATGGGAAGTACCGGAATAATCAGTCCGCTAAAGTGAGGTGTATATAATTACATGAATTATCTAGGGTATATCATTTATCGTGAGAGACTTGGGAAAAATTGGAGCCAGGCGGGACTGTGCAAGGGGATTTGTACAGTATCATATTTGTCTAAAATTGAAACCGGCAAAGCAGAGCCATCAGAGGAAGTTTTGAGGCTTCTCCTGGCAAGACTTAAGTTAAAGTGTGATAAAGAAATCGAACAAGAAGCTGCTGAACTGGCAGAACAAGGTTGGGAATTTTTGCTTGACGGTAGGCTTGATCAGCTAAATGATTTGTTGCAGACAAAGAATATAGAATACTATATGGCTACTCCTGCTTGGCTGGATCTGACCTTGCTTTCTTCCAAAGCTCCGCTAGATAAGGCAATAGAGGCCTGTATGGATACACGTCAACTGGCTATGCAGCGAATATTACAGGGACAGGAGAACGAGGCAGTACGGCTAACGCCAAATGCATATACATATTTGAAGTTAGGAATTGCTGACTACAAGGTTGGGCACTATTCATCGTCAGTGGATGCGCTTCAGACGGCCTATGATTTGGCAAGCAGAGAAGGTAGGATAAAGATTATGCTGGATGCAAAAATTTTCCTTGGCAACGCCTATGGTAACCAACAGGATATCCCAAATATGGAACGTCATTATCAGGTTGTGAAACGACTGGCAGAGGGTTTGCAAGATAAGAGAACTCTATACTTTATCGGATATAACACAGCATCATCATGGATTGAAATCGGCCGCTATGAGGAAGCTTATAAATGGTTTTCTAAGTTGGAAAAGCCCACCCTGATGTCACTGCACAAATTGGCAATCTGCTGTGAAAAAACGGGGAGGCGGGAGGAAGCTCTCGCCGCATTGAATCGGGCAGAAACCATGGAAGCTGACGAGATAAATCATTCTCTGGCGTTGCAGTTACTTAGCCTTGTTCGCTATCGATTGGATTATCCGGATTATCTTGCTCATGAAGAATATGGCTCACTGCTTTTGGAATGCTTTAATCGCCTTCAAAGAGAGCTGCCTTCCGGCTATGCAATCTTTCACCTGCCTTGGGTGTTAGAATGGTATAAGACGACCAGACAGTATAAGAAGGCGTGTGAATTAATGGAGGAATTTCCCAGAAAGACAGTATAAAGAGGAATTAAGCCCGTATATTTGGAATAATTTTCCCAAATATACGGGCTTATCTTTGTTTTATAAAACTGCTACACTATTTGTAGAGGTGATAAATATGAAAACAACAAAACTATGGACTCGGAATTTTAGCTTAGTGATTATTGCATCGGCTATTGGCACAGTTGGTGCAATCGCAGGCGGTTTTGCATTAGCTTTCCTGGTATTTGATGAAACCGGCAGCACATTGGCATCGGCTTTGATTGTGGCCATCCAGCTTATTCCACATCTATTACTCCCGGTTGTAATTGCTCCATTCATGGATAGATTACCGCGCAAAACTTTTCTGGTAGCGGGCGATGCCGCGAATGCTTTTGTGTTAGCCGGAATGGGATTGTGGTTACTGTTCTTTGATTTTTCCTATATCGGTTATCTGGCAGTGTCTTTGCTGTTAGCCTGCCTGGGGGCAGTGGATGAGTTGGCTTTCACCAGCATTTACCCGGAGTTGATCCCGGAAGGAGCTAAGCAAAAGGGCTATGCTGTGTCATCCATGCTTTATCCGGTTCTGAAGGTCATCATGACACCACTTGCTGCGGTTCTCCTGGATACACTCGGAGTTGCCTGGATTCTGATTGCACAGAGTGGGCTGTCATTGGTTGCCACTATTACTGAGAGCTTTATCCAACTGGATGAAACAAAACGACATAATCGTACTCCATATTCTGTGAGGGAATGGATCAGTGATATACGGGAAGCGGTGCAGTATTTGAAGGAAGAACGCGGCCTTCGCGGTATCTACGAATATATGGCAGTTACCAATGGAGTAGCCCGCGGATTTTCGCCTATTCTTGTAGCATTTTTCCGTACTTTTCCGGGTTTCACTGTTACTATGTACTCAGCATTTTCTGTGGTAGAGTTTGCAGGACGGACAATTGGTAGTGCAATTCAATATCGAATCAATATTCCTGACAAGAAGAAGTACGGTTTTGCGTTTTTTGTGTATCAGGTTTATGAAACAATGGATATGTGTCTGCTCTGGCTTCCTTATCCGTTGATGCTTCTTAACAGGGGAATTTGTGGATTTCTAGGTAGCAACAGTGCAATTATGCGAAGTGCAGCCGTACAAAGTTATATTCCTGAAAGGTTAAGGTCTCGCATCAATGCTTTTGAAAGTGTAGTGATTACTGCGGGAGCCAGTGCTTTTTCACTACTAATGGGTTTTCTTGGTGAGGTGCTTGATTACCGCCTGTGTCTCACAATTGGTGGAGCTATCGCCATGTTTGCCAGTTGGATTTTGATTTGGGGCAGGCGTAAAGATGTTCGTATGGTATATGAAACGGAAGGTGATAAGGTGAGATAGAGCAAACGTACTTTTCATTTTTAGAGAGATATTTTGACGATTTCTGTTTAAGAGAAGAATTTCTGCTTCCTCTTACTGTTTTATTAGACAATGAAGATACTCAGTCGTAGAGCCTGCTGCAATATTTCTGTTATCTTCTTTGTCTGCTTTGAAACGTCTATATTCTTTTGTAAAGAAACTATATTATCCATGGCTTGACATTATCTCTTTTATGGTATCGAGGCTCATAAGACCTTCGTTGTTATAGCTCAAAAATATATATTTGAATTGAGCATTTTTAATTAAATCCTCGAATGTTTCTACAACAGTTCGTTTGGAACAGAATTTACTTTTTTGACTTGAAGAATCTCGAAGTCCGGTAACTCCACTTAATTCAAGATTGTCATATCTAGCAATTGTTTCGAGTACATGGTAATTAGAACAATATTGTCTAGCGTTATATGGTGGATCTAGGTATAATACGTCTCCATGAATTTTTTTTGCCAATGTATTAATATCCTCGTTGTAAGCTTCTCCGATACTGCCAGAAACTAATGGTAATAGTTCTAATTGAAACTCTTTTCTGGCAGATTTTTTGATATGCTTTAAAAAGGTACCATATACAGAAGCTGTATTTGCATATTTGTCAATTGAGTTTATGAGGCTGGCTAAATAATAAAAATATAAATTGTCATTGATTTGATCTGATGAATGGAATCTGTCGAGCTCTATTCTTATAGTGTCACATTTCATTCCATTTTCATTAGTAAAATAATTTCTACCTGAACCAGAGCCCTACTTAGAGATAAGTATTGATGATAAAAACCACAGTTGTCAGTAATAGTGTTGATGGGTTTGTGGCTTCTTAATAATAGATTGTTGCTTATAATCCGTTGTATAAAAAATGAAAAATGATACCATAAATATATTCAACTGGGGAAAGGGAGACTATTGATTTCTAATAACCCTAGTATCTATAAATTATTCAATGAAGACTGTTTAGAGTTTATGAAACGGATGCCAGATAATTCTGTGGATTTGCTCTTAACTGATCCTCCTTATAATATTTCACAGTATTCTACTGGAAACATTCCACGAGAAGGAAAGAAAATGCTAAATAATGATATTGCTGGCTGGGATAAAAAAATTATTAATCCAGTTGAGTATGTAGATGTATTTAAACGCATCGTAAAACCTAGTGGCAACATTATTATTTTTGCAGGATATAATCAGATTGGATATTGGCATACAGCGTTTGACCAAGAGTACGATACATTTCAAATGTTTGTGTGGCATAAGTCAAATCCAGCTCCTAAAATGTATAAAAACGGATTTTGTAATAGCTGTGAATTTGTTATATTTTTATGGAATAAGGGTCATATATGGAATTTTTCATCTCAAGAAGAGATGCATAATTTTTTTGAATGTCCCATTTGTTCCTATCCAGAGCGACTAAAAGAACCATTTCATCCCGCTCAAAAGCCCCTAAAACTAATTGATCATTTTATTAAAGTTGCTTCTAATCCAGGCGCGGTTGTGTTTGATCCTTTTATGGGGGTTGGAACTACTGGAGTTTCAGCAGTACACAATAATCGTAGATTTATAGGCACAGAATTAGATAAGAAATATGTAGAAGCTGCCAATCAAAGGATTACTGGAACTCTATGATTGTTGCTTAAAACCCGTTGTTATAAAAGCCACCTTTGTTATACAATTTTATTGTTGTTCATAAAGGAGGCATGTCTACAAATGATAACAAAAGAACTTGGAGAGAGAATAAAAGAACTAAGAAGAAAAACAGGTCTTAGCCAAGAAAAATTTGCATTAAAGATAGAGATGGACAGGACTTACTTTGCAACAGTCGAATCCGGTAAAAGAAATATTTCATTGCTAAACATTGAAAAGATAGCAGATGGACTTGATATTTCGCTTTCACAGTTATTTGAAGGCATAGGAGGTAAGGATAAGTGATAAATACAGAGGAGAAAATCAAAAGAATAGTATACGAGGAATTTTCAAAGTTAATAAGCAATATTGAAGGTGATTTCAAAACTAATTTTGTAAAGAAAAGATACAATTTTTTATTGAGTCAGCTAGATGAAACAATTACTGCTAATATGGTTTTTGTAAGTAGTTTTGAGTCAAAAAGTGGTTTTGCAATTGAAACTTGTGCAAAGAGAATAGCGAGATTAAAGTTTGGAGAAGAAAATGTCCCTACAATTATTAATCCACGAAATATAAAACACAATATTAATCCTATATCAATAAGTGGTCAGATAATTGTTACAGACGTTGATACAGATAATGGTGTACTTAGAGGTGCGATTTCAGAGTTTAGAGCTTCAAATGTAGCTGTGGGAAAGGGGAGTTCACGTTCGGAGAGTGGAGTTACCCAAAGTAGTATAAAATCATTGCTCCCAATAGCTCAGAGATATAAAACCACTGGTTATCACATAAAGCCTGTTGACCTTGCTTTTTTTGATGGTAAAGACTGGGTTGTTTTGGAATTAAAAGCTGGTGGAGATTTGGATAGTTCAAATGCACCTGCTAATGTAGAGAAGCTATTGACTATATACGCAGGCCTGAATATACCTAATTCAAAAGCTTACTTTGCAACCTTGTACAATAAAAATGGGGAAGGGAACACATGGACTGGTGCTGTTAAAAAGCATATGGCATTTCTTGAAATGTTTCTTATTGGTAAGAAGTTCTGGAATACAATTCTTCCAGGAGGTATTACATATGAACGTTTTACGGAGTTGTACAAGATGGCTTTAGAGGAACTTGATCTTAATTCAAGAATTAAAGAGATGATTAGAAGGACTATAGGATAATGGATGCTGATTTGAAAAATAAAAATATGTTGAATTTATAGAGAAACAGTTGTCAGAGATGGTAAAAAAAGTTAAAAAGAATTCATCAAAAAAATCGGTAAAACGTGAGAATAATATTTTTTTATTTTTCGGATAAAAATGCAAAAAAATATATGGAAACAGGAAGAAGCTTCGCTTCTCAGTTAGAAACTAGATTACAGAAAATTGTTTTTTTGTATCAAGGAGAAAAATATGGAGTACAAAGTGTACCTAATATAATAACTCTTTGTGCAGAAGATGATGGTAATCTATGACGGAGCTATTGGCAATCATTTGAAGCGAAATCAAATTCTTATAGGCGAAGAATTCTGAAAGAAATATTAGAAAAGGATATGCTATGTGATGATTTTATAAATATTTATAAAGAGGAATATACTCTTGCAAAGGTAGAGGAAATAGTAATTGGATAGCATTACTTTATCCAATGCTGATTGCTTAGAATATGTTAAAACTATTCCAGATAAGTCGGTTGATTTAATATTGACAGACCCGCCTTATAACATTGCTAAGTATTCTACAGGAAATATTCCTCTGCCGGGACGTAGCGCAGTTAACAACGACCTTGGGGAATGGGATTTGAAAGAAATTAATCCATTTGATTTTGTGGATGAATTTAAACGCATTATAAAGCCAAATGGTAATGTTTTTATTTTTACAAGCTATAACTTAATTGGAAAATGGCATGATGCATTTGACTCAGAGTTTGATACATTCCAATACTTCATATGGCATAAAAACTAATCCAATTCCTAAGATATTTAAAAATGGTTTTTCTTAATAGTTGTGAGCTGATTGTTTGTTTATGGAATAAAAAAACATAAATGGAATTTTTTTCTACACAAAATGAAATGCACAATTATTTTGAATGTCCTATATGTATGGGAAAGGAACGATTAAAGGAACCTAAACATCCCTCACAGAAACCACTTAAGTTATTGAGACATTTAATTAAAATTGCAAGTAATGAAGAGGATGTAATCTTTGATCCCTTTTATGGGTGTAGGCTCTACAGGAGTTGCATCAATAGAAATGGGAAGACAGTTTATTGGTTGTGAAATTGATGAAATATTTTATGAAGCTGCAAAAAAGAATCAATGAAATAAAGAAAATAAGATGAAGAGGAGAAAAATATGCCTAATAATAGTAAAAATTGGTGAAAGAGACTTAGATTTTATTGTTTTATATATTCTGGATAATCATCCCTGGGATAGATACATCGACTTTGAAAAGATATATCTGGGATTATACAGAGCCAGGAGGGGTTAATCTGGTGTCGCTTGTTGATAGGAATGATACTGTAATTGACCAGATTGTAAGAAATATTATAGCTCATAGAAACGATTCTGCTAATAATATTATATATCGAGGTTTAGTTTCGTATGGTAGTGGTGTCTTAAATATAACTTCATTGGGAAAGGCTGAGTTGAAAAGATTTATTAAAGAAAGAGCCATTTAAAAACTGAAGGGGGCTGTCGCATTAAAGGAAAATACTACAAAAATATGGTAAACTTATTGTTAGCTAATCACAATATTTTTGTATTTCTTTTTCTTAGCGCAACAGTCCTTTGTTCATTTAATAATTTGTAATGACAAGGTGTTCAACATCTCGCTCGTTTCTATTCATAAAGCTAACCATATATTTCTTGTCAAAGCTTGTTATTGTGAAATTATCCTTGTATAAATCGTAGATAAAATCCGTGTTCTTTATTATAAGTAATATTTTTGCGTGAGTTCTTTTTAAGCATTCGCAAAGTCGAATTTGCTCATCTCTACCAAACTCGTTTTTAGCATATGTAGAAAAATCGGAGTCATAAGGTGGATCAAGAAAAATGAAATCGTCTTCAGTGAGATTTAAACTTTCGATAAAAATCTCGAAATCTTCACAGTGAATGTCTGCGTTAGAAAGTTTCTTAGCCATCTCATCTGAAAATAAATAATCAACTTTCTTTTGAAAATCTTTTCTGTTATAAGAAATCCCTCCATATGGTACATTAAATTCCCCCTTACCATTGTAGCGGAACATAGAAGAGTAGCAATACTCTCTAATAAAGAAGAATACGGCGGCTTGTCTTCCGGGGCTAAGTTCACTCATATGATTTTGAAGATAGCGAATAAACATATAATAAGCAGATTTTATAGCTGCCTCAATATTTTCTATTCTATCACTATCGTATTTCTCCATTTTCTTTTTCAAGTTTTGCTGAACGTTTTATTTTACTAGATAAGTTCTTATTTAATTCTTTAATAAATACTTTATTGTATTTATCAGCGAGAGTATTGAAGAAAGAATAGTATTTTTTTCTATAAAAATCTTCAACAGATATTTGGGAATGATACAATTCTAAAATTTCAGTGTGATGCCCATCTACAAATGTACTCAATTCTGAGAATTCATTAATCTCAACTTGTAAATATTTGATAAAGTCTTCATCCTTATTTCTGATACAGTTATACAGGTTTATTAATTCGCAAGATTTATCATTGATGCAGCAATTTGTGTTGCAGTATCAAAGAATACTGCTCCACCACCTCAAAAAAGGGCTCAACAAAACGTCCGGAGTATTGTGGAGTATATTTTTAATCACAGGTAATTCTTTTTCTTTTCCACCGGCCATTTTAATATAGTTTTCATAACTCTCATCCTTTTCTTTTTATACAGGTATAGCATAGCATAATTGTTACTTAAAAAACAACAAAAAAATTATTAATATAATGAAAAATATGCATTTTTTTTATTTTAACGGTGCCATCACTTTAAGAAAATAACTTACATATAAGTTTTTGAGATATTAGCCATAGATTGGAGTTTTTACACATATCGGATTTGATGATGCGGAGAACTATGATGTTGACAACCAACAGAGAGATAAAGTCAAAGGATGATGTAATAAATGTTGCAAAAATGTACTTTTCCAGATGGCGAATTGAAGAATATTTCCGTTGAAAAAGCAGATGTTTAAGTTTGAAAATTTCCGTGTACGTAAGCTTAAGACAATCAATGCACTAAATCTTTATATTACGCTATGCATAGCATTTTTTGCTCAGACTTCAATGAAAACTGAAACAAATGCCATGAAGGCTACAATAATAAAGGCTTCAGCCCACATAAAGGAAAAAGTTTCATTTTATTATTATAGGCTTGCAAAAGGTATACAAAAGGTTCTTTCATATGCTAAAGAAGGTGTAAGACTGTGGTTTAAGACAGAACGTCCGGTATACAGGTAGCTTTGCTTTAAATTTATAAGTTAACTTAAAGAACAAATATACATTTCACAAGTACTGCTTAAGTAGGGCTTATAAAGTATGTTTATTTTTAACAGTACCACTTTTTAATGTAAAAAACCTAAATCTTCTTTTGTATTTAAGGATTTACTACCTTTATTAATGCAGTTTACGGAAACTCAAGAAATATGAAATGATATTATGTGATAGAATTACTCAAATGACTTTAGCAGACTATAAATATATCAATCAAGCTTTGTGGCAATATGATATTAGGCTAAAATGGATTGAAAGTATTACCAGCAAGTAATATAATTAAACTCAGATTATTCACTCCATAGTACAGTAGGATAAAGAGCTTTTTGTCTGCGACTATGCGGTGATATGCTTGATGGTTTATGGACTTAAATTTGTTTTTTCAAATTAAGTGTAGTTTGTAGCAAGATATTTTGGTAGAATAGAAACAGGTACTTATATCTTTTAACGATAACTTTTGATTTGTTTATGGACTTAGAGATTTCAAAAAATTATATAAATAGGTGTCGGAGGAGTAATGATTGAATATAAAGGATTTGGAGTAGAGGAAATTGAGGGGGGAGGTAAAAGAGATTTATGCTACGGAATGCTGGAGTGCTTATTTGAATGATGATGAGGCATTAAAAAGAGCATTTTCAAACTCAATTTTTTGCCTTGGTGCTTACTGTCAGGAGAGACTTGTCGGTTTTATAAGATGTGTGGGTGATGGTGAATATATTATTATGGTGCAGGACTTGATAGTTATGTCTGATTTTCAACGCAGGAAAATAGGCACAACATTGTTTAAGAAAGCTTGGGATAAGTACGCTAATGTAAGGATGTTTCAGGTAAATACAGATATAGAAGATGAAAGAGATAATCAGTTCTACAAGTCATTTGGGATGAAACCTATATCGGAGGGAAATATGATATCTTATTTTAGATAACAAATCTTTAATAAATATGGCGAAGCTTATCGTAACAGCTGTATCATGCTAAACTACCTCCAATATAACAAAAAAATGTCCTTGAATTGTTTTGCTGGTATAACGGATTATTATTCATATGCTTTTGAACCTAAAGAATTAGAGCAAGAAACTTTAAGGAAGTCGCATTGCACTTTCTGTGGTAAAGGAGGAATTATGTTCTGGGATAAAGTTGCAGGATTATATGATTTATTTGAAAATATCTATAATAAAAAAGTATATAGGGAAACAGGAATAAGTGTAGCAAAGTATATAAATCAAAAAGATACAGTCCTTGAGTGTGCTTGTGGAACAGGTGCGATAAGCATATACATTGCCCCGAAGTGCAGCAAACTGTACGCAACAGACTATTCTACAGGAATGCTAAAGCAGGCAAAAAAGAAGCTTAGTCGATTTGAGAATGTAATTTTTAAGAAAGCTGAGATTACCTCATTAAAAGCTAAAGATTGTTCATTTGATGCGGTTGTAGCAGGTAATGTAATTCATTTATTACCCAAACCGGAAGCTGCCTTAATGGAATTAACTCGTGTATGTAAAGATGGAGGTAAACTTATAATTCCAACATACATAGAAGGTGATAAAAGAACTAATAAGTTGGCAGTTAAGCTATTAGAGAAAATAGGGGCAAATTTTAGCAATAGATTTGATGAGACATCCTATAAGAAGTTTTTTGAAGAAATGGGATATGATGATGTTACATTTGAAATTGTAAGAGGACGAATGTCTTGTGATATTGCTGTTATTAATGTGAGTAAATGAAAAATGAAGTTGAAATGTTGGCTAAGGAAAAGCAGATAAGTCAGAAAAGGTTCAAGGAAATTTAATAACAAATTTGAATTTGTGGAGGCGTTGTATATGAAGCAGTGGTATATTGCAATAGCAGTGGCAATCGTATATCTGGCTATTAGCCTTACACTTCATGCATGGTCGTGGTCATGGTTTATTTGGCTTATCTATGCTGTATATAGACTGTGGGATAATAAAAAGAGCAAAGAAAACTGACAAATTTAAGGAGTAGTTAATGAAGAAGATAATTGATTATCTGAAAGAAAAATATAACCCATTGGCAATTGTCACCTATGGTTCGTTTAGTTGTGGTATGAATGATTCATACAGTGATTATGATTGCTTGATCATTGTTAACAAAAAAGACAATAGTCATGACGATACCGTTATTGATGGAATTCTGTTGGATTGCTTTATTTTCACAAAAGACGAAGTAATCGGTGAGGATCCGGATGCTTTTCTTACAGTCTATGACGGTAATATTGTTATGGACACAGATGAAATCGCTGCAGATTTAAAAACACGAGTAAGGAAATATGTGGAAGAACATTCTGTTATTTCTTCCGATGAGAAAAAATTCATTATAAGTTGGATCAAAAAAATGCACCGGGTTGAGAAGAATGACGATGAAGGAAACTACAGAGCTTTAGCATTTCTATGGGAGAGTATAACAGATTATTTCCTGCTTAGAGATTTGTTCTATTTTGGCAGCAAAAAAGCGGTGACATATCTAAAAGAAAATGATGCTGAGGGATATCGTCTTTATCATGATGCTATCACAGATCGCACGAACGCAGTCATAAGAGAATGGGCGAATCATGTGATTAACATTGGCGAGATTTCGGCTTAATCGCTCAGCTAAATCCCAGTTTCTAAGCCTACTCAACAATCGCTTTATCAACAAGTTAAGCAAATCAAGGAATTAGATAGTATTATGCCTGATAACTCGCAAATTCCTCAACCAAAGATAAGTACATTTTCATATAAATTTATGGCAGGTGGTAAAGCAAAATACCGACTGTTTCTCGTGTTTCCTGGGGTACGAGTCTCTAAAGACTGAAAGCCCCTAATCCGTCCTGGTAGTGGCAAGTGGATGGCGTAAGATAGCTGCGTATAATCATAAAATCATATAATATTATCTTGCGTATAATCGAAAAACATTGGTATAATATGCACATAATCAAAGAAATATCATAAATTAATTCCGCGTATAATCAAAAGTGTGCAAATTGAGGTACATTGTGGCTGATGAGGAGAACCAGATGATTTAAAAAGAAAAATTTATAACAAATTATTGGATTGGAAAAATGGTTGCAGAGAAACAAAAGCGATAAAATACCTGAACAAGCTTGATGATTTCATTATATTCAACAATAGTAAGCTGAAATATAGAATGTATCCGATAGAAGTAAAGTCAGGGAAAAAATACACTACAGCTTTGCTGGATAGGTTTAATGAAAAATATAAATCGAGAATAGGTGAGAGTTATATTATTCATCCAAGAAATCTTGTAATGAAAGATTGAATAGTGTGTATACCGGCGTATATGACATTCTGTTTATAAATCATATTTATTTTAAGAAGGATATGACAAAGTACAAGATAAACCCAAGCAAAACAGAGCAAAGTGAGGTATTACTAGGAGAAAAGGATATGGCATATTTAGACTATAAAATAGAAAATTCTGAACCGATAGGGAGCGGAGGAAATGCAAATGTTTATTTGGCAAAGAATGTAAAAACAGGGAGTATGGTAGCACTTAAGGAATTAAAGACTGGAGGAAAATTTTTTGAGGAAAAAAAAGACAGGTTTTGTATAGAAACACGATTAGTACAAAAAATACAGGATTCAGTTAAAGGAATAATTCCAATTTTTGATGCTGGACTGCCAGATGAAAATACTAAAAAGAAGTATTGGTATGCAATGCCAATTGCAGAGCCGATTGCAAAAAAGTTTACAGGACAGGAATCAGTAGAACAAATTGCAAATTGTGTAATTGAATTGGCAAATATAATGAATGTGTTGCATAAAAAAGGAATAGTTCATAGGGATATTAAGCCGAGTAATATATATTTTTATAAGAGTGGATACTGCTTTGGGGATTTCGGGCTGGTTGATTATCCAGAAAAAGAAAATTTGACTAAGATAAAAGAGTCAGTAGGGGCAAAGACAACGATTGCACCAGAAATGAAAAGAAATGCAAAAGATTCAGATGGTAAAAAAGCAGATGTATATTCTTTAGCAAAAACTTTATGGATGCTTTTGACACGTAATGAAACAGGATTTGATGGAACGTATGATGCAGAGAGCAAACTAATGGGATTGTCAGGAATTTTAAAAGGGGAGCATATTGTTGAATTAGAAGAATTGCTATATGATTCTACACGTGAGGAACCTGAACTTCGTCCAACAATGGAACAGTTTGGAAAACGACTTAAAGAATGGTTAGAAATAAGAGCGGATTTTGAAAAAAGTAATTTGAGCCAGTGGAAATTTATCCAAAATACTTTGTTTGGAAAAATTGTACCAGATTCAGCCAAGTGGAGTAATGTTGATGATATTATCACAGTATTAAATTTTCTTGGAAGGATGCCGAATATTAATCACATGTTTGTTCCGAGTGGTGGAGGTGAAGATTTTGAATCTGCAGAAAGAACAGGAGAAGATGGATGCATTTGTATAAAATCTTTGAGTAATGTAATTGTTAAGCCTAAATGTCTATATGCTGAGAATATTGAGAAAGATTATATATGGAGTTATTTTCGCTTAGAATTAGATGAACTGGAGCCTATTTTTGAAATTGATGATGGTCAAATATACGAAAATTTGACGGAGGATATATCGGGGCATTATATTTCATGGAAGTGTGGAAACTATGGTTATTATGAGGATGGTACATCTTTACCCAAGGACTACAGAATTGTATATAGGTATTTAAGTGGGAGTTTTGTTATCTTTGCAAAAACATCTATATATAATGATATCAGCAGTACATATGATGCTCGACATAGTAAAAATGACAGCAGAGGAGTTTAAAAAGTATATTTTAAATCTAAGGCAATGTGGATTAACACTTCCATATGATATATTTATGGGATTGGCAAATAGAATCCATTTGCATCAATAGAAAATCCTATTGAAAAAGGAGGCAGAGAGGAAAAAGGCAAAAGAGAGAAGTATAAAAAAATGTAAGGCGTTTGTAATTGAAAAATATAAAAAACAATGGGATTTTTTTCTGAAAAATATTGTGGATGTAAGGAGAAGTCAAGATGAGAAAAATTTGTTATTGCATAAAGTATGGATTAGAAAACAGTTATTTTGAAAAAAATTATCTTTGTGAGAATGGGGAATTACAATGTGAAACAGAGGATGTTAAGAGATATTTAGTTTATGATAAAAATGCTGCTATAGAATTAGTTAATGAACTGCAAAATTTTGTTAAGAAACAATGTGAAAAGGCAGGAGTTGAATTTGATATTGGATATGAACAAATATTTGATCTTGAGATACAGCGATTAGGTAAACCAAGTCATTTATTTACATATGAGGAATTGGAAGTAGAATTGAGAAACGGAGATGATTCAAAGGATAATAGACTGGTCATTGATGCAGACGGGTATGTGAAACTTATAGAAGAATGTGTCTATCCACATTTGTATCCTGTAAGATTTGAAGAATATTGTGCATATAACAATTATGTTGGGAAATATGCAGATTTAACAGACTTGAATGATGAATACACTATGTGTTTGCAAGGATGGTTATCATATTTGAAATCGTGTAGAACAATTTATATGGATTATGTACATAAAAATGATGATATTGAAAAAGTTACTAGAAGAGATAGGAAAATTTTTACTAATTATTACAATGGTATTAGGACAGTTGCGGGTATTACTTCTGGAGATAAAGGTATAAAAAAATACGAGGAGATTTAATTTATGAACTATGTGCTTTTAGATACTAATATAATTATTGATATGGTTGTTGACCGGAGAAATCAAATTGATAACAAATTGTTGAATAAATTTTTGAAATTGCTAGATTTTGATGAAATAAAGCTTGTTGTACCAGAAATTATTAAAAACAGAAACATATAGACATTTAAATAAAGAAATACATAATGTCGGAAAACAAATTGAAAAAAAGTATTAGATGATATTGGAAATCTTTATGGTGTGTCAACACTTGAGATGGAGGGCTTGGACTTATCAGTTTATAAAAAAAGAAGGCTCGTAAAGAACTTAATGATGCATTAACACTTTTCGTTTCAAAACGTGAGGATTATAAAGTAGATATTTTTAAGTCCATTGAGTTAATATTTAGTCACAAAAATTGTATTCAAATTGAGGATATTTCGTTGATGGATATAGTGTTAAAGAGAAAAAAATTTATAAGAGAGCACCATTTCATAAAGTTGAGAAAGAATCAAATGGAGATGGTGTGATTACAGAATCTTTTAATAAATATTAATCAATTTGTAGCTGTAAACGAGAAAGACATAATTTATTTTGTTACTGGAAATTATAAAGATTTTTCTAATTCAAATAAAAAGAGTGAATTACATCCAGATATACTTGAAGATTTACAAAAAAGAATTTAAAGGATATTGTTAAGTATATCAGTTCTTTTGAAAAACTTATTGGTTCAGAACTCAGAGATAATGTTAAAAATGCTGAATTGCTCGAAGAGATGGAAGAAGACATGAAAGAAAGGGAGCGTGAAATAGCTGAACAATATGAAAGTGATATAGAAGATACCATAAGAGAAGGTGTGGGGCTTTCTTCCTTAAGCTCTTTTGAAAGCAATGTTGAGGAGGTGTTACAACTATCGGATTTTGGTAGTGCGCTAAATAATTTAAGTGAAGGTTTTTCAAGTATTAAAGATAGTATTAAAGAATTGAAATGGTTTTATGAAGATGGATTTATAGATTTATTGTCGAATGTCCCTACTAATTCTTTAAAGAATTTATTGATGAAATTGTCTGAGATATGTCCAGATATTGAAGAAGACACATTGGAGGGGCTATTTACATTACAGGAATGGTCAAAGGAAAAATATACTGAATTACTTGAATACAAAATAGAAGGTAGTTTTTGAATGTATAGAATATGGAAAAAATTATAATGTCTATTCTTTAGAGCAAGAAGAATACACATTGGAATTTGATGAGATATATTTGTTGCCAAGTACAGGAGAAAAAGATGAAATTGATATTAGATTGCGAGGCGAATATGAAGATGAGGTGTGGTATGCACAGGTTGACATTTCATATGGCGAAGTTAGATTAGATGATGATGGTGGCATTGTGGATGCATTTGAAGAAGGCATATATTTAGAAGACTATGGAATTGTTGGTAAACTAAGGGAACTCTTGAATGAATGGGAAAGCTTTATAGCACAAGAAGAAAGCATAAGGGAGAGTATTGAGGATATTTTTGATGAAGTCCAGAGTGAAGACGAAGAAGATGTAGAACCTTAGATTAATGAAATTGTAATTGAACAAGTTGGAATTAAATTTAGAAAATAAAACAGCGTTAGGGCAGTTATAAGTCGAGAGATTTATAGCTGCCCTTTTTTTTAATAAGAAATTCCTCCATTTTCAGTGATATAAAGGCATTTAAAACAGTAATGCCCGCCAATATGCGGGCATACAAAACAGGACGGTATGAGGTTAGAAAATATAAAATCCTTCTTCACCTACATCGTCATCATCCTCATCGTTTAGAAAGTAATCCATGTCCAGTAAGTCCATGGCACCCATGTGACGGATGTCATTACTGGTCATTCCTTCCGGTGGATTGAGCATATATTTTTTTCTGAGTTCCTCTGCAAGTTCTTCTTCAGTCATATCAGTTGCCTCCTTTACCTGAATTCTATACTATTTTGTGGAGGCTGTAAACATATGAATCAGGCACTGGGAATGCCAGTATTTCGCCAGATAGCGAATATGTGCCCTTTCGTAAAGTTCTTGAAGAGAAACCTGGTGATGATTTTTGTAAATTTCTAAAATTTCCATTGTTTCCTTACAGTTAGGACATTGAATGGAATCATATCCAAAGGCAAGGAGAATCGCCTCACGCCAGCGTGTAAATGTTGCAAATATACGACACTGTTCAGGAGTACGCAGTCTGTGGAGATTTTTATCAATTTTACGCTGCCTTGCATAAATACCATAGTAGCGAATCATTTTGAAATGTTTTTCTGGTATGTGTTGCATAAGCAGTTTGATAAACTAAATGGATGGAAGTGTTCTTTCTACATATTTGTTATCTTCATGTCGGTTGTAATGGAAAGTAACGGTATCTTCCTCTTTGTTATAATGGTCTATTCGTTTTGAAGCAATAACCGGTCGTCCAAGATATCTTCCGACATACTTTGTCACTGTTTTAGGATCGGCAAGGCTGGGTTTTGCATAAACATAGAATCCTTTGTCATGCAGCCTGTACATCTGTGACTTTATACGCTTAAACGATGGTCCAAGATGAGCTTCAAGCTCATTTAACAAAACAGTACGGAATGATTCACGCAGGAGCTTGTAGCTGAAGTGACGGATATTTCTCCATTCACCGTCATCAGAGTGCCCACCTTCGGATATCAGACAATAGATATGTGGATTCCACTCTAAAGGACGTCCAAATGTGTGCAGCACGCAGATAAATCCGGGGGTAAAGTTTTTGGATTTGTTTACTGAATAAAACATGCGGCTTACTAAGGAATGGACTGCATTAAAGAGACAATTAAGGAGGGTGCGCTTCTCCTTGAAAAAATGCCTGAGCTCTTTAGGAATGGTAAAAACACAGTGTCGGTGTCTTACTGCGACAAGCTGGTTTGCCATCGCCTCGGCACTTTTTTTATACCGCCTTATCAATCTTTGTTACATAGTTCGACCTATAATAGCTTCCTGTATGGTTGTAAAGCTTGCCACTTAAGCTATTTATTTTATTTGAAGCTATATTTGCCATAGCAGATGCAGTACCTGCCACTCTGTCGGAGTAGCTTAAGTTTCCGTTAAACACAGATTTAAGAGCAGATAAATCGGCTTTCTTGAACCTTTCTGTGTCAAGCTTTAATGTATTGTCCTTTTCTATGCTTATACCTGCATTTTTAAGTAGCTTTCTTACTGAAGAAGTTGTTTCGGTAAGGCCTGCAGTTCTTCTTAATATGGACTTATTATCTGTGCTATCAGCAGCTTTTATTGTTTGATTGTAGGCACTTACAAAGTTCTGTACCTTTTTAAGGGCAGACTCTCTATCGGCAAAGTTTTCTTTTTTTAATTCAGTAGCAGCATTTTTAAGACTGGTGGCAATACTCTTTGACTCTGAAAGACTCTTCACTTCTGCTTTGTGTTCTGCCTTCTCTTTTTCAGTTTTATTGTGAGTTAAAGTCTGCTTATTTCCATAATAATTGTCTGCAAGCTTTTTATAGGCACCAACTTTAATCATATTAAGCTCACTAAATGAAATACCATTCATTATGTCGCTTGACCTTGATGAGTTTCCTGAAAAAAGTGATGAATAGTCGTTATATCCTCGCCCCATTCCTGAAATAGTATTCATGCAAAACCTCCTATAAAAGATTGCAATAACCTGTATATCAGTATCTTAACATTTTTCAGGACAAAATACAATCATTAAAATTCACTGAAAATCCCCAAATCAGAGTAGCAGCTTGAAAAGTTTATTGTGACAGTGCCTTATTCTTTATCCTATTTTTCTCTATTTTCTAATACTTCCCCAATATTTTTTCGCTTCAAATATATTTTCCTCTAATTCCTTTTGTATAGTATACAGTCCGGTTGCAAAAAAATTATCTATGCTACAGACAGCACTCTGTCCCAGATCATCACTTGCAAATGGCTTAAAATCTTCTTTTGCATGCCAAAATTTTATAAAATTGCGAAAAGAATTATTAGGGTTATCATCATATTTTTTTGCCAAAGTATACGCCTCGTCAATTGTACTTTTCATACTTTCATATTCATTTAAGCAAGACAGAGCCAAAGCTTTTGTTATAAGAAGGATAACTTTGAGCTTTGAAGTATAACAGTTTTTTCCCAAACTGGCGGAATCTGAATAAGCAATACTCCGATCTATTAAGTCACAGGCTTCTCTGAAGTCTTTTTTAGTCCCGCGGGATGCAATTGCTAAAGCCATATTCAGTGATAAATCCAAGTCCCTCATGAGATTATAGAATAAAGCTTTTGTATACCGCTCTAAAGCTTCATCGGTTTCTCCTTTTTTGTGCAACAGGCGTGCTATATCAATATCAGCAATTCCGAGGTAATTAATCTTATTAAACTCTGCAAGTGCACCATCGGGATCAATGACGATTTTTAGTTTTGCTATATTCATCCTTATAGTAAACTCATTAAAATCCGGCTCATCATTTTGAGAAAGAAGGCTTAAGGCTTTTTCGTGTAAAGCCACCGACTTTTTGGCATCTTCTTCTTTACCGTTAACTGTGTACAGAATTGCATACAAAGAAGCACAGGCTCTTACTATTTTAAAACTTACAGGATAGCGAACCAAGGCTTTTTCTGCTTCAGACACAGCCTCCATATACTTTTGATTTTCTGCCAGTCTGATAATTCTGCCGGATATATCTTCAATAGTTTTTGATGATATATTGTAACCAAGAAGAATGTCCATTGAAATATTAAAAAAGTCTGCCAATTCCATCATGGTCATAATATCAGGGACGGTGCTTCCGCTTTCCCATTTTGATACGGCACCGACAGTAACTCCGAAAGCCTCTGCTAACCCTTCCTGAGTCAGATTCATTTCCTTTCGATATTTCTTAATATTTTCACTCAGATTAAGTTTCATTAGTCATTTCCTCCGATTTCTCTAAAATAGGCTGTAAAATCATAATAAGTACAAGGATTGCTATTGACACCGCAGTGCTTCCGATCAGCATATACATCACGCTGATACGCGAAATAAACATACTCACAATAAAAGAACCGATTGGCACAGAGGCTATCACAGAGGAATTAAAAACCGCAGATGCCCGAGCCATGTAATTATGATCTACACACTTCATAAACTGTATGTTAATTATTCCAATAACCAGTGATGCCGCTGATACCATTATAAAAAAAGAGGCACTGATTAATGTGTATGAAAGAATTGCATTGCCTTTAACAAGCCTTCCCGCAGGTATGCAAGTCATTCCGATAATTAACAGAAATGTTCCCAGGATTGTAATTCTAAGCGGAGATAATATTTTAGCGATATAAGGTAAAAGAACTGCTCCCACAATGCCGCCAATAGAAGCAAAAATGCCTGCAAAGCTTAAAAGCTTACTCCCCATACCGAAAATATCATTCGCTATCGGAGCCTTAAGTGCGCTAAGCGGAATCAACATACAATTGAGGGTAATACATATTATACAGAAATTTCTTAATACAGGAGTTTTAAATACATAAACAATCCCTTCTTTGAGCATTTTTATATATCCCGAAGAATTGTTTTTTGTACTGCCTGTATCATTTGAAACAGTGTTAGAGGCTTCTTTAATCAGTCCGATAAGAATAGCTGCAATAATGAAGGTTGATACATCTATAAACATCGCAGCCTCAACACCGAACTTTGCAATAATGAAGCCTGCAGCTCCGCTTCCGACAAGTGAAGCTGCATTGGCAAATGCAGAATTAAGGCTTATTCCTGCATTTATATCTTCCCGCTTTATTACCTGCGCAGTAAATGCGGTACCCGCCGGAAGATTAAAGGATTCCACTGTGGTAATAATCAAAGTAAAACAGGATAGAATCAGTGGATTAACATAACCAAGTTTAAATAATATAATAAATAAAGTTATAAGTAATGCCCTTAAAAAATGGGTGGCAACTACCACTTGTTTTTTGTTCATTTTCTCCACAATTGCGCCGGCAAATGGCTGAACTATAACATTTGGAAGCATATTGAGAGCAAAAACGATAGCTGACCATGCAGCACTATTGGTTATCTGATATACAACCCAGGTGAATGCAATTGCTTCCACAGAATCCCCGAATCTGTTAATCAAATTCGAAAACAGTAGCTTTCTATATTCACTTTCTTTTAAAATGTTTAAGTAGTTACCTCTATTCTTAGTATCTTTCATTGTGAAGCCTCCTTGTTTTAATTGACTTATGGCTTCATTCTAATGAAAAACTACTAATAATATAATACACTATTTGTCTGTGTTAGGAAACAAAAAAACTTTCCTTATAGGAATATTTTTGTAATATTATTTATGGAGGGCTGTGATTGGTGGGGTATCAGAAAATTAAGCAGTAGAAAAAAATGCCTTGAAAAATAGTATAATACTTATTAATATAGAAAAATATATTGAATGAAACAATTTATAATTTATGGAGGTTAATTAGTTGAGATATATACTTTTATTGCGTGGTGTAAATGTGGGAGGCAAAAATAAGGTGTCTATGAGTGAATTAAAAGAACTATTGTTAAATGCGGGCTTTGAGGATATTTACACCTATATCAACAGTGGAAATTTGTTTTTCAGTAGTGCTCTAAACCGTGAAATCTGCATTTCAAAGCTAACAAATGTGTTAGAAAGTAACTACAACTTTTCTATCCCTTTTGCGTTAGTTACCAAAGAAGAGTATTTAAAAGAAAGAGCGGAATTGCCGGACTGGTGGGAGAGAGAGTTGGCGAGAAGAGATGTTTTATTTTTTTCGTGTAGCTTGGATAAATCAGAGGTTCTGGACTTTATAGATAAATCTGAATTTTATAATGAGATAGTGTATATCGGGAGACACGCAGTGTTTTGGGGTAAATATGATGAATCGGAATTCCTGAAATCTGCCTACCATAAAAAAATTAATGAAACAGGATTTTTTTATAAGAAAAATTACAATTAGAAACGGAAACACCTTTGAAAAAGGTAGCAGAAATTCTTGAAAAAGAAAGATAAAAATTGTCAAATGCATTGTCAAAGTATGGAAGATGCTACTCTATTGTTTTGTGTTTTGCCAAATAAGCAATGGGAAATTTTAGAAAAAGAACATAAAAATAAAAGTATACTGATAAAAAAACAAGGAGATTGAGATGAATTTAAAAAGTAATAATTATCCAACCATTGAATATGAAAAAGGAGAAGAAATTTTTGTCACCAGAGGAAATTAATAGTTCTTTTTACTTTGATGTTGAAGAGGAATTAACCTCAAATGATGAAGCTATGGCGATTGTAGCCTCTATGATAGATGAAGTGGATACATTAGTAGAAGCAGCTAAAGATTTTTTGAAAAATACATTATCGAATGAGGAAAATGAATACTATGGCACTGTTGCATATTTTATGGAATTTCATAGAGATGAAATGGATGCTGATACGGTATTGGAGCTGTTTCCTTCAAGTAATGTTGATACAATAACATTTATAGAAATGGTAGATTTTTTAAAAATGATACGTTTTGGGAGCTTAATTGATAATAAAACAAATCAGCAAGCTTTTATTATGGATTTAAGTTTTAATCCGGAATTAACAGATGAACTGATGGTTATTTATTTTAATTTAGAAAAAAACAGGTATTTTATGTAACACATGAAAGCTGATCTAAATAAAAAAATAGATAACAGTCATCATATAATATTTCAAAAAAACAGTAAATCAAATTGGTTTACTGTTTTTTTGTTGCAAAAATAGAAAAAGAAAGTACGATGAACAATAGCATAACTTAATACCCATACCCATAATTGCTGAATTACCGGCTTGCACTGGGTAAAATTGTATCATATTAAATTACGAAAGACAAAAAAATTTTGACCTGCAAGCTTTAGGTGTTAAAATCGTACTTAGTATATGAAGGAGTGATTAGTGTATGGAAAAGAAGTCAGATAGTAAGTTGATTGCACTATATCAATCCAGATCTGAAATTGCAATTTCTGAAACAAAAAGTATGTATGGAAGACTTATTTATTCTGTTGCACATGACCTTCTTAAGAATAATTCTGATGCAGAAGAATGTGAGAATGACACCTACTTAGGATTATGGAAGTCAATACCGCCCGCCGAGCCTAAAAACTTTAAAGCATTTTGTCTTAAGATAACAAGAAACCTTGCTCTGAAAAAGCTTGATTATTATAGTGCAGAGAAGCGGGACTTTACTAAAACAATATATTATGAGGATGTATTAAATGAAATTTCTGATTTAGAATTTCATCTAAGGGATGACAAAGAATCTGATTTGTCACAATGCATAGATGAGTTTCTTGGAAAATTAGATAAGAAAAAGAGAATAATCTTTGTTTTAAGGTACTGGCAGGTTATGAGTGTAAAAGAAATTACAGAAAAGTGCGGAATGTCAAAAAGTCAGGTAGAAACTATACTTTGCAGAATCAGAAAGCAGTTAAGAAACTGGTTGATAGAAAGGAAGTTTTATCATGAATGAGCATAAATTTCTCAATGCTGTGGGAAATATCAGTGATGAATATTTGTTGGAGGCATTGTCTTATCGTGGAAGAAGAAAAATGGTTAAATATTTTAGCAAAGTAGCCGCCGCTATTCTTGCAGTAATGATTCTTACAGGATTCGCACTTAATGCGTTTATGCCTGTCTACGCAAGGAATCTTCCATTTATTGGAAATGCATTTGCTTTTATCCAAGACAGGCTTCATACAGGCGGTGCATACTCGAACTATGCCTTTAAGATAGGCGACAAAGTTACCGATAATGGAATAACTATAACAATGTCGGAGGCATACTGTGATGGTGTAAACCTGTATGTTAGTTTTGTTGTGGAAAGTGAAACTGTTTTTGACACATGGACAACAGATGAATATATAAAAAACCAGTTAAACTATGATGGAACAATGTATATTGAAAGCAGTGAGGGACGAAAGCCACTGAATGATTTCGGTTTAACCGGTTTAGAAGGCAAGTTTACAGATGCGTTTACTTTTGTGGGTGTAAAATCTTTTACATTAAACGGAGATGTTTTTCCGGATAAATTCATGCTTGATATGGAAATAAAATCTGTAAGTTTAATTACCGGAAAAGCTGATACAGAGTATGTAAAAGGGGATTGGCATTTTGCTCCGTCAATAAAAATAAATTCAGAAAAAGTGGTAACTTATGAAATTAATAAAGAAGTAAGCGGTCATAGTATTGATAAGGTTGTTGTAACTCCAATCTATGTAACAATATACACTTCTTATCCTGATATTTATGGCGACACAACAAGTTATGAAGTCCGGGCTTATACAGATGGATATGCTGATGAAGACATATCCAGTCAGGGGGAATATGGTCGTACTTCCGGTATCACCCAGATTCCAAGAGTCCGTGTAAATAATGACCTGCATATATATGTGGTAAACGGCCCTACTTTAGGCGAGGACGGTTTATCCTGCGGGACACAAAAGGTATCAAAAGAACATGCCATAGTTTCAGCTGATATTACGATAGATAAATAGAAAGGTAATATAGATGGATGTATATAGAAATGATAAGTGGCAAGAATACATCCTATGACTCACAGATTTCAACGTATAAGGCAGGGGACTTTACATTTTCAAAGTTTAGAGAACGATATAAAAAATGTACAAAATTAAAGTGTGGTTAACAACAACTAAATGGAATGAAAATGTCTAAATGGACTTTGATTTTTTACTCTAAAGGAAGTAATATAAGTATAGGTTAGCTAATGCTAACTATCAATTTATGACCGGAGGTGCTGGAATGAATTCAATCAGGACTTTGGGCGATAACGTAAAGGTTCTGGCACGGGACGAGAGCCATGCCATTCTTGAAGTTAAAGATGATACAGGGGAGGGTGTCATGACGATATATACACCCTTTGCAGGAGTATATATAAATATTTGTGATATGCATATGCAACGTTGCAGATCGGGCTTTCTTTTGGAGGAAAATGCAAATGTCATCTGCTTTGACTACTGCAAGGAGGGGCGGATTGAATTGGAGACTTTGGAGGGCGGTTACAGCATACTTCAGGAAAAACAGTTTAGGATTGATGACCGCAGGCATCATAGCGGGCATGTACTTATGCCGCTCAACCATTTTCATGGGATCAGTATTTATTTGAATGTTGATCTTGCGCCACAGGGAATTACTGCGTTTATGCCACAATTCTCTGCCAATATTCACCGGTTTAAAAGTAAGTTCTGCAAAGAAGGTGTTCCAAGTATTCTAAAAGACGATGTGGTGGTGGAAAGCATTATGGCATGCTTATATAACCCTCCCACCAATATTGGTTCTGATTACTATAGAATTAAAATACTTGAACTGCTTCTATATCTTGATGCGGTGGAGATACAGGAAGGAAACCAAAAAGAAATCTGCTTTTTCCGCAGCCATGCCGACAAGCTTCGGGAGATTCACACACAGATTACAGAAAATCTATCCGTGCATTTTACAATCAGGGAATTATCTGAAGAATATGACATTCCGCAAACAGAACTCAAAATCAGCTTTAAGGAGATGTATGGGGATTCCATCTATTCTTACTTAAAAAGGTGTCGTATGAATACTGCGGCTTCTCTGCTGATAAAAAATCCGGACTTGAGCGTATCTGAGATTGCACATCTTGTCGGATACGAGACAACAGGGAAATTTGCTGCAGCATTTCGGCAAATCATCGGTACTACACCTTTAGACTATCGTAAGTACCGGACAAAGTCTACAGACAATTTGATCAATATATAGGAGGCTAAAGAAATGATGAACCAAAATCGAAAACTGACAGGATTAATTCCCATACTCTGGATTTTGCTTCCAGGAACCTGGTCTGTCACAGTGTGATTAAACTAGATGGGCAAGGTGCTATGAAAAGGAGGATGCAGAGTGAAGAAGAAATGGAAGAAAAAGAGAAAAAACTGGTTTAGGACACTGCTGTCTTACGCAGATGGAAGAGAGCACAGGATATGGCTTTCAGTTATCCTCTCAATTGTCAGTATTGTGAGCGGACTAATTCCTTTTTACTGTGTTTACCGGATGGTTGATGCCTACATTGCAGGGTCGCTTGAAAACTCAGTTATTATCTTTTGGGGAGCAATCGGCGCTCTCGCCTATACAGTCAAAGTAGTTTGTTTTGGCTTTTCAACAGGCCTTTCACACTATGTTGCGTACTATGTTTTGGAGGGATTGCGGCTTAAAATAGCAGAGGCTTTTTTGAAAGCTCCTCTTGGAGAGGTGCAGGCGCATTCAATCGGAGAGATCAAAAATGTGATTGTAGACAGAATAGAGGAGATTGAGCCGCCTTTAGCTCACATGATCCCGGAGGGCAGCGGACATCTTGTACTTCCGGCAGTTAGTCTGATTGCGTTGTTCTTCATTGATTTCAGGGTGGCACTTGGTTCCCTGCTATCTCTTCCCATTGGCTTTGTGTTCATGCTGATTACCTTTGTAATCAGTGGAAAGAGCATGAAAAAGTATATGGAATCCAATGAGCGTTTGAACAGTGTGATTGTCGAATACATTGAGGGAATCGAGGTAATTAGAGCTTTTGGGAAGGCCGGCAGCAGTTATAAAAAATATGCCGACACTGTTCTTGAATACAAAGGATTTGTAATCGATTGGATGAGGAACACTTGGGTGACAATGAAGCTCGCGTTTGCCTTCATGCCGGCCACACTTTTCGGTGTTGTTCCTGTCAGCCTCTATCTGGTTTCCCGTGGCAGCCTTTCAGTATCTGAGATGACACTTGCTGTTATGTTAGCCCTGTCTATGGTCGTAAGTTTTGCAAAATTGGAAATTTTCGCTAATAGCATACGGCAGATGAAATATACTGTAGATCAGACAGAAGCTTTCCTTAACATGACAAGATTGTCCGAACCGAAATCTGAAGCGATACTGGAGGGCAGGGATGTATACCTGAAAAATGTCCGCTTTTCCTACTCAGCAAAGAGCAGAGAAATCCTACACGGAATTGACCTCACACTTTCTGAGGGGAGCTATACCGCTCTGGTCGGTCCAAGCGGAGGGGGGAAATCCACCTTGGCAAGACTGATTGCGAGGTTTTGGGATGTTTGTGACGGAAGCATCGAAATAGGGGGAGTGGACATACGAGACATTCCTATCGCACAACTATCAGAGCTGGTGAGCTTTGTTACGCAGGATAATTTTCTGTTTCAGACTTCACTTAAAGAGAACATCCGCATTGGCAACCCTTTAGCAACGGATGAAGAGGTGATAGCCGCTGCAAAGAAAGCCTGCTGTGATGAGTTTATTTCAAAGCTGCCGGACGGATATGATACATCTGCAGGTGAAGCAGGAAAAAAACTTTCAGGCGGAGAAAAGCAGCGCATAGCCATTGCACGTATTATACTGAAAAACGCACCGATTGTTATTTTGGATGAAGCCACCGCTTTTACCGATCCGGAAAATGAGCACCTGCTTCAGCAGTCAATTTCGGAACTCACAAAAGGAAAGACCCTTCTTGTCATTGCGCACCGGCTGTCTACGGTGAAAGACGCAGATAAAATTGTTGTTTTAAACGGTGGCATTGTAGAAGCCATAGGTACCCATGAGGAACTTTTGAAAGGTTCGCCACTCTATGAGAAAATGTGGAGTGCACACATCGGGGCAAAGGGATGGACACTGCAAGGAAAGGAGGGCAAAGCCAATGTTTAGAACGATAAGACGAATCATCCGCTGGTGCGGGGATTTCAGGAAACGGCTCTATATAAGCTTCTTCTTCTCATTTCTTTCCGGCTTATCTGCCGCAGCTCCTGCCATATATGCCGGTTATATTATTGGAAATGTTGTGCAGTGGCGAGCCGGAGATTTCAGTGTACCGTCCGGACTTTGGCTGCAGAGTCTGGGTGTGATTTTTGCTACAATTCTGCTGCGGTTTCTGCTCGACTATATGAAAGCAAGGTTTCAGGAAACCATCAGCTATGAGCTGGTTGCAAGAGATCGCCTGGCAATAGGGACAGCGTTGAAGAGGGTTTCTCTGGGATATTTTCAGGAGAAAGACACAGGCACTGTACTCAATTCCATTACCACAGGACTTTATACTCTGGAAAATATGGGAATGCGGATGATAGATACCTTTGTCGGAGGATATTTGAGCTTTTTTTGTATTTTTATCCTGCTTTTTGTCATACACCCCTTTGGCGCATTGATTTGTCTGGCGGGTGTCCTTTTGTCCTTTCTCTGCTTATCTCTTATTTCAAGGTACAGCAAAAGAAATACACTCATCCAGACCGGAGTGAATGAAAAACTGACAAGAGCGGCCGTCGAATATACCAGAGGGTTGCCCGTGGTGAAATCGTTCGGCATGGAGGGAGCATCTTTTTTTGGCATTTCGAAAGGCCTGTATAGAAGCAAGAAAGATTGCACTGAAAATCGAATGGGGTTTTATTCCGTTTAACTGCTTACATCTGCTTGCACTAAAGGCATCCGGTATCGTTATGATTATTTCCGTTATGACAGCCGGGCTCTCCGGCAATCTTTCCCTGCCTATGGTTTTGGCATTCTCCCTGCTTTCCCTGACGGTATTTAATTCGCTTGAGCCGATTGCAGACAGTGCACATATCCTTTCCGTTATCAATAACGCCATGGATCAGATAGAAGCCTTATCTATAGGCAACTATATTGATGAGGATGGGAAGGACATTTCACTTTCGGGATATGACATTCATTTTGAACAGGTGAGATTTTCTTATGACAAGGGGAATGAAAAAAGGAATGTGATTAAAGATGTAAGTTTTAAAGCCCACGAAGGAGCGACAACGGCAATTGTCGGACCGTCCGGGAGCGGAAAGACAACGCTTTGCAGGCTTTTGGCGCGCTTCTACGATGTGAGCGGAGGGAGGATTACTCTCGGTGGACATAATCTAAAGGAATTTACCTGTGACAGCCTGTTGTCTAATATCTCCATGGTGTTCCAGAACGTTTACCTGTTTCACGACACTGTCAGGGCAAATATCTGCTTTGGTACAGAGCGAGCCTCCGAGGAAGAGATGATCCATGCTGCAAAGCAGGCACGTTGCCACGACTTTATCATGGCTCTTCCGGAGGGGTATGATACTGTAATAGGGGAGGGAGGCTCCACGCTTTCCGGCGGAGAAAAACAGCGCATTTCCATCGCCCGAGCCATTTTGAAGAATGCCCCTGTTGTTATACTTGACGAGGCTACTGCGAGCCTTGATCCTGAAAATGAGCATCTGATACAGGAGGCATTGACAGAACTGACGGTAGGGAAGACAGTGATTGTGATTGCCCATCGGCTGGCAACGATTGAGAACGCTGATCAGATCCTTGTAATTAACGATGGGCACATTGTTCAGAAAGGAACGCACAGACAATTGGTCGGGCAGGAGGGGCTTTATAAGCGTTTTATCAAACTTCGTAAGCAGGCTGAAGGCTGGTCGATTGTCTGAAAGAGGGGATAGCTAATGAAACTTTTATAATAAAAATCGTTGTAATTCCTTGTGGACAGTGGGTTACAACGATTTTATCTTTGTCATGGTCTTTAGTATTTTATTATGTAAGAAGAACAGAGAATTAGCTTAAATGAATCAAAATTTCTTTGATATGTAAGCTTTATGTGTTAAAATTGTACTTAGCATATGAAGAGTGATTACCATATGGAAAAGAAGTGAGGTATTTGAACCAATACTTTCAAAGGAAGCCGATATTTTAGTTGATTGCAACCAACAGTTGACAGTTTGACATACATAAATGATAGTATGCAACTGCTGTTTTTGATATTCTTATTGAATAATAAAATGATGTGAGTGTCAAAAGTATTTGACACCCACTGATACAGGATTGCTCCGGCTTCACCTCTCGCAATCCTTGCAAAAATATTCGTAATCCGCTCATTTTTTGCAAAAAATGGCTACTTACTCATATTTTTTGCGTGTCAAAAGATAATAAATTCTTTTGCAAGCAAGCTTGCACAGAATTTTTATACTTTTGACACTTGTATCATAAAAATAAAAAGAAAGGCAGAGTAAAAAGATGAATATTTCAGAACGTATTCGTGGAATTAAGAAAAAGCGAAAGGAATATCACAAGAAGAACTTGCAGATAAAATAGATGTATCCAGGCAGGCTGTCTCAAAATGGGAAAATGGACAAAGTGTACCTGATTTGGAGAAAGTTATTTTATTAAGTGAATATTTTGAAGTTACAACAGACTATATTCTAAAAGGAATAGAGCCTGTAAAGAAAAAAATGGTACTGATAAAGGGTTAATAAGTAAGATTTTATATGTAATAGCAACATTTTTTTATTTTTTTACAGGATTATTTACAGGTATTGGACGATGAGCATGAATGCCAGAGAATAGAGGATATATGGGATGCTATGATAATTCAGTGCTATAGGAGTAATGATTTATTTTATAGGAAAAATATATATCAAAAAGAAAAAGCTTTACTTTGGATGAAATGGGCTAATATTATAGGCCTTACTTTTTATGCCGGCTTCTATGATAGTGGGATATTTGTCAAGAGAAATATTAGGATTTGGTTGGAGCAGTCCTTATCCCGATGATATAATTTTGGGTGCAATATTTTTTTGTGCCATTTTCAATAATTGCTATTAGAGCTATTATTTTCCAAGGAAAAATAGAAAAAAATAATGAGATATTTTATTTGAATAGAAAAAGAAAAGTGTATTTTTGAAACAAAAACTTTGAAGAAATGTATGTTTTTAGAAAAAAATAAACTTTGAATAAATGTATAAAAAAACTGTATAACAAACATTGAAGAAATGTAAAAAATCTGATAATATACCTACTGGGAGGTATATTATGATTTTTAAAAGGAAGGCTATAGAAAGGCTTGAAGAATGGAAGAAGAATTATGCAGACAGCTATGCTATATTGCTTGAAGGAGCAAGGCGTGTAGGAAAGTCAACCATTGCAGAAGAATTTGCAAAAAAATTCTCTGCAAATGTAGATGGTCTTTACCTGTTATCCGGAAAAGATGTCAGTGCAGAGAAAACACTGAAAAAGAAACCGGTTTATATGACTCCCTTTATTATTGACTGAAGTATGGAGGCAGATAGCTTCTATGATAGCTTTCTAATACTTTCCCAAACTGGCGGAATCTGAATAAGCAATACTCCGATCTATTAAGTCACAGGCTTCTCTGAAGTCTTTTTTAGTCCCACGAGATGCAATTGCTAAAGACATATTCAGTGATAAATCCAGGTCCCTCATGAGATTATAGAATAAAGCTTTTGTATACCGCTCTAAAGCTTCATCAGTTTCTCCTCTTTTGTGCAACAGGCGTGCTATATCTGTATCAGCAATTCCGAGGTAATTAATCTTATTAAACTCTGCAAGTGCACCATCGGGATCAATGATGATTTTTAGTTTTGCTATATTCATCCTTATATTAAATTCATTAAAATCCGAATCATCATTTTGAGAAAGAAGGGTTAAAGCTTTTTCGTGTAAGGCTACCGACTTTTTGGCATCTTCTTCTTTTCCGTTCACTGTGTACAGAATTGCATACAAAGAAGCAAAGTGCTTTTGTTGACACAAAAAGCGAAATATTGTACTATATTAATTAGTATTTACATTGAATTTTTAGTAAATATGTAGATAGAAAAACAGCATACTGAAGCTGCCGGAATATTATGTTTTAATAACAATATGTAGCAGAATATTTAGTGCAAGCCGAGGATAGGAGAAGACTAAAATGAAGAAATTGTGGAAAGTACTCAAAGGCATTTTTATCACAATAGCAGTGCTAATTATTCTGCTGATTGCAGTGAGGTTTATTAATGGTCAAATTACCAAGGGTAAAGAGAAAATCAGGGAAAGTACATTGGAGGCTAATTCCATCTATCATGAAATCAATCAGGAAGAGCCGGAAAAATCAAACCTGCCCGGGATAAATATTAGTGTAGTAAAGGGCAATTACTTAAACGGATATCATTTGCGCCCGGAGAAGATTACTCACCGGGGAACTGTAATTACCTTTGGCGGCAGTGAGGGTAGCAGCAATATAAACATGGCGGTAAATCTGGCTAAGGAGGGCTATGAGGTTTATTCCCTCTACTTTTTCGGTCGTGACAATCAGCAAAAAGAACTGGTTAAAGTACCACTGGATTTTTTCACGGAAGCTTATGCTGAGATTGAAAAAAATGCAGTGGCAGCCAAACCACTGACTATATTGGGAGGCTCTAAAGGGGCAGAGATGTGCCTTCTTTTGGCAGGAAAATATCCCGATCTGGTAGATAACGTTGTTTTATATGCGCCGTCTACCTATGTCTTTCAGGGACTTTCATTCGATTATTCAAGCAGCAACTCATCCTGGAGCTTTCAGGGAAAGGAACTGGCTTATCTGCCGCTTACGGCAGCATCGGGTTCGACTTATGGTAAGTTCATGATGCGGATGTTCTTTAATGCACCTATAGAATATGAGCCGATTTATCGCTCGGTGACGGAAAATGCCGAAAACAAGGAAGCTGCACTGATTGATGTAAGCAAGGCGAAAGCAAATCTCTTGATTTTTGCGGGAAAGGAAGATAAGATGTGGCCATCGGCTGATATGGCAGAGGATATTATTAAAAGATACCCTGCAGAGAAAAAGCTGGTCACTTATGAAAAAGCCGGACATATCTTCTTTGGACCTCCGGTGCTGTCCAATATGTCTGTAGGTGGCGAATATGAAGCTAATGAAGCAGCAAAGATTGATAGTGACCGGATTTTATTGAAGACGCTGGAGGAGTGGACGAGAAAAGAATAGTAGAGACAGAAACTTATAAAAGATAAGGTATTTAAGCTATTACAATGCTATATAAAAAAATGAGAAACAGCTTGTTAAGAGTCCATTCAGATCTCGATAAATAAAATCTATTCTGGATGGATTTTTCTTTTGATAAATAGATAAAATCCAGATAAACGATATTGACAATCATTATTGATTGTGCTATACCATTTAGTGTTCCAGATAATTTATAAATTCTTGGAGGATATGTCATGAAAATTGGTATGAAGACTGTAAGTATGATATCTTTATTAGCGTTATCATTAGCTATATCAGGTTGCTCTAATGTGAAAAATAATACTAAAAGAACTGTATATTCATCTAAAAGCAGCATTATTGAGAGTAATGTGAAGGATGAGAACGGAAAAAGTGTAGTCATAGAGAACTTTGGTGTGACAACTAATTATGACAAGGTGCCGGAGAGAATAGTTCCTCTTAGCTATGATGCTGCCCAGATTCTTGTGGCACTTGGATTAGAAGATAAAATAGTTGGTGTTGCAACTGCGGAAGGTAGCTATAAAGACTGTTTACCGGAGTATCAGGAAAAGCTTTCCAAGTTAAAGGTTATTGTAGAAGGTACACCTACATTTGAAGTTTTATTGGCTGAAAATCCGGATTTTGTATATGCTACGGTTTATACCTTTGGAAAGTATGGCGTCGCTCCAGTAGAAGATTTTCAAAAGGAAAAAATCAATTTTTATTGTATAAATGGCACATTTTCAGAGGAAGCTAAATTTTTAGATATATATAAGGATATAGAAGATTTAGGAAAAATATTTAGAAAAGAAGATGAAGCTGCCAAGTTAATTGAAGGTTTAAAGGCAAGAGAAGAAGCTCTTAAAGCCAATGTAAAGCAGACGGATGTTAAGGTTATGGCTTTTGATAGTGGGGATAAGGAGGCTTTCACAGCCGGAAAAGGAATTGAAGATGAGATGATAAAGCTTGCCGGTGGCAAAAATATATTTGGGGATTTGAATAACGCCTTTGAAAAAGTTAGCTTTGAAGAAGTTGCAAAAAGAAATCCGGATATCATAATAATTCATAGCTATGACGTGGGTAATACAACAGGAACTACAGAAGAAAAGATAGAAAGTCTTAAGAAAAAAATCCGGCACTGGAAAAATGTAACTGCAATTAAAAAAATGATAATTTTGTTGTAGTTAAGTTTGTTGAGGTTTTTTTCCCGGGTTGCAGATTTTTGATGCGGCAGAAAGACTTAATAAAAAAAGATAACTGAATTTGTAAAATAAAAACTGTTTTTTTGGGGGATAGATATTTGAAAGATTATAAAAAAATTTCTTTAGTGATATTTGTATTAATAATTATATCTATCCCTTTGTCTACATTTTTAGGTTCAGCAGATCTAGGCTTTGGAGAGGTGATAGAAGTATATAAATATCATTTTTTTTCGGCTACTTTAGAAGATATGAGCTTAAATAGTATTGTCTGGAATATAAGACTGCCAAGAATACTTGTAGCCATAGCAGTTGGTGGTGGCTTAGCCATGACAGGAGCTATAATGCAGGCAATTACAGGAAATATTATGGCAGAACCATATACACTGGGAATACAATCCGGAGCAGGTATGTTTGCAGCTTTTTCCATAGCATTTTTGGGGAAAATACCAATTCTTGGTATACTAAGCACCAATTTAATGGCTTTTATAGGAGCAATGCTTTCTATGGTGGCAGTGTATTTTATAGCTTCTAAAGAAAAAGGATATTCTAATTCAAAACTTGTTTTAACGGGAATATCAATTTCTATGCTATGTAGTGCTATTACTCAACTGATAATATCATTTGCACCGGACAATTCAAAGGTTCGCGGAATCGTTTTTTGGATGATGGGCGGACTTGGCGGTGTCCATTGGGTGGATGTACCTTTTGCTGTAATTACAGTTATCATAGGGTTTGTTATAGCCATTGTGCTTGCAGAACAGTTAAATATAATATCTATGGGCAAGGAAACAGCGGTCATATTAGGAGTTAAAGTAAAACGATTAGATAAGATATTGTTAATTACGGTTTCTATGGTTGTCGGAGTGCTTGTATCAATAAGTGGAAGTATTGGTTTTGTAGGTCTCATAATACCGCATATAACAAGAAAAATTACAGGAGCAAATCATAAAGTATTGCTTCCTGTAGCTTCACTGTTAGGTGCATTTTTTCTTCTGTGGGCAGACACTGTGTCAAGAGTGATATTTGCACCAAGAGAGCTTGCAATAGGAGTACTTACTTCCCTTGTGGGAGTACCGTTTTTCTTATATATTATGAAGAAAGAAATAAGGTGATTTATGAGTGTTATTGACATAAGAGATTTATCTTATTATATAGGGGAAGCAGGGATATGCAGAAATATAAATATAGGTTTTAATGAAAATAAGTTTACGGGAATAATTGGACCTAATGGAAGCGGTAAAAGTACATTACTTAAACAAATATATAGGGTATTAGAGCCAAGCTACGGCACAATTTACCTTAGGGACATAGATATCAATAATATAAATCCTAAGGAATTTGCAAAAATGCTTGCTGTATTACCACAGGAAAATAATAGTGATTTTGACTATACTGTATCTGATGTAATACTTATGGGCAGGTTTCCTTATCATAATATATTGAATTCCAATAGTTTATATGAAGAAGACTATAAATTGTTAAAAGAATATATCAGCCTTGTTGGATTAACCGGTAGTGAAAAAAGGATTTTCAGAACATTATCAGGTGGAGAAAAACAAAGGGTATTACTTGCAAGGGCACTGATTACTAAAAGTAATATTCTTATTTTAGATGAAGTTACTAATCATTTGGATATAGGATACCAATATAAAATATTAGAAATACTGAGAAAATTGGGATTAACTATAATAGCGGCCATCCATGACCTTAACTTAGCTATGAAATTTTGTGATGAAGTAGTTCTTATAAATGAAGGAGAAATTCTGGCAGCAGGTAGTCCGAAGGAAATAATTACGGAAAAAAATATTAAAAAGATATATTTAAAATAAAGGCTAAAATTATAAGTAATGAAGAAAAGACAATAGTAGACTATATAAGTTCCTGTTACTAGGGGGTGAGCTTATTTTTTTATCAATAAAGCACTGCTTGCATTTTTAAAAGGTTCAGAAAAATAAAAGTAAAAAAAGGCTGTTTTTTTCCAGCTATTGATTACCATATTCTCATCAGCAGTATCGATATGTATGAGTATTTTTGATAAATGAATTGTTAAAAATCTATGAATATTATGAATATATCAATATTTTCAATTATAGCTTTAATACTGTTTCTATTAATAAGCATCAAACTATTATACAAGGTAAATGTAAAGGTAGTGAATGATGCAGGAATAAGCATTAAGAATAATGTCAGGACAAAAATTATTACGAAACTTTTTTTGCTTGGACCTGAGTATGCAGATACCATCCGCACAGGTACTCTCACATCTACTTTTACTTCCAGAGTAGAGTGGCTGATGAACTATTATACCAAATACCTGCCGGTGATTATAAGCGCAGTTTTAAATGCAGGTATCTTCATTATATTTTTATTCTATATAGATATTTATGTAGGTATTGTTTCACTTATTTCTGTGATAATGATGCTTGTTATTCCTATGGCATTTTTTGCGATGATGAAGGAAAAAGGGAAAAAAGAATGGGAAGAGCATGCTACCTATTATAGTGAATGTTTAGATGGTATTCAGGGAATGGTCAGCTTAAAAGCCTTTAATGCAGATGCTAAATATGTAAGAGATGTAAAAAAACATGGTGAAAAGTTTAGAAAAGCAGTTATGGATCATCTTAAGGTAACTATTATAGAAGGTACTTTTTCTGAGTTTTTCTTAAGAGTTGGCACTGCACTTACTATAGCTATAATGGGACTTAGATGTGCTTATGGATATGTAGATAAAAACTTTCTGATATATACATTTTTTTATAATAGGAGCTACATTTTTCACCTATGTTAAGCCTAATAAATGCCTGGCATCTGGGCTTTCAGGGTGTGTCAGGCTCATACTCATTAAATGAATTCTTAGAAACTGAAAGTAAAAATCTTATGGAAAACTCCATGATTAAAAATGAACTTAAAAATAGACATGAACTTGAAGCCGCATTGAATAAGACTGCCCATAAAGAGAATAAAATTGATGATGTAAAAATAAGTTTTGATAAAGTGAGTTTCAGATATAAAGGAGCAGACAAAGATACATTAAAAAATATTTCATTTGAACTTCATAAAGGAAAGACAATAGCGCTTGTAGGTCCATCAGGTGGAGGCAAATCGACCATAGCAGAACTTCTTATGGGATTTTACAGGGCTGATAGTGGTGAAATACTGCTAAACAGCATTAAACTTAGCAATGAGACTGTGGAGGTTTTCAATGATAATATAGCGGCAGTATGGCAGGATAATCATTTATTTTATGGAAGTATTTATGAAAATATAAAGATGGGTAAGCCTTCTGCTACAGATGAAGAAATATTTGAAGCATCTAAAAAAGCAATGATTTATGAGCTGATTATGTCACTTCCAAATGGGTATGATACAAGTGTGGCTGAGCTTGGAAGCAGGTTTTCAACGGGTGAAAGACAGAGAATAGCTATCGCAAGAGCTTTGCTTAAGAATGCACCTATAATCATTTTTGATGAGGCAACCTCTGCCTTAGACAGACAGAATGAGAAATACATAGGAGAAATGCTTGTAAGGCTGAAAAATGAAAAGGCAATACTTATGATAGCCCACAGACTATCTACTATTAATATGGCTGATGAAATTTTAGTTATAGAGAACGGTGAGATTACAGATAGGGGTAGTAGCTTATATCTTACAGAAAACTGTGAGCTATACAGGAAATTAATACAGGGGGTAAAATAATGGTGAGGAAGATGAAATACGTATTCCTGCTTTCAAAATATATTAAAAATTACAGTTTCAGTGTTGTCCTCTGTGTAATTATCCATGCTTTGTATAAAATAGTGCCAATAATCTTAAGTTTTGAAACAGCACTCATAGTATCAAAGGGAATTGCCGGGACATTGGATAATCCTCAGGTACATTTTTTAATAGTATTTGCAATGGTTATGAGTATGGCGGTGTTAAACTATTTAGATATCTATGTATCTCATGATGTGGCATACAGGATACTCACCACTCTAAGAGGAGCATCTTATGAAAAAATAGCTAACCTTGCTCCGGCAGGACTTGAAGGTGAGAAGAGTGGAGATATAATGAGCGTTGTGCTGGAAGATATAGAAATTTTAGAGTGGTTTTATGCCCATTCGATAATTCAGGTATTTGTGGCAGCAGTTCTACCTATTGTCTCATTTATTGCAATAGGTATTTTTTCTCCGGGATTATCCATTATTTGGTTATATTTTCAGCAATTATACTCTTAGTTTCAAACAGGAAAAATGAGAAAGCGGATGAATACGGAAGTGAGACACAGTCAAAGCTTGGAGAACTGAATGCCATAATTATAGATGGGATACAGGGCTTGAAGGAAATCATTACCTTTGGAGGATATAAGGGATATTTTAACAAGATGTATAAGTACAATGATGCTTACAATAAAGCTTATTTTAATTATGCAAAGGAGGCAGTAAAAGAAGTTACAAATACAAATTTAATTATTGGTATATCATCTGTAATTTCGGTCATAGCAAGTGTATATTTTGCAGCAAAAGGAGTGTATTCCACAGAACTTGTGCTTCCGCTTATAGCGATTTCCGGCATGGTTTATAGTCCTCTAAGTGAGATGCTTTCTATGAAAAGTAACTATGGGAGGATATTTGCGGCAGCTAAGAGAGTCTTTGATTTTCTTAATGAAGATGAACCGGTTCTTAATAATGGTACACTGGAATTTAGAGATATAATGAAGGCTGATAAGAGAAAGTTGGAGTTTAATTCAGTTGGATTTTCCTATATGGATAAGGAAACAGGCAATAAAAATGAAGTTATTAAAAATGTATCATTCACTGTAGAAGAAGGAAAAAATGTGGTTTTGGTAGGTACATCAGGTTCGGGAAAAACTACCTTAATCAAGCTTTTGCAGAGATTTTGGGATGTGGACAGGGGCAGTATTCTGATAAACGGAGATGATATTAGAAATATAAAAATAGAAGAACTTAGAAAGCTCATTTCAGCAATTCCACAGGATGTGTACTTATTTAATAGAAGTATAAAAGAGAATTTAATGCTTGCAAAAGAAGGTGCAAGTGAAAATGAAATAGAGACAGCTCTTGAAAATGCTAATATAATGGAGCTGATAAACAGACTTCCGGATGGAATAAATACGGTTGTAGGTGAGCGTGGTTCTTCTCTTTCAGGCGGTGAGAAACAGAGAATATCCATAGCTCAAGCTTTTCTTAAAGATTCACCTATACTAATACTTGATGAAATTACGGCTAATTTAGATTATGAAAATGAGAGAGCTATAAATGAGTCTCTAAAGGAATTAAAAAAAGGAAAGATTGCCTTAATGATAGCCCACAGACTCTCTACAATTAAGAGTGCAGATTATGTGGCTTTTATAAAGGATGGAGTCTGTGAAGCCTTTGGAAACTTTGATGAAGTTTATGAGGCTAATGAGAATTTTAGGAGAGTTTTAGGGGAAGGATATGAGGGTGAATGAAGGAGTATGTCGGTATTCAGTATGTTGGCCTTATCATCTATACCGCTTGGAAATATGTTTTACGGATTTTAGCTAATCTTTGATACCCGATATTCTCGTGGTAACACACCCATATATTTTTTAAACTGAGTTGAAAAGCTCCCTTCATTTTTATATCCAACAAGATTAGCTATTTCTACTGCATATAAGTTGCTATGAATCAATAGTTCGCAGGCATATTCCATTCTCTTCTGAATAAGATATTCTGAAAATGTCTGTCCTGTAACAGCTTTAAATATATATTTGAATTTTGATACACTCATGTAAGAAGATGTGGCTAAATCAGATAATGAAAAATTTTTAGTAAGATTCTCTGCTATATACCCTACAATCTCAGCAATAGTGTTTCTGTCTGCATGCGAAACTCTTGCAGACAGATGAATTAAATCCTCAGCTTTTTGTATAATGATTGCTGTAAGCTCATCTATTTTGCTTTTAAAAAATAACTTTGTGCTAATTTCATTTCCCTTGAAATTGCGAATCTGGTTAAAAAAATATGATATTTCCGGGATATTAATTCCTTTGGGGAAGGCTTGCAATACATTTTTCAGGTCAATACCTTGTACACCAAATTCTTTTTTGAGATATACTTCATAATACTCTGGCATTAGCTGAATACCAATAACTTTTGCGGGAGTATCTTTTTTAATAATATATCTTTGCATTTCATTTTCAGTCGTATAGTCAATATACTGTAATCCTGAATAAACATCTCCATTTGGATAACTGCGGTCTGAATCAATAGAATAATACTGTTGTATGGATACTCCTTCATCTGACATAATTGCATACTCAAAAATCTTGGGTATATGAATGCTCTGCAATACAAATACTTGCATAAGAATCCAAGTCATATATAGAAGTATAGCCTTTTCCAAAATCTGATGAAAACTGATATGTTTTGAAGAAGGCATTCTCCGACATCTTATTCTTAGATAATTTACTGTCTGTATGTTCTATAAAACTCTGATAACCTTTTTTCATATAAACCTCACAAGATTGTTAGCTTATGTTGCCTATATGAAAGTTCACTTTCAATATGGGCAAATACAGCTAACAAACGATACTTCCTACTTTACTTACAAATTATTATAAAAAGCCAAAAATATATGGCTTAAAGTCAATAGTTCGCATAAGTTAGAGCTTTCAACCACAATCATGATATTATATCATAAAAATTTATTAAAAAAAGTAGTGAAATTTGGGGTATTTACCATGAAAAATATGCATAATACTTTTTGATTTTAGGACAATTCTGTTTTTTTAGATTTAATAATTATGATATTCATGTTGCTTTCGGGAAGGCCGGAAGTAGTATTATCATCCTTTTTATAGCTTCAATAGTATTGGCTATAGGAGGACAATACATTTCCCTAATGCGTTACGGAGTGATTTTTATTGGGCTTTATTTTTACTATCATATAATAACTTATGCCAAAATACCTTTTTTACGTAATCCAATCTTTATTGTATTAGGAATCATTGCATTTATAATTCAAAGAATTATTCCTTTTCTGATGTTAGGTACGGCTATCAGGAAACAAAAAAATCTGTCTGAGATTACAACGGCGCTTGAAAGGTGCAGACTTCCCAAAGGAATAATTCTTAGCATTTCAGTAATGTTTCGCAATTTTGCATCCTTAAAGGAAGATTTTTTTACAATATCCGATGCGATGAAACTGAAGGGAATAGACACATCCCGGAAAGGAATAGTGCGCCATCCTTTCCGTATGTTGGAGTATATATTTGTGCCTATGCTGTTTCGCAGTCTGCGTACGGCAGAAGAATTTTCCTGTGCGGCACTTGTAAAAGGTATAGAAAATAAAAACAGGCGAAGTTCATATTTTGATGTCAGAATCCGGAAAAAAGACATCATTATTTCAGTAATTGCCGTTGCAATGCTTATAGCAGGCATGAAGCTGAAGTTGTATACGAGGTAAACCCTAATGATTCAATTAGAAAAAGTTAATTATAGATATAAAGATAATGAATCTCTGACAATAAAAGATGCCTGCCTTTCCATTAAAAAAGGAGAGCTGACCGTTCTTACAGGAAGAAGCGGATGTGGAAAATCTACGATATTCCGCTTAATTAATGGGCTTTGTCCACTATTTTTTGAAGGTGAAAAGTCCGGAAATGTTTATTTAGATAATAAAGACATTAGCTCGCTTCGGATATGTGACATATCTCAAATTACAGCATCCGTGTTTCAGACTCCTGAAAATCAGTTTTTTACTGAAGATGTACTATCTGATCTTGTCTATGCCTGTGAAAATTATGAAATTAATAGACAGGAAATTAAACAACGTCTGGAAGAGATTGTTTCTATGCTGTCCATAGATAAGATGTTGGGCAAAAAATTATCTGAGTTATCAGGGGGTGAAAAGCAAAAGGTTGCTATTGCGGGTGCTTTAATGCTTAAGACGGATATTTTGCTTTTGGATGAACCCTCAGCTAATTTGGATTATCAATCCATTATCTTATTAGCAGAAACGCTGGAGAAGCTCAAAAATAGCGGTTATACCATACTTGTGATTGAACATCGTCTTTTCTATCTCGAACAACTTTGTGACAAATTATTTGTAATGGAGCAGGGCAAAATAAGCCGTATATATGAAAAATCAGAACTAAGTGCAATGAATAACGATAGGTTTCATGAAATTGGATTGCGTGGGATGCATTTGTTTCAAAGTGTAGTCAGAGATCCTCCAAAAGAAAAGCCTGATAAACCACTCTTTGAAGTAAAAGATATTACATTCAGGTACAAAACAGGTTCTGATATCTTAAATGGAATTTCTTTTGCAGTTTTCCCCGGTGATAAGATAGCCCTGCTTGGAAGAAACGCATGTGGAAAAACTACTCTTGCAAAGCTTCTTTGTGGTTTAAGAAAAGAGCAGAAAGGTAGTATAAGGCTTAACGGTGAAGAAGTGCTTCCAAAGTCACGAAGCAGGACAGTGAGTTATGTAATGCAGAATGTTGATTTTCAGCTTTTTGGTTATAGCGTATATAGTGATTTGCTTCTTGGAAATGAGGATATGCCTGATATCGAAAATAAGATAGAGAAAATCCTTTCTATCCTGCACCTTGCCGATATGAAAGAACAGCATCCCACAACTCTGTCAGTAGGTCAGAAGCAGCGACTGGTTCTGGCTGCATCTTATTTGCGGAACAAGGTACTTAATGTGTTTGATGAACCTACAAGCGGTTTGGATTATGATAGTATGCAGAAGGTCAGTGATTTTATTGATGCTGCCACAGGAAATAGTAATGCATCAATAATAATTACACATGATTATGAATTCATAGTATCGGTTTGTAATCGTGTAATTCTTTTAGAAAATGGGAAAATAGTAAAAGATTTTCCGTTAAAAGATACAGAACAGCTTAATTTTATTTTTAAAGAAAATTTATAGGAGAAAATTAAAATGTGTAAAAAATGGAAAGTTAGTGATTTTGTATTAATCGGTTTGTTAGCCGCCGTTCATGCAGCGGTAATATATGGAGTCGGGATGCTTACAGCCATAATGATTCCAATTATGCATGTATTTGCTACCAGTATTACAGCTTTGATCATGGGAAGTATTATTTTATTTGTTGTAAAGAAAACCGAGAAATTTGGAGCATTTACATTGCTTGTCAGTCTAGGAACTGCTCTTTTCACCCTTACCGGTATGGGAAGCATTACCTGTCTGATTTTTGTTGTTATTGTAAGCTTCGTTGCAGATATTATTATTTTTAAGACAAAATTTAATACACTTGCCATCGGTATTGGTTTTGGTTTTTCACAAGCCGCTTACTTTTTCGGTGGTTGTTTTCCTTTCATTTTCTTTTTGGAAAGAGAAGTACAAGCTTGGATGGAAATGGGATTAGGAGAAGAGGAAATCTATGGTTATGTAAAATACTTTACAGGTGGATTTGCAGCATTAGGTACAATCAGCTCAATTATATGTGGAATCATTGGAGTTTATATCGGAAAAACAATATTGAAAAAGCATTTTAAAAATATTTAATAGAGTAATTTGGTTAAATATTTGGCAGCCACAGCCGATTATTGTTTGGCTGGTTTGCTATGATTTTTCACTTTGTATTTTAGGAAAATATAGCGGTAATCTTTTTATGGCTGTGGCTGCATGATACAGATAAATTTGAAATATAAAAAGCAGGAGGTATTATGTATCAGAGCAATGAGCAAAGCTTTTCAGACTTTTTAAAACCATATAAAGCGTCATATATAGCTTCTGTCATAATGGCGATTTTCAGTGTATTTTTTGGACTTGCTCCATATTATATTCTTTATCATCTATTGGTTGGAGTTTTGTCCGAATTTACCTATAAAAATATTATAATAAGCTCACTTTTTATTCTTATATCATTCACTTTGCAGCTTATCTGTCATAGTCTTTCAACAGCAATTTCCCATAAAACCGCTTTTAAGATATTAGGTCAGATACGCATTGCCATTACAAACAAGATGTTAAGGCTGCCATTAGGCTATATTCAGATGAGAGGAACCGGTCACTTCCAGCATATGCTGATTGACGGAACTGAAAGACTTGAATTTCCATTAGCCCATGCAATACCTGAAACAACATCAAATATTTTAATACCAATCGGTATTATAGGTCTGTTGTTTACTACCAATTTTTATTTGGGGTTGGCAGTACTTCTGCCTGCTGTGCTCACACTGCTTTTTTATCTTCCGATGTATGTAGGGATTATGAATGAATTTGCAAATTTTTATTATCTGTCATTGGAACGCATGAACGGGCGGGTTATAGAGTATATCAGAGGCAATAAAGAAATAAAAATCTTTGGGCAGGAAAAGCAGAGCCTATTCTAAGTATGAGAAGTCAATTACTGATTATAAAGATTCTACCTTAAAATTGTATTATAAAATGTATATTGTTTCTGCTCCTGCAATGGTTTTTTTCTTTCTTCTATTCTTATAAGTGTTTTATGTGTTGGCGGATATCTTTATGCACATAAAGATATTTCAGGACAAGTTTTTCTTTTTTCAGCATTGCTTTCTATGGGAATTGGCTCATCCTTACTTAAATTTACTGAGTTCATGGACAATTTCTATCATATAAGAAATGGTAAAAATCTAATTAATGAAATTCTTTCAGCACCTGAATTAGAAGAGATGGATTCTGAAAATAATATACTTAACAACAGCATTGAGTTGCATAATATTTCCTTTGCCTATGAAAAGGAAAATGTTCTGCAGGATATTTCATTGGTGATTGAAGAAAATAGCAAATTAGCAATTGTCGGGCCGTCAGGTGCAGGAAAGACTACAATAGCCAATCTGCTTGCAAGGTTTTGGGATGTTACCAAAGGGAGTATTACAATTGGCGGCGTTAACTACAAAAATCTTCCATTATCATACTTAATGAGTAAAATCAGTTATGTAACACAAGATACTTTTTTGTTTAACACCTCTATTATGGAAAATATTCGTCTTGGAAACCTGTCTGCAACTGATGAAGAAGTAAAGGCTGCTGCCACTAAAGCTCAGTGTGATGATTTTATCAAAGAACTGGAGCAGGGTTATAATACTATTGTCGGTAATGATGGCACAAAGCTTTCAGGAGGGCAGAGACAGAGGATTATTATTGCAAGGGCAATTTTAAAAAATGCACCCATTTTGATTCTTGATGAAGCAACTGCATATACCGACATGGAAAATCAAAATAAAATTCAAGAATCTTTGATGTCATTATGTAAAAATAAAACCTTGATTATTATAGCACACCGACTTACAACAGTTACTGACTGTGACAAGATTGTCGTGCTTGATTCCGGAAAGCTCGACTCAGTGGGTACACATGATGAATTGTTAAGAAATTCCGCCTTATACAAAAAAATGTGGGAGATTTATTTATCTGAAATCCCGGCAATTCAGGAGAAGGAGGGTGAATAGATAGCATGTTAAATACAGTGAATAATTTTTTAAATCTAATGAAAGGGCAGAGAAATAAACTTTATCTGTCATTCTTTTTGAACTTTGTAGATGGAATTCTCATTATGCTACCCTTGATTTTAACATATTATATGGTGGCTGCTATGCCGGAGTTTAATAAGAATTCATTAAAAAGACTTGATGAACAAACTGTTATGCTTTATATATCAGTCTTGGCTGTAATTATTGTTTTTCGGATAATTCTGCGTTATGCCACCATGCATTTGCGTTCAGGTGCAGGCTACGAGGCATTATGTGAAAAACGTATTTCTTTAGGTTCTCATCTAAAACAGGCATCTTTAGGCTACTTTAGCAAAAAGAATCAAGGTGATCTTATTTCAACTATAACCTCTGATGCTGCTTATCTTGAAATAGAAGGAATAGCTGTAATTGAAAAAATTGCAGTTGGAATTCCTGCACTGGTTATTGGATTATTATTTTTATTTTTTATAGATTACAAGATATTTTTATTTTCCGTTTTTTTGTTCATACCTGTTTGGATCTTCTATCGTCGCCTTGCTACTGTACAAGACCGCTTAGATATAAACAGACAGGAACTGATAGGAAGAGTTACGGAAAAGACGCTTGAGTTTGTTCATGGTATTCACGTATTGAAATCATTTCAAACAGAAAAAACACAACGAACAAAAATCATACAGATGTTTGAAAAGCTTAGGGAAGAATCCATCCGAAATGAACTTTCACATCTTTTTCCGCTTGCTTCCTTCCAATTTTGTTTTCGTTTAATAACTACCGGAATTATTTTCTTTTCAGGAGTGCTGTTTCTTGGAAATGAAATAGATTTTATGAAATTGTTTTTATTAACAGTTTCATCTTTAGCCCTATTCCAAGGAGTAGAAGTTATGGGGATTTTCAGCATATTTGCAAAGATGACTGAACAGTCCATCTCACGAATGGATATCATTGACAATATTCCACCAATGTCAGATATTTCCGGGACAGAAAAAACAGACAAATTCGATATTTCATATGAAAATGTAAGCTTTGCATATAACAGCATACCTGTACTGAAGGTAATATCTTTTAATGTTCCGGAAGGCACAACCACAGCATTGGTAGGACTATCCGGCAGCGGTAAGACTACTATTATCAATCTCCTTGGAAGATTTTGGGATGTGAAGCAGGGAAAAATAAAAATAGGGGGAATAGAAATTAAAAACTTATCATATGAATATTTACTAAGCAAGTTAAGTTTTGTGTTTCAGGATGTTGTACTATTTGAAGATTCCGTAGCCGGAAATATAAGAATAGGAAAACCTGATGCCAACTTAGATGAAGTAATCAATGCTGCAAAAAGAGCTGGTTGCCACGATTTCATTATGAATCTCCCTGAAGGTTATGATACGATATTAGGTGAAGGTGGAGCAAAGCTTTCCGGTGGAGAGAAACAGAGAATTTCAATAGCAAGAGCACTGATAAAGGATGCTCCGATTGTACTTTTAGATGAGGTAACTGCCAATGTGGATGTAGAGAATGAAGTTAAAATTCAAGCTGCAATGAGGGAGCTTCTAAAAATAAGACAGTTATTATGATTGCTCATAAATTATCAACAGTGCAGAATGCCGACCAAATTCTTGTTATTAAAGATGGCAGAATCAGTCAGAGAGGAACCCACAAAGAATTAGTCAGAGAAGAAGGCCTGTATAAAAAATTATGGGATATGCAGTACCGTACCGGTCAGTGGAAATTATAATGTTTTCAAAGTCTGAATTATGTTTAAACCGAATTCTATGCTTTTCATTTGGATATCAGCCATCTATTACCGATGTTTGAGAGAATTTGAATTTTTGAAAAAATCACTATCTGAAAATTCATACTAAAACCATATGATTGCACTTTAATATTGTGATTTAATACATTCAGCTGTTATTAACTTTTAATTGTATCATAAATTTTAAACTAAGTAGTAGAGATACCAAATCGCTGTCACGATCATAAAATTATTTTCTGATACTTGAAGCAGGTTCTTGAATGAGATAAAATATATATGAATAAAAAAAGTGTGGCATACTGCATAAATAGTTTGTAAAGAAAGTAGCGTATATTTACAGAAAAATGCCATATTTAGATAAACTTATCAAGAAAAATATTATATCAGAGGGATTAAAATGAAAAACAGGAGAGCGATAACAATAAAGCTGGCTATGTTTCTTGTGCTTTGTGTGTGTCTTATTTCTATTTATTGTATAACCGTTCCTACTAAAAATATTCAATATAAGCCGTATACCTTTCATTTATTCGGCATCATTTACACCTTTTATTATACTTTTGTTCCGTGATAATTATTGACTTTGAAAGATTAGCAAAGAAAGATTATATTATTGCATTATGTTTAGGCTTATTATCTATCGGCGTAACAAGCCCTATTAATTATATGGGGATTATTTCAGGTATATGTGCATTATTTGCATATTTGGGAAGTGTAACGTTAAGTGATAATTATGAAAGTAAAATGCATTTGTTTCGTTCCGGTGAAGTTAAAGATATTATGAAGAGTATTGCTATTATTCTATTCATAGGCTGTGTTTTTATATTTATGGAATGGCTTGTGCAGAATCCGCTTAGATTTAGTTTTGATATTTTATCGATTTTTAGAGCACTTGGAGCAGGTGTATCAGAGGAAATTATTTTCCGCATGTTTATATTTTCTGTTATATTGTATATTTGTAAGGGTAAAGAGCCACCTAAACTTTTGGCATTTTTGGTCATGGTTATACCTTTTGCCCTGCTTCATGTTATTGACGAAGTAGTTGCTTATGGATTTTTCCACTCTTTGCCCATTTTAATACATGTCTGTTTGGTAGCCGTGCCCATCACTATCTTGGCTTGGAAACGGGATTTATTTACTGCCATGGGGATTCATTTTGTTTATGATTTAATATCTATGTCCTTATTGAAAAAGTAGCTGAAATGCCCCACTGTTATGCTTTAGCTAAAGGATGGGAACAGATATGACAGAATAAAGATGGATTTATATATTTTAAAGGAGAGCCGGACATGAATGAAGTAAATAAAACGCTTTTTATTCCGCTTTACGGAAAATCTCAAATTAGCAAAATGGGCATTATTTTGGACGATCCAATGGCTGAAAAAATCTGGGAAGCAGAAGCATTCACAATAAAAGGGAAATCAAATCGAAATGGCTGGCATACAATATGGCTATGAGAGCCCGCGTATTTGATGACTGGACGAAACAGCAGCTTCAGCAAAATGATGATGCTCAGGTACTTCATATCGGATGTGGGCTTGACAGCAGATGCAAGAGAGTAAGACAGGTTTATAGAAACTGGATTGATTGTGATTTTCCGGAAGTAATATCTGTTCGCAGAAATTATTATACGGAAACTAAACATTATAAAATGATGGCTTTGGATGCAGCTGATACAGAAGGGATAAAGCAGCTGCCTGATAGGGATACAGCTATTGTTGTTTTGGAGGGAGTAAGCATGTATCTGTCCAATAATCAACTTCATACTTTCTTTAAGGTGTTAAGGGAAAAATATAATAATCTCCACATATTGATGGATATCTATACTGAATTTGGTGCAAAAGTTTCCAAATACAAAAATCCGGTAAATGATATCGGTGTTACACAACTTTATGGAATTGATGATATCGGGAATTTGCTTAGCGGTTTAGATATTCGTTTCATAAAAGAACACTCTCTTATACCTACTGCGTTGGTAAATGAACTGAAGCCTTTAGACAAAGTATTTTTCAAGCTTATGTTCAATAAATTTTTTATATAGGAAGATTTATCGGCTGATTGAGCTGGGTTCTTAAAATGGGAGAAGCGAAATAATAAAAAAATTAACAACTTCAAATTTATCAAAGTAAATGGATTAAATAAAACTGCTAAAAAGGAAGTAAAAAGTAAATAGTCGATACTTCCTTTTTGATGTCTCAAATGTAAAGAGAAAGTAATGAAAATAACCTATTAAACAAAAGTTGCAATAGCCCATAAATTATGATATGGTTGATTTAATCGGGTAATTAATAATAGGGGGGAAAATGGCAAAAATGATTTTCATAGGCTTGCTTGCATTTTTTGCAATAGCCTGCATCGGTATCGGGTTTGGGATGTATTATTGGATGAAGCACACTATGGTTGATGGAAAGCCGATAATAGATCAGTCTGTAAATGAACAGACAAGAACGGATAAAATGGGAGTTGGAGAATTCTTGGTATACGCTTCTATAATTGTGATTGCGGCTCTACTTGCGGTCTCAGTTATGCAAGAAGGAGGAAGCGGCTCTGCCATTCTTGCAAAAGCGATTCTTTTGCCGGCAGTTATGGCACTTTTTAATGCAAGAAAGCGTACCGGCAAAGCTATGCTTGCACTGGTAATATCATTTATGCTTGCTTTGTTTTTGATGATGGCAAATCTCCTTATCGGTCTGCCTCAAAAAGCCCCGGTGCTGACTATCAATAACTTTCCGGTTACAATAACCAAAACAACGGTTAATGAGTTGATTGATAGAGGATTTGACATCTATATCAAGCGGACAGATAGTCCCGGACTGGATTATAAAGAGATTCTTTCTTCGGGAACTTATGAAAAATATCCGACAAATCGAAGTGTAACAGTTGAAAAGGGCTTTCGCAGAGATAGCAACCCTATACCGTATTCTAATTATATTCTTGTCCGAAATGGGGTTGTTCTTGGAAGCATTGGTTTATATGGTAATGAGAATAAGGATACAGTATTGGAGGACTGTAAAATTATCAGTTTCAGACTTGATGAGGATTGTATAGCTGCTGCAAAAGGAAATTCTATCTCATATAAATTAAATGGTATGGATTTGCTTGCTACGCTAAAAAAAGAAATATTGGAAAAGAAATTCGAAGAGAATTTGTGGTCGGTTCCAGGTAATACGTCAGATATTACCAGACTTTACTATGGGTTGAAGTGGACAACCAATAGTAATCATATATTTTGGAATGAGTATTATGCGACAATCTGTTTTGATAAGGAGAATAATATGACTTCATTTGAAATGTTTGGGGAGGTTGCAAGAGAATAGCAGAGTTATAGTTAAACATCATTATCTATCTATTGTTGAAAGAATCAATAAAAACTGATATATTTTAATTAAGGCATTGTATGTACAAGGGGGGTATAAAACTGATTTTATTGTCGTAATAAGTTTAGGGGGTAAAACTATATGAGAAATCATGAAATTACGAAGTTACAAAATCTTTTGGACAGAAATGGGAATGTTGCCGAGCCCGGTTGGTCAAGAAAGCAGTTTCAAAGGTATAGGAGAAAGGATATAAAAGCTCCGGCATCAAGGATTAAAGAATGGGACTATTATCTTATATTAAATAAGGATTTTGGAATAGCCCTTACCATGTCGGATAATGGGTATTTAGGCCTGCAGTCAGTAAGCTTTCTTAAGTTTACGGGCAAGCCATTTGAACATACGGAAACGATTTTAACTCCACTTCCTATGGGTAAACTTAAAATGCCGGAAACAAGCTCTAAAGGAAACTGCTTCTATAAAGATAAAAGGCTTACTCTGTCCTATGAGATTATTCCAAATCATTCGGGAGAAGGCAGAAAAAGGCATATAATCTGCAACTTTAAGAACTTTTATAAGGGAAAGCCTTTTAAATGTAACATAGTTCTTGATGAGCCTGAGATGGACAGCCTGGTAATAGCGACACCTTGGAATAAAAAACACGCTTTTTATTATAACCGGAAAATAAACTGCATGAGAGCCTCGGGAGAAGTACAGTTTGATGATAAAATATATAAATTTAATCCTCAGACAGACTTTGGTACATTAGACTGGGGACGAGGGGTATGGACTTACGAAAATACCTGGTACTGGGGAACCTGCAGCTGCGATATAGACGGACATAGTTTCGGCTTTAATATAGGCTATGGCTTTGGAAATACAACGGCAGCAAGTGAGAATATTCTGTTTTGGGACGGAGTAGGGCATAAACTTGATGATGTAATGTTTGTTATACCGGGTGACAATGGACCTGATCCGATAAAAGATAAAGGGAAAGAAGTTAAACCGAGTGGAAGAGACAGCAAGCGAGTAATTGACTATATGAAGAAGTGGAAGTACATATCTTCGGATGGACGATTTGAGATGGAGTTTGAGCCGATTATTGACAGGAAAGCAAACATCGATATGAAACTTATTTGCTCGGATCAACATCAGGTATTCGGTAAAATAAGCGGTACAGCCATTCTTGATGACGGTAGGAAGATAGAGCTTAAGGATGTGCTTTGCTCTGCAGAAAATATATATAATAGATTTTAAGTGAAAAAATTGATATTAATTACTAAACATGAGATTATCCTTAAAGGTATAATGCTTTGTGGAGGAGGGCTTAGATGATTGAACAGGATATAGTTAAAATACTTAAAGGGCAAAATGAGTATTTTAATTCGGGGGCTACACTTAGTTATAAGTCAAGACTTGTGGCACTTAAAACATTAAAAAGAACTATAGAAATCTATGAGGATGAGCTTTGCAGGGCATTGAAGAAAGATTTAGGAAAGAGCAGGGCAGAAGCTTTTATGTGTGAAATAGGACTTACCCTGTCTGAAATAAGCTGGCTTATTAAACACTTAAAAGGACTTATGGGCAAAAAATATGTACATACTCCACTTGCCCAGTTTGCTGCCAGAAGTTTCAGAAGTCCTTCTCCTTATGGTAATACGCTTATAATAAGCCCCTGGAATTATCCGGTGCTTCTTACTCTTGAACCGCTTGCAGATGCACTTGCAGCCGGCAATACTGCTATCTTAAAGCCAAGTGCCTATGCACCTGAGACTTCTAAAGTATTAAAGCTTATGCTTGAAAAATATTTTAAGCCCGGGCTTGTTGCCGTAGTTACAGGTGGAAGAGCTGAAAATCATGCTTTATTAAAGCAGAAGTTTAACAAGATATTTTTTTACCGGAAGCAAGGCTGTAGGCAGGGAAGTAATGAGGCAGGCAGCAGAGCATTTAACTCCTGTAACGCTGGAACTAGGAGGGAAAAGCCCTTGTATAGTGGAAAAAAGTGCCAGGATAAACTTAGCTGCAAAGAGGATAGTGTTTGGCAAGTTCTTAAACTGTGGACAGACCTGTGTTGCTCCTGATTATATTTTATGCGATGAGAGTATAAAGGACAGGCTTATTGAAGCCATTAAAAAGGAAATAGTCATACAGTTTGGAAGTAAAGTGCTTGCAAATCCGGATTATGGGAAAATAGTTAACAAAAAACACTTTAACAGGCTAAAAGGGCTTATAAATGAACAAAAGACAGTCTGGGGTGGTTCTTTTGATGAAGAAGCAGAGAGAATAGAACCGACAGTGATGGCGGATATAAACTGGGAGGATGCAGTTATGGGCGAGGAGATATTCGGACCTTTGCTTCCTGTACTCACCTATAAAACCTTAGATGAAGCAATATCTATAGTGGAAAGTCATCCGCATCCGCTGGCACTATACTGTTTTACAAATGATAGGCGGGTAAAAGCGGAGATACTTAGAAAATGCAGGTTTGGAGGAGGCTGTATCAATGACACCATCATCCATCTGGCTACAAGTGAAATGCCTTTTGGTGGAGTTGGCGAAAGTGGTATGGGGCATTATCATGGGAAGGCGGGATTTGAGGAATTCAGCCATATAAGAAGTATAGTAGATAAGAAAACCTGGATGGATATGCCTGTGAGGTATCAGCCTTATACTAAGAAGAAGGCAGGTTTGTTAAAACTGTTTTTGAAATGAAGTTCATAAGTGATGAAACAGAGCGGTATACTATGCCACAGATAAAAAGACATTTGACGGGCTTCCGTTGTCTTTAAGAGAAGATTGCATTAAAAGCAGTACTTAAAGCGGTTAAAGGAAATTTAAGTTGGTTGTGATTATACCGGGGAGGTAGTGTGATGTCAGATAAGATACTTATGTGGTGTGCGGTAGTCTGGCTTGTGCCACTTATGACATATCTGATGATAAAAACCGCCAGATTTAAGAATAATATAGTAGCTGGAGTTACATTTGGAGAAGAAGGACAAAGTGATACAGATGTACTTACCAGGCTTGCAAAATATAAAAAAGATATAAAATTAACTTCTTTAATTTTATTTATTGCAGGAATTCCCGGGATATTTATACCCAAAATGTGGATAATGCTTACTTACTGGCTGGTATGGATAGATTTACCGCTATTTGTATATATCATACCATTTTACCTTTGTAACAGGGATTTAAAAAGGATTAAAAGGGAGATGTATGCAGGTGGAAGAGCTTCTTATAACAGTAAAGATGATGATGACAAATGGCTTGGCGGTCTGATTTATTATAATTCTGCTGACAGTAAGCTTTTTGTAAATGACCGTACAGGTACAAATACAACTGTAAATCTGGCAAAACCTGTGGGCAAGGTACTGATGGGAGTTTACCTTATTTCTATCTTATTACTTCCGCTTATAAGCCCGGCTATGCATATTTACTATGAACAGACTATAGAAATAAAGATAACAAAGGAAGAAATATTAGCAAGCCATGGACTTACCCATTATCAGATTAAGCTGGAGGATGTAGAGAAAGCAGAGCTTATAAATGGACTTCCTGCGGACTTGAAAAGGATAAATGGCACACATTTTGATGATATGCTGAAAGGGGATTTCAGAAGTAGTAAAGATAATATGAAGCTGATTTTGCGCGAGGATAAGCGGCCTTTTATTAAATTGACAAAGAAGAATGGAGAAGTGTTTGTACTTGGAACTGATGGAGATATTAAGGCTGAGTTTGAAGAGATAAAAGAAAACTTAAGATAAATGTAAAGTTTAAGAGAAAACTTTGTGTTATACTATAAAGATAAATCTTATGGGAGAACTTTATAGATGGATACAAAGGGTAAAAAAGATATATTGAAGAATATACTCTGGTCAGTAATAACGATTGTAATAGCAATCCTTACAATTACAGCTATCACCAGCCAGGCCAAAGGCTTTTCAGTGAATGATGCATGGTCGCTTATAAGACATGGTGAGAAGGGCTTTATGGCTTTAGCTATGTTTTTGGTGATATTATATATTTATCTTGAAGGTGCTGCTATCAGACATATATTGAAGCATATTTCGGTTAAAACAGGCCATAGGCAGGCATTCTTATATTCGGCAGCAGACATCTATTTTTCTGCAATTACTCCGTCTGCCTCAGGCGGGCAGCCTGCAAGCTTTTATTTTATGAGGAAAGACGGAATATCGTTTTCAAAGGCTACCATGAGCCTTGTGCTTAATCTTCTGATGTACAGCTTTGCAATAGACTTTGTAGCTGTTTTAAGTTTTATAATAAGACCTGATATTTTTACGAGCTTCAATCATTTCGGTAAAGTGCTTATAATATTGGGATTTGTGATAATGAGTGCGCTTACCCTCTTCTTTTTCATGCTGTTAAAAGAACCGAAGTGGATGGAAAAACTTGGATATTGGGGAATAAGCCTTTTGGGAAAACTGCACATTATAAGGAAACCTGAGAAGAAAAGAGTTAAATGGGAAGAAACAATAAAAAAGTACAGTGCGGTTTCAGATATAGCTTTAGGCAAAGGAAAAATGCTCTTTGATGCATTTCTAATAAATCTTGCACAGCGTGTAACTCAGATATCAATAACTTTATTTGTCTATCTTGGACTTGGCGGAAAATTTGAACACGCCGGAGACATCTGGTTTTCACAGGCTTTTGCCGTGATAGGCTCAAACTGCGCCCCCATTCCGGGAGCGCAGGGAGTTGTTGATTACCTTATGATACAGGGCTTCTCTCAGTTTATGCCTGAGGATGTAGCCGTACACACCGAACTTTTAAGCAGGGGCATGAGCTTCTACATCTGTATTGTCATAAGTCTTGTAACTATAGCAATCGGCTATATAAAAAGAAGAAAGAAAGTTGCGGCTTAATCTTCATCAACAGGCTCTGATGAAAATTCGATTATCTTACCTGTTTTAGCATTTATTTCATATTCATACTCAGTATCTGCTGTACGGAATTCCACATCGTAAACCTTGATACCGTCTTCAGTAGTAAGCTTAGCCTTAGTAAAAGTAACATTGTAGCTGCTTAATCCTGCGTGGTTAAGTGCAATAGATTTAGCAGAAGCAGTACCAATATACTGGGAAGAATTTGCTGTTTTGGTCTTAATTTTAAGCTTCTTCTTCTCAACCTTAAGAACGGTTCCGTCATTTGCATCTATATCATAAGAGTATTTGTATCCATTTGCTTTGAACTCTACCTCGTAAACCTGACCGTAATCGTCATCATTGGCATCGTAATCAATTTCAATTGCTGTTGCCTGATTTTTGAAATTCCGGCTTTAGCAAAAAGCTGTGTTAGCTGCTGCCCTCTTGAGATAATGTTACTTGCTGCAAATATAGAAGCTGTAGTACCACTTGTAAGTACCAGCCCGAAAAGTGCAAATGCTGCTAATAATTTTTTTGATTTGTTCATAATGTTCCTCCTTTGTGTTTGGGTTGTTTTACCTCTGTTTCTGATTAAGAGTATACAGGAGAAAAATTAAAATTAGATTAGAAAAACAATAAAATGGGTTAATTTTATCTTTTAATCATCCTCGTCTTTATCGTCATCATCCTCGTCTTTAAATTTCTCTAAATCTTCATTTTTAGGAGTACTAGAGCTCTGCTCTATGTTCTTACCCGTCTGCTCGGAAGGCGAAAGTGCATCCACATCCTGCGAAAGTATGGCTCCACTGTAGGCATCTATTTCATATTCATATTCGTGTGATGAGGTAAAAAACTCTATTTCATATATAATTTTTCCATCGTCTTTTTTAAGAACCGCTTTTCCGAATGTCACCATAGCGGGTGTAAGTTCGGCCTGCTTAAGGGCAACAGTCTTTGCCTTATCTACACTTATATAGCGCTTGGTATCAGACGAGGTATTGGTATTGGACTCTGTTTTATCCGGCTTTTTTGAAGGCGTGTTTTTTGTGGTATCATCTGTCTTTGTCGCTGAGGATTTATCTGCGGCATCACTGCCGGTATTACCTGTAGCACCTGATTTATCATCGGTTTTTGGCTTATCATCAGTCTTGTCTTTATTCACATCCTTTTGACTGTTTTCGCCCGGTTTTTTCTCCGTATTTTCAGGATTTTCTTCATGAATGCTTAAAGACGGATTATTGTTGTTATCTGAATTATTATTTTGGGCTATATTACCATTACCTGTATCTTCCTTAATAACGCTTATGATATCTCCATGGTTTGCATCCACCACATAAGAGTATGTTGCATCCTTAGAGGAAAAGTTTATTCTGTATACATATTCGCCTAAGTCCTTATCCCGCTCCGCAGTATAAGAAATCACATCATCAGAGGAAACTCCCGCATCCAGATAAGCAAAATTAACAGCCTCCTCCTCATTTAATATATCATTTAATGCAACCCTGTCCTTAGCATACAGAATTCCAAGGGCAATAGTCAGTCCAAAAACAAGTACCGCTCCGGCTGTAAGTAAATATTTGTTTTTTAGTAATTTAAGCATGTAAACCTCCGTTTCTCTGCGTTGTACACAGTATTTTTTATATAAGTGTCAAAAGTATAAAATTTTGTTGCAAGCTTGCTTGCAAAAGAATATATTATCTCTTGATACGCAAAAAATATGAGTAAGCAGTCACATCATCAGCGTATAATAGAAGAAAAAGTTATGGTAAAGGTTGTACCACGACCTTCCCTGCTGCTAACATCTATATTGCCGCCATGCATATCTACTATCTTCTTAACTATCGAAAGCCCAAGTCCCGAGCCTGTTATGCTTGTTTTATTACTTACTCTGAAAAATCTGTCAAAGATTTGTTCAAGCTGGTCTTCGGCTATTCCTATACCGTCATCCTCAACCAGAAGTTTTATGTTATTCCCCTGTAAGGAAAGTGTAACCTTTGTGTTACCGCTTTGTCTGCCGTACTTATAAGCATTTTCAAGAAGATTCTGTAACATACGTGCCAGGAGCTCTGCATTTCCGTTTATCATAATGCCGGGCTCCACATTGTACTCAAGACTAATATCATTTATCCTTAGCGGTGTCATATCGCTGCAAAGGTCACTTACAAGCACCGAAAAGTCCAGCTTTTCAAAAGGATAATTATCTATCCTCTGTTCAAGTCTGGTGTAAGAGAGCATATTTCCAATCAGCTGATTCATACGCTTGCCCTGTCTTTTTATTACTTCAAGGGAATCAATATATTCTTCCGGCTGTCTCTCTTTTTCCAGTGAAAATTCAGCCTGTGCAAGAATTACCGAGACAGGAGTACGAAGCTCGTGAGAGGCATCCGAGGCAAAGCGTTTTTCCATTTCAAATGAAGTCTCAAGTCTGTTAAGCATCTTATTAAAGTTTCCTGACAGGGCTGCAAGTTCATCCCGTCCTCCGGTATCCGCTATTCTTAATGAAAGATTATTGCCATCGGTTATTGAGGTGGTTGTCTCCTCAATTTTCTTTATCGGACGTATTATACCCTTTGCCGCAAAATAACCGCAGAGCAGGATGATAATAATAAGAAACGGTAGGAAGGCAGCAAGGTAAACTGCAATATCTATCAGTTGTGAGGTAGTCTCCTTAAGAGGAGCGATTCCCCGTATCCAAAGCTCAGAAAAATTTTTGCCTGTAAGTTTCCTGTCATATATCAGATATCTTCCGCTGCCGATATCAAGCGAAAATACATGGGAGGCGGAAAGTTTCACCTGATAGGTTTCCCTTATTATGGAATTTTTACCGTATAACAGACTTCCGTCAGCAGCATACAGACCAAACTCCATATCATTAAGGCTCATAAGAAAGTCATCGTCTATCTGAAGATAACCGTCTTTATAGTGGATGAAAATATCATCCGTATCCATCATTTTTGCTATATCTGCCTCAGCCGGGGTAAGAAATTTAAGCTTGTCGGTATTTTCTTCCACCGCACTTATGAAATAATTTCTTGTAGTCCTCCTCATTACGCTGTCGCTTATAAAGAATACAAGGGTGGCAGTAAGAGAAAGCACCAAAAAGACAGATAACAGAAACCAGAGTATGATTCTAAGTCTTATTGAAAGTTTCAATCCTTGTCCTCCCTGATGACATAGCCCGAACCGCGCACTGTATGTATGAGCTTTGTATTAAAATCATCATCTATCTTTTTTCTCAGATATCTTATATATACATCTATGACATTGGTTCCTCCCTCATAATCATAATTCCATATATGATTTTCTATCTTTTCGCGGCTTAATACCTTTTCCTTGTTGTACATAAGATATTCAAGAAGCTGATACTCTTGCTTGTAAGGGATATCTCCTTTCCGTCTCTTGTAACCGTATGAGATGATAGGTTGAGGCTGAGGTCTGCAATAGTCAGTATATTTTCAGATAGATTATGCTTTTCTCTTGTCATAACCCTTATTCTTGCAAGCAGTTCCTCAAAAGAAAACGGTTTAACCAGATAATCATTTGCACCGCTGTCAAGGCCTTTCACCCTGTCCTCTATGGAGTCCCTTGCTGTAAGGAAAAGCACAGGTGTATTCTTCTTAAGCTTCCTGAGTTCTTTTAATATGGCAAAGCCGTCTGCGTGTGGTAGCATTATGTCAAGGATGGCTACATCATAGTCTGTAAACTGTATATTATCAATGGCTTCTCTGCCGTCAAAACAGCTGTCTACGCTGAATCCTTCCTCGGCAAGCTTCTTTGTAACTATTTTGTTAAGATCGGGCTCATCTTCTGCATAAAGTAAGCGCATACAACCTCCTATAGTTAAAATTTGTCATGATACCATTATAATAGATAAAGATTAAAATTACATTAGAGAAAATTTAAATAAACTTGTAATAAAACTATTGACAAGTTCGAAACCATCTGTTATACTCCAGTTATAACAATAAATATTACAAGTTCAAAAAACAAAGTTTTCAAGGAGGATTAGATTATGAAAGTAGCAGTAATTGCAGCAAATGGAAAAGCAGCAGGAAAGATTATCACAGAGGCTATGAACAGAGGTTTTGAGGTTACAGCTTTTGGTCGCAAGGAAAATAATACCGATGCCAAGAATTATGTTAAGAAGGACTTGTTTGACCTGACCACAGAGGATTTGAAGGGATTTGACGCAGTAGTTGATGCATTCGGAGCATGGACAGAGGATACCCTTTCCCAGCATAGCACATCTCTGAAGCACCTTTGCGATATACTATCCGGTACGAATATCCGCCTTCTTGTTGTAGGCGGTGCAGGCAGTCTCTATGTGAATCCTGAACATAGTGCACAGGTTTTCGACAGTCCGGATTTTCCTGATGTATTCAAGCCTATAGCAAAGGCTATGGCAACGGCACTTACAGAGCTTCGTGACCGTAATGATGTAAAGTGGACATATATCAGCCCTGCAGGAGATTTTCAGGCTGATGGCGAACGCAGCGGTAAGTATATTCTCGGTGGAGAAGAACTGGTGCTTAACAGCAAAGATGAAAGTATAATCAGCTATGCAGACTATGCCATTGCAATGGTTGACGAAATAGAAAAAGGCAATCATATCAGACAGAGAATTAGTGTTGTAAGAGAATAATATCTGAATAACTTGTAATGTTCACATTGACATCTCTCCTGTAAGGATGTATATTACAGGTGGGAGGAATAAACAATGCAGATTACAAGTAAATTTACTATAGCAGTTCATATCATAGCTGCTATAGATTATTTTAAGGACAGCGAAAAGGTCACCAGCAACTTTCTGGCGGGAAGCGTAGGAGCAAATCCCGTCATTGTAAGAAATGTGATGGGCAATCTGAAAGAGTCAGGTATAATTGCAATCAGTCAGGGTAAAAGCGGTATCAGCCTTGCCAAAGAGCTTGATGAGATTACATTTTATGATGTGTATAAGGCTGTAGACTGTGTGGATGACGATGGACTGTTCCACTTCCATGAAAAACCCAATATCAACTGTCCTGTAGGCAAAAACATTCACATAGCTATGGATGAGAAGTTGCAGAAGGTGCAGAGTATTATGGAAAATGAGCTGAGCCGCATCACTATGGCTGATGTTGTGGCAGATGTGAGAAAAGCGGTCAGCTGATATGAATACCGCTAAAACAAACTACGAAATGTTGCCGGAACGAGGATAGTCCTATTGTATTGAAATGGTAACTGTTGCATAAATGGATACGGAATATATTGCAATATTGTCCGTACGGATATTGCTGTCGCGGAGGATGATGAAAGGCTGCCTGTGTTACAGCAGCCGACTGTCATCCAAATCGGTTGGAGCTGCGGAAAGAAGGTAATCATATGAATGAGAAAATAACTCAGGAACAGAGGCTTGACTATCTGGTAGAACAATTCAAGGCTGATTCCGATGAATATAAAGATTTACAGGTACCGGATGATACAAACGGAAAAAGGCGTATACTACGTTCACTGATGAATATACGTATGCCGCGGCTGATGGACGAAGCGGTTCTGCGTGTTCAGGATGAATATTTGAGGGAACGTATCAGAGAAAACGGCGTAGTAGAGCTTTCGGAGATACCTGTAATAAAAGATAATATGTCCATCTGGCAGGGCGATATCACAAGACTTGCTGCGGATGCCATTGTAAATGCCGCCAATTCGCAGATGCTTGGCTGTTTTATTCCAATGCATACCTGTATTGATAATTGCATCCACACATTTGCAGGGATTCAGCTGCGAAATGAATGTGACAGGCAGATAAAAATTCTCAGAAATAAGTACGGAAGCAATTATGAGCAACCCACAGCAATCCCTCTGCTTACAGACGCTTACAATTTACCCGCAAAAAAGGTCATCCATATAGTCGGTCCGATTGTGAACGGAATGCTTACAGCCAAGCATGAAAAGATGCTTGCAGACTGTTATAAGAATACTTTAGACCTGTGCAGAGAAAACGGGCTTAAAACAGTGGCATTTTGCTGCATTTCAACAGGAGTATTCAGTTTCCCGAATAAAAGAGCAGCAGAGATAGCCATAGAAACAGTAAAACAATGGCTAACAGAGAATCAGGGCAAGATGGACAGAGTGATTTTCAATGTATTTAAGGATGAAGACAAGGATATTTACAGTAGAATTTTATCGGAATACGAAAAATTAACAAAGATATAATTGTAGAGCTTTATAAGGTATTATTAGTTAGTATTAAGATGTGAATAAGCATTATAGCTTTTATAAAAATAATTGCATTATTAGATAGAAGCTAACATAATAAAAGTAGGAAAATCCCTACTTTTATTATGTTAAAAATGGAGGTAACACAAATGGTTAATAATACATTTATTGATAATGCAAAGGTTATGTCTAAGGGACAGGTCACAATTCCAAAGGATATCAGAGAGATTCTTGGAGTTTCCTGTGGTGACAGGATAACTTTTATTGTTGAGAACGGGAACGTGCGCCTTATTAATTCTGCTGTATACGCTATGCAGATATTACAGGCACAAATGACAGGTGAATCAGAAAAAGCAGGACTTGACTCTGACGAAGCGGTTATGGATATGGTTAAGGAAATACGAACAAATTCTTAGAGCTGCAATTAGCGCCAGTGCTGATATATTGCTTACAGGAGATAAAGATTTTATTGAGTCGGGAATATTTAATCCTAAGATTATGACTGCAACAGAGTTTGTGAATGAAATTTAAGCATTGGAGATACCCTATGAATATAGAATTAGTGAGAATAGATACCCATGAAACGGAAAAATTATGGAAAATGCAAATCAATGCTTTCAAAAGTTTATTAGAAAAATATCAAGATTTTGAAACAAGCCCGGGAGCTGAAACAAAAGAGAAAATTGAAGATAAACTGCTTCAAGATTATACTTTTTTCTATTATATTTATGTGGATGAAAGCATTGCCGGTGCTGTTAGAGTAGTTGATAAGAAAGATGGAAGCAGAAAGAGAGTTGCACCTATTTTTATAATGGAACAATATCGTAATAAAGGTATAGCACAAAAAGCATTCTCTGAAGTAGAAAGAATTCATGGGAAAAAAATAACTGGAAGCTTGATACCATCTTTCGTGAAAAAGGGTAATTGTTATCTGTATGAAAAGTTAGGATATAAAAAGAGTAGGAGAACTTGAAAAAAATAAATGATAAAAATGGATATAGTTTATTATATAAAGGATTAATTTTGATTAGAGTGATTTTCAATGTGTTTAAGGATGAGGACAAGGGATATTATGAGGAGTTGATGAAATGAGCTATTTCACAGAGCGTATGTCGCAGGGAAGAGGAACGGTTGAAGAACAGATTTCAAGATTAAAGTCCGAGCTGGAATCTGCCGATGCTGTAGTAATCGGTGCAGGAGCAGGACTTTCTACATCAGCGGGTTTTACTTATAGCGGTGAAAGATTTGAAAAGTATTTCTTTGATTTTGCAAGAAAATATGGAATCAGCGATATGTACTCAGGCGGGTTTTATCATTTTCCGGATTCAGAAACAAAATGGGGATGGTGGGCAAGAAATATTTATTTTAACCGCTATGTTGAGCCTCAGCTTCCTGTATATAAGGACTTGCTCGCGCTTGTAAAGGATAAGGATTACTTTGTGCTTACTACAAATGTAGACCATCAATTTCAGAGAGCAGGATTTGACAAGAAAAGATTATTTTATACTCAGGGAGATTTCGGATTGTTTCAAAGTGTAAATCCAGTGGTACAAAAGACCTATGACAATGAGGAATGGGTTATGAAAGCAATGGAAGCACAGGGTTTTGTCAGAAATGAAACCGGAGTTTTTTCGGTTCCTGAAAATAAAAATATCTCTATGCGAATTCCTACGGAACTTATTCCAAAATGTCCTGATGATGGTTCGGATATGACCACAAATCTCCGTGTAGATTCATTTTTTGTTGAAGATGCCGGATGGCACAGGGCTTGCAAGGCATATAATGATTTCTTGGACAGTCACAAAGGAAGACATATATTATACCTGGAACTCGGGGTAGGAGCCAATACCCCGGTGATAATTAAATATCCTTTTTGGCAGCTGGTTAAGAATAACGATAAGGCTGTGTATGCCTGTATAAATTACGGAGAAGCATTCTGCCCAAAAGATATTGAAGACAGAAGCATATGTATAGACGGGGACATTGGGGTAATATTGAATAAAAATAAGTTGAAAGATATCTATCTTAAAAAGTCAATGAATAACACTCAAAAATATTCATTGACTTTTTATTTTAAAGAGTTATTCTATGAATAAATATAAATATATTCATAGAGGTAGATTATGGCAAAGGCATTCAGTAATGATGAAAAGCTTGAAATCAGGCAGAAAATGATGGATACAGCCCTTGAGATTTTCCATGAAAGCGGAACTAAGGGGCTTAGCATAAAAGAACTTACAACCAGAGTCGGCATAGCACAGGGAAGTTTTTACAACTTCTGGAAAGACAAAGATGCTCTTATTTTAGACGTAATGCAGTACAGGTCAGCTCAAAAACTGGCTGTTATAGAGAAGCATTTTAACAAATCCCTTGACAATCCGGTTAAGTTTCTCTCGAACATTATCTACGAGTATTCGATTGACCTTAAGGAAAAATGCGAAACCAAGCCAATTTACGCAGAGGCTTTAAGTATGCTGGCAAAAAAAAGTGAAAGCAGGGCTTATGAAATAGGCGGACTTTATGTAGGGTTTATAAAAAAGCTGGCTAATTACTGGAAAGAAAAAGGTGCGGTAAAAGAAGTTGATGAGAACGGACTGATAAATGCCTTTACAGGAAGCTTTGTACTATTTTCAAATTACTATAAGTTTGAAAAAGAGTATTTCAACGATATATTAAAAACTTTTATTGTCAGTGCAGTAGAGAAATATATAGATTACCGGTAGAAACCGAATAAGATTTTATTAAGTCGGGAAACTTTTTATCAGAAAGAAGGCAGATTATGGTAATTGATTTTAGCAAAATAAGTAAAAATGATGTTATGACAGCAGGCGGAAAGGGTGCAAATCTCGTAGAAATGGTTTCTGCAGGGATAAATGTGCCGAACGGCTTTGTGGTAACTGCCGATGAATACAAAGAATTTCTTCAGATAAACGATTTGGAAGAAATATTTGAAAAAGAACTTACGGAAGCAGGTAAAGATGAGGCAAGGCTCTTAAAGGCAGCGGAAAAGTTCAGAACTCTTATAAAGAAGGGAAAACTGTCTGAAAATCTTATAAATGATGTCAAGAATGCTTATAAAAATCTCGGAGAAAATATAAGGGTGGCTGTCCGCTCCTCTGCTACTGCTGAGGACTTGCCTGATGCAAGCTTTGCAGGACAGCAGGAAACCTATCTTAACGTAAGAGGAATAGATGAGGTAGTAAATAAAATTATAGACTGCTATGCTTCTCTTTGGGGAAACAGGGCGGTAAGCTACAGGGCTAATCAGGGCTACAATCAGCTTTCGGTCGCAATAGCAGTAGTTATCCAGACCATGGTTGAAAGTGAAAAGGCAGGAGTATTATTTACATTAAATCCGATTAATAACAATGTTTGTGAAATGCAGATAAATGCAAGCTACGGTCTGGGAGAAAGCGTTGTAAGCGGCAGGGTTACTGCGGATAGCTATATAGCGGATACGTCTGGAAAGATTAAGCATTTAACCATAGGCTCTAAGAAAACTCAGATTATTTATGGAGAAAAAGATACTAAGGAAGTAGAGGTAGATAGGGAACTGAGGGAAAAACCTTCTCTTAATGAAAGAGAAGTGAAAGAACTTGTAAATGTCGGAAAGGCTATAGAAAAGCATTATGGATATCCTTGTGATATCGAGTGGGCTATAAGAGGCGGGGAAGTCTATATTTTACAGGCAAGAGCAATTACCACCATTAAGGATAACTATGATGATGAGTTAGTTAAATCTTACATTAAAAACAGTAAAATTTCAAAAATGGTAAAAAAACAGATGGCATTTATGCTTGAAAAAATGCCGTTTGCTTACAGAGCGCTTGACTATGACTATATGACAGCCATAAACAACCAGAAAGCCAATATCTTTGATGAAGCCGGCATAAAGATAAATCCCAATCCGCAGATAGATGATGACGGTATCCAGACTCTTCCAAAGGAAGTTAAGGGGATTAACATGCGTATATTTAAGCTGTTTAAGACAATTAAAATGCTTAAGGATTATGAATACTGTGCAGGAAAATGCGAAAGCTTTATGAAGCAGTATCAAAAAGAAATCAGTGAGCTGAAACAGCTTGATTTTGAAAATATGGGCACTGATGAATGCAGGGAGTTTTTAGTTTACAGTCTTGATTTATTACAAAGGCTCAGTTACGACAGGTTCAAATATGCACTCTTCCCTTCTGCTCTGAATAAGGATTTGGAAAAGGTATTAAAAAAGGCAGATACAGAACATACAGTATATGACCTTTACTGGAATTTAGACAATAAGACCGCTGTAGTATCAAGAGATGTGGAAAATCTGGCAAAGGAAGTTAAAAAATCCGGCCTGTTAAAGAAAGCAATAATTTCAGGAGAAAGCTTTGAAACTATTTGTAAAAATTTTCCTGATTTCAAAAACCTTACAGATGAATTTTTAAATAAAAATGGATTCAAATCGGACTATAACTGCTATTGTATTGAGGGCAAGACTTTCCTGGAAGATAAGGACAGACTTATAAATATAATGAAACCGCTTATTTTACAGGAAGATGCTAAAAAGGAAGATACCAATGACTTTAGCAGACTATCAGCTGAGATAGAGAAAGTTGCCGGACTGAAATATGTTGAAATTAAAAAGAGAATCGACTATTTCAGGTATTTTCATATAGTGCGTGAGGAGAGTCAGTATCTTTGGGAAACCCTGTTCTATTATGTAAGAAAATGCCTTAAAAGGGCTAATTCCCTGTTACTTGGCAACGAAGATTATAAGGCGGGTGTAGCAAATCTTTTTCATAAAGAACTGACAGAAGCTTTGAAAAGAGGGTATTTAAGTGAAAGTGATAAAGAAAAAATAAACAGGAGAAATCAAAAATATCCCCTTGCGGTTAAGGTGTGGGAAGCTTCTAAAGCTCTTGCATTTGATGTTTCCGGAGAGGTACTTAAGGGAGTCAGCGGAAGCAAAGGCATAGCGGTAGGGACAGCCAGGCTGATTAAAGAGCCTAAAGAATTTTATAAAATGAACAAGGGGGATATCCTTGTCTGCCATCTCACAGATCCTGAGTGGACTCCTCTTTTCGGACTTGCAGGTGCAGTAGTTGCCGATACCGGCTCAGCCCTAAGCCATGCTGCCATAGTTGCAAGAGAATATGGAATACCTGCGGTTTTGGGTGTTGGCTTTGCAACCGCAAAGTTTAAGGATGGAGACAGGATAAGGGTAGACGGATATAAAGGAGAGGCAGTGAAGATATAAGAAATAGGAAATATGTGAAAGATAATCAGGACATAAGAGGTAAGTAAAACGGGCTATATAAGTAAGATGCTAGAGATGAGTAATACAGATAAAATAAGGAATATACAAAAGGTAAGTAAGGCATGAGCGTTAAGTAAGACAAGCGAGATAAGAAATACGCAAGAGACAGGCAGACTATGTGAAACAAACGAGAGGAAATGAAAGGAGCATTATAATGGATAACGGAACAAGAAATGATAAAGACAAAAAAGAAATCCGCAGACAGTACATACTTACAGCCCCTTTACTTCCACTTCTTGTGAAAATGGCAATACCTACCATAATCGGTATGCTGGTAACTCTTATTTACAATCTTACGGACACATTTTTCATAGGAATGCTTGGCAATAAATCAATGACGGCAGCCATAGGTATAGTTTTCAGCTTTATAAGTGTAATTCAGGCTATAGGCTTCTGGTTTGGTTATGGCAGCGGTAATGCTATGTCAAGAAGTTTGGGAGAAGGTAAGGATGAGGATGCTGAAATATTTTCTTCTACATCTGTAGTAATAGCTATAGTAAGTGGACTGATTTTATCCGTATTTTCAATTGTATTTTTAAATCCGCTATCTTCATTAATAGGCGGTTCTGCATCAGAAAATTTACATATATTTACAAAAGAATACTTAAAAGTTATAGCTATAGGCATACCCTTTATGCTGTTTTCCCTTGTCACTTATAACCAGTTCAGACTTTGCGGTAATGTAAAGGACGGTATGAAGGGGCTGCTTTCGGGAATGTTTGCCAATATAATTTTAGACCCGGTGCTGATGTTTGGATTTAAGCTTGGCTTTATAGGTGCTGCTTATGCGACTTTAACAGGGCAGATAATCGGAGCGGCAGTATTTTTTGCGCTTACCGGAAAGAATGGAAACATAGCCTTAAATTTGAAAAATGTGAAGTTTACAAGGGAAAATATTTATCATATTCTGGTAGGCGGACTTCCAAATTTTGCAAGGCAGGGGATTACAAGCCTTGCTTTGGTCTTATTAAATATGGCAGCAGCGGGATTCAGTGAGGATGTTATAGCGGCATTTGCTGTAAGCAGTAGGATTGCGGCATTTTCATACATGCTGGTAATAGGCTGGGGACAGGGCTTCCAGCCTATATGTGCCATGAATTACGGTGCAAAACAGTATGAGAGGGTGAGAAAAGCATTTAAATATACAGTGAGCATAGGTACGGTATTTATGAGTGTATCCGCAATGCTACTTTATGTATTTGCAACTTCTCTGACAATGGTTTTGTCAAGAAATACCGGGGTGATAAATATAGGTGCAGAGATACTTAGGTTTCAATGTTTTAGCCTTCCATTTCTGGCTTATTTTGCCACAAGCAGCATGCTTATGCAGAATATCGGGAAATATTATTCTTCGCTTGTCATTTCCGTATCAAGACAGGGGATATTTTATATTCCTCTGTTGTTTGCACTTCCGTTTGTTTTGGGGCAGAGAGGACTGTATATGGTACAGCCTGTAGCAGATGTACTGGCATTTTTGTTGGCAGTATGGGTAGTCAGGAATACCTTTAAATCACATTCGTTATTTTACCACCGAAGCACTTAGCTCTCCAGCAAATTTTTCCACATCCATTATCAGAGTTCCGTCAACCTTACATAAATGGATTACCGGAATAGGGCTTTGCAAAATCAAATTTGCATTATCCAGTGTTTCCTGATATCTGTAAAATTGTCTGCCCTTTGGGAAATTATTTTCCTTTTGCCATTCTTCAAACTCTTTTATAAAGCATTTATGCTCAGGCATTTTTACCTCTTCAAAAAGACTCTCATCAAAAAATCTTATCAAACGATAAAAACCATGTACTTCCGGAGCGAAGCATTTATCAATTTTTTCAATCGGATATCCCTGTTTTTGATATGCTTCACAAATATTTTGCAGACATGCACTTAAACTCTCAGCATCCTTCTTTGCAAGGAAAATAAAAAAGCGGACATAGTTTTCTGCTATTCCTGAAAGTTTTTTCTTTGATAAGAATTTTTCCGCTATTGTAATTGCCTCTTGAAGTTTTTCATCATTTTTATAGTATAATGCACTGAGAAGATTAATTACATTATTTGTATAAAAAGTTCCTTTGAGTAGTGGCAATTCCTCCGGAACGAATGATTTGACCACATCATTATCATTGCAGGCAAAGCAGTTAATAAGTCCATTTATTATATTAGCTGTATAGAGCGTTCCGCTGTGATTGATTCCTCCGCAAAGCAAAGCAGTTCTTCCATTTTGCCAAAGAGCATCGTTTAGCTTACTAAAATCATCTTCTCTAAAGGCAATGTAGTAAGCAAAAATATTTAATCTTCTCAAGAATAAGCTGAATATACAACTTAGTTGTTAATATCCGATTAGAAGTATTCTCTTTTTCTTCCAAATGCTCCTTAAAAAATATTTTGGTTCAGCTCTTCAAATTCTGCAAGACTCAGCGGATGAGAGTAAGCACCCCATTTTTTATAATAATCCTCTCTCATTTTTTTGATATAGTTTTATATACTCTTTCATGTCCTCTCCTTCACACTCCAATCATTATCTATGTTAAAAAGTTTTATACATCCTGCCTTAACCTAAAATTTATGTCTAATGCAATCTATAAGAAAACATTTATACTCAGGATATAGGCTAAGTTTTATCTCTGGCTTTTTACAGCCATCTTCTATCCTCTTAATCATAGCCTTATATTTTGCTAAATCTTCTTTGTAACTTGCAATATATTCCTCTTTTTCTTCCTGACTGTTATAATCCTCATCAATCTTAGCTTCTTCTACGCTATCTTCCAGCTTAGAAACAGTGGATTGAACTAAGTCATAAAATTTATCCTTCTGATTTTTTATCCATAGAGTATAGTAATAATGCTCCCAATCATCGGTATAATACTTACATATTACATCATTAAGCCCGTTAAGGAACTTATCATATTCATCCAAAACATAATAGGCATCATACACCTGATAGTCTGATATATCGTCTGTACTTAATGAATAATTCTCATCCTGACCGTCTTTCACCTGTGCAAGATAAAAAAGAGCTTTTTCCTTATTTCCCATAAATAGCTCACAATATCCTACTGCCAATAGCAGCCTCATTCTATTAGGATATTCTATGAGCAAATTTTCAAAAAGTATTTTTGCCTCTTTGTACTCTTTATTTTCGTAAAGTGCTGCCCCGTAATTAAAAAGGCTCGCATAGTCATTAGACATCTTACTTGTTTTTTCAAAATATTTTAGAGCTTTTTCAAGGTTTTTTTCATCATTATCACTTTCATATTCGCTAAAATAGTATAATCCCAAACCCTCGTATGTCTCCGGATATGGAGAGTTTAATTCTTCTGCTTTTAGCAAATACTTAGGAGGCAAGGTCTCAAAATCTGAATAATATCCGATATTTGTATATAGTCTTGCCTTTTCGTTATCAGATAAGTATTCCTCATTTTTCCCCAGAAAATCAAGCAGTAACTCTGCACAATCCTCATAACTGTCCCTAAGCTCCATACGAACAGAAGCAAGCAAACAAGCAATTTCTACATTTTTCTCATCTTCTTTTTGCATATCAAGTAACTGCTTTTCCATTTTCTCAAAGTATGGCACAGACTTATCATAATCTGTTAAAAATGGAATTTCATACTTATTCTCATAATCTGCTTTCAGCTCTGTCCAGAACTCTTTTAATTTGTCCATGTTAGGCTCCTAGTCTAATTTACTGTATTAAACATACTCAATAGGGAGTGCAATAAGATTTTCTCTCAGATATGTTTTTTTGTCAATGAGGCAGAGGATAATTCCGGTTCCCCTTTTCTTGTCAGGAATTTTATCAAGTATAGGATTGGCAGCACCCATATTGGCTTTTGGATTGCCGGACATTTTTATCTCTACGGGATATAGGATACCGTTTTCTTCAATTATCAAATCAATTTCATTCTCTACAGATGCACTTTTATCTTTTCCTCTGTAATAAAAAATATTAAAGCGATAGTCCTTTCCTTCATTGGAATATGATTTTAAAATCTCTGAAACCACAAAGGTTTCGAACATATTTCCTGCAACAGCCGAGTTCTTTAAAGCAGAGGCTGTTAACCATCTGGTCAAATAACAGGCTAACCCTGTGTCCCTAAAATAAATCTTAGGTGTTTTAATCGCACGACTTAACGCACTTGCACTATATGGCTGCAATACATATACGATCCCTGTTCTTTCCAAAATTGAAATCCAATTCTTTACGGTAGGCTCACTTACACCAATTTCACCAGCAATGTTGGAGTAATTAAGCATCTCCCCGGTTCTTGCCGCAACAGCTGTTAAAAATTTAGTAAATGTCAGACTATCTGCAGAAATAAGTTCATTTATATCTCTTTCCAGATAAGTAGATACATAGGAAGAGTAGAATTCCTGCCAATCACGCTCTATGTCGTATAGTTCAGGGTATGAACCTGTATGTATAATACTCCAGATATTATCATATTTTTTAAGTTTACTTTCACGTTCTTTTATATATTCTTCAGTCGGAATAAAGTGTCTGTTAAAGTTAACTTGGTAAATCTCACGCAGAGACAGACCTGATAATTCGCACAGAGAAACTCTGCCTGCCAGGGATTCACTAACACCTTTCATCAATTCTAATTTTTGAGAACCTGATAAAATAAACTGCCCTCTTGCATCGGACTCATCAACAATTTGTTTAATTTCCTCCAATACAGAGCCTTCTTTTTGCACTTCGTCAATAAACAGAGGACAAGGATTGTTCAAGAAAAACAGCTTGGGTTCTTCTTTTGCCTGAAGCCTTGTTAGCCTATCATCAAAGTTTGCACGATTATACTTTGGAAATTCTTTCTTTATAAGTGTAGATTTTCCAACTTGTCTTGCACCTAATATCAATGTACACTTACTGGTTTTTACCCTGCTTTTAAGCATAGTTGAAATAGCCCTTTTAATATAAGCCATACCGCACCTCCGACTAATCTAAAGTATAACTTTATTATAGTCGTTAATCCGGGAAAGTCAATTGTTTCACAAAATATTGTTTTCTTTTCTATAAGCATTTCATCGCTCCTTTTTGTGAATAATTTATATAGATTGCCACATTTTTTTATTCGTACATATTTTATCATATTCAAAGGAAAAACGTAATTACAAGGAATGATTATTGTGGCACAATATGTTTTTTTATTCCATCTTCTGATTATAATCTTTGATATCTCTTTTTTTCGCCATCAAATTTTTTTGGGATTTTACTTATCCAAAAAGAATTAAGAAGTAGATATTTCAATCAAATAGTGATTAAGTGTTCTTCTTAATTCCATAACTTCTATATAAAACTATACCATTTCTATACAAAAAAATGCTAAAAATATAACTGTATTATACCCCCACAAAAGGGAATAAGTGGTAAATACTTATTAAAAGGAGGATCTTATGAAAACATTCAAAAAACTTGTAACAATGACCTGTATTTTCTCGTTGGCATTAGGTATGACAGTTCCTGCAAAGGCGGCTATAAGAGAAAAGGATATAGTGTGGATAGGAAGTCGCGTGTATCATTCGGGAAAAAGCTTTAAAGCATCCGAAATAGATATGGAAGGCATTTATTGGGAAACTGTGATTTATAGCTCACGAGATAATTCAAGGATGCAGTTATATTTCTGTAAGAACGGTAAAAGAACAGGTTTTATATTTGAAGAGGTAGTGCCTCTTGCAGAAGGGAAGTTCTTTTTTGTGAGTGAAAATATGAATACATATGAGGGATATATTTTAGATGATGAGGGTAATAAAGTTTGCACAAACTTAAAGGATGTTGCAGACCATATAGGTGTTGAATCCAAAGGATACCATATCAGTAATAGTGGGGTAGAGGGAGACCGTTTTATTTGTGGAGAAACAAAGGATGGTCTTGTTATCCTTGACACTAAAAATAACTGTAAAGTATTAAAAATTCATAAAGGCTATGTTTTAGGTACTGGCGATGAGATTTATAAAAAGAAAGTTAATAATAAAAGATATATTCTTATCACAAATAAGAAGAAAACTAAGAGAGCTTTTATGTCACTTTCACAGAAATCAGGTGTTTCTGAAATAATAGCAAACAATTTGAAGCTGACAGCGGACCTTCTTATAAATAATGAGGGAGAATATAGGATAGCAGTTCCTCAAAGATATGATTCTGAATTGAATTTATACAATACAAAAGGCAGGCTGATTTGGAGTGGTAAAAATAAAACTGTAAAAGGAGTGGGTGGAAATATCCTGGATACTCCGGGCGATCCATTTGAAGGGTTACTTGACCCACCTAAAGGAGTTAACAAGAAGTATAAAGAGAATAAGATAATTTTCCTTGTACAAAGCAGGAACGACAAGTATGGTCTTGTGAGAGATGATGGTAAGCAGCTACTTAGCTATAAATATAATGAAATTAGAGAGGCTTACAAGGATAAGGCTATAGTTTTAGACAAAAATTATGCATTTTATATTGTGAATTACAAAGGGGAAAAGCTTGCTTCTAAGAAATATAATAAAATATACGGATTTTATGGTGGAAAGTCTAAAGTGGATAATGGTGATGAATATGGAGTTATTTCGGAGACCGGAAAGGAGCTTATAAAGCTCCCGAATACGATGAAATACTCAGAATTAAATCTGATGAAATGATATTAAAGAAAGGGCTTGACTATATTTATATATAAAAACGGAAAAAGAAAAAAGTTTTTTTCTAAAACAATATGAAAATATTGAGAAACTTCCAAATACTCAATATCAAGACAGACCGATGTTTTTGGTGACTAATAATGGTAAATTCAGCATCATAGCAGCAGATGGTAAGGTGAAACATAAGACTAAGTATGATTATTTCAGAGTCTTGGATAAGCAAAATGGAGTATTTTTCTTTAATATGTAGAAAGAATGGTAAAACAGGAAGCTATTTATCCGAAACAATTATAGATAAAGAAGGTAAGAAAAATTTTTTTGAGATAAACAACACCAAGTCTATAGAGAGGCTTGCTTGGGGAGTATATGGTAATGAAGGGTAAGTCAGATTATAAAGACAGTAGTATAGCGGAGGTGATTATTTATAGTGCTGACTGGAAGAAAAAGTTAAGTATAAAGAATAAATGGGACAGTATATTAGATTATGAGGATGGACTCTTCATAGTAAGAAGTAAGGACGATCACTATGGAGTTGTAGATAGCACAGGTAAAATGGTGTTGCCAAACAAATATTCTTGGGTTGAATTTAATTTGAATTTAATAATGGTTAAACAAGATTATGATGGTATTGAGGAAAGTGGATTTTTAGTAAGATAAATATAGCCAAAGGATGGACTTATGAAAGCAGCCTACAAAGAGCCGGATTATGAAAGTATATTTCGGGAAAATGAAGGGAAGCCATTAAAAACACTGATAGCCATTTATCAGGGGAAGTATGTCAAGCTTTTTTGGTCAGTAGTCTTTTTCCTTATCAAAGACTCGCCGTCTTGGATATCTCCCCTTGTAATGGCTGCAATGATTGATATAATCACAAAGCCTGATGAAGATGCGGTTAAAAAGATTATAATAAACTCAGTGTTTATAATCCTTTTAACCGTACAAAATGTGCCTACAAGTTATATTCATGTGTATTTTTATGCCAAGACGATTAGACAGGTGGAAAAAGAGTTAAGATGTGCCCTTGTAAGGAAACTTCAACAGCTGTCCATTTCTTATCATACACAGATGGAGTCAAGGAAGGCTTCAGTCCAAGGTTATGAGGGATGTGGAGCAGATAGAAAACCTTAGCTCACAGATATTTATAACGGTGCTTTATATAGTTGTAAATATCGTGGCTGCCCTTGTCATCGTTATAACCAGGAGTAAAATAGTCTTTGGATTTTTCCTTGCAGCAGTACCGGTAGCGGTTTTACTTATGCTCTATTTTAGAGAAAAAGTAAAGAACTACAATACAGCCTTTCGTAAAGAAATGGAAGAAACTACAGTTTCCGTAGTAGAAATGATGGAAATGATACCTGTAGCAAAAGCTCATGCCCTAGAGAAGAGAGAGCTTAACAAGATGGAGAAAAGGCTTGTAAAGGTGGCGGACAAGGGCTTTAGGCTGGATATGATACAGACTTACTTCGGTGCATGGAGTTGGGTAGTATTTCAGGTGTTTAGAGTATTCTGCCTTATATTTACGGCATTTATGGCTCTTAATAAGAAGATAAGCATAGGCGATGTGGCTATGTACCAGTCTTATTTTGGTACAGTAGTTGGCTGTATAGCAGGTATAGTAGGTCTTGTGCCTGTTGTGACCAAGGGACTTGAGTCGGTGACTTCGATTTCTGATATTATGCTTAGCAACGACATTGAGGGCAGTGATAAAAACAAGCTAAAGCCTGAGATAAAGGGCTTTGTGGAATTTGATAATGTAGGCTTTAAATATGACGACAGCGATGAGCCTCTCTTTAGCGGTCTTAGCTTCAAGGCAAGTCCGGGCGAAACCATTGCCATAGTCGGAGCTTCCGGTGCAGGCAAAACAACTATTCTAAACCTTGTAATTGGCTTTATGAGGGCAACTGAGGGCAGGGTGCTTATAGACGGCTGTGACATTAAGGAGATGAATCTTCATCATTACCGAAAAAAACTTGCGGTAGTACCACAAAAATTCCATACTTTTTAGCGGTACTTTTAAGGGAAAATATTACTTACGGTCTCGATAATGTATCGGAAGATGAACTTCAAAGGGTAATAGATGCCGCCAACTTAAGAGAACTTGTGGACAGCCTGCCTGAAGGACTTGAAATTGTCTTAAAGGAGCATGGCGGCAATTTCTCGGGAGGACAGAAACAGCGTATTTCCATAGCAAGGGCATTTATAAGAAATCCGAGAGTACTTATCTTAGATGAGGCAACCTCGGCACTTGATACGGTTTCCGAAAGGCAGATACAGGAAGCTGTATCAAAACTTGCAAAAGACAGAACTACATTTGTAGTAGCCCATAGACTTTCCACCATCAGAAATGCTGATAAAATAGCGGTTATGGAAAAGGGTGGTATGAAGGAATTTGGCAACTATGAGGAGCTAATGGAACTGAAAGGAAGCTTTTATAATCTGATGGAGATGCAGCAGGGGTAGGATAAATGTTACTCTGTATTGCTATTGTAATATTTTTGCGATATAATAGTTGAAAAAGGAGGGATATTCATGGCACAATCTACTTTAAGTATAAGAATTAATAGCGAGGATAAAAAAGGGTTTGAAACCTTTTGTGAACAGGTAGGTATGAATGCATCAGTTGCTGTCAATATGTTTGTTAAAACGGTGATAAGAGAACAGAGGCTTCCTTTCGAGGTAAAAGCAGATCCGTTTTACAGTGCAGCTAATATGGAACGCCTTGAAAAATCAGTAAAACAGCTAAAAGAAGGAAAAGGCAAGGAACATGAACTGATAGAGGTAGAGAATTGAAGAAAATCTGGTCTGATGAAGCTTGGGAAGATTATGTTTATTGGCAGTCACAAGACAAAAAAACTCTTAAAAAAATTAATCGTCTTTTAGAGGATATAAACCGTAATGGATATAACTGCACAGGAAAGCCTGAACCATTATCAGGAAATCTTGCAGGATTTTGGAGTGTCCGTATAGATGATAAGAACCGTATTGTATTTAAGGTATCTGATAATATGCTTGAAATAGCTCAATGTGGCTCACATTATAGAGATAAATAGTGGAGGGGGATATTGCAAAACAGGAATAAATTACTGCTTGATATCTTACATGAAGAAAAATCTTCAGGATATTCAGGTGGAATATACCACAAAACCCAGATTGAACTGACTTATAATTCTAACCATATTGAAGGGAGCAGTCTGACTCACGAGCAGACCAGATATATTTTTGAAACCAATACTATAGGTGTAGAAAACGGAAGTATTAATGTAGATGATGTGATTGAAACAGCAAATCATTTCCGTTTGGTCAGCCTGATTATTGACAATGCAAAGTCTATGCTTACTGAAGAGTTTATCAAAGAACTTCATTTAACGCTTAAAAATGGAACGAGTGACTCCAGAAAAGAGTGGTTTGCAGTTGGTGATTATAAGAAGCTGCCTAATGAAGTAGGTGGAAGGAATACTGTTATTCCTGAAGAAGTTTCCGACAAGATGAAAGAACTTCTAAATAAGTACAATGCTAAAGAAAAAATTAACTTTGAGGATATTTTAGATTTTCATGTAAAATTTGAGAAAATTCATCCATTTCAAGACGGCAACGGTCGTGTCGGAAGACTGATTATGTTCAAGGAATGTCTGAAATATAATATTGTACCGTTTATTATAGAAGATGATTTGAAAATGTTTTATTACCGAGGTCTTGCAGAATGGGAAACAGAAAGGCTACTTGAGAGATACCTGCTTAACTGCACAGGACAGGTATAAGGCTTATTTGGATTATTTTAGGATTGGGTATTAACACTGTATTACTATCCTTGCAAATTTGTACCCAATTTCTAGGGTAAACCATCTTCCAAAACGCTAAAATAATAATCGGAAGGAGGGAGCTAAAGTGAATATCATAAAATTGTTTAATGATACTGTGAATTATATAGAAACAGTACTTGATGGCAAGATTGATGAGAAGAAGATTTCAAGCCTGTCCGGCTATTCTTATCCGATGTTTAGCAGACTTTTCTCTATGCTTACAGAAACCACACTTTCTGAATACATAAGAAGCAGAAGGCTGACTGAGGCAGCGATAGACTTGCGGGATACAGACGAAAAAATAATCGACATAGCAATGAAATACGGCTACGAATCACCTGACGCATTTGGTGCTGCTTTCAAAAAATTCCATGGCTTTACTCCCTCAGAAGTAAAAGAAGGGAAGCCGTTTAAGCTGGTTTCCAGAATTAGGCTTGCGCTTAGCGTAAAAGGAGGAAGAAGCATGGATATTAAGATTGAAAAGAAACAGGCATTTAAGGTGGCAGGGTATAATGAACAGGATATCAATTCATCACTATGTCCGGGTGTATGAGATAAGCTTTATGGGAAGTACAGCCATGAAGAACTGGCAGGAATCGGTACAGGAGAAAGTGTAGGAATTTGTCATGATGTTGAAAGTCCTGGCAGGATAAACTATATGGCAGGATATATTACTACAGACGTAGAAAAAGCTAAATCTATGGGATTGGAGGTTTTAGAAGTTGACGAAGCAGAGTATGCAGTTGTTGAATTAACCGGAAAGGTGCCTGAGTGCATACATGCCGGCTGGAAATATCTTATGGAAGTTTTCTTTCCGGAACATGGTTATATCCACTCAGGAAAACCTGATTTTGAGTATTATTTTAAGGGAGATATGAATAGTCATGATTATAAGATGGAACTCTGGGTGCCTGTAGTGAAGGCATAAAAATAACCCTGCGGAAGCTGAAAAGCTCTGCAGGGTTAGCTTATTGTTTATTTTTCCTCAATCCCCTCAACTTTAATTACAAATTTAACCGAATTTCCCTCATTTTCTGAAGCTCCTGAGAAAGTCTTATAGTCCTTACCCATTTTAGCAACTACATCAAAATGGTCGAAAATGCTTGCTATGTCAGTATCTGAGAGCTTTGAAGAAAAGGTTTCGGTCCCATCTTTAAGCTTTCCTGCTCCCTCATCTAAGGAGGAGATACCGTCTATAAGCTTAGCTACACCCTTGTTTAACTTGGTTGTTCCATTGTGGAGTTCCTTGGCACCGGCATCAAGCTTAATCGCACCTGTCTCTAAAGCAGAGGAGCCTGTGTATAACTTAGCAGCACCTGTGGATAAACCATTAATTCCTGATTTTAACTCCTTACTTCCTGTACTAAGAGAAGAAGCCCCTGCTGAAAGCTTATTTAGGCCTTCGCTAAAGGAGGTTGAAGAGGTAGCAAGTGTTTTAAGAGCTGCATCTATCTTTGCGGAGCCTTCTTTGAGAGCTAAGAGATTTTTCATAGAATCTCCGTCAGGTGAGGTCTGTGCGTTAAGAGAAGCAGATACAGACTCCATAGCACCTACAGCACCTTTCATCTGGTTGTAATTAGCCCAGTCGGCAGGATTGGCAGCTATCTTTTCTTCACTTCCATAAGCCTTGACAAGAGCCTCCATTTTTTCTTTATAGGCATTTATTTTATTACTTAACTCAGTCCCCTGCTTAGAAGCAGAAGTTGAAATTCCGCTTACCTTGTCTACAAGAGCGATGATACCTGTATTTATCTTAGAATACTCTGCGGAAACTGTATTGAGTGAGGTAGAAAGCTTTGTGCCACCTTCTGAAAGCTTGTCAGCCCCGTCTTTTAGAGCAGCTATACCGGTATCCAGCTTTCCTGCACCTGTATTTAACTTATCGCTTCCTGACTTAAGTGTAGCAAGTCCGGTTTTAAGATTTGAAGCCCCATCGCTTAACTTGGTGATGTTTTCGCTTAATTTAGCAGCTCCATTGTCTAAAGTCTTTGCTCCATCTGCAAGCTCATCGCTCTTATCTTTAAGCTTGGTAGTACCATCTTTAAGCTTGCCTGCTCCGTTTTTTAGCTCATCCACACCATCAATCAGCTTATTTATATTATCCTGGAGTTTATTTTCCATATCTTTGTCTGACTCAAGTAAGTCTGAAAGCATATCCGGAAGGGCTGCTGTTAATGTCATTCCCAAAGAGAAATCCTTAACATCAGCGGTAATTTCAAAATATTCAGGGAACTTTTCATTTTTATTATCTAAGCCAAGGCTCTTTGCAAGCTTTGGGAAGGCAAGGCCTAGAACTACAGAATTATTGCCCTCAGACATAACTTTTCCGTTAGTTACTGTAATATTGCTGAATTTATCATTTGAAAGAGTAAGTGCAGTAGCCATGGTAAACGGCACAAATACTTTCTCATCCTTACCATTTATTTTCTTTGTTTCGCCAGTATTATTTTCATAATCATAACGGATAGTAACCTTGCCGCTTTTTCCTGATAGTTCTTCAGGCTCTATGTCTTTGCCGTCTAATTTATAACTGACTTTGACTTCGACAGGTGGCTTTTTATCTGTATTTCCCTGATAATAAATATCTGAACCATTTGACTTCCAGTCTACATTTTCACCATTTTGCTTAAAGGCTTCGTCTCCTTTTACATTCTCTATATTTGAAAGTACAGTCTTATCCTGTAAGTTGTCAGCACCTCCGGTATTTTTAAGATGATTGCTTACTATTATATCTTGTCTCTCACCCTTTGCATTTGTGAAAATATAGACAGTCTCTTCTTTTTCGGCCTTTCCTGAAGGAATTTTGGCTGTGGATTTAGTTTCTTCTTTAACAGAAGTATTTGTTTCTGTGGATATATTGCTTGAAAAAGAACTTGTACCTGCAACCGCTTCTGAATTGTAATTATAAACACCTATTCCGCCTATGGTTACAGCTACTGCTGCTGTCATTCCAATAGTTTTTAATAAAAATTTGTTTTTCATGTTATATTACCCTCCAATCAATTATCAGCCTTAACACCAAGGCTTGTATGAACTATTATTTTGTCGAATACCATAAGTAAAGATGGAAGTATGAAGATAACTGTTATCATACTTACAATGGCACCTCTTGCCATAAGAGAACAGAGAGAGCTGATTATATCCACCTTTGAATAAAGCCCTACTCCAAAGGTTGCGGCGAAGAAAGAAAGTGCGCTTATGATGACAGATTTGTACAGGTTTCACTGGCAATACGGATAGACGTTTTCTTATCCGCTCCCTTGTTTCTTTCTTTAAGATATCTTGTAGTCATAAGTATTGCATAGTCAACTGTTGCTCCGAGCTGTATGGTTCCTATTACTATGGAAGCTATGAAAGGAATGGAAGTGTTTGTATAGTAAGGGATGCCCATATTTATAAAGATTGCAAATTCAATCGCACTTACAAGGATGACAGGGAGGCTGATTGACTTAAATACAATTAAAATAATGATAAATACGAGCCCGACAGATACAAGGTTTACGGTGGCAAAGTCTTTGTTGGTTATGTCTATCAGGTCTTTGGTACAAGGTGCTTCACCTATTAACATTCCATGATTATCATAGGCTTTGACTATATTATTAATATCAGTACACTGTGCATTTACCTCATCTGTAGCAACCCCATAAGAAGTTCCGATTAAAATGAGCTTCCAGTTGTCACTTTGAAGTTTCTCTACTACATCATGAGGAGGATTTCTACAGGGATGCCGGGCTCTTTAAGGCTGTCAAGTCCTAACACATAGCTGACTCCATCTACCTTTTTAATATCATTACACATCTGACTGACTTTTTTTGACTCTAATTTGCTGTCAACAAGCACCATATGAGTGGTAGCTATATCAAAATTTTCATGAAGCCTGGTATTTGCCATACTGCAAGGCAAATCCTTTGGCAGGGTGTCTGCAAGGTCATAATAGTTCTTTGTGTTTCTGTAGCCATAAAGTGCCGGTATCAGAATTATTAAAAATAAGGCTATAAATACAAAATATTTTTTTTCTATAAGCTTTCCTATTCCGTGAAATTCAGGAAGAAGGGGTCTGTGCTTTGTTTTTTCGATTGCCTTCTCAAAAATGAGCACCATGGAAGGAAGGATAGTTACACAGGCAAGTACACCGAAGATGACACCCTTTGCCATAACAAGACCTATATCAAGACCGAGAGTGAAGCTCATAAAGCAGAGCGCTATAAAGCCTGCTACTGTGGTAATGGAACTTCCAAGTACTGAAACAAGAGTGTTTGAAATGGCGTGTGCCATAGCTCTGTTATTGTCTCCCGGAAATCTCTGCTGGTTTTCCTTAAAAGAGTTCCAAAGGAAGATAGAGTAGTCCATTGTTACACCAAGCTGAAGTACTGCTGAAAGTGCCTTGGTTATATAGGAAATTTCTCCAAACATTATATTGGAACCGAGGTTATATATGATGGCCATTCCTATGCTTAAAAGGAAAAATACAGGCACAAGAAAGGAGTCCATTGTAAATGCAAGTATAATCGAGGAAAGTATAACTGCTATTGCAACATATACAGGAGTTTCGTTGTTGGTTAAATCTCTTGTATCTGAAACAACACAGGACATACCTGAGAGGAAACAGTTTTTATCTGAAATGGAACGAATTTCCTTTATAGCACCAAGTGTTCCCTCTGATGAAGTGGTTTCATCAAAAATTACCATCATAAGTGTAGCATCACCATTATTGAATTTTTTATAAAGTTTGTCGGGCAGAAGCTTCATAGGTATGGATGTATCTGCTATAGAGCTATACCAGACGGCTGATTTGACATGCTCTACTTTTTCTATCTTTTTCTGCAATACGGCAACATCTTTTTCAGGCATTCCCTCTACTACAAGGAGGGCAAAGGCGCCACTTCCAAAATCTTCTTCTAAGATGTCCTGCCCTTTCATGGTTTCTATATCTTTAGGAAGATAAGAAAGTATGTCATAGTTTACTCTGGTATTTATATAGCCCAAAGTAGCAGGTATCAAGAGCAGCAGTGAAATGATGAAAATAGGTATTTTAAGCTTCACTATACTTTTTCCAAAATGTATCATTAGATTACCTCCGACTATTATTGACCAATGGTCATTTATGATGTAAAATAGATTATACCAAAAATGACCAATAGTCAATATTAAAAAAATGTAGAAATTAATTAAAAAAATAGTGTAAGATTATAGTTAATATTTTTCTGGAAAGTGAGTTATGCGATGAGTAAAGTAGAGAATAAGAAGAAACAAAAAAAGGATGCGCTCTTAAATGCGGCCTTTGAAATATTTACAAATATTGGTATAAATAAGACTTCTATATCAGATATTGTAGAGAAGGCAGGTGTGGCTAAGGGCACATTTTATCTTTACTTTTCAGATAAGTATGATATAAGGAATAAGCTCATAGCCCACAAGGCCAACAAAATATTTGAAAAGGCGGAGGCTGCACTTAAAAAGGCGAAGGTGGACAACTTTGAGGACAGGATAATATTTTTTATAGACAATATTTTTAGACCAGTTAAATGAAAATAAATCTCTATTAAATTTTATATCTAAAAATCTGAGCTGGGGAATATTTAAGAATGCAATCTCTGCAAGGGGAGAATATGCTGATGATGAAGTGGAAACCTACGATATGCTTGGCCGCTTAGGAGTTGATGAGAGTCAGAAATTTAAGAATGAAGAAGTGCTTGTATATATGATAGTTGAACTGGTAAGTTCCACCTGCTATAGTGCCATCCTTTATAATGAGCCTGTGACTATAGAGGAGCTTAAGCCATATATATTTGAAACTGTCAGGGAAATGATAAGATTACAAAGGAGAACTGATGAACGATAAATCACTTATAATAAATAAGCTTACAGCTGAAGGCATAAAAATAACTGATGTGCAATGTGACAAACTCTATAGATTTTATGAAATGGTAATAGAGAAAAACAAAGTAATGAACCTTACAGCAATCACAGACTATGAGGAATTTGTAATAAAGCACTTTGTAGACAGTCTGATGATAGCAAAGGTAATGGATATGACTATGCCTATGACTGTACTTGATATAGGTACAGGTGCAGGTTTTCCCGGAGTTCCTATTAAAATAGTATATCCTGAAACCAAAGTTTTGTTGCTGGACTCTCTTAATAAAAGACTGAACTTCTTAAATGAAGTAATAGCAGAACTTGGATTAAAAGATATAACCACTATCCACTCTCGTGCAGAAGAATTGCAGGCAAAAGGTGAATATAGGGAAAACTTTGATTTATGTGTATCAAGGGCAGTTTCAGCCCTGCCAACCCTAAGTGAATACTGCCTGCCTTATGTAAAACTTGGTGGAAAATTTGTAGCCTACAAAGCTACGGGAGCTGATGAAGAAATAGAGGCATCAAAGACCGCAATCAGGGTGCTTGGCGGTGAAATAAAGGAAACAGCCCATTTTACCATAAAGGACACCGATTATACCAGAGTGCTGATTTCTATAGAAAAGATAAAAAATACTCCAAAGAAATATCCGCGTCCGGGTGGAAAACCAGGTAAAAATCCGTTACAATAAGGAGGAAGCAGCGAACTATGTGATATCATCAATTTATAGTTTTGGAGGAAATATGGAAATCTGGGACGGATTAGATAGAGAAGGAAATTTAGCAGGAGTAGATTTAGTAAGAGGTGAAAAGATACCGGACGGACTTTATCATCTTGTATGTGAAGTACTTGTTCAGCATACAGATGGTGACTTTTTGCTTATGAAAAGAGACTTAAACAAGCCTACAAATCCCGGTAAATACGAGGCTACAGCAGGTGGTTCTGCACTGAAAGGGGAGGACAGACTTGTCTGTATAAAGCGCGAACTGCGTGAGGAAACTGGTATTACTTCAGAAAACTTTGATTATATTGGAAGAACAGTTCAGGGAAGATGTATATTTGAGGACTTCTACACAAGGACAGACTGCGATAAGGACAGCGTAACCCTGCAAAAAAATGAAACCATTGGTTATAAATGGATAAGTGAAAAGGAGTTTATAGATTTTATCAATTCTGACGAGATAATCAAAAACCAGAGAGAGCGGTATAGAAGCTTTTTAACTGACAGGGGCTATTTTTCCTGAAAGATGGTAATGTATAAACGTTTCTAAGAGCTTGTCAAGAACAGCGAAAGCAATATTTAATATAGGATGTCAGATATTTTCACGTTTTATCGTAAAATAGAAGATGCATAAAAGGAGGACTGATGGAGAAGCTGATTTTTCATGTAGATGTAAACTCAGCCTTTCTTTCGTGGACAGCAGTAAAGAAACTTAAGGAAGAACCGGATAGTGTGGATTTAAGAACCATACCTTCTGCAATAGGCGGAGATGTGTCAAAAAGACATGGAGTAATTACAGCCTGTTCAATCCCTGCAAAAAAAAATGGGAGTAAGGACAGGGGAGCCTGTGATGCGTTCTCTCGAAAAGTGCCCCGGACTTTGCCTTTTTCCGTCTGACTTTAAGACTTACAGGGAATATTCCAGAGAGTTCATAAAGATACTTAAGAAATATGCCTTAGCAGTAGAACAGGTGTCTATTGATGAGGCATATATTGATATGACAGGGACAGATGAACCAATAGAAATGGCAAAAAAACTTAAGAGAGAAATCTATGAAAATCTTGGATTTACAGTAAATATAGGTGTTTCTACAGTAAAAATCTTAGCTAAGATGGCAAGTGATTTTGAGAAACCATATAAGATACATACTCTCTTTCCGGAAGAAGTGAAAGAGAAAATGTGGAAGCTTCCTATAGAAAAACTCCATGGATGTGGCTATAGGACTTCTGAAAAGCTTAGAAATATAGGAGTGAAAACCATAGGAGATGCAGCAATATTAGATAAGCATCTTCTTATCTCTCTACTTGGTGAAAAATCCGGAGAATATATCTATGAGAGCAGTAATGGAAGGGGAAGCGACTTGGTATCGGGAGAAATAGAAGCAGCTAAGAGCTATTCCAATGAAACTACCCTGCCTTCTGATATAAGAGTATCCACTTATAATAAAGAAATGCCTGCTGTGATAAAATGGTTGTCTGAGAGTGTAAGTAAAAGGCTTAAAAAGATGAGGCAGAAGGCTATACCATAAGCATAAGTGCAAAGACAAGCAGCTTTAAGCGGAGGTCAAAGCAGACTACGCTTGTAGAAGCGACAAATAAAGCAAATATTATTGAACAGACTTCACTTAAGCTTATGAAGGAGCTTTGTTTTGGGGAGAGGGGTTTATTTGAAACTGACGAAGGAATAAGGCTTGTAGGAGTAGGGGTTTCTAATCTGGCTGAAAATGAATGTAAGCAGTTAGACATCTTTTCTTATATGAAAGAAAAAACAGTAAAGAATGAGATAAAGCTTAAAGAAGAGAGGAAAAAAGAAAAAGAAGACAAATTGAATACCATGCTTCGTAAAATTAATGAAAAGTATGGTGAAGGCAAGATAAAAAAAGGAGGATGACTTTAATGACAAAATATATATTAGCTTCAGCATCACCCAGGAGAGTGGAAATACTCAGTCATTTAGGTTTTGAGTTTAGTGTGGAGCCAAGTGAAGCAGAGGATAAGTTAAAGAAAGACTTTAATAAGCTTCCGCCTAAGGAAAAGGTAGAGGAACTTTCGTTTATAAAGGCGGCAGATGTGGCTGAAAGCCTTATATTAACTAAGGAAACCGAAGGAGGAGATGCCTATATAGTTATAGGCTCTGATACTGTGGTTGCGGTAGATAATGAGATTCTTGAAAAACCACGTGACAGAGAAGATGCAAAGCGCATGATAGAGCTGATTCAGGGAAGAAGCCATGATGTATATACAGGAGTTACCCTCATTTACATACCAAAAGAAGTCCTTGAAAACAGAGGAGTAAAAGAAGGAAATAAATATCTAGAACTATTTAAAATCCTTGAAAATCAGATGAATGAGGAAGATAATAAAGAAGAAATCTCCGGACCTGGCGACATCATCAGAGGTTCATTAAATGAAAATAAGCTGATAGTACGTACATTTTCAGAAAAAACAGAAGTTAGTGTATATCCTATGAATGAGGCAGAGGTAGAGGGCTACATATCTACACTTGAACCTTATGATAAGGCAGGAGCTTATGCTATACAGGGCAGATTTTCAGCCTATATAGAAAAAATAAACGGAGATTACTCTACAGTAGTAGGCTTACCGGCAGGAAGGCTTTACCACGAAATCAAGGAGGTCTATAAATGTACGACAAACTTACAGTAAATGATATAAAAAGGCTTGAAGAGGAGATAGAGCACAGAAAGCTGGTAGTAAGAAAAGAAGCCATAGAAGCAGTAAAAGAAGCAAGAGCACAGGGAGACCTTTCCGAGAATTTTGAGTACTATGCTGCAAAAAGACATAAAAACCAGAATGAAAGCCGCATCCGCTATCTTGAAAAAATGGTTAAGACAGCCAGAATTATTGAAGATGATTCAAAGGAAGATGAGGTAGGGCTTGATAACACAGTAACAGTTTATTTTGTGGAGGATGATGAGGAAGAGACTTATAAACTTGTAACCAGCGTAAGAGGAGATTCAGTAAGCAATCTTATAACCATAGAATCACCGCTTGGGAAGGCACTTCTTGCACACAAGGTAGGCGACAGAGTGAATGTGAAGGTGAATGAAAAGGTAAATTATGATGTGATTATAAGAAATATAGAGAACACAAAGGATGAGGGTAAAGAAGACATAAGAGAATTTTAGGAGAAAATCATGGCAAATTTTGAAAGAGCTCTGGCAACGCTTTTGTTTGAAATACTTACAGGTAAAACAGGAAATATTGGTAAAACTACCTTTATACCTGAAAAGCCTGCCTTTGACCGGGATAAAAAAGACTTGCAGCCGCTTATCCGCAGCACACCGGAAGCAGAGGGGGTATCTTCTGAACTTATATATAATCTGCTTTCTGAGCTTGGAGCAGCAAAGAAGATTGATCTTCATCATTTTTTAGTTATAAGACATGGCAAAATAATAAGTGAAACTTCATTTTCACCTTACAGAAAAGGTGAGTGGCATACCACCTACTCTATGAGTAAGACTTTTACCGGAATGGCAATAGGACTTCTTATTGACGACGGCAAGTTAAAACTTACAGATAAAGTCACGGATATAGTTGGAAATTTTGCAAATATCTGGCAAATGCTGAAGCTAAGAGAGCTTACGGTAGAAAATCTGCTTACAATGACAAGTGGAGTAGGTTTTAATGAAAGCGGAGCTTTGGCAGGAGATGACTGGATAAAGGGCTTTCTTTCATCTGCACTTAATGAACAGCCGGGCAGGACCTTTTCATATAACAGCATGAACTCCTACATACTTTCAGCTATAGTTACCAGGCTTTCAGGAAAATCCATGCAGGAATTTTTGCAGGAGAGAATCTTTGATAAGCTTGGAATAGTTCAGAGCTTTTGGGAAACCAGCCCTGAAGGAGTGACCAAGGGAGGATGGGGGATGTTCATCCGTCCTGAAGATGCAGCCAGGCTTGGACTTCTTTATTTAAATAAGGGTAAATGGAAAGGTGAACAGATTATTTCAGAAGATTTTTGTAACTAAAGCTACTTCTAAGCAGGTGGAAAATGACTATTTTGGTTACGGTTATCAGCTCTGGAGAGGCAGGAGGGAAGGTAGTTTTGTATTTAACGGAATGATGGGACAGGATGTACATGTTTACCCTGATCTTGATATGATAATAGTTAATTTTGCAGGAGATCCTGTAGTGTTCCAGACCGGACAGGTAGATAAGATATTAGATAAATATATGACCTGTCTCACTTTGTCAGATATTGCTTTTGCCAGATAATCCTGTAGCTTTTGCAAACCTTTTTAAAAACTTTCAAAAGAACTTGAAAGCGGTGCATTTAACAATAAATCCCTGATAGCAGGTGGCTGGGGTAAAAGAGATAACCTCAGGACGAGGGTATCAAGCTGGAATAAGCCTCATCCTTTAAAACATGATTTTTTTGTATGGCTTAATGGACGTGAATACGTACTTGCAGATAAAAGTCTTGGAGTATTTCCTCTTCTCTTACAGCTCCTTCATAACAACTTTACAGATGGAATTGGTGAAGTGGGGTTTGTCTATGAAAATCATACCCTGTATATTAAGTTAAAAGAAGGTGAAGAGGTTCATAAGCTTAAGATAGGCTTTCATAAACCTGCTTATTCAGTTATCAATCTAAAGGGAGATCCATATAATGTGGCTGTTAAGGGAGAATATACCGAAAATGAGGAGCATGAAAATGTGCTAAAATTAGAGCTTAGCTTTACAGAGGAGGCAGCTAAGAGGATAATAAAGATACATTTCATAAATGATGAAATTCTTTTTGAAATGAGCGAGACACCGGGGCAGGAATTTATAAAAAAAGGAATGGAAGTATCCATGAATCAGATTATGAATTCAAACTTCATACTTAAAACTGCACTTGGAAGTGGAGCTGACACTATAATAAAAGATTCGGTTGTGAGAAAAATCAGTCCATCTACAACAGGAAGTATTAAAAAATAGAAAGGAAAAAAGATGAGAGGTATTGAGACAAGAATTAAAGAAATCAGACACCGTATCTTTACGGAAGTTGCCAGGATGGCTTATCACACAGAATGGTCTACAGACCAGAGAATGGAAGAACTTCCTTACAAAATAATTCCCGGTGAGGTAGGAAGCTTCCGTAGTGATGTGTTTTTAGAGCGTGCCATAGTAGGAGAGAGGCTGAGGCTGGCTATGGGGCTTCCATGCAGGGATGCAAGTGAACACGCTAAAATATCTGACAATGTGGAGGCAGCAGACAAGCCTGAGACTTACTATACTCCACCACTTATTAATGTAATTAAGTTTGCCTGTAACGGCTGTACCGAAAAAAGGGTATTTGTGACAGATGGTTGTCAGGGCTGCCTTGCGCATCCTTGCGTTGAAGTCTGTCCAAAGACCTGCGTTTCCCTGGACAGGACAAACGGCAGGTCGAAGATAAATCAGGATTTATGTATTAAATGTGGTAAATGTGCAGAAGTCTGTCCATACCATGCTATAATTAAGCAGGAGAGGCCTTGTGCAGCTGCCTGTGGTATGGATGCTATCAGTTCGGATGTGCATGGCAAGGCGGATATAAATTATGAAAAATGTGTATCTTGTGGACAATGCCTTGTAAACTGTCCATTTGGTGCAATTGCAGATAAATCACAAATATTCCAGGTAATCCGTGCAATTCAGTCGGGTGAGCATATATATGCTGCTTTTGCACCTGCATTTGTAGGGCAGTTCGGTGCCAAAGTAACTCCGGGCAAGATTCGTATGGCTATGAAGATGCTTGGTTTTACTGACGTATTTGAAGTGGCTGTAGGTGCCGACCTTTGTGCTACACAGGAAGCAAATGACTTTTTAAGTGAAGTACCGGATAAACTCCCGTTTATGGCTACTTCCTGTTGTCCTGCCTGGGCATCTATGGCAAAGAAACTCTTTCCTGAAATAAAGGATTGTATTTCCATGGCACTTACTCCTATGACACTTACTGCAAGACTTATAAAACACTATAATCCTAAAGGCAAGGTCGTATTTATAGGACCTTGTTCAGCGAAGAAGCTTGAAGCTATGTGGGATGAGGTGCGTTCTGAGGTTGACTTTGTGCTTACTTTTGAGGAAATGGCGGGTATATTTGCATCCAAACATATAGATATTGAAAACATAGAAGAAGATCCTGACGGAGTAAATGATGCTTCGGTGGACGGACGAAATTTTGCAGTTTCAGGTGGAGTTGCTACTTCTGTAGTAAATGTAATCAAGAATCTTCACCCTGAAATTGAAGTAAAGACAGACAAGGCTGAAGGTTTGAGAGACTGCAGGAAGCTTCTTATGGCTGCCAAGGCAGGCAAATATAATGGTTACCTGCTGGAAGGAATGGGCTGTCCCGGGGGATGCGTGGCAGGTCCTGGAACTATGCAGGCTATAGTGAAGTCAGCAGCTGCAGTTAAGAACTATGCTTCCAAAGCAAGCCATGCAAATAGCAACATAACTGAGCATGTGAAGGAGTTAGATAAATTAACATATTAATTGTATATACAACTAAATGTGAAAGTGAGAGAATTCAAACTACATAATTGTAGTTGAATTTTTCTCACTTTTTGTTATTTTACTAACAATAATTGCTTTTAGACAAATTTTATGACAATATTCGTATTGAGTGGTGAAAAATTATAAAAAAAGACTAGATTTTTCTTTTATAATGTTATAATGATGACCGAAAATTCTGATATATTATTTACTTGATAACTACACAAAAAAACATTACCTTTTTAAAAGACAACAATTTACGGATATTTTTATATAAAAATATCGCATTTATCTGAAATTTGTGACAAGATGAATAATATGGCAGGATTTATTTTATGTTAAGGGAGGCTTTTTACTTATAATGAAAGGAAAAAAAGAAAAAAAGTCGGAAGTGTTGGAAAAAAAGGTGGGAATTATTATCTCCATACTTTTGTTGGTGATTCTTGGAGGTAAAGCAATATATGATTCTGTTACATCGTATAACTTAGCTGTAAGGAATCATGAAAATTTTGAGATGGAAGAGACAAGAGCACTTGCAAGAAATATTGAGGGAAGATTTAAGAAGGCTTATGAAGCAGGAGCTGCACTTATAGCAGCAGCGAATGCAGAAATGGCCAGCAACAGCGAAGCTGACAGAAGCAGAACAACAATTACTGAATTAACTACCCAGATTTTTTTAACTAATCCGGAACTTTCCGGACTTGGAATTTATTTTGAACCAAACGGATTTGATGGTAAAGATGTATCATTCATAACCGCTGATAATAAAACGGGAGCAATGGTTACCTATGTCTCCGGGAAAAAAGATGACTTAAAAGTCAAAACCACAGACTATCATATTGGAGAGTCCTAGTATACAGTGCCTGTTTCAACAGGCAAAAACAGTCTGACTGCACCATACACCTCTTCCGTAGGGAAGCTTGTAGTTACATATGCTATGCCAATTATATTTAATGGCAAAGTAGTGGGCGCAATTAATGCTGATATAGATATAGATGATATGTCAGATGTGCTTGCTGCAGCTTCAACAAATAATGAGGATGATTTCTCGGTACTTCTTACAGACAATGGAATTATAGCTGCACATTCAATGGACAAATCAAGAATTATGAAAGACTTGATTGCCGGTAATCCAAATGTAAAAAATTATCTTGCGTCAGTAAATAAAAATGAAGAAACGATAGTTACTGAAACTTCTCAACGTACAGGTAAAGAATCTGTAATGATATATGTACCTGTAAAAATAGAGGGAACAGAGGGATTTTGGGCAATTCAGTCAATAAATACAAAATCATATGTTGTTAAGGATGCAGTAAGTGGAGTAATACTAAATGCAGTGTTGAGTATTTTAACAATTATAGTAATTGCAGCTGTTACATTCTCCGTACTCACTAAAATGGTGTCAAAGCCACTGGAATTGCTTTCAAAGGCAATTAAGAAATTTGCAGATTATAATCTTGATGTTACAAATGAAGCAGAGACTGCGCGTAGGATGGGATATCTTGATGCAAATGACAGGGTCGGTATGACGATGCGCTCAATGGCAGAACTGAATAAAAATCTTGTTGATATTATGCATGAAATAAGCAGGCATGCTGAAATTACTGCTGCAACAGCAGAAGAGCTTACATCCACAGCCCAGGCAACAGCTAATATGGCAGGAGATGTGGCAGGTGCAGTAGAAAATATTGCAGAATGTGCTACAAGCCAGGCGCAGGATACCCAGAATGCAGCAATGTCATCAGAAGTTTCCGGCAGATATATTACAGAAATGATTGATACAATCAAAGAGCTTTCTAGTGCAACAGAGATAATAGATAAATGCAAGAATGATGGTAATGCCACTCTTAAAGAACTTGTTAAGATTACTGAGGAAAACAGGGAAATCTCCGGTAAGGTAAGCAGGGTCATAGATGAAACAAGTCAGGCTACAGAGAAGATATCAAGTGCATCTGAAATGATTCAGTCTATTTCTGACCAGACCAACCTTCTTGCGCTTAATGCTGCAATTGAGGCAGCGAGGGCAGGCGAGGCAGGAAAGGGATTTGCAGTAGTCGCAGATGAAATCAGGAAACTTGCTGAACAGAGTGCAGGCTTCACAGCAGAAATCAGGGCGGTAATTGATGAACTTAAGATTAAGGCTGAATCAGCAGTAAATATGATGGAAGACTCCAGCAAAATGGTAATTTCACAGAGTGAAAAGGTTGATGAAACCAGCGAGAAGTTTGACGAAATATCAAAAGCGGTTGAGAATTCTAAGGCTATCGTATTAACAATAAATAAGGCTTCACAGACAATGGAAACTGAGAATCAGAATGTAATAAAGATAATTGAGAATATTTCTGCAACAGCTGAAGAAAATGCAGCTTCAACCGAAGAGGCATCGGCCAGTGTAGAAACACAGACCAGGACAATAGAAGATATATCACAGGCCAGTGAGAACCTGGCACAGATAGCTATGGAGCTTCAGAATGAAGTATCTAAGTTCAAATTTTAAGTACATTTAATGTAAATAATCAGTCCATCTCTCTTAAAGGGGATGGACTTTTTACTTGTAAAAATCATTTAAACATAGTATGATGATAGGGGTATTAAGGACGAAATAAATGGCGCTATAAGACAGGAGGAAAATTTGCTAAAAAGAAAATTACTTAGGAATATATTTGTTTTGATATTTTTTTCTACAATAGTAGTAACAGCTTGTGGCAAAAAAACAGAAACTGCCTCAGACAGTGTGGCAAAGGAAGAGGAAAAAACTACTTCAAGTTCAGGTGCTATAAGTGTTGAAATACCTCCAATGAGTAGTAACGGAATTTTATACGGGGTTATAATCAGCGCTTCAGAAAAGTCCATGATACTACAGAGTGATATGGGAACTACTGTAAAATTGGGGCTAAACAAAGACATAGATATTACAGGGGCAAAGGAAGGCATAGCGACCGGAACAGCAGTAAGAGTTGAGTATGAGGGGAAATTGGAGGGAACTTCAACCGAGAAGATAAAAATCAGGAAGGTAGCAGACTCAGAGAAACTGACAAAGCTTGATAAAGCAGCACTTGAAATGGCAGGTGCTATAATTCTGGCTGTAGAGGATAAAGATCAGGGCACACTTGCAAGGCTTTGTGAATATCCATTAATATTTGATACAGGCAAAGAGGTAAAGATAGGAAGTGTGCAGGATTTTATTTCGTTAAAACGAAGCAGTGTATTTACCAGGAGACTTGTAAGTTCAATTTCGAGGACAAATTTATTTGTTACCAATGCTTACGACGATGGATTTCTGTTAGGGCTATCCAGACCTAACATAGTAGTTGGTAGTACCAAAGAGGGATATCTGATAACAGGCTTTCATTATAAATAGATTGCTAAAAGGGGTGTGACCGATGGATTTTACTTTAAAAGAATTGGGGAAAAAAGAAATTCTATCGCTATACAGACGATTTTTAACAAAGTTTTTTGACAGAGCTAAGGAGGGCTTTCTTATATCTGAAGCTGCTATAAAATGGCTTATAGCAAAGGGAATATGTAGTTGCTATGGGCTTTATGATGATAAAAAGCATTTATTTTGTTTTGGAATATTTGTAAATGATATAGAAAAAAAGAGTGATGCTTTTGGATTATTTTGTTGTATTGAAGAAATACAGAGGCTATAATTATCCGGAAATATTCTTTGAAATGCTAAAAGAAATACTTACTGTAGAGGCTAAAGAGGAAACTATAACTAATCTTCCACATGGAATTTTTATAGAGCTTAGCGGAGTAAATGCTATTTTTGAAAAAATTAGATAAGAGGCAGAAGGAAATTGAATTTTATAGGGAGATTGGGGCTTATATGACAGATATAGTTCCGACATTTTCAGAGGAGGAATATAATATTATGTTTCTTCCGATAAATTCAAGACTGTCAAGGTCGGAGCTCAAAATCGGATTTTTAAACATTTATAAAGAAATTCTTCCGTCATTTAAGGACAAGAAAAAAATATAATAAGATTAACAGAGGAAGTGGATGGTTTAATATGAAGATTTCAACTAAAGGAAGATATGCATTAAGACTAATGGTGGATCTTGCAGAACATAAGGAGGATGGTTTTATTGCACTGAAGGATATTGCAAAAAGACAGAATGTTTCGAAGAAGTATCTGGAACAGATAGTTCCGGTATTAAACGGTGCAGGCCTGCTTACTACAAATAGAGGAAACAAGGGAGGATACAGGCTTTCCAAAGAGCCTTCAGAGTATACTGTCGGAGATATTTTAAGAACTACCGAGGGAAGTGTAGCTCCGGTAAGTTGTCTTGATTCAGATGTTAACATTTGTGAAAGACAGGGCTTTTGTCAGACTTTATTTGTATGGGAAGGCTTGTATAAGGTAGTTAATGACTATCTGGATGGTATTACAGTTCAGGACATACTGGATAAGACAGGGGCTGTAAATGGAGATTATATTATATAAAAGAAAGAGATGCGGTTATGAAGAAAATGAATGAAGAGGAATTTTTAAAAGAATTTCAGGATTTGCTTGCTATTGACTCTACTACAGGACAGTTCAGGGAGATACATAATTATATAGTTAATAAAATAAAAAAACTGGGTTATGAGTGCATTGAAACAAGAAAGGGTGGAGCCCTGGCAGTCCTTGGCGGAGAGGGAGAACCACTTGTAATTACCGCTCATTTGGACGATATAGGGCTTATGGTACGCCATATAAATAAAGATGGAACCCTTATGGTCTGTAAGGTTGGCGGGCTTCACGCTGAGTCAGCACTCGGAGAGAATATCAGACTCCATACAAGAGACGGTAAGGTAATAACCGGAGCGGTGCAGAGGGATAGGGCCTCTGTACATGTAACTCCTGATAAATATTTTGAAATAGCTCCTGATTATGAAGAAAACGTGGTAGTTGTGCTTGATGAGGATGTAAGGACAGACAAGGAAACTGAGGCACTCGGAGTACAGGTGGGCGATATGATAGCCATAGAACCGAGATATATGTATTCAAACGGCTATATAAAATCACGTTTCATAGATGATAAGGCCCAGGTAGCCATTCTTATAGAAATAATGAAGGCTGTAAAGGAAGAAGGGCTTAAGCTGAACCGTAAGGTGTATATGTATTTTGCCGCTTATGAGGAAATAGGACATGGCACTTCCTGGATACCTGAGGATGTAGTAGACGTGCTTGGTGTGGATATAGCCTGTGTAGGACCTGAGCAGACTACAGATGAGAAAAAGGTAAGTATATTCTGTAAGGATTCACGTTTTCCATACCATTATGAATTTAATGATGAACTTATAGAAGCAGCTAAGAAAGTAGGAGCAGACTATGTGCTTGATATCTTCACTCCGCACTATGGTTCTGATGGAGATACCTCAATAGTAGCAGGACATGATATAAGACATGCCTGTGTTGGGCCGGGTACAAGGGCCACACATGGCTATGAGCGTTCCCATATAGACGGAATGAATAACACTTACGCACTTATTCTTAGCTATATAACGGAGTAATATGATACTTAAAAATGGAATAAAGATACCGGATATAGGCTTCGGTACCTGGAACATACCCTATGGAGAGGTATGTGAAGAGGCTGTATTTGAGGCAATAAAGATGGGGTACAGGCATATAGATACAGCCGGAGCCTATGGAAACGAAAGAAGTGTAGGCTTGGGAGTAAAAGCTGCACTTTATGAGGGAATTATAAAAGACAGGTCCGATATTTTTATAACAAGCAAGCTTTGGAATACAAACCGCAATTATAACAAGGCTTTTAAAGGGTTTGAAAAGTCTATGCGCAATCTTGATTTAGACTACATAGACCTCTATCTGATACATTGGCCTGCAAATTCTAAGAAATATAAGAATCCTTCAGAGGTAAACAGGGAAACATGGAAGGCACTTGAAGAACTTTATGAAAGAGGAAGGGTAAAAGCTATAGGTGTCAGCAATTTTCTGCCTCATCATATAGAAGAATTGAAGGAAACAGCCGAGACTTTACCGATGGTAAACCAGATTGAACTTCATATAGGCTATATGCAGGACGAAGTAGTGAGATATAATAAGAATAATAATATAGTAACTGAAGCCTACAGCCCTTTAGGCACAGGAGCCTTGCTTGATAATGAAATCTTGGTTAAAATGGCAGAAAAATATGAAACAACAGTTTCAGTGATATGTCTTTCGTTTTTAAGAGAAAAAGGTATAATTATAATTCCTAAGACTATTTCGCCTAAAAGAATGAAGGAAAATCTAAGCTTGATAAGGCTTGAAGCGAAAGATATGAGTTTACTTGAGGCTATGCCATATATAGGTGGACACGCCCACAATCCTGATGAGGTAGAGTTTTAAGAGAATATGATTAATAAAAACAAACCATCCATTTTGCTAAGTGGGTGGTTTGTTTTAAAAAGGTGTATCAGAGGCAAATATCAAGCAGTTTTGTCTTTCATTTGCCGGAGTATCAGGCCTGCATTTGTGAAACTGCGTGTATTTAAAATGCTGCTTAATATAAGCCATTTCTGAGAACAGCGGATAAGCAGCTTTCCCTGAGACAGCAGTAATTATATTGACTACATAGATACCTCCGGGTTTTAGACGCTTTTTAATAAGAGAGACAGCTTCAAAACTCATAAGCCCCTCAGCAGGAGAATCAGAAATATAAGCATCATTAAAAATTACATCATAGGTTTTTGGAGTAGTAGCCAGATAATCACGACCATCCATCACATAGATTTTAAGCCGCTCGTTTTCATAGAGGTTATATTCGTCAAAAAGTTCATCCAGATAAAAATATTTAAAAGCAAGCTTAACCATACTTTCGTCTATTTCAACCACGTCTATAGTCTTATCAGGATAGTGACTTATAAGGTACTTAGGATATGAGAAGCCTGCACCTCCAAGCATAAGACAGCTGTTAAGTTCTCTGTCAAGATTAAATACATCATTGAAACAGATTGAATATTTGAACACAAGGTCATTCCTATGCTCTTTTTGGTTGTAGGTTGCGGATTCTCTGGCGCCATTTACGAGAAGAAGGCGAATAGATTCGCCTTCTTCCGTCTTGTCAACTATTTCCAGGTCATTATTTCCATAACAGTTAGAAAAATGGAGTACTTTTCCACTGTCAAACAAATGTTTGAAATTAACCATAATAATCTCCGCTATTATTATATGGGTTGTTGTTAAAGGAACTTTCATTATTATCCGTAGAACCGTATTTTATTGCTAAATACAGTTCGGCATTAGTAGAGTATACATATGGGAACACATAAAAAATACCTGCTATATTAAAGGTAATTATTGAAAGAAACCACCATAAGATGAAGCTTACATCCAGTATAAAGGTGTTAAACTTATGTCCATCCATCATTTCCCTGGACAGGGTAATGGCGTCATCAGAGCTCATATCGGGATTATCTGCAAGTATATATGGTACCAGACGGTAGGAATAGCCCTTTATGATACCCGGTATGACTAAAAGCAAAGACCAGAGTATGAGGTAAATATCTGCAAGAAACATAGTCTTTACTACATTTAAGTAGTTGGTTTTAAAAGCAAAACCTATAGAACCAATCCCAGGATTTGAATAGTGGTTGTCTATAAAAAACTTCTGCACTCCGACTTGAAGCGGATTTAAAAGGAATATATGGAGTAATATGCCCATAACTACAATGACAATAAGAATTCCGGTTACCAGGGTTAAAAAGGCAATAACATTTTCAGAAAGATTGCCGGAAGTAAAGGAAAAAGCGCTTCTATTGCCGGCAGAAGAAGAACTGAAGGCTCCGGATATAAAAGAAAAAATTAAAGACACCACAACGACATTAACATAATTTCTTTATAGCTGCTCTTGCGTTTGACTTAAGTATAGCCCTTGTCCACATAAAAACCTCCCATATTTTCAATTGTTAGAACAATAATATAACAAAAATGGATAAATATTCAAGGAAATGTTCATACTATTTCTTAATATGGTGATATAAATAGAAGTTATATATTCAATTTAAGATTAATAGCAATAATAAAATGTATTTTTTTATAAGATTTGGAAAAAGTTTTATTAATGAGAAAAAAATTATCATTATTAAATCCGCTATAACACCAGAAATGTTTGAATTGCCTAAAAATATGCCAAACAATCGCATTTTCATTTATAAGACTTGAGAATAAAAATTCATTAGCAAAATATTGACTTTAGCCCGGCAAATTGGTATTATGTCAAAAGCTTGTGTTGAAATCAAAATTCATTATCAAGCATAACCAAATAATGAAAAATTATATTAAGGAGGTTTTTTGTGAAAAACGGAAGATTTAAAATGTTTGCAATATTATTTTTGGCATTTGCAACTATCTTTCAGACATTCCCTGGAAATATGTGGGAGGGGGTAAGCAGGTTGTATGCAGCACAGGGATTGAACCTTGTCAGTAGTGCAAAATCAGGTTATCCTAACGCACTGTACTTTACATTTAAGAGTCGTGAGGATTTGGATAGTATCAAAGGTGTGAAAGTAAATGATGTTGATTACACTTACCTAATTGCTGAGAATAAATATGCAATAAGTAATACTACAGGAAAATATTGGTTTAGCTCTGACAGAGGTGTTACTGATTACTATGTTTATTTAAGCAAATTAAACTCTAATGATATTGTGAAGTTTATAACAAATGATGGTTATCTCCAGCTTACAATAAGTGATCCTGATAGTTGGGGTAGTGTTCACAATCCAAGTAGTGTAAAATTTGTTGAATATACAGCTAAAGATCCTGAACCGCCAAAGGAACCAGAGCAACCTAAACAGTCAGGTAAAATTACTTTGACAGTAGTTAGACAGTTTGGTGGAAATGAGATTATGTTAACTATTTCTCCATCGCCTAAAGCAGATGAAATAACAGGAGTACTTGTTGATGGTGTTAGCTATGAAAAAGTTGGTAGTAAATTTGTATCAGGATATGCAGGAGGTCATGCATATTATTTAGAAGGTAATGATAAACTTTACATACCTACACCACAAAATGGAGCAATTATCACTCTTATTTATGCTGATGGAAATAAACATAGTTTTACTTACAAAGAAGGTGCTTCGAGCATAGAAGAATTAGCAGAGACACCAGCTCCGAAAGTTCTTAAACTTCGCCTTAGAGGTTACTTTGAAGCAGCTATGGTAGGACAGCGGAAATATGACGGAGTTTCTTCTGCCAGCTTAGCCGGCGCAAACAGTAACAAGAACAGCGATGTTGTATTAGAAGGAACATATGCTGAAAATCCGGAAGACAAAGACTGGCAGCTTTTTGAAAAGCTTGGAATCAGGGATGTGCACCCAAGACTTATACTTGATGAGAAATCAGGGATGAAGGGCAGATATAACAGTTTTGATGATAAAGTCAGTTTACCTTAGAAGGGACACCTGCAGAACCAGGAAAATATGTGGTAAAGGCTTCGGTAGAGATTAATGACGAAACAGTAACAACAGATAATTCCTTAACATTTTCTGTGTATGATACTAATGGAACCTTATCAGAATACTTAAATGATGATGTGATTTCTAAAACACCAAGTTTTAGAAAAATGCAGGATGATAAGTATATCTGGGATATGGAGCCTTGGGTTATAACAAAGTTTGGTGGAGATAATGAAACTGTAACTGTACCTACAGCAGTAAAGGCTTGGTATGGCTCACATACAAGTGGTACATATGGGGAATTAGGATTTGCTGCTGCTGATGAAATTCCTAAACAGACTTTAATAGTAGATAAAAATACTAATTTAACCTTAGTTAATATGAAGGTACTTAGTAGTGTAAAAATTATAGTAAGAAATGGCGGAGTATTGAATCTTATGGATTCTTCTGTTCATGGAAAGATAGAAGTAGAAAATGGTGGAAAGCTTCAGGTTAATTATGATGTATATCATAATAAAATTACTCAGGGTTCATCCATAAATGGACAGGTGGAGCTTAAAGATGGTGGAATTTTAGAAAAGTCGCTTATTTACTCAAATACAAACTATCTTCCAAATGGACAAGTAGCAAGACATAATGTAGAACCTGTTGTAAAAGTAACAGGAAATGCAACCATAAGGGGAAAAGTATATATAAGAGGAGATGAAGCTCCAACAGGCACAGATCCTAAGACCGGCAAGACTTATACAGGACAGCCTGCACTAAGTGTAGAAAATGCAACTTTAAATGTTGAAAAAGATGCAAACTTATGGCTTGCAGGTGGTGGCAAGATGATGATTACTACTTATGGTGCACCTGGTTTAAAACTTAATAATGGAACGGTGACGGGTGAAGGTAACCTCATATCATTTGCAGGAACAAGTACAAGAGAAGAGGGTAGACCTGCAGTGGAAGGAAATGGCACTTTACAGACAGCTAAGATGTATCTTGTAGGTGGTGATACTTATGATAAGACAAAGGGTGGTAAGGTATTATCAGAAGGTGTAAAGATAGGAACAGATACTATTAAGCCTATAGGAAAACTTGTAGAAGGTAGAAACATAGGTACTACTACAGATACAAGTTCTAAGCCTGGTTATCAATCTTATACACAGGCAGAACCAAATTTAACTGAGATAGATTTTGGAAATGAAGAGATAAAAGTACAGTCAGGAGAAGCAAAGAAGGACAACCAGAATCAAGGCAACGGCCAGCCACAGCAGGGTAATCAGAATCAGGGAAATGGCCAGCCACAGCAGGGTAACCAGAATCAGGGAAATGGGCAGCCACAATCAGGCCAGTCAGATAGCAGCTCGAATGTGCCTGTAGTACCTGAGAACACACAGGTAGGACAGAACCAGTCTGCTGTACTTGATAATACAGAAAGCAGGCCTGAGGCTGATATTACAGAAACAGCTGATATTTCTGATGACAGAACCCCGGAAGGTGAAGCAAACGTAAATAATGATGCTATGACTGATAATAAGGGTAAAGCAGGAAAATCTGTCAAAGCAACAAAATCTGCTAAATCGACAAAGTCTGCCAAGGCTGATAAAGCTGATGTAGCAGAAGTTGAAGATGATAAGATGCCTTTAGGCAAAGCTAAAACATCTGAGAATGAAAGAAGCTTACCTAAGACAGGTGGAGCTCCTGTAGAGCTGTATGTAATAGCAGGACTTAGCCTTATGATATTAGGCTTCAAGGCAAAAAAACAGAGATAAAATAATAATATTCTAAATTAAAAGGCTTCCAGTGTATATTATAACCGGAAGCCTTTTTTGTAGAACTTATATTTTGTGCTCTTTTCTAATATCTTTAATTATTTTTACAACATCTTCATCACTTTTAAGCCCAACTCTCTCGGCTTCTCCTGCAAAGGCACTCTGAGCTTCAAGAAAGGATTCTGTAGAATTCACCATCTTCCTATACCTCTTCCTATCCTCCTCAGCAATCTCCAGGGCATCTAAAGCCTCTTCCAGACTAAGTTTCAAATTTGACATAAGTCTTTTTATCGAAGATAAGATACTGCGTTCCTCACCGAGTTTGATGCCACGCTCCTCGCCAAGTTTAATACCACGCTCTTCTCCGATAGCTATTCCTCTATTCTCAATCCTGTCTAAAACTTCCTTTATATCACACATACCCTCACCCCTCCTTTCCTTATATAAGTGTACCACATCTTTTTCGATATTTTCAAATCTTTTATCGCCTATAAAAGCTGTAAAGAAATCAAGCATTTCAGGTAAATGAGTTATTTTTCCTGATTTTATGGTATCACCATTTTTTAAAAAGTCAACAACTACTTTAAAATCTCTCTTTAGTCGCATAATTTCCTCATCAGGCATATTTCCAAGATTATATACATTGGCTGTATAGTCGGGGATTATTCCTTTTAATACATCAGGGATACTTAACCTTTGCCTGAGAGAAATTGGTGAATCCCATTGCTTTTTACCATAGTAAAGGACTAATGTTACAACCGGATAAATAGTTTTCTTATTTAACTGACTTTTATAAGATGCACTATCATATCCCAGAATTCTAAATATCATATTATCATCAATCTGACTCTGATTTTCTATACCTAAAAAGAGATATTATAACACCCTCTTTTTTTCCAAAAGCTTAGACACATCTCGTTCCCCGATGAGTGAAAGTTCCATCATCTAATTTAAGATTACTTTTACTTGGAATATCCTCTAAATCATCTTCTTTAATAATATCATTACCCTTAAATAGAAGTCCGTTTATTGCGTCTGCAAATACATCATTGAGTTCAAACAATTTTCTTTCTGATAAATCCTTTTTACCCATAAATTTTCCTTTCCCGACTTTGATGTAGCCTGTAATCTCAAATAACTAATTACTCCTATGATTTTTGAACTGGAAATTTTGAAGTTTTTGAACAACAATTACTTTAATCAAGACTTACTTATTTGAAATATAGATACTGTTTCTGAAAAATTATTATAATTAGATTTTTGTTTTTATATTCAATTGGTCAATTCTCTGAATTTTATCTATGGTTTATATTACATATGCACAATAAAAAAATCGCAAAAATATGAAGCACGTTTTCATAATCACAATATGCGAAGAAAAATTCCTGCTCTTTTACCTATCATCCTATAGACTGCCTGGCCTTAATGTGTTATATTAGATTGCACAAAATCAAATTTTATCGGAGTATATATGAAAAAACTACCTAAAAAAGAAAGAGAACGTATAGACGAGATTATACGCAGACTCATAGAGCGTTACGGTGGTGAAAGCCGTACCTACCTTGAACATAATAATGCATGGCAATTACTCTTTGCTACCATATTAAGTGCCCAGTGTACAGATGCAAGAGTAAACATGGTAACTAAAGATTTATTTCAGAAGTATAAGACCTTAGAAGATTTTGCCGGTGCAGACCTTAAGGAAATGGAACGAGACATTCACTCCACAGGATTTTATCATAATAAAGCAAAAAATATAATAGCCTGTGCAAGGATGCTCCTTAGTGAATATGGTGGAGAAGTACCGGAGGAGCTTGAGAAGTTAATAATTTTGCCGGGAGTTGGAAGGAAAACAGCAAATGTAGTACGTGGCAATATTTTTGAAATTCCAAGCATAGTTGTAGATACACATGTTAAGCGTATATCAAAAAAACTGGGTATTACTACTACTGAAGATCCTGTAAAGGCAGAATTTGAATTGATGGAAGTGCTTCCAAAGAGTGCATGGATAATCTGGAACCTTGATGTAATAGCACTTGGCAGGGAGATTTGTGTGGCAAGGGCTCCAAAATGTGAGAGATGCTTCTTATCAGATATCTGCCCATCAAGTAAATGATTTTCGCAAATTTGCCACTTTATTTCATAAAAATACATATTAAATTTAGCTAAAAATCCTATTGTATGTGGGGAAAGGTTGGTATAAAATTATTAGACAGAGGCAATCTGGTTTATAATATTATTTTTGCGAAGCTCGTCAAAACAGTCACAGGCTTCCACTAAATCACTTATGCCAAGTTCGTTGTCTTCCTGCCTGTATATTTTTGCAAGGGTTATGAAGGCTTCCTCGATATCTGCCTTGCAGCTTATTGCGTATGAGAGAACTTTTTTGGCAGCAGTAAGCTCACCGGCATCAAAGAGAAGCTTGCCCCACCTGGCAAGGGCTCTTGAAAGTTTTGAAAAATTATCATCATACTGCATTAATATCTGAAGGTTTGCAACTCCGTATTTCATTTTGATATCGGTATTGCTAAGACCTCCAAGATTTAATATTTTTTTATTGCTTAATGCTATGACATTTTTTTCACAAGCCAGGATCTCACTCCGGGTTAAGCTGCTTATGTTGGCTGAAGGGCTGTAAGAGGACTGTACACTTTCGTATTTGCCCATAAAAGGCAGGCTGTCAAGAGGAATATGGATGTAGTCAAGATTAGTTATATCGGCCTTTCTGGTGAAGTTGGCCTGACGTTCCTTTTCTGCAAAGTCTGAATTGACCTCAGCCTCTATCTGGGAATTTTTTCTGGTTTCATACCTTAGCCAGATGGCAAAGAGTATGACAAATAAAAGAAAAATTGGCATAGCTACCTCCATTTATGGAAAAGTTTTATGTATAAATTAATCCAAATCTGGGATTAATAATAGATTTTCATATTTTTTTGACACTTTATCATTATATCATAAGATATAATTGTGGTCAAAAAGAATTACAGGATAGATTGGGAGAGAGATTATGAACTTTAATAATAAAAAAGAATCAGAAATTAATTTCAAAAAAATTATTATAATAATAGTAGTCATGTCAATGTTGATTCCTATGGTTGCAAGTATGTTAGGAAATATTTAAGAGGTGAGAAGATGAAAAGGAAGAAGTTATTAATTGCAGTCTACCTGACGGTTGCTGTACTTGTTGTGGCTACTGCAGGGCTGGGGATTACAGTCTCGGCACTTAGTTCTAAGTCCGAAGGAGTCATATGCGAGGGTATAAGTGTCAATGGCATGGCAATGGGTGGAAAGACGGTAGAGGAAGTAGAAAAGTTATTGTCTGATTATGTAAAGAGCGTGGAAGGGCAGGAGCTTGTTGTGTCTGTGACTGAGAATGGAGAAGTCCTGGGTTCTGAGCCCATATCCTTTAAGAGTCTGGGAGTTAAGGCAAAGAGTAACAGTATAGTTAAGGAAATTGCAGAAATTGGCGAAAAGGGTAATATAATAGAAAGATACAAGGCGATTAAATCAGCAAAAGAAAATAAGCCTGAGTATAATATTGAATTTAAATATGATGATAAGAAAATAGATAAGTTTATTAAGGATGTTGCCGCTAAATATGAGATATTGCCGGAGAATGCCAATCTTAGAAGAGAAGCCGGTAAATTCATAATAACCGGGGGTAAGAATGGCAGAAGCCTTGATAAAAAGTCAGCTATTGCCCTGGTAAAGGGAGAGCTTGAAAAACATTTGGATACACTTACCACCTCTGCTTCAGGGGAGGTTAGTACAGAGATTGCACTTACAACAAAGAAACCAAAATATGATAGAGATGAACTGAGCCTGGTAACTGATTTACTTGGAAGTTACACTACAAGATACAGCCCGGCTGGTGGAAGAGGACAGAATGTAACCAATGGCTGCAGGCTTATAAATGGTTCTGTTTTAATGCCGGGTGAAACACTTTCGGCTAACAAAAAGATGGCACCTTATACAGTACAGAATGGTTATGGTCTGGGAACAGCTTATGTAGATGGTAAAGTTGTGCCTGACATGGGCGGAGGCATCTGCCAGGTATCTTCAACTCTTTATAATGCGGTATTATTTTCTGAACTTGGTGTAGTGCAGAGGCAGAACCATTCGCTTTCGGTAGATTATGTGGATCTTGCAAGGGATGCTGCGATAGCGGGTACCTGGAAGGACTTTGTATTTAAGAATACATCAAAATATCCTGTATATGTGGAGGGAATAACTGATGGAGGCCATATTACCTTCAATGTATATGGTCATGAAACCAGAGATACTGCACATAGAAAGGTTGAGCTTAGTTCTGTGGTTCTCTCAAGAAATAATGGGAGCAAGGCACAGCTTTATAAACTTGTTTATGAAAATGGAGTACTTAAGGATAAGATTCTTGTAAATACAAGTACTTATAAACCTCATGAGTATGAAATAGAAGCAGCTAAGAAAAAGGCTGAAGAGGAAAAGAAGAAAAAAGAGGAAGAAGAGAAGAAGAAGGAAGAAGAAGCAAAAAAGAAGAAAGAAGAAAAGAAAAAGTCAGACGATAAGTCAAAGAATGACGATAATACGGATACAGATACAGAAGAACAGGAAGATGAGGGTGACTTAGAAGAGGGAATAGAAGGATGATAGAAATTCCTGATTATATTTATAACAGAAGCGTAGTTAAACAATTATATTTAAAGGAGGAGAGTAGGCATTTATTTCAAAAAAATGCCTACTCTGTCTCTATAAACAGGGAAAAACCGGATACAAGGTTTACCACAGAGGCAACTGATATATTTTATTTTAAGAGAAAGCCTGTACTTACTGAGGATGACCTGAATGGAATAGTAAAAAAACTTCTGTGTGCAGGTGGAAGCCTTGCAGAACTAAGGGCAGAGGTTGTATTTGCAGGAGGTTTTGTAGAAGCAGAACTCAGGGAGTTTTCAATTTCTCTTAAAAAACTTGCGGATAAAACAGGAGCTGAAGTTAAAAGGGTGGCTGTTTATCTGAAAGAGAATTCTGAAAATGAAAAAACAGTATTCCTATCCGGAAGAGGACCTCTTAAAAATGCTTCAGATGCACCATGGCAGCGTCAGGATATATTTGAAGGGCAGGAAATTATACTGAGTGGAAGCGTCGGAAAAGCGGGGATGGTAAAGCTGTTTAATAACCATAAGGAGGAGCTGGAACTTGTATATCCTGTAATTTTCCTTGAGAAAATGGGGCATAGGATGGCCGGCAGGCTTCCACTGGTGGAAGTAGAAATTGCCAGATTTTATAAATCCACTGCTATGATTCCGCTTGGAGAAGGTGGATTGCTTGCAGGGCTGTGGAATTTAGGAGACAGAGATAAAGCAGGGATTAAGATATATGCTGACAGACTCAAGTATGAACAGGAAACTATAGAACTTTGCAATCATTTTAACCTGAATCCTCTTGAAATAAGCTCCGATGGGGCATATCTGCTTGTAACAGACAGTGGAGAAGAACTTACTTATGCACTTAGGAAGGCCGGAATAGAGGCTGTATGCATTGGAGAGGTAACTAAGGATAAGAAAAGGGTTGTAGTTTTTGAGGATGAGGAAAGGTTTATAGAAACTCCAAAATATAACTTATTCAATTAATTCAAATAATATGAATTAATTTGAATTAATTTTCACTTGTTGAAAAAGAGAAACTTATAGTATTATAGTAATATGCCAGGTATTGAGAGGAAGTAAGATGGAAAACAAGAAGTTAAGGTATGAGATATTAAAGGCTATTGAGAAAAATAGTAAGTTATCAGCAGAGGATCTGGGGGCTATGTTAGGAGTTGCGCCTGAAACAATAAGTACTGAGATTAAAGCACTTGAAGCTGAGAGAATAATCTGTGGTTATCCTACATTTGTAGACTGGGAAAAAATAGATGATACTGAAACAGTTACAGCACTCATAGAGGTAAAGGTAGCGCCTAAAAGGGATGAGGGCTTTGATTTTATGGCAAAGCGTATCTACCGTTTTGAGGAAGTATCCTATGTATATCTTATGTCAGCGGACTATGACCTTATGGTTATAGTTGAGGGTAAGAGCATGAGAGAGGTTGCAAAGTTTGTACATAGCAAGCTTTCTCCGTTAGAGTCGGTTATAAGCACCGAGACACATTTTGTACTGAAAAAATATAAAGAACATGGTTTAAGCTATATTGAAGAAGAAAAAGATGAAAGGGAGTTAATTACACCTTGAGAGAAATATTAAATAATGCCATACAGGAAGTAAAGCCCTCCGGTATAAGAAAGTTTTTTGACATAGTAAGTGAAATGAAAGAGGCCATTTCTCTAGGTGTTGGTGAACCTGATTTTCAGACACCATGGCATATAAGAGAAGAGGGAATATACTCACTTGAGCGTGGGAAAACGCACTATACATCTAATACAGGACTTAAAGAGCTTAAAGAGAATATTTCCGGATATGTAAAAAGAAAATATAACTTAGACTATGAAGCAGAAAAAGAGATTATAGTTACCGTGGGTGGTAGTGAGGCTATAGATATAGCGCTCAGGGCTATGCTTGATCCTGGAGATGAGGTACTTATTCCTGAACCATGTTACGTATCTTATAGACCTTGTACACATCTTGCAGGCGGCAGACCGGTAGCCATACCCCTTAAAGCAGAAAATGAGTTTAAGCTTACAAGAGCAGAGCTTGAGATGTACTACACAGATAGAACAAAAGTGCTTATCATGCCATTTCCAAATAATCCGACCGGCGCTATTATGACGGAGGAAGAGCTTCGTCCTATAGTAGATTTTGTCATAGAAAAAGATATATTTGTAATTACTGATGAGATATATGCAGAGCTTACCTATAAAGGAAAACATATTTCAATAGCTGCTTTTCCGGGTATGAAAGAAAGAACCATATATATAAATGGATTTTCAAAGGCTTTTGCAATGACCGGATGGCGTATGGGCTATGCAGCAGGGCCAAAGCGGGTTATAAGCCAGATGCTTAAGATTCACCAGTATGCAATTATGTGCGCACCTACAACCAGCCAGTATGCAGCTATAGAAGCACTCAAAAATGGTGATGTGGATGTGGAGAATATGCGTGAAGCCTATAATCAGCGCAGGAGATTTCTTATGTCTGAACTTAAACGTATAGGCATAGAATGCTTTGAACCTTTTGGAGCCTTTTATATCTTCCCTTCAATAAAGAACTTTGGAATGACAAGTGAGGAATTTGCCACTAAGCTTCTTGAAGAAGAAAAGCTTGCGGTTGTGCCGGGTAGTGCTTTTGGTGAGTGTGGTGAGGGCTTTATAAGGATTTCGTATGCATATTCTATTGATAACTTAAGAATTGCAATGTCAAGAATAGAAAGTTTTGCAAAAAGACACTTAAAAAAATAATATTGGAGGTAGTAAAATGGCAGGACTCAGCGTTGAATACATCAATCCCTTCCTTGCAGCAGCCACAACTATACTTAAGCAGACTTGTATGATTGACACAGCTATCGGCAGACCGGGACTGAAAGATATGAAGTTTTCACACGATTCGCTGATTATAATTATAGGAATTACAGGTGATGTCAGAGGACAGGTAATTATAGAATTTACCAACGATGCGGCCTGTGACATAGCAGGAAAAATGATGATGCAGGGACCACTTCCAGAGTTAGGTGAGATTGGGCATAGTGCCATCTGCGAGCTTGGTAACATGGTACTTGGAAATGCTGCTACATTATTCTCCAGTCAGGGTATAGGGATAGATATTACACCTCCGACTGTGGGAAGTGGGGATATGAGCTTCAATACTGCATTTACTAAAAATTTGTGCATACCTCTGTCTTATGAAGATGGGAAAAGCATTAATTTTAATATAGCCATTACCAGTGATTAATTATGAATATAGTTTTACATGAGCCGGAAATACCGGCAAATACCGGAAATATAGGACGAACCTGCGTTGCCACAGGGACTGCCCTTCACCTGATTAAGCCCCTTGGCTTTGATATATCGGATAAGGCTGTAAGAAGAGCAGGGATGGACTACTGGAAAGATTTGGAACTTTATGTATATGAGAATTTTGATGACTTTGTAAGCAAAAATCCTGGAGCAAGGATTTATATGGCTACCACAAAGGCTAAGAAGGCATATACACAGGTGGAATATAGTGAAAATGATTTCATTATGTTTGGCAAAGAGAGTGCAGGTATACCTGAGGAAATTCTTGTAAAATATGAGGAGACTGCAGTAAGAATACCTATGATAGGAGAGATACGCTCGCTTAATCTGTCAATTGGCAGCTATCGTGCTCTATGAAGCACTCAGACAGCAGGATTTTGAGGGAATGAAGCTTAAGGGGGATTTACACAGGCTTAAGTGGAGCAATTAATCTGGTTGTAAGACATTTGTCTTTCGACATATAGTAACTATAGATTTATGTAATGAAGGAGGAAGTATGATTGTAAACAAAGAGGCAAAAAAAGAGGCAGCTGTGGGGATTGAACTTGATACTTACTTTGAGTTTAATGGTGTACAGGTCAACTCAGATGAAATAATTGAGCGCACTAAGGCAGCTTATATTGCAGAAGGAAACAGCCTTGATGATGTTAACTCTGTAAAGATTTACATCAATGCAAATGAGCGCAGAGCTTATTATGTAATTAATGGTCAGGCAGAAAATAAGTTTATTGAGTTTTAGACAGGTTATGTAAACAAAGAAGGAGCTGCCCTATGGTGGCTTCTTTTTGTTTAATCTAAGGTTTGTGAATAATACATAAGTTTTATGGTATGGGAGTAAAGTGCAGGATAAAATAAAAAAGGAAATCATATGAATAAAAAAGTATTGCATACATTAGAATTTGACAAGATTACTGAAAGGCTGGCTGAACTGGCTTCATCTAATAAAGCAAAGGAAGCTGTAACCGGGCTTATGCCTATGACAGATATTGAAGAGATAAATAAAGCCCAGAAAGAAACTGCTGATGCACTTGCAAGAGTATATCAGTCAGGGCATATTTCATTTTCGGGACTTAGTGAAATCGGAGATTCTCTTGTAAGACTTGAAGTTGGCGCTACTCTTGGTATGGGAGAACTTATACATATAAGTAAGACTCTTGATGTGGCGCTGCGTGTGAAGAACTTTGGAACTAAGAGAGACAGCTCTTTAGAGCCTGACAGCTTATCCGAAAGGCTTGAACTGCTTGCTCCTCTTTCGCCTTATAATAATGAAATTAAGCGTTGTATCATTTCTGAGGAGGAAATGGCTGATGATGCAAGTCCGGGGCTTAAAAATGTAAGAAGGAAGATAGAGTTTACCAATACTAAAATCAGAGAACAGCTTGACAGCCTTGTAAATTCAGCTTCTGAAAAGGGATTGTTGCAGAATAACAAGGTAACTATGAGAAACGGAAGATATTGTCTGCCTGTTAAAAATGAGCATAGAAGTAAGGTAGACGGACTTATTCATGACCAGTCTTCCACCGGCTCAACTGTGTTTGTAGAGCCTGCTGTAGTGGTTAAATACAACAACGAGCTTAGCGAACTGGTTATCGAGGAAGCTAAGGAAATAGAGAAGGTACTGGCGGCACTTTCAAATGAGGCAGCAGGCTATCTGGATGAGCTTAGATATGATGTGGGAGTGCTTCCTGAACTTGACTTTATTTTTGCAAAGGCAGAACTGGCAAAGGAGATGAGTGCAACAGAGCCGGTATTTAACCTTGATAGGAGAATAAATATAAAGAAGGGCAGACATCCGCTGATAGATAAGAAAAAGGTTGTACCAATAGATATTAATCTGGGCAAAGACTTTGAACTTTTGGTGATAACAGGACCTAATACAGGCGGTAAGACAGTTTCGCTTAAGACAGTGGGACTTATTACCCTTATGGGACAGGCAGGGCTTCATATACCGGCTTTTGATAAGTCCGAGCTTGGAATTTTTAATGAAATCTATGCGGATATAGGAGATGAACAGAGTATAGAGCAGAGTCTTTCCACATTTTCATCTCATATGGTAAATATAGTAAACATATTAAAAGAGGCTGACAGAGAAAGCCTTGTACTCTTTGACGAGCTTGGAGCAGGAACTGACCCTACAGAGGGTGCGGCCCTTGCTATGGCAATTCTTGCAAATCTGCAAAACAGGGATGCAAGAGTGATGGCAACCACTCATTACAGTGAGTTGAAAGTTTATGCACTTACCACTAAGGGAGTGGTGAATGCAAGCCTTGAGTTCAGCCTTGAAACGCTTATGCCTACCTACCGTATCCTCATAGGAATACCGGGCAAGAGTAATGCTTTTGCGATATCAAAAAAGCTTGGGCTTTCGGATGAGATAATAGAGGATGCCACCAACAGGATAGATACCAATGACAAGCGTTTTGAAGATGTAATAGCGGAACTTAACCGCAGCCGTCAGTTCATAGAAGAAGAGGAAGAGCGGATAAAAAAAAGAAGAGCCGAAATAGAAAAAGAAAAACAGGCTCTTGAGACAGATGTAGAAAAACTGGCAGAAAAAAGAGAAAATTTACTTGCAGATGCCAGGCGTGAGGCTTCTAAGATACTTTCAGAGGCTAAGGAAATGGCTGATGCTTCCATTAAAAAATACAATAAATGGGGGCTTGGCGGTGCTACAGCCAGGGAGATGGAAGAAGAGAGAACCAGGCTTCGTGAGAAGATAGATGCCGTAACAAAGAGCAGTGGAATCAAAGCCAAAGAAAGTCAGAGAAACCGTGTAGGCAACAAACAGCTTCATATAGGAGATATGGTGCTTGTACTTACCATGGGCATTAAGGGCACTGTAAGCACCCTTCCGGATGCAAAGGGCAATCTTACAGTTACAATGGGTATAATGAAGTCAAATGTAAATGTAAAAGACCTCGCCTTTGTTGAGGAGGATAATTCTGTAAAGATAGTTAAGGACAAGTCTTCATCAGGCAAAGGTAGCATAGGAATGAGTAAAAGTCTGAATGTGCGTGTCGAGAAAAACATTGTGGGACTTCGTTATGATGATGCAAGGGCAGAACTTATTAAATACATAGACGATGCCTACCTTGCCCACCTTCCGCAGGTCAGGATAATACATGGACGTGGAACGGGAGCACTTAGAGGCATGGTACATGATTATCTTAAAAAATGTAAGTATGTAAAGAGCTTCAGGGAAGGTGAGTACAATGAAGGTGGTACCGGAGCCACTGTAGTTACATTTAAGTAGTCCCGGTAAAAACAGAACCTAACCTTGATATGGCTTCTTTCTGTGTATCCTCGTCAAGGTCAGAAAAATTTAATATGAGGGTGTGCTCGTATTTTGCCTCAGGTTTAGTACAGAAATCTGATAAGAAATTTACCTGCACACCTTTTTTGGCCGTTTTTTCTCTGACCTCATCGTCAGAAAGTTCTGTCCGCAATTTTACAAGTATATGTGTACCGTTCTGGGTTTCGGAAAGTGAGATAATCGGAATATCTTTATTTGTAAGCAATATTTCTCTGAGTGTCTCACCTTCCTGCCTGTAGAGTTTCTTAATTCTTCGTATATGTCTTTCAAAATATCCTTTTTTTATAAAAAGAGCAAGCGCAAGCTGCTCCAAAGTAGAGGCTGAGTTTGTAAAAAAATAAGTATTTTCTATATATTTTCTCATAAGCTTTTCAGGAAGCACCATGTAGCTGATTCTTATTGCAGGAGACAGGGTTTTGCTAAAGGTATTCATATATATAACTTTTTCACATACATCAAGGCTTTTAAGAGCCGGCATAGGTTTTGAACCATAGCGGAATTCACAGTCAAAATCATCTTCAATTATATATCTGTTAGCTGCCCTGCATCCCCAGGCTAAGATCTCCTGCCTGCGTTTCAAAGGCATAAATGTTCCCAAAGGATAATGGTGCTCGGGTGATACATGTACGATATTGGGATTGACTATTTCTAAATCTCTCATATTTATGCCTTCATCATCCATATCTATACTTTTCCAATTAAGAGAGAAAGAGTTATAAAGTTTCGGAATCTTCTTATATCCGGGATTTTCAACGGCATAGATTGATGAGGACGGTAAAACATTAATCAGGCGGTTGTAGAGAAATTCAATGCCTGAGCCTATTACAATAAGTTCCGGTGAGACGGTAATTCCGCGATTTCTGTAAAGATAATCAGCTATTTCGTACTTAAGTTCTTCATTTCCGAATGGGTGTCCACGCATAATAAGCTCTGTCTCATAAGTTGAAAGTACTTCTCTTACTACCTTTTTCCAGGTAAAATGAGGGAAGTTTTTATACAGAATATTGTTGGAACCAAAGTCGGCAAACCAGTTGTATTCAACATATAAAGGATTTTCATAGAGATTTTTCTTTTTCACTCTGGGAAGGGCAGAGATATCTGAGACAAAATATCCCTTTTTTTCAAAACTTTTAATATAGCCTTCCATAAGGAGCTGGTTGTATGCGTTGACTACGGTGGTAACGCTGATATTGTTATCAGAGGCCATATTTCGCTTTGATGGCAGTCTGTCTCCGGATACTAACTTTCCGGTTAATATATCATTTCTAATATATTCATACAGCAGTTCATATACGGGTTTGTCGTTTTGTCCCACAAGTTTATATCTATACATGGCTTTGCCTTTCTATAAAACTGGTATCTTTAAATATTATTATTTTGGATATTTTAAAATGTTCAGAGTCCAGTATAATACAAATTAAATAAAAGTTAAATACTTAATTTACAGAAAGGTAAACGGTGAAGGTCATGAATGTTAAACTCAAAGAAAAGTATGGGCTTTATATCAACGGACAGTGGAGAGATGCTTCGGATGGGGCAACTTTTGCTACAAAGAATCCGGCTACAGGAGAGCATCTTGCGTACTGTGCGGAGGCTACCAAAGAAGATGTAGATGATGCAGTTAATGCGGCATGGGCGGCATTTCCTGCTTGGAGAGAAGTATCTCCACAGGAAAGAGCGGCTATATTATATAAAATAGCAGACATTATTGAGTCTAATTCAGCACTGCTTGCGGAAGTTGAAACTCTTGACAATGGAAAACCTATAAGAGAGACTACATACATAGATGTGCCTTGGGCAGTAGAGCATTTCCGCTACTTTGCGGGAGCTGTACTTACTCATAGTGATTCGGCAAGGGTTTTAAATACACCGAATTTCCCGGGTGAGACATTGAGCCTCGTGCTTCGTGAGCCTATAGGTGTAGTAGGACAGATAGTTCCTTGGAATTTCCCATTCCTTATGGCTGCATGGAAGCTTGCACCGGTACTGGCAGCAGGGGATTGTACAGTGCTTAAAACTTCATCTGAAACTCCTCTCAGCGTTAATGTGCTTATGGAGCTTATCGGAGATGTAGTTCCTGCAGGAGTAATAAATGTTATTACAGGTAAGGGTTCTAAGTCAGGTCAGTATATCCTTGACCATCCGGGCTTCAGAAAGCTTGCATTTACAGGTTCTACAGAAGTAGGGCTTAATGTAGCGAAGGCGGCAGCAGAGAAACTCATCCCTGCAACGCTTGAACTTGGCGGTAAGTCCGCAAATATATTCTTTGATGACTGTGACCTGGAACAGGCAATAGATGGACTTCAGGTTGGTATTCTATTTAATCAGGGACAGGTTTGCTGTGCGGGTTCAAGAGTGTTTGTACAGGAAGGTATTTATGAAAAATTTGTTGAAGCCGCAAAGAAGGCTTTTGGAGCTGTAGAACAGGGAGATACCCTGAGTCTGAATACCCAGATCGGAGCTTCTATAAATGAAAACCAGGTTAAAAAGGTAAGCTCATATATTGACATTGCTAAGTCGGAAGGTGCTACAATTGCAATCGGAGGTGAAAGAAATACTGAAGGTGCTTGTGCAAACGGATGCTTCTTTAAGCCTACACTTATCACAGATGTAACCAATGATATGAGGGTGGCAAGGGAAGAAATATTCGGACCTGTAGCCGTAATTATCAAGTTCAAAGATGCAGAAGATGTAATTAAGATGGCAAATGATTCAGAGTATGGACTTGGAGGCGGAATATTTACCAAGGATATAACCAAGGCAATTAATGTGGCAAGACGAGTAGAGACAGGCCGTATGTGGGTAAATACTTACAATCAGATACCGGCAGGCGCTCCGTTTGGCGGCTACAAGAAATCAGGAATAGGACGAGAGACAGATTTAAGTATTTTAGATGCTTATACACAGCAGAAGAACATTTTTATAAATTTAAGTGATGCTCCATCAGGATTTTATCCACAGAAATAAACCTAAATCTCTCCAAAAACTCCGCTACAGTTTGAAGCTGTAGCGGAGTTTTGCCGCTATCAGATGTTTTATCGCCTTATAAACACAACTCTTTTTATGGGATTCCCTTTTGCAGAAAATTTTTCTTCATACTCTGTCATTATATTCCCCTCATTCCATTCGCTGTTATGAAGGTCATAGGAAATTTCTGCAGCCTTGAAATTTGTAGCTTCAACTTCTTCTAAAGAGAAATCAAAAAGGCTTGCATTATCGGTCTTAAACTGGATTTTTCCTTCAGGTTTAAGCAGTTTTTCATATCTTGCAAAAACTGTCTTGAAGTCAGTCTTCTTTTTGCGTGTCTGTCCTTTGGCCAGGGATCTGAAAAGTTGAGATAAATTCCGTCAACTTCATTTTCATCAAATACATCGTTTATATTCTCAGCATCCATACGGATAAATTTGAGATTAGGAAGTTCAAGTTCTGTCTGTTTCTCAATAGCCCTTACAAGTACACTGGAATATTTTTCTATACCAATATAATTAATTTCCGGGTGAAGCTTAGCAAGAGTGGTTATAAACTGCCCCTTTCCCATGCCGATTTCTATAAAAAGTGGCTGCTTGACAGGGAAGAGAGAGGCTATCTCTCCTTTATGTTTTTCAGGTTCATGGATTACATATTCGCTGTTTGCTATATCATCCCTGGAACCGGGTACGTTTCTTAATCTCATATAGACCTCACTAAAAAAATTCTTATTGCTAAAGAGGTTTTACAACAAAAAGGCCGGAATGTCAAGGAGGGAAATTTAATTATATCATTAACCCTTGAAATACCCACATTTCTATGGTTAAATGTAAGGGAATGGTTTGTACAATAGTTTTGGAGAAGGTTATGAAAAAGTTGTATATGAAAAGAAGTTTTGTTTTGTTTTTAATGATAATAATATTGTTTCCAGCTTTTAATATAAATACAGTTTTGGCCAGCGGCACTGCACCCTGGCCAAAGTGCCCGTCTATTAAGGCGAAAGAAGCTGTGGTTATGGATCTTGCTACAGGCACAATTCTGGTTTCAAAGAATGAGAATAAAAAGTGGTACCCTGCAAGTACAACTAAGATAATGACGGCCCTGCTTGCTATAGAACACGCTAAATCGCTTGATGAAACAGTAGAGTTTACCAAGGAAGCGATTGATGCGGCAGACCGGGGAAGTTCCAGCATAGGAATGACACCCGGAGAAAAGCTTACTCTAAGGGAGTGCCTTTATGGGCTTATGCTTGCTTCTGCAAATGAAGTGGCAAATGCCCTTGCCATACATACAGCAGGAAGCATAGATGCCTTTGCTGATATGATGAATGAAAAGGCGGCAGAGCTTGGTTGTACCAATACTCACTTTAGAAATCCAAGCGGGCTTTATGAAGATGACCACTATACAACTCCTGCAGACCTTGCAAAGATAGCAAGGGAGGCTATTAAGACAGATGCATTCAGGGAAATTGCAAGTACCAGAAAGCATGTAATACCTGAAACTAACCTGATGAAAGAAAAGCGCCCGTTATCAAATACCCATCAGCTCTTCAACCCTGTGCAAAGTCCGGAGTATGCTTATGAATACTGTTATGCCGGCAAGACCGGATATACAGGAGAAGCAAAGTTTAACCTGGTTTCTTTTGCAAAAAAAGGAGCCATGGATGTGGTATGTGTAATAATGAATGCTGAAAGTAAGAATGTGCAGTATACCAATACCAAAAAACTTACTGATTATGCTTTTAAGCGTTTCAGAATGTTGCAGGCGGATAAGATACCATTTAATCTGAATGAAAGTGGAAGCAGCGTTTATAAGCATATTTTAGAAAATGATCCTTCAGCAGAATTTACAGTTTCGGGAACGGCTACTCTTGCAGTTCCTAAAAAATGTGATATGAATGGTGTTATCACAAAAATTACAGAAAATGAACTTACGTCTATAAAGGTGGGAGCAAATTGCATAGGAAATGTTGAATATCAATATGGCGGGGAATGCATAGGAAATGCAGAGCTTATATACACAAGCTCTAAGGCGTATTCTTTTGCAAAACCGCAAGCCACTGCAGAAGTAAAGGTAGAGGAAAATACCGGTAAAAAATTAAACTATGTTGCGGTTATAATGATTGTTGTTGCTGTGCTGATTATACTGGGATTGTTATGGTGGCTATTAGTATATATCAGACCTTCACAGGCAGCCAGAAGAAGATATAAGCAGAGAAAAAGAGGAATAAATAAAAGGAACCGGCTTAAGTGGTAAGCCGGTTTTGTTTTAGATAAATTAATATCAGATATTCTGCTTTTTGTTATTATAATTTTTAAGCATAGTCATTGCCTGGTCTTTTGAAAGGGTTCTTTGTGTTGAAATAGCAAAATAATGTTTGTCATCTGGATTTTTGATAAGCCTCTTTCCCTTCATATAACCATGGGTTCTGCATTCTCCGACAATGTAATAATTCTTTGAGTTAGAGGTATACCAGGGAACAAGCCTGCGTAGATTTCTGCCACAGATATGACAGCGGAAAGGTTCGTTTTCGGAGGCTTTTTTCAGGGCTTCTTTAGAACGGTAAGCCCTTGTGATGCTTAGTTTGTGATCCGGATATATTATACTTACTTCCTGATTTTTGTTCAGAGGAAACTTGTAGGTATCTACTGAAGGATAAAGTCTTATATTTATGCCACTTATAATCTGCAAAATCTCAGCAGTATATTCAGCATCTGAAATGGCACTGTGGAAGGCTTTATTTTCATCTAATTCTAAATATTTAATTGCATTTTCAAGGGAAAATACTGTTTCGTCATATTTTTCCATAAAAAAATATTAAATAAATACTGTACATTATAGTAATAAAGAGGCCTTGAAAAACTGTTATATACATCAAAAATAAGCCATATTTCTCTGGAGCTCCAGTAGATCGAGGGTTCCCCAGGTGGCGAAAGAGTAATTTCTGTCTCCTTTTTCTGCACCATTTTAAGAAATCCTTACAGGCAGTCATAAAGTCAGTTCCTTTAGACAGGTCTTTTTCAGTTAGTGGTATAAGTTCCTTTGTATACTTAAATAATTCAGTATATACAACAGGTTTTATTATTCTGTGAAAAGAATCAATAATTTTAAAATCTTCGTTTAATTTTACTGCACCAATTTCAATAATTTCAAAAGGAAGAGGCCTCTCAGACTCTTCCTTTGAAGAATATCCCTGATTCCATTCAAGGTCGAAAACTATGTATTTTATGTCATCTCCAAGCTATTTTACTGTCCTGCTGAAGCAAAGAGTGCTGCAATATCTTCAGGACTCATTTTTTTATTAGGATCGTCTGAGACAGGAGTGACCTCAGGCACAGACTTTGACAGAGCTTCTATTGCGGTCTTAGGCTCCGGAGCACTTGGCTCAGGCTCAAGATCAAGGTTGGCAGAAGCAAAGAGAGCAGCGATATCTTCAGGACTCATTTTTTTGTCAGGATCAGCAGCAGGAGCAGGTTCAGCAGCAGGGTCAGGTTCAGAGGCAGCAAAGAGAGCAGCGATATCCTCAGGGCTCATTTTTTTGCCTGGATCATCAGAAACAGGGACAGGCTCCGGTTCAGCCTCATCATTATTGGCCATTGTTAAAGTATCTACAAATTCCGGGATATTCTCTTCTTCGGAAGTATCAGCTTCAGCAACAATTCCTTCCGGAGCAGGGATATCATTGGTTGCCGGTTCATTTACTATTTCTTCGTTAGTAATAGAAGTTGTATCAATTACCGGCTCAGTGTAGTCAGGTCCGATATTACCTGTAACAGGCTGGCTTACATACTGAACTCTGTTATCTGATATCTGCCTTGTTATATCAGTGATGGTCTGTAGTTGCTCTTTAACAGCGCTGATAGTAAGTTCACTGCTTTTTAATTCGAGTGCAAGTGCATCAAACTTAGCTAAAATCTGGTTGAGATCTGCAGGTGATATAGAATTATCCGGTACTACCTGGTTGCTTGAAATTATATCAGCTATATGATTTGCATTTTCTCTTTCATATTTAATAGAGGCCTTAATTGCACGTACTATTTCACTTTGGAGACTACTTAAGTTTTCTATATTTTCTTCCGGCATAAGAATACGCTCTTCAAGGAGGTTTAAAATCCTCTTCTCAAGCACATAAGTCGCCTTTGCAAGCTTAGCTGCTTCTTCTTTTTCGACAGAAGCAGTATTGTCAGTCTTTATTTCATTTGCCTTATCTTCTCTTTCCTTTATAAATGAGGTAACAGAAACTTTGATTTCAGTTAAAAGCAGGTAGGCAGAACCAAGCATGGTTATGCCTACTGCCAAAGGAAAGTAAAAGACATCAGAATATTTTACTATACAGAAAAGCTCTAAAAAAGTAAGAGTAATAAAAAGTAGTGAAAATGGAATTATCTTATTTTTTTTCATTTCATACCTCTCTTATAGGATTATTATATGATATAATTTCTCTTATTATAAGGCATAAAAGAGGTTATAGCAAGGTTTTTTGCCGGTAGGTGGTTTAACTATTGATATATAGGCAGAAAATGTGGTAAACTAACCTCATGTGAAAACTTGAAACAGATATTAAAAAGGTGGCAAATATGATAAAATTGGAAAAAACTTCTGTTGTAAACCTTGAAAATGCTATGAGGGGGGCCAGAAATCCTATGAATTCCTGGGCAAGAGCAGATAGTTATTATGATGAAGATAGAAATTATATTCTGGGGCCAAACGATCTTGATCTTGCAAGGAGGCTTGCTAAGGCAGGACCTGACCACAGAAAGTTTATAAGGCAGATTTTTGTGTCTGTAGATATCACAGCACCACTATACTGGTGGAAGGAGTATGATACATACAAGGTAGCTACTGTAGCCAATTCAACAAGTACAATGCATAAGATACATAGTAAGGCATTTGAAGAGTCAGATTTTTCAACTGACCATATGACAGATGAAAGTAAGAAGCATTTTCTCGACTTTGTAGCCTATATGGAAGAAGTAAGGAAGAAGTTTGTAGAGACTAAGGATAAGACTTACTGGTATGACCTTATACAAATGCTTCCATCAAGCTACAATCAGCTTAGAACCTGCAGCTTAAACTATGAAACCCTGTCAAACATTTATTATGCAAGAAAAGCACATAAGCTTGAGGAATGGCATATACTTTGTGACTGGATTAAAACACTTCCTTATGCCGGGGATATTATAATAAACAGATAAAAATAACAGGGTATCAAAAACTTTTGAACCCCACATCATATAATGTTTTAGGAGGATACAATGAATAATATTGAAAATATGTCAGTAAATGCTATAAGAGTATTGGCGGCAGATGCAGTACAGAAAGCAAATTCAGGCCATCCGGGACTTCCGCTTGGTGCAGCAGCCATAGGCTATGAACTCTGGGCGAACCATATGTCCCACAATCCAAAGAATCCTGATTGGGAGAACAGAGACAGATTCATTCTTTCAGGTGGACATGGCTCAACGCTTCTTTATTCCCTGCTTCATCTCTTTGGCTATGGGCTTACACTTGATGATATAAAAAGTTTCCGTCAGTGGGGTTCTAAGACCCCGGGACATCCTGAGTACGGTGTTACAAGAGGTGTAGAGGCGTCTACAGGTCCTCTTGGTGCAGGTATGGCTATGGCAGTAGGTATGGCTATGGCAGAGGCACATCTTGCTGCAAGATTCAACAAAGAAGGGTACCCGGTAGTTGACCACTATACATACGTACTTGGTGGAGATGGCTGTATGATGGAAGGTATCAACTATGAAGCTTTTTCACTTGCAGGTACACTTAAGCTGAACAAACTCATTGTACTCTATGATTCAAATAAGATTTCAATAGAGGGTAATACAGACATAGCTTTTACAGAGGATGTTCCGGCCAGAATGAGAGCTTTAGGATTTAATGTTATTGAAGTTAAAGACGGAAACGATCTTGCTGAAATAGGTAAAGCCATAGAAGAAGCTAAGGCTGATAAGGAACAGCCATCATTTATTAAAATCAATACAAAAATTGGATTCGGTTCACCTAAGGAAGGCTCTGCAGATGCGCATGGTGCGCCTCTTGGTGCGGATAACATTATCGCTATGAAGAAAAAACTGGGGTGGCCAGGTGAAGAACCGTTTTTCGTACCTGATGAAGTTTATGAAAATTATAAGAATAAGGCAGAGAGTCTTGCTAAGAAGGAAGAGGAATGGAACCACCTGTTTAAGGAGTACTGTGAGAAATTCCCTGAGATGAAAGCTTTATGGGACGAATTTAAGGATGAAAGTAAGGCAGAAAAGCTGCTTGATGATGAGGACTTCTGGAGCTATGACGAGAAGGCTGATGCGACCAGAAATCTTTCAGGTAAGGTACTAAATAAGCTTTCAGCCAAGCTTCCTGCCATTTGGAGGTTCTGCTGATCTTGCACCGTCCAACAAGAGTTATGTAAATGGAGCAGGGGATTATTCAGCAGAGAATTATGCAGGCAGAAATGTACATTTTGGTGTAAGAGAGCTTGCAATGACGGGGATTGGCAATGGTCTTGTATTACATGGACTTAAAGCCTATGTATCCACCTTCTTCGTATTCAGTGACTATGTAAAGCCTATGGCAAGGCTGGCTTCACTTATGGAGATACCTCTTACCTTTGTACTTACGCATGATTCTATCGGTGTAGGAGAAGACGGACCTACACATGAGCCTGTAGAACAGCTTGCGGAGTTCAGGGCTATGCCTAACTTCAATGTATTTCGTCCGGCTGATGCCACAGAGACTATCGCAGCCTGGTACAGTGCAGTCAATTCTAAGGAGACTCCTACAGCCCTTGTGCTTACAAGACAGAATCTTCCACAACTTGCAGGATCTTCTAAAGAAGCACTTAAGGGAGGCTATGTAGTGGCTGAGTCTTCTAAGGAGGCACCTGATGCAATCCTTATTGCAAGTGGCTCTGAGGTGAGTCTTGCTATTGAAGCTAAGGAAGTGTTAACTAAAGAGGGAATTGATGTAAGAGTTGTATCCATGCCTTGTATGGATATATTTGAGAAGCAGTCAGATGAATATAAAGAAAAAATACTCCCTAAGTCAGTCAGGGCGAGGGTTGCGGTCGAGGCACTTTCAGAGTTTGGCTGGGGTAAGTATGTAGGAATTGACGGAAAGACTATATGCCTGGACAGATTTGGGGCTTCTGCTCCTGCGGATGTGCTATTTAAGGAATTTGGTTTTACTGTGGAAAATGTAGTTAAGGCTGTAAAAGAAGTAGTCAAATAAAATAAAAAGGATAGAAAACTTATGGTAAGGGAATTAGTTAAAGATCAGTTTTTTTTAAGACTTAAGTCAGAACCGGTTACAAAGGATGATATGACAGTTGTTGAGGATTTGAAAGATACCTTAAAGGCTTATTCAGATGAATGTGTAGGTATGTCAGCCAACATGATAGGTATAAATAAGGCAGTTATAGCCATTCAGCCTGAAAACAGCAACGAGATGACAGTTATGATTAATCCTAAAATAATCAAAAAAAGCGGTGCTTACGAAACCGAAGAGGGCTGCATGTGTCTTGAAGGTGAAAGAAAGGCTACAAGGCATAGAAATATAACCTTAGAGTATTATGATGAGGATTTCAAAAAGCATATCAAGCTTTACAGTGGATATATTGCAGAGATAATTGAACATGAATGTGACCATCTTGAGGGGATAATCATCTGATGATACAAGAATAGCAAAGCTAAAATCCTTGGTGAATTTGTTTTAATAAAAAAGTAGAAGGAGGTATCAGGCGTGGATGATATTTTAGAAGAGAACTATAGAGAAGAGCTTGAAAAACTGCTTCTAAGCAAAGATTATAAAGCCCTCAGAAAAAAAATGGAAGATATGAACGTGGTTGACCTGGCCTTTATTATGGATGAGATGGAGGATGAGGACTCGTTAAAGCTTTTTAGGATTTTACCAAAAGACATGGCGGCAGACGTATTTGCCAATCTTGAGCTGGATGACCAGCAATACATAATATCTTCAATGTCGGATACTGAAGCTTCCAATATAATTGATAATCTGATGGCGGATGATGCTACAGACCTGCTTGAAGAAATGCCTGCCAATGTAGTAAAGAAAATTCTGGCAAATGCAAGCCCTGAAACAAGGGCAGACATAAATCATCTTCTCCGTTATCCTGAGGACAGTGCAGGTAGTATAATGACTGTCGAGTTTGTAGACCTTAGGGAACAGATGACAGTGGAAGAGGCAATTGTAAGAATAAAACGAAGAGGACTTGACTCAGAAACAGTAAATATATGCTATGTAGTTGACAATCAGCGTATTTTAAAGGGAACAGTAGCACTTAGATATCTGCTTATAAGGGAGCCGGATGAGCTGATTGGAAATATTATGAATACCAAAGTAATCAGCATAAACACTCTTACAGATCAGGAAGAGGCAGCCCTTACCATACAGAAGTACGGATTTACGGCAATGCCTGTGGTGGATAATGAAAACCGTATGGTTGGAATTATTACAGTTGATGACGTAGTGGATATTTTACAGGAAGAGGCTACAGAGGATATCGAAAAGATGGCAGCTATGCTCCCATCTGATAAGCCTTACTATAAAATGACCACGTTTGAAACTTACAAGAAAAGAATGCCATGGCTTCTCTTACTTATGATATCTGCAACCTTTACCGGGGCGATTATAAGAAACTATGAAAGCGCGCTTGCTTCATATGTAATACTTACAGCTTATATACCTATGCTGATGGATACAGGAGGAAATGCCGGTTCCCAGTCCAGTGTATCAGTAATACGTGGTATTTCTCTTGGGGAAATAGAATTTAATGAAATTTTTAAGGTGATATGGAAAGAGACAAGGGTTGCAGCACTTTGCGGTATAACCCTTTCATCAGCAAACTTTTTAAAACTTGTGTTTTTTGATAAGCTTGCACTTCCGGTAGCACTTGTAATTTGTTCTACTCTTATAGTAGTTGTGATATTTGCAAAATTTATTGGCTGTGTACTTCCTCTGGTAGCTGAAAAAATTGGATTTGATCCGGCGGTTATGGCAAGTCCACTGATTACTACCATTGTAGATGCGGTATCTTTGACGGTGTACTTTACAATTGCAGTTGCAGTACTTCATATTAGTGTATAAAAGAAAGTGAGGAAAAGACATGCGTAAGACCAAGATTATTTGTACAATAGGACCTGCCAGTGAAAGTGAAGATATGATCAGGGAGTTATGTAAGGCTGGTATGAATGTTGCCAGACTTAATTTCTCACATGGTACACATGAGGAACATAAAAAAAGAGTAGAAACTATCAAGAAGGTACGTACCGGGTTAGATCTTCCCATAGCAATCATGCTTGATACAAAGGGACCTGAATACAGAATAGGTGTATTTGAAAATCATAAGGTAGAACTTAATGAGGGAGACAGGTTTGTCTTTACTACAGATGAAATAGTGGGAGACAATACAAAGGTTTCTGTTAGTTATAAAAATCTGGCAAAAGAGCTGAATAAAGGAGATACAATTCTTGTAAATAATGGTCTTACTGAGTTTAAAGTGGTAAATACAGCAGACAAAGAGATAGAGTGCGAAGTGATTATTGGTGGAGTGCTTTCAGATAGAAAGAGCATGGCTTTTCCGGGTAAGCATATACATCAGGAATATTTATCAGATAAGGATAAAGAAGATTTGCTTTTTGCTATAGAGAACGATCTTGATTTTATAGCCTGCTCCTTTGTATCTGTAAGAAAGGATCTTGAGGCAGTACACGAATTCCTTGATGCAAATGGCGGTGGGGACATCAGCCTAATAGCAAAAATTGAAAATCAGTCGGGCTATGACAATATAGAAGCAATAAGTGAACTCTGCAGCGGAATTATGGTCGCAAGGGGTGATATGGGTGTAGAAATACCATTTGAAAGACTTCCGGCCATTCAGAAAGACCTTATAACAAAGTGCAGGATGCTTGGTAAGAGGGTAATTACAGCTACAGAAATGCTTGAATCTATGATAAATAATCCACGTCCGACCAGAGCGGAAGCCTCTGACGTAGCAAATGCAGTATATGACGGGACATCTGCAATCATGCTTAGCGGAGAGACTGCCGCAGGACATTATCCTGTACAGGCAGTAGCAACTATGGCTAAGATTGCTGAAAAAACGGAAGAAAATATAAATTATAAAAAGAGATTTTATAATAGCGATTTTTATATAAAAAATGAGCCTGATGCCATTTCACATGCAACCTGTGGCATGGCTATAGATATAGATGCAAAGGCGATAGTTGCCTGCACAATTTCAGGTATGACAGCGCGTCTTGTATCAAGATTCAGAGGACCTGTAGATATCATAGGCCTTACAACTGATGAAAAGACCTGGCGCAAACTTGCACTTTCCTGGGGAGTAATTCCTAAGATGTGTGAGCGTTTTGAGTCAACAGATGTACTTTTTTATTCGGCTAAAAAAGTGGCAGAAGACACCCTTAAGCTTGCTAAGGGTGATAAACTTGTAATAACAGGTGGAATTGCAAATGGAGTTTCAGGAAGTACCAATTTGATTAAGGTTGAAAATTTATAGTGGGATTTTACTATCTTTAATTGGGAGAGACTTATATGGAACAGGTTGTTGGACTTATATCAAAGGTCTGTGTTGTACTTATACTTTTGCTTGTTTCTGTAGTTTTAGAGGAGTATTTAAACTTTAATAGGAGATTTAAGGACTTATATGCGTTGAAGTCGATAGAAGGCTTTGACAACAAAATGAAGAGCAGAAAGTTTTCTTCGGTTATAATTACCCAGATAATACAGGGTTCATTATTTGCAGTATTCATATACTTTGACAGCGTTACAACTATGCAAAATGTTGCAGATGGTGGAATTTTATATGATGCAAGAGAGGTTATACTTAACCTCTCCTGTGTCTATGGTCCGATAGCAGCTACAATCACAGCCATAGCGGCAGCCGTAATAAGAACAGTTAAAGATGCAGAAAATGCTGCAATACCTGTAATAAGCATAATGACCATTTACATAATGGAAATGACATTTTTATATTACTTAAAAAGCAGAAGTAAACGACTTGGAGCAAAGGATTTTGCTTTAATGTCGGTTCTGACCGGGATTATAAGTGATACAGGCATTTTTCTGATGCCGGGAAAAGCCTTGGAAAGGCCTATGATTCCGATTGCGGTATTTATGGTTGTATATCCTGTATTTTCAACCTCAGTTTATAAGATCATAGAGGCAATTAAAAATAGCAACAGGCTTATTTTTGAGCTTTATAGAAGCGATGATAAGTTTAATAAAATGAATGAGGAATTAAGGAAGAGGCTTGAAGAATTAAGAGAGAATGCAGCTCATTTTAAAACAATGTTTTATTATTCAAGTGAGGCTATTTTTCTTATCAAAGATAATAAGATAGTTGATGTAAATAAAGCGGGCATGGATATGCTTGGCTACCGTAGGGAAGAAGAGGTTGTAGGAACTAATTTTGCATCATATGTTATGGAACTTAAACCATATGAAATTAAAAGAGAGGTAGATATAGAGGAACTTTTCTTAAGGGTTAAACGGTGAAACCATTAAAACTGAAATGCAGATACTTACCAGAGATATTGCCAATATACATATAGAGGCATTTATGATAGACTTAAAAACTCCTAATAATGAGTATATCTATATGTCTGCAAGAGATATAAGCGTAAGAAAGATACGTGAGAAAGAAATTTTACGTAAGTCAAGATATGATGAAGTTACCAATGTGGCTAACAGGAATTACTTTCATGAAGTTATGGATAAGTTATTGCTGATTCCGGAAAGCTATCCTGTCTGCTATCTTATGGCAGATATTAATGGACTTAAACTGACAAATGATGTTTTTGGTCATGCAAAGGGTGACGAGCTTATTATAAAGATTGCCTCGGTACTTAACGGTTGTTGCAGAAGCAATGACATAGTAGCAAGAGTAGGTGGGGATGAGTTTGCTATTTTCTTTACAAATACCGGTGAAAAAGCTGCGCAGTTACTTGTAGAAAGAATTAATAAGAAACTTGACAGCGAAAAGTATAATGAAGTAAAACCTTCAATTTCTATGGGATATGCCATAAAGGAAAGTATAGATTCTGAGATTGATTTTAATGAAATAGTTAAAAAAGCGGATGATATGATGTATGCTGATAAATTAGCATCCAGGGAGAAAAAAATAGAAAAAAATTTTCCTTAATGATATGCTAAACAAACTATATGAAATCAGTCCTCAAGAAGAATTTAAAACAAAAAAATCTTAATATTTTGACAGAGAAATTTGAGAAAGTATATTGTATGGAGCCTGGTATAGAAAAAAAGATAAAGAATCTTATCACTTATATTAATATAGGGAAAAATTATAACACCAGGACTTGAATGGAATATGAAGGGAGAAAACCTTAGTACGCTTAGATTTTCAAGAAAACTACTTGAGAATACTGCAGTTATATTAAATATTATAAGTAATTCAGAAACTAATATCATATCAGCCGAAGAGTTATATTTAATGAACGAAAATTGGGATGGAAGTGGTGAAAAAGTATGGAACTAAAGGAAACGAAATTCCAATTGAAATCAGAATATTCGTGATGATTTATGATATTTATTATCTAAAGACGCATAAAGAAATAGTAGGTGCACTTACAAATGATGAAATAGTTGTATTAATAAGGTCAGAGAGCGGAAAAAGATATGATCCCGAGCTTTGTGAATGCAGATTGGAGGAGGTTCTATAATGAATATTAAGGGGGTATTTAGTGCCATTAAAAAAGGTGGGCTGATACCTTATACAAAAAAAGCATTTATAGAAAGAAAAAGAAAGAATTAACAAAAAAATTACTTGAGAATTCTAAAATTCTTATGATAGATCTTAATTGGAAACCACAGATAATAAATGAAAAAGCTGAAAAGAGCTAAAGAAGAATTTATAGCATTTTTATGATACAGATGCTGTCTTTGAAGATGTATATTATACAAAGCTGAGAGATTTGCTTAAGGAGCATCCGGAGACAGGCTATGCGACGGGAAGGATTAAGACAAAAGGTGGAAAACCATTAGCACATTTTGGTAAAATGGCAGAAGATATTTATGCATATGATGTAACAAAAGAGGTAACAGGTGCTCCTATTTTAATTGGAGCACTTTGTCGCACATATATAATAAAAAATAATTTGCTAAGCTTTAATGAGAAACTTAGTTATTGCAAGGCTGAACTTTTTGCAACAAAATATCTGGAGAGGTCTCCGAAAGGTCTTGTCGCATGTAAAATAAGTTATACTACAGGAAGAGGGCTTGATGAAAACTCGCCTAAAATGGGTCAGAGTCATAATAAAGACTGGTATTTTTCAACTACAAAGGGATATCTGGCTAATCTTATAAATAACGGCAAGCTATCCAAAATAGCACAGTTTGGCTTCTTATACCTTAGCTGCACAAGATTTCTTTCAAATAAAAATGAATATGTAAAGCTTGTATTTGACAGTAATGAAGAAAGGGAAGAGTATCTTTCTGAAGTCGGAAAAGGAATGAATCTGGTAAGTGATGAAATTCTCTTTATGCGTTCCAATGCGCTTAAGTTAGACAGAAACCTGAGAAGATATTTTGCGATGTTAAGGGATCCTGATAAAGAACTTGAACTTGAATATAAAAGACTCGGTACTAAAGGTGTGATCAGGTTAAAGAATTCAAAATATGGTATAGTAAATGAAATAAGTGGTTTACATCCTCTCGTCAATACTTTGGAGCATAGGAAGGAAAAAGGAAGACAAGGAATATTTATAAAGTTCAGCCTGCCGGATTATTTACCTTGGGCTGAGTGTAAATTTAGATTTGTAAATAGCTATGATGAAAAACTTCTGGAATATAAAGTAGAGAAAACTACTGAACTTGCAGCTATTACTACATTTTTTGACAAAGAAGTATTCAGAAGAGATGCCTATGAAGTTTTTGTGCCTTTAGCAGATAGTGAAGAACAGAAGCTTTCTCTTCATTTGTCAATATTTGGCGATGAGTATGAGCTGAAACTCTTCTTTGAAGATAACTGGCAGAGTAAGTTAGAAGGCAGAAATGAGGCTAAATACTGGTATTTTGACGGTTATATTGCAAGACTTAATGGGAATTTGCTTCTTGTAGTAAAGGCAGATGATGAGGCAAGGGGAAAGGCAGAAGATATCTATGTTAAGTACATAGAAGAAATATGAAGCTGCCATTCCTGAGTCAGATGAGAAAGAAGAACTGGCACAGGTTCTTAAATGGAGGAAGGCATATAGAGAAGCCCTTCCGGAAATGAAAAACAGGCGTATCTGGGTATATTATGACAAGAGCTACAAGGCAGGAGATAACGGAGAATATGCGATAAAATATGCGGTTACTAAAGATGATGGAATTGAGAAGGTATATTTTATCGAAAAATATACCAAAGATGGAGAGCGTCTTATAAAAGAAGGTTATAAGGTTGTAGAACCAGGTAGTGATGAAGGGGCATTCTATGCTCTGTTTGCCGAAGTGATATTTATGACTCATATACCGCCGTTTTTAAAACTGGGATTTAAAAAGGATAAGTTGATATACTTCAGGGATTTATTAAGCCCTAAGATAATAAGAATGTATCATGGCTATCCTATAACCAGAAGTTCCTCTTATGCCCAGATGGGAAGCAATGCGGCAGCTGTAGTGGTGGCTTCTAATTATGAAAGAGAGCTCTATAAAAATGAGGATAACTGCTTTAAGGATGCCCAGATTATACCTTCAGGCAATCCAAGATATGATGACCTTGTAGATGACAGCAGAAATCAGATATTGATTGCACCTACCTGGAGACCGGCTCTGGTTGGGAAGACTGCACCTAATGGGAAAACCGAATATAATCCTAAGTTTAAGGAGAGTAGTTTTTATCTGCTTTATAATAAGATTCTTACTGATGAAAAGCTGTTGAGTGTCGCAAGAAGAAAGGGTTATAAGATAAAACTTTTCTTCCATCCTAAATTTGAGGCTCAGACTGTGGATTTTGAGACTACAGATGTAGTAGAAACGTTAAGCCCTACAGAAGATATGGACTATGTCACCATAATGAAGCAGAGCAATCTCATGGTAACTGATTTTAGTAGTGTGCAGTATGATTTTGCCTATATGAGAAAGCCTGTGGTATATTATCAGGATACTGTACTTCCTTACTGGCGTATAACCAATTTTGACTATGAAAATATAGGCTTCGGGGAGATATGCAAGTCGGCGGATGAGCTTATAGAGGTACTTTGTGAATATATAGAAAATGATTGCAGGATTAAAGAGGAATATAAAGGCAGATATGAAAGCTTCTTTGTGCAAAGCGACCGCCATTCAGCTAAGAGGCTTTACGAGGCAGTAAGAAAGCTTACGGAAGGAGAAGGAAAATGAAGAGAGTAATCACATACGGAACTTTTGATTTGCTTCACTATGGGCATGTCAATATCTTAAGAAGAGCAAAGGAATATGGAGATTATCTTATAGTTGCGATTTCCACAGATGAATTTAACTGGAATGAGAAGAAAAAGAAATGTTATTTTTCATATGAACAGCGCAAGCAGCTTGTAGAGTCTATCCGCTATGTAGATCTTGTTATTCCTGAGGAGAGCTGGGAACAGAAAATAGAAGATGTGAAGACGTACAAGGTGGATACCTTTGTTATGGGAGATGACTGGAAGGGAAAGTTTGATTTCTTAAAAAAATACTGTGATGTGGTGTATCTTCCAAGGACTCCTGAGATATCTACTACCCAGATAAAGAATGATTTGCAGAAATAGAAGGAAATCTATGATTGAAAAAAAGAAAACTGTTGTAGAAAAGAAAAAAAGCAGTATAAAAGAAGATAGTAAAATTAATAAAATCTCATGGAAAGCAGGTAATATGCTCTATCCACTTCCTGCGGTAATGGTAAGTCTTACTGACAAAGAAGGAAACAGCAATATTATAACTCTTGCATGGGCGGGGACTATATGTACCAATCCGCCCATGCTTTCTGTGTCTATAAGACCTGAACGTTATTCTTATAAGATTATAAAGGAGACTGGAGAATTTGTGGTAAATCTTACTACTAAGGAGCTTGCTTATGCCACTGATTATTGTGGGGTAAAGTCAGGAAAAGATGTGGATAAGTTTGGGAAAATGAGGCTTACAAAGCTTGCTTCGGAGAAAATAAACTCGGTAGCTATAGCAGAAAGTCCTGTAAATATAGAGTGTAAAGTAAGGCAGATAATGGAACTTGGAAGCCACAGCTTATTTATAGCAGATGTGGTAAATGTGAGAGTAGATAGCAGATACATTGATGAAAAGGGAAGATTTAATCTGGCCAAGTCAGAGCTTATAGCTTATTCGCATGGAAGATATTATGAACTTGGAAAAGAACTTGGGACTTTTGGATATTCCATTAAGAAAAGTAAAGAGACCATTAAGAAGATAAAAAAACTAAAGAAAAAACAATCAGAGAATAAAAAAATTAAAAAAAGTCCGGTACAGTAAAGTCCGAAGATAAGTACGGTAAATCAAAGAATAAGATTAACAGGAGAAAAATAATATTAAATATGAAAAAAATAATATAACTTTAATAGGTATGCCGGGGGCCGGAAAAAGTACAGTAGGAGTCGTACTTGCGAAGGTAATGGGCTACAGGTTTGTAGACAGTGATCTTGTTATACAGGAGAAAACAGGGAAGCTTCTTTCAGAAATTATAGAAGAAAAGGGAACAGAGGGCTTCTTAGAGGTAGAAGACAGGATAAATGCAGGGCTAATCTGTGAAAAGTCGGTTATAGCAACAGGTGGCAGCGCAGTATACTGCAAAAATGCCATGGGACATTTAAAAGAAATCTCAACTGTAATCTATCTTAAGCTGCCGTATGAAAGGGTAGAAAAAAGGCTTGGCAATCTAAAGGACAGAGGAGTAGCCCTAAAAGAAGGGCAGACTCTAAAAGACCTCTACGAAGAACGCTGTCCGCTTTATGAAAAGTACGCAGATGTGGTGGTGGAGGCAGATACTGCTTCTGTAGAAGGATGCATGAGGAGAATATTGGAGGAGATTAGGCATTGACTTTTTGCAGTAATGCTTCTTGCAGGGTTTTTGAAAAATTAATTCCCATTCCTATAGCTTTATCATTAAGCCATTTAGGAATGGTGAGAGTTTTTCGGACAGATTTTTCAAAATGTTTTTTAGCATATTCTAAAACATCTACAGTAACATAATTTACAAAACTTTCATTAAGAGAGTAGTCGGAAATTTCTAATTCCTTTATGCAGTCGGTTAAATTAATTTTATCGATAGGTGTAGGTTCTGGGGCAGGTTCGCCATCTTCCTTAAGCCAGTACAAATAGCCGGCAAGACAGTCAATCGCCATAGTAATAGCTTCATCTAAAGTATCACCACAAGTTGCCAGATAGTTTAAATCAGGAAAAATAACGGAATATGTGTTTTCTTCTTTTATAAAGCAGGCAGGATAACTTGATAACATGGTAAAACCTCCTTTGAAATTATGTGTAGGGGTTATTTCAAACCAGCTTGTTTTAGGATTGATATTTCGGTAGCTTTTGCAATATCTTTTGAATGAAAAGGTATTGTAACTTTTCCTTTTTTAAAAGGATGAATATAGTGACGATGGGAACCTTCTTGAGCTTTGAAAATCCATCCATCTTTTTTTATAAGTTTTTCCAATTCTTTTGCTTTGTATGGCATATATCAATCCTCCTGATAATATAAAGTATAGCATTGATATGCATAAAAATCAACACGCATAGAATGTGTTGTGAAAATGTAAAGAAAACGTTATAATTTATCACCTAATAATTAAACTATTCTGTGATATTATTATTTTCATAATAATCACAGGGAGAGAAATTGTATGGATACAGTACTCAGACTTACAAATGTAAACAAAAGTTTTGGAGAGCATCATGTCCTTCATGATGTAAGCTTTGAAGCAGGCAGGGGTGAACTTATCGGCTATATTGGACCAAATGGAAGCGGTAAGTCTACTACAGTTAAGCTGATGCTTGGCATTCTTGGAAAATATACAGGAACTATAGAAATTTTTGGCAAAAATATAGAAGAAGACCTGGTAAGCTACAAACGCAAAGTAGGCTATGTACCGGAAATTCTTTCTCTTTATGAAAGCCTTACAGGAGAAGAGTATATCTCCTTCCTCTCTTCCGTGTATGAGCTTAGTAACTGGCGTGACAGAATGCAGGAGCTAGCAGAGATATTTCAGATAAATGATGCACTTACAACCCGTATTTCAGGCTACTCCAAGGGTATGAAGCAAAAGATAGCAATCATAGGAAGCCTGATACACAATCCTGATATTTTATTCCTGGATGAACCGCTAAACGGTATGGATACGAATAGTGTAGCTGTATTTAAGGAAGTGCTTAAAACTCTTACCAGACAGGGTAAGACTATATTCTACTCTTCTCATATTATGGAAGTGGTGGAGCAGATGAGCAGCAGGGTAATTCTTCTTAAAGACGGTGCCGTAATAGCAGATGCAATGGTAGATGACCTCAAAAAAGATATGGGCGGCAGTATGGAAGATATCTTCAACAGGCTTACAGGCTTTACTTCAGGACATGACCTTGCAGCCAAATTTGTAGATACTCTGACTGGAGGTGAGCAAGGTGAGTAAAGAACCCCTGGTACTGAAGGTTATAGACAGATTTGTAAAGCCATTTTTAAGTAAAAGCTTAAATTATAGCCATATCCGGGAAATACTTAAGCTAAAGCTCCTTATGGATAATAGAAGGCTTCCTATAAATGCTAAAGTAAATGCTAAAAAAGAGGGCAAAGAAGCAAAAAGGTCTATGCTAGTGATGTGTATTACCTATTTTGGAGTAGGGATTTTCATAGCAGCCTTACAGCTTATGAGTAATACATTTGGTGCCAATATCTTAGCTTTTGCAGGCCTTATATTTATGCTTTTTTCTGTGTATATAAGCGAGTTTTCGGCTATACTGTTAGATACTACAGAAAAGAGTTTTTATGGTGCGCTTCCTATAAGCCATAACGAGATAAATGCAGCTAAAAATATACATATAGCATATTACATTGGCATAATAGCATTTTCAATGATGATGCCATCTGTAATAGCTGCAGTTATTTTCCATGGAGCTTTATACGGATTCATATTTGCGTTAATATGCATAGCGCTTACTATATTCTGTCTTCACCTTGCAGGAATGCTTTATTATCTACTCCTTAAAATATTTTCGGGAGAGAGGCTTAAGGATATACTTAGCGGATTTCAGGTGTTTGTGACTATAGCTCTTATCTTAGCTTATCAGATAGTTCCAAGGCTGATAAATTTTGCAGAATTTTCAAAGTCGGATATGGTTTTTTCACCATTTATGTTTATTATACCATCTGCATGGTTTTCTTCCGTATTCAAGGTATTTCTGGGAGCTGCGGCATGGTATCATTATGCACTTTCGGGAGTGGCTGTTCTGGTTTTTGTTCTGATTGAAATAGTATATAATAAAAAAGTAATGCCTGAGTTTGAAGGAGAACTTGACAAGCTTACGGAGACAGCCAGAGAAAGTAAATCTCTTTCAGTATTTTCAAAATTTATGTGCAGGATTTTTTCTAAAGATGAGCAGGAAAATGCTTTTATGAAGCTGGTACTCATACAGATTTCAAGAAACAGGGATATGAAATTAAAGCTCTATCCACAGCTTGCCAATGCACTTATATTGCCTTTTATAATCTTGTTGTCACAGCTTTCACGCTCCGGTGGCTTTACAGGTCTTATAACAACCGTAAGGGAAAGCAGATGGACTCTTGCGTTATTGTATTCAGTTGGACTTACATCATCAGTTCTTTATACTATCATAAGCCAGTCCGGCAATAAAGAGAGTCTGTTATTTTATCAGGTACTACCTATAGAGAATCTAAGCAAGTGCATAAGGGCAGGAGTTAAGGTTGTTCTGTTCCGATACATTACCCCGGTATTTATGATTTTATCGACAATGTTTATTGCTATTTGCGGAATAAAAGCCCTGCCGGATATAGTTTTAGCTTATATTGCTTTTATATTTATTACAAGCTTTGAAATACGTATAAGTAGCTGGGTGTTACCATTTTCAACAGAGACTGTCACTAACAATGCAGGCTACAATATGCTGATGTTTTTTATAAATATGATTGTTCTGGGTGGAGCCGGGTTTCTCCATATATTTTTCTTAAATACAATTTTATTGCAGGTTTTAGGAATTGTAGTTATGATAGCCGCTAATCTTGTATTGTGGAAATTTTTTATGAATAAGAAATATGTTATTGCAAGAGAATAAGTGTGTTATCGGATAAAAATAAGCCACTGCAGACTTTTAGTTTACAGTGGCTTATTTCATATTATCTTAGAACTTAATTATTCCAAATACGCTTGCAACAGAGCTTGCAAGAATTATGAGTATACAGATAGGAGCAAGATATTTAAGGAAGAACCTGTAAAGCCCTTTACGCTTAAACTTAGACGACTGTTCAACTTCTTTTATTATTTTATCAACTCCAATTATATAAACTATGAGTATACAGGTTGAAAGAGCCGCTATAGGCATCATGAGTGAGTTTGTAAGGAAATCGAAGAAGTCAAGTATTGACATTCCGAATATCTTTACAAAATCAAGCATACCAAAGCCAAGAGCTGAGAGAGAACCTAATACAACCATAACAATACCTATCACTACACTGGCGATATTTCTTTTCCATCCAAGCTGATCTTCTATGGTAGATACACAGGACTCAGCAAGAGAAATTGCACTTGTAAGAGCAGCAAGAAGCACCAGAAGGAAGAAAACTACACCGATTACATTTCCCATTCCCATGCTTGCAAATACTTTAGGCAGTGTAATGAACATAAGTGAAGGACCTGCCTGAAGCTTTTCAGGATCTCCATTAAAGAAGGAGAATACAGCAGGGATAATCATAAGACCTGCAAGAAAGGCTATAGCAGTATCAAAAATTTCTATCTGGGAAGTGGACTGTTCAATATCTACTTCTTTTTTCATATATGAACCATAGGTGTAGAGAATACCCATTGCTATTGAAAGAGAATAAAACATCTGTCCCATAGCTGCAACTACTGTCATCCAGGAGAAGTTATTAAAGTTAGGTATGAGGAAATATTTAACACCCTCAATGGCACCTGGTCTGGTTACAGAATAGATTGAAACTATAATTGCCAGGATTACAAGTACAGGCATCATCATTTTTGACACTTTTTCTATACCATGTTCCACACCACCTACTATTATAAGCAGTACAACTAACATAAAGATTAAAAACCATACTTCTACACTTGCACCTGAAGTAATGAAGCCGACAAAATAATTATCGTCTGCAAGAGCTTCACCGTTTCCACGGATATATTCAAACAAATACTTAAATACCCATCCGCCTATTACACTATAATAAGGAACTATAATCATAGGAATGATGGCATTTACCCAGCCACCTATCTTAAATGGAAGAGATTTACCAAATTTTTCAAAAGCACCTACAGGGCTTTTTCTGGTCATTCTTCCAAGTGCTGTCTCAGATACTATAAGCACATAGCCAAAAGTAAGCATAAGTATCAGATATATAAGGAGGAAGATACCTCCACCATGCTTAGCTGCAAGATAAGGGAAACGCCAGATGTTACCAAGCCCCACAGCAGAGCCGGCTACAGCAAGTACATAGCCAAGCTTGCCGGAGAATGTACTACGTTCATTATCCCTTCCAAATGGATCAAGATTACTTTCCTGATTTGTTTCATTGTTCATAATAAAAACTTCCTCTCTAAATAAATATTCTGTTATTTCTCAAAATCTACCATTCCCTGAAGCCATATTTCCCCCCTTAAACCTTCTGCCGGGGAGAGGTTCCCCAAGTAAATCCTCATTGTTTATGGCTATGTGGAAATCGAAACCATTGCAATTTAGAAGCAATTCTGTACAAGCCTCCCCTGTAAAGCTGTTTGTATGCGGTATTACTTCTTTTATTATTCCCAATATTGTATAATTATCTGATTCAGAACCAAAAGGAATGAAGCTTGTCTCAACTATACTATATACATCCTCGGTCTGTATGCGCCTTGCAACCATTGAATAGGTGTCAAAATCCATCAGAGTGAGAGTATTGATTGCATCTTCATTGCCCTCCTTAGCCGCCATAAGCAGAGTATCATGACGAAGGGCATCTTCATTCTGTACCCTGGTCTGTTCATCGGTCTTGCTTATAGGAAGCAGTATTTTTCCGGAAATTGAAAGCCCTGAAAGGGTTAGCGGCAGTTCTTTCTTTGAATTCATATATTCTCTTACAGAAAGATAATCTATGGAATTCTGTAAGTAAAATATGAGAGAAGTGCCAAAATGCAGGTCGTCACACATACCTGTATAGGCATCGCTGTCAATTCGTTTGTATATAGATACCTCCTGATAGCAACAAGGCTTACGCCCTATAAGATATGGGAAATAGTGCTCCAGATGGAAGAAGCCTTTCTCGTCATATTCTCCACGAACAGTAATTCCCATTCTTTCAGAAAAATTAAAGCTTTTCTCAACTATTTTTTTATGCTTGTCACCAGATAAAAAGCAAATTTATCAAGGGCCGGGTGAGTCATGACCAGCCCTAAAACCTTGTCTAATTCTTTTCTTGAAGGGATGTCAGAGAAACCTATCGCCCTTAAAAAACTGTGCATAAACTCACCTCCCCTGTTTGTGAAAAATTTAACTTAAGTATATTTATAATTTTAGAGTTCCCTGTAATTTTCCTACCATATCCTTAAGTGTACCATCCTCAAATGGGCTCTTAAGTCCGACTTGGGGAAGAAGCCCTGTAAAGAAGTCCTTTGCACCTAAGTTACAAAGCTTAAGATAGCTCTTCCAGGCTGCCTTGTAGTCATTATCCATCATAACTTTATACTGGAAAGCATTGGTCTGTGCAAGTACATAATCAATATAATAAAACGGACTGTCATAGATATGACGCTGTTTCTGCCAGAAACCACCGAGACTGTAATATTCATTTCCTGAATAATCAAGGTGAGGCTTATACTGCATTTCAAGCTCTCTCCACATTTCGTTACGCTGTTTTGGAGAAAGTCCAGGATTGGAATAAGCTATATCCTGGAATTCATCTACCATTGTTCCATAAGGAATAAAAGCAGCAGCTGACTCAAGATGCATATCAATATAATCCTGTTTTCTCTTACCGAAGAAAAGCTCCATCCAAGGCTCGGTAAAGAATTCCATTGACATTGAGTGGGTTTCAGCTGTTTCCATAGTTATATCGGCATGCTCATTAATAGGATCATCTACCATGCAGAAGCCCTGGAAGGCGTGTCCACACTCGTGCGTCATTACATCTGCGTCATCAGCGGTTCCGTTGAAGTTCGCAAATATGAACGGTGATTTATAATCAGGAAGATAGGTCATATATCCGCCTGTCTGCTTAGTCTTTCTTCCGAGTACATCGAAAAGCTCATTATCACACATAAAGTTAATAAACTTGGCTGTCTCAGGTGAAAGCTCATTGTACATCTTTCTTCCTGCTGCAAGTATGTCATCAGGAGTACCGATTGGAGCCGGATTTCCGTTGTTAAAGTATACACCCTCATCTTCAAAATGGAGTTTATCAAGCCCAAGTCTCATTCTGCGCCTGTCGTGTAATTTTTCCGCAAATGGAACAAAGTCACGTTTAACCTGTTCCCTGAAGCGCTTTACATCCTCCCTGTCATAGCAGTTACGGTTCATTCTATAGTAACCAAGCTGTATGAAATTCTCATAGCCGAGTTTTTCTGCCTGTGCAGTTCTGTTTTTTACAAGTCTGTCGTAGATGTCATCAAGTTCTTCCTTATTGTTGCTAAAGAACTCTGTATACTTCTTCCAGGCTTCTACACGCACATTTCTGTCAGAATTGTTGAGGTAAGGAGCCATAAGTGAAAGATTAAGAGTTTCGCCATTCCAGTCAATCTTAGCAGTAGCAAGAAGCTTATCATAGCGGCTCTTAAGAGAATTTTCCTCCTGCATAAGAGGAACTATTTTATCATCTACAGACTTCATAGCTAACTCAAGATTCTTAAATGCAACCTTACCGATTTTATTTTCTAAAAAAGCACGATATTCAGAATTGTAGAGCTTCTTACCGTACTCTACAAGCAGTGACTGAAGCACAGGGCCATTCTCATCATAGTAGTCATTTTCTTTACTGTAGAATTCATCTGTCACATCTATAGAGTGACGGATTTCTGCGAGTGTCATCTGGGTATATATGCTGTTTACAGTTTTATAATATCTTTTATGAACTTCAAACTGCTCTTCGCCCTCGATTTTTGCATTATCAAAAATCTTCCATAAGTTTTGTAAAGTCTGCTTTTAGCTTCTTCAATATCAGCCCTTTTTATAAGGCATTTCACTGAATTTCATTGTAATACTTCCTTTCTAAATTATATCTGCAAATAATAATGTTAAGCTATTTTCAAATTAAAAATCAAGCTATAAGAGAAAAAAAGTGGGCACTTAATTTTTTAAACACAAAAAACAAAGCGTTTTTTGATAAAATACTTTTGCACGCCTTAAAAAAACTACCCTGAATTCTATCGTTTCTATCGTTTCCCCTCTTTTTCCTGATTGACAGACCGGCACACCCGGTGCTATACTTAGCTGGGAGCATTCTTTTATTTCGCATTTCCCAGCAGCTGATTTTATTCGCACAAGGATAAGGGGCTCGGCAACTTCCCTTTATGTTAGGAGTAATCGTATGGAACTAATTAATCTGAAATGTCCGAATTGCGGGGCGTCTCTAAACGCTTTTTATTCGCTGCACCGGGCGTCTTGTGATTTTTGCAAAAGTAATTTTTTGATGGAAGACGGAGGAAATCCTATCACCTCTTCGGCACCCTCTCAAGATAATCCGATTGGCGTAAAATACGTTATGCGTCTGGTATCGGAGCTGGTGATTCAGTTGACCGAATCGTCAAGTAACTACGGCACTCGTCCGGTTGCCATGAAAGAAGGCATGTTAGATGCCTCTCTAAAAATCATTGCCGGCTGTGCTTATCTTCTCGGGCAAACCTATCCTGTCATTGTCGAATCCGGCTTTGTCCTCTCTGACTATGTCTACGAAGGAAAAGAGCGCCTTAGTCGGAAACAAAAACGGCTGTTTCAGGATTTTAATCAGTCCAAAGAAGCCCTTGCCAAGGAATACGAAAACAGCTTTCGGGCACTGGTGCAAAAGTATGGCGTTACCCCCTGTGAGGATAAGCAGCCCGGCACCGATTACTTAGCCAAACAGGGACTTTGCGATTGGATGTTTTTTCCCTGCGTAAAACATCATATTTATGGAAAAGTCAGTGTCTCCCCCTCTTATTTAGAAGCTTATTTTCCAGCACTCAAGGAAAATATTGACCGAATTAAGGGATATAAAGAAATCAGCCTGATGGCTGAAAAATGCCTCTCCTATATGTATCCGGACTCCGATGCAAGCTTGCTGGCTAACCCTTCCTTTATTTTTTTTAACGGAGATCTTAGTAAGCATGGGCATTTCCCTTGCATAGGTCAAATAAAATATAGCGAGTTTGGCATGGAGGATATTTCAAACCCGGAAATGGTTTGGGCTGTTCAGGTTTCCGTTATTTATCAGATCATCGAGCTTGCCAAGGAAAATCATCTTGCCCTTTGGGATTTGGCATACGGCCTTGAAATGGATGTCAATGATACGTCCTCAACTTCATCCTATTATATTTTGGAAACAATCCTCAGAAATCGCAAAGAGATGGTTAAGACATATAAAGAATGGTAATGACAGAATGAAAATGGTGCTCCTAAGACGCAGGTCTTAGAAGCACCATTTTTATAATCGTACGCCTGGCGGCGCACGTTTCTAACGGGTTAAAGTCCCGAATCCGCCCGGTAGTGGGAAGGATGCGCCGAAGGCAAGGGTGTCGAGGGCGACCTCGAATCTGAAGGAAGCCGGATGTGAGGAAGATACTAACTCATGGGCAAATCTCTGGTCTGACGAACAGAAATCTCATATGAGGTTATGCATGAGGATAAGACTGCATTACAAGCCAAAGTCCAATAACTACACGGAATCATGCATGATAAATGAGGCAGATAGATGGAGAGGAAGAAACGTGTGGTACCTAGGGAGGTCTGTGTGATATGCCTCGAAAGAGGTAACCATTGCCCAAAGCAATGCTGAACACACAGAAGTCAGCAGAGGTCATAGTAGTCGAGAGACAAAGGACTGAATCAGTAGGAGTCTCAAGTATGACTGAGAAAGGAGGAATGACCAGTAATGGCAGAAAACATTGAAAACAATGGCTGTTCACAAAGAGATAGTGCGGAACATGAAGGGTATGTGAAAGCGCGTAGGTCATTCAATCTGATATGGAAAGAAAGAGACAGTGCACAGCCGAAGCTCTTGGAAGCGATACTGTATAAGGATAACTTTAACAGAGCGTATAAGAGGGTTAAGGCAAACAAGGGAGCACCTGGAGTTGATGGGATGACCATCGAAGAGGCACTTCCTTACCTCAAGGAACACCAACAAGAGTTAACGACACGTATCTATCGTGGAAAGTATACTCCGTCTCCGGTAAGACGAGTTGAGATTCCTAAACCAGATGGTGGTGTGCGAAAGCTTGGCATACCAACAGTGATAGACCGTACACTTCAACAGGCGATAACACAGCAGTTAGTTCCAATCTATGAGCCGCTTTTTACAGACGGCAGTTACGGCTATCGTCCAAACAGAGACGCAAAAGGAGCAATACTAAAGGTTAAGGAGTACGCTGAACAGGGTTACACATATGCGGTAGTTCTAGACTTATCGAAATATTTCGATACAATCAACCACGAGATTCTTATCAACCTTCTGAGGAAAAACGTAAAAGATGAACGTGTAGTGCAACTTATCAAGAGGTATCTGAAAAGTGGCGTAATGGAAAACGGAGTAGTTATCGAAACAGATGAAGGGTCGCCACAAGGAGGGAATCTATCCCCTTTGCTTGCGAATATCTACCTCAATGAGTTCGACCAAGAATTCTTGAAGCGAAGTGTCCCATGCATAAGATATGCAGATGACATAGTGCTTCTTGCGAAAAGCAAAAGGGCATCGGAGAGACTCTTAGAGAGTAGTACGAGGTATCTCGAGGAGAAGCTGAAACTTACAGTGAACCGAGAGAAAAGCCGTACTGTCAGTGTATTTGCAATCCGAAATTTTAAATTCCTTGGCTTTGCATTGGGAAGGAACAGAAGTGGCGTATACGTACGAGTTCATTCAAAGTCATGGGAGAAGTTTAAGTCGAGCCTGAAAGAGCTTTCTTCCCGTAAGCGCTGTCAGTCAATCAAGCCAAGCCTTGAAAGAATCAAGGTATATGCAAGAGGGTGGCTTAACTACTATGGAATTGCAAGTATGAAGAATAACATGAATGACATTAACGGATGCTCTATCACAGAATACGTATGTGTATATGGAAACAATGGAAACGTGTGAGAACCAGATACCGAAACCTGAGGGGTATGGGAGTTCCACAAGACCTGGCATGGAAAGCAGCAAACAGCAGACGTGGCTATTGGTTTACAACACATACAGTCGCCATAAACATGGCAATGACAAAAGAAAGACTGATAAACAGTGGCTTTTATGATTTAGCCACAGCATATCAGTCTGTGCACGTCAACTATTGAAAGCGCTGTATACGAGAACCGTACGTACAGTGCTGTGAGAGGACGGCGGTTAGTCACCGCCTCCTACTCGATTATTTTAAATCAACGTATTATCCATTCCTTCTGTACAGGTAATTGCCAGTACTCCGTTTCCTATATGGCAGGCAACTGCAAGAGAAAGCGGATGAAGTTCAAATTCGTAGTCAGGGAAGGCTGACTGAGCCTCTTCCTTCCAGGCTAAAGCCTCTTCAAGATTGCCGCCATAGGCAAGAGCAAGATGAAGATTATGTTTGTCTGCACTTTCCTTAAAGCGGGTTTCCATATCTTTTTTTACAGCTTCTATCATAGTCTTTTTAGCCTGAGCCTTACCTCTGCATTTTGCATAGGCATCAAGCTTATCGCCCTGAATCTGAAGAACTGGTTTAAGATTAAGCAGGGTACCTATAGCAGCGGCAGCAGGAGTGATTCGTCCACCCTTCTTAAGATATTTCAGTGTATCAAGTGAAAGATAGATGGAAGACCTGTCTGCGGTTTTTTCAAGATACTCCTTTATTTCTTTTGCATTCTTACCCATTTTTACAAGTTCAAGCGCATCAATTACAGACTGATATTGTGTGACTGATACCCTTCTGTTGTCTACAATTTCTACTCTTCCGTCATAATCTTCGGCGAGCATTGAAGCAGTGGAGTATGAGCCTGAAAGACCGCTTGAAATAGGTATAAATACTACCTGTTCATGAGTCTTTAGAAGCTCATCCCACATATCGGTCATATCACCCGGAGAAGGCATGGAAGTTTTTACATCTATACTGTCATCAAGAAGTGCGGCATAAAATTCCTCGTGTGTCATGGTAACATCTTCAAATTGAAGATTATCATTTATAAAAAACGGAGACGGCTGTACGAACATTCCAAGTTCTTTTGCTCTCTTTTGGGATATTCCTGCATTACTGTCTGTAATTATTGCAATTTTCATCAAATCACCTATCCTATTATAATATAACTAAATCAGTCACAGGATTATGAAACCTGGCTTTCCACAATCCTTATATAAAAACATTATCCGATATTGTCTTAATAGTCAATATCTAAATGTGCAGAAAATAATTTTTGTTAAAATATTCAGATTACGAATATTTTTGCAAGGATTGCGGGAGGTGAAGCCGAAACAATCCTGTCTAATCTCTATAAAAAAGGAAAAAATGCAATGACAACAGATGAAAAATGGATGAAACAGGCAATCAGCCAGGCTGAAAAGGCAAGAAAATTAGAGGAAGTACCAATAGGCTGTGTAATAGTTTTAGATGAAAAGATTATTGCAAGGGGCTACAACAGGCGTAACACAGATCATACAGCACTTGCCCATGCAGAAATGATGGCTATAAAGAAAGCCTGTAAAAAAATAGGTGACTGGAGACTTGAGGAATGTACTCTCTATGTAACTCTTGAGCCTTGCCAGATGTGTGCAGGGGCGATAGTGCAGTCGAGGGTTAAGCGGGTGGTTATAGGGGCTATGAACAAGAAGGCAGGTTGTGCAGGCTCTATATTTAATCTACTTGAAGAAGACAGGTTTAACCATAAGGCTGAGGTTAAACGGGGAGTTCTTGAGGAGGAATGTGCTGAAATGATGAGCGCATTTTTCAGGGAGCTGAGGAAGAAAAAATCTGGTGAATGATACCTTTACATCATGTAAAGCAATTCTCTTAAAAATGCACAATAAAAATATTGAAAAATAATATTAAAATTAGTGCAAAAATTTAATTGAACTTTTTTTCTTGCATTTTTATAAATTTTTAGTATATAATGTTCCTTGCGTTCAACAAAAGAGTATGCGTCTTTAGCTCAGCTGGTAGAGCACCTGACTCTTAATCAGGGTGTCCAGGGTTCGAGCCCCTGAAGACGCACTGGGAAGGTCCTTGTTTGACAGAAAAGTCTGTCGGGTAGGGGCTTTTTGTTGCCTTTAATTGCTTGACAGAGGGATGGTTCTATTTTATACTCTATTTTATGTATCAGATATATCTGATGCAAATTAAATATTAAAAGCAGAGTAGGAAATCCAGCGTAAAGTGTCGGTCAGACGGGGAGTTGCTGACAGAACGAAGAGTGAAAGAACTCGCGATGGGATTTTCGCATCCCGCTGTTACATCAGAGTATTTTCGTTGATAATACTCTTTTGTAGTACGGATAAACTGCAAAGGAGGTTAATATTATGAATGAAAAAGAAGTGCCAAAGAAAAATGCCCTTGTAGCAGAACTACAGGGGGTGGCTGATTTTCCGGTGAATTTTGTAAAGGAAACTGTGACTTTGCCAAAAACATTTATAAAATCAGCAGTAGAATTTAAAAATCTGCATACCGTTGTTTTATGCGGACTTATGGGAGCGTTAAGCGTTATACTTGGAATGTTTGCCTCTATACATTTAGGACCATTTTCAATAACTTATGCCTGGATACCTAACAGGATTGTGGACTTTATGTTTGGACCGGTTGTAGGTGCTGCGTATGGTGGAATTATGGATATAATAAAGTTTATAATAAAACCAAATGGCTCCTTTAACCTGGCATATACAGCGATGGCAATGCTTGCAGGTCTTGTATTCGGTGCTATACTTTATAAGAAACCGGTAAGTTTTATGAGGATAGTATTTGCACAGACCTTGGTAAAAGTATTTATAAATGCGGGGATGGGGACTTATTTAATGGCCTTTGAAAGAGGACAGGCATTTATGACTCTTATGCCGGTCAGACTGGTTAAAAACCTTATTATGATACCGCTTGACAGCATCTTGCTTTTTGTGATACTTACATCAATTATGAAGGTTTTACCACGCTTGAAAAAATAATTGGGATGAAATGTTTTGCCTGGAGGGGAATATGGAAAATGAAAAGAAACTGGTTGTTGTAGCACTTGGAAGAAATGCATTTGGAAAGACTATACCAAAGCAGAAGGAAAATGTGAAGAAGGCGGCTGAGAAGATAGCAGATATTGTACTGGCAGGCTACAGAGTGGTAGTAACACACAGCAATGGAGAGCAGATAGGTATGCTCCATACAGCTATGACCGAGTACTCAAGGCTTGAACCGGAGTTTTCTGTAGCACCTATGTCAGTCTGTGGTGCCTTAAGCCAGGGTTATATAGGCTATGATTTGCAAAATAGCATAAGAGAGTCGCTCTTAAACAGAGGGATATATAAAACAGTCTGCACCATAATAACCCAGGTGAGAGTCGATCCTTTTGATAAGGCATTTACCAATCCCACAAAGGTTATCGGAAGATATATGAATCGTGACGAGGCAGATGCCGAGGTGAATAAGGGTAACTTTGTGGTGGAAGAGGAAAGGGGCTTTAGAAGAGTAATTCCTTCGCCAAGACCGATTGATATCTATGAGATAGATGCGATAAGAGCTCTTGCAGAGGCGGATCAGGTAGTTATAGCCTGCGGAGGCGGTGGTATACCTGTAATGCAGCAGGGAACTGTACTTAAGGGAGCCAGTGCTATTATAGAAAAGGATTTTACTGCGGCAAGGCTTGCGCAGATGCTTGAAGCTGATGAAATAATTTTTCTTACCAATAAGGATAATTTAATTGTACATAAAGGAAAAGCTGATGAAATGCCGCTTGAAAAGATAACTGTGGATGAGGCAGGAAAATATATGGAAGAAGGAAATTTTGAACCGGGACTTGATCTTGCTAAAATAGAGGCTGCTGTGGAGTTTGTGACTACAGGCGTAAAAAAGAGAGCCATAATAACTTCTCTTGATAAGGTTTTGCATGGAATAAAGGGAAGAGCAGGAACTATAATTGAAAGTAATGAATAACCTGGTTATAACATAGGGCGCAAGTACCGGGGTACTTTTGTTGTAGTAATCAAAACAGGGAAAATGGGCTGTCGCTTATTTTGGCGTGACAGCCCATTTTTTGTAAGAAATTTCTTATTAAACAAAAATCTTTCCCGGGGATACCGGACTCACAGCAGGGAAGTTTACCTTACGGCACCGCCCACACGCGAAGTGTGTACAGACACACGCTTTTTTAATACTGCCTTACAAGCTTAGAACTGGCTTTATGAGCAATTTCATTTGCTTTGTTGTTGCACCTGGTAAGTGTTTCTCTTATATCTTTTCCGTTTGCTATATCCTGCAGGGCCTTCCACCATAATGGACGAACTTCAGCCCACCCGGGAGTTACCTGGTAATAATCTCCCATAGATAGCATAAAGTTTTTGGAAAACAAATCCATGGTTTCACCGATTTCGGTATCGCTATAAATATCGGTGATTTCTTTGTGAACAGGAAAAAAGTGACTGGCTTTTACAGCAGCCCTTACTCCGTCAGGATCATTTGCCATATAATCAATGAAAATTTTTGCGGCTTTTATCTTGCTTTCATTTTTGCTATCGAAAATACCAAAGCCCCAGATACCTCCTACTAATTTTGAAGAGCCGCTTGGAGATGGGAAGTGCATTGGGATAATTTCATCACCTGCGATGGTTTTTCCTGCCCTGCTTATAGATTTATCGTTATGTGGCGAGGGATTCCAACAGATGGACATCGCAAGCTCTCCTCTACGAAACTTATCAATTTCTTCTACGCTGTTTAAGTCAGGGGCAATGGAAATTCCTTTTCTGGAAATAAGGGCAGTAATGGCTGCTATATTATTGGTGGAGTCTATTGTATATGACTGATGTTCTTTGTCTGTGAAAGAGCCGTCATAAAGATTGTTTATCAGAGCCCTGCTACCCTGATCTCCGCTCTGACCATTACAATATATGCTCAATACTTTTTTGTGACCACTTTTATATATGGCATCTACTGCCTTAAAAAAATTTACAGTAGTCCAGGTATAATTTGAAAGATTTATATATTTAAGAGCATCTGCTTCTTCAAATATTCTTTTGTTTATTGCCATACAATGTGTAGCCATGGAAAGCGGGTATTCGTAGTATTTTCCATCATTTGAGCGACAGGCAAATGTTATATTTTCGTATATATCCTTAGAGGCATCTGTATACATATCAGAAAGGTCTGACATAAGTCCGCGTCTGCCCCAGTTTGCTACAAGTCTTTCAGGACCTTCAATTATAACATCGGGAGTTTTCCCGGCTTTAACGGCCGCATTAACTTCTTTGTCACCATATCTATAGTCGAGAAATTTTACCTGAACCGAGATTTCCGGGTGTATTTCATTGAACTTTTTAATAAGCCCATTTACGACTTTTTTATTTCCCCAGTCACCTATCGGGTAAGTCCAGAGACTTATCTCAGTATCTTCCATGACAGGTCTTGCGACATTGCTTGTACAGGCTGTAACCAGGATGAGAATACAAAAGATGACAAAAGAACCAAATAAAGTTTTTGTTTTCATATAAACACCTCGTGATTGTAATAGTTAAGCCAGAGTCAATAGTGTAAAAAAACGTAATAATAAGTATATCAATAATAAGAATATTTTTCAAGTTAAATCTCAATTATTCTCCTGCTAAAAAAATATAAAAAGGAACATTATTAATACTTATAATATCAGTCATTTATAGAATTTGCAAATGAGTTAAGCCTTGAAGGTTGAAAAAAGTTCTGATAGAATATCTGGGATAGACCAATTTATTGAAAGGAATTGTAAAAATATGGATAAATATACAGAAGCTTCAAAAAGACTTATAGGATTTCTGGATGTAAACCCAAGTCCTTTCCATGTAGCAGATGCCCTTGGAAAAATGTATGAGAAAGCAGGATTTAAGAGGCTTTACGAAAAAGAGAAATTTGAAGTAAAAAGGGGCGGAAATTATTTTGTTACAAGAAATAACTCGGCAATTATAGCTTTCAGGGTACCGGAAGAGGAATTTAAAGGTTTTAACATAACTGCAGCCCACAGTGATTCTCCTACATTTAAGATAAAAGCTAACGCTGAAATTACTGCTGAGAAGAATTTTGTAAAATTAAATATTGAGAAATATGGCGGTATGCTTATGGCCCCCTGGTTTGACAGACCACTTGGAATAGCCGGAAGGGTTATGGTAAAAAATGGAAACAAGATAGAAGAATGCTTACTGCATATAGACAGAGACATCATTATGATACCAAACCTTGCAATACATATGAACCGTGAGGCTAATGAGGGCTACAAATATAATGCACAGGTGGATGCTGAGCCTGTATTTGCAGAGCTTGGTTCAGAAATAAATCTATATGATGTAATTGCAAAAGAGTTAAATATTTCTAAAGAAGCCATACTTGATACAGACCTTTTTTTAACTAACAGAGTTAAGGGGACTATCTGGGGCGCTAATAATGAGTTTATAGCAGCGGGCAGGCTTGATGACCTGCAGTGTGTATTTGCAGGTGCAGAGAGTATAATAGAAGCGAAAAATAAAAATAATATTGCAGTTCATTGTGTATTTGACAATGAAGAAGTAGGCTCGGGTACGAAGCAGGGGGCAGCATCTACTTTCCTTAAGGATGTGCTTATGCGTGTAAATAAGGCCCTTGGCGGAGATGAGGAGAGCTACTTACAGGCTGTAGCAAAGAGCTTTATGGTGTCTGCCGATAATGCACATTCGGTACACCCTAACTACGCCGAGAAAGCAGATCCATGTAACCGTCCGGTAGTGAATAAAGGAGTAGTTATTAAGTATAATGCAAACCAGAAATACACCACAGATGCTGTTTCGGAGCAGTATTCAGGGATATCTGTAATGAGGCAGGAGTTCCGGTTCAGACCTTTACCAACCGTTCAGATGTGGCAGGAGGTTCAACTCTTGGCAACATTTCCAATACCCAGGTATCGCTTAATGCTGTAGACATAGGTATGGCGCAGTGGGCCATGCATTCTCCGTATGAAAGTGGCGGAGTAAAAGATACATATTACCTTGAGGCTGCTATGAAACAGTTTTTTGAGACGGATATAAGTGAGAAACTGGACTAAAGTATACAGGTTAATAATAAAAACTGATATGTTTGAGGGTAGAGATGATAGTGACTATTATCTCTGCTCTTTGTTTTTTTGTAAAAATTTGGTAAAACTGCATATAATATTATATAAAAACTAACAAATAATGACAAAGATGTTAAAAAAATATAACAAAGTTTTATAAAAAAACTATGCACATATATCATAATTATCTATAAATGACTTGATTTTTAGTGAAAAACATACTAAAATTTAAAAGCTAACCAGAGATTAGTAAACTAAAAATATTTATGAGGAGGATGTGTGAATGAATAACTTAATGGATTCATTACCGATTTTAGTGCCGATTTGTGCAGCAGTTGCACTTATTTTTGCTTTTGCTCTGGCAAAATGGATTGGAAGCCTGGATAACGGAACTGACAGGATGAAGGAAATATCGGGATATATCCATGAAGGAGCTATGGCTTTCCTTAGTCGTGAATATAAGACTATGGTAATTGTGGTAGCTATATTGTTTGTTCTTATCGGAGTATTGCTTAACAGCTGGGTTACGGCACTGCTTTACCTGGTAGGGGCACTTCTTTCCGTACTTGCAGGATATTTTGGTATGACGGTAGCGACCAAAGGAAATGTAAGGACAGCCAATGCAGCCAGAGAAAGTGGTATGGTAAAAGCTCTTAAAGTAGCTTTCCGTTCCGGAGCTGTTATGGGACTTTGTGTAACAGGGCTTGGTCTGCTTGGACTTGGAGTAGTTTTTGTAGCCCTGGGTGTGGACTCTGCAGAGGTAATCACAGGCTTTGGACTGGGGGCTTCTTCTATGGCTCTTTTTGGGCGTGTAGGTGGCGGAATTTATACAAAGGCGGCTGATGTGGGAGCTGACCTGGTGGGTAAGGTAGAAGCCGGAATTCCTGAGGATGATCCAAGAAATCCTGCCGTTATAGCTGATAATGTAGGTGATAATGTAGGAGATGTAGCCGGTATGGGTTCTGACCTCTTTGAATCATATGTTGGCTCTATAATTTCTGCTATAACTTTAGCGGTCCTTATTCCTAAAATTACACCTCAGATAGGTGCAGAATTTGAGCTTGAACCATTTGTGGGAGCGCTCTTTCCACTTCTCCTGTCAGCAACAGGCATTATTGCCTCTATCATAGGAATTCTGTTTGTAAGAGGAAAAGAGGGCGGCAATCCGGCATCAGCCCTTAATGCAGGAACTTATGTCAGTGGTATTATAGTTATAGCAGCCTCATTTATAATGAGTAAGCTTTTGTTAAATAGTTATAATCCTGCCATAGCAATCATAGCAGGACTTGTAGTCGGCATAGCCATAGGTAAACTTACAGAAGTCTATACCTCAGGTGATTATAAGCATGTAAAGAAGATAGCGGAACAGTCTCAGACAGGTTCAGCCACTACAATAATTTCAGGACTTGGAGTAGGAATGATGTCTACCCTCTGGCCTATTCTCTGTGTTGCGGCAGGTATCCTTGTTGCCAATGCCTTTGCAGGGCTTTATGGAATTGCTCTTGCGGCAGTGGGTATGCTTTCAACTACGGCTATGACTGTTGCGGTAGATGCCTATGGTCCTGTTTCTGATAATGCGGGCGGTATAGCCGAAATGTGTGAACTCCCTCACGAAGTCAGGGAAATTACAGATAAGCTTGATGCGGTAGGTAATACTACAGCAGCTATAGGTAAGGGTTTTGCCATTGGTTCAGCTGCACTTACAGCGCTTGCGCTTTTTGCCTCATATTCACAGGTAGCAAAGCTTGATTCCATAAGCCTTTTAGATCCGCTTGTAATAGCAGGACTTTTTATAGGAGCTATGCTTCCTTTCCTGTTCTCTGCTATGACTATGAATTCGGTGGGCAGGGCTGCAAATGAGATGATAGAAGAGGTTAGAAGACAGTTTAAGGAAGATAAGGGAATAATGGAAGGTACATCTAAGCCTGATTATGCAAAGTGTGTAGATATTTCAACCAAGGCTGCTCTTAAGGAAATGATACTTCCGGGACTTATGGCTATAGTAGCTCCGCTTGTGGTAGGTATAGTTATGGGAACCGAGGCTCTTGGCGGTATGCTTGCAGGTGCGCTTTCATCAGGTGTACTTCTTGCAATAATGATGTCAAATGCAGGCGGTGCCTGGGATAATGCCAAGAAATATATAGAAGAAGGACATTTCGGAGGAAAGGGGAGTGCTCCTCACAAGGCAGCAGTAGTAGGAGACACAGTAGGTGATCCTTTTAAGGATACTTCAGGCCCTTCTATCAATATTCTTATAAAGCTTATGACAATAGTTGCAGTTGTATTTGCACCGCTTTTTGTAGCAATAGGAGGACTGCTTTAGCAGTAATTTGATTAAGTTAAAGCTTGAAAAACACAGACTCTGGTGATAACATTAGACTATGGATGTTGATAGGTGAGAAACTTTTAATAAGGCATCTGTTTTAAGGAAATTAAGGCAGGTGTCTTTGTTTATGGGATTATAAACAATATGGAGGCTGTGTAATGGAAAAGCATTTTTTAGATCCAAATACCTTGCTTGGAAGAATTGTAACAAGCAAGGACAAATATGAGGTAGTACATTTATCCCTTAAGTCAGGCAATGAAGTACCCGAATATAAAAATGAAGCAGAGATTCTAATCTTTGTGATAGAGGGCGAAATCCTGCTTATGACAGATGAGGCTGTTACACTAAAAAGTCTTGAACTGCTTGAAATACCGGCTAATGTAGAACATAGGATGGTAGCGGTTAAAGACAGCCAGGTAATGGCAGTAAAGATTAAAGCTGTGTAAAAAGAGTTGTTGAGTGTAATTAAGTCAGAAAGGCAGACTCATGGAAAATAAGCTTATAAAGGCACTAAAAGAAGAAATATCGGGGAAAAAGGTACTAATACTGGGCTTTGGCAGAGAAGGAAAGCTGAACCTTGAAGTTGTGGCAAGGGCAGGAGGAGTAAGTGAGCTTGCCATAGCAGACCAAAATGAGATTAACATAGAAGAGGCTAATGAAATAGCCGGCAAATCAGGTATGAGCGTATCAAAAATCAAAACTATTACAGGGGCTGATTATCTGGCTCATATAGATGAATTTGAAATAGTGTTTAAAAGTCCGGGAGTAGTCCTGTCTAAACCATTTTCAGAGTACAAAGCCCTTATTACATCTCAGACTGAGTATTTTTTAAAGGTTTATGGAAGCCAGACTATAGGTATAACAGGTACCAAGGGAAAAAGCACTACCACAACCCTCATCTACCATGAGTTAAAGGAAAACAGCTTTGATACACTTTTGGTCGGAAATATAGGTATTCCTGCCTTTCATCTGATAGATGAGATAAAAGAAAACACGAAAATAGTTTTTGAGCTTTCCTGCCACCAGCTTGAATATGGCAAATATTCACCTCATATAGGAGTGTACCTGAATGTTTTCCCTGAACATCTTGACCATTATGGAAGCTTTGAAAAATATAGAGCATCAAAAGAAAATATCTATAAGAATCAGAGTGAGAAAGACAAACTTTACTGCGGTACAGGTGTTATTCCAAAAGAAGGTGAAGCAAAGTCGGCTGTTACGGTAATCTATGATTTTAATCGTGAAGATAAAGAGTTTGAAAATGATGAGCATGTTACTACATTTGTAGAAAATGATTTTATATCTCACAAGTCATATACTACAGGAATAAATGAGGATGAAATAAGCTTAAAGGGTTTTCATAATTTCTTTGATATAGCTGTAGCTTTTGCGGTTTGCACAGATTTGGGGGTTTCTGTAGAAGGCTTTAATAAGGCACTTAAAACTTATAAAACTCTTCCGCACCGCCTTGAATTTGTAGGAAATATTGATGGAGTTAAGTACTATGATGACTCCATATCTACCATACCTGAGACAGCTATAGAAGCGATGAATACCATAAAAGATACAGATACCATTATCATAGGCGGTATGGACAGGGGGATAGATTATGAACCTCTGATAAAATATCTTGAAACCTCGCCTGTGCCAAATATCATCCTTATGGAGACTACTGGGGCAAGGATAAAGGAAGAGGTGAAAATGGGGTATATGGAGCTTAACAACTCGGAAAGGCTTCATCTTGTGGATAATCTCGCTGAAGCAGTCAAGCTTGCAAAGAAGCTTACAGGGAAGGGAAAGTCCTGTGTAATGAGCCCTGCGGCTGCAAGCTATGGCATTTTTAAGAACTTTGAAGAAAGAGGAGAGGTTTTTAAAAGGCTTGTGAAAGGGGAAATATAATCTGAAATTTTGATATCTGCTTATAAAATTAGTCAAATAAAATAATAAAAAATATAATTGATAATCGCGCTTGTTTGTTTTATTATGATGTGGATTATGTCGTATGTATAATATAAAGCTGAGGACTTGGTGGAAAAATGAAGGAAAAGAGAAATCTCACGTTCAAATATATAGTGATACAGATAGGCATGTGGGCGATGTATGCACCTCTTATGGGATACACATCGGTATTTTTGCTTGCAAAGGGCTTTTCCAATACAGAAGTAGGGATAATTTCCGGTTTAGGCTGTATAATTTCGGCAGTTTTACAGGCGATGGTGTCAAGCTATGCGGATAGAGAAAACAGTAAATCGGTTAAAGCCCTCCTTATTATGTTTACAGCCTTACAGATTGCTTTGGCAGTAGTATTGCTTGCTGTAGGCAATAATTTTGTACTTGCTATAGGCGTAATCTTTGGAGCACTCATAGCTATTATGCAGCTTATGGTACCTCTTACTAACTCCATGGCAATGGAAATGATGAACCAGGGGAAGCTTATTAACTATGGGGCTGCAAGGGGGACTGCTTCTATGGTGTATGCAATACTTGTAAATACAATGGGAGCCTTTGCAAAAGGAAATAATCTCAGCATAGTTCCCATAGCTACCATGCTTTCGGCTGCTATCCTGCTTGTGGGTACGGTTTTATTTCCTTTTAAGAAAGCACCGGGAAGTGTGGAAGAAGAATTGAAAAGTGAAACAGATACAAGACCATTTTTGGTTAAATACCCTAAGGTGGCTTTATTTGTTATAGGTGCAATCTGCGCTTATGTAGGTCATAATCTTATTAATGTGTTTTTGTTCCAGATTGTAAGCTTAAAGGGAGGTAACCATGTAAATATGGGTGTCTGTCTGTCTCTTGCGGCAGTATTTGAGATACCTGTAATGTTTGGTTTTGCTTATTTAGTTGCGAAACGTGACAGTAGTACCTGGGTAAGGGTAGGAGGTGTTGGAATTATGCTTAAGATAATTCTTACCTTACTTGTGCCTGATATGATAAGTTTATACATAGTACAGATATGCCAGTTATTCGGTTTTGCTACCTTTGTAGTAGCTACAGTTTACTATGCAAACCAGGTTGTTGAGGAATGTGACCGGGTTAAGGGACAAGCCTATATGACCATGGCAAACACGCTTGGAATAGTGTTTGCTTCGATGCTTGGTGGAGTGCTTATAGACATATATGGAACTAACGGAATGATGATAGTGGGTTCTGTGATTACAGTTGTAGGAACTGTATTAATATTCTTGTCTACAATGAAAAATAAAGAAGCAGCAGTATAATAAGGTTGACAAAGCTTACCAGATATAATACCATATAAGTATTGTATACAAGTATACCATAATCGGAGGAAGTATGAAAAAAATACCTTTTGTGACTTTAAATGAAGTTAAAGAAATAGCTAGAACCTATCCAACTCCTTTTCATATTTACGATGAAAAAGGGATTCGTGAAAATGCAAGGAACCTTAAGAAGGCATTTAGCTGGAATAAAGGTTTTAAGGAATATTTTGCAGTAAAAGGCAACTCCTAATCCATATATTTTAGATATTTTTAAGGAAGAAGGTTTTTGGTACAGACTGTTCTTCCCTTTACAGAGCTTATGATGAGTGAGGCTTGTGGAATAACAGGTGAAAACATAATGTTTTCCTCAAATGTAACTCCTGCTGAAGAATATGTAAAAGCAAGAGAGCTTGGAGCAATAATCAACCTTGATGACATTACCCATATAGATTTTCTTAATGAATGTGCAGGAATCCCTGGGAAGATAAGCTGCCGCTACAATCCGGGAGGAGTATTTAAGGTAAGTAATGATATAATGGACAATCCAAATGATGCCAAGTACGGTATGACAAAGACACAGATGTTCGAAGCTTTCACACGTCTTAAAGAGCTTGGCGTAAAGGAGTTTGGTATTCATTCATTTTTAGTAAGCAACACTGTAACCAATGATTATTATCCTATGCTTGCAGCAGAGCTTTTTAAACTGGCAGTTGAGCTTAAGGAAAAATGTGATGTGCATATAGGCTTTATTAATCTCTCAGGCGGAGTAGGAGTTCCTTACCGTCCTGAACAGAAACCAAATGATATCTTTGTTATAGGTGAAGGTGTAAGAAAAGCTTTTGAGGAAATTCTTGTGCCAAATGGAATGGGAGATATCAGCATATTTACAGAACTTGGGCGTTTTATGCTTGCGCCTTACGGACATCTTGTAACAAAAGCTATCCATGAAAAGCATATTTATAAAGAATATATAGGAGTGGATGCCTGCGCGGCAAATCTTATGCGTCCTGCTATGTATGGAGCCTATCATCACATAACGGTGCTTGGTAAGGAAGATGAAAAAGAAGAGTTTAAATATGACGTAACGGGCTCGCTTTGTGAAATAATGACAAATTTGCAATAGACAGGATGTTACCGCATATTGATATGGGCGACTATCTGGTAATACATGATACAGGTGCACATGGCTTTTCAATGGGATATAATTATAATGGAAGATTAAGGTCAGCAGAGCTTTTAAAGACTGAAAACGGAAAAGTTAAACTTATCAGAAGAGCAGAAACCCCGGCTGATTATTTTGCAACGCTGGATTATCCCGGATTAAAAAAATAAGCATGGCCTTGGGAAAGATTTTCGTTTTTTGTGATTTTTTTAGATTTGGACTAAAGTATTTGCAAAGTTTGTCGATAAATAAATCAGAGATACTAAATAACTTTGGTAAGAAGATTTGTTTATCGGCAGACTTTTTTTCTAACCTAAATTTATAGATGGAAGGTGATTACATGAGAGTAGATAATTATGGACAGGTTGCAAGTGCTTACAATGTAAGCAAGGCAAGAAAGGCGGAGGTTGTATCTAAGGCTGATAAGGGCAGTGATACTGTTGAAATATCTAATGCAGCTAAGACTTTTCAGGTTGCAAGGCAGGCAGTAGCTTCTGCTTCTGATATTCGTGCAGAAAAGGTTGCAAGACTTAAGGCAGCAATCGAAGAAGGTACATATTCCGTATCTGGAAGAGATATAGCTGACAAGCTTGTGGAAGGATATTTTGCGGTATAGATAAGTTTAGGCATATAAAATGCGCGGAGGAGCTATGGCAAGCTTAATCGAAGAACTAATTATGGTTCTGGGTGATGAGGAAAAGTTTTATGGTGAGATTATTCCTATTGCCGAGAAGAAAACCCAGATAATAGTAAATAATGACCTCCAGTCTTTAACCGGGATTACTGATGAAGAGCAGAAGTTAGTTGGCAAAATCAGCAAGCTGGAAAAGAAAAGACAGGAGGTCATTCGTAATATAGGCATAGTAATGAACAAGAAGGAAAGTGAACTTAATTTCATTACTATTATCGACCTGCTTAAAGGGCAGGAAAAAGAGCAGGAAGAGTTAAGAAGGCTTCATGATAAATTAAGAGAACCATTGATACTCTGACTATGTTAAATGAGAGAAACCAGCTGCTTATCAGACAGTCTATTGAAATGATTGACTTTGATATCAACTTGCTGCAAAGTCTTAGAACATCACCGGGCGTAGGACAGTATAATACTGCTTCTGAGGTGGAGATTCAGGGAACCGGGAAGGGAATGTTTGATGCAAAAAGCTGATAACTTATATGGAATTTGATTATAATCCGGGAGATAAGATATGGGTTTAATGACAAGTTTTGGAGTAGGAGTTTCGGGACTTAATACGGCACAGAGCTCCTTAAATGCAACAGCACACAATATTACAAATGTGGATACAAAAGGCTATGTACGTCAGCAGGTGCTTACAGTTGATAAAGAATACGAAAAAACAGCAACTGTTAAGAGAATGGATCAGACAGGACATGGCTCAATTATAGATAAAATAAGGCAGCTAAGAGACAGATTTCTTGATGGTTCTTATAGAAGAGAAAATGGAAGACAGGGTTTTTATCAGGTTCAGGCTGAGGCCATAGCTGAGATTGAAAACCTTTTTGGAGAGCTGCAGGGCACTACATTTCAGAGTGCCATGGAAGGCTTATGGAAGTCAGTGCAGGAATTGCAAAAAGAGCCTGAAAGTGTAGTTGCAAGAACCTCACTCGTAGAAACAGCCAATACCTTCATAGAACGCTGTCAGAATATAGTTACACAGCTTAAGAGCTATAGACAGGACATCAATCTCAAAATTAAAAATACCGTAGATAGGGTAAATGAGATAGGCAGGAAGATTGATGAGTTAAATGCCATAATACGAAAAGAAGAAGCAGGAGGTCACTCTGCTAATGACTACAGAGATGAACGTAACAAACTGCTTGATGAACTTGGCGGATATGTAAAAATGGACTACAAGGAAGTAAAAGATGGTACAGTCCTTGTTACTATTGAAGGAACACAGTTCGTGACTGAGTTTGGAATAAATGAGATAGGGCTTAAAACTACTGATGATGAGCAGAATCTGCATACACCGGTATGGAATTTTGATACAAATGATAAGGGTGAACGAAGGGAAGTATTTGATTTTAATACTCCACCAAATTCAGCATCAGATACGGACATAGGGTCACTTAAGGGATTACTGCTTTCAAGGGGAAGACAGGGAAGGTACACCGACATACCTGTTAAACCAAAGCCGGAAGATTATGAAGACGGCGAAGAGGATGAGTATTATATAGAAGCAATGAGGGCTTTTGAACAGGCAAAAATAAATTATAATAATAAGATAGCCCCCTTCTCTTTTAACCAATACAGAGGCGCAGTTTGACCAGCTTATTCATGGGCTTACAACCATGATTAACAATGTACTTGCACCTAATCTTACAGCGACCTGGACAGACGGCGGTAATGTAGTCTGGAGAAATTCAGAAGGAAAGATACTCGAAGGAGATGAAATTCCCCCTATAGATATTAATGATTTAGACGAATATAAAATAGAGGAAAAAGATGCTTTGGGCAGACCTACAGGCAGATATAAGGTGTCTATTCTTGATACAAAGCATGCGCCGGTAAGCTCAGATAGTTCCAAAACAGCCGGTAATGCCCTTTTTGAAAGAAAAAGCATGCCACGTTACAAGGAACTTGATTTAGAAATGAATGGTAAAAAGGTAATGCTTTATAATAGTGAGGATTACAATCCGGATGATGAAGGCTCAAAGTATTCTATGTACTCAATGGGAGAGCTTGAAGTAAATAGGAAGATAAGGGATAATGTTTCTCTTATTCCGTTAAGCTACAATACCAATACAGGTGATTACAGTATGGATATAGCTGCAAAGCTGAACAAGGTATGGAATGACAAATTTGCAGTGTTAAACCCTAATACACTTACTAAAAATACTTTGATGGAATATTATACTTCATTTACCTCAGAGATTGCTAATACAGGTCATACTATAAAGGCTTTAGCAAAAAGCCAGGACGTGACCAAGGCAAGTGTGGATAACCAGAGGCAGCAGGTTATAGGAGCATCTTCAGATGAAGAGCTTACGCATATGATAAAATTTCAACAGGCTTTTAATGCGGCATCCAGATATATAACTGTAATAGATGAGATGCTTGAACACGTAGTAACAAAACTTGGGAGCTGATGCCAATAACAGCAGATAGGAGATATATATGCCATCAACATTTTTTGGATTAGATATAGGAACTTGAGGACTTCATACCTATCAGGCAGCACTCAATACAACTGCACATAATATAACCAATGCAAAAACTGATGGATATAGCCGTCAAAAGGTTAACCGTCAGGCCAAAGATCCAATATCAATCGCACAGCGCTATGGAATGGTGGGAACAGGTGTTATAGCCAATAAAATATCCCAGATAAGAGATGAATATTATGATTTAAAATACCGTTCAGCTAATACTATTAATGGAGAGTATGAGGCAAGAACATATTATCTTAAAAACATCCAGAATTTCTTAAATGAAATTAAGGAGGGTGGTTTTAATACCAATTTTAAGAACCTGTTCAATGGTATGTCTGAGGTTGAAAAAGACCCTGCAAGTAAGTCAGCAAGGGCACAAATGGTAAATCAGGCTTATGCACTTACTGAGTATTTTAACAATTTGTCTGCTAATTTAAAGAACACTCAGAATGAAGTAAACTTTAATATTAAAAATACCGTAGATACTATTAACTCATATGGTGATCAGATTGCCACCCTTACCAAGCAGATAAATATGATAGAGGTAAGCGGAGGTTTTGCAAATGATCTCAGAGACCAGCGTAATCTTATTGTAGACAAACTGTCAAAGCTTGCCAATGTAACAGTTAAGGAAGAGCGTATTGGGGAAGGAATGAGTGGCAGTCTTTCGGGTGTTACACATTATACAGTGAAAATAAATGGTGGTTATCTGGTAAATAATTATGAGGCAAACAGGATTGAAGCAGTACCAAGAGACTACTTAAGTAATATAAATGATGTAGAAGGACTTTATGACCTTAAGTGGTCAGATGGACAAGATTTTAGTACGCATAACAGCAATTTAGGAGGAAAACTTGGAGCTTTGTTCCAGATGCGTGACGGCAATAATATGGGCTCTCTCAGATGTAATGTGAAAGAAGCTTCTGCGGGAGATACAGAGCTTACTTTGGAAGATACTAATATAAACAGCATAGAAAATATGAACTTCCCGCCAAAGGGACGAATTACAGTTGGAAGTGAAGAGTATGAATACACAGGATTTGATGTAAAAATGGAGAAGGATCCTGATACCGGTAAAACTAAATTTAAGTATATATTTAAGCTAAAAGAAGATAAGCCTATACAAAAGGACATAACTGAAGAAGATAAAGTTGTAGCTAAAATAGGTGAACAGGTAAATTTCAAGGGAATTCCTATTATATGGATCAGTTAAATAATTATGTGAGAAAGTTCTCAAAGGAATTTAATGAAATACATAAAACCGGTGAAGATTTAAAATGGAAACAAAGGGACTGATTTTTTTCAATGGAATAGACAAGGTTACAGGTGAAAAACTATAAGTTTAAGATTCCCTCGGAAAAGAAGATGAGGATGGAAATGAAATAACAGAATTTTCTTCTGAGGATGAAACTTATTATAAATTGACAGCACATAATTATTCTGTTACAAGAAAATTCAGGGAAGATTCAAGTCTTATTGCAGCTGCCGGTACAATTTCGGAAGGCATTGAAAATACTGATGTTATGAAGAAACTTGAAAATCTGCAAAAAGACAGGACAATGTTTGACCAGGGAAAACCTGAAGAGTTCTATCAGGCACTTACATCAGATATAGGTGTGGACACAAAGACGGCAGAAACATTTTCTACTAATCAGGATAAGATTGTCAAATCAATTGACAATCAAAGACTGTCAATTTCCGGAGTAGATACTGATGAAGAGGCAATGGATCTTGTTAAGTTTAAGAACTGCTACAATCTTTCAGCTAAAGTAATTTCAGTAATGAATGAAATATATAATAAGCTGATAAATGAAATGGCGATATAGTAAATGCTGTGATATAGAAAGGACTTAAGGTTATGATGAGGGTTACAAACCAGATAATGACAAATAATACTCTTTCCAATATAAATACCAACAAGGTAAATCTGATGAAGATAGAAGAGCAGTACCAGACCGGTAAGAAAATACAGCGTCCTTCTGATGATCCTATAGTTGCCGTAAGAGCTTTGAAACTCCGCAACAGCCTTACAGAGATAAAACAGTATTTTAAGAAAAATGTTCCTGATGCAAGGAGCTGGATGCAGACTACAGAAAGTGCTTTGAGACAGATAACTGATATGTGTACTGTACTTCACAGCCATGCAACCAGGGAGCCAACGGCACTTTAACTCCGGCAGACCGTGCGAGCATAATGAAGACTATGTCCCAGTACAGGCAGCAGATATATCAGGAAGGTAATGCAAACTATGCCGGAAGATATGTATTTACAGGATATAAGACTGATACAAGCCTGACTTACCTTAATGATGATAAGAGTAAACAGTATACCATAACTGAGGACCTGGATAAAACTGCAATTAAATCAAGGCTCAGCACAACAGGAGGATATTCCGTTAAAGACTATGAGCCGGGTGGAAATAATGATTTCTCAGAGCATGCAGAAAATAAAGAGATTAATTATCTGAGGCTTGCTTATAAAAAGCTTGATACTGCATCAGGAGATTTTCCTAAGCTTACATATAAGGATTCTGATGGTAATGAGGATAATATTGATATTTCATCAGAGGATGCTGAGGGTAATACTCTTACTTCAAAAAGCCCTAATGCTTATGAAAAACCAGAATCAGGAGCCAAGTACCTGGCTGATACAGGAGAACTGATTCTTTCAGATGAAGCTGCTGAACAGTTAAGAAATGCAAAGAGCTTTAATGTAGAGTATAACAAAACTGAGTTTGCAAAAGGCGATGTACGTCCTGAACACTATTTTAACTGCAAGGCTGCGCCTCTTGATGAGGATGGTAATCCTGTAGATGATGAAGAGAAGATTATAAACTATAAAAAAGAAGATCAGGATATAGAATATGAAGTAGGCTTTAATCAGCGTCTTCAGGTTAATACTCAGGCAAAAGATTCAATAAAGCATGAGATTGGAAGAGAATTAGATGGCATTCTTGCAAGTATTGAAGATGTAAATGCAGTTGAAGAAAAATTAAAGGAAGTAGATAAACTTATTGCCAATACCACAGATACTAAAGACTTAGAGAGTCTTAAAAGACTTAAGGAACAGATGACTACCGAATTTAAGCTTAAAGAAAAGGTTATGCAGGAGAGCTTTTCAAAAGCTCTTGACAGTATACGGGGGTTTCAGGATACAGTAAATAAAGCAATTGCAGATCTTGGAAGCAGGGGAGCCAGACTTAATCTTACAGAAGAGAGGCTCTCAGGGCAGACAGATGACTTTACGGATCTTATGTCAAATAATGAAAATGCAGATTTGACAGAAACAATTATTAATTTTAATGCCCAGAATGTTATATATAACGCATCTTTACAGGCGGGGGCCAAGGTGGTTCAGAATACCCTGCTTGATTTCCTTAGATAAGGTGGTTTGTTGATAAATAGTAAAAGCATAAGTAGTTTGGTGGAAAGAAAGGGGTAGAAAGTATGCTTGTACAGACAAGATTTTTTGGAGAAGTTGATATTGATGAAAATAAAATTCTTACCTTTGAAAATGGAATTATAGGGTTTGAAGATATGAAACGCTGGACAATAATGTATGACATTGATAATGGTTCGGGAGGGCTTATTTCATGGTTCCAGTCGCTTGACTTTGCAGGCCTGGCACTGCCTGTTATCAGTCCGTATTCGGTGACCGGAAAATATGAGCCGATAGTCGAAGATGAACTCTTAAAGCCACTTGGTGAATTTAAGGATGAAGATTTACTTACATTTTTAACCATTACCATACCGCATGAAGATCCAGGTAAGACAACAGCTAATTTCAGAGCACCATTACTTATTAATCCAAATAACTGCAAGGGTGTACAGATTATTGTAAATAATGAAGATTATCCTGTTAAATTCAGTATTTATGATTCAGTACAGAAAATGAAGGCAGACAAGAATAAATAGGAGGTAATAGTATGTTAGCTTTGTCAAGAAAAGCCCGGAGAGAGCGTTATTATAGGAAATAATATTGAAATTACCATACTTGAAGTAAAAGGCGAACAGGTAAAAGTCGGAATTAAAGCACCGGAGAGTGTGGCAATATATAGAAAAGAACTTTTTGAACAGATACAGAACTCGAATAGGGAAGCATCTGCAATCAACGAACAGACACTGAAAAACCTCAATAAAATTTTTGAATAAAAATTATAAGGGTTAAGTTTATGAGATATATTGTCGATATTCTATATAGAAAGCGTGTTCTATGTTTTAAAACAATGGATTGTAAAAATAAGTTTACATGGAGGTGAACAAATGAGTCTTAAGATGATGCCAAGTGTACTGGCACAGTCTACAGGCATCGACATTAACGCAGGCACAGGATACTCCGGTACGGAGAGAACGGAAGCAGATTTTGATATTGATGTAGTTGCAGTAGGGCAGACTGGAGCCGGACAGACAGGTCATACAGATGCTGGAGAGCATGAGGAAGAAATTTCTGATGCTGAGGCCAAGCGTCGTATTAAAAGCGTGATTGATCAGGCAAATGAAAAGATTAAGCAGCAGAATGGCTACAGAAGGCTGGCTTTTTCATATAATAAGGAAACTAAAAAGATATCAATCAAAGTGTATGATGAGATGACCAAAGAAATAATCAGAGAGATTCCGCCTGAAAGGACCAATGTCATACTTAATAAGATACATGATCTTGCAGGGATAGTGGTTGATGAGAAAAGATAAGGAGGAAGGATATGCCGTTAAGACTTTCCGGATTGAATTCGGGTATGGATACAGAAGCCATGATAAAAAAGATCATGGATGCCCAGAGAACCAAGCTTAATAAAATTGAAGGAAAAAGGACTAAACTTGACTGGAAACAGGAAAAGTGGAAAGATCTGAATAAAAAGTTATACTCACTTTATACAAATAAAGTTTCTGCGCTTAGATTTTCAAGTGCATATGGAACTAAGAAGGTGACCAGCTCTGATGAAAATGTAGCTAAGGTTACCGGAGAAGCCTCTGCTGTTAATGGAACCCACAGGATTCAGGTAAAACAGCTTGCTACATCACAGAGTATTACAGGAATCAGAGTTAATGATGAAATTAAAAAGACTCTGTGCTTACAGATATTGGCTTTGAACTTGGTTCAGAGATTAAATTTAAGTCAGGAGGCAAGGAGTATACCTTAGAAGTTGATGGTGATACTACAGTTGATGATTTTATAAAGGCTGCAAAGCAGGCAGGAATCAATGTAAACTTTGATGCTAATCAGCATAGATTTTACTTATCATCTAAAGAAACCGGCGAGAACAACAAGTTTACAATTGAAGAATCTAAAAATGATGCTCCTATTACCTCAGGATTAACTGCTCTTGGACTTCATGGAACAGGTGTTACAAGGATTGAAGCTCAGGATGCGGTATTCAGGGTAGACGGAGCAGAGTATAAGACAGCTACTAATACCAACAATATAAATGGTCTTAATATAACTCTTACAGGAACTACTGCCAACTATGATTCCGGTGCTTCAGGAAAGAGTGTAACAGTGACTGCTAATACAGATGTAGAATCTATATATAACAATTTTAAGAGTTTTATAAAAGAATATAATTCAATTCTAAAAGAGATGAATGATCTTTTTATGCAGGTTCTTCAAGGGGATATTCGCCTCTTACCGCAGATCAGAAGAAGGAAATGTCCGACAAAGATGTAGAGAACTGGGAAAAGAAGATTAAGGATTCTATACTCAGGAGAGATGAGAAACTTGGCAAAGTGCTTACTGCAATGAAGACTGCAATGCAGACTTCTGTTACAATAGGCGCAGACTCTGAAGGAAAGGGTGGAACTAAGTACAGCCTTTCAAGCTTTGGAATTATGACTTCTTCCGATTATAAGGAAAGAGGACAGCTTCATATATTTGGAGATTCAGAAGATGGTGTGTATGCTGCAAAAGAAGACAAGTTAAAGAAGGCTCTTACTGAGAATCCGGCTGAGGTTGCAGAAGCCCTCCAGGGTATCATGACAAATCTTTACAACAAGATGACAGATGCCATGAAGGGAACAAGTCTTTCATCTGCAATGAGTTTCTACAACGATAAAGAAATGACTCAGTTAGCAAGTACGTATAAAAAAGAATATACTACTATGGAAGATAAGCTTAACAAGATGGAAGATAAATATTATAAACAGTTTGCGGCAATGGAAAAAGCAATGTCTACAATGAATGCACAAAGCAATAAGTTAGCAAGCATGCTTGGTAAGTAATAAATGAAGATTAAAGGGATATCATGAAAATGGTATTCCTTTTTTAAAAATACTAAAGTAAAATTTATTTTATCCGATATATACATTGTAGTCAGAAACAGTTATAAACCGGAGGAACCAAGATATGGCAAATGCAGCTAGTTTATATCAGGGAGCAGCAATAAATACAGCAACACCGGCCGAACTTACGCTTATGCTCTATAATGGAGCTATCAAGTTCTGTAATCAGGCAGCGGTGGGAATAGAAGAGAATAATATAGAAAAAGCCAACAACAACTTAATTAAAGCTCAGAATATAATCTGGGAGCTTCAGGGAACTCTTGATTTTAAGTATGAGGTGGCTAAGGATTTTGACCTTATATATAAGAGAATATCACGAAATCTGCTTGTTGCAAATGTTAAAAAAGATATTGACAAGCTAAACGAAGCCTTAGAAGATATCAGAGGAATCAGAGATGTCTGGGCACAGGTAATGAAGGTGGCTAAAACAGCGTGATGAATACAGAAATTGCTAATTACTTAGAACTTATGAAAGATTCGTTAGTGAAGAAAGAAAGGGTACTTACTTCTATTCTTGAACTTACAGAGCTACAGGAGCGCCTGCTAAATGAAGCTGAGTTTGATGATGAGGCTTTTGACAGTGTAATAACAAAAAAAAGCCTTCTTATTGAAGAAGTAAACAAATTAGATGAAGGGTTTGAACTTACTTACAAAAGAATTTCAGATAAAGTAAAGGAAAATCCTGTTGCTTACAGCAAAAGCATAGAGAAACTTCAGGCGCTTATCAGACTGCTTGTAGATAAGGGAGTGGAGATAGAGACTGCTGAAAGAAGGAATCAGGCTAAGTTTGATATGAAGGTGTCTAAAAGCAGGGAGAAGATCAAAAGTTATAACCTTAACAGCAATGCAGTCACAAAATACTATAGCAATATGAGCGGAAACACTGGAGAAACGACATATTTTGTGGACCAGAAAAAATAATTAAAAAAAGCTAAAAGTTTTTGGGAGTAACCGATATATACTTTGAAAGTAAAACTTAAAGTCAATCTGACGGAGTGTACGGCCTTAGAGAGACCTAAAGTTTTCAAAAATATTAAAATATATTCAGCAAGGATGCTGGATGCAAATTCAAGGAGGAAAATTATTATGGTAGTACAGCACAATCTTACAGCAATGAACTCAAACAGACAGTTAGGAATCACAAGCGCATTACAGGCAAAGTCATCTGAGAAGCTTTCATCAGGATACAAGATCAACAGAGCAGCAGACGATGCAGCAGGTCTTACAATATCTGAGAAGATGAGAAGCCAGGTAAGAGGTCTTAACAGATCATCTGCAAATGCACAGGATGGTATTTCACTTATCCAGGTAGCAGAAGGTGCTCTTAACGAGACACATTCTATTCTTCAGAGAATGAACGAGCTTGCAGTACAGGCAGCTAACGATACTAACACAAATGATGACAGAAATGCAATCCAGAAGGAAGTTGTAGCGCTTACATCTGAGATAGACAGAATCAGAGAGACAACAGCATTCAATACACAGAACCTTCTTGATGGAGATTTCACAGAGAAGAAGATTCACGTAGGTGCACTTAAGGATCAGACAATCGAAATCAGCATCAACAACATGGATGCAGCAACAATCGGAGCTGCTGACCAGGATCTTACAACTCAGGATGGAGCAGAGACAGCAATCGAAGCATTCCAGGGAGCAATTAAAGTTGTATCTGAGCAGAGATCAGACCTTGGTGCTCTTCAGAACCGTCTTGAGCATACAGTACTCAACCTTGATAACGTATCAGAGAATACACAGGCAGCTGAGTCACGTATCCGTGATACAGATGTTCCTACAGAGATGGTTAACTTCAGCAAGAATAACATTCTTGCACAGGCAGGCCAGGCTATGCTTGCACAGGCTAACCAGTCTACACAGGGTGTTCTTTTCATTACTTAGATAATCTTAAAGTACACATAATAAGAAAGACCGTCAGAAATGACGGTCTTTTTGGTGTTTAAATAAAACAATGTTGAAACAATGATATTATGGTGGTAGAATTAGTCCTTGGATAGTGAAGTTTTCCTATTTTGCGTAGGAGGCAAGATAGGCATAATGTCCTTCGGGACATCAGCTAATTCTTAGGGAGCATTCATTTTGTAATGGATACTCTCTTCTCCATAAATATAGCATATAGGAGCAGTAATTGCAAGCCGGATATATTACAATTAAATTTTTATAAAAAGTTAAAATTATCTATTAAGTTTTTTTCAAGTAAAACCGATATATAATATGTGAGGAAGAAAACATAGTGCTTACGGCCGAAGCCTAATGTACCTCACCAATAATAACAAAAATAACGGCAAGGAAGCCGATTTTAAATTCAAGGAGGAAAATTATTATGGTAGTACAGCACAATCTTACAGCAATGAACTCAAACAGACAGTTAGGAATCACAAGCGCATTACAGGCAAAGTCATCTGAGAAGCTTTCATCAGGATACAAGATCAACAGAGCAGCAGACGATGCAGCAGGTCTTACAATATCTGAGAAGATGAGAAGCCAGGTAAGAGGTCTTAACAGATCATCTGCAAATGCACAGGATGGTATTTCACTTATCCAGGTAGCAGAAGGTGCTCTTAACGAGACACATTCTATTCTTCAGAGAATGAACGAGCTTGCAGTACAGGCAGCTAACGATACTAACACAAATGATGACAGAAATGCAATCCAGAAGGAAGTTGTAGCGCTTACATCTGAGATAGACAGAATCAGAGAGACAACAGCATTCAATACACAGAACCTTCTTGATGGAGATTTCACAGAGAAGAAGATTCACGTAGGTGCGCTTAAGGATCAGACAATCGAAATCAGCATCAACAACATGGATGCGGCAACAATCGGAGCTGCTGACCAGGATCTTACAACTCAGGATGGAGCAGAGACAGCAATCGAAGCATTCCAGGGAGCAATTAAAGTTGTATCTGAGCAGAGATCAGACCTTGGTGCTCTTCAGAACCGTCTTGAGCATACAGTACTCAACCTTGATAACGTATCAGAGAATACACAGGCAGCTGAGTCACGTATCCGTGATACAGATGTTCCTACAGAGATGGTTAACTTCAGCAAGAACAACATTCTTACACAGGCAGGTCAGGCTATGCTTGCACAGGCTAACCAGTCTACACAGGGAGTACTTTCATTGCTTAGATAATATTATATTACACATAATAAGAAAGACCGTCAGAAATGGCGGTCTTTTTGATGTTTCAAATCTTTTCAGTTTTTTTAACACTGTCATAAATATATAGGCATTTATTTTAATTTTTTTATCTGGACTTTACCCTTGATATTTAAGGCTATTTAAGTAAAAAAATATTATTTACTGTTTATTGAAAGTATAAGTCTGATATGCTAGAATGTTTTTCGGAGAGTATCTGTGGCAGAATGGGAAAACTCCCTAAGTACAAACCGAGTAATCGGAATAATACGAAGGGAGGGATGTGTATGACAGATTATGAAATCATTATGATTTTTCTGGGGATATTAGCACTGCTGATGTCCTTCGGAGGTCTGATTATTAACATTCTTACTTTTCTCCGCAAAAGAAAGTAAGTTTACCTAGCTCGTCACTGATAAAGATAGGTGCGTCCTTATGGACATCAGCACCAAGTCTTAGGGAGTATACATTTGACATGGATACTCTCTTCTCCATAAATATAGCATATTACAAAATTAATTGCAAGACAGATTGTTGTCTGGCTAGTGGTGTAAAACCTGTAATAAATGTTAAGTTGAAAATACAACCCGGATTTACAAGGGATTGAAAGGAGATAAAATGGCAGCAAAAAAGACAGAGAAAAAACAAAAGGAGATAAGGCAGAGTGCCTGGGAGAAGTACGATAAAAAGGCACTTGAGGCTTGCTTTGCATTAAGTGAGACCTACAGACAGTTTATTTCAGACTGTAAAACTGAAAGAGAATGTGTGGACGAGTCAATTAAACAGGCAAAAAAGGCAGGTTATAAAGATCTTAGCGAACTTATTGCAAAGAAGAAAAAATTAAAAGCCGGTGATAAAGTCTATATGTCAAATATGGGCAAGGCTCTTGCACTCTTTGTAATAGGAAAGAAACCTCTGGCAGAAGGCTTAAATATACTTTGTGCTCATATAGACTCACCTAGAATAGATGCTAAACAGGTACCTCTTTATGAGGACACAGAGATTGCTATGCTTGATACGCATTATTATGGCGGTATTAAGAAGTACCAGTGGGTAACACTTCCATTGGCTATACATGGTGTAGTAGTAAAAGAGGACGGAACCTCCCTAAATATCTGTATAGGTGAAGACGAAGAAGGGCCTGTAATAGGAATTACAGATTTACTTATCCATCTTTCGGCAGATCAGATGCAAAAGACTGCTTCTAAGGTAGTAGAGGGAGAAGACCTCAATGTAATGCTTGGAAGTATGCCGCTTAAGGGTGAAGAAAAAGAGGCTGTAAAGGCAAATATTCTTAAGATATTAAAGGATAAATACGGTATTGAGGAAGAGGACTTCCTCTCCGCAGACCTTGAGATAGTTCCGGCAGGAAAAGCTAAGCATTACGGTCTTGACAGCAGTATGATAATGGGCTACGGACAGGATGACAGGGTTTGTGCCTATACTTCACTTAAGGCTATACTTGATGCTCCAGCTCCTGATAAAACAGGCTGCTGTCTGCTTGTAGACAAGGAAGAAATAGGAAGTGTGGGTGCTACAGGTATGCATTCCAGATTTTTTGAAAATGTAGTGGCAGAGGTTATGAACCTTGCAGGCGAGTATAATGAACTTGACCTAAGAAGGGCTCTTGCTAATTCACGTATGCTCTCATCTGATGTAAGTGCAGCCTTTGATCCTAACTATCCTAATGTAAATGAGAAGAAGAATACAGCTTACTTTGGAAAAGGAATTGTATTTAATAAATATACAGGATCTCGCGGTAAGAGTGGCAGCAATGAGGCAACTGCCGAGTATATGGCAGTCATCAGAAAGATAATGAAGGACAATAACATAACCTTCCAGACGGCAGAACTTGGTAAGGTAGACCAGGGTGGCGGCGGAACTATCGCTTATATAGCGGCTGCTTACAATATGGAAGTAATCGACTCAGGAGTTGCGGTTATGAATATGCATGCTCCTTGGGAAATAAGCTGTAAGGCTGATATTTATGAGGCATATCTTTGCTATAAGGCATTTTTTAAAGGATGCGTAAATAAATGCAAGAATAGATTTTTAAAAATATAAATTTAATTATGGGCTGTTGTACCAAGTACAAAAATGCGAAAAAAATACAGTAATTGTAAGTATTTAAGTTTACTATATTTATTAGCATTTTGCACGGTGCGTCGGCTCATTTTTATTTATATGGAAGTAGTTTTAAGTTAAAAAAATTTTTGTCTAGCTTAAATCGGCAAAAATACAGACTGTATCATATATAATCTTTATATGATGATATGGGTGTCAAAAGTATTTGACACCCAATGATACAGGATTGCTTCGGCTTCCCCTCTCCGGGTTTTTGCAAAAATATTCGTAATCCGCTCATTTTTTTTGCAAAAAATGGCTACTTACTCATATTTTTGCGTGTCAAAAGATAATAAATTCTCTTGCAAGCAAGCTTGCATCGAATTTTTATACTTTTGACACTTGTATCATATGATAATTGAATAATATAGGGTTTTTATGTTATATTTTTTTAATAGATTTTTAATTAAAAACTTGAAAGGAGCCTCAAGTGAAAAAAGAATTAGTAGTTGTAATTGATTTTGGCGGACAGTACAACCAGCTTGTAGCCAGAAGAGTGCGTGAAGCCAATGTTTATTGTGAAATATATTCTTATAAGACAGAATTATCTAAAATAAAGGAAATGGATCCTAAGGGAATTATTCTTACAGGAGGACCAAGCAGTGTGTATGAGGAAAACGCTGCAACCTGTAGTGAGGAATTATTTAAAATGGGGATTCCTGTACTTGGACTTTGCTACGGAGCCCAGCTTATGAGCCATGTCCTTGGAGGTAAGGTTGAAAAGGCGGAGCATAGGGAATACGGAAAGACAGAAACTGCTTTTAACACATCCTCAAAACTTTTTACCGGAATTCCTGAAAAATCAATCGTATGGATGAGCCATTTTGACTATATATCAAAACTTGCAGAAGGCTTTACTTCTATTGCCCACACAGTATCTACCGCAAATGCGGCTATTGAAAATGTAGAGGCAGGGCTTTACGGAATACAGTTCCACCCTGAGGTGCTTCATACCGAGTATGGCAAGGAAATGTTGTCAAATTTTGTACATAACATCTGTGGTTGTGCAGGAGACTGGAAAATGTCAGCTTTTGCAGAAAGCAGTATAAAGGAAATCAGAGAAAAAGTAGGAAACGGTAAGGTACTTTGTGCCTTATCAGGCGGAGTTGATTCCTCTGTAGCGGCAGTTCTTCTTTCTAAGGCAGTCGGTAAGCAGCTTACCTGTGTATTTGTAGACCATGGTTTACTTCGTAAAAATGAAGGAGACGAAGTAGAAGCTGTATTTGGTCCAAATGGAAGCTATGAGCTGAATTTTATCAGAGTAAATGCACAGCAGAGATTCTACGATAAGCTTGCAGGAGTTATAGAGCCTGAGACCAAGCGTAAGATAATAGGTGAGGAATTTATCCGGGTATTTGAAGAAGAAGCGAAAAAAATAGGGACAGTGGACTACCTTGTACAGGGAACAATTTATCCTGATGTAGTGGAAAGCGGTGTAGGCGGTGAGTCGGTAGTAATAAAATCACACCACAATGTAGGCGGACTTCCTGACTATGTTGATTTTAAGGAAATTATTGAGCCTCTGCGCAATCTCTTTAAGGACGAAGTAAGAAAGGTAGGCCTTGAACTTGGCATCCCTGAACGTCTTGTATTCCGCCAGCCATTCCCTGGCCCGGGACTTGGGATAAGAATAATCGGCGAAGTAACTGCTGAGAAGGTGAAAATAGTTCAGGATGCAGATGCAATCTACAGAGAAGAGATAGCAAATGCAGGATTAGACAAAACTATAGGTCAGTACTTTGCGGCACTTACCAATATGAGATCGGTAGGTGTAATGGGTGACGAGAGAACTTATGATTATGCTATTGCACTAAGGGCAGTAAATACGACTGATTTTATGACAGCCGAGGCAAGCGAGATACCTTGGGAGGTATTGCAGAAGGTTGTAAGCAGGATAATAAATGAGGTCAGGGGAGTTAACAGGGTACTGTATGATATAACCAGTAAGCCACCGGGGACTATTGAGTTTGAGTAACAGTAACAAATATGATACTGTTATAAAACTGTTGAAAATAGTGGATTTTATCGATTTATGGAAATAAAAAACTCCTGAGTGATACTATTTTGATACTAAAAAGTTGAAATAATAGTTTCAAAAGGGAGTTGTTGAATTTAGGTGAATTCTTTAAAGCCTTCCATCGTTTTAGTGGGAGGCTTTTGTGGAAAATAGTGTGTGACAAATAAGAAATGTATGGAGAGATTATAAATGGAATGGATATTTAATGGAATAGGAACACAAATAATATCTTTGATTGTAGGAATAGTAATGGGGATCATTGGAGAAAAAGCTCATCAAAAAAATATAAACGCAAAGTCAAGCAAAAATCTGGTGACAATTCAATTCAAGTAAATTCATCTGTAGAAGGTGATAACTTTGGGAATACACATCTAATTAGAGGAGATATGAATGTATATAATGTTAATGATGAATTTGATATTAGAAAAAATTTCCTTTATGAGTAATTCTGAGATTGAGAAAGTAATTTATGCAAGAAATGATGCGACTACCAGGAAGTGGTGTTTGGAATTAATTCTTGAAAATAAACAAGAATATTTAATAAATATGTGTGTGAAGAAAATGAATAATGACCAAGAAAAAAATTCAAATTATTAAAAATCACTTGTAGAACGAGACACTACGTTGACGAAATATTTGGGATTAATAGAGAGTCAATAACTAATAATGTTAACTTAACTAAAATAATTGAAATATATATTGATTTTTAGACTTGAAGATCGTGTGCCTTTAATCTTTAGAAAAAAATTAATAATAATAATTATATTTTTTAAAAGTTTAATATTAGTGTATCCTGTTAACAAGATACTATTTGATTCTTTATAAAAAAATGGAAGTTGTTTCAATGAGGATAAATATATAAAAATGGAGAAATGGATTTGTGAACATTCGGATACTGTTTAGAGACTAAAAAGTGTTATAAAAAAAGGAATTTGATAGTAATAGGAACCAGTTGATTACTAAATTTTTACTAAACGAAAATCGAGACTATGAAGATAAGTCTGTAAATAAAAATCTTCTATGATAATAAAGGGTGGAAATCTCTTAAATAGGATTTTCACCCTTGTTATATATATATATAACAGCTAAAAAAGGGGTTGTCAATATAGGGTGGCTAAGTCACCCACGTCTTTTACCACTGTATTCTATTCAGACAGTCGTCCTTCATACATAATGCTTAACTCACCGTAGACCTGTGCCCAGTTTCGTATCGTGGTAGTCCATTTTTTAGTTGCTTCAAATGTGGCTAAATACAAGGCCTTAAGGATGGCTGTATCGCTTTGAAATACGCTTTTCTGACGGTTAAGCTTACGGTATGTAGAATTAAGCGATTCTATAGCATTAGTTGTATAAATAACCTTTCTAACAACAGAAGAAAACTTGAAAATAGGAGAAATAACATCCCAGTTATCCTTCCAGCGTTTCATTGAGTTAGGATACTTTGGCGTCCATTTTTCAGTCACCTGTTCCAAGGCCACCAGAGCTTTCTTTTCATCAGAAGCCTGGTAAATGGTCTTCAAATCTGTCGCAAATGCTTTTCTGTCTTTATCAGGTACATATTTCAATGTATTACGAACCTGATGAACGATACATCTTTGATACTCTGTTTTAGGAAAGGCTGCTCCAATAGCTTCCTTTATACCGGTAAGACCATCAGCGCAGATTACAAGGATGTCATTTACTCCTCTGTTTTTAAGCTCATTTAGTACGGATAGCCAGTATTTTGAACTTTCGTTGTCGCCTACCTGTATTGTAAGCACTTCTTTCTTTCCCTCAGTATTGATACCTAAGATGACATATGCAGCAAGCTTTCTTATTACACCGTTATCGCGCACAGAATAATGGATAGCATCAATATAAAGGATTGGATAAACTTCATCTAACGGTCTGTTCTGCCAGTCTTCAATCTGAGGCAGGATTTTATCTGTTACATCTGAAATGAAACCTTCAGACGTTTCAAAACCATATATGTCCTCTATTGTCTCTGAAATCTGCCTTGTTGTCATTCCTTTTGCATACATAGATATGATCTTCTGGTCAATATCTGAAATGTCTTTTTGATGTTTTTTAACAATCTGAGGCTCGAAAGTAGACTTGCGATCCTGAGGAACCTCAATTCCTACCTGCCCATAGCTGCTATTAACCATCTTAGGCTTATAGCCGTTTCTGTAGTCATCACTGTCATATCTCTCAGATTTACCATATCCAAGATGTTCATCCATTTCTGCTTCCATCATCTCTTTGATGGTTCCACCTAACAGATCTTTAAGTGCATCCTGAATGTCTTCAGCTGTTTCAATATCATACTCTTGAAGTAACTGCTGAATAATGTTTCTTTTACCTTCAGTCATTACAACTTTGTGTACCGGTTTCTTTTCTCTTTTTGCCATAATAAAAGGCCTCCTATGATTTATATTTTATCATAGAAGACCTATTGCTTAATAGCTATTTACAGAAAAAGTTTCACATACTCCGAAAATCCATAATCTCTAATTAAATTCGATTTGCCGTAATAATTGAATCTTATCTAAACACAAAAGCACATGACTTTAAGATTGTAAAATCTTTAACCTATGTGCTTTTTCTGTGCCTATTTTATATCCGGTGGAATTTTGGCATTTATTCCGCTTTTATAGAATTTCACATTGCTTTCCTCAAAAGGAACGTAATCTTTTTTCAGGCTGTCAGGATAGTTTGCTTTCCAATCCTGTAAGGCTTCTTTCGTGATTTCATTATTCTCGTATTTTTCTTTCATTTCCTGACACTGTTCAAGCATATTACTGATTCTAAGAATAGCTTCACTGCCGAAATATATACCTGTGGTAGTGTATTCGGGATCTTCATCATTTAGAATAACAGGGCGTATTTTTACTTCAATACTGTCATCCAGCCTAAACAAAAATCACATTAAATCATGTTCCATATAGGGATAATTAGGTTCTTTCAAATAATCCTTATTTATATGGAGTGCAGCAGAAATATTTTCCAAGACATTGTCTTTAGGAGTACGAATATCAAGTTCGTATTGCATTATCCTTACATCATCTAAATGTATTCTATCTCCTAATGCCTTTTGAGTAATTCTTCTTAGTTCACGGAATTTCTTTATCAATTTACCCAAACTCAATTTAAACACCTCCTTAGGAAAAAAATTTGTTTCTCTTTAATAAGATAATCGAAAATAGGCAAAAAAATACAATAGAAAAATAAAATTAAGAAAAAAAGTATTGACAGAAATAAAAAAAGCTACTTATTATCTGAAATAAAAAGCAGAAACAAATATACTTCTTAAAAAGAAAGAAGTAAAGTACGATGGAGAAATTATTTCTTATTTCAAAAGAGGTTGCCGATTTACTAAATATTTCGCAGCAACAAGCTTATAAAATCATCAGAGATATGAATAAGCAGCTTGTTGAAGACGGTTTTCTTATCCTTAGAGGGAAAATCAATAAGAAATATTTTATGGAGTAAATCTACAAAGCTAGGAGAGAGGTTAATGATACGCAAACGACAGTCTGAGGAAATATCATCAGCAAGGGAAAGAGGGGTAATTTTTGGGAGACCGATGATAGTTAAGTCAGACAATTACGAGGAGGTGATGGAAAAGGTATTTTTAGGAGAGATAAAGGCAGTAGAGGTTGCAAAAGATGATTGTGTATCAAGAGGCAAGGCTTACAGGATAATAAGCGAGCTTAATGATGAGCTGAGAAAGCACAAGTACGGTTTTAATACAAAAAAGGATGCAAAGCTCTGGGCGGAGGAGTTTATCAGGAGAGAAGAAGAAAATATAAATATGAACTTTGAGTCGCTTTATGAAGAGTATATTTCCGACATAAGCCAAGACCTTAGGGAAAGTTCCCTTAAGGTAAAGAAGCATATAGTGGAAATGTACATACTTCCTTACTTCAGTGGTATTAAGCTGTCTGAAATGGACTCAAGGTTTATAGTAAAATGGCAGGTTGAGATTAAGAAGAGAAGATTTTCGAATTCATATCTCAGTACGATAAACAGCCAGATTAGTGCCATATTTAACTATGCCTGTAGGGCTTATAACTTATCTAACAATCCCTGTAAGATGGCAGGAACTATGGGGAGAAAGCGGAAGGGTAACATCGGTATCTGGAGTCAGAAGGATATGGACGCTTTTCTTGAAGCAGTATCTGACAAGACAGAAATAAGATATGCATTTTTTCTTATGTACTGGACAGGTATCAGAGTAGGAGAGCTTTTAGCCCTAATCGTTAGTGATTTGGACTTTGATAAGGGAACTTTAAGCATAACAAAGTCACTAAACTGTACAGGTGGTAAAAATATAATCACTCCACCTAAGACAGAGGCAGGAATAAGAACCATACACCTGCCTGAGTTTGTGCTTAGCGAGTTACGGGAGTACTGCAGTATGCCATTGTATGCTCAATAGTAGATATTTTAGACGGCGGTGCATATTTATTTGACAAAAAAGCTCCAGAAAGAGATAGTGCCAGTGAGAGGCTTGCCCATATTGAACAGCTTATCGCTTTGGTAGAGAAGGATGGGGTAGGGATGGAAGCTGGAGAAAATTCTGTGAAATTAGCTCAAGTTTAAGTATTTACAGAATAAGATAAACTTGACATAATATAGTTTATATGCTATTCTTCTAGTAGATAGAACTCATAGAATGTGAGTATAAAGAAAATTCAATAGAAGATTTGGTCATAGAGCGTGACCAAGTAAAATAAAAGAAAAGCTCACCGAGAAGACAACTCCTGTTTACAGGGGTTGTTTTTATCATAGGAGAAAAGATGGTTAAGAAGAGATTTGTATTTTTTTATCAAATGAATTTTACAGCATATATACCGCAACTGAATATCCGGAAATGGAGCAAAAGCATAACAGACCATATATTCAGGTTTGTGTAGAGATAGACGGGGTTCAATTTGCTATCCCTTTGAGGTCTGATATAAACCATCCCCATGTTTTGTGGACTGATAAAGCTAATCATTGTGGAGTTGATTTTTCAAAGGCAGTGGTAATTAAAAAGGAAAGCTATATTGATATGAATATAGAACCACATTTAAGACAGAAAGAGTTTGATGCTTTGCGAGGAAAAGACTATAAGATTAAGTGTAAAATGCAAAAGTACATTAAAAAATATAAAGAAGCAAAGCTGGATTTGAGTAAGCCTGTGAATAAGAGACTTGTACAGTATTCTACTCTCCAGTATTTTGAAGCTGATTTGGGTATAGGTTAAATCTATGAGAATATGCTTTATAATACTTGTGAAATGCTTAAGAAGATACTGTAGGGATATAAAAAGTTTGACGGGTTATTTCTGGGATAAAAATAAAAAACAACGTGGATAAAAATGAAACTGGAATGAAAAAGAGCGAAAAATAAAGCATAGAAAATACTATAGTGCATAAGAAATGAAAATGCTCAGAAGAGTTGGAATAATTAACCTATTCTTGTAAAGGAGTAGGTTTTTTTATACGTGGAACAATGTTCGAGCTTCTAATTTATGAACCGTTTGAAAAATAGGGAATGAAAAAGAAGTATATTAAAGCAGATTATCAAGAGAGTAAATCAAATAGTAGCTAAAAGCGGTATTGATGATATGAAAAAAATCTGTTGATAAAAATTTTTAAAAAGAGCAGTGTTATATGATTTAGGTTATAAGACAAATGAAATGAATAAATCTTGAGATTCCAAATTGGAACCTCAAATAAAAAGAATAAAATTGATGTAGCAAATTGCGATATCAAGTTTAAAAATGTCCCGATAAAAAAAGGTATAATGATTTTTTTAATACTATGAACAAAATGTACATAGAATATAAAAATACTTAAGGAGTCTTAGTGAAAAATGAAACCTAGAGAATTATGTGAAAAAGCTTGGCAGGAAATAGCAAGTAGTTTTCCGGATTTTAAGATGGTCAGCAAAGGACAGAAGTTAAAGAAAAATATCTAAAAATAAGGATCTTACCTATGAAATCTATTTTCAAGCCAACAGAAATAACTACGAGTGCAGCGTAGAATTCATACCACATATTGCCATATATTCAAAAGATATGAAAAAATCTAATATTAACGATGGTTTTGTTTATGGCGGAGAGCTTGGAACTCTGCTAGGCAGAACTCCTTGTAAATGGTGGCAGTTGACTGGAGCGAGCTATAAATACACAGTGGAAGAGATTAGCGTACTTATCAGAGATAATATTATGCCTATATTTGATGACTTTGAAGATACAGAAACCAATATTGAAAATATCCTGAATGGGAAGATGGCTGTTCACAATTTACTGTATTATATCTATCAAAGTGATGATGAGAAAGATGAACTGGTCATAAATTGTGACTGGTTCAAAACTTTGAAACATTCATTGTCAAACCCTTGTGTATATACAGAACAAGGTATCGCCATGCTTTCTGTTGTGCTTAAAAGCAATGTAGCAGTCGAAGTCAGTATTAAAATTATGAATAGCTTTGTGGAGATGAGAAAATTTTTGCTTTCTAATAGAGAAATGTTTGCTCGTCTTGATAGAGTTGAGTTAAAGCAATTGGAAACAGATAAGAAGCTTGAAGAAGTCTTTGACTACATAGCAACAACAAAAGAAGTGAAACAGAAAATCTTTTTTAATGGTCAGATATACGATGCTTTCAGCCTTATGGTAGAGCTTGTAGAAAAGGCAGGGACAGAGCTAAGTTTAACTCACAGTATCCGAAGCTTGTAGTTAAAATAAGTAAAGACTTCCATGACAGGTTTCTGATTATAGACAGAAGGGAAGTTTACCATATAGGAGCATCTATAAAAGATGCTGGCAAGAAAAGCTTTGGAATTACGAAACTGTAAGTGGAAGAATTAACTAAAAGCCTGTTAGCTGAAGTGTTGTAGGAATATAAATGAGGCACGGGCTGTTTCTGGGATAAAAGGGTAAAAACAGAGTGTACCAGAATGAAAAGACTTTAATATTGATTGAAAAATGATGGAATGTATGGGAAATGCCCAATGTTTAGAAAAGTTGGAATAATTTTTAAAAGCTAGCAAAGTCTGGTAAAATGGGCGCTTGAGAGCTTGTTTTTTTCTTTTGGTACTAAAGTGAGCTGTGTACTCTGTAAAGATTGGTATCCCATATGAAGAAAAGGATGGAATCTTTTACCAAGCTCTTGTCGTGGGAACAGAACAGGTAGATATGGATGCAGGAGAAAAGGGAAATTAAGAGACAGTTGCAGCTTGCAGATAGCATTATGAAAGAAGGCTTGTATACAGTTTATTATGTGGTGTCTGGGGATGAGAAGATTGTTGCTTACAGGAATGTTGGGATACTGGGATGGAAGAGGAAACTGGGTTTGTGGACAAAGCTGGATGGATATGAGCTTTATGAAAAGTTTAGGAAGATTTATGATGATAGTGTTGGCAGAAACGTTGATAAAGAAAAGAAAAAGATAAGATGTGGAATATGAGGAGATAAATATTGCGGGATGTATTCTGAGTACATCTCGCAATTGATAAATTACTGGTTTTCTTTTCCGATAAATTTTTTGTAGTGTATCTGCATGTATATCTTCATTCGCTCATTCATAGAAATTCTGGCAGATTTGGAAATATTTAAAGCATTTCGTTGTTCGTCGTCAATAGATGCAGAAATGCAAATATTTCCGGTATCTGGTTCAAATGATATTAAATGTCGGTCAAACAGCGCATCGTGATTAGCACATAAAAGCAAACCGTTATTTGCATCTATACGCTCTTCCTTGGAGGATTCAGCCCATTCTTTAATATGGCTTGCGCGTAATACCGAGGTGGTGGAAATATCACAAAGGTTGCAGTGATGACATTCAAGAAGTAATAGTCTGCGGAAGGAACCTTGTGAAACACGTGTCTTTACAATCTTTTCGACATCTGTACCTGCACATGGGTTATTATTAAGTGTGCGTTGTAAAATTGCAGTTTCAACATCATCGCGACTTACATCGTTTGAAATAATATCATACTGAATCTGATGTGCTAATGCTGGATTGTATGAAGGATTCATTTCTACATAGTTTACATTATGAGTACCATGTGTTTTTGTAATAGAATACAGGCTGTTACATAATTCACATGGAATAAGGATAGCTACATATCTCAGATAATCATATCTTAGCATAACAAGTGCATCATCTTGAAATGCAAATTTCTGAAGCTGCGTGAAAATTTCATTAGAATCCGGAATATTAATTTGTACCTGGTCACCAGTATGACCATATTTTTTATATGCAGAACTATGAAGAGATGAATCCCAGTCTGTCAGGTGAGGTAAGTTTGCAGTTGAACGGATAAAATAAGTATCTCCGTTTGCATCGGTTCTGATAGCAGGATGATCTATTTCCTTTAGATATCTGAAATTATTATCGTATATGTCGATATCAATATTTTGGGCTGAAGTTGAGGTGCTATTCAGTTTTTCAAAGAAAAATAACATACCTTGTTTACCAGTGACATCAATATGTGTCTGGTTTGTCGTAGAAGAAGTACTCCCAGCATTAATTCTTCGCTTATCTTTTATAATATTCTGGTTTGAGAGTTTCTTTACCAATATTCCCTGAAAAGCATCTGGATTAAGTGGTGTGCCAGGAATATGTATATAATTCAGAAACTGGTTTAATGTATCAATGATTTGTTTGTACATATAATTGTATTCCCTTCTGTAGATTTATATATATTATATCAAGAAGAAAAGAAAGTGTATACATAAATTTTTTTATAAAGAATGTATTTACACCCGATAAAAAACATTATATAATATGTATATTAAACGGAGGAGAATGCAATGGCTAATAAAAAGAAAAGCAATTGTGGAAGACCTGCAGGAAGAATAAAAACTGCAAAAATAGAAATCTCAATTGAACCGGCAGTAAAAGATGAATTTATGACATTGTTGCGTAATGAAGGAAAAACTGCCTCTGTGGAAATTGGATTGTGGATCAGAGATTATATAAAAAAATAATAAACCTGGGGAGGAACAATAGATGAAAGTAGTTTCATTCTTCAGTGGGCTTGGTGGACTTGATAAGGGGTTTGTAGATACAGGCTGTGATATAATATGGGCAAATGATTTTGATAAATATGCAGTACAGACATATAAGGCTAATTTTGGAGAACATATTGTTCTTGGGGATATAAATGAAATTCCATTAGAGGAAATACCAGATTGCGATATTCTGATAGGTGGGTTTCCGTGCCAGCCGTTTAGTATGATGGGACAGCAAAAAGGGTTTGAAGATACACGAGGAACTTTATTTTTCAGAATAGCTGAAATAGTAGATGATAAAATTAAAAGAGGAAAGAAACCGAAAGCAATTATCCTTGAAAATGTACGTTCTTTACGAACTCATAACAATGGAGAAACGTATAAAGAAATATACAGGGTATTACATGATGTGCTTGGATATAATGTGTTCTGCGATATATTAAATTCAGCTGATTATGGAGTGCCCCAGACACGGAACAGGACATATATTGTATGCTTTGATAATCAGAATGCAAGATTTGAATTTCCAGAAAAGAAAAAACTTGATAAAACATTGCAGGATTTACTGGAACCAGAAGTTGATGATAAATATTTCCTGTCAGATAGAATTTTACCTACAATATTATCAGATGGGACTGGGGGGTATAAGGCAAAATCGGAGATAGACTTAAAGATTGCAAGGCCGCTGTGTGCAACTATGGCTAAGATGCACAGGGCATGTCAGGACAATTATGTTACCCAGAATGGAAGGGTAAGAAGACTTACACCACGTGAGTGTGCAAGGTTGCAGGGATTTCAGGATTCATTTGTGATTCCGGTATCTGACAGTCAGGCGTATAAGCAGTTTGGAAACGCTGTTACAGTTAATGTATCAAAGGCAGTTGCCCAATCGGTAAAGAAAACATTAATAAATCTTGGAGAGTGGGAAGACTGATATGGAATATAAAAATGATAAAGGCGAATTTATAGCTTTTATAAATGCCGGATTGGATAATAAAGAAAATAAAGATATAAATGTCTGCTTAGACAGAGTTACAAAACCTGTAAAAGAGGAGTTCCTTAATGACAGGGCTGAATTGTATAAGGATGATGTAAATAATGATTCAGAACTTATGGAGGCTTTTAAAAAGCTTGCGTTTATATGTAATGAAAATGAGCAGGGATGTTGTAAGTGTCCTGTGAACAAATATTGTAATACATATATTGAAAATGCCAGAGAAAATGTCAGTGAGGATTCGTTGAAGATGATTGATCTGTTTTGTGGTGCAGGTGGGTTGTCACTTGGCTTTACACAGGAAGGATTCGTGACAAGTCTTGCAAATGATATACAGGATTGTTGTGTGGATACATATGCACACAATCACCCGGAAACACCAAGAGACCACATAGTATTAGGTGATATAAAAGATGTGGTGAAAAATTTTGATGAATTACTGGCAGGCAGAAGAGCTGATATTGTTGTTGGTGGACCGCCATGCCAGGGATTTAGTATGGCTAACAGACAAAGACTGATAGATGATCCAAGAAATTATCTGTATAAGAGTTATGTGGAAGTTGTAAAAAAGATTCATCCTAAATTTTTTGTTATGGAGAATGTTAAGGGAATGTTATCTGTAGCTGAACAGGTGAAAGAGGATTTCCGTGCCATAGGATATTCGGTAGAATGTCATATTCTTAACGCAAAAAATTTTGGAGTTCCACAGAATAGGGAAAGACTTATATATATAGGAAATTGCATTGGAATTGATAATGAACAGATTTTTAATGAGATATTTGCACTCAGTGAAAACATACCGGAACATAATCTTGGTGATGCATTGTTCGCACTTAGAGAATTGAAAGCCTCAAGGGTAAAGAACTCGACAGAGAGCGGTTCTGCAGAAAGTGGATATAAGATAGAAAGAAATAATAACATGGAAAGTAATGATTATATTTCATATATTAACCAGAGCAGAGTTGTAAAAGTTGTAGCAAATCATAAGGCAAGATATAATAACGACCGCGATATTGAAATATATGGACGTATGGATCCGGGAGACCGTTCAGATGATCCTAAAATTGCAGATATTATGCCATATTCCAGAAGAAATGACATCTTTAAAGACAAGTATTTTAAACTTGAAAGTGATAAGGTTTGTAAAACAATAACTGCACATATGAAGTTTGATTGTAATATGTATATTCATCCAACACAGGCAAGGGGACTAACACCTAGAGAAGCAGCCAGAGTGCAGTCATATCCTGATGATTATTTTTTCAGAGGTGCATATACGAAGACTTATATGCAGATAGGAAATTCTGTTCCGCCACTTCTGGGAAGGGCGATAGCACATGTGATAAAGGGCTATATGAAAGGTGGTAATGACTGATGGATTTTACACAGGCAATAGAGATAATAAAGAACATAGTTCCAGAGAGTTCAGCAAATGAATATGATGGAATAATAGTAAAAAGACTGGAAGCATCTAATACATTGGATAAAGGCAGAACGACTAACCAGACCCATATAGCAATATCCGGAGAACAGATGAATATGTTTCCTTATCTGATGGCAGATGGTTATTTTAAGTGTGATTATAATGAAAGAGATGAGCAGTTAAAAAAATATTTTATAACACAGATACCTCTTTACATTTATAAGGATAATATTCAGTATCTGGCAGATGGAGAAGATACTGATATCAGCTTTGATGGTGAAAAAAGCAGATCTGTGCGTGTAAGCATAGTAAGAAGCAGAAGAAGAGAACAGGCAGATCAAGTGCAGTTATCATTGACTACTATAGATGATCAGGCATTTGTCAGCTTTAGAAAGTTGCTGCATACGGGAGATTATCTCATAATTCTGAAACATAAGGAACAACTTCTTTATGATTGTATAGGTATTAAAGCATCTGATGAAACAAAGGGAGAGAACCATCTTTCAGTACTTAACAATAAGTTTTATAAACTTACAACTAATACGAAAGTTGATATAAAAAAACTTATTGAAATAAAAGATTCGGAAATTGAAAATAAGAAATTTACAATTAAAGAGCTAGGCGCTGTTCTTAAAGAGATGTATAGTAATGCAGAAGATAAAATGCAGGTAGCATCTATACATATTTTTGGAATAAAATATGGTAAGAATATAATTGAAAATGAATTCAAGGCACCTGATATTATCAAAGCAGCAGACCTGAATGAATCATACTCAACAGAATTACAGAAAGCTTTGAATATATGCAGGTGTCTTAATAAGAACACATATGGGATTTCCATTTCTGATGGTAATAATACATTGGAAGAAAATAAAGAAGATGTTAAGCGTGAAACAGGAGCAGAAAATATTCTTCTTTATGGTGTTCCAGGAGCTGGAAAAAGTCATGAAATAAAAACAAAATATTGTGATGATGAAAAACGCATGGAGAGAGTGGTTTTTCATCCAGATTACACGTATTCAGATTTTGTTGGACAAATATTACCAAGAGTTGAAAAAGATAAAGATGGTAATGACAAGTTGAAGTATGTATTTACCCCGGGACCATTTACTAAGATGCTGAAAAAGGCAGAAAATGACCCTGGTAGTTTCTATTATCTTGTAATAGAAGAATTGAACAGAGGCAACGCACCAGCAATATTTGGAGAGATATTCCAGCTGCTTGACAGAAAAGATGAAGAAGAATTTCCAGCTGAAGAGGTGGGAGAGAGTGAGTATGGAATTTCAAACTATGAGGTTGCAAAAGAAGTTTATGGAGATGAAAATCATTCCGTAAGAATTCCATCCAATATGTATATTCTGGCAACGATGAATACAGCAGATCAGAATGTATTTACATTAGATACTGCTTTTCAGCGCAGATGGAATATGAGACAGATAGAGAATAATTTTGATAAGTCTGAACATTCAAAAGATATAATTGCGGGTACAAAAGTAAGCTGGGGGGCATTTGCTACAGTAATCAATGATATGGTCATTGATATCAATGTTGATATGGTAAGCTTTGAGGATAAGCGGCTTGGAACATATTTTGCAAAGAAAAAAGAACTGGAAGCAGATAAATTTTCTGAGAAAGTACTTAAGTATTTATGGGATGATGCTTTTAAAATGGACAAAACAGTCATATTTAATGAAAGTTGTAAATCTTTGGAAGATGTAGTTGTTACATATGAGACAGCAACATCTGATAAGCTTGCATCTGTATTGAGACTAAGTGTTTATGAGAAGATGCTTTCAAAAATGCAGCAGAAGAATGCGGATAATAATGAAAAATAGGTGGTGATTTTTTGAGGAAAGTTGATATACGAAGTAAATGCAGAGTAAATTCTAATCGTGAAATGGATACATTTGTAGGGCTAAAATGCAATGATGGCGACATCAGTATCAATTTTCCGATGGGATACCATATATCTGAAGATGATAAAGAACTCCGAAAGGATATAATATTGTTATTTACAACGCTTTCAGCTAACACAGAACGCAAGGAGTCGGATATTCTTAAACAAGGGAGTTCATTTGATGAAGTGGAATTTCCATTACAGTCATATATATATCTTATCAAAGATTTCTTTGTAAGAGGTTATTATAAAGAACAGGAAGTTTCATATAAGGTTGCTAAATCTGGAAAAATCAATTGGAACAGGACGATAAAAACCCAGAGACCATATGTACAGGACATGGAAGTATTTTTATCTTGATTTTTGTTACAAAGAAAAAAATAGTGTAAAAGAAGATGAACTGATTACATTAATACATGAGTATTGTGTATATGAGAGCTTTGAAAGGATAGGCTGGTTTTTTACGGAAATGATGCCGAAGAAACCAGAAATTGTTAAACAGGAAAGGTTATTCCGTTCAGGTCTTAAAGATAAGATTGCCAATACCTTTAATGATAAAAACAGAGTGTTATTCCAGCATATGCTTGCAATTATAGACTTTGAAGGTGATAAAGATTCTGATAAAAACTACCGATATGGAACATATCGTTTTGAATATATATGGGAGAAAATGATTGATAAAGTATTTGGTATTGAAAACAAAGCTGATTATTTTCCCAAAACAACATGGTATGTTAATGGAAGTAAATATGATAATGCTTCACTTGAGCCAGATACGATTATGCTGTATGGAACAGATGTATATGTACTTGATGCAAAATATTATAAATATGGGGTAACAGGAAAGATCTGGGATCTGCCAGAATCTACGTCAATAAATAAGCAGATTACATATGGAGAGTATATAGCAAATGAGGATAAGTTTAAGAAAATGTATGGGGAAAATATGAGAGTGTACAATGCTTTTCTTATGCCTTTTGATTCACTAAAGACTAAGTATCCAGATAATGCAGATATGCTTAAAGTAGGAGAAGCAGTGAGCAACTGGAAAGATAATACTGAAGAATATCAGAAAATCCAAGGTATCCTTATTGATGTAAAAACTCTTATGAGCATAAATGTCAGACAGGAAATGAAAGAGATAGAAAAACTGGCAAAGCTGATTGAAAACTGATTGTTGAGGTGATTTTGTGGCAGATGTTTTAACAAAAGAACAGCGGCATAAGAATATGAAGAATATTCACGGAAGAGATACCAAAATAGAAGTTATATTAAGAAAGGCTTTACGGAGCAAAGGATACCGGTATCGCAAAAATTATAAAAAATTGCCAGGAAGCCCAGATATTGTACTGACAAAGTATAAGATTGCTATTTTCTGTGATGGAGAATTCTTTCATGGAAAGGACTGGGATACCTTAAAAAAGAGGCTGGAAAAGAGTAATAATAGTGAGTTCTGGATTAATAAAATTTCCCATAACATAGAGCGGGATATTGAGATAAACAAAAAATTGGACTTTGAGGGTTGGACTGTAATCCGGTTCTGGGGTGAAGATATAAAGAAACATACGGATGAGTGTGTTAAGGTTGTGGAAGAGACGATTTTTGATTTGTTAATAGAATAATAATGATAGAGGAGCAGGAAAGATGTCTACTAGCAATTATAAATATAATTTTATTGATGTGTTTTTCGGGAGCTGGTGGGTTATCCGAAGGTTTTTAACTGTGGTTATAATCCAATTGCAATATGTTGAAATGAATGGATTTGCATCGGATACATTAAGGACACGCTCTTGCTATTATTATTTAAAAAAACGAGGGAATCTGGATTATTATTATAAATATCTAAGAGGAAGCATATCTAAACAACAGCTTTATGAAAAAGTACCAAAAAGAAGTTATAATGACGGTAATTAATGAGGAAATATCAGATAAAACATATAAAAAGTATATTTTGTAAAAATAGATGATATAATGAAAAATAAATAACATTAAAGAAGTTGATGTTTTAATAGGTGGACCACCTTGTCAAGCTTATTCTTTGGTTGGAAGAGCTTCAACACAAGGAGGAATGGAAAATGATCTTAGAAACGATTTGTATATTCAATATGCAAGATTCCTTAATAAATATAAGCCTAAACTGTTTGTATTTGAGAATGTCCCAGGAATGCTAACTGCAAAAGATGGGATTATATGGAAGCGGATAAAACAGAGGTTAAGAACAGTCGGATATAATATAGAGTATAAAATGGTAAATGCTCATGATTTTGGAGTCCTTCAACATAGAAAAAGGGTTATTATAATAGGATGGCGAAAAGATTTGAACTTACACTATCCAGAATTTACAAGGATACATGTTAATGCAGTTGTAAATGATTTGTTTAGCGATTTGTCTCGTTTAGCACCAGGGGAAGAATGCAATGAATATATTGAAGGAACCAATGATTATCTTCTGAGTTCGGGTATAAGGGATGAGCAGGATGTGTTGACAGATCATCAGACAAGAAATATAAGGGATGTTGACAGAGAGATATATAGAATAGCAATTGAAATGTGGAATGATAATCATAGAAGATTACATTATACAGATTTACCGGAAAATTTGCAGTTTCATAATAATAGAGTATCATTTTTAGATAGATTTAAGGTTGTTGAAGGGGATATGGAGAGTGCACATACAATGTTGGCTCATATATCAAAAGATGGACATTATTATATACATCCAGATATTGAGCAGGCACGTTCATTATCGGTGAGAGAAGCAGCTAGAATACAGTCTTTTCCAGATAATTATTATTTTGAAGGATCGAGAACAGCAAAATTTATTCAGATTGGAAATGCTGTACCGCCATTAATGGCAAAGGGAATAGCAAAGGCAGTTTTAAAATTATTAGATTCGATATAAGAAAGAGAGGTTTTTATGGAAAAACAAATTAGCTTAAATCGCGAGCAAGGTTGATGCCTCAGATAGGAGACCAGCTAATAAAGAATGAAAGTATTGCATTATTAGAGTTGGTTAAGAATGCGTATGATGCAGATGCACCGGATGTATGGGTGGAGATGTGGGATGTTGACAAACCTAAGAATGGAAAAATCATTGTAAAAGATAATGGGGATGGAATGGATCTCTCGATAGTAGAGAATTTTTGGATGGAAATAGGAACAGATAATAAAAAAAATCTTCTTGAAGAATATATTTCGAATGATAAAAAGAGTGCATTGGGAAGATTGCCAATGGGAGAAAAAGGGATTGGAAGATTTGGTGTTCACAAGTTAGGTAGTAAAATAACTTTAATTACCAGAATGCAAGGGAAGAAAGAAGTTGTAGTAAAAATCGATTGGACTGAGTTTGAAAAATTTGATTACTTGGAACAAGTTCCAATTACAGTGATTGAAAGGAAACCCGAATTTTTTTGTGGTCAGCAGAACGGAACATATATTGAGATTACGGAATTAAAAAATGTATGGACAAGAGGGAAATTAAGAGATGTTTATAGATCGGTAATGTCGTTACAGTCTCCGTTTGAAAGTATTCAATCTTTCAATGTTGTATTCAATACTAATCATAAAGAGTGGTTAGAAGGGTTGCTTACTGTGGATAAAAATTAAAAAAATAATGCATTATTTTTTGCGGATGTTTTAATTGAGGGGAATGAGATTACAGAATTGAAGTATGAGTTTTAAAACCATGGAAAAATTTTAAATAAATTAAAAAAGAAAAACAAGTTATTAGGGATCATATCGAAATGTGTCGGGAAGAACGAGAGAATAAAAAGAAAATACTAAAAAAGATAGATCTTGGAATGTTTGCTATTGGAAAAGTAAGAATGAAGTTAATGATTTTTGACTTGGATAATACAATATTATCGTATGGAGTATCCGACAAAAAAGGGTTGAAGGAATATTTAAAGAATAATGGTGGAATAGCGGTATATCGTGATAATATACGAATTTATGAGTATGGAGATTCTGGAAATGATTGGCTTCAACTTGAATCAAAGAGAATAAATGCGCCAGGAACAACATTAAGTAGCAAAATAACAATAGGTGCCATATATTTAAGCCGGCAAGATAGTGGAGGTTTAATAGAAAAGACAAATAGAGAAGGGTTTGTAGAGAATGAGGCATTTGAAGAGTTCCGATACGCAATTGTCAATGCTATAGAGAAAATCCAGACTTTGAGAAATATTGATAAGGATTTATTAAAAAAATATTATGGTCCATCGGGTAAAGCTGAACCGGTATTATCAAGTATTGAAGATTTAAAAGATTGTTATAGATAAAAAAACATTGATGATATAAAAATTAAAAAAATTTAATTAACAAATCTCTGAAAAAAACATAGAAACAGATTATAAGAATATAACAGATGTATATATACGAAGTGCTTCAGCAGGACTTAGTTTAAGTGTAGTAATTCATGAAATTGAAAAGATAATAGCTGAATTAAAGTCTGCTATTAAGGATGAAGAATCAACTGAACATGTCAAAAATTTGGTGCAAGATTTATCAAGAGTAACGGATGGATATGCATCAGTAATTAAATCAAAAAAACAGTCGTTAGTGAATGTTTCAGATTTGATTGATGATGCACGGTTTAATGTAAAGTATAGATTGAAAGTACATGAAATTGAAGTGGTTAGCTCATATCGAGATAAAGACAGGCAAGAGATTATAAAATGTGCTTCTAATTTAGTTATAGGAACGATAATGAATCTGGTTGATAATTCAATATATTGGCTGGAATATTTTCATATTGTAAACAAAAAAATGTATTTTGATGTATCACTTGATTATGAAGGTTTTATAACAATTATTGTAGCTGATAATGGATATGGTTTTTACTTTGCCGACAGATCAGATTATTAAACCATTTGTTACTGATAGAGTGGGAGGTATGGGACTTGGATTACATTTGGCAGACGAAATAATGAAATCAAGCGAGGGAGTACTTGTATTCCCAGATAAGGGTGATGTGTATTTACCCGAGGAATTTAGAAAAGGTGCTGTAGTAGGGCTTTCATTTCCGATAATAAAAGAATAAACAGGAGAAAAAAGATGGATTTACCAAAGAATGGGAGTGTTGTAATAATAGATGACAAAATTAATGAAGCTCTTCCCTTAATGAATGCATTGGCTAAAAGAGGGGTGCCATATTTTTATTATGATGGTAAGGGTAAGAAGAGTTATCCAGAGAAACCATTAGATAATGTAAGAATTATTTTTTTGGATATGCATTTAGATGAAGCAGCAGGTGGAGCTACAGATACAAAAAGTATAGTGAGTTTATTGGTTGCTGGAATAAATGCAATTGTTAATGAAAATAATGGCCCATATGTAGTTATGGTTTGGAGTAAACATGACTCCCAGCATTTGATAGAATTAGAGGATACCCTGTTGAATAAAAATAGTGTGTCTTGCAGACCAATTGCTGTTTTAAATATGGAAAAGTCACTATGCTTGAGTCTGTATGTACAGACAAAGATGGAAGGGAATTAGAATGGAAACTTAAAAATGATGGAATGGACATTATAGAGAAAAACTTAAATGAGCAACTTAAAATTGTAGATTCTTTTTTGATATTATGCAATTGGGAAAATGGGATAAAAAATTCAGCTAAGGAAACAGTTAAAGCAATAGGAACACTATTTGATAGGGATAATCAGCAATGGAATGACAATTTGAAGGCATGCATGGTAAGAATGGCAAAGGCATATGCTGGACGGATGCTAGAGATGTCAGACGAAAATATTATCAAGAATGTTTATTATTCTATGAATAATATTATCGGTGATTTTAATGGTGTGGAAGCTGAGCAAATGGTGAGAAGGGTTACAGAAAAAAATACAATTGCCAAAGGAAAAAGAACAATGTTATTGGAAGTGTACTTGTATTATTAAAAGATGCAGGAGAAGAATACATATTATCATACGATGAGAAGAAGTATTATGTTTATAAAGAATCAACACTTATATGGCAAAAATAAAGATATGAAGAAGTTACTTAAAAGATAAGATTAATGATAATGATAGAATTGGGGTGCTTTTTATATGATATGTATTTATCAAATATATGTTCTGTAAATTCCATGCTGAATATAAGAAAAATATAATTGATCAGAAAAAGACCAGAAATATTTATGAGGCCTCGGAAGAATTAAAAAAAGAGATATGTGAGGTTCGTAACATAGATAAGAGTTCATGGGAAGACATTAGAGGAATAGAATTAGAAATTTCCCCATATGTGATTATGCACAAAATAAAAGAAAGAGACTTAGAATTTTGCCAGTGGTTGGAAATTCCGGCGAAACTTTTGGATAAAGATAGCTCTAAATATACATATCTTACGATACCGATTATGATTGATGGAAAAGAAAAGAAGAATTTTATTTGATTTCAGATTTTATACATCAGAGTTAATAAATTATTTTGATGCGAAGAAGCCGTTATATGCAATTGGTGATGGATTATTACAAAAATATAAAAGAAGAGTTATCTATACATAGTGTACGTAGTGGGATAGTATATGTTGAGTAAAGACGAGGGGATATTTAGTCAAATTAAAGAATAAGGGTATCATAGAACGAAAAGGGTCAGATAGTGGTAGAAAATTAAAAAAATTGAGTAAGTAAATGACAGTGAATTTGGCATTCAGGAATATTTCAAAAACAAAATGATAATGGATGCACAGTATTTTAGTAAAAGCTGGAGAAAGAAGCAAAGTACCAATAGGAATTTAGTGAGTATCTGAACAGAGATATTTATCAGCCAGAGGGATTTGATGCATATGGATATTCAGGTGAACTTTTTAAATTAGACCTGATCAGTCAAGTATTGGGCTACTGGTAAAAAGAAACGGAGCCGGTAACTATGCTGCCAATGTTTTAGTAGAATCTGATACTGTAAAAATAAGTATGTCTTTTTTCAAAAAAGCCCAAAAATGGGATTTGAAATCTTACTGAAGCAGTAAAATGGGGAATATAGAATTTGATGATACTTACTTAGATATTATATCAACAGAATTTGAACTATTAGAGCACAATTCAATTAATGATAGGGGGAAGAGTATATGCCTCTCAAAATAATTAGAAACGATATGACAAAAGTAAAAGCAGATGCTATAGTAAATACGGTAAATCCTGATGCAGTCATCGGTGGTGGAGTAAAAACAGCAATATACCAAGCAGCAGGAGAGGAAAAGCTTCTTGAAGCACGTAAAAGAATAGCAATTCTATTTGTCATGCTGCAGCAATAATGTGTGGAGATATTTTTAAGACTAATACTTATGCTAATTCAGCAAGGAGGGACTGGAGAGGTGTTGACAGGGCAGGTGTGGTTGTAAAAGGAGAAGACTGCCCTATTGAAGTACTGGATGAAAAACTTACTTTTGACTTGCCGGAGTTTCCTCTTGTAAGTTATGAAACTGCTGAGAAATTCTTAGAATATAAAGGAAAGGTGACAGCCAAATACACATTTTACAATCCTGCTGACTACCAAGTTACAGCTAAGCTGGTCTTTCCTTTTGGTAAATATCCGGACTATGGTTATTATTATGATTCATCAAATAATACGGAAGCTCCGTCAAATGATATAGATAAGTTTGACATCCTGGTGAATGACAAAAAAATAACGAAAACACTCAGATATAGCTTTAACGACAATTATTATGATTTTGATATTGATGAGGACTTGAAGCTTCTTCTTGATGACTTTGTAAAAGATAAATTTTATTCTCCTGACCTGCCTGTAACAGAATATGTTTACGAAGTGAGAGGTGTGGATGAAGCAGGCTGTAAATCAGCCTGGGCAGAGCTAAGCGCACCAGCTTTTGATGGCAGGAGAAAATATTGGCTTGAAAATGGAGACAGCTTTGAGTCTGACGATGATGGGAACTGCAAGATAGGGCTTTGGGCAATGAATGGCAGAGAGGCTTATCTTTATGTAATAGGTGAGCCGGTTACAGATGTTCCAAAATGGAAGTTTTATGCAACAGCTGCAAATGATGCCAAAGAAATAATTGGGAATTTTGTTCTTAAAAAGTACTAAACAATTATCTTTCAAAGAATTTATTTTTAATAAATATTTTGAAGAAACTAATGTTATGGAAACAGATGGGTACAATGCTGCTGTTCGGTTATTTAACCAAAACGATAAGAAAAATGGAGCTATACATACAGACATAAATAAGCAGGAAGAGATGCTGAAAGCTCTTATACGCTGGTATGAGTATGAAATCACTTTTAATCCGGGAGAAAAGATAACCAATACCATAGAAGCACCTATGTATCCAAACATTGATAAAGGTTACGAGCCAGGGGTATATGATTATACATATCTTCTGTCTCCTGCAAGTACCTGGGCAAAGTTTGGCAGATTAAATATAGATATCAATACTCCGTTTTATATGTTTAAGGATGGAGACAAAGGCTTTACAAAAAACTGAGTCAGGCTATAATTTTAAGTCAAATGGACTGCCAAAGGGAGAACTTGAATTTTCGTTAAGTGAAAGTGAAAAGCCTGAAAACGAAAGAAATGCTTATGCTTTGAACATAATTTTATTCTTTTTACTTATGATACTGCCTTATATAGTGGGTGGTGCGGTTATTGTGATAATTATAATTATTTTAGTTAATAGATTTGGGAAGAGATAAAATAATTAAATTTCCATCTTGACATCTCATCTTCAATGAGTTATGATAACAAAAATCAAACCTGTGAGGGAGAGTAGTAGTTAAGTGGTACTCATACCAGAGAGCTGTGATGGTGGAAATCAGCATGAGAAAACTTAGTGAATGGACTCCTGAGGGCTTGCCCGAATAAAGTAGGGTAAGACGGAGTGATGACCGTTATTCTCATTACCTGTGTGATGGCATAGGGATAAGATGGTGCATTAACATCAAATTGGGTGGCAACGCGGATAATATTCGCCCCAAGTGGAAGGAAACTTCTGCTTGGGGCTTTTTGTGTAGGTCCATTAGCTTACACCAATGAAAGGAGAAAACATATGAAAAAAACAAACAAAATCGTAGCATTAGGACTTGCACTTACTTTAATGGTATCAGCGCTTACCGCTTGTGGCGGAAACAAGCAGCCATCGGCAACCACCGGCAGTATGGGAAGCGTAAGCAAATCTTCGGCAAGCTCGGGAAGTCAGGCAGCTTCCGGTAGTTCAAACTCAACAAAATCAGGCAGTCAGGCAGGAAGTACAGCAAGCACAGACAAGGTAACAGTAGCCATAGGTCAGTTTGCAGAGCATGGCTCACTTGATAACTGTAGAGAGGGCTTTATAAAAGGACTTGCGGAAGGTGGCTATAAAGAGGGAGCAAACCTTGAGATAATTTATGAAAATGCAAGTGCAGACAGCGGAATGGCAGCTCAGATAGCTAATAATTTTGTGGCTAAAAAAGTAAATTTAATTTGTGCAATCACAACTCCAATGGCACAGATAAGTTACAGTACAGCTAAGGATACAGACATTCCTGTGATATATACTGCAATTACCAATCCGGTAGCGGCAGAGCTTGCCAAGGAAGATGGGACTCCGGTTGGCAATATTACGGGTACAAGCGACAAGCTTCCTATCAAAAAACAGCTTGAAATGATAAGAAAAGTTATGCCTGATGCAAAAAATGTCGGTATTCTTTACTGCACAAGTGAAGTAAACTCTGAAATGTCAGTTAAGGAATATAAGGAAGCAGCTAAAGAATTTGGATTTGAAATAATAGAGCAGGCAGTTACCTCTCCTTCCGATGTACCACTTGCGACAGATAGTATTTTAACAAAGGTTGATTGCCTTAATAATATAACAGATAATACAGTGGTAAACAGTCTTGATATAGTGCTTGACAAGGCTAAAAAAGCAGGCAAACCTGTATTTGGAAGTGAGATAGAACAGGTAAAGAAGGGGTGTGTAGCAAGTGTGGGACTTGATTATGTACTTGTTGGTGAAGAGACAGGAAAGATGGCGGCTAAGGTACTTAAGGGTGAAGCAAAGGCAAGTGAGATGAAGTTTATAACTTTTGAAGAAGCTGATTTATACGGAAATGAAGAGGCTGCAAAGGCTTATGGACTTACGCTTCCGGAAGGGTATAAAGAAGTAAGTAAATAAGAATAATTGTTAGCGGCAAGTCTGAAATATGGCTTGTGGTTACTTGATTTTTAATAAAGGCTTAGATAATAGATGTGGAGGCTGAGATGCAGATAATACTGGGAGTGCTTACGGAAGGATTGGTGTACGCCATCCTTTCCTTAGGTGTGTATATAACTTACAAAATACTTGATTTTCCGGACCTTTCCGTAGATGGAACGTTTCCACTCGGAGCGGCAGTTACGGTAGCTATGATTCTTATGGGAGTACCGATTCCCCTTGCTATGCTGGTGGCAACCGCAGCGGGAGTGATTTTTGGTGTTATAACAGGAATTATTCATGTGAAGTTTAAAATTCGTGACCTTATTTCGGGAATTATAGTTATGACGGCTCTCTATTCTGTGAATCTTAGAATAGCAGGAAAGGCTAATGTTCCTCTTTTCAGCAGGCAGACTTTATTTGAAAATGATTTTCTGGGGAAGATATTTCCGGAGGGAATGAGGCAATACAGCAATCTGATTATACTTGTTATAATAGTTATAATAACAAAATTACTGCTTGATTTTTACCTTAAGACCAAGTCGGGTTTCTTACTTCGTGCAGTTGGTGATAACGAGGTGCTTGTAACCAGTCTTGCAAAAGATAAGGGCAATGTTAAGATTCTTGGACTTGCTATAGCAAACGGACTTGCAGCCCTTGCAGGAAGCGTTTACTGCCAGATGAACGGTTTCTTTGAAATATCAACCGGTACAGGTACAGTGGTTATCGGACTTGCAAATGTAATTATAGGTATAAGCCTAATAAAACATTTTAATTTTATTAAGCCTACTACAGCTGTAGTAATAGGTGCAATTATCTATAAAGCCTGTGTATCCATAGCTATTTCAATGGGACTTGCAGCATCTGACTTAAAGCTTGTTACAGCAGGACTTTTATTCTTGATTCTTGCAGCGGGCAATCTTAAAAAGAGGAAGGGAGGCAAGGCATGATAGAGCTTAAGAACATTTACAAATATTACAATCCCGGTACTGTGAATGAAATGTGCCTCTTTGAAGATTTTAACCTGAATATTAAAAAAGGTGAATTTGTATCTGTTATAGGAAGTAACGGCTCAGGCAAGACTTCTATGCTGAATCTTATTTGTGGAAGCATTCCTCTTGATAAAGGGGATATTATAATAGAAGGAAAAAGCATAGCAAAACTTCCGGAGTATATAAGAAACAGGAGAATAGGGCGGGTATATCAGAATCCTTCGCTTGGAACCTGTCCTGAAATGACTATACTTGAAAACCTTTCTCTTGCAGATAATAAAGGGAAAAAATTCGGACTTTCTTTTGGAATAAATAAGACAAGAATAAATTATTATAAGGAGATTTTATCGGGACTTGGGCTAGGACTTGAAGAAAAGCTAAATACCAAGGTAAAGTCGCTCTTAGGCGGACAAAGGCAGGCTCTTACTCTGCTTATGTCTACGCTTACACCTATTGAATTTCTTATACTTGATGAGCATACTGCGGCTCTTGATCCAAAAACTGCCGACCTTATTATGGAGCTTACTGACAAGGTGGTTAAGGAGAAAAAGCTGACCGCTATTATGGTAACTCATAATCTCAGATATGCGGTAGAATATGGTAACAGACTGCTTATGATGCATCAGGGAAAGGCTGTAATAGATAAGGCGGAAGAAGAAAAGACAAAAATAACGGTAGATGATATATTGGGGAAATTTACGGAAATTAGTATTGAGTGTGGGAACTAATAAGTGGTATAATATTATATACTAAGTGACGCCCCTACCTCTGTAAGTGTCAAAAAAGTTCAGCGTGCTTTGCACATTCACTTTTTTGACAACTTACAGACGGGGCTGTGTGGGTAAGGATAATAATTAATTTTGAAAATAATGTAGCACTAATTATGTGGAAGGAAGTGAAGTCATGCTATCGAAGATATTGGGAGGGATAAAAAAATCAATAATAACGCTAATTATATGTATTTGTTTAATAGTAGGTTATCATTTTGGCATGTATCTGTATAAGCAATCTCAGAAGATTGTGCTTGGGGATGATATGAAGGCGGCAGTTACTGAGATGGCGATGTCTTATGAGGATTTTGACAGTGACGAAATTTCAAAATATAAAGATTGGAAGGAATATTTTATAAGCATATTTATTCAGAATTCAAGGTTTTCCTGCAAGTATTTGACAGAAGCAGCTAAAAAGAATAATGGTATTATAAGTGTTAAAGATATAAACTATATACATAAATCACTTACCGGAGTAGATATTGATTTTTCTGATATTGCAGGTGAGGGAATAGACAGTAATGCCTCTTCAAGTAAGCTAAACAGGGGAATCCTCAGAGAATATGACAGCGAGCCTGTAGTAGATGGTGGAGCTCTTAAAGGAGTAATTGATGTAGAGTCGGATGGTGAAGACAATATAGTAGAGAAAAGAAGAGTTAGTACATATTTGGTAAAAATCCTCGATAGTTGTTTTGATGGGCTAAGTATTAGGATTTTACATTCTGAAAAAATACCTTCTGAGAGAATTTTTAATAGTGAGAAGTTTGTATTTTACGGAACAAATATGGAAAACGAAGATGAAGAGGATGATATATGTACGGTTGAATTTACAGGTAAAGAGGGTGATTTAAGCTACAAGCATTTTGTTGACTTGCATTTAGCCGAAAAACCTGAGTTGCTTGAATTTGTAAGAAAAAAATATAGGAAAGAATTTAAAATTACTTTTTACCTTAGATGGCAAACATTCTGATATTATAGATGAGATAGTTCCTGATAAAATTGAGTTAAATGATAACTGAAAATAGGAGTAGTATACAATGAAAAAAGGACTTAAAATTTCTATTAATTCACCGGTAGTACTGGGATTTTCAGCAATTTGTCTGATTGCACTTGTGTTAAGTATAGTTACAAAGGAAACGACAAATAAGCTGCTTTTTATGACTTATCATTCATCACTTACCAATCCGCTTACCTATCTAAGATTTTTTACACATGTTTTCGGACATAGCGGAGTGGAACATTTTATGGGGAATATAACCTATATTTTGTTATTAGGACCATTGCTTGAAGAAAAATACGGAAGTAAGCTGCTCATCCAGTCTATAGTAATTACTGCATTTATAACAGGAATTGTAAACTATATACTTTTTCCGAATATTGCACTTTGTGGAGCTAGCGGAGTGGTATTTACCTTTATTCTGCTTAGCTCATTTACAGGCTTTAAAGACAGGGAAATTCCTTTAACTTTCATCTTAGTTGCAGCTATCTTCTTAGGGCAGCAGGTGTACGAGGGTATCATGCTTAAGGATAATATTTCAAATCTATCCCATGTACTTGGAGGTGTTGTAGGCTCGGTTATGGGATATTTGTTAAATAAGAATGGGATTAAGAGAGGGTGAGATTTAACCCTCTTTTTTGCAGGGAAATTTAACCATTGTATTATGATGACATTTGCGTTACAATATTATCAATAGGAGGTGTAATGCTATGGAAAAAAACAGCTACATTGAATTTGAGAGTAAACCCTACAGTTAAAGAACATGCAGAAATAGTTTTAGCTAGATTGGGAGTGCCAATGTCTACAGCAATAAATATGTATCTGAACCAGATTTCACTTACAGGTGGTATTCCATTTGCTGTGACTCTGCCAAAAGCGCCGGATGATATTAATGCTGATATTATGTCGAATAAAGAAATTCATGCTAAATTACAAAGTGGTTATAATGATGTTAAAGCAGGAAGAGTAAAAAAGGCAGCAGAGGCATTTGAAAATTTTAGGGAGAGACACTAATAATGAAGCAATATGAAGTAAAAATCACTGATGAAGCACTGGGAGATATGGGAAAAATTTATGAGCATATTGCCTGTGTGCTACTATCTCCCGAAAATGCACTGGGACAGTACAATCGCATAGCAGATGCAATATTGAAACTGGATATGTTGCCGGAACGTTTTAAGATAATGGACTCAGAACCAGAGCATTCAAGAGGTATAAGAAGAATGCTTGTTGATAATTATTCAGTATTTTTATGTGATATATAAAAATGAAGTAATTGTAACGAATGTCTTATATAGCGCATCGGATATTAGTGAAAGATTGAGATAATATATCCTAAATTATTCACAAAATGTTTCGTGAATAATTGGAGAATATCAGTATATTACAGGGGGATAAAATGATTAGATTTAACAACGATTACAACAAGCCTGCACATAGTGAGGTGCTTAAGGCGATAAATGATATAAGTGATGTAAGTTATCCGGGGTATGGACTTGATGAGCTCTGTGAGAAGGCTAAAGCTGAGATAAAAAAGTATATAAATAAACCTGAAGCAGAGGTGCATTTTCTGGTTGGCGGCACTCAGACCAACTTTATAGTAATATCTTCTGCGCTTAGGAGTTATCAGAGTGTAATCAGTGCGGACTCAGGTCACATAAGCGTACATGAAACCGGAGCCATAGAAAATACAGGGCATAAGGTTGAAACTGTAACAGGTAAAGATGGAAAGCTTACAGCGATTCAGATTCGTGAAGTGGCTGAAAACTATAAGATAAGCACAGTGAAAGAGCATATTACAGAGCCTAAAATGGTATATATTTCATTTCCTACAGAATTTGGAACTATATATTCTAAAAAAGAACTTGAAGATATAAGTGCAGTTTGTAAGGAATACGGACTTTATCTTTTTGTGGATGGAGCAAGGCTTAGCTATGGACTGGCAGCAGAGGGAAATGATGTGACTATGGAAGACTTAGCAAATTTTGCCGATGTATTCTACTGCGGTGGTACAAAATGCGGTGCTATGTTTGGTGAAGCTGTTGTTATTACAAATAAAGAGCTGATGGCAGGTTTTAGAAGTTATATGAAGCAAAACGGTGCCCTGCTTGCCAAGGGCTGGATTTTAGGGGCGCAGTTTAATACACTTTTTGAAATGGTCTTTATTTTAACATAGCTGAATCTGCTGTTAAATATGCTATGAAGATTAAGAAAGCCTTCAAGGAAAAGGGCATAAAAGCCTATATAGAAAGCCCAACCAATCAGCAGTTTGTAATACTTACACAGAATCAGATGGACAAACTCTCTGTTAAGTATGCCTTTGAATATGAGGGAAGATGTGATGAGAATTCTCATATAGTAAGGTTCTGCACCAGTTGGGCTAATACTGAGGATGAGGTGAATGAACTTGTAGGGGATATTGGGAGAATTTGAGAGTAAAAATCTGAATGCTATTGCTTTTTAATGATATTTTTGATATTATTTAAATGAACTAAGAAGGTTGCGGTCGTTCGGTTCGCAACCGGAGTTCCCAAGCGAGAGTTGGTTCGCTCTCCCGAATAGGTATAATACTGAAAACCAAGGAACCTTGTAATAAGATGCTCCTGAGTTAAATCAGGGGCATCTTTTTGTTACACCAATTAATTCTTCCCAGTCACAGTATGAGTTTCACCTGCCTCCACCTTTTTTTCTACAGATGGAGTAGTAACAGTAAGGGTACTGTCAGTATTATTTGTGACAGTTATAGGCGTTCTATAGTTTAATGTGGTTATCCTGGAGTCTTTGGCACCGATATTTACTACAAGAGTAGTCCTTGCATCTGTGTAAAGGTCGATGTTTTTATTTGCAGTTACACCGGTTTCTTCCGCAGTTTCCTTAATTGCTATTACATCCTTCTTTTTATTTTTACCGCTTATTTTAATATCTGACTTTGCAAGTACAAAGATATTACAAAGGGCTTTATTACTGTCAGATACAAAATCCAAGGTAGAAGGATTCTCTAAATGTATGGCATTTATAATGGCATTTTTCCCTGAAGATTTAAGACTTATTTTGGTATTATCTTTTTTTGAGTAAAGATAAGATAGCTGCCCTAAAACTTCTATTTTAGCATTCTCAGTGCTGATTAGTTTTACTGAATTAAGGGAACTTCCGGCTTCAATCTTAAGTGAGAGATTTTTTGTATTACTTTCAATATTTTTGCCAAAGTTTCCTTTCGGTATGGTAAAATCAGTTTTGCCATTTACTATGATATCATTTACTTTGGTATTTTTTAGCAGACTGGTAAGGGAAGTCTGATTTGTGGCATAGCCCTTGCTATCTACATTTATTTTTGTCCTAAGGGTGTATTTGAGTTTATTTTTATTGTAAATTTTGGCATAGACTACGGTTTTTCCTTTTGCAAGTCCCTTAACCGAGCCTTTGTCCGATACGGAAGCGATGTTTTTATTTTCTGCTGACCACTTTATTGTAAATTTCTTGTCAATTCCTTTTATTTTAAGCTTATATCCCTGTTCTATGTGCAGGTTAACAGAGGATTTATTGAGCACTGGCATTGCTGCAAGTGCAGAGATTGTGTAAAATATGGTTGTTATTAAAAGTATGGATAGGGCTAATATAGGTAAACTTCTCTTTTTCATATTGCCTTGTATGGCATTCCGATTCATATACAAACCACCGCCTTTTTAAAAATTAACACATTTTTCTGTATTTATTATAATAAATTAACACATTTTTCACATTTTTCAATGAAAATTGACACGTTTTTCTTACTCCCTATACTTCCCGGGAGTAACTCCCGACAGCTTTCTTAAATTTCTTTATAAAAATAAAAATAGTCGTTAAATCCTACAGCTTCACTTATTTCAGCAAGACTCATAGAATCTGATTTGAGCAGGTCTTTAGCTTTTCCAATCCTAAGCTCGGTAAGATACTGGGTATAAGTCAGCCCTGTTTCACTTTTAATCAACTGGCTTATATAATTTGCATTCAGATGGAATTCCTCTGAGATAATTCTAAGAGAAATATCCTTTGGATAATTTTCCTCAATGTACTTCAGTATGGCTAAGAAGCTGCCTCCTGGGCCCTCATTTCCTGACTTAATGTCATAAGAAGAATCAAACTGTATGGTCTGTGTTGTCTTAATGAGCATTTCTGAAAATGTCTTAAAGCTTGCAAGAAGCTGTGTGTAGCCATAAATGATAATCTCATCAGGACTGTAAGGAGCCCGTATGTATTTGGAGGAAGCAAGCTTATTATAGAATCTGAAGGCTGATTTCATATCAAAAAGCAAGGCGCAGTTTGCCGTTGAAAGCTCTGTAAGAAAGTTCTTTAGATTGTCAGGAGATTTGCCGGCTTCTTCTAATTTAACAAACATTTCTTCTGTAAGCAGAGGATTAGGTGTAGTGGTACAGAGTGTTGACGCACCATTTACAAAAAACTGGAAAGCCATAGAAATAACTTCATCAAGCACTGCATTTAATTCATCTATCTTAACAGATTCTTTATATATGGCTATTCCTCCCATATCCTTTGCAAAGGCAATTATTTTTTCTGCTTCAAGATATGAAAAGGGAGTGTTTGAAATGTAGAGATAATTGTGCTTCCCAAGCTTATGAGTAAAGTCTGCACCTAATTTATCTCCTATGTTATGCACATTCATTGAAGCTGCAAGGTAAAGCTTTTCATTACTTAGAGAAAGATCTGAGAGAATTAATCTGATATTTCTGTATCATTTTCCTCAATTGCATCAAGCAGATAATCACCATTTGACTTATTTGTCTTAAGGATTGTACCTGCGGCCTTTCTCAAAGTATCAGTTAGGTCAGTTGCATCTATCGGTTTAAGGCAGTAACCGGTTACCTGAAGTTCTATAGCCTGTTTGGCGTAAGCAAAATCAGAATAGCCTGAAAGAATTATAATCTGTGTGTCGGTATATAGACTTCTTACTTCCTTACAAAGTGTAAGACCGTCCATTTCAGGCATACGAATATCTGTAATCAGTATATCAGGCTTATTACTTTTGCAAAATGTCAAAGCTTCACTACCACAATTTGTAGTGTATACTATCTCCATAGAGAGTTCCTTCCAGGGTATAGCTGCCTGTAAATGACTTAGTACGGGACTCTCGTCATCAACTAATACTACTTTTAACATAATCTTCCTCAACTTTCACATTTTGAACAGGAATATTTATACTAACCTTTGTTCCTTTATCAGGTTCACTTTCAAGTTCTATTTTACAGTCACTTCCATAGTATAAAAATAACCGCTTGGCTACGTTGTACATACCTATATGTTTGTGCTCTTTATCTTCACTAAATGAAAGAGGTGTTGAAACTACATTTTTTAATATAGCCAGAGTGTCGGGGGCTATTCCTTTTCCATCATCATATATACTTATTATGAGTTTGGTTTCATCAAGCCTTGCACCTATATATAGGGTAATATTTTTAATTCCTCCCTCTATGCTGTGCTTTAATACATTTTCCACAAAAGGTTGTAAAATAAACTTCATTATCGGTATGGATAAGGTATTTTCTCTTATACTGTAGATAACATTTAATTTTTCAGGAAATCTTATTTTATATATAGTAAGGTAGGAGCGTATCATTTCAAGCTCTTTCTCAAGAGGAACTGTGCTTTCACCCTTTATGTTATATCTGAAAAGCTTTCCCAAGGGCAGCTATGGCCTCGGCTACTTCGGGGACTGACCTTTCCAGGGAAAGTGAAGCTATTGATTCGAGTGAGTTGTATAAAAAGTGTGGGTTAATCTGGCTTCTCAGAAAATTTAACTCTGCCTGTTTCCTGCCAAGCTTTGACTCATAAAGACTTACAGTTGCTTCCTGGAGTTTGAGGTTTAGGTTGACTATATTTTTTAAAATGCCTCTCATCAGCATGGCAATTATAGTAAATGAAATGAGAGCGACCGCAATTATTATAAAAGTGGCATATCTTACTTCTGCCGTAAGTGAGTTTTTGTCCAGTGCGGTGATTACAGTAAGTCCCTGTTTATCCAGATTTGAAGAATAAATAAGATAGTCCTTTGTTTCAGTTTTATTAAGCTTTGCCTCTTTAAGAATTTTTTCTTTTATTTCTGAATTTCCGTTAAAAGCAAAACTATTACCATTATTATCTAAAAGTACAAAATAAGTAAATACCTTGCTATCCTCAGGAAGGATAAGGGTTGATTTATTAAGATCCAGTGAAAGAAAGGCAGAACCAAGCAATTTTCCGTAGTTTGCATTAGCTTTCATACCGTAGATATTATGTCCGAAAGCAATTTATAAGCCCCTTTTTCACGTAAATGTACACTAAAAAGAGGAGAAGTTCTAAGTCCGAAGCAATGAGCTCCATAAGTGTCCTTCATACAATCTGCAAATTCCCTTAGTGAAACTTTATCATAATAATTAGACCAGGCAAAATCACGTGATACTAAGGCAATATCTATAATATCCCTGTTCATTACAGAATATGAAGAAAATTGGGTTTGCAGTGAACTTATATAATCAGGAGTTCTGCTTGAAAATGGTGAAAGCATAAGGCTTTCTATGTTATTGTCAAAGAGCAGGGCAGTAAATATGGTATTTGCTCTTTTTGTAAGAAAATTTATCTCGCTTTCAAATTTATCGGCAGCACTTTTTGCATAAGCTGAAGCGTTGGCAGTTAAAAGTCTGTCAATTACAGTATAGCTCAGTGCAAAAAGTCCTACTCCCAAGGCGACAAAGCAGATAATTACAAAATTAAACTGCTTTAATACCGATTTTGAATTATGTTCCGGCATATATAATACCCTTTCTTTTTTGTATTTGTATCAGTATATACGATTATTTGACTGAAAAATATGCAATATTATTAGTTACACCTAATTATATTACATATTTTTAACATTAAATATGTAAAAAAACAATGGTTTGGATAAAAATAACTAAAAAAATAAGTATAAAAATACCATTTTTTTGTTTATTAGTAAGGTATATACTTATATTATAAAAAAGAAAAAGGAAAAAGTGAGGAAGAATAATGAAGAAGGGAAGGGTAAAATACAGCAGTTCAGAGATAAAGAAAAAATTGAAAAATGACTGGCTGCTTTATGCAATGCTTATACCGGTATTAACCTGGTACTTATTATTTTGCTATCTGCCAATGGGAGGTATTACTCTCGCATTCAAGAATTTCAGATTTGATGGAGGAATATGGGGCAGTCCCTGGGTAGGTTTAAAGCATTTTAAGGCAATGTTTGCCAACAAAGAGTTTATAGTGGCTTTTAAGAATACAATTATTTTCAGTCTTGGTAAGCTTTTGTTTCATTTTCCCGTACCTATTCTGGTGGCAGTTTTACTAAATGAGATCAGAGCTCCAAAGGTAAAAAAAATGTTTCAGACTATATTTACCTTTCCACATTTTATAAGCTGGGTGGTACTTTCTGGTATTCTTATCAATATATTTGCATCAAACGGTATTGTAAACCAGACTTTAGGGGCACTTGGACTGGAAGCAGTTGCACCTATTACTACTATAGGAGGCTTCAGGCCGTTTATCTGGATATCCAATATCTGGAAGGAATTCGGTTGGGATGCAATTATTTATATGGCAGCACTTACAAGTATAGATCCACAGCTTTATGAGGCGGCAGAGATAGATGGTGCAAATAGATTGCAGAAAATGCTAAATATAACCTGGCCGGGAATAAGAGGAGTAGTAAGTATAATGTTGGTACTTCAGATTGGTGGAATAATGAGTGGTGCTTCCTTTGACCAGGTATTCAACCTGTATTCTGCTCCGGTATATCCAGTAGGTGATATTCTTGATACTTATGTATATAGGAAGTCATTTATAACAGGCGCAAACTTTGGTTATACTACAGCTGTAGGATTGCTGAAATCAGTTATTGGAGTGGTTCTTCTCCTTACTGCAAACAAAGCAGTTACCAAAATGGGAGAGGAGGGTCTGTTCTGATGAAAGAGAAAAAAACGGTAAGTTATTTGATATAGTGCTTTATATATTGTTTGGAATACTTGCACTTATAACTCTCTATCCATTTTATAACGTATTTATAGTATCTTTTTCAAATACAAAGGCGAGCGTGGAACATTCACCTTATATTATACCTTATGTATTTGATTTAGAAGGCTATAAGACTGTAATGAAAGATATATTTTTTTCTTCAAAGCTCTCTTTGTGACTATCTTCGTTACAGTAGCAGGCGGTTTCTTGAATATGGTATTTTCAATTATTGCAGCCTACGTGCTTTCAAGAAAAGGGTTGATTGGTAGAAAATTTTTACTGAGCATCATACTTTTTACAATGTTCTTCTCGTGAGGAATGATTCCTACATATATTATAATAAGTGATTTCAAGCTGACAAATAATATATTTTCAATGATACTGCCTACTATGTTAAATACTTATTATGTAATTATAATGAAAAACTACTTTGCAAGTCTTCCTATAGGCCTGCAGGAAGCAGCAAGTATAGACGGTGCCAATGCATTAGTAATATTGCTAAAAATATATCTGCCTATATCCAAACCATTTATGGCAACCTTCGCTCTCTTCTATGCGGTTGAGAGGTGGAATGGCTGGTGGGAAGCCTTCCTTTATATAAGTGACAAAAATATCAAGCCTTTGCAGATATATTTAAGAGAAGTACTGGTAAATTTTAATACCCAGATTGCAACTCAGGCACAATCAATACTTTCCCAGAATAAGGTCTTTATACAGTCAGTTCAGATGGCCACAATAGTAGTTACAATGTTACCTATACTTTGTCTGTATCCGTTTTTACAGAAATACTTTGTAACAGGTATAATGATAGGTTCAATCAAGGAATAGAACACTGGCTTCAGTGTCTAGATAAAAGAGAATTAAGCAAAAAAAGGAGAAAAAGCAATGAGAAAACACAAAAAATTATTAGCAGCATTCTTAGGAATAACGATGGCAGTATCTATGCTTTCAGCTTGTGGTAATGGCACAAGTAATGAGAAGACTTCAACTAAGCCGGGAAGTACGGCTGCATCAGCAAAGTCAGGAAGTACAGCTGCATCAGGTAAGACGAGTACTACAGAAAATGCAAAACCTGTAGATGTAACAGTAGCTATCTGGGGAATTGAAGATGCACTTTCAGACCCTGATGATGCCATTCTTAAGACTCTTGAAGAAAAGACAGGAGTACACCTCATTCCTCAGAATATTACCTGGGATGATGCAGAACAGAAGGTTCAGCTTTGGTCAACCAATGGTCAGCTTCCTGACATTTTTGTAGGTGATTTTGTAGCAAAATCTTTCTTTGGTAACTGGATTGAACAGGGTACTATAAGAGCACTTCCTGATGATTTATCAGCTTATCCAAACCTTGCTGAATATCTAAAGATGGAGAGAGCACAGGCTGCAATGAGGGATGGTAAGTACTATATGATACCAAGAAGAACTTACAAGGATATTTCTTATAGTGTACTTGACAGAAATGTAGTCTATAGATGGGATCTTGCCCAAAAAGGCGGGAGTTACCAAAGAGCCTGAAACTTATGAAGAGTTTGCAGATATGATTAAAAAGATAGTTAAGGCAGATCCTGAGAAGAAGAGTATAACAGGACTTACACAGCTATCACCAAACATGTTATCAGGTTTCATTCTTCCTTATGGTGGTATACTTGAGAAGAAATGGGTAACAAACAAAGAAGGTAAGTTTGTGCCTAGTTATTTTGCAGACAGAGATGCACTTGTAGCTGCTATGGAGCTTGCAAGAAAATATTATACAGAAGGTGTAGTTGAGAAGGATGTTGCCCTTGCTAAAATTGAAACAAGCAAAGAAAAATTCTTAAAGGGTGAAAGTGCTGCAGTTGCTTTTGCTATGGCCGGTCCTGCAGGTCTTTACAACAATATGTCAAAAGATTATGAACAGCTTTATCCTGACCGTAAGTTCATAAATGATATCAAAATTGCAAAGCTTTATCCAGGAAGTGACGGAAAGAAACATTATTTTGTAGATACAGAAGCCTGGAGTGAGAGTTATTTTTCATCTAATGTAGATGATGAGAAGATGGCAGCTATCTGCAAACTTTATGATTTCCTTTGCTCAGAAGAAGGTAGAAGACTTATGTTCTGTGGTATTGAAGGTGAGGATTATGAGCTAAAAGATGGTAAGGTTGTAGTTAAAGATGGTGTTGATATTACCAATAAATATAAATTCATTGGTAACTCATCAGCCAACAGTCTTGCTATGTGGAATCCATCTTCTTGGGATATGAGTTATCCATCAGCCATTCCTACAGAGTACAGACAGTTAAGTGATGACAGACATAAGGATGCTGAAATGAACGGGACTCTTCCAAAATATTATGACAGCGTACTTTTCTTATCTACACCACTTAAGAATGAGTTTACATTCAATGTAAATGATGATTTTATGCAGATTATGATGGGCACAGAACCTGTTGCTGATATGGTTGATGAATTACTTAAGAATTATGAAAACAACGGACTTTCAGCTATGATAGATGAGGTAAATCAGGCTGCAGCCGATCAGGGAATTACAAAATAAGCCTTAAATTGACAAATCTTTTAGCCTGCCATTTACGGTAATGAATGGCAGGTACTTTTTTAACAATGAATTATCTTACAAAAGTTCTTTACATTTCCCACTGTTTTCGTATAAAATTACATGGGAGTTTTAGCAATATAACAACAAGGTAAAGGATGGTGGGTAAGACGTGAAGCTGGATATTAAAACAATAAGCAGGGAAGTAGTAAAAAATATATATCAAAATAAATTCGGATATTACACAAAGGCCGTCATATTGCAGCTTTTTATGGCAACTGTGGGGAGTTATTCACTGAGGTCCATATTTAAATTAATACTTATGAGTGCCGGACAGGACAATTTTACCACTCATAACGTGATATCCATACTTAGCGCTCCGCTAAGCCTGCCACTTTTGTTTATCTTTGTAATCCTTTTAAGTATGCTTACATTGTTTGAATTTTCTGTACTTACGCTGATGGTTTATAGTTCATACAAAAACGAAAAGATTCTTTGGAGGGATAGCCTTACAAAGGAATTTATAAAATGGAAGAACTTTAGCCCCAAGCAGTTATTTTTGTTTGTTATATATTTTATACTGATGATACCTATGTCAAACCTCGGGCTAAGCTCTGCATTTTCGGAAAAATTCTTCATACCTTCATTTATCACTGAGGAACTTATGAAGATGAAGAACGGAGCAGTTGTATACATAGTTTTTCTTGTAATATGCGGATACATCAATATAAGGCTGATTTTTACCATTCCGCTCACGGTCATTAACAACCAGCCTTTTTCAACCAACATGAAAAAAAGTATTGAAATTACCAAAACGGGAAAGATTAGACTGCTGTTTATGTGGTTTAGGCTAGAAGCTGTCCTAGTCATAATCGGAGGCATTTTACTCTGGGTTAACACTTTGGTATTTGAGCTTCTTGATTCATCTGGAAGAGAAATAGTATATAACAATGTATTTTATATTATTTCACGTATCATTTTATTCTTTTTTATAATAGCATCTAAGCTGATTCTTATATCTTCGATAGTGAAGATAATAAGTGACAGGGGAGAAAAGCTCTTTTTTAAGACAGCTCCTAGGGTGGATAATGAGATAAAAAGGCGTAAAAAGCTGGCAGCTATAACGAGTGTAATAATGATAATTATATTTGGGCATATGGGATACCAGATGTTTTCTACAGAGATAAATAAAAATGTGCTGATTATAGCACATAGAGGATATAGTAAGATGGGAGTTGAGAACTCCCTGGAGTCTCTTACGGGTGCTAAAAAGGTAGGCGCAGACTATGTAGAGCTTGATATACAGTTAACGAAGGATAATAAATTTGTGGTAATGCACGATTTCAACCTTAAAAGACTTGCAGGGGTTGATAAAAAGGTAAAAGATTTGACCTTTGACGAGATAGAAAAGCTTACCATAAGGCAGGGGGAGTTTACGAGCCATATACCATCCTTTGAAGAATTTGTTAACCGCGCAAAAGAGCTTAATATCAAGCTTTTGGTGGAACTTAAGCCACATGGTAGTGAACCTGAGAATTACGCAGAGCTTTTTATAAATGAGATGAAGAGATTGAAGGTAGACAACATCTATAAAGTTATGTCAGGTAATCTGGAAATTATGGAAGAGATAGAAGATCTGGCTCCTGAAATAGAGACAGGACATATAATAGCATTACAATTTGGTGTATTTGCAGATGAGAATGTGGATTTTTTTGTAATAGAGGATTTTACCTTTAATGATATATTAAATAATGATGCAAAAGAAAAAGGTAAATATATCTTTGTATGGACTATTAATGACAGTGAGACTATAACAAAAATATCTTCATAAGCAGGTAGAAGGTATTATAACTGATTATCCTGATTTGGTACTGGAAGAAATTGAAAATGAGGATGATAGTTACTTTGAAAAGTTATATAGATTGTTATCGCAGGGATTTAAGTAAAAAAATATTAAAGAAATTTATGGGTGAAATGATGGAAACATTAACTTTGACAGACTTTGGAGTAGACAAAGAAGAAGAAAAAAGAGAATAAAAAGCTGAACTAAAATTTGCAGTAAATATAGGTCTGATACAGAATGACAGCCCTAAGGCTATTGATGAGAGAAGAATAATGAAAAATCATCAGAATGAAGAGGATATCTTAACAAATAAGATAGTTTATGGGATAACATCTTATTCAAGGGAAGCCTATATAAGATATGAGCTTACCGATATCAGGCTGGACTTTGCAAGTGAAGCAGAGAAGGTAAAATACGATTACGAACCGATATCTGATGCGGAAATGGAGGAGTTTTATAAGGAGAATACAGATCTGTTTACCAGAGCAGATGGAGACAGCTTTGACTTTGATGAGGTTAAATTAATCATAAAAAAGAAAATGAGAGAACTGGAGTACGAGAAAAATGTCAACCTATTATGTGAGCAGCTTTGATGGAAATGATAAAAATGACGGGCTTAGTAAAGAAAATCCCTGGAGAAGCCTGTTCAGGGTAAATGAAGCAAAGTTTGAAGCAGGAGATATGGTTTTACTTGAGAAAAATTCTGTGTTTGAAAACCAGTATCTTCACTTAAGTGTAAGGGGCAGTAAGGATAATATAATAAGAATATCCTCATATGGAGCCGGAAGTAAGCCGGTGATAAACTGTGGCGGAAACGGGATCTGGTATCAGGATTATGGCAGGGAATTAGATGCGAAAACGCATACTTACAAAGGGTATGTGTCCTCTGCCATACTCCTGTATGACTGTGAATATATTGAAATTGATGGACTTGAGATAAGCAATAAGTCTGTAGGCCTTTTTGGAGAAAGTTATGTTCAGGCAGATAAGATGAACAGGACAGGAGTGGCTGTAGTAGCGAAAAATAATGGTACTTTACATGATATAACATTAAAAAATCTTTACATTCATAATGTGGAGGGAAATGTGTATGATAAACACATGAATAATGGAGGCATTTATGCGACAGCCTTACAGCCTGATGATGAATATTCTACAGGTGTAGCGAGGTATGATGGATTCAGAATAGAGGATTGCACAGTAAGAAAAACCGGAAGATGGGGGATAGCACTAGGTTATACCTATAATTATGATAAGTTCCGGGGAGCATATTTGGAGGGGAAAATTTTTAGAAAATATGGACATGAAAATGTTGTTATAAGTAATAATTACGTGGGAGAAATAGGAGGAGACGGAATTACTGCTATGTATGCCCTGACCCCTCTGGTAGAACATAATGTTGCTGATGGCGTAGCTATGGAAATGAATGACAGGGTCTATAGATTTCCGGAAAACAGACAGGGAAAGGTGGCAGCCGGTATCTGGCCATGGAAGTGTAAAAATGCTTTATTCAGATATAATGAAGTGAGAGGCACTGTATTAAACCAGGATGGCATGGCTTATGATGCGGATTCAGGCGATGGTACGGTGTATGAATATAATTATAGCAGGCTTAATGAAGGCGGATGTGTGATGTTCTGCCTTGAAGAAGCAGTCAATAACATCTTTAGAAGTAATGTAAGTGTAGATGACCTTGGTGGAACCATAAGTCCTGCCGGCAATCCGGACGCCTATATAGCGGATAATGAGTTTTACGTAAGAGAAGATACTCCGTTTCTTAGAAAAAATATGTCTGACGGAAAGTATGAGCTGGTGAGGAATAAGGTGGAAGTGATAAAGGGGAAATAGTAAGTGTTGTATAAATTGATGAAAATTTAATAAAATAAGATTTGATGGGATATTTTTAGGTGGAGTATGAAGATGGCAGACTGGTAAAATGAGGATAGAATCTACCGTATTGACATTTATAATATAAGCTTGTGGCAGGGAAACAAAAGTCTCTCTGCCACAAGTTTATATTACTAGGTGAAGCCTCTCACGATAATTTATCCTATAAAAGCTTATTACCGATACTACCCTTAGCTTCATCGTCATTCACACCTTCAATCCTGTCATATTTAAAAGGCTGGATTACCTCATTTTTTGTATTAAGGATACCCCATTTGCCATTTTGCGTTACTGCAACCAGGTCACCATATAATTCTGCATAATCATCATATTTTGTTTCTATGATTTCCTTAAATTCTTTATTTAAGAAACCAAATTTTTGTTATTTGAAACAGAAATAAAGTCACTATACATCAAAGCAATGATGCTGTCATATTTAGGAGTAACTACTTCTTTTCCTGTTTTATCCACCAATCCCCATTTTTCTCCATTTTTAACACTTGCCAGACCTTTTACAAAATTATAAGTATCATCGTACTTAACAGGAACTATCTCTTTTCCGCTTTTATTCACAAAACCCCATTTGTTATTAAGCGAGACACGGGCTACATCATCAAAGAAATCATAGGCCAAATCATATTTCGGAGGAATTACTTCCTTACCATGTTTGTTGACAAAGCCCCATTTATTGTCAAGCTGGAATTGCGCATAACCGTTATTAAAAGCATAAATATCATCATATTTAATAGGAACCCTGACTTTACCGCGATTATTTATATAGCCCCATTTATCGTCAATCATTACCTTTGAGAGTCCATCATAAAAAAGCTCAACTTTGTCGTATTTGATAGGCACAAGAACCTTGCCCCGCTTATTTATGAAACCGGATTTGCCATCAATTTCAACAATGGCAAGACCATTTGTAAAAGCGTAAGCTTTATCATACTTAAGTTTAATGGCAACTTTACCGGTTTTATCTATATAACCATATCTATCATTTAGCACAGCCAGAGACATACCTTCATCAAAAGCAAAGAGCTCATCATATTTAATAGGAGTAATAATTTTTCCGTTTCTGTCGATATAACCTGTTTTATAATTTTTTTCTACCTGGCCGAGACTTTCCTGGAAATTATAGGCTCTGTCATACCTGAAAGGAATAGAAACCTTACCTTTACTATCTATGTAGCCCGCTTTTCCTTTAAGCTTTGCAGCTATTTTTCCATAAACATAGGAACCTAGAAAATCATATTTAAAAGGGATAACAACTTTCCCCTTTTTGTTTATCATTCCCCACTTTCCATTAAGACTAACCGCTGCAAGTCCGTTATTAAAGGAGCCGACATCTGTATATTCAGGCTTGATTATCTCCTTTCCATATGCATCTACATAGCCATACTTATTTCCTTTTCTGACTACAGCAGCACCGTCTGAATAATCAAATACTTCGTCATACCTGCTGTAAATGTCATCCTCAGCTTTATAGTCTGCAAACACTTTAGCAGAAAGCCTTGTTTCAGCCGCCATAAGATGAGTAGCAGGCTGTATTGAAGTAGTAACTACAATGACAGCAGCCGCTAGTGACAATAATTGTCTTGTGAAATTTTGTTTAATCATAATTTTCCCCCTATCCGAAAGTATTTCCCCCTCAATGCTTAGTAAATGAATTCAAAGCAATTACTTGAATACTTTCTATATAAGATAAATTTAACATACAATTTAGAGAGTCAATAAAAAAACTGTGTATTTGCAACTGTTACAAAATAAGTCGTAAGATTGGTTTTGTACACAATGATTATAACGATAACGTTTGCATAATTTTTTATAGAAAATGTTTGCGTAAATGCTATGATATAGTATGAAGGTTTAATAAAATCTAAATTAGTATTTATACTATTAAGAAAAAAATAGGGGTAGTTGTATGGCAGATAATCTGATAGTTATTCATGGAGGGGGACCTACTGCGGTAATTAATTCTTCTTTGTATGGGGTTATTGCGTATGCAAAGACAGATAGCAGGGTAGGAAAAATTTATGCTGCAAAGAACGGAACCGGAGGTCTGCTCAAGGAAGAATTGATTGAACTTACAGATGTATCGGATGAAAAGCTTGAACTTTTAAAACAGACACCGGGAACAGCTATCGGCACATCAAGAGATCCTTTAGAAAAAGAAGATTATGAAAAGATGATAGCTATACTTAAGAAGTACAACATAAAGTATGTGCTCTTCAACGGTGGCAATGGTACCATGGATACCTGTGGAAAGTTATATGAAGCTTGTAAAAGACTTAATAAAGATATATCTGTAGTTGGAATTCCGAAGACTATGGATAATGACTTAGCAATTACTGATCATAGTCCGGGCTTTGGCAGTGCAGCCAGATACATAGCAACCAGTGTAAGGGAGCTTTGCTATGATGTGGAAAGCTTACCTATCCATGTGGTTGTGGTAGAAGCCTCAGGAAGAAATGCAGGCTGGATAACGGCAGCAAGTGCTCTTGCAGACAAAACAGGAAGGTATGCACCGGATTTGATTTATTTGCCGGAAGTACCATTTTCGGAAGAAAAATTCCTTGGGGATGTTAAGGAGAAGCTTAAAACTAAATCAGGTGTTGTGGTTGTTGTAAGTGAAGGGCTTAGTGATAAAGAGGGTAAGCCTATAGTAAAGCCTATATTTCAGGTAGGGCGTGCAACCTACTTCGGAGACATCAGCTCACACCTTGCCAACCTGGTAATTAAAGAGCTTGGCTATAAAGCGAGAGGCGAGAAGCCGGGACTCTTAGGCAGGGCTTCGATTACACTTCAAAGTGAGGTTGATGTTGAAGAGGCTGTGTTGGTGGGAAAAGAGGCGGCAAAAGCCGTAATATCAGGTGAGAGTGGCAAGATGATAGCACTGTCAAGAAATAACGGTGATGGCTACAATATTTCTACTACAGCTGTAGATATAAAAGAAGTAATGATGTTTGAAAAAAAGGTTCCGGAGAATTTTATAAATGAAGCTAAGAATGGAGTAACAGAAGAATTTATAAAATGGTGTGAGCCTCTTGTTGGACGCATAGGAAATGAAATGGTAAGCTTTAAGTAAGCAAACACTATTTAATATTAACGAGGTGATGAAAATGTTAGTAAATATGAGGGATGTTTTAAAGGCAGCAGATGAAAATTTATATGGCCAGGGGGCATTTAATGCAAACTCGGTAGCACAGATTAAGGCTCTTGTAGAGATACATGAGGAATTAAGAAGCCCTGCCATTATTCAGGGAGCTAACCTTGCTAATGGCTTTATGGGTGGTTGTATTGATTTTGCAAAATGCACACTTGAGGACAAGAAAAAGGGAGCTAAAAATATAGGTGATGCGGTCAGAAAATATGCAGAAAACAGCAAGGTACCTGTAGTGTTACACTTAGATCATGGTAATGACTTTGATGCCTGCAAGGCTGCTATTGATGGAGGCTATACAAGTGTAATGATAGATGGCAGCAGTCTTCCTTATGAAAAAAATGTGGAGCTGACCAGAGAAGTGGTAAAATATGCTCACGAAAGAGGAGTGTCCGTAGAAGGCGAACTTGGAGTACTTGCAGGAGTTGAGGATGATGTATTCAGCGAAAAAAGCAGTTATACCAACCCTTTACAGGCTCTGGATTTCTTTAAAAAGACAGAGGTAGATGCTCTTGCAATAAGCTATGGAACAATGCATGGACCAAATAAAGGCAAAAATGCAGTTATAAGAAAAGAAATTGCCATTGCAATTAAAGAGATAATGAGGCATGAGGGAATTGACGGTTTCCTTGTAAGCCATGGTTCTTCAACAGTTCCTCAGTATATAGTTAAAGAAATAAATGAACTGGGCGGAGATATAACCAATGCTTACGGAATTGATGTAAATCAGCTCGTAGAGGTAACAAAGAGTGGAATTAACAAGATAAATGTAGACACAGATATAAGGCTTGCTACCACAAGAAATGTAAGGGAATTATTTAAGAACAGATCTGAACTTAAAAATGTACAGTATTGTGATGAAATATTTAACCTTCTTGAAACTAATCCTAAGGTTTCTGATCCGAGAGCATATTTACATCCGATTATGGATACACTTATGTATGGAAATGTTCCAAATGAAGGTGTGGCTGAGATAGTTAGGGAAGTGGAGCTAGCAGTTAAGGAAACAGTAGGAACTCTGATTGTTAAATTTGGAAGTGTTGGTAAAATGCCGCTTGTAAAGACTCATACTCTTTGCGAAATGGCAGAATACTACAAGAGTAGAAAGTAGGGTGAAATAATGAAAAAGTATTTATATCTTAACTTAAAAAGATTTGATGTACTTAGAGAATTCGGTGGTGTAAACGATGATACAGACATTAAAAACTGGTCAAGCAATATAATAAAAAAGGTGCTTGAGCCATTAAAGAAAATCAAAGCAAAATCAGATGTAGAATTTGTAATGTATCTTCCTGAACTACATTTGTTTAATGCCTTAGAAGCTGCTGATGACACCTTATCTGTGGGCTGTCAGGGCATTTTCTATGAAAATGTAAGTAAAGGCGGCAACTTTGGTGCTTTACAACTCACAGAGTAGCGGCAGCCATGAAACAGATTGGTGTAAAAGATGTAATTATAGGTCATTTTGAAGAAAGAAAGGACAAGAATAATCTGCTTTATATGGCAGGTAAAGAGGATAAAGCCTTAGTTAACAAGATATTAAATAAGGAAATCTCTCTTGCCATAGAGGCAGGGATTTCACCTTTATATTGCATTGGAGAGAGTCTTGAAGAAAGACAGACTTCCTGGAAGGAAGTGCTTAAACTCCAGATAGAAGAGGGGTTAAAGGGGATAGACCTTACTAAGGTAAAAATAGCTTATGAACCTCTTTGGGCGATAGGTCCTGGGAAAACTCCGGCAACAGCCGAAGAAATTAAAGAAGTTGCGGACTTTATCAAATCTATAGTTAACGTGCCTGTGCTTTATGGTGGAGGACTTAAAAGCGATAATGCTGCTTCTATTTCAAAGATAGAAGGGGTAGACGGAGGGCTTATTGCACTTACCAGATTCTCGGGAGAAATAGGCTTTTATCCGGAGGAATACCTGGAGATAATAAAAACATATCTGGAAGTTAAATAATTAATTTTGGTTTGAAAATATCACGAGGAATTGGAGAAAAAGTATGAACTTAAATTTTGAATATGGACATGGCTTTATGAAGGCAGAATTGCCTGATAATACAGATATATTTATACCGGGGGAAACTGTGGCAGATCCACCTCATATACCGGAGGAGCTTCTTATAGAGAAAACACTTTATTCTATAAGACATCCAATAGGGATGGAGCCTATAAGCAAGCAGGTTAAGGCAGGAAGCAAGGTTACAATCATTTTTCCGGACAGAGTAAAGGGTGGGGAACAGCCTACATCACACAGAAAAATTTCTATAAAGCTAATTCTTCAGGAACTTTATGATGCAGGAGTTAAAAAAGAAGATATCCTCCTTATATGTTCAAATGGGCTTCATAGGAAAAATACCGAAAAAGAGATAAGGGGCGTACTGGGGGACGAACTGTTTTTTGAATTCATACATAGAGGTCAGATTATCAACCACGATAGCGAGGATTATGAACATCTTATAGACTTAGGCAAGACTCCTCAGGGTGATCCTGTCATTATGAATAAGTATGTTTACGATTCTGATTTTGCAGTACTTATAGGACATACACAGGGAAATCCTTATGGAGGTTATTCAGGCGGCTATAAGCATTGCGCAACCGGTATTACACATTGGCGTTCCATAGCCAGCCACCATGTACCAAAGGTAATGCATAGAGAGGACTTTGTTCCTGTAAATAACAGTTCTGCAATGCGCCATAAGTTTGATGAGATTGGCTCATATATGGAAAAATGTATGGGCAAGAAGTTCTTCTGCTGTGATGCAGTGCTTGATACAAAGTCAAGGCAGATTGAAATAAACTCAGGCACAGCTGACGGAGTACAGGAAAAAGCTTGGGTAATGGGAAATCAGAGGACTTATGTGCCTTTTGCGGAGAAAAAATATGATGTAATTGTGTTTGGTATGCCTCAGTTCTTCCACTATGGAGATGGCATGGGCACTAATCCTATTATGCTTATGCAGGCTTTATCTGCACAAGTTATACGTCATAAGAGGATAATGAGCGATAACTGTGTATTTATCTGTTCAAGTACCTGTAACGGATATTTTAACGAGAGGCTTTGGCCTTATCTTCCTGAATTATTTGAGCTTTTCAAAGAGGAAGGTAATACTTTAGTTGACCTTAACAGATATGGTGAGTATTTCGCAACCAATGAGGAGTACATAAGGAAATACCGTTATGCAAATGCATTTCATCCTTTCCATGGCTTCAGCATGATATCTTGTGGACATCTGGCTGAAAAACATACCGCAGCAATCTACATTGTAGGTGCTGAAAAACCGGGGATATGCGAGGGCAATGGGATTAAAGACAAGAGATACATTTGAAGAAGCCCTTAAGGATGCAAGACTTAAATATCTGCCAAAGAATCCTAATATTCTTGCTCTTCCAAGAACTTTTACAACTGCAGCAGTTCATCTTATGATGAAAGATGATGTAATGCCGGTTGCTGACAGATATTTGAAGTAATATCACTCATAGCCACAGACCAAAACTATTTATCATACTGTCTTATGCGGAATAGGAGGTATGTGACCTACGGCGTGAATAAATTAGGAATTAATGTACTTATACTCAGTACCTAGGCTGTAACCGCCAATTTTACAGCCTAAGGATCGGTTTACTTGTGAATGATGTTTTTATTTATTATAGATTGGCTGAGTATATTGCTGCCTTTGAATTGAAATCAAGGCAGCTTCTTTTTATATAACAATATGATAACGTTTGCGTAAATTTGCGTATTAATTTGCATAAATTTATGTTACAATAGATTTACCTTATAAGGCAGGGGGAAAACCATGGAAAAAAATACAACCCTTAAGGATATTGCAGAAAAACTGGGGATATCTGTGTCTACAGTTTCAAGAGTGATAAATGGTAATTCGGTAAAGGCGGCAAATTCCAAGCTTCAGGATAAATATGGCAGACTGCAAAGGAGTTAAACTATGTGCCGAATACAGCTGCTCAGCTTTTAAAGAGAAGCAGGGAGACTGACCGTGACAGCCTGAGAACGATAGCTTGTGTATTTGCAAGGGCTGATATAGACCAAAGCGATCCTTTTTTCTCAGAAATATCAAGAGCACTTGAAACAGAGCTTTTAAGACAGGGCTTTATTATGAAGTATTCCATTTATAATAAAGGACTTCCGCAGTCGGTACTGGAGACCTTCCTAAAGAATGAAAAGGTGGATGGAGTTATTATTCTTGGACGTCCTGATAAAAAGATTATTAATCTTGTATGTAAGTATAATAAATATGTGGTTTATGTAGGACTTAATAAGATAGATGGCGATATAGACCAGGTAATTTGTGACGGATACGAAGCGGGGATGTTGGCACTTAAGCATCTTGAAGGCATTGGAATCAGGAAGATTTTTTATCTTGGAGAAACAAAAAGTGAAGCAAGATACAAAGCATATAAGGACTTTATGAGACAGAGAGGCTTTGGCAGGGAGGTTGATGACTATACTATAGAAAGCTCATTTAGACTTCAAACAGCTTATGACAAGATGAAGATATTTTTAAATAAGGGTGTTCTTCCTGAAGGCTTGTTTTGCGGTAATGATTTGGCTGCACTGGGAGCTATAAAGGCTTTGACTGAGGAAAATATAAAGATTCCGAAGGATATTTCTGTAATAGGGATTGATGATATTGCGATGGCAGGATTTTCTGTACCAATGCTAACTACAGTCAGCATTCCTAAAGAACAACTGGGGAAAAAGGCAGCAAAATTCATAGTAGACAGAATACTGAATGGAAATGACATAAATGTAATAATGATGATTCCTTTTAAGTTGATTATAAGGGAATCAACAAGAAAGTAAAGAGGTAAGAAGAATGATAAGAAATAAAAAGATGGTATTAACAGCATTATTTATAGCCATTGGGCTTACTTTACCCATGATAACGGCTAATGTGCCTATGATAGGTAATATGCTCCTGCCTATGCATTTTCCAATTATAATATGTGGCCTTATCTGCGGAGCAGGATATGGAGCTTTGGCAGGATTTATAACACCGCTTTTAAGAAGCTTTATATTTAGTATGCCACCCCTTTTTCCTATAGCTACAGCAATGGCATTTGAGCTTGCTACTATGGTGCGGTTGCGGGACTTGTCTATGTGGTTGTTCAGAAAAGTAAAGGCTCAGCATACCCTGCTTTAATTGCGGCTATGCTTTCAGGAAGAGTAGTGTGGGGAGTTGTAACCTTCATACTGTTTAAGATGGTTGGCAAAGGGCTTACGCTTCAGATGTTTATAGCCGGTGCTTTTACCAATGCAATCCCGGGTATAATTGGACAGCTAATCATAATTCCTGCAATTATGTATTATCTTGCAAAACATAGGACTACAGCTATAGAAACTATATAGGTATGAAATGAAATATTATTATGATGAAATTAAAAATATTGTATCAAAATATTTACAGGATACAAATGAAACACCTATTTTAATTGCGATTGACGGAAATTGTGCCGCAGGTAAAACAACACTTGCGGCAAGGCTGCAAAATGATTTAGGTGGTAATGTGTTTCATATGGACGATTATTATTTACAAAGCTATCAAAGAACAGAAAACAGACTTAAAGAAACAGGTGGTAATGTAGATTATGAAAGATTCAAAAAAGAGGTAATCGAACCTCTTAAAAGGGGTGAAACGGTTGAAGTATATACCTGCATTCACCCTGATTTTGTTTTGAAATATAAGGAAACCTTGAAATACGAGAGGCTTAATATCATAGAAGGCTCCTATTCCTGCCATCCGTATTTTGGCTGTCCGTATAAATTTCAAATCTTTGTTGAGGCAGATTATGAAGTGCAGATTGAAAGGATAAGAAAAAGAAATGGCGAATTTATGCTCAGGAGATTTATAGCTGAGTGGATACCTAAGGAAAATGAATATTTCAGAAAAATGAAGATAAAGGAGAGCTGTTTGCAGATAAAGAACTAAAATAAAAAAGGATGATAAAAAATCACCCTTATATTCAGATAAATATAGTGGTACAATAACCATAGCTTGATGAAAGGAAATAATTACTATGAAAAAAACCGGTAAGTTAGCTGCAATCCCTAAGTGGTTATGGCTGTTGTTTTCGTTTATAGTGGCAATGATACTGTGGTACTTATTATCTTTAAATCCGCAGACTGCAAGAAGCTTTCCTAACGTAGTTTTAACTTTAGGGTCAATAAAGACTATGATGGATAGGGGAGTGTTCTTTACAGATATAACAAGCAGTCTGATTTCTGTAAGTGTAGGATTTTTATTAGGCTTTGTACTTTCCTTACCTACAGCAATTCTGATGGCCTGGTATGCACCTGTAAGAAATATAATAGAGCCCTGGATTCAGTTTATCAGAAATATTCCACCTCTTGCTTATGTACCTCTTGTAGTTATTTCTGCCGGTGTAGGAAGGAAACCACAGATTATAGTAATTACTATTGCAACCTTCCTTATAATGACAGTTACTATCTATCAGGGCGTTGTAAATGTTGATGAAACTCTTATAAAGGCCGCAAGGGTGCTTGGAGCAACAGATAGAGATATATTTTTCAGAGTTATTGCACCGGCTACCCTCCCATTTATAATTACAGCGATAAGACTTGGTAGTTCTACAGCTCTCACAACTCTTATTGCAGCTGAGTCTACAGGAGCTGTTGCCGGACTTGGAATGAGAATACGTTCTCTTAACAACAGCTTTGAATCAGCGCCAATGCTTATGTATATAATTATAATCGGTATAATAGGAATGCTGGTTGAAAAGCTTGTTAAGTATCTGGAGAGGAGGTTTACTTCATGGCAGGAGAAGAGAGAAGTGTAAGCGGTGATGTGAAGCTTCAAATAAAAAAGCTTAAGAAAATATTTAACACCAGAAACGGTGAGATGATTGCCTTAAATGGAGTTGACCTTGATATTAAAGAAAATGAATTTATCTGTGTTGTGGGGCCTTCAGGATGTGGGAAATCAACTCTGCTTAATATAATTGCAGGACTTTCAGAACCTACTTCCGGAGAGGTTTACTGTGATGGTAAGCTTGTTAAGGGAACAGGAACTGAGCGAGGAGTGGTATTTCAGCAGTATGCATTATTTCCCTCTGGCTTACAGTAAAACAAAATGTTATGTTTGGACTTGAACTTAAGGGAATTAAAGGAAAAGAAGCAGAAGATATTGCAATGAAATATATAAAGATGGTTCAGCTTGAGGAGTTTGCGGAGCATTTTCCTAAGGAACTTTCAGGTGGAATGAAACAGAGAGTTGCTATAGCGAGGGCTTATGCGGTAAATCCTTCCATCCTTCTTATGGATGAGCCTTTTGGAGCTTTGGATGCCCAGACAAGAACCCAGCTTCAGCAGGAGCTTTTGGAGACATGGGAAAAAGAGAAAAAGACCTGCTTTTTCATAACCCATGATGTTGATGAGGCCATTATCCTTGCCCAGAGGGTTATTATAATGAGTGCAAGACCGGGAAGAATCAAGGAGATAGTGGAGATAGATATTCCATATCCAAGAGATCAGGAAACTAAGATGTCACCTAGATTTTTGGAGCTTAAAAATCATATCTGGAGCCAGGTATATAAAGAATATCTTGAAATTAAAAAGTAGTAAGCCTGTAAAAAACAGGATAGTTTTACTAAATAAGGAGGAGAAGTTATGAAGAAAAGAATTTTAGGACTGGCACTTTGTGCAACCCTACTTGCAGGTTCATTAGCTGGATGTGGTGGAAACGCTGCAAAGCCTGAGTCAGAGAAAAAAGCAAGCTCTGCAAGTACACAGACAGTAAGCTCTGCAAAACAGGCATCTGAAACCAAGTCAGAGACCAAGAGTGAGACACCGGCAAGCACAAAGCCTGAAGCTGTTACATTAAATGTGGCTTATATGCCTAACTACGGAAGTCTTTGGGCAGTAGAAAATGCTATTGCACAGGGATATTTAGAGGAAGAAGGGATTACTGTTAATCTTACCGAGTTCCAGGACGGCCCTACAATTATAGCAGCCATGGAGTCTGGAAGCATTGATATAGGTTATATCGGTCAGGGCGCACATAAGCTCTGCATCAATGGTAAGGCTTCAATTTTTGCACTTTCACATATATCAAATGGTGATGCTGTAATCGGTGGAAAAGACATTAAAACAATAGCTGATCTTAAGGGAAAGAAGGTTGCTTATTCTTCAGGAACTTCAAGTGAAGATATCCTGGTAAAAACACTTGCTAAAGAAGGAATGAAGCTTGCTGATATAGAAGCAGTAGATATGGATGCTTCGGCTATAGTAACAGCAATGCTTTCAGGTGGTGTAGATGCTTGTGCTACCTGGTCACCAAATACTCTTAAGATTCTGGATGAGATGAAGGATGCCACAAAGCTTTCAGATAACCTCACATTTAAGGATAAACAGTTTCTCTTGCAAGCTGGATAGTAATGCCTAAGTTTGCTACAGAAAAGAGAGATATCCTTGTAAGATATACAAGAGCTTTATTTAAGGCTATGGACTATGCGGCTAAGGATCATCAGGAGGAAACTTCAGAGCTTATAGCAAAACGTATTGCAAGTGACAAAGATACAGTATATGCCCAGAGAGGTGATGCAGACTGGCTGACAGGTAAGGAAGTTGCAGCAGGTGCAGCAGATGGAACTGTTGAGAAGTACTATGAGCTTCAGAAAAAAGACTTTATAGCAGCAGGCGCAGTTGAAGGCGATCCGGCAGTTAAAGACTATGTAATGCTTGACGTAATGATAGAAGCAGGCAAATAAACTGTAAATTAAAACTTGGCTGTCGGAAGAGAATGGGCTTCCGACAGCTTTATAAGCTTTAAAGGAGGAAGGCATGAGACACGATTATTATAGTTATTCAAAGGAAGAATTGTTAAAGTCACCTAAAATAGAACTTATTCCTATGGAAGACGGTGAGACTGTTTTTAGGTCAATGGCAGAAGAAATGGTAGCTGAAATAGAAAAAAATAATGCAGCCGGTAAGAATACTGTATTTATTTGTCCGGTTGGTCCTGTAGGACAATATAAGTATTTTGTAGAAGCAGTAAACCTTAAGAGAATAAATCTTAAGAATACCTGGTTTATTAATATGGACGAATATCTGACGGAAGAAAAAGAATGGATAGATAAAGACGATCCTTTAAGTTTTAGGGGATTTATGAAAAATGAGGTATATGATAAAATAGATAAAGATTTGGTAATGTCTGAAAACCACCGTGTTTTTCCGGATCCTCAAAATCTTAATTATATTTCTGAGCTTATTGAAAAAATTAGGTGGTGTTGATATCTGCTTTGGAGGAATAGGCATAAATGGACATGTAGCATTTAACGAGCCTGAGGAGAAGCTTGATGAGGAGGAGTTTAAAAACCTTCAGACTAGAATACTAGAGATAAAACCGGAGACAAGGGCAATTAATTCGGTAGGTTCATTAAATGGAGCCATAGAAGATATGCCGAAATATTGTATTACTATTGGATTTAAGGAAATTTCAGAAGCTAAAAAGATAAGACTGGGTTGTTTTAGAGACTGGCACAGGGCTGTTGTAAGAAGGGCGGCTTATGGAGAGAGGACTACAGAGTTCCCGGTAAGTTTATTGCAGACTCATAAGGATATAAATATAAAGTTTCCAAGTTTGGTTGCAGATGTAAAATAGGAGAATATATGGGAAACATTTTTATAAAAGGTGCTGAAGTTTATATAGATAAAGGCTTTAGCAGAAAAACTGTTGAAATAATTGACTCAAAGATTAAAATTCATGATGAGAATTATATTTTGCCAGATGATGCAGAATTAGTTGAGGCAAGAGGGAAAAAGCTTGTGCCGGGCTTCATAGACATTCATACTCATGGTGGAGTGGGAGTAGATGTAAATGCTGCTAATACTGATGAACTTGAGAAAATCGGAGAATTTTTTGCAAAAAACGGAACAACATCCTGGCTCTGCTCTGTACTTACAGATACAGAAGAACAGACTCTTTGGTGTATAGACCAATTTAACGAGTATAAAAAAAAGAAAAGGAAGGGTTCAGATTTGGTGGGAATCCATCTTGAAGGACCATTTCTGGCTAAAGAATACAAGGGAGCCATGCCTGAATTTCTGCTTAGAAAATTTGATATAGATTTGTTAAAAAAATATCAGGAGAGATCCGGTGGAAATGTGCGTTATTTAACTGTAGCGCCTGAGGTTGACGGTATTGTAGGTGGTATAAAGGAAATTACAGAGCTTGGTATTGCGGTTTCACTTGGACATTCCGGTGCGGACTATGAAACCACTATGAAGGCTATAGAGAATGGTGCTACAGCGTCTACACACACCTTTAATGCAATGAAACTTTTGCATCAGCATTTTCCAAGTATAATGGGAGCTGTTATGGAGTCAGATGTGTACTGCGAGGCTATTTGCGATGGAAGACATCTTCATCCCGGAGTAGTCCGCCTACTTATAAAGACTAAGGGCCTTAACAGGGTGGTTGCTGTTACCGATTCGATTATGGCAGCCGGATTGCCTGATGGAAAATATAAGCTTGGTGTAAATGATGTCGTGGTGGAAGAAGGTGATGCAAAGCTGGCTGATACAGGAGTAAGAGCCGGAAGTACCCTTACTCAGAATGTTGCATTGTTAAATTTATTGAAATTTACAGGTAGGCCTCTTGCAGAAGTTTTACCTATATTATCTGAAAACCCTGCTAAATTAATAGGAATATATGATAGAAAAGGCTCGATAGAGGATGGCAAGGATGCAGATATGGTACTGCTTGATGAAGAAAATAAAATTTCAGAGGTTTTTGTAAGGGGACAAAGACAGGAATGATGTAGTGGCTGTAGAACATCTTTGGATTAGGAGATAGGAATGCTTATTATACTGACCTTATTTTTGGTTATATCAACCATAATAATGGTATTTCTTAAGAAGAACAGGGAAATGTTTCTTCTTTTGGGAAGCTGCATCTGCCTTATGATGGAAATAGTTGGAGTTATGATATATATAGCCAAAAAAGGCGGTATATCTGAAAGTGTAATGCAGTTTTTTTACTTTACTGACGGTATCAGGGATTGGATAAGGTATTTGTATATCAGTCTTGGACAACTGGGTTTTTTAATTAACATAGGACGTGTTCTGTTTCCTTATTTTTTGATTGACTTAGCCCTGAATTATTCAATGATAGGGGCTGTAAGGAGAAATAACTGGCTAAGAAAATTGTAGCAATTCTACCGTTTATAACGCTGATTACTTATTATCCGGGTATATATAGGAAGCTGGTTAATATAAGTGGAAGATGGCAGATATATCTTGCTGAAAGCAGTATGGTATGGATTGTCATATATTTGCTGATAGCAGCGGCACTTCTTTTAATTGAGTATTTTTCAATAACTATGAAATTCTGTAAGACACAGTTTAGAAAAATAATAATCTGCCTCTTTGCACTTATGGGAATATACTTATTATATTGCAGGCAGGATCCGGGGCAGGTATACAGGTTTTACAGCTCACCCTTTGCCTGGAATAAGGGAATAGGCTATTTGCAAGGCAATCCTACCATACTAAGCTATATTACACTGATAACGGCAAGTGTAATATGCTGTGTAATGGGATTTTTCAGTCTGTTTAGCTTCACTAATGATAATTACACCGAGAGCAAGGATGAGGCTATAATACGCAGAAAATTTGATACGGCAAAGATAGGTGCTTCTATGTTTGTCCATAGCATGAAGAACCAGATACTTTCAAATAAGGTAATATATAAAAGAATATCGGTTTTATTTGAAAAAGAAGTACCGGATATGGTAAAATTAAAAGAATATGTAAATGCTCTTGAGGCTTCCAACACTAATATGCTAAACAGGGTTGAGGAGCTTTACCGCCATGTCAAAGCAAATGAGATATATATGGTTCCGGTTTATCTGAAGGATATAATTGAACTTTCTATAAAAAAGTTTAACGAAAAAAATATACGGATATCAAGGTGGAAACAGAGTTAAACCATAATATTCAGATTTTGGCAGATAAGTCACATTTATCGGAGGCTGTTTGTAATATTCTTACCAATGGATATGAGTCTATGCTGGAGGCGGGTACTGCTAATAAAAATCACATTATAATCAGGGGGTATAATGAAAGACTGTATAGTGTGATTGAAATTAAAGATTTCGGCATGGGAATGAACAAAAAGCTTAGAAAAAAGGTCTTTGATCCATTTTTCTCAAGTAAAAATTCAAACTACAACTGGGGAATGGGGCTTTATTATGTGAGGGAAATTGTTAAAAGCCACCTTGGAATAATCAATATTGAAAGCGTAGAAGGAGAGGGAAGCAGCTTTTTTGTTATGCTCCCCAAATATAAGTAATGTGGGATAGTGTATTGGAGGGAAATTGGGTAAAATTAGAATTTTAATTGCAGACGATTTTGTATATTTAAGAGAAGATCTGACTGAGTTAATAAATAGCCAGGATGATATGGAAGTAGTAGGTGAGGCTGAAAGTGGCAGTGAAATCATTGAACTTGCAGAAAAATCAGATTATGATATTATACTTATGGATATTGAAATGGAGCAGACAAATGCAGGAATACTGGCTGCTGAAAAGATAAGGGATGAGAATCCGGATGCAGGTATAATTTTTCTTACAGCACATGAGACTAAGGAGATGATAGTGACTGCTATGGGAGCAGGTGCTGTGGATTATGTGGTAAAGGGAGTTGGGGACGAGGTACTCCTTATGCACATCCGAAATGCTTATGAGGGCAATCCTGTTATGCAAAGCAGGGTTAGAGATACAGTTATGCAGGAATATGCAAGGCTGCAGAGAAGTGAGAGAAGCCTGTTATTTTTATAAATTGTATATCCAATCTTACGGGAGCAGAACGTGAGCTTGTTAAGCTTCTGCTACAGGGAAGTAAGGTTTCTGAAATTGCAGACATAAGAAGGGTTGAAAACAGTACGGTTAAAACCCAGATTAAAAGCCTTTTAAGAAAGTTTGGCTGCAGTAGGAGCAAGGAAGTGGTAAGTCTTATTGAAGAGCTGAAGATAGGACATTTGTTTTAGCTGCAAATGTAAAAAATAGATTGAAACGGAGTCATGATGGAAATATTGTTTTTTGTTGTATGTTTTTTAGCGTCTATAGTGGGAGCTATCTGTGGAATTGGTGGGGGAGTTATAATTAAGCCCCTTTTGGATGCACTTAAAATTTTGGATGTGAGCCAGATCAGTTTTTTGTCAGGCTGTACTGTATTGTCTATGTCAGCTTATTCTGTAATCAAGTCAAAGCTCAGTGGCAAAAATGAAATTGATACAGCCACAGTCCTTCCTGTTGCAATAGGGGGAGCAATAGGGGGAATAGCAGGGAAATGGCTGTTTTCTTTTGTAAAGAGCCTGAGTGACAATCCAAATAAGGTGGGTGTAGTTCAGGCTGTCTGCCTGCTTATAGTAACTATCTTTACCTTAGTCTATACAATATTTAAGGATAAAATAGCTACAAAGAAACTTAAGGGTTTACCTATACTTGTTGCCGTAGGTTTATTTTTAGGTATAATGTCATCATTTTTAGGTATCGGTGGCGGCCCTGTCAATCTCGTGGTCTTATTTTATCTGTTTTCAATGAGTACAAAGGAGGCTGTAATAACCTCACTTTATATAATTTTTATTTCACAGATTGCAAGTCTGGGAACCTCAATAATTACTCATACTATACCTGATTTTCCTGTTAAGGTACTTATAGTTATGGTGACAGGCGGTATACTCGGTGGAGTTGTAGGAAGAATAGTCAATAAGAAGATAGCAGATAAAACGGTGGATAAGCTGTTTATAGGACTTATGGCAGTTATGATAGGTATAAATATCTACAATATTTTTAGTCTGGTTTAGTAACCGGCTACAGAGGGAGATATTTGAAAATTCAGAAAATTGCGAAAATTCAAAAATTTTAATTTACCCCTTGCATTTTTATTAAAAGCATGTTATACTTTCATTCGTTCGATTGAGAAAATTGAAAAATGAAATGCGGAAGTGTTGAAATTGGTAGACAAGCAAGACTAAGGATCTTGTGGCTATTGCAGTCGTGTGGGTTCAAGTCCCATCTTCCGCACTATTTTTTTGCCCATATATTATTGTGGGCTTTAAGCGGATGTGGCGGAACGGTAGACGCGCTAGATTCAGGTTCTAGTGAGAGCAATCTTGTGTGAGTTCAAATCTCATCATCCGCAGTAAATAAAAAGACTGTTGTCATAAAGTGTAAATTATTTTATCTTTATGACGGCGGTCTTTTGTTGTATAATAGGATTAATGATTTTTGCTTTGGGAGGTAGTTATGGTAAAAGCAGTATATCCGGGAAGTTTTGATCCGGTAACAAATGGACATATAGATGTAATAACCAGGGCGGCAGCTATAGTTGATGAGGTTATAATAGGAGTTCTGGTAAATAAGAAAAAATCACCATTTTTTACAATGGAAGAAAGATTTGAAATGCTTAAAAGGGCGGTGGCAGATATTCCGAATGTAACAGTAAAAACCTTTGAAGGTACAACTGTGGACTTTGCCAAAGAAAATGATGCAAGGATTATAGTCAGGGGACTAAGGGCAGTTACTGACTATGAAACGAAATGCAGATAGCCCAGACGAACAGACAGATTTGTGAGGATATTGAAACCTTATTTCTGATAACATCATTAGAGTATGCTTTTTTAAGCTCAACTATTGTAAAGGAAATAGCTTCCTTTGGGAAAGATGTATCAAACTGGGTACCGAAGGCAGTAGAGGATAAGCTGAGGGAAAAGTTCAGGTGTTAGTTGTTGTAAAAAATTGTAATGAGAAGTATAATTATAAGTAAGACAAAGTGTAGTTTATTATTGTAATATGAGGAGGATAGTTATGAATAAAATAGTTACAATAAGCAGGCAGTACGCCAGCGGGGGACGTGAGGTTGCAGAAAAACTGGCTATGGAATATGGTATTCCGTTTTATGACAGGGCGCTTATAGCAAGAGCTGCCAAAGAAAGCGGGTTTGCAGAGGCGGCTTTTGATAATGTAGAAATGAAGGCTACCAACAGCCTGCTCTACTCTATAGCAATGGGAATGAATGCTTATGGAAGTCCTGATATTGGCTATACACATTTATCCCTCGATGACAGAATATACATAGCACAGTCGGATATTATAAGAAAGGTAGCAGATGAAGGACCTTGTATCATAGTTGGTCGTTGTGCAGATTATGTGCTCAGAGAAAGAAAGGATGTTATCAATATTTTTATCTGGTCATCTATGCCATTTAGAATAAAAAGGGCTGTTGAAAGAGACGGAGTGGAAGAAGATAAGGCAGAAGAGACGATTATCAGAATGGATAAGCGCAGGGCTAATTATTATAATTACCATGCAGTAGAAAAATGGGGAACGGTTACCAACTATCACCTTGCCCTGCAGAATGACTTCAGAGGTGTGGATAAGACAGTTGAAGTTATAAAGCAGTTTATAAACAGCATGGACTGATGCATCAATGGGTGTCAGATACTTTTGCACCTACATTATGAAATGGAATTTTAGATTTATATTGATTATTTATTAAATAAGCAGGATATTAGCTGGTATGATTTTGATACCAGCTTGTTTTTTGTAGTGATATGGCCGGAAAAAATTCTGGTTCTTACACAAAGCTGCTAATCTGTATTTTTGACAGCTTTAGGAATTAAGAGTATTATAAAATGAGAAAATAAATCATATGTGAGTTCAGGAAAGTTAGGAGTGAATTTAATGAAAAATTTCTGATAAACAGAAAGGAATTTTTATTTATATTGCTTGCAGGACTGGGATTTGCCCTGATGGGACTGTTTGTTAACCTTTCGGGAGATATTCCGACTATGCAGAAGGCATTTTTCAGGAATATTGTGCCTGTATTTATAGCAGGAGCCGGTCTTAAAAAAGCAGGAGAAGGGATGAAACTTAAAAAGGGAGATCTTAAGTTCCTTATCTTAAGGGCAGGTTTTGGAACAGCAGGGCTGATATGCAACTTTTATGCATTGGATTATCTGAAACTTTCAGATGCAAATATGCTAAATAAACTATCTCCGTTTTTTGTGATAATTTTTTCGTTTATTATATTAAAAGAAAAGATTAGTGTGTTTCAGGGACTGGCAGTGCTTGGAGCGTTTGTGGGAGCATTATTTATTATAAAGCCAAGTGGGAATGTATCTATGTTTCCGGCACTTATTGGAGCCTTAGGGGGACTGGGTGCAGGAGCAGCTTATACTATGGTGCGTATACTTGGAAAAAGAAGAGTGAATGGCAATCTGGTTGTACTCTTTTTCTCGGCATTTTCCTGTGCTGTCTGTCTGCCATTTTTGATTTTTCAGTATACACCAATGACAATATACAAGACCTGTATGCTGCTTTTTGGAGGAATATCTGCTGCCATAGGTCAGCTTGCGATTACAAGGGCATATTTTTATGCACCGGCAAAAGAAATATCAATTTATGACTATAATCAGATAATTGTATCGGCGGTGTTGGGCTTTGTATTTTTAAATCAGTTGCCTGACTTTTATAGCTTTTTGGGGTATATGATAATATTTGCAATGGGAATTTGGATGTATTTTTATAATAAAAATAAATAAAAAGTCAGGAGAAAGTTATGAAGATTAGTTTTTTAGAAGGGGAAGTATGGTATCCGGCAGTAAGTTCTTATGGAACAGCTATGCCCTATACGAAGGAATTTACAGGAGAAGTAAAGTTTAGGGATAATCCCACTCCAAACCAGATGACGCCTCTACTTTTAAGTAATAAAGGAAGGCTGGTTTATAAAGAAGACGGATTTAATGCGAATTTTAGTAAAGGAAGTCTTGAGACAGATGTAGAGACTACGTTTGTAGAAGGTCTAGTGACTTTGAGAGAGGCTTATAAATATGCAGTAAAGCATTATTTTGACAAAGAAGAGATAAATATTCCCATAAAATTTACAGAAAGACCTGTTTACAATACGTGGATGTATGCACCTTTTGATGTAACGCAGGAACAGACAATCTCATATGCTGAAGATATATTGGAACTTGGACTTCCTGCCGGCACTATAATGATAGATGATAAGTGGAACAAAGAATATGGTGAGTGGGAGTTTGATGAGAAGAAATTTCCGTCACCTGATAAAATGGCAGCTGCACTTAAGGAAATGGGATTTTCGCTGATGGTATGGGTATGCCCTTATATAAGCTTTGGGACTAAGGCATATGAGTACTGTCTGGAGAATAATCTTCTGTTAATGGATGGAGAAGAAGCCTTTAAGTTAGTATGGTGGAATGAGACTTCTGCCTGCCTCGATTTAAGGAAAGAGGAAGCTTTAGATTACATGAGAGGGATTTTTAAGAGGCTGACAGACATTGGAGTTGATGGGTTTAAGATGGATGGAGGTGACAGCACTTTCTACAAGCCGGAGCATGAGCCTGACAAACAGAGCTATTTGTGGGCAAAGTTAGCAGCAGAATATCCTTTTAATGAAATAAGAGCTGATTTCAATACGGCAGGAATGAGTATATTCGAGCGCCTTTGTGATAAAAGGCATGAATGGGGAGAGAGAGGAATAGCAGCTCTTGTGCCGGATACATTGGCTTTAGGACTGGCAGGACATCCTTTTACCTCGCCTGACATGATAGGTGGTGGTGAAGTAAGTGACATAAGGGAGGGTTGTGAGTTAAAGAAGGATATTTTCCTTGCTCACGCAGGTATAGCTGCTTTGCTTCCAAGTATGCAGTTTTCTGTGTTTCCTAAACTGGTATTAGGTGATGAAACTGACAAATTATTATCAATAATGAAGGTAAGAGAAAAATATCTTGTTTACATGACCCGGCTGTTCAAGGAATGTGCAAAGTCTAAAGAGCCTGTTGTAAGATTGCTTGAATATGTGTTCCCGGATGAAGGGTTTGAAAAATATTACTGATATGTTTATGCTGGGTGATAAATATCTTGTTGTACCTATAACAAAAAAAGATGAGGTAAACAAACTTGTCAGGCTGCCAAAAGGAAAGTGGCTTTACGAAGGAAAAGAGTACAGTGAAAAAATAATGGTAGAGCTTAGACTTGACAGTGTAGTAGTAATTGAAAAAAACTGAGAAAAAAATTTTTCAATTTGAAAAAAATTTTTATTTAATGCTATAATTCAACTTGATATTAAAAAAATAATATTAGCTATATTAATAAACAGGTTGTTCATTAAGGACAGATATTAAGGAGAAATTGCGGATGAAAGGTACTGTTGTAGCTTCGTGGCTGACTTCGGGAAGACGGCTTTTTGGAGATGATATAGTAAATAAGGCACTTGAAAAATATAACTTAAAGCCTGACCATATTTTTTCACCACTTGAAGATGTAGATGATAAAATGGCAGTAGGAATGGTTGAGTTTATAGGTCAGAAAGTCGGTAAAAACAGCGAACAGATCTGGGAAATAATGGGGCAGGAAAATATCAGAACATTTGCTGAATTTTATCCGGGATTTTTCAGACATGAAAATGCTTATCACTTCCTCAAGTCTATGAATGATGTGCACAAAATAGTTATGAAGAGAGTTAAGGGTGCAACACCGCCGGTACTTGATATGACACCGGTAGATGCTAATACGGCACTTCTTGTATATCGGTCAAAAAGGCAGATGGGTGAATATCTAAAAGGGCTTTTAAAAGGTGTATTTGAACATTTTAAGGAAAATGTTGATGTTAAGCTTGTAAGTAAAAATGGAGCGGAGATAAAGATAGAGCTGACTTTTGCAAATCCTATTTCCTATACAAAGAAATATAAGCTAAACAGGCTTTTTTCATTAGGTTTTATTAAATTCAACCTGTAAAACTTCTCTTTTTACTATGGCAGGAGTTGGAATAGCAAGCTTTGCTACATTTGGTTTAGGTTGGGAACCGGCTGTTGTAACTCTGGTTTCAGGAATCATACCTGCTGCCTTAGGCTCTCTGTTTGCAAGGCCAATAAGGGACGTACAGGAAGAGCTTAATGATTTAAAACAGAGAAAATTTATCAGTCATATGATACTTGAAAGCGGCGATGAGTATCAGTCACTGGCAGAGGATATTTCAAAGGTAAAAGAGGTAGTCCAGAAGGATTTTATAGACTTTAATGCAGTTGTAGACGAAATGCATGGCTTTAATACTTCGCTTGGAACAATTTCAGGAAACATGAGAAATACGTCTGACAATATTAAGAATGTTATGGGTAAGGTTACAGATGATACAAGCAGACAGGCTAGTGAAACTGAACGTCTTGTAAATGTGCTGAATGGAAGTGTACATAACATTACTGAAATTTCAGAGGAAAGCCAGAACAATAAAGCAAAGATAGAAGCTGCTATGAATGGTATTAAGGAAAGCTTTGCCGGAGTTAAGAATACTGCTTCAGAGATAAATGGTGTGCTTGACGGACTTGGTGCAATCAGGGAAAGTGGTGCTGCACTTCAGGATGATGCTGATAAGATGGTTCAGATTGTGTCTATAGTTTCAGGCATAGCAAACCAGATTAATCTTCTGGCGCTTAATGCCTCTATAGAAGCGGCAAGAGCCGGAGAAGCAGGTAAAGGTTTTGCAGTAGTAGCAGAAGAGGTCAGAAAGCTATCAGTAGAAACAGATAAGGCAGTTGAAGAGATAAATCAGAATCTTACAGGTTTTGTGTCTAATATGAAGGAAGTGGTATCCGGAATAGATAATCAGTATCAGGTACTTGCTACTGAAAATGAATCGCTTGATAAGGCTGTGGATACTTCGCAGGTATCAAACGATAATTTACAGGCTGTGTCTGTGCTTATGATTGACAATTCACAGAAACTTAAAAGCGAGGCAGAGTCTATCTCCGAACTTTTTGAGAATATTCAGACGCTTACAGCAATAGCTGATGAAAATTCTGAGGCAATAAGTGAGGTAAATGTAAGTGTTGGTTCTTATATAGAACAGATTACAGAACTTTCACACCAGATTGGTGTATTTGACACCATGATAGAAGATTTCAAAAAGAGACTAAATAAGTATCATACTTAAATTATAAGTGAGAAAAGCAGTCTTCAGAGAAGTTCAGTTTCTCTGGGGACTGCTTTTTGAGTTAAAAATTATTTTCCAAATAAATCACTATGAGTTCCGGTTCTTGATAAAGTTAGTACCAGTACATTATCTTCAATTCTGTAGATAAGTAGCCAGTTAGGTAAAATATGACATTCGCGATGTCCCACCCAATTTCCGGCTAAATTATGGTCTGAATTTTTCTCAGGTAGTGTTTCACCCATTGAAAGTTTTGTGATGATATCTTCCAACAAACTAATATCAAGGCCGCGTTTAATAGCTAGTTTAAAGTCTTTTTTGAATTTATTTGTGTACTTAACAATATATTTTGTTTTTTTCATGATTTTAGATCCTCAAATAGTTCATTCAAATCAGTATATCCTTTTATCGAAGAATCCTTTGCAATCCTTTCTGCCTCAAACATAGCTTCTACCGTATCCTGATTGGGCTGATTTAATGAAATATCAAATGGAATTCTTCCTTCACGAAGTGATTGTCTCACAAAAATATTGAATGCGGTTGACAAATTCATGCCCAGTTCTCCAAATAATTTATCAGCCTGTGTTTTTAAAGCAGAATCCATACGGATGCTGATATTTGTTGTATTGGCAGCCATATAATCATCTCCTCTCTATACTCTATTTAATAAATTATACGCTATTTGCACGAATAAATCAATATTTTGCACGAAAAATGAATAGTAAGATGGGTGCAAAACTCTTTTACAAAAAAATTCTGTAATATGCTAAAAATAAAAATATCTAAAGTATCAATAAATTTTTAGAATATTAATTAGGAGGCGAAGAATATGAAAAAAACAATTAAAGAAAAAAAGCGATTGCTATTGTACTAAGTTTAGGGCTTGTAACAGGAATGATAGAGGGAATGGGCAGTATGGATGCATTTAAGATAAGTGTACAGGCTGCAACTAAAAAGAAATATGATGAACAGAAAGACTTTTATGGAGGACTGGCGGCAGTAAGGTGGAAAAATTACTGGGGCTATATAAATAAAAAAAGGAAAGCTGGTAATTCCTCTTAAGTATCATAATGCGGAGAGTTTTTATAATGGAAAAACAGCGCAGGTACAATTAAACGGGAAGGTTGGAGTAATAAATAAAAAGGGAAAGGTTGTAGTTCCTATCAAGTATGATAAAATTGAAGATTATTATGAAGGTACTGCTGTGGTTGTACTTAATGGGAAATATGGAATTATAAATAAAAAAGGAAAACTTTTCATACCTGCTGAATATGAATTTCTCTTTCCATTTAATAATGGCTTTACAGAAGTTCAAAAAAACGGTGGTAAGTGGGGGCTGATAAATAAAAAGAACGAAGTTATAATACCAATAAAATATGATGCTATCGACAATTTTGTTGATGGAATGGCAAGGTTAAAGAAGGATAATAAATGGGGATTTGCGGATAAAACAGGAAAAGTAGTTGTACCGGTAAAATATGATGCAGTTCTTTTTTACAGTGAAGGATTTACGAGTGTAAAAACTAAAGGAAAGTTTGGATTTATAAATAAAAAAGGAGAATTTATAACTGAACTTAAGTATGATGAAACAGAAAGCTTTATTCTTGGGCTGGCTAAGGTAAGAAAAGGTAAGAAGTGGGGTTTTATAAATACTTCAGGTGAAGAAGTTATACCTCTTAAGTATGGTTATTTAGAGGATTTTATGAATGACCGTGCGGCAGTAAAAATTAAAGGGAAATATGGGTTTATAAACAGGGAAGGCACATTATGTATTCCTGCAATATATGATAAAATAGGATTCTTCTCGGATAAGTATGTAAATGTGATGAAAAAGTGGAAAATGGGGATATATTGATAAAGACGGTAAAGCTATGACAAAAATTTAAGTATGATACTGCAACTGTTATAAAGGATGGATATGCTGAAATCACACTTAAGGGTAAAAAAAGGTTATTTAGAAATTATGGATGGAAAAACTTATCGAATTTTTTTGAAAATAAGAGAAATTAAATTCTAATTTGATATATGTAATCCCAATAATTGGGAGAAATTTATGAGAAAAAAATTTTCGTTAGTTTAAGTTGCTGTAAATGATAACTTATGATAAGATATTTTTAGCTTAAATCATTTGGGCTAAAAATAAAAATAGAAAAGAGATTAATTTTATGTGGTTATTTTTTTACGCTTGCAACTACCTTCCTTTGGGGCTTAGCCGAGCTCTTTTATAAGAAAGGGGCACGTCCGGAGGAAAAGTTTTCACACCTTAAGATTGTCGTATGTGTGGGTATAGTGATGGGGCTTCATGCCACCTTCATACTTGCAACTCAGGATATAAATTATGATCCTGTAAATATGATACGCTACCTGCCTGTATCACTTTGCTACATAGTGTCCATGGCGTTGTCGTTTTTTGGTATGCGTTTTATTGAAGAGTCAATTTCCGATCCGATTGAGAATACCTCGGGTGCAATAACTTCAATCTTATCGGTAGCTATTCTCGGCAAGGTGATTTCAGGAACTTCAGTAGTTGCCATCATAGTTATTGTAATAGGTATTCTGGGAATAGGCTTCCTTGAAGGACATGGAGATACTGACAGAAAGAAGAAGCTAGGAAAGAAGAAGGCAATAATAGCCTTTGCCATGCCGTTTTGTTATGCATTTATAGACGCACTTGGTTCATTTTTAGATATCTATTACTTAGACATAGAACTTTCACCTCTTGTAAATGTAACTGAGGATACAATTGAAGCAGTAGCAAATACCTCTTATGAATTTACATTTGCAATCTGTGCTGTGATTTTGCTTGTCTTTATGTGGAGTAAAAAGGTCAAATTTGGCATCAGAGGGCAGCGTGATAAAGTTCTTGCGGCAGTATTTGAGACATCAGGACAGTTTACTTATGTATATGCAATGAGTGGCAACGGAGCAATAGCGGCTCCTATCATTTCAGCAGTTTGTGTGGTATCACTCTTACTTTCAAGAATATTTTTGAAAGAAAGACTTACGAAGTTACAGTATTTCTTCCTTATATTAGTTATACTTGGAATACTTACACTGGCGGCTATTGAGGGAGATTGATAATTATTATTTATAGTAAAAGGTCTATATTGCTTGTCATTTTCTCTAAAATGTGATAAATTACTTGTTGGGATATTATACATATTTCACATAATTTTACACTTATGGAGGTTTACGCTATGGAACTAAAAAAATATGAAGAACTCCTTATTAAGAACATCAAAACTCTTATGGGAGTTGACAGTCCTTCAGGATTTACCCACAATGCTACAGAGCTTGTTAAGAAGATGATAACTGATCTGGGATATAAGTATACTCAGAACAACTCAGGTAATGTAGTGGTAGAAATTGAAGGAGAAGATGATACTGCGCCACTTGGAATGTCAGCACACCTTGATACTCTTGGGCTTATGGTTCGTTCTATAAAAGACAACGGAGACCTTGCTTTTACAGTAATAGGTTCTCCTGTTACACCTAGTCTTGACGGAGAATACTGCCGTATATACACAAGAGAAGGAAAGGTATACGAAGGAACCGTAATATCCGAAACTCCTGCAAAACACGTATTTAAGGATGCTAATACCCATCCAAGAGAAGAAAGAGATATGGTCATCCGCCTTGATGAGGTGGTCCGTACTAAAGAGGATGTGGAAAAGCTTGGTATAGCTGCCGGAGACTTTATCTGCTACGATACCAAGACTGTCTTTACTTCTTCAGGCTTCCTTAAATCACGTTTTATAGATGATAAGGCTTGTGCGGGTATCTTCCTCACACTGCTTACCATTTTCAAGGAGCTTAATATTAAGCCTAAACACAAGACCTATATCTGTTTCTCAGTACATGAGGAAATAGGCTATGGTGGTGCGACTCTTCCACGTGATATGAAGGAGCTGCTTGTAGTGGATATGGGATGTATAGGAGATGACCTTTCCTGCAAAGAGACCAATGTGTCTATCTGCGTAAAGGATAGTTCAGGTCCTTATGACTATGCTATGACAAGCAGGCTGGTTGAACTTGGTAAAAAGCACAATCTTCCTTATGTAACTGATATTTACCCTATGTACTTCTCAGATGCCCTTGCAGTATGGAGAGCAGGCTATGACACACGTTGTGCTCTTATAGGACCGGGTGTTGCGGCTTCACATGGAATGGAGAGAACGCATATTCAGGGACTTATGGCTACAGTTGAGCTTATTCTGCATTATGTGCAGTAAGCTTCACGATATATATGTAGTATAAATTAATTAAATGTAATATACAAAAAGAGCTGTCTGCGTATTGCAAACAGCTCTAAATTTTTCACAAGATGTTTCGTGAATAATCTGGGCTGAATTATTCTTTAGGAGGAAGCTCAACCCCTTTTTCTTTCTCAACCTTGTGCTTGTCATTATAAATCTTCTTTATTATTCCGATTACAATTGAGAGGGCAAAAAGCGAGAGCAGACCAACGAAAAGCTTCTGTGCACCACCTGAAAGTGTACCACCTACATAGGAGTAAACAATGGTAGCAGGAAGCTGGCCAATACCTGTTGCAATCCAAAATGACCAGAAGCCCATATTTGTAAGACCTGCACCATAGCTTACGAAGTCGAAGGAAACAAAAGGAAGAAGACGGCAGATTAAGATTGCGTACTTTCCATACCTTTCGAAGAATACGTCAACACTTTCCATCGCGCCTTTGCTTGTAAGCTTCTCTACCACATCTCTGCCGAGTGCTCTTGCAAGGAAGAAGCAGAGGGCTGCACCCACCATTGCTGAAGACCAGGAGAGAACTGCGCCCCAGACCCAGCCAAAAATAGCTGCATTTGAAAGAGTAATAAGGAAGGCAGGAATAGGTGCCGCTACTGACTGAAGTATCATAAGTATGAAAGAAACAACAGCAGTAAGAGGTCCAAATGACTTAAGATATTCTATTACTACGTTGGTATCAAGCTTAGATATAGTAGCAAAAGCTTTGTTAAGATTATTTCTGAAATCAGCAAAAGCAAAGTAAACAATGAAGAAGACTACAATGCCTGCAATGGCAATATATCTGAGCTTCTTTCTCTTATTCTTGATTTCCCGAATTTCTTCTTCACTTTTTTCTTCTCTGAGGTCACTGAGTTTAGCTTCTTTTTCTTTGATTTCCTTAAGCTCTTCTTTAGTATATACTTTCTGGTATTTACCAAGAGTGAGAGTTATATAAATGTTAATAATATTTACAACAACCACAAAGATTATAAATGGAAGTTTCATAGAATTAACAGATACATTGGCAGGTAAACTCAGAGCTTCCTTGGTCAAATAAAGTATATTTGGAAGTTTGCCAAAAACAAGTGCCATGACAAGCAAAATACCTTCATATACAAAGAACAGATATTTTGTTGTTATTTTGTTAAAGGCGATACCAAGCATAATACCGAAAGCTACAGGGATATACATAACAAGGGCAAGGTTAATCATCATCTGGTATTTATTGCTTAATGAAAATAAAATACCGATTATATATCCTATAGGTAAACACATGGTCGCGTTGTAGAATATGGCTCTTAACTTTTTCAAGATGTCCTCCTTTGACATAGATTAGTCACAGAACAGATAAAGCAAAATAAATAACTATTATTTGTCTGTGACTATATATTATATAATGTGGTATCAAAAAGATCATAAATTCTCTTGCAAGCAAGCTTGTATCTAATTTTATACTTTTGACATTTATATCATTATATGATTATTTCATAAGTGTATATCTAACAGCTACATAAGTTCCATCATCAGGAAGAATTTCAGCATTTCCTGTAAATCCAACTTCTCCTCTGGTTTCTACAGCACCGTATGTATAGGTTGTATTGGAAATAATACCAACAGGGCAGGAATCAAGACAGGATAAACAACCTGTGTTCTTAGCTTCTGAAGCCTTGCGGTTTCCACCGAATCTCATTTCAATAGGCTTCTTGTTGCTGTCGATGATTACTTCGTTGAAGTCATAATACTTTCCGGCACCGTTCCAGGTAACTTCACACTTTATAGGATCACCTTCAACATGTGTAGTTTCTTTGTTATCGGCTGTCATGTTTCCACCTTCTTTAGCGCCGATTTCAATAAGTGCGTCATAGAAATCAAGTGGCTTACCGTAAGAGGTGAAGATAGATTTTGTACCGAATCCTCCATCCTTAAATATTGAAGCATGTCTGGTTGGCTGAGTGAAGTACTGACCGTTTATGCTGCATAAAACGGTAATGGTCTTAGCTTCCTTATCAACCTTGATAGGGTTAGCAAGAGATACTCCGTCAACCTCGTCAGCAGCAGCGTTAGAAGCTGTGCTTGTTGTAGTACTTGCCATGCTTGTTGCCTTGCTTGAATTAGCAGTACTACCGGTACTCTTTGTAGTAGAAGCCTGTCCGCCACAGCCTGCTGTAAATACCATAGTTGCACAAAGTAGTGCGGCTACTAAAGTTTTCTTTGTTTTCATTCTGATTTCCTCCATTTTTATATTTAGCTTTATTTGTTAAAGCCTGTTCAATTAGTGGATTATATCATATTTTAATTTAAATACCAGTAGAAAATATAATATTATTCATTGTAATTTGGTATAAACAATACAATATATAGATAAAATCTATTTGAATATTTAAACTTGTAAGTGTAAACTTAGAAAATATGCTGCAAGTACCAGGTTTTAGAATAAAAGACTTGCAATGCATAATAGTTAATAATAATGAATCATTGAGGAGAAAAAAATGAAAAAGTCACTAGTATCAGTGTTAAGTTTAGTAGTAGCTGCAGGTTTGCTTACAGCTTGTGGCGGTTCAGGACAAAATATGACGAAGTCATCTTCTGCTAAGTCTTCAGAAGTTAAGTCAGAATCGGTACCCACAAGCAAGGTAAGTCAGATAGTTACAGGTTCACAGACAAGCGAAACAAGTACTGCTTCTAATCAGGCAGAAGAGGTTACAGCTGTAGAGAAAACGAAGGTATTTGTAAGTCCTGAATGGGTTAAGTCAGTAATTGACGGTAAACAGGAAGAAAGTAAGGACTTTGTTATCCTTGAAGCAGCCTGGGGTGAAGTAGCTGATGACAAGGCTTATACAGAGGGACATATACCGGGGGCATTTCATATGAATACTGATTATATAGAGTCTGAGGAATTCTGGAATATCCGTACACCTGAGGAAATAACAGAGCTTATGAAAAAATATGGTATCACAAAGGATACAACAGTTATTACCTATGGTAATACACCTGTAATTGCTGCTGATGACAGGGTTGCCATGACCTTGCTTTGGGCAGGTGTTGAGAATGTAAAGAACCTAAGTGGAGGTATTGATGCCTGGAAGAATGCGGGCTACGAGCTTGAAACCACAGTAAATGAGCCTAAGGCTACAGATAAAGATTTTGGTGTAACAATTCCTGCACATCCTGAATATATCTTAAGTATTGACCAGGTTAAGGATAAGCTTAAAAATGATAAGAACTTTAAGCTTGTAAGTATTCGTTCAAGAGATGAATTTGAAGGCAAGACTTCAGGGTTATGGATATATTGACAGAGCAGGCGAGCCTCTTGGGGCAATCTGGGGACATGACACAGATGATGGTTCTTATAATAATGCAGACGGTACTGTAGTTGGTCTTGATAAACTTAACGAATATCTCAAAGAGTCAGGGGATTCAACAGAGAATGAAATATCTTACTACTGCGGTACAGGTTGGAGAGCAGCAATTCCTTTCCTTATTGAGTATGAGAACGGTATTAAAAATGTAAGTGTGTACGATGGCGGCTGGTTCCAGTGGCAGAAGGACGGCGAGAATCCTGTTCAGCTTGGAGCACCCGGCAGCGCAGATTATAAAGAAGTAAAGGTTAAGGATCTCAGCACAGATAAGGCCAAGAAATAAATACATTTAATAAAACGGAACATAGGCTTTTACAACAAAGCCTATGTTCTTGTGCGAGTATGCTGTTTTTGTTATTGTAAGATGAAAGGTTTTAAGATGAAAAAAATAATTTTAATAGTGTTATACTTTATGACAGCCTTATTATTGGTAGGAACATATGTTGTACACTATTTTACAAAAGCCAAAATGGGCATGGCGAGGTACATGGTCTATTTTAACGGTAAGATAGATGACAGACTCGGAGGTTTTGGCAGGGGAAAAATATTGTTTATTATACTTATAATTATTATATCAGTAATAACTATAACCTGTATAATTCTTACATTTAAGAATGTAAGAGGAAGTCTGCTAAGTAAAAATTCCTGCTGATATAGCCTGTGTTATAAATGCATTTTTCATTATTTTATATAGTTGCTTTTGACAGAGAAAAAGCCAGGGACTATTACTTAAACAGCATAGCTTATATCGTAGTAGGCATTTTTAATTATTATAAACCTGGTACTCAATTTAAGGAGAAAAAAATGAAGTTAAATAAATCTACAAAAAAGATAATAATATTTGCTCTTATAATAATTGCTGTTATGATTGCAAACCATTTTCTGGGACTTTCATCTTATCTTAAAATGGATAAACTTATGGAATTAAAGAATGTAGTTGAGGAAAATTTCTTATTGGCAGCCATTATCTATGTAGTGGCTACTGTGGCAGGAAGTGTGCTCCTTGCCCTCCCGGGAGTAAGTTTTGCCATAGCTGCGGGTATCTTATTCGGAGCATTTTGGGGAACCATACTTTGTACCTTAGCTGCAAGCCTAGGTGCTATGGTGGCTTTTATAGCAGGAAGATTCTTTCTCAGAGACCAGATTAAACCTATGGCTATGAAAAATAAGTATCTTAAAAAATATCTGTTTGATGATATGAAGAAGAACGGTGTTTTCGTGCTGATGATAACAAGGCTTGTACCCTTATTTCCATTTAATCTCCAGAACTTTGCCTATGGAATCACCGATATTAAGCTTTCTACATATTCGATATTTACCTTTATTTTCATCCTTCCGGGTACTGCTATGTATACAGTAGGAACTGCAGGTTTTGCGGATAGTAAGAACAGAGTGCTTTATATAGGTATAGCCATAGTTCTCGCTGTGGTGGTTTTTCTTACGGCTTATCTGTTTAGAAAGTTTGTAGTGGATAAAGAAATGCCTGAAACTGAAGTTAATACTACAAATATAGAATAACTTTGTTGAAAGGAAGGTAAAGAAGATGGGTAAAATTAAGCATACTGATGCAAGTAAATGTATAAACTGCCATTTATGCACGAAGCACTGTTCATTTTTAACTAAATACGGAATTACCATTGGAGATGTAGACAGATTGAGAGAACTGAAATACAGCTGTTTCCTCTGTGGTGAATGTACCAGAGTCTGTCCGAAGGATATAGACGGAAGGCAGATTATCCTTGATATGAGGACGGATGAGGTTAATGAAGGAAAGTACGGCTTGAAGCAGAAGGGCTATGGGGCATTGCTTTTAGAGAAAAAGAATTATATATTTAGAAATTATAGAAATGGTAGGTCAAAAAGCTTACTTTTTCCAGGCTGTAACTTTCCTTCATACTTTCCCAAGACTATGGCTTATCTCTCAAGCTCTTAAAGGACAGGGCTGATATAGATACAGTATATGACTGCTGTGGCAAGCCTATAGCCGAGCTTGGTCTGGTAAAAGAAGAGAATAAGATAATTGACAGAATAAATGATTATTGTACAAAGCATGGCATAGAGGAGCTAATCTTACTTTGTCCGAACTGTTTTTATCACTTTGGTGACAGATTGAATGTGAAGATTACGGTTATCTATGAAAAGCTTGCTGAACTTGAACTTGGAAATAAAATAAATGTCAATTCAGATATTTTCCTGCCCTGTCCCGACAGAGAAAATAAAAAATGGATGGAATACCTGAAACCGTTTTTAAGTGAAGAAATGAACTTTGTAAAGGGTATACAGTGCTGTGGAATGGGTGGCTGTGCAATAGTTAAAGAAAGAGAGCTGGCTGATGATATGCCTAAGAAACTTAAGGAACAGGGGCATGAAGGACTTATCAGCTATTGCGGTACCTGTGCAGGCACTCTTTCCGGTAGGGGATGCAGTATGGATCACTTTCTGCCTCATATACTTGGAACAGGAGAGACAGCTGATTACAAGCATTCCTGGACAAACAGGGCAAAGACTAAATTTAAGTAAGATTTTTGCCTTAATGAAGAAGATACAGCAGCTATGATTTAACCGGATTATTTGTGAAATATCTTGTGAAATATCCCCCCCCATAGTCACAGACTTAAAGCTGTTTATCCTGCTGCACTATCTAAAATAAGAGAACTATGACCTATGGAGTGAATAATTTGAATTTAATACTGAAAATTTATATGGGAAGGAGGCAGATTTTATGAAGGCTTTTATTGTATTTACAAGAATACCTGTGGAAAATAAAACTAAAACCCGCCTCCTGCCTTATTATACCGGAAAGCAGTGCGTGGGGCTTCATACAGCCATGCTTTACGATATAGCAGAAACTATAAAGAAACTGGATACTTCGATAAAGACCTATATTTACTATCTCCCTAAAGGAGACTTAAGCATACTTAAAAATATTTTCGGAGAGAAAGCCGAATACAGAAAGCAAACCGGTGAGAGCCTTGGAGATAAGATGTATAATGCAATTTCTGAGGTTTTATCAGACGGAGCAGAAATGGTAAGCCTTAGCGGTACAGACATACCTGAGCTATCTTCTACTGATGTAGAAGACTCTTTTAAGTTGCTTATTGATAAGGATATTGTATTATTTCCAACCGAAGACGGAGGCTATTATCTGGTAGGAATGAAAAAAGCTGATAAGGATATCTTTGATATAGAAGGATACGGCGGTAACACGGTATTTGAAAAAACCGTGGCAAAAATAGAGGACTTGGGACTAAGCCTCGGAGTAGGTAGAGTTCATAGAGATATAGATACCAAAGAGGATATTAAAGCTTATTATGAAGTAATGTGTACTGATGAAAATTTCAGAAAAACTCATACTGCAAGATTTTTAAAAGAAAATAAAAAGATAGGGATAATTATTCCTGCCTATAATGAAGAGGAAATAGTGGTAAGTCTCCAAAAGCAACTTGAAAATCTCAGGGGAAGATGTGAGATTGTCTTTGTAGACGGAGGAAGTACAGATAAGACAGTAAAACTTATTGATGCTTCTAAATATAGGCTGCTTCATTCAAAAAAAGGCAGGAACAATCAGATGAATCTGGGAGCAGAAAGTGTGGAAGCGGATATTTTATTTTTCTTACACTGTGACAGCATACTGCCCCCTAACCCTCTGGAAGAAATCCTTGATTTAATGGAGAAGTACAGGGCGGGTTGTTTTGGAATAGCTTTTAAGAGCTTTTCTCCCCTTATGTTTATTTGCAGATATATAAGTAATCACAGGGTATTTGACAGAAAGGTAATGTTCGGTGACCAGGGCATAATTATTGAAAAAGATTTATTTATGGAAATAGGAATGTACCCGGACCTGCCTATAATGGAGGATTATCAGCTTTCTCTTACACTAAAAGAAAAAGGTATAAAGCTTGGTATGGCAAAGCACAGAATCTATACCAGTGCAAGGAGATTTAAGGGAGGACCTGTAAGAAAGCTGAAACTTATGTGGAAGATGAACCGACTTAGGGCAAAGTACCGCAGGGGAGTGGATATTGAAGTGATTTCAGCTATGTATAAGGATGTGAGGTAAGATGGATTATACTACACTTATAGAACCGCTTATAAAAAGCAGGGAATACAGGGAAGGACTTGGGCTTCCCGAACATATAGAAGAAGAGTACGAGATGCTTGCAGCAGGAGAATACAATGTGAACCTGAGCTTTATTCATCCTGTTACAGGCAAGAAGCTTGTATTAAGGATAAATCAGGGCTCACAGATGCATCTTGATAATCAGATTGAATACGAGGCTAATACCCTGCACTTGCTTCAAAATTCTGGCAGAACACCAAAGCTTTACTATGTGGATGGAAGTAAAAAATACCTTGATAAAGGCATACTTGTAATGGAGTATTTACCGGGTGTGGCACTTGATTACACAAAGGACTTAGACAAGGCAGTTGATATACTTGTAGACATACACAGACAGGCTTTACCTGAGGATACCGGACTTATAGAAGCAGGAGCAGGTTTTAGCTTTGTGCTTGATGAATGTGAGGAAATGTTTAAGCACTACACACAAAGTAGTTATGCCGATGAAGAGGTAGCGAATAGAATAAGAAAACTGCTTGATAAGGGGCATGAAATGTCAGAGAACCGGAAAGATAGTTTTGATGGATTATATAAATGTCTTATAAATACAGAGCTTAATTCAACTAATTTTCTGATAAATGAATCCGGTAAGAACTATCTTATAGACTGGGAAAAGGCTGTACTTGGCTTTCCTGCGCAGGACATCGGACACTTTCTGGCACAGACAAGCACTTTCTGGAAAACTGACATTATATTAACCAGGGATGAAATAGAAGGCTTTATTGAAAAGTATATCAATAAGGCTTCCAAATACTTTGATACCAAGGGAATAAAGGAAACCAGTCTTGCTTATATTAAAATAAACTGTCTTAGGGGCTTAAGCTGGTGTGCTATGGCTTATGTACAGTATAAAGAGGCAGATAAAGACCTGATGAATGAAAGTACAAGGGTAAAGTTAGATGCATATTTAGCAGATGAGTTTCTTAAACAGGTAGAAGCTATATTTGAAAATGATAAATAGCAAAAAGTCTATATTTGTTTTACTTATTGATTTTTATCTATTTGACTTTTGCTTGAATTAATTATGTACAATAATGGCGGCTTAAACTACAAGAATACTATGTAAAGAAGAAGGAGAATTAAATGAAAAAGAAATTATTAACAGGTATTTTATCGCTCGCAATGGTTGCTTCGCTTACAGCCTGTGGAGCTAAGAATGATGCGGCATCAAGCAAGACAAGCACTTCTGCAAAGAGCAGTACTGCAAGTGTAGCTTCTACAAAGAGCTCTGCATCAAATACTGTTGCTTCTGCTTCTCAGACAGCAGGAAGTGATTTTGACAAGCTTGTAGAGGCAGCAAAAGGTACAGAAGTAAGCTTCTATGGCTGGGGCGGAGATGACAAGTTAAATGCCTGGCTTGATGATTACTACGCAAAGAGATTAAAAGAAAAGTATGATATTACCTTAAAGAGAGTTCCTATGGATATCGACAAGATACTCAGCCAGCTTTCAGGTGAGCTTCAGGCAGGTAAAAAAGATGGCGATATTGATATGATTTGGATAAACGGAGAAAATTTCAAGACAACCAAAGAAAACAATATGCTTTTTGGTCCATTTGCTGAAACTCTTCCTAATTTTGAAGCTTATATTAACAAAGATGATAAGGAGACTTACAATGATTTTGCCTTCCCTATTGAGGGTTATGAGGCACCTTATGGAAAGGCACAGCTTGTATTCTTTAATGACAGCAAAGTTACAGAGGAAACTCCTAAGAATACAGATGAACTTCTTGAATTTGCAAAAAAATACAAGGGAAAAGTTACTTATGCAGCCCTTCCTGATTTTACAGCTTCAGCTTTTGTAAGAAATGTAATTTATGACATAGTAGGTTATGAGCAGTTTGCAGATATGAAGGCAGATAAGGCAACAGTTAAGGCAGCTATTGAGCCGGCCTTAGAGTATCTTAGAAAGCTTAACCCATATTTATGGCAGGAGGGAAAGACCTTCCCATCTGATAACCCTGCAGTTACCAAGATGTTTGCAGACGGTGAGCTTGTAATGGGAATGAGCTATTCAGCCTTTGGTGTAGCTACCAATATTGAAAACGGCACATTTACAGATACAACCAGAACCTTCCAGTTTGATAAGGGAACTATAGGAAATACCAACTACATAGCCATAGCTGCTAACTCAGCAAACAGTGCAGGAGCACAGGTAGCTATCAATGAAATGATGGATCCTGAAGTTCAGGCTGACAGGTATAAGACACTTAGAACAATTCCTGTAGTTCAGTATGACAAACTTAATGATGAGCAGAAGAAGGCTTTTGACAGTGTAGATATCGGTAAGGGTGTAATCAGCCAGGATGAACTGCTTTCAAAGAGACTTCCTGAAATGCCTGCAGATCTTGTTCCTATTATCGAAGAAATATGGAATGAAGAAGTGGTAGGAAAATAATGAAAAAACTGACACCATATTTACTTTTGGTGCCTCAGCTTATACTCGGAACAGTATTTATTACCGGAATAGTAATCGGAATTACTCAAGCCTTGGGGTAATTCCGATTTTTAACTTATATACACCGACACTTGATTATTACAAAGAAATACTTGGAAGAGAGGTAAGCTTACAGGCATTCATGTATAGTTTTAAGATAGCCGGAGTATCCGCCGTTTTATCTATACTTATAGGAATATTTATGTGCTATGTTCTTATAAATTTAAAGCGAAACGGGATTATTAATGCTATAGTGAAACTCCCGATAATAGTTCCGCATACTATAGTTGCTCTTATGATTGTAAATGTAATGTCGCAAAACGGACTTTTAGCCAGAATTTTATTTCATTTTAACATAATAAAAGATCAGAGTGATTTTCCTCTCCTTATAAATGATGCGGGAGGGGTGGGGGTAATACTTGCCTATATGTGGAAAGAAATTCCCTTTGTCATTTATTTTGTAATAACCCTTATGGCTGCAATAAGCAGTAATCTCGGAGAGGCAGCAGTTAATCTTGGAGCAAGCAGGCTTACAGCATTTTTAAAGGTTAGCCTGCCACTATGTATAGGCAATATTTTGAGTGCGTTTCTTATAATATTTGTGTATGCACTCGGAGCCTATGAGTTACCGCAAATCTTAGGGGCGACATTGCCAAAGGCTCTGCCGATACTTAGTTATATAGAATTTCAAAAGCCTGATTTAAGGCTTCGTCCCTATGCTATGGCTTACAATGGGATACTTACAATGATATCAGTTTTTGCTGCCATCATTTACTTCAGATTGATGAAAAAAAGCAGTGAAAGATATGGAGCGGCTAATGAAAAGAAATAATGTTTTTGGAAAGATAATATTGATAATTTTTTCACTAATAATAATACTTCCTACGCTTACACTGTTTTTGTGGGTATTTACGGAAAGATTTACCTGGCCTGCACTTATTCCACAGACATTTTCATTAAGGGCAGTAAACAGCCTTATCAGGATGAATTCGGAGTTGATGAAAACCTTTGCTCTCAGTATAGCGATTTCTTTAACTGTGGCAGGAATTTCTGTTGTTATCGGAATTATGACTTCCAGAGCTTTAAGCTTTTATGAGTTTAAGCTTGAAGGCTTGGTAAGCTTTTTGGTAATGTTTCCCTTCCTTGTGCCTACAACAGTTTGCAATGGGAATACAGGTATCTCTTCTTAGGATAGGACTTGCAGGTAATATTTGGGGAGTTATTCTCTGTCATGTAATTTACTCTGCCCCTTATGCAACCAGACTGATAGAAGAGGGCACAAAAGCACTTTCATTAAAACTTGAGGAACAGGCGAGGGTATTAGGTTGTTCACCGGTAAAGGCATTTTTCAAGGTAAGCCTTCCAAATCTGGTGCCGGTTATACTATCAGCCTTTACCATGGCATATCTTATTTCTTTCAGCCAGTACTTTTTGACTCTTTTAATAGGCGGGGGAAATGTAAATACATTCGCAGTTATTATGGTGCCTTATATTCAGGGTGGAGAGAGAAATTTTGCGAGTATATACAGCCTGGTATTTATGATTGTTACCATAGTAATATTTGCAGGTTTTGACAAGCTTGCAAAGCTTTTCCTGAAAAATGCAGAAATAGAGTATCACAGGTAGGTGGATTATGAGTTTAATAATAAATGGCTTGAATGTAAGTTATGGGAAAAATCACATACTTAAAGATGTTAATCTTAGTATAAACAGTGGAGAATTTGTATCTGTACTTGGTAAAAGCGGTTGTGGTAAGACTACTCTCATTAAGAGTATAGCCGGACTTTTAGATACAGATAGTGGAGATATAAGTATTTTTGATGAAAATGTTGCTAAGCTTCCGCCTGAAAAACGTCAGACTGTGATAGTGTTTCAGGACTTAAGACTGTTTCCCCATATGAATGTAGAGGATAATATAGCCTTTGCGATGAAGCTAAAAAAACTTGATAAGGTGTTGATTAAAGAAAAAGTAAAGAAGCTCTTGGAACAGGTGAGATTATCAGGCTATGAGAAAAGGAGGGTCAGCAGGCTTTCAGGTGGACAGATGCAGCGAGTGGCACTTGCAAGGGCTTTAGGAGCCGAGCCGAAGCTTTTACTTTTAGATGAGCCGTTTGCAAGTCTTGATGAGGATTTAAGAAAGGAAATGGGCGAGCTTGTAAGAAGGCTTCATAAGGAAAACGGGATAACAACAGTAATGATAACCCATGATAAAGAAGAGGCTATGGAGCTTTCAGACAGGCTTGCACTTATGGAAGAAGGCAGAATACTGGCTTTTGACATACCTGCAAAGCTTTACAATTTTCCTGATAACAGCAAGATTGCAGCTATGCTAGGTGATGTAAATCTGTTTGAAGGGAGAGTAGATGCCTCGACTTTCAGTTCTGATATAATTAATTTTAATACAGATAAAAAAGATGGAGAGTACAAGCTTTTACTTCGTCCAAGCGAACTGGCTGTGGATAAATCAGGCAAAATGGGGATGAAGGTGAAATTAAGGCAGACCGCATTCAGAGGAGAAATTACTGAACTGATATTTGAAGCAGAAGATAAAGAGTATAAAGCAAGGCTTCCTTACGGAGATTTTATAAGGTTGGATGTTAAGCCCGGTGATGAGGCAGGGCTTGTAAGTAAGAAAAATAGTGATTTTATACTTTTGGAGGGATGATATGAAAAAAATAATATTTGACTGTGATAATACCATAGGTATTGAAGGCTGTGATGTGGATGACGGTTTAACTCTTTTATATCTTTTAGGTTGTAAGGATGTAAAAGTTTTGGGAATTACAAATTGCTTTGGCAACAATGAGACTGAAAGAGTGTATGAGAATACCATAAACTTTCTTAAGGAAATTGGAAGGACGGATATAAGAGTATATAAGGGTGGACTTACTCCCGAAGATTATGATAATGCAGCCACTGATTTTATAATAGATACCTTGAACTCAGTTGAGGATGTACATATACTTGCAACAGGCTCACTTACAAATCTGGCAGGTGCCTTTGTAAAGGATGGGGCTGCTTTTAGGAAGGTAAAATCTGTTACACTTATGGGCGGAATAACATCACCTCTGGTTGTGAATGATTTAACAATCAATGAATTGAATTTCTCCGTTGATTATAAGGCTTCTTACAAGGTTCTTACGTCAGGGGTACCTGTAAGTATTGCTACAGGAAATAATTGTCTGGAGGTAATTGTCAGAGTAGAGGAATTTAGGGAAAGGCTTATTAAAGAGGGTGATAGTACAGGGAAGTATATAGTTGACAAGACAAACTATTGGTTTGAGAGAAATGAAAAGAAATTTGGCATCAAAGCTTTCTGTAACTGGGACGTGACAGCAGGTTCATATCTTGCAAAACCTGAGAATTTTGCTGATGACAAAGCCTGTTATAAGCTTTCGGAAGAGGACTTAAAGACAGGTTTCCTTAGAAAAAGTGATGCAAGTGATTATAATGCGAAACTGAATCTTCCGCAGATAACTGATAAAAAAGGATTTTTAGAAGAAGTTTACAGAGGGCTTGAAAGTGCTGATATAAAACTTGAAGCCTAGATTATAAAAGGAAATCCCGCAACCGGCATAAGTTTTATAGTATGCTGATTGGGGGATTGTTTTATTATCTTTGCGTACACAAAAAATATTTGTTAGTAGCCATTTTTGAGAAAATGAGCCTATCACGAATATTTTTCTGCAAAAGGTTCTATCATCTTCCTATAAACTTTCTTAAAGAAGAAAATTGAGGTCATAAGTGAAATGACTTCGGCAATCAAAAATGCCCACCATACATTATCCACTATTCCAATCTGACCTAAGAGCCAGGCAGCAGGAATGAGGACTACTAACTGTCTCATTACGGAGATAATAAGTGAATATATGCTCTGCCCAAAAGCCTGGAATATAGAACTTAACACTATGCCTACTGCTGCCAGGGGGAAGTGGATTGCTATCGTGCGGAGTGCTTTTATTCCCATGGCTTTCATATCGTATGAAGCATTGAACATATCTAAGAGAGTTCCGGGAATCAGTTCAAAAGTAATGGTTCCAAGGAGCATTATACAAAAGGCAAGTCCAAGTGCAAATCGAAGGGCTTCATCTATTCTCTTCTTATTTTTAGCCCCATAGTTAAAGGAAAGCACAGGTATCAGACCATTATTCAAACCAAACACCGGCATAAAGAAGAAGGACTGGAGCTTAAAGTATACACCAAATACAGCAGTTGCAGTAGTAGAGAATGCAATCAGGATGATATTCATGGCGTAAGTCATGATGGAGCCTATAGACATCATAAGTATGCTTGGTATGGCTATAAGGTAAATAGGCTTAATTGTGTGAAAGCCTGGATGTAATATGTGCTTTAGGGAAATATTTATATCCTTATTATATTTAAGATCAGGAAAAAGTCCCATAGAAGCTCCAAAAAAATCTGACCAATTACTGTGGCAAGGGCTGCTCCTGCGACTCCCATCTTAGGGAAGCCAAAGAGACCAAAAAAATCATAATTGGATCAAGTATAATGTTTGTGACAGCACCGGCAAGCTGTGTTATCATACTGAGAAATGTCCTGCCTGTAGCCTGCAAGAGTCTTTCCATAGTAACCTGGATAAATACTCCGATAGAAACAAAGCAAATTATCTGAAGATAAATTATCCCATCCGCCTGGATAGCTGCATCACTTGTCTGGCTATAGATAAAAGGTTTTGCAACAAAGAAACCTATTAATATGAAGATAATGGTGTTGATTAATATAAGGAAGATACCATTATTTGCAGCAGCATCTGACTTATCATAGTTTTTCACCAAGTCCCTGAGAAAGAAGAACATTAAAGCCTACACCGGTTCCGGCAGCAAGTGCTATCATAAGGTTCTGCATTGGAAAGGCGAGGGTTACAGCAGTCAGTGCATTTTCAGAAAGCTTAGCTACAAAAATACTGTCCACTACATTATAGAGAGCCTGAACCATCATAGATATTATCATAGGCAGGGACATATTTATTATTAACTTTTTTTACAGGCATGAGTACCCATTTTATTTTCTTTTTATATTCATACAACCTCCTGTTTTTAAAAACAATGTTCAAGATTATAGCATATCTATAAAAGAAATGTATATAGAGAAAAATTGACGAACAATTAATGTATAATTATACAATTTTAAGTAAATAATATCAAGTGCCATACAAGTTTGATTGAAATTAAAAAGCTGTGCTATATTATGGATAAAATAGTGAAAATGAAGCACCTACTTTATTACAACGGCTTAGGTTGGTGATGTTTTTAATGGTAAAATGAAAAGAAGATAAGCTGTGGATAAAGGAAATCAGTATTAAAGTATATCCTATCAACTTAGATGATAGTGAAAAAAAGATTGAAATTTAAAAGATTAAAAAGGTATAATGAAAATAAGAACAGAGAAGTTCTTCTTCATCAAAGATGAGTCCTGTGACGGTTCTGACAGGACGGTAAAAATAAAAAAACTGACCGAGTGATGAAGTCCTGTGACGGTTCTGACAGGACGGTAAAATAAAAAAACTGACCGAGTGATGAAGTCTTTAACGAGAGGTATAAAAGCCTCTCGTTTATTTCTATATATCTAAGGAGAACGACTCAATGAATCTTCCGGAAAATGACTATCAGATATTAAAACTTACTAATGCATTTTATAAGGCATATCCTAATCCACCTTATACTGAAATCTTAAAGAAAGATCAAAAGAGCATACAATTGTCTGCTTTTTTTCAATCACATTATGATTATTTTATATGCATACCTTATCGGAGTGAGATTACACATAAATATGCATATCATTTTTACATCTACAAAAAGAGCTAAACAGCATAAGTCGGGACTTGATTACAGCAAAACGGTGATTATTGATAAAAACGGAATACATTGATTCTGTAGATGCAATAATTGATAAAGATGAATTTAATGAGACTATAATAAATTTGGAGAAAAATCAAAAAAAGAAGCACTTAAATTTGTAGAAGATTATGTTTTACATATTACCGGTATCAATATAATGCATATTCGTGAATTTAACAGAAGATATGCTTTTTTTCACCTCTCAGATATTTTTCATAATATCCTCAAAAATCCCATTAAATAGGTATTTATAAAAAAATAATACTTACAACTGCAACATTTTAATCATCTCATTTGTATATATAGTGAAAAGGCAAATAAGCCTGAAAAATATTAAACCAAATGGAGGAAATTAAAATGAAGAAGATGTTAACAGTTATGGCAGGTATTGTTGTAGCAGGAAGCATTATGAGCAGCATAGCAAGGGCAGATGTGATTGTTGGAGAGGACAAGTCAACCTGGAGTCCATATCCAATCGAAGTGACAGCTAATTCTGATGTGAGAGTTGGAGAAGATGAATCAACCTGGAGCCTATATCCGATTGAAGGACAGACAGATGGAAAGGTTGGTTTACCAAATCCTTTTACAGATGTTAAGAATCTCAAAGAGGCAGAGAAATTAACGGGAGTAAAAATGAAAGTTCCTTCTAAAATCAAGGGTTATGATGAGGTTACCTATCAGGTAATCAAGAAGGATAAATTTATACAGGTAAATTACAGAAAGGATGATGACAACTCCATAACTATAAGAAAGGCTGTTTATGACAAGGACATAAGTGGGGATTATACTGAGTATAAGAACAGTAAAAAGGTTACAGTAAAGGGTTACAAGGTAAAATTGCAGGGTAACGGCAAGACTTATTCACTTGCAACCTGGACAAAGGGGAAATATTCATTTTCAGTAGGTATATATAATAATGGTAAAGGAATAAGCCTTAAGCAGATTAAAAACATCATTACCCAGGTAAAATAAATAAAGCATATAAAAATTAATAGTATTATCTCTTGAAATTAATTAGGCAAAACATTAAACTCAGCTTAATATATGACTTTGATTATAGCGGTAGCAGGTCTGGTCAAAGTATTATCAGATAAAGATTTATGTATAAAAATTGTATTGAAAATATCTTTGAAAAAAAGGGAAATTTATGGAATTAATTTCAGAAAAATTTTTGGTTCATCACTGGCAGAAGAATTGATTTATCTGTTTAAGATGGCGGCAGCAGCTCTAAAAAGGGCTGTCATTCTGGCATTTAAGAAGGAAGAGAACGAAAGAACTCTGTTAAATGAACGTGCAGAGAATTTTATGAAACAGTACGGTAATCAGGTGCTTAGAATGGCGTATGCTTATGTACACAATATGGATGAAGCCGAGGATATCTTACAGGAAACTCTTATTAAAATTCTTGAGGTAAAATTAGAGTCAGATAATGAAGAATATATAAAGGCTTACTTTCTGCGTACTGCTTCAAATATAGCGAAAAATCATATTTCAGCCAATAAAAGGCATGAAGCGGATGAGTTAAATGAGGAATTGGTAGCAGAGGAAAAAGTTGATTTGTCATTTGTATGGGAAGCAGTAAAAAGTCTCCCTGATACCCAAAGGGATGTTATCCATCTCTTCTATGAAGAAGGCTATCAGACAGCAGAAATAGCCAACATCTTAGGCAGAAAAGAAGCAACAGTAAGGTCTGACTTAAAGCGTGCCAGGGAGAAGCTTAAAGTTATACTAAAGGAGGTGTACGACTTTGGCTAAATATAATGAAATTATGGGTAAAATTGAAGTTACGGATGAAATGCAGAGTCGTATTTTAAAAAATGTGGGAAATCATTTTTCAGGCAGGAAAAGCCATCGCAGAAAATTATGGTATCCGGTTTTTGGCGGAGTTGCGGTGGCAGCCATGTTAATGTTAATCATAAGGCCTTGGGAAGGCAGTAATTCTCCTGTAGGACAAAATCCTCCGATAACCGGCAATCAGCCTCCGCTTATGGAACAGGGGGGATTTGGTGAGGAATACTCTTCAGCGGAAGAACTGTCTAAAGCAGTTGGGTTTGATATGTTTGAGATAAACAACCTGCCATTTAAGGCTAAGGAAACAAACTATATTGCCATAGATAAGGACTTTGCGGAAATAAATTATTCCGGAGAGAACAACAGTCTTACTTACAGAAAGTCCGTCGGTGTTGAAGATAATTCGGGTGATTATAATATTTATGATTATGTGGGAGAAACAGAGATAAATAAGATCAAGGTTACGGTAAAAGGGGAGGCAGAGTCATTAAAGCTTGCTTTTTGGACAGATGGAAAATACTCCTATTCAATTTCTTTAGATAAGGCCGTCACACAGAAAGAGATGAAAGATTTGGTTATGGAAGCGACAGAAAAAGAAAAATCCAGTTCCTAAAAGTATATTAAATCCAAATTGTTCACGTCATTTGTCAAAGACCTCTTATTCTGTATAGTACAGTAGGATAAAAATCAGTTGATAATTAGGACTAAATAAAATTAGGGTATGTCGCATTAACGAAATTGCGACATACCCATTTTTATAGATTCGTTTTTGGCAATCCTTACAAAAATATTCGTAATTCACTCATTTTTTGACTATAGTATAAATAATTTAGAAGAAAGTTTAGCCCTCTGTAAGAGGATAATCAAAGTCAGCTCTAGGATACTTTCCTGCCTTCCAGGTGTGATGTCCTTTTATCATAGAAGCATCACTTTTTAAGTAATAATCCCTTGTGTTAAGATATTCATACTCAGTCATTCCCGGTTCTGTGGCACGATTCCAGGTATTATCAATATGATACCAGTTTCCGTCAACCTCCACCATATTCCAGGCATGTAAGGTATCACCATTTACGTAGCCGGTTATATAAAGTACTTTAAGCCCTGCTTCTTTAGCAAGTCTGTAAAAAAGTTTAGCTTTGGCATCACACACTCCACCGCCACCATAAAGCAGCGAAAATGTACTGTATACAGAGTACTTTCCAAGCTTTTCCTCTGGACAGTTTTTACTCCCTTTAGGACATTGCCCTTTATCTCCGAAGGTATAGCGATACCTTGTAACCATAAAATCATTTATGGCTCTTACTTTTTCCTCGTCGCTCATTTCATCATTTATATTTTCCTCCACCCAGTTTTTTACGAAGGTATTAATATAATTAAGCTCTTGTTTACTGATTTTATACCTGGTTTTTATTATCCATTTATAATAGCCATTGTAGCTATGCTGGTTTGACTGGAAATTTTTAAAGTACCTGCTTATGTCATTAAATTCCGGTATTTCATATAATTCATTCCAAAATGCATCAAAAGCTTTTTTATTGTTAATATTTAGAACCTTTTTGTTTACATTTATATAAAAGCTTTTTATCCAGATTTTCTATATGCTTTCTCAAGGCATTAATAAGCCCCTTTTTGTTTTAACTATAGGAGTTACATTTTTAAGGAGTTTTTCAGCCTTTGCTTTTGATATACTGTAACTTGCCTTTATCTGCCAGACAAAGTAGTTGCGATAGCTATAGGACTCCGAACCCGTTATCGTTGTATGTTCCATTATCTCATTATATTCGGGATATCTGGTAAGTTCTGTCCAAAAGCCTGGCGAAAGATTTATTATTTCCCTTAAGTACTTTATAACTGATTTTTATTGAGAAATTTTTATTAAGATTTGTAATATGTCCAATTAGAACCTTTATCAGCTGTTTCTTTGTGGTTATGACACCGGAGTCTGCTATGACACCTTCCTCTATGGGAGAAATAACTGAAGTATCGGCATATGTTACTGATTCCTCAGGTAAAACAAAGGCTATACTTATTAATATTAGTATTATACACGATAGTTTAAGATATTTTTTTCCTCATTCGTTTCCTTTCTTTATCAAAAAAATGACAACCGGAGTAAAATGGCTGTCATTTATATTATGCTTATCACAAGGTTATGAGAATATTTTTAACATAAGTTGATGAGAGTGTCAAAAATATCCGGCACCGGATGATACAGGACTGCTTCGGCTTTACCTCCCATAATTCTTGAAAAAATATTCATAATCCGCTCATTTTTTTACAAAAAATGAAATATAGTGTTGTTAATATAAGTAAAGGTCAACATCTAGTGGCTTGTAAAAATCTTTAAAATTAGTCTAAAAATAATTAATATATTACAAAGTTATTGGAGAGGCAGTTTATGGCAGGTAGAAAAAGAAAACGTACAAGCAGATTAAGAAAAATATTATATTCTATGTTTGTAGTGATGTTTTTAGCTATCATAAGTATAAGTAAATTTATGCTGGATGACAGGCTGATTCAGGTAAAGGCTAAGAATGAAGTCGTTAAAACCCAGCTTGAAGATGAGAGAAAAAGGACTGAGGAGCTTGAGAACTTAAAGCTCGAAATAAAGACGAAGAAATTCATTGAAGAAACTGCCAGAGAAAAATTTGGTCTGACTTATGAGAATGAAATAGTATTTGAGCCGGAAAAATAAAAAGGTCTGACAACCTGCGGGGAGTCAGACCTTTGGTTGTAGATTAGGGGAAGAAATGGACAGTATAGAAAAGATAAGGGCATTAATTAAAGAAAACAGATTGCTTGATGATGAAGAAAAGATAGTTGTGGGGGTTTCAGGAGGTGCAGATTCGGTCTGCCTTCTACTTTTGCTTAGGAATATGCTGACACCGGACAATATAATTGCAGTGCATATAAATCATGGTATTCGTGGAAAAGAAGCGTATAGAGATGAAGAGTTTGTGAAAAAATTATGTGAGAGACATAATATTAAGCTTGAGATAAGGCATTTAGATGTTCCGCTTTTTGCTAAAGAAAATAAAATATCAGAAGAGGAAGCAGGGCGGATCTTAAGGTACGGGATTTTTGAAGAAATAAGAAGAGAAAAAGAAGCAGATAAAATTGCAGTTGCACATAATATGAATGATACAGCAGAAACTTTTCTTTTAAATCTTTCAAGGGGAAGTGGAATAACAGGTCTTACGGGTATAAGAATAAGAAATGGGACTATTATCAGACCATTGATAAAAACCGGCAGGGATGAGATTGAAAATATTGTAAAAAACTATGGAGAGAGCTTTATCACAGATAGTACTAATCATTCTCTCATGTATACAAGAAACAGGATAAGAAATAAAATTATGCCGGAATTAGCGGGAATAAACGACAAAGCTATAAGACATATAAACGAAGCAGCAGAGAAACTTAAGAAGATAGAAGAGTATATTCTGAAAGAAAGTGAAAAAAGCTATAGAAAATATGTAGAGACAGAAAACAGTATTTTTATAAAAAAATAAAGCTTATGGAAGCAGATGAGGTAATTGTAGAAGAAGTAATACATAAAAGCCTTGATAAGGGCGGCAGAGAAGGCTCGTGACATAGGAGGAATTCATATATCTTCTGTGAAAGAATTATTTGGTAAACAGGTAGGCAGAAAAATAAATCTTCCTTATGGAGTTAAGGCTTACAGGGATTACAGTGGAGTAAAGCTTGTAAAAAATAAAGAAGTTGTATCTGGATTTGATAAAAAAACAGCGTTGCCTGAACTAAGACTTACACTGCTTGAAACAGGTGAAATTTCAGACATTTTAATAACAGAAAATAAGATTAAACTGACTTTTAATGACGGAAGTGTAAAAAATCTTATACAAAACAGTTGTATCAAATGGTTTGATTATGATAAAAATATCTGATAATGTTCTTTTACGTTATAGAAAGGATGGTGACTATCTTATTATTTCTGATGAAGGTGCAAGAAAAAAACTAAAAAAGTATTTTATAGACAACAAGGTTCCTTCGGAAAAGAGAGACAGCATACCGCTTGTGGCAGCAGATGATGAAATATTGTGGATAGTTGGCTATAGAACCGGTGAAGGAGCAAGAATTACAAAATCAACGAAAAAACTACTAAAAATTGAAGTGGTATTTAACTATGGAGGAAAAGATGGAAACTAAGATTACTACATTACTGGGTGAGGAAGAAGTTGCAAAGCGCATTAAGGAAATGGCTGAGGAGATTAACAGGGATTATGCAGGTAAAGAAGTGCATTTGATCTGTATTCTGAAAGGAAGTGTATTTTTTACTACTGAACTTGCAAAGTATATAAAAGTACCTTTAACTATGGACTTTATGTCGGTTTCAAGCTATGGCAACGGAACTGAAAGTAGTGGAAGAGTAAGGATAGTAAAAGATCTGGATGAGGGAATAGATGGAAAAGATGTACTTTTAATAGAAGATATTATTGATTCGGGTCATACACTTAGTTTCCTGCAGGATATGCTCTGGACAAAGAAGCCAAATTCACTTAAGCTTTGTACCCTTCTTGATAAGCCTGACCGCAGGGTTGTAGAGGGTATAACCGTAGACTATGTGGGATTTGTGATCCCGGATGAATTCGTGGTAGGCTATGGACTTGATTATATGCAGAGATACAGAAACCTTCCATATATAGGTGTGGTACATCTTGATTAAGAAGAGCAAAATTAAAGTGAACAGGAGAATAAAGTGAGAAAACAGACAAGAGGCTTTGGGACATATTTTATTATACTGGCTATAATTGTGCTGGTAATGTTTTTATCGGATAACCTTTATAAAATGAGCCGGACTAATTATAATATTGAGAATCTTAAATCGGATTTTAAAAACAAAACGGTAACAGGAGTGGATATATATCAGAATCAGACCGCGCCAACCGGTGAGGTGGAGGTTACAATTGGATTTAATGAGAACAAAAAGACAGAGAGTTTTTACACACAGGATGTAAATGAGGTAGTTACCTTACTGAGGGAAGTAGGTTTTACCAATTATTATATGCATGATGTGGCTAAGCAGAGCTGGCTGGTGACGCTGATGCCTTATATGCTTATTCTGGTCATGTTTTTTATAATGATGATGATGATGACTGCAGGACCGGGAATGACAGGTGGCGGTGGTGCAGGCGGCTCCAAAATGATGAATTTTGGAAAAAGCAGGGCACGTATGTCATCTGAAAATGATAAGAAAGTAATGTTTAATGATGTTGCAGGTCTTAAGGAAGAAAAGGAAGAACTGGAAGAAATAGTTGACTTTCTTAAAAATCCGGCAAAATATAATGGAATTGGTGCAAGAATTCCTAAAGGAGTCATACTTACGGGCCCTCCGGGAACAGGTAAGACACTGCTTGCAAAGGCAGTTGCAGGAGAGGCAGGGGTACCATTCTTCTCTATATCAGGCTCTGACTTTGTGGAAATGTTTGTCGGTGTAGGAGCGTCAAGAGTTCGTGATTTATTTAACGATGCTAAGAAAAATGCCCCATGTATGGTATTTATAGATGAGATAGATGCTGTAGCAAGAAGAAGAGGTACAGGTCTTGGCGGCGGACATGATGAGAGGGAGCAGACACTCAACCAGATGCTCGTGGAAATGGACGGCTTCGGTGTAAATGAAGGCATTATAGTAATGGCAGCTACAAACAGAGTGGATATCCTTGATCCCGCTATACTTCGTCCGGGCAGATTTGACCGTAAGGTAAATGTGGGCTATCCTGATGTGAGAGGAAGAGAGGAAATCTTAAAGGTACATTCAAATGGAAAGCCCCTCGGTGATGATGTAAATCTTGAAGAAGTGGCACGCACTACAGCAGGCTTTACAGGTGCAGACCTTGAGAACCTGTTAAATGAGGCAGCTATAAAGGCTGCAGCAGAAAACAGACAGTTTATAGTGGCTGAGGATATTAAGAAATCATTTATTAAAGTAGGTATAGGTACGGAAAAGAAGAGCCATATTATTTCCGAGAAGGAAAAGAAGATTACGGCTTATCATGAATCAGGGCATGCAATTCTTTTCCATGTACTTCCGGATATGGGGCCTGTGTATACCGTGTCAGTAATTCCTACAGGAAACGGTGCAGCAGGATATACTATGCCGCTTCCGGAAAAAGATGAGATGTTTAATACCAAGGGCAAGATGAGACAGGAAATTATAGTTACCCTTGGAGGCCGTGTTGCAGAGGAGCTTATTCTTGATGATATTACAACAGGAGCTTCTGGTGATATTAAGCATGCTACAAAGGTTGCAAGAGCTATGGTAACACGCTTTGGATTTACAATGAAATCGGTCTGATTAACTATGAAAATGATGATGATGAAGTGTTCATAGGCAGGGACCTTGCGCATACCAGAGCTTATAGTGAAGAAACAGCAGGAAGAATAGACGAGGAAGTTAAGAAGATAATAGATGAGTGTTATGTAGAAGCTAAGCGTATTATTTCCGGGCATATGGATGTGCTTCATTCAAGTGCAAAGCTGCTTATGGAAAAGGAAAGAATTACAAGGGAAGAGTTTGAAGCTCTTTTTAATGAATAACACCTAGAAACTGCGCTTATTAATGAAAATCATTAAAAACCAGGGTTTATAGTTTAAAATGATAGGGGATTTTTTGAGGCAATTATAAAGCTTGGGTAATAATTAATAGAAAAAAACTTTATAAAAAAATTAATCTTTGTGCAGACTTATTGCAGTTTTTTTCTGCTATACTAATAAGCGTAAACCCCAATACATTATATAGTTTTTGCTACACCCCATAAGTAACAAAAATACCTTCTCCGAAGAGGTCGGCTCCCCCAAGCCGGCCTCTTTACTTTTAAATAAGCGTGAGAGGGCATACACTTTTCCGGGAAAATTTTTCCTTGAAATTTTCCCTATATATGATAAACTTATAAAGTTAACCTACTATAAAGCATTTGGAACGAGGTAAAAAATAATGGCTTTAGCTAAAAGAAATGATATCAGAAATATTGCAATTATAGCCCATGTAGATCATGGTAAGACTACACTTGTAGATGAACTTTTGAAACAGAGTGGTGTGTTCAGAGCAAATCAGGAAGTGGCTGAGCGTGTAATGGACTCTAACGATATAGAGCGTGAAAGAGGAATAACCATCCTTGCAAAGAATACCGCGGTTACATACGGAGATGTGAAGATAAATATTATAGATACACCGGGACATGCTGATTTTGGTGGTGAGGTTGAGCGTGTACTTAAGATGGTAGACGGAGTTATTCTTGTGGTAGATGCCTTTGAAGGCGCTATGCCGCAGACCAGATTCGTACTTACCAAGGCGCTTGCAATGGAGCTTCCGGTTATCTGCTGTGTAAATAAGGTAGACAGACCTGAGGCACGTCCGCACGAGGTAGTGGATGAGGTACTTGAGCTTCTCCTTGAGCTTGATGCCAATGAAGAGCAGCTTGACTGTCCGTTTATATTTGCTTCCGCAAAAGCAGGCTATGCTTCACTTGATGCAGATGTAAAGGGAACAGATATGAAGCCTCTCTTTGATACTATTCTTTCTCATATTCCTGCACCTGAGGGAGACAGTGAAGCACCGCTTCAGACACTTATCAGTACAATCGACTACAACGAGTATGTAGGCCGTATAGGTATAGGTAAGGTAAGTAACGGTACTATCAAAGTAAATGGTGAGGTTATGCTTGTAAACCACCATGATGAGAGCAAGAAGCAGAGGGTTAAGGTAACCAAGCTTTACGAGTTTGAAGGCTTAAATAAGGTAGAGGTTGAAAGTGCGACTGTAGGTGCTATCGTTGCTATCTCAGGAATAAGCGATATACATATCGGAGATACACTTTGTGATGTAAATAATCCTGTAGCTATTCCTTTCCAGAAAATATCAGAGCCTACCCTTGCTATGAACTTTATAGTAAATGACAGCCCTTTTGCAGGCACAGAGGGTAAATTCGTTACTTCAAGACATCTAAGAGACAGGCTTTACAGAGAACTTAACACAGATGTAAGTCTCAGGGTAGAAGATACAAACACCACAGAGGCATTCAAGGTATCAGGAAGGGGTGAGCTTCATCTTTCTGTACTTATTGAAAATATGCGTCGTGAAGGCTTTGAATTTGCAGTAAGTAAGCCTGAGGTACTTTACAAAGAGGATGAAAAGGGAGGCACCCTTGAACCGGTAGAGCAGGCTATTATAGACGTTCCGGATGAATTTCGGGAGCGGTTATCTCTAAGCTTTCAGAGCGTAAGGGTGAGCTTAGAAATATGACTACCAATGCAAGCGGAACTACAAGATTAGAGTTTATAATTCCTTCCCGCGGACTTATCGGTTACAGGGGAGAATTTCTTACAGATACTAAAGGAAATGGTGTTATAAATACTATATTTGAAGGCTATGTGCCTTTTAAGGGAGAAATAAGCTATCGTGGACGGGGCTCACTCATAGCCTATGAAACAGGCGTGAGTGTGACATACGGACTTTTCAATGCACAGGAAAGAGGAACTCTTTTTATCTCTCCGGGTGAGAAGGTTTACAGCGGTATGATAATCGGTCAGAATGGAAAGGCAGAGGATGTAGAGGTAAATGTATGTAAGACAAAACATCTTTCAAATACCCGTTCCTCAGGCTCAGATGATGCCCTTAAATTATCTCCACCAAAAATACTAAGTCTTGAGCAGGCTATTGATTTCATAGAAACAGATGAGCTTCTTGAGATTACACCTAAGAATTTAAGAATAAGAAAGAAAATCCTCGATCCTCTTGCAAGAAAGAGGGCTTCAAGGAAGAATTAATAATCCTAAATTATTCACGAAATATCTTCGGAAACACATAATCAAGCCGAAGGTTTGAAATTATGTGTTTTAGAAGATGTTTGGTAATATTACCCCATAGTCACAGACCGAAAACTGTTTATCCTACTGTACTATGCGGAATAAGAGGTCTGTGACCTATGCGTGAATAATTTGAGATATAAAGCCTTTACGTTTGTATTATTAAGGAAAAGGGTGTATAATATTCTAAATGGGCGTTTTATGGTTTATAGGTAAATTACAGACTTTGCCCTAGGGAAGATTACAAGGAGAATTGAAATGGAAAGAGAAGAATTTTTACAGGTTTATCGTCACTCACTTGCACATGTACTTGCAAAAGCAGTGTTTGAGATATTTGGTGAAAGTGTCCAGATAGCTATAGGACCACAGATAGATGATGGTTTTTACTATGATTTTGTACTTCCGAGAGCAGTTACTGAGGATGATTACAAGGTCATTGAAGATAAAATGCGTGAAATTTTAAAGCGTAAAGAGAATTGGACAAGAAAAGAGCTCACAAAGGAAGAGGCTTTGGAAAAATTCAAGGACCAGAAGTTCAAGGTTGAGATAATCAATGACCTTCCTGAGGATGCTATAATTTCTACTTACAACACAGGAGATGATTTCTGTGATCTCTGTCGTGGACCTCATATTGAAAACTCTGCTGAGCTTCTTAATGTAGCTTTTCAGGTTAAGTCAGCTTCAGGTGCTTACTGGAGAGGTGATGAAAAGAGAGACAGGCTTCAGAGAATTTATGTATATGCTTTCCCAACCAAGGATGAGCTTAAGGCACATCTTAATCTCATCAGGGAAGCTCTTGAAAGAGATCATAAGAAGCTTGGACCAAAGCTTGACCTTTTCATGTTCAATGAGACTGCACCGGGCATGCCTTACTGGCTTCCAAGAGGCTGGAGACTTTATCAGGAGCTTATTAATTTCTGGAGAAAGATACATGTTAAACATGGTTATCAGGAAATATCGGCTCCGGTTATTAACAACCGTAAGCTCTGGCTTATAAGCGGTCACTGGGCTCATTATGTAAACAATATGTTTATTGTACCGGGCTTTGATGATGACCTTACACAGAGAACCCTGCAGAACATAGAACTTGATTCGGATTCTACATTTGCAGCCAAGCCTATGAACTGCCCTAATGCTATGCTTACATATAAGAGAACAGTTCATTCTTATAAGGAGCTTCCAATCAGATATAACGAAATAGATGTTATACATAGAAAAGAAAAATCAGGCCAGCTTAACGGACTTTTCAGAGTTCAGGAATTCAGACAGGATGATGACCATACCTTCGTAATGAATCTCAGATAGAAGATGAAATTGCTGACGTAATGGAAGTTGCAGACCAGATTTACAATACCTTCGGTATTACCTATAGAGCAGAGCTTTCTACACGTCCTGATGATTTTATGGGAGATATAGAGGTATGGAACCGTGCTGAGGCGGCTCTTAAGAAGATACTTGACAAGAAGTATGGTGAGGGTGGTTACGAGGTAAATGAAGGTGATGGAGCTTTCTATGGTCCTAAGATTGACCTTCAGATTAAGGATGCCCTTGGAAGAGAATGGCAGTGCGGTACTATCCAGCTTGACTTCCAGCTTCCACATAACTTTGAACTTACCTATCAGGACAGCGATGGAACCATCAAGCAGCCTGTGGTTATACATAGAGCTATCTTTGGTTCATTTGAAAGATTCATCGGTATACTTATAGAGAACTATAAGGGAGATTTCCCATTCTGGATATCTCCATATCAGGTTGCTATCGTACCTATCAGAACAGAGCATAATGAATATGCTAAGGAGATAGAGGATGCCCTTTATGATATGGGCATAAGAGTAGAAGCAAACTATGATGACAAGAATATGAACGAGAAAATTAAGGGCTTCAAGCTTATGAAGGATCCTTACATCATAGTAGTAGGTGACAAAGAGAAAGAAGAAAGAACCGTATCAATTACTGTCCGTGGACAGAAACAGCAGATGCATGGAGTGCCTCTTGATACCTTCTATAAGATGGTAAGAAAGCTTAAGGATACAAAGGCACAGGAACTTATAAAAGATATATCTGAAATTTAATTAGTTTAAAAGGGCAGTAATTCATGGGGTTACTGCCCAAAGTTTAGCTGGTTTTAAGTGGCCGCAATTACAAAATACTTTATGTACGATTTTAAATAAGATATTTGCTATTAAGCCAGAAGAAGCGTATATTAATTCTCAATTACTGTTTTAGTTTTAATGACCGTAAATAAACTATATGCTTGTACAAACACAAATCGGATACTGAATATAATTTTTATCGTAACAGGCAGGTAAGGAAAAACTATGAATAAAGAAAATTATATTTCATTAAGGGCAGAGGATGTTCACAAACGACTTATAACAGATATTGGATTAAATATGGATGAAGCACCTGCACTACTTGAGGAGCTTACAGCAGCAGACAGATATAAAGAAGATCATGTATTCAGGGCAAGCATAGAAACTTCGAAGGTGTATCTGCTTTCTCGTGCAGGGAAATCTTCTGAGGTAGTTAAAAAATGTGGTCATCTTATTGAAGTTGCCGGCATACTTAAAGAATGGGAATTGCTTTCATTTGACTATAACCTTATGGCTAATTCTTACTTTCTATTAGGAATGTATGAAAAGGCTTTGGAATACTATTATAGTGCGATTAATAATGAAAGAAAGCATGGCTTAAAAAATACTTTACCTGTATCATATGCCAATATTGGTCTTATATTCCTGAATGTGGGGCTAAATGATAAAGCCGTGGAATATCTCCGGTCTGCTTTGGAATATATAGAGTATGCGGATAAGGACTATTTTAAGTTTAAGGAAAAAAAGATTCATATATTATCGGATATTTTAACTGCGACTACAAAGATGGATAATCCGGATCCGGAGGAAATAGAAAAAATATATACCCAGATTAGCTGCATTGACATAGAAGGTGTTGATGAGAATGTTGCATATACATATTATTTGGGAATGATGTATTATCATTTTTGGAATGATAATTTTGATAAAAGCAAAAGATGAGTATATCAATTCAATGAGTATAGCTAAAAATAATTATATCAACAGGCTTGTTGTGCTATACTCATTTATAGAAGAATGTGACAGATATAAGCTGGATTTAGGATTCTTTGAAAAAGAGCTGCTTGAGGCAGAATATATTGAAAAAAAGATGAAAACACTATAGATGAACCTGTAGTTTATACTAATCTTAAGAATTATTATGTTTCTAAAGGAAACTATGAAAAACTGGAAGAAATAGAACAAAAGTATAAGAATTTTTCTTGAAGATAACTCGAGAATAAGTAAGCAAAATCAGGCTGACTCAATCAGAATAATTGAAAATGTTCTTAAAGGTAATGAAAAACCGGATATTGAAGAAGATAAAAATAAGGAATTTAAGCTGGTTGCAGAAGAGGCTATACGTAATAAGGATGAGCTTCAGAAAACTTATAACAGGATAAAAATGATACATGAAATAGGACTTAAGCTTACTTCTTCAACTAATTTGAATGAAGTTGTAAATCTCATTTATAAAAATATGCGTGAAAATATACCGGTAGATGCTTTTATGTTTCTGGCTGCAGAACCAGAGAATAACCAGTTACGTTCACTTTTAAGCTACAATATGGGAGTGATGAGTCCGGGATTTACTGTAAGCTTTGCCCGTAAAGAGAGTGCACTTGTAAAATGTTGTCTTAATAATAGAATAGTAAGTACAGATGATGATGACTTTGTACCTTTGTTTGAGCATATAGATGATGAATCACATCCTGATGATGAGGATGATATGAAGTCTGCACTGTTCATACCACTTAGTATCGAGGACAGAGTCATTGGTGCGTATTCTGTTCAAAGCAGATATAAAAAAGCTTATAATCCAGATACGCTGAATTTCTTAAGGGAGCTTAGGCCATATCTGGTAATAGCTCTTAATAATGCAATTCATTCACAAAAACTTCAAAATGAAATAATAAGAAATAAGGAAATACAGGCAAAACTTAAAGAAGCTAATGATATGCTGAGCAAGATAGCGGGTCTTGATGCGCTTACGCAGATAAGCAACCGTAGAGAATTTACTGAGAAATTCCATGAATTACGAAAAGAAGCTGCTAAATCGAATAAAATAGTAAGTGTATTTATGTTTGATATAGATGACTTTAAAAAGTATAATGATACCTATGGACATTTTGAAGGAGATGAGGCACTTAAGAAGGTAGCTAAGATAATAAACAGTAATATCATTGAATGTGGTGGAATTGCAGCACGATTTGGAGGTGAGGAATTTATCAGTGCCTGCATAGGCTTAACTTCTGAAGAGAATGCTGCTTTAGGAAATAAAATAAGAGAAGAAATCTTTGATTTAGCCATAGAAAACAGAGAGACAAAATCAGGTATTTTAAGCATAAGTGTGGGTATTGCAATTGCTAAGCCGGGTAAGGTCGTGACCAAGTCAGAGATTATGAGCTTAGCTGATGAAATGCTGTATGAAGCCAAGAAAACCGGTAAAAACAAAGTTGTTGTCAAAACATTAGAATGATATTGAAAAGGGATGACATATGAAAAATAGGATAATTGTATTCGCTCTTATCTTGTTCGTATCTGTGTTTACTGCGTGTGGAAACAATGAAGCGGGTAAAGGTGAAGAAGCAAAGCTATCAGATGAATTTACACTAGAACAAAAGAAGCTTGAGGGAGTTGCGAGAGCAGAGACTATTTTATTTGCCGGTGAAGTTACCAAAGCTAAGGTATCTGCGCTAGGTGCAGATAAAAAAGGTGCTTCTCTAAGCTATGCCCTGGATCAGGAAGAAACTGAAAAACTTATCAATCTTTTTCAAAAGGATGATATAAAGCTTGTAAGTGCAACTCAGTCAGAGTATAACAGTACAGCAATGAGAGACAGCTATGGTTACATGGTAGAGTTTGTGGACAGTATGGACAAGTTCTATACAGGAGTGTCGAGACTCACCTGCTTTACCACAACAAATGATAATTTTCTTGCAATCATAGATGATAATGGCAATACTAATCTTTATAGAGTTGAGCTTACGGATGATATAATAAATTTCTTAAATGATGCTTCGGAAAAAAATTATAAGAGTTCTAAAGGAAGAACGGGTTGGTTTGATAAAGTATTTAATTCAAAGTAAGGAGAGACTATGGTTACAGGTATAATTGGGGCTATGGAGGAAGAAGTAGCTAAGCTTAAGACGGCTATGACAGAAATAGAAGAAAAAAATAAGGCAGGAATGAGTTTCTTAAAGGGAAAGCTTTATGGAAAGGATGTAGTTGTAGTCAGAAGCGGTATAGGTAAAGTGAATGCTGCGATATGTACCCAGATTCTTATCGATAATTATAAGATAAGCAGAGTAATAAATACGGGAGTTGCGGGCGGACTTTACAGTGAATTGAACGTTGGAGATATAGTTATTTCAAGTGATGCACTTTACCATGATTTTGATGTAACCGGTTTGACTATGAAGCAGGTGTTATACCAAGAATGAAGACATCGACATTTACAGCGGATAAAGAGTTAGCATTAAAGGCTAAAGAAATCTGTGAAAGAGTAAATCCTGATATTAAATGCTTCATAGGAAGAGTGGTAAGTGGTGACCAGTTCATAAGTACAAATGATAAGAAAGAATGGCTCGTAAAGAAGTTTAATGGATACTGTGCTGAAATGGAGGGCTGTGGTATAGCTCATGCGGCTTATCTGAACAATATTCCTTTTGTAATCATAAGGGCAATTTCAGATAAGGCAGATGGAAGTGCTAAAGTAGACTACAGCGAATTTGAAATGAAGGCAATAGAACATACTACTAAGCTTATGACTGAGTTGATTAAAGAATTCTAAGGCAATAAAATTTTTAACAAAATAAAAAAAGAACACTGTAGGTTTTAAATTTACAGTGTTCTTTTTTAGTCCTCTTCAATAACCTCTATATCTAAAGAGTCAAATTCTATTTCATCTACAAAATTGTCTTTTGTAAATCTTGTTCTGCTGTTTTTCTTAAATTCCCTGATATTTTTATCTAACCAGAGGGGCTTACTTAGGTCGTAAGCATAGCAGACTTCATCTAAAGCAGAGAATATCTTTTTAGTACGATTCAGGGAAGAATTGGGATTTTCAATCGTCATATTTTTAACTATCTTCCCTGAAACTATTATTTTTGCCCAAAGTCTAAACATATTTCACCTATTCAATTGGCTTTATGCCCCAGATTTCTTCTGCATACTTTCTTATGGCAGTATCTGCGGCAAAGCGTCCGGCAGAAGCTATATTTACAAGAGATTTCTTTGTCCAGTCTCTCTGGTTCTTATAGTCATTTAACATGTCATACCTGGCTCTGCAATAGTCACCAAAGTCAGCCATGCACATATATGGATCGGCTATGCCATGATCACCTACCAGAAGATAGCGGTGTATATCGGAGAAATCGTTACCATTAATGCCGGTTTTAAGATAATCAACAGCTCTCTTAAGGCGCAGATTCTCCTCATAATATTTATAAGGGTTGTAACCGTCACGCCATCTATCCTCTACATCTTTATCAGTCATACCAAAGATATAGATATTATCCCTGCCTACAGCCTCTGAGATTTCTACATTAGCACCATCAAGGGTACCAATAGTTACAGCACCATTTATCATAAGCTTCATATTGCCCGTACCTGAGGCCTCTTTACCAGCAAGGGAAATCTGTTCTGATATATCACTTGCAGGCATAATGTGCTCAGCCATAGTAACCCTGTAGTTCTCAAGAAAAACTACCTGTAACTTCTTACTGATTACAGGATCCTTAGCTATCTCCTCACCCAGGTTAACAATGAGCCTTATAATGGACTTGGCTCTGTCATAGCCCGGAGCAGCCTTAGCTGCAAAAAGATAGGTCTGTGGTACTATATCAATATCCGGATTTTCTTTGAGGTCTAAGTAAAGCGCAAGTATCTGGAGGGCATTGAGAAGCTGACGTTTGTATTCATGGAGACGTTTTACATGTACATCAAATACAGAATCAGGATTAAGCTTAATGCCGGTATCATGCAGCAGGAGTTTTGCAAAATCTTTTTTGTTCTCGGCTTTGATTTCAGCCAGCCTGTCTAAGATAGTATTGTCGTTCTGAAAAGCCTGAAGCTTTATAAGGTCAGGGCCATTCTTCTTGTAAGACTCTCCAATTGTTTCATCTAAGAGTTTTGCAAGCCTTGGATTGGACTGACAAAGCCATCTTCTATGTGCTATACCATTGGTTACATTGGTAAATTTATCAGGTGTATCATCATAGAAATCCTTAAATACAGATTTTTTAAGGATTTCAGAATGTAACTCAGATACACCGTTTACATTATGTGACCCCATGATACAGAGATTAGCCATATGAATCACACCACCTGAAATAATAGCCATGTGTGAGCATTTATTCCAGTCACCTGAGAATTTCTCATAGATGCGTCTGCAATGTCTTTCATTTAACTCATGAATAATCTGGTAAATTCTTGGAAGGAGCCTTCTCATCATATCCTCAGGCCATTTTTCAAGGGCTTCAGCAAGTACGGTATGATTGGTATAAGCAAGAGTTTTACTTATTATATTAAAGGCATCATCCCAGGAATAATGGTACTCATCCATAAATATACGCATAAGCTCAGGAACTATCATAGCAGGATGTGTATCATTTATATGTATGGCTACTTTATCTGCGAAGTTGTCAAGGGAAGGGTAATATTTCATATGGTCTGCAATTATATTCTGGGCGGAGGCAGATACAAGGAAATACTGCTGTTTAAGCCTCAGCTCTTTACCTTCATAATGGCTATCCCTGGGATAGAGAACCTTAGATATAAGCTCTGCCTTGTTGTTACCAAGAGTTGCCCTTGCATAATCACCTCTTGAGAAGGAGTTCATATCGAAGGTATCTATATCACGGCTGCGCCATACCCTGAGCACACTCACACCTTTGCTGTCAGCACCGGATATCATCATGTCGTAAGGAACAGCTTCTACTATTTCGCAGTCAACCTGCTCGGTAATAAGTCCTTCCTCTGTCCAGGTTTCATTTATATGCCCACCAAATTTCACTAAGAAGGTTTTGTCAGTACGGGGAGAAAGCCAGACTTCACCACCGGGAAGCCATACATCAGGCATTTCCATCTGCCAGCCCTCAACTATTTTTTGACGGAAAAGACCATATTCATACAGGATGGAGAAACCGGTGGCAGGATAGTTAAGAGAAGCAAGGGAGTCCATAAAACAGGCAGCGAGTCTTCCAAGGCCACCGTTTCCAAGTCCTGCATCGGGTTCCATCTCATAAAGTTCGTTTAGATCAAAACCATGTTTTTTAAGTATTTCACTATAAATATCTGCAAGTCCGAGGTTATAAAGGTTATTCTTGAGAGAACGTCCAACGAGAAATTCCATACAGAGGTAGTAAACTCTTTTACCACCTGATTTATTGTTAGCCTGCTTAAATTCACGTTTTTTAGCAAGTAAAATATCTTTAACTGTTATTGCAGTGGCCTTATAAACCTGGTCTTTTGTAGCTTCCTCAAAAGAAGCTCCAAAATGCCTTGAAAGCTTGTCTATAATAGCAGTTTCAACCTGATCGGCAATGATTGCGGGAGCCTTTATGTCTTTATTTGCAGATCCGGCAGCTTCCTTTGAATGACCATGTTTTTTCTTAAATTGTTTTGACACAGTAACCTCATTTCCTAGGGAGAACCCTAAATGTAAAATATATCGTAAGTACTAAGTTCGAACTTCGTATTGTAAGCTCGTTTTCACCAGGTGTAATTATCACATAGAATTGAAATAAAAAGCAAGTTTTTAAAATGAGTAATCTTACTTATAAGTTTTTACTATAACAATCAAAACACCTTACCCTATACCCATGAAAGCTCCACACTAAGTATAAAGTAAGATGTTTGAATGTTAATCTGATGGTTTAAACTTATCTTCCTAATAACCAGCTATACATTTCATCATATTTGTCTGCTGACTTAGCCCAACTGAAATCAATGGTTGAGATGTACTTACGAAGCTTATCCCAGTCCTCAGGCTTATTGTAGTATAGGTCGATGGAACGATAAATTGCGTTTGCCATCTCATCAGAATTGTAGCCTGCAAAGGTAAAACCATTACCCTCACCAAAGCTGCAGTCTGTGATAGAATCTCTGAGACCGCCTGTTTCCCTTACAATAGGCACTGTACCATAGCGGCAGGCTATCATCTGTGAGAGACCGCAAGGCTCAGCCTTACTTGGCATAAGGAACATATCAGCACCGGCATATACCTTTCTTGACAGGTCTTTATTATAGGTAATCATAGCGGATACCTTTCCACCATACTGATTTTGTAACCAGATAAAATAGTCCTCATACTTTCTATCACCCTTACCAAGTACAACCAGCTGTACTTCACAGTTTCTTACTATGTTTTCCATAGCCTGGGTGATAAGATCAAGTCCCTTGTGGGATACAAGTCTTGAGATTATGGCTATAACCGGTATACCTGCATCTTCCCTAAGGCCTGCAAGTCTCTGTAGTTCAAGCTTATCCTGAAGCTTACCCGAGAAGTCTCCGGAGGTAAAATTATGGGCTATTGCTGTGTCGGTAGCCGGATTGTATCCTTCTGCATCTATACCATTAAGGATACCACGTGTTTTCCAGTTATTCTTCCTTATCATATCCTGGAGACCATGTGCAAAGGCAGCATCTTCAAGCTCTTTTGCATAAGACTCACTAACTGTAGTTACACAATCGCTGGTTTCGATAGCTCCTTTTACAAGGTTTACACAGCCTTCGTACTCTACATAAGCACCGGCTTCCGGTGGAAGATCAAATACAGTAGGCATAATCTTAAGGTCATACTGTCCCTGATATTCGATATTATGTATAGTGAATATGAGCTTTATATCGTAATGATATTTGCAGTTATTGTATATAGGTATAAGGGCTGTCTGCCAGTCATTTGCATGAATGATGTCAGGCATAAAGTCTATGAAGTAGAAGCTGTCCATTACAGCTTTGCTAAAGAATGCATAACGTTCACCGTCATCATAGAAGCCATAAAGACCGTCACGATGGAAGTAGTATTCATTGTCTACGAAATAGTAGGTTACATTGTCCTGCTTTAATTCAAAAAGTCCACAGTAAAGATTTCTCCAGGAAAGCCCCACATTATAGTTGCAGAGATATTTTGCTGCATTTTTGTACTGTTCGCCAATATCACTATAATAAGGCATCATAACCCTTACATCATAATCCCCCTCTGGCAGCAAGTGCCTTTGGAAGGCTTCCAAGTACCTCACCAAGTCCGCCCGTAGCAGCAAATGGAAGAACTTCTGAGCCTACAAAAAGGATTTTTTTCTTTTCAGGAGCAGTTTTATCTGACTTATTAACTTCTTTAGTTATCTCTTTATTTATCATAGCAGCCACCTGTTCAACTTGTGCTTTGGTTTCTTTGACTTCTTTTTTGGAACGTTTAGTCTTTGATGGTTCTTTTTTAGCAGTCTCTTTCTTAGCAGTCTCTTTCTTAGCAGTCTTTTCAGCTTTTTTAGTTGCAGACTTAGCCACTTTTACAGATTTTTTCTCAGCCTTAACTTCTTTATTTTCTTTTTTGGTCTCTTTTTTAGCAGTTTTTTTAACCTCTTTATTCTCTGGTTTTGTCTTCCGGTATGGTTTCAGCTTTTTTGCGACCTCTCTTTGGCTTTTCTGTTACAGGCTCTTCCTTGATTTTGACGTTTTTTTCTTTTACAGGCTCTTCTTTTTTGTCCGTAGCTTTTTCTGTGGTTGTATAGGATACTTTGATTTCCGGTATAACCATAGGTTTTGTGACAGTGTCCAATTTGATTTCATTTTTTACTTCGTTAGTTTTCTTTACTTCTTCACCTTTTTTTTCAGCTTTAATTTTCTTGTCATTGTCTGTTTCTTTAAGCTTTTTCTTAGTCATTTTAACCTCCCTTTTAAAGAACAGGATATATAATCCGGCGTCAGAAAGTAAGCAACATTCTGACGCTGGTTATAAGCATTTAGAGAATAGAATTTTTTTCAATAAAGAATGGATGGCCTTCGCAACCACTTAAATATCTTCCGCCACGTACTACTACACGTTTATCCATCACAAGATAATCTATGGAAGAATTTCTTTCAAGTACACAGTCCTGCATAACTACACTGTTACGGATAACTGCACCCTGTGCAACAGTTACATCTCTGAAAAGTATGGAGTTCTCAACTATACCGTCTATGCGGCAACCATCTGCTATAATGGAATTTTTAACTCTTGCATTAGAACCATACTTGGTAGGAGCAGAATCCTTAACCTTAGTATATACAGGATAGCTTGTACTGTGGAAGAGCTGACGGCGTGCATCACGCTCTAACAAAGCCATATTAGCCTCAAAATATCCTGAAAGAGAATCTATACAGGAAAGATGTCCATTAAATTCATAACCCATAACCTTGTATTTCTCAAGACGTGGAGCAATTATATCTCTTGAAAGGCTGACTGTTCCATAAATAAGTGAATCACGAACCAAATCCTTAAGTAACTGACTGTTGAATACCCATACATTTAAGGAAAAATTCTTTTTACCACTGATGGTCTTCTGCACCTTAAGATCTGTAATTCTTCCATCTGCATCTATTTCAAAGATACTGCTGGAGCGCTCTATAGTACGGGTAGATTTATTTTCCTGATACACACCGGTTATATCTGCACCGGAAGTCTTGTGGAACTCAATAATTTCATCAAAAGGAAGATTGCATACTATATCACAGTCTGTCATTATGAAATATTCTTCATCACAATGTTCTATAAAGCTTACTGAATTCTGGAGAGCTTCAAGCCTGTTGGTATAAAGAGGACCGCTTCCTGCTTCGCCAAAAGGAGAAAGTATAATAACACCTTCATTCTTCCTGGCAAGATCCCAGTCTTTACATGAGCCCACGTGTTTCATGAGACTCTGGTAGTTGGATTTGGTAATAAGACCGACTTTGGTTATGCCGGCATTTACCATATTTGAAAGTACAAAGTCTACCAGTCTGTACCTTCCGCCAAATGGAACGGAAGCCATTGTACGGCCACTGGTTAGCTGTGAAACATTTCTATCGTGAATATTTGAAAAAACTAAACCCGCTGTTGCCATATTAACCTCATTTCTTTTATAATATTTATTTTATATCTTCTTCAATCATGACGCCGGCTTCAACTTTTTTGCCTTCTGCAATGGTTATGTTAGCACCTACCACTGTGATATCCTTTTTATCGTCATCTTCGCCGATAACTGCATTATCTTCTATATTGCAGTTTACATCGAGTATACTGTAATTGATTTCAGCGTTTTCACCTATTACTACATTTGGCATAATTACACTGTTTTTAATAACAGTTCCCTTTCCTACTCTTATGCCTGAGAAGAGTACAGAGTTGATAACAGTTCCTTCTATATCACAGCCTTCGGCAATAATTGAATCTGAAATCTTAGCATCATTTCCGATGTACTGAGGGTTGATAGGATCATGACGGAAAGATATTTTCCAATCAGGATCGGAGAGATCAAGTTCCGGTGCTTCACCAAGCAAATCCATATTTGCCTCCCAGAGAGAGCGGATAGTACCTACGTCTTTCCAGTAGCCCTTAAATGGATAAGCGTAAAGCCCGCGGCCATCCTCTATCATGGCAGGTATTATGTTTTTACCGAAGTCGTTTGAAGACTTAGGATCCTCTTCATCGGCCTTAAGATAATTTACAAGTATGTCTTTATTAAATATATAAATACCCATAGAAGCCTTTGTACTCTTTGGTTTAGCAGGCTTTTCAGCAAATTCCGTTATACGGTCATTCTCGTCTGTTGAGAGGATACCAAAACGCTTAGCTTCTTCAAGAGTAACTTCAAGTACAGCTATGGTCACGTCTGCGCCTTTTTCCTTGTGGAACTCAAGCATCTTGTTGTAGTCCATCTTATATATGTGGTCACCGGAAAGGATGATTACATATTCAGGATCATATCTTTCTATAAAATTGAGATTCTGATAAATTGCGTTTGCAGTTCCTTTGTACCAGTCAGCACCTCTGCTTTTCTGATAAGGTGGGAGTATATGTACACCACCGTAGTTACGGTCAAGATCCCAGGGTGAACCGTTGCCTATATAGTCATTTAACTCCAAAGGCTGATACTGTGTAAGTACACCGACTGTATCAATATCTGAATTGATACAATTGGATAGTGGGAAATCTATAATCCTATACTTACTTCCAAAATAAACTGCCGGCTTAGCAACCTTTTTGGTAAGAGTATAAAGTCTGCTTCCCTGACCGCCTGCAAGCAGCATGGCAAGACACTCTTTCTTTCTTAACATGATAAACCTCCTATTATAATAAAAATATTAGACTAGTTTTTTGTTATTGTGTATTTTACAATCTGCAATTTTTTTGAAGCTTTATGCAATAACAATTGCAGCTAATGGTGGTATAGTAAGTGAGAGATATTGTTTGCGCCCATTTACCTCACCTTTTTTTGTAGTGAGCTTTCCTTTGTTTAATAAACCGCTGCCACCATATTTAACATCATCTGTGTTGAAAATCTCTTTATATGTTTTTTTCTTATCTACACCAAGGTAGTAATTTTCTCTTGCTACAGGTGAGAAATTGATAACAAAGATAATTTCCCTTCCGGATTTTGCTATTCTCTTATAAGAGATAATATTGTGGTCTGCATCATCTGCATTAAGCCAGGAGAAGCCTGACCAGTCATACTCTATTTCCCAAAGAGCTTTGTGGTCAAGGTAAAAATGGTTGGCATCTCTTACAAAATCATGAAGCTTTCTGTGAGACTCATAGTCAAGTAAATTCCAGTCAAGTTCCTTATTGAAATTCCACTCATCAAACTGCCCAAGTTCACTTCCCATAAACAGAAGTTTTTTACCGGGATGGCTTAACATATACATCAGAAAACCTCTGAAACCGGCAAATTTCTGTTCATAATCACCCGGCATTTTATTAAGAAGTGAGCCTTTTCCGTATACTACCTCATCATGGGAGATAGAAGTATGTAATTTTCAGAATATGCATACATCATAGGGAAGGTCAGCTTCTGGTGTTCAAATTTTCTAAAATAAGGATCAGTTTTAATATATGAAAGGCTGTCATTCATCCAGCCCATATTCCATTTATAGTGGAAACCAAGGCCACCATCACCTGTAGGACGGGTAACTAATGGCCAGGCAGTAGATTCCTCGGCTATCATAATAGTTCCTTCAGCCTTTGTAGCAATGGCATGGTTTAACTTTTGTAAAAAGGCTATTGCCTGAAGATTTTCATGTCCGCCATGTTCATTAGGACACCATTGTCCGTCAGGTCTGTCATAATCAAGGTAAAGCATAGCGGCTACCGCATCCACGCGGATACCGTCTATGTGATACTCCCTGGCAAACATCATTGCACTGGAAACGAGGAAGGACTGGATTTCAGCTTTTCCAAAATCAAAAATCAGGGTTCCCCAGGATTTGTGTTCTCCTCTTAATGGATTTGGGTCTTCATATAAAGGAGTACCATCAAATCTTGCGAGGGCAAAATCATCTTTTGGAAAATGTGCAGGTACCCAGTCTATTAGTACGCCAAGTCCTGCTTTATGAGCCTTATTTACAAAGTACATAAAGTCGGCAGGAGTGCCATATCTGGAAGTTATGGAAAAATATCCCGTTACCTGATAGCCCCATGAGGCAGGAAGAGGATATTCCGTTATTGGCATAAGCTCAAGATGTGTGTATCCCATATCCTTTGCATAAGGGATAAGTTCATCAGCAAGATCACGATAGTTTAGCGGGTTGCCATCTTCATGCACTTTCCATGAACCCACATGGACTTCATAGATGTTCATTGGTGCAGGAGCGAAGATATTAACTCTTTTCTTAAGCCAGGCATCATCAGACCACTTAAAACAGTCATCCAGAAAATATACTTTTGAAGCAGTACTTCCATCAGTTTCGCTATGGAAAGCATAAGGATCTGCTTTGAAATGAACTGAATCATCCTGATGTGTAATAGCATATTTATAAGCGCTATATTCAGGGACATCAGGCACAAAGACCTCCCACACACCGGTACCTGTATTTTTAGCAGGAGAAGCGAAATTATCCCAATTATTAAAGTCACCGACTACGGATACATTTTTTGCATTTGGAGCCCATACCCTGAAAATTACACCGTCTTTTTTTCTTTTAACAGCTTTATGGGCACCAAAGTATTCATAGGCAAAATAGTTCTCGCCCTCCTTAAAAAGCTTAAGTTCTTTTGGAATACTTTTAACTTTTGATTTAACCATATTCTGACCTTCCTTAGATAATCTCAAATTATAAACCTTTAATCACAGGCAGATGGGAAGAACCTGGCGGCATAAGCTCTTAACCCTGTACGAAACCTGTATTATAGCAAATAATCTGGAATAATTTATTACAATTCTAAAAACCTTTCGATTTTAGTTGCAAAAAGGAAATATACCTTTATATTTATTATACTTATAATTCATATTTTTTTACAAGGATTTTTATGCGTTTTATCTAAAAAAATATTAATAAATTAATCTCTTTGTGTATAATTATGACAAGGATGGTTTTTTGATATTGTATATGGGAGGAAGATATGTCGTATACAGCGTTATACAGGAAGTTCAGACCTAAGGGTTTTGACGAAGTAAAAGGACAGGACAGTGTGGTAACTGTACTTAAAAATCAGATTAAACATGAAAAAATAGGTCATGCTTATATGTTCTCAGGCACCAGGGGAACAGGAAAAACCAGTGTGGCAAAAATATTTGCCAAGGCAGTAAATTGTGAAAATACAAAAAACGGAAGCCCTTGCGGAGTCTGTGAGTCCTGTAAAAAAATAGGAGAAGGCAGGACTTTAGACGTAATAGAAATAGATGCTGCTACAAATAACGGCGTTGATAATATGCGTGAGGTAATAGAGGAGGTAAAATATTCTCCGACAGATACAAAATATAAGGTCTACATTATAGACGAGGTGCATATGCTTTCGAGCGGAGCATTTAATGCATTGTTAAAAACTTTAGAGGAGCCTCCTGAATATGCAATTTTTATTCTGGCAACAACGGAGCCTCACAAGGTGCTGCCAACTATTAAGTCAAGATGCCAGAAGTATGATTTTAGAAGGATTTCTGTAGAGACTATTTCAGCCAGGCTTAAAGAACTTATGGACAAGGAAGGAAATGATTATGAAGAAGAGGCGCTCAAGTTTATAGCCAGAAAAGGAGATGGTTCCATGCGTGACTCTTTAAGTCTGCTTGACCAGTGCCTGTCTTTTTCGTTTGATGAGAAGCTGACTTATGATAAGGTACTTAATGTGCTTGGCTCTGTGGATACGGATTTGTTTAACAGACTTTATATTGCAATAAAAAGAAGAGATGTTTCAACCTGTATGGATGTAGCAGAGGAAATCTCAATGAATGGAATTGATATAGGGCAGTTTGCACTTGATTTTACATGGTATTTTAGAAATCTTCTTTTATTAAGGGTATCAAAGGCTGCGGCTGAAAGAATTGAGATAAGTACAGACAAGCTTTCTGAGCTTAAAGAGGTAGCTAAGATTGGCGAAGAAAATGATTTATACAGATATATAAGAATATTTTCAAAATTATCGGCAGATATTAAATATTCTACTTCAAAAAGAACAGAACTTGAAATTGCACTTATAAAGCTTTGCAGACCTGAAATGGAAGAGGACAGGGAGAGTCTTATAGCCAGAATAAATAAACTTGAAGAAATTATTGAAAGCGGTGAATTTACAGGAATTAAAAAGGCTGAATTATCTTTAGAAAAAGAAGAGGAAGAGGAGATAAAAGCCCCCGTAGTAAAGGCACTTCCGGAGGATATTAAAAAGATAGCAGCTTCATTTGGAAGCATAATAAATGATAAAAGCGTAAAAAATCCTTTAAAAACTGTGTTATACAATGCAAGGCCTTATTATTCAGAAAACGGGAACGCTCTGGTTCTGGCTGTTAATGGGGAGTTTGACAAAGCCTGGCTTGACAGGGAGGAAAGCATAGAACTTATCAAAAAAGTAATTCTTGAAAAGACAGGAGTTACAATAGAAATTAAGACAAAATTTGAACGTGAAGCAAAGCAGACAGGAGACGTGATGATGATAGGATTTGATAAGGTTGCCCCAGGATTATTGACATATGAGGATTAAACGGAGAAGAGGTGCATAAGTGCCTCTTTCCTTATGTAATGGATAAAAAAAATATTATATAAAGTGAGGTAATATGGAAGTCTGGAAAGAATATTGTAAAGCCAAAATTCCTAAAGCAACTTATACAACAGACATATGTTTTGGGGAAGATGGAGAATTGACTGTAAAACTGGCAACCTGGGCTGATGAGTATAAAATAGATAAACAGATAAAAATAGAATTTAAAAATGTGAATTCTTTGAAAATATCCGATGAAAAAAACAATTGAGCAGAATGAAAATATCATTTTTGAAGTGGAGGATGAAAATTATACAAGTGAAGTAAAAAGAATAGTAAGTAGAAAATTGGAAGGGGACAAAGAGCACCTATATATAATAGTTACAAATACTTATAATATGAGTTTTGTAAGTAAATCAGAACCCGAAATTATAGAAATAAAGGGGATTGATTTTTAAGACAGAAAAAATATAACACTTTATCAAAGGTTGACAGTTTTTATGAAATGAAAGAATTGTTACAATGTAAAGAGATTATATTTTGTGAAGAGGAACAAAAATAGTTATGCAGCAGTCGGTTTTGGAAATTATATAGTTTTTTTGGAATGGCTTACTACAATTATGGAATAGAACCTATATTTAATTTGGACAGAGAAAGTGGGTTGTGCTATATTGCTACCGGGAAAAAAATTTGATTTTTATTTGATTTTAATAATGAAAAATATTATTTAATGAAAAATTGTCCACAGTAATTTTAGATGTAATAAATATTAGAAACGATGTTTATGTATTATGTGATTTAGAATTAATTTGTTATAGTGAGAAAAAAAGAAAAATGGAGTACTGCATTCAGAGAGATGGTTACGAATTATGAATTGTTGGATAATGAAACGCTATGGCTTGATTGTGACGGAAGACAACTAATTATAAATTTACAGGATGGAACTGTGGAGTAGTATGAAGTTATTAGATGATTGAGGTACAGTTTATTGAAATAATCGCAGCAATTTACCTGCCCCGGGATTATTGACATATGAGGATTTCTCGTAACTATGGTGAGAATTTTCTAAATACTCTGCTTGAATTTGATTAGTAGATAAATTATACTTGGGTAGATAGTTTTAATGTTAATTTCATTAAATTGGAAGGGAGGAAATTAAATGAAAATATCAAGAAACACACATACAACAAGTAGCAGCTTTCATAGAAGCAACTCGAAGCCGTCTAATTCAAGTTCGAGTTCATCAGCAAAGCCATCGAAATCAAGTGCTGCACCATCAAAACCAGCTAAGTCAAGTTCAAGCTCACCATCAAGACAGGTAAAACAAAGTTCACATACATCAAAACCACAGAAGACAAATCCGGTGCCATCAAAACCAGTAAAGAAAAGTACAAATTCGACTTTGTCAAAGACTGTTAAAAAAAGACTCAAATTCCTCAAAACTGGTCATCACAGGTTCAGGTAAAACATCCTCACAATCTGTTAATAATGTAAATGTAACAAAAAAACAGGAAAGGTAAGCAATGATAACAAGAAAGTTTCGAGCCGGGGTTAAGCCTGTAGTGCAACCAAATGTGGTTCAAAGTAGCAAAAAGAACCATAAGAAAGATAATAATACAGATAAAAAAGAAAAAGACCTAATAATGGAAGAAAGTAATAATATAGTTCGAGGAAATTATAGTATTACACGAAGTAAGACTTTTAGTAGAGAGAATAATTATATAAAAACCTGTTACTAAGAAATTTAATTCACAACAAGTTTTTGAATGGTTCGGCAATAAACATACCATCAGATATGATACCTAAAGGTAAAAAGAAGAATAGTACTTTCTTTGATATGAAGCCGGTAGCTGATTATTTAGGCAGACAGGGCAAAAAAATTGGTTGCAAGTGGTGTTGTATTAATGTCTGCATTGGGGAAGCAGGTTTTAAAAATTGGCAAAAGACATCGGGAAAAATAGGTTTTAAGATAGGTAAAAACATATGTTAAAAATAGGGACAAAAAAATTGGTAAAGAAGTTGAGCAAAAATATAGTAAAAAAATATCTGTAGGAATCACAAAATTTGAAGTAAAAAATAAGTTTAGAATTATCAAAAGCCAGTTTAAAAACTAACTGAAGAAGTCACAAAAATTTGCTATAAAAAGGGTAGGTGAGGAAGCGAATAAATATCTTACAAAAATAGGCAAAAGAAGCAGCAAGGGCTTGTTATAAAAATAATAGATAAAGAAAAAGGCTAAACTTGGGATAAATGTTGAAGAAAAAGATATCTAAAAGCATTCGAAGATAGCAGAAAAAGTTATTGATGATGCCAAAGATAAAGTTATAGATGATTTAGATAAGATTGTTAATAAAAAAAGGAAGTAAAGTTAGCAAATGATTCAGACTGGTATAAGAAATGGAAAAATGATTTAGAAATAAATCCTAATAAGACCATATCTCGAATTTTGGATATGGTAAGTAACTATGAGGATGAAACAACTATTGAAAGTAAGGAAACAGGAAAGAAAAATAAATAAGAATTCTCCTAGGAGTGTTGTAACGGAGGGGAATTATGAGACAGCTGTAAAAAGAATTTTATAGTTTTAACCCAATAAATGTTAAAGAAATAGAAACACCATCATATGGAAAAGGACTAGTTGGCTACCTATTAGATGGTGGTAAAAAAATAACAATATCTGCTCGCCAAGGCAGTAAAAGTGGTGGTGCAACGATTGAAATTTTAATTTCAAACCAAAGAAATATAAAAATTAGATTTAGATAATTTAATTTTTTTAGAAGGAGAGGAACATTATGGAGGTCTGGAAAGAATATCGTAAGGAGAGATTCCAAAAGGAGATTATAAAGCAAAGGTTATTTGCGGAGATTCAAATTTTTTGATTATAGAGTTAAGAAGCAAAGAGAATAGGCTGATTCTTGATTTTGGAATCACTGAGGCTGTAAGGATATTTGATAGAAGACTTGTAGATTTGGATATGTATGAGAATATTGAAGGACTGAAAGAGGATAATTTCTCAAATGTTATATATGAAGTTGAAGATGGAAAATATCTGAAAGAAGCAAACCGGTATTCAGGTGGGATTTTAGATATTGGGGATGCAAAACAATATACTGTCATTACAGAAAAATTTATACATTGATGTAGTTTCTTTTTTTGGGAGTGCAGGCTTACACTAATGAAGAAATTAAGAAAGGTTAGATAGGCTATGGAAAATTGGAAAATATATCGTGAGGATGAGATACCTAAAGATGTTTATATTGGGGATATCTCCTATGTAGAGGATAACAATCCGGTAATAAAACTTGAGAATTGGCATAATGGCAGAATCATAAATTATATTAAATTGGAATTTAAGAATATGTATTCTGTCAGAGTATTTGAGGAAGGCATGGCATTAAATAAAAATTTTTGAAGATATAATGAAATTCAAGCTCGATCGTCGCAAGAATGTAATCTATGAAGTAGAAGATGGGGATTATGCAAAGGAAGTAAGAAAAATAGTCGGAAGAAAACTTATAGGAACAAAGATTTATCAATATGTAATAATGACAGAAAATTTTTTCTTTGAAATTGTGACAGCTTCAGAGCCTGTAATTACTATGATGGAAGAAAAGGCAGAGAAGGAGGCATATTTCACATATTGGGAGAATTATAGGTTGAATAAAGTTGATTTAATATTCAAACACCTTGAAGAGCCTGTTTATATGTCAAAGGATGAAAGCCGTCATGAGACAGGCGTAGAATTTACAGAGGGAGAATATCATTATAAATATCTTCTTGGTGACGGACTTGAACTTATAGACAAGGAAAACAAAAACATCTGCATAGATGATGGAAACTACTGGTCTGTGCTTACCATTGATAAAGACGGAGTAGTAGATAAAGAGATAGAAAGCTACGCAACACTTCTTGAATATGGCATTTTCCATAAAATGATGGAAGTTGTGCCGGATAAAGAAGAATCAAAGATATTTAATGCAGAAAAGGACAAACAAGCTGTGTGTATGCTTAGTTTTAATGAAATAAAAGGACTTCATATCGCAACTGTAGCCTGGTATAAGCTCGATGGAGAACTGTATAGATTCACGGAAAATGATTTTGGCAGTTATGAAGAATCGGATGATGATAAGGTTATGTTAAGATTTTGGTTAGATATAACTGAAATAGATGAAACTGACTTTGGAAGCTGGACAGTAAGGGCTTTTCTGGATGGGGAAATGATAAAAGAAGATAGTATAATTATTTCAGAAACAATATGAATAAAATTGACACTATATGTTAATTATGGGGGGCTGTCGCATTACAAATGAGATACATAAAAATACAGTAATTATTTAATGATAAATTTACTATATTTTTGTTGTACTTTTACTTATTGCGACAGCCCCTCTTCGTACCTAGGAAAAACATTTAAAAACTTATTATCGAAATAATCGTCAGCAATTTACCTGCCCCGGGATTATTGACATATGAGGATTAAATGAGATAAACTATAGTGAATGCCAGACTTAGGCATATAGGGGGATGACTGCCCTTGATTAAAAGCATTATAATAAGAAAGGAATAAACAAAATGGCAAAAAGAGGCGGATTTCCGGGTGGTGGAATACCCGGCGGAATGGGAAATATAATGAAACAGGCACAGCGTATGCAGCGCCAGATGGAAGAAAAACAAAAAGAAATGGAAACCAAGGAGTTTGAAGGAAGTGCCGGTGGCGGAGTTGTAACTGTTAAATTAAACGGTAAAAGAGAAGTGCTTGGAGTGAAACTTGCAGAAGAAGTTGTAGATCCTGAGGATATCGAAACATTAGAAGATCTTGTAGCAGCAGCACTTGGTGAGGCTCTCCGCAAGGTAGAAGAAGCAGGTAATGCTTCCATGGAACAGCTTACAGGTGGATTTGGCGGTCTGGGTGGAGGCTTCCCTTTCTAAATGGATTATTATGGAAAACAGGTTAATAAGCTGGTTGAGGAACTTTCAAAACTTCCCGGCATAGGAGTAAAGACCGCAGGCAGACTTGCCTTTCATATTATAGGTATGCCCAAGGAAAATGTAGAGGCATTGTCCTTAGCAATAAGTAATGCAAAGAAGAATGTCTGTTATTGTAAGGAATGCTTTACTCTGACAGACTCACCTCTTTGCCCGATTTGTGCCGATAGGGAAAGAAACCACAATATGATAATGGTGGTTGAGAATGTAAGAGACCTTGCAGCTTATGAAAAAACTAAAAAATATGATGGAGTTTACCATGTACTACATGGTGTAATTTCTCCACTTTTAGGTATAGGACCTGCCGATATCAAGCTGAAAGAACTTATGGTGAGGCTTCAGAATAATGATGTTGAAGAGGTTATTATAGCTACAGGCTCAAGCCTTGAAGGAGAGACTACAGCTATGTATATAAGTAAATTAATTAAGCCTACGGGAATAAAGGTGACAAGGATAGCCAGTGGAGTTCCTGTGGGAGGCGACCTTGAAAATGTTGATGAAGTAACCTTGCTTCGTGCCTTTGTTGGCAGGACTGTACTTTAAAAACAGTAGAGCTGCTGTAATAGTACAGCAGCTCTACATTTAAATGAGAGGGGGAAGATGAAGTATTTCTTTGGGGAAAGTTTTTCTTCATCTACAAGACATAGTATAAAAGGTAAAATGTGTTTTATTTGTGTTCATATTATTAAAAAATATAAAAATTTTTAAAAATTTATTATAAGGAGAAGATATGGCAAATAATATTCTTAATGAAGGAAGAGAAGTGTTATTAAAAATTTATGAAGAAGTAAAAGAACTGGGACAAAGTGAACTTAGAGAAAAAGAACTTACAGAAGCAGAAGATAATGCCGAAAAAATTTTAGCAGAGAAGGAAAAGAGCGTAGCCAAAGAGATTGTGGACATAACTAAAAAAGGCGGGAAGAAATAGCCCAGACCTTTGACGCAGAAGAAGATAAATTAAATGAAATAGCTAAAAAAGACAAGTCAGAAAAGGGAAAAGTACAGAGATGTAAAGGTTTCAGAGAGAATACAGATTGAAACTGCTGATTTTATAGAAGCAAATAAGCAGATAAAATCAGATACTAAAAAGCTTTATAAACAAAATAAGACACCAGGCTTCTTTAATTCGGAATTTTATTATACACTTTTTATGCCGGGTAGTATAAGAGATTTTTCTGTACTGTATTTTCAGCTTTGTAATTTTGTTTGGAGGGATACCTGCACTTATCTGGTATTTTCTTCCTAAGCCTGTAAATTCCTATATGATAGCACTTATCTATGTTGGTCTGATAGTTGTATTTGGAGGGATTTATATGCTTATCTTTACTACCTCAAGAAATAAGTACATAGAGGTGGTTAATATGGGAAATAATGCCAGAAATAAAATTAAAAATAATAAAAGAGTTATAGCTAAGATTAGTAAAAAGATAAGAAAAGATAAAGATGATACTCATTATGGACTTGAAAACTATAATGCAAAACTTGAAGATATAAAAATCCAGCTTGAAGACCTTATGGAAAAGCGTAAAGAAGCACTCAGGGTATTTGACGACAGTACCAGACAGGCCGTTGCAGATGAGATAAAAAATGGAGCACAGGCAGAGATAGATGAATATAAAACAAGACTTGCTGAACTTGCGGCTAATCTGTCTGAGATAAGAGATTACATTAAGCAGAGGAAAATTTATATAGCTGAAAACTATGAAGCCTTTTTAGGAAAAGAGCTTGTAGATGCAGATACGTTAAAGGCCCTGCTTGAAATAAGTGATAAAAATCCGGCGGCAACTATCAGTGAACTGATTGAACTATATAAGCAGCCGGTATCTGAAAATTGAAAGGCAAATCCGAAATGTCTGATAATAAAGAAATACATAAAAATGAAATACATGAAAACAATGCAAATGAAGATATCAGAAGCTTTGTATTAAATTCTGGTAGTGAGACCGGGTCTGTCTATGAGGCAGAAGACGAAGAAGTTTCTAAACCTGGAAAATGGCTGAAAATTATAATAATAGTATTGATTGTTGTTTTGGTAGGGACATTTATAGCAGTTAGTATATTTTTTAGCAAAAAAACTTATAGAAGCTATGATGTAGTTGCTACATATACAAAAGATCTGCCGGAAGAGGCTGATTTTACTACAGATTATGGTAAGCTGATTTGTTATAATAATGAAGGAATATCCATTTATAACGAAAAAGGCGAGATAGAGTGGAACGCAGCCATAAGTATGACCAATCCTAAAATTACAGTGAATAAAGGTTATTTTGCAGTTGCAGATATAGGTGGAAGAAATATTCTGGTTGTAAATAATAAGTCAACCCCTGCAACACAGATAAATTTGCAGATGTTACAGGATATAATGCTTGTAGATATATCTGAGCAGGGAGAAATAGCAGTACTCATGGAGGCTGATAAGGGTTACAGTATTCAGCTTATAAATCCTTATGATAAAAATGAAAGACTTAAAGCAGAAATAAAGACATATTCAAAGGATGATGGTTATGCACTTTCTCTTGCTATGTCAAAGGATGGTTCAAAGTTAGTTACAGAATATGTAAAGAGTGAAGGTGGTGAAATAAAATCTAATCTTACATTTTATAACTTTGATAAAATTGGTGAAAATTCCAATGCAGACAGAATAGTAGGAGTTTTTCCGTTTGAAGATACCATTTTTCCTAAGCTGAAATTTGCTGATAATAATACAGTCTGTGCTTATGGAGATAATAAGATAATATGCTTTGCGGCTAAGAGAGAACCTGAAATACTCTGGGAAAAAAAGGTGGCCGGCAAGATAGAAAGAATAGCAGAAGATGAAACAGGATTTTCTCTGCTTGTTGATGAAAGTAATATAATAGTAACTGATAGTGCAGATTTAGCAAGTGGGTCGGCTGTTTCTACGGATTATATTGATAATGATTATCTGGGAAAGGGACAGGTAGAAGGTGGAAAGCCTGTATTATACTGTTTTAACTACAGTGGAAGTAGAAAATTTGCAGAAGTAGTGGACATAAATGCAAAAGGACTTTGGATGTGCAGAGGAGAAGTAGTGTTACATTCTGATACTAACTGTATAATTTTTGATAATAATGGCAATGAAAAAAATTTAAGAATAAATTTGGTGACAGGATAGTGAGTTTTATGCCGGCAGATAATAACTTAAAAATATTATACTTTTGTCTGGTAAAAAAACTAAAGGTTATAAAATTAAGTGAATAAATGGAGGTTTTAATGTCCAACTTTTGTACTGATAATGGTCATTGTGATATTTGCAGCCTGCTTTTTTTATGTGGGTAGCAGAAAGGGATTAGTCAGAACTGTATTCGGGCTTTTTCTCTTCGATAGTTGTATTGCTTGCAGGTACGGTAATTTCGCCAATACTCAGCAATCAGCTCAGAAATAATGATAAAATATTTAATGCTATTTCGGGAAGGATAGAAAAAGTCACTGGAAAAATTATCAAAAGTCTGATGATAAAAATAAGGAGAACAAGGAAGAAAAAAGTCTGTAAAGGAAATTAAGAAAAAAGGAAAAAAGAAAAAGAATAAATCTGTAAAGAATTCAGAAAAGGATATAAGTGTGAGAATGGATGATTTGTATCTGCCGGCAAGCATCTTAGACGGTAATAAGGCAGTTGAAGAAATTGTATCCGATATCCTTAAAAATGAGCATTTTACTAAGGCGAAGGAAGATATACAAAAGGAGGTAAACCATAGAGTTGCAATTTACCTTACAGGTATAGTGATTAACTCAGGAACTTTTATTATAGTTTATTTTTTACTTAGTGCAGGACTTTATATATTGAGTCGTGTATTAAATATAATCAGTAAGCTTCCTGTACTCAATGAATTAAACCGTATGGGTGGAGGAATAGCAGGTCTGTTTCAGGGGCTTGTTGTTGTATGGCTGATATTTACTCTTATGATAGTATTCATAGACAAGCCGTTTATACAGGAAGGAATGAACCAGATAGAGGAAAATGTTTTCTTAAAATTACTTTTTGAGTCGAATATAATAGCAAGGGTAATAGGACTTAAGTAGGAGGGAAGATGAAAAAAGATTATTCATTTTTTGCAATGATGTCAAGGCTTAAATATATTAACCGCTGGGCTCTTATGAGAAATTCCAGAGAGGAGAACCTAAGCGAACATTCACTTGAGGTAGCTATGCTCTCCCACGCCCTATGTACTATAGGAAATAAGCGCTTTGGAAAAGCATTAAATGCTGACAGGGCAGCTCTTATAGGGCTTTACCACGATGCAACCGAGATAATTACGGGGGATATGCCAACCCCTGTGAAGTATTTTAACAGCAATATAAAAAGTGTGTATAAGGAAATAGAACATACTGCCTGTGGAAAACTGCTTTCTATTTTACCTGAAGATTTGAGGGGAGAATATGAGAAAATATTTGAACCGACAGATGAGTATAAATATGAGAAAGCTCTGGTTAAGGCAGCTGACAAGCTTTCAGCCTATATTAAATGTCTGGATGAAAAAAAGGCGGGCAATCATGAGTTTTTACAGGCGGAAAAGGCTACATTACAGGCGGTTAAAGCCTTAAATTTAGAAGAAGTTGAAGTATTTTTAATGGAATTTATGCCGGCTTACAGCAGGACTCTGGATGAAGCCTGTTTGCTTTAGGAGGGTATTTTGAAGATAAGAGATTTGGAAGTGCGTGACAGGGAAGAAGTATTTAAAATGATGAGAGTTTTCTATGATTCAGAAGCTGTACTTTATACTGCACCGGATGAAATTCTATACAAAGATATAGATGACTGCCTTTCGGATTTGCCTTTTATTGAGGGCTATGTATTTGAGGAAGAGGGAAAGCTTCTAGGATATGCTATGGCGGCTAAGAGCTATACTACGGAGTATGGCGGACTTCTTATTTTTATAGAGGATTTGTACATAAAGGAAGAGTACAGAGGGCTTGGCATAGGCAGCAGCTTCTTTCATTTTATAGAAGAAAAATACAAAGGGCAGGCTGTGAGATACAAGCTTGAGGTAGAAGAAGAAAATCAGTCTGCCATAGCAGTATATAAAAAGCGCGGATATAACAAGCTTGGGTATTTTATAATGAGTAAGGAAGTGTAAACACAAGAGAACCCTACGAAGTTTAAAAGATTTCGTGGGGTTCGTTTTTCTGCTGATTGAAAAAAATTTTTTTATAAACTAAAGAGCCATTACCAGCCAGTTGCCTACTGCTTCTATGGACTTACATATAAGTACAGCACCTACAAGAATTGAAGCAGATATAATTAAGCTTGGTGTTATATAATATAAAAACTTAAGTATTTTTTTCATAACCTTATTTCTTTCTAATATAATGATATTCTTCCAACCCCATTAAAAGGTAGCCTATAATAAGTTGTTGAGCCTACGGTTTTGCTAAGTGCAAAGCCACTTCCCATAAGTTCTAACGAAACTTCTGAAGATAAACTTGAATCGACTTTAGCCACCAAAGTTCCGCTATATCCGTATAGCAGTTCTACTGCTGGAAGTTTACCGCCATTACCCCAAACATTAAGATCGCTATTTTCAATTTCTGTTGGTGCAACAGAGCTAACGATTCCCAAATGCTTTCCTCGTATAGAATTTATCTGTCTAAAAGAGCCGTTAGTGTATAATTCCACTATTACAGTTAAGCGTATACTGGTGCTACCAAATGAAGCATCTCTTGTAAAGATATATGCAGAATTATTATTATTGTTATAAAGGCAGGTAGAAACCGGGCTATTGGTGATTTGCTCTAAAATGGCATTGTTATCTTTACGCTTAATTGTTGCAATTTCATTATCTTCTGAATTAGTATATTCAACATATACAGAAGATGCATCATAATTATCAATAGTATATTTAAATTCTTTGAATCTTATTACTAGACCTTTATTCGCTTCAGATGCATATGCTGGAACAACAAAAAAATACCTAATAACATTATTGTAGTCAATATAAAAACTTAAAAAAATTTCTGTTTTCATTTTAAAATTCTCCTTAAAAATTTTTTTGTATTATAGTAAATTAAAGAAAAGTCTGACTTTAATTCACTTACTATTGAACTTTAATATTTTTAATCAAACCTCGTATATCTCCATTTTTTTATATCTCATTGGATTTATTCTTTCCATAAACAATACCTGTCCTTAATTTTTAATTTTTCCACAATATTTAATAATTCTATCTCTCCACGTTTACTGGAAGCATAGGCAGTACTAGGCGTACTAAATGAAACAAACAAAAAGTGCAACTAAAGCTGAAAATAATATGATAATGCTTTTTTTAACATATTTATCACCCCTTTACTTGATTATCTTATATCTATATAATATATTTAAAATATTCAAATTGCAACGGACTTTAAAGTCCGATTTAGTATATAATTAATAAAAAACTTAAGGAGATTAAAATGTATTATAACCTTTTTATTTGGGAAAAGACTAAAAAGATATAAGAGAAAAAAACTAGGTCTTACACAAAAAAACAGGTTGTAGATATGGCTCTTATGGATGAAAGAACTCTTAGAAGAATGGAACGGGGAAAGTGATACCTAAAACTGGAAACACTCGAAGCATTATCAGTTATTTACAAGACTGATTTGGTTTCTGCTATTATTGAAAGCCGTATTACAGATTATTCTATGTTATTGCAAACGCAAAGAAATATAGATTTAAAAACTGATAAATGAAGAAATGTCTAATTTTGACAATGAATTAAAAATTGATTGATAAGTTATTGGAAAAACATTGAAAATGAATACTATAAAAATACTAATTACACAGTTTAAGTTCTTTCTTTATGGTATTAGATATTATAAAAAAATAAAGAATATCAGAATGCAATGGATATGTATATAAATGCTATTAAACAGACATTAAATGATTTCTCGCTTGATAATTATAAGGAGTACAGTTTTTTTCGCTAATGGAAATCAGAATACTTATGAATATAGCCTTAGTTGAGGACAAATGTGAGCAGGATGAAAAAAATATGAAGAAATACTTAAATTTTTGCATAAACCAATGTGACGAAAAATAATGAAATATACTCAAGAATCTGCCACAATCTGGCAGGTGTGTATAGAAAAAAAGGAAGAATATAGTAGAGCTTTGTTTTATGATAATAAAGGGATTGAAATATGTAAGAAAAAAATATGTTTGCTGATACTTTTAGCAGTATTGTATTATGGTAAAGCTTTTTGTTGAATACAGACTTGAAAAAAACTGAATATAAAAAAAGTCTCTTGATTTGTCTTTTGCAACTATGTAAGATATTCGAACAAATAGAACTAATGAAACAAATAATAGTTAACTGTGAAGATGTTTTAGGAATTGACATGTCTAAGTATAATTAATAAATTTATTTCCTTGCAACATTTTATTCCAAAAATCAACACTTATTAAGTGAAACATGTTTAATGCCAATGGCAGATAGGGGTTAACCTATGATTAGAAATGCAGATACATTTACAAAGCTGTACTCTGAGGTGGCGAAGGATTTGTACAGATTAGCGCTGTATTTTCTTAAAAATAAAGAAGATGCAGAGGACATAGTAGGAGAGGCTGTACTTGATGCATACAGACAGATAGAAAGTCTTAGAGAAGAAAGCCTGTTTAAGAACTGGATAGTAAAAATCCTGACCAATAAATGTAGGATGAAGCTAAAAGAATATGCTCTTTCAGAAGAGGAGCCAAGAGAGAATATAGCAGTACTCTCAGACATTGTGTCGGGAAGAGAGAAAAGGGCAGATGATTTTAGCAGATTTGAAATGAAGGACCTGCTTATGAAGCTTGAAAATGAAGAAAGATTTATTATCTGCCTTTCTGTTTTTGAGGGCTATAAGGGGGATGAGATAGCAGAGCTTTTAGGATTGAAACCTGCCACAGTCAGGTCAAAAAAACAAAGAGCCTTAGCTAAACTGGCAAATATAATTAAAGAATAGGAGGTAGGAGCCGATATGGAGAAAGAAGATGAAATCCTTGAAAAGCTTAAGGCATTGGCAGATGAAGATATAGAAATACCGGTTTCACTACAGCCTGATAAGATTAGAGAAAGACTTGGTGAAGAGGAAAACAAATTAAATAATACAAAAAGGAGGAGAAACATGAAACATTGGTTATTAGGTATGGTGACGGCGGCAGGAGCCGTTGCGGCAGCATTTGCGATTATGATCGGTTCGGGAAATCTAAACCTTGAGGAAATGGGAATGGATGGACTAACAAGTATATCAGATATAGTAGCAGGCAAACAGGTTAATGCTAAAAAGCAGAAGAAAACTGCTAAAAAAGTGGATGGAATTAAGCAGTTTAAGAACTATGAATCACTTTATAAGTACTTAGCAAATGCAGCAGAAAAACGATTCAGCATGAATGAATTTTGTGGTGGGGCAAAGGAGAGTGCAGATACAACAGCTACTGCTCCTTCAAATGAGCTAGCTAAGAGTGCCGATCAGAATGTTGCTGAAAATAGTGCCGGTGCAGATGATTACTCAAAGACAAATACAAGAACAGAAGGCGTAGACGAGGCTGATATAGTAAAAACAGACGGAAAATATATCTATGTACTTAAAAACAGATATGACAGTGTACCGGGAATTAAGATAATAAAGGCTGATAAGGGTAAAATGGAAGCCGTAACTTCAAGAATAGTCCTTGACCGGAGTAAAGATGAAATAAGTTATTATTACAGCAATATTATGTTGGAAGGAAATACACTTGTAGTCTTTGCTGATGGAAATGAGTATTATTCAGGAAAACATGGATATAGAAGATATATAGAAAAGAGTTTAACGAAGATTTTATTTTATGATATAACTAATCCTGAAAAGCCTGTACTTAAGGCAAAGCATACACAGGAAGGCTCTGTAGGAAATACAAGGATGAAGGATGGAATTATTTATACATTTTCACATAGTTACAATTTGTATTACTATCCGGTTACTGATGATAAAGATGTACAATATAATGATTTGATACCCGAAGTAGATGGCAAAAAGATAGGCATAAAAAGCATTTATGTACCTGAATATTCAAGTGGTGACTGCTATACAGTTGTAACTTCAATAGATGTTAAAAATCCGGAGAAAGTTATTGATTCAAAGCTGATTATGGATTCCGGTTATGACATTTATGTAAGTAATGATAATATTTATTTTTGGAATTCGGATTATTATACATCAATTGAACAGACTAAGATTATGAAGTATTCTTACAAGGATGGAATAATCACTCCTCAGGCAAGTGCTTCTGTTCTCGGAAATCTTAATAATGATTATTCACTTGATGAATATAAGGGAAATCTCAGACTTGTAATTACAAAGGGAAATAATTGGTTTGGTATAATGCCTATTGGTGAGCCTTCCTCTGCTGAGGACAGTGTTGTATCGAGAGAAGAGACTACAGAAAATGCTTTGTACATTTTTGACAAGGATTTGAAGGTAAAAGGTAAAATAGAAGGACTTGCAAAGGGAGAGCATATTAAGTCGGCAAGATTTATGGGAGATATGGCTTACTTCGTAACCTTCAGGCAGACAGATCCTCTCTTTAGCGTAGATGTAAGCGATCCGGAAAGCCCTAAAATACTCGGCTACCTTAAGATACCGGGATTCTCAGAGTACTTACATCCATTCGGAAACGGACTCCTCTTTGGACTTGGACAGGATGCGGATGAAAAGGTGGGCGGAACTAAGGGACTTAAACTTTCTATGTTTGATATATCCAATCCGGCTGATGTGAAGGAAATAGCTAAAAAATTGTTTAATGAAAGAGACGAAGACTACTCAAATTCAGAAGCAGAATATGAGCGTAAGGCAATACTCGTAGATGCAGCAAAAAATCTGATAGGTTTTCCGGTTTCATACTACAGTTCTGCGAAGAGAAGACAGATAAATCAATATGTAATATATGGATTTGATAAAGAAAAAGGTTTTTACGAAAGATTCAGAGCAGACTTTCCGGAATTTGATTCTTACGGAGGAAATTACAGAGGACTTTATATAGGTAGTCATTTTTACATAGTTGCTGCCAATATAGATGAAGTATTATCATTTGATATGAAGACCGGACAGCTTGTGGAGAAACTGGATTATTAATTATCTTTAAGATTAACTTTTAACTTGTTATGCAGTAAGTAGAAGGCTTTTGCAAAAAATGTCCCCCGTACTCAGTGAAGTACGGGGGATTGCTTTAACGGAGTGGGTGGGATTCGAACCCACGAGCCTCGTTAGAGACTACCTGATTTCGAGTCAGGGCCGTTATAACCACTTCGATACCACTCCGTAACGAATCTATTTTACTAGGAAAATGTAAATTATGCAAGTATCAGTTCGTTAAATTCAAATTTAAATTCAGTTCCTTCACCTTTTTTACTTTCCACAGAGATGAGTCCATCATGTTTTAAGGCTATCTGTCTTGCTATGGCAAGCCCAAGGCCGGAGCCTTTTGCATTTTGTCTAAGCTTTGACTTATAAAATTTCTCAAAAATATGAGGTAGTTCAGCCTCTGAAATGCCAACACCATTGTCTTTAATACTTACCAATAGTTTATTTCCTGAATTTACATAAGTATCGCCTGCTAAAGTAGTCATAAAAACATCGGTAGGTTCTGAAGGTAAAACTTTTTTTACGGTAATATCTACAGTACCATGACTGTTTGAGAACTTAATTGCATTATCTACAATTACCATGAACATCTGTCGTATTCTGTCATAATCTCCATACATAAGCAGAATATCATCAGATGTGTTAAAGTTTAGCTGTACTTCTTTTTCTTTGGCAAGAGCATAGCCGCTGCGCATTATATCTGAAAATACCTGAACAAGGTTTATAGGCTCTTTTTCCAAGGTAAAATCAGGATTTTGCATCTTGGATAACACCAGCAAATCTCCCACAAGTCTTTCCATAGATTTACATTCAGTGAGCATTTTATCATAATACTCAAATTTAGTTGCGTCATCATCAATGATTCCATCCGACAAAGTCTCTGCATAAGCACGTACTACAGTGATAGGGGTACGGAGTTCATGAGATACATTTGCAAAAAGTCAAGCCTCATCTGTTCAAGCTCTTTCCGCTCTATATCTGTACGTTTAAGTTTGTCTGAGAGAGAGTCGATTGCACCTGCCAGTTCACCAAGTTCACCACCCTCGTTTATGCCTGTATGTGCCTCATAATCTTCATCAGCAAGCCGGAGTGAAGTTGCCCTCATTATGGAAAGTGGGCGGGAGAGCCTTCTTGCCAAGAAAACTGCAAATATGAGAGAAAATAAGAGAGCGATAAGCGTGCTTATTATAATTATCGTGAAGCTTCGGTTTATAACAATTGCCTGGGACTCGGATACCTGATTTACAAAGACGGCACCTATTACATCCTTTGACTTGGATGAGGTTATGGGTACGGCAGTGAATATGTAGTTTGCACCATAAGTTTCAGAATACACGTCCATTGCATCAGCCTTACCCGAAAATACAGTATCAAAGAGTGAAGAAATTTCAGGCTGGGTTTCTCTTGATATATCTATATTGGCATATTTCTTGGGCATAGGTGATTTAGACTTAGGGCTGGATATTATCCAGATATCTGTAGTTTCAAGTTCCTCCAGCACCTCCAGAAAAGATGGGTAGGTTATATAATCATCATCGTCTACAAATACTCCGACTCTTTTTGCTATGGATTCTGCCTGCTTTAAGAGAAGTTTCTGATTGACTTCTATGGCAGAACGGGAGTAGAGCTGTACAAAGATAAGTCCTGTAAGAATAGCAAAAGCAACTACTACAAGAGCATAATTCCTGAACATAATAAAGAAAAGACTATGAACTATCTGCTTCAAAGTCCTTTTCTTTACTATGGCAGGTTTAACATAAAAGAAATCTTTCATGAAAATACCGCCTTATCAGTTTTATTCTATTTTTCCATAAAGGATTTTAGCGAGTTCGCTGTCTTTACCTAGCATAAGCTTCTTCTCACCTGAGCCGCTAAGAGAAACTTTAAGTGCATCCAGGCTTCTGATATAGTTGTAAAAATCAGCCTTATCTTTATCATTATAAGCCTGCTGTAAGGTTTCCATGTATCTGGCTTCGCCTTCAGCCTTAAGTTTTGCGGAGTTTTTTTCAGCCTGGGCTTTAAGTATGGCAACCTGTTTGTCAGTCTCGTTTTGTATCTTCTTAGCTTTGCTTTCACCTTCAGCAGTGTAAGAGGCAGCTATATTATTTCTCTCTGATATCATACGCTCATACACAGCCTGCTTGTTATCGTTTGGTAAATCAAGAGATTTTAACTGGGCCTGTACTATTTCAATTCCGTATTTTTTAATATCGGGATTAGCATCAGCAGTTATGGTCTGTGTCAGCTTTTCACCTCTGGCCTCAATTATTTCATCCTGTGTCATAGAAGAAATAACTGATTTTACAGAGTTATATACTGTAATTCCGGTTCTGTCCTTTGCATTATTTACATTTGCGTTTAAGGTCTGATAATAAACGGTAGGATCTACAATGCGCCAGAGAATGTACATATCGGCTATCATTGATTTTTTATCAGAGGTCATTACATCGCTTGGGCGGATGTCGTAAAGCTGGATAGACTTAGGGACTTTTCTTACATTCTGTATGAAAGGTATTTTAAAATAAAGTCCGGAACTTTCATCTATGGCAACTATTTTATTAAATTGGAGTCTTATGCCATATTCGTTTTCTTTAAGTGAATATGCAGAGTTGAAACCGAGGAAAAGGACTAGTACAAGCACTATCCAAAATAAAACATTTTTCTTTTTCATGAGTCCCTCCATTAGTTGTTGAACTTGTCAACCGGATAAATTGACTGGGTTTTTCCATCTGTAATAATAATATTAAGGTTTGGTAATACCTCTTCAAGTGTCTCATAGAACATACGTTTCTTAGTTATCAGAGGGAATTTCTTATATTCCTTATAGGTCTCACTAAACCTTGCTACCTGGCCTTCTGCCTCAGCAATACGGTTTTCTTTGTAGGCTTCGGCTTCTTTTTGTATTTTATCTGCATCTGCATTTGCTGATGGAAGCTTCTCGCTCTGATATTTATTTGCATTATTTATAGCGGTTTCTGCACCCTGTTTTGCAGTTTCTACCGCTTTAAAAGCCTGTACAACTTCTGCAGTAGGAGGCTCAGCATCCTGGATAGAGATATTTACAATCTCTATACCCAGATTAATCTTCTGCATCTCTGCAATCAGCTTATCCTTCACTTCTGCCTGTATCTTGCCTTTGGCAGTGGTCATTACTTCATCCACCAGATACTTTGAAATGGTTGAGCGTATTGAGGCTTTAGTGAGGTTTTTCAAGGTTTCAAGTGGCTCAGCAGTATTGAAAAGGAAGGTCTCGGGATTTGATACTTTGTATTCCAGATAAAAATCTATATTTACAAAGTTAAAATCCTTGGTAATCATCATACTGTCTTCATAGTCTGAAGTATCCTCGACAGGATCATTAGTGCCGGATTCTTCATAACCTATAGGCATGCCCTGGGTAGTAGTGTTTACTCTTATGCTCTGCTGTATAAAAGGTAATTTAAAATGAAGTCCTGCTGATTCGACTCCGACTACCTTTCCAAACTGCGTAATTACAGCCTGTTCCTGCTCAGAAACCGAGTAAATGCCTGAGAACAAACCAGCAGCAATTACTACTCCAAGTGCAATTAAACCACCGAATTTTTTAGCAGTTTTTAGTTGTTTATTAAGATTTTTCATCAATGACAATGTCATCATTCTTTTTACCCTTAAAATTTTTAAATAAATTCATTATGTCCTCCGTAATGCAAATAAGATCACTGGTTTATGCTTATAGCTCTATGTCAAACTTATAGCCCTTTCCCCAGATGGTTTTGATACACCAGTTAGGATGTTCCACAGTATCAAGTTTTGCCCTCAGTCTTTTGATATGGGAGTCAACTGTACGGCTGTCACCGTAGTAGTCAAAACCCCAGAGACTGTCAAGCAGGTTATCTCTTGTGAATACTTTGTTTGGATTATCTGCGAGAGTCCACATGGTCTCGATTTCCTTCTTGGTAAGGGCGATTTTTTCCTTGCCAATACTTAAGGAATATTCATCAAGGTTAATTTCCAGGTTGTCTATTTTTATAACATTTTTATTTGCTACATTTTCAGAAGATGCCGGAACCACCATTCTTCTAAGCACTGCCCTGAGTCTTGCCATAACTTCACTTGGGCTGAAAGGCTTTACTATATAGTCATCGGCACCTATATCAAGCCCCATTATTTTCTCAAAGCCTTCACCTCTGGCAGTGACAAGTATAATAGGTACATTTGATTTCTCGCGTATTTTACGGCATACCTCATAACCATCCATTTTAGGCATCATAACATCTAAGAGCACGGCAGAAGGAGCAGTTTCTTCAAAGAGCTTAAGGGCTTCTTCACCGTCAGTAGCAATTACAGGATTATATCCTTCTTTTGTGGTATAGGCAGCAAGTACCTTTGTAATATCTGCATTATCATCGGCAATCAATATATTTTGCATAGTCTATACATTCCTTTCAATTATTTTCAAAAATTAAAGCTGTCATTACCAATTAATTATAGTGCTTTTCTGTGTCAGTTTCAAGTTAAAGAAATTTTGCAAAATGACACGATTATGACAAAAAGGGCAGGTATGATAATAATGTCATAAGACAGACGGAGGTAAAAAGATGAAAAATCTTAGTAAAAAAGTCGCTCTGTCAGTCATGGTTATGCTTTGTTTGATTTTGTCCCTCAGTACAAACAGAACAAAACTGTATGCTGGGGAGGTACTGACGAAGGAAAACATAGTAGAGCCGAAGTTGAATGCTATCGAAGTATCTCTGGTAACGGATGACACATTCAATTTGAAAGTCTTCAATTTGACAGAGAGCCAGAAGGTTTATTTTAAGTCGGATGATGACAGCATTGCAAGTGTTTCAACGTTAGGTGCAATTTCTGCACTAAAAGTAGGAGAGACTACAGTAACTGCTGCAATTAAGGATAAGTCTGTTAAGGAAGACAAGGTCTTTAATGCAAGGTATATGTGGGTCCTCCGGCTATAAGTATAAGGCTTACCTTAAGTGAGGTTACGCTTGAAGTTGGTAAGAGAAAGACTTTACAGGCTATACTTAAGCCAAATACAACAGCAGAGACCGGAATGTTTACAAGCTATGATCCGGAAGTTGCCACAGTAAGTGCCAGCGGTAAGATACTCGCTAAAAAAGTGGGTAAGACAATTATTGTGTCTTCGATTGCTAATGGCAGATATGATTATTGCATTGTGAATGTAGTTGAAGCTACTGAAAAAGCTGCTGAGAAAACTAAATAAGATTTATTAAAAAAAGCCCTTCGCCTGTTTTGGCGGGGGCTTTGAACATGAATCGTTATTTTGCATTAAGTGCTGCCATAGTAATGTAGTTATATGGCTTGTTGAAATGTGGAAGGAAGAAGATATCAAGAAGTTTAAGCTTGTCAATAGTAACTCCTTCTTCGATTGCGAGTGAGAACATATGTATTGCCATAGATACATCTTCTCTTGAGGAAAGCTGTGCACCGACTATCCTTCTTGAAGACTTCTCATATACTATACGAATCTTCACATCTTCATTTTCCTTCATAAATCCCGGACGCTGTGTATCTTCAAAATCAGTATATTCTACTTCCATACCGGCTCTTTTAGCGGCTGCTACAGAAAGACCTGTAGAAGCAAGCTTTCTGCCAAATACACAGATAGCATTTGAACCCTGTACGCCTGCACCTTCCAGCTTGGTACCGCCTATATTATGACCGGCAACTATACCGGTACGGACTGCATTTGAAGCAAGAGCTATATAGGTCTTGTCCCTTAGTGCGTTAGAATAGATAGTAGCGCAGTCGCCTACCGCATATACGTCAGGATCACTGGTCTGCTGATATTTATCTACAGAATAAGCACCATTTTTCCAAAGTTCAAGATGATCCTTACCAAGAGCGTTATTTGGTACAAAGCCTATAGCGTTGATTACAAGGTCAGCAGGATATTCCCCACTTTCTGTAACTATAGAAGAAACTCTGCCATTTCCTTTGTATTCAAGTACTTTTTCACCAAAATGAGTCTCAATACCTGCCTCTGAAATAGCTTTGTCCATATCGTCTGTAAACCATTTATCATAATAGCTTGCAAGAGAACTTGGCGCTATGTCAAAAAGTCTTACTTTTTTGCCACGAAGCAGGCAGGCTTCCGCTATTTCAACACCTATGTAGCCGGCACCTATTACAGCCACTTCCTTTACATCAGGATTGCTGATTTCTTTGTCTACAGCCTGACCTTCCTGGAAGAGCTTTAAAAACTTAAGTCCTTCTAAATCATTACCTGCAAGAGCAGGTGAAATTGGAAGAGAACCGGTAGCAAGGATTAATTTATCGTAGGTTTCTTCAAATTTTTCGCCATTTTTTCTGGTACCATAAACAACCTTTTTTGCAAAATCAATATTTTCAACTGTTGTTTCAAGACTTATCTTAGCACCCTTTTTCTCGAATGCTTCAGCGCAGGTGTAGAAGAGCCCTTCATAAGAATCAATCTGTCTCCCTACCCAGAGAGCAGTACCACAGCCAAGGTAGCTGAGGTTAGTGTTTCTATCAATCATTACAATCTCATTGCCCGGATAATTATCAAGCAAAGTATTAGCTGCAGCAATACCTGCGTGATTTGTACCTATAATTAGAACTTTCATATTGGTTCCTCCAAAGTGTTTACTTTACCTTATTGTTTTTTTATCGGTAATAAGCTAATTATAGTAAAAAAAGTTACAAAAAAGCAAATAAATTAATTGAGAAAAAAATTACAACCAATATATAGTAAAAACACCTACAAATGTTATAATTGTAAGATTGTTTGTAAATTATAATAAATTGCAGGTGTTTTGTAGATAAATAATATTATTTTTACCTTCTTATTATCTTTTGATTCAATTGTTGTTTCAGAAGCTTCCATCCTGGCTAGTAGATGCTCTACAGTTACTAACTTTGTTGAAAGTGCAAGAAGCTCCGCGGCAGTCTTAAGGTCGTTGATAGGTGGGAAGGAGGGAGCTATACGGATATTTGTATCCTGGGGATCTTTTCCACCGGGGAAGGTAGCACCTGCAGGAGTCATAATTACACCTGCTTTTGCACAACGTGAAACCACTTTCTTTGCACAGCCCGGAAGGGTATCATAGGAAATAAAGTATCCGCCCTTTGGAGAAGTCCAGGTAGCAATTCCTGTTCCTGCAAGTTCCTTTTCGAGGATTTCTTCAACTGCCTCGAACTTAGGACGAAGAATATCAGCATGCTTTCTCATATGTTCAACAAGCCCATGAATGTTTCCGAAGAATCTTACATGGCGGAGCTGATTAACCTTGTCATGCCCGATAGTCTGTACTACAACCTGCTTCTGTATATCTTCAAGGTTATTAAGACTGGTAGCAAGGGCAGCTATACCTGAGCCCGGAAAACTTACCTTGCTGGTAGAAGCAAATTTATATACTAAATCAGGATTTCCGGCACGTTTACATTCAGCAAGGATTTCTATAAGGTGATCCTGGTCATGGTCATAGAGGTGGTGAACTGTATATGCATTATCCCAGTATATTCTGAAATCCTTGGCTGCAGGCTTTAGTCTTGCAAATCTCCTGACTGTTTCATCAGAATAAGAGTTTCCGGTAGGATTTGAATATTTAGGTACACACCAGATTCCTTTAATACTGTCATCAGAAGCTACAAGCTTTTCTATCATATCCATATCGGGACCGGTTTTAAGCATAGGGACAGATATACTTTCTATACCGAAGTATTCGGTTATGGCAAAATGTCTGTCGTAACCCGGAACTATACATATCCATTTCACCTTATCAAGCTTGCACCAGGGGGTATTTCCCATAACACCATGTGTCATTGAACGTGAAACAGTATCATACATTACATTTAAGCTGGAGTTGCCATATATAAGCAGGTGGTCATAAGGAACCTCCATCATATCCCCTATCAGCTCTTTAGCTTCAGGAATACCGTCAAGCACACCATAGTTACGGCAGTCTGTTCCGTCTTCACAAAGAAGGTCAGAAGAACTGTTTAAGGAATCCATCATTCCCATAGAAAGGTCAAGCTGGTCTACGCAAGGCTTACCACGGCTCATATTTAGCTCTAAACCTCTTGCCTGCATTTTTTTATAAGCTGCTTTAAGCACATCTTTTAATTCAAGTAGTTCTTCTTTGGTCATTTCGGTATACTTTTTCTTTGCCATTAAAACCTCCATTACAAACGATTATTCTAAAATGTATTCGTGTATGCAATGTATTTTAGCATTAAAAATGTGATTTAGCAATATAAAGTTAAATATAATGAAAGGAACCCCGTTAAGTGGCTGCTCTCCGGGGGTAGTTCTTTATTTGTGCCGGTTATTTTATACCGCCAGCTTGTGTTTAATATGTTCGGTAAGTATTGTAATACCTGTCGAGTTCTCGCCACCCCTGGGGATGATGATATCCGCATATTTTTTAGAAGGTTCTACAAATTGCTCGTGCATAGGTTTTACTGTCTGCTGATACTGATTTATAATAGAATCAATAGTTCTGGCTCTTTCGGTTACATCTCTCTTTATTCGCCTTAAAAGCCTCTCATCCGCATCAGTATCTACAAACCTTTATATCCATAAGGTCACGAAGCTCCTTGTTTGCAAGGATTAGGATGCCCTCTACGATAATAACATTTTTAGGAAATACATGGGTGGTAGAGTCAGTTCTGTTATGAATTGAAAAATCGTAAACAGGTATGTCGGCTTCTTCTCCGTTTGAAAGCTTTGCTATATCCCTAATCATTAAATCAGTGTCAAATGAATCCGGATGGTCGTAATTAAGCCTTGTTCTCTCATCATAACTGAGGTCATTGTGAGCCTTATAATATGAGTCGTGACTGATAACGAGTATATTATCTCCAAATGAAGCCTTGAGCTTGTTTACTATGGTTGTTTTGCCGGAAGCACTTCCGCCGGCTATTCCTACTATACATGGTTTTTTCATAAATACTCCTAATTATATCCAAATTATTCAATAGATTAAAAAGTTTACTGCTTGAAATGTACCTTAATATGAAGCTTATGTCAACTGATAAATTAACCCAGATTATTCACGAAATATCTTGTGAAATATCGCAATCAAAGCGCAGGCCTGAAATTGTGATATTTTGCATATGTTTGGTAATATCACCTATAGTCACAGAATGAAAACTGTGTATCCTACTGTACGGAATAAGAGATCTGTTACCTATGGCATGAATAATTTGGGATTAAAATTTGACTATAGAGATTTTACAAAAAATATGCTATAGTTAGTTAATACTAATAAAGAAAGACGGAGGATAATTTAATGGACTTAAAATTTGGAGATGTACAGGAGACAGCACTGATTCCTCTTGCAATAAAGGCAAGTGAAACAGCAAGAGCAAATGCAAGGATAAAAGATGAAAAGGCCAAAGAAATTATAGATACACTTGGAGTAGATGTAAGCAAATTTGATCCTTTTATGTCACATGAGGGAGTAGTTGCCAGAACCATATTGTTCAGGGATAAATTAAAAGAACTTATAGCTAAGTATCCTGATGCAACCTGCATAAATCTTGGCTGTGGTTTTGATAATAAGTTCTCACAGGTTGATAACGGTAAGATTACCTGGTTTGATGTAGATCTTGCCGATCAGATTGCAGTAAGGAGAAAGGTATTTAAGGACAGTGAACGTTGTAAAATGCTTGATGGAGATGCACTTGATGGTTTTTGGACAAAACAGATACCAAAAGATAAACAGATAATTGTAATACTTGAAGGTGTAATGGAATATTTTTCAAAAGAACAGGTAAAAACTTGTCTGAATATGCTATGCACTTCATTTAAGGAAGGTTATCTTTTAGTAGAGCTTCATTCAAAATTGCTTGAAAAACATTCTGAAAAACATGATGCGATAAGGCATACAAAGGCAAAGTTCGGTTGGGGAACTGATTCGGGTAAGGACTATGAAGAGTTGGATCCTAGATATAAATTATTGTCAGAAACAAGTTATAATGAAGAAATGAAAAAATACACCTTAAGGGGCAAACTTTTTGCAATAGTGGGTAAAAACCTGAATAACAGGTTGGCTGTGTTTAAGTGGAAAGCTTAATAAATGATAGTGAATATTATTTTCAAAAATATCACAAAAAAATTTGTGAATTATTTGTAAAATTATTGCTAAAAACATTTGCTTTTACTCTAAAAAAAGTATATAATAGAGATTGTTAAAAAATAGTCAAAGGTTGTGTGTTAAAACAGCAGCCTTCAAATAAATTTTTAGGAGGATATTTAAATGGCAAGATTTACATTACCTAGAGACCTTTATCATGGAAAGGGCTCACTTGAGAACCTTAAGAATCTTAAAGGAAAGAAGGCTATCGTCTGTGTGGGCGGAAGTGCGATGAAGAAATTCGGCTTCCTTGACAGAGCAGTAAATTACCTTAAAGAAGCAGGCATGGAGGTTGAACTTTTTGAGGGAATCGAGCCGGATCCTTCCGTGGAGACAGTTATGCGTGGTGCTGAAGCTATGCTTAAGTTCGAGCCTGACTGGATAGTAGCTATGGGCGGCGGTTCACCTATCGATGCTGCTAAGGCTATGTGGATTAAGTATGAGCATCCTGAATGCACTTTTGAAGATATGTGTAAGGTATTCGGTATACCTGAACTTAGAAAGAAAGCTCATTTCTGTGCTATTCCTTCAACATCAGGTACAGCTACTGAAGTTACAGCATTTTCAATTATTACAGATTACTCAAAGGGTATCAAATATCCTATAGCTGACTTTGAAATCACTCCTGATATAGCCATTGTAGATTCTGACCTTGCAGAGACAATGCCTGAAAAGCTTGTTGCACATACAGGTATGGATGCTCTTACACATGCTATTGAGGCTTATGTGTCTACAGCAAACTGCGATTATACAGATCCACTTGCACTTCATGCTATGACCATGATTAAGGCTAAACTTGTTGATTCCTATAAGGGTAACAAGGATGCAAGAGCAAAAATGCATAATGCACAGTGTCTTGCAGGTATGGCATTCTCAAATGCTCTCCTTGGTATAGTTCACTCTATGGCACATAAGACAGGTGCTGTATTTGAGGATCAGGGTGCACATATTATACATGGTGCTGCAAATGCAATGTACCTTCCAAAGGTAATAGCTTTCAATGCTAAAGATGCTACAGCTGCTAAGAGATATGCCTTTATTTCAGATTATATGGGAATTGGCGGTGCTTCTGAAGGTGAGAAGATTGCTAACCTTATTAAATACTTAAGAGGAATGAACGACAGCCTTAGAATTCCTCACGGAATCGGCACTTACGGTGCAGACAGCTTCCCTGCTGAGAAGAGCTTTGTACCTGAGAATATCTTCCTTGAGAGACTTCCTGAAATTGCTAAGAATGCTATTGCTGATGCCTGCACAGGTTCTAACCCAAGACAGCCTAAGCAGGAAGAAATGGAAAAACTTCTTAAGTGCTGTTACTATGACACAGAAGTTGATTTCTAAGAACATGCTCCTTTTGTAAATGTAGATAAAAAAGAGAGTCCGTTGAATTTATCGGACTCTCTTTTTTATTGAAATGATTAAATTTACTGTTCCTTATGCTCATCATCTGCAGAAGCATGCCCGTCATTGGATTTTTCATCAGGATTTACATCATAGAATATTTCTACTTCAATATCATCATCCTGTGTTTCTCCGTCTGTATCGTCAGAACGACTGTCTGTATTTTCGCTACTTATAGTTTCAGCGATGTTTTCAGCCGCTTCTTTAATCATAGATTCTACTTCGTCAAGCTTTTTACGAAGGGCTTCACGCTCTTCTTTTGTCATATCGGCAACTGCATCCATAGCCTTTTTAGCCTGGCTTTTGTTTACGTTTTCTTTAAAATCTTTTACGGCTTTTTTCCCATCATTAATAATTTTGCTGTCAGTTGCAAGCTGTTCACCTTTCAGCAAGCTTTTCTACTACACCGCCGGCAGCCTCTGCTGCTACAGCAACTGCACCTATCCCAGTGTAGACTATTTTCTTTGCAATGTCCTTAAATTCATTTTTAGTATTCATAATCTTACCTCCTCGCGGTAGCTTGTATATCGAAAATACGATATTATACGAATTATAGCACCATAAGGATAAATAGGCAAATGAAAATAGTGGGAATATTACTAAAATATTGAAAAATATTAAAAAACACTGTATTTATCCTCAAAAATTTGTTATGCTATAAGAGTATGAATATGTACTAACTTAGAGGTGATTTAAATGACTATTTACTCTGTTTTTTTCATTGTTGGGCGGACTTGCATTCTTTCTGTTTGGAATGAATGTGCTTTCAGGCAGTCTTGAGAAGGTTGCAGGGGGAAGGCTTGAAACGATGCTAAGGAAGCTTACATCAAATGTGTTTATGAGCCTGTTTCTTGGTGTATCTATTACTGTAGCTTTACAGTCATCATCAGCACTTACTGTTATGCTGGTTGGTCTTGTAAACTCAGGCATAATAACCCTTTCGCAGACAATATTTGTTATATTTGGTGCAAATGTCGGAAAGACAGCTACTTCGTGGCTTCTTTCATTAAATAGTATACAGACAGAAAATTTCTTTATATCATTATTAAAGCCGGCAAATTTTTCGCCTATAATGGCTATAGTCGGTGCCTTTATGATGATGGCATGTAAAACACAGAAAAAGAAAAATGTAGGTACAATTCTTATAGGTTTTGCACTTCTTATGCATGGTATGGGAATGATGAGTGATTCTATGTCACCTCTTGCTAAGATGCCGGAGTTTACAAGAGTACTTACTGCGTTTAATAATCCAATCATAGGTGTGCTTATAGGTGCCGTATTTACAGGTATTATCCAGTCATCTGCCGCTTCGGTAGGTGTGCTTCAGGCACTTTCTCTTACCGGTTCAATTACTTTTGGTATGGCAATCCCTATAATTATGGGTGAAAATATAGGTACCTGTGTGACTTCACTCCTCTCTTCAATTGGTGTTAAGAGGGATGCAAAGCGTGTTGCTATAGTTCATATAAGTTTCAATATAATAGGTACGGCAGTCTGTCTTGTCATTTATTTTCTGCTTAGATATCTGGTTAAGCTTATTATATTTGACCAGCCGATAAGTATAATAGCGATAGCTGTCTTCCATACAGGTTTTAACTTATTTACTACATGTATCCTGCTACCTTTCAATAAAATCCTGTTAAAGATTGCCTATGCAGTTGTTAAGGATGAGGGAGCAGAAAAAGAAGCAGAAAAAGAAGTGCTCTTTGATGAGAGACTTCTGTTGTCTCCCGGACTTGCTATTTCACAAGCGAGGAGTAAGGTTAAGGAAATGAGCCGCCTTGCAAGTGAGAACATTATGCGCACTATGGAGAATTTTCAGAATTTTAGTAATAAAAAGAGTGAAGAAATTAAGAAAGCAGAAACGAAGCTTGATTATCTGGAGGATGAAATAGGAACCTTCCTTATAAAACTATCTTCAAAAGAAGTAAATACAGTAGAAGGTAATACTATTTTTGAAATGCTCCATGCTATCAATGATTTCGAAAGAATAGGTGATCATGCCATAAATATGAACAAGATAGCAAGAGATATGAACTCAAAGGATATAAAATTTTCTGAATCAGCTCTTGAGGACTTTAAAGTATTACATCTTGCGCTCAGTGAAATCCTCGATATGACAGTTGGGTGTTTTGCTAAAGATGATGCTGAAGGTGCGGCTGATATAGAGCCTCTTGAACAGGTAATAGATGGGCTTACCAAGGAAATGAAGGACAGGCATATCAAGCGTTTACAGACAGGCGTATGCAGTGCTGAACTTGGTATATTGCTTACAGATATAATTTCAAACTGTGAGAGAGTATCAGACCATTGTTCAAATATTGCAGTCTGCATAATACAGAGTAAGACCTCGTCATTTGAGACGCATGGTTACCTTAATGACTTAAAAAGCAGTAACAGTCCTGAGTTTATAGCAAAATTTGAAAGATATCAGGAAAAGTATAGACTTTCTGATGAATTAATGTCATAATGTCTTGACTTTAATTAGCAAAAAAAGTATAGTTTTAAATGACTGGTTAGTATAAGCTAATGAAAAGAATGAAGGTAGAGAAATGTTTTTGGATAGAATAGGAAGAAATGATGATTGCTGGTGTGGAAGTGGCAACAAATATAAGCATTGCCACCAGCTGTTTGATGAGAAGCTTGCAGGTCTTAAAGCTATGGGGAAGAAGATTCCTACACATAAAATGATTAAAAATACCACCCAGATAGAAGGAATAAGAGAGGCAGGCAAGGTCAATAATGCCATACTTGATGAGGTTGCGGCTAAGATTAAGATGGGTATGAGTACAGAAGACATCAATTCTATAGTTGTAGAAACAACTGCAAGACTTGGTGGAATAGCAGCACCACTTAATTATGAAGGATTTCCAAAGAGTGTGTGTACCTCTATAAATGACCAGGTGTGCCATGGAATTCCGTCTGAGGAGGATATCCTGGAAGATGGTGATATAATAAATGTAGATGTAACGACTATATATAAGGGATTTTATGCTGATGCTTCAAGAATGTTTATGATAGGAGATGTACTTCCCGAGGACAGGCAGCTTGTTAAGGTAGCAAGGGAAGCAATTGATATCGGACTTTCTGCTGTTAAGCCCTGGGGTACCTTAGGAGATGTAGGTCAGGCTATAAATGATTTTGCAAAGAAGCATGGCTACTCAGTTGTAAGAGAGATTGGAGGACATGGAGTTGGCATAGAATTTCATGAAGATCCATGGGTGAGCTATGTAAGTAAGAAGAATACAGGCTATGTACTCGCACCCGGCATGGTGTTTACCATAGAGCCTATGATAAATGAAGGAAAAGCAGATATTTTTATAGATGAGTCGAATGAATGGACTGTATATACAGAGGATGGCTCATATTCTGCACAATGGGAAGTGACAGTTGCGGTCAAAGAAGATGGATACGAGATTTTAGCATCCTGATATCTGAAATGAGGAAATGAAGCATGAGACTTAGAAAGATACAAATAATTTTTCTTGTTGCCATCGCTATTACATTTGCCCTTACTCCGGTAAGGGAGGCAGAGGCGGAAGACATAAGTACAGCTACGCAGGAAACAGAAAACGTGCAACCTGTTACAGGTGGAAGTATAACCAGTGGAAGTGCAGTAGATATGACAAGCCCGGGCTCTATTACAACAGGACCGGCAGTTACTACACCGGGTTCGATTGAAGGAGAAAAAGAACCACCGATAGAAGTTCTTGACGAATTTGATGCCCGTGGAATTTCTTATATGGTAACTGAAATAAAAGATGGTAAGGTGTATGTTGAAGTTACCGGCGTTATCAATGACAGGGCAACTACTGTATACATACCCAAAAAAACAGAGTATAATGAAACAGAAATGATAGTCAGTTCAATAGGAGAAGACAGCTTTTCATATTTAGAGAGACTTAGAAAAGTAGTTGTAGCTGCTGATATTACGCATATAGCCAAAGATGCATTTAAAGGTGCAGAAAAATTCAGCAGACTGGTTATAAAAACCAGTGCACTTAATAAAGTTGAAAAGAATATTTTTAAGGATGTAAGTAGTAAGCTTGTTGTGGAAGTACCAAAGAAAAAGCTTACAAGCTATAAAAAACTATTTAATAACAAGGGAGCCAAAATAAAAGAGATAAGAGCTATAAAAAACAGACTGTAATTCAAGGAGAATATTATGGGTGATTTTGTATTAAGCTGCTGTTCTACCGCTGATTTATCTGCTTCCCATTATGAAGAGAGAAATATAAAAATGATTCCGTTTCATTTCAGTCTTGATGGCAAAGAATATCTTGATGATGGAAGTATGCCTATAGATAAGTTCTATAGTGAGATGGCAGCGGGAAAGAGAACAACGACTTCCCAGGTAAATGTGGAAGAATATGAAAACTATTTTGAAGAATTTCTTAAACAAGGGAAGGATGTATTACATCTCACACTTTCTTCTGGAATTTCAGGCACTTATAACTCTGCAATGATAGCGAAAGAGGAGCTTTTAGAAAAGTATCCTGGGAGAAAGCTGGTTGTAGTAGATAGTCTTGCAGCGTCTTCAGGCTTTGGTCTGCTCATGGATAAGCTCGCAGATCTACGTGATGAGGGCAGGACTATAGAGGAAATAAGAGATTTTGCTGAAGCAAACAAGCTCAGGGTAAACCACTGGTTTTTCTCAACCGACCTTACTTATTATGTAAGAGGTGGAAGAATATCTAAAACAGAAGGCTTTTTAGGGAATATGCTGAGTATCTGTCCGCTCCTCAATGTAAACAATGAAGGTAAGCTTATACCAAGAGAAAAGGTAAGAACAAAAAAGAAAGTATACAACAGAATAGTTGAAATGATGGAAGAGCTTGCAGATAATGGATATGAATATTCAGACAAATGCTATCTTTCTATGTCAGCCTGCATAGAAGATGCACAGCAGGTTGCCATGCTTATCGAAGAAAGATTTCCGCATATAAAAGGCAGGGTTCTTATTAATAATATAGGCACAACCATAGGAAGTCACACTGGTCCGGGTACAGTTGCGTTATTTTTCTGGGGTAAGGAGAGAGGCGAGTAAAAAAATATTGACTACTTGCCTTTTCTGTGTTATATTGATATGGCGAGATGAAAGAGGTCTTTTTTTTATGCCTAAAAACAAGGTAATTTTAAAGCGGAGGTGAAATTAATGCGAGTTAAAATCACACTGGCATGTACAGAGTGTAAACAGCGTAACTACAATACGATGAAGGAAAAGAAACTTCATCCTGAAAGAATGGAAACAAAGAAGTATTGCAGATTCTGCAAGAGACATACTTTACACAAAGAAACAAAGTAATTGTGTTTAGTTGAAAGGAATGTAGAATGGGAGACAAGGCGAATAAGACTAATGAGAATGTAGCTAAAAACAGCTTTTCTCAGGAAGTCAAGTCGGAGTTTAAGAAGATAATCTGGCCAAGCAAAGAGTCCCTTACAAAAGAGTCAGTTGCAGTAATAGCAACTACTATTGTACTCGGAGGAGTAGTAGCCCTTATTGATCTGGGCATCCAGTACTTAATCAATGGTGTTCTTTAATATTAAAAAAAGGTGATTATATGGCAGAAACTAATTGGTATGTGGTGCATACTTACTCAGGATATGAGAATGCAGTCAAAGATGACATTGAAGCAACTATCAAAAGCAGAAAATTAGAAGAGCAGATAAAAGAGGTTCTTGTCCCAACTGAAGAAGTTACCATAATCAGAAGTGGTAAGGAAAGTAAGAAGGGCAAGCCTACACCAAGAAAGCTCTATCCGGGCTATGTTTCATTAACATGGAAATGACGGATGACACCTGGTATGTCATCAGAAATACCAGAGGTGTTACAGGTTTTGTAGGTCCCGGTTCGAAGCCGGTGCCTCTCTCTGCTGAGGAGATGGACAAGATGTTAAATGCTGTCCGCAATTCAGTAGAGGCAGACATTGAAGTTGGAGACTGGGTAAGAATTGTGACAGGCTCTTTCCAGGATCAGGAGGGTGAAGTCATTGAAGTCAATCTTGATGAAAGACTTGTAACATTAAATATAAACTCCATGGGAAGAGATATGCCGGTAGAAATTAGTTTCACAGATATCAAGAAGATTTAACGGAGGTTATGATATGGCTAAGAAGGTCGAAGGTTATATAAAATTACAGATTCCTGCAGCGAAGGCTACCCCAGCTCCTCCTGTAGGTCCTGCACTTGGACAGCATGGTGTTAATATTGTCCAGTTTACAAAGGAGTTCAACGCACGTACAGCTAAAGATGAGGGTATGATTATCCCTGTAGTTATTACTGTATATGCGGACAGAAGTTTTAGTTTTGTTACAAAGACTCCTCCGGCACCGGTTCTTTTAAAGAAGGCAGCTAAGATTGAGACTGCATCAGGTGTACCTAATAAGAATAAGGTAGCTAAGATTCCTTCTTCTGAGGTAAGAAAGATTGCAGAGCTTAAGATGCCGGATCTTAATGCATCAAGCATTGAGGCAGCTATGAGCATGATAGCCGGTACAGCCAGAAGTATGGGTATTGTTATAGAAGACTAATATAGTCAGTGATTATTAGATTTTAGTGTGAGTGGGAGATTGCTGGAGCAATCGAACAGTTAGATAACCACAGGAGGTTTTTAATAATGAAAAGAGGAAAGAAATATCAGGACGCAGCTAAGCTTATTGAAAAGACTAAGGCTTATGATACAGAAGAAGCCGTAGAGCTTGCAAAGAAGACAGCTGTGGCTAAATTCGATGAAACTATCGAAGCACATATCAGACTCGGTGTAGACGGTCGTCACGCTGATCAGCAGATTCGTGGTGCTGTTGTGCTTCCTCATGGAACAGGTAAGACTGTCCGTGTGCTTGTATTCGCTAAGGGTACAAAGCTTGATGAGGCACAGGCCGCAGGTGCAGATTTTGTTGGTGGCGAAGAACTCATTCCAAAGATCCAGAACGAAGGTTGGTTCGATTTTGATGTAGTAGTAGCTACTCCTGACATGATGGGTGTTGTTGGTCGTCTTGGCCGTGTACTCGGACCAAAGGGACTTATGCCAAACCCTAAAGCAGGAACAGTAACTATGGATGTTACCCAGGCTGTTAATGATATTAAGGCAGGTAAGATTGAATACCGTCTTGATAAAGCCAACATTGTACATGTACCGGTTGGAAAGGCATCTTTTACTAAAGAGCAGCTCGCAGATAATTTCACAACACTTATGAGCGCTATAATAAAGGCAAAGCCGGCTTCAGCTAAGGGCCAGTATTTAAGAAGTGTAACAATTGCTTCTACAATGGGCCCTGGTATTAAGATAAATACGTCTAAATTGGTAGGCTAATTAGTAAAAAGTTGACATTTAGGCAGTAAGAAGCCCTTTTCCTTTACATCGCGCATATAAATGGCAGCCTGTTATTATGACAGGCTGTCTTTGTTATAGAAATGGGAGGTCAGTGTGGGAATAAGAGAAAGTTTATTAAATAAGCTGGGTGGAGCAAAGGACATGACGGAGGGAAAACCGGGTAAGAGGCTTATAGAGTTCTCTATTCCTCTTCTGATAGGAAACTTTGCACAACAGCTTTACAGTACGGTTGACTCAATCATAGTAGGAAAATATGTAGGAGATGAAGCTTTGGCAGCCATTGGAGCCAGTGGAGCCCTTGTTTTCCTGCTCATGGTTTTATTTATAGGAATATCAATGGGAGCAGGAATCCTCGTTTCCCAGTACTTTGGAGCCAAAGATAAAGAAATGCTGTCTAAGACTATAGGCAATGCAATTATATTAAATGCTATAATAAGTGTCATTATTATGGTTTTTGGAGTATTTTTTATAAGACCGTTTCTAGAGCTTCTACAGACTCCAAAGGCCATACTGGATATGGCAGTAAGCTATACTATGATTAGCTGTCTTGGAATTATGGGAACAAGCTACTATAACATACTCTCAGGACTTTTAAGAGGAATGGGGGACTCAGTTATGCCGCTTATCTATCTTATAGTATGTACTATCACAAATATTGTTCTTGATCTCATTTTTGTTGGTCCTATGGGAATGGGAGTTGCCGGAGCAGCCTATGCAACCATCATATCCCAGATAATATCGGCAATTCTCTGCTATCTTAGAATGCTTAAGATGAAGGATGTACTTACTCTTGATATCCATGCATTTAAGCTTGATGGGAAGCTGTCAAAACAGCTCATCAGACTTGGTCTTCCGGTAGGCATTACACAGGCATTGTTTGCAGTAGCGGCTATCTTTGTTCAAAATTTAACAAATACCTTTGGAACCGTATTTATTGCAGCTTCCACAGTTGTAATGAGGGTGGACGGTTTTGCTATGCTTCCTAACTTTACTTTCGGCACAGCTATGACTACTTATGCAGGCCAGAATGTAGGTGCGATGAAAATAGGCAGGATGAGACAGGGTACAAAGGAAGGGCTTAAGATTGGAGTGACTACTTCTGTAGTGCTGGTAGGACTCATTCTTATTTTTGGTAAACATCTGATGGGACTTTTTACAAACACAGATGAAGTAATAAATGTAAGCTACGAAATGATGTGTATATTGTCTGTAGGTTATATAGGTGTTGCCATCAACCAGATACTTTCGGGTACAATAAGGGGTGCGGGAGATACAATGACACCTATGTGGATAGCTTTGGTAACAACAACACTTATAAGACTTCCTATAGCTTATGGAATGGCGTATTTAACAAGAAGTGAAGCTTTGCCGAAGGGAGAACCGCGCAGTATTTACTACTCCCTGGTATTTGCCTGGGTACTTGGGGCCATTATTACGGCCATCGTCTATAAGATAGGTCGTTGGGCAAAGAGAGCCAGAATTGGTGGTAAAATAGTAGATATATCTGAGATGGATTAGTTTGGTTTAAAATGAAAAAGAGTGCCTGGTTGAAGGGCGCTCTTTTTGGTTTGATAGGTTTAACGAAACATTTTGTAAAGCCTTTACTTTATGTCTCAGAGTATAATGAATAATTGTGTCTATTTCAAGAACATATGCAGAATAAATAAAAGTTCTAGAAAAATTGCAAAACAAGTACGTCTTTGCCACAAAAAAATGAAAAAGTATTATTCTAAAATCTCTATAGGTGTGGTTTCATATAGGAAAATCATTGCATCATACAGCTTTGCAGGTGTCTCATGTTCTATATAGGTTATAGGTAAAAACTTCATAAAGAAATAATATTCTTCACCCAGGCTTCCCATATTAAGGGGAGAATTTATCAGACTGTTTACCTTCTTATTTTTTTCATCTACATTAGAGAACTGAAGCAGATACTTATTGTCGTGATACTTAGCCTGATAAGCTAAAGTGTCAGCTGAACAGAAATTGGCGATAGTTCTTATGCCGTTATTCTCAAAGTCGGGTACATTCACGGAAGTATTGTAAAAGTCCGTCCCTATGGCAAAATAAGCAGAATTATAATGTTCATGTAAGTTGTGTCCCATATTTGCATAGGTAGACATTGAAAAAGCTATGTGTCCGTTATGGCCGGAAATAAACCTGAGAGTGTCCGAGCCCTTCCTCGTATTCTTGTATCCACTGTACATTCTCTGCCATATATTTGTCTCTGACTGTTGAGCTTTCAATTGGGCTTTTACTAAAAGTTTTATAATATTCCACACTTTGTCCAAAAACATTGACAGCCTGTAAGTAAGGTGCAGTTTTTCTCTGTTCTCCTATGATATTATATTCCTCAGTCATTGCATCCGATATTTTGCCTAATAGTTCTAAAATTTTATCAGAGTTTTCAGGAGTAATAGGAAGCAGGGACTTTTCCAAATCCACATCGGTAAGTATTTTACTTCTTTTACAAAACTCTGTTATAAACTTCAAATCTTTATCGGGATTCTGCATATCAAAACCATAGAAATTAAGCTTTTCACTTTCAGGTGCGGTTTCATTATACTCCCTCATCCACTCTATTAAATCAGCCATTTCCTTTGTGCGGTAAATTGAAAAAGCAAGGTCTTTTACTATGTCTGAAGCATTTCCTTTACCACCATGAATATAATTGTTTATAGTCATACCCTCGCCCCAGTCAGCCTCAATGGAAAAGCTTCTTACCTTTGTTGTTTTGACAAGCTGTTTAAGGACTTCAAGTTTGAGCTCCTGGAATTCTTTATTGCCATGCGTGGCCTCGCCTAAGGCAATAACCTTGGCTGTTTCCGGAACAGTTAAATCCTCTACCTTTTTTGCTGCTGAATCCAGTTCTGCAATTTTACGTGCAGACAGAATACGGGGAATGAATACCCAGGCGGCATCAGCCAGTCCTGCAAGTAAGACTATTGATAAAATGACAATTCCAAAGACTTTGAATATTTTTTTTAGTGTTTTCATAGTTTTCCTTTCTAAATTTCACTATCGTATTGGTGTACTATATACATAATACAATAATATTTCAAAAAGTCAAGCACTTTTTTCAAATACCTTTGACTTTTGTTTTGCTAAATGCTTATAATAAAAAAGTGTGTGCTTGCACACACTTCGCGCGCGAGCGGTGCCGCAAGGCAAGCTTCCCTACCGCGAGTCCAGCATCCCTCGGAGAGATTTTTGTTTAATAGGAAATTTTGAAAAAATTTCCTATTAAACAAAAAAAGAGGTCAATCTGACCTCTTACATAAGCTGCACCGCAGCCTACAATGCACCACCTCAGCTGGAGCCGGCTCCGGCTGTGCAGGCATAACAATGTTTGTCTACAAGTATAGCTCTCTTTTTATAAGGCTTACCCAATAAGCCGAAAATAGTTTTTTCAGGTGAAAGGCAAGGAAGTCCTGCTGCAAGATTGAAGTCGCAGTCATATATTTTACCATCATAGTCTACAGAAAGCTGGAAACGGCACATTATAGACTGTGCAGCTACAGGATTGAAGGCTGAGTAAAGCTTTTTGAGATAGCCTTCAAGATTATTTGTTCTTGCAAGAAAAGCTCCGAAACGCCCAAGAGGATTGTTGTATAGTGTATAGAGGGAATTAAAGGTAATACCGAAATCAGTTCCAAGCCTCTCTTTGTATTCTTTCTCCATAGCGCATTGATCCGGTGGAAAAAAAGCCCCGGCAGGATTGTAAACCAGGTTAAGTACAAGCTTTTCATCCTTTCCATAACCAATTTCATTTAATCTTTGAAGCACAGCTATAGATTTCTCGAACGACTTATCCCCTCTTACTTTATCCATTTCAAGAGCACGGTAGTAAGGAAGTGAACAGACTATTTCAACCCTTTGCTCAGCATAAAATTCAGGAAGGTCAGTATAGCCTTCTTCAGTAAGTATGACCAAATTGGTACGTACTATAACCTTTTTGGCAACTTTAGAAGCATTTTCTACAAGATAACGGAAGTCAGGATTCATTTCAGGAGCACCACCTGTTATGTCTATTACAGCAATATTCTGCTCCTTTGCGTAGGCAAGAGCGGCATCCATAACATCCTTTGTCATCTCTTCGGTTCTGCCCGGGCCACTAAGCACATGGCAGTGTTTACAGGCAAGATTACACCTTCTTCCTATATTCATCTGAAGTACATCAAGTGAATCGGCAGTCTGTAGACAGGCTTTATCTACAACCTCCTTAAAATCAGGTACTGAATTTATATCTGCAAAGCTTCTGACAATTTCATCCATTTATATCTCCTTCACAAAATACACATATACATAAAGAACTGTCACAATAAGCTATAAGGCTTATTATGACAGATTTGAAAATTATTCTAATTAAATTCCGGGAAGACTTAGAACTCAAGTCTTTCAACTATATTTTTAGCCTGCACTCCATGTACAAGAGAAGCACCGCCCCTGATAGCAACTGCCACATGTATGGCTTCCATAATCTGCTCTTTGTTTACACCCTTATTAAGGCAGTCATTTGTGTAAGCATCAATGCAGTATGGACACTGAACTGTGTGCGCCACGGCAAGGGCTATGAGGGATTTTTCTCTGGCAGTAAGAGCACCCTCTGCAAAAACTGAATTGTAATATTCAAAGAATTTCACCTGCATGAGTTGTAGGGGTTTCACCTGCTACTGAGCCAAATTTGGCAAGATCTTCCGGATCATAATAAGTTTCCATAGTAACCTCCTGATAATAAAATTTATCCTAAATTATTCACAAGATGCTTTGTAAATAATCAGGGCTTATTTTTCCATCTCGTCCAAAATTTTCAATGCACTTTGAACGAGGCAGGGACAGACCTCAAAAAGAATACCACTTTCAAATATCTTTGGTACATCCTCAGGCTTTGAAAAATCGTATCCAAGTAATTCTCTGCATGAGCAATGGCTGTGAGCTGCTTTGAACTTTTCTAAAAATTCAGCTCTTTTAGCATTAAGCACATCTTTTTGCTCCTGTTGGTTTTCTCCTGTGTTTCCATATTTCATACCAAGGACAAGCATTGCCCCGATAACAGCACCACAGGATTCTCCCACTCCCATTCCGCCTCCAAAGGCAGAAGAAACCTTAAGAGCTTCTTCTTTGGATAAACCAAGCTTATCTGCCCATTCTCCCATAATTATCTGGGAGCAGTCAACTCCCTTCATAAAGGAATCGGCTATATTTTGTTTAGTTAAATTCATATTTCCTCCTAAAAATGAACTACTTTTTAATTGTATCATATTAGAAGAATTAAGTCTCTAATTATAGATAAAAAAGAATAAACTGATAAATATATAGACATATATCTATATTGATGCAGGATTATTTAAGTTTCACTACACTTTCTATTTTTTGTTTATGAAAAATATTTCTCATTTTTCAATAGGAACTGTCGGAGTTCAGACAGTTTATTGGGGATATTTGTCAAGAACAAGAGAATTAAAAATAAGTGCATATACGTCATCGCTTTTTTTACTCCATTCTGAACAAATTTTTTCTGCAATATTTTCAGCAGGAACCAAAAGACTGAGACTTAGTAGTTTACTTTGGTATTCATTTATGTTAAGATTAACTACGAAATCACCATTTCCTGCTGCCTTAAAATTAGCAGTAGCGGAAATGTCACTTTTAATAATCTTAGAGTTATCACTTAAGTAGGATTTGATTTCATTTTTTATAGATTGATTTATGTCGTTACTCAGTAAATCTAAGGTATGCCGGCCCTCCTCGGTAGACTTGAATAAGGAGCTATTCATTGTATTTTCAGATTTAATAAGTCCTGTTTCTATAAGCTCGGAAAGTGCGGTCTGAAGGTTAAAATAAGTAGTATATCCTTTTTGTAGCATAAATTCAGAAATCCTTGCATTTGTAAGAGGATACTTGGTAAGGTTCAGCATATATAAAATCATAAGTTTGTATAAGGTCATAGCATTATTGGCCATAAATTAAAACCTCCTGAGTGTGATAGTGTATTTCATCTATATGATACCAATGGTTTGAACTTTTGTCTATATTTGCAATTTTTTTCACTTAAATGTTTAAAATAAAAATTTACTTTGAAGGAGAATATAAATGGATTACAAAGAAATGAAGATAGTGGAACTTCGTGTGCTTGCTAAGGAAAGGGGAGTCAAGAGCACTACCACTCTTAATAAGAAAGGGCTTATAGAGGCCTTGGAAGCACTTGACAGACAGGCACCGGAACCGGTAGAAGCAAAACCTGAAAAAGTTGCTGAAGTAAAGACGTTGTATACAGAGAGAGCCCAGCCTGTACAGATAGCCGCAGGAATCCAGTATGCAGGCCGTCCTCAGATGAGACAGCCTGAGCACAGCACACGTCCTTATCAGAGCAGACCTCAAAACGTTTCACCACAGAATCAGTCACAGTATTCCAATCAGTCACAGAATCAGCCACAATATTACAATCCGGGACAGAACCAGGTACAGCAGCCATACACACGCCCTTTGCGTTCTTTAACCAGTGAGGAAGTTAAACAAAACATGATAGCTGCAGTAAATGCCATAACCAGCAACAAAGAGATGGCAGCAAGTATCCAGCAGCAGTTTCTTGCACTTGGAACCAATGGCGATATAGCAAGTCTTGACTCGGGCGAGACCAAAACAGGTATTTTAGAGGTTATGCCGGAAGGATTTGGTTTTGTACGTTGTGATAACTATCTTCCGGGAGAAAATGATGTATATATGTCACCTGCACATATCAGAAGATTTAATCTTAAAACAGGTGATATAATTGTGGGTAATACAAGAGTAAAGAGTAATAATGAGAAATTTGCAGCTATACTTTATATAAGGACTGTAAATGGAAAGTACATTAAAGAAGCTTTAGAGCGTCCTAAGTTTGAGGAGCTTACTCCTATTTTTCCAAATAGAAGAATCCGTCTTGAAACTCCGGGAAATAACACTATTTCAATGCGTATGGTAGACCTGGTTGCACCTATAGGCAAAGGACAGAGAGGTATGATAGTGTCACAGCCAAAGGCAGGCAAAACAACTCTCTTAAAGCAGGTTGCAAGAGCAATTACAGAAAATAATCCTGAGATGCATCTCATCATCCTTCTCATAGACGAGCGTCCTGAGGAAGTTACTGACATGAAGGACTCTATTACAGGTGATAAGGTTGAAATCATTTATTCCACCTTTGATGAAGCTCCTGAGAACCATAAGCGTGTGGCAGAAATGGTCATAGAACGTGCTAAACGTCTGGTAGAGTATAAAAAGGATGTAATCATTCTGCTTGACAGTATTACCAGACTTGCAAGAGCTTACAACCTCACTGTTTCACCAAGCGGAAGAACTCTTTCAGGAGGTCTTGACCCTGCGGCTCTTCATATGCCTAAGCGTTTCTTCGGTGCAGCCAGAAATATGCGTGAAGGAGGAAGCCTTACCATACTTGCAACGGCTCTTGTAGAGACAGGAAGCAGGATGGATGACGTAGTATTTGAGGAATTTAAGGGTACAGGTAATATGGAGCTTGTACTTGACAGAGGACTTTCAGAAAAGAGAATTTTCCCTGCTATTGACCTTGCAAAGTCAAGTACCAGAAGAGATGATCTCCTCTTTACACAACCGGAGGCTGAGGCAAACGACATAATCAGGCGTACACTTTCAGCAAGAAATGTAGAGGATGGAGTTGAAAATATTATAAAGATATTTAAGAATTTTGATACAAATGAAGAGGCTGTGGATTATATCAACAAGCAGTATGGAGATAAAAAGTTAATCAGATAAAGGATAACAAAGCCTCATGGAGATTATAAGCAGTAAAGACAATAAAAAGATAAAATATATCCGCGGCCTTATGGAGAAGGGGAGTATAAGAAAAAAGAACAGGCAGTTTGTGGTAGAAGGTATAAAGCTTGTAGATGAAGCTTTAAAGTATGGAGATGTTTCTGAAATAGTTATTACCGAAAGTCTTTATGCAGAGATAGTTTCAGGAGATTTATCAGATAATGCCCTGCTTGCGGGAAACGGTAAAAATGTAATTAAATATGTGGAAAATAGCCGTTCTACAATAGTAGTTTTGGATGCGGTATTTAACTCTGTGTCTGAAACTATAACTCCGCAAGGAGTGCTTGCAGTAGTGGGGATGCCTTGCTACAGGCTTTTAGACGAAGATTATTTGGATAAAATTTATAGTAAAACCGGTAAAATAAAACTGCTTATACTTGAAGATACCTCTGATCCGGGTAACCTCGGTACCATTATGCGCACAGCAGAGGCAGCAGGAGTTACCGGAGTAATTATGACTAAGGGTACTGTAGATATATTTAATCCAAAGGTAGTCCGTTCAACTATGGGTAGTATATTCAGGCTTCCATTTGCCTATGTGGAAGACTTAAAAGAAGTTATAAAAGAGCTTAAGAAATCGGGAATAAGTTTTTATGCTACTCATTTAAAAGGAGAAAAGAGCTATAAAGCTATACAATATAGTGACAGGTCAGCTATTCTCATAGGAAATGAAGCAAGAGGGCTTAGTGATGAAGTGGCAGACCTTGCAGATACCTATGTGCTTATACCGATGCAGGGAAAGGTAGAGTCCTTGAATGCTGCTGTGGCGGCTGCACTTATGATGTATGAGGTGTAGGATAAATGAAAGATATAACAAATGAATGGAAAAAAAGATGATAGAAGAGATTATAGCCGTTCCCGACAAGTCGTAAAGACAAGTAAATGGGGGATCAGTATTATCTCTTCTACAAATAGTACAATTTTATTGTGTTAAAATGTCAAATAATCAAGGCAACATCTTCCCACTAGCAAGATACAATTTATACCACTCATTATGAGTAAGAGTAATATCACCGGCAGTCGCTATATCTCTTAAATGCTCCGGATTCATAGTACCCACAATAGCCTGCATTTTTGCGGGGTGGCGGAGAATCCAGGCTATAGCAATAGCGGTTTTTGATACACCATACTTTCCTGCAACTTCTCCTAAAGCCTTATTTAATTCAGGCAGTTCAGGATCATCTACAAAACATCCCTTAAAGAAGCCCTTTTGAAGAGGAGACCATGCCTGGATGGTAATGTCATTGAGGCGGCAATAATCGAGAGTTCCGTTGTCCCTGTCTATGGAACGCTCAGTAGTCAGGTTGTTTACATACAAAGCCTGATCTATGAGCTGGGACTGTTCAAGTGAGAACTGTAGCTGGTTAAATACCAAAGGCTGTTTTACATATTTTCTAAGAAGCTCCATTTGCAAAGCAGGTACATTGCTTACACCAAAATGGCAAACCTTACCTGATGTAAAAAGAATATCAAAAGCCTCGGCAACCTGTTCAGGTTCAAATATAAGATCAGGTCTGTGCAGCAAAAGTGAATCTAAATAATCCGTTTTAAGTCTTTAAGGATGGCATCAACGCTCGTAAGAATATTTTCACGAGTCCAGTCAAATTCATTTCTGTCAAAGCAAAGTCCACATTTACTCTGGATAAATATATCCTCACGTTTAATTCCGATATTAGATAATGCATCTCCAAAACGTGTTTCCGCCTCGCCATTTCCATAACAGGTAGCATGATCAAAGAAATTGATACCCAGTCCGAGGGAAGTGCTGATTACACTCTCAGCCTCCTTTACAGAGAGATTAGGCATACGCATACAGCCAAGTATTATGGCAGGGACATTTTTAGGACCATTCACAACATTAAAGGTTTTCATAAATAGCTCCTTTCCTTGTATTATCCTGCAATTACATCTGATATTAAGAATACCATAAAACGGACAGAATAACGAGTGTTATATTTTTAACATACAAGTAAACTTGGGGATTTGTTTGTTTTGTACAGAAAAATTAATTGAATTTTATTTAAATTGCTGATTACAAAATTAAAAAAATTTATTATAATTTTTTTATGAATAATATTTAAGTCATTCTGATATGTGCATATTATTTCAAAAAAATACTGATGTTCAAATTATTAAATCCTAAAAAAATTAATTTTAATGCAATCATTTTTTTCTAAAAAGAAAGGAGTACAATGGGGGAAAAAGGATATTTTAGAAAAGAAACTCTTGATGTTTAATGATGTATTTGCTGAGTTTGTAAATGGAATTATGTTTGATGGTAAAGAAGTAGTTAAAGAAGATGAATTAACTGACTTAGCAGGCTGGAGCCATTACAAAGGTGACGATAGCAAACATAGATATCAGGACAGAGATGTGGTTAAGCTTTGGAAGAAAAAGGGCTTAGTTATATCCTTGATAGGAATTGAAAATCAGGATGTTCCTGATGAAGATATGGTATTCAGGGTGTTGTCATATGATGGGGCATCCTATAGGACTCAGCTTGCAGAGAAAGATGGTAAGAAAAGAAGAAAAAAATCTGAAAAGTTGAAGAACCAGGATGTGAAACAGGATATTTTTCCGGTTATAACCTTTGTAGTATACTATGGCGAGGAAGAATGGAAATATGAAACATCTTTGTTGGAAAGACTAAAAATAGAAGAAATAATTGCCAAATACGTGAGTGATTATAGGATTAATCTGATAGACTTGAAAAAGCTAAGTGAAGATGATATAACTAAATTTAAGAAGGACTTTAAGGTTTTGGTTGATTATCTTGTAAATGGAAGTGCCCATACTTCCGATACTGTAGAATTGAATCATCCGGAAGAAATAAGTGAACTGATTTTGAGACTGACAGGAGAATCATTATCAATCCCGGAGAATGATGGCGAAGGAGGAAACAATATGGAAAAGTTTTTTGAGCCAATGTTTGAGAGAGCAGCAGAACGCGGCAGAGCAGAAGGCAGAACGGAAGGCAGAGCAGAGGGAAAGGCAGAAGGAGAAACCTGCCTTGCAAAGCTAATCAGCTTACTGTTATCAGAAGGTAAGAATGATATATTAAAGGATGTATTAGAGAATGAGCAGCTAAGACATGGACTTTATAAAGAGTATGGCATACAGTAGGTATAGACTTTAACTTTAGGAAATCAGTATTATGATAAAGTTGTCACCTTCGATACTGTAGAATTGAATCATCCGGAAGAAATAAGTGAACTCATTTTAAGACTGACAGGAGAATCATTATCAATCCCGGAGAATGGTGGCGAAGGAGGAAACAATATGGAAAAGTTTTTTGAGCCAATGTTTGAGAGAGCAGCAGAACGCGGCAGAGCAGAGGGGAGAGCAGAGGGGAGAGCAGAAGGCAGAACGGAAGGAAAGGCAGAAGGCAGAGCAGAAGGAAAGGCAGAGGGGAGAGCAGAGGGGAAGGCAGAAGGAGAAACCTGCCTTGCAAAGCTAATCAGCTTACTGTTATCAGAAGGTAAGAATGATATATTAAAGGATGTATTAGAGAATGAGCAGCTAAGACATGGGCTGTATAAAGAATATGGTATACAGTAAATATTGCCGGAGTCAGTAAATTTAATATATTGTAAGGTTTAACCCCTCTTAATTAAGAAGGGGGTTTAGAGTTTCTAAAAATACAATTGTTTAATTAAGACTATTATTTCAATAAAAAGGTTCATAATTTTATTGAAAAAAATTCAAAACATAGTAAAGAAGTATGAATTAAAAAAATAAGGAATATTTAATAATATCTAGTAAATCTAAAAAAATTTATTTAGAATATTTATAAAATGTAACCAAAAATGAAACTTTGATAAGCTAAAAATATTCATAGAATTAAGAGTATATTTACTTAAACTGTTCTGACAGGTTACAAAATATACTTTAGTAACAAATAACTTGTTTTTTAAGAAAGAGGTAGAGTTATGAGAAGTGAGAGGAAAAAGGGACGAGCGTTTTTAGCCAGATTTATGGTCTTGTTGATGGTTATTAATCTGCTTAGTGGGATTAATCCGAGTGCTGTAAGGGCGGAGGAGAATTTTAATAATCCTGGTTCTGTAACAGGAAAGGATGATAACTTAGGAATTACAATTAATAAAGAAGTAGTTTCAGAAGACTCAAATGGTGATTTTAATATCAAACTGACTGTTGAAGGAGCAGATAAAGTAAATCAAATGAGTAAGCCACTTGATGTTGTTTTAGTAGTGGATACTTCTGGAAGTATGGAAGGACCATATACCAAGGATTTTTGGAGCTTTTTTGGTGGTCAAGGTAAACCTACATATAAAAGAATTAATAATGCAAAAAATGCAGCAAAAGATTTTGTAGACAAGATTGCAGCAAAACATAAGGACAATACCCGAATTGCACTTATAAGTTTTGCTGGAACAGCAGAAGTAAAATCTGGTTTAACTAAGGATTACAATGTACTTAGAAAACAAATTGACACACTTAAAGAGGATGGAGCTACATTTACACAAGATGCTCTTAGAAAGGCTAATGCTCTTTTAACAAATTCTACGGGAAACAAAGTCATTGTACTTATAAGTGACGGTGAACCAACATATGCATTTGGAAAAGGAAAGGCTCCTAATTTTAATAAGATAGAGAGAATACATTCTAAAATTCCAGATACTGATAAGTATGCAGTATACAGTAGATATTGGGCTTTTGGCTGGAACTGGAAAAAAGGATATAAAAATACACTTTTCACGAAGCCATATAAAGTAGAATTGATGGATTATGCTATTGGTGATGGAGTAAATTCAACTGAAATAATCAAAAACCACACAATAACGGAAGCTAATCAAATAAAGGAAAATGGAACTAAGATTTTTGCTGTTGGTATGGATTTAAATGATGATGGCAAGAAATTTATGAATAGCATTGATTCAGATAGTAAATTCAAAGATGCCGGAGAAACAGGTGAGACATTACAAAAAATAATGGATGACATACTTGAAGACATCACAAAAAGAGTAAAAGGTGGTATTATTACTGATCCAATGAGTGAATATGTAGAGTATGTTGAAGGGACTGCAAAATCATCAAATAAAATAGTAAAACTTGTAGAACCAAGTGATACTAACAACAATACTCTTACGGTATCAAATATAAATCTGGGTAAAGATGAAAAAATAGAGGTTATATATAAAGTCAGACTTAAAGAAAATTATAAGGATGGCAAATATTACAAGACTAATGGAACAACTAAATTGCTTCCTTATGAAGGTGCAACGCTTATGGAATTTAATGTTCCAGAAGTAAAATCAAAGCAGGGAGTGACTACTTCCTTTACTGTAACAAAAGAATGGAAAAATACTCCTGTGTATATGCGTAGAAATGCCAGAGTACAACTTTTTTCAGGACTAAATGAGCATGACCAGACAGCTACAAATGAAATTAGAAGAATAGATGCAAATACAGAGAATGCTGATAGTAAAGTAACTTTTGAGAATCTTCCTGCTTATAAGAATGGAGCAAAGATTGTCTATACAGTTAAGGAGCTTGATGATAAAGCGGAATATGTAGAAGATAACACAGAATTTGAACTGAATGGTAATAGATATAGGGCAAAGTACGAAGCTACACCTGTTGCCAATACATTTAATATTGTTAACACTAACTGTGATAATAAATTTAATGTAAGTGTAGAAAAGAAGTGGACTGGAAAACCTACTGAAGCCAGCTTCGAACTGATGAAAAATGGTGCTACTGCCGTTGAAGTACTAGATGAGCTAACATTAACCGGTAATGATAAAAGAAAGACTTTTACAAAAGAATTAGACAGATATGATGAAAACGGAAATTTAATCAAGTATATTGTAAGGGAAAAAGTACCAAATGGATATGTATTAGCAGGTAGTAATGATGTTGCTGTAACATTTGACAACCCTGTTGCTAAGTTTGAGAATGTGAATATCCAGGAAAATATAAGCTTTACACTAAAGAAAGTTTGGGTAGGTGGAATAGCATCTAGTGCTAAATTTACATTCACAAATGATGTGCCTAATCAAGCAGTAGAAGCTACACAATCAATAGAGATAGATGGAAAAGGTAATGAGTGGACTAAAACAGTTACATTACCTCGCTATAATAAAGATGGCTCAGAAGCAACCTATACAGTAACAGAAGAACCTATACCTGGATTTAGTTCAAAACTCAGCAAAGATGAAGTAGATAAAGCTACTACAGAGATTACAGCTACTAACACCCTTAAATCAAATGAAACTGTAGATATAGATATCGAAAAAATTTGGAAAGGAAATATTCCTGAGGGTGCAAAGCGCTCTGTAGATGTAGAAGTACAGAAAAAGAATGAAAAAGATGAATGGGTTAAATTTAAATCTTATACATTAACACCGGTAACAGGTTGGAATAAGTCTGCCCAGCTTCCTAAATATAACGGTGATGGAGCAGAAGCTGAATATAGAATTGTAGAAACTGCTATCAATGGAGAGGAAATAACCGTTCCTACTGATATAAGTAATGGCTATACACACAGAGTATTCAATATAAATATTGATAAAGGTTCTGTTACTAATACTTTTGAAGATATAAAACAACCTAAAGAATCTGACAAGCGTAATATTAGAGTTGTAAAGACTTGGGTAAATGCTAAGGATAACCAGAAGAAGCCGGTAAGAGTAACTCTTTATAAAATTGTTGCTGATAAAAATGGTAATTCAACACTTGAAAAAGTTGATGAGCTTCCATTAAATTCAGGAAATAACTGGATAGGTGAATTTAAGAATGTAGACAGATATGTTGGCATGGAAGCAACTGAGACACCTGCAAATCCTACAACAACTAATGAACAGGAAACACCTGCTACAGAAATTCAGACACCTGCTAATCCGGCAGAAGGAAATGGAGAGGCAATAATGCCTACAACACCAGCTCCTGTAACGGAAAAATGGTACAACAGAAGAACAGCCTGTTGTAGAACCTACTCCTGCAGCACCGGCAGTTTCAAATGAACCAATAGCCAGAGCAAATAAAAATGCCAATAAAGTTAAGGCTATGGCGATGGCTCCTACTGTTAAATATGTTGTAATTGAGACAGAAATAGATGGAAAAAGGCTTTGAAAATATTACACTTGATGAAGAGACAAATGATTATGAACTTAATGGATGCTTTGTATCTATTGAGAGTGATTTGGACAAAGGTTGTAATACAGTATTTGTATTCAACGAGCCTAAGGAACAAGAGGAATCTCATGTTGCTAAAGTTATAGCAACTAAGGTTTGGGATACTAGTGCAAAAGGAAAAGAAAAACCTGTTGTGTTTACACTGTACTGTGATATGGATAATAAATGGGTTGCTACTGACAAAACGGTAACTTTATCAGGAAAAAATAATAACTGGACTGCTGTTTTTGATAACTTGCCTGAAAAGGATGAACATGGTGAGTCAATACTATACTATGTTTTTGAAACCCAAATTGGCGATACAGTAATTGAGAATTTGCCTAATGCGTTGAGTGAAAATGTAACCTATACAACCGGCACTATTGATGGAGGAAACTACACTGTAAAAATTACAGTTGAGGGTAATGATGATAAGGATAGTGCAGATATAATTGATAAGGTAACTATCACCAACTCTTACACAGCAAACCCTAATCCTGGTGGAGGAGGTGACCCTGGTGAAGGAGGTAACCCAGGCGGAGGCACTGGTGGTGGTGATAATCCGGGAGGCTCAAACCCAGGCTCAAACCCAGGTACAGAACCTGTAGTTCCGGTACCAGACACAACTCCTACAGTAGATGTGCCTGATGATACTACTCCTCAGGGAGATGCTAACATAAACCCTGATACCGATAATGATGATGAAGATACAGACGATGCGGATGATGATGATGTTCTTGAAGTGGACAATGACGATGTTCCTCAGGGCACTGCAAAGACTAAAGACGATGCAGTAAAAGAAGATCCTATCGATGTAGATGGAGATCCTACACCTAGAGGAAATGCAAATCTTCCTAAGACAGGCGGAACAACAGCAGACTTCTTATCAATCATCGGACTTGGACTTGTAGGCCTGGGTCTTGTGATAAAGAGAAGAAAGTAATAAGTTCTAAAACTAAAATGTCAATACACTAGCCCCTCCCTTTTGGGAGGGGTTTTTCAATATTAAAAAAGCTGATTAAGATTGACATAAAGCAGACTACAGACTACAATTAATAATAGACTATTTCTTAAGTTTGCTAAAATGCAAATTATAAATGCAATTAAAAACAAAGCACCTCCGAAGAATATAATAGTTTAAGTGAAAAATTATTATATGTCAGGAGCTGAAGGATGGAAAATGAAAAAAATTTATAGACTCATCGGAAATAAATGAGATAGTCAAAAATCTTACTTTATTTGATGATTATTTTATGTCTGTTATATTTGATAAAAATATACCTGCAACACAGATGGTGCTTAGGACGATACTGGGAAAGCAGGATATTAAAGTTAAGTCGGTTACAGGGCAGAGAACCTTAAAAAATCCTCTTACAAAAGGTAGAAGTCTGAAGCTTGATGTGCTTGCAGAGGATGAATCAGGCAAAAATTATAATATTGAGATTCAGAGGGGCAGTAAAGGTGCAATCCCTAAGAGGGCAAGATTTCACAGCAGTATGTTAGATAGCCGTATGCTAAAGGCCGGACAAAAATTTAACAGACTAACTGAATCATACATAATTTTCATAACAGAAAAAGATTATTATAAACAAGGCTTACCTATATACACAGTAAATAGGGTGGTTGAAGAAACGGGTTTACCCTTTGGTGATGGCTCACATATTATTTATGTAAATGGAAGCTATAAAGGGAATGATGCTATGGGCAGGCTTATGCAGGATTTTAGGGAAACAAACCCTGATACTATGTACAATAAGGAACTTATAGAAAGTGTGGAACATTTTTCTGCAGATAAGGAGGAAAATATGAGTATGACAATAAGAGCATATGGACGAAAAATAGCCAGATTGGTCAGAGAGGAAGTTACAAAGGAAGTTACAGAAGAAGTTACAAGGGAAGTTACAGAAGAAGTTACAAGGGAAGTTACAGAAGAAGTTACAAGGGAAGTTACAGAAGAAGTTACAAAGGAAGTTACAGAAGAAGTTACAAAGAAAGTTACAAAGAAAGTGTCCCTGGAAAGGGAAATTAAAGCAGGCATCGCCTATGGGATAGATAAGACTAAGATTATAGCGAGGCTTTGTTCAGAGTTTAATATGTCAGAAAAAGACGCAAATAAAGAGTACGATAAGTATGTGGTAGAAACAGTTTAATTTAGGGCTATAATATTCCCCCTCCAAATACGGAGGGGTTTTTAGCATTTACTGTTATTTTTTTATAATAGTAGAAAAATTTTTAAAATTCATGTTATATTTAATATTTAAAACGACATTAATTGAGAGGGTGAGCTATGAATTTAGATAAAAAAAGAATAGTAGTAAAAGTAGGTACCTCTACAATTACTCATGAGGATGGCAGCATTAATTTCCGGGTTATAGACAGACTGTGCAGGGTGCTTGCTGAAATAGAAAGTATGGGATATAAGACAGTACTTGTATCCTCAGGTGCTATCGGAGTCGGAGTAAATAAGCTGAGACTTAAGAAGAAACCTGCGGAGACAAGAATGAAGCAGGCAGCTGCCGCAGTAGGACAATGCGGGCTCATGCATATTTATGACAAATTTTTCGGAGAATATGGCAGGGTAGTGGCACAGATTTTATTTACCAGTGATGACCTTGAGGTGTCTGAAAAAAGGGAAAACCTTTCAAACACTCTTGAGACCCTTATGGAAAATGGAGTAATACCTGTAATCAATGAAAATGACTCACTTAGTTATAACGAAATCATTTCAAAGAAAAAGATTTTTGGTGATAATGATATGCTTTCTGCGATTGTTGCTAATTTTACAAAGTCCGGGAAATTAATCATTCTCTCAGATATAGAAGGACTTTATGACAGCAATCCTAAAGATAACCCGGAAGCTAAACTTATAAGTCGCGTAGAAAAAATAGATGAAAAGGTACTAAGCCTTGCAGGAGGCACAGGTAGTGCAAGAGGAACCGGAGGAATGATTTCAAAGCTTGATGCTGCAGGCTATGCTACAGAACATGGAATAGATACTCTCATTATATCCGGAGGAAAACCTGAGAGTATCTATGATATAATAGATGGTAAAAAAGTAGGAACTCTTTTTGTAGGTAAGGAAGGATGAAACCATGAAAGCTGGTAAACAAGAAAAGCCCGTAATATCAAGCAGGCTCAGATTTTATTTTGCCTGGCCACTGGTATTATGTACAATACTTATAGCAATGAATACTGCAATCTTTATGATTGATGCAGATGCAGCCATTATAATAGCATTTTTTCTGCTGATTTATATTATTCTGGCTATAATTATATATGTGTTTGGCAAAATGGGCTTTAATACTGAACTGGTGAATTTTGCGATGAAAATGGCAAACAGAAGCAGCCAGGCTTAATGAAATGGAAGTACCGTATGCCATAGTTGATGAAAGAGGGATTATTCATTGGTGTAATAATGCATTTTATGATATTTCTAATTCAGATAACGTAGACAGAAAATCAATTTTAGAAATTTTTCCTGAATTTGAAAATGCTCTTAGTTCGTTAGAAGATCAGGATAAAGAAGAAACAGTGCATAATGAGGACAGAGAATACAGAGTTGTCTTCAGAAGAAATATTAATAAAGATGTTATAGAGAAGCAGGGAAGTTTTCAGGGGAGTGGAATATCTGTATTTTTCTATGACATAACAGAAATAAACAGGCTGCTTAGAGAAAATAGCGATAATAAGATGATAATGGGGCTTCTTTATATAGATAATTATGAGGAAGCACTTGAAAGTATTGATGAGGTAAAACAATCTCTTCTTTCAGCACTTGTGGAGAGAAAAATAACTAAATTTATGCAGAGCATAGATGCAGTTACAAGAAAGCTTGAAAAAGATAAATATATAGTAATTTTCAAAAATAAATATCTGGACAAGCTTAAGCAGGACAGGTTTTCAATACTCGATGAGGTAAAGGGTGTAAATATCGGCAATGACATGGCAGTTACTCTTTCTTTTGGTATAGGTATATCCAAGGAATCCTACACCCAGTCCTCAGACTTTGCAAGAGCAGCCATAGATATGGCATTAGGGCGTGGTGGAGACCAGGTAGTAATAAAGGAAAAGAATAATATAAGCTATTTTGGAGGCAAGAGCCAGCGGGCAGGAAACAATGCGAGAGTTAAGGCAAGGGTTAAGGCACATGCCCTTAGTGAACTTATAGAGGCAAAGGACAATGTGCTTATTATGGGGCATAAGAACAGCGATACGGATGCTATAGGAGCGGCTATAGGAGTTTACCGTATCTGCAAGACCTTTAATACAACAGCCCACATCGTAATCAATGATATTTCAAACTCTATAGCACCTACCATAGATAAAATGAAGGCAACCTCCGAAAATGGTGAGGATCTCTTTGTGACAGGAGAAAAGGCTCTTACCATGGTGGACAGGGATACCATGCTTGTGGTAGTGGATGTAAACAACCGAAAGTTTGTGGAATGTGAGGAACTGCTAAATAAGGTAAATACTATAGTACTTCTTGACCATCACAGGCAGGGAGAAAATGTTATCAATAATACAGTTCTTTCCTACATAGAGGAATATGCATCCTCTTCCTGCGAACTGGTGGCAGAGATACTTCAGTATATAGACCTTGATGTGAAAATGACTTCTACAGAAGCAGCGGCTATGTATTCGGGAATTATGATAGATACCAACAATTTCCTTACCAAAACAGGGGCAAGAACCTTTGAGGCAGCCGCTTATCTTAGAAGAAATGGTGCGGATGTAACCAGAATAAGAAAAGATTTCAGAACTGGAATGGACGAATTCAGGCTTAAGGCAAAGATAGGAAGTATTGCGGAGATATACAGAGGTGTATTTGCTTTCGCAAGAAATACGGAGGGTGATATCAAGGATAAGAACAGGGTAATACTGGGTGCAAAGGTAGCTAATGAACTTATGAATATTTCAAATGTAAAAGCTTCCTTTGTATTTACACCTTGTGAAAATGAAATTTATATATCAGCCCGTTCCATTGATGAGGTAAATGTACAGACGCTTATGGAGAAAATAGGCGGTGGAGGACATTTGTCAGTAGCAGGTGCCCAGCCTAAAGATATAACCATAGAGGAAGCTGAAAATATGGTTAAAGGGGTGCTTGACGCCTCTATAGAAGCAGGAGATATTTCGGTTTAATAAAAGGAGGATATTATGAAAGTTATATTGTTGCAGGATGTGAAAAATCTTGGTAAAAAGGGAGAGCTTGTGGAGGCTAATGATGGCTATGCAAGAAACTTTATTATACCTAAGAAGCTTGGGGTAGAGGCAAGCCCTAAGAATTTAAATGATTTAAGACAGCAGAAGCTAAATGAAGAAAAGAAACAGGCTGAGATTTTAGCGGAGGCAGAAGCAGTAGCAGAAGCACTTAAGGATAAAGTAGTTAAGCTTTCGATAAGAGTAGGTAAGGAAGGAAAGGTATTTGGACAGATATCCACTAAGGAAATTGCAGACGAGGCAAAGAAGCAGTTTGGCCTTGAAATAGACAAGAAAGATGGTAAGTGATGCTATAAAGGCAGCCGGAACTTATAAAATACAGGTTAAACTCCACCCTAAGGTAGCAGGTGAGCTTACTGTAGAGGTAAAAGAAGAGGTATAAGATGGCAGAAGAGGAGCTGATAAAAAAAACACCACCTCACAGCAAGTCAGCAGAACAGTCGGTAATAGGTTCCATGATACTGGATCCTGAGACGGTGATTATTGCATCTGAAATACTTGAAGCAGAAGATTTTTATGATAAGAGATATGGTCTTATATTCTCTGCTATAAGCACGCTTGAAAAAGAAGGAAAAGCTATTGATATAGTTACGATAGAAAATAAAATAAAGGAAATGGATCAGCCTTTAGGTGCTATAGATATAGATATTCTGAAAGAGTTAGTTATTGCAGTTCCTACCTCGGTGAATGTAGCCCACTATGCTGAAATCGTGTATAAAAATTCTTTACTCAGAAGGCTTATAAAAGTTACGGAGGAGATTTCCTTAAGCTGCTATGCAGGAGAAGCTACACTTGAAGACATCTTGCAAAATACCGAAAAGAAGGTTTTTGATTTAATCGGTAAGCGGCATGTTTCGGATACTACAGATATCAAAAAGGTTATTTTTTCGGTGGTAGAGAGCATTGCTGCAGCTGCAAAAAGTGGTGGTACAGTCACAGGTATTCCTACCGGATTTTATGATCTTGATTACAAGATGGCAGGACTGCAGAATTCTGACCTTATACTCATAGCTGCCAGGCCTTCTATGGGTAAGACTGCCTTTGCACTCAATATTGCTGAGTATGTTACAGTTAAGAAAAATGTAACCACAGCCATATTTTCACTCGAAATGTCTAAGGAACAGCTTGCAAAGCGTATACTTGCAATGAATTCAAGAGTAGATTCGCAGAAACTAAGAACCGGTGATTTGTCGGATGAAGAATGGATGGATATTGTAGACAGTGCAAAGACCATAGGTGAGACTAATCTCATTATAGATGATACACCGGGAATTTCAGTGGCTGAGCTTAGGAGTAAATGCAGAAAGCTAAAAATAGAGAAAAATCTTGGTCTGGTTATGATAGACTATATCCAGCTTATGACAGGCGGAAAGAAAATAGAATCAAGGCAGCAGGAAATTTCAGAGATTTCACGTTCATTAAAGGCACTTGCAAGAGAGATAGATGCCCCTGTAATAGCTCTTTCACAGCTTTCAAGAAAGGTAGAAAGCAGGGATGACAAGCGCCCTATGCTCTCAGACCTCAGGGAGTCAGGTGCTATTGAACAGGATGCCGATGTGGTTATGTTTATTTATAGGGATGAGTATTACAATAAAGATACCGAATCTCCGGGAGTTACTGAAATCATAATAGGAAAACAGAGAAATGGTCCTATTGGTACGGTAAAACTTGGATGGAAGAGCGAGCTTACTAAGTTTGTCAACCTGAAAAATGAAAAATAATAGAGGTAAATATGGATTATATATCTGAGCTTCTGTCAAATAAATAATTATTGCAGGAATTGTGAGCTGGATGGTAGCACAGTGCCTTAAGCTTTTAATTTACTGGATAGTTAATAAGAAGTTAAATTTTGAAAGACTGTTTGGAGATGGAGGAATGCCAAGTTCGCACAGTGCAACAGTTACTTCAGTGGCACTTACGACAGGACTGGTAGCAGGTTTTGACTCACCGGCATTCGGAGTTGCCTTCATATTGGCGGTTGTAGTTATGCATGACGCAAGTGGTGTAAGACTGGAAACAGGCAAGCAGGCAAAAGTGATTAACGAATTGCTTGAAATGTTTAAAGATTTAGGTAAAAATAGCCTAAGTCCGGAAGATAAACTGAAAGAATTTGTAGGACATACACATATGCAGGTGCTTGCAGGCTTTTAGTTTAGGTATTATTGTAACTTTAATTTATTTTTTTGTTTGTAATTTCAGAAAATTCATGTTAAAATCAAACTATCCTTAATATTTTATTAAGGTTGGTCGGTAGAGGTTTTAAGATTTTGTAAGGAGAGGAATATGCGTACAAAAGAACTAACTATTTCCAAAGATTTTGCTATGTTACCTGATGCAGTTGCAGAGCTTGTCCAGACAGCTTGTAAATTCGAGAGTAGTAGTTATGCTATTGCAGATGAAAAGAGGATTAATCTTAAAAGCATAATGGGTGTTATGTCTCTCGTGGCTGTAAAAAGTAATGAACTTGTGATTGAGATTGATGGCTCTGATGAGGATGATGCCTTTACAAGTCTGGCAGGTTTTTGGACATAACTGTCGTTTGTCTGAATCTTAGAAAATAATTTGTGTTAAAAAAGTTTGGGGCTGTCGTTTTAACGAAATTCGTTAACAGGCAGCCCTGCTTTTGTATATTTGATTTTTAGCAACAGGCGGAGGGGATATGGCTGTCAGATATATCATAGGTGGTACAGGTAAAGGAAAGTCAGAGCTATGTTTTAAGAAGATAGTGGAAGAAGCAGAGAAAAATCCTGACAGAAACTATTTTGTAATAGTTCCGGAACAGTTTACCTTACAGACTCAAAGGGATTTAGTGCGCCTAAGTAGCAGGAAAGCAATAATGAATATAGACGTACTTTCATTTATGCGTCTTGCTTATAGAATATTTGAAGAGCTGAATATAAAAGAAAGACTTATTCTTGAGGACACCGGGAAAAATATGGTGGTCAGAAAGCTTCTTGGAACGCTTAAAAATAAACTTAAATTCTATGGTAATTTAGTAGGCAGGCAGGGCTTCACTGAAGATATCAAATCTCTCTTAAGTGAACTTATGCAGTATGGAATTACACCGGAAAAGCTTGCAGAATTAGAGGAAAAGACCACTTCCCAGGTGTTGTCTGCAAAGCTCCATGATGTCTGTATTATTTATAAAGCATTTAATGAGTACAAAAAAGAAAAATATATTTCTGCAGAGCAGATTTTAGATGTACTGGCTGGTGAAATAGGAAGATCAGAGCTTTTAGAGAATGCAGTTATATGCTTGACGGATATACAGGATTTACACCGGTACAGCTTAAAGTTATTAAGCTGCTTATGGATAAGGCAGAGCATTTGTATTTTACTCTTACAATTTCAAAAGAAGATTATGAAAATGAAGAAAATGAGAAATTCAGACTATTCCATCTTAGTAAGGACACTATAAGAAGGATAAATAAACTTGCAGAAGAAAGAGGAGTGAAGATTGCAGCTCCTATAGTAGCAGAGTTTGATGGGAAGGTTAAAGAACTTAGCCTCCTTGAACGCAGGATTTTCAGATATCCGGTAAAAATAATTAAACAGGAAAATAAGGCAGTAAGTATAAATGTCTGTAAAAACCCAAAAGAAGAAGCAAGAAGACTTATTTCCTGTATTATGTCCCTGGTAAGGGATGAGGGATTGCGCTTCAGGGAAATTGCAGTAGTTGCAGGTAATATAGAGGAATATGGCGGTCTGATATATGATACTCTTTCAAAATCAGGTCTGCCCTGTTTCTTAGACAGCAAAAAGACAATAGCAGATAATCCGTTTACAGAGTATATAAAAGCTTCTATTCTGGTCATAGAAGAAAATTTTTCTTATGATGCGGTTATGAGATATTTGCGTAGTGGTTTCAGTAATATAGACATTAACCAAGCGGATATATTTGAAAATTATATACTTAAAAGAGGAATAAAGGGATATAAGAGATATAGCAAAAGCTTTATTGGTAATGAGCCCTCTGAGGAAGAGCAAATCGCAGATAGTATAAGGGAAATACTTGTAAATATTTTTCTGCCATTGCAGAATATTTTAAAATCAAAAAAATCTACCGCTGCTGATTTTACAAAAGCTTTATATGAATTTATAGCAGTTTCAGGAAATGAAAAGAAACTGTTTGATATGAGCATAGATTTTGAAGCAAAGGGAAAAATGATAGCTGCCAGGGAGTACGGCAGTTGTTATAAAATAGTTATGTCAGTGTTTGAGAAAATGTATGAGCTTTTAGGAGACGAAAAGCTTGGCATAGAAGAGTTCAGAACTATACTGGAGTCAGGCTTTTCAGAAGGAAAAGCAGGCTTTATACCAACAGGACTTGACAGAATAGTTATAGGAGATGTGGAGAGAACCAGACTTAAGGACATAAAGGCACTTTTCTGTCTTGGATTTAATGAGGGGAATGTACCTAAAGCAGGACAGACAAGAGGTATAATTACAGACTCAGAAAAAGAAAAGCTTGCAAATTTTGATGTAGAACTTTCACCGACAGCAAAAGAAAGAATCTTCAGAGAGCAGTTTTATATTTATATGCTGTTTTCAAAGCCTGTAAAGAAACTTTATGTGTCTTATAGCAGTGTGGATATGGAGGGAAAAGAACTTAAACCATCATATTTTGTAGACCGTTTAAGCCGGATATTTGAAAAGAACAGAATAGAAGAGGACAGAGGTAATTCTCTTCTGGATAAAATACGGGAAGATGGCGGTATGGAGACCATATTAGAAGCTGTCAGGAATAAACGGTTAGAGAGTGATGAGGTTATAAGTCTTGTAAAGTATTATCAGACTCATCCTTGTGATAAATATGAAAAAATAATTGCAGGAGTATTTTCAAAAGCACACGGAAACAGACTGGAAAGCTATATTGCAAAGAATTTATATGGAGAACTAAAAGGAAGCGTAACAAGACTCGAACTTTTTGGTTCCTGTGCTTATGCGCATTTTATTAAGCATGGACTGAGACTTAGAGAAAGAAAAGAATTTGAACTAAGGCCGGTGGATATTGGAAATGTACTTCATGAGGCTTTGGAGAGATTTGCAAAGAAGGTCTTAGAAAGGGGAGAAAGCTTTGCGTCTGTTCCGGATGATATAAGAGAGAGTCTCCAGACGGAAAGTATAGAGGAAACCTTTAACTACGGAGATGATATATTTAATGCTTCATATAGAAATAATTATCAGGCAGTAAGGCTTAAAAGAATTATTGACAGGGTAGTGAGGACTATGCTTTCACAGCTAAAATCCGGCGCTTTTACCCCTGTTGGCATCGAGGAGGAATTTATAACCGGGGGTTTTAAGGGAAGGATAGACAGAATAGACTCTGTGCTTTCAGACTACCTACCTGATGGAAAGCTGCTTATGGAAAGTAAAGAATATCAGAGATTTAATAAAGCAGAATATATAAGAGTTATTGACTATAAATCAGGAAACAGGACATTAGACCTTGACAGGGCATTTTATGGACTGGATTTACAGCTTTTTACTTACCTTGACTATGTAAGAAAAGAACTTGGGAGGAGGGGAGAGCATAAAAATAATCTTATTATTCCATCCGGAGCCTATTATTTTCATATGGACGATCCGGTAATTGATTTCGGACAGGGTGAAGAGGCTGTCTTAAAGAGCCTTAGGCTGGATGGAATAACTCTTAACGGTAAACAGAATATAGGTCTGATAGATAAGGCAATGACAGACAGTAGCGGGCTCATAGCAAGTACGGAATCAAATGTAATAAAGCTTAGGACAAAAAAAGACGGAGAGCCTGGAAGTCTTGCACAGCTTTATAGTAATGAAGAAATAAATAAGCTCATAGACAATTCAAGCTTTGAAATAGAAAAATTCAAAAAGAAGATAATGGAAGGTGAAATAAGCCCTGTGCCTTACAGCCTTGGTAAGGAAAAAGGTTGCGATTATTGTGAATATAAGGGAATTTGTGGCTTTGATCTTAAGCTTTCCGGATATAATTATAACCGTCTGAGGGAGATAGATAAAAGCAGATTTTTTGAGGAGCTTGACAAGAAGACAGGGGGCATGAATGGGAACAAAGTGGACTGATGAACAGATATCGGTAATCAATCACAGAGGTGGGAATATACTGGTTTCGGCAGCAGCAGGCTCAGGAAAAACAGCAGTGCTTATAGAAAGAATCATGGGGAGAATTTTAGATGAGGATTCGCCTATAAATATAGATGAACTGCTGGTGGTTACATTTACAAGGGATGCAGCAAGGGAAATGAAAGAAAGAATAGGAACAGCCATCTCTGAAAGGCTGGAAAGGGAGGTAGAAGAAAATCCTGATTCGGAGATTTCCCTAAGGCTTATGAAACAGTCTGCGCTTCTTGCCGGAGTACAGATGAGTACCATAGACAGCTTTTGTAAAAAGGTTGTTATGGAAAATTTTAAGGAGGCTGAGATTGATCCGGGAGTCAGAACCATGGATGAAACAGAGGGTGTAATAATTAGAAAAAAGGTTCTGGAAGAGCTGATTGAAACTGAATATGAAAAGAAAGATACAGAATTTATTAATTTTGTGGAATATTTTGTAAGAGGCAAGTCGGACAGACTGCTTGAAGACCTGATTTTACAGGTTTACCGGTTTTCAGAGAGCCTGCCGGATAAGGAAAGCTGGTTTAAGGAAGAGGTACTTAAACCAGAGGGTGAGTTTAAGGGCTCAGAGTTTGAAAAAATTTTACTTGATTATTGTAGAAAGTTATTAAATGAGTTTGAAAAAGAGGCAGAGAGATTTGTAAGTCTTTCGCTATCACCATATGGCCCTTCACAGTATGAAAGTACAGGAAGTCTGGATGCAGAACTGTTTAGTGAACTTGCAGGAGCGGATAGTTTTGCCACACTGTCAGAGCTTATTAAGAATGTAAATTTTGCAAGACTGCTCACAAAAAAGTGGCGGATGTAGATGAGAAGAAAAAGGAACTTGCCAAAGCTGTCAGAGATGGCTATAAGGATGGCTTTAATAAGCTGAAAGAAGATTTTTTTGCAGAAAGTATAGAAGAAATTGAAGCTTCAAGAGAGGTAACAGGCAGGGTTATAAAAGAACTTGTAAGGCTTACGAAAGAATTTGAAATAGCTTATGTAGAAGAAAAGAAGAAAAGGAACGTAGCAGATATTTCAGATTGGGCACATTTTGCGATTAAGGTGCTCTTAACAAAGGAAGGCGTTCCTACACAGGCTGCTAAGACTTACAGGGAGCATTTTGTAGAAATAATGATAGATGAATACCAGGACTCCAATATTTTACAGGAAAAAATACTTACCTCTATTTCAAGAAATGAAGGAGGGAAGTCTAACATCTTTATGGTTGGAGATGTGAAGCAGAGTATATACAAATTCAGACAGGCAAAGCCTGAGTTATTTATAGAAAAATACAATAAATATGGAGATGGGGAAGATAACAGAAGAATAGATCTTCACAAAAACTTTAGAAGCGGACCGGAAGTAATAGGCTCTGTGAATGCAGTATTTGAAAATGTAATGAAGGAGGAAGCCGGAGGCATAGCGTATGATGAGGCTGCAAGGCTTGTAAAGGGAAGAGATGACAAGATTTTAAATGAAATAAATAAGACAGAAGTCCTTATTTTTGATAAAGATAGTGAAATACCGGAAGAACTTGCAAAGCTTAGTGATATAGAGCTTGAAGCTTATATGGTAGCGGGAAGAATAAAGCAGCTTATAAACGAAGAAAGGTTCATAAAGGGGAAGGAGGATAGGAAGCTTTGTTGTAGTGATATTGCTATTTTGCTAAGAACAAATGTCAACTGGGCAGAAAGTTTTAGAAGAATATTAATCTCAGAAGGCATACCGGCTATTTGCGAGTCAGGTACAGGATATTTTTCAGCCTGGGAGGTTCAGGTTATGATATCACTGCTCAAAATCTTAGATAACCCACATCAGGATCTGCCATTAGCCACAGTTTTACTTTCTCCGATAGGCGGATTTAATGAAAAAGAACTGGCAGAACTTCGCATAAAAAACAATGATGATGTAGATTTGTGGACATTACTTAATATGGCAGAAGGCGGAAAGACAGGAAGATTTTTAAGTTTTATAAATGAAAAAAGGACAGAAATGATATATACTCCGGTGCATGAACTTATTAAAAAATTATTTGACGAAACTAACTTCTACAGTTATGCACAGGCTATGCCGGGAGGAGATACGAGGATAGCAAACCTCGATATGCTCGTAGCTAAGGCAAAGGCTTATGAGGCTACTTCTTTACACGGGGTGGTACATTTTGTAAGATATATAGACAGGCTGAAAAAATATGAAGTAGATTTTGGTGAAGCAGGTACAGTTGGAGCTGATGCTGTAAGAATTATGTCTATTCATAAGAGCAAAGGCTTACAATACCCTGTAGTTTTTGTAAGTGGTATGGCAAAGAGTATGAATAATAAGGACTCCCGGGCAAACCTTGTAATTCATCCGGATTTTGGTATTGGGATTGACAATTTTAATATAGAGACAAGAGAAAAGAAGAGTACTATACTAAAAAAACTGTTAACAAGAAAACTTCGTCTTGAGAATATTGCAGAGGAAATAAGGCTGCTCTATGTTGCCATGACAAGGGCAGAGGATAAGCTGATCCTTACTGCGGGTCTTGATAAGGCAGAGGAGAGGCTTGAGGACTATGGAAGGGATGAACAGGATTATACTTCGTTATTAAAGATAAATTCACTGATTGATATTGCTATGCCTGCTTTAATGGCGGAGGCTTATAAAAACAGAGTGAATCTTACAGTTAAGAAAGCAGAGGAGCTTATAGAAGCAGGAATAGGAGGACTTGCAAAGAAAGAACTTCTTAGAAGTGATATAACAAAGCTTATTTCAAATCTTCCGGAGACTGAGGAATATAAGGCTATAGAAGCTATGATTAATAAGGAAAATGAATATGTATATCCTTTTAATGAAGCTGTGGATTTAAAAAGTAAAATGACAGTATCCGAGATTAAGAGACTTCATCTTGAAGAGGAAGAAGCAGGCGAAGTCATATATGAAAGTGCTGATGTGGAAAAGACGGAGTATGAGGCCTATGTTCCTGAGTTTATGGCAGAGAAGTCCGAAGAAGTCAAGGGCGCAAAAAGAGGGACTCTTTATCATATGATACTTAGCAAAATGAACTTTGGAAGAAATTATAAAAAGGAGGAAATTAAGGAGTATCTGTCAGGGCTTGTAATTGATAAAAAAATAACAGATGAAGACCTGAAAAGTATAGATGTGATAGAACTTAAACGTTTTTTTGACAGCAGTCTTTATAAAAGGATGAAACAGGCATTTTTAACAGGAAGCCTTTTCAGGGAAACGCCGTTTGTGATGGGAATTGATAAGGAAATAGGTGGAGAGAGCGAAATGATACTGGTTCAGGGAATTATAGATGCCTGGTTTATGGAGGGAAAAGATGTAATTCTTATGGACTATAAAACTGATAAAGTATATGGTACGAAAGGCGCAGATGAGTTAATTAAGAGATATAAGGTACAGCTTGACAATTATGCTAAGGCACTAAGAAGGATAACAGGCAAAGAGCTTAAGGAAAAGATAATTTATTCATTTGCACTTGGAAAAGAAATTTTGATAGAGGACTAAGGAGGAAGGAGAAGGTATGGCGGCTTATTCTGGTTTTGCAGAAGTATATGATAAGTTTATGGACAATGTTCCTTATGAAGAATGGGCAGAGTATCTTGTGGGTTTACTTAGGGAAAATGGAGTAAAAGACGGAATTGTAGCTGAGCTTGGTTGTGGTACGGGAAATATCACAGGTAGACTAAAGGCGGCAGAGTATGATATGATAGGTATAGATAATTCTCCGGAAATGTTACAGATTGCAGCAGAAAAGGATGGTGAGATACTTTATCTTTGTCAGGATATGAGAGAATTTGAGCTCTATGGTACGGTAGCTGCGGTGGTTTGTGTCTGTGATGGAATGAATTATATTTTAGATAAGGCTGACCTTGTAAAAGTTTTTAAATTGGTCAATAATTATCTTGATACATCTGGTTTGTTTATTTTGACTTAAATACAATTTATAAATATGAAAAACTTCTTGGAGACAATGTGATAGCTGAAAATCGCGAAAATATGAGCTTCATCTGGGAAAATTATTATGATAAGGAAGAAAGAATAAATGAATATGATTTAACCATTTATTTAAAAGATGACGGGGACAGAAAAGAAAGATTTTTAAGATTTGATGAAATTCACTACCAAAAAGGGGTATACTGTAGAGGAGATAAAAGAGGCTTTAGAGGAAGCGGGGATGGAATTTGTGGCTGTATATGATGCATTCTCAAAAGAAGCCCCTAAAGTGAATAGTGAAAGACTGTATTTTATAGCCAGAGAGAAATATCAGGAAGGAAAAACATATAGGTAAACTTATGAAGGATTATGTAATAAGAGCAGTTGCGGCAGGTGGTGAGGTAAGAGCCTTTGCCTGCACAACTAAAAATCTGGTAGAAGAGGCAAGACTTCACCATGACAGTATGCCTGTTGTTACAGCTGCACTTGGAAGACTGCTTTCGGCAGGTTCTATGATGGGACTTATGATGAAGGGGGATAATGATAAGCTGACTCTTCAGATAAAAGGTGACGGACCGATAGGCGGTCTTGTGGTGACTGCCGATTCCAAGGCAAGGGTTAAGGGATATGCTTTTAATCCCGATGTGGATATTCCGCTTAAGTCTGAGGGAAAGCTTGATGTAGGCGGTGCCATAGGAAACGGAGAGCTTACGGTAATAAGGGATTTGGGCTTAAAAGAGCCTTATGTCGGAAGGACTAAGCTTATTTCAGGAGAAATAGCAGAAGACCTTACTTACTATTTTGCTTCAAGTGAGCAGGTGCCAAGCGTGGTAGCCTTAGGTGTGCTTGTAGAAAGAGACTATACCGTAAAGAGGGCAGGAGGCTTTATTATCCAGCTTATGCCGGGGGCAAGTGATGCTACCATAGATGCAATAGAGAAGAAAATACCTATGGTTACTTCTGTAACCGGAATGCTTGATGAGGATATGACTCCGGAGGAAATACTTACATTCATACTTGAGGACTTGGGAGTTGAGATTACAGATAAGGCAGAGACCTCTTTTGTCTGTGACTGCAATAAAGAAAGAGTTGAACAGGTGCTTTTAAGTATTGGAGAAAAGGAATTAACCTCGCTTTATGAGGAAGATAAGCCTGTAGAAGTGTGCTGTCAGTTTTGTGGAAAGAAGTATGAATTTTCAAAAGAAGAGATAGAAAAGTTACTAAAAGAATGAAATAGGTAAGGAAACTAACACAGTTCAGACATATTTAGATGTTAAGTTCATAAAGACAGATTAATGTATTGAAGGGAGATGTCCATGAAAAAAATAAAGTTTTTAGCCTTTATTACTTACAGGAACTATGGCTTTTGGCAGTTTTACAGTTTTATCTCCAAGAGAAGAAGTAAAGGCTGCAATAGCGTTTTTATACGACAAGAGTAGTCCTGATCTCTATGCTCACTCTTAAAAAAAGACAAAAGAGATATTTATAGGGCAGAATAAGCTTGACATTGACTATAGTATAGGTGGCAGGACTTCAGGAATAAAAGGAAGCTGGAAGTCATCAGCTAAAAATGTGGCAACAGTATCAAATGAAGGTGTGGTTACAGCAAAGAAACCGGGAAAACACAGTTATAAGCTTTTAGTTATAAGGTAAAACAAGAAACTTATTACCATAAAGTGTAAGATAATAGTAAATAGTGGAGTAGATAGTCTGTCTCATAGCAGGAACCGGAAAAATTTGACGGAACTATGTATACAGATTCCATCATACAGCTTAAGGCTAGAGCAACAGCGGGTGGAAATGAAGTTAAAGTGAATCCTGGAAGGAAGACAAGCTATGGGATATTTTATGAATTGTTTGCAGATGAAGCCTGCACTGCAAAACTTTCACCTGCATTAGCTACAATAACCTCTTCGGGATTTATGGTGGCAGGCTCTACAGCAACTAAGGTATATGTAAGAGCCTCCGTAAAAAACAGCAGAGATGCAAATGAAGGTATACGCAGTAATGTAATAGGTGTAGATATAAAAGACAGGGTTCAAACGCCTACACAGTCCGCAGTTAAGGAAATTGTAATTGAGAATATGGAGGCTTCCCTTGCGACTTTAAGTGATACCGGAATGAAGGCGGAAGTTAGATATAAACTTTTAGACCAGTATGGAAATGATGTGACAAGGGATGTAAGGTTTGCAGGGAAATGTAGCGCAGTATGGGAAGGAAATAAGCCTGTAAAGCTTGTGACAGATGGGAAGTTCCTCATAGATTTAGAGCCAAACCAGACGGTGGGATATGTTGGGAAATTAAATATAACATATGGCGGAACCAATCCTATAACCAAAGAAGCACAGATAAAAATAGGAAATCCAAGTTACATAAAGGATATACAGATTATGGGTATATATAAGCGTACCCTCACAGGCTATGCCAAGGTAATGGATAATACTACTTTCCTGACTAATGGAACTGTAATTAACTCCTTTGGCGGAACATACTCAATGAATAATATACCGGAGTCTTATTTTGTACTTGTAAGAGTAAGAGATAGCAACGGTAACAGTATCTACAATGCAGGGATACCTCAGAGCAGGATTTCACTGGTGATTAGTGGCAACACAGGGCTTGCGCTTGATACCTCGGATGGAAAGCTTCAGAGTATTTCACCAATAACAGTAGATGGAGAGACTTTCCTTACTTATCCGCTTAAGGCAGGAAGACTTACAACAGGTACAGTTAATATAAGGGCAGTTGCAGTAGGAAATAGTTCAGCAAGCCATGCCTTAGATTCTAAGGTTACAGAGGGAGCCAGTGTGAGCTCATTAGAGATTAGTGGAGAAGGAACTGTTGGAAAAGAGAACTTAATCAGTTTTACCCTGAAAAATACTTCAAACATGGTGGTAACCAGATATGAAGAGGTGCTTTCAGCACTTGGCTTAAATGATAATGGAGCAGGCAAGGTATTTATAACTCAGGGAACACCTGCAGCCAATATAATAAGTTCAAATTATGGTTCTTATTTCTACATTAGTAAGAATGCTTCTACAGGTATGGCAGAGCTTTACTATATGCCGTTTGCATCTGCGCTTCAGAATGGTGCTGTGATTGGTACAGAAATAGTTACTGTGCTGAAGGGAAGTGCAGCACAGAAGGACTGTGCTCTTGTAGTCAGATTAAAATAAGATAAAACGTAAATAGTAAGACAAAAGTATTGGAGTTTTAAATGGGGAGTTTTAAATGGGGAATTTTATAACGGAGTTAAAAAAGATTGTAACGGAAATAAAGGTAAATATCTTTAATTTGCTTCGTTGGTGCGTACTTGCCACAGTGGTAGGCCTTTTTGTAGGCGGTATCAGTGTGGCATTTTCCGCACTTGACATAAGGGCAAACAATTTACTGAAAACATATCCGGGTATTTTATATGGTCTGCCGTTTGCAGGCCTTATCATAGTGTATTTATACCGGTTTGCGGGGGTATATAAGTCGAAGGGCACCAATCTTGTTATAAGTACCATACAGGCAAGAGCAGAGCTTCCTGTGGTTATGGCACCTCTTATTTTTATATCTACTCTTATTACACATGTATTCGGAGGTTCGGTAGGCAGGGAAGGAGCTGCTTTACAGCTTGGAAGCGCAGCGGCAGCAGGAATTAATAAGATAAAATGGCTTAAATTAAGCGAAGAAGAAAAGCGTATGATAATCATGTGTGTGGCATGAGTGCGGCTTTTTCTGCTATTTTTGGTACGCCTATAGCAGCTGTTTTCTTTCCTATGGAAGTGGCAAGTGTGGGTATAATCCAGTATTCTGCCATGTTTCCCTGCTTTGTGTCCTCTGTTACAGCAAGCTGGCTGGCGCATTTATATGGGCTTCATAAGGAGTATCTCGGTAGTGTGGCTGATGTGGGACTAGATATTGACATAATCTGGAAGGTAGCACTTCTAGCTATATTTTGTGGACTTATAAGCATAATTTTTTGTCTCATGTTAAAGGGAGCAGGTACGCTCTTTTTACAGTTGCATAAAAGCCGTTATGTCCAGATTTTTATCGGAGGAATAATTTTTATTGTTATAAATATGCTTCTTGGCACAAAAGATTTTCTTGGAGCGGGTATGCCTGTTATAGAAAGGGCGGTAGAAGGCGAAGTTGTATGGTATGCATTTTTTATGAAAATGCTTCTTACTGCACTTTGTATAGGTTCAGGATTTAAGGGAGGGGAGGTTCTTCCGTCTCTCTTTATAGGGGCAACCTTTGGAAACCTCTTTGCCCATATTTTTGGCTTACCTACTTCTCTTGCTGTAGCTTGTGGAATGGCAGGCTTATTTGTGGGAGTTACAAACTGCCCAATAGCCTCTTACTTATAATTTCAGAATTATTCGGATTTAAAGAGGGTAATATCTACTTCTTACTGGCTATTACAATCAGCTACATAATGTCAGGATATTTCGGACTTTACTCAGAGCAGAATATTATATATTCCAAGTTCAGGACTAAATATATCAATAGGAAGGCAGGGGCTTATGAGGAAGAGCTGGAGAAAGGACAGGGGAGGAATTGAGCAGTGATAGGTATTTATAAGGATAAAAATTAAAACTCATTTTAGCTTGGATAATGATACACAACGATGAAACTGAGAGATAGAAAAGAGGTTGGATTTGTAAGAATGGATAAAAAAGATTTAGCTATTATAGGAGATGGTGAATATAAAAAATTACTTTTAGATTTAAAGGAAAAAGTTAGACTCAGTCAATTAAAAAGCAGCAGTAAAAGTTAATTATGAGTTGCTTGATTTGTATTGGAACTTGGGTAAAGAAATTGTTGAAAAACAAAAGCAATATTCTTGGGGTGATAGTTTTCTAAAATTATTGAGCAGTGATTTAAGAAAAGAATTTCCGGATATGAAAGGATTTTTCAGCCGAAAAACTTAAAAACATATTAGATATTGGTATATTTTTTTATATGATTACCTAATTGGGTTACAAGCTGTAACCCAATTATCGGATATTGAAAGAAGGATAAAAAGTATTCCTTGGGGACACAATCAAAGGATTATGTATAAGTGTAAAAAAATGTCAAAGAGGCTTTATTTTATGTAGAGAAGACTATTGAAAATGGATGGAGCAGAACGGTTTTGGAACATCAGATTGATGGAGATTTATATAAAAAGGATTGGGAATGCAGTTACTAATTTTGACAATAGATTACCAGCTGTCCAATCTGAATTAGCGAAGCAAAACAATAAAAAGATCCATATAACTTTGATTTTTCTAACAATAAGAGATAAATATGATGAAAAGAGAGTTGGAAGAAGCATTAGTAAATCAAATAACTTCTTTTCTTTTGGAACTTGGTACAGGATTTTTCTTACATCGGTAGGCAGGTTCATATTAAGGTTGGAGAAAGTGATTTTTATATAGACTTACTTTTTTTATCATGTTAGACTACACTCCTATGTTGTAGTAGAATTAAAGACAGAAAAATTCAAGCCGGAATTTGCAGGTCAACTCAATTTTTATGTAACAGCTGTAAATAAGAATATGAAATCAAATAGTGATAATCAAACAATAGGAATACTAATTTGCAGAGATAAAAGATAATGTAGTCGCTGAATATTCACTCGAAAAATATCTCACAGCCAATAGGAATAAGTAAGTATGAAATAAGCAAACTGCTTGAGAAGGAATATAAAAAGTAGTTTACCATCCATTGAAGAAATAGAAGAGTCTATAAAAAGAATTAGGTTCAGAAAAAATAAAAATATAAAAATAAAAAAGACTGTAAAACTATGTTAAGGACATTGTAGGCATATCATTTGGTATGCCTAATTCTATTGGAAAAAACTTAAAGTTGAAAAAATCCATAGAATTGGATATAATACTAATTGAGAGAAATAGATTTGAGGGGTTGACAGGTGGTTATGATAAGTGGGATAATATTTACAGACAGACAGACAGACAGACAGACAGACAGACAGACAGACAGACAGACAGACAGACAGACAGACAGACAGACAGACAGAGTATAAATCTATCTAATTTTAAAATTAAACTAAATAATAATACATTAGAGGATTGTTTAAAGGCATATTGCTTTTAGGCAGTCCTTTTTGTGTTTTATTATAAATACTAATAAAAATATAAGAAGGAGAATGAACTATGAGGTTAAAAAAGAGAATTGTTGGATTAGGACTGGCTATGAGCTTTATGCTTTCAGGACTTTATATTGCACCTGAAAGAGTAAAAGCAGAATCAGGAAATGAGGCTTTACAAAAGGTGGAAAGTGTATTTACAGAAACTGTAATAGCGGCAAAATCATCAGGTAAAAAGGTTAAAATGCCTGAAAAAGCAGTGGATGGTTCAAGGATAATAGTAACGAGTAGCATTGCTGACAGCGATGGTGAGTATATTTACTATGTCATACCTAATCTTGTTGCAAAAGATATGGTATTCCCTATGCTAAAAAGAAATATAAAAACTGGAAAAGAGACTCTTATAGGAAAAAGGTTTTGACAGTATAAAATTATATAAGGGTTATTTGTTTTGCACTCTTTATATAGATGCTATGCCAGAGGGAGATATTTATATTTATAAAGCTTCTAAAAAAATGGTAAAGAAGAAAAAAATTTGTAAAAAGGTTTTGGAATGGTGGCTATCGGTAATACTATATATTGTAGTTCCTATAAATCGAAAAAAAGGTATGGAAGTTGAAGGCTCTGGGGAATTTATAAAAATGGATTTAAAAGGAAAAAAATAAAAATTAGTAAAAAAAGATGTACTTGGAAAAACTTGGGTTTTCCGGTAAAAATATATATTACTATAACAGAGCTTATGATACAGGAAAAGTTGAATGCTTTAATCTAAACACAGGAAAGCCAGAGAATAATGTAATATTGTCATATTTATATGATTCGGCTTCAAAAAAACAAAGGTTACTTATAACACTAAAGAAGTTAAAAGCAGGTAAATATGAAAATGGTAAAATGGAAATATAAGACGGTTTTTAAAGGTAATGAAGATGTTGAAGATGCTTGTGTGTGTGGAGGTAAAAATTTTTAATAAAAAGCCAATTATTATGATGAGGCTAAAGGAAGAGGATTTATAAAATTCTATATTATGGACTTAAATGGTAATTTAGAAAATCAGCTTAAGGAAATTAAGGAAATTTTCAATGCTTTATGTGCTGAATATGAAGTAAAGGAAAGATGGTAAATATAAAAACCAACTTAAAAACGAGGAGACATTTTATGATTAGTAGCATTTTTAGCAAAAATAAAAGATAGGATCAGAAACTATCCATCCGATATACTTTCCTGGTTGGAATATTGGATTCCCAATTGCAATGATAGCTATACCGTTTCTAAGTGGACTAGTAGGTTATATAAAAATTTTTTTGTTTAAGGGTGGATATAACTTTATTTTAAATGGGCATAATGTATTTTTCAAATTGGACGGAATGGCCTTTTGAAAAGATTTTTTTCAAGCATAGTCGGGAAAATTGTACTAGTACTGATATTTGCTGAATTTATCATAGTAATGATTCATTACTTTAAAAATTCAAATAAATTTAAGAAGATTGCAATGATTGTAGTTTCTGTTATATTTGGAATACAAATTATTTTAACATTTGCTATTTTCAAGACTACACTTTTTTTGTTTATTTATCAATATTACATATAAACAATGATATGATTAGCATAGTAGAAAAAGCTGCCGATAGATCCTGTATTAGCAATAAAAACTTATATAATAATCACTATAGGTTCATTTCTGTTTTTTTCTTAGTTTTAATTTTTTTATAACAAAGGAGTGTAGAAGTGTACTTGGTGAATTTGTATTAGGTATAGCTATAACTTACCTTGCTGTGCCGCTTATTTTCTGGATACTTTATAATATTATTCAATTATTATTCACAGCAATATGCGTAGTTATGCTTGTTATTGTAATTCGTATTTTTTCATCAGGTTCATCTGGTGGTGGAAGTAGAATGGAAATATATGATTCAGCAACAGGAGAACATAAAGGAGGCTTTGACATATAATGAAACAATATCTTGGAAAAGACTACAGCAAGAATAATCTCAAAAATTACTGCTTATATCTGATAAAATCAGGAAAGAGTTATGATGAACTTTTAGCGAAGAAAGCTGGTATGACCGCTGAAGAATATAAGAATGCAGAAGCAGAGTGGAGAAAGAAGAATGACCTTGCCTGCATTTATTATAATGGGGATTTAAAGGCAGACAGCCTTGTTGATATGTGGAATGTGATAGAGGGAGTAGCAAATTTCCTTAATGAAGACAAGGGAGTGAGATTTTGTAGGAAAGATGAGAACAGTACAAATTATTACTCTTCTTTAGAACTTCTTATAGACGAAGAAGAGAAGTATCTTCCGTCTGATAATGAAATGGTGAAGCTCTTATTCAGACTTTTGGAACTTGCAGAACAAAAGTGTAACTTCATTCTGCTTCCAAGCGAAGATATGAGGCAGGCTAGGTATAGCCTGACAAAGGAGAATGGAGAGGAAGTACATTTATACAGACAAATTCCAGCAATGCTTTATCACATTTTTGAAAATGAAACTTTAGGCAGGTATTTTGAAAATGAAACAGAGGCTATAAATTGGGTTGAAAGAGAAGAACTGTCACATGGATATGATGGTAACAGTATAAATAAAACAAGAGTCAGACCTTTCATAGTAGGGCTGGAACCCCAAACAGCCAAGCCTCTTACCGGTGCAGTTGAACTTAGAGAGAGTCTTTTGTATATGGTGTGGTTTCTTAAATTCAGAAGAGATTTATTTGAAATATTGGACAGTAAGAAAATTACACTGGGAAGTTTACTTGATTTTGGAAAAAAGCTGATAAAAAAAGATAATGAAGTTTCAATTTTTTCTTCAGATAATCTTTATCCACATGACAGAAAGTAATTATTTAAAAATATAAGGCTATAAGACCTGTGATTGGTTTTATGGTCTTTTATATTTTAGAAACAATAGACATTGAATGAAACTTAGATTATACTTTTTATAATGATATTGGTGTAAGAAAGGAAGAAACTATGGAGAAGTTTGTTAGTAAGTTGAAGTTAAAAGATATAAGAAGTTACATTTCAAAAATAGATCCTATTCAGATATTGCAGGAAGATAATTCTTATGAAAACTTTGATGATATTTCAAAGGTGTCTGCGAAGTACGATGAGTATTATGTTTTGGGATTTGGGGTGATTAAGGAAATTAAGAGTGAATTTTCAAACCTAATACAAAGTACAAATAGTTCTTCCTTTGTTCCTTGCTTGGAGATTTTAATTAGCAAGGAGAATAAAGAAAGGAAATGGAATTGAAAATAATTTATTGTGTGAGCGACATTCATGGTTGCCTTAATGAATTTAAAGAAGCTTTAGAATTCATTGATTTATCTGGGAATAACAAACTCATATTGCTGGGAGATTATGTTCATAGAGGATTTGACAGCTACGGAGTTTTAGAAGAAATTATGAGACTCCAAAGGGAATATGGTAATGATAAGATTATAGTTCTAATGGGTAATCATGAGGAAATGTGTATAAGAGGCAGTGTGCCTATTGAGAGTTCAAATTATTCTGATATATTTGATGAGAATTTAGAAAAGAAATACATAAGTTGGATGAAAAATCTTCCGTTGTATTATATAGAAGGAAACAATATTTTTAGCCATGCAGGTCTAGATGAGAAAAAAACGAAGGAAATTTGACATTTAAAACGAGATGTTGATAAATACTTGTTTCTGTGGAAATTCCTCCCGAACTTGGAAGATTTAATGATGGAATGAAAATAATAGCAGGCCATGTCTATACTTCTGAGATAGCACATAACCCCCAATATCATGATATTTATTATGATGGAGAATCACATTTTTATATTGATGGGAATGTTTTGGAACATCATATATTGAATATATTAAAAAAATAGATGTGGAAAAACGAGAAATACTTTCAGATAGATTATAGAGGAGAATATCCTGTTTTTGCCATTCGAAGAATGAAATTTTTAAGGGTTATTTATATATATAAGAGTTATATTTTTATGCTTATGGAGTTTATATTATCATAAAAAAATTTATTTTTAAGCACAACATAAGAACTCATGTTCGGAACTTCTTGCAAATAGGCATTTAATCTGCTATACTAAATTGTCGATGAAATAATTTTGTTATGTTTTAACATAACTTATATATTTGTATTACAAGTGCGGAGGTATGAAATTGTTTATAAAATGTCTGGCGGTAGGTATAGGAGGATTTTTGGGTTCTGTTTTAAGATATCTGCTGTCTGAAATTCCCATTAAACAAATAAATTACCCTGTAAATACGCTTATTACCAATATAATAGGAGCTGTAATTATAGGAATGGTTATTTCTTATGCCGATAAAACAGGTATGAGACCTGAGAAATTATTGCTCTTAAAAACAGGTTTTTGCGGTGGATTAACCACATTTTCTACATTTTCGTATGAAGCTTTTAGCCTTATCGAAAAGGGAGAGTTTTTGTCGGCAGGAAGCTATATTTTTTTATCCATAGCTTGTAGTATAGCAGGAGTATATTTAGGACTTAGGATGGTGTAATAATTTATGAGTGAAAATTATGACGGAAGTCAGATAGTTATATTAGAAGGACTTGAGGCGGTTAGAAAACGCCCGGGTATGTATATAGGAAGCACAGGCACAAGAGGACTTCACCACCTTATATGGGAAATCCTTGACAATGGTATAGATGAGCATCTTGCAGGCTTTTGTTCTCAAATTGACCTTATTCTTAGAAATGATGGTGGTATAACCATAAGGGACTATGGAAGAGGTGTACCTGTAGATATCCATCCAACCAAGAAGATACCTACGGAAAGAGTTGTATATACAGTTTTACATGCAGGAGGTAAGTTCTCAGGCGGAGCATACAAGGTGTCAGGCGGACTTCATGGAGTGGGTGCTTCTGTAGTAAATGCACTTTCTACCAAAATGATAGTTGAGATAAGAAGAGACGGCAATGTTTATGTGGATGAGTATGAAAACGGCGGACATCCTGTAACTACCCTTGTTAAAGGTGAACTCCCTGCTGTTAAGACATGCAAAAAGTCAGATAGGGGAACAAGTGTTACATTTTACCCTGATGATACTATCTTTGAAACCATTGAATTTAAGGCTGATATTATTAAGAAAAAACTTAAAGAGACAGCTTTTTTAAATAAAGGGCTTAAACTAAACTTTAAGGATGAAATTACAGGTGAAGAAAAGACTTATGAGGAAAAAGACGGAATTAAAAGCTATGTAAAATACATCAATCGTGAAACGGAAGTAATTCATGACGAGGTTGTATATGTAGAGGGCGAGTCGAGTGACATTGAGGTTGAAGTGGCATTTCAGTATACCAACGGTTTTTCGGAGCAGATAAATGCCTATTGCAACCGTATAAATGTAGTAGATGGTGGAACTCTGGTTACGGGCTTTAAGACTGCACTTACAAGGGTTATGAACCAGTATGCGAGAGAGCTTGGCTATCTTAAAGGCAAGGATGATAATTTTGACGGAAAAGATATACGTAACGGTATAGTTACAATCATTTCGATAAAGCACCCTGATCCACAGTTTGAGGGACAAACCAAGACCAAACTTGGCAATACTGATGCCAAGACAGCGGTAGAAGAAGTAGTTTCAAAGGAAATCGTAAGATATTTTGATAAAAACATAGAGGTGCTTAAGTCCATTCTTGACCTTGCGCAGAAGTCCTACAGTGCAAGAACTGCCAGTGATAAGGCAAGAAATGCAGTACTTAAAAGCTTAAACGACTTTGATGTAAAGAGTAAGCTTGCATCCTGTTCGTCTAAAAATGCTGAAGAATGTGAGATTTATCTTGTGGAGGGAGATTCGGCAGGAGGTACGGTTAAGACAGCCAGAAACCGTAAGACACAGGCTGTTCTTCCGCTTCGCGGTAAAATCTTAAATGTGGAAAAGGCGGCACTTGAGAAGATACTTGTAAATAATGAGATAAAGTCGATGATAGCTACCTTTGGCTGCGGTATAGGTGATGAATTTGATATAACTAAGCTTCGCTATGATAAGATTATTATTCTGACAGATGCGGATGTAGACGGTGCTCATATAAGTACTCTTTTGCTTACATTTTTCTATAGGTTTATGCCTGACCTTATTAAAGAAGGTAAAATATACAGAGGGCTTCCACCACTATATAAGGTAGACTATGAGGAAAGCGGAGCCAAAGTCTTAGAAGAGAAAAAGCTTGGAGAAGGGCAGCTTGATATATTCCAGTTTGGAGTAGGAGAGAAGATTTCTGAAAAACAGCCTAAGACTAAGTCAGGCAAGAAGAAAAAGAAGTCAGAATATATCTTCAATGACTATGAGCTTGAAAAATTTAAGAAGAATAAAAACCGTAAAATCCTTGAAATACAGCGTTACAAAGGTCTTGGAGAGATGGATGCCAGCCAGCTTTGGGAAACAACCTTAGATCCTAAGACACGCTCGCTTGCAAGGATAGATATAAGTGATACAGTTGAAGCAGATGAGGTTACAAGTCTGCTTATGAGCAGTATAGTTCCACCAAGACGTGAATTTATTATGAACGAAGCTAAGTATGCGAAGGTGGACATATAATAAAAATAGAAAATTGGTCATAATTATCTACAGGTGTAGAATGTAAAAGCAAAAGCCAGTGCTAATTTGAAGATTAATTTTGCGTGTAGCTAACAAACAGATTCCGAAGGATGTCACTAAGCCTGGATTTGTGCTAACTAAAGCTTAAGCTATTCTTTATCAACAGAAGTCAAATACTGTGGAAGTCTGATTTTGATAGTTTAAAAAGAAGTATTGTAGATAATCAGGACTAATCTATAGGAAGTGGAAAGTATGGTAACAGAAGAAAACATTATAATTCAGGATTTCTCAGAGGAAATGAAAAATTCCTACAGAGATTATTCCGTAAGCGTAATTATATCAAGAGCCCTGCCTGATGTAAGAGACGGTCTTAAGCCGGTTCAGAGAAGAATACTTTATGCCATGAATGAGCTGGGGCTTGCACCGGATAAACAGCATAGAAAGTCAGCACGTATAGTCGGAGATACCATGGGTAAATATCATCCGCATGGCGACTCTTCTATATATGATGCCCTTGTGCATATGGCTGAGGAATGGTCTATGTCAGTGCCGTTGGTTGACGGACATGGAAACTTTGGCTCTATAGACGGCGACTCGGCTGCGGCTATGCGTTATACGGAGGCCAGGCTTTCAAAGGGAGCTATGAACCTGCTTACAGGGCTTGACAGGAATCTTGTTGACTTCGTGCCAAACTTTGACGAGAGAGAGAAAAAGAACCTGTTATACTTCCTGCTAAGCTGCCATTTCTTCTGATAAACGGAACTACAGGTATAGCTGTAGGTATGGCTACCAATATACCTCCGCACAATCCGGGTGAGATTATAAGGGGAGCAATAGCCCTCTTAGACAATCCTGAACTTACCACAGAAAAACTGATGAAGTACATACCGGGACCGGATTTTCCAACCGGCGGTATCATAGCCAATGCAGATGAGATTGCAAATATTTACGAAAACGGCGAGGGCAGACTTCGTGTAAGAGGAAAGTATGTAATAGAAGACGGCGAATACGGCAAGAAAAATATAGTTATAACTGAAATTCCTTTTACCTCTACAGGCAACAAGTCCAGGCTTGTAGAAAGTCTTGTAAACCTTATGAAAGATAAGGTGTTTGATGAAATAGCGGATGTAAGGGATGAATCTTCATCAGATGTCCGCATAGTGGTAGAGGTTAAGAAGGGAAGAAATGTAGAAAATCTCCTTAACGGAATATTTAAGAAAACTCCTTTGGAAGATACCTATTCTGTAAATATGCTTGCAGTAAGGGACAAGCAGCCAAAGGTATTTTCTCTAAAGGGCATCTTAGAAGAATTTTTAGGCTTTGAAGAAGAGCTTTATACCAAGGAATATACACATTTACTGGAAAAAGCAAAATCCAGGGCAGAGGTTGTGGAAGGCCTTATCAAGGCTGTAGATGTAATTGACCTTATTATAGAGGTGCTTAGAGGTTCAGAGTCTGTAAAACAGGCAAAGGACTGTCTTGTAAATGGTAATATAGCGGAAATAAAGTTTAAGAGTGAGGCATCAAAAAAGGCTGCGAAGGAGTTTGATTTTACCGAGCCACAGGCTGATGCAATACTTGCTATGCCGCTTAGCAGACTTATAGGGCTTGAAGTCTTAAAGCTTTCTACAGAGGCAGAAAGCCTTAAAATAATATTGAAGAATATAATAAAATATTATCCGATAAAAATGAGCTTCATAGGGTAATAAAGACTGATTTGAAGGCAAATGTAAAGAACTTTGAAAAGCCAAGACGTACTGAGCTTTTAAATGAGGAGAAGCAGGTATATGTGGAAGAAGTAAAAGAAGAGGATGTATATGTACTGATAGACCGCTTCGGCTATGCTAAGAGTGTGGATGTAAGCAGTATTTCAAAGGCAAATGAAGAGGCTCTTAACGAGTATCCGACTAAAATCCTGATGAAAAATACTGACAGAATCTGTATATTTACAGCAAGCGGAAATATGCATCAGGTCAAGGCTAAAGACATACCTAAGGTCAGACTTAGGGACAAGGGAACCTTAGTCCACAATATTTCAAAGGTGGGCAAGGAGGAGATTATACTTTATACCTCTTTTGCAGAGCTTTTTGAGTCCATGGTTTTCTTTGCTACCAAAAAAGGCTTTGTAAAGCTTGTTTCAGGTGTTGAATTTGATACAAACCGTTCCGTAATGCTTGCAACCAAGCTTGAAGACGGGGATGAGCTGCTAAGTGTAAGGGTATTAAGCGCGGCAGAAATTCTTTCACATGACCTCAGGGTTTATATGCTCACGAAGAAAAAGCTAGGGCTCTCCTACCTACTTGATGAAGTGGTGGAAATGAAGAAAAGCGGCAGAGGAGTTAAGGGCATCAGTCTTGCCGAAGATGATGAGATAAAAGGTGTGGCTGTTGAGTCAGTGCTACTACAGAAGTAGAATTTGATGGTGACAGCTATAAGGTAGCTAAGTTCAAGCTTAAAAAGAGGGCTGCTAAGGGAGATAAAATTAAGTAAGCTGTCTGGTGAGAGTTACAAACAGAAGAAAAGGAGGAGGTGCTTATGCTTACACTAAGTGGATATTATGATGGTAATACTGTACAGGCGTTGGAAAAGATACAGGCAAAGAAAAATCAAAAAGTGATAATTACAATTTTGGATGAATTTATTGAAGAAAGTCCAAAAAAAATCAGAACCACCGAAGCTGCGAAAGGCTCACTGGCAAAGTATGCTAATCCTGAATTATGGGATAAAGAGGGAACTGCCTGGGAAGAAGAAGTAGGTGAAAAGTATGGTAATGCTTGATGCAAATGTTATCTTGAGATATATTCTAAATGATAACGAGGATATGGTTTTAGAAGCTACAGAAGTAATAAAAAGTAAAGATGTTATAGTCACAATAGAGGTTATTGCTGAAGTAATATATGTACTTAAAAGAATATATGGAGTTGATAAGCAGGAGATAACAGAGTCAATTCTTGATTTTATTTCGGATATAGATGTTGTGGAAAAAGATGTTCTTGTGCTTGGTGTTGAAACCTATGCAGAGAAGAATCTTGATTTTATAGACTGTATCTTATATGCATATAAATGTATAAAGGGTTATGATGTATTTACATTTGACAAAAAATTAAAAAAACTCTTATTGTAAATAACGTTGTGTTGAAAAGGAGAATGCCATGAAAACAGTTAAAGACAGGTTCTTAAAATATGTATCATTTGATACCCAGTCACAGGATGGGGTGGAGGAAGTACCAAGTACAGCCAAACAGCTTAAACTTGCAAAATTTTTGGTAGAGGAGCTTAAGGAGCTTGGACTTAGTGAAGTAGAACTTTTAGACCATGGCTATGTATTTGCAACCCTGCCTGCCACAACAGATAGAGATTTACCTGTACTTGGTTTTATCTCACATATGGACACCAGCGATGCCATATCAGGAGCCAATATTAAACCACGTGAAATAGAAAACTATGACGGTAAGGACATAGTGCTAAATGAGGCTCTGAACGTAGTTATGAAGGTCAGTGATTTTCCTGTACTGCCTGAATTTAAGGGAGAGACACTTATAGTAACTGACGGAACTACCCTGTTGGGAGCTGATGATAAGGCTGGAATTGCTGAGATTATGAGCATGGTGGCTTATTTTAAGGAACACCCTGAGATTGAACATGGAAAAATCAGGATAGGATTCACGCCTGACGAAGAAGTGGGCAATGGTACAAAATACTTTGATGTAGATAAGTTTGGAGCTGACTATGCCTATACAGTAGATGGTGGAAGGCTTGGAGAGCTTGAGTATGAGAACTTCAATGCGGCAAGCGGAAGAGTGATTATAAACGGTGTGTCTATCCATCCGGGCTCAGCCAAGTGGAAGATGAAGGATGCAATCAGAATAGCTATGGAATTTCAGGCAATGCTTCCTGTGTATGAAGATCCTTATTGTACCGAGGGTTATGAAGGATTCTTCCATATAACTGAAATAGAAGGAAATACCGAAAAGACTAAATTAAATTATATAATCCGTGACCATGATGCGGATAAGTTTGAAGCTAAAAAGGCATTGTTTGCAAAAGTTGGTGAGTTTATTAATGCTAAATATGGTGAGGGTACAGCGGAGGTTCAGATTACAGACTCATATCACAATATGAAAGAAATGGTTGAGCCCAATATGCACCTTGTGGAAAATGCAAAGAAAGCCATGCTTGAACTTGGTATAGAGCCTAGAGTAGAGCCAATAAGAGGCGGCACAGACGGAGCATCACTTTCATATATGGGACTTCCTTGCCCTAATATCTGTACAGGCGGTATGAATTATCATGGAAAATATGAATTTGTATCGGTAGATGCAATGTTTAAGATAGTGGAACTACTTAAGAAAATAGTGCTGATTTATGCTGAGTAATGGGGATTGTATTTTTACCTTGACTTATCCATAAAAATATATTATTATATGTTTGTATCAAGATAGAAATCCAATTGACACAAACGAACCCCCAGAGCCTGTTACTCTGGGGGTTCTTCCTTATTTTAGACGGTTAGGCTTCCGCTTGGGCTAATTGTCGTTATCTTTGCTGTTTAACCACTTGCAAATACAATAACTAATCATATCTGCCGTAACAGCAATTGCGATAGAAATTATTATCTCCAATTGACACACCTCCCTTCTGATGTCATATTGGGAGAGCGACAACAAAAAGATTATACCATAAAAAGTTAATAAAGAACAGATGTTTTGATGCTGAATGAAAATAATTTTAGCTTGACTTATTTTTTCAAATAGTTTATCATGAATCCGGATTAAGGATAGATATCCAACTAATACAAACGAACCCCCAGAGATGCTGCTCTGGGGGTTCTTCCTTATTTTAAACGGTAAGGCCTCCGCTTGGGCTAATTGTCTTTCTCGTCACTGTCTAACCACCTGCAAATACAATAACTAATTATATTCGCCGTAACAGCAACCAGGATAGATATTATTATCTCCAACTAATACACCTCCCTTCTGATGTCATATTGGGAGAGCGACAACAAAAAGATTATACCATAAAAAACCAACAAAGAACAGATGTTTTGGTATCAAGTAAAAAAATTATAGATTATTCTAAACAATTACTAATAAATCTCTGGTATTGCCCGATATAATTAATATAAGTTCCAAGACAATTTTCTACCTCACACATATTAGCTTTCTTCAAGGATGAAGAAGGTTAGTTTTGTTACACAAAAACAAAGCAAACTGCAAGGAGGTAGTTATGAGAATTGTAAATAGCAATATTTCTATGTCATCATCAAGAGAATTTTCACAAGGTGTAAGGGCGACTTCAAGAAACCGTCTTTTATCTGTATCAGCAAATTCATCTTCCCCACCAACAAGAAACAGAGAGAAAAATACTACTTTTGAATTTAGCGGTAAATCATTTTCAGAAGGCAGAAGATTTAACAGTTATACAAATGACGGTAGAAAGCAAAGTTATACAAGCAGCGGATACAGCATAGAACATCAGGCAATTAAGGCAAAGCTTAAAATAATTGAGAAAGAAGAGAAGGCTAAAGAAGAGGTTAATAAGTTAGGTGAAGGACTTGGCGGATTAAGTCTTGAAAGCATAAAGAAAAGTCTGATGGATGATATAAAAGGGGAAGAAGCAAAGCTGATTAAGAAAATAGTGGAAGCCATAAAAAAATTTATGGATGAGCTTCAGGGTAAAAAGCCAAATATTAAAGAAAATGATAAAGACAATGAAATTATGAGCCTTAGCGAGATTCTTAAGAGATATAGCGTAGAAGATAAAAATTCAGTAAGTTCATCTTCGTCAGCAGCAGGTTCATTTTCTATAAACAGGATAGAAGCAGTATTTGAGGAGACCTTATCTTATGTAGAAACCGAAGTTACTTCATTTGAGGCACAAGGAAGTGTTATGTCTGCAGATGGACGCAAGATAGATTTCAAAATGGAAATGGGCATGTCCAGGGCTTATGCTGAAGTTCAGGGAACGAGAAGATATTCAGAGTTTAATTTTAAGGATCCATTAGTAGTAAATCTTGAGGGAGATGCGAAAGATATAACTACCAGGAAATATGATTTCGACATAGATGGAGATGGAGAAAAAGATAAAATATCATTTGCCGGCAGGGGTAGTGGCTTTCTTGCGCTTGATAAAAATGGAGATGGCAAGATAAATGATGGAACAGAGCTTTTTGGTACCAGGAGTGGTGATAGTTTTAGCGACTTGGCTGCATACGATGATGATGGAAATGGCTGGATAGATGAAAATGATAAAATATTTATGAAGCTTTTAGTGTGGAGCAAAGACGAGGATGGGGAGGATGAGCTTGTTCCAATTGCAAAAAAAGGCATTGGTGCCATATACCTTGGCAGAACAAATACTGAATTTTCTATAAAAGATATGGATAATAACACACAGGCGATAGTAAGAAAAACCGGTATTTTCCTTAAAGAAAGCGGCGAAGCAGGCTCCATTAAACAAATAGATTTAGTAGTCTAATTGTGCAAAAATACATATATTTGAATAAATTAAATATATTTTATTGACATTTTGCACAAATTATGTTAAAATAACTACGTCGACAAGAGAGTAGGAAGACGAATGAGATCTGTAGTAAAAATAGAATCATACATCTGGAGATTTCAGTTTGGGATGATATAGAAAAAGATAACAATACACGCATTTTACGTATGTATATGCCTTGTAATGTTATCTTTTTCTTTTGTTTTGCTTAATAAAAGCAGAAATTCTGCCGAAATAAATAGTGTAGTAATAATAATCTGATAAAGGGGTGCTTATGCAGATAAATAGATTAAAAGATAATAAAATACTTGAAGTGGGTCTTAAGGATACAGAAAAAAAGAAATTAGAGAGCAGGAAGCTGCAAATGAGAAAGTAAGTCTGGGTGAAGCATTTAATAAAAATATAAGGACTAAAGTTATGACCTATGGCGATACAGTTAATAAGCTTAAAGAAGAAGACAGGGCAATATCAAAATTTAAGGAAGAGGCTGAAAAGACTGTAGAAACCCTTGAATATAACGCAAAAGTTTTATCTCCTGAGATGATGAAAGAACTTGAGGAGGAGGGAGTATCTGCTACAGATTCTGATGCTGACCTTGTTAAAAAGAGTATAGAAAATATAGTTCAGAACAGGGAAATCAGAAAGGAAAATCTTGCTAAACAAGTAAAAAAACTTAGTGAAAATGCAGAGAATATAAAAGAAATTTCTTATGGAAACATAGAGGATGGCAGACTTGCCAAACAGCTTGAGCGTTCCGGCATGGCTGTGACTAAAGAAAATATTGAAAAATTTTCAAATGCTGTGGATTTTGCAAAAGATGTAATAAAAAATATAAATGAACCGGCTATAAGTCACATGATAGAAGCTGATCTGCCTGAAACCATATCTAATATTTATAAATCAGAACATACAGAGTCATATAGTGAAGTATCACAGACAGTAGAAAAAGAAGAAATTTGGTTCAAAATAGAAAATCAGGCTGTGAATCTTCTAGAAAGTAAGGGAGTAACCGCAGATAAAGACAGTCTTGGCGCGGCTAAGTGGCTGTTTACCAAGGGGATGGAGATTACTCCTGCAAGTGTAGCAAAGTATTTAAGTCTTAATGAGTTAAAGAATGGAGCAGAAACTGCTGAAGGGATAGAAAAGTTAACAGATAAGCTTGCAAAAGGAATTTCTGAGGGAAGAGAAGCAGCCGATGCTATAGTTGGTACAGCTAATTATAGGCAGGCAGGTTATGTGGTTAATTATTTCAGACGAACTACAGAAATAACAATTACAGAAATAAGCCAGAGAGGAAACCTTGAAGAAATAAGGCTTAAGCTTACCGAACAATCAGCATTAAGTATGTTGAATAAGGGAATAAAGATAGATGTAACAGATCTTAAGGGGCTTGTAGACAATCTTAGAAAAGAAGAGGAAAGCTATTATAAGGGCTTGCTTGACGGTGCTGTAACATTGGAAAATGGTAAAACTCCGGATGGTGTAAAAGCCGCCAGTGATACTACATCTAGTATAGAGCTTTTAAGAAGTGTGGTATCTATACGTTCATATGCTCTGACAAGAACCTATGAATCTGAGTATAAGACGGGTGCAGTTTCAGCTGCCTACAGAGAAGAGACAAGGATTACTCTGGCTTCCTATCACGAGTCAGGTATGGCTTATGAAAAGGGAGCAACTGAAATAAGAGCTGACTTGGGTGATAGTATCCGCAAAGCCTTTGGTAATATTGATGAGGTTCTAAGTGAGAATAATTTAGAACTTACAGATGCAAACAGAAAGGCAGTAAGGCTGCTGGCATATAATAAAGCAGAGGTAAATGTTGAGTCCGTAACAAAGATGAAGGTAGCTGCTACACTTACCGAAGCAGCTTTAAAAGAACTAAAACCGGCTACAGTGGCAGGACTTATAAAGTCTGGTATCAATCCGCTTGATCTGGATATGAAAGAACTGCTTAACAGGGCAAAAGAAATAAATGAAAAAGTACTGCCGGGTGATGAGAAGTACAGCCGTTATCTTTATAATCTGGAAAAAAGCGGGGAAGTAAGTGAGACAGAGAGAGAAGCCTATATAGGGATTTACCGTCTGCTTAACCAGATTGAAAAAGGTGATGATGCAGTGGTAGGAAGTGTAAGCCTTACCAATCAGAATCTTACTCTCAGAAATATGCTTTCGGCAGTAAGAAGCAGGAAACTTGGCAGCTTTAATGAAAAAGTAGATGAGACTTTTGGAGAGCTTACAAAGGTGCTTGGTGGTGAAGGACGGATAGATAATCAGATAGACATAGCTTATGCCAAGTTGCTTGCAGGAGAGCTTAAAGAAAGTCTTTCAGAAGTGGAAGATGATTATTATAAAGATAAAGAAGCAGAACTGGAGAGAGAGATACAGAGTGCTGATGTAGAAAAAATGCTTGATGGCAGAGCTGAAATTACATTTGCTAATTTAGCTGCACAGATGGATATTTCAAGGGGGAGAAGGAGCCTGTCAGGGATTGTATCAGAAATGTCACGTGAAGAAAAGCGTGAAGTAAATGACCTATCTTCCAAATTTATTGATGAGTTTGATGGAGAACGTTTTGTGGCAGAAAATGAGAAGGCTGTGACAGATTTACTTAGCAAAAAAGTGACCAGGATGATGGAAACTGAGAGTATTACATATGATAAGTTAAAAGGGTTAATGGCAGTCAAAAAAACAATTGCACTTTCTGTTAAGAGAGAAGAAAGTAAAAGCTATGATATACCGTTTATTTATGATAAAGATAAACTGGCAGATATTTCTATTACAATCAGAAAAGGAAGGGCAGAAGCTGATAAAGGTAAGGTTGGCATTGTTTTAACTACCGGTGAAGACAGAGTGACATCAGAGTTTAGGATTGTGAGTGAAAGAATTACAGGCTATTTCAAAACTGAATCAAGAGAAAGTCTGGAGGACCTTAAAGCTAATGAGGAAGAACTTAGACGAAGGCTTTCAGAAATGAAGATGGAAATTGGAGAAATTTCTTATCATTTGGGTTATGGCACTTCACAAATTACAAATTCTGACGATATATATAGTGACAATGTTAAAACTTCTGATATATATAGAACAGCAAAGGTTGTGACATCCCATGTCTTAAAAGTTCTTGGCATCAGAGAGTAGAAAATGAGGATAGAAGATGAGAATAAATAATAATATTTCAGCACTTAGGGCAAACACAAATCTTAGCAGAGTAGATAAAAAGCTTTCAAAAAGTACAGAGCGTCTTTCATCAGGGTATAAGATAAATTCAGCTTCTGATGACGCAGCCGGATTTTCCATCTCAAGAAGAATGCGTACCCAGATCAGATCTCTTGAACGTGCTTCCCAAAATTCTGCTGATGGAATTTCAGTTATACAGACTGCAGAAGGAGCACTTAATGAAGTGAGTGCTATGCTTGGCAGAATGAAGGAGCTTGCTGTACAGGCTGCCAGTGATACTAATTCCGGTGAGGACCGAGATGCCATTCAGAAAGAAATAAACCAGCTCAGTGCTGAGATAGACAGGATATCTGCAGATACTGATTTCAATACGAAGACACTGTTAAACGGAGAGGCAAACAGAAGGTCTGTAACTAAAAATAGCGGAGTAAATGTTATTAATTCTACTGAAGCAGTACCTGAGGGAAAGTACAAGCTTACTGTTGAAGAAGATCCTAAGAAGGCTGTATATGCAAGTGATGGTTCAGTAGATGGAAGCGCTTTCGGAGAAGATTCTACTATACAGGGAAGAGTCATTATTAATGGTGAAGTAATAAATATTAACAAGGGAGATTCTATAGAAACTGTTCTGAATAAATTAAGAATAGGGGCAGAAAGAGCAGGACTCAGTCTGGCAGGTAATGGTGGAGGTCCTGATGCGGACGGAGAAAAGCTATATGGAGGCTATACGGCGGAGGAACTGGATGATGGAGCAAGCCTGCTTTTTGTATCTAAGGCATATGGAAGCAAGGCAAAAGTAGATATAAAGTAGAGGGTACAGCAGTCAAGGATAAGGATGGTAATGAAATTTCTGCTGAAGATAATGCGGATCTGCTTGCTAATGCGCTTGGACTTCCAAGAAAGATGGAGCCAACTGAAGTAAAAAAAGGCAGTGATGCCAAAGTGACTCTTGATGAGGGATTCAGCAGAACTGCTACGGTAAGAACTGAAGGTGATAAAGTTGTAGTAAAGGACAAGGGCGGCTTTGAGATGGAACTCAAAGTAAATGACTACACGACTGAAGGTGATAAGGGTGGAGAAGTTGACCTTGAGGTATTAGATGCCGGATATATGACATTACAGCTGGGCGCTAATACAGGTGAAAACCTTGACATAAGTATAGGAAGAATAGATAGTGAAACCCTTGGGCTTAAAGGTTTGAATATAAGAACTCATGAGGAGGCAGAAAGCGCCATATCAAAAGTAGATGCTGCCATAAGCATGGTATCAGCTGAACGTGCTAAGCTTGGTGCTTATCAGAACAGGCTTGAGCATACAATACTAAGTGTGGATGAAACTACAGAGAATATGACGAGTGCATTTTCAAGAATAATGGATACAGACATGGCAGAAGAAATGACAGAATATACACAGCAGAAGGTGCTTTCACAGGCAGGCACAAGTGTACTTGCACAGGCAAATGAGCGTCCTAATACCGTACTTACCCTGCTACAGAGCAACTAACCGGAGGTAACTTAGTTTGAAAGCTGAGTCTGTAAAAATATATACAAGAAGAGTAACTTCTGCAAATAAAAGTGAGATTATTGTTATAATGTATGATATAATAGAAGAAAATCTCACTTTGGCAGAAGAGGCACTTACTAAAGGTGACAGTTTAACCTTTAAAAAAGAATTAAAGCAGGCAGTTTCCTTCGTTAAGGAGCTACTTATAAATTTAGATATGAGTTATGAGGTGAGCAAGAATCTTGCAAGCCTTTATATCTATGTAATGAAATGCCTTAACTTTGCACTGGTGAGTGGAAAGAAAGAGGAGATAGAGGCTGCAGGAAAGGTTTTAAGAAAGCTTGGAGTAAGTTTTAGAGAGATAGCTAAGACCGATAAGTCAGAGCCTGTTATGGAAAATACCCAGCAGATTTATGCGGGCATTACCTATGGAAGAGGTCTGGATTTAGATGAAACCTTAGTTAATCCTACCTATGAAAACAGAGGCTTTCGTGCTTAACTTACAGCTCGATTAAATGTATGAAAAAAAGAATATTTTTATTATTAATTTTTAGCTTTATTTTTTTGGTAATGGCTACAACACCGGGAAAAAAATAGTTCACATAGAGGCAGCCCCCAAGTCGTGGGAAGCCTTTTGAAGTGAACTCTTTTTTTGTGGAACAGGATGTTTTGCAGGAAAATGTGACAAGTGGAGCAACTGTTACTGTACTCTTTGAAACTACAGGTGTAGATAAAAATGCAAAACTAAGCCATACAGTCTATTATTCGGCTGCAAAAACAGGAACCGACTGGTCAGAGATAAAACTAAAAAGTACCGGTATCAGCGGTGAGGAGAAAATAAATGTAAGAGTTCCAAACTCAGGATTTTATTATTTTAAGATAATCTCTAAAAAAAGGCAGGAAAAACTGCAGAGAAGGTGCTTAGCTTACCGGTATACGTGTCAGGAGATGTATCCGTGGCGGGAATAAGTTACATGACAGATAAGCGCAAACAGCCTCTGGTTCAGGGGATATCAGGCAGATATGTAGATGATATTGCAGAGATTACCTGGACAGGTACAGAAAATGGACATTATGTAGTGGGACTATATAATAGCGACAGTATGGAGTTAATTGCAGAAGAATATACTTCAGAAACTATATTTAGTACAGAAATTTCTGAAGAAATAAAAAAATGTAGCTTATTACGTAGCAAATGTAAACAATAATGGAAATAATGGAGATTTTGAACTTTATGAATTGCCAGACAGAAACAGCCCAAATTCCCTTGTCAGATTTCCTGTAAGTGATGTAGCAAATACTGATGAACTTAGTATAGATGTATTATTTACAGGAGAATGTAAGGTAGATATAACTGTAAATGACGCTATAGAAGCAAGTGAATCTGAGGCAAGTGGCACCTATACAGTACCTTTGCCTGAAGGAGAGGTTAAAATTGCTGTAAGAGTAACCGGAGAATCCGGTAATGTCAGAAATTATATAAAAAGAATTAAAAGTTGATACAATAAAGCCCAGAGTGGTACTGGATAAGGTCATAGACGGTGCGGTAACCACAGATAACGAGATAGATATTACCGGTGAGTGTTCTGAAGACGTCACACTTACTATGAACGGACAAAGCAAAAATGTGAAAAAAGGAAGCTTTAGTTTTACACAGAGACTCAGCATTGGTGAAAATGATATAAAGCTCCAGGCAGTAGATGCTGTAGGAAATAAAAGCAATGTAAGGGCGGTAATCACAAGAGAAGCGGAACATAAAAGAAGTTTAAAAGCAACTGTGCTGGTGGGAACAACTTTCGGAGTTATCCTGCTTGCTTACATAATTACTTTTAGCGGATGGATTGCAAAGGAAAAAGGAAAAAAATTGATATAGTTGACAAAAGGCAGTTAGGAAAGTAGACTAAAAAGATAAACTTACATAAAAACAGGAGAAAAAAATGTCAGAGAAAAAACCATATTATATTACCACAGCAATAACATATACATCAGGTAAGCCCCATATCGGAAATACCTATGAGATTATACTTGCAGATGCAATAGCTAGATTTAAGAGAAAAGAAGGCTACGATGTAAGGTTTCAGACCGGAACAGATGAGCATGGTCAGAAAATAGAGACAAGAGCAATCGAAGCAGGCCGGACACCAAAAGAGTTTGTAGACAGTGTGGCGAGAGAGGTTAAACGTCTTTGGGATCTTTGTGGCACTTCTTATGACAGATTTATCCGTACTACAGATGAGGATCACGAGAAGCAGGTACAGAAGATATTTAAGAAGCTGTATGACAAAGGAGACATTTACAAGGGTGCTTATAAGGGAATGTACTGTACAGAGTGTGAAGCCTTTTATACTAATTCACAGCTTACAGACGGAAAATGTCCTGAGTGTCACGGAGAAGTACATCCTGCCGAAGAGGAGGCTTACTTCTTTAAAATGAGTAAATATGCGGACAGGCTTATAGAACATATAAACAATAATCCTGATTTTATAAGACCGGTTTCAAGGAAAAATGAAATGATGAACAACTTCCTGCTTCCGGGACTTCAGGATCTTTGTGTGTCCAGAACTTCATTTAAGTGGGGCATACCTGTGGAATTTGATCCTAAGCACGTAGTCTATGTATGGCTTGATGCCCTTTCAAACTATATCACCGGACTTGGTTATGATGCAGACGGAAACCATGGTGATTTATATAAGAAATACTGGCCTGCGGATCTACACCTTATCGGAAAAGATATTATTCGCTTCCATACAATTTACTGGCCAATCTTCCTTATGGCTCTTGATGTACCGCTTCCTAAGCAGGTATTCGGACATCCTTGGCTCTTGCAGGGTGGCGAGAAGATGAGTAAGTCCAAAGGAAATGTTATCTATGCGGATGATATGGCCTCTCTTTTTGGAGTTGATGCGGTACGTTACTTTGTGCTTCACGAAATGCCTTATGAAAATGATGGTGTAATTACCTGGGAGCTTATGGCAGAACGTTTTAATTCTGACCTTGCAAATACACTTGGAAACCTTGTTAGCAGAACAGTAGCTATGAGTAACAAGTATTTTGGTGGAATAATTGAGTCTACAGGAGTAGAAGAACCTGTGGATAATGAACTTAAAGAAATGGCTACAGCTTGCCTTTCAAAGATAATAGATAAGATGAAAGAACTGCGTGCGGCCGATGCAATTACAGAGATATTTACTTTATTTAAGCGTTGCAATAAATATATAGATGAGACAGAGCCTTGGTTACTGGCAAAAGAAGAAGACAAGCTTCCGCGTCTTAAGGAAGTGCTTTACAATCTTTCAGAAAGTATAATGATAGGAGCTTCACTGTTGTATTCATTTATGCCGGAAACATCCGAAAAGATAGCCAAGGCTTTTAACTCCGAGCTTCGTGAGTTTAGTGAGCTTGAAAAATTCGGTTTACTGAAAAACGGTACAAAGGCAGTAGAAAATCCTGAGATGCTTTTTGCAAGAAAAGATGTAAAAGAGGTACTTGCTGAGACTGAAAAGATAGTAGCAAAACAGAGGGAAGAGTTTGTAAAGACTGGAGAAATCGCTATAAAAAATCTCGTTAAGGCAGGTAAAATGAGTGAAGCCGAAGCTAAGGAGAAGCTTGATGCACTTTTTGGCAGAGAAACTAAGGCAGAAGATAAAGAGGTAATAGACTTAGAGGCTAAGCCTGAGATAGAGTTTGATGACTTTATGAAATGCCAGTTCCAGGTTGGTGAAATAATAAAATGTGAGGAAGTGCCTAAGTCAAAGAAACTGCTTTGTTCCCAGGTTAAGGTAGGAAGCAAGACCTTACAGATAGTTTCAGGAATCAGAAAGAATTATAAGGCAGAGGAAATGGTTGGCAAGAAAGTAATGGTGCTTACCAATCTTAAGCCGGCTAAGCTTGCAGGAGTCCTGTCGCAGGGAATGTTACTTTGTGCAGAGGATGCAGAGGGTAATCTTTCACTTATGACACCGGAAAATTCTATGCCAAGCGGAGCAGGCATCAGATAAAAGAGGAGAGTGAATGGCAGATTTAGGACAGCCACAAAATACAATAGCCATACTTAAAAAGTATGATTTTACATTTCAGAAAAAATTCGGTCAGAACTTTCTTATAGACCCCCATGTACTTGAAAAAATAGTAGATGCGGCTGACATAGGAAAGGATGACCTTGTGCTTGAAATCGGACCAGGCATAGGTACTGTAACCCAGTACCTATGTGAGGCTGCAAGGCAGGTCATAGCGGTAGAAATAGACAGGAAGTTAATAAAAATACTTAAAGATACACTCTCAGCGTATGATAATGTGGAAGTTATCAATGAAGATATTTTAAAAGTAGACATAGCCACACTTGTAGAGGAAAAAAATAACGGAAAGCCTATCAAGGTAGTTTCCAATCTTCCTTATTATATTACCACACCTATAATTATGACCTTGCTTGAAAAAAGAGTGCCGGTTACAGATATGACACTTATGATGCAGGAAGAAGTGGCAAGAAGAATGCAGGCAGCTCCGGGAAACAAAGACTATGGTGCGCTTTCACTTGCGGTCCAGTATTATTCTGTGCCATACATAGCGGCCTTTGTACCACAGAATTGTTTTATGCCGCGGCCTAATGTGGGAAGTGCAGTAGTTAATCTTAAATGTCATAAAAAGCCGCCGGTAGAAGTTATAGATGAGGTGCTTATGTTTAAGTTAATTAAGGCTTCATTTGCACAGCGCAGAAAAACTTTGCAAAACGGACTTACAAACTCTGCTGAACTGGATTTTACAAAAGAAGAAATTACCGAAGCAATACTTAAAATGCAGGAAATGCTCGGTATGAAGCAAAATCCACTTATAAGGGGAGAAACCCTTACACTTAAGGAATTTGCCTGCCTTAGTGATATATTGTCAAAAAAATAAACGAAGAAAGAGAGTGTTTTATGGAACGGACCCGGAAAACAGTGAGAGTGATAATCGTATTTTTAGTGATAATATCATTGGTATCGGTTGCATTTGCACTAAGTCTGCTGACTGCACCAAAGCCTTCTTACAATATCGTTATAGGAGTTGAAGAGCTAAATGAAGGAATGAAGAGTGACAATGCAATACTCATAGATTTGAGAGATGAAAAAGACTATGAAGAGGGGCATATAGAAGGGGCAATAAATATGCCGTATATAGATGGCGGTATAAAAATGCTCAAATATTTAAAAGAGACCTCAGATACAAAACGTAAACTGTATCTTATGTGCTACCATGGCAACAGATCAGGCATGGCATTTAATCTTCTCAGAGATGAAGGATACACAAACTTAAACTATGTAAAATTCGGCTACGAAGAATATGTAAATACAATGGGAAGTAAATTCAAGCCTGTAATAGGTGAGTGCCCATGCAAGAATTATGGTTGATATAAAGGTTGGAGACTGAGTTGAAACATAAATATTTGAAACCCATGCACATTATGATGATGAATGGTATGATGAAGATAGAAAAGAGCTTATAGCAAGGCTTTTAGATACTGATATATCTTTTATAACAAACATTGGGGCAGATTTAGAAACAAGCAGAAATTCAGTAAGACTTGCCGGAGAATTTGACAGAGTACTTGCCGCTGTAGGAGTACATCCGGATGAGATAAGCTGTCTTGAAGCTTTGCCTGAGGGTGAAGGCATAGAAATTCTTAGAAAACTTTCAGCTAATCCTAAGGTAGTTGCCATAGGAGAGATTGGACTTGATTATTTTGAAAGAGAAGCTGGTGAAAAAAAATGAGGTGGTAAGACAAAGACAGAAATATTGGTTTTTAGAGCAGTTAAAACTTGCAAAAGAATTAGATAAGCCTTATGTTATACATAGCAGGGATGCTGCTGAGGATACTTACAATATACTTAAGGAGTCTGGTTATAACAAAGGAGTAATCCATTGCTATTCCTATTCGCCGGAAATGGCAGAAAGATTTGTAAAGCTTGGATTTTATATCGGGATAGGCGGAGTGGTTACATTTAAGAATGCAAAGAAGACAAAGGAAACTGTAAAAAAGATAGGGCTTAAGCACATAGTGCTTGAAACGGACTCGCCTTATCTGTCGCCCGTGCCATTTAGGGGCAGCAGAAATGATTCGGGTAATATTAAATATGTTGTAAGAGAGATTGCCGGGTTATTAGAGGTTGAAGAAGAAGAAGTTATAGAACTACATTTAACAATGCTGTGCAACTATACGGATTGGAGGATAAGGCTTATGTCAAATTATGTTGAGATTGAATCCACGTCGGGACTTGATATGGCAGTTAGACAGTCTCTTAAGTTTAAGACAGGTAATTTTGTATGGAGGGTAAGGTTCAATACCCCGCTTGATCCAAGGACAGTAAACAGTAATACTATGTATGTGACTTCGGCTTCCGGTATGCTTAAGGTTAATATAAGTTATGATTCATCCAGAAATGAGGTACAGATAGAGCCTCTTGAACCATATGCAAAGGATGAAGTTTATTCTCTTCATATAACCAAGAAAGTAGCTTCTAAAGGTCAGAAAAAAATTAAAAAGAAGAAATTGAAGTACAGTTTAAATTATAAGTCTTTATTAGTCTGAAATATTCTTAGTTTTGTCTGAAAAATTTTTTGTTGATAAGTTATAAAAAAAGAACTAAAAATAATTCACACAAAAAGAATTTTTTTAACGAAAATACATGAAAGAATAAAGTTTGCTTGAAAAAAATAATAAAGCTGATAGTAGAATGGGATTAACATATGATAATAAAAAAATACTGTTGTGAGTATTTTTTTATTAGAATGATATTAAAAAAATAAAAATTGGGAGGATGGTTTCTAATGAAACAGGAACAGAAAGCTTCAAAGGGTTCAGCTATTAAAAGTATAGGTATTAAGCTGAGCCTTATTATTGCTGTATTACTTCTTGTGGTTCTTGGTGCAAAAACTGCATATGATGCAGTTCACACTTATAATACTAATCTTACGGACAGAAAGAGCATTGCACTTGAGAGAGCAAAGAAAACAGCCAAGGGTATGGAAAAAGATTTCACAGCTGCCCATCAGGCTGCGGTAGGTATCAACTCAGTGGTTGTTTCAGAAATGATGAACCATAAGAAGCAGGATAGAAAGAGACAGGTGATAATTGATGCTCTTAAAAATGTGATTGAAGATAGTGAAAGCATTGAGGGAGTAGGTGTTTTCTTTGAGCCAAATGCATTTGACGGCAAGGCTGCAAAGTATGCTAATAAGAATGGTAATAAGAGCGGTGCATTATCTGTATATGTAACTAAGGATGGTGTAGACCTTACGGATGACCATGTCGGCAGTCCTTGGTATACAAACGTAATGTCAGCAGGTAAAAGCATAGTTCTTGATCCATATAAGCAGGGTGATAAGATAATTACAACCTATGGTTTTCCTATAAAGTATGACGGTAAGCTTGTGGCGGCCATAAATGTAGACATTGACCTTTCAGGCTTGTCTGAGGAGCTTGCACAGGAGCCTTCAAACGGTGCGGATAATTTTACTGGATTAATATCAGATGATGGAACTATAGCAGCTCACTCAATGAATACAGAGTTAATTATGCAGAATGTTATTTCAAAAATGCCTGCAATACAGAGCATGTTTGAATCGGCTAAGGCAGGAAATGAGAGCCTTAATGTACTTAAGTCCATGACAACCGGAAAAGAATCACAGTATATGCTTGTACCGGTTTCAGTTGAAGGAACTGATACACACTGGGTAATTGCAGCCATCTCTTCAATGTCGTACTTTACCCATGATGCCGTTGTTAGTATGTATGCCAATATAGTTCTTAACATTATTACTATAATTGGTATAGGAGTTGTAATCTTCTTCTTAATCAGAAACTTTATTGCAATACCAATAGCAGTTATAAACAAAGCTATATCTAAATTATCAAATTACAATCTTGATACCTCCGAAGAGAGAGAGAGATACTTACCAAGTATAGGGAGAATCAGGATGAAATTGGTGAAATGACAAGGTCTATAAGGCGCATGGTAGCTAACCTTACAGAAATAGTTTCAAATATAAATTCACATGCCCAGAATACTGCAGCAACAGCTGAAGAGCTTACAGCTACTGCTCAGGCAACATCTGAGATGGCAAATGAAGTATCAACAGCAGTTACTAACATAGCAGATGGAGCTACAAGCCAGGCACAGGATACACAGAGTGCGGCACAGTCCGTTGAGACATCCAATACACTTCTTGGCGAAATGATTGAAACCTTACATGAACTTTCTTCTGCAACAGATACAATAGATAAGTGTAAAAATGAGGGTAATGCTACTCTTAAAGAGCTTATTAAAATATCAGAAGAAAATAGGGAAATATCAACGAAGGTCAGCCATGTCATAGATGAGACAAGCCAGGCGACAGAAAAGATTTCCAGTGCTTCTGAGATGATTCAGTCTATCTCAGACCAGACTAACCTCCTTGCGCTTAATGCGGCTATCGAAGCAGCCAGAGCCGGAGAGGCAGGTAAGGGCTTTGCAGTAGTTGCTGATGAGATTAGAAAACTTGCAGAACAGAGTGCGGGCTTTACAAATGAAATCAGGGCTGTTATTGATGAACTTAAGATTAAGGCTGAGTCAGCAGTCAGTATGATGGAAGATTCTAATAAGATGGTTGCTGAACAGAGCGAAAAGGTTGCTGAGACCAGTGATAAGTTTGAGGAGATTTCAAAGGCGGTTGAGAACTCTAAGGTAATTGTTAATGAGATTAATAAGTCATCAAAGACTATTGAAACTGAGAATAGTAATGTAATTAAGGTGGTTGAAAATCTTTCTGCAATAGCTGAGGAAAATGCAGCTACTACAGAGGAGGCAGCAGCCAATGTGGATACTCAGGTTCAGTCTATTTCAGATATTTCACAGGCCAGTGAAAACCTTGCGAATATTGCTATGGAACTCCAGAGTGAGGTATCTAAGTTTACACTGTAATTAAAATCTATAAATTAAATACAAAAGGTACTGTGGGATAAACCTACGGTACCTTTTGTAAAACAGAAAAAGCCTAATCCCGCATTTTATGAGACTAAGCTTTCAATTCTCCATTTAGAAGTGAATATTGATAACAATCAACCCAACTTCCATTTATATTTACACATTCCCTGTTTATTCCTTCCCGCAAAAAACCAAGCCTTTCAATAAGTTTTATTGAGGGCAGATTGTTTGTGGCAATTATAGCTTCTATCCGGTGAAGCCCTTCGTCTAAAAAAATAATGAAGAAATGGTACAGTGCGCAGCCTCGGTAGTTATTCCCATATCGGAGAATGCTTTGTCTATTTTATAACCAATCTGACAGGACTTAAAAGCACCCTTTTTAATATTCTGGAAATTAACAGCTCCAATAATGTTATCAGGAAAGCTTTTTAATGAAAACCAATATCTTATATTATTACCTAAGAGTGTATTTTTAAAATCGGCCTTCATAAAGTTTTTCATAGCTTCAATTGAGAGAAAATGTCTGGAAAGATTTGGCTCCCAGAGTGAAAGATAGTGATAATTTCTCTCATAAAATTCACATACATTAGAAGCGTATTCCTGATTTAAGGCGCGTAAAATAAGCCTGTTGCTTTCTAATTCAAATTCCATAATTATTTTACGTCCAAAATTTTAAGGCCAAATTTGGCTGTCTTTGCTTCTTTTACATTTAAGAAACTACCTTTAACAACTCTGTAAACATTACCACCCGTAATTTCTGTAATATTAGCACTGGCAGCAATGGATTTTTCAAGCATTTTTAAAAAGTTATCATAAGCAGACATATCCATAGGAAGAAGATAGTCATGTCTGATATGCTCTGTTGAAAGTACGGCAAACCCTATTTTATTAAATCTTATCCCTTGAAATAAGCATATCTCAGTAGATTCAGTATTTCCCTCTGCCAAACAGTTAAATTTTATAAACATGTAATTCCCTCCTGGTATGTGTATTAACTGACTGAAATATATAATCTACATCATTATACACTAAAAATTGGATAAAGTTAAACAAAAATCTATATAGAAAAAAATTGCAATGGGTAAAATAAAGGTATAAAAAAAGTTAGAAGCTTCTAACTTATAAATTGTTAAAAAAATATAACAATAAAAAAATATTCTTAAATTAAAAAAATTGAGTTAAAAAAATCAACTAAAAAAATACAATTAAAAAAATAAAAACTGTATTATAATTCAACAAAGTATTTTATTAGAATAAAAATATAAAAAAATTACATTATATACCAAATTTATAGGATTAGTTGAAATAACGATTGTACTATTGTATACTATCGACAAGAAAACAAGCTGGGATATGAGTTATAATCCTGCTTTAAAATATTTTGAAGAAAGGACAATAAGATGAAGAAGGTATTGATTTGTAAAGAATCTGATGCTCTGGAAACCAGAGTAGCTATGGTGCCTGCCGACATTAAGAAGCTTATCGGAATGGGATTTTCCTTTAAGGTTACTACCGGCGCAGGGCTTAAGTCAGGTTTTTCAGATGAGGCTTACAAAGAAGCAGGAGCTGAGATTGTAGCAAGTAATGAGGCGGGATATGCTGACAGCGAGATAGTTGTGCGTATTTTAAAGCCTGAGGGTACAGAGGGATTGAAGAAGGATACCCTGCATTTAAGCTACTTAGATCCATTTAATGAAAAGGAACTATTAAATAAGTTCGCGAGTGATGGTATCCAGGCAGTTTCCCTTGAAATGATACCAAGAACCACCCTTGCCCAGAAGATGGATGTACAGTCCTCACAGGCTTCTCTTGCGGGCTATGTGGCAGTACTTAATGCAGCTGCAAAGCTGCCTAAGATTTGTCCTATGATGATGACACCTGCAGGTACTATTTCTCCTGCCAAGGTATTTATTATAGGTGTAGGAGTTGCAGGACTTCAGGCTATAGCTACAGCAAAGCGTCTTGGTGCAAGGGTAGATGCCTTTGATACAAGACCTGTGGTTGAGGAGCAGGTAAGGAGTCTCGGAGCGAACTTTGTAAAGATTGACCTCGGTGAAATGGGACAGACTGAACAGGGTTATGCAAAGGAGCTTACACCTTGAACAGATAGCAAAACAGCAGGAAGCACAGGCAAAGGTATGTGAGAAGGCAAATGTGGTTATCACTACAGCTAAGGTATTCGGAAGAAAAGCACCGGTGCTTATAAAGAAAGATGTGCTTGACCGTATGCAGCCGGGCTCTATTGTAGTGGATATGGCTGTTTCAACAGGCGGTAATGTAGAAGGCTCTAAGCTTTTTGAGAATGTAGTTACCGAAAATGGAGTAACCATTATGTCAGGAGATATGCTTGAGAGACAGGTGGCTTTTGATGCTTCTCTTATGCTTTCAGGTAACATCAGTGCATTTTTAACTCATTTCCATGATAAAGAGAAAAATGAGCTTGTCGTTAATCTTGATGATGAGATAATGAAAGGCTGTCTCCTTACTCAGAATGGAAAAATAATTCACGAGAGATTCATATAAAGAAAGGAAATACAGATTATGATAATGCTTATATTCGTATTTGTAATTGCAGGTTTTCTCGGAGTTGAGCTTATTGCAAAGGTACCTTCACAGCTTCACACACCGCTTATGTCTGGAACTAACGCAATTTCAGGTATAACCATAGTTGGTGCAATTACAGTTACTGCTTTAAATATTGAGGGGCCTGTAGGTACAGCTCTTGGTTTCCTTGCCATTGTATTTGCTACTATCAATGTAATCGGTGGTTACATGGTAACAGACAGAATGCTTGGTATGTTTAAGAAAAAGAAATAATGAGGCAGAATAAGGAGGATTAAATGAACAGCATAATAATGGTTTCATATATGATAGCCTGCATCTTCTTTATCAGAGGTATCAAGCTTCTTGGTAAGGCGGAAACAGCGAGAAAAGGAAACTTTATGTCAGCGGTAGGTATGCTTATTGCGACCGTAACCGTAATGTGTGAAAAGGATGTACTTGGTTCCTGGAATAATGATATTCTAAAAAATGGATATTTCTATATAGTTTTAGCAATATTAGTTGGTGGAATTATTGGTGCTATCTGGTCAAAGAAGGTTGAAATGACAGGTATGCCTGAGCTTGTAGCTCTCTTTAACGGTTTCGGTGGTCTTTCTTCTTTACTTGTGGCTATTGCCCAGTATATGTCAACAGATGGGGCGAAGACAGATGCATTTACAGACATCACCCTTGGACTTACTATTGCCATAGGCGCGGTTGCATTTACAGGTTCGGTTGTTGCCTGGGGTAAGCTTTCAGGCAAGTTATTTAAGAAACAGGTGGTTATCCCTGCAAAGAACTTATTGAATGGAATTTTGGTAATTTCCGGTATTGTTGGAATAATAATGTACGCTTTCTTAGATGCACAGCTTGGTTTCTATGGTATAGTTTTAGTTACAGCTGCTTATCTTATCGCAGGTATCACTCTTGTAGTATGCATCGGCGGTGGAGATATGCCGGTTATTATTTCTTTTCTGAATGCTCTTTCAGGACTTGCAGCGGCATTTGCAGGCTTTGCTATTAATAATACAGTACTCGTAGTGTCCGGTTGTCTTGTAGGTACATCAGGACTTATCCTTACTCTTATAATGTGTAAGGCAATGAACAGAAGTTTCTACAGTCTTCTCTTTGGCAGCTTTGGTGGCGGAAGCGGAAGTGGCTCTAAGGGTGATGGCAGAGAGGCAAAGGCTATTTCTACAGAAGATGCCTATATGATTCTTGAAGCTGCTAAGAATGTAGTATTTATACCGGGTTACGGTATGGCAGTTGCACAGGCTCAGCATGCCGTTAAGGAGCTTACAGAGAAACTTGAAATAACGGTGCGGAAGTAAACTTCGCAATACACCCTGTTGCAGGAAGAATGCCGGGACATATGAACGTACTTCTTGCAGAGGCTGATATTCCTTATGAGAAACTTAAGACAGCGGATGAAATGAATCCGCAGATGCCTATGACAGATGTAGCCATAGTTATCGGTGCAAATGACGTTGTTAACCCTGCAGCCCTTGATGATCCAAGCAGCCCGATATATGGAATGCCTATCATAAATGCCCACCTTGCAAGAACAGTATTCGTACTTAAGCGTGGTAAGGGAACGGGTTTCTCCGGCATAGAGAACCCACTCTTTACTATGGAAAATACAGTTATGATTTACGGCGATGCTAAGCAGACTGTATCTGCTATTGTAAGTGAGTTTGATGATTAAGAAGTGAAGTTTAAGAAATCTTGAGATTTAGAAGATTAGACTATATTGATATTATGACATATAGAAAGACTGCCTTTTATCTTGTAGAAAGAGAGAGGCAGTCTTTCTTTGTGTGATAGGAAATTTCTCTGATAGATTGTACTGTAAGGGGGCATTTCAAAAATTTTATGGTTTTGATACTGGTTTCAGTATGTGATTTAAGCAAAAAATGCAATAAAAAAATGTAGAATAACACATTTATTACAATGAAAAAAATGTAAAACAGAACATTTTTTACAACGAAAAAGTGTAATATATTCAATAGCGGTAAAGTTTGAAAAAAATTGTGGGATAAAAAGTTCTGAAAAAGTGTCGGATAAAAGTTCTGAAAAGTGTCGGATAAAACTTCCGAAAAGTGTCGGATAAAACTTCCGAAAAGTGTCGGATGAAAGTTCAGAAAAATGTCGGGTAAAAACTCTGAAAAGTGTCGGATGAGATTGACAAAGTGCCTAGAATACAGCTATAATCAAATAATAAGGAGGTGGAAAGTAATGCTTGTACCTGAAGGGTATAAATCGAGACTTATTGAGAAGTTATTTGATGAATATATGGAAACTTTCGGCGCGGTATGTATAGAAGGGCCTAAATATTGTGGGAAGACCTGGACAGCACAAAGTAGGGCTGAAAGTGCGGCATTTATTAGTGATCCTGAAAAAAATTTTCAAACAAGAACAATGGCAAAACTCAGTCCTGATTTGGTACTAAACGGCTGGCTGCCAAGGCTCATAGACGAGTGGCAGGAAGTTCCGCCTATATGGGATGCCGTAAGATTTGCAGTAGATAAAGATGGGAAAAAGGGAAAGTTTATTCTTACAGGCTCAGCCACTCCAAACCACAAAGGAATTATGCACAGCGGTACTGCAAGAATTGGAAGAGTTAGAATGAATAGTATGTCATTATATGAAACAGGAGACTCATCGGGAGATATATCATTAAAAGATTTGTTTGCCGAGGAAATTGAGCCTAGGATAACAGGGGATATTTCATTAGAGCAGCTTGTTTATTATACCGTAAGAGGCGGATGGCCGGGGAATCTAAAAACATCTGCAAAGGTTTGTGGAAATCTTGCTAAAGAGTACTTGAAAGCCGTTGTTGATGATGATATGTATAGTGTTGACGGGATAAAAAGGGATTCTCGCAAAGTGTGGTCACTACTATATTCCCTTGGAAGAAATGAAAGTACACTTGTAAGCAATAGTACGCTCATAAAGGATATGGGGGCAAAGGATAAAATAGAAATTGCGAGGGAAACAGTTTCTGAGTATTTAGATATATTCAGCAGGTTGTTTATTTTAGATGACCAACCGGCATATAATGCTAATATAAGGTCTTCCAGAAGAATCTTAAAATCTCCCAAGAGGCACTTTACAGATCCATCTTTAGCAGTAGCTGCGTTAGGAGTTACACAGACGAGACTTTTGAATGATTTAAATACATTTGGATTTATTTTTGAAAGTCTTTGTGAACACGACTTAAAAATATATGCTGAGTATAATGATGCAAAGCTATTTCATTTCAGGGATGAAAGAGGAAATGAAGCCGATGCTATTGTAGAATTTTCAGATGGAACCTGGGGAGCCTTTGAAATAAAACTGGGAGCAAACCAGATAGATTCGGCGGCAAAAGAGCTGCTAAAATTAAAGGAAATAATGGAGAAAGAGGGAGATAATCCACCTAAGATACTTTGTGTAATTTGTGGAATGTCAAATATGGCATATAGAAGAGAAGACGGGGTGTATGTTGTTCCTATTACTGCACTTAAACCATAAGGGAGGTATATTATGACAAAAATTTATTTTGTGCGCCATGCACAGCCTGAACATGCTTGGGAAGATGACAGAACAAGACCGCTTACGGGAGAGGGGAAAAAAGACTCAGCCATTGTATTTGAGTTTTTAAAAGATAAACATATAGACGCATTTTATTCCAGTCCGTATAAAAGAAGTATGGATACCATTGCTGATTCTGCCGATTTTTTTGATAAGGACATAATAACAGATGAAGATTTAAGAGAGCGTGAAAAAGGAGAAAACGGTAACAATCATGGCATGTTTAGAAAACGCTGGGATAACCATAATTATCACGAAGAAGGCGGAGAATCTATTGCTATGGTGCAGAAGCGAAACATTAGAGCCCTGACTGAGATTTTAAGAGATAATATAGACAAAGAAGTGGTAGTTGGCACACATGGAACTGCACTTAGTACAATACTTAATTTTTATGATAAGAGTTTTGGCTGTGATGATTTTTTAAGAATTATAGACCGGATGCCTTATGTTATAGAGCTTGATTTTGAAGGTGATAAGTTGGTAGGAAAAGTGGAACATTGTTATGTATTAAAAGAGTTTAAGAAGTAATAATAAACTTAATATTATTCCGATAAACTTGATATTATTCCGATAGAGTGATATTATATAAAAATATAGGAGGAATAATTTTATGTTTATGACAGTAAAAGAAGCATCAGCTAAATGGGGAATTTCGGACAGAAGAATCAGGGTTTTGTGTGCAGAAGGGAAAATACCCGGAGCAATTAAAGAGGGGAAAAGCTGGAAATTTCCTGTTGATACAGTTAAACCATCAGATGGGAGATATAAATCAAACGAAAGTTTACTGGCACTTATAGATAAGAAGAAAAAAGAATTGGATAACAGAAGACCGCTTACAGAGGGTGAAATAGAGAGGTTTAATGAAGAATTCGCCGTAGAGTATACCTATAACTCAAATGCTATTGAGGGGAATACTCTTACTTTAAGGGAAACAGATTTAGTACTTAGAGGTCTTACAATAGATAGAAAACCATTAAAAGACCACATGGAAGCAGTTGGACACAAAGAAGCCTTTGAGTTTGTAAGCGAACTGGTTAAGCAGAATAAGCCACTGAGTGAGCGTATTATTAAGCAGATTCATTTTCTTGTGCTTGTAGGAAATAAGGATGACAGAGGAGTATATAGAAAAGTGCCGGTTCGTATAATGGGAGCTAAGCATGAGCCTGTACAGCCTTATATGATTGAGCCGAAAATGGAAGAACTGCTAAAAAGTTTTATGGAAGGTAAGGAGCATATAATAACTAAGCTGGCTCGTTTTCATATAGAGTTTGAAGGAATACACCCTTTTATAGATGGAAACGGAAGAACAGGCAGGCTTTTAGTTAATCTGGAACTTATGAAGGCAGGATATCCTCCAATAGATATAAAATTTACAGATAGAATGGAATATTACAAGGCTTTTGACGAGTATCACGAAAATCATAATCTTTCTGCAATGGAGTACCTATTTGCAAGCTACGTAAATTCCAGACTTGATATGTATTTGAAAATATTGGAATAGAAGGTGAAAATTGGAATATAAATACAAAATCCGTCCCCACCATGGGATGTATATAGCATTTTTAAGGACAAATTATGGTTAAATATTGGAAAGAAATAATAAAGAATCTTATCTTTGGTAAAAAAGATAAACCATATTCATTAAGTAAACAATTATCTAGGGTAATTACTTGCTGTTGTGTAGTAGCTATAATTATTCAGTCGATGGTGCTTGTTGGTATGGTTATAAAACAGTATGTAAAAAAAGGAATGGAGGATACCTCCTACATTCTAAAAAATGACAATGGGAAAATGGAAACGAAATTCCAGTATTTACAGGAGATGGTATTAACAATACAACATAATCGAGGGATTAAGGGTATTCTTAAAAAGGACAGTTTTATAATGATGAAACTGTGACAAAACAACTTGAAAATGTGGTAAATGTTTTTTCTGAAAGAAATAGAATGGGAAATGCGGAGCCGTTTGTTGAAAAAAATATATATTTACAATATAAATGGAGGAAGTATCTGCGAATTATTTTTATCCTATTACTGTGGCAGAATATAATGGATTTAAGAAAAAAATATGAGAATTTGTATAATGAGTTTGTAGGTAGCAAGAGAGATTTTTTTACTATAAAAACAGAAGCAAAGAATATTTCTCTTTGTCTTAATCTTTATGATGAAACCATGAATAATATTGGTGTCTGTATTTTTGTACTCAATAGGCAGGGGATTGAGGATAACTATGCAAATTTAAATAAAGTGAGTAGATATTCTTGGGGGATAAGGACAAAATCAGAAATAATTATTTCTGAGTCTAATCTTTTTTCGTATGAAAAGAACAATTTGATTGAACAAGAGTTTTATGCGGGATTTGGACTGACATTCTATGCGGAACTTTCTAATGCAGCTATCTTTGGTTCTCTTTGGAGTTCTATACTCATTACCTTTATGGTTTCAGTAGTTTTAATAATAGCCTTGACTATTTTTTCACACTTAATTTCACTTCGTTATGTTAAACCTTTGAAGACTATTGCCAAGAAAATAAAGCAAGTTGGTGGTGGAGATTTCAAAACAAAGTTAGAAGATTATAGGATTGAAGAATTAAAAAAATATCAGCGAAACATTTAATGATATGACTGATTATATAAATAAACTTATAGTAGAGGTCTATGAGAATCAGTTGATTGCAAAAGCAGTCTGAACTTCAGTATGTTCAGGGCACAGATGAATCCTCACTTTTTTTATACAATGTTTTGTCTATGATTGGTATGAAGGCAGCATTGAACAATGATAAAGAAGTACAGGAACTTATTCATAAATTATCAAAAACTATATCAAGGGAAAAATATTTAGAAAAAAATGAGCCGGTAATTTTATTGTCAGAAGAAATGGAAATTATAGATTTTTTTATTTATCTATTCAAAAATAGTAGGTTTGGAGATAAGATTACATATTCTATAGAGTATGAGAAGGGTAAAGAATTCTATTCAAACCTCTCCGTTCCTCGTCTAAGTATAGAACCCATAGTTGAAAATGCAGTTTGCCATGGCTTAGAACCTAAAAATGGAGATGGTCATATTTCAGTAAATATAGGTGAAAATGCAGGTAATTTAATGATTACAGTTATAGACGATGGTATAGGTTTTGATGCTGACGCAGTAGAAAAAGAAAGCAACTATAAGGGACATACCCATGTAGGGCTATTAAATACTGATAGAATGATAAAAAATCTCTATGGAGAAGAGTTCGGAATTAATATAAAGAGCAAATCCGGAGTAGGAACTAAGGTAACGATTACTTTACCTATATGTAAGGAGGAAGATGAATGTGGAAGGTAATGATAGCTGATGATGAAATGTACATGTTAGAGGCACTTGAAAAACTAATCAATTGGAATAATTTAGATTGTAGGTTGATATATAAAGCAAAAAATGGAGAAGAGCTTATAAAGAAAATCAAAGAAGAAGTACCTGATATTGTAATAACAGATATAAAAATGCCCCTCGTATCAGGAATGGAAGTGGCTAAATATGTGTATGAAAATCAGTTCTCTACTAAGGTTATTATTTTAACGGCATATGCAGATTTTGAATATGCAAAAGAGGCAATAGAATATGATGTTTGTGGATATGTTGTTAAAACCTCTGCAATTGAAGAACTGCCAACTATACTTAGAAAGGCAATCACTCAATTATCATCTCATAATGAACCAGATGAGGAAGAGGCATTTCCTGAGGATATTTTTGGTAAATTACAAAAATTTATTGAGGATAATTATACAGAAAAATTAACTCTTTCAGTAATTGCTGAGGAAGTGCATGCAAATGGAAGTTATCTGAGTCACCTCTATAAGGCTAAAACAGGGCAGAATTTAATCGATGCAATAAATAAAATGAAGCTGGAAAAAAAGCAAAGGAATATCTTGCTAAGGGTAAAAGGGTAAGTGATATTGCATCCCTTGTTGGTTTTGAAGATGTATCGTATTTTTTTCAAGAGTTTTTAAAAAGTATGAAAAACTGTTCTCCAAGGGAATATGAGAAGAAGTTAATATAAAAAGGAGAGTAGATTGAAAAACTAGAATTTATATTTTTTTCAATTATTATTTTTCGTATCACTATTTACACTTTCAGCTTGTAAAGTTAAAGAAGAAGAGAAGACAGAGATAAGCTTTATTCATGGCTGGGGTAGTACAGAGGCTGAACATGTTGCAATGAGAAAAATATTTGAAGATTTTGAAAAAGAAAATCCTGGTATTAAGTTGAACATGGTATCCATGCCTGCCCCTACTGATGTAGTAAATAAAGTAGGAGATCTTCTTACTGTTGGAGAAGTACCTGATATAATTTTTACTGCAGGAGATGGAAGAGAGTCTATTTATAGGTTTATGATTGATAAAAAATATGCTTTGGATTTATTGCCTTATCTGAATAATGATGTGGAACTTAAAAGCAGGATATCTCCAATTATTCTTAAAAATTGGACAACGGAGGATGGAAAGTTATACACAGTTTCTGATGTGCTTTTAGTATGTGGTGGATATTGGTATAACAGAGACATATTTAAAAAGGTAGGAGTAACAACGCCACCTTTGGATAGAGATGATTGGGAGAGAATATGTAAAAAAATAAACAATTATGGTGGAAAAATCGGAATTAAATCAGCTATTTTAGATTCTAATCAAATTGTGTTTTTAACAGATGCTATTTTAGCAGATGAAGAACCAGATTTAATTAGAAACCTATCTGATAAAAAAATGTAAACTTAAATAGTCTGGGATTTAGAAGAACCTTATTTGAACTGGAAAGAATTTCAAAAAAAGTGCAGAAATAGTAAATAGTTTTAATTATAGGGATGCACTTGTAAGTTTTAATGAAGGTAAGACTGCTATATATATAAATGGAGTATGGGCATCTTCTATGATAGATAAAAGCATAGATGCAGGATATGCGCCTTTACCATCCAAGAATGGGAAAGGAGTATCGGCTATTTCGTCAGGAGTAGGTTATATTTTAGGAGATACAAAAGATCAAAAAAGAATAGATGCAAGTATAAAATTTTTAAAATACATGCTTAGTGATAAGGTTGCAAAGCGAATACTTGCCGAAACAGGACAGATACCTTCGAATCCACATATGGCTGTAACGGAGGAGAATGCAGGAAAACGTCTGTATGAGGCTGTTAATAAGATAAGTAGTGCAGGGAATAATATAGAGGCACCTCAAAATATTTGGGGTACAGCAAAAAAAGATGAATATGGGGATAATATTATTCTATATCTAAAAAAATAAATTAACACTAAAAAGAATTGCAAAAATAAAAATAATTAATTAGTATGATTTATAATAATATATAGTAGGATTATATTTATAAATGTTAAAAAAACTAAAAAAATAGTGCAAATAAAAATAATAAAAAAATATTAAATTTAAAACAAAAAAATAATCCATTCCATAAATTGCCACTTTATGTAAAAAAATATAAGTGTAATCAAATTAGTTCTTAGTTATTTATTCTCGTAAAAGTGAAAAAAATATTGAGGAGAATAAACTTAACTTTATGTATTTATGGGGAGGATTATTTTTATGAAAAAGAAAAAAATCTTATCAATGGTATTGACTTTATCAATGGCAACTTGCATTTTAGGTGGTTGTGGTGGTACTGCATCTAAAACTTCTTCAATGAAAGAAGAAAAATCAATGCAAGAGTCTAAGGCTAAAACGTCGTCTGCGTCACAACAATCATCTGAATCAAAAACTTCAACAGGTGAAAAAGAAGTGCTTAAATTTTATCATGGATACTTTCATGACAAAGCAACTTGGGCACCTGCTGCAGTTATGAGAGATATTTATCAGAAGTTTGCAGATATGCATGCTGATGGTTCGGTAACTTTTGAACCAATAGCCCTTGACGGTGGTTCAGAACAAGTTGTTCAAATTGTAACTAACGAAATTGCGGGCGGAACCTTCCCGGATATGGTTGATTTTGCCGGTTCTGCTCTTCCGTTAGGGGCAATTAGCCAAAATTTAGTCTATGATATGAAGGACTATATAGATTCTGAGGGATTAAAAAATAAAGTAGGCCTTAATTATACTACCAATCAGCTTGACGGCAAAATTTATACAGTGCATGACCAGTTATTTACTATGGGACTTTGGTATAATGAGGATGCGTATAAGAAGGCAGGGGCATCTCTTCCTAATACGTGGAAAAACTATGAAGATATGCAGTATGCTATGGATACTTTAAGAAAAAATAGTGATAAAGGTACATATGCATATAGTGCCGGTCAGGGTTCTATAAGACTTTTCAATACCTATATGGGACTATTGAATAAGGATTATGCAAGTAGTTCATTAACAAGTAATATTATAAATTCAGATGAGTTTGCAAAGGCATTTAAGACAGTGGCATCTATGGATCAGGCTAATGGTTCAGCAAATACTTCTGATAATGTAGGTGATTTTCAGGCTGACTTCCAGAGTGGTAAATGTCTTACTTGGTTAAACGGAGTATGGGCAGCAGGAGCTCTTACAGATGTGAAGTTCAAGGCCAGTCCTGCAGTTTATCCTGGTAATGTATCAATAGCAAATGCAGGTGGTGGACTTACAATTTCTGCAGGTTTATCCGAGGCTAAAAGGGCATTAGCATTAGAATTTGTAAAATATATGACCAGTGATGAGGTTCAGAAAAAAATATTCCTTGAAGTACAAGCAAATCCTTGTAACTCTGACCTCGATTTGAATGCTCTTGCTAAAGATAATATGAGTGTTGAAGCTCTTGCAAAAGCTTGTGCACTTGCTAATAGTGCAACAACTGTAGTAAGTACAACTGATAGCGTTTGGGGTGGAGATGTTCAGACGGCTATTATTAATAAACTTATAGAATGCTCAGTAGATGGAGCAGATATAGATGCTAAATTAGCAGAATTAAAGGCAGAACTTCTAGCTCTGATTGGATAAACTTAAATTGATGTCTGTTTCTTAAATTCTAAAGGAGCAGACATCTAATTTTTAATATGGAATTTTTTGCAGAGTGGAAAGGAAAATATGATGAATAAGAAATTAGCAAGAAGTATTTTCATCGTTGTATTTTTAATACCATCCTGTCTGTGCTTTCTAATATTTTATGCATATCCTATTGTGCAGATAATTATAACTTCATTTTGCAAGTGGGATTATACGAACTTAAGTAAGCCGGAATTATATGGGTTAAAAGACATACTTAACAACTATAAATACATATTCACTCAGTATCCATACTTTTGGGAGGCACTTAGAAATTCACTTTGTTGGGCTATGGTAGGAGTATTTATACAGGTTCCTTTAACCTTGGTGGTAGCAATTGTACTGTCTAAGGGATTAAGGTTTTCAAAATTTGTAAGAAATTCTTATATAGTACCAAGTGTAATTTCAAGTGCGGCGATGGGACTTATATTTCTACAATTATATAATGCAAGATATGGTCCGATTCAACAGATAATACAGAAGTTTAAGCCGGATTTTTCAGATAGTATTTTACTGGTAGAAGGTGTTAATTTTTGGGCAATTGTATTTGCTTATGTATTTTTCTGTGGGACGACAACAATTATGCTTTTAGGTCAGATTCATTCAATAGCACCTGAACTATATGAAGCAAGTAAAATTGATGGAGCTAAAGGTTGGAGAAGAGAATGGTATATTACAATACCATTAGTCAAACCTACAATTAAAACTGTAACAACACTGGCAGCAACTTCGGGATTTCTTATTTATAATGAGGTATTTTTCCTTACCAATGGAGCAGCAGGCACTAAATCAATAAGCTATATAATAAGAGAATTAGCAATCACGAGCACAAGAACACAGTATGCCAGGGCAAATACCATAGGTGTTATGCAGATTATTATAGGGCTTGTTTTGGTAGTAATTATTAGCTTTGCCTTTTCTGAGAAGAGTATTAAAAAAAGACGAGAAGGGTAGGGAAATTATGAAGACAAAAGTTCGAGGAACTAATCCAATGGGGGTTAAAAAGGGCGAGGCAGCAATAGCTTATATAATAATGATTTTAATCTGCCTCATAGCTTTATTTCCGATTACCTGGGTTATCATGTCATCATTTAAGGAAGATATGATGGCTAATCCGGGATTTGAAATCCCTAGGAGTTTATATATTGATGGTTATATTAAGGTTTTTACAAAACTTGGAATAGGTAAATATTTTGTGAATAGTTTCATTTGTGCAACTCTAGGGGCATTTTTCAGTATAGCAATGATATCCATGGCAGCTTATGTGGTTGCAAGATATGAATTTAGATGGAAAAAAATAATAGTGGCCTGCTTTATGTCAACGATGTTTGTTCCAGCGGCTGCGTTAACCTTTCCTGTTTATAACCTTATAAAGAGTTTAGGGCTATTCAATACAAGAGCAGGGCTGATTTTTATTTATGCCTGTAGTGGGATAGCAGTTAGTTTTATGGTGATTAGAAATTATTTCGCAACTATTCCCGGAGAATTAGAAGAAGCTGCAAAGATTGATGGTTGCACATATTTACAAACTTTTATAAAAGTTATGTTGCCAATTGCAAGACCAGGCATATTTACTGCCGCTGTTTTGGCATGGCTTAATCTGTGGAATGAATTTTATTGGGCTTCTCTTGTAATAATTGAGAAGAATAAGATGACTGTTCCTGCAATACTTTCTCAGTTTACAACAAGCTTTGCAACTGATTATAATGGTTTATTGTCTGCCATAGTAATCATAGTTATTCCTCCAATACTTTTATATTCATTTTCAAGTAAATTCTTTATTGAAGCTTTATCGGGAGGAGCAGTGAAAGGATAATAAAATCTTAAAATAATAAGGTTAATAGCTTATTAAAAGATAATACAACAAATTCATTTGTATTAACAAAAAAATACTAGGAGTATTATGAAAAGAATAGATGAAATAAGAGAAAGAGTAAAGTGGTGGCAGAATGACAGGTTTGGTATGTTTATACATTGGGGCTTGTACTCCATTCCTGCTTCTGGAGAATGGATAATGTCTGAAAAGGAAATGACTGTTGAGGAATACCATAAATATTTTGAATTCTTTAATCCTGTTGATTATAATCCCAAGAAATGGGTTAGGGTTGCAAAGATGGCTGGAATGAAGTATATAGTATTTACAGCCAAACATCATGATGGATTTTGCCTTTTTGATTCTGACTACACAGAGTATAAATCTACAAATACAAAGGCTGGTAGAGATTTGGTGAAAGAATTTGTAGAGGCTTGTAGGGAGGAAGGTATTAGAGTAGGAATTTATTTTTCTTTAATAGATTGGTCACATCCTGATTTTCCAAAGTATGGTGACAGACAACATCCAATGAGAAATAATGTTACATATAAAAATGAGAAAATTAACTTTGATAATTATTTAACATTTATGCATAACCAGGTTAGAGAGATAGTAACTAATTATGGTAAGCTTGATTTGTTGTGGTTTGATTTCTCTTATGATGAGCTATGTGGTGAAAAATGGAAGGCAACAGAATTAATACATATGGTAAGAAAGTACCAGCCTGATGTAATAATAGATAACCGACTTGAAGGCTCAGGTGAAGACCATGGAAGCCTTGTTACAGGTGAGCCTACAGTTTACAGTGGTGATTTTGTAAGTCCGGAGCAGATTATACCTACAAAGGGAGTTACTGATATAAATGGGAATCCACTCCCATGGGAACTCTGTGCAACAATGAACAATCATTGGGGGTATTGTAATTATGATTATGAGTTTAAACCTGCTGAAATGATAATAAGGAAGTTGGTAGAATGTGTAAGCAAGGGTGGTAATCTAATTCTAAATGTAGGTCCTGATGCAAGAGGCAATATTCCAAATGAAAGCCTTGATATTTTAGAGAAAATTGGTGATTGGATGGATAAAAATGGTGAAAGCATTTATGGTTGTGGACCTTGTGCACTTCCAAAACCTGAGTGGGGAAGGTATACGAGTAACGGGGATACCATATATGCCCATGTATTCGAACCTCCTCTAGGTGCATTGCCAATTACCGGCATAAATCCTAAAGAGTTGGTGGGAATATATTATTTGAGTAACGGTAGCGAAATGAAGAGGGGAGAGGCCTGGAACACAGCTATGTACACTGATGTCGCATTTGCATCCTTTGGTGAAAACCCGGTATTTACATACCCTCTACCAGATAAGACTGATACTGTGCTTAAAATTGTGAAATGCTAAATATTAGTTTATAAAAAAAGTATCTGTTATAATTTATGACAGATGCTTTTTGTGGTAGAACAAGTTATAGAATAGAAATAATGAAATATATTATATTATCTAAATGATTGAAGCATAGTCCAAAAATCTATTATAATTGGACTATAGAATATAAGATTGGATGAATATTATCTTAGAAGTACTTGTTTGCAGGAAGGGCACTGGAAGAAATACATTTTATGTCAGGATAGATAAATAGATGGAATACAAATACAAAATCCGTCCCCATCATGGGATGTGTATAGCATTTTTTAAAGGGAAAGGCTACAGCGAAGAATTTACAGCCCATATGAAAGTCATAATAAAGGAGTTGAAAAATAATCCTCTCATCTGTCTTAAGGTTAATACAGATGAACTTTGCTCCAGATGTCCACATAATATCAGAGGAATCTGTAAAAGTTCTGACAAAGTTGTACGGTATGATAATGAAGTACTTAAAAGATGCGGACTTACAGATGGAATAGTCTTGCCATATCTGGATTTTAAAAAGGCTGTATATGATAATATCCTGTATGCAGGTAAAAGGGAAGAAGTCTGTGGTGACTGTGAATGGAGTGGACTCTGCCATTTTGATGAGGAAAACTATGATAAAAAAATAAATATAAAAAAATCATTGTTACATTTTTAACATTTTTCTATTATTATAGCTAATATATCACCTGTATTTTTATGAAAAATAACTATGTCCTGTCAGCAGAAAATGAGGGTGATAAAAAGAATAATGAGGAAACAAAGCAGGGAGAAGACAGTAAAGATGAAAAATCTCAGAACGAAAATAATACAGATAATAAAGCTATAGAGAAGGATAAAAACCCGGAAGAAAAAATGACCTATGGTTCGCTTAATTCAGGGTTTATAAATTGGAATTATATAAATGGAATACTTAGTTTTACAGGAACAGGGATTATTCCGTCATTTGATAATACACACAAGACTCAGCCCTGGGTTTTGTATGCGGAAGAAATTACTGAAATAAATATTTCAGAGGGGATTACAGGAGTAGGAAACTATGCTTTTGATAATCTGGTTTCACTTGTAAAGGTTACGGCTACAGAAAATTTGAAAAGTATTGGAGCCTGTTCATTTCCGGGAAAACGAGATATAACCTTTTTTGCACCATTTAATTCATATGTATTAAACTATGCAAAAAGGAATTATTATAATTATAGTGCTACAACTTTTCCTAAGTATACTGTGTACTTCAAAAATACTACAAGCGTAATATTTGAGCCTAAAACAGTTGCATATGGAGACTACTTTGGGGAGCTTCCGGCACCTGTCCTGGAAGGCTATAATTTTCTTGGCTGGTATACAAGTAGAATGGGAGGGACGAAGATTACATCTGACTCAAAAATGGAATCTGAATCAGATGTGTATCTATATGCCCACTGGGAGAAGAAACCAAAGAAGCAGTATAAGATTAACTTTGTTACCCTTACGAGCGAAACATTTAGTCCGGTTACGGTAGTTTATGGAGATTATTTTGGTAAGCTTCCAACCCCGTCAGCTAAGGGCTATAACTTTCTTGGCTGGTACACATCTGCTACCGGTGGTGTAAATGTAGCCTCTTATTCTAAGGTGGAAATTGAATCAGATATCTACCTTTACGCCCGTTGGGAAAAGAAAAAGTATAAGGTAGAATTTAATGATAATTATACAAGTACAGTTTTCCCTCAGGATAAAACTGTATCTGAAGGAGAGGAATTTGGAGTTCTGCCTGAACCTCAGAGAGAAGGCTATAAGTTTTTAGGCTGGTTTGCCTACACAGATACCTACAAAGAATATCAGGTTAACTACGCAACTAAGTTCTATTCTTCTTACTCATATCAAACTACGGTATCACTTTTTGCAAAATGGGAGAGAGCACAGTATATTATTACATTTGAACCTGCCGGAGGAGTTGTAGAGGGAGTAGGCGGAGTCAATATTAAAAATGTTTCTTATGGATTATTATATGGAAGTCTGCCAACTCCTGTACGAGATGGCTATGAGTTTCAGGGATGGTTTACTGCGGCAGAAGGTGGAGAAGAGGTAAACAGCTATACTCTTGTCCCTGCATTGACTTCCTATTACCAGACTCTGTATGCACATTGGGAAAAGATAAAGGCAGAGGAATATAGAGTAACCTTCAATCCTGATGGAGGACATTTAAATAAAGAAGAAAAAAATAAAACAATAGTTTTTGGCAGAGAATATGGAATACTTCCTATACCATCAAGAAAAGGATACTCGTTTGACGGATGGTTTACAAAGAAAAAGGGTGGTAAGAAGATATATGGAAACAATATTTATAATCTTCACTCTGATATCACTCTTTATGCAAGGTGGACCAGTCTCTCAAAAACTGTCTATAAGGCTAAGTTTTTGAAAGAGCTTTCTTATAATTTTGAAAACTCTTACGAAGGCTTTGGCTATAATTATGGCTACAAGATACCTTTAAACTGCTTTCAGTTTATGTTTGGGAAAACGGAGCTTGCAAGGCTTCTTTATACATATGATGGATATTGGGCAGGTAATTGCTATGGAATGGCAGCCACAAGCGGGATGTTTTATTCTAAAAATATAATTAAGCCATCTGCATTTAAGAAAGGTGCAAAATTTCCATCAGACCTTAAGCTTAACAATAAAAATATGGCGAAAAATATGAACCTTAGAAGATTTATTGAAATTATGCAGATTTCACAATATAATCAGTCAGTTCAGAATGTATACAATAAGAATGCCAATAAACTGACTAAGATAGTAAGTGAGGTAAAGAAATTTCAAAAATCCGGAAAAAGCCCCGTAATTGTGGCAATATCAGGTAGAAGTGGTGCCCATGCTGTCATAGGCTATGCAGTTGAGGATGGTAAAAACGGCACAGGCAAATTATATGTATATGATCCGAATTTTCCAAATGCAAAGCGTTATATAACTCTTTATAAAAATGAAGCAGGAAATTATACAGGCTGGTATTATCTTATGAGCAATACCTACAATTGGGGCAATAATTATGGCGGTACAATAACCTATATTCCGGGCAAAGAATATGCGAATATATGGAAGAAGCAGGATAAAAAGAAACTCGCTTCCAATATATTGTTTACAGATACTGATAATGCAGTTATTTATGATGGAAATAAAAAGGTTGCCGCTATATTAAAGGATGGTATGCTTTTATCTGAAAATAAGAATATTAAGAAAATATGGGACTTTAAGGTTTCAGAGACTCCAAACATAAAAAAATAAGTATTCCGGAAGGTATTTATACAGTCCGGAATACAGGTAAAAAGAAAAATTTTACAGTAGCCATGGCAGGGACTTTTTTGGGAACTGAAATTACAACTATGTCAGATAGGGTAGTTATGGCAATAGATGAATCAAGGAAAATATGTATGGCTGATGAACTTAATAAAAATATCTGTTGGCCTGTATATGCATCAGTAAAAGGAATTGACAGCCATATATCCATAACAGTAAATTAAGTGGCTTGAAAAATGATAAAAAATTTGATATAATTGTATTGTATAAAATTAAATTGCTTTAGGAGGATATGATTATGGGAGTATTTGATTTTTTGAGCGGACCTGACATCAATGAAGGGTTAAGGGAGTATCAGGCAGAGCCAAGAGCTATATTGCTGGATGCAAGAGAAAAGGATGAATATGAGAGTGGGCATATTAAAGGTAGCAAAAATCTTCCTCTAGGTCAGTTTATAAAAAGCTGAATCAATGTTTACAGACAAGAGCCTGCCTATTTATGTATATTGTCATAGTGGAGGAAGAAGCAAGCGTATGGCTATGGGGCTTACAAAGCTTGGTTTTGAAAAGGTAGTAAATATAGGTGGAATTACGGACTACAAGGGGCAGCTTGAAAGATAAATAAAGTCGGGAGCTTAAGGCTTCCGGCTATTTCTCTTTAATTGGATGCCTGACAGCCTGATATATTTAAGAAAAATTTGTGAATAGTTTGTTTTTTATCTAATTATGAGTTAGAATAGGTTTACAGACATTGAGTAAATTTTGAGGAGGATATATGAAATTTAATATTGCAAAGACAGGCGGAGTAAAGGCTGAATTAGTATTTGAGGACAGATTAGACACAGAGTTTGTGAAGGCTCTGGCTGAAAAAGAGATATTTGCGGGTAAGGCGGAAGAAGTTTATTTTTCGATGAATGATAAGTTTGAGGTTATCTTACTTATAGGACTCGGAAAAGAAGCGGATATCGAATTTGATATGCTTAGAAAAACATTTTTCAAGGTAGCCGAAGTATTGTTAAAGAATAAAGTAGCTGAGGTAGAGTTAAATATACCTAAGTTAAATAATCTTTGTAATTACAAGCTTGCAGAGGCTATAGCAGAGGGTATGCTTCAGGCTACCTATAAGTTTGACAAATTCAAATCTGAGAAAAAAGAAATCCCTGAGCTTACAGTAAACTATAACCCTATTCCGGGCAAGGAGCATAGGGCGGAAAAGGGTATAGATGAGGCAGAGAAGCTTATCGAGTCTATTTTCTTAACCCGTGATTTAATTAATCAGCCGGCAAATGTAATATATCCGGAGACTTTAGCCGATATAGCTAAAGAGAGACTTGAGGCAAAGGGAGTTAAAGTTACTGTTTATGGCAGAAAAGAAATAGAAGAGCTTAAGATGGAAGCCTTCTTAAATGTAGCCAGAGCAAGTGCAAAAGAGCCAAAGCTCATAGTTATGGAGTACTATAATAACCCTGAGTCGGATGAAAGAATAGCGCTTGTAGGAAAAGGACTTACCTATGACAGTGGCGGTTATGCTATTAAGCCAGCTACGGGTATGGTGGATATGCATACCGATATGGGTGGTGCGGGTACTGTAATCGGTGCTATGAATGCTCTTGCAAGCCTTAAGGCTAAGGTAAATGTATTTGCTGTAGTGGCTTCCTGTGAGAACATGATATCTGGTGACGGCTATAGAAACGGTGATATTATAGGCTCTATGAGTGGAAAGACCATTGAGATTATAAATACAGATGCAGAGGGCAGACTTACCCTTGCTGATGCTGTTTATTATGCAACAAACAACATGGGTGCAACAAAGCTTATTGATCTTGCAACACTTACCGGTGCTTGTGTAATGGCACTCGGTGAGCAGGTAAGCGGAGTAGTTACCAATAATGATGAGTTTTTTAACAAACTTGTAGCAGGTAATGAGAGAGCAGGTGAAATGGTTTGGAAGATGCCTGCAACTGACTATTACAAGAAGATGAATGACTCCAAGACAGCTGACATCAAAAACAGCGGTGGAAAACTTGGAGGAATGATGACAGCAGGACTCTTTGTAGGCTCCTTCCTTGCAAAAGAGATTCCTTGGATTCATGTAGACATAGCCGGTACTGCAAGTGTAGAAAAGGCTTATGGTTATATCAAAGAGGGTGCAACCGGAGTTATGGTTAAGAGTCTCTACTATGCTTTGGCTGAGTAAAGAGGATTCGATGTGTGAAAATCACTTTGAATAGATATAAAACTATTAATCTAAATGACAAGGAGGTCAATATGGATGGATTAGCAATGAGTATAGCTTCTCTTTCAACGGAGATGGCTATGTCAAAGACAATGTCAGCAGTAAGTACTGCTGTTATGAAGCAGACTATGGATACAAATGAGACTATGGGAGCAGAAATGGTTAAGATGATGGAAAACTCCGTTACCCCACATCTTGGAAACAACATTGATGTAAAGCTCTAAATTTATGTACAACCTTGTATAACTTTAGCTTCAAAAAATTTCTAATAATAATAAAAAAGCTGCCTTACTGAAAGAAATGAGATATCAAAAATTTCAGAATGGCAGCTTTTTTTGTAGCATATTAAATTTTTAAAACTTATTAATCATTACAATCATATTCTGAGCTAAGTCCGATAGACTTGAACTGGCAGATGCTATATCCCGAGCTGAATATATCTGTGAGTTCAGAGCATCGGAAGCTTCACTTGTGGCAGCAGCATTCTCCTCAGAGAGTGCTGAAAGATTTTCGATGATACCTACAAGAGTATTTTTGGTTGACTCTAAATCTTTAGCGGAAGCATTTAAGTTTTTCATTTCTTTCATGTTTTTATCAAGCTCATTAGAAATCAGATGGAACAATTCTTTAGTTTCATTTACTTTATCATTCTGTTCAGCTACAGTGCCACCGACTGTTTCCATAATATCAACGGTTTCAGTAACTTTTTCAGTAAGTCCCTGAACAATTTCCTGAATTTCCTCAGTAAATTGGTTGGACTGCTCAGCGAGTTTTCTGATTTCTTCTGCGACCACGGCAAAGCCCTTTCCTGCTTCACCTGCTCTTGCAGCTTCAATGGCAGCATTGAGGGCAAGTAAATTTGTCTGGTCAGAAATTGATTTTATCATATTGCTGGCAGAAGAAATCTGTGAAGCCCTGTCATTTGTATTTAATATAACTTCATGTACATGTTCAGCAGAATCTTTCAGTTTTTGGGTTGCAGATATTAACTGGTTGATAGTGAGTATACCCTGCTCTTTTGCAGAAGATACTTCATTGATTGTATGATTAAGGGTTTCGATTATGGTTTCATTAGTATTTAGGGCACCGTCCATAACCTGCATTGCTTCAGCGCTTTTTTGCATATCATCTGCCTGTATAGAAGCTCCGTTTGATATATCTTCTACAGTTTTTGCAAGGTTTTTGGAAGTGTCTGCAGAATGTTCACTAGAAGCAGTGAGTTCTTCAGAAGCGGTAGAAACCTGGTTTGCAATATCTGTAATCTGGATCATAAGTGTCTGCAGAGTTTTCTTTACCTGTACCAAGCTCTTGATACTTCACCTATTTCATCTGTATTATCAGAGTATATGACAGACGGTGAAGCTTCGGTAAGGGTAAGGTCGTAAGAAACCATGCTCTGAATACAGCTGCTCAGCCTTGAGAGAGGTTTTGAAATAGAATTTGCAACCATATAAATGATAATAAGCATCACTATAGTTGTTATGATACCAATAACAAGTACAGATTCAGCAAAGAAGTAAGAAGCTGCAATCAGAACAATGTTAATGATTATCAGTGGAAGGCCGATGAAAAGTAATAATTTGCTTTTGATTTTCATTATTAAATCCTCCTAATATGTTAGTTCTGATTTTAACAATTTGAAAGTTTCTTGTCAATATAATTACAACGATAGAGGATAAGTAAGTTTAACTGGTAGTTTAATTTTTAAAATAATTGGATGCCGCCTAAGCTAAAATATATAGTATATAGTGATAAAACTACCGGAAACACACATAGCTTATAGTATTTTAAAGGCGACATCCAATATTTAAGGGGATCAGATCTTAAACTTGTTAATCATTTCAATCATATCCTGAGCCATTGTAGACAGGCTGGAGCTGGCAGAAGCAACTTCCTGTGCTGAGTAAAGCTGAGAATTAAGGGCTTCGGAAGCTTCCTGAGTAGCGGCAGCGTTTTCTTCTGACAGAGCAGAAAGGTTTTCAATAATGCCTACCAGAGAACTTCTTGTAGCCTCAAGTTCATTAACTGAATTATTTAAGTTGCCCATTTCATTCATGTTCTTGTCTAATTCAGAAGAAATCAAGCGGAATAACTCCTGTGTTTCATTTACCTTGTCATTTTGTTCAGCAACAGTACCACCTACTAATTCCATAATCTCTACGGTTTCAGTTACCTTTTCCATCAAGCCCTGAACGATTTCCTGAATTTCTTCTGTAAATTTATTGGACTGTTCAGCGAGTTTACGGATTTCTTCAGCTACGACTGCAAAGCCTTTACCTGCTTCACCTGCACGAGCCGCCTCAATAGCTGCATTTAATGCTAAGAGGTTAGTCTGATCTGAAATAGATTTAATCATATTACTTGCTGATGAAATCTCTGTGGCTCTGTCATTTGTAGTTAAGATAACCTCATGTACATTTTCGGCAGAAGATTTAAGTTTTTCGGTTGCTTTAATCAACTGTGCAATAGTAAGTATACCCTTCTCTTTAGCGGAAGATACTTCTTTAATAGTGGAATCTAAAGTTTCAATGATAAGTTCGTTAGCATTTAAGGCACTATCCATTACCTGCATAGCTTCAGCACTCTTTTGCATATCCTCTGCCTGCATAACAGCACCGTTTGAGATTTCCTCAACAGTTCTGGTTAAATTTAGAAGTATCGGCTGAATGTTCACTGGAGGCAGTAAGTTCCTCAGAGGAAGCAGAAACCTGGTTGGCAATATCTGTAATCTGCATCATTATATCCTGGATAGTTTTCTTAACGGTAATCAGAGATCTTGATATCAGACCGATTTCATCCGTCCTCTTTGAATAAATTACAGACGGAGAATTGTCTGAGAGGGTGAAATCATATTCCACCATACCCTGAATACATTCGCTTAACTTGATAATTGGCGTGGATACAGAGTTGGCAATAAGGTAAATGATTACAAGCAATACCAAAATGGAAACTACACCAATGATTGACATAAACAATGCTAATTGATTGGAAGCTTTAATTATTTCACCTTCAGGTGCTTCTAAAACCACAGCCCAGGTAGTATCTTTAACAGGATAGATAGCATAATAACGCTTAACACCATCACTCTTAAGTGATAGGAATTCCGGCTGATTAGTGGAAAGTTTTGTGGATATGTCCGAAAGTTCACCATTTTCAACACTTGATATATTATCATTTAAAGTATATTTGTCATGGATAATGAAATTACCGTTTTCATTCATTAAATATGCTTTTCCGGTTTCTTTGTACTTGATTCCCTGATTAAGGTTTCAAATTCGTCCATTGAAATATCGCCACCAAAGACTCCGACAGCCTTGCCACCGTATTTTAATTCACGGCTTAAAGTAATAACATTACTGTTGAGAGCGTTAAGATATGGAGCGGAAATATAGGTTTTATCACTTCCGGCAGCACCTTTGTACCAGTCACGGGTTGACGGATCATAGGAGGCATCAGCCACCCAGCCGGCACCGTCTACAAAGGTCTTATCATTGAAACCGACAAAAAAGTCCTGACCGCCGGCTACATTTGCAACAAGATAGGTCAAATCATCTAAAAGAGGCTTACCTCTTTTTTGATCTTTGGAAATAGCATTGGCAGAAGCTTCGACATAAACTTTTTTTTCTGAAATAATTGTTTCAATGTCAGAAGCATATTTTCCGGCATAAGCAAGCATTGTTTCTTTACTTTCATTTACCAATAGTAATCTTGAATAGATATAAGAAACAATGGTTAGAATTATAACAGCTAAAAAGAATAGGTGCACCAATCAAAAAAATAACATTTTGTTTTTTTGAGTTTTCATTTAAATCCTCCCAATTGTAAATTGTATTAAATTTGTATATTAAAAAAATTGCGATTCCTCACAATTTGAATAAAAAAATTTGGATCTAAAACTTTGGTGATGATTGGAACTAAGTACATTATTAAATCCCAATTTTTTTATGCTAGAGGTCTCAGACCTCTAATTCGCATAGTAAATTTGGATAAATAGCTTTCAGTCAACAGCTTGATTACAATATTTCATAAGATGTTTCGTGAATAATTCAGATTAAATTAAAGAGCAGGTAAAGATTTTTAATACATCTAGATTCTAGCAATTTAATATAGCCTTGTCAATACGAAGATAATAGTCGCTTAATGATTGTAATAGTCGCATATTTTCATATTATAGAGATATCAAATCCTTTTTGTCTGATATATAATTTTTATTATATTAAATAGGTAGAAATATTTGTGAAAAACCTTGTATGATATAATGGTTTATAATAACAATATGAGAGGAAAGTGTATGGACAAGAAAAAAGGTAGTTTTACAGGCAGCTTGGGATTTATTTTAGCAGCAGCAGGAAGTGCAGTTGGTGTGGGAAATATTTGGAGGTTTCCTTATCTTGCCGCAAAAGATGGCGGTGGATTGTTTATTTTAGTCTATCTGATATTGGTACTCACCTTTGGCTTTACTCTGCTAACAACCGATATAGCCATAGGCAGAAAAACCAGAAAAAATGCTTTGCAGGCATTTGGCAGTATTTCACCGAAATGGGGATTCCTCGGTAAACTTACATTTTTAGTTCCTGCTCTGATTATGACTTATTATTCGGTAATCGGTGGATGGATAACTAGGTATCTTTTTGAATATGTGGTTACAGATGGTACAGAGGCAGCAAGTGATGGTTATTTTACAGGCTTTATAACTTCTGAAGCCTCACCAGTCATATTTATGCTCATCTTCCTTTTAGTGACTATATGGATAGTTTACAGGGGAGTTGAAAAAGGCATAGAACAGTTTTCAAAATTTGTTATGCCGGGGCTTCTCCTTCTTATAATAGGTATTGCGATATTTTCACTTACACTTAAAAATACAGATGCAGAAGGAGTTACAAGAACAGGTATAGATGGTCTATCGGTTTACTTGAAGCCAAACTTTGAAGGGCTTACTGTTTCAAAGTTCTTAAATATCCTTCTTGATGCAATGAGCCAGCTTTTCTTCTCTCTCAGTGTATCGATGGGAATTATGATAACTTATGGCTCTTATGTGAAGAAGGAAACCCACCTTGAAAAGTCGATACAGCAGATTGAGATTTTTGATACCGGTGTAGCCCTTATAGCCGGAATGATGATAATACCTGCGGTATTTGTGTTCTTTGGCATGGAAGGTATGGGTTCAGGTCCAAGTCTTATGTTTATCTCACTTCCAAAGGTATTTGCGGCTATGGGAGGCGCAGGTAAATTCGTTGGTATACTTTTCTTTGTAATGGTTGTCTTTGCGGCTCTTACTTCCTGCATATCTATTATGGAAACCTTAGTTGCAAATTGTATGGAAATCTTTCACGCAGGCAGGAAGAAGGTATGCATGGGAGTTGCAGTATTTAGTATAGTTACAGCTATTATTATCTGTCTTGGATATAATGTGCTCTATTTTGAAGCACCGCTTCCGAACGGTTCTACAGGACAGTTGCTTGATATAGCAGACTACATAAGCAACAGCTTCCTTATGCCTCTTATATCATTCTTAACCTGTATATTTATAGGATGGGTAGTTAAGCCTTCCTGGATAGAGGAAGAAATGCTTGAAAATGGTGCCGTTTTCCATAAGAAGAAGATTTATGAGATTATGGTTAAATATGTAGCTCCTGTAATGATGGGAATATTGTTCTTACAATCTACAGGAATTTTTGGAATACTTGGTTGGAAATAATAAAATTTATGTTAAAATAAGGCATCTGCTTTTTGTGGATGCTTTATTTTATGCAAGGATTGCGGGAGATGAAGTCGAAGCAATATTGTATTATTGGGTGTCAAAAATTTTTGACACCCCCATCATTATATAAAAAAAGGTGTGAAAATAATGTATTACATATATATTTTACTATGCTCAGATAATACCTACTATACAGGCTTTACTACTGATGTAGAAAAAAGACTGGCAGAGCATAATTCAGGAAAAGGTGCCAAATACACAAGAGGGCGAACCCCTTGTAAACTGGTTTATACAGAAAGCTTTGAGGATAAAAGCAGTGCATTGAAAAGGGAATGGGAGATAAAACATAGGTTTAACAGGGAAGATAAAGAGAGGTTATTTAGAACTAAAAGATTAAAATGTTACTAAAAAAAGTATGAAATGAGGTTATAAATTGCTTTGCAAAAAAATTATTTTATGCTGATAATATTTTTTTATAATAAATTAAATTGAGGAACGAGAAGTGTACAAGATTGGAAATATAGATCCCGATATTTATAGGGGAGTTGCAAAAAGATATACTAACTAAAGAGGTGATTATAACAAAAAGAAAAGAATAAAACATATCATGGATAATCACCCAAATGATTATGAACGCTTTTATAGTTATTTTTTTTCTGAAATAGTAGAAAAAAACCGGACTATATAATTGAAAGTAAAAAAAGCCTAATACAGCATTAATATTAAAAAGAGATTGACTATGATAATATTAAGTTTAAAAACTATATTACGATTGGTTGTTGCAGGAGAAAAATACTGAGTATAAAAAAATTCAATAATAACATTTATGAAAAATAGATGATAAAGAATGGAATAGATTGCTAAGAAATAAAAAAATAATTTACAAAAAGAGAGTAAAAATGCTATATTATAGCTAGGCTTTAGCAATACAGCTATTTGAGGTGGTAGATTTCGTCCGGACCACACGCCGCCGGCAAGACAGGGAAACCGAGAGATGCAGGAGAAGCGGACGCCTGCCGGATAGCTGTATTGTTTAGCCTTAGTTTATAGGTTACTATTGATGTAAAAGTTATCGGAGATATCACCTGTATGTAAATATAGATACAGGTGATATCTCTTTATATTAAAAACTTAGTTTTTAAGAATAATCTTAAACAATTTTTAAAACATTTACTCCATTTATTCTTAAAAACGATATCAGTTATACTTTAATTACACTTAAGTGAAAGAGCAGGGAGGAAATATGTACAATATATTAGTTTGTGATGATGAAAAGGACATAGTATCAGCTATCAAAATTTATTTTGAAGCAGAAGGCTACAAGGTATTTACTGCTGAAAACGGCAAAGAAGCCCTAAGCATTGTGGCAAAAGAAGAAATTCATTTAATTCTTATGGATGTAATGATGCCGGTGATGGACGGAATACAGACAGTCAGAAAACTTAGGGAAGACAGCATAATTCCGGTAATTATGCTTACCGCAAAAAGCGAGGATGTGGACAAAGTCCTTGGACTTGGGATAGGGGCAGATGATTATGTAACCAAGCCTTTTAATCCTATCGAGCTTATAGCCAGAGCAAAGTCACAGATTAGGAGATATGTAAGATTTGGCGGACAGGCTGAAAAACCTGCTGATAAAGTTCTAAGCCTTGACGGACTTGTATTAGATGACAATGCAAAAGAAGTACAGGTTGACGGTGAAAAAGTAGACCTAACACCAAAGGAATTTGAAATCCTTAAAATGCTTATGCTTGAAAAAGGCAGGGTATTTTCGCCTGAAACCATATACCGTAAAGTATGGGGTGAAGAGCCCTATGGAAGTGAAAGCACAGTTGCAGTACATATCAGACATTTAAGAGAAAAAATAGAAATAAACCCATCCGAGCCACGCTTTATTAAGGTGGTCTGGGGACAGGGGTATAAGGTAGATAAGGAAAGATGATTATGGAAGAAAAGAATGAGATTGAAGTAATAAGTAAGATACAGAACAAGAAACCCTATGACAGCTTTATATATTCGCTGCCATTTAAGAGTGGAGCAATTATATCGTCATTATTAATCTTCGTACTTGGTATAGCCTGTGTTATAATTTTTACTTGGCTTTGGGAAGGCGACATTTATAAAATGACAGGCACCGAATTAAATCAGTTTATATCAAAATCCGAGATTAATAACTCTTCAGGAACAAAATCCCTGTTTATTTTTCTTATTAATATGAGATTTGCAGTAATTCCGATAGGGATTATTTCGGGTATTTTATATTTGGCTGATATAGTATTTATTTTTGCGACTCTTGGACATAAGCGGGGTAGCAGTGAACTTGTAAAATTTCCTACCTCAGACTGGCCGTTTGACATAATCTGTCTACTATATTTAATGTTTTTTTCAGTTACATTAGAGATGTCAACTACAAGAATTAACGGTGGAGAAGCCTTTGTTTCTAATAATATTGTCGGTTTAATTATGCTTGTGGTACTTTATTTTTTTATATTATCATTTTTTTCCTTAATGCAGCAATCAATCTAAAAGATAAGACTTTATTTAAGAATATGCTGATAGTCAGATTTTTTTCAGATATATTTTTAGAAGCATAGGAAAAGCATTAAGAAATGCAGATGTAACCAAGAAAGCTGTTTTGTATTTTTGGAATATTTGCAGGCTCAGAGTTTATTATATTATTGATGTTTAGTGTGATTGGTACAGAGGGAACAAGTGCATTATTATTTCTGTTGTTTTTAGTAAATATATTTGCTTTTATAGTAATTTACAAGGTCATGACAAGTGTAAAAGAAATTGAAACTGCCGAGCAGAATATAATTGCGGGGAATCTTGATTATAAGTTAAATACTGCCAAGTATAAGGGTGACTTAAAGATAATGGCAGAGGGCTTGAATGAAATAGGTACAGGGCTTGAAAATGCAGTAAGCGGAAGGATGAAAAGTGAGAGATTTAAGACAGAACTTATAACCAATGTATCACATGATATAAAGACTCCGCTTACTTCAATCATTAACTATACAGATCTGTTAAAGAAGGAAAATATAGAAACTGAGCCTGTTAAGGGCTATATAGAGGTACTTGACAGACAGTCGGAAAGACTTAAAAAGCTTATAAATGACCTGCTTGAAGCCTCAAAAGCCTCTTCCGGTAATATAAAAATGGATATTGCAGAAGTAGATGCAGGACTTATGCTTGAACAGGTATACGGAGAGTATCAGGATAAGTTTGAAAAGGCAGGACTTACAGGCATAGTCACAAAACCTTCAGAAACCGTACATATAAAAGCCGATGTAAATCATCTTTTCAGGGTTTTTGACAATATTCTGGGCAATGTGGTAAAGTATGCCCAGTCTGATACCAGAGTGTATATAGACCTTATTAAAAATGCAAGCAAAGTAACTATAGCCTTTAAGAATATTTCCAAAGAAAAATTAAACATAACGGGAGAGGAGCTTATGGAACGCTTTGTAAGAGGCGACAGGTCAAGGAACACAGAAGGAAGCGGACTTGGACTTTCCATAGCCAAAAGCCTTACAAACCTTATGGGTGGAGAACTTGAAATTATAGTGGATGGAGATTTATTTAAGGTTGAGGTGAGGTTTGAGGAAAATAAATGATTATGTCTCGATTTAGGTTAAGTTTTATAAAGTTATTTGATAATTGACATCAAGCATAAATGATATTATCATGAAATTAGACAGTATACTGAAATAAAAAAAGGCTATAAGAAAGAATTAAAAAGAAACAATAATGGTGTGGAAATTGATATCATAAGATTGATTTCAGCAAGATATGCAACTAATTTTGAAAGGGGGATTTACTATGGAAAAGGCTAATTTAGATGATATAATTGCAGAAGAACTTACTTTTACAGCAGAAGAAATTGAAGAAATTAAAAAAGCCAGGGAAATGCCTATAGTATTTGATGAAGATTGCCCAGAAGTAACACCTGAAAAAGCTATGAAATTCCGCAGAATAAACCCACCCAAAATAAAAAATGAAGCATAGCAGAATTAAATCAGCCTTCCGATTAAAAACCGGAAGGCTAAAAATTTTATAACTATATGGCATTTTAAGAAGCCTGCTCCTCGTCTTTTCCAAGCACCTTTTCTATAAATAAATCACAGGTTTTACTTAAATTCTCAAAACTGTCAAGGGCGATGAATTTTCCGTTGTCTATGAATAATACTTCATCAGCAGCTCTGATAGAGGATATTCTGTGGGCTATTGATATAATAAATTTATCACTTGATAAATTTTTAACAGCTTTATTAAGGTTGACTTCATTTTCGGAGTCAAGACTTGACTGTGCTTCATCGAATATCATAAGAGAACTGTTTTTTAAGATTGCTCTTGCTATGGAGAGCCGCTGTTTCTGCCCTTCGGATATTTTAAGGGCTCTTTCACCTATTTCAGATTCATAGCCATTTGGAAGTTCAGTTATGAAATCGTGAGCCTGGGCAGTGACTGCCGCCTTCTTAGCATCTTCATCAGAAGCTTCGGGCTGTCCCATTTTTATATTTTCCATAACAGTTCCCTTAAATAAATAGGTGTCCTGTGTAACAACAGAAATTGCATTTCGTAAAGATTCCAAGGTAAAACTCTTCATATCTTTACCATTTATAAGAATCTGTCCTTCGGTAGGATCTGCATATCTTTGCAGAAGATTTACTATAGTGGATTTACCAGAACCGGACTCACCGGATAAAGCAATTATTTTGCCTGCTTTAATCTTAAAACTCATATTTTTTATCTGAAATTCTTTAGAGTTAGGATATTTAAAAGATACATTTACAAACTCTATGGTATCTATGGTTTCATTAAACTCTACAGTTCCCGTATCATGAATTGTTATAGGAAAGTTTAATAACATAAGCACACGCTCAGAAGCAGCGAATATACTTGCGAACTGGGTAGAGATTGCAATAAATTTACTGAGAATTATTAATATACTGCTGCCGAGAGTGATGACTACCAGTATCCACTGTTTACCTAAACTGCCTGTTTTATACAAATGATATGAGATAAATAAAGTAAAAGCAGTCATAAGTGTACCTATAATAATAGTATAAATAAATTCAAATGCTCTTCTCCCTGCATCAGCCTTTCTGCTTTTTTCATAATCGGCTATTTCTTTATTTATCTTATCTTTGTAGTGTTCCCACATATTAAAGCTTAGAATTTCCCTCATACCCTGAATGGCATCAAGAATTAAATTAGCTACTTTGCCATAACTTTCACGGATTGCTTTTCCCTGTACTTTGGATTTTTTGTTAAAAATTATGGGAGAGCAGAGGTATAAAACAATCCAAACAAGGGCATTTAGTGCAAAGAATGGATGCAGGAAGGTAAAAAAACCTAATAATGCTATACAAATAGCTATGGAAACCACAAAAATATTTATTGTATGAGCATAAAACCACTCTATCAAATTCATATCATTTGAAGCTATTGAAGCCATTTCCGAACTCATCATCTGATTTGAAAATGAAGGAATTGCTTTTTCAAGCCTTTGATAAATTTCATAACGCATTTTATAAAGCAGTCTGTAAGCTATGTCATGCTCTGTCCACATATTAAGGTATCCGAATACACTGTGGATAAATACCGATACAAGCAACATTATTACAAAGAAAGTATAGTTTATATCCATACTGCTAAGCAGTGCACCTGTCATATAGGATACAAGAAACAGGTTTACAATCGGCAAAACTTCATAAACAAGACAGATAAACAATTTAAAAGCAGATAAATCCTTATTCCTCCAGTGTGTTTAAGTAAGTCACCAATGATTTTAATTCTCTTATTTTTCATTACCTGCCTCCTGACCTTTTACAAACTTATTATAGACCGGGCAATTATTATACAGTTCTTCATGTGTACTGGATGCTACAATTCTTCCGCCATCAATCATATATATAATGTCTGCATTTTTGACTGTACTCAGGCGGTGGGCAATAATAATGGCAGTCTTTCCTTTTTTAAGAAGTTCTATACTTTCCTGTATATAACTTTGATTTTTTTCATCAAGACTTGAAGTAGCCTCATCGAAAATAAGTATTTCAGTATTTTTAAGGAAACATCTCGCCACAGCCAGTCTTTGTTTTTTTCTCCGCCCCGATAATATACTTCCGTTTTCACCAAGTTCCGTATCTATACCGCTTGGCATTTTTTCTAATATATCGCCTAAATTTGCATCCTTAATTGCTTTGTTAATTTCAGCTTCGGTCGCATCAGGTTTTGCAAAAAGCAGATTTTCTTTAAGAGTACCGTTAAACACATAAGGGCTTTGCCATACGGCACTTATATTTTCACGCCATTTGGAAATTGTATCTAAGGTAAGCGGAAGGCTTTTAAACTGAATTTCACCTAAAGTATAAGGATAAAGTCCTGCAAGCAGTGAAACCAAAGTTGATTTGCCCTCACCGGACTTACCTGCAAAAGCATAAGTTTTACCCGGTTTAAGCTCCAAATCAATATTTTTTAAGATTATATCCTTGCCATTATAGCTAAAGGAGAGCTGTTTTGCTGAAAGGGTATCGGTATTTTCTGTCTTAAAATCTTCTTTCCACACAGGATTTTCTTCTTTAAGTATATTTTCAATTTCGCAGGAAGCGGTAACGCCGTTATAACCCAGATGCCAGGCATTCATAAGTGCATATACAGGGACAAAGCAGTTTCTTATCATAAATAATATAAGCACCACATTTGTACCGGCTATTTGTCCTGTCGCCGCTAAGTACACCGCGTAAACTACAGAAAGCAGGGAACCTGTATTTGCAAAAAGTTCAAACAGAAAATTTTCTATGGTGGTAATTTTCATGTGTCCCATAGTCTTTGTATGGATTTCCTTTGAAATCCTTAACATTTCCATTCTTCTTATTTTACCGGCTTTCAGGTTTTTAAGAGTTTTCATTCCCTGTATATTGTCAAGAAAGTCGGAACTGAATTTATCATATTCATCCCATACTTCTACCCCCGTTCCCCATAGGTATTTGTAGGTAAATGAAGGAGTAATGAGCATTCCAAGTATACCTATAAATGCGACAACGGCTACATTGGGGCTGATACTTCCTATATATATGATGCAACCCATTGACACAAAAAACACAGTCGTCAGATTTGGAAGATAGGTGGAATAATAGGGTGCAAGTGCCTCTGTACGGTCTAAAAGCAGGGTGCAGAGTTTGCCGCTTCTTTCTTCGGTAAGTCTGGTTAAGCCAAGCCTGTATATCTTATCAAACAGTTTATTTCTGATACCGGACTTTATTGCAGCTTCGGATTTTACACTTAAAATATTCATAGGATAACGCAGTAAAATGTGTAAAAGTACTGCCAGTAAAAAGCAGATAAAATAAGGCAGAATCTTATCCTGCTGCTCGAAAACCGCATTTATCGTCCGAGATAAATAAAAAGCCTGAAAGATAGTGACAGCTCCCATAAAGCAGCTTAGTAAGCTGATGAATATTATATGCTTTTTTAAATTTGAGACTATTTTTAATAATGCACTGTTTATTAACACTTTTAACCTCCCTGATTTAATATAGAGTTAGTCTATACTAATCAAGTAAAAAAATGTCAAGAATGAGTTAGAAAAATTATTGTTTAACCTCAATTATTCACGAAACATCTTGTAAAATATCGTAATCAAGCCGCAGGCTTGAAATTAGGATATTTTACAAGATGTTTGTAATATCACCCCATAGTCACAGACCGAAAACATTTTATCCTACTTTACTATGTGAAATAAGAGGTTTGTGACCTATGGCGTGAATAAATTGGGGTTTAAAGCAAATTAGCCTGATTTTCATTAATACTACAAATATATTGCATTTTAAATAATAATATTTTAAGATACAAGTGTCAAAAGTATAAAAATTCTTTTGATGTTCTATGATACGAAAAAAAGCTACAATTACAGTAGGTTAAGAAGTGTTTAAATAGTTTGGAGGTAAAAATGTTAGGACTTAGAACAGGTGATAAACTGGATAAATATGTGAGTGACTACACGGTGTTTGATTTGGAAACTACAGGGGTTTCACCGCAAACAGATAAAGTAATAGAAATATCTGCAATAAAGGTAAGAAACGGACAGGCTGTGGGTGAATTTTCAAGCCTTGTAAATCCTATGAGGAGTATCCCTTATGGGGCGACAAGAGTAAATGGAATAACTGATGAAATGGTGGCTGACAAACCTGTATTTGAGAAAGTCTTAGGAAATTTCTTAGACTTTGTAGAAGATGATATTTTAGTCGGTCACAATATACATGACTTTGATATGAAATTCATACACAGGGACTGTGAAGCATTTTTTAGAATGTTTCTCGGAAATGATTATATAGATACCCTTCCGCTTGCGAGGAAGTGTTTACCACAGCTTGGACATCATAAGCTCACCGACCTTGCTATGTACTATAAAATATCAATAAATGGAGCACACAGAGCCTTAAATGACTGCAGAATGAATCAGCTTGTGTTTGAGAGACTTGGAGCTGAACTAAAGAATGGAACCACTGCCCCTAAAATATGCCCAAGATGTGGAGGAAGTTTGAAACTTAGAAACGGTAAATTTGGTAGCTTTTTAGGATGTACTTCCTATCCTGATTGTAGGTATACGGAGAATATTTAGAAAAATAAAGCTATTCCTTATCAGACAAAACAAAGAACATTAGTTCCGAAGATGTGTTTGCCTTTTAAAGCTTATAGGTGTATAATATTTTTGACAAGAAAATAAAGCTTACATAGGGGGTAGCGAAATGAACGAAATTAAGTTGTATGAAAACAAGAAGATACGCTCTGCTTGGGATGATGAGAAGGAAGAGTGGTATTTTTCGGTAGTTGATGTGGTAGGAGTGCTTACAGATAGTGAGAATCCTACAGATTACCTTAAAAAAATGAGAAAACGTGATGAGCAATTAGCTTCCTACATAGGGACAAATTGTCCCCAGGTAGGAATGAAGTCATCAGATGGTAAAAAAAGAAAGGTATTGGCAGGAAATATGAAAGATATTTTCCGCATTATCCAGTCAATACCTTCACCTAAAGCAGAACCATTTAAGATGTGGCTGGCAGAAGTTGGAAAAGAAAGGATTGATGAGACTCTTGATCCGGAACAGACTATAGACAGGGCATTAGAAACCTACTTAAAGAAAGGTTATTCAAAAGAATGGATTAATCAAAGATTGCAATCTATTCAGGTTAGAAAAGAACTGACAGATGTATGGGATAATCATGGTATTAAAAAAGGGGTTGAATATGCTATATTGACTGATGAAATTACTAAGGCATGGTCAGGAATGACAACCAAAGGATATAAGCAGTTAAAAGGTCTTAAAAAAGAAAATCTAAGAGATAATATGACTACTCTTGAAATTGTCCTTAATATGCTTGCAGAGGCTACAACAACAGAAATTACCAAAACTATGAACCCGATGGGACTTGAGGAAACAAGGTAGTAGCAAAAAGAGGTGGCAGTATAGCAGGAAATGCGAGAAAAGAAATTGAGCAGGAAACAGGAAAACCTGTAATTACCTCTAAAAATGCGGTAGATTTGTCAAAGCTCATTGAAGATGTTACCAAAGGAGCTGAAAAGAAAAATGGATAAAAGTTGCTACAGTAATGTAATTGATTATAAATGGTAAGTAGTTGACAAATCCCCCTTCATTCGCTATTATGTTGGTAAATGTAGTGCGAAAGAGGAGTAGCCCTGTATTCTTATCAGAGAGAGACCGGAGGGTGCGAGGTCTTAAGAAGAAAGGGTGAAGGTAGCTTTCAAACAGCATCTCTGAGAAAGTGCATTATGCAGATTAGGAGATGACGGCTTCCCCGTTATGGAAATAAAGGTGATGAGTTTAAACGTAATGTTAAAATTTTATCATAAAATAAGGTGGTACAGCGGGATATGCTCTCGCCCTTAGCTAAGGCTTGGGGTGGGAGCTTTTAAATTTAACAGGAAATTTCTTCGAAATTCCCTGTTAAATTTAAAACTCTCCGAGGGATGCTGGACTCGCGATAGTGAAGTTTGCCTTTAGACATCGCTCGCGCGCAAAGTGTGCCTGCGCACACTATATATTTTATGATACAAGTGTCAAAAGTATAAAAATACTGTGCAAGCTTGCTTGCAAAAGAATTTATTATCTTTTGACACGCAAAAAATATGAGTAAGTAGCCATTTTTTGTAAAAAAAATGAGCGGATTACGAATATTTTTGCAAGGATTGCGAGAAGCGAAGCTGTAGCAATCCTGTATCAATGGGTGTCAAATACTTTTGACACCCACATCATTTTATAAAACCAAAAGGAGGAATTCATGAAAAAAGAACTTGAAAAGACCTACGATCCAAAGCAAATTGAGGATAAAATCTATCATAACTGGACTGAGAAAGGCTACTTCCATGCAGAAGTAAACCCTGATAAGAAGCCGTTTACCATAGTTATGCCGCCACCTAATATTACCGGACAGCTTCACATGGGACATGCCTTAGATAATACCATGCAGGATATTCTTATCCGCTTTAAGAGAATGCAGGGCTTTGAGGCATTATGGCAGGCAGGAACTGATCATGCTTCCATAGCTACCGAGGCTAAAATAGTAGAAAAACTTAAAGAAGAAGGCACATCAAAGGAAGAACTGGGCAGAGAAGGTTTCTTAAAGCGTGCCTGGGAATGGAAAGAAGAATACGGTGGAAGAATTATATCTCAGCTTAAAAAGCTTGGTTCATCCTGCGACTGGGAGAGAGAGCGTTTTACTATGGATGAGGGCTGTTCCGAGGCGGTTAAGGAAGTATTTGTAAAACTTTATGATAAAAAACTTATTTATAAAGGCTCAAGACTTGTAAACTGGTGTCCTGTATGTAATACCTCTATTTCAGATGCAGAAGTTGAGCATGAAGAAAAAGCCGGACATTTCTGGCATATCAAATATCCTATAATGGAAGACGGTAAGCCAAGTGAAACCAACTTCCTTGAATTTGCCACCACTCGTCCTGAAACAATGCTTGGAGATACGGCGGTAGCGGTAAATCCTGAGGATGAAAGATATACCTATCTTAAAGGAAAAACAGTGTGGCTTCCTATAGCGGAGCGTGAAATCCCTGTTATAGAGGACAGCTATGTAGATATGGAATTTGGTACAGGTGTAGTTAAGATTACTCCTGCACACGACCCTAATGACTTTGAAGTAGGTAAACGCCATAACCTGCCTGAAATCAACATTATGAATGATGATGCTACTATCAATGAAAATGGTGGAAAGTATGCAGGACTTGACAGATATGAGGCAAGAAAGAAAATTGTTGAAGAGTTAGACAGACTTGGACTTCTTGGAAAAATTGAAGATCACAGCCACAATGTAGGTACCTGCTATCGTTGTCACAGTGTAGTTGAACCACTTATTAAAGAGCAGTGGTTCGTAAAAATGGATGAAATGATTAAGCCTGCAAGTGAAGCTGTAAGAAAAGGTGAGCTGAAACTCATTCCTGAGAGAATGGATAAGACCTACTTTAACTGGACAGACAATATAAGAGACTGGTGTATCTCAAGACAGCTCTGGTGGGGACATAGGATACCTGCCTGGTACTGTGGGGATTGCGGTGAAGTTATAGTTGCAAAAGAAGAGCCGAAAGTTTGCCCTAAGTGCGGCAAGGCTCATTTAAGACAGGACGAAGATACCCTTGACACCTGGTTTTCTTCGGCACTTTGGCCATTTTCAACCCTTGGCTGGCCTAATGAAACACCTGAGTACAAGTATTTTTACCCTACAGATGTGCTTGTAACTGGCTATGATATCATCTTCTTCTGGGTAATCAGAATGGTATTTTTCAGCATTTGAACATACAGGAAAAGCACCATTTAATACAGTTATGTTCCATGGACTTGTAAGAGATTCACTTGGTCGTAAGATGAGCAAGTCGCTCGGAAATGGTATAGATCCGCTTGAAATCATAGACAAATACGGTGCAGATGCACTCAGATTTACACTTATTACAGGTAATGCACCGGGAAATGATATGCGTTTCTACAATGAAAGAGTAGAGGCGAGCAGAAACTTTGCAAACAAGGTATGGAATGCTTCAAGATTTATAATGATGAACCTTGATGCAGCCGAAGTTCCTGCAAACATTGAGCTTTCAGCACTTACTCCTGCAGATAAATGGATACTTAGCAGGGCTAACAAGCTTTCAGCAGAAATGACAGAAAATATGGATGCTTTTGAGCTTGGTATAGCCGTTCAGAAGGTATATGACTTTATTTGGGAAGAGTTCTGCGACTGGTATATAGAGATGGTTAAGCCTCGTCTTTACAGCGATACTGATGAGACAAAGGCGTCAGCTTTATTTACACTTAAAACTGTTTTAATTAATATGCTTAAACTCTTGCATCCATTTATGCCGTTTGTTACAGAAGAAATATATCAGGCACTCCGTGAAAATGAGCCAAACGATGCAGTTAAGGCGGCTATGGAAGAGAGCATAATGATTTCTGCCTGGCCTGAATTTAAGGCGGAGTGGGATTTTGCAAAGGAAGAGGCAGAAGTGGCTCTTATTAAAGAGGCTGTAAAGAGCATAAGAGCAGTCCGCACCAATATGAACGTACCACCTTCAAGGAAGGCAAAGGTTATAGTGGTTGCCGATAAAGAAGAAGTAAGAAAGGTATTTACAGAGGGTGAGAAATTCTTTGCAAGTCTTTCTTACGCAGGAGAAGTAGCGGTACAGGCTGATAAGGCAGGAATAGATGAAAATGCTGTATCAGCGGTAATTTCACAGGCTGTTATCTATATGCCATTTAGTGACCTTGTGGATATAGATAAGGAAATAGAACGTCTTCTTAAAGAACATAAAAGGCTTGAAGGCGAGATAGCACGTTCAAATGGTATGTTAAATAATGAAAAGTTTGTATCCAAAGCTCCTGAAGCTAAGATAAATGAGGAGAAGGAGAAACTTGCTAAGTATACAGAAATGATGAAGCAGGTTGAGGAACAGTTAGGGAGACTTAAGAAGAATTAATTTTTTAGAAGTAAGAAAGATAAAGCTTCATACTCTGTTAAGAACTTAAGACCATAAGATTACACCTGGTAACTGTTGGACATTCGGATATCTTTCAGCTATCTGGATTGATTAGAAACAAATCTTGCAATTTTTGCAATCAGTTTAGGATAGGAGTGCAGTGACTGTTTGGTTATGTACTCCTATTTTTATGGTACATTTTTTTCTCAAAAAAATTATTCTTACAGTTTCACCTGTGGATTATTTCCTCTTTCATTATAAAATTTAACATTGTAACTGAGCTTTGTCCAAGCTTCTTACTGTGCTATTAGCAGCATCTTTGTTGCCTCCGTAGCCTGCAAGAGCAACAGCTGCAAGTGATAAAATTGCATATTTTTAATTTTTTTATTATCTTTATTAAGAAATAGGGGTAATCTTAACATAATGAAATGGCAAACAAGATTGACAATAGTGCTAATTTACAATACTATTGAAAATGAATATATCCGGGAGGTAGCTTATAATGATTAAAAAAAGACCTGGCAGAATGTTATCTGTTTGTCTGGCTGTATTTTTAACAGCCTGCAGTGGAACTTCTGCAAATTCATATTATAAATCAGGTAACTCATTTATGGAGAAGGGACAGTATGATGAGGCGCTTAATTCTTATGAGGAAGCCATCAAGAAAAATTCGGAAAGAGCAGAATATTATATAGCAGCCGGCTTTGCAAATATAGGACTTGAGAGCTACGAAGCAGCTATTAATTCCTTTGATAAGGGTTATTCTCCTAAGGATAATCAGATAGTCAGGGAGAATAATAAATCACTTTTCAGAGGAAAAGGGATTGCATATCTAAAGCTTGGAAAATATTCTGAGGCTCTTATGCAGTTTGCAAGTGCATCTGCTATTAAAGAAGCACCATCTCTGAACGATGATATTAAAAAATATATTGCGCTTACAGAAGTAAAGCTTGGTGATTATAAGAATGCAACAGATATATATGAAGAGATGCTTAAAGTAGCAAAACCTGATGTAAGCCTGTATGGAAGACTTGCTGAGACTTATTTTGCTATGGGAGAGGCAGTAAAGGCTGTAGAAAATTATGACAAGGCTATAGAGAAAGAGCCTGACAATTTTAATGCATATTTTGGTAAATATGAAATTCTTTCTGCTAATGGAGAGAAGGAGAAGGCTGATGATGTGCTGAATAAGGCAGCAGGAATCAAAATAACAGATGATATAAGCAGATACAACGCAGGTATTTTAGAGTATCTGAGAGGAAATGCAGACAAGGCAAAAGAAAACTTAAATACAGCCTATACCAAAGGGATAGCCGAGAGTTCTTATTATCTTGCAAAAATAGCGATAACTGAGGGTGATTTTGCAGGTGCAAAGGAGTTTTTTGAAAAATATGCACAAGATGTAAAAAGTGTATCCATTTCCGGATGGTATGATGGTATGGCTGAGTGCCTTATGCAGGAAGAAAAATATGAAGAGGCATTAAATTATGTGACAAAAGGACTTGCATCAGAGGATATATCAGCTATGAAACAGCTTATGTATAAGAAGGTAATATTAAATGAGAAACTGACAGACTATAATAAAGCTTATGAGGCAGCAGTGGAATATGGAAAGCTGTACCCGGAGGATGGAAAGATGGCAAGGGAAATTGTTTTTCTTTCAACCAGGAAGACGAAGTAGGGAGAAACTATGATACAGACATCAGAACAAAAAGAAAAATTCATTTTAGTCGGTGTAGAAACAGGCAAGGACAGAATGGAAGAGAGTCTTGCTGAGCTTAACGAACTTCTTGACACAGCAGGAGGTGAAACAGTAGGAAAGATAGTACAGAATTTAGAAAGTATTAATAAAGCAACCTATGTTGGTAAAGGCAAGGTAAAAGAGATAAAGGAACTGGCAGAGGAACTCCAGGCAGATGGAATAGTTTGTGATGATGAGCTTTCACCTGCCCAGCTGTCAAACCTTAAAGATGAACTGGACATTAAGGTGTTAGACAGGACACTGGTTATTCTTGATATATTTGCTGCACACGCTAAGACTAGTGAAGGTAAGCTTCAGGTAGAGTTAGCCCAGTTAAAATACCGTTCCTCAAGGCTTACAGGTCTTGGTAAGAATCTTTCAAGACTTGGTGGTGGTATAGGAACCAGAGGACCTGGAGAATCAAAGCTTGAAACAGACAGGAGAGCAATAAGAGAAAGAGTAAGTCAGCTACGAAGCGAAATAGAGAAGATGGAGAACGTAAGGGATACTCTGAGAAAAAGCAGGATGTCAGATGGTATACCGGTTATAGCAATAGTAGGCTATACAAATGCCGGCAAATCAACCTTCCTTAATAAAATCACAGATGCACGTATTTTAGCTGAGGACAAGCTTTTTGCAACCCTTGATCCGACTACAAGAAGCCTTAAGATACCTGATGGGGAGGAGGTGCTGTTTACCGATACTGTAGGCTTTTATAAGCAAGCTTCCTCACAATCTTGTAGATGCATTTAAGAGTACCCTGGAAGAAGCAAAATATGCAGATTTAATACTTCATATTGCAGATGCATCAAATCCTGAGGCAGATGAGCAGATGAAGGTTGTGTACAGGACGCTTGAAGAGCTTAAAGTTACAGGCAAACCCATAATTACATTTTTAAATAAGCAGGATAAGATAGAAGAAGAAAAAATAATCAAAGATCTTAAAGCAGATGCAGTGATTAAAGGTTCTGCAAAGACAGGTCAGGGCATTGATGAATTGCTTACTAAAATTACTGAAATTTTAAGAGAAGGAAAGGTGTTTATTGATGCGTTGTTATCTTATGCGGATAGTTCTAAAATAGCTATAATCAGGAAAAAAGGACAGCTTTTAGCAGAGGAATATGAAGGAGGTGGAATAAGAATTAAGGCTTATGTGCCAAAGGCTTTGGCAGGTCAGCTTGGATTTTTATAGAGTCAGTATAACCTTAAGTTATAGTGGCTAGAATAAGATATAAGATTGATTGACAGCTAAAAAGCCGGGTGTTAGACTTATTTAAAGTAAAATATTTGGAGGGTAAATATGGAAAAGGCAAAGTTAGACTGGGCAGATATCGGCTTTGGTTATATGAAAACAGATAAAAGATATGTAGCAAATTATAAAAATGGTTCATGGGATGAAGGCTGTCTTACCGAAGACGATCAGATAGTTATGAGTGAATGTGCAGGAGTCTTGCAGTATGCACAGACCTGCTTTGAAGGTCTTAAGGCTTATACCACTGAAGATGGAAGAATAGTCACTTTCAGACCTGACCTTAATGGAGAGAGGATGGAAGCTTCATGTAAGAGGATGGAAATTCCGGTATTTTCTAAGGACAGATTTGTAGATGCTGTGCTTAAGGTGGTTAAAGCAAATGAAGCATATGTGCCTCCTTTTGGCTATGGAGCTACACTTTATATAAGACCTTATGCTTTTGGAATTAGTCCTGTTATAGGAGTTAAGCCTGCTGACGAATACCAGTTCAGAATATTTGCTACACCTGTAGGTCCTTACTTTAAAGGAGGCACTAAGGGGATATCCATAAAAGTAAGTGATTTCGACAGAGCTGCACCAAGAGGTACAGGTGATATAAAAGCAGGACTAAATTATGCGATGAGCCTTCATCCAATAGTTGTAGCCCACAATGAAGGCTATGCAGAGAATATGTACCTTGATGCTGCAACCAGAACCAAGGTTGAAGAAACAGGAGGAGCCAATTTTCTCTTTGTAACTAAAAATGGTACTGTGGTTACTCCTAAGTCTGATACCATCCTTCCTTCTATTACAAGGCGTTCTTTAATCTATGTAGCAGAGAATATGCTTGGTATGAAGGTAGAAGAAAGAGAAGTATATTTAAGTGAATTAAATGATTTTGTGGAATGCGGACTCTGCGGTACTGCTGCAGTTATAAGTCCTGTTGCAAGAGTTGTTGACCATGGCAGGGAAATTGCTTTCAAGTATGGTGAAAATGAAATGGGGCCTGTAATAAAGAAACTTTATGATACTCTTACGGGCATACAGATGGGCAGACTTCCTGCTCCTGAGGGATGGATATACGAAGTTAAATAGAGACAAATTAGTTTATAAAGATATGAGAAGTAAAGGTGAATGCTGATACTTCTTTTTTTAGTTATATAGATAAAAAAATCGTTGTGGCCTTTTTATAGTTTCAGATAATTTAATATAACAGATGGTAAAATATGAAAAAGATTGCTGAAAAACATAATTGACAATAAAATAATTTAAGAGTAATATTTAACTGAAGTTACATTTTGTATTTGTGAAGTGCTTAACAAAAATGAAAGGAGAAGTTAAACATGGGATTTAAAAATGTAGTAGTTGCAGGTGGTGGTGTGCTTGGAAGCCAGATTGCTTTTCAGACGGCATACAGAGGATTTAATGTAACGCTTTGGCTTAGGAGTGCTGAATCAATTGAAAGAACAAAGCCTAAGGTAGACAGACTTTACAAAATTTATCTTACAGAACTTGAAGCAGCTAAAGAGAAGACAGGGGTAAAGGGAGCTTTGGTACCCAGAGGTCTCATACCCGATATTGCAAATACAACTGTCGGTGGTATAGATAAACTTAAGCAAAATGTAGAAGAAGCTTATAAAAACCTAAAATATGAAACTGATTTAGCTAAGGCTTTGCAGGATTGTGATTTGGTTATTGAATCAATGGCAGAAAATCCTGAAGCTAAGATTGAGTTTTATACAAAGCTAAATGCGGTACTTGAGGATAAAACCATAGTTGCAACAAACTCTTCAACTATGATACCAAGTCAGTTCAGACATTGTTTTACAAAACCAGAGAAATATCTTGCAATCCACTTTGCAAACAATATCTGGAGAAGCAATACTGCCGAGATTATGGGACATGATGGCACAGATAAGGCAGCTTATGATGCAGTTGTAAGCTTTGCAGAAGAGATAGCTATGGTTCCTCTTAAGCTTCAGAAAGAACAGCCTGGATATATACTGAACTCTATGCTTGTCCCTTTCCTTAAAGCTGGTGAAATGCTTCTTGCTAAAGGAGTAGCAGACCCTGCCACCATAGACCTTACCTGGAGACTTGGCACAGGCTCCCCTCTTGGGCCTTTCCAGATACTTGATATAGTAGGGCTTACAACAGCTTATAATATAAATATGATGGATCCGCTGGCAACTTCTGATCCGGATTCAATTCCGGCTAAGATTGGCACCATACTTAAGAAGTATATAGATGAAGGCAAGACAGGTATCAATGCGGGAGAAGGATTCTATAAGTATAAATAAAAAAATAAGATTATAATTAGAAATACCGCTCCGGATTATATAATGTTAAAATTTATGAAAACATATATAATTCGGAGTTGTTTGTTTTTTTAGAGTATCATATAATAAAAAAATTCAGAAACCTGTTGACAAAGATGTATTAGTATGATATTGTATTAAGTAGTTAGTACAACGATACAGGAAAACAATATAATATATAAAGAACAGGAGGAAACTATGGCGTGGGCATTAGATGAAGGTCTGCCTATCTATCCACAACTGATGGATGAGATAAGACGGAGGATAGTTACAGAAGTGTATAAGGCAGGAGACAGAATACCTTCAGTAAGGGAACTGGCGGCAGAAGCAGAAGTAAATGCAAACACTATGCAGAAAGCACTTAGTGAACTTGAAAGAGAGGAGCTTTTGATAACAATGAGAAGTACAGGCAGAACTGTCACAAGTAATATAGAGAAAATTAAAGGCACGAAAAAGATTATGGCAGAGAAAGAAATATCCAGATGTATGACCTATATGAAAGATTTGGGATACAGCATAGAAGAAATACAAAGTTTAATAGCTGAATATAAGGATTAAATGTAAAGAAAGGAAATAGAAATGGGAAACATAATAGAATGTAAGGCACTTACAAAAAGATATGGCAGGAAGCCAGCATTAAATGCCATTGATTTAAATCTCGAAGAAGGCAGGATAGTTGGAGTGTTAGGACCAAATGGAAGTGGTAAAACTACACTGATTAAACTTCTTAACGGATTATTAACTCCAACTTCAGGAGAGCTTAGAATAGCAGGCAATTCTCCGGGGATAGAAACTAAATCCATAGTTTCTTACCTTCCTGACAAGGACTATCTTGGAGATGAGATGAGTTTTACCGAATGTACTAAGCTTTTTGCGGATTTTTATGCAGACTTTAATAAAAATAAGGCTTTCGAGATGCTTGCAAGCTTAAATATAGATCCGGATATGAAGTTTAAGTTCCTTTCAAAAGGAAACAGGGAAAAGGCTCAGTTAATCCTTGTTATGAGCAGGGCAGCAAAGGTGTATGTGCTGGATGAGCCAATTGCGGGAGTAGATCCGGCAGCAAGAGACTATATATTAAAAACAATACTTAACAATATAAATCCTGGTGCGACAGTAATCATAGCAACACATCTTATTTCTGAAATAGAGAAGATACTTGATGATGTAGTATTTATAAAAGATGGAAATATTGTGCTTAATGACAGCGCAGAAAATATAAGAGAGAAGGAAGGAAAAATCCATAGACGGATTATTTAGGAGGTGTTCTCATGTTTGGCAAATTAATAAAGAATGAATTTAGAAATATAGGAAAGCTGCTACTACTTATAAATGTGATTGTTTTAGGCATGCATCTGCTTTTCGGTTGTATTTGAACAGGTGTACAATTCGGGAGTGTTCACAGGAACTATATTTGAGAAAATTTTCGGTATATTTGCCGGAATATATATTATATCAATTTTTGCAGTTAATATTATTCTTGTATTGGTATTTGCAGTCAGATTTTACAGAAAGGTGTATTCGGTTGAGGGTTATCTCACTCACACCCTTCCTGTGAAAAAATCAGCTATTTACTTTGCTATGCTTATATCTTCAAGTGCAGGCTCAATCATTACTGCGGTAGTAAGCCTTGGATATCCGTTTATCAGAATAGTAAATGAGGTACTGGCAGTAGGTAAGGCTTCATTAAGTGATTTGTTTATGGTTGCAACTCGGTATAATGTAACAGGACTAACATATTTTCTTTTTATACTTGGTGCTGTGTGTTCTGTATTTGCTGCTTTTGGACTTGTGTTCCTTTGTATCTCGATAGGGCAGAACTGGAAGGCACATCCTGTACTTGGCTCAATCATTTCTTATTGGGTTATCACAACCGCATTGCAGATATTTGGAGCAATAGCAATGATATCTTCTGCCAATTCAGGTATAGTTGATAATATAGAAAGTCCGGGAGATATTATTAATGTGATGGCTTGCTGGGGAATAGGATTTGAAGTAGTCGGAATAGCGATAATGTCAGTTATTAGCATAGTAATTATGAAAAAGAAACTGAATTTGTAATAGAAAAACTTTATCACCATTTTATAAGTCAGCCCTCTGAACTACATATGTAGAACAGAGGGAGATTTTTCATTTAAAAACTTATGCTTTTTAAGCTTTTAAAAATGTGTGATAAACTATAAAAACACAAAGCAGTAAATAAATTTACCTGTGGAATAAAAAAACAGAGGAGAGTATTTATGTACAAAAAAATATTTTTATTTGATATGGGCAACGTCATTATGGATTTCTCGCCGGATTATATTCTGTCTATGTATACAAAAAGATGTTAAAGCTTATTAATTTTTCTAAAAATATAAAATCCTATATACCGTGGCTTGGGCAAGGTCTGATAAAGGCGAGCTTACAGAAGAAGGAATTTATGATGAAACCATAAAAGGCTTAGATGAAAAATACCATTCCATTGCAAAAGAGGTGATATATGGATGGTATAATTATAAGACTGAAAGTAAGGAAATATATGAACTGATGAAGGAATTGAAAAATAAAGGTTATAGGCTTTTCTTGTGCTCAAACGCAGCAGAGTCATTTCATAAATATGAAGATAAAATAGAAGCCTTTAAGCTGCTTGAAGCAAAAGTTGTATCTGCCGATATCAGACAGGTAAAGCCTGACAAAGAATTTTTTGAATATCTCCTTAATACATACAGACTTAAGCCAGAGGAATGTTTTTTTATAGACGACCTGGCAGTAAATGTAAAGGGAGCCTACGAGTGTGGAATAGATGGTTATCAGTATAATGGAAATGCAGGACTTTTAAGAAAATTTATGGAAAGAGTGGGAATATTGTAGTTGCATAAAGATATAAAGCCGGATATAATGAAACTAGTATCATTAATCCATTGCAAAGGAGGAATATATTATGAAGCAGCATAAATTTTGGGCAATAGCGGCAGCAGTCTGTTTTGTTCTGGCTATGTATACAGGATATAAGCATAAATAGATTATATTGTGTTAAAATGTTGAAAAACTACGAAAAAAACATAGTAAAAACAAACTAAAAAAATATCAAATATTGACAAGATAATAAATCCGTAGTATACTTATGACATTAATATTGACGGATTGTTACTGAAAGGGCAAAAACTCAAATTTTACAGATAAAAAAATATTATCTGTAGGGTTTGGTTTTTGATTAGCAGCAGCTTTATTTTTGAATTAAATTTACTGTGAATAAAAATTTTTCTGTCCTTTCCAGACAAGGAGAAATGATGTGATTATAGAGGGGATTATTAATAATAATGTTGTAAGTTCAAGGGATGCTGATGGTAAAGAAGTTGTGGCTATGGGTAAGGGAATAGGATTTGGTAAAAAGAAGGGAGATATTTTATCGGAGGCTGGTATAGATAAGATATTTACTCTTGAAGATGAGACTGCTCTCAGACAGTTTAAGGATTTGTTAGCAGGTATTCCACTCGAATACTTACAGGTGTCAAATGAGATAATATCCTATGCAAAAGAAAAGCTTGATACAGAGCTTCATCCCAATATATATTTAACGCTTACTGACCACATAAGCTTTGCAATCAGAAGAAAAGAGGAAGGGCAGCCTTTTCAGATACCAATGGAAAATGAAATAAGGAGATTTTTTCCTTTGGAGTATCAAATCGGTAAACAGTCAGTTGAGTTAATTTATAAGAGACTGGGTTATCAGCTGCCTAAAGATGAAGCAGCAGCCCTTGCCATTCATTTTGTAAATGCAGAATTTGATATTAAGGTACGTGATACCTGGATTATTACAAAAATGATGGGCGATATTTTGAATATTATTTCAAAAAAAATTGATGGATTAAAAGAAGAAAGTGTGGAAAAGGATAGCCTTATAGCCGGTATAAAGCTTTTTAAGTTATCGTCTGGTTATGGCACAGCCGCTTAAAGAAAAATGCTGATGAGAAGCTGTATAATTTTGTGAAAGAAAAATTATCCCGAGGAATGGAAATTAACAGAAGAAATAGATAATTATGTAAAGACTGGATATAAAACGAGATTTTTACAGAAGAAGAAAAAGCTTTATTTTACAATTCAGATTAAAAAGAATTAAAGATTTGTTTGAATGAACATAGGAGGAAAAACTCATGTTTTTTAAGAAAAAGGAAGTAGAAATTGTATCACCTGTAAAGGGAAAGCTGATAAGTATTAAGGAGGTTCCTGATGTCACTTTCAGTGAGGAAATGGTTGGAAAGGGAATGGCAATAATTCCGGAAGAAAATGAAATATATTCTCCTGTAGAAGGTAAAATTACTACAGTTTTCATAACCGGCCATGCAGTTGGAATTACGACTAAAGAAGGAATAGATTTACTCATACATATAGGAATGGATACAGTAAATCTTAAAGGAGAGGGCTTTGAGGTAAAGGTAAAAGACGGAAAACATGTAAAACCTGGAGATTTGTTGCTGGTTGTAGATTTTGATAAGCTCAAAGAAAAAGGATACAGTCTTGAAACACCTGTTATAATCTGTAATCCTGATCAGTTTAAAAAGATTACCTGCATAAATCCCGGGAATGTGGAAAAAGGTGATGTGATAATGAAGGTACAGGTCTAGCTGGGAGGATGATATGAGAGAATTTACCGGAAATAGCGTATCATTGGGAGCTACAAAAGGGAGTATAGCGGTCTTTAATCAGGAAGAAAGAGAACCCGAAAAAGTACTTATAGAAGATATTGACAAAGAATTAACAAGGCTTGAAAAAGCGCTTATACTTGCAAAAAATGAACTTGAGGATCTGTATGAAGCGGCTATAGACAAGGTTGGTGAAGAAAATGCCCTGATTTTTGATATTCATAAAATGATGCTTGAGGATTTGGATTATATAGAAAATATAGAAAATCTTATAAAAAATGAAAAGGTAACTGCTGAATATGCGGTTTTTGCTACAGGACAGCTCTTTTCTAAGACCTTTGAAAGTATGGATGATGATTATATGAGGGCAAGGTCAGTAGATGTACTTGATATTTCCAAAAGAGTTATAAGAAAGCTTACCGGCAAGACAGATAATTATCTGCAAAGCAGCAAACCGGTTATTATTCTTGCGGATGATCTTACTCCCGGAGAGACTATAAACTTAGATAAATCCAAAGTGCTGGCTTTCGTAACCGGAAAAGGTTCTTCAAATTCACACACAGCAATACTTGCACGTAGTATGAATATACCGGCACTGGTGAATACCGGTTTTTCCAAGGATGATCTGGTGGAATTTGATGGGAAATTTGCTGCTGTAGATGCCATAAATGGGAAATTTTACATAGAGCCGGACAGTGACATTATAGAACATATAGAGAAGCTTGAAGCAGAATTAAATAATGAAAAATCAGAACTTGAAGAACTTAAAGGCTTAGAAAATATAACCAAAGACGGTAGAAAAATAAATATTTTTGCAAATATAGGAAGCGAAAAAGATGTGTATAGTGTCCTTGATAATGATGCAGGAGGTATAGGCCTTTTTAGAAGTGAGTTCTTATATCTTGGTAGAAATGAAGCTCCTACTGAGGAAGAGCAGTTTTTAAGTTATAAGGAAGCTGTTGAGAAGATGGCAGGAAAAAAAGTAATTATAAGAACTCTTGATATAGGAGCAGACAAAAAGGTAAATTATCTGGGGCTTGCTGAGGAGGAAAATCCGGCCTTAGGTTACAGGGCAATCAGGATATGCCTGAATAAAAAGGAATTATTTAAAACTCAGCTTAGAGCACTTTACAGGGCTTCAGTATCTGGCAATCTTGGAATTATGTTTCCTATGATAATTTCTGTAGAGGAAGTAAGGAGAATAAAAGAGATTGTAGAAGAGGTTAAGTCTGAACTGACCTTAGGAAGAACAGAATTTGGAAATCCTGAAATCGGTATTATGATAGAAACTCCGGCAGCTGCACTTATCAGTGATGAACTTGCAAAGGAAGTAGATTTTTTCAGTATAGGAACTAATGACCTTACCCAATATACACTTGCAGTAGACAGACAGAATGAAAAGCTTGAGGGATTTTACAATCCTCATCACAGGGCAATCCTCGAGCTTATAAGGATGACTTGTGAAAATGCTCACAAAAATGGCATATGGGTAGGTATCTGTGGTGAGTTAGCAGGAGATACAAGACTTACAAGGAACTTTGTGGAGATGGGGATAGATGAGCTTTCGGTATCTCCTTCAAAGGTACTTTCACTTAGAAAAGCTGTAAGAAATATATAGGGGAAGGAGGAGAATATGAAGAAGATAACTTATACTGTTAAGGCTGAGGCAGGGCTTCATGCAAGACCGGCAGGGCTTTTGGTGAAACAGTCTGCTTCATTTAAGAGTAATATCAAAATCCTTAGTGAGGCAAGTGGAAAAGAAGCTGATTTAAAAAGGCTGATGGCAGTTATGGCACTTGGTGTAAAACAGGGAGACAGTATTGTGGTTTCTGCTGAGGGTGAAGATGAAGCTGAGGCAGTAACAGCAATCGAAACCTTCTTAAAAGAAAATTTTTAAACTATGGATACAAATCTTTTAGATTTGCTAAAGAAAGGGGAACAAAAATTATGATGAAGTATTTACAAAAGCTGGGTCGTTCTTTGATGCTTCCGGTTGCCTGCCTTCCGGTTGCAGGTATCCTTATGGGAATTGGATATGCACTTTCACCACATGCCATGCAGGGTGGTGATATAACAGGAACTCTTGAAATCTTAGGTTTCTTTTTAATCAAAGCCGGTGGTGCTCTTATTGACAATATGTCATGGCTTTTTGCAATAGGCGTTGCAGTTGGAATGGCTGATGATAAGGATGGTACTTCAGGACTTGCAGGTCTGGTATCCTGGCTTATGATTACTACACTGCTTAATCCTGGCACAATTGCAACCATAACACAGGTAGAAAATGTAAATCCTGCTTTTGGCAAGATAGGTAATCAGTTCATAGGTATTTTAGCAGGTATCATAGGTTCAATCTGCTACAACAGGTTTAAGAATACAAAGCTTCCTGATGCACTTGCATTTTTCTCCGGTAAGCGCTCAGTAGCTATAGTTACGGCACTGGTATCGGTAGTAGTATCAGGTATACTTTTCTTTATCTGGCCTGTAATATACGGTGGACTTGTAGGATTTGGTAAATCAGTGGTAAGCCTTGGTGCAGTGGGAGCAGGTATATATGCTTTCTTTAACCGTCTGCTCATTCCTTTTGGACTTCATCATGCACTGAATTCAGTGTTCTGGTTTGATGCAGCAGGTATTAATGATCTGCCAAATTTCTGGGGAAATACCGGAGAACTTGGTGTTACAGGTATGTATATGTCGGGCTTCTTCCCTTGTATGATGTTTGGTCTTCCGGCAGCAGCTTTTGCTATGATTCGTTCAGCTAAGCCGGAAAAGAAGAAATTTGCAATGTCACTTTTAGGTGCAGCAGCTATTTGTGCATTTATCTGTGGTGTTACTGAGCCTTTTGAATTTGCATTTATGTTCCTTGCTCCTGCTCTTTACTTAGTGTACGCTATACTTTATGGTGTATTTACAACTATAACAGTAGCACTTGGATTCAGAGCCGGTTTTTCGTTCTCAGCAGGACTTACCGACCTTGTGTTCAGCTCACAGCTTCCGCTTGCACAGAAAACCTGGCTCATTATTCCTCTTGGTATCGCCGCTGCAGTAGTATTCTATGCAGTATTTAGATTTGCTATAGTAAAATTTAATCTTAAAACTCCAGGCAGGGAAGATGAGGCTGACAATGCAGAGGAGATGAAGGCAGTACTTTCCAATGGCGACTTTACAGAAGTAGCTAAGGTAATTCTTGAAGGTCTTGGCGGAAAAGAAAATGTTACTTCTGTTGACAATTGTATCACAAGACTTAGAATCGAAGTTAAGGACTATACTGCAGTTGATGAGAAGAAGATTAAATCTGCCGGCGTTGCAGGTATAATAAGACCAAGTAAGACTTCTGTACAGGTAGTTATCGGACCTAAGGTACAGTTTGTGGCAGATGAAGTTAATAAACTAATGTAAGCTCATTCTATTTAAAAATAATAAGAATTCGTGTATACAACTTCACGATATGAAAAAAATAATAAAAAAATATTTTTTTAAAAACATGATTTTATAGTTGCATTTCTATGTTAAAAATTTGGTATAATTATTTAACAAGAAATGCAACTTTTTATTTTCTGTATATGGGGAGGGGAATATGTTGTTTAAGAAGAAAGAAATCGAGGTATTGGCGCCATTTGATGGGGAAATAATAAATGTTGAAGCTGTGCCGGATAAGGATTTTACTACAGGAGCTCTGGGAAAAGGAGTTGCCGTAATTCCACAGGACAATGAAGTGTGTGCACCTGTTTCAGGAATTATTACATCGTTATTTCCGACTCTTCATGCAATTGGCATTACAACTAAGGAAGGCCTGGAGGTGCTTGTACATGTGGGTATAAATACTGTTAATCTTGGGGGAATGTGTTTTGACTCTAAAGTGCGTGAAAATGCCAGAGTGAAGGCAGGTAATGTATTGCTTACAGCAAGCCTTAATAAGATTCAGCGATTAGGATATGATATAGTAACACCGATTTTTATCTGCAATCCGAATGAATTTAAAGAGATAAGCTGCAGAGAACCCGGCAAAGTAAGAAAAGGTGATGTGATAATGAGGGTTAAAATATAGAGCCAGATAATTCACAAGATGCTTCGTGAATAATTTGGGCACACTGTAGTTTTTTAGAATAAACCAAGAATTGATTATAAAAGTTAATAATTGACTTTACCTATAAATCGGCGTATCATGTTAGATATTCCTATGATATCTTAAAGAAAAAAACTTGTTGGATATCATTTTAGAAAGCTAATATTTTACAAGGAGAAGAAAAATGGAGTTATTAAAGGTTTATGATACTGTAAACAAAAACACAGTAGAACTTGATGAAAAAGGACTTATCGACATAATGATTGCCGGCAGACAGGTGGATGTATTTCTTAAAGAGAATAAAACTGATCCTGATGGCTATATGACCTGGAATATAGAACATTGGAGTGCTATTTCAGATAAGAAATTCGTGCGTTATTATTCAATGAATGAAAGGCTTTTAAGCGAATACACCGGACATAACATTCATGACCTTTACAATGAATTTAAGCCTTATGAGGCTGTTAAGGTAGAACTTAGCTAAGCCTGATTAATAGTATAAAAAGGGCTTTCCCATACAATAGGGTATGAGGAAAGCCCTTTTTGCAGCTTATCTGTCCTTCATAAATATATAAGGCTCATTATCCTGTACGCTTACATAAGCAGGTCTTATTATCTTATCGGTATTTATAAGTTCTTCAAGCCTGTGAGCACTCCAGCCTGTTATTCTTGCACAGGCAAAGATAGGAGTGTAGAGTTCAGGAGGAAGCCCTAACATATGGTATACAAGACCACTATAGAAGTCGATATTGGCACTTACTCCCTTGTATATATGTCTTTCTTCAGCAATGATCTTTGGAGCAAGTCTTTCTACCATACTGTATAGTGCGTAATCTGCATCATTTCCCTTAGACTTTGCGAGTCTTTCTACGTAACCTTTGAAAATATTTGCTCTTGGATCGGAGATTGAATATACGGCATGTCCCATACCGTAAATAAGACCCTTCTTATCAAAAGCCTCTTTGTGGAGCAGCTTTCTAAGATAGGCTCCGACCTCGTCTTCGTCTGTAAGGTCACCTACAGTATTCTTAAGATCTTCAAACATTCCCATAACCTTAATATTTGCGCCACCATGCTTAGGTCCCTTAAGAGAGCCCAGGGCAGCAGCTACGGCTGAGTAAGTGTCTGTACCGGAAGATGTTACTACATGTGTAGTAAAAGTGGAGTTGTTACCGCCACCATGCTCCATATGAAGTACAAGAGCAAGATCAAGGACGGTAGCTTCTATTTCAGTATATTTTTTATCAGGACGAAGAAGTCTTAATATATTTTCGGCTGTGGAAAGAGATTTGTTAGGCTGATGAATGTAAAGGCTTTCCATTATTATAGTGATTATGGGCATGATAGCCGTATACTGAAAGCATAGGAAAGACTGCTATCAGATTAAGGCATTGGCGCATTACATTAGGGAGGGAAATGTCATCTGCAAGCGAATCATAGGAATAAAGAGTAAGTACACTTCTTGCCAGAGTATTCATCATATCCTTGCTTGGTGCCTTCATAATTACATCCCTTACAAAGTTACGTGGAAGGGCGCGTTGATTAGCAAGTTCCTTAATAAAGCCTGCAAGTTCCCCGTCTGTCGGAAGCTTTCCAAAGAGCAGCAGGTATGTCATTTCTTCAAAACCAAAGCGTTTTTCATTTATAAAACCATCTGTAAGTTCGTGTATATCTATACCGCGATAGTAAAGTTCGCCTTCACAGGGAGTTTTTACTCCATCAATCATTTTAAAAGAATTGATGGTTGAAATTTTGGTAAGTCCTGCTCTGACCCCCGCACCATTAATGTCACGAAGTCCCCGTTTTATATCAAGTTCTTTATAAAGGTCGGCATTTATCTTAGAATTATTTAAACAGACCTCTGTAAGCCTCTCTATTTCAGGTGTAATACTCAGTTTATAAGCCATGACTACCTCCTTTGCAAAATTGTATACAATTATACAGTTAATTATGTAATATTATACACGATAAATGTAAAGCTGTATATGGAAATAAAAAGGATATAAGAATATTTTATAACAAAGTATCGGTTTAATGTATTTGTAATATCGAAAAAAATATAGTATACAATATGGCACATAGAAAGCAAACAAAAACAAAAATAAAAAAAGAAGAGGAGAAAAATATGAAAAAGAATGGAATTAAAAAAATTAGGAGCTTTAGTATTATCAGGAATACTAGCGGTATCACTTGCAGGCTGTGGAGCGGCAGGCGGAGCTAAGAGTGGTGATAAGGAAATATCAATCGGAGTAACCCCTGTTCCTCATCAGGAAATAGTTAAGGCAGCTGTAGTACCTGCTCTTGAGAAAGAAGGATACAAGGTTAAGGTGGTAGAATTTAATGACTATGTACAGCCAAATACAGCCGTTCAGGAAGGCGAGCTGGATGCCAATTACTACCAGACTACAAGATATATGGAAAATGAAAATAAGGAAAGAAAACTTGACCTTGTAGCGGTTGCAGAAATTCATCTTGAGCCAATGGGACTTTACTCAAAGACTCTTAAAGACATTAAAGAACTTAAAGACGGAGCAACTATTGCCATTCCTAATGACGGTTCAAATGAGTCAAGAGCACTTGCCCTTCTTGCAGACAATGGACTTATAAAGCTTAAAGAAACAGAAGACCTTTATAATCTCACAAGTATTGAGGAGAATCCTCATAACTTTAAGTTTTCTGAAATAGAGGCAGCCAGCCTTCCTGTTACTTTAAGTGATGTAGATGCAGCAGTTATAAACGGAAACTATGCTCTTGGAGCAGGATTTAACCCTAAGAAAGACTCACTCATACTTGAAAGTACAGATTCAGCTTCAATCAAACAGTATTTTAATGACCTTGTAGTTAAGAAGGGAAATGAGAATTCTGAGAAAATTCAGGCTCTGAAGAAGGCTTTTACCTCTGATGAAGTGAAGAAATTCATAGAGGAGAAATATGAAGGCTCAGTAATACCTGCATTTTAATAACAAAACACTTGCTTTCTTGTCTTATAATTGTAAAATAAGTATATTTACAGGTTATGTTTCCTGATGAGAGGCATAACCTATCTTTGCTGTATAATGATAATTAGAAATGGAGATAACATGATTACGGTAAGTCATCTTGAAAAAAGCTATGGAAATGTTAAGGTTCTAAGCGATGTAAGTCTTCAGATTGAGGATGGAAGCGTATATGGAATAATAGGACACAGTGGTGCGGGTAAGTCAACCCTGCTTCGCTGTCTGAACGGACTGGAAGGATTTAGTGCGGGAAGTGTGGAACTTCTGGGCAGAAAGGTGGAAACACTAAATACCGCTGAAATCAACAGCCTTAGAAAAGAAGTAGGAATGATATTTCAGAATTTCAACCTGCTTTCGCGTAAAAATGTGTATCAGAATGTAGCTCTTCCACTTGTATTTGAGGGGAAAAAAGAAAAATCTCCCTGAAGTCCGTGAAAGAGTAACCAAGATGCTTGAACTGGTCGGACTATCGGATAAAATAAACAGGAGGCCGTCCGAGCTTTCAGGAGGACAGAAGCAGAGGGTAGCTATAGCCAGAGCACTTATATTAAATCCTAAGGTACTGCTCTGTGATGAAGCAACTTCTGCACTTGATCCTATGACAACAAGGGAAATTCTTGATCTCCTTAAGAAGATAAATAAAGAAATGGGTATAACAATTATAGTAGTTACCCATCAGATGGATGTAGTGAAACAGATTTGCGAGAGAGTCGCATTCCTTAAAGACGGGAAGATGGTGGCAGAAGGAAAGCCTGAGGATATTTTCATAAAGCCTGATAAAAATGTTAAAAATTTTCTTGGAGAAAATTTGGATATGCTGCCTGATGGCGGTATAAATATGCATATTTTCTTTGATAATGAAACAGCAGATAAGCCGGTAATTGCCATGATGGCAAAGGAACTTGGAGTAGAAGCCTCTATTATCTGGGCAAGACTAGATGATTTTAGAGGAACGGTACTTGGCAGTCTCACTGTTCAGATTAAGGAAGAGGAGAAAGACAAGGTCTTTGCTTTTCTTAAGGAACAGGGTGTGAAATGGGAGGTAATCTGATGAATGAAGTAGTGTTAAATGCCTGCGTGGAAACTTTGTATATGAGCCTTTTTTCTACATTTTTTGCTGTAGTTTTAGGCTTATTCCTGCTATAGTACTCACTCTTACATCAAGTGACGGACTGAGTCCCAATAAGGCAGTTTATAGCATTTTGGATTTTATTGTAAATATATTCAGGAGTTTTCCTTTCATCATACTTATGGTTATTCTGATACCGGTGACAAGATTTATAGCAGGTAAGGCTATAGGTACAACAGCGGCCATAGTTCCGCTTACAATAGGAACTGTTCCTTTTGTTGCAAGAGTAATAGAAACAGCTATGCGCAGCGTGGACAAGGGAGTTATAGAGGCTGCAAGAAGTATGGGAGCAACCAATATGCAGATAATAAGAAAGGTAGTTATAAAGGAGGCTGTCCCGGGAATAATTTCCGGTATAATTTTAACTCTTATTTCCGTGATAGGCTATTCAGCTATGGGTGGAGCCCTTGGTGCGGGAGGTTTAGGTGATGTTGCTATCCGCTACGGTTATCAGTCCAGAGATACGGCTTATCTGGTGGTTACAAGTTTAATTCTCATTATATTTGTTCAGGCTGTCCAGTTTGTCGGTAATAAGATATATAACAAACTTTCATAGCATAACTTTTTGTTTGGAATAAAAAAGAGGTGTACAATTCATTTTAGTTATAGTACAATTGCCTTTATTGAATTCAAACAGAAACTGGTTTAAGAGACAGGTGTCAATAGAAAAGGCTTAATTATTTTTTTGGCACCTTAATCTTTAAGAATAAAGGCAGGAAAAAGATATGGAGATGAATATGAATTTTAAAAGGAAATTACCGGTGCCAAAGGAACTTAAAGCAGAATATCCTATTACAGAAGAAATGGGAGAGATAGTAAAAAAGCGTGATAAGGCGGTAAGTGACATAATTACAGGAGCTGATAGCAGAATGCTCCTTGTAATAGGACCTTGTTCTGCAGACCATGAAGATCCTGTAATTGACTATATTTCAAGGCTTGCCAAAGTTCAGGAAAAGGTAAGAGACAAAATATTCATTGTGCCGAGAATATACACCAACAAGCCAAGAACTGTAGGAACAGGTTATAAGGGAATGCTTCATCAGCCTGATCCGGAGAAGGGTGAAGATATGCTTAAGGGTGTAATTGCAATCAGAAATCTCCATATCAGAGCCATCAAAGAAACCGGATTTACCTGTGCAGATGAGATGCTCTACCCTGAAAATCACAGATATCTTTCAGATGTGCTTAATTATGTAGCCATAGGTGCAAGGTCAGTAGAAAACCAAGGACACAGGCTTACTGCTTCCGGTATAGAAGGAGCGGTCGGTATGAAGAATCCAACCGGTGGTGACCTTACAGTAATGATGAATTCTGTAGTTGCAGCCCAGAGTGCCCATACCTTCCTCTATAGAGGCTGGGAGGTAGAGTCTACAGGCAATCCTCTTGTTCATGTAATCCTTCGTGGAGCAGTAGATAAATATGGAAGAAATATTCCAAACTACCATTATGAGGATTTACAGGAAGTGATTAGACTTTACGCTGAAAGAAATCTTTTAAATCCTGCTATTATAGTAGATACGAATCATTCTAACTCAGGTAAGCAGTTCCTTGAGCAGATTCGTATAAGCAAGGATGTACTTCACAGCAGAAATGTATCTGATGATATAAGGAAGATAGTAAAAGGTCTGATGATAGAGAGTTATATAGAAGATGGTAATCAGAAAGAAAATGAGCATGTGTACGGTAAATCTATCACCGACCCTTGCCTTGGATGGGAAAAAACTGAAAAACTTATTTATGATTTAGCTGATATGTGGTAAAATAATAATATAACACAAATTATTCACGAAACATCTTTCGGAAACACATAATCAAGCCGAAGGTTTGAAATTATGTGTTTTAGAAGATGTTTGGTAATATCACCCCATAGTCACAGTCCGAAAACTGTTTATCCTAGTGTAATATGCGGAATAAGAGGTCTGTGACCTATGGCGTGAATAATGGGGGAACAAGTATAAAAGTATAAAAATCCTATGTAAGCCTGCTTGCAATAGGATTTTTTTATGTTGTTGTGTATAAATGATTAAATTTGAAAATGGAGCTTAGATTAAAAATGAGTAAAGCATTAAAAAAATTATTTATTTATCGTTATTTAATTTAGTAATCATATCTTCTATATCTTGTGGAAAATCTGGAGCTGCAAAGAGCAGTAAAATAACATCAGACAACAAGATAGAAATAAGCAGTGGAAAAATCAGCAATGAAAAGATAAGCAGTGACTATGACAGTGAGAGAGAAGAATCTTCTGAAAGTGAAATCTTTGCCTTAGATACAGCAATTACACTTAAAGTCTATGGCAAAAGGAGAGATGAAGTATTAAAAAAGCTTGAAAACAGGATACTTGAGTTGGATGAACTTCTTAGTACAGGAAAAGAAACCAGTGAAGTAAGCAGATTAAATGACACAGGTAAGGCAGTACTTTCAGAAACAAGTATTTCTCTTGTAAAAAAATCTTTAGAACTTAATAAACAGACGGGAGGGCTTTTTGATATAACCATATATCCGCTTATGGAACTATGGGGCTTTCCTAGTAAGAATTATAAAGTGCCTTCAGATAAGGAAATAAAAGAAAATCTAAAAAATGTAGGCTCGGACAAGATTATTTTTGATGAAAATACAGGGAAGATTTCATTTAGAAATAAGGGAATGAAGATAGACTTTGGCGGCATAGGAAAGGGTTATATTACAGACGAACTTGTTAAAATTTTAACAGATGAAGGAGTAGAATCTGCCATTATAAATCTTGGAGGGAATGTATTTGGGCTTAACAAAAAGCCGGATGGTTCTCTTTGGAATGTGGCAATAAGAGATCCTGATGAACCTGAGAACTATATGGCAGCCATAAGGATTGGGAACAGTGCTGTAATCACATCTGGAGGCTATGAGAGGTATTTTGAAGAAAACGGTAAAATATATCATCATATATTAAATCCAAAAACAGGCAAACCAAGTGACAGTAACCTTAAGTCTGTAAGCATAGTAAGTAAAAATGCTACTCTTGCAGATGCACTTTCTACCAGTCTTTTTATTATGGGTGAGAAAAAGGCGATAGAATACTGGAGAAAAAATGGAGCAGACTTTGATATTATCCTTATGACAGTGGATAACAGGCTTTTGGTAAGTGAAGGAATTAGCGGACAGGTGATATCAGACAAGTATGAAGTGGAGACTGTTAATAAATAAAATCAGGCCGGGGAAGATTAAAAATGCAAAAAAAGTTTGCAAACCAGGTATAAGTTTTTGTGAAAACCAGCCAATAAATACAGTTATTATCAAAAAAACTTGATAAATGTAGAATTTTAAGGTATATTGTAGATGGAGGAAATGTAAAAAAATTGGAGGATGAAAGTGAAAAAACATGAGAAAAGTGAGTTTTTTGATTTCATACTAATGACTGTTTTAGTTATTTTCGTAGGCTTTATAGTTTTTATGAAGATGGATAATTCTGTTTATAAAATAAGGGATGCAAGAAGCCTTGAGGATTTTTCGGAAGCCTGGCACACTGATGCTGGTAAAGATATTTCTCTGGAGGATATAGGAAAAAAGGCAGTAATAAATGAAAAAGGTGAACTTGAAATAGACGTTTACCATACTATACCGGCTTATCTGGTAAATGATACAGTTCTTAACTTCAGGAGTAAGAATGTAGACTTCCAGGTTATTATCGGTAATGAGATAGTATATAGTTTTATGCCGGAGACTCACCGTGTGCTGTCAAGGGGAAATGGAACAAGTTTCCATAGGATTCATATAAAAAGGGAGTATGCAGGTGAAGAAATTCTGTTGAAAATTTTTCCAATTTATAATGATAGTGGGAGCCGTATAAATAATATATATCTGGGAAGAACCTGGGATTATTTTGGGAAAATACTGGATCAGAATTTCTTTAACTTCCAGTTCAGTCTTGTGACTGCCCTGATAGGTTTTATGCTCATTATAATGTCGCTGATTTCCAGAACGCATAGTGGGCATAATGAAAGAAACAGAGTTTTAGGAATGTTAGCGGTTTGTATAGGTATCTGGGCTATGAGTGAAACCCTGTTACCACAATTTATGTTTGGATATTCATTCCAGTTAAATGAAATAAATCATTTGCTTCTAATTTTTTTATGCCATATTTTTTTATAAGTTATGTATATCGGGATCTGGAATACAGTAAAGATAGTATGCTAAAAATATCCTTTGCAATTACAGTGGCAGAGGCTGTTATTGTTACCGTACTTAGTCTGGCAGGTATTAAGGATTCGCATGAAACAATGTATATAATACATATTTGCTTTGCAGTAAATGTTATACTGGCAGTAATTGCTGCTATAAATAATACATCTTACTGCAAAAAAAATAAGATAAAGAACAATCCGCTAACTATAGTGCTTTCACTTGGAGTGCTGATTTTGAGTGTAGTCTGGGATCTTACGAGTTATTATTTCAGCTACAATGACAGGGACAATGGTTCTGTTATGAGACTGGGCATATTGATAGGTGTACTGATACTGGTAGCAGATTCGATGTATAAGCTGTTTGAAGGAATTAAAAGCATTGAACTTACCAACAAAGTTTCTGAAATTGCCTATACTGACGTTCTTACAGGACTTGCTAACAGGGCTGCTTTTGAATTGAAAGAAAAGGAAATACAGGAGAAATTAGACGAAGATGCAGTAAAAGAAGTGCTTATATGTGAGTTTGATGTAAATGACATGAGAAAAATTAATGATAATTACGGCCATGCTTATGGTGACCGCCACATCATAAAATGTGCTGAGATTATAAATCAAGCTTTTGGAAATGTTGGTTATACTTTCAGGGTAGATGGAAATGAGTTCATAGTCTTTATAGTCGGAGACGGAACAGAATACGTCTATGAGAGAGGGATTTTAAAGTTAAAGAACTTGAAAGAGAGTATAACAGGACTGTTGACTCACTTATTCCGCTTCATATCGCCTATGGTCATGCTGTTTATGACAAAGAAGAGTTTGAAACTTTGGAAAAGGCTGAAGTTGAAGCTGATAAGAGAATGTATGAATGTAAAGATAGGATGAAGAAAGGAGCAATAGTTTAATGGAGATAAGAGAGAGGTTTGAAAGTTTATCGGCAAAGCTTTATGGAAGACCTGTAAGACAGTGTACGGAGGCAGAGCTTTTCCATACATTGCTGGTATTTACAAAAGAGCTTATAGCTGATAAACAGCAGATTACAGGAGAGAGAAAGCTCTACTACATTTCTGCGGAATTTCTTATTGGTAAACTACTTAGCAATAATCTTATAAATCTTGGTGTATATGACGAAATAGAAAAAGTATTAAATGAATCAGGAAAGAGTATAGCAATGTTGGAGAGCCTTGAGCCTGAGCCATCACTTGGAAATGGTGGTCTGGGAAGACTTGCTGCCTGCTTCCTTGATTCTATAGCAAGTCTTGGGCTTAATGGTTGTGGTGTCGGTCTTTTATATCATTTTGGATTATTTAAACAGACATTCAATAATCATCTCCAGAATGCAGTCAGAAATGAATGGATTACCGATAAGTCCTGGCTTACAAAGACTGATCTTAGCTTTGATGTAAAGTTTGGTGACAGAACAGTAAGATCAACTATGTATGATATAGATGTAGTCGGTTATGACAACGGAATAGGTAAGCTTCATCTTTTTGATGTAAACTCTGTGGATGAGAGCCTTGTAGGAAATGGAATTGATTTTGACAAGAATAATATTGAGAAAAATTTAACACTTTTCCTCTACCCTGACGATTCAGATGAGGCAGGACATCTTCTTCGTATCTATCAGCAGTACTTTATGGTAAGTAATGCTGCAAGACTTATAATTAAGGATATGAAGGATGCAGGTCATGATTTACATGAGCTTAATAAATATGCAGTAGTTCAGATTAATGATACCCATCCTACTATGGTTATACCTGAACTTATCAGAATTCTTACTCAGGAAGAGTACTTTACTATGGATGATGCTATAGAGGTAGTAAGTAAGACCTGTGCTTATACCAATCATACCATCCTTGCAGAAGCTCTTGAAAAATGGCCAATGAACTATCTTGAGAAGGTAGTTCCTGTGCTTGTGCCTATTATTAAAGAGCTTAATAACAGAATAAGAAAGAATAATACTGATCCTGCTATTCAGATTATAGATGATGAGAACAGAGTGCATATGGCTCATATAGATATCCATTACGGTTTTTCAACCAATGGTGTTGCAGCTATACATACTGATATCCTTAAGGATAGTGAGCTTAATCATTTCTATAAGCTTTATCCTGAACGTTTTAACAACAAAACAAATGGTATTACCTTTAGAAGATGGTTACTTTCCTGTAACCATGGACTTGCAAAGCTTTTTGATGAGACAATCGGAACAGGATACAGAAAGGATGCTACAGAGCTTAAAAAGCTTCTTGAACATAAGAATGATCAGGCTTTCCTTGATAAATTAGATGAAGTTAAGAAGGCTAATAAGCAGGCTCTTGTAGATTATGTTAAGAAAATGGAAGGTGTAGAGCTTGATCCTAACTCTGTATTTGATGTACAGGTTAAGCGTCTCCATGAGTATAAGCGTCAGCAGATGAATGCACTTTACATCATTCATAAGTATCTTGAGATTAAGGCGGGAAAGAAGCCTGAGACTCCTGTTACCTGTATCTTCGGCGCAAAGGCAGCTCCGGCGTATGTAATAGCTAAAGATATTATCCACCTTATACTTGTACTTCAGGAAATAATCAACAAGGATCCTGAGGTAAGTCCATACCTCAAGGTGCTTATGGTTACAAACTACAATGTAAGTTATGCAGAGAAGATAATTCCAGCCTGCGATATATCAGAGCAGATTTCTCTTGCTTCCAAAGAGGCAAGTGGTACTTCAAACATGAAGTTTATGTTAAACGGTGCAATTACACTTGGAACAGATGACGGTGCCAATGTGGAAATCCATGACTTTGTAGGTGATGAGAATATCTACATCTTTGGTGCAAAATCTGACGAGGTAATTGAACACTATAAAAAGGCTGACTATGTATCACGTGATATTTACAATAAGTCAAAGGTGGTTAAAGATGCTGTAGACTTTATTGTAAGTGACAAGGCTTTACAGGTTGGCAATAAAGAGAATCTTGAGAGACTTTACAATGATATTATCAATAAGGACTGGTTTATGGCTCTTCTTGACCTTGAAGATTATATTGCAAAGAAAGATGAGATTCTTAGGGATTATGCAGACAGAGAAAAGTGGAAGAGAATGGTAGTCACCAATATGGCAAATGCCGGTTTCTTCTCTTCAGACAGAACTATAGAAGAGTATAATAAAGATATCTGGAAACTTAAATAGAATCCGATAAGTGCATGAGCAGGTGCCAAAAGTTTGAAAAACTGCTTTGACTTTATATTCAAAACAGTATTCAAATTTTGGCACTTGTATTATAAATGATATACTAAATATCGGAGAGAGGACAATTTATGAGAAGCTGTGGAGTACTTTTACCGGTTAGTTCATTGCCTTCGGAATACGGAATAGGCTGTTTTTCAAAAGAGGCATATGAGTTTGTGGATAAGCTTGCAGAGGCAGGGCAGGGATATTGGCAGATACTTCCTCTTGGACCGACCAGTTATGGAGACAGCCCTTACCAGTCATTTTCTACCTATGCAGGTAATCCATACTTTGTAGACCTTGAAGAGCTTATGAAGCTTGGTCTTATAAAAGAGGCAGAGCTTAAAAAGTTTAACTTTGGTAAGAATACAAAGAAGATTGACTATGAGAAAATATATAATTCAAGATTTAAAGCGCTGAGAATAGCTTTTGACAATGCAAAAAAGCTTATGAAAGCAGGTAAATTTAAACTTGAAAGTGCTGAGACTCTTGAAGAGTTTAAGAAAGCAAATAGTCTTTGGATAGAAAATTATTCACTTTTTATGGCAATTAAGGACTCATTGAATGGAATTTCATGGAGTGAATGGGAAGAAGGGCTGAGACTTAGGAAAGAAAATACACTTAAAAAGTACAAAGAGAAACTGGCTGATGAGATAGAATTCTACGTATTTATTCAGTGGATGTTTGATGTACAGTGGAAGAAACTTAAAAAATATGCCAATGACAAGGGAATTAAGATAATTGGTGATGTGCCTATCTATGTGGCCTTTGATTCGGCTGATGCCTGGGCAAATCCTGAACTTTTCCAGTTTGATGAGAATTTTACTCCTATAGCAGTTGCAGGTTGCCCACCGGATGCATTTTCATCTACAGGTCAGCTCTGGGGTAATCCTCTTTATGACTGGGATTACCATAAGAAAACAAAATACGAGTGGTGGATGAAGCGTCTGGCAAGAGCTTTTGAACTTTATGATACTGTAAGAATAGACCATTTCAGAGGCTTTGATACTTATTATTCAATACCTTATGGCAGAAAGATGCTGTTGTAGGTAAATGGAAGAAGGGAGCAGGGTTTGCTCTCTTTGCAAGGATGAAAGAAGTGCTGGGAGATGTGGATGTGATAGCTGAGGATCTTGGCTACCTTACCCCTTCTGTAATAAAGCTTGTTAAACGTACAGGATATCCGGGAATGAAGGTTATTCACTTTGCCTTCTATGGCGGAGCAGAAACTACATATCTTCCACATAACCATGTAGCTAATTCTGTTGTATATACAGGTACGCATGATAACGATACTACCCTTGGCTGGTATCGTAGCTTAGATAAAAAGGTAAAGAAATTTGCAAATGAGTATCTGGATATCCAGACTGAGGATGAGAAGGAAGTGGTATGGGAGCTTCTTAGAAATGCTTATATGAGCGTTGGCAACCTTACTGTTATACCTATGCAGGATTTCCTCTGCCTTGGAAGTGAAGCGAGAATTAATACACCTTCAACTCTTGGAGGTAACTGGGAGTGGAGAATGGGAAAAAAGGATTTCTCATCAAAGCTTGCAAAAAGAATGCTGAAACTTGCCAAGACTTATGGCAGGGCAGCTGAAATAACTGAAACTAAGGAGCAATAATGAATCCGTTCACTTTTTTAAAATACAAATCAAAGCTTGAAGCTAACCATCCAAAGGCAGCAGAATTTGTAAAAAGAGTAATTATTCCCGGACTTCCAGAAGGAACTATAGTCGAAGTGTCTATAACCAAACCGGGAGAAGAAACCAAAACATCAAACATAAAGGTTACAAGAGATGATATTGATATGTTTGATGAAGTAAGGAAAAATAAAGACAGGTAAAAGAGATATCTTTTATTGTAAGGGGAGAAAGGCTTAGGTCTTTTTTTCCTCTTTTTGTTGAAAATAAAAAGAAAAATTGTGCTATTATACAGTTGTTTGTTTCTATTTTTAATTGACTATTTCTTAGATTTCATTTCAGAAATCAGATTTCACTAAAAAAATATGAAGACCTATGGATGTTAATATGGTTTGCTTTTGTATGTTTAAATTTGGGCAGCTTATTGTTTATTGTTAAGAAAAGAGGTACAATGAGAGAAAAAGATATAACTGAAAAAGCTTTATTAAGTTTTAATGATGTATTCGCTGATGTTGTAAACGGAGCTGTATTTGACGGAGAAGAGGTTGTAAAAAGCAAGGAATTATCGGATGTAAGCCCTGTTACACAGTTTAAGGATGATGAAAGTAATCACCGCGAGCAAATCAGAGATGTTGCCAAATTATGGGAGAAAAAGGGAGTTATATTCTCCTTTATTGGTATTGAAAACCAAACAAATCCGGATAAAGATATGATATTAAGAGTGATTTCTTATGACGGAGCAACTTATAAAAGCCAGATAGGAAATGAGCATATTTACCCTGTATTTACGATAGTAATTTACTGGGGTAAAAGCGAATGGAAGGTTCCTATAACACTTAAAGACAGGCTTGCTTGTCCTGATGAACTTATAGATATAGTTTCTGACCATAAATTTAAGCTTATTGATATGGTAAGGCTGTCAGATGAAGATATAGAAAAGTATAAAGGTGACTTTAATCTGATTGCAGGAATTATAGGAAATCCTGACAGTTATGAACCTGAGAACAGAGAAATTAAGCATCCGGAAGTGGTTTTAGATTTATTAGATGCAGTGATAGGAGATAAAAGATTTGGAGAAATAAAGGATGAGATTGTAAATATCAAAAAAGAAGGGAGAAAGGTGGATATGTGTGAGTTTTTAGATAAGATTGAAAATCGTGGAGTTGAAAAAGGAAGACTCGAAGGAAGGCTTGAAGGAAAAATGGAAGGGAAACTTGAAGGCAGAAACGAAGGAGAAGAACTTGCAACATTCCGCATAGCTAAGAATTTTAAGGATAGCAAGGTTGATGTAGAGATTATAGTAAAGGCAACAGGACTTACTAAAGAGCAGATAGAAGCATTATAAAAAAACTTAACTTTCCTTATTTTCAAATTATGGATTTGTGATATACTATTATGGCATTAAATGAAACGGAGGTAGTTATGGGTTTAGAGAAGGAAGAAAATTTACCTGATATGGTAATCCCTATTGAACTGGAAGACGGAAGTCGGGTTGAGTGTGAAACACTAGCCATATTTCCGACAGATGGAAAGCAGTATATCGCACTGATAGACAAAGACAATGAGGACAGTGATATCTGGCTGTACAGATTTGTGCCGGTAGGAGAAGAAGAGTTTAACATAGAAGATATTGAAGATGATAAGGAATTTGAAAAGGTGGAAGATGCCTTTAACCAGATGGTAGAGGCTGCTGAAATAGATACGGTAATTGATGAAAAAGAATAAATTTAGAGATTTATTATATAATATACAGGAGATAAGAAAATGAAACAGGTAAGAACAAGATACGCACCAAGTCCAACAGGAAGAATGCACGTAGGAAATTTAAGAACAGCTCTTTATGAGTTTCTTATAGCTAAGCACGAAGGAGGTTCATTTCTGCTTAGAATAGAAGATACAGACAGAGAAAGATTTGTGCCGGAAGCTCTGGACATCATTTACAATACAATGAAGGCTACAGGACTTAAACATGATGAAGGCCCTGATATTGGCGGAGACTATGGTCCTTATGTGCAGAGTGAAAGACAGGCTGCAGGCATATATATGAAATATGCAAAAGAACTTGTAGAAAAGGGTGAGGCATATTACTGCTTTTGTACCAAGGAAAGACTTGAAAGCCTTAAGCAGACCATAGAAGGAAAGGAAGTAATGGTTTATGACAAGCATTGCCTCCACCTTCCAAAAGAAGAGATAGAGAAAAATCTTTCAGAGGGCAAGCCTTATGTTATACGTCAGAATATTCCAAGAGAGGGTACTACTACTTTTAAGGATGAGGTTTACGGAGAAATAACAGCACCAAACTCTGAACTTGATGATCAGGTGCTTATTAAATCAGACGGATATCCAACCTACAACTTTGCAAATGTAGTAGATGACCACCTGATGGGCATCACACATGTAGTACGCGGAAATGAGTATCTTTCCTCTACGCCTAAGTACAACAGGCTTTATGAGGCATTTGGCTGGGAGATACCTACATATATTCATTGTCCACTTATTACAAATGAAGAACATCAGAAGCTCTCAAAACGCAGTGGGCATAGTTCATACGAAGATTTAATTGAGCAGGGCTTTGTACCTGAGGCGGTAGTGAACTTCATAGCTCTTTTAGGCTGGAGCGCAGAAAGTGGAACTGAGATTTTTGACCTTGAAGGGCTTATAAGAGAGTTTGATTACACCAGAATAAATAAATCACCGGCTGTATTTGACATGGTTAAGCTGCGTTGGATGAACGGTGAATATCTTAATGCCATGGACTTTGACAGATTTTATGAGATGGCACTTCCATACCTTAAAGAGGTTATAAAAAAAGACCTTGACCTTAAGAAGATAGCAGAGCTTGTAAAGACCAGAATAGAAGTTTTACCTGACCTTAAAGAGCATATAGATTTCTTTGAGGAATTGCCTGATTATGATATAGCTATGTATACACATAAGAAGATGAAAACTAACAGCGAAAGCTCCTTAGAGGTACTTCGTGATCTGCTTCCATTACTTGAAGCAAGTGATGATTATTCAAGAGCAGGTGTGGAAGCTGTACTTATGGGTTACATTCAGGATAAGGGTATAAAGAACGGACAGGGACTTTGGCCTATAAGAACCGCTGTTTCCGGCAAACAGATGACACCGGGCGGTGCCTATGAGATAATGGAAATTCTTGGCAAGGAAGAAAGCTTAAGAAGAGTAAGAATAGGTATAGAAAAGCTTAGTAAGGCAGTGGAAGGTTGATATCATATATCAAAAGAAACTTTATGATAAAAAAATAATTTCTAGTTTAAATTTGTAGAATATAAGTCTGAAACGAAGAAGTAAATTTTGATATCATTTATTCCTGCAAGCAATTAGCTACATAGGTTATCTTGCTTGTAATTGGAGATTTTACAAAAAAGGGGTTATCTTTGGATAGCCCCTTTTAGATAAGTAGGAGGAAATGTGGAGTACAGTAAACCACAGTTAGAAGCAGTAAGGCATGTAGATGGGCCTATGATGGTGCTTGCAGGTCCGGGCTCAGGAAAAACGGCAGTAATTACAGGCAGGGTGCGTTATCTTTTGGAAGAAATGAAGATTGCACCACAGACAATTCTTGTTATAACTTTCACAAAGGCAGCAGCTATGGAAATGAAGGAACGCTTTGTAAAATTGATGGGAGAGCCTAAGGGAGTGCAGTTTGCTACCTTTCACTCGGTATTTTTTATGATACTCAGAGTTTCTTACGGATACGGAGTAGATCAGATAATTACTGAGGAAATGACAAGAAATTTCTTGAAAGAAAAAATCAGAGGTTTAGACCTTGAAGAAGGCGATGAGAAGGATTTTATCAAAAATGTAATCGGTGAAATAAGCAGGGTAAAATCTGAAGGGGTAGCCATAGAGAATTATTACTCTCTTAACTGTCCGGAGGAAGCATTTAGGGATATATTCAAATCCTATGAAGCCTTTATGAAGGAGAGAGGGCTGATTGATTTTGATGATATGATGTTGCTTTGTGACAAACTGTTTAATGATTATCCCCATATCCTTGAGGCCTGGCAGAGTAAGTTTAAGTACATCCTTATAGATGAATTTCAGGATGTATCAAAACTTCAGTTTGAACTTGTGAGGAAGATGGCAAAGCCTCTTAATAACATTTTCATAGTAGGTGATGATGACCAGAGCATATACCGTTTTAGAGGGGCAAAGCCTGAGATTATGCTTGGCTTTGAGAAAATCTATCCTGCTTGTAAAAAGGTTTTATTAAATGAAAATTACCGTTCTACAGAGTCAATTCTAAATTTTGCAGGAAGTGTAATTCATAAAAATAAACAACGCTTTGATAAGAAGATAATAGCGGCAAAGGGTGTGAGAGGAAATCTGCCTGTTATCAAAAGTTTTACTGACAGAAGAACAGAAGATACTGCAATAGTAAAGGATATAATAAAGTCACACGAGGCAGGCATCCCATTTTCTGAAATGGCTATAGTATATAGGACAAATATCGCTGCAAGACCGGTGGTAGCAAAGCTTATAGAGTATAATATTCCCTTTATTATGAAGGAGATGGCTCCAAGTATTTATAATCATTTTATAGCAAAAATATAATGGATTATCTCGAAATAGCAAATGGGGACAGGGCAAGGAGCAGATTTTTAAATATAATGAACCGCCCGAACCGCTATCTTACAAGAGAAAGTCTTTCCGATGCAGTTGTACTTAATAAAGATAAGGTCGAATTTGTAAGTTTTATCAAATGGACAGCAGCTTATAAAGGGCGTAACTGGATGGCTGAAAGAATAAATACCCTGCAGTTTCATCTTGCAAAACTTGCTGAACTTTCACCATTTGGAGCAATCCACTATATCCGTAAGGTAATAGGTTATGATAAGTTTTTAACAGATTATGCAGATGAAAGACATATAGATGCAGATGAGCTATTTGAGATTTTAGAAGAAATTGAGGAAGCTGCAAAGCCTTTTAATACCCTGAAGGAGTGGAAGGAAAGCATAGAAGACTTTAATAAAAAGCAGAAAGAAGAGTTTGAGAAAAATAAAAATACCGACAGGGAGGCTGTAGTTATCTCAACCATGCATGGCTGTAAGGGGCTTGAATTTGAAAAGGTTTATATCCCTGAAGTGGTAGAGGGGATAATTCCGTACAAAAAAGCTATAAGGCAGTCAGATATCGAGGAAGAGAGAAGGCTGTTCTATGTGGCTATTACAAGGGCAAAGAAGGAGCTTATGATTACCTATCCGAAAAATTTATATGGGAAGGATAAGGAGGTTTCACCGTTTTTGAGGGAGTATTTGAGGTAAGAGAGGCCTATAGACGATAGGTAGCGAGAGTGAGGAGAGGGAAAAGTTATCAGGTATAGACGATAAAATAGTGGAAGATAAGATAAGTGTCGATTATAACTGGCGGATTTCAAGAAAAAGCTAAAAAGTATCAGTTATAGCTGACAAAAATTAAATAAAAAAAGTAAAAAGTGTAGATTATAACTGACAAAAATCAGAAAATTCTCTTGAATATCAGTTATAACTGACATATAATATTATCATACAAGATTTTTAATGGAGGAATCGGTATGATAAAACGTGAAAGATATATGCAGCGAATTCGCCCGTTTATAGATAAAGATGTAGTTAAAGTATTAACAGGTATAAGAAGAGCCGGTAAATCTGTTATGCTTGAGCTTATTAAAGACGAACTTGGTAAAAATGGAGTTAGAGAAGAGAAGTTCATTTCACTTAACTTTGAATCTCTTGCAAATGCAAAATTCTGTACTGCCGAAGCTTTGTATGAAGATCTTGGCAAAAAGATAGATAAGATAAAGGATAAAGCCTATATTTTTTTGGATGAAATACAGGAAGTGACTGATTGGGAAAAGTGCATCAACTCAATGAGGGTTGACTATAACTGTGATATCTATATCACAGGCTCAAATGCAAAGCTTCTTTCAGGTGAGCTTGCCACCTACCTTGGAGGAAGATATGTAGAATTTGTCATTTACCCATTTTCATTTGAAGAATACCTCGAAAGCCGCAGGCAGAGTGAAGAAGGACTTAATATTTCCGCGGAATTTAAGACTTATATAGACTTTGGAGGAATGCCGTTTCTTATAAATATAAATAAAGATAGAGAGGCTTCTATGCAGTATCTTCGTGATGTGTATAATTCCGTAATATTAAAAGATGTTGTGAAACGCAACAATATCAGGGATGTCGAACTGTTAGAGAGGATAATAACCTTTGTTATGGCTAATGTAGGTCATACCTTTAGTGCCAGAAGTGTATCTAATTATCTTAAAAGTGAAAACAGAAAGGTCTCTGCAGAGACTGTGCTAAATTATATAAAAGCCTGCGAAGATGCCTATCTCTTTTACAGATTTAACCGTGAAGACTTGGTAGGCAAAAAAATATTAACCATAAATGAAAAGTATTATATCGCTGACCATGGGCTTAGAGAAGCGGTGTACGGAAGTAATACAAGAGATATGGATCAGCTCCTTGAAAATATAGTCTGCATGGAGCTCCTTTTCAGAGGCTACAATGTAACCATAGGTAAAGCAGGGGAAAAAGAAATAGATTTTATTGCAGAGAAAGCAGGGGATAAGTTGTATATTCAAGTGGCTTATCTTCTGCCAGCAGAAGACACTATAAAAAGAGAGTTTGGTGTCTATGAAAGTATTAAGGACAATTTTCCTAAGTATGTGCTGTCTATGGATGAATTTGATATGAGCAGGAATGGGGTAAAGCATTTTAATGTGAGGGATTTTTTATTGATGGAGGAGTGGGGGTAAGATAAAGTAAATAAAAATTGACAAAATACCTATTTATGTTTAATATTATAGACATAAGGAGGTATTTTTATGCCTAAAAAGTCAATAGTATTGTTACCGGAAACTAAAAAAATATACTTGCTCAGATGGGAGAGCAGATAAAATTAGCAAGGCTTCGTAGAAGGATATCTGCAGAATTGGTTGCTGAGAGAGCAGGGATTAGCAGAGCAACACTTGTGTCTATAGAAAAAGGGGCACCATCTGTGGCAATAGGTTGCTATGCGGCAGTATTACATGCACTTAATTATATGGACAAAGATTTGTTGCTGGTTGCAAAAGATGATGAATTGGGGAGAAAGCTGCAGGATTTAGGACTGACGGTGAGTAAGAGAGTGAATAAAAAAAGGTAAATATATGGAAAAAGAGAAGAGAATATATGTATTTGCAGATTTTTTGGGATTTGATAAAGAATTGATTGGAACAATTTATGTTTCTCAGACCAGAGGAAAAGAATTTTATTCCTTTGAATATGAAGAAAAATGGCTTGAAAATCAAAGTATGTTGTTAGATCCTGACTTGCATTTCTACAGGGGTAGACAGTATGTAACAGATGATAAAAATATATTCGGAGTATTTGCAGACTCTTGTCCGGACAGATGGGGACAACGTCTTATGAAGCGAAGAGAGGAGATAAGGGCAAAGAATGTAGGTGAGAAACCTAAAAAGTTATTAGATAGTGATTATCTTCTTGGCGTATATGATGGAGCCAGAATGGGAGGGTTGCGATTTAAAACAGATTTAGAAGGAGAATTTTTATCAAATGATCAAGACTTTGCAACACCACCTTGGACATCACTAAGAGAACTGGAACAGGCATCTATGGCATTTGAAAATGATAGTGATAGCTTGAATGAAAAATGGTTAAAACAGTTACTTGCACCTGGTTCATCTTTAGGCGGAGCAAGACCAAAAGCATCTGTAATGGCACAGGATGGCTCACTTTGGATTGCAAAATTTCCGTCAAAACAGGATGATTTTAATTCCGGTGCTTGGGAAATGGTTATGCATGACTTAGCTGTTTTGTATGAACTTAATGTGCCGGAAGCTAAGGTGGAGGAGTTTTCTAAATTAGGCACAACCTTTTTGGTAAAACGTTTTGATAGAAAAGGAAGCAAGCGTATTCACTTTTCATCTGCAATGACAATGCTCGGCAAAAAAGACGGAGCTAATATGACTGATGGAAGCAGTTATCTGGAAATAGTTTCTTTTTTAAAGGCAAATGGTGTGAGTCCTCAGAAAGATTTGGAGGAGCTATGGAAAAGAATTGTATTTAGTATGGCAGTATCAAATACTGATGATCATTTTAGGAATCATGGATTTATCTTGTCAGAAGGTGGTTGGGGATTGTCTCCGCTTTATGATGTGAATCCGGATATATATGGGGAATATCTGTCTTTGAATGTAGATTCTGATAATGCAGATATAGATTTTGAGTTGGCGATAGAAGCAGCTAAATATTATGGTATTGAGAAAAAAGAGGCTGTTAGACAGGTAGACTTGGTCAAGGGAATAGTTAGAAATAACTGGCAGGTTTTGGCTAAGAAATATGGAATAGGCAGAGGTGAGATTGATAGGATGAAGGTGGCATTTAAGGTGTGTGAGGGATGAGGTGTTGTGTAAAGTTTTAATAAAATAGGAAAAGTAAATGGGAAATGGGAAAATAGACAGGTTGTAAATAAAAATTGACAAAATACCTCTAGACAAACCATGTAAAATTGGGTACAATACAATTGTGAAAAATTTTATTGAAACGCAATTAATATTGGAGGATTTATGAAAAGAAAATTATTTGGACTTATATTAGCAGCATCTTTGGCAGTTACAGCCTGTGCCGGCACAGGTTCCGGCGGTTCTGCTTCTAAGGATGACAGTAAGGCTGTAAGTGGAACTAAAAACATGGCTTCATCATCTGTCAAAAGCGCGTCCTCATCAGTGGGCACAGATAGTAAGACTTCATCTGCTATGAACGATGAGAAAACAGCCTCAGGAGATGCAGAAAATAAGGAGAAATTCCCGGAGTTTAAGACTACAGATACCAAAGGAAATGAAGTTACTGAGAAGATATTTGCAGACAAAGACATAACCATGGTCAATGTATGGGGGACTTTCTGTGGTCCTTGTATCAATGAGATGCCTGAACTTCAGAAGATATATGAAAGCCTTCCTGACAATGCTAATCTGATAGGAATAGTGGCGGATGTACCTGAGGGTATGAAAGATGGAGTGGATAATGCGAACTATATAGAAAAGCAGACAGGAGTTAAGTATACAAACCTCACACTCAGCGATTCACTAAGCAGCTTTGCAAAGAGGTTCTATGCAGTTCCAACTACTATTTTTGTGGATAAGGAAGGGAATATTATAGGCGATCTTGTAATGGGAGCCAATATAGATGCTTATGTGGAGAATCTTCAAAAAGTTCTGCCTGATTGGAAATATGAAGGTTAGTTTTTAATAAGTTTTGTAGACATAAGGCGGCAGCAGCCTCTATAATAGAGGCTGCTGTTGTTTTGCCTTGACAAAAACGTTAATCTAAGTAAACTTTGTATAAAGCATAGATTTTGGGAGGGTATCATGGCAAAGGAGTATAATTCTAAAGGTAAGAATGAAGTTATTGCGTACTTGAAGGCTCACAATGAGCACAGACTTACAGTTGCTGAAATTTTAGACGGACTTAAAGAAGAAGGAATAAGTATCAACCGTTCCACTATATATAGGAATCTTGACAGACTGGTTGAAAGCGGTGATATACTTGCTTTTAAGGGGAAAGATAACGAATCTGCTTTTTATCAGTATTCGGGAGAGCATAAGGAGTGTAATGCTCATCTTCACTTACAATGCAATTCTTGTGGGAAAATATTCCATCTTGAGCATGGCTTTGTGGATGAATTTATTGAGAAATTGAGGAAGGATTGTAAGGTGGAACTTGATGTGTCAAAGACTATGCTTGTGGGGACTTGTGAAGAATGTTTGAAAAAATAATTATACTCAGCTATATCAAAGCATAGCTTATGAAGTTGCAGGCTATGCTTTTTAATTTATTAAATTTGTGTTATACTTGATTGTAAAGGTATTTTGAATAATAAGGCAAAGTAACTATCCGAGGGTAAGATTATGACATTACAACAATTACGCTATGTAATAGAAGTAGCAAAGACAGGTTCTATGAATGTGGCTGCAAAGCAATTATTTGTAAGCCAGCCAAGTCTGTCCATGGCCATAAGGGAACTTGAAAATGATGTGCATATATCCATATTTGAAAGAACTACAAAGGGAGTTGTGATAACTGCCGAGGGTGAGGAGTTTTTAGGCTATGCAAGGCAGATTATCAATCAGGTAGAGCTTCTTGAAGACAAATACATAGAGGCAGGGCAGATAAAGAAGAAATTTGGAGTATCAGCCCAGCACTATTCATTTGCGGTTAAGGCATTTGTGGAGATGGTAAAGGGCTTTGATATGGATAAATATGAGTTTGCCATAAGAGAAGCAAGGACTTATGACGTAATCCATGATGTAGTTACGGGGAAAAGTGAAATAGGTATACTCTATACCAATGAGTTTAATGAAAAGGTATTAAATAAGATATTCAAGGACAATCAGCTTGAATTTATCCATCTTTTCACCTGTGAAGGTTATGCTTACCTTTGGAAGAATCATCCTCTTGCAGGTAAAAAGGTTATAGCCTTAGAAGAACTTCAGGATTACCCTTGTCTGTCATTTGAGCAGGGAGATAATAACTCCTTTTATTTTGCGGAAGAAATCCTTAGTACTTATGATTTTAAAAAGACAATCAAGTCAAATGACAGGGCAACAAATCTCAATCTGATGGTAGGACTGAATGCATTCACGCTTTGTTCCGGTATAATTTGTGAAGAACTTAACGGAAGTGATTATATAGCGGTTAAGCTTGCAGAGGAAGTGACTATGGATATTGGTTATATCAAGAGAGCTCACATGAGCATCAGCGAAATAGGAGAGCTTTATATAGAAGAAATTAAAAAATACATGGGTGGAGAAATAAAGTAATGCAAAAGATAGAGACAGGAATAGATGGGTTATTTGTAATAGAACCTAAGTTTTTTGGGGATAACAGGGGCTGGTTTATGGAGAGCTGGTCAAAGAGAAAATTTGAAGAACTTGGTATAAACTGTGAATTTGTACAGGACAATCACTCGTTTTCAGAGAAAAAGGGGACTTTAAAGGGGGCTTCATTTTCAAAAAGGAGAGTACAGCCAGGCAAAGCTTGTGAGGGTATTAAGAGGTAAAGTGTACGATGTGGCAGTGGATCTTAGAAAAGATTCCCAGACATTCTTAAAATGGTTTGGGGTAGAACTTAGTGCAGAAAATAAAAAGGAGCTGTTTATACCTCGTGGCTTTGCACATGGCTTCCTTACACTCACAGACAATGTAGAATTTGCTTATAAGGCAGATAATTATTATAATAAAGAGTCTGAAGGTGCAGTCTTTTATAGTGATGAAATAATTGGAGTGGATTGGAAGTTAAAGGAATCGGGTATTGAAGAAGTCATAGTTTCAGCTAAAGATAGCATAGCTAAAAGATTGAATGAAACAGATGAAAGCTGTTTTTTTCTAAATATAACATTTCCTATAAGAATAGAAAGAAAGGTAAAGACATGAAAATTATAGTTACAGGGGGAGCCGGTTTCATTGGTACTAATTTTTTGTATTATGTACTTAAAAAACACCCTGAAAATGAATATATTTGCCTTGATAAGCTGACTTATGCAGGCAATCTTGCTAATTTAGAGGAAGCTTTAAAAAAACCTGGGTTCAGGTTCATAAAGGGAGATATAGCAGACAGGGAGTTCGTCTATAAGCTTTTTGAAGATGAAAAGCCTGACATGATAGTAAATTTTGCAGCAGAAAGCCATGTTGACCGTTCAGTGCTTTTTCCTGATGAATTCTTAAAAACTAACATAACCGGAGTAGGGGTACTTCTTGATGCCTGCAGAAAATACGGTATAGAACGTTTCCACCAGGTATCTACAGATGAAGTCTATGGAGATTTACCACTTGACAGAGAAGATTTGTTCTTTACAGAAACTACACCACTTAATCCATCAAGTCCATATTCTTCCTCAAAGGCTTCAGCAGATATGATAACATTAGCTTATCACAGAACTTATGGACTTCCTGTGACTATATCCAGGTGTTCCAATAATTATGGAGCATATCAGTTTCCTGAGAAGCTGATTCCGCTTATGATATATAATGCCTGCCATGATAAAGAGCTCCCTGTGTATGGGAAAGGCATTAATGTAAGGGACTGGCTCTATGTGGAAGATCACTGCATAGCCATAGACCTTATCCTTGAAAAAGGCAAAGTGGGAGAAGTTTACAATGTAGGCGGTCATAATGAAAAGAAGAATATAGAAGTGGTAAAAGCCATCTTAAAAGCTACGGATAAGCCAGACAGCCTTATTAAATATGTAACTGACAGGCCGGGGCATGACCTGCGCTATGCCATAGATCCTAAGAAGATAGGAGATGAGCTTGGCTGGAAACCTCTTACTCCATTTGAAAAAGGAATAGGGTACACCATAAAGTGGTATCTGGATAATCAAAAATGGATGGAAGATATAATGACAGGTGAGTATGAAAAATACTATAGCGAAGTATACAGCAACCGCGAAGAAAAATTTGGCAGGTAAAATATGAGAATACTTATAACAGGTGCGGAAGGACAGCTTGGCAAGGCACTTATAAGAGAACTTATTGGCAAGAAACAGGACTTTGAATTTAAGTTGATGCTTACTGTGCTTAATGAAGTGTCATGGAATTCATTATACTCCTTTATGCAGGAAAATGGGCTTTCGGATGCAAGGGTAGAAATGGCAGCATTAAACATAACGGATTATTATCTGGTGAAGTCTGCTCTGGAAAACTTTATGCCGGATGTAGTTATAAACTGTGTGGCATATACTGCAGTAGATGATTGTGAAGAACATGAAGAAGAAGCAAGACTTGTAAATGCGACAGGGGTAGAGAATCTTGCACTTGTGGCAGGAAGTTTAGATGTGCCTTTAGTACATATATCCACCGATTATGTGTTTGATGGAAATAGTAATGAGCCTTACAGAGAAGAGGAACCTCTTAATCCTATAAATGCTTATGGAAGGACTAAGGCTTTAGGAGAAAAAGCAGTATGTGAAAATCTTAACAAATATTTTCTGATAAGAACTGCCTGGCTTTATGGAGAAGGCAAAAATTTGTAAGAACAATGCTTAATCTTTCTGAGAAGAACAAAATCCTGAGAGTAGTGGAAGACCAGACAGGTTCACCCACCAGTGCCGCAGAACTTGCAGGATTTATTGTATATCTCATACATACTGATAAATATGGCATCTGGCATGGAGTCTGTGATGGAAGCACAAACTGGTATGAGTTTACAAAGGAGATAATGAGACTTTCGGGAAGAGAAGATGTAGAAGTGATACCAATAAAGTCAGAGGAATATAAGACGAAGGCAAAACGCCCTCATTATTCGGTACTTTCAAATAAAAAGCTGCATAATGAGACAGAGTTTAAGATAAAGTCATGGCAGGATGCGCTGAAGGAATATTTAGCATAAATATTGATTTTTGTGGGGCTTATGTGGTATAAGAGGGTGTCACATAAATACATGGTTTTAAGAAAGAGGGAACAAAATGGACAATGAAAATAATAGCCGGGATACGGTGGAACAGCTTGAACAGACGGCAGAAAGGCTTGAAAATCTAACTTCCAGATTAGAAGATTTAGCTTCCAAAACAGAAGAAAGAGGAGCAGAAGCAAGACGTGAAGAAGGAATATTAAATAAGGTGCTGGCTAAAAAGACTTTTGGTCTTATAGGCTGGGGCTTTTTTGCCTTTGTTGTGGTATCTACAATTACACAGCAGTTATCTGTTTCTATATTTTATATGTTAAACAGAGTTGGAGGAGGGCTTTCAGGTCTTACTACCTATCTTATATCATTTTTGCCGCTGTATTTGATTGCTTTTCCGGTGCTGCTTCTAATAATAGGAAAGCTGCCTAAGGATGAGACCGGTAAAAAAGACATTGACATATTAACCCTGATTAAGTGTTTCTGTATGTGTATAACTATTATGTACATAGGGAATGTAATAGGAACAGGACTTTCTTCTGTTATAGGAGGCTTTTTTGGCAAAACCTCAAACAATAGTCTGGCTGAAATTATAATGAATACAGATATGACAGGAACCGTTATATTTGTTGTAATCCTTGGACCTATAATGGAAGAGATTGTATTTAGAAAGATTCTCATAGACAGGACAGTAAAATATGGTGAGAGAAATGCAATGTTTATTTCAGCACTTCTGTTTGGACTATTTCATATGAATCTTTTCCAGTTTTTCTATGCTTTTGGAATTGGTCTTATATTTGCATATATCTATATAAAAAGTAGAAAAATAGGTTATTCGATAGTATTTCATATGATAATCAACTTTATGGGTTCTGTAGTGGCTGTACAGGTAGCTGATAGTTTTGGAGAGGATGTGATGGCTAAGCTTCAAAGTGGCAATCCGGAGATTGTAACTAAGGCTTTAACACCGTCAGTTTTGATGTCTGTAATATACTCTCTTGTAATGATAGTAATATTTTTTATTGGCCTGGCCTTACTGATAGCAGGCAGGAGAAAGATGAGACTTGATGAAAATGGTGCACCATTTTCAAGAAAAGAAGAAAAAGGGCTTGTTTATGGTAACTACGGAATGGCATTTTTTATAGCAGCCTGCCTTGTAATGATGGTAATTACAACAATGGCGCAGATGAGATAGGAAAATATGAAAGAAGAAAAAGTGATTTATGTAATTGGACACAAAAATCCGGATACTGACTCAATTTGCTCGGCTATTTCTTATGCAGCATTAAAGAACTTAACCGTAAGTGGAACTAAGTATATCCCAAAGAGGGCAGGGCAGATAAATGAGGAAACGGAATATGTCTTAAAAAGACTTGGGAGTCGAGCCTCCCGGCTATATGCCTGATGCCGGAACCCAGGTCAGAGATATGGAAATTCATGAGACTCCTTTTGCCGATGCAAGCCTTACTATAAAGGAAGCCTGGGAGCTTATGAAAGAGTCTAAGGCGGCATCCCTTCCTATAACTGACAGTGAAGGGCATCTTGAAGGCATCATAGGTATAGGAGATATTGCCAAATATTTTATGGGAAATGCTGATGAGAAGATTCTTTCTAAGGCGAGAACCCGGTATAAGAGAATGGCAGAAACTCTTGACGGAGAGCTGGTACTTGGCAATGAACATGGTTATTTTATAAAAGGAAGAGTGATTATAGGCACAGATGATCCTAAGCTTCTTGCTTCCAATATGGCAGCAGATGACCTTGTGGTACTTGGCAACAGGAAGGATACACAGATTGCTGCGATAAAGGCTGATGCAAGCTGTATAGTTATAAGTGGTGGCAATTTTGCAGATGAAGAGGTTATAAATGCTGCTAAAAAGAAAGCTGTGTAATTATAGAAAGTCCGATGGATACGTATACCATAGCTACACTTATAAGCCACAGCATACCTGTGAGATATCTGATGAAGTGTGAAGAAATAGTTACCTTCCATACCAATGACTTTACAGATGTAATCAAGGAAACTATGGGTAAGTACCGCTATCGGGATTTCCCTGTCATAGATGCAGATGGACGCTGTCTGGGTACTATTTCACGTAGAAATCTTATAAATGTAAGGAAGAAACAGCTGATTTTAGTAGACCACAATGAACGCACACAGACAGTTGACAATATAGAAGAAGCAGAAATTTTAGAGATAATAGATCATCACAGGATAGGATCTCTTGAGACTATGGGACCTGTTATGTTTAGGAATCAGCCTGTGGGCTGTACAGCTACTATTATATACCAGATGTTTAATGAAAAGAGTGTAGAAATACCTAAGAAGGTAGCGGGGCTGCTTATGGCGGCTATTCTTTCAGACACTCTGATGTTCCGTTCTCCTACCTGTACTAAGTTTGATCAGGAGGCAGTTACAGTACTTGCTAAGGTTGCAGGCATAGATATAGAAGATTTTGCAAATGAAATGTTTATGGCTGGAAGCAATCTTTCAGGAAAAGCACCTGAGGAAATCTTCTATCAGGATTTTAAGAAATTTATGGCAGGAGAAATAACTTTTGGTGTAGGCCAGATTAATTCGATGGATGCAAAGTCGCTTGTTAATGCCGAGGAGAAGATAAAACCAATCCTTCAGAATGAATGTGGCAAAAATGGCATGTCGATGGTATTTTTTATGCTTACCAATATAGTTGAGGAGTCTACAAAGCTTCTTTGTTTTGGTGACGGAAGTGAAAGAATAGTAGAAAAAGCTTTTGATGTAAAGGTATATAAAGATGCTGCTACCCTAAAAGGGGTTGTATCCAGAAAGAAACAGCTTATTCCCACTATAATGGGAGTATTTAATGCCTAAGCATTTTGATACTTGAAAATGACTATTAAAAAGGGTATGATTAGTTACTGGGGAAGTAAAAATTTAAGGAGGTATTAAAAATGGCTTACGAAAAAGAGATTAGTAATTATATTGAGAGTCATAAGGAGGAAATGCTAAATGACCTTATGGATCTTATAAGAATTAACAGCGAAAAAGGCGAAGAAAAGCCTGGTATGCCATATGGTGAAGGTCCTTTTAAGGCGATTGAAGCAGCAACAAAGCTTCTTAAAGATTATGGATTTAAGGTTAATAACTATGATAACAGAGTAATTACAGCAGACTCATACGACTTACCAACAAGACTTGATATCTTAGCGCACCTTGATGTCGTTCCTGCAGGAGATGACTGGACAGTTACAGAGCCGTATAATCCTGTTATCAAAGATGGCTGTCTCTACGGAAGGGGAAGCTGTGACGACAAGGGACCTGCTATTGCAGCACTTTATGCAATAAGAGCGGTAAAGGAATTAAATATTCCTCTTAAACGCAATGTACGCCTTATTTTAGGTTCTGATGAAGAATGCGGAAGCAGTGATGTGGAATATTACTACACCAAAGAGAAGGCTGCACCCATGACCATAACACCTGATGCTTCCTGGCCTATTATCAATATTGAAAAAGGTGGTATCAATAACGAGTTTACTGCTGATTATGAAAAAACAGACAAGACTCCTTGTGTAGTATCTGTAAAGGGTGGTCTTAAGATAAATGTAGTTCCAGGGAAGGCCGGTGCTGTAGTTAAGGGACTTAAAGAGGCAGATGTTAAAGAAATAACAAAAAAATTTGAAGAAGAGACAGGTCTTAGATTTGTATTTACAGAAGAAGGAGACCTGCTTAACATAACAGCTATAGGTATAAATGCACATGCGTCTCTTCCTCATATGGGTAAAAATGCCATTCAGGGGCTTGTTACACTTTTATCAAGATTTCCTCTTGCGAATGCACCTGTAAATAATTATGTAAAGGCCCTTAACAATATTTTTCCTTATGGCGACTATAATGGAAGGACTATGGGAGTTGACCTTAAGGATGATATCTCAGGAGAAACTACTGTAAGCTTTGATATTCTTGAGATTACAGAAACTCATCTTAAGGGGGCTTATGATTGTCGTGCAAGCATTGTAGCTAATGATGAAAATACAGGCAAGGTAATGGAAAAGAAAATCCGTGAACAGGGCTTTACTATTCCTGAAAAGGCCATGTTTGCACCGCATATAGTAGATGGTGAGTCAGAGCTTGTAAAGACCTTACTTAAGTGTTATGAAAAGGGATTTGGAGTGACCGGAGCTAAGCCTTTAGCCATAGGTGGTGGAACTTATGTGCATCATGTAGAAAATGGAGTGGCTTTTGGTTGTGAAGAGGAAGGTATAGACAACCATATGCATGGAGCAGATGAGTTTATGGTAGTTGATATGATAGTTAAGAGCGCTAAAATATTTGCAGATGCGATAGTGGAGCTTTGCAGTTAAATGAAAATTTTAAAAAGAATTTTTAAGATTTATAAAAAATATAATCCTGATGAATCGGTATTGGGATACCTTAAAAGGCATATAGGGCAGGTTCTGCTTGCCCTTATGCTTTCTCTGTTTGTAACGGGAATTTTTTGCTTTGATGCCGCTAAGACGGTGTATATTAAGCATGGCAGGGATATAGAAACGCTATTTTATACAGATGATTTTGACAATACAGTATGGGGAGTCGTACTCATACTTCTACCTGTGCTTTTATGTATATATGCTATGTTTCGCTTTGCGGGTGCCCCAAAAGAAGGAAAACTTATTAAACGTAAGGAAAACTCTGTGCTTACGCAGATTGTTATTATTCTTGCTCTGGCAGGTGCAGGCGGAATTTTAAGATATGGTGAAAGAGAAATCTATGGACTTGTAAATAAGTTTATAATAAATAATGACGGGGTAGCTTATTTAAAATTTATAGGAGCTCTTCTTTTAGTGACTTTTGGTGCTGTCTGGGAGAAGCTTATTGTCTGGCTTAAATCAGGCAGTGCATACAGACACCCTTGGTTTATCAAGTTCTTTATGGCAACACTCACAGGACTTATGGGTTTTTATCTGGTGGAAATGCAGATGGGTACGCCGCCGGATGTCATAGTAAAAATGATGTTTTTTAACATGATGTACTGGGTTATTCTTTATACTTTTCTTTACGCAGTATTCAGGGGAATCAGGCTCCCTGCATTTTTATGTATAATTTTAGCCTATGTACTGGGACTTGCTAATTATGTAGTACTTCAGTTCAGAGGCAACTACATTATGTTTGGTGACCTGACAGTAATGGGGACAGCTATGGAAGTGGCAGGCAGGTACAAGTTTCACCCTGATACGCCATTTTTTGTGGCAATTGGCATATTTGTAGTATTTTTTCTTATATTAATATTTATACCAAGGCTAAAAAGAAGAAAAATAAAACCGGTGAGAAGGATAATTACAACCTTTATTGCGCTTGGCCTTATATCTGCAGGCTCTATAGCGGCTTTTCAGAATGGGCTTTTATATAATTATATATTTGGACTGTCATGGAATTATAACCAGAATGTAACTGATGAGGGCTATCTTGCATATTTTTTCAGCAATATGCATGCTACAAGTGGTGTAAAAGTAGAGGGTTATAGTGCCAAGGTGGCAAGAGAAGCAGTTGAAGAGGTACTTAACTCACCTGATAATATTATGAAAGGTTATAAAGATGGAAAGAGATTTCCTACCATCATAGTCATTCAAAATGAAACCTTTGCAGATCTTTCGGTACTTGCAGATATCAAGACAGATAAGCCTGTTATGCCATTTATAAAAAGCCTTAAGAAAAATACAATAAAGGGCTATGTAAATATGAGTGTAACCGGAGGACCTACTGCCAATACTGAGTTTGAATTTCTTACAAGGAGCTCCATGGCTTATATGCCAACAGGCTCTGTACCTTATACACAGTATCTTAAGCAGAATGTACCGTCTTTAGTGGAGGTTCTTAAACATCAGCCGAAGCCTTATAAGACTACAGCCTTTCATCCTTATTACTCATCAGGATATAACAGGAGAAGTGTGTACAACTATATTGGCTTTGAAGAAGCGGTATTTTATGAAGAGTTTAAGGGAAAAGAACTACTGCGTGGGCTCATAACCGATAAAAATGATTATAAAGACCTTATAGAAATGTACGAAAAAAATAAGAGAAAGAACAAAAATCAGCCACAATTTTTCTTTAATGTAACTATGCAAAATCATGGTGGATTTTCAAATAATAAGGTAAATTTTGATGAACCTGTTAAGATAACAAATTTCGATGCAGTTCAGGCTCTTGATAACTTTGTCTCCCTTATGAAAACAAGTGATACTGCCCTTGTTGATCTGATTGATTATTTTAAGAAGGTGGATGAGCCTGTAATCATCCTGTTCTATGGAGACCATCAGCCGTCATTTTCAGATGATGCAACCAGGCAGCTTGACGAGCATAGCCTCTATAAAAATGATAATGATAAACGTCTTTCCAAATTTGTTGTGCCGTATTTTATCTGGGCAAACTATGATATACCTGAGTATGATGGTATGCATGAGGGTGGTCTGACCGGAGAATATAATACAATTTCCGTAAATTATCTGGCTTCTATGCTCTTAAAGTATTCGGGAGTGAAGTTAACTGATTATGATAAATATTTACTTAATATACATCAATATATACCTGCTATGTCGGCTCTCGGTTACTGGGATGGTAGTGGAAAAAGGCTTTTCTCTACTCATTTAACTAAGCCTGCCGCCTCAGAGTTTGGGCAGAACACAAAGCATAAGGCTAAAAAGGTAGATGAAAAAGTGTATGAAAAACTTAAAAAAGGCTATGAGAATGTTCAGTATAATCTGATATTTGATGCTAAAAATAAGCTGTGGGATGTATTTTTACCACAGAACAAGGAGTTGGAAAAGGATGAAAAAACTGATTAAATGTGTATGCGTAATTCTGCTTCTTTGCCTGTCGTATTCAGGCTTAGAGAAAGAAGTGCAGGCTGCAGGTTATAATGAGGTGGTAGTTGAAGGAGGTTACAGGTTCCTGCTGTACTACACTCAGGCAATACAAGGTTATGCAGTGGACGGAACTGATATATATATACAGCAGGCCTATAGTGAAAATGAATTTGACGAGTTTGATAATTATAAGACAGGCAGGGTTGAAAACCTTGTATTAATAAGCAGATGTCAGTATTCTGCAGAGTATGATGCATATAAGCCTGTTGACCATATGGTGCTTAGAAATGCAGGGCATGGGCAGACTATGGAAGTGTATAATTATAATGGTAAAAAGTATCTTTTGGTTTCCTGTGGAAGTAAGGGTACTTCAAAGGGTACTCTCTGGTGGTCGACACAGATAGGAAGGATTGAGTATAAGGCAGGTGCATTTGTAAATAATAGTGAAATAAAGCGTCTTACTTATCTTAATTATTCCAACAAAAAGACAAAGCGCTTTGGAACAACAATGCGTGTGGATGCAACTCTTTCACCTGATAAAAAGACTCTGGTAATCTGGAAAATGAATGAAAAGGGACAGTCAGAATATTCAGGATACAAATTCGCCACAGTGAATAAAGAGTTTGATAAGGCTAAAAACAATGAAGTAAATGTAAAAGAGAATAAAAAGATAAAGAAAGCCCTCATATTCTCCACAAAGGCAACAAAGCTTGCACCAAGGTCTTTCCAGGGGTTAGCCATAACCAATAAAAGCAATGGCAAGTATACTCTTTATGTATCCTCAGGTGATGAGAGGTATTATAAAAAGACTGGAATTGCAATATATAAGTATGAAATTAAGGGCAAAAAAATAAAGTATAAGGCTACAGTCAAATTAAATGCTGACGATGTCTGGAATTCTTTTCCTCCGGATACGGATGAGGAAGAAGGTAGTGATGAGGAGGCCAGTGAAGAAAGCAGCGATGAAGAAGGTGGCTATACGGAAGAAGATGTGTACACAGATGACGAAGAAGATGAAGATGTAGTTTTAGCTGAGGTTGAGGCTGTTAAAATAGCAGGCTCAGATCTTCAGTTCATAGTCAGGAACACAGGTAATGCAGACCAACAGCTGATCTGTACTATATCACAGGCTGAGTTTTAGGGATTTTTATCTAAAGATTGCAAAAATATGCATATATGGTTATAATTGATATCAGATTAAATATAATCTGTATCTAAGGAGGTTGGTATGAATACAAACGAGGCTAAAAATATTGGAGAGATTTATATAGCTGATGAAGTGGTATCTGCTATAGCAGGGCTTGCAGCGCTTGAAGTAGAAGGGGTAAAGGCGGTTGCAGGTAAACCTTCAGAAAATTTCAATTCTAAAAATGCATATAAGAAGGTAAAGGTGCAGGTAGTAGAGCCTTTGTATATGTAGATATGTCAGTTGACATTAAATATGGCTACAGCATACCTAAGGTTACAAGACAGATTCAGGAGAAGGTAATCACAGCTCTGCAGAATATGATAGGCCTTACCTGTAAAGAGGTAAATGTGAAGGTTGTTGTTGCACCTGATGCTGTTTAAATGATGAAAAAAATATGATTTAGGATTAAATAGCTTTTAACAAATCTCCTTTAAGCAAATTTTCTTGAAGGAGATTTATTGATATTTTAAATTCTTGATCAGATTATGGTTTTACCAGAGATTTGTGTGTAAATAATTTTGAAATAATAAATGAAAGGTTTTATATGACAAGAAGAGAGTTTAGAGAACATACTGCCATACTTACGTTCATTTTTGAATTCTATCCGGAAGCTGAATGGACAGAACAGTTTAAGTTTTATGCTGACTATGCTGAAATTAAGGAAGAAGACAGAGAAACTTTAAGGCAGAGAGTTTTTGAAATAGAGAAGAAAAAGGCAGAGATAGATGGTCTCATAGACAGTGCAAGCAAAAAGTGGAGAATACAGAGAATTTCAAAGACTGACCTTATGCTGCTTCGCGTAGCTATATATGAGATAAAGTTTGATGCTGAGATACCTGATAAGGTATCTGTAAATGAAGCAGTTGAGCTTGCCAAAATTTATGGCGGTGATGAGTCACCGGCTTTTGTAAATGGTGTGCTTGCCAAGTTTATGCCTAAGGAAGATAACAAGGAAGAATAGACATGACTGAGAAAAAAATATTTTCAGTATTAGATATTACAAGATACATAAAAGGTAAGCTTGAAGGAGACTTTGCACTCAGGAATATAAGAGTAAGTGGAGAAGTATCTAATTGTAAGGAAGATAAAAACGGTCATCTATATTTTACGATTAAAGACAGCGCAGCTATAATGAATTGTGCCATGTGGGCTTCAAAAAGGCGTAGCGGGCTTGAATTTAAGATGGAAACAGGACAGCATATAGTAGTTACCGGTAATGTGGGAGTCTATGAAAGATGGGGCGACTACAGGCTTTATGCTGACAGGATAGAACAGGAAGGAATGGGAAAGCTTTTTGAGGAACTTGAAAAGCTAAAACAGAAGCTTAAGGCTGAAGGGTTGTTTGATGAAGCACACAAGAAACCTATTCCAAAGTATCCTAAGAAGATAGGTATCATAACTTCAAGAACCGGAGCTGTCATAGAAGATATAAAAAGAACTGCAAGAGAAGCCAATGCTTATGTACAACTTATACTATATCCTGCCATTGTACAGGGCAAAGAGGCTGTAGCAGCCCTTATAAGAGGTATTGAACGCTTTGAAGAAGAAGGTGTGGATACTATAATTATAGGCAGAGGCGGTGGATCTATTGAAGATTTGTGGTGTTTTAATGATGAGGGCTTAGCCAGAAAAGTCTACAATTGTAGCATACCTATCATATCAGCAGTTGGTCATCAGACCGACAGAACTCTGGTAGATGAAGTGTCGGACTTAAGTGTAGCTACTCCTACTGCAGCAGCCATGAGTGCAGTGCCAAAGCTTGAAGGTACTTTTAAGGAGCTTGATGCTTATAAAGACAGACTGACAGTAAACTTACAGCAAAAAATTGATAGGATGAAAACCTGGCTTGCAAATACTGAGTTAGTCATAAAAAGGCAAAGTCCACAGATGAAACTTAAAGAAATAGGCAGACAGTTAGATAGTTACTCAGTAAATTTTAACAGGAATATAACAAACAGACTCGATAATTATGACAGACAGTTATTAAGTGGAAAGCAACTGCTAAACCGTCTTATGAGAGCTTCTTACGAATCGGCAAATAAGAAATTTATTTCACTTGCTGCCGGTATAGAGGGTAACTCACCTATGAAGAGACTTTTGGGAGGTTATTCATATGTGGAAAATGAAGCCGGAGAAAATGTAAGAAGTATAGACATGGTAAAAAAAGGCGAAAGCTTAAAGCTGGTACTTTCAGACGGTTCCATTAAGGCTAAGGTAGAGGAGATAGATAAGAAAAATGGCTGAGAAAAAGACTAAAACCATAGAAGAAAATATGATGAGGCTGAATGAGATAAATAATCTGATGAATGATACTTCTATTAAATTAGAGGAATCGTTCAAGTTATACAAAGAGGGATAGAACTGGTGGAAACCTGCAAGAAGCAGCTTACAGATGTAGAAAAAGAGATAGAAATTCTTGAAGAACAGGGAAAGTAAAATGGATAAAACATTTACAGATAAGCTTAAACTTAAAGTGGCTGAAGCTGAAAAAATATTAGCAGAGTATGCACCTAAGCTTGGTGTAGAGGATAAGCTTCTGGAAGAAGCCATGAATTATAGTCTTCTGGCAGGAGGCAAGCGTCTCAGACCTCTTATCATGCTTGAGATTTTTAAGCTTTTTGGAGGTAAAAAGGAAGAGCTGGTGCACCCTTTTGCGGCTGCACTTGAGATGATACATACATATTCTTTAATCCATGATGACCTTCCCGCTATGGATAATGACGATTTTAGAAGAGGCAGGCCTACCAATCATAAAGTTTATGGAGAGGCTGTGGCTATACTTGCAGGGGACGGCCTTTTAAATTTTGCAGCTGAAACTTCAAGTAAGGCGTTTAAGCATTGTGAGACTATCTGTGAATATAAAAGAGTTGGAGAAGCTCTGTCAAGGTTATTTACCTATTCAGGTGCAGATGGGATGATAGGCGGTCAGATTCTTGATATGTTGTCTGATGAAGGTAAAAAGGAAAAAAATGAGGACTTTTTTTTAACTATGTATGACCTAAAAACAGGCGGGCTTATAAAGGCTGCCTTTGTCATAGGAGCTTTGCTTGCAGGTGTGGGGGAAGACGAGATTGATATTATTGAAAAAGTCGGGGCTTCTGTAGGTCTTGTATTCCAGCTTCAGGATGATATCCTGGATATAAGTGGAGATGAGACAAAACTTGGGAAGCCTGTACATAGTGATGAAAGAAACAGCAAGCTGACTTACCTGAAGCTTTTAGGTGAAGACAGAGCAAAGGAGCTTATTGCTGAAAAGAATATTTATATTACTGACAATTTAGCAGACCTTTGCAATAAAAATGAAGACTATGATGATTTTGTGCTGGAATTTATAGAATATTTAAAAAACAGGGACAGATAATTAAAATGGGGGTAGTTATGCCTTTACTTGATGAGATAAACGAACCTAACGATATTAAAAAGATACCGGAGAGTGAACTAAAAGAACTGGCGGTAGAGATTAGAAAACTACTTATTAAATCAGTAGCAAAAAATGGAGGACATCTGGCGTCTAACCTGGGTATAGTTGAACTCACATTAGCTTTACATCGTTACCTTGATTTTCCACAAGATAAACTTATATGGGATGTAGGGCATCAGTCTTATGTGCATAAAATTCTTACCGGCAGAAAGGAAAGACTTGATAGTCTGAGGAAATTGGATGGTTTGTCAGGATTTCCCAAAAGAAGTGAAAGTAACTGTGATGCATTTGGAACAGGACATGCTTCAACAAGTATATCAGCTGCACTAGGTATGGTGGCTGCAAGAGACTGCTTGGTACTAAAGAAAGAATAGTTGCAGTGATTGGTGATGGTGCAATGACAGGCGGTATGGCACTTGAGGCCCTTAATAATGCCGGTACGCTTAAGTCAAACCTCATCATTATCTTAAATGATAATGAACGTTCTATTTCAAGGAATGTGGGTGGAGTGGCAAGATATTTAGACGGAATAAGAACAAGTAGAAAGTATCTTAAGCTAAAAAGTAATGTTAAAGAAACCCTGAATACTACACCTATAGGCAACAGTCTTTTTGAAAAGTTAAAAACATCAAAAGATATAATAAAGAGGCTCTTTGTACCGGGTATGTTTTTTGAGGATATGGGACTTACTTATCTTGGACCTGTAAATGGACATAATATAAAAGAGTTACAGGCTGCACTTGAAAATGCAGGAAGGGTTGACGGTGCTGTCATCATTCATGCCATAACAAGGAAAGGGCTTGGTTACAGGAAGGCTGAAGAATGTCCTGCGAAGTTCCATGGAGTTGAACCTTTTGATATAAAGACAGGAGAAAATTTAGGCACTAAAACAGGAAGAAGCTATACTGCAATTTTTTCAGAGACAATGCTTGAATTGGCAGAAAAAGATGAGAGACTGGTGACAATTACAGCAGCAATGCCTTTTGGCACAGGTCTGTATAATTTTAAGAAGGCTTACCCTGAACGTTTCTTTGATGTAGGGATTGCGGAAGAACATGCAGTTACTTTTGCTGCCGGGATGGCAGCCGGAGGACTTAAACCTGTGGTAGCTATATACTCTACGTTTTTACAAAGAGCCTACGACCAGCTCATCCATGATGTCTGTCTACAGCAGCTTCCGGTAGTATTTGCCATAGACAGGGCAGGACTGGTTGGAAGTGATGGGGAAACCCATCAGGGTATTTTTGACACAGGTTATTTGGCAACCATACCAGGACTTATGGTGCTCAGTCCAAAGGATGGCAGGGAGCTTAAGGAAATGCTGAAATATGCTTATGAGTCAGATAAACCGGTGGCAGTACGTTATCCAAGAGGAATAGCGGATGAACCTGTTGATGGTGAATTTAAGCCTATAGTAGCTTATGAAAATGAAATTGTTAAAAAGGCAGAAATATAGTCATTTTTGCCACAGGAAAGACTGTGAGGCTGGCAGTTGAAGCAGACAGAATTCTGCAGGAAAGCAGGATAAGTCCTACTATTGTAAATGTGAGATTTCTGGATAAAGCTGATGGAAAGCTTTTAGAAGAGTTTGCAAGTGGGCATGATACGGTAGTCACAATAGAAGAGAGCGTAAGGACAGGCAGTTATACAGAAAGACTTATGGCGGAAGCAGCAAGGAGAAGATTGAGTTATAATTTTCTTCCTATAACTCTGCCGGATAGTTTTATTGAACATGGAAGTCAGAATGAACTTATGGAAAAATATGGATTTGATGCAGAAAAGATAGCGGATAAAATAAAAGAAGAAGCTCTGTTAAAGCTGGATGATGAGCTTTTTAGAAGGTAATTATAATGAAAGAAAGACTAGATGTACTTCTTACTGAAAGAGGCTTCTTTGACTCAAGAGAGAAGGCTAAAGCTGTTATTATGGCAGGCGAGGTATTTGTAAATGGACAGAGAGAGGATAAGGCAGGCAGTAAGTTTGACAGAGAAGCAGAGATAGAAGTTAAGGGCAAGGTTTTAAAATATGTAAGCAGAGGCGGACTTAAACTTGAAAAGGCTGTAGAAGTATACGGATTAGATTTTACAGATAAAGTATGCATAGATATAGGCTCTTCCACAGGAGGCTTTACAGATTGTATGCTTCAGAACGGAGCGGTTAAAGTATATGCGATAGATGTAGGAACCAATCAGCTTGCCTGGAAATTAAGGGAAGACAAAAGGGTTGTGTCTATGGAAAAGACAAATATCCGTTATGTGACAGAAGATCAGATTCCTGACAAGGCAGATTTTGCGTCTGTAGATGTGTCGTTTATCTCATTAACAAAGGTTTTACCTGCTGCGGTTAATCTCTTAAAGGATGAAGCAGAGATGGTTTGCCTTATAAAGCCCCAGTTTGAAGCAGGCAGGGAAAAGGTTGGTAAAAAAGGTGTTGTGAGGGATTTTGCGGTACATAAGGAAGTTATAGAACTTGTAGTGAATTTTGCAGCGGGCTTAAATTTCTTTATAAAAGGTCTTACCTTTTCACCGGTTAAAGGACCCGAAGGCAATATTGAGTACCTTCTTTATATGCAGAAAAGAACTGAAAAGATGAGTGAAACCCAGATAGACAATATTTTAACAAATATAGAAAAAGTGGTAGAAGAAGCCGGAACTACCCTTAGTCAGACGGAGGTATGATGATAAAAATAGGGATTATAGTTAATCATTCTACCAGAGCAGGTGAGTTAGATATCGGAGAAATCTATGATTACATTGAAAAAAAAGGTGGAAGTTTTCATAAACTTAAAGTAAGGGAAAAAGGCTCAGAGCTTATGGAGAATTTCACGGATATTTCAGAGCTTCCAAAGGATTCAGTCTGTGTAATGGTATTTGGTGGTGATGGTACTATTATTCAGGCTGCAAGAGAATTAGCACCTGAAGGAATACCGATATTGGGGGTAAACTTAGGTACGGTAGGCTTTTTGGCTGAGGTAGAACTTCATGAGATACATGAGGCAATTGATGCAGTGTTTGAGAAAAATTTTCACCTTGAAAAACGCTTTATGTTAAGTGGAAAGGTAATAAAAGAAGGGAAAACGGTATATGAAGCAAATGCTTTAAATGATATTGTAGTTGCCAGAGGCAATCTGGTACGTGCTATACGTACTGCTGTATATATAGATGGCAATCCCATGAAAAGCCTTTACGGTGACGGTATCATAGTGACCACACCCACAGGTTCTACAGGATATAATCTTTCCGCAGGCGGATCAATAATAATGCCTGATGCGGAAGTCTTTGGGATACTTCCAATCTGTCCACACAGTCTTGATTCAAGGGGGGTGATTACCTCAGCTTCATCAAAGGTAGATATAGCAGTTGAGTGGAACAAAAAGAGCGAACCGGAGGAAGCCATTGTAAGCTTTGATGGAAATAAAGGAATAAGGCTGATGCCGGGAGACAGGGTTGAAATAATAAAGGCAGAACTTACTGTACCATTTTTAAGAATTAATGATTTTAAATTCTTTGACAGTGTAAGAAAGAAGTTTATTCTGAATAATTTTGGATTATAGCTATACAGATAACAAATAGTGTATTAAAAATGTGAGGGTTTATGAAGGTAAAAAGACATAATGAAATAATAGATCTTATCAAAACAAGAGAAATAGGGACACAGGAGGAATTGTTAGATCTCCTTAAAAGCAAAGGTTATGATGTAACACAGGCAACCATTTCAAGGGATATAAGAGAACTGAATCTGACAAAGGTAAACTCAGGTGGAAAGCAGAAATATGCAGTTATCATAAAGGATGAAGAGTTCAGTGATAAGTATGTAAGAGTACTTAAAGAAGGTTTTGTATCCATGGTTTCATCAGGGAACCTGATAGTGTTAAAAACTGTTGTAGGTATGGCAATGGCTGTAGCTACTGCGATAGATGCACTTGAAATGAATGAGATTATTGGCTGTATAGCCGGAGACGATACAATCTTTATAGCGGTGTCTGAAAATAGCAGCACTATAGAGGTGATGAACAGACTGAAAAAACTGACCAAAGACAGCTAAACTCTTTACAGAAGGGCTTGTTGGTGATAAAATTAAAAAGTATGTGAAAAATAGTATTTAAATCAATGAAATGAGGAAAGTAAAATGTCAGGACATTCAAAATTTGCGAATATCAAGCATAAGAAAGAAAAAAATGATGCGGCTAAGGGTAAAATATTTACCATTATCGGAAGAGAGATAGCTGTAGCTGTAAAGGAAGGTGGAGCAGATCCTGCCAATAATTCAAGACTTCGTGACGTAATAGCAAAGGCAAAGGCAAACAATATGCCAAACGATACCATAGACAGAGGTATCAAGAAGGCAGCCGGTGATGCAAATTCAGTTAACTATGAACATGCTGTATATGAGGGTTATGGACCAAGTGGTACTGCCATAATAGTAGAGACACTTACAGACAACAAGAACCGTACAGCAGCAAATGTAAGAAATGCATTTACAAAAAGGCGGTGGTAATGTAGGTACACCGGGCTGTGTGTCTTATATGTTTGATGAAAAAGGACAGATTCTCATAGACAAAGAAGAATACAGTGCTGATCCGGATGAGTTTATGATGACTGTTATAGACGCAGGAGCGGAGGACTTTGTGGACAATGATGACAGCTTTGAAATAATAACAGCACCGGATATGTTTTTCAGAAGTAAGAGAGAAGCTTGAAAAACTTGGAGTACCTATGGCTGAGGCAGAAGTAAAGATGATACCTCAGAATTATGTAACTCTTACAAGTGAAGATGATATCAAGAAGATAAATAAAATCTTTGATTTACTTGATGCTGAGGATGATGTACAGAATGTATTCCATAACTGGGATGAGTAATTTGAAATTTTAATATTTATAAGTAGTATAGAAGAACCATATCGTTTGCGTGAGTAAGGGATATGGTTTTATTAAAAATGACACATAACTGTCAAACCATTGTACTAGCATTAAAATAATATTTTGATGTCAAGCATAGGAGGGCATTCATGAAAAATCAAAAAAATTTCATTAAGAACTTAAAAAGCAAACTGGCACTCTTTCTCGCTACATTGCTTGTATTAAACATTGCACCACTTCCTGAAAATGCAGGTGAGGGTATAACACCATTTATTGTGAAAAGTTTATCAAGTTTGCAGCAGATGGTGGGAAGTGGGATAAATAGTGTATTTGCAGATGATAATAAAGATTATATTTTAACTGATGATGTTGAGAATGGATTTAAAAAGAATCTGGCAGATGGTTCCGGTTCTAATGAATTTACACTTATACAGAATACAGGAAAATTGAACTTAAAAAGTGTATTAAAACAGCCACCAAATACCTCTACAGCGGTAAAAGGAGCAAAGATTAAGCTTGATCCGCCTGACAATGATCCACCGGGAGCTAACAGAAAAGTTGTAGAAGCTAAGGTTTTACAAGATAGTAATGGAGACAGTACAGGTATTCTGTTAACTAAAAGAGGTGCAGGAAGCAGACAGATATCCGGTAGTGTAGAGCTTAGCGGAGGTGGAAGCTATAACTTTAGTTTTTATGCCAAGGTAGACTTGGAAATAGATAAAACAAAAGATACAACTGAAACTAAACCTCATTATGCCAAGATTTTTTCAACAGATAAAGGGCCAAACACTTTGGTCATGCCTAATGTTAATGAAAAATATCAGATTAAATTAAAAGGATATAGTGATACTACCGCTGATCACAAGTTGGACTATAGCGGCTCGGTACTTATATGGGAAGCTACTATAAATGGTAATGATAATGGTAAGTCAGTACTTACCGTAGATCAGAGCAACGGTGAGATTACTGCTGTAGGTGCAGGTGTAGCAGACTTGTCTGTAGAAGCAGGAGAAGATCCTACCGGTAAGGTAAAGCCGGCTACTACAAAGGTGGTAGTACCTCTTAAGATATCAACAGGAAATGTGACTGGCGGAAGTTATACAAATTTTAATAATAATGTAAGTGCTGGAATTACATTAACTGGCGGCAGAAAGACAATTTACACCAATGCCATGGATCCAAATGATATTGAATGGGAAGTAACTAAAGACGGAAGAAAGGCAGATAATGTACTTTCATTTAGTGAAACCAGAGTGAAGACAGATACCTCTGCTTCAAGTCTTACAATTGAAGGAAAAAGAGCTGGTAAATATAAGGTTGTTGCAAGGCTAAAGAATGTAAAGGGTGATTATAAAGATATAGATGAGGTTAAGTCTTCTTTTGAAGTGACTGTGCCTTTATCAGCTTCTGATGCAACCATTTATCTGAATGTGGGAGACGAATATAATATTTACAACAATTCAAATATAGGTTCTATAAACGACTTTACTTACACAGTTGAAACCGGTGGTGATGTTGATCCGGGTACAATAAGAGTAGACAGTGCTACTTCTATAATTACAGCACTTAAGACAGGTACCGGAAAAGTAAAGGTAACCGATGGTTCAAATACTTTTACAGTAACTGTGAAAGTAATTGATACCTTAGCCTTAAGGGCTAGTCATTTAACCATTCCGGTTGGAGGAAGTGCTGACTTAGATGCAATTGCAACAGATGTATCTACAAGTGATTCATGGAAATGGACTTCTGAAAACAAATCCATTGCGGATGTAAAAGGTAATGGTGTGAGTGCTGTGGTAAAGGGTGTGGCAGCAGGTGAAACTACGGTTACAGTAGAACATACAGTTAAGGGAATAACTAAAAAGGTGTCCTGTAAAGTAACAGTAATAGCAGCAGTAACCAAGATTACCCTTACACCTGCAGAAACCATAATAGAAGTAGATAAAATAGCTTCGATAAGAGCAGATTTAACTCCAAAGACATCAGCAGGTACCTATCTTTACTGGAGAAGCTCTAATCCTGAGATAGTACAGGTAGATGATGAGAACAATCATACGGCAGTAACCTCTGTGACAGGTAAGGCACCCGGAACAGCTATCATCATGGCTCTTAACAGGGAAAATGTTGTTATTGGTTCAGCTAAGGTTATTGTAAACACTCCGGTTACAGGTATTATAATTTCCCAGAGTGTAGTAGAAAAGCCTCTTAGTGATAAGACATACCAGATTGTAGCTACTGTTGCGCCAAAAGAGGCAACAAGTTCAAAACTGAAGTGGAAATCAAGCAATGAAAAGATAGCACAGGTAGATGCTAACGGTCTTGTTACCTTCAAGTCGGCGGGACATGTAAGTATCATAGTGTCTTCTGATATCAATCCGCAGATAACAGCAACCTGTGATATTACAATTATAAAAACAGTGGAAAGCATCAAGCTTGAAACCGCAGAAATATCAATCGCAGTAGGAGAGACTTATAAACTTACACCAACTATAAATCCAAGTGATGCCTCAAACAAAAATCTGAATTACAAGTCAATGGATCCAAAGATAGCAGATGTAAGTAAGACAGGTGTTGTGACAGGAAAGCAGGCAGGTACAGGCTATATTATTGTGTCTACTCCTGATGGTAAGATTACAGCTAACTGTACAGTTAAGGTAACCCAGAAAGCTACAGGAATGAAACTTTCTGCTTCTGCACTCATACTTGATGTGGGTGATAGCTATACTTTGGAGGTGACATTCAACCCTAAGACTACTACAGATACTAAGGTACTTGGTCTATAAGTGATAAATCAATTGCAAAGGTGGATGCAAAGGGTAAAGTAACAGCTACTTCAGCAGGTGAGGCTATAATCACAGCTAAATCAAGCAATGGTCTTACAGCAGTTTGTAAGCTTAAGGTAAATCAGCCGGTTGGAAGTATTGAGCTTAATTATACAGAGTATGACCTTCCGATTGGAGACGAGCTTGAACTTGAGGTAACCTTTGATAATGATGATGTTACCAATAAAAAGGTGAAGTGGAAATCTTCACAGTCAGGTATTGCAAGTGTAGACAAAAATGGTGTGGTTAAGGGCAAAAAAGGTGGGGTTGCCATAATCACGGTTACGGCAGATGAAAATGGTATGCAGGCAAACTGTGTTGTTACGGTTGAAGAGCCGATCTCAGAGATTAAATTAAATAAAACTGCATATAACTTAGGCTATCATAAATCATTTTTGCTTAAAGCGACACTTAAGACCAATTCAGCTACCAATAAGGTGCTAAAGTGGTCAAGCAGTAAAAACAGTGTAGTTTCAGTCAATAAATCAGGACAGCTGTATGGAAAGAAGCCGGGTTATGCTACCATCAAGGTAAAGGCCACCGATGGAAGCGGAGCAGAGGCTACTGCAAGGATAAGAGTAGTAAGGGAAGCCGGTTCCATAAGTGCCAATCCTTCTTTTCTTCCTATGATAGTAGGCAGGAGAAAGAAGATTAAGGTTAAGATAAGCCCTAAAAATGCTACATATAAGACAGCTAAATTTAAGTCTGAAAATACTGATATTGCGATGGTAGATTCTAAAGGAAGAGTAACAGCCCTTGCTGCCGGAAAGACAAAGATAGTTATTTCTGCTAAGGATAATAGCGGAAAGAAACAGGCAGTAGTTGTACAGGTAAGGGAGTATATACCTGCTACAAGTCTTACTCTTTCCAACACAACTCTTACTATGGGAATAGGAGATAAACAGAGCACTATTTATTCTATAGCACCAGGTGGAACAGATGATAAGGTAAAATGGGCTACCAATAACAAGGCAGTAGCAACAGTCAGCAAAAAAGGACTTATTACCGGAGTTGGCTCAGGAAATGCAACTATAACAGCTACAACTACAAGCGGAAAGACTGCCCAGATTGCAGTTACAGTAGTAGGACTTAATTTCTATAACCTTGATCTGGAACAGTACGATACCTACACATTATCGGTACTTGGAGAGGTAAAGAATGTGGCATGGGATTCAGAAAATCCTGAGATTGCAACAGTTGCAAATGGTGTGGTTACAGCTAAAAAGCCGGGTTCAACTACCATAATTGCCAGAGTAAACGGTGCAGTGCTTCGTTGCAGAGTGAAAGTAAAAAATATACAGTAAGGGGGATATATGCTGGAAGGGCTTCATGTTAAGAATCTTGTAATAATAGATGAGGCCGAAGTTTCCTTCGGTAAGGGTTTAAACATCCTTACCGGAGAGACCGGAGCAGGAAAATCAGTAATAATAGGTTCCATTAATTTAGCCCTGGGGGCTAAGGCAGGGAAAAACTTAGTAAGAGCAGGTAAGGATTCCGGATTTGTAGAGCTTATGTTTTCAGTAAATGAAGATACAGCTTTTAAACTTAAAAATCTGGATATTATTCCGGAAGACGGGTTAATTGTAATTACCAGAAAATTTACATCTGAACGAAGTGTAAGTAAGATAAATGGCGAGACGGTTACGCTTTCAAAGGTGAGGGAAGTAGCTTCAATTCTCTTAGATATACATGGACAGACAGAAAACCAGACTTTGCTCCTGCCTAAAAATCATCTTGAGATTTTGGACAGATATTGTAAGGAAGAAGTAAATCACTTAAAATTAAAGCTGAAGAAGTTAGTTACTGAATATAGGGCGAAAGAAAATGAACTTTCCGAATATGATACTGATGAATCCTCGCTCTCAAGGGAAATGGACTTTTTAAAATATGAGTGCAGTGAAATCAAGAAAGCCAGGCTTATAAAGGGTGAGGAAGAAGAACTGGATAAAAAGGTTAGAAAATATGCCTCATCAAGTAAGATAGTAGGTCTTATAGAAGAGGTAAGGAAGGCTCTTTCGGATAATGCCGGGGCTGATGATAGTATAGGAAGTATTGTAAGGGCAATCTCCAGACTGTCAGACATAGATGAAGGTGCTTCAGAACTTTTAGAACAGATATCAGATATAGAAAGCCTTTTGAATGACTTTGAGCGTTCTCTTTCAGATTATGCTGATGAAAATGTATTTGATGAAGCTGATTTTATCCAGTCTGAGGCAAGGTTAGATAAAATAAGAGGAATATTTGCAAAGCATGGCGGTTCTTATGAGAGTACACAGGACTTCTTTAATACTTCGTTAAAACAGATAGAAAAGCTTGAACATTCATCAGAATATAAAGAAAAACTTTCTGCTGAAGTAGAAGAGCTTAGAAAGAAAATTCTTGCTGAATGTGAAAAACTTACAGAGGCTCGTAAAAAGGTGCAGAGGAATTAGCAAAGAGGGTGAAGCAGGCTCTCATAGACCTTAATTTCTTGCAGGTGGAATTTGGCTTAGAGTTTAATAAGACCAAAGAGTTTACAGCCAGAGGAAATGATGAGGTTATATTTAAGATATCTGCCAATCCCGGTGAGCCTTTGAGGTCAATATCAGAAATAGCTTCTGGTGGTGAACTTTCAAGAATAATGCTTGCAATTAAATCAGTTATGGCAGATGTGGATGTTATACCAACTCTTATTTTTGATGAGGTAGATACCGGAATAAGTGGCAGAACAGCCCAGATGGTAGCCGAGAAGATGGCTCTGCTTTCAGAAAAAAGACAGCTGATAGCCATTACCCATCTTGCACAGATAGCAGCTATGGCAGACAATCACTACCTGATAGAAAAGAAGGCGGACGAAACGCATACAGCGACTGATATAAGAAAGCTTGATGAAAATGAGGAGGTAATGGAACTTGCAAGGATACTGGGAGGAGTTGCAATCACAGAAAATGTGATAAAATCTGCAAAAGAAATGAAAAATCTTGCAACTGCTACTAAAACAGGGCTTAAGAGAAGCTAAATAAAGATTGATAATTATGTAATGATACAAGTGTCAAAAGTATAAAAATTCGATGCAAGCTTGCTTGCAAGAGAATTTATTATCTTTTGGCACGCAAAAAATATGAGTAAGTAGCCATTTTTTGCAAAAAAATGAGCGGATTACGAATATTTTTGCAAGGATTGTGGGAGGTGAAGCCGAAGCAATCCTGTATAATTGGGTGTCAAATACTTTTGACACCCACATCATGTAACATTTAACTAAAAAACTTGAAATTTGAGAACAGGCTTTGTATACTTAGTATATGAAGCTTGTTATTTTTGCCGGAATATCATCATTTGCAGTATCACTTAGCAGATAGGAGAAGTTATGGAAACAAGAGTTGCACTATTAAGTATAATTGTGGATAAGAAGGATCTCTGTAGAAAAGCTAAATGCCCTTTTACATGAGTATGGAGAATATATTATAGGAAGAATGGGTATTCCTTATAAAAAGCGGATGGTAAACATTATAAGTATTGCACTTGATGCACCACAGAATACAACCTCAGAGCTTGCAGGTAAGATAGGAAAGCTTGAAGGGGTCAATGTAAAGACTTCGTTTTCAGGTGTAATTTCAAATGATGAATGATATTAATTATTTAATAGAAAAAAATTAAGTACAGAACATAGTCTTAGTCTTACTGAATATGAGAGAATTGTAGAAAACTTTGATAAAACTAATGCGGCTATCTTGCAAAAATTTGCAAATAAAGTACGAGAAGCTTTCTATGGCAACAAAATTTTTATAAGAGGTCTCATCGAGGTAAGCAATATTTGTAAAAATGACTGTTACTACTGTGGAATAAGGCGGAGTAATAAAAATGTTGACAGATACAGGCTGACCGGAGAAGAAATTATTTCCTGTGTGAAAGAGGGATATGGACTTGGATTCCGTACCTTTGTTATGCAGGGAGGAGAGGACGGAGTGTTTACTGATGATTTCCTTACAGAGGTGATAAGGGAGATTAAGAGAAACTATCCTGATGTGGCTGTTACACTGTCTTTGGGGGAGCGGAGCAAAGAAAGCTACCTTGCACTTAAAAAGGCAGGTGCAGACAGATACTTACTTCGTCATGAAACAGCAGACAGTAAACATTATGGCAGGCTTCATCCGGCTGGACTATCATTAGAAAATAGATTAGCCTGTCTTAAAAGCCTTAGGGAAGTGGGGTTTTATGTGGGCTGTGGCTTTATGGTAGGCTCTCCTTATCAGACTGCCGGGACTATAGCTAAGGACTTAAAATTCATAGAGGAATTGAAGCCTGAAATGTGTGGCATAGGTCCATTTATTTCGCAAAAAGATACTCCGTTTAAGAATATGCCAAGTGGAGGAGCTGACTTTACCTGCTATCTGCTATCTGTTATAAGGCTGATATATCCACCAATTCTCCTGCCTTCAACCACTGCACTTGGTACGATTGAGAGTTTTGGAAGAGAAAAGGGAATACTTGCAGGAGCCAATGTCATTATGCCCAATCTTTCGCCTATGTCTGTCAGAAAAAAATATGCCTTGTATGATAAAAAGCTTTGTACAGGAAGTGAGGCGGCGGAAGGACTTGCAGAGTTAAAAATGAGAATGGCTGCGATTGGATTTGAGATAGTAACTGACCGCGGTGATATAAAATTATCTAAAAGGGAAGAAAAATCTGACCTTAAGAAAGGGGAAACAAATGTATAATTACAACGTAGCATCACCTAAAGCTGAGGAATTCATTAACAATGAGGAAATCCTTGACACTCTTGCTTATGCAGAGGCAAATAAAGATAATCTTGAACTAATCAATAAAATCTTAGAGAAGGCTCGTCCTGTGAAGAAGGATAGAGGCTATGTCTGTAAAGGTCTTACCCATAGAGAGGCATCTATACTATTAGCCTGTGAAAATCCGGAAATAATAGAAGAAATAAACAAAATAGCAGAAGAAATAAAACTTGCCTTCTACGGCAATAGAATAGTTATGTTTGCGCCTCTTTATTTGTCAAACTATTGCATAAATGGCTGCGTCTACTGTCCTTATCATGCAAAGAATAAGACAATAGCCAGAAAAAAGCTTACCCAGGAGGAAGTAAAGGAACAGGTAATAGCACTTCAGGATATGGGACATAAGCGCCTTGCCATAGAAGCAGGTGAAGATCCTTTTAATAATCCGATTGAGTACATTTTAGATAGCATTAAGACTATTTATGGTGTAAATCATAAAAATGGAGCCATAAGAAGGGTAAATGTAAACATTGCGGCTACAACTGTAGAAAATTATAAAAAACTGGCTGATGCAGGAATTGGAACTTATATCTTATTTCAGGAAACCTACAATAAAAAAAGCTATGAAGAGCTTCACCCTACAGGCCCTAAGCACGATTACTGTTATCATACAGAGGCTATGGACAGGGCAATGGAAGGTGGCATAGATGATGTAGGGCTTGGAGTACTTTTTGGTTTGGAAGGCTATAAGTATGAATTTGCAGGGCTTCTTATGCATGCAGAACATCTTGAGGCGGTACATGGAGTAGGTCCCCATACTATAAGTGTGCCTCGTATCAAGAAGGCTGATGACATAGATCCTGATGCTTTTGACAACTCAATTTCTGATGATATATTTGAAAAGATTACTGCCTGTATAAGACTTGCAGTGCCATATACAGGGATGATAGTGTCTACAAGAGAGTCAGAGAAGGTAAGAGGAAGACTTTTAAAACTTGGAATATCACAGATTAGTGGAGCTTCAAGGACATCGGTAGGAGGCTATGAGAAGGAGGAACGTCCACACGACAGTGAGCAGTTTGAAGTATCTGATACCAGAACTCTTGATGAAGTAGTAGCCTGGCTTATGGACAATGGTCATATTCCGTCCTTCTGTACAGCCTGCTATAGGGAAGGAAGAACCGGAGACAGATTTATGGCACTTTGTAAATCAGGCCAGATACTTAACTGTTGTCATCCAAACGCACTCATGACCCTGACTGAGTTTCTGGTAGACTATGCAGGCGAAGAAACTAAGAAAAAAGGTTTTGCTATGATTGAAAGAGAGCTGGAAAAGATTCCTAGTGAAAAGCGCAGGGAAATAGCAAAAGGCAATGTAAAAGATATAATGGCTTCAAACCGCAGGGATTTCAGATTTTAGGAGGATGATATGGGATTAAACCAGACAGTTTCGGCTGAGAGAGTACACATAGCCTTCTTTGGGCTTAGAAATGTGGGTAAGAGCAGCCTTGTAAATGCTGTTACAGGACAGGAATTAAGTGTGGTTTCCGATGTTAAGGGAACTACAACAGATCCTGTGAAAAAGCCAATGGAACTTTTACCTCTGGGGCCGGTGGTAATTATAGACACGGCAGGCATGGATGATGAGGGAGAATTAGGAAATTTAAGAGTAAAAAAAAGTATCGCAATACTGGATATTACGGATATAGCAGTGCTTGTGACCGAAGCAGACAGAGAGTTAAATGAGTTTGAAAAGGCTCTTATAACTAATTTTGATAAAAGGAAGTTACCCTATCTTATAGTGCTTAACAAGTCAGATTTAGTAAATAACAGAAAAGAGGCAGAAAATGAAATCTTAGTAAGTGCTAAGAATAAAACCAATATCAATGAACTTAAGGAAAGGCTGACAAAGTTATCGCCTGTTTCCCGGAAAAAATATATTCTTTCTGACCTTGTAACTAAGAAAGATACGGTGATTATGGTGATGCCTATAGATGAGTCTGCTCCTAAAGGCAGAATAATTTTACCACAGCAGGAGGTTCTAAGGGAACTTTTAGAACTTGGTTGTATAGTTGTCTGTACACAGGTTGCAGAGCTGAAAGACTGTTTAGAAAAGCTTTCTATTCCCCCAGGCCTTGTAATTACAGATTCACAAGTATTTAAGCAGGTAAGTGATATTGTTCCTGAAGATATAAGACTTACTTCTTTTTCTATTTTGTTTGCAAGGTATAAGGGTGGACTTAATAAGATGCTTGAAGGTGTAAAGATGCTAGGCAGGCTTAAAGAAGGGGATAAGGTTCTTATCAGCGAAGGTTGCACCCATCATAGACAGTGTGAGGATATAGGAACAATTAAGCTTCCAAGATGGATAAGGGAGTATTCGGGAGTCTGTCCGGAGTTTGAATTTACATCAGGTGGCACTTATCCGGAAGACTTATCTGAATATAAGCTTGTGGTTCACTGTGGAGGCTGTATGTTAAATGAGACTGCTATGAAGAACAGAATAGAAAAAACAGCCGGGCAGGGAGTACCTGTTGTCAACTATGGGATGGCTATTGCAGAAATGACAGGTATATTAGAAAGGGCTGTGAAGGTATTTTAATAATACCTTATTCTATTATCCCTGCAATTTTAGAAAGTTCTAAAATAGACTTTTTAGAGACTTTATTTCCCTGATATTCAACATAACACCCATTATCATACTCATTTCCAAATATATCGTGATTTTTCTTTTTCTGATAATAATATTATTGCAGTCAGCTATTATTTCCAATTCCTCGTAATCATTAATACTTAAACTTTTTCTTATATTTGCGGGGATTGTTATTCTACCAAGCTTATCAAGCCTGCGGGTTGAGATAGTACTGTTCACTTAGAACTCCTTTTTACAACTAAAAAGATATTTTACGGTCTAAAGTATAATAACTTATAAAAATCGTGTAATAGTATATATAATTAGAGGATATATGACATTTTATAAATCAAACTGGATTAATAAAAAAATTCGGGTAAAAAAATTTCCAATTAGCGCGTTAATGTGATACAATCATTAAAGAGCATAAATTAGGAGAGAGATATGTATTATAAAATAAGAAATACTTTGGAAGAGATAAGCATTGACGAGATTTTTGATGGTGACAACTGTTACGTAGCAGTTATAAGCCCGATAGAATGGGTTGCAAACAAAGAGAAATTTAATATGGGGATAGACCTTGAAATGGAAATCGAAGATGCTTTTATGACTAAGGCGGAGGTAAACTATGACTCTCTTACAGGAAGTTTCCGTATTCCAGACAGAGATAATTTGTTTGAAAAAGATGACTTTTTTGCATTTGCACTTGATGAAAAGGGTATAGTATTTATAGACCATGATGGTTATGTGGCAAGGCTTATAGAAAAAATCGCAAATATGAAAAAGTGGCGTACACCAAGTCTTGAAAGGTTTATCTATGATTTTTTAGGCCTTATAATAAATGGGGATTTAAACAGACTTGAGAAATATGAAGATGAAATAAGTGATATAGAAGACAGAATTCTTGAGGGCAGGCTTGAGGGAGAGCTTGAAAGAAACAATGAAATAAGAGGAGAGCTTTTAAAACTTAAGATGCATTATGAGCAGCTTATTGATTTTGGACAAGAGCTTTTAGACAATGAAAATGAATTTTTTCAAAATGATAATCTCAGATTTTTTGATCTTTTTACGTCAAAAGTATCAAGACTTCAGGGCATGATATCTACCTTAAGGGACTATACCACGCAGGTAAGGGAATTATATCAGTCGGAGCTGTCGGTAAAACAGAACCGTATAATGACAGTGCTTACAGTAGTTACCACGATTATTATGCCTTTAACCCTGGTTACAGGCTGGTATGGTATGAATTTTAAATATATGCCTGAGTTGGAGGCACCGCTTGCCTACCCTGTTGTAATTGGAGTGATGCTTGTTATGGCTATTGGTGGAATTATATATTTTAAAAAAGAAAAAAATGGTTATAAATTTGACAATAAACATATCGTATTTTCATATAAAAAAATGTTATAATAAAGTATTGATTTGTGTGTAGCAGAATTTGTAACAGCTTGTAATTATGTAAAGATAAATGGGGAGAAGATGGACAGAGAAGAATTTTTGAAACAAATGCTTAAATATTCGGCATCTGCAGAGAGCCCGGAAGAGAATATAGCACATATGCTGGAATATATGGGAAGGAAGTTAGAAGCAGACAGAACATATATTTTTGAAAAGAATAAGAGAGGAGGCTCTGATAACACCTATGAATGGTGTGCAGAGAATGCTATACCTCAAAAGGATAATCTTCAGAATGTAGAAAATAAAGGAATGCTTGATTTATGGTACAAGGAATTTGAGAGTGATAATGGAATTTTTATTACAGACCTTGATGAATATAAAAAAGTAAGCAGACCAATATATGAGCTTTTAAAACCGCAGGATATTCATTCGTTAATAGCCTGGCCTATTTATGTAGATGAACACTGCGTAGGCTTTTTGGGAATTGACAATCCTCTAAGAAAGCATATGGAGGATGCAGTACGTATATTTGAGATGGTAGGTTATATAATGTCCACCATAATCAAACATAGAAATAGTGCGAGGATTTTAGAACATTTAAGTTATGAGGATCAGCTTACAGGAGTAAAAAACAGAAGGGAATTGGACGTTTTTGTTAAAGATGAGTATCCGGAGATATCTTCTATAGGTATTCTTTCCTGTGATTTGAATGGTCTTAAGAAAATCAACGATACCCTTGGTCATAAAGAAGGCGACAGATACATTATAAATGTAGCAATTAATCTTGCGAAAGTATTTGGAAAGAATTATGTATATAGGATGGGTGGGGATGAGTTTATAGCACTTGATATCAATCTTACAGCCACAGAGTTTGAGTCAAAAGTAAAGAAAGTATTGGAACTTATGGAAACAGGAGAAATTCCGGTTGCGACAGGCTATGTATTTAAGGCTGATAATGAAACTGAATTTTATGCACTTATGGATGGAGCAGACAAGAAGATGTACGAAGATAAAGGAAAATATTATTCCAATACCCAAAATGAAAGACGAAGAAGTTAGGCATGACCACTTGAAAAACTCTGAATATACAAGTAAAATATAAAGTAGGGCATTTTGAATCCTGTTTTGCAGGATTCTTTCTTATGATAATTATTGTAACAAATTTTGGAAAGGACGATTGAAATGATTCAGGCAAGTAATATTACACTCAGACTTGGCAAAAAGGCGCTTTTTGAAGACGTAAATATTAAATTTACAGAGGGCAACTGCTATGGACTTATTGGAGCAAATGGTACAGGCAAATCTACATTTTTAAGGATATTATCAGGAAAGTTAGAGCCTACAACAGGCGATGTTATCATAACTCCGGGGCAGAGACTCTCCTTTTTACAGCAGGATCATTTTAAATATGATGCCTATCCGGTACTTGATACAGTAATTATGGGAAACCAGAGATTATATGATATAATGAAAGAAAAAGAGGCAATTTACGCAAAGGAAGACTTCACTGATGAAGATGGTATAAGAGCCAGTGAGCTTGAAGGCGAATTTGCCAATATGAATGGCTGGGAAGCTGAGTCTGATGCTGCTACCCTGCTTAATGGACTGGGCATAGATACAGAGTATCACTATATGATGATGAGTGAGATAGAAGCTTCTAAGAAGGTTAAAATTCTTTTAGCCCAGGCACTTTTTGGAAACCCTGATATTCTTCTTCTCGATGAGCCTACTAACCACCTTGATATGGATGCTATTGGCTGGCTTGAGGAATTCCTCATCAACTTTGAAAATACAGTAATAGTGGTTTCGCATGACCGTTATTTCCTTAACAAAGTATGTACCCATACTGCTGATATTGATTATGGCAAAATTCAGCTTTATGCAGGTAACTATGACTTCTGGTATGAGTCCAGCCAGCTTATGATTCGCCAGCAGAAAGAAGCCAACAAAAAGAAGGAAGAGAAATTAAGGAACTTCAGGAATTTATCCAGCGTTTCTCAGCTAATGCAAGTAAGTCCAAGCAGGCTACAAGTAGAAAGAGGGCTTTGGAGAAAATTGAACTGGATGATATCAAGCCATCCAGCCGTAAATATCCTTATATTGACTTCCGTCCTGCAAGAGAAATAGGAAATGAAGTGCTTACCGTTACAAATCTCTCAAAGACTGTGGACGGAGTTAAGGTACTTGACAATATTTCCTTTGTTGTAGGCAGGGAAGACAAGATAGCCTTTGTAGGTCCTAATGTAAAAGCTATATCAACCTTGTTTAAGATACTTGCCGGTGAGATGGAGCCTGACGAGGGAGATTATAAGTGGGGAGTTACAACCTCACAGGGATACTTTCCTAAGGATAATACAGAGTTATTTAAGGGAAATGAGAACATTACAGAGTTTTTACTTCCGTTTTCACCTGAAAAAGATGCTACCTATGTAAGAAACTTCTTAGGACGTATGCTATTTCCTGGTGATGCAGGAGTGAAGCAGGTTAAGGTGCTTTCCGGTGGTGAGAGAGTAAGAGTATTGTTATCAAAAATGATGATAATGGCTGCTAATGTGCTTATTTTAGATGAGCCTACCAACCACCTTGATATGGAAGCTATTACCTCACTGAATAATGCGGTAATCAAATTCCCGGGTGTGGTACTTTTTACCTCACAGGATCATCAGTTCATCCAGACTATAGCAAACAGAATTATGGAAATCACTCCAAATGGACTGATTGATAAAGTAAGTACCTATGACGAATATCTTGAAAGTGATGAAATGGCAAGAAAGCGTCAGATTATGACTATTTCTGAGGAGGAGCTTGCTGAAAATGAAGGCAGTGATGAAGAATAGATTATAATTTGAATTTTTAATCTGACTGATAAAAAAATAATATCTGGCAAAAAAATCCGATACTCACAGTTAAAGACTGTAAGTATCGGATTTTTTTGTCTGACGTAAAAATTATTCAAAAGCGGTCTGATAGATTAAAATTTCTATGACAGGTTAAATTTTAATTATTATTTTGTTATAGCCTGCCTGCTGTTCAAACCTGAATAAACAGCTTTAGTTCTTACGTAAGCCATAGCCTTGTTTACAGCAGGTATACTTATGATAACTATTGTGGCTATTGCCTCGGGTACTATATAGGTAGCATTGTAAGTAAGAGAATATATAATTGCAGGTGTACCCTCAGGTGCGTAATGCCCAAAGAACACAACTCCTGAAATTACAGCAAATACATATCTTCCTATTACACCAAGGATATAACCCTTTAAAAGCCCATACTTCTTTTCAGAGAAAAATCCTGAAAGTCCAAGTGCACCAAAAGCCAGAGGATAGTCAATGAGTAGCTGTACAGGACTGTAGAATACAGGATCCATAAGGAACTGCAGCAGCCCGTAAGCAAAGCCTGTCATAAGTCCTGCCTTAAGTCCGTACCAGTAGCCTATAAGTACTATAAAAAGCATACTGAAAAGTGTAATAGAACCGCCCATAGGCAGTCTTGTGAACTTAATCTCAGCAGTCACTATGGCAAGCGCCATTGCCGCAGCAGAAAAGACTAACTGTGTAGTAGCTATAGCTTTTATATTGGTATTCTTTTTTATTCTGAAAAGAATTGCAATAATAATAAGTACAGCAATCAACACCCCCACTGTTATAAGCCCCATATGTGTAAGCTTAAACACATTTTCCTGCCAGTCGTTGACTGTAGGAGTAGCAAACAAAAGCATAAAAAAACCTCCTTTAGATATGGCATAAGGAGATTGAAGATGCTTCCTTACGCCAGCATTATCTGGTTCAAGTAATAAGGGACAGAAGTTAAACTTCATCTCAGCCAAAGGCGCCCCTAGCAGGAAACATTATACAACGTGAAATTATGTTTGTCAACCGATAGTCATTATCAATTGTGTTGGAGAATATAATAATCATTTTCATTTATCAGACAATTTAATTGAATGTTTTTAAAAAATAAGCACAATTTAATTGAAAAAAACTAAAAGCATTAATGCTAGAATTCCTCTTGTAGTTTTTTTAGAAACAAAACATAAAAATATAGAAAACGGAGGAATAAGAAATGGTAGAAGACAGATTTGAACAGCTAGGAAAAGATATTAAGGGAACCAAGACAGAGAAGAACCTTATGGAAGCCTTCGCAGGTGAGTCACAGGCAAGAAATAAATATACATATTTCGCATCCAAGGCAAGAAAAGATGGCTATGTCCAGATTGCAGACATTTTTGAGGAGACAGCAGGGAATGAGAAAGAGCATGCAAAGATCTGGTTTAAGATTCTTTCGGGTATAGGTGTTACTGCAGAGAACCTTGAGCATGCTGCTGACGGCGAGGCTTATGAGTGGCAGGAAATGTATCCTGCTTTTGCTAAAGAAGCAAGAGAAGAGGGATTTACAGCTATTGCAAAGCTTTTTGAGATGGTAGCTGATATTGAGAAGGAGCATGAGGCAAGATATCGTAAGCTCCTTGAAAATGTTAAGGGAGATCTTGTATTCTCAGCAGATGGAGATGCAATCTGGCAGTGTATTAACTGTGGTCATATAGTAGTAGGACCTAAGGCTCCAAAAGTCTGTCCTGTATGCAATCATCCACAGAGTTATTTCCAGAAAAAAGCTGAAAATTACTAATTGTTATAAAAGTACCTTATAGACCCCGGGACAAATGTTCCGAGGTCTATTTTTTCTTGTGTATTTCAATTTTTTGTGATACTATACTAGGTATGAAATGACAATAAAAATAAAATAACAGGCAGGTTTCATAAATGGCAGAGGAAAAGAAATATATTCTGGATGGATACCGCTTTAATGATCCGGACTCTTATGAGCAGGCGAGGAGAGAACTAAATAAGATTGCAGAGATTAAATCAGAACAGGATTTGAAGGACGAAACTGAGCTTAGAGCAGTTTATGACAGACTTGTTGAAAGCGGAGAATTTACAACTCCGGTTGGAATTGGATTTTTAAGAGAGGCACAGAAAAGACTGGTTAAAAATCCTGAGCAGAGAAAGACTATGAAGGCTATCCCATATTTTGGAAATGTGTATGAAAAAACAGAAGCAGATGACTTACCAAAGGATAGCATACAAAAAGAGTCTGTTAATGATGAGACTGAAGGAAAGGAAACAGGAAGTGAAACAAATCCTGTTCTGATAAAAAATTTTAAGTTAAAGCTTAAAAATTATAGAATAATAATTGCATTTATGGCAGTTATGATTCTGATTCCGTTTGGAATTGTGGCTTATGATAAGATTTTTTCTTCCAATGCCAGGGAACAGGCTATGATAGATGAATATGCTTCCTGGAAAGAAGAACTTACAAAGAAAGAACAAGAGCTTAATGAGCGTGAACGAATGTTTGAAGGAATGGCTGATAAGGAAGTAAATAGTGAAGTTAAGGCTGGTGAATAAAATGGAAAAAGCCAAAATTTTAGTGGTTGATGATGAAAGCAGGATGCGTAAGCTTGTCAGTGACTTTCTTCATCATGAAGGCTATACGGTTGTAGAGGCTGAGGATGGAGAGAAAGCTGTTGATATCTTTTTTGAAGATAGTAGTATAGAACTGATTATTTTAGATGTAATGATGCCTAAGATGGATGGGTGGCAGGTTTGCAGGGAAATAAGGAGACATTCCACAGTACCTATAATTATGCTCACAGCAAAGTCTGATGAAAAAGATGAGCTCCAGGGCTTTGAACTAGGTGTGGATGAGTATGTATCAAAACCATTCAGCCCAAGATACTGATGGCAAGAGTTGAGGCGATACTAAGAAGAACAGGTGCTTCAAGTGATGATAGCTTTGAAATTGGAGGAATAAAGATAGACAGAGCTTCACATGAGGTTATAATTGATGGGAAAACAGTAGATTTAAGCGTGAAAGAGTTTGAACTTTTGTTGTATTTTATGACAAATAAGGGAATTGCATTGTCAAGGGAGAAAATACTGAATAATGTATGGAATTATGATTATTTTGGTGATGCAAGAACCATAGATACACATGTGAAAAAATTAAGGGCTAAAATGGGAGATAAGGGAGACCTGATTAAGACTATTTGGGGAATAGGTTATAAATTTGAAGCTTAGATGACAAATATATATTGATCAGAGGTTTGCATGAAACATTCCATTAAGATGCGTTTGATAATTATTCTGCTTACACTTTTAAGTGCAACTATTTTTTTTAGCTGGCTCATTAACAGAGTGTTTTTAGGGAAATACTATGAAAATTACAAGATTAGCAGACTTGGAGATACTTATGTCCAGGTAAATTCAAAGTATGATCCTGAGAATATATATGACCTGAGCCTTGGCTTTGAACAGATAGCTTCAAAACAGAATGTATCCCTGTATATATTCGATGGTTTCATCTATTCAGGGGGAATAATTTTAGAAACAAAATTTCCAACAAGTCTGAGCGAGGCACAAAGCAGAAAACTTGAAAGTGAAGTTATAGACTATTATAAGAAAACCCAGAATGCTGACAATGTGGAAAAAAATGAAAAAGTAGCCACAAAGTTGTTAGTGAAAACAGATAAATACAGTATATATAGACATTTTGACAAGAGGCTTGAGGTTAATTACATTGAATTGTATGGACTGCTTGATAATGGGGACAAGATTTTTATACGAAGCAACTATGACAATATTACTGAGAGTGCAAGTATATCAAATACATTTTTTGCTTATGTAGGTATTGCGTCTATATTGATTGGCTCATGGATTATGTATGTGATAGGTGTTGAATTTACAAAACCTATATTGAGATTATCTGAAATGACAAAAGATATTAGTAACCTTAATTTTGATGTCTGCTATGATGAGAATAGACAAGATGAGGTAGGAGAGTTAGGACATAGCATTAATGTGCTGTCAGAAAAACTTGAAAATACAATATCTTCGTTAAAATCAGCTAACAATGAGTTAAAAAATGATATTAAGAAAAAAGAGAAATCTGAGGAGATGCGCAGAGAGTTTCTTTCTAATATTACACATGAGTTAAAGACTCCGATTGCTTTAATACAGGGATATGCAGAAGGTCTTAAAGACAATATACAGGGAGATGAGGAGAGCAGGGAATTTTACTGCGAAGTTATTATAGATGAAGCTGCAAAGATGAATACTATGGTAAAAAGGCTTCTTAGTTTAAACGAATTGGAGTTTGGCGATAACAAGCCTCAGTTTGACAGATTCGATCTTATGCTACTTTTAAATTCTGTTGTTAGTTCAATGATTATGGTTTACAGACAAAAGGGTGTTACTTCTAAGATAAATGGAAATCAGAATTGTTTCGTATGGGCAGATGAATATCTGGTGGAAGAGGTAGTAACCAATTATGTAAGTAATGCCTTAAATCATGTTGAAGAAGACAATACAGGGAAAAAGCAGGTATCTATCTGTGTTGTGGAAGGTGATAATAAGGTAAGAGTTTCAGTATTTAATACAGGTAAGCCTATCCCGGAGGAAGATGTTGAAAGAATATGGGATAAGTTTTACAAGGTAGATAAAGCAAGAACCAGGGAGTATGGTGGTAATGGTATAGGACTTTCTATTGTAAAGGCTATAATGAATTCTCTCAATAGAGAGTGTGGGGTGAAAAACTGGGACAACGGGGTAGAATTCTGGTTTGAACTGGATACTAAGGCTTAAAGGAGAATAAAAATGAAAAAGAAATTTGCGGTACTTGCGCTGGCGGCCATATTAGCAGCTAATCTTACAGCTTGTGATGTTGGAGATACCGGACTTTCGGAAGGAGAACTGAACCAGGTAGCTGAGTATGCAGCTAAATTAGTACTAAGGCATACAAGAAATTATGAGCCAACCTTGCAGGAGGAATTGGAAGTAAAAGAAAACCCCGGCGTTGTGAAAGAAAATTTTGAAATGGCAGGAAAGACGTCATCTGCCACCGTTGAAGCAGCCAGTACTTCTTCTATTTCAGATAATACAGGCAGTAATGAAAAAAATAGTGAAACTGATAACACAGGAGAAAATGAAAGAAGCTCCGTTATAAATGAAACCAATGGAGATGCCGATACAGCTTCTACACTGAGTGATGTGTATAATGCAGAGGGATTTGAAGTGGTCTACGGAGGTGCCGGTGAATATGCAAGATATCCTAAGAATGAAGGATATTTTTCTCTGGTAGCAGCAGATGATATGAAGTTATATGTAATTGAATTTTCTATCAGGAATAAAACCAATAAGAGCAGAAATTTTCACAGGGTGAAGGAGTGGGATATAATCTGACATTTGATGGTGAGAATTATTATAAGCCAAGTCTGACACTTCTTGAGAATGATATACAGTCAATAGATGTATCTATTGGAGGAGGAAAATCTGCAAAGGCAGTGATAGTGTTTAATATTCCAAAGGCTGAGGATAAAAATAAAGCTAAGCTAAAGGTGACTAAAGGGAATAAGTCATATACTTTAAATGTTACGCAGTGATATTTTTAAGTAAAAATAAAAATTCCCCTTTACCTGGACGTATATTGAATGGTATAATATAAGAACTGTAATTATGTACTTTTATCATTCCTTAGATGGAGTAATAATATAGTATGGACAAAATTGAGGGAGGTTATTATGGATACTGGAATTTTACTTCAAAGTGGAACAAACGAGTTAGAGGTGCTTGAGTTCAATATTGGTGCTAACCACTATGGAATCAACGTTGCCAAGGTAAAGGAAATTATGCCTTTTACTGAACCTACTCCAATCCCTAATGCACATGATACAATCGAAGGTATATTTATGCCAAGAGATACAATAGTTACTATAGTGGATCTTGCAAAGAGCCTTATGATACCACCATCACCTGATAGGACGAAGGATATGTACATAGTTACAAACTTCAACAACTTAAATATTGGTTTCCATGTACATGGAGTTCAGGGTATTCACAGACTCACATGGTCTGACATAACAAAACCGGATGAAACTATTAATGATGCTGAGAGAAGTGTTGCAACAGGTATTATAAAATTTGACCATAGACTTATAGTTGTCTTAGACTTTGAGAAGATTGTTTCTACAATCAATCCTGAGACAGGTATTAAAGCAAGGGATATAGACAAGCTTGGAGTAAGAACCAGAAATAATTCTCCTATCCTTATAGCTGAGGATTCGCCAATGCTTGAGAAGATGATAATTGACTGCCTTACAAAGGCAGGGTATGTAAATATAACAGCTACTGCAAATGGTGAAGAAGCCTGGAATACCCTGCTTAGATACAAGGCAGAGGGTGATCCTACAGAGCAGTGTCATTGCATAATTACTGATATTGAAATGCCAAGGATGGATGGTCATAGACTTACAAAGCTTGTTAAGGATGATAATGAACTTAAAGTGATACCTCTTATTATTTTCTCATCTCTCATCAATGATGAAATGAGACGTAAGGGAGAGTCCCTTGGTGCAGACGCACAGCTTACCAAGCCTGAAATAGGAAAACTGGTAGAAGCAATTGACAGATTAGTTTTAAAATAGTTTTATAAAAATAAACTTTAATAAAGCCCACAATGCTTTAGGATGGAGGATGAGTTGGATAAGGATAATGAATCTTACCTAGATGGACTGCTTGAAACGCTTGGGCAGGAACCTCCATATGAAACTGACAGGAGGCGAAAGGCTACTGAACGTGCTAAGTCCGGAAAAAGTAAAACATCATCCGGAGATGTAACAATAGATTCTTTGGAGGAAGAATTTAATCTTGATGATTTAGATGATTCATTTTTAGAAGATATAGAATTAGATGATTTAGTAAGTCCGCTTGAAGAAAAGGCTGAAAGTAAAAAGGATGACAGCAGGGAAATTTTTGTTGAACCTGTTGAAGAGCAGGGGACTAAAGAAATTGTACCTGAGGAAAATTTAGAAGATATGCAGGAAGCAGAGGCTGTACAGCCTGTGGAAGATGATTCAGATTTAGAAGAAACTGATACTGCTACAGAAAAAGATGCAGATGAATCTGCCTGGTCTGCCACCGAAGTGTCTGAGTCAGGAGTTGAATCAGATGATGAGACAGGCTCTGAAATAGGTACAGAAATAGGCGATGAACTGGGGGTAGAGCTTGGTAGTGAAATAGATGAAGAACCTGCAGATAGCAGTAAAGAGGATGAGGAAGACACAGAAATAGACTTTGAAGAAGCCGGTGCCACCACAGAAGAAGAACCGTTGCCTATAGTTAACCCTCTTGAGGATATGGGAGCTCCGGAAGTTTTGTCTGACAAAGAAATAAAATCGCAAAAGTCAGTTAAGAAAAATAAGTCTGCAAGAAAGTCTGATACAGAGAAAAAAGGGTTGTTTACAAGGCTCTTTCATAAGCTTTTTGCCAATATTCCTTTAACAGAAGAAGAACTTGCCGCCATACCTACACCAGAGCAGGAAGAAGCTGCTAAGAAAGAAAAAGAAGCTGAAGCTGCGAAAAAGAAGGAAGAAAAAAAGGCTGCAGCAGATGCTAACAAGAAGAAAAAAGCCGAGGAAGCCAAGAAGAAGGCTGCTGATAATAAGGCTAAGAAAGCAGCTAAGGATGCAGCAAAGAAGGCTGCTAAAAAAGAGGCTGAGTTAAAGCGTCTAAGGGCAGAAGCACTTGAACAACCGGAAGGTAAGATAAATAAAGCAGGGGCAATAATTATTTTTCTTTTCTTCATAGTTGCAGCTGCAGTTGTAATTGTAGGTACAAATATCTTTTCTTATGATATAAGTATTGCAGATGCCACGTACAAGTTTGGAAATCGTAAGTACACAGAAGCCTATGAGGGTATCAGAGGACTTGATATCAAAGAGAAAGATATGGAGATTCATGATAAGATTTATACTGTTATGTTTGTAAACAAACAGTTAAATTCATATAACAATTTCTTTGCTATGGGAGATTATTCATCAGCGTTAGATTCTTTGATTAAGGGACTTTCGCGTTATGATAAGTATATTGCTCTTGCCAGACAGTTAGGTATCCATACAGACCTTGACTATGTCAGAAACAGATAATGGCAGAGCTTCAGAAAGTTTATGGAGTGTCAGAAAGAGAAGCGCTTGAGCTTATGGAAATGACTGACAGGCAGGAATATAGTGAGAGAATATATGAAATAGTATCTAAGCTTGATACAAAGGCTATAGAAGCCCAGAAGGAAAGAGATGAATTGGTACCATAATATACATAGGTGGAGGACTCAGGTCTTTCACCTTGTTTTTTAGGAGGATACATGGGAAGTGTTACTAATGACTGGCTTCCGGTTATTGAGGAAGAAACAAAGAAAGATTATTATAAAAAACTATATTTATTCTTAAAAGAAGAATATAGTCATCATATTATTTATCCAAAGTCTGATGACATTTTTAATGCCCTGCATCTTACACCTTTAAGTCAGGTCAAGGTGGTAATTCTTGGTCAGGATCCTTACCACGAGCCGGGACAGGCAGAGGGGCTTAGCTTTTCAGTACCAAAAGGGGAGAAAATACCGCCATCACTGCTAAATATTTATAAAGAATTACAAGATGAACTGGGCTGTTATATACCGGAATCCGGTTCTCTCAGAAAATGGGCAGAACAGGGAGTGTTACTGCTGAATTCTCTGTTAACGGTAAGAGCGCATGCAGCATTTTCGCACCAGGGAAAAGGCTGGGAATATTTTACAGATGCTTTGATTGAAGCAGTGAATAAAGAGGACAGACCTATAGTATATTTACTATGGGGGAGAGCCGCCAGAGACAAAAAGGTGATGCTGAACAACTCTAAACATCTTATCTTAGAATCTGCCCATCCAAGCCCACTGTCTGCACACAGGGGCTTTATGGGAAATGGACATTTTAAGAAGACTAATGAATTCCTTATTGCAAACGGAGTAGAGCCTATAGATTGGCAGATTGAGAATTTATAATAAGGTAATTCCGCATAAATCAGCATTTTCCATGGTTTCATGAGTCCATACTGAGGACTGGACCTCTCCAATGTGAGCCTTTTTTAGGAAAAACATACAGATTCTGGACTGTCCTATACCACCACCTACGGTATAAGGCAGTTCTTTATTAAGTATAGCTTTTTGGAAAGGCAGTTCTGCCCTGTCCATACAGCCTGATATCTGGAGCTGTTCTCTAAGGCGGTTTTCGTCCACTCTTACACCCATCGAAGAAAGCTCAAGGGCTATATCAAGCAGAGGATAGTAGACGATAATATCTCCATTTAACTGCCAGTCATCGTAGTCAGGAGCCCTGCCATCGTGTCTTTCACCGGAACTCAGGGTGCCGCCTATCTGACTGATAAATACAGCACCATGCGCCCTGGCGGCTTATATTCCCTTTCTTTTGAAGTTAAATCTGGATATTCATCTTCAAGTTCCTGTGAGGTTATAAAACAGATTTGTTCTGGAAGCTCAGGCTTAATGTAGTTATATTTCCTTGCCATGTGCATTTCGGTGCTCTTAAGAGCCTCATACACCGACATTACAGTCTTTTTAAGAGTATGCTCATTTCTTTCTTCTTTATTTATTATCTTTTCCCAATCCCACTGGTCTACAAATATAGAATGAATATTATCTGTATCCTCATCCCTTCTTATAGCGTTCATATCGGTGTAAAGACCTTCTCCGGAATGAAAACCATATCTTTTAAGAGCAAATCTCTTCCATTTGGCAAGGGAATGTACTATTTCGAGTTCAGACTGGTCAGGTTGCTCCTTTAAGTCAAAGGATACAGGCCTTTCTACCCCATTTAAGTTATCATTAAGTCCTGTTTCAGGCCTTACGAAAAGAGGCGCAGAAACCCTGGTGAGATTTAGCTGCCTGGCAAGCTCTCTCACAAAATAATCTTTAACTGATTTTATGGCAACCTCTGTTTCCCTTATGCTAAGGGCAGGAGAGTAACCTTCGGGAAATATTTCATTTTTCATAAAGTAAAACTCCTATAATTATTATAATGAAAAAAACTATATTATTTATGGAATTAAATATAAAGATATGGGTGACAAAAAAATAATAAATTCTTTTTGCAAGCAAGCTTGCACCGAATTTTTATACTTTTTGACACTGGTATCATTATATGATATTTTTTTATTAAGTTATCAAGCAGTTTGTATACAAGTATGCAAATGATAAAAATCCGGGATATTATATTCCCATAACCTTTCTGCGTCTTTTAAGCCATCCTCCCTGCAAATAATATATAGTAAACACAAGAGAAGTTAAAAACCAGGTCACAGGGTATACAAAGAGTACAGTACCTATAAGTGGAGTTGCAGGAACTACTACAAATATCCAGAGCATTCTTATGCCACAGATACCGATGGCAGTGACTACAGTAGGAATGAAAGAATCCCCGGTAGCCCGGATTGCACCTGAAAGTACTTCTATTCCCACAAAGAAGATGTAGTACTGGCAGTAATGCCTGAACATATATATTCCCTCATTTATAACTACAGATTCATTTGTAAAGAGTGCAAGCAGGGGCTCACACCATATATAAAACACTACGCTTAAAAATATAGCTGAGGCAGCAGTAAATAAATAGGTGATTCTTACACTCTTTTTTATTCTGCCAAAATTCCCTGCTCCAAAGTTCTGGCCTACAAAAGTAGTGACAGCCACGCCAAATGCACCTATTACCATCCAGTAGAAATTATCAATCCTTGTAAATGCAGTCCAGGCAGCTACTGTATCAGTTCCAAAGCTGTTTACGGAAGACTGGACAATCATGTTTGAAAGATAATAAAGTACAGCCTGAAAGCCTGTAGGCAGGCCTATCTTAAGCATTGATATAAGTACATTTTTATGAAACCCTATTTTTTTAATATCCAATTTATAGCTAAGTTCAGCACGCATAAGTATTATTATGACAACTATTGCACTTACAAGCTGGGCAAGCAGGGTTGCAAGAGCTGCACCAAAGATATCCATACTAAATACAGCAACAAAGAGGATATCGAGCACAACGTTGACTACAGTACAGATAATAAGCACATAAAGAGGACTTTTGGAATCTCCTACTGCCCTTAGTATACCCGACCCCATGTTGTAGATGAGAACCGGTATGGAACCTAAGAAGTATACCCTGAGATATATAGTTGAAGGCTCTATTATATCAGCCGGAGTATTCATGATTTCAAGTATCATAGGTGAGAAGATTATGCCTATAAGCATAATAATTACACCACTTACCAGAGAAAGGGCTACGGAAGTATGCACTGAATCACTTAAGTCTTTGCCTTTATTTGCACCATAAACTGAGAAATGATTACTGCAGCACCTGCTGAAAGCCCTACAAAGAAGCCAATCAGAATGTTTATAATATAGCTCGTGGCTCCTATAGCTGCAAGGGCTTCCTTGTTGACATAACGCCCTACTATAAGAGCATCTGTTGTACTGTAGAGCTGTTGTAAAAATGAGCCAAGCAGTATAGGAAAGAAGAACATAAGTATGCTTTTATATATAGAGCCTGTGAGTATGGTATTTGAAGATTCTGTTTCTTTTTTCATTAAATTTACCGTTCTATTGTCTGATTATAGTTCTTTCTATTTTTTTCATTACCATTATAAATGCCGGTATGAGGAAAATATTTGCTGCTATCCATGCGGCTGCATTAGAGTAGTATATGGCATCCACACCAAACCAGGAAAGACCTATGAAAGCTACTAGGCATCTTGCGATCATTTCCATTATTCCTGCCAACATGGCAAATACACTATGTCCAAGCCCCCGAATTCCATATCTTAATATGATAAGGAGACCAAGAGGAAAATAAAATGCGGCATTTGCAAAAAGGAATTTACCAACATATCCTAAAAGTACAGTTTCGTCTGCATTAACAAAGAGGAGAGCGATATATTTTCCACCAAAGATAATACAAAAGAAAGCAAATATGGTGTATATTCCCATAGCTATTATTCCCTGCTTCATACCCTTATGTATACGGTCAAGTCTTTTGGCACCAAGATTCTGTCCACAGAAGGTAGCCATGGCGGTACCAATAGTATCATAGGCCTGGGTGAAGAGAAGTGATACCTTGCCACCGGCAGTAACTGCGGCTACATAAACCGAGCCGAGACCGTTTACGGCAGTCTGCATTACTGTTGAGCCTATGGCGGTTATAGAATACTGAAGTCCCATAGGAAGTCCCATTATAAGAAGTCTGTTTACAAGGGTAGAATTTAATGTCCAGTCCCCTTTTCCCATTTTTAATATTGTATATTTTTTCTTTATAAATAAGAAGCATAGTATGCAGGAGATAAACTGGGAGATGTCTGTAGCAAAGGCAGCCCCGAATACACCCATTTTAAATACAATTACAAAAAGCAGGTCTAATGCTATATTTATAAAGGAAGAGAATATCAAAAAGTACAAAGGTGTTCTGGAATCACCGAGAGCCCTCATTATACCTGAAAGCAGATTATAAAACATAATTCCTAAAATACCCGCAAATATAGTACCGATGTACTCATAAGAACCCTGGAATATATCATCAGGTGTATTTGTTAATCGAAGGAGAGTGCCTGTAAGTGCTACGGTAAGGACGGTTATTAAAAGCCCTACTATGAGTGAAAGCCAGGCGGCATTAGTGACATATTTCCGGAGTCTGTCAAAGTCCTTTGCGCCAAAAGCCTGTGAGACGGGTATCATAAAACCTCCGCTTACCCCTATGATGAAACCAAGTACAAGGAAATTAAGCGCACCTGTACCACCGACTGCCGCAAGTGCTTTTACGCCTATGTATTTTCCTACAATTATAGAGTCCGCCATGTTGTACATTTGTTGAAAAAGATTGCCAAAAAGCATAGGTATAGCAAAACCAAGTATTGCTTTAATAGGATTTCCCTTTGTCAGATCTTTAATCATTGACATCCTCCGTATATGCAAATAAAAAATTATCGCTTTGATTAGTAATAATAATACAAATAAGTATTTTTTTCAATGAGTAAGTTAGTATATTTAGTTGATTTATAAGAGGTATTATTGATATAATGGAGATGTATTATAAATCTCAACTTAATGATAGAGGTTTATATATAAGATATACTTAAAAATGGGGAGAGAAGGAATGGATTTGCAGGGAATCAATGACTGGGTATTATCAATGGGTGGAACCAAATGGCTTATGGCACAGCTTCTAAGTCTCATCGGCTATGTGCTTATGGTGGTTACAGGTTATATCAAAAAAGAAAAGAAGATGCTTAGAACCCAGGATGTGCAACTTTTGTTTATCATAGGTATGGGAGTGCTTTTAAATGCATTTTCAGGAATCATAATCAATTCAATCCAGATTGTGAAGAATGAAATATACCTGAGAGGGAAGCTTAATAAGTATACAAAGGCAGTTATAGTAGGGCTTGGAGTGGCAATGACACTTATATTTAATAATGGTGGAATAGCAGGCTGGCTTCCTGCTGTGAATTTATTTATATTTACATATTTTCTGGGAATGGGTGGTGCAATGGGTATCAAGGTACTCATTTTTATAACAACCTGCGGATGGGGAGTGTACGACCTCTCTATAACAAATTATGTTGGTTTTGCCTTTGATATACTTACAATAATAAGCTGCATAATAGGTATGTTCAGACTTAAAAATGAAAGCAGCCAGAACAGGGAGACAATTGTAGAAAACAATAATTAAAGGTTTTAACAACACACATATAAGGAGGAATTATGAGCAAAGTAGGTATTGTAATGGGAAGTGACAGCGACCTTTCTATAATGAAGGCAGCTATGGAGACCTTGGAGAAGTTTGGAATTGATTATGATGTGACAGTTATATCTGCACACCGTATGCCTGACATTTTCTTTGAGTATGCAAAGAGTGCCGAGAGTAAGTATGATGTACTTATAGCAGGTGCAGGCGGTGCAGCCCATCTTCCGGGTATGGCAGCAGCTGTTACACCAATTCCGGTAATAGGTGTACCTATCCATACCAAAAGTCTTGGTGGTGTAGACTCACTTTACTCTATAGTTCAGATGCCGGCGGGTATTCCTGTAGCTACAGTAGCTATTAATGGTGCTAAGAATGCAGCTATTCTTGCAGCTAAGATTATTTCTGTAAGAGAGCCTGGGATAAGGCAGAAAATTAAGGATTTTGCAGAGGGATTAAAAGATGAAGTGCTTGCCAAGAAGACTAAGATTGAAAAGGCAGGCTACAAAACTTATTTAGATGAAATGAATTAAGAAAGAGAGAATAACCATGGATTATAAAACTTCCGGTGTAGATATTGAAGCAGGTTACAAGTCTGTTGAACTTATGAAAAAACATGTGGCTGAAACAATGAGGAAAGAGGTACTTGGCGGTATTGGAGGTTTTTCAGGCGCATTTTCCCTGTCAGCCATCAAATATGGAAGATCCTGTGTTGCTTTCAGGTACAGATGGAGTAGGAACCAAGATTAAGTTAGCCTTTGAACTTGATAAACACGATACCATAGGTATTGACTGCGTGGCTATGTGTGTAAATGATGTAGCCTGTGCAGGTGGAGAGCCGCTTTTTTTTTTTCTTGACTATATAGCTTGTGGCAGGAATGAGCCTGAAAAAATAGCTGCTATTGTAAAGGGAGTGGCAGAAGGATGCAAACTTTCAGGAGCTGCCCTTGTAGGTGGGGAGACTGCTGAACATCCGGGACTTATGCCGGAGGAAGAGTATGACCTTGCAGGCTTTGCAGTAGGTGTGTGTGATAAGAAAGACCTTATAGACGGCAGTACTCTTAAATCAGGAGATGTAATTATAGGTATTGCCTCCTCAGGAGTGCATAGTAATGGTTTTTCTCTTGTGAGAAGTGTATTTAAAATGGAAAAAGAATCTCTTTGCAGATATTATGATGAACTTGGGAAAACTTTAGGAGAGGCACTTCTTGAGCCAACTATCATATATGTAAAAGCCTTAAAAGAAATAAAAAATTCAGGAATAAAAGTTAAAGCCTGCAGCCATATTACAGGTGGCGGATTTTATGAGAATGTGCCACGTATGCTTAAAGAGGGCACTCATGCTGTTATTAATAAAGGTTCTTATGAAGTTCCTGTTATATTTAAAATGCTTGCTAAAGAGGGAGACGTGTCTGAACAGGTCATGTACAATACCTTCAATATGGGCATTGGTATGATGGTAGTGGTGGATAAGACTGATGTAGACAAGACCATAACTGCTATAATGAGAGCCGGAGAAAAGGCTTTTGTTATTGGTGAAATTAAAGAGGGAGAAAAGGGCGTAACCCTTGTATAAATATGAAAAAAGTTGCAGTTTTAGTATCAGGTGGTGGAACTAATCTTCAGGCTATCATAGATGCGAAGGCTTCGGGATTTATTGAAAATGCCGAGATTTCACTTGTCATAAGCAACAAGCCTTCTGCCTTTGCACTTGAAAGAGCTAAGAAGGCAGGAATAGAGACAAAATGTATAGCACCGGACGGGTTTGAAAGCAGGGAAGAATTTAATAAGGCTCTTATTAAGGCTTTAGATGAGGCAGGTATTGATCTCGTTGTACTTGCCGGCTTCCTTGTTATTATACCCGCGGAAATGGTGGCAAAGTATAGGAACAGGATAATAAATATTCACCCTTCACTCATTCCATCTTTTTGTGGAACAGGTTATTATGGGCTTAATGTACATAAGAAGGCACTTGAGCGCGGAGTAAAGGTAACCGGGGCTACAGTACATTTTGTAGATGAGGGTACTGATTCAGGTCCTATAATCTTACAAAAGGCTGTAGAAGTAAAAGATGGAGATAGTGCTGAGAGTTTGCAGTTAAGGGTAATGCAAGAAGCTGAGTGGAAGATACTGCCGGAAGCAATTGAGCTTGTTGCGGGTGGAAGAGTGAAAGTTACAGATGGAAGAACTGAAATACTATAACTCTGGTGACACAAGGCTGAGGATGGAGGTAGAAGATGAATGTATTAATAGTTGGTAGTGGCGGACGTGAACATGCGATAGCATTAAAAGTGGCTGAGAGTAAGAGGGCAGATAAGATTTATGCTGCACCGGGGAATGCAGGAATTGCAGAGGTAGCTGAGTGTGTGAATATTTCAGTCATGGACTTTCCGGCACTCATAGAGTTTGCAAAAGAAAAAAATGTGGATTTTGTTATAGTAGGGCCTGATGATCCTCTGGTGGCAGGTGCTGTGGATGAATTTGAAAAGGCAGGCTTTAAGACCTTTGGTCCACGTGCAGAAGCGGCTATAATAGAGGGTTCCAAGTCATTTTCAAAAAAGTTAATGAAAAAATACAATATCCCTACTGCAGGTTATGAAGTATTTAACTCTGCTGATAAAGCCTTTGAATACCTTAAGGATGTTCATTATCCTATAGTGCTTAAAGCAGATGGGCTGGCACTTGGCAAGGGAGTGCTTATCTGTGATGATAGGGAAGAAGCATTTGAAGGTATAAGAACCATAATGCAGGACAAGAAGTTTGGAAGTGCAGGAGATACCATAGTCATTGAGGAATTTATGACTGGACCGGAGGTATCTGTACTCTGTTTCTGTGATGGAGAAACAATAAAGCCCATGACTTCTGCGATGGATCACAAGAGAGCTAAGGATGGGGACAAAGGCTTAAACACAGGTGGTATGGGCAATATTTCGCCAAGTCCTTTCTACACAAAAGAGATTGAAGAATTTTGTATGGAGAACATATACAAGCCTACAATGGCGGCTATGAAAAGCGAAGGACGTGCATTTAAGGGAGTGCTTTTTGTAGGACTTATGCTTACGCCTGAAGGAGTTAAGGTTCTTGAATATAATGCGAGATTTGGTGATCCTGAGACACAGGTAGTACTTCCAAGAATGAAATCTGATATTTTAGATATAATGGAAGCCTGTGTAGATGGCAGGCTTGCTGAGGTAGAACTTGAATTTGAGGATAATGCGGCAGTGTGTGTAGTGCTGGCTTCAGATGGTTATCCTCTCCTTTATGATAAGGGAAAAGAAGTTACTATTAAAGAAGGATTTGGGAAAGATGGACTTTATCTCTATCATGCCGGAACAAAACTTGTGGATGGCAAAGTAGTTACGACAGGAGGCAGGGTGTTTGGTGTAACTGCTACAGGAAAAGACTTAAAGGAAGCTATAGCAAGGGCTTATAAGGCTACTGGATTAGTAGAATTTGAAAATAAATATATGAGGACTGATATAGGTAAGAAAGCTTTGGAGGCTTAAAGCTATTGTGTGAAATAAGGGAGTCGGGTATGCCGGCTTCCTTTTAAAATCCTTTTAAAATTTTGTAAATATCTTGACTTTTTTTTGCCACCTTTGTAGAGTAGTGTGTATAGTATAAAGAATACAGATATAGATTTGGAGAGATTATGTTTAAGAAAATTTTAGCTAAAGGAATAATATCCGCATTTATGATAGGTGCCTTTTGTGGAGGTATTCCACATCTGGCTTCAAATTTTAATAATACAGAGATAGTGTACGCTGCTACAAAAAAAATGGTGGTATGTACTACTGAAAAGCTAAGGGTAAGAACAGATGCAGGCACTAATTTTGCACAGCTTACCTCTAATGGAATGGGAGTTTATCTTCTTAAAGATGAAAAAGCTGAGGTAAAGGGGGAAAAAAAAGCTGCAAATGGGCAGAAGTGGTATAAAGTAAGTTTCAAGTTCAACAATAAGACGGTTACCGGCTTTGTGCTTGGTGATTTTGTAAAAATTGAAAATAAGAAGGCTGATACCAATAAAGATACCGGGGACAAAAAAGATAGTACAAACACTGAAACCTGGAAAGAAAGTCCGGAATATAGCTATAAAGCTGAGGTAAAGACAAAAGGCTTACGTTTGAGGGTTGATGCAGGTACAGATAAAGCACAGTATAAACTTGATAAAGCAGGAGTTGTGCTTCCGAATGGACAAAGCCTTAATATAACAGGAGTGAAAAACGACAGCAAAAAAGTAAAGTGGTATAAGATAAATACTAAAGTAAATAAAAAGACTGTTACAGGATATGTGCTTGCTGAGTTTGTAAAGCTTTCCGTAGATAAGAAGACACCTGCCTATGCAAAGATAACAGCTAAAAAAGGTGCTGTTATGAAAGCTAAGGCTACTGTAAAAGGAAATGAGCTAAAAGACAGCAAAGGTAGAAAAGTCATACTAAAGAAAGGAAGCTTTGTAAGTATTTTTCATGAAATTACTTTAAGCAACGTGAAATATTTTAAGGTTACTTTTTCCCTTGATGGAAAAACAACCAGCGGATATCTCACAGCAGATGAAGTAAAGTTTATAGGTATAAAAAAAGACTGAAGATACCGAAGATAATAATGATAATACAGATGACGGAAGCGATGATAATACAGACGATGGTTCTGATGATGAAAATACAGATGATGACAGCAATGATAGCTCAGGCGTAATTAATAATGGTGGCCGGTTTGTGGCACAGAAAGCTTACATAACCTCAGACAAGGTCGAACTTTATAACGAGGCCGACTATAAAGCAGAGATACTTAAAGAAAGCGAAACCGGAATTTCATATAAGTTAAATATGAACCAGGAAGTAATAGCCAGAAAGCAGTACACAGTTGGAAATGAAAAATGGTATCTGATAACTTACATAGTAAATGACAGTACCGGAAAGCAAGTGATTGGAGCCGGATTTATACCGGAAAAATTTATTAAACTAAGCGGAGAGCCTGTAGATGATTCTACAGGCTCTAGTAATAAAAAAAAGCTCAGCAGTAAGCAGTTTGAAAAGAAGCTCACCGCCGAGGGGTTTCCTGAGGATTATAAGCCATTTTTAAGAGAGCTTCATAACGCACATCCTTACTGGCATTTTGAAGCAAGACATCTGGGAATTGACTGGGAATATGCTGTGGAAAAAGAAAGCGCAGTGGGACTTAACCTTTTACAGAATTCAATTAACTATGCCTGGAAATCCATGGATGCTAAGGCTTATGACTGGGCAAATGATGCCTTTGTAGCTTATGACGGAAATACCTGGGTAACAGCTTCCAACAAGGCGGTAAGGTACTATATGGATCCCAGAAATTTTTTGAATGAGGACTATATATACCAGTTTGAGCTTCTTTCTTATAAGCCTGAGCACCACACAGAGGAAGGAATATCGGCAATACTTTCGGGACCTCCTATGAAGAATGTTAACTTTGATTATCCTTCAAATGACGGAACCACTAAAAGTATAAGTTATGCAGAGACTTTCTTACTTGCAGGTATTTATTCAGGTGTCAGCCCTTACCATCTTGCAAGCAGGGTAAAGCAGGAAGTAGCAGGGGGAGGAAGATTTTCAAGCAGTGTAACAGGAACTGTGGCAGGGCATGAAGGTTTTTACAATTTTTATAATATAGGAGCTTATAATAATACTGCACCGGGTGGAGCAGTTGCAAGCGGGCTTAATTTTGCTGAAAAGGGAAGCTCATCTAAGGCGATGATAGGCAACAAAAGCTTTAATGAATATATAAAAATTCCCTGGAACAACAGATACAATGCAATACTTGGCGGTGCTGCCTATATAGGTTATAATTATATACTAAGAGGTCAGAATACTCCTTATCTTGAAAAATTTAATTTTACAGGAAAAAATACATTTTCACACCAGTATATGTCAGCTATATTTTCACCAAGTTCAGAATCTCTGCTTACAAAAAAGGCCTATACAGAGTTAAAAGATGAACCATTGGTATTTTCCATACCTGTGTTTCAGAATATGCCTTCTGAAATAAGCGAACGTCCTGCAGATATATTAAGCCCAAATAACTGGCTTAACAGCTTAAAAGTTACCGGCTATTCACTTACACCTGCTTTCAGACCGGATACTACAGAAGGCTACAGTCTGGTGGTTGGAAAAGATGTTAATACCATAGATCTTACAGGAAAGACTGCCAATAAAAATGCTGTGGTAAAGGGCTTAGGCCAGATTATTCTTAATCAGACAGGGGTAACTGAGATACCGGTAGAAGTAACTGCAGAGGATGGCAGTGTAAGGGTGTACAAAATAAATGTAGCAAAGGAGGGGTAAAATATGAGAAAAAATCTAATATTGGTATTACTTTTTGTATTTGCGTTTTTGCTTAAAAGTGAAAGTGTTTTTGCTTCAAGTGCCGGCATAGAGCTTAAAGGTGATGGAACAGCAGTTGTCGGGGATAAGTTTGATATTACGATGGAAGTGGACTCGGAAGAAAGCCTTAGTGGAATAGAAACCTATATTTTTTATGATGATGACAAAGTGGAATTTCTCTCAGCAGATGATGGTATAGCGGGAGGGAAAGGCGTATTAAGAGTAAATATAAGAGACTTTGAAGATATAAAGGGGAAACTTACATACAAAATGAAGTTTCTGGCGCGAAAAGCAGGAAGTTTTACATTGAGCTTTTCAGATGAAGTACATCTGTATGCGATAGATACAGATGATGAAATCTCAGTAGCATCAAGAGACATGGAAATGCGTGTAAAAAGTAAGAGAAATGCTTCATCAGACAGTTCTCTTGCCAATATCAGGATAGCAGGGGGAAAGCTTGTTCCGGCATTTTCAAAAAGCGTGCTTGATTATACAGTAAATGTAGGGGCTGATGTAGACAACATAACTATAGGAATAGAGCCTTCCGATGCCAATTCAAGCTACAATTACCGCTCAAGCGATGGAGATAAGCTGCATGAGGGAGAAAATAAAAGAACTATCATAGTTACAGCAGAAGATGGAAGTACAACAACCTATACGATAAGAATTATTAAAGCAGCACAAACTGATACGGAAATAGCAGAAGCCACAGGAACAAGTGTGAAAATTAAAGATGAGACTTCATCTGAAATCACAAGCAAATCTGCTATCTCAGAGGAGCCTGAGTATGTTCCGGATCCGCCTGGGGAGAATAATCAGCCGGAAACTAATATAAAGGATAGCAAACAGACAGTAATATATGTTATAATAGGCGCTGTAGTAATTTTAGGAATAATGCTTGTCTTAGGAGCGACATTATACGCAAAGAATAAAAATAATGATGAAAATGAGGACTAAAGTTCTCATGGAGGTAAAATGCAGGATAAATTTACAGATAATGCGGTAAAAGCGATTGAAGCCGCTGAGTCATCAGCAATTTCTTTATCGCAGAATTATATTGGTTCGGAACATCTTCTGATAGGACTGCTATCAGTTGATGGAGTTGCAAAAAGAGTATTGGAAGAGAATGGTGTTTCTTACGACAGGTTTATGGAACTTGTAAATAAGCTGCTTACTCCGGGAAATGTAGCAGTGGGTTCGGCAGATAACATGACACCAAGAGCCAAAAGAGTTATATCTTTAGCAGCAACTGAAGCTTATAGGCTGAATTCGGGAAAGATAGTACAGAGCATATTCTTATGGCTCTGCTTAAAGAAGGGGACAGCATTGCGGTAAGACTTCTAAATACCATTGGTGTGAATATGCAGAAGGTATATATAGATATACTGACAGCACTTGGTTTAGATATTTCTCAGGCTAGAAGTGACTATGCTAATTTTAAGAATGCAGGGAATAACAATAAGTCAAAGACTCCTACGCTTGATCAGTATTCGAGAGACCTGACTGAATACGCAAAGGAAGGAAAACTTGATCCGGTCATAGGCAGGGAAGCTGAGGTGCAGAGAGTAATACAAATTTTAAGCAGACGTACCAAAAATAATCCTTGTATCATAGGTGAGCCGGGTGTAGGAAAGACAGCAATAGCAGAGGCTCTTGCTGAAAGAATAGTTGAGGGACGTGTACCGGATACAATCAGAGGTAAAAGAGTGGTTACGCTTGATATGTCAGGTATGGTAGCAGGCTCTAAATACAGAGGAGAATTTGAAGAAAGAATTAAAAGGGTTGTAGATGAAGTTGTAAAAAATGGCAATGTTCTGCTCTTCATAGATGAGATGCATACAATAATAGGTGCCGGTGGAGCAGAGGGTTCCTTAGATGCTTCTAATATACTTAAGCCTTTGTTAGCAAGGGGGGAGCTTCAGGTTATAGGAGCTACTACAAGAGAAGAATATAGAAAGCGTATAGAAAAGGATGCTGCACTTGAGAGAAGATTTCAGCCTGTAGTAATAGAAGAACCTTCTGAGGAGGAATCAATTCTTATATTGAAGGGACTTCGTGAAAAATATGAAGACCATCATAAGGTGAGGATTACAGACGAAGCATTGGTGGCAGCAGTTAAGCTTTCGGCAAGATATATAAATGACAGGTATCTTCCTGACAAGGCAGTGGATCTTATGGATGAAGCAGCATCTAAAGCAAGATTGGCTGTTTTTAATGCCAGACCGGAAAGCAGGGGTATCGAAAGACAGATAGCGGAACTTGAAGATAGAAAGGAAGAGGCTATAAAAAATGAAGCATATGATGTAGCAAGTTCCTTAAAGAGAGAGCAGACAAAGCTTAAGCAGAAACTTAGTGAATTAAGGCTGGCTGAGGAGCAGACAAAGCAGCAGAAGACTATTGTGGTAGATGCTGATGAGATAGCTGAGGTTGTTGCAGACTGGACAAAGGTACCTGTAAATAAGCTTAAACAGGAGGAAAGTGACAGACTTATAAAGCTTGAGACTGTCCTTCATGAAAGAGTTATAGGTCAGGATGAAGCGGTAACAGCAGTTTCAAAGGCTATAAGACGTGGAAGGGTAGGCTTTAATGTGGCTGGCAGGCCAATCGGATCATTCCTCTTCTTAGGGCCTACAGGTGTAGGAAAGACAGAGCTTAGCAAAAGCACTTGCAGAGGCGGTATTTGGAAGTGAAACAGCAATGATAAGGGTGGATATGTCTGAGTATATGGAAAAACACAGTGTGTCCAAGATGATAGGTTCACCTCCGGGTTATGTAGGGACATGAAGAAGGTGGACAGCTTTCCGAAAAAGTCGGAGAAATCCTTTATTCAGTAATTCTTTTTGATGAAATAGAAAAGGCACATCCTGATGTGTTTAATGTACTCTTACAGGTGTTAGACGATGGTAGAATAACGGATTCACAGGGGAGGATGGTAAGTTTTAAGAATACGATTATTATTATGACTTCCAATGCCGGGGCTAATCGTATAATTACACCTAAGAAACTTGGATTTAAAACCGAAGATAATGTGGAAGCCGATTATAAGCTGATGAAAGACGGAGTTATGGAAGAGGTTAAGAGGATATTTAAACCTGAATTCTTAAATAGAATAGATGAAACCATAGTATTCCATACGCTTTCAGAAGCTGAACTTAAGAAGATAGTCAAGATTATGCTTAAAGGGCTTGCAGGCAGGGCTAAGGAGCAGATGGGACTTAAACTTAAATTTACAGAGACAGCAGTTAAGCATCTTGCAAAGATAGATAAAGAGGCAAATTACGGTGCAAGACCACTTGCAAGAAAAATAAAGACTGAGGTAGAGGATTTACTTGCAACTGAAGTGCTTTTAGGACATATTAAAGAAGGAAATGAAGTTAAAATCGGTTGTAAAGAAGATAAAATTGAGGTAAAATTATCATAAAAGGATGAAATCAATAAAGTGCATAAAAGGAGAATGAAATGGCAATCGTAGAAGAATTAATCCGCAAGTCAGAAGAAGGTATCGATTTTGGAAATTATAAGTTAGCTAGTAAGGCTAAGCTTGAAGGATTTTCATTTGAAGGAGATATGTATAAAATAAAAACTTTCAAGGAAATTACAAAGCTTGAAAGAAATGGGCTTTTTGCTTATGAATCAGTACCTGGAACTTCTGTATTTAACTATAAATACAGTGAAAATGGAGTGAGCTTTAGCGTAGAGGGAGAGGCTGATGCGCAGATTACCCTTGAACTTGGTGAAGAAAAAGAATACGAAATAGAAGTTGACGGAGTGAGTGCAGGCAAGATGAAAACAAACCTTGGCGGAAAGCTTACTATAAGTGTAGAAACAAAAGAAGACAGAGAAACCCGTGTAGTAGTAAAAGAGGCATAATGGCAAAGAGTAAATCAGTATTTTTTTGCGGAGAATGTGGCTACGAGTCAGCTAAATGGCTCGGCCAATGCCCTGCTTGTAAGGCATGGAATGCTTTTTGTGAAGCTCCGGCAGTAAAGAAAGGAGGCAGCAGCCTGAGAGAAGGCATGGCTGCCTCTTTGCCGGTTAAAATAAAAGATGTATCACTTGAGACAGATGAGAGGGTAACTACAGGTATTTCAGAACTTGACAGAGTGTTAGGCGGAGGAATTGTAAAAGGTTCTCTTGTTCTTGTAGGTGGTGATCCGGGTATAGGCAAATCCACCCTGCTTTTGCAGATGTGTGCAAAGCTGGCTGATAAAAATATTTCCGTACTTTATGTATCTGGTGAGGAATCGGAAAGACAGATAGCCCTTAGAAGCGAACGACTTGGCGGTAAATTTTCGGATATGCTCCTTTTTTGTGAGACAGATATAGAAAAGATTGAGGCAGCAATAGAGTCAGAAAAGCCTGAGGTAGTAATAGTCGATTCCATACAGACTATGTATTCCTCTAAGGCTGATTCGGCGGCAGGAAGCATATCGCAGGTAAGAGAAGTAACATCTACTCTGCTTCGCATATCTAAAGGGCTTGGAGTATCTATATTTATTGTAGGTCATGTTACCAAAGAGGGAACTGTAGCAGGTCCAAGAACTCTTGAGCATATGGTTGATACTGTACTTTATTTTGAAGGAGAAGATGTGGCTTCCTACAGGATACTGCGTGCGGTAAAGAACCGTTTCGGCTCTACCAATGAAGTCGGCGTCTTTGATATGGGACAGACCGGTCTTAGGGAGGTTGCCAACCCCTCTGAGTATATGCTTAAGGGAATGCCTGAGAATGCACCCGGCTCAGTAGTTGCCTGCACTATGGAAGGCAGCAGACCTATACTCGTAGAAGTACAGGCTTTGGTATGTCAGACTAATTTCAACTTTCCAAAGCGTACTACAGCCGGAGCTGATTATAACAGGGTAAATATTTTAATAGCAGTTCTTGAAAAAAGGCTTGGGTTAAATCTTGGTAACTGTGATGCCTATGTAAATGTAGCCGGTGGACTTAAGATAAATGAGCCTGCTCTCGATCTTGCCATAGTAGCAGCTCTTATATCAAGTTACAGAAACAGGGAGAGCAAGGGTAAGATAATAGCCTTTGGTGAAGTAGGGCTTACAGGTGAGGTGAGAGGAGTAAATCTTGCGAGGCTGAGGCTTGAAGAAATATCCAAGTTTGGAGAAAATCTTGTAATCATACCAAAGGTAAATTATACAAAGGATTTACCCTTTAAGGTGTTGCCGGTAAGCAATGTAAGGGAGTTAATGGATATAATATAATGGGAAAAACGCTGATTATAACTGAGAAGCCCTCAGTGGCAGGAGAATACGCAGATATACTTGGAGTGCCGAAACGAGGACAGGGAGCTTATAATAATAATGAGTATATAATTACCTGGTGCGTAGGTCATCTCATAGAAATGTGCTATCCGGGTGTTTATGATGAAATACAATAAGTGGAGAATGGAGGATCTGCCTTTCCTTCCGGAAACTTATAAATATGCTGTCATTCCGAATGTAAAAAAACAGTATGGCATAGTGCACAGCCTTATGAATTCTGCTGAGATTGATACAATCCTTTATGCAGGTGACAGCGGACGTGAAGGAGAGGTAATTATCAGACTTATAAGGAATTTTGGTGGTGTAAGAGCAGGAATTGACGAAAGAAGGATCTGGATTGACTCCTTTACCGAAGATGAGATAAAGCGTGGTATGCGTGAAGCCAAGCCTATTTCAGCCTACGATAATTTGGCAGGTGCAGGAATAATGCGTGGAATAGAGGACTATGCTATGGGAATTAATTTTTCAAGAGCACTGTCTGTAAAGTATGGTTCACTGTTAAATAATAAGGCAGGTACTAAAAAATACTCTGCCATAGCAATAGGCAGGGTTATGACCTGTGTTCTTGGAATGGTAGTAAGAAGAGAAAGGGAAATAAGAAACTTCGTTCAGACAAATTTCTATAAAATATCAGGAAATTTTGGAGCAGAAGGGGCAAGCTTTTTAGGAGAATGGAAATCAGGAAAGACAAGTAAATATTTTGAAAGCCCCTTGCTTTACAATGAAAAAGGTTTTAAGAAAAAAGAAGATGCTGAGAAATTAATCAGTGAGTTGGATAATTCTACAGCTGTAGTTATTAAAAAAGATAAGACAACTGAAAAGAAAAAAGCACCTCTTTTATTTAATCTGGCTGAGCTTCAGGCAGAATGTACCAGGCGTTTTCATATAAGTCCTGACGATACATTAAAGGCTGTACAAGGACTTTACGAAAGCAAGCTGACCACTTATCCAAGAACTGATGCCAGAGTTATAACAAAGGCTGTGGCAGGGGAGATAACTAAGAATTTAAGCGGTCTTTATGCTTACACACCGGTAAGCGAATTTGTGCTTAAAATCAGGGATGAAGGACTTTATAAAGACCTTGAAAAGACTCAGTATGTGGATGATAAGAAGGTAACTGATCACTATGCAATTATTCCTACAGGAAATATAAATGAACTTTCTAAACAAAGTGATTTGAATAAAAAAATCTATGATGTAATAGTCAGAAGGTTTTTAGCTATTTTCTATCCTCCTGCCGTATATGATAAGGTAAGTCTTGTGACAGGAATTAAGCACAAGGAAGGTGATTTCATAGAGGAATTTTATTCTTATGTGAAGGTGCTTAAGGAAAAAGGTTATCTGGAGGTATCTGGTTTACCTTCTAAGGAAAAAGAAAAGAAAGGAGAAACTTCAGATAAAGAGGATAGCGAAGATGAAGTTTCTGATAATGAGGCTTTGTTAAATCTGCTTTCATCTCTTAAGAAAGGGAGTTCTCTTTTAGTTAATAAGCTTGAGACCAAAGAAGGTAAGACTACACCACCGAAGCGTTATACCTCAGGTTCTATGATTCTTGCCATGGAAAATGCTGGTCAGTTGATAGAAGATGAGGAGCTTAGAGCGACCATAAAAGGAGCAGGTATAGGTACATCGGCTACAAGAGCCGGTATTATAGATAAGTTAGTAAAAATAGGTTATCTTGCCCTAAATAAGAAAACTCAGATACTGACTCCTATGCTATTTGGAGAAATGGTGTATGAAGTGGCGGATATGGCTATTCCCGCCATGCTTAACCCTGAAATGACAGCAAGCTGGGAAAAGGGGCTTTCAGGAGTTGAAGCAGGAGAGATAACTACTGCTAAATACGAGGAGACACTTAATACATATGTAAGGAAGTATATAGAAAACATCAGACATAAAGACCTTAGCAGGGAGCTTGGAAACAGGCTGGAAAATATTAAGAAATATAATAAATAAGTGAAAATATACTATTGGTGTAGTATGTGTATAGATAAAAGTAAATGAAATTTGCCTGTATAAAGGAGTAACTATGGAAAGTATTAGAATTACAGAGCTTTACGATCTTACCAAAACTATTGCGGCTGATTATTTAAGTAAATTTACTTATCCCTTTGAAGCACTTAAAGGGATAAGTGAGCTGATAATCAGTTTAGGTGAAAGTCTTGACAGTTCAGTCTATGAAAAACGAGGTGAGAATGTCTGGGTAGCAAAGTCTGCCAAAGTAGCTCCAACAGCTTATTTGGGAGCACCTTGCATAATAGGTGAAAATACAGAGGTAAGGCATTGTGCCTTTATAAGAGGAAGTGCCTTAGTCGGAAATGACTGTGTGGTCGGAAATTCTGTTGAACTTAAAAATGTAATTATTTTTGATAATGTACAGGTTCCACATTATAACTATGTTGGTGACTCTATTTTAGGCTATCACTCCCATATGGGAGCAGGCTCCATTACAAGTAATGTAAAGTCAGATAAAACTGAGGTGGTAATTAAGTCTGAAACTGAAAGTATAGAAACAGGGCTTAAGAAGGTAGGAGCCTTTCTTGGTGACTATGTGGAAATAGGCTGTAACAGCGTACTTAATCCGGGGACAGTGATTGGAAGAAGCTCCAATGTATACCCACTTTCTATGGTAAGAGGGGTGGTGCCTCCCAATAGTATATATAAGAAAAAGGGAGATATTGTAGAGAAAAATGCGTGATTTAAGTCTTGATAAATTTTCGGAAGAACTTTTTAGTAAAAATGCTGTGCCGGGGGGAGGTGCCACAGCCGCTTTGGTTGGGGCACTTGCAGTTTCACTTGGAGGAATGGCAGCCAATCTCACTGCAGGCAAGAAAAAATATGAAGCTTATACTGATGATTTTGAAAGAATATTAGAAAGGGCAGACAAACTAAGGCTTTATTTACTTACTTTGATAGATGAAGATGCCAGGGGCTATAGTGAGGTGAGTAAAGCTTATAAAATTAAACCTTTAGATACGGAAAATCTTGAAAAAGCTCTTATAAGTGCAGCTACACCACCATTTAATATGATGGAGGCTTTAAGGGGAGTGATAGACATCCTTGATGAATTAAAGGATAAGATAAGCCCTCTCTTAATAAGTGATGTAGCTGTAGGCGCAAAGCTTGCAGAGGCAGCACTTGGCTCAGCCTACCTTAATGTAATTGTGAATACAAAGCTTATGAAGGATAAAATTGGAGCAGAAAGGCTGGAGAAAAAGGCTGAAAATTTATATGGTCATATGAACAAAGCTGCTGAAATATATGAAAGAATTGCAGAAATTGTAAAAAGACAAATAGAATGCCTGTAAAAATTTACTAATAAAATATCACAAAAAGTACAAAAAAATTTTTGTCAAAATAATAATTGATACTTTGATGATTTTTTTTGCCTGTTAGTGTATAATCACACTAGAGAAAATTTTAAAAAAATTTTCGTGTTTGGTCAAACTAACAGTACAATATATTTAAAGAAAGAAAGAGGTACAACAGAATGGCAAATATTGATTTAACACAGTATGGCATTACAGGTACAACAGAGATCGTTCACAATCCTTCTTATGATGAACTTTTTAAAGAAGAGACTAAAGAAAGCCTTACAGGTTTTGAAAGAGGTCAGGTTACAGAGCTTGGCGCTGTTAACGTAATGACAGGTATTTATACAGGTCGTTCACCTCAGGATAAATTCATTGTTATGGATGAGAATTCTAAGGATACAGTATGGTGGACAACACCTGAGTACAAGAACGACAACCACCCTGCTACAAAGGAAGCTTGGGATGTAGTTAAGAAGCTTGCACAGGACGAGCTTTCAAACAAGAGACTTTTCGTAGTTGATGCATTCTGTGGTGCTAATAAAGATACAAGAATGGCAGTTCGTTTTATCGTTGAGGTTGCCTGGCAGGCTCATTTCGTAACAAATATGTTTATTCAGCCAACAGCAGAAGAGCTTGAGAACTTCAAGCCTGATTTTGTAGTTTACAATGCTTCTAAGGCTAAAGTTGAGAACTATAAGGAGTTAGGACTTAACTCAGAAACAGCAGTAGTATTCAATATCACAAGCCGTGAGCAGGTTATTCTTAATACCTGGTACGGCGGAGAGATGAAGAAGGGTATGTTCTCTATGATGAACTATTACCTTCCACTTAAGGGTATGGCTTCAATGCACTGTTCAGCAAATACAGATATGGACGGAAAGCATACAGCTATCTTCTTCGGTCTTTCAGGAACAGGTAAGACTACACTTTCAACAGATCCTAAGCGTCTTCTTATCGGTGATGATGAGCATGGCTGGGATGATAACGGAGTATTTAACTTTGAGGGCGGCTGCTATGCTAAGGTTATTAACCTTGACAAAGAATCAGAGCCTGATATCTACAACGCAATCAGAAGAGATGCTCTTCTTGAGAACGTAACTGTAGATGCTAATGGAAAGATTGATTTTAAGGATGGAAGCACAACAGAGAATACACGTGTATCTTATCCTATTAACCATATTGAGAAGATTGTACGTCCTGTTTCAGCAGCTCCTGCAGCAGAGAACGTTATCTTCCTTTCAGCAGATGCTTTTGGAGTACTTCCTCCGGTATCTATTCTTACACCAGAGCAGACACAGTATTACTTCCTTTCAGGATTTACTGCTAAGCTTGCAGTACAGAGCGTGGTATCACAGAGCCTACACCTACATTCTCAGCTTGCTTCGGACAGGCTTTCCTTGAGCTTCATCCTACAAAGTATGCAGAAGAACTTGTTAAGAAGATGCAGAAGAGCGGAGCAAAGGCTTATCTCGTAAATACAGGCTGGAACGGAACAGGCAAGAGAATTTCTATTAAGGATACCCGTGGTATCATTGATGCCATCCTTAATGGAGATGTAAATAAGGCTCCTACCAAGAAGATTCCTTACTTTGATTTTGAAGTTCCTACAGAGCTTCCTGGTGTTGATACAGGTATTCTTGATCCTAGAGATACTTATGCTAATGCTTCTGAGTGGGAAGAGAAAGCAAAAGATCTTGCAGGCAGATTTGTAAAGAACTTTGCTAAATATGAGAACAATGAGGCTGGTAAAGCACTTGTTGCAGCAGGTCCTACACTTTAATTTATAATCAAATAATAAGAGGTGTAATTTCCTCTCCTTGGCTAAGCTAAGGAGAGGAAAATTTTAAAGTAATAATAAGATGAGAGGCAGGGAATATCTCAGGATGAGAAGAAAGTATATAATTTTGGGGCTTATCTTTAGCATACTTTTGTTGGGAAGCAGCTTGGTTAATACTACATTGGGTTATGCAGATGAGTATGATGACGACTATGAATATAATAATGAGTACAATTATAGTAATGAAGATAATCAGTACAACTATGATTACTGGAAGAATTACTGGGAGAATTACCAGAATCAGATAAATCAGGGAGATTATAATAATACCTATCCGGAAAATCAGAACAATAACAATCGGGATAATCAAAAATAAAAACAGAAAATGAGAAAGATGATTTTGAAGAAGATTCGGGTGATGATTATGAAGAGAAGCCAAAGGTTGATATGACCAATGTAACTCTTTGAAAAAAATATTCATTACAAGGAATTGTTACAGGTAATGATTATTGGGATGAAGGTACTAAATTTAATATAAAAAGTAAACAGCGAAGTGGTTTTGAATCAATATGACAATGCAGATGTTGAAGTGGAAAGTTCCAATGAAGATATGTATTTTTATGCTGACCTAAATGATAATATTTTAACCATTTCGACAAGTTCTTCAGGAAAAACTACTTTAAAAGCTTACAATTAATGATAAAGAATTTAAAATAAAAAGTGAAAAATCACAAGAGTTGGCTTTAAGGAAAAACTCTTATATTATAGCTAAAGGTAAAAACGAGAAGATTGCGGTTACCGGATTTAAAAATCAGAAGGTAAAGTGGAAGTCCTCTAAGCCGGATATAGTTTCAGTTAATCAGAGCGGTAAAGTAAAAGGATTAAAAGAAGGAAATGCGATTATTACAGCCGAAGTGAATGGAACAAAGCTTTATGCTCTTGTATCTTCGGTATCTGAAGTAAAGAAAAAAGCAGTAAAATGGGCTGTTGCTTATTCAAGTAAAAATACTTATAGCCAGGAAAAAAGAATGCAAAAGGGATATTTTGACTGCAGTTCTTTAGTCTGGAGAGCATATAATAAATTTGGACATAAACTGGCAGGAGCAAACTATGCACCTACTGCAGCGGAGCTTTGCAGAACTTATGACAGCAAGAAGCAGACTATAAAAGGTGGAGTCAGTGAGAAGAATATAGTTGCTTTGAAACTGCTTCCGGGGGATCTGGTATTTATTTCCGGACAAAAAAATGGACGTTACAAGAATATTTATCATGTAGAAATGGTAGCAGGATATAATTTTTACGGAGTGGACGATAAGGGACATCCAAGTGTAGGATTAAGATATGTAAGGCTTTCAGAATACTCTGATAAAATGACGGTTGCAAGGGTGAATGTGAAATAAGATTGTCACAAGGCCTGTGAGTCAATTCTTGCAAAAATATTCGTAATCTGCTCATTTTTCCAATATTACAATACGAGGAGTTTGTTATGAAAAAATACTTATCAATTTTTACAATGTTTTTATTAGTCTTTATTATAGTCACTAATACCAGTATCTACGCAGCCACTAAAAAACAAAAACTCTCTGTATACTATGAAAAAGACGTAAAATCAAAATACAAGGATTACAAAAGGTATAAGCTGAAAGAGGGGAAGCCTGAGGACAAAGTTTTCTTTGTTACCAATAAAACAGTCAAGAATTTTAAACTGTTTGACCTGGAATACAAGGATATAGATAGTAACGGTAAGATTATTTATGACAAAAAGTTAGTTTATACAACAAAAAAGCTCACACCTAAAAAACCATTGCTTGCAGATATTTATATGTTTGGTACTATACCTAAGCTGGGCATATCTTATATAGATAATAAAGGAAAAACACAGAAGTACATAATATATCAGAGCGGAAAGGATGGTTCAGTGGGGCTGAGTAAAGAGGATTTTTAAATTATGTCAAAAATATGAACATTTCTGCAAACTGTTGCTATATTTACTCAAAAAAGGTAGAATGAGAAATGGATATAGTCAATTGTGGCTGACTTTGCAGGAGGTGTTTATGGGGAGAAAAATTAAAGGATTAATGCTTGGTGTAGCATTCTTAGCGGCTTCATTTGGTATGGCAGAACAACTCAGGGCTAATACTATTACAGAGGATATAATGCCTGATGTAAATGTAATAAGAAGCCTCGAAGAAAAAGACCAGATAAATATGTATAAGACAGTGGTAGATGAGACAGGCTATCAGAATATAACTTTGAACTTTGACGCTACACATAAGGACAAAGTAAAAAATGGCTGGACTTTGAAGGTATATGATGAAAATAAAGAAGAAATCTACAAGGTGGAAGGAATAAAAGAACAGTTTAACAGTGGTAATTTTTCTTTTAACAAGGACAGGGTAGTTTATATTTCGGTTGAAAGTTCAGGCTCTACTGCTTTATTTATGCCAAAAGGAGTGGAATATAACTTGAACTTTCATACTTATGCAGCTGCTGATTATGAGAGTGAGCCAAATGACAAATATTTACTTGCCAATGAGATTTTGTCAGGAAGCCATGTCAGAGGTAATCTTTTAAACAAAGCAGATGAGGACTACTATGTAGTTAAGGTAAATGAAACTGGCTATACAGAGCTTAATTTTGAAATACCTGACTTTGTTCCGGATAAGATAGGAAGTGGATGGAACATAGAGATTTATGATAAAAATAAAAGTCTTTTGTATAAGGAAGAAAGCATAAAGAAAGATATGAAACTGCCGGAACTGCCTTTGGCTAAAGGGCAAGAGATTTACATCAGGGTTATGGCAAAAGGGAATATACTCTCTTCTGCACCTGAGGAAGTAGAGTACAAGCTAAAGGTAGATATAACTAAAACTAATAAATGGGAAGTAGAAGATAATAATAGCTTTAGCAGGGCAAATAAGCTTAAAGGTACAGTATCAGCCAATATTCTTAATAGTAATGATGTAGATTATTTTACATTTAATGCCACTAAAACAAGTAAGTATAAGTTGAGCTTAAATACCGGAGACAATGTAGATAAGGAATACAAAGTTGAAATTTTTGTAAATAACAAGAGTAAAGCAAAGGTAATTAAGCAGGTAAAGGGAGACAAGAATTTTACGTTTAAGGCTAAAAAAGGACAAAAAATCTGGATTAAGATAAGTGGAACTTTGGGAAATAATCCTATAGGCAATAAGTATACACTTAAGTATAAGGTTGTAAAGACTATTAAAAAGGCTGGGACAAATACAAATAAGGTGACAGACAAAAACAGTAAATATATCAAGAAAATGATTAAAATGTATTGTATAGGAGGCAGCTATGGATTTTTTAGAATTAGCTAAGAAAAGATATTCCTGCAGACAGCTAAGTGATAAGAAGGTAGAGAAAGAAAAGCTTGATAAGATTATAGAGGCAGGTATACTTGCCCCAACCGCCACCAATGCACAGCCTTATAAAATATGGCTTATAGAAAGTTGTGAAGCTAAAGAAAAGCTTGCTAAAGCAAACAGGTATCAGTTTGGAGCGGAAGTTTTCTTTGTGGTTGGTGCAAAGAAAGATGAAGCCTGGGTACGTAAGTTTGATAATTATAATTTTGCAGATGTAGATGCTTCAATTGTGGCTACCCATATGATGTTAGAAATCGCTGATTTGGGATTAGGTACTACCTGGGTTGGACATTTTGATGAACCTTTACTTAAGGAAGAGTTTCCTGAAATGAAAGATTATGAACTTATTGCAATTTTCCCTGTAGGATATCCTGCTGAAGATGCGAAACCTGCTGAAAGGCATAATATAAGAAGAAATGTAGAAGAAGCAGTTGCATATTTATAAACCGGATTTTATAAGTAAATAAAGCTGATAAAAAAATAGTTGCAAACTTGTCCCCGAGGTATTAAGGTGATGATTCTAACATCATATAGTTGTTTGTAGCTATTTTTTTAATTGTGATTATTTTGTGATAAATAAAAAAATACTTGCAAATTTACTTAAAAAGAGGTTATTATATGTTTATGATTTAGCACTCATAAAGAAAGAGTGCTAATAAAAAAGTGGATTAAGATTTAATATACAAAGGAGGAACTAAAATGAAGTTAGTACCATTAGGAGACAGAGTAGTATTAAAGCAGATAGCAGCCGAAGAGACAACAAAATCAGGTATCATTTTACCTGACCAGGCACAGGAAAAGCCACAGCAGGCAGAAGTTATAGCAGTAGGTCCGGGTGGAGTAGTAGACGGCAAAGAAGTAACTATGCAGGTTAAAGAAGGACAGAAGGTTATTTACTCTAAGTATGCAGGAACCAATGTAAAGCTTGAAAATGAGGAATATATTATAGTTAAGCAGTCCGATATACTTGCGGTTGTTGAATAAAAAACAGAATACTTTAGATAAATTTAAGGAGAAAGAAAATGGCAAAACAGATTAAATTTGGTACAGAAGCTAGAAAGGCTCTTGAAGCCGGTGTAAACCAGCTTGCAGATACAGTTAGTGTAACTTTAGGACCTAAGGGAAGAAATGTAGTTCTTGATAAAGCTATGGTGCCCCACTTATTACCAACGATGGTGTTACCATTGCAAAAGAAATAGAGCTTCCTGATGAATTTGAGAACATGGGAGCACAGCTTGTTAAAGAAGCTGCTACCAAGACAAATGATGTGGCAGGTGATGGTACTACTACAGCTACCGTACTTGCACAGGCTATGATAAATGAAGGTATGAAGAATCTTGCTGCAGGAGCAAACCCTATCATCCTTAGAAAAGGTATGAAGAAGGCTACTGAGTGTGCAGTAGAGGCTATTTCCAAAATGAGCAGCCCTGTAGAAGGCAAGTCTCATGTACAGAGAATTGCAGCTATTTCCGCAGGTGATGATGAAGTAGGAACCCTTGTAGCAGATGCTATGGAGAAGGTTAGTAAAGACGGTGTTATCACTGTTGAAGAAAGTAAGACTATGAAGACTGAGCTTGACCTTGTAGAAGGTATGCAGTTTGACAGAGGTTATGTATCAGCTTATATGTGCACAGATATGGATAAGATGGAAGCAGTTCTTGACAATCCATACATCCTTATTACAGATAAGAAACTTAGCAATATTCAGGATGTACTTCCACTTCTTGAGCAGATTGTACAGCAGGGAGCAAGACTTCTTTATCATCGCTGAGGATGTTGAGGGTGAGGCTCTTACAACACTTGTAATCAATAAGCTTCGCGGAACCTTCAATGTAGTGGCAGTTAAGGCTCCGGGCTATGGCGACAGAAGGAAAGAAATGCTTCAGGATATAGCTATTCTTACAGGCGGGCAGGTTATCTCAAGTGAGGTAGGTCTTGAGCTTAAGGATGCTACTCTTGAGCAGCTTGGACGTGCTAAGAGCGTAAAGGTTCAGAAAGAAAATACAATTATAGTAGACGGTGAGGGCGATTCAGAGGCTATTAAGTCAAGAGTTGCTCAGATTAGAAGCCAGATTGAAGAAACAACTTCTGATTTTGACAGAGAGAAGCTTCAGGAAAGACTTGCCAAGCTTGCAGGTGGCGTTGCGGTTATCCGCGTAGGTGCTGCTACTGAGGCAGAGATGAAAGAAATAAGCTTCGTATGGAAGATGCTCTTGCAGCTACTAAGGCAGCTATCGAAGAAGGAATAATTGCAGGTGGCGGTTCAGCTTATATCCACGCTTCTAAAGATGTAGAGAAACTTGCAGCTACACTTGAAGGCGATGAAAAGACAGGAGCAAAGGTAGTACTTAAGGCTCTTGAAGCTCCACTCTTTAAGATAGCAGCAAATGCAGGTCTTGAAGGTGCAGTAATTATAAGCAAAGTTAAAGAAGGCAAGGCAGGCTTTGGTTTTGATGCTCTTAAAGAAGAGTATGTTGATCTTGCAAAGTCAGGTATCCTTGACCCTGTTAAGGTAACCAGAAGTGCACTTCAGAATGCTACAAGCGTAGCTTCTACACTACTTACCACAGAAAGCCTTGTTGCAGATATCAAAGAAGCAGCTCCGGCAGCACCTGCAGGAATGGGTGCCCCAGGCATGGGAATGATGTAATGATACAAGAATAGAGAAGTAAAGCCCTCGTTGCAAGCTCGCTTGCAAACGAGGGTTTATCTTCTCTATTCGCCAACAATACGCACGTGCCGCCATTTTTCGAAGAAAAATGAGCAGAGCGTGCGTATTGTTGTAGGGCTGCGAGAGTGCGAAGCACGAAGCAGTCCGGTATCATTAAATGATACAAGAATATCAGTAAACTAAGCCTCCATTTGCAATCTTACCTGCAAACGGAGGCTCTGGTTATGAGAAGGAAGGTTTAAGGCAAAAATAAATTTTCTTTATCCATACTCTTTAGGATAATATCATACTCTTTCTCGTTAATATTATAAAGTCTTGCAACCCTCAAATCCAATTCGTTATAAAGCTTAATAGTTCTAAATGCATCTACCTTAACACCAAGCCTTAGTATTTTATCTACTATTTCAATAATCTTATTCTGCTCCTCTACTCCCACAACAGGAATAGGTATTTTTTCTATATGCGACCTCAATACCTTTACTGAGTCAAACATCTTTCTAAAGTAAAACTGCACTACTCTTGAATTTAGTATTCCCATTACGTACTTTGTATAAAGTCCCGGAATTTGAGGGATTAGTACATTACAGCTATTTAGTGTAAGTGTGCTCTTGTTATCATAAGCCATAACTATCTGATTGCAGATAAACCTGTATATAAGCTTTTCTTTAACCCTGTAATGCTCGGTTGGAGCAACCTGTTGATAAAGCTCGGGCTTAAACTCAATATATCTTGAAGGATTTTTTGATTTGTACTTAAATACATTGTTACCACTGAGGATTTGTTCATTTTTATCTGACTTGGTATCTGATAAAAATCTTTTGTTATCTCCGGTAATAATTCCAAGTGCAAAAGTAGATTGACCGGCTAAGGTTGTATGTCCAAGAGTGGCCTCTATTTTCTCTATTATCATATACTCATCATCAGTAGTGTTAAATGAGCAACAGTCAGCACTTAGGTTTCGTTCAATATCTATGGTATATTCTCTGCGTTCTTCTTTAACCTTCATGCCTAAGGTGGAGAATGGAAGTCCGGTGTATTTCATTTGTAGAATTATACTTGGACAATTTACATTATCAAAAGCTTTGCTTAAAAATTCAATATAGTCAAATGAGCATTTTTCTAAAATAATTCTTCTTATAGGTGTGTGTGACTTAACATTTAACAGTGCATGAGGCAGAATAAAGGAAAGTATCCCATTGATTTTTAGATTACTCAAAGCCTGTTCTATAAATATATCATAGGACTCTATGGAAAGAGTGGTTGCACAGTCAAATCTATCATGAAGCTTGATTTCTCTTCGTGTGAGTAATGATATCCCCAGGGAGGATTCCCCAGTATATAATCAAATTTCCTGTTTTTTGGAAAATATAGGTAGTCAGATTCGGTAATGTGTTTATAAATCAATGCTTTATCGCTAAGCTTGTACCTAAGTGCATAGTTTATCCTTGCCAGTTTAACGCTTAAAGGATCAATATCGTTGGCATATACATTATTATAATCAAAGCTATCCGGTATCTGGAGAATAAAATTTCCGGTTCCACAGCAGGGATCTAAAATTTTTTTATTTTCCATTTTATCAGAGATGATGAGATTATCACAAATCTTTTTTGCGACCTTGGAAGGAGTATAGTATAGTCCTTGGATTTTCCTGTCTCTTGTATTTTTTAAGGAAATATACAAAAGTCCTATTACATCAACAGCCTTTTCGTATACATAATCAGTATCAAAAAGCTCGGGATATTCGTCAATTATATCAGCAACACCTTCAACTCCCTCTAAAAGGTCATTTATAAGAAAGGTATAAGGTTCAGGAGAATATTCACCACTTATAAATGACTTAAACACAGGCCTGTTAATCGGGGAACCGGATTGTGAAACAATGAGCTTTAATACACAGTCGGCTATAATTGACAATAAAATATCCGTAGTAACTTCTATATCGTTTTCATCAATAAAATCTAAAATATCCTGTATAGGAGCAAGATTTTTTGAATCATTAGGGATATAAGCGTAGTATAATCCCCTTCCTGAAACAAACTTTTTATTACGTCTGCTTTTAAGGGAAGTATTTTTCCCATTAGAAATATCTGACTTAAGTTTTTGCATATACTCTATTGAGAAATATGTAGTGCCGAGTTCAGCAGGAATTAATTTGCCTAATTTAATCCAATTTTTTGCGGTGGCTTCCGAAATAGATAATTCCCTGCATACGTCAGCAAGAGAAAGCATATTCTCGCCGGACTGTATCTTCATGTCGAACCTCCTCTGTACTAAGTCGTTAATGTGTTACCAAAATATTATATTGTAGTCAGAAATCTTAAAGTTTTTTTATTTAAAAATAATAATTCCTATTTCCATTATAGTCTTTAAAAAGACTATTGTCTATAAAAATATAATATTTATAAAAAAAGAAGATAAAAAAACATATACAATGTAGCGGTTTTAATTTATGAGCATGGGAATAAGCTTAGATTGTTAAGTGTTATTCCTCTTTTTTAGTTTTAAAAAGTTGCGTAGATATTCGTTTTAGCTTATAATTATATAAAGACAGGCGAAGGGAGTTGATGTAGTCTTGAATACAGAAATAAAAAATGCAGTTAATTCTGCAGGGGATAAGGTACAGTATGATGAGAATGCCAAAAGGCTTTTAGGAAACAAGAGCATTCTCGCACATATTCTTGCAAGTACAGTAGAAGAATTCAAAGGGATTAATCCTAAAGATGTGGAAGGATATATTGAAGGAGAACCCTATATAGGTTCTGTACCAGTTGAACCTGGACTTACTAATATAAAGCAGGATGGAAAAAGGATAGCAGGACTTAATTCAGAAAGTATAGATATAAATGAAGGTACGGTAAGATTTGATATTGTGTTTTATGTGAGACTGAAAGATGGAGTATCACAGATTATAATAAATATTGAAGCACAGAAAGGTATACCATCAGAATATCATATCTTAAACAGGGGAATTTTCTATGCCTGTAGGTTAGTATCTTCTCAGAAAGAAAGAGACTTTGTAAATACTAATTATGATGATATAAAGTGCGTTCATACAATATGGATTTGTATGAATATGACTGAAAACAGTTTGGATTATTATGGGTTAGCTAATAGGAAAGCTTTAGGCTCTAAGAAATGGGAAGGAAAGCAGGACATGATTAATATCGTGTTAATCGGTCTTGCAAAGGACTTACCTGAACACGATGAGAAGTATGAGTTGCATCGTTTACTGGTAGCATTGGTGTCTAAGAAGCTTACTACAAGTGAAAAACTGGAAATTATTGAAAAAGAATATAAAAATTCCAGTAAATGATAATTTGAGAAAGGATGTGAATGTTATGTGTAATTTAAGCCAAGGAATAGTAGATGAAACAAAGATAGAGGTAATGATAAATGTTGTTATGAACATGCATAAAAACAAATTTTCACTGGAACAGATTTCTCTTGCAACCAATAAGAGCATTGAAGAAGTTAAAAAAATAATTGAAGAGAATGAACCAGTACTGGCATAATCAAAGAACCAACACAAAGAAAGTACCTCATGTACGATTACAAAAATACTTAGCAAAAAAACAACAATCAAGGAGCAGGAAAAACCTAAATTTCCCTGCTCCTCTTTATTAAACTTGACTAAAATCTCCTTTTGATTTACAGTCTGTAGCAAGCGTTTGTTTAATAGGTGGTTATGACTTTAAATTAAGTTGCGTATATACTGATTTTCGCATATAATTAGATAAAGACAGGCGAAGGGAGTTGATGTAGTCTTGAATACAGAAATAAAAAATGCAGTAAATTCTGCAGGAGACAAGGCACAGTATGATGCCAGGGTTAAGAGAATACTTGCTGAGACATTAAATACTTAATGAATGCAAGCTGAAGGCGAAGCATGAATTTAGTATTTAAGTCGTTCTTTCGAACGAATGTGAGAAAGAACCTCAATAGATATAGTGACATATATTGAAGGTGAGCCTAAGATAGGTATTGTACCGATTGAACCGGGACTTACTAATATAGAAAAAACAGATGATTCAGGGGCAAAGGATTAAGGGACTGAATTCAGAAAGTGTAGAAGTCAATGAAGGTTTGATAAGATTTGACATCATATTTTATGTACGCTTGAAGAATGGACTTTCACAGATAATAGTGAATGTTGAGGCTCAGAAGGATGAACCTGTTTCGTATAAGATACTGAACAGGGCAATATTCTATGTGAGCAGACTTATATCATCACAAAAGGAAAGAGATTTTGTAAATACCAACTATGATGATATAAAACAGGTATTCAGCATTTGGGTATGTATGAATATGAGTAAGAACAGTTTAAGTCATTTTCACATTGTAAAAGATGATATGTTAGAGCCTTATGACTGGAAGGGAAATGCAGACTTACTAAATATTGTGATGATTGGAGTTACAAACGAACTTCCAAAGCATGATGAAAAATACGAATTACACCGTCTTATTGGAGCTTTATTGTCGGATAGATTAAAAGAAAATGAGAAACTGGATATTATTGAAAAGGAATATAAAATTCCTCTTAGCAACGATTTTAGAAAGGAAGTGGATACCATGTGTAACTTAGGTCAGGGAATAGAAGATAGGGTAACAGCAGAGGTAACAGCAAAGGTAACAGCAGAGGTAACAGCAAAGAAAATAATTGATTTTGTTATGAATATGTATAAAAACAAATTTTCGCTAGAACAAATTTCAATCGCCACTGATAAGAGTGTAGAAGAAATAAAAATGATAATCGAAAAAAATGACAAGGTTTTGGCATAACTATAGCAAAATTTTGTCCGCCTAAGACGAACAAAATAACCCCAAATCCAATCAAAATTAGCTCTCATGTATGACCAAAATCCAATTTTATATTAAAAAACATCAATTTAGGAGCCTGGAAGCTACAAATTTCTAGGCTCTTCTTTTCTGTACTTTTTCTGTTTTTTATGCTATATTTATACTAAAATCAGCCCATTTAGTGACTTATAAAATCGCCTAGACCACGCAGTATTACTGAGTTTCAGCTAGTCCCACAATATGGTTTTGGTGACCTAGATTCGTATTTTAGACCCTTTGTGCAAAATGACGAAGCTTTTAGAGAACGCATGATTACGAAGTTCTGGCGAATAGGCGAACTTTTTTACTATGACTTTTAGGAGAATTTAACCATGGATCACTTCATTTTACACAGCGAATATGCCCCTACGGGAGACCAGCCACAGGCTATTGAAGAGCTTGTTGAAGGTTTCAAAGAAGGCAACCAATTCCAGACTTTACTAGGGGTTACGGGTTCAGGCAAGACATTTACAATGGCAAATGTTATAGCCAAACTTAACCTGCCAACCCTTGTCATTTCACACAACAAAACCTTAGCGGCTCAGCTCTATGGTGAGTTCAAAGAATTCTTCCCTGAGAACGCAGTAGAATACTTTGTGTCGTAGTATGAATGGTGCAGATTTAGTGGACTTAACAGTCCTTTTAGGTGTTTTTAGTCCATAAATTTTGGACTGGATAGGATTAGATGTACTATATGTGTGTGGGTGGAATATATAACACAGGTGACCTAGGGTGGTAATTATATAAGAAATTGAAAATAAAGAGCCTCAAGAGTAGGGTTTTAACTACTTTTGGGGCTTAAACTATGTATATATTATTAAGTTATTTGTTAGTTAAAATTTTCTGTTGTTGTATGACATTTTGCTAATAATAATATTCTATAATATAGACCTAAAAAAAGTATAAAAAAATAAGAAAAAAACATGCATAATAGGTTTACTTAAAGTTTCTAATATGATATACTTTACAATGGTTGATATTTATCAAATATATAATTAGTAGTGATGCTGTATGAGGAGGAGTAAATATGTCAAGTATGCCCGCAAAATGTCCATATTGTAGAACAATAAGAAATGTAACTCCTAATATGAGTTATAAATGTTTAGGGTTGTGGAGCAACTATAACTATAGGAGGAAACGGACATATTAAGTCAACGAAACCAAATCCGAAGAAATAAATTTTGTTATGCTTTTTAGAAATTATAAGGAATACTAAAGTATTAAAAAAATAGAATTATTTTAGGAGTCAGATATGCCAATTATCAATACACCGATAGATGAAAGTAAAATTAAAGAACTATCTGATGATAATGAAGATGAGTTTATTGTTTTTAAGCCCGATTATGATTTGCAAAATATTATTTTGTCTAAAGAGAACTTGGATGAGATAGAATCATTTATATCATTTTTACGAGAACCAAGAATTAATTTTTAAAGTTTGGGAATCTTGAGAAGGTAATGAAAGATAAAAAAAGAGCATAAATTTAAATTTATATGGAGTTTCTGGAACTGGAAAAAAACTATAACAGCTATGGCTATAGCAAAAAGGTTGAATAAAGAAATTTTGGTTGTAGATTATTCTCAGATAGAATCTAAATATGTAGGAGAAACTTCTAAGAATTTAGTTAAAATATTTGATTATGCTTGTAAGAAAGATGTAATTTTATTTTTTTGATGAGGCAGATGCGTTATTATCAAAAAGAGTAACATCAATGAATAGCTCGACAGATGTTAGTGTAAACCAGACACGAAATGTATTACTGAAGTTATTGGATAACTTTGATGGAATAACAATTTTTGCAACAAACTTTATTTCAAATTTTGATAATGCATTTTTAAGAAGGATATCAAAACACATAGAATTTAAGAATCCCGATAAGGACATGAGGAAAAAATTGTGGGAGTATTACATAGTTGAAGAACTTCCCGTTGATAATAGGGTTGCTCTTATAGAGAGGATATCAGAAAAACATAAAATTACTGGAGCTGATATTTCAAATATAGTACTAAAAGTAGCTACCAAGCTAGCTAGAACAGGTGAAAAGGCAGCTAAAGCAGAGGATTTTGAATATTATATTGATGAAAGTGTAAAAATAAAAGAAAACTTAGAAGATGACAAGTTTACAGTTGAAAAGAAGAAGGTAAGTAAAGAATATGTTGATGAGAAGATGAAAGAAGGTGTAGTAGATGGGACTGTTTAGTTTAGCTGGAGCACTTATAAAAGGTGCAGTAAAGATAGCAACAGGATTTTTAACAGGCTTCGTAGCAGGAGGATTTGTTCAAAAAAATTAAGGACAAATTCAAAGAAATAGCTATAAATATGATGAATGTAGTAGCTAATAAACTTCGGGATAAAAATACAGGAAAAAGATTCTTGGTACGGGATCATGCATATGAATTAGAAAATGGACAATGGATGGAAAGGACTAAAAAGTTATACTGTAGATTCTGAAATTGGTGAATGGAATGAAATTGTAGTTTCTAAAAAAAGAGCTCTGGAAGAAATCCCACAAAGATACAGATCGCATTTGGAAGAAATTAATGATACTAAAGAGATTAAAGAAGAAATGGAAATGATTTATGGACAATGATTTTGAGAGGCAGAATAGTAGTCTTAAAAAAAGTTTTTTTGAAAGATTGAAGTTTACTTTTTGACAAGTATAGAAAAAGTGAAAAAAATAATAAATTTTTCTATACAAGATTATTTAGAGGAATTATCACCTTATGCTGATAAACTTATAGAGAGTTTAGAAACAGAAACAACAAAAATACGAAAAAGGATTTTGCAATTTAAAAATTAATACTGAGCAGAATGTAGTTGAACTTACATTTGTGATGTTATTCAAAAAAACATTTCTAATGATAGCATAGAGAAAAAAAGAATTAAAGCGATATGTTAAAAAGGAGTACCTTTTAAAGAAGAAGCAATAAATGAGCTAATATTAAAAAAAGTAAGTCTTTTGAAATTAAGAAGAGGTAAGTATATGCTTTATATAATAATTATTTTGATTATAATAGGTTTGCTAGGTGTGCTTATAGAGTTTATAAAAGAGCATTTTGGAACAATAGTAGGAATTATTTTAGCTATTGCATTTGTGGTACTTACTGGTGGTGTAGGAATTATTGTTGCACTTATTCTTTGGGGAGTATATGCGATTGTAAAGAGAAATAGAGAAGGGAAGTATGCAGAAAAAGAATTAGAAAATAAAACAGCTCAAAAAAATGCGGAAACAAGTAGGTTAGAAATGATACATGAAAATGATAATGAGCTTGCGAATGAACTTGATAGAAACTGTAAATACTTAGGACTAATGAATGAACAAAGATGGGAAATGCAGCTCAATAATTATGTAAATAAGGAATATAGTACAAGTTTCGCTGAAATAACAAGGAATTTTGCTATGCAAATAGAAGATCAGTATATTGCAAAAAATGTAGATTACTGGATACAAAATTTCGAAAAGTACATCGTACAAAGACCAAATGGCAGTCCGATACATAAAATGCTTGAAGAAGTGGAGTGTAATGCTTTCAGGATGACACATATAACTCCAACTAATAAAATATTGGAGCATTATTTAAATGAAGGTACAAGAAGGCTAAATGTAGATATACCAGCAAAAATTTATTAAGTCGGATGCTGGTGATTATACATTTTATAAACCTACAGCTTACCTAGAACATTTGTATGAAAAATAAAATGAATGTATATGTGAAACAAGGGCAAAAAAACGGAATTTAGTGCTGATGAAGATCCGGATTTTGCAGATTTATAGCTTTCTTATGATAATTTTTTTACAAGTAATAGTTAATGCTTTCATAAAGAGATACTTAGCTTATAAACAGAGTTAAGTATCTCTTTTTTTTGTACCCTAAATTGAAAAACAATTATTTATACCACCAGGCAAATCTTCCATAATTTGATTATATATTATAACTGTGTCGAGCCTAGTAAGGGTGGGGCTGATAAAATCAAATATAAGGAGGAATAAGAAAATGGCAGCTTTAGTAGAAACAATGTATAGTACAAGAGAAAAACCATGGCATGGACTGGGAGTAGTGGTATCGGAGGCACTCTCTTCAAGTGAAGCGTTAAAATATGCAGGCTTAGACTGGAGTGTAGTTCAAGAGCCTATTTATACAAGCCTTGGAGAGGAAGTAAGTGGTTTCAGGGCAAATGTAAGGAATATTGATAGGAAAGTTCTTGGAGTTGTGACGGACAGATATAAGGTAGTACAGAATGTAGAAGCGTTCAGCTTTACTGATGAAATGCTAGGTTTTGGAGTTCGCTATGAGACAGCAGGTTCATTATCCGAAGGCAGAAAAATATGGCTATTAGCAAGACTTCCAAGAGAGTATATAATTTCAGGGGAGAGAATAAGTCCTTATCTTGTATTTTCAAATACTCATGATGGAAGTGGTTCTGTAAAAGTAGCGATTACACCTATAAGAGTTGTATGCAACAATACTCTTAACCTTGCATTAAGCACAGCTCAAAGATGTTTTACAATGATTCACACAGGAAATATAGCGGATAAGATTGAAGAAGCAAAGGACACTTTATTTATGGCGGAAGATTATATGGATAAGTTGGGAGTGGAGTTTGAAAAACTGCGTAAAATCAAGATGTCTGAAAATAAAGTTAAAGAATATATTGAACTGCTTTTGCCAATGGATGAGAAGCCAACAAAGACTCAGGAGAAAAATATTCAGAAACTTAGGATTGACATATTGACCAGATATAAGGAAGCTCCTGACTTAAAAGTACTTGATGAAAATGCATACAGGTTTATAAATGCAGTTTCAGATTTTGCGACACATGCTGAGCCACTAAGAAGGACAGCAAATTATAATGAAAATATGTTCAGCCGTACTATTGATGGTAATCCATTGATAGATAAGGCTTATCAGTTGGTTAAGATGGCGGCATAATAACAGGCAGATGGCGAAAGTCATCTGCCAAAATTTTTGGAGGAAAGATATGAATACTATTATTAATACAAAGAATCTGACAAAAGAAGAATGGCTAAAGTATAGAACACAGGGCATAGGAGGCTCAGAGGTTTCGGTCATTGCAGGAATAAATCCTTTTAAGTCAGCTTATACTCTATGGCTTGAAAAGACAGGACAGACAGAGCCTGAAGAAACAGAAAATAACTACACACATTTTGGAACACTATTAGAACCTATTATAAGGAAAGAATTTACTATACGTACCGGTCTTAAAGTAAGGCAGAAGCATATGCTGTTACAGAGTGAAGAATATCCTTTTATGTATGCAAATTTAGACGGTGTAATAAATGAAGACGGAGAAATGGCTATATTTGAAGCAAAAACAGCCTCTGAATACAAGCATGAAATATGGGAAAATGAAGTCCCTGCACCTTATATTTTGCAGATTCAACACTATATGGCTGTAACAGGTGCTAAAAAGACCTATATAGCGGCCTTAGTGGGCGGTAATAAGTTTTACTGGCATGAGATAAAGCGTGATGATGAAATGATTGAAAAAATAATAGCAATGGAAAAATATTTTTGGGAAGTTTATGTTTTAGGTGGTATGGAGCCTGTTCCTGATGGCTCGGAATCCACAACAAAGTATTTTAATGAGAAATTTAAGAATTCTAATGGAGAAACCATAGAACTGCCTGAAGAAGTAATTTCCGTTTGTGATGAATATGAAAGAATTTCAGAACAGATAAAGGCTTTGGAAAATGAGAAAAATGCAATGGGTAATAAGATAAAGGGTTATATGAAGGAAGCAGAAATTGGTATTGTGGGAGACAGAAGGATTTTATGGCAGTCAATAAGTAAGAGCGGTATAGACACAAAGAGGCTTAAAGCTGAAAAACCTGATATTTATACCGATTATCTACAGCATAGCCGGTATAGAAGGCTGTCAGTTGCATAGGAGGAAATTTTAGTGAAAGAGTGTTTGTTTGAAAGGCTTTATAAAGAATATGAAGAATTTAAGTCATCAATTCTAAAGCAGTCCAAATCAGATATTTTTAATAAATGCTATGAAATAGATGTGATGACTAATATTTATGACATCCTTATTGATAAAGCGGATAATATGTCAGATGAAGAAGCAGGCACATTATTGAACAGAAGCCATATACTGTATGAGCTGTATGTACTCTGGCTAAAAAGAGATGACTACAACTATTTTGAATTGGAAAGCTTTATATATGAAGAAATAGAGATTTATGGGAAGGAAGTGAAATAATGGAACAAAATACCATAAGATTGCTAAAAGCCAATGAAATAGAATGCAGGATAGGTACGATAAGTGAAAAAGGTCTTTCACTTTTACTTTATAAGGATGCCAGAGTGGATATGAAAATTCTTGATGAAGTCTATGGAGCTAAGAACTGGCAAAGAAAGCATGAGGTTATAGGGAATAATCTATACTGCATAGTAAGTATTTGGGACAATGAAAAGAAACAATGGATATCTAAGATGGATGTAGGTACAAAAAGCAGAACTGAAACTGAAAAGGGGGAAGCTTCTGATTCCTTCAAAAGAGCCTGTTTTTCACATGGTATAGGTAGGGAGCTATATTCAGCTCCTTTTATATGGGTAGCTGCAAGTAAAGCCAATATTCAAAATAAAGAAGGGAAATTTTATTGCTATGATAAATTCATTGTTAGCAGAATTTCATATAATGATAACAGGGAAATATCAGGTCTGACCATATTAAATCAGGAAGGCAAAGCTGTATATAGCCTTATTGAAAGTAAAGATAAAGCAGGTAATAAGAAAGAAAATATTGAAAATGATAGTAATGATAACGACAAGACAGAGAAATATACTGCTGAAATAAATAAAGAGCTTAAAAGGACAGGGGTGGCTTTGGACAGTGTACTGGGGCGTTATGGGATTTCAAGTATAAAAGACATGAACGAGAGAATATATACAAGTGCAATGAATAGCCTTAGATGTACAAAATCAAAAACCGCATAAAGAATTATAGCTGTACTTGATATGGCTGTTTTATTAAGAAAGGATGAGAAAGATGGAGAAAGAGAGCTTTAAGATAGGTGACTTATTGAAATGGGACAAAATAGAAGATTATATTTATCCACGAATAATGAGGGAAGATGAAATTAAGAATTACTTGGATGTATTTCCATACACAAAGCTTGCTGACTTGTTTGTGGTATATATGGTGAAGTTACCGCCTTTGGGCAAAGAGATAGCTACAGTCATAATTAAAAATGAATATTTAGAAGTTTGGGAAAAAGAAATTGAGGAATTGCATAAGAAAGCTGTTGAAAATATATCAAAAGCACCAGTTAGTTTCAGACCATTACTTGATTTTGTGAAAGATTTAACAGAAGAAGTGACAGTAAGTGAGCCTGATAAAAATATGTATGTGCTGACTAATGAGGAAAAAACTTTTGGAGCTTCTGAAATTTTAAATACCTGCATTATGCAAAAAATTTCAGAAGATTTGGAATGTGACTGTATTATAATACCTAGCAGTCTGCATGAAGTCTTAATTTTAGAGGATAAGGATATGGATGATAAAGACTATGCTACTATAAGGTATATGGTAAAAGAGGTTAATTCCAGTTGTGTAGAGCCAAGAGACAGATTGTCAGATAACATATACAGGTACAGCAGGGAAAATGGAGAAATAAGCATAATCAAATAGCTGTAAATTAGCTTTGAAATAGGTGGAATATATGCCATATTCTACCTATTTTAAAGTGTGTTAGGAACATAAAGTCTAAGATCCTAATGGTATTACCTTATTTCTTTAGGTCTGAAATTTCAGCAAAAAACTCAAGATACCTGAAAAGCCTCTCCCTGTCCTTATCCGAGCCTATGTTTATAAGCTCGTTTATTCCATCAGGTAAAGTAAAACTTGAAAAACTCTTGCCAAAAATCAGATAGTCAAGGCTACAGGAAAATTCAGTACAGAATAAGATAAAAGCCTTCAAAGAGAGTGTGCTTGTGCCATTCTCCACATGGCTTATATGCTTTGTAGTCACAGAGAGCATATTTGCAAGAGCTTCCTGAGTCATTCCATTTTTTTTGCGTAGTGTAGCTATTCTTTTTCCAATTTCTTTATAAATCTCTTTTTCGTTCAATGTTTATTACCTCCCCAATTAGATATAGTTTAATTGAGGAGGTGTAAGATTATAACTTAATGAAAGGTTAAAAAAACATAATAAAGGTATGTTTTAGGTTGATAAACTAAAAGTGTTTATATAAAGGTTATTAGAATTTGTTTGACAGTACCTAATATCGAACAGAAATTTTATGATATTGAAGTTTTTTTCAGTAGATTCCCCAATCCCACTGTCCTGTAAGGCGGCATTATTATAGTATATTTATTCTTGGGAATACCGGGAGTTTGGGGAAAACACCCAGATTCCCATTACACCCAAGAAAAAAATTAATATATATACTATAATTGTGATAAAAAGACTATCCTCAAGTGCTTTCTCAATAGAGGAAATAAGTTTAGTTAACTCACTTTGAGATTTGCTAAGTGTACTAGATATATCATTATCAGACGAATATGTTAATAGTGCATTTTGTTCATCAAATATAAAAATCTCTTCCACAAAAATAAAATGGAGCACATTCTATTATTTTTTTAGTGCATTTATCATTTCATCTTTAGAAAAAAATCTGATAGGTTAATTTCTTTTGACCGTAAAAAAACTTGTGAAATAAATTTGAAAAAAATTATCACATTCATATATAAATTCAAAAGAGATATTGAATAGTGGGATAAAATTTTTTTATAAAAATCTGTATTATAATTTATAGCGTATTTTATGAGTATAGAACAATATGCAAGATCAGATAAGTAGGTAAATAATATTTTTTTGTAGAATCTTCATTTGGAATTGGAAATGTGTAATCAAACTGAGTAAACATTAATAATTTTTGAATATTAAAAAAATTCGCTATATTTTTAGGTAAGGCATGAGCTGAATAACTAAGCATTTTATATGAAGAGGTATAATCCGTGAGATTAGTATATAAACTTGGTATTAATTTTGCATAGTTATAAAAGTATGTAGCTAAAATTTTTGGAAGAAAAGTTAGCAAAAAAATGTTGTCATTAGAAGATTCAACATATAATTTGTTAAGTACAGAGGATATATCTTTCGCGATATCGTATTTATATGCGAAAGGAAAAATATTGTCATATCTTTCTGACATGGAATAGGTAAATTTGGACTTCTTATCTTCAATGAAGCTATATAGTTTTTTTGTGGTAGGCCTTTAGACTGAGAATTAAATTTTCTCTTACTGAATTGATTTTTTTCATAAAAAAATCTAAGCTTTGATTTTTATTGTACTTATATATTATGAAAAAGAAAACCTTCTGATATAACGGTATTAAAAAAATCAGAAATAAAAAGAAATATGATTATCATTTTTAATAAAAAGATATCAAATGGTTTCGAGAGAACACATTTGGAAGTTTTTGTGAGAAGCTCAATTTGTTTGATATTTACACTTTTATCAAATAAATTCGATAAATTATCAGATAATAAGTCTGCATGAAAGACATTCTCCAGTTTGTAGTAGTAAAGGAGATTGTTGACAAGATTTTTTTTGTTATTGTCTATACAAAAAAATTAAAAAAAGTGTTGAGTAATCTGACATTAGTAAATTAATTCCTCTCCCTAAATGTTTGCGAAAAATCGTGTTTTATCATTACGGTAATTATATAGTTTTAAAAATAAGTTTTTATTGCTTAAGTTCATAGTAATGGAATGAAATAAATTAGGCAAAAAAATTTATAAAGATATCTATAAGATTTACCTAAATCATTTTAATTGAGAATTTTATTAAAGAGCTAAAATTAGTTTTAATAAGCTTATCAAATCTTTTTTTATCAGATTAGCATTGTCCATACCAATTTCTCGACGTTTATTATCAATATTATTTTTGTACGTTTTCACTTGTATTCGTTCCTGTTATATATTTCTCAGCGTCTTTGCCGTTTAGGAGTAGAGCTTCATTATTGGTTAATAATTCACACGTATAAAGAGAAGATATAATACAGTGTAATTTTAATTCTTCATAAAAATCTATCAGCTATAATAGAGTCATTATATTCTGATAATAAAGTATGCGTAAATCTAAAAGGTTCAGAAGTAATTTCTTTCGACGAGTATTGTTCTAAATATTTAAAATTTATACAGTAAATTTTTTTCCAGTTCGAGGTTTAATCTTTCAAAGAAACCGATATCTGTTGGACTAGAAATAATACTTAATATATCATTTTGCATAAAATCATTTCTCCTTTATAAATAGTAGTGTTGTTTTTGGTAATTATCTCATAAAAAGTATAAGGTTTGCAAATAAAGTGATAAAAATAATATTTTTTTAATAATTTAACCTAAAAGCTTTACTAGATATATAGTGATATTCTATAGTCACATACACAAGAAAAAGGAGGGTGTAAGTAAATAATATTAGAACAACTAAAGATAATATGAAATGAAGTTGTTGTAAGTTTGAAGATGTCATAAATGTAAGGGAATGAATTGTGAAAAAACACAAAAAAATTATTTTAATAAGGAGGAAAAAAAGATGGAAATGAATAGTTTTATTGGGAATGGTGGAGAATTGAGAAAAGAAGTAATGTGCCATTGTGTAGAAAAAAACCAGAAGAGTTAAAGGAAAAAGAAGAAATGTGCCATTGTGTAGAAAAACCAGAAGAGTTAAAGAAAAAAAGAAGAAATGTGCCATTATGTAGAAAAAAACCAGAAGAGTTAAAGAAAAAGAAGAAATGTGCCATTGTGTAGAAAAAAACCAGAAGAGTTAAAGGAAAAAGAAGGAATGTATCATTATGTAACGAAAAAAATAAAGATGAAATAGGCTTAGAAGTAGAGAATAACCAAACGAGCCTATTGCCTATTAACTATTCTCAGCCTAATTTAGTAGAAAATACTGTACAAACAGAGAATAGTGGACTTTTAATATTTGAAGGAAAGCTTATTGCAAATTTTACAGTAAGTATAGTTAATATGTATATAGTATATGATGAAGATATGAAAAAATACTCTTGAGGCATCATATGATATAGTCTGCTATGTTAATCATAGGGGGAATGTTGAAACTTACAATTTTAATGGCTATAAAAAAAGAATGAACTATTTAATGGAGAATTTATAAACAAAAATTCCTACTGTAATAAAAAGATGTATCCCCAACAGAATATAGTAAGATATATAAAGAATATATTAATCATTTAATATCTAACTATGAAGGTACAGTAATTACGATGATAGAAAAATTCCGGTTGGGTGAATTATGAGGGTTACTGGATATTTGTTACGAGTCAAGGTGTTATTGGTGATTATAATAAACATATAGTATCAAGAGATGGGTTCTTTATAAAAAAAGATACCTTCGATAGATATAGTAAATGAATTTGACAATATGAGAAGTGTTTTGAAAGAAGAGGGCAAATGGATGTTATACTGCTATATCTTCTTAGCCAGACCATACACAGCCTATTTAATGCAGAATCAGTAGATATCAAACATATATTATTTATTGTCGGACCAAGAGGAAGTAGAAAAACTTCAATATCGCTTTGTTTTACTCAGTTAGTTAATAAAGATAAACCTAAGTATAATTTTCAGGCTACATCTGCTGGAATAAACTATGAGCTGAAGGTAAATAAAGATAGAATTATGTTAATAGATGACTTAGCACCATCACTTGATAGTTCCACAAAAAAAGATAAGGAGAAGTTACTCGAGTCTATTATCAGACTTTTTGGAGACAGTACTGAGAGAGTTATTAATACTAGATTTATGCGGGATAAGTCGGAAAATATAGAGTATAAAGTAAAAGGAGGTGCAGTTGTAACTGGTGAGTATTTCTATGGAGCAGGAACGGAATCATCTATTGCTAGAGCTGTTGTTGTAGAAATAGAGGAGAACTCAGTAGATTTGGAGAAACTAAGGTATTATCAGAAGAATCCGGAGATATTAGAGAGCTTAGTATATGAATTTATTGAGTTTGTATATAAGAATCAGCAATATGTACTTAATATCCTTAGCAATAGAGTTGATGAATATAGGCAATATTCTGCAAATAATAAGAATTTCTCTAATGGCAGATATTGGGAGTATTTTGGGCAGTATATGGCGACAGCTGAGATACTAGGTATGCTTTTTACAAACTGGAGAGGGGTAAGTAATGAAAGGGTACAATCAATAACAAATTCTTTAAGCAGAGGAGTATTAACTGTTTTAGAAAAAAATGATAGAGCAATGCGTACAGAGAATCCTGTTAGTGTAATTATAAATACTATATTGGATTTATTGGAAAGTGGCAGGTTTGTTAGGTGGGGAGAAGCAATTTCTAAGAATACTCCTTTAGTATTAGGAGATGATGCCGTATATTTCAGACAGAAGGATTTACTAGATATGGTTAAGGCATATACAAAGAAGAATGGGATTAATTTTATCACTATGAGTAATTCTGAAATTGCAAAGATACTAAAAACTGGTGGATACTGTGAAGAATATATGGAAGGAAATAAGTCTAGGTATGGTAAAAAATATAAAGGCTATGGTAATGATAGGCTAATGCATATTAAAAAAGAGAAATTAGCTGATTCATTCTATGAACTATTTTTACAGTAGTATATAAAATGCCAAGATCACAGTTGCATATTATATCTATGAATATACGCTTGGCTTCAAAAATAAGAAAAGGAAGGAGGCATAAAGTTATGCAGGAGCTTATATCAAAAGAAGAGGAGAGAGTATATCTGGCAGAGGATATACAGAAGATACTGAATATAGGAAGGTCTAAAACTTATGAGTACCTAAAGGAAGTATTTAAAACACAAGAACCATTCAGAGTTGTAAAGATTGGTAAGCTTTTCAGAGTGCCAAAGCGTTCATTCGATGACTGGATAAGTGGAAAGGATGAATAGCTATGGTTGAAAATAAGATAAAATCAGGGGTTGCCTTCTATGAAGGCAGTTCCTGGTATCATAGAGTTAAATTGCTGTCAGAAGATGGCAGTGTAAAGTATTCCAAGAAAGGGGGATTTTCTACAGAGGAAGAGGCTAATCCAGTTATTATGAATGTCAAGAGGAGTTTAAAAGGGCTGTACGAAACCAAATGATGAAGAATCCTATTAATACAGATATTGGTTTTAAGGACTATCTTATATATTGGTTTGAAGATGTTTATTCGGCAAGAATAGAGACTACCACAAGGATGGTTGGTTCATATACGCTGTACAGCCTTATTATTCCAAGCATAGAAAAGGATATTAAGCTTAAATATGTTACAACAGAGTATCTTGATGAACTGCTTAAAAAGGTATCGGGCATATGTCCTTCGGCTGGGAATAAGGGGAAAGAATTCCCTCAACATAGCTATGAAAGAGGCAGTAGCTGAGGGAAAAATAAGAAATAATCCTTTGATAAATACAAGGTCATATCCCAGAAAATCCCCAAGTGTAATTATACTGTCTAAGGATAAGATAAAGCTGTTGCTGTCAGCTTCTGCAAGTTCTGAATGGTATCTTGAGATATTGCTCGCACTTTTCTGTGGGCTTAGAAAGGGTGAGATATTGGGACTTAAATTTGAAGATATAGACTTTAAAAATGAGACAGTATGTATAAACAGACAAATTACGGCAAACCCCATAATTCCCAAAGGAGGCTTAAAGACTGAAAGCTATGGAATTGTGGAAAAACCTCCTAAAACAGAGAATAGTAATAGGAAAATAAGACTGCCAAGCATTGTTTTGGAGGAAATATTAAAAAGAAAGGGAAAACTGGATGAATTAAAGGTAAGAGGTGGTTTTGAGGATATGGGTTATGTATCTTTCAGGGATAATGGACTTCCTCATACGGTTACTTCATTAAATACAGCATTGACTAAGTTATGCAAGAAAAACGGACTTCCACATATAACTGTCCATAGTCTAAGGCACATGTATGCAACTATTCTTTTGGAGCAGGGAGTAGCATTGCCTAAGATAAGTGCTTTACTTGGACACTCCGCTGTAAATACAACCTTTGGATATTATTGTGACCAGATGGATGAAAACAGGAAGATAATTTCTTTTATCAATGATAAATTTGTTGTAGGGGAGGCCTGCTATGATTGATACAAAGCTTCAAAACTATATTGATTATGAAGTAAAGACTGTAATAAAGATAAAAAACTCATATGGCTACAGGATTATTCTGAAATATGCTGATGGAACTGAAAGAGTGAGGCAGAAGTCGGGCTTTGTATCAGTAAAAGAGGCGACACAGGACAGGGACAGTACAGTAGGGAAGCTTTTTGGCGGTACCTACTGTGTATATGAAAATATAAAAGTCTCTGAATTTATGGAGTTTTGGCTGGAAAATGATGTAAAACAAGGGTAAGAAGTTATGAAACCTATTATAATTTCAAAGGAATAGTCAAGAACCACATAAACCCATATTTAGGCAACAAGAAGATAGACTTGGTATCTAAATCAGATATACAGAGCCTTTACAATGCAGTAGCTGGAAAATATAAATCTGTTGCACGAGTGGTAAAGACAGTCATAAATATTGCAATGAAGTATGCAGTGTCTATGAAGATTATTGCTGTAAATCCGGCTGAAGGAGTTAGCTTTAGGAGAAGTTTAGGAAATCATTCATATAATGTAAGAAATATAGATAGTAAGAGAACTTTAAGCTATGAACAGATTATTACACTTATAGAGAACAGTAAGGATACGCCCATATATATACAGGTACTGTTAAATGTCCTAATGGGGCTTAGAAGAAGTGAGATAATAGCGGTAAAGTACTCAGATATAGACTATGTGAACAGGATACTAAGAGTAGAAAGGCAGTTAGGAAAGTCTATTTCATTGGAAGATGGAGAACTGGCACCAAAGACAAGGACAAAACAGGAAGTACCATTAAAGACAGCCTCAAGCCAGAGGAAAGTCCCTATTCCTGATTATGTATTTGAGGCTATAATGGAAGAGAGGATAAAGTATCAAAGGAACAAAAGCAGAAGAAGTAAGGGATTTCAAGACTTGGATTATATATGCTGTTCTACTTATGGCAGACCAAGGAGCAAAAATTTTCACTGGAAGCACTACAAAAAGCTTCTTAAAGACAGTAATCTGCCTGATATAAGATGGCATGACCTTAGAAGTACCTTCTGTACGCTCCTGTTAAAGAATGATTTCAACCCTAAAGCAGTATCAAAACTTATGGGACATTCAAAAGAGATAATAACTGTAGATATTTATGGGGATAACAGGGAGATTATAGCAGAGAAGATACCTGATAGAAGAGTTTATACGAGAGGTAGCACCAGTTGATGGTGGTATGTGGGGAAATGATAATACAGATATAATGCCTAGAATTGAAGAGTATGTTTAGAAGAGGAATAAGCTTAAAAAGTTTAAGTATTATTCCTCTTTTTTTAGTTTAAAAAGTTGCGTAGATATTCGTTTTAGCTTATAATTATATAAAGATAGGCGAAGGGAGTTGATGTAGTCTTGAATACAGAAATAAAAAATGCAGTTAATTCTGCAGGAGACAAGGCACAGTATGATGCCAGGGTTAAGAGAATACTTGCTGAGAAACATATATTGGCTCATATTTTGACAAAAACAGTCGATGAGTTTAAAGGGATGAATCCTAATGACATAGTGAAATATATTGAAGGTGAGCCTAAAATAGGTATTGTACCGATTGAGCCGGGACTTACTAATATAGAAAAAACAGATGAGTCAGGACAAAGGATTAAGGGACTGAATTCAGAAAGTGTAGAAGCCAATGAAGGTTTGATAAGATTTGACATCATATTTTATGTACGCTTGAAGAATGGACTTTCACAAATTATAGTGAATATTGAGGCTCAGAAGGATGAACCTGTTTCATATAAGATACTGAATAGGGCAATATTCTATGTGAGCAGACTTATATCGTCACAAAAGGAAAGAGATTTTGTAAACACCAACTATGACGATATAAAGCAGGTATTCAGCGTTTGGGTGTGTATGAATATGAGTAAGAACAGTTTAAGCCATTTTCATATTGTAAAAGATGAGATGTTAGAGCCTTATGACTGGAAGGGAAATGCAGACTTACTAAATATCGTGATGATTGGAGTTACAAATGAACTTCCAAAGCATGATGAAAAATACGAATTACACCGTCTTATTGGGGCTTTATTGTCGGATAGATTAAAAGAAAATGAGAAACTGGATATTATTGAAAAGGAATATAAAATTCCTCTTAGCAACGATTTTAGAAAGGAAGTGGATACTATGTGTAACTTAGGTCAGGGAATAGAAGATAGGGTAACAGCAGAGGTAACAGCAAAGGTAACCGCAGAGGTAACAGCAGAGGTAACAGCAAAGAAAATAATTGATTTTGTTATGAAGATGCACCAAAAAGGCTATACACTGGAGCAGATATCAGAAATAGCAGAAAAAAGTGTATCTGAAATCGAAGAGATTATAGATAATAATTCAGTATTAGTATAAGAATGAAAAAAATTGTCCGTCTACAGCAAACAAAATGAATTTAAATTTAATCAAAAACAGCTATCATGTATGACCAAAATCCCATTTTACATTAAAAAACATCAATTTAGGAGCCTGGAAGCTACAAATTTCCGGGCTCTTCTTTTCTGTACTTTTTCTGTTTTTTATGCTATATTTATACTAAAAATAACCCATTTAGTGACTTATAAAATCGCCTAGACCACGCAGTATTACTGAGTTTCAGCTAGTTTAAAAATATGGTTTTGGTGACCTAGATTCGTATTTTAGACCCTTTGTGCAAAATGACGAAGGTTTTAGAGAACGCACCATTACGAATTTCTGGCGAATAGGCGAACTTTTTTTAATAGGAATTTCGAAGAAATTCCTATTAAAAAATTGAATATAGATGCGCAGCTCGCGGCAATGAAGTTTGCCTTACGGCACCGCTCGCGCGCAAAGTGTGTGCAAGCACACACTTTATAATATGACTTTTAGGAGAATTTAACCATGGATCACTTCATTTTTCACAGCGAATATGCCCCTACAGGAGACCAGCCACAGGCTATTGAAGAGCTTGTTGAAGGCTTTAAGGAAGGCAACCAATTCCAGACTTTACTAGGGGTTACGGGTTCCGGCAAGACATTTACAATGGCAAATGTTATAGCAAAACTTAACCTACCAACCCTTGTCATTTCACACAACAAAACCTTAGCGGCCCAGCTCTACGGTGAGTTCAAAGAATTCTTCCCTGAGAACGCAGTAGAATACTTTGTGTCGTACTATGACTATTATCAGCCTGAGGCCTATGTGCCATCTTCAGACACATACATAGAAAAAGATTCTGCAATTAATGATGAGATAGATAAACTTCGCCACTCTGCGACAGCAGCACTTTCGGAGAGGAAAAGATGTGGTTGTGGTTTCAAGTGTGAGCTGTATTTATGGACTTGGAGATCCTATTGACTACGAGGATATGACACTTTCTGTACGTCCGGGGCAGATTAAGGATATGGAAGAAGTTGTGAGAAGGCTCATAGATATCCAGTACACAAGAAATGATATGGACTTTAAGCGTGGTACATTTAGGATTCGTGGTGATGTGGTGGAAATATTTCCTGTTGCTTCCACAGATAAAGCTGTAAGGCTGGAGTTTTTTGGAGATGAAATAGACAGAATTTCTGAAATAGATGTGCTTACAGGAACTACAGTGGCAGAGCTTGCCCATGTGGTTGTATTTCCGGCTTCCCATTATGTAGTGGCACCGGAGAAAATGAGAGAAGCTCTCAAGCAACTGGAAGAGGAACTTGAACTTAGAATAAAATATTTCAAAAGTGAAGATAAGCTGATAGAGGCTCAGCGTATAAAGGAAAGAACTAATTTTGATATAGAAATGATGCGTGAGACAGGGTTTTGTTCAGGAATAGAGAACTATTCAGGACCTCTTTCGGGCAGACCTTCAGGAAGTATGCCGTTTACACTTATAGATTACTTCCCTGATGAGTTTTTAATTATAGTGGATGAGTCACATATTACCATACCGCAGATTGGCGGAATGTATGCAGGAGACCGTTCAAGAAAGACTACACTTGTAGACTATGGTTTCAGACTTCCCTCTGCCCTTGACAACAGACCGCTTAATTTTACCGAATTTGAAAATAAAATAGACCGCATGCTCTTTGTTTCGGCTACTCCATCTGAGTATGAGGCAAAGAATGAACTACTTAGAACAGAGCAGATAATAAGACCTACAGGACTTGTAGATCCCGAGATTATCGTAAAGCCTACAGCGGGGCAGATAGACGATTTAATAAGTGAGGTTAAAAAGGAAACTGAAAAGAAAAATAAAGTTTTAGTAACAACTCTTACCAAGAAAATGGCAGAAGACCTTACTGATTATATGAGGGAAGCAGGTATAAGAGTGAGATATCTCCATTCGGATATAGACACCCTTGAAAGGTCTGAGATTATAAGAGATATGCGTCTTGATGTATTTGATGTACTGGTAGGTATTAACTTGCTAAGGGAAGGACTTGATATTCCTGAGATTACCCTGGTGGCCATCCTTGATGCGGACAAGGAAGGTTTTCTTCGTTCAGAGACTTCGCTTATTCAGACCATAGGCAGGCTGCAAGAAATGCGGATGGACATGTAATAATGTATGCTGACAATATAACCGGCTCTATGAACAGGGCAATAACAGAGACTGAGAGAAGGCGTGCTATCCAGATGAAGTACAATGAAGAGCATGGTATAGTGCCTCAGACTATAAAGAAAAAGGTAAGGGATTTAATAAGCATTTCAAAGAAGGTTGAAGAAGACAGCTCTAAGATTATAAAAGATGCGGAATCTATGAGTGAGAATGAGTTAAAGGCAGTAATTAAAGAACTTACAAAGAAGATGAACCAGGCAGCAGTTGAGCTTAATTTTGAGCTGGCAGCTAAGCTTAGGGATGAGATTATAGAGCTTAAGAAACATTTAGTCGATATTACAGCTATGTAATAAATGAACAGGAGAAATATATTATGAAAAGAAGAATTAAAACATTTGCAGCAGTAATCTGTATGGCAGCACTTTTAATACCGGTTTGGCAAACTACAGAGTTAAAGGCAGCAAAACAAGATAAAGTAACAGTAATTGCAAAGAAGAAAACAAAAAAGGTTAAAAAGTCAAAAAAGAAAATCACTTATAAGGGAATAGTAAATATTACCGGTAAAAAAACTTTGAAAAAAAGAAGTACTTAAGGCAAAAAGGCAGAGTGATAGTGGATTTTTGAGTGCGAAGTGGTGCTATTATTGTCAGCTTTTAGAGCCATTGTATAAGGAGGCTGATGAGAAGCTTCCACAGTATAAGTTTGCAAGGTAGATGTTAATGAGGAAGAAGACTTAGCTGCAGAGCAGGGAGTGTTTAGCTATCCGACTATTTTAATTTATGAAAAATGGAGAGGTTATCAAAGAAGGTGGTTATATGAGAGATATGACTACAAAAAGATTTGGTAGATTGGATTAAAAAGTAAATAGTGCATAAAAAAATAGCTATAGATAATCTAAACGTTTGTTCGATTTTTTTCTTGAAAAAAATATTTATTTCTGTTATGATAGTGAGAGATTAAATGAATAACTCCGCATTTGAGATAAATATTAACAGAGGAAGAATATGCCAGCAAAGAAAACTATAGAAAAATCAAAAAATTTCATCAGAATAAGAGGGGCTAGAGAGCACAACCTCAAAGGAATATGCATAGATATACCAAGGGATAAATTTGTAGTAATGACAGGACTTTCAGGTTCAGGAAAGTCCTCTCTTGCTTTTGACACTATTTATGCAGAAGGCCAGAGGCGCTACATGGAGTCCCTCTCTTCTTATGCCCGTCAGTTCTTAGGACAGATGGAAAAACCAAAGGTAGAGAGTATAGAAGGACTGTCTCCTGCAATTTCCATTGATCAGAAATCTACTAACAGAAATCCGCGTTCTACAGTTGGTACGGTTACAGAAATTTATGACTACTTAAGGCTTCTCTATGCAAGAGCAGGAATACCGCATTGTCCAAACTGTGGCAAAGAGATACATAAGCAGACTGTAGACCAGATGGCAGATGAGATAATGAAACTTCCGGAAGGTGCTAAAATTCAGCTTCTGGCTCCGGTGGTAAGAGGCAGGAAGGGTGAGCATGTCAAGGTGTTTGAAAGTGCTAAAAAATCCGGCTTTGTAAGGGTAATGGTGGATGGAGAGCTTTACCAGCTTTCAGAGGAGATTAAGCTTGAGAAAACGAAGAAACATAATATAGAAATAGTTGTAGACCGTCTTGTTATAAAGGCCGGGATTGAGAGGCGTATGTCTGACTCTATTGAGCAGATAATGAAGCTTTCAGAAGGTCTTCTTTTGGTTGAAGTAAATGGAAAAGAGAGACTCAGCTTTTCTTCAAGTTTTTCCTGTCCTGACTGCAATATAAGTCTTGAAGAACTTGAACCGAGAACGTTTTCATTTAACAATCCTTTCGGAGCCTGCCCTGAGTGTTCGGGGCTTGGCTATAAGATGGAATTTGACCCCGAGCTTATGATACCTGATAAAAGTCTAAGTCTTGCAGAGGGATGTATAGTGGTAATGGGGTGGCAGTCATCCAACCAAAAGGGAAGCTTTACCAATTCAACCTTAGTGGCACTTTCAAAAGCTTATAATTTTGACCTTAAAACTCCTTTTGAAAAGCTTTCTAAGGAAGCACAGGATGTAATTTTATATGGAACAGGTGGCAAGGTAGTTAAGGTACATTATAAAGGTCAGCGTGGAGAAGGCGTGTATGATGTGCCTTTTGAGGGGCTTATTAAATGTAGAAAGAAGATACAGGGAGACTTTTTCGGAATCAACTAAGCAGGAGTACGAGAGCTTTATGAGAACAACTCCATGTAAGGCCTGTGGAGGTAAACGTCTTAAACCTACCGCCCTTGCCGTAACAGTGGGAGATAAAAATATATCCGATGTTACTGAGCTTTCTATATCAGAAGTTAAAAACTATTTTGAAAATGTAGAACTTACCTCTACACAGAGAAAAATAGGAGATATGATACTGAGGGAAATAACGGCAAGATTATCATTTTTAAATGATGTAGGACTTGATTATCTTACCTTGTCACGTGCAACAGGTACACTCTCAGGTGGAGAGGCACAGCGAATCAGACTTGCTACCCAGATTGGTTCGGGGCTTGTAGGAGTTGCTTATATATTAGATGAGCCAAGTATCGGACTTCATCAAAGAGATAATGACAAGCTGCTGGTTTCTCTTAAAAATCTCAGGGATATAGGCAATACTTTGATTGTAGTTGAGCATGACGAGGACACTATGCTTGCAGCTGATTTCATAGTGGATATCGGCCCCGGAGCAGGTGAACATGGCGGTGAGATTATAGCAACAGGAACAGCAAAAGAGATAATGAAATGCAAAGAATCCCTGACAGGAGCCTATCTTTCGGGGAGGCTTCAGGTACCGGTACCGAGCGAGAGAAGGGTGCCTACAGGCTTTCTTGAAGTAAAGGGAGCTAGAGAAAATAATCTTAAAAATATAGATGTAAAATTTCCACTTGGTATTATGACTGTAGTTACGGGAGTATCGGGCTCAGGTAAGAGTAGTCTTGTGAATGAGATTTTATATAAATCACTTGCAAAGAAGTTAAACAGGGCAAGAATGATTCCGGGTAAGCATGATGAAATACTGGGTGCGGAGAATCTGGACAAGATAATAGACATAGACCAGTCTCCTATCGGAAGAACACCCCGTTCAAATCCTGCTACTTACACAGGAGTATTTGACCTTATCCGCGACCTTTTTTGCAGCTACACAGGATGCCAAGGCGAAGGGCTACAGCAAGGGAAGATTCAGCTTCAATGTAAAGGGAGGACGTTGTGAAGCCTGCTCAGGTGATGGTATAGTTAAGATAGAAATGAACTTCCTTCCTGACGTATATGTGCCCTGTGAGGTTTGTGAAGGCAAACGCTATAATAGGGAAACCCTAGATGTAAGATATAAAGGAAAGTCAATTTATGATGTACTTAATATGACAGTGGATGAGTCACTTGCTTTCTTTGAACATATCCCTTCTATCAGAAGAAAGATAGAAACTCTCAGCGAGGTGGGACTTGGTTATATCCGTTTAGGACAGCCGTCAACTGAGCTTTCAGGTGGAGAAGCGCAGCGAATAAAACTTGCAACCGAACTTAGCAAACGCAGCACAGGAAAGACAATCTATGTGTTAGATGAACCTACAACCGGACTTCATTTTGCAGACGTACACAAACTCATCAATATTTTGCGTAAATTATCCGAAGGCGGCAATACTGTAATTGTAATTGAGCATAATCTGGATGTGATAAAAACAGCGGATTATATTATAGATATAGGCCCTGAAGGCGGTGCAAGAGGAGGAACGGTTATTGCAGAGGGTACTCCGGAGGAAGTGGCGAAGAACAAGAACTCTTATACAGGAGAATATATTAAGAGGATGTTAGACAGAGAAAAAGAATGGGTTGAGAAGAGAGGTAGATAAGAAATGAAATATTTTAGACAGTTTGGAATTATTATGTTAGTTACCTGTATAGCAGAATCCGTTAAATACTTTGTGGACTTTCCTATTCCGTCAAGTGTATATGGACTTTGTATTATGATGTTCTGCCTTATGACAAAGATAGTCAAGCTTGGTGCGGTGGAGGATGCGGCCGTATTTTTGATTGAAATTATGCCTGTAATGTTTATACCGGCAGGAGTAGGGCTTCTGACTTCTGTTAATGAGTTAAAAAATATGCTTGTTCCGGTGCTTGTAATTACACCTGTATCTACAGTTGTAGTAATGGTGGTATCAGGGAGAATAACGCAGAAACTGCTAGGGAGGAAGAAGAAATGAACGGGTTGATAGAAAACAGTACTACATTTGGTATAGTAATAAGCATAATAGGCTATGAAATAGGTCTGCTTTTAAGGAAAAGGTTCAATTTTGCGATTATAAATCCTTTACTTATATCAATAGTGTTTGTAATTGCAGCTATTTTGGCATTTCATATAGATTATGCAGATTATAATAAGAGCGCACAGTATTTAAGTTATCTGCTTACCCCTGCCACAGTCAGCCTTGCTGTGCCTTTGTATAAGAATCTGGTTACTTTGAAGAAAAACGCGGTTGCTATTATTACAGGTATAATTTCCGGTATTTTAGCAAATATGGTATGTATATTCTTACTTGCATTATTATTTAACCTTTCGCATAAAGAATACATTACCCTGCTTCCGAAGTCCATAACCACGGTTATTGGAATGGGAGTATCAGAAGAGTTCGGCGGTATAGTAGCAATTACGGTAGCAGTTATAATTATTACAGGAATCTTAGGAAACATAATTGCAATAACTGTATTTAAGCTTTTTAAGATATATGAGCCTATTGCAAGGGGTATAGCTTTAGGAAGTGCCTCCCATGCCATAGGAACTGCAAAGGCAATGGAAATGGGCGAAGTAGAAGGAAGTGTGAGCAGCCTTGCCATGATAGTGTGTGGAATACTTACTCTGGTTGGAGTATCGGTGTTTGCAAATTTAATTTAATTAGTTAAGTCTCTCTATCAGGAAGGATAGGGAGATTTTTTTGTATCTATTCTATAAACTTTCAAAAAATTTTTGTAAAATACTGCCACAAAGTTATGAAAAAGTGGTAAAAATTATCTAAAATTTACTAAAGAGCAACACAATATTGATTTAAGAAAGATTTTTAAAGCAGAGTATGAAAGACATAACAAAATGAATGGAAAAAAATATTGCCTGGACATGCAAAAAGATGTTAAAAAAATTTAGTAGAATACGAAATAAATGGAACAGTATATAAGGCTGATGGTAAATGTATATTGCTAGACCATAATGAGGAAGAAAAAGATATAGCAAAATATTATTTCTAAGAAATATGGAAAGTCAGTGAAACTAGTTCCCAGAGTACTGTACCCACAAAAAAATAAAAAAACACCAGATTATTTGATTGAAGACAAAAAAATATGATTTAAAAAACTCCTATAGGCTCGGTAAGAATACAATTTATGATTTAGTAAGGAAAAAGTAAGGCTCGAGCAGATAATTTTATTATCTGCTTAGATAAAACATTATTAGAGCCGGAAGATGTAGAACTGCAAATAAAAAAACTATATATAGCTCAAGACATACACAAAAGCATTGATACAATAATATTGTTAAAAAAATGGAGTAATATTAAGGATATTTAAAAGATAAAATAGAGATTGTGGCTACTCCCGGTTTCAAAAGAAACCTTGTGGGGAATGGTACAACCTCTATTTATCTAGATTCTACAATAAATATCTTAAAAAAATCAAGGACTTTAATAAACTACTTTTTGTTTTTTTATTCTATAAACTTTCAAAAATTTTTGTAAAATACTACCCTGGAACCATAAAAAGTGGTAAAATTGTTTATAAGTTACTAAGGGATAACACTACATTAAGTAAGAAAAGAGGACAAAACAATGGAGACGGTACAAAATTTAATCATAGGCTTTGGAAAGGCAGGTAAGACTCTTGCAGGATTTTTAGGGAGCAAGGGAGAGAGCGTAATTTTGGTTGAGAAAGACAAGAAGATGTATGGAGGCACCTGTATAAATGTAGGTTGTATACCATCCAAGTTTTTATCTAACAAAGCTACACTTAGAAAGGTGTCAAATCTTGATAATGAAACTTACTATAAAGATGCTGTTACAGCAAAAAAGGAACTCATAGCTAAGCTTAACAAAGCAAATTATGATAAGGTAGCAGGAGTACCGAATGTAAAAATCATTGATGGAATTGCTTCATTTATAAATGCTAATGTAGTTGAAGTAAAAACAGATTCGGAAGTTGTACAGATTCAGGCAGAAAGAATATTTATCAATACAGGTTTAGTCCCTGTTGTGCCTAAAATAGAAGGACTTAACTTATCAGAACGGATTCATACCAGCGAAACCATTATGGATATGGAGACCTTCCCTGAGAGCCTTGCGATAGTAGGAAGCGGTTACATAGGACTTGAATTTACAAGTACCTATTCACTTTTTGGAAGCAGGGTTACAGTGTTTGGAGATAATCCAAAGTTTCTTCCGAGAGATGATGAGGATATAGCCGGACTTGTAAAGGCTGAGCTTGAGACACAGGGAGCTGTATTTAAGCTTGGAGTAAAGGTTAAGAAGTTTGTAGAAGAAGCAGACGGAGTAAATCTTTATTTTGAAAATGCAGAAGGGAAAGAAGAAGTTCAGAAATTTTCCGCTGTACTTGTAGCTACAGGCAGAAGACCTGATACAGCTGAACTAAATATTGCGAATGCAGGTGTGGAACTGGGTGAAAGAGGAGAAATAAAGGTAAATGAAAGGCTTTGCACAAATGTGCCTAATATTTATGCACTTGGAGATGTACATGGAGGGCTTCAATTTACTTATCTTTCACTTGATGATTTTAGAATTATAAAGAGCGTACTGTTTAATGAGGGTAAATATAATCTGAATGAGAGAAAACATATACCGTTTAATGTATTTGTAATACCTTCACTCGCAAAAGTAGGAATGAATGAGATGGAAGCAAAAGCAGCCGGCGTTTCATATAAGTTGGCTAAACTTCCTGTAATGGCAATTCCAAAGGCTAAGATTCTTGGCAACCAGTCAGGGCTGTTTAAAGTTCTTATAGATGAAAATACAGGCAAAATACTTGGGGCAAACTTATTTGGAGTAGAGGCACATGAAATAATAAACTTATTTACATTGGCTATGAATGAGGATATAAGCTATGAGAGTTTAAGGGATCAGATTTATACGCACCCAACTATGGCAGAATCCTTTAATGACTTACTTAACATTTAATTGAATCTATTTACAACCATTCTGCCAATACAGTAGTTATGAGTTTATAACTATAACCTGTGCAGAGAATTAAACTTGATTTCAAGTACTTTGAAATAAATAATATTTTAATGAGAGAAAGGAAGGTAATAGTATGGGACTTATTAAAGCATTAACAGGAGCAGTAGGCGGAACGCTCGGGGATCAGTGGAAGGAGTATTTTTATTGTGAATCACTTCCGGCTGATGTGCTTGTAAGAAAAGGAATAAAGAGGGTTGGAGGAAGATCTTCCAATAAGCATGGCAGTGACAATATAATCACAGACGGCTCAGGAATTGCAGTTGCTGACGGTCAGTGTATGATAATTGTAAATGACGGAAAAGTAGCTGAAATCTGTGCGGAACCGGGTGAATATACCTTTAATTCAGGTGAGTCACCAACAGTATTCTCAGGAAGCCTTGGCGAGAGCGCAGGTGCCGTATTTAAGGATATGCTGTCAAGATTCAGCCATGGTGGAGAGGCAGGTAAGGATCAGAGGGTTTATTATTTCAACACAAAAGAGCTTACAGATAATAAATTCGGTACACCTAATCCTATCCCTTTCAGAGTACTTGATATGAATGTAGGCCTTGACGTAGATGTATCTGTACGTTGTTCAGCGTATATTCCTATAAAATACAGAACCCAATCCTTTTCTATCAGAACGTATGTGGAAATATAGCTGATGAATATACAAGAGATGAGATAGACTCACAGCTTAAGACAGAGTTTGTATCTGCACTTCAGCCTGCTTTTGGAAAGCTTAGTGAACAGGGTATACGCCCTAGTGGACTTCCTGCTCATGCAATGGAGCTTGCAGACCTTATGGATGAGGTGCTTTCTAAAAAATGGAAGGAGCTTAGAGGTCTTGATATAATCTCAGTTGCGCTCAATCCAATTACTCTTTCAGATGAGGATGCTGCCCTTATTAAGAATCTTCAGATGACAGGAGCTTTCAGAAATCCAAACATGGCAGCGGCTAACCTTGCACAGGCACAAGCTGATGCAATGAGGACTGCGGCAGGCAACTCAGGTGGAGCTATGATGGGCTTTATGGGAATGAATATGGCTAATCAGGCAGGCGGAATGAATGCCAATAATCTTTATCAGATGGGAGCTATGCAGGGGGGAGGACAGTATGGTCAGCCAATGCAGGGGCAGTATGGTCAACCAATGCAAGGTCAGTACGGACAGCCAATGCAAGGTCAGTATAATCAGCAGATGGGACAAGGCCAGCCTATGCAGGGACAGCAAGGAGGAGCAGAAGGCGGTGAAATGCAGTGGTTCTGCCCAAACTGTGGTAATAAAAATGCAGGTAATTTCTGTGTAAATTGTGGTACTAAACGTCCTTAATAATATTATCGCTCTTAGCCATAAGTTAGCGATTTTAATCTAAATACAACTAACAGTCACAGACCGAAACCATTTTTTGTTAGTATCTCACATAGGGTTGATTGGTCTGTGACATATGGAATAGTTAATTGGAGCTTAGTATGGATTAAGAGTGAAAATAAGACTGAAATTTTAGGAGTAAGGGGGAAATTTTATGGCATTGATGGATTACAAGTGCCCCAACTGTGGCGGTGCAATAAACTTTGATACATCTCTCCAGAGGATGAAGTGTCCGTTTTGTGATACAGAATTTGATATGGATACCTTAAAAGGCTATGATGATATTCTTAATGGGGATGCCGAAGGGGAAATTAAATGGTCTGAACCTCAGGGAAAGTGGGAAGACGGTGAGCAGGACGGAATGAACGTATATGTATGTAAGTCCTGTGGTGGAGAAATAGTCGGTGATGATACAATGGGAGCAACTTCCTGCCCATACTGCGACAATCCTGTAGTTATGTCAGGTAAATGGGAAAAGGGACTGCGACCTGATTTGGTCATTCCGTTTAAACTTGACAAAAGGCAGGCTAAAGCCGAGTTTTCAAAATATCTGACCGGAAAGTTTCTGCTTCCAAAGGTATTCAAGTCTGAAAATCATATAGAAGAAATCAAGGGGCTTTATGTACCTTTCTGGTTATATGATGCAGATACGGACAGCAGAATGAGATATAAGGCAGAAAAGGTAAGAACTTGGAGTGATGGTGATTATCGTTATACCGAGACAAGCCACTTCTCAGTAATAAGAGGTGGAAAGTATGATTTTAGAGCAGTTCCGGCGGATGCTTCGGCAAAAATGGATGATGTCCTTATGCAGTCCATAGAGCCTTATGACCTTAGTGAAGCTGTAGGTTTCCAGACAGCTTATCTTGCAGGTTTTTTGGCAGATAAATATGATGTAAATGCTGATGAACAGAAACAGACTGTCAATGAACGTATAAAAAATACAGTAGAAGAGGCCTTTAGAAATACAGTTACAGGTTATACCTCAGTAAGAGAGGAGCAGTCTACTATAAACATTGATAACAAGCTGACAAGATATGCCCTTTATCCGGCGTGGGTGCTTACAACAAAGTGGCAGGGCAAGCCTTATATATTTGCAATGAATGGACAGACGGGGAAATTTGTCGGTGACCTTCCTGTAGATAAGAGTTTGAGGGCTATGCTGTTTGCCGGTATAAGTGTTGCAACAGCAGTAATTCTCTTTCTTATTCTACATTTTGTATTTTAGAGAGGAGGGGGATGAAAAATGAAGAAAAATATAATTTGTAGAAAAATCTGTTTTTTCGTTATGACTCTTATGATTATGCTTTCATTTGTAGGCAACTTTGGTTTTTCTATTGAAAAGGCATATGCAGGAGATGTTACTTCAAGAATTGTAGATGATGCTGATGTGCTTACAGATGAAGAAGAGGCGAAGCTTCGTGCAAAGCTTGATGAAATTAGTGAAAGACAGAAATTTGATGTTGTTATCAATACTATAAATGGTGGAAACTATAGCAGTATAGTAGATTATGCAGATGATTATTTTGATTATAATCGTTTTAGCGATTCTGCTTCTAAGTTAAACGATGGAGTAGTTTTGGTAATGGATTATGGCAGTAGAGATTTTTATATATCTACAAGCGGTAAGGGAATTAAAGTTATTACTGATGAAAAGCGTGAAAGTATGCAGGATGAATTTATTCCATATCTTTCAGAAGGAAATGCTTATAAAGGCTTTGAAACCTTTGCAGAACTTTGTGATAAGGCTGTCAGTCAGTATGATTCTAAAAAATTTATGATTACCTTAGCAGGTTCAATTATACCCGCACTTCTTCTTGCGCTTATAGTTTGTTCTATACTTACCTCTCAGTTAAAGACTGTAAGGGAGCAGCATATGGCTAATAATTATGCAGTTAAAGACAGCTTTTATGTTAGAGATGCACAGGATTTCTTCTTATATAAAAATGTTACGAGAACTAAGATAGAGAAATCTTCAAGTTCGGGAAGCAGTACACATACAAGCAGTTCAGGTAATACACATAGTGGAGGTGGAGGTAAGTTCTAATAAAATAATACAAATAACTGTAAAGCCACTTGCTAAATCTCATAAAAAAACTCTATGATATTCATAGAGAGCTAATAAAGTAAAAGTCACAGAAAAGTTCTTCTGTGGCTTTTATTATTACCAGGGAATTTTCGGGTGATAATAATCAAACAAAGAGATACATATATTTTTTATAATAAAGATCATTTTAGAGGAAAAATATGGCACATATAGTTTTTGGAATATTGGCACAGGTAGATGCGGGAAAGACAACCCTTTCCGAGAGTTTGCTTTTTTCGGCAGGGGCTATTAAAAAAGCCGGACGGGTGGATAAAAAGGATGCTTTTTTAGATAATTATGAGCTTGAAAGGGAGCGTGGTATCACTATTTTTTCTAAGCAGGCAGAATTCTTGGCTTATGACAAAAATTTTACACTTTTAGATACTCCGGGGCATGTGGATTTTTCGGTGGAAATGGAAAGGGTTCTTTCTGTACTTGATGCGGCTATCCTGGTTATAAGTGCCTCTGCCGGAGTTCAATCACAGGTATCTGTGATTTGGAAGCTGCTTAAACATTATTCCGTACCCACATATATTTTTGTAAATAAAATGGATCAGCCGGGAGCTTCAAAGGATAATATACTAAAAGAGCTGAAAGAAAAACTGGATTCAAACATAATCGGTTATACACACAGCGCTTCGATAGAATATAATACCTTTCTTGAAGAAGTGTCTCTTTGCGATGAAACCGTGCTTGAAAGCTATATGGTAGAAGGTGAAATAAGCCTGTCGGAAATACAGAAGCTGATACAGAAGCGTAAATTTTTCCCGGTATTTTTTGGTTCAGCCCTTAAAAATGAAGGAGTAGAGGAATTTCTTGAAAATTTTGCTGCGCTTACTGTATGCCCTGTATACGAAACTGAATTTGCGGCAAGAGTTTTTAAAATAGCAAGAGATACGGCAGGCAACCGTCTTACCTATATGAAGCTTATGGGAGGAAGTCTGTCTGTCAGAGAAATGATAGGAGACGAAAAGGTCACCGGTATCAGGATATATTCAGGTGAGAAATTTGAAAACAGGGATACGGTAAAGGCGGGAGAAGTCTGTGCTATAACAGGGCTTAAGAATACAAAGGCAGGAGAAGGACTTGGAAGCCTTGCAGGGACCAGGATAGGAAGTGTACTAAGACAGGTTATGAGCTATAGGGTGGAGCTGCCTGAGAATGAGCCTGTTCATGTATTTTTACCTAAGATTAAGGAGATTTCAGAGGAAATACCTGAACTTTCGGTAAAATATTCAGAAGATAAAAAGGAAATTAATATCTCTCTTATGGGAGAGGTTCAGACAGAGGTACTTAAGCATTTAATAAAAGAAAGATACAATGTAGATATAAATTTTGGAGAAGGGCATATCCTCTATAAAGAGACAATAGCCGATACAGTCTACGGAGTGGGGCATTTTGAGCCTTTAAAGCATTATGCCGAGGTGGAGTTAAGACTTGAACCGACTGAAAAGGGAAGCGGACTGAGTTTTGCGACAGAAGTCAGTGAGGATGAGCTTGCAATTAATTATCAAAAGTTAATTTTAAGCCATTTGGAAGAAAAAGAATATAAAGGGGTATTGACAGGCTCACCTATTACAGATATGAAGATAACCTTGGTGGCGGGAAGGGCACATCTTAAGCATACAGAGGGAGGAGATTTCAGACAGGCTACCTATAGGGCGGTAAGACAGGGGCTTATGCAGGCAAGGTCGGTTTTACTGGAGCCTGTATATGATTTTAAGCTGGAAGTGCCTGAAGAAGCCATAGGCAGAGCTATGATGGATATGGGCAAGATGAACGGCAGCTTTGGCTCGCCTGAGAATAAACCAGGGAAAGGCTGTACTTACAGGGAAAATTCCTGTATCGGAGGTGAAAGACTATGCATTAGAACTGAGAGCTTACACAAAGGGAGAGGGACTTTTATCACTTAGTCCCTCTGATTATGAAGTCTGTCACAATGCAGAAGAAGTAATAGAAAGGTTCCGGTATTATCCTGAAGCAGACATAGAAAACATGGCAGATTCAGTATTTTGCTCGCATGGTGCAGGTTTTGTTGTACCTTGGGACGAGGTAATAAATTACATGCATCTTCCGTATTTTGGAAAAGCTGATGAGGAAGAAAGTGAAGAAGAGGCATTTTTAAGATATGCAAACAGGGCAGAAAGGCAGGTAGGAAGTGAAAGGGGAGAAATATTTTTAGGAACTGATGAGATAGACAGTATAATAAATTCTGCTGTCTCCTCCAATAAGAAAAAAGAAGCTGAAACTACAAGAAACCGTTGGAAAAATAGAGGAAAATCGGAGACAGAAGTAGTAGTAAGCACCGTAACCTCTAAGATAAGAAGCAGTATCGGTAAAAATGATTATCTTTTGGTGGATGGTTATAATATAGTCTTTGCATGGGAGGAGTTAAAGGAACTTGCGGCTATAAATATAGACAGTGCCAGAGATAAATTGATAGAGAAACTGGCTAATTATCAGGGCTATAAAGGCTGTAAGCTGATACTGGTGTTTGATGCCTATAAGGTACGTGGAGGCAAGGAAAATATTATAAAACAGGGGGATATGTGGATTGTATATACCAAGGAGGCTGAAACAGCAGATCAGTATATAGCTAAAACCAGCTTAGAGCTTACCAAGGAAGGCATGGTAAGGGTGGCAACTTCAGATGCACTGGTTCAAATGATAATATTTGGCAGCGGTGCGGCCAGAATTTCAGCAAGAGAGCTTGAAGCTGAAGTGAAATATGTGGAGGAACTTATAGAAGAAAAACTGAATAAGATGTAAATATTTCAAAGCTTCCTTGAATTAGAAATGTAAAAATAGTATAATAGCGTGGGTTAAATTTTGTAATCAAGAGAGGTTTATAATGCGTTTTAAATATAGAAAGCTGATAATAACAGCAAGTTGCTCGGCTATGCTTCTTGGAATGGTTATATTTTCAACAAAAAATTCTCTGGACATGAGGGCTGCCAGTACGCCTGATGCTACATCTGTTAAGACTACCTCTGTAGTAACAGATAATTCTACAAGTACAGTAAAAGATGAAAAGGTTACGTCAGAACTGCAAACAACTGTAGATACTGCATCTGAAGATGCAGTAAAAAGCACAGACAATGCTAAAGGAGTAAGTATTTGATGAAAAATGCCTATCCGGAGGTTAATAAGCTGATATCAGAGTACTACAAAGCAAGGCTTAAAGTAGATAAGGACAAAATAGGTAAACTGGTTGATAATGTATACTATGCAGGCATTGAGGAATTGCCTCAGATGATGAAAAATTTTGAAGACATAAAACTAGTAGACTGCTACACTATAGACGGACCGGAAGATAAGGCTACGATGGTATATGCAAGTACTGAAACTAAGATTAAAGGTATAGATACACCTGCTTCCGGAGTAGATGGTTTCTATGTGAAACCGGATGCTAATGGAGATTTGAAGATAATTTTATCTCCTGTAACAAACGAGGTTCAGAAGATTATTGATGAAGATACCAAGAGAGAAGATGTGGTGGCCCTCCTTTCAGATGTAAATACCAAGCTTGCACATGAAATAAAGAGTGATAAAAAACTTTCAGATTTTTTTGATAAACTTAAAAATAGACAGGCAGGAAGTGATGAGAATATAGAAATATCCGAAAGTAAAGACAATAAAAATAAAAATCCGATAAAGTTACTGTATCAAAAAAAGTCTAAGAAGAAAAAAATAGCAAAAAAATAAGAAAAAAACAAGTAACTGAGAAAAATAAGTACAGGTGATTATGGAAGCAGTAAGAATAAATAAATATTTAAGTGAAGCAGGAGTCTGCTCCAGACGTGGGGCAGACAGGCTTATAGAAGAGGGCAGGGTATCTGTAAACGGAACCCTTGCCTTTTTAGGTTCGGTGGTGAATAAGGAAGACGAGGTAAGGGTTGATGGCAATCTTGTAAAAGCGGTTACTAAAAAAGTGCTTATAGCCTTTAATAAGCCAAGAGGGATAGTATGTACAACAGCTGATCCTAAGTCAAAAGATGTGAATATAATAGAATATATAAATTATCCTGAGAGAATTTTCCCAGTGGGCAGACTTGACAAGGACTCAGAAGGACTTATTCTGCTAAGTAATGATGGAGATTTGTCTAACAAAATAATGAAGGCAAGGAATTTCCATGAAAAAGAGTATGAGGTTGAGGTAGACAAGCCTTTTGATGATGAATTTCTTAAGAGAATGTCTGAGGGTGTGCCTATATTAGATACAGTAACCAGAAAATGTACGTTAAAGCGTACAGGGAAAACTTCGTTTAATATTATTCTTACTCAGGGGCTAAACAGGCAGATTAGAAGAATGTGTGAGTACTTTGGATACAAGGTGGTAAGGCTTAGAAGAATAAGAATAATAAATATAAAGCTTGGAAATCTAAAGTCGGGTACTTATAGGAATATAACAGATAAAGAGTATGCAGAACTTACAAAGGGATTGAGGTAGATATGGATATAAATTCAAAGAAGCAGAGGATGAAGGAGCTTATAGATGTACTTGATAAGGCAGCCAAGGCTTATTATGCTGAAAGTACTGAGATTATGAGCAATACAGAATACGATAAGCTCTATGACGAACTTGAAGCACTTGAAAATGAAACAGGAATAGTGCTTGCAGGAAGCCTTACTAAAAAGGTTGGCTATGAGGTATTAAGTTCGCTTCCTAAAAAAGCCCATAAGGAGCCACGACTTTCGCTTAGTAAAACTAAGGATGTTGGAGAGCTTGCTTCATTTTTAGGTGATAAAGAGGGAATACTTATGTGGAAGCTTGATGGGCTTACCATTGTACTGACCTATGAAAATGGAGAACTTGTCGAAGCATTGACTCGCGGAAATGGTGAAATAGGTGAGGTTGTTACTGAAAATGCGAGATTTTTTGAAAATATCCCTCTGGTAATTCCATATAAAGGAAGTCTGATGGTGCGTGGAGAGGCTATAATAAAATACTCTGATTTTAACAGGATAAATGATGAAATTACTGATGTAGCAGAGAAATATAAGAATCCGAGAAATCTTTGCAGCGGTTCTGTAAGACAGCTTTCTACAGAGATTACGGCCAAAAGAAATGTAAATTTCATAGTGTATGAGGATTTAGAGGGTGGAGAAAAATTTAAGACCAGAGAAGAAGAATTAAACTACCTTGAAAGCCTTGGATTTACGGTGGTTGACCATCCTTTAGTAAACAGGGATAATCTTGAAAATGAAGTAAGAGAATATGAAAACAGAATAAAATCATCCGACCTTCCATCAGACGGACTTGTACTCCAGTTTAACGATATAGCTTATGGCAACAGTCTTGGCAGGACTTCTAAATTTCCGCGCCATTCCATAGCTTTTAAGTGGAAAGACGAAACAGCGGAAACTACCCTGCGAGAAATAGAATGGTCAGCTTCAAGGACAGGACTTATCAATCCTGTAGCAATTTTTGATGCTGTAGAGCTTGAGGGAACAACTGTTACAAGAGCCAGTGTTCACAATGTGAGTATAATGAGAAGCCTGAAGCTTGGAGTGGGAGACAGAATAAAGGTCTATAAGGCAAATATGATAATTCCGCAGATACTTGAAAATCTTACCAAAAGTAATGCAGAGCAGGTTCCGGATTCCTGTCCTGTATGTGGAGGTAAAACTGAACTTAAAGATGAGGAAGGGGTACAGACACTTTACTGTACCAATCCTTATTGTATGGCTAAGAGAATTAAGCTTCTTACACATTTTGTAAGCAGGGATGCAATGAATATCGCAGGGCTTTCAGAAATGACTTTGGAAAAATTTGTGGGCGAAAATATGATACATGAACTTAGTGATGTATTTAAACTTGCAAATCATAAAGAAAAAATAATTACATTGGAAGGCTTTGGAGAGAGGTCATATAACAATCTGATAGAAAGCCTTGATAAGGCAAGGGAAACTACGGCAGTCAGGGTGCTGTACAGCTTGGGAATAGCAAATATCGGACTTGCAACAGCGAAACTTGTTTGTAGATATTTTAACAATGACTTTGATAAGATTATAAAGGCTAAAGAAGAGGAGCTTACGCAGATAGATGGCATAGGCGAGGTTATGGCAAAAGTCTTTGCAGAATACTTTAACAAGGATGAAAATCTTAAAACTCTGGAGCATTTACTGGCTGAAGTACATATTGAGAAAAGTGCTGAAAATGACCAAAAAACGGAGGGTGATGATGAAGGAAAGAATGCTATAGCAGATGTAACTTTTGTAATTACAGGTGATGTGGAGAAGTTTAAGAACCGCAGAGAGCTTTCAGAATTTATAGAGAGCAAGGGAGGCAAGGTAACAGGCTCTGTTACCGGAAAAACAAATTATCTGATAAATAATGATGTAACCTCTAATTCGGGAAAGAATAAAAAAGCTAAGGAGCTTGGGGTTAAAATAATAAGTGAGACTGAATTTTTGGAACTTGTAGGAGGTAATAATGCCAATTAAGGTAAAAAATAATTTTCCGGCTAAAAAAATACTGGAAGATGAAAACATATTTATAATGGACGAGAATAGAGCTATGACACAGGATATCCGTCCGCTTGAAATACTTATCCTTAATCTAATGCCGCTTAAAGAAGATACGGAAGTACAACTTATGAGAGCTCTTTCCAATACTCCTCTTCAGGTAAATATTACATTTTTAACAACTGAAACTTATATAGGTAAAAATACACCGACAAGCCATTTGAATGAATTCTACCTTACATTTTCTGAGATTGAAAAGAAAAAATATGATGGACTTATAATTACAGGTGCTCCGGTAGAAACATTAAAATACGAAGAAGTTGCTTATTGGAAAGAACTTTGTGAGATTATGAACTGGGCTAAAACTCATGTAACCTCTACCTTGCATCTGTGCTGGGCAGCCATGGCAGGAATGTACCATTATTATGGGGTGGATAAGTATCAGTTTGAGGAAAAGCTATTTGGGATATATCCACATAAGGTATACAACAAAAGAGAGCCTTTAATAAGGGGATTTGATGATTATTTTTATGCACCTCATTCCAGACATACGGGCGTTAGGAGAGAGGATATTGCAAATAACGAAGATTTAATTATACTCGCGGAATCAGAGGATGCTGGAGTGTTTCTTTTTATGACGAAAGACGGAAGCAGGATATTTGTAATGGGGCATCCTGAATATGACAGAGTTACACTCGATACTGAGTATAAAAGGGATAAGGGCAAGGGCTTGCCTATAGAAATTCCTAATAATTATTATCCTGAAAATAATCCTGAGAACAGACCGACTCTTTCTTGGAGAGCACATGCAAATACTCTTTACACGAATTGGGTAAATTATTATATTTATCAGAACACACCTTATGATTTTTACATCATAATTAAAAATGACTGCAAATAACTGTATATAACAGTTGATTTTGCAGTCATTTTTATTAATCTGATTCAAATTATTAGCAATATGGTTTAACCGGTATAATATAGGCTAAGCCGTTTTTTGGTCTGTAGCTATATTATTTTTCAGCCTCAGAGCCGGTATTGATTCTTTGCATTATCATTTCATAGCCATCATTTCCGTAAGTAAGGGAGCGGTTAACCCTGCTTATAGTAGCAGTAGAGGCTCCTGTGGATTCTGCAATTTCGATATAGGTTTTACCCTCTGTGAGCATCTTGGCAACCATAAGCCGCTGTGAAATGGTAAAGAGTTCGTTTATAGTGCAGACATCTTCAAAAAAATTGTAACATTCTTCCCTGCTTTTCAGAGTGAGGACTGCATCGAAGAAATAGTCCATTGCGGGTGTTTTTAGTTTGTCTTTCATTTTTAATCTCCGGATTTACTTAAATTATTTTGCAATATAAGGATATTTTAACACTTTACAATAGCAAAGTAAAGAGCTAATAATTTATCCTGAATATTGCCTGAACCTGATAATTATGGCATAATGGTAGCTGAATAACGGCTTATTCTAATATCAGATGATGATAAAAGAAGGATAATAGATACAGAAAAATTTACTACAGAGCTAAGTGAGGCAGGAGTGATAAAATGGAGAAGCTACAACTAAGTCTAATACAAAAATGGGATATAAGTGACCAATATACCTTTGTGCATAGCGCTGGAATACTTAATGATGGAAGGGCTTTGATTTTTACAAGAGAGGCAGAAGCTTCGGATAAGTATTGTGTTATTATATTTTCGTTTTCAGAAGTAAAGAAAATAGCTGCCTGTGATTGTTCTGACTCAGGAAGAAATTATCCTGTGTTTTTTATGTGTGGTGAAGGGTTTGGAATTATAAAAGACGGAAAACAGATTGAATATTACAAAGGTGATTTTTCTGTACCGGAAATCATACCTATAAAAAACGGTTCTTTAATTTTGGGACAAGTTGTACCGGAAAAAGCCCAACAAAGATGTTTTCAGGTTATATCAGACAGCTCTCTTATTCCAGTTTGTTTTGAAAATAAAATTTATTATGGCTTAGCAAGGTGTTTTGGACTTTTAGACATTGATTTTGAGGTAAAATCGGCTAAGTGGAAATCTTTTTTGGAAATAGATAAAAAAGCATTTGTAAATCATGATGATAGTAATGATGGAATGCCTAAAATTGACAGCTTGAAGATATTAAATAATGAAATTTATGCCTTTACCTCAGGGGAAAGTACAACATCTGTTAATAAGTGGGGCATGGATTACTATGCTCTTGCTAAAATCTCTGATAAGGGAAAGGTAATGGAAAAGCTCATTGAGTCGGATAACTTGAAAGCATCAGGTAAAAAAGGTGGTGTGAACGGAACATTTACAAATTCTGAATATGTAATAATGACGCCTCTTTTTAAGAATGATGATTGGAAGGGAAAACAGAAGGTTTTTTCGCTTAGTAAGAGTGAATATTTTGATATTGGCTTTCCTAAAGGAATGGCAAAGCATAAATTGCATAATATAAGTGAAAATCTTTGTCTGACATCTCTTTATGACAGAGGGCTAAGAGAAATTGCGGTTTGCAAAATAGAAACAGTTGATTAAAGAGTAATTTAAGGAGAAAACATTGAAAAAAGGTGAAATCGCAGAGGGAATAATCAGTTATGTGGATTTTCCGGATAAGGGAATAATAATCCTCGGAGATGATGAGAGAAAGGTTGTACTTAAGGGAGGAATAACAGGTCAGAAAGTAAGATACAGAATTCAGAAAAGAAGAAATGACAGGTATGAAGCCTGTATAGAAGAAGTGATAGAAAAAGCACCTGTAGAAACCAGAGAGCCTGTCTGTAAGAATTACGGACTTTGTGGAGGCTGCTCTTACCATACCCTGCCTTATGAAGAACAGCTTAAATTAAAAAGCGCTCAGGTAAAGAAGATGCTTGACAGAGTTATAACTACTGATTATGAATATGAAGAAATACTTGGAAGTCCTACTGAGTGGGAAACCAGAAATAAGATGGAGTACGCTTTCGGTGACAGTTACAAGGGTGGACCAATGTCGCTTGGACTTCATAAACGAGGACATTTCCACGATATTTTATACACCGATGATTGCAAGATAGTAAATGATGATTTTAACAAGGTGCTAAGATGTGTCTTCGAGCATTTTAACGAAGCAGAAATCTCATTTTACAATAAGGCAATGCACAGGGGCTATCTCAGACATTTGCTTGTAAGAAGGGCGGCTAAGACAGGAGAAATTCTTGTAGCACTTGAGACTTCATCTGACTTTATAACAAAGTCCGAAAAGACTGCTATGGAAATGGACAGTCTTAAGGAGTTTTTGGCTTCACCAAATGCAGTGTATGATAAAGATAAAGAGCAGAGTCAGGCAGAAAAGAACATTTTAACTGAAATGGTGGAAAAGCTAAGGAAAGTCAGTTTAGAGGGTGAAATAGTCGGTATTATCCATCTTATAAATAATGAGGTTTCTGATGATGTGAAGGCTGAAAGGCAGGAAATTCTCTTTGGAAGAGATTATATAAATGAGGAGCTGCTTGGACTTAAATTTAAAATTACTACATTTTCATTTTTCCAGACTAATTCTCTAGGTGCTGAGGTGCTTTACAGCAAGGTTAGAGAGTATGTGGGGAATAATGAGGGAAATGTAGTCTATGACCTTTACAGCGGAACCGGTACGATAGGGCAGATAATTTCCCCTGTGGCTAAGAAGGTAATAGGTATAGAGATAGTGGAAGAGGCTGTAGTTGCCGCCAATGAAAATGCCAAATTAAACGGACTTACCAATACTGAGTTTTTGGCAGGAGATGTATTTAAGGTGCTTGATGAAGTAAAGGAAAAGCCTGATTTCATCATTCTTGATCCACCGAGAGACGGTGTTTCTCCTAAGGCACTTAAAAGGGTGTTATCCTATGGGGTGAGGGATATAGTTTATATTGCCTGCAAGCCTACCAGCCTTGTAAGGGATATAACTGAGTTTGAGACGGCAGGATACAGGGTGAAGAAGATCTGTCTCTGTGATATGTTCCCGGAGACGTTGCATGTGGAGACGGTAGCACTATTGTCCAAACTTGATGTCGACAAACATATAGATGTTGAAATTAAGCTTGATGAGCTTGATTTGACAAGTGCTGAAAGTAAAGCGACTTATGCACAAATCAAGGAATATATATTGGAAAAATTTGATTTAAAGGTTTCGACACTCTATATTGCACAGATTAAAAAGAAATGTGGAATTGTACTGAGGGAGCATTATAATAAATCAAAAAAAGAGAAACAGGCTATTCCACAATGCACACTGGAAAAAGAGGAAGCTATCATGGATGCGTTAAAGCATTTTAAAATGATTTAGTAGAAATGGAGGGTATTTATGAGATGGATAATAAAAATAATCTTGTTTCCAATCAGTTTGCTGTTAAGCATTTTGACTGCCTTTCTGACATTCTTGCTTAGCGTAGGAACAGCAATCCTATATTTGCTTATGCTGATGTGTGTATTTGCTGCCATAGGCTCGTTCTTTATGCTACACAACACAAGAGCAGCAATAGAAGCACTTATCATTGGATTTTTGTTAAGTCCTTACGGAATACCGATGATTGGAGCGGCAATAATAGCTTTTATACAGGGAATCAATGAAACGATAAAATCAATATAAAAAATTTCATAAAAATGGTTACCAAGGGCGATAGATAAAAACTATCGTCTTTTTTAGTGAAAAATATCATGGAAAGGAGAGCTTTTAGATGAGTATGTATTTATTTGATGAACAGCCTATCATTGCAAATAAGACATTGGCAAGAGAAATAGGATTAAACGAAGCTCTTATCTTGCAACAAATCAACTACTGGATAGAAATCAATAAGAAATCCGGCAACAACTACTATGACGGAAGATACTGGACATATAACTCCATAAGGGCATGGCAGGAAAATGACTTTGACTATATGAGTTTCGATACTGTAAAAAGAACCTTTGCGAAGTTGGAAAAGGCAGGTTTTCTACTCGTAGGAAACTACAATAAAGATCCAAGAGATAAAACAAAATGGTACACCATAAATACTGAAAAACTGGAGGAACTTTATGCTGAAATTGAGAACAAAAAGAAAAAAGAAGAATTACAAGCCTTAGAAAAAGCTATGCCTAATGCATTAGGGCAAAATGCACCAATGGAAAAGTGCAAAATCCACCAATGCACAAGTGCAGATTGCACCAATGCAACAGAGCAAAATCCACCAATGCAATGTGGCAATATGCCCCAACCATTACCAGAGATTACTACAAATAATTCATCAGAGAATACTTCATATATTTCATCAGATACTTCCTCCCATCTGCCCATCATGGCTGCCGGACATTTCAGAGAAAGGACGGAGGGAGAGAAGGAAATAAAAAACAAAAACATATATCAATGCTGTTTAGATGAATTAAGGACACAGGTAGGATATTATGAACATCTTGAATTAGGCAATAAGTTTATAGCGGGTGATTTTGATGAAATTGTAAAGATACTTGCAGATGTAATGGTGCTTGATGATAAAGAGCCTGTTACAATCAACCAAACAAGGCTGCCGGCACAGATAGTAAAAGAAAGATACAGGAAACTTAATTCCGAGCATTTGGAGTATTTAGTAAATGCAATAAAAGAAAATGAATACAAGATAAGAAATATAAGGGCATTTGTCCTGACAGCGGCATATAACGCTCCAAGCGAAATAGACGCACATTACTCTGCACTGGTAAGCTACGATATGAGAGGAGGATACTGAATGTGATTAATGAAGAAATTGCAAGAAAGACACTGAATATGGAAGTTAAGGCGGTGAAAGTAACTGCAAAGCTGCTTTTAAGACTGCTAAAAAAACTGATAAAAGAAGCGGAGAAACTTGGCGGACTTGAAAAGCTCGTGAGCAGAAACGGAAACGAAGTAAAGCTGAAAGATATGGTAAAAAAAGGACAGCTTGAAGAAATTCCTGTTGAAGAAACGGAGCTGAAGGAACTGAAAAAAGAGCTTAATCGGTACGGAGTAAAGTTTTCAGTGATGAAAGACAAAGAAACAGGAAAAAACTCTGTATTTTTCCAAGCTAAAGACATGAAGGTAATGGATAAAGCATTTAAACATGCTCTTTCAGTATCAGAGAAAAAAGCGGAAAGGAAAGAATCCATTCACAAAAACATTGAAAAGTTTAAGGAGATGACAAAAAATACTGTTTCTAAGGATAAAGTTAAGGACAAACAAAAGGAGCAGAGCCTATGACAGACAAAATATTAAAAGACATCAAAGGCTTATTTAAGGTGCAGGATAAGGCAAAGTTTGTTAAGCAAAACATACCCTATCTTGCATTTTTCTATGTTGGAAATATCTTTTCACACCATGTAAGGGCTTATACAGGCGGCGATATAATAGACAAAATCTTTCAGGGAATATTGGAGCTTAATACAATGAGTTTTCTTCCGAGTATTCATATAATGGATATACTTTCAGGGATATTAGTAGCAGTCCTGATTAAATTTATTGTCTATACCAAAGGTAAAAATGCCAAAAAGTTCAGACAGGGGAAAGAGTATGGTTCGGCGAGATGGGGAAATAAAAAAGATATTGAGCCATATATGGACGAGAGTTTTCAAAACAATATCCTGTTTACACAAACAGAACGGTTAACAATGAATGGCAGACCTGCTAATCCGAAGTATGCAAGAAATAAGAATGTTTTGGTAATAGGAGGATCAGGAAGCGGAAAAACCCGATTTTATGTCAAGCCGAACTTAATGCAAATGCACAGCAGTTATTGTGTAACCGATCCGAAAGGAACAATAGTCCTTGAGTGTGGAAAAATGCTTGAAGATAACGGCTATGAGATAAAAATATTAAATACCATCAATTTCAAAAAGAGCATGAAATATAATCCCTTTGCCTATATTCGTTCTGAGAAAGATATATTGAAACTGGTGCAGACAATCATCGCTAACACAAAAGGAGAGGGAGAAAAGGCAGGTGAGGATTTTTGGGTGAAAGCTGAAAAACTCTACTATACAGCACTTATCGGATATATCTTCTATGAAGCCCCAAAGGAAGAAAAGAACTTTGCAACTCTGCTTGATATGATAGACGCTTCGGAAGTCAGGGAAGATGATGAAACCTATATGAATCCCATTGATAGGCTTTTTGAAGCTCTTGAAAAGAAAGAGCCTACACATTTTGCAGTTAAGCAATATAAAAAATATAAATTAGCCGCCGGAAAAACAGCGAAGTCTATATTAATTTCTTGTGGTGCAAGGCTTGCTCCCTTTGACATTCAGGAACTAAGGGAGCTTATGAAAGAGGATGAACTGGAGCTTGATACATTAGGGGATAGAAAGACCGCCCTATTTGTTATCATCTCGGATACCGATGATACATTTAACTTTGTAGTTTCGATTATGTACTCTCAGCTATTTAATCTTTTATGTGATAAAGCCGATGATGTATATGGTGGCAGATTACCTGTTCATGTAAGATGCCTTTTAGATGAGTTTGCAAACATCGGCTTAATTCCCAAGTTTGAGAAGTTAATCGCTACCATCAGAAGTAGAGAGATTTCAGCAAGTATCATTTTACAGGCTGGGTCTCAGCTAAAAGCGATATACAAGGATAATGCAGATACCATTGTAGGCAACTGTGATAGTACTCTATTTCTTGGTGGTAAAGAAAAGACTACATTAAAAGAGCTTTCCGAAACACTTGGAAAAGAAACCATAGACCTGTATAACACATCAGAAACAAGAAGCAATCAAAAGTCTTTCGGGCTTAACTATCAAAAGACAGGTAAGGAACTGATGAGTCAAGATGAGATTACTGTAATGGACGGCAGCAAATGTATTTTTCAGCTTAGAGGTGTTCGCCCTTTCTTATCGGATAAATACGACATTACCAAGCATAAGAATTATAAGTTCCTTGAAGACTATGACAAAAAGAACCTGTTTGATATAGAAAGCTATATGAAAAGGCGTGGCAAAGCAAAACTGAATAAAAATACAATTATTACAAGAGTATAGGAAAAAATCGGGACTGTTTGAAATAATCATTATTCGGTATAATGATAAACAAAAGAAGATAGGAGGGATTCTTTATTGAATGACAAAGAACTGATAGGAAAAGTCCACTCATCTATGTATCACCAGTTAAAAAAACGGGGATATGCGACAGCAGTAGATGTGCTTATGGATTTGGAAATACTTTCAAAGGTTAATTATGAGCTTTGGAGAAACGGACAAGTTCCATATTTGGAAAAAGTATGCAATATCAATCTTAAAAAGCTGTCCACAATTCTACATGAGATGAGAGTCTATGCAAAAAAAGGGAATTTGAAGCCATCGTTTTGTGTGTATAAAAGATGGGCGGTTAAGAAAAAGAACGGACAAGGGAAAAAGCCGGTTATCAAACTACGGTTTAGTAAAAGCGGTTCTGAAGATACTGAAAAATTGGTATGCCACTCATTTTTGTAGATACGAAAATAATAGAGAAGATGAAAGAAGAAAAAAACAAGTAAAATAATAGCGATGATAAGCAGTAAGTCTAAAAAAATAGATTTGCTGCTTTTTCATTCTCAAAAAAATCAGGGAGGTAAAATGATTAGGATAAGAGCCCAACTTAATAAAAAAATACAATGTAATATATCTAAAGTTATCAGCGATTGGAAAAGAAAAAACTCCGATCGCTTTTTTTTATTGAGAGAAAAAGGAGAAATCAAAAAAATATGAAGCATGAAATGATAAACATCAATGCCAATCTTGTAGATGAGCCGGTATTCAGTTCATTTGAAAAAGACGGAGAAGAAATAGTGGTGGCAAACTTCACTCTTGTAAAAAAGTACGGCAAAGGCAAGGAATATATAAACTGTGCAGCTTACGGAGAGAAAACAGAAGTGGCAAAAAGCCTTTGAAAAAAAGGTGATTTAATTCATATCTTTGGATATTTCAAAGAGCGTGAAAAAGACGGAAAGACTTACAAAAACTTTGTAGTAAACTCATACAACAAAATTGAAAAGAAAGAAAATAAGGAGGAAGAATAAAATGGAGTTTTTTACGCAGGCGGTAAATGTATTAAAAATTTTGGTTATGGCAGTAGGAGCAGGACTTGGAGCATGGGGTGTTATTAACCTGATGGAAGGTTATGGCTCGGATAATCCCGGAGCAAAATCACAGGGAATAAAGCAACTTATGGCAGGGGGAGGCATTGTCCTTATCGGATTCAAACTGATTCCGCTTCTTGCAAATCTTTTGAAGTAAGGAGAGGCTTATGTTTGGTATTTTCGATAAGATAGAAGAATTTTTCAGGGAGTTTCTGCTCGGAGGTATCAAGGCAAACTTAGAGTCCATGTTTCTTGACATCAACAGTCAGGTCGGAAATATTGCCGCAGATGTAGGGGAAACGCCTATGAGGTGGAACGGAGAAGTATTTAACTTTATCAAGAGCATTAACGACTCTGTTATAATCCCCATAGCGGGGCTAATCATTACGGCAGTCCTCTGTATTGAGCTTATCAACATGGTAATGCAGAAGAACAACATGCATGATACGGACACTTTTGAGTTTTTCAAATACATCATCAAGATGTGGATTGCGGTGTGGCTGGCTTCCCATGCCTTTGAGTTTTCAATGGCAGTTTTTGATGTGGCACAGAATATGGTAAACAAGGCGGCAGGGGTGATAAACACCTCTGCTGTCGTTTCAGCTGACCAGATTGTTCAGATGGTAGATGCCCTGAAGGATAAAGAGCTTGGCGAGCTTTTAATGATTTTGTTTGAAACCTCGCTTGTAAAAATTGCGATACAGGGAATATCCGTAGTAGTTATGCTCGTAGTTTACGGAAGAATGTTTGAAATCTATGTATATTCATCGGTTTCAGCCATTCCTTTTGCAACTATGGGAAACAGGGAATGGGGACAGATAGGAGCAAACTACATTAAAGGACTGTTTGCTTTAGGGCTTCAGGGACTGATTCTGATGGTTTGCTTTGGAATTTATGCAGTATTGGTTAAGACAATAAATATAAGCGACATACACACAAGCATATTTAAGGTACTCGGATACGCCATATTGTTAGGGCTGATGATGTTAAAGAGCGGAACACTTGCAAAAAGCATATTAAATTCGCATTAAGGAGGAGGAAATGAGAACAGAAAACAAAGGAAATCTGTTATCTGCTGTGGAAGCTTTTCTCACAGGAGTGGCAGTAGCTATAACAGTGCTAAACATAAGAAAAATAAGCAGGCTGGAAGAAAAAATACACATTGCTAAAAGAGATAGCCGGTCGATTTTGATGTTTCAAAATGAGAAAAATCGTGAAATGGAAAGAGAGCTTGAAGAAGTAAGGGATGAGGTTTCAAGCGTATATGAGCATATAGAAGAATGCTTAAAGCTAAAGGAAGATGGGAGGTAGCTTATGGCGTATGTACCGATTCCAAAAGACTTAAAGAGGGTTAAGACAAAGGTTGCTTTCAATCTAACCAAAAGACAACTCATAGGCTTTAGCATTGCAGGGTTTATCGGAATACCTGTCTATTTATTTATGAGAAAGTATGTACCCAACGATATAGCAGTTATATTTCTTATTATATCAACGCTACCTATATTTTTTGCAACCTTATTTGAAAAGGACGGGCTGAGCTTTGAGAAATATTTTAAGTATATCTGCATGCACAAGTTTTATCAGCCGGGGAAGCGTGTAAGAAAGGAGGTTTACCTTGAAAGACAAAAGAAAATTTCAGCAGATAAAGTTAGAAAGAAACAAAAAGGCATTAAAAAGTGGGAAACAGGATTTAAAACAAGATAAAACAAAGATGAAAAAAGATAAAGGCGGATTTTTAAGCCTTATCTTAAAGAGAGAGCCTAAACGCTATACAGTTGAAGATACCATTCCCTATCTGAGAATGTTAAAAAGTGGGATATGCCAAATAGATGAAAGGCATTTTAACAAGAGTATTGCTTTTGAGGATATAAACTATCAGCTTGCTTTGGAAGAAGATAGGGACTTGATTTTTAACCAGTTTGCAAATTTCTTAAATTCCTTTGATCCAAGTGTCGGAATTGAGCTTTCTTATATTAATCAGCTTGGAAGAAACGAAGAAATGCAGTCGGCTATTCAGATACCTGATAAACAGGACGGATTTGACGATATACGCCTTGAATTTCGGGAAATGCTTAAAAGTCAGATTGTAAAGGGAAATAACGGACTGAAAAAATCAAAGTATGTAACATTTTCAGTAGAAGCGGACAATATGGAGCAGGCTATCTCAAAACTTGAAAGACTGGAGATAGATATATTATCCAACCTTAAAAATATGGGAGTGAGGGCGGAAAGTCTTACCGGCGAAGAAAGGCTGAAGATACTTCACGATATGCTAAATCCAAGTAAAACCTTTGAATTTTCCTATAAAAACTTAAAGAAAAAGGAAAGCACAAAGACATACATTACACCCGATGAATTTAACTTTATGCCGAGCAAATATTTTAAGTTTGGTAAATTTATCGGAGCTACAAGCTATTTCCAAATCCTTGCAAGTGAGCTTTCAGACCGTATGCTTTCAGAGTTTTTAGACATTGATGATAACATCAACATTTCTTTTCATATAAGGGCTATTGAGCAGACGGAAGCCATTAAGATGGTCAAAAGAAAAAATACTGATATTGATAAGATGAGGATTGAGGAAAATAAAAAGGCGGTAAGGTCGGGCTATGATATGGACATCTTGCCCAGTGATTTAATCACCTATGGGGAAGATGTAAAGAGCCTTTTAAAAGACTTGCAGACAAGAGATGAGAGAATGTTTGTCGTAACCATTGTCTTTATGAATTTTGCAAGGACAGTGCAAAAACTTGAAAACAGTATTGCTCAGATAAGCTCCATTGCAAATAAGCATAACTGTAAGATTAAAGGCTTGACCATGCACAGGAACAGGGACTTGTAAGCGTGCTTCCTCTTGGCGTAAATAAACTGGAGATTAACAGAGGCTTAACTTCATCTTCAACCGCAGTCTTTATGCCCTTTACCACAGAGGAGCTTTTTATCAATTCAAGTAACAGTCTGTACTACGGATTAAATGCTCTCAGCCATAACCTTATTATGGCAGACAGGAAGAAACTTAAAAACCCGAACGGCTTAATCCTTGGAACACCGGGAAGTGGTAAGTCCTTTAGTGCTAAAAGAGAAATGGCAAATGCCATTCTTGTAACAGATGATGATGTAATTATTTGTGATCCTGAAGGAGAATACGGAAACCTTGTAAGGCAGTTTGACGGAGAAGTAATAAAGGTGAGCAGCAAGTCAAAGGATTATCTTAATCCCCTTGACATAAATATGAACTATGGAGATGGGGACGCACCCTTAAAAGATAAGGCAAATTTTATTATGTCCATGCTTGAACTTGTAGTTGGCGGTAGCGGTCTTACGGCGGAGGAAAAATCCGTTATAGACAGATGTTTGCCGAGAATTTATGAAAAGTATTTTGAAAATCCTACGCTTGACAATATGCCCATACTGGGGGATTTATACGATATGCTTAAAAATCAGGAAGAAAAGGTCGGAAAAAAACTTGCAACGGAAATGGAAATATATGTATCAGGCTCTTTAAATGTCTTTAACCACAGGTCAAATGTGGATTTAAATAAAAAACTGCTTTGCTTTGACATAAAGGAGCTTGGAAGCCAGCTTAAAAAGATAGGTATGCTTGTAATTCAGGATCAGGTTTGGAACAAGGTATCCCTAAACAGAGGGAATAAGGCTACAAGATACTATATAGACGAGTTTCATCTGCTTTTAAAAGATGAGCAGACGGCTTCCTACTCCGTTGAGATTTGGAAAAGATTTCGCAAATGGGGTGGCATTCCGACAGGCATCACACAGAATGTCAAAGACCTTTTGATGAGCAAGGAGATAGAAAACATCTTTGATAATACAGACTTTGTATTGATGTTAAATCAGGCAAGCGGGGACAGGGAGATACTTGCAAGAAAACTTAAAATCTCAAAACCGCAGCTTAAATATGTTACCAACTCCAATGCCGGCGAAGGACTGTTATTCTTTGGAAATACCATAGTTCCCTTATAGACAAGTTTCCGAAAGACACAATTCTCTATCAGAAGATGACGACCAAGCCTGAAGAAGTGAGGTGATAGCCTGTGGGAAAGAAATTAAAGAGATATTTTAAGGAAAGGCAGACAGTTAAGGAAGAAGCAAAAATATTGGAGAAGGAAAATGTCAGCACTAATGAAAGCAGCAGACTGAAACATGGCGATGATTATAGGGGTAAGATTATCCACGATAAAGACAGGTTTCAGGATAAGATACATGAAAAAACAAGTAAGATAAATGTCGAAAATGACCATATACAGGGTGTTTTCAAGATAAATGCAAGGTATACAAAAGGTGCTTACGAAAATCAAAATACAGCCATAAATGATAAAAGCAGATATGAAACCTATGATGATTTTATGTCAAGCAAAGATAGCAAAGGATTTAAAGAGGTTAATAATCATAGTTCATCTGCTGAAATATCGGAAAAAGATAAAAATCCTGCCTTTGATAAAAAATCAGAGCTTCAAAGAATAAAAATGGCGGGGAAAGTCAGAAATAGCTTAAATACTGATGGAAGATACAGTCAAAATGAAGAAGTCTACGATCCATTAGGCAAAGACCTTGATAATGACGGTATCATTGACAGGTATGACAATGATGTTGGGGATAGCGATTATTTTGAGTCAGCCTATGATGTGGAAGATAATCTTCATACAAGAGATAAAGTAGGTGAAAATTCTTCTAAAAGGCATAAGGCTCAGAAAAAACAGCATAAGAGGAAAAATTACTCAGATAAGCTATACACAAGAAATACAGATGATACTCCAAAGAAAGATAATGCCGAAAGTAAGGCGGAAGGCAAAAAGACAGGGAAAGAAGTTATTGAAGCTGTTAATGATAAAGAAAATAAAGACAGGCTTTCAAAGGAGCAGAAGAAAGCCCTTAAAAATAAGGCTTCAAAAGTATCTGTCCTGTCAGGATTTGCTAAAGGAAGTGAAGCTATAAGGGACTATCTCTCTCATGGCAGTGATGAAAACCAAGGCGTTGAAACAGGAGAAAAGATTGCCGATGTAAACTCAAAGCTGATTCATGGGATTAAGAATTATGCTAATAAGAAAAAGTCTAAAAAGAGCTATAACCTTAGCAAAAAAGACTACAAAATAAGAAAGCGTAAGTCCAAACTGGAGTTTCGGGAAGCCAAAGAGGAGTTAAGAAAACTGATGAGTATAAGAAAGCAGATGCCTTTAAGAAGTTTCAAAAGCGTAAGCAGATGAAATCCTCCATAAGAAAACAGAACAGGTCAAGACTTAGGGACAGGATTAAAGAGGGAGTTCTTAATACCTTAAAAAGCTCTAAAGATATGGTTATACGAAAAGCAAAGGGACTTATGGTTATTATCATAGGTCTTATTATTTTGGGAACTTTTGTCGTTCAGTTTGCAGGCACATCAATGACAGGAATGATGAACTCTGCAAGCGGAGTTCTGACAACAACCTATCTTTCCGACCAAACTGTGCTGAGTGAAATCAATCAGCAGTTTTCGGGACTGGAGGAAGGTCTGCAAGATGAAATAGATTCCGTAGAAGAAAATCACCCCGGCTATGACGAGTACATCATAGAAAAAGAGGGAGAAATCGGACATGGCACCCACGAACTTTTATCTTATATCACTTCAAGATATGGGGAAGTCAAGGATTCAAATGAAGTCCAAAGTATAATAAATGACCTTTTTAAAAAGATGTATAGCCTGTCTTACAGGGAAGAAGTTGAGATAAGGTACAGGACTGTTACCGAAACTTATACCGATGAAGATGGAAATGAGCATATTGAGAGCCATGAAGAAGCTTATGAATACAAAAAACTCATAGTTACTCTAAAGAAAAGAGAAATGGATACTGTAATCAGAGAAATATTTGCCGCATATCCGGACAATGTTACCCATTATGAAGCCCTGCTTGCAACACAGGGAAATATGGGCGATGTGTTTGGAAGCGGAAGTGGTAACTTGTCCGAGATTGTAGATAATCCCGACTTTTCAAATCCGGGGATTGCTTTTGATGATACAACTGTAAAGGCACTGTTTAACGAAGCGGAGAAGCATATAGGTAAAAGATATGTCTTTGGGGCGAACGGTCCGAATAACTTTGACTGTTCGTCCTTTGTGTGCTGGAGCTTTACCCATTCAGGCGTAAAAAATATGCCGAGAACCACAGCTTGGGGGATTTACAAAACCTACTGCAATCCTGTATCGCCAAGTGAAGCAAAGGCGGGAGATATTATCTTCTTTAAGAATACCTATAACAGCGGCTCACCCATATCCCATGTAGGCATTTATGCAGGAAACGGAATGATGATACACGCAGGCGATCCGATTCGCTTTGTCAGTATCAATACGCCTTACTGGAAGGAGCATTTTTATGGTTTCGGTCGTGTTAAATAGAAAGGACGGTAAAATGTGAAAAAAGAACTTACAGCGGTAAAAAACAAAATACAGAAGTTAAGGGATAAAAAGGCTCTGATTGATGAAGAATTGGAGCTTTTGCTTATCAGGGAGGAAGAACTTGAAAACGAGGAGATTGTTGCCATTTGCAGGAAAAATAACATTACGATTGCTGATTTAATGGCAAAGGTTAAAAAAGAACAGTCAGAGATAAAAAAGGAGAGAACAGATGAGAACAGTTATGAAAAATAAAGTTTTTACAAGGTTAATAGCAGTCTTTATTATGGCTCTTGCAGTGCTTACAGCAGCATATCCGCAGGCAGCCTATGCACAGACTGATGAAACGGAAGCGGCACAAGAAGAACTGAAAAAAGAAATAAAAAAGCCTGAAATTACAGCCATAGAAAAGAAAAAAGAAAAAGAAAAGGAAGTGCGTTACCCAAACAAGCTGAATGCCAAAGAACCGGAAAATTTAAAACAAAATGCTTCGGCTTTCAGGAAGTGAAAAACCGAACACCAATAAAGGCGTTGCTTCCGCTCCGTCAAAGTCAAGAGCAAGCGTAGTGGAAAATAAGGATAATGCCAATAAAGACTATCCGATTCACCATAACAGTGATAAAGAGTGTAAAGAAGCGGATAAATACTCCGCTGATGCAAGGCAGTTTATCACCTTTAAGACCAAAAACGGAAAGACTTTTCATCTTATTATTAATCATGATGAGCAGGGAGAAAATGTAATGCTGCTTACCGAGGTTTCAGAAGATGATCTTCTTAATATGGTGGAAGTAAAGGAAAAGCCGAAAGAAGCCATAAAGCAGGAAAGCGAGCCTGTGAAAGAAGAAGTAAAACCTGAGAAAAAAGAAGAAAAGAGTAATTCAGGAACATACATCATTCTGCTTCTTGTTATAGTAGTAGCATTAGGAGCAGGCTACTACTTTAAGATTGTGAAAAAGAAAGAGAATAAGGAGATTGAAAACCTTGAAGAAGATGATGATTTCTTTTCTGAAGCAGAAAGCGAGGAAGAAACAGGAGAAGCTGATGAAGCTGAAACAGAAACAGGCGATAGTGAAGATGAAGAATTGGAATAAGAATAATAAATAGGGTTATTCAGCAAATAATCTGATACTTGGGACAAAGCACCGGGCGAGAGAATAAAATCTTTCGCCCTATTTTAGTTAAACAGGAGGAAAACAAAAGATGAGATTAGTGATAACAGAAAAGCCGAGCGTTGCAATATCCATTGCCAAGATGATTGAAGCAAACGGCAAAAAAGACGGATATTATGAAGGAAACGGATACAGGGTTTCTTGGTGCGTGGGACACTTAATTCAGATGGCAAATCCCGACGCTTACGATGAAAAGTATGCAAAATGGAATATGGCGGACTTACCTATTATACCGAGTGAGTATCAGTATGAAGTTTCAAAAGCTACAAAAAAACAGTTTAGCATTCTTAAAAAGCTGATGAATGATAAAGAGGTAGATACTGTTATCAATGCTTGTGATGCAGGGCGTGAGGGAGAAGCCATATTTAGACTTGTATATCATCAGGCTCACTCCCAAAAGAAAATGAAACGCCTATGGATTTCATCTATGGAAGATAGTGCAATAAAAGCCGGCTTTGATAATCTAAAAGACGGAAAGGACTATGACAATCTCTTTGAATCGGCACAAGCAAGAGCCATTGCAGATTGGCTTGTCGGTATGAACATCAGCAGACTTTATTCTTGCCTTTACAAACAAAATTACTCGGTCGGCAGAGTGCAGACACCTACCCTTTCAATGATTGCAGATAGAGATAATGAAATAGCCAATTTCAAAAAAGAAAAATACTATGTGCTTGAGCTTATTCTTGATGGTTTTACACTATCTACGGATAGGATTGATAAGCTTGAAACTCTTGAGGAGTTAAAGAATGCTTTAGGAAATGAGATTGCGATAAAGAATGTGGAGAAAAAGGAAAGATTACAAAACCTGATTTACCATTTGACCTGACAACACTTCAAAGAGAGTGCAATAAATATTTCGGATACAGTGCCAAGCAGACACTTGATTATGCCCAGAGCCTTTATGAGAAAAAGTTAATTACCTATCCGAGAACGGACAGCAGACATCTTACAGCAGATATGATTACAAGCACAGTCAATAATATTTTAGGAAAAAATGACTTTGACACAGGGCGTATCAAGACAGTGTTTGATACTTCTAAGGTTACGGATCACCACGCAATTATTCCGACAATCAGCTCATTAAAAGAAGATGTTTCAGAGCTTTCTTTAAGCGAAGCAAAAGTTTACTTCCTCATAGCTGATAAATTTCACGCAAGCGTAGGCTATCCCCTTATAGAAAATACAACAAAGATTGTAGCTGTATATGAAAATCAGGGAAAAACTTATGAATTTAAGGCAAGCGGAAAAGTGCTTGTCGAGGAGGGTTTCACAAAGTATCTAAGGGAATATCAATCGAAAAAAACGGAAGATGTAGTCTTACCGGACATAAATATCGGCGATGTGTTTAAGATAAAGGATAAGAAGATTAAAGAAAAGTATACTCAAGCTCCGAAGCACTTTACGGAAGATACCCTCCTTAAAGCGATGGAGATAGCAGGAAATGAAGCCTTAGAAAAAGGTGTAGAAGTGGAAAGAAAAGGTCTTGGCACTCCTGCAACAAGGGCGGGGATTATAGAAAACCTGATTTACAAAGGTTATGTAGAAAGAGATAAGAAAAATCTAATTGCAACAGAAAAAGGAATTAGTCTTGTAACTATTGTAGCCGATAGCTTTAAGTCGGCAAAAACAACGGCACAGTGGGAAATGCAGCTTACAGAAATTGCAAAGGGCAAATCATCAAAAAAAGAATTTTTAGAGGGGATAGAAAATGAGATAAAAGAGGCCGTTCTGACATATACAAGGTAAGAGGCAACTAATTTCAGAGTGGAAAAAGTGTCTTAAAAGTGTTATAATTTCTTGTAGGAAAAGTAGGGAGAAAGGAATTGGGCATGAAAGATATATTTATGGATACTGCAAAAGTTATGGCAAAAGGACAAGTTACTATTCCGAAAAGGATAAGAGATCTTTTAGACTTACAAAATGGAGATTATATTACTTTTGTAGTTAATAAAGATAGAGTTGAAATTCTAAATTCTAAGGCTTTTTATTGAAGAAAAATATACAAAAGCAAGAAATAAATTGTAATAGATACCCACAGGAGGAACTTATGGATAAAGAAAAGAATTCTTTAAAAAATATGGGAACAAAGAAAAAAGATAATCCATTTGGAGAAATTGTTAGGATTGTAGAAAATGCAAAAGAGCGTGCATATAGAAAAGTGAATGAAGAACTGATTTTAATGTATCAAGAGGTCGGGAAATACATTAGTGAAAAAACAAAAGAGGCATCTTATGGTTCCGGTTTCGTTGAGAGTGTCGCTGAATTTTTTGAAGCGAATTATCCTGAATTAAAAGGATTTAATCGTAGAGGACTTTACAGAATGAAGCAATTCTACGAGTTATACAGTGGCGATGAAAAAGTGTCAACGCTGTTGACACTTTTGAGCTGGTCTAATCATTTGAAGATAATGTCAGGAGCGAAAACCAAAGAAGAGAGAGAATTTTATATCAACTTAGCGATTAAGGAGAACCTAACTCATCGGGAACTCGTAAGACAGATGGACAGTGGATACTACGAACGCTATATGCTTTCAAATGAAGGACATTTGCCTGCTATACAAAGAGCAAAACAGGAAACGCATAATCTATTTATGGATAGCTATGTATTGGAGTTTCTTGATGCTCCCAAGATTGGAAATGAAAGAGAATTTCAAAAATCAATTCTTGAAAATCTGAAGAACTTTATTTTAGAAATCGGGAAAGATTTTTCATTTATAGGCAATGAGTACCGAGTGCAGGTTGGAAACCATGATTACTATATTGATTTGCTATTTTATCATAGGGGTTTATCGTGCTTAGTGGCTTTTGAACTAAAACTTGGAGAATTTAAGCCGGAATATATAGGGAAGATGAATCTGTATTTGGAAGCATTGGACAGAGAAGTGAAGAAACAAAGTGAAAATCCAAGTGTAGGAGTAATCCTCTGTGCATCAAAGGATGATGAGGTAGTGGAATTTGCATTAAGCAGAAGTCTTTCGCCTACAATGGTATCGGAGTACACATTAAAGCTGATTGATAAGAGTCTTTTACAGAGGAAATTAAAAGAATATACGGAAATCGCAGAAGAAACAAGCGAATAAAATTGTATAGGTAATAAAGTGTAAAAAGGTGATTAGAGTAAAATCTAACCGCCTTTTTTTATTTGATTGGAGGTGGTTTATATAAATGAACTAAGTATACTTGAATTATTTGGTGGCATAGGAGCAATAAGAAAAGCACTCATAAGAGCTGAAATTCCTCATAAGGTAGTAGATTATGTTGAGATAGATAAAAACTGTATAAAAAGCTATAATGCCTTATACAATGAAGATTTCAAGCCGAAAAGTATCATAGATTATCACCCGCCTACTCAAAAAGTAGATTTGATAATGCACGGAAGTCCGTGTCAGGATTTTAGCCGAAGCGGACTGAAAAGAGGCGGAGAAAAAAAGGAAGCGGAACAAGAAGCAGTTTACTATTTGAAACGATACGAATCATAGAAGAAATGAAAGAAAAGCCTAAAAGCGGTGCTTTTGGGAAAATGTAAAGGAGTTCTTGATAAAAATTTGAGAGCTTCCTTTTTTCATTATCTAAAAAGAAATGGAAAGGCTCGGCTATGAAAAATAAATACGAAATATTAAACGCAACGGATTTTGGTATTCCACAAAAAGAGAGCGTATCTTTGTTGTAAGCATATTAGGTGAAAATGATTTTAAGTTTCGTGAATTAGAAAAAGTTCCTACAAGAGATATATCTGATTTTCTTGAAAAAGATGTTTCCGCCCTCTATGAAGTAAGGCAAGAATCTATGTTAAGAAATTTAAGAGGAGAACCCAATAATACAAACTTTAAGGGCAGACTGAAAGTGATAGATAAGTATGCTTATACCATATCGACAAAGCAAGTGAGAGTTCCCAATTCAGGACTTATCGACATAGGAAACGGCAAATACAGATATTTAACGGAAAAAGAATGCTTCAGACTGATGGGATTTGATGAGGAAGATTTTAATAAATTACGGGCGATTTATCCGCAAAGAAAAGGAACAACCTCATCAATTCTATATAAGCAGGCAGGCAACAGCATTGTTGTTAATGTTTTAGAAGCAATACTGACATACCTATATCGTATGTACTTAATTTAGACAAAAAGACAGAAAAAGGAGGTAAAAATGAGAATAAATGATTTTTGGAGCATTATCGAACTTGTAAAAATGGATATTCTAAATAGTGAAACGGAGTATCTGAAACTATTAAAGGTTATCGGAAATAATCAACGATACGACTTTTTAAGTCAGCTAAGTATCTATGATAAAAATCCGAATGCAACAGCCTGTGCAAGTTTTGATATGTGGAGGAAACGATTTAACCGTACCGTTACAAGAGGGCAAAAGGGTATACCGATTCTAAGTGGTAACAATGCTTTTCAAAAGGTCGGATATGTCTTTGATATCAGTCAGACCGTATCAGTGGACAGAAATATGAATGAGGTAAGGATTTGGTCTTTTGACAGAAAAAAACACGAAGAAGCCTTAAAAGATATGATTAAGCTGCAAAGTTATGATGAAAGCGATAACTTATCGGAAAATCTGTATTCACTCAGCAGAATTTATGCCGATGAAAGCATTTACGAGCTTTGTAATAATCTCAGAATGAAAGATGAGGACATTAGTTCATTCGTACATTTTATGAGAAGCTCAATCAGTTATGCCATATCAAACAGGTTTCATCATAATTATCAGGTGGATATGGAAAATATCAAAGAAAACTTCAGGCACTTAGACAGTATTTCTTTTATGAGTGTTGGGAGCTGCATTTCCAATGCCTGTAATAAAATAATAGAAACGACAATGACAAGAACACAAAATTTATCTGTCAAAAAAGGGCTGACAAAAGATATCAGTGCCGATTATAATGTTTTTAACGAAGAAAAATGAATCAAGGAGGTATGAAAGATGCTATTCGATCAAATGACGAAAGAAATGATGACGGGACAAACGGAGTTCTTAGAAATGGAGAGTACGGACGATATAATAGAGAAAATCAGGGAGAATACACTAAACAGCTTGGAGGAGCAGACGGACTTTATAAGACAGTACCCGAATCCGACCTACGCAGTGATGAGGCTTACTTACCTGTCAGAGAGCGAGGAGCAGAGCCGCTTCGAGATGCTACTGGAGTTATACAGGGAGAAGAAGCTGACAACGCATTTGATGGATATTCAAAAACAGGCGATAGACTTTATGAAAGCGGAGAAACCGAAACTGATGAAAGCTTGGCAGATAGAGAGCGAGGAGAATCCGCAGTATGGGGCGATGATTTCAGCTCTCAAAGAAATGACAATAAAGGAAGTAGTGGAAGTTTAGAAAGTAAGAGCCAAGTAGAAATAGAGGAAGCAGGTGCTGCTTCCTTTTTCTATTCTAAAGAAAATCCCGAAAACTTAATGACCGATGAAATGCTTAAAAGAGTGCCGGAGCTTTACTCACAGGAAAATATAGATTTAGCAGATAAGCAGGTTCACGCAGCATATATCATTCCGTTTCGCTCGGACTGGACTTGGTATATGACGGAGTACGACAGAGAAAGCGGTGATGCCTTTGGACTTGTTTTAGGGATTGAACCTGAATGGGGATATTTCAATCTGAATGAATTGAAAGAACTTAATGCTCAAAGACTTGTGTTGGAAGATTTTCCAAAGACTTTTCAAGAAATCAAAGATACCGAGCTTGTAAAACAGATGAGCGAGGAAGAAATAGACCGAGTATTTAACGGACAGCTTTCCTCAAAAGATAATCAAAAGGAACAGGACATCTTTTATCTTAGCGATGAAATGGGAATTTCATTAGAAGAAGCCGAGCATATTATCAACGACAGGAACAAATTGTCAGGTGTTAGTATAGAGGATACAGACAACAAAGGAACTTCACCTGATGAAAAGATTGCTATTAAGGTCGGTACAGAGTTTATTTTGGCAGATAAGTCTGATGTAGCCCATATCAATTTGTCCAAAGCAGAAAATAGTGTAGCTCTTGGCGGTGTGAAGTATAAGCTTTTTTATGGTACAAGTTATGAAGATAGTAAAAAAGTCGATGAACTGATAGACAGCTACGGATACACAGCCTATCAGCTAAAAGAACATTTAAGAATAGATACATACGAGTATAAAACTTATGAAAATTTTGAAGAAATGGAAGAAGCACTTGAGAAAAGTCCTGTTCAATCTACCCTATTTGACTACATTCAGCAAAAAGAAGAAACAGAGCTGAATGAAAAAGAGGAAAGCCTTGCAAATAAATTTGCAGTGAAACAAGGTGATACCGTCTATTTTGATCATGAAGCATATATTGCAAGGGATATTGAAAAAAACAAGGTAAACGGAAAGCCGGAGGTATGGCTGTATCCGGCAAGAGATGGAAATAGGCAAATTGCAATCGTGCCGTTTATGGATAATGAGGAGCTGCTAAAAAAGATAAGTCTTGAAAGACCAAACTTTTTGGTTGGCGATGAAGTAAGATACAAGGATAAGGACTATACCATAACCCGCTTTGACAATATGGGAAATAACTTAAAAACGGTAACAATTAAGGATAACACCGAATATCTTGGCGGCATGATAACAGGTTCTGATGTAATTTCTTATCGTTTGGAAAGCGACCTTGAAAGGATATTTGAAAATCTCACATACAAGAAAGCTAAAGATAATATTAAAGACATTGATGAAAAAGCAGAAAACCCTAAAATAGAAGCTCATAATTTTAAGATTACAGAGAACACCATTCCTGAAAAATTAAGTCCGGGTGAAAGGATAAACCATAACCTTGAAGCAATCTCTATGCTTAACAGAGTGGAAAGCGGAGAAAGAGGGCTTGATATATCGGCACAGGAAGTATTGGCGAACTATGTGGGCTGGGGCGGACTTCCCGAAGTCTTTGATGAGAGTAAGGAAGGACAATGGAAAGGGGCAAGAGCTTTCTTAAAGGAAAACTTATCGCAGGCTGAATATGAAGCTGCAAGAGAATCTACATTAACAAGTTTTTATACACCGAAAGCAGTGATTGACAGTATCTACTCTACCCTATCGCAAATGGGCTTTAAGAGCGGAAATATCTTAGAGCCGAGTATGGGTATTGGAAACTTTATCGGGAATATCCCTGATGAAATGAAAAGCAGTAAGTTTTACGGCGTGGAGCTTGACTCTGTTAGCGGTCGCATTGGGAAACTCTTGTACCCTGAAAGTGATATACAGGTTAAAGGACTTGAAGAAACTTCCTTTTCCAATAACTTTTTTGATGTAGCAATCGGTAATGTACCGTTTGGAGAATATAAGGTCAATGACAGGGAGTATAACAAAAATAACTTCCTTATCCACGATTATTTCTTTGCCAAATCCATTGATAAAGTCCGTAACGGCGGTATTATCGCCTTTATCACATCAAGTGGAACAATGGATAAAAAGGACGAAAGCGTCAGACGATACCTTGCGGCAAGAACCGAGTTTTTAGGAGCGATAAGGCTTCCGAATGATACATTTAAGGGAGTAGCAGGAACGGAAGTAACCTCAGATATTATCTTCCTAAAGAAAAGGGACAGTATTAGAGAGCGTGAGGAGGACTGGATACATCTTGCAGAAGATGAAAAAGGATTAACATATAACAAATACTTTGTGGATCACCCTGAACAGGTGCTTGGCTCTATGAAAGAAATATCAGGGAGATTTGGAAATACACTTGCTTGTCTGCCAAAAGAAAATGCTGACTTGAAGGAGCTGCTTGCAATGACAAGTACAGAAATATCAAAAAATGCAAGGTATGAGGAAATAGAGCTTTTAGATGACGAGATAAGTTCCATTCCTGCCACAGATGATGTCAAAAACTTTTCCTACACGATTATTGATGATGAAGTGTATTACAGGGAAAATTCCCTTTTCATAAAAAAGGAAGTAACGGATAAGAACAAAGAAAAAATCAAGGACTATCTTGAACTGAACTCTGCCCTAAAAGATGTGATATACAAGCAAAAGGAAGATTTTAGCGAAGATGAAATCAAGGAATCGCAAGAAAGATTAAACAAAGTCTATGACAGGTTTTCAAAAAAGCATGGCTTTGTCAATAACTTTAGTAATACAAGAGCCTTAAAAGAAGATAGCAACTTCCCTTTGGTATCGTCCATAGAAATCCTTGATGAAGAAGAAAATTTTAAGGCAAAGAGCGATATTTTCAGCAAAAGAACTATAACAAAGGCAAAGATTATAGACAATGTGGATACTTCTATTGAAGCCCTTGTTTTGTCTGTATCTGAAAAGGGATATGTGGATTTTGACTATATGGAAAGCCTCACTGGAAAAGGCAGACCTATCCTGATAGAAGAATTAAGGGGAGAAATCTATCTAAACATCAGAGAGGAACAAAATTTTTACAGACCGCTTTCTTTTAACCCTGAAGATGGAGATTTGCCATTTGCCTGTGCTAATGGCAGTAATTCCTACAAATATGGTTATGTAACAAAAGACGAATACCTTTCGGGAAATATCAGGGATAAGATTGCCATTGTTGACAGCTACCTTGCAAAACTCAGGCAGACCGAAAGAGAACTGCCACATCTTGGCTATGCGGAAGATGGAAAAGAAAAAGAACTGATAAGCTATGAGATGAACCGCTTAGAATACCAAAAGGCGGAGCTTACCAAGGTATTACCGAAAGAGCTTGAAGCGAGCGAAATAAGTGTTCGTCTTGGTGCAACTTGGATACCGATTAAAGACATTGAAAAATTTATCTTTGAAACACTTAAAACTCCGGGCTGGGCAAGATGGGATATAAAAGTCAAATTCTCGAATCGTACAAGTGAATGGAACATTGAAGGAAAGAGCAAAGATAAGAGCAACGACCTTGCAGAGATGACCTACGGAACAAGCAGAGTAAATGCCTACAAGCTGATTGAAGATGCCTTAAACCTTAAAGAAACAAAGGTCTTTGACCAGATTGAAAATCCGGACGGCTCAAAAAGTTCTGTCTTAAACAAGAAAGAAACCTTACTTGCAGGACAGAAACAGGAACTTCTAAAAGAAGAATTTAAGAACTGGATATTTAATGATGTTGAAAGAAGAAACAGGCTTGTAAAACTGTATAATGAGCGTTTTAACTCTATCAGAAATCGTGAATATGACGGAAGCAATCTCTCTTTTGAGGGAATGAATACGGGAATAGAGCTTAGAACACATCAAAGAAATGCCATTGCAAGAAGTTTATACGGAGGAAATACCCTGCTTGCCCATGTGGTAGGAAGCGGAAAAACCTTTGAAATGGTAGCCTCCGCAATGGAAAGCAAAAGGCTTGGAATGTGTACCAAATCTTTATTTGTCGTGCCTAATCACCTTACAGGACAGATTGGCAGAGAGTTTATGCAGCTTTATCCGTCTGCGAATATCATGGTTGCAGATAAGAAAGATTTTGAGCCTAAAAACAGAAAAAGATTTATCGGAAAGATTGCCACAGGCGAATATGATGCGGTTGTGATCGGGCATACGCAGTTTGAAAAAATCCCGATGAGTAAGGAATATCAGCAAAAGCATATTCAGGATCAGATTGATGGAATCATAAACTATATTGAGGAATATAAGCATGACAGAAATCAGAATTTCACCGTAAAAGAACTTCAAAAGACAAAGAAAAAGCTGGAAGCAAGGCTTGAAAAACTAAACGATGATTTTAAGAAAGATGATGTGATTACCTTTGAGGAGCTTGGTGTGGATAAACTCTTTGTGGACGAGGGCTCATGGCTTTAAGAACTTGTATCTTCATACAAAAATGCGTAATGTTGCAGGTATCGGACAAAGTGAAGCCTTTAAGTCCTCCGATATGTTTATGAAATGCAGATACATGGACGAAATGACAGGAGGCAAAGGCATTGTCTTTGCAACAGGAACGCCTGTAAGTAATTCTATGACCGAGCTTTACACCATGCAGCGTTATCTTCAGTATGAAAGCCTAAAGAAAAACCACTTGGAACATTTTGACGCTTGGGCTTCTACCTTCGGGGAAACACAGTCCGCCTTTGAACTTGCTCCTGAAGGGACAGGGTACAGAGTTAAGACAAGATTTTCAAAATTCTACAACCTGCCTGAACTTATGAGTATGTTTAAGGAAGTTGCGGATATTCAGACCGCAGATATGTTAAATCTTCCAACTCCTGAAGCACACTATGAGGTAATTAAAACCTTGCCAAGCGATGAGCAAAAGGAAATCTTAAAGAGCTTATCAAAACGGGCAGATGATGTCAGAAGTAAGGCAGTTGAACCATATGAAGATAATATGCTTAAAATAACCAATGACGGTAAGAAACTTGCACTTGACCAAAGGTTAATCAATCCACTGCTTCCCGATGATGAAAACTCAAAAGTCAATGTATGCGTGAAAAATGTCTTTGCTATTTGGGATAAGACAAAAGAGAACAGGTCAACGCAGCTTCTATTTTCCGATATGTCTACCCCAAAAGGTGATGGAGAGTTTAATATCTATGATGATATTAGAGGAAAACTCGTTGCAATGGGCATACCGAAAGAAGAAATTGCCTTTATCCATGAAGCAAATTCAGACAAGCAAAAGGACGAACTCTTTGCAAAAGTGCGTAAGGGTGATGTAAGGATATTGCTCGGCTCTACAGGGAAGATGGGAGCAGGCACTAATGTCCAAAACAAGCTGATTGCACTCCATGACCTTGATGTCCCTTGGCGACCTGCCGACCTTGAACAGCGTGCGGGAAGAATTGTAAGACAGGGCAATGAAAATAAAGAAGTGAATATCTACCGTTATGTTACGGAGAACACCTTTGATGCGTATTTGTGGCAAACAATGGAAAATAAGCAGAAATTCATTTCTCAGATTATGACAAGTAAGGCACCTGTCAGAGTTGCTGAAGATGTGGACGAAAGTTCTCTTAATTATGCCGAAATCAAAGCACTTGCAACAGGTGATCCGAAGATTAAGGAAAAAATGGACTTGGAAACGCAGGTTACGAAACTGAAAATGCTTGAAGCAAATTACAAGTCCAACCGTTACAGGTTAGAGGATAAGGTTGCTAAAAACTACCCGGAAGAAATTGCAAGGACGGAAAAACTAATTGAAGCTGTTAAGAAAGATATAGCAAGTGTAGAGCCTAAAGCAGAAGGTGAGGAAAAGTTTACTTCCATTACCATTGCGGGGGAAAAGATTACCGATAAGAAATTAGCCGGAGAAAGACTGCTTGAAGCTATTTCAAAGGTTAAAATCAATGAAAGCAAGATTATAGGTAAGTATAGAAATATGGATTTAGAGGTAAGTTATAACTTCTTTACCAATGAGCATAACTTCAGCTTAAACGGTGCTGCAAAGCATTCCGGAGAGCCTGGAACAAGTGCAGACGGTAATATTACAAGACTGGATAATGCTCTTGAGAAAATGCCTGAGAAATTAAAACAGCTTGAAGAAAAACTCATCAGTACCAAAGAACAGCTTGAAAATGCCAAAGAGGAGTTAAAAAAGCCTTTTGAAAAAGCGGATGAACTGAAAACTAAGGTGCTTCGATTGGCAGAGTTAAATAAGCTCCTTGATATGGGAGAGGTGGAAGAAAAGAGAAATGACAGTCCCCTTGTAGAAGATGTAAAACGAGCCATTATTGATTTCTGTAACAGGGAGTATGAGGAAAACCACAGTTATGATGAGTTTGATACTCTCTATCCTGATTTGAAGCATATCGGGATTGCCTATACCGATACGCCTGACGAAAGGCATGGGATTCAGTATGAGCTTAATTTAGAGGATAAGACATGGACGCAGTATATTGATGATACGGTGGTAAAAACCGAGAGCTTTGATTATGAAAATAAAGGAGAGAATGAAGCTCTAAGAAATATGAAAAATGGGATTGAGTTATCCTCTTTTGAAGATTTAGTCTATGTGGACTCAGAGGATTTAAGGGCAGCACTCGGACTGGAGATAGATGATGAAGGTAATTTTTATGATTTCCTTTCTAAAGATATGGATAATGACGGTATCATCGACAGATATGACCATGACTTTAGGGACAGTGATTACTTTGAGTCAGCCTATGATGTGGAGGACAATCTTCATTTCAAAGAAGAAATTTCTCAGAAAGCAGAGGAAAAACCGTCTATTTTAGGACAGATTAGAGCCTATCAGGAAGAAAGCAAAACGGAAGAAAAACAAAAAGTAAAAGAACAGGAATATTCAATATAAGAGGGCTTACAAGCTCTCTTTTACTATGAAAGGAGTTAGAGCATGGATTACAAAACAATGAGAGATAAAATTGAAGATATGGTAAAGGATAACTACAAAGATTTTATTAAAACGGTTATCAGTATTGAAAAAGGGATTAACGATGAAAGTGCTTTAGATAAGCTCTATGATGCTTATATGGCAAATGATACTATCAATCTGCTTCATGAGGATTTTGACTATATGATTGATGATTTAAGAGAACAGGGACAGATAAAAGACCTGCCCTATGTTCAGGAGGAAAAAGATGACCTTGTAAATATAACTGGAAATATTGTAGGTAAGGTTGACATAATCGAAAGAGAAAATAAGAACGGAGAAGCCTTTAAGGTGGCAAATTTCTCCGTAGTTTCCAAGATGATGACGGGAATAAGGTATATCATAATTGCTCCGCTTATGGAGAAAAGAGTGATATTCCAAAGGACTTTAAACAGGGAGATTTTGTGAAACTTTTTGGTCAAATCAGAACTTCTATTGATGATAACGGCAAGGAGCATAGCAATGTAAGGATATTATCCTCAAAGCTCTTAAAGGCGAAAGAACAGATGAAAGGACAGGATAAGAGTCAAGAGATTGCTAAATTGAAAAGCGAGATAGAAGAAAGAGAAAAAGACTTATTTTATGCTGATTCTTGGGAGCAATCAGGACAGATTAGAGCAGATATTGAAAAAATGAATGCTAAGTTAAATACCTTGCTCAATTCTGAAAAAGGTCAAGAAAACGGTAAAAAATCCATACTTGGTGCTATCAAAGAATATCAGGCGGAAGATAAGCAAAAGCCTAAAGAGAGTAAAGAAAAGCCAAAAGAAACAGAAAGATAAGATGATGGTCGGTGTGGTCTTAGGGCTGCACCGTCTCTTTTTTGTTGCTCAAAAAAAGGAGATAAAGATTATCTCTCCATCTCCTTCCCCATGTAGATTCCATAATTTTTTCGTATCTTGTAAAGCTCGTCCATTGTGGATTTTGAGGAAGAATACTCTTTCATCAGGGTATTCTTTTTTTCTTGCAATTTATCAAGTCTATCTAAAATGTCCTTTGAGTTCGGTAGCTTGGGATAGGACTTTTTAAGCTCTGAAAGAGCATTTTCATAGAGGGTGATTTGAGATTTATACTCATTGGAAAATACCTTATCAGATGGATTCACCTTGTATTCTTTGTAGTAAGCCCGATACTTTTTTACAATATGAACCTGCTCCATAGTGGCAGACAGTGCCTGCATTTCCTTATCAATAGCCTTGATTTTATCCTGTAAATGTTGTCTTTCATCAGCACTTTTCCTAATAAACTCATCAAGCTGCTTAACGGATTTAATCCCATGTTCCCTGATAAAAATAACAGATTCAGCCATTGTATTAAGGTTATGCTTGGTTGCCCAATATTCATAGCCTTTGCTCTCTTTAACTTTGACATTGGCATTCATATCAATAACATTGCCTATTCGTTTTTTAACGGCAGGAGTTTTAATTTGCTCTCTTTCTGCAATGCGTTCTTTTAATCTTTCTTCGGTATAATCTTCGCCAATCGTTTTAGCTCTTGTAAATCTTTCTTTATTTTTATGCTTAAAAGCGATGTGCTTGCCATACTTAATTTCATATCCAAGCTCAGCCATTTTTTGGAGAAATTCGTCCCAATCCTTAGACTGTTTTATCATTCTGTCAATGTCAAACCGGAGTCTGCTTTTCCAAGAAGTGCCACGCTTTGCCTGCTCATTTTCATACCAAGACTTTCCGTTCGTCTTATATTTTTTCTTATAGCTTTCGTAAAATTCATCAACTACGGACAGGTTATTTTCTTTACATAACTTGTCGCTCTGATACCTGATTTGATGATAACTTCTCTTATTAGACTGATAGCATTTGCCGGTAATCATATTCACATTATTAAAGATGATGTGATTGTGGATATGCCCTTTATCTATGTGGGTAGATATGACACACTCGTACTCATCTTTTAGTATTTTCCTGCATAACTCAAGACCAATCTGATGTGCCGTTTCGGGATTTACTTCTCCCGGCAGAAAGGATTGAATAAGATGTCTTGCAAGGACAGTTCCCTTTGTTCCTGCATTTTCTCTTGTCCTTAAAAATTGGGTATGGGCAGTTTCCTGATGGCATTTGTGGGTGCTGACTAAGATTTGCTCATCAGTTTTTTCACCATTAACAATATATGAAATGGCAAGATTAAGTGTTGATTTTATTGGGTGTATCTTTGTAATAGCCATAAAAACTAATCACCTCCTGAAGTCCTGCTAAGAAGCAAGGAATGAATTTGCCACAGCTCTTTTGAGAAATGTTCAATCTCTTTTTTCATATCTTTTATATCATCTTTGTAGATTACTCCGGTCGAATTTACCCTCTTTGCTATCTGATTGATATTGTTTGTAGCACTTCCAAGCAAGCCCTGTAAATCCCTAAAAGGCTCTAAATCTACCTGATAAATTTCTTTTTCAAGAACACATTTTCTAATAAAAAGATTCATATTTTTGCACTTGGCAAGTTTTCGTTTCTCCTCAAAAAGAGCCTTTTCTTTTTCATTAACTCTTACAATTAGCTGGATATTTCTTTCTCTGTTTTCCATAATTTTTTCTCCTTTCAATGTATTTCGGGGTTTTAGGGTTCTCCCTAACAAGCTAAAAAATGATGAAAAAGAAGCAGTGCCATAAAGGTCTGCTTCATCGATTTTTTTCCGTCTTTGGCTATCCAAAGACTGTGCTTGCTACAAAAGAATGAGCTAAGTAGCAGGCATTAAGCTGATATTTAATTATTTTTATTATAGCACAGAGGAGCAGATTATTTAACCTAAAAGTCAAATGTTATTTCAGCAACTTAAAAGTGTGCTTTTTACTAAATCACAGTACATGATTTCCTATATTTGTCAAGTACGAATTTTTGTTATTTAAAATAACATATTTTTGCACTTGTTATTTTTAAAATTCCCTTAAAAATAGATATAATGGTGTAAATTTTTTTAATACAATAATACAAGGAGGTAACAAAAATGTATACTCAAAGCAGTAATGTAAAAATTTTTAGGGGGGGGGGTACGGGCGTTAATAGCCTGCCTCATCGCCTTTGCGGTAGTATTTACCCAAATAAAGGTGGAAGCCTTTGCTGATATAGTGGCGAGTGTAGAGTATTATGACAGGGACGAAAAAGAAATAAAAACAGTATCCGCAGAAGCTGTAAAAGATACTATGACAACTTGGGGAGAGGGCAGCAGTACCAATCCTAAATGGTATGTAGTTCAACAGGGAAAGGTTGAAACAGCTTCAAGAATTATTGTGAAAGGTAATGTCAATCTTATTTTAGCAGACGGGGCGGAGCTTGAAGCTAAAGCCGGAATCGATGTGTCAAAAGGAAATTCCTTAACCATATATGCACAGAGAGATATGGTTACAGAAAATACAGGTAAAATAGAGGCTGAAATAAAAGGTAAAAATGCCGGTATCGGAGGAAGTGAAAATAAAGAGGGCGGCATTATAAAGATTACCGGCGGTAAAGTAAAAGTAAAATCCCAAAACGGAGCGGGCATAGGCGGCGGTTATGAAGGAGCCGGCGGCAATATAGAGATAACAGGCGGAGATGTAAAAGCAGAATCTCGATTCGGAGCGGGTATAGGCGGCGGTTATGAAGGAGCCGGCGGCAGTATAAAGATAACGGGCGGCACAGTAACTGCAAACTCTAAAGATAGCGGAGCTGGCATAGGCGGAGGTAGTTATGCAGCAGGCGGCAATATAGAGATAACAGGCGGAGATGTAATTGCAACCTCTATGTACGGAGCGGGCATAGGCGGCGGTAAAGGTGGAGATGGCGGCAGTATAAAGATAACAGACGGCAAAGTATATTGCAAGTTCCGCTCCCGACGGAGGAGCGGGTATAGGCGGCGGTAAGGACGGAGCGGCAGGAAACTTTAGTACAGGACCTGACGGCAAAGCCACAATCAAAGCTAATAGAGGTATTTCCGATACTTCAAATGAAGAAAACTGGAAGGGAATCATATTTCAAAAGAAAAGGGGCAAGGTGTACGGCGAACAGGAATTATCGTATGATTTTGATATAGGTGGCGGACATATCCTTGAAATTCCAAGCGGCGGTAAATTAACCATTCCGCAGGGGAAAACCCTTGGGCTGAATCACGGTACGAAATTAGAAAACAACGGCACTTTAGAAAATAACGGCAAGATAAAGAAAAGAAAAGGCAGTGAAATAATCGGAAGCGACCCCACAGGAAGCGGTGAGCTTATGGATAAGCCCTACTCTACCCCTACCGCCGCCATAGACTATAGAGCGGAAAAACTTACAGGGCTTAGTGCCGATATTTCGTATCTAATCACTTTCGATATCAATAGGGAAGATATAGACAAACCGGCTGACGGAGAAACAGGCATAAAAGAGCAGTGGCTTGGTAAAACTTTATCTATAATGGCAAAGGAAGATGACAGCTTTCTTGAAAGTGAAAATCAGAGTTTAGCTATCCCTGCCCGCCCTGTTATGACGGCAGTGAACGGAGTAGACGAAGCTAATTATGGAAAGAATGACGGTAAAATCACAGGCACTACGGATAAAATGGAGTATACACTTTCTTCTTCAAACGATTGGAAGCCGTGTACAGAAGGTAAAACGGAGGGTATTGCACCGGGCAAATATTTAGTCAGAATAGCCCCAACAGAAAATAGCTTTGCAAGCGAAGCGGCAGAAGTTGAGATTAAGAAAATTCACCGTACAATCATAGCAAATATCGGTAAAGGAACAGCAGTAGCCAATCCGAAAGCTGCCTTAATGGGTACGGAAATTACACTTACCCCTACCCCGGACAGTGGTAATTACTTTAAAGGCTGGCAGTCAGTATCTCCAAGCGATTTACAGATAAGTGCAAATAATAAATTTACCATGCCTGAAAGTGATGTAGAAATTAAGGCGGTTTTTGAGAAAAAAACCACACCTGCACTTACAGTAAGCCTTACGGACTGGACTTTTGGGGAAAATGCCAATACTCCTACTGTAACAGGAAATACAGGAGGCGGAGTGGTAACCTACGAATATTTTACAGATGAAACCTGCACTGTTAAGACTACTAATGCTAACAGCGGTGCGGTAAGTGATGGCAAAGTACCTAAAAATGCAGGTAAATACTGGGTAAAGGCTGATATAGCAGAAACCGAAACCAAAAATGCTGCATCTGCCAAAGCAGGCTTTGAAATCAAAAAAGCTAATCAGGCAGCATTTAGCATTACAGATGTTTCAGGCAAAAAATATGACGATAATGATTTTAATTTGACAACAACAGGCGGAAGCGGAGAAGGAGCAGTAACTTTCACTGCACCTGCAAATAATGGCGTACTCTCCATAAACGGCTCTACTGCAAGAATTATAGGAGCAGGAGAGGTAACAGTTAAGGCTGTTAAGGCAGGAGATAAGAACCATAACGAAATAAGTGCAGAACTTAAAATAACAATAGCAAAAGCCGCAGTACCTGCTATTACCTTCCCAAATGCAGGTAACTTAACCTACGGACAGAAATTATCCGAAAGCGTGCTTACAGGCGGAAGTACAGAATATGGAACATTTGCTTGGAAAGACGGAAATATCATTCCTACGGTAAATAATACAGGCTATGAGGTAGTATTTACCACAAGTGAAAAAACGCTTAAAAACTACGAAGAAATACCTGAAACAAGTAAAAAAAGGTCGGTGTCAATTACCGTTGCAAAGGCTGTCCCTACTGTAAATCTTACAGCAAATATATCGGCAGAGTCGGGAAATAAAATAGTTACACTGGTTGCAGAAATAACAGGTGCAAACGGTGCTGTTAAACCGAGCGGAAATGTAAAATTTTCTTACAAAAACGGAGGAAACTTTACAGAGCTTGGCACAGCAGCATTAGCAGAGGGAAAGGCTGAATATAAATGGGAAAATGTAGCAGAAAAAGAATACGAAATTAAGGCGGAGTATGTAGGAGATACTAATTACAACGCTGAAAGTGAAGTTAAAAAGATAGATACAAAGAAGCAAAGCCAAGCTCCGCTTTTGTTTGCATCAATTCCTGATAAAACTTACGGAGACGGCGAATTTACCCTATCTGTTACAGGTGGTAGCGGTAGCGGAGATGTAACTTACAGTGTGCCTGATAACAATGGAGTGCTTAAATAGAAGGAAATAATGCAACAATTATAGGAGCAGGAAAAGTTACTGTTACAGCTAAAAAGGAAGGGAACGCTACTTACAACGAAGCAGAAAGAAGTGTAACTGTTACTGTAAATAAGAGAAAAATAACCGTAAAAGCAGAAGATAAGACTGTAGTAAAAGGCGATACTATGCCTGCATTTACCTACAACAAGAAAGAAGTAGATAAAAACCTTGCAAAAGGAGATAGTTTTACAAATCCGGTGCTTTCATCAAATGCGACTACAAATCATACCGGAGAATATGAGATTACAGTAAGCGGCGGTGAACTTAAAAATAAAGGCGGTGCAGATGTAGCAAACAACTACATGGTCACATACGAAAAAGGCATACTGAAAATTGTAGATGCAGTCTATGATGTAACTGTAGTAGACGGAACAGGAAGCGGCAAGTACAGCGAAGGACAAAAAGTCGTTATCAAAGCAAATGATAAGTCAGGCTATACTTTTACAGGATGGAGCAGTACGGACGGAGTAGCTTTTGAAAATGCTTCTGCAAAAGAAACCAGCTTTACAATGCCTGCAAAGGGTGTTACCGTAACAGCTAATTTTAGGGCAAATGGCAGCGGAGGTTCAGGCGGTGTTGTTCCATCAGGCGGTACAGAGGGCAGCACCGGTGGCGGTTCTTCATCAGGCGGTACAAGCAGCGGAAATACAGAGACAAATGAAAACAATAAGCCTAAAGACGACAGCAGCGTAACAGATGCTAATACTGATAAAGGCTCTGATTTACCTGTAACAGCAGAGATTACAGTAGAAGCTAAAAAAGGAAAAAGTAAAACGGCAACTGCTAAAATTTCTAAAAAGTCAGTAGAAAATGCCATTACAAAGGCACTGGAAGAAGCTAAGAAAAACGGCAAGGAAGCAAAGAAAATATCCCTTGAAGTAAAGGTAGATATGCCAAAGGGTACTAATAAGGTAAAGGTAAATCTTACCGAGGGTGCTTTAGGGAAAATTGCAGGTGAAGAAATAAACAGCCTCATCATAGATAGCCCTATTTCAAAAACGGTGTTTGATAAAAAAGCTATTTCTGAGATAAAGAAAAAGAGTAAGGGAGGTGTTGTACTAAGTATCTCTCCTGTTAAAAAACTTTCCAAACAGGCTAAAAAGCAGATAGGAAAAAGACCTGTCCTTGCCATAAGCCTAAGTTATTTAAGGGGAAAGAAAAAGATAACAAGCCTCGGAAAAGGAAAGATAACAGCTTTCATCCCTTACACACTTAATAAAAACGAAAAAGCGGATGGATTATATGCCGTATATGTTGATAAAAAAGGAAAAGTAAGGAAGATTAAAGGTTCTTATTATGATAAAGAAAGCTGTGCTATGGTATTTAGTACAAAAAGGCTTGCTGTATTTGGAATAGGACATACAGAGAAATAAAAGATTAAAACAAAGGGATTTCTGTAGGCTGCCTAATGGCAGTTTATAGGAATTCCTTTGTTTGTACCGGCTGTAATAAGACAAAGCCAATATCTTATAACTAAGTGCAGGAGTCCTCCTTTTTTGTCTGAAAATAACAGACAGAAAAAATGGAGGAAATCAGATGGCAAAGGAATATTACCTTTATATTGGCGGACAAAAAGTAAAAGTCAGTGAGGATATATATAAAGTCTACTGGCGTGAGAAAGAGCATGAAAAATATTTGGAGCAGGTGGACAGAAAAAACCACCTGTTCCTTTTTTCTTCTCTTGATCATGACGGACATTTTGAAGAAAACATCATTGATGAAAGCGTTGATGTAGAAAAGATTGTGGAAACGCAGATGATGATTGAAGCGGTCAGAAATGCTATATCAAGGCTGAATGCGGAAGAAAGGGATATTATAGAACGTTTATACTTTTCAATGATGAAACTCGTTTCGAGTCAGTGGCAAAAGCTAAAAAGTATAGCTATCCGAGCTATATCAATGGCGTAAGAAACAAAGAGCTTGCAAAAAAAGCTGAAAAGCTGTATCTTGGAAGAACTTTTTAAATAATCGCCTTGTAGGTGAGGGCAGATTTTCCTTTATAAAGTGAAGGGAGATCTGTCCTCTTTTACTTTCTTAAGTAGAGATGCTTTGATATTGCAAACTAGGACATGTAAAGCAAAACCCTTTTATAGCTGTTTCAAAGTATTGTTCTTTGACAACTGAATAGACCAAGGTAGGACTTTATCTGCTTATGGAGGATTATGACTTACGCCAAGACCTTTTCTGCTGAAAAGCATTCGGTTTATATGAATACTGAGAAAAGTCAAGGATACAAGAAAGCGAGCGGTAAATAAGAATACATAAAAAACAGGTGTGGCAATCTGTTCGTTGAGATAAGCAGTGATAATGATACTTTCAACAGTTTAAGCCGCCTCGTCTGAATAAGGGGCAGAGGTGAGATTCCTATGTTGTCAGCCAAGACGCCTGCCAATGTCATAAAACCTTATTGGAAGAAAAAGTTATATTTTAATTATAGAAGATTCAATGGGAGGAGGGTTGCTTGTGGATAATGACTGGAATGGATTGGCTGATTTAATTGCAAATCTGATTACAAAGTATGCTGGTGTTTTAGATTTAGATAATCTGCCAAATCCAACACCAGTAAAATAATACAGAAGATAAAAAAATAGATTTGACATAGCAAAAAAATACAGATTGATAACAAGTAATAAAAGGTGATATAATATACTTGAAATTTATGTCCAAACTATAATTAAGTAAAAAGGTAAAGATATAGAGAAAAAGATATTGAGGTTAATGCTATGTCAAAAGAAAAAATTAAAGTATACCTCTACACAAGAGTATCTACATCAATACAAATAGATGGTTATTCTTTAGAGGCACAAAAATCAAGAATGAAAGCTTTTGCTCTTTATAACGATTATGAGATTGTTGGTGAATACGAAGATGCAGGCAAGTCCGGAAAATCTATAGAAGGTAGAGTTCAGTTTACTCGTATGATGGAAGATATAAAATCCGGAAAGGATGGAGTATCTTTTGTTTTGGTATTTAAATTATCAAGATTTGCAAGAAATGCTGCTGATGTCCTATCAACTCTACAAACAATGCAAGATTTTGGAGTTAATCTCATTTGTGTTGAAGATGGGATTGATTCATCTAAAGATGCAGGGAAATTGATGATTTCTGTTTTGTCTGCTGTTGCTGAAATAGAAAGAGAAAATATTCGTGTTCAAACAATGGAAGGTCGTATTCAGAAGGCAAGAGAAGGCAAATGGAATGGAGGCTTTGCTCCGTATGGATATAAACTCGTTGATGGTAAGTTGTTAATCAATGAGGAAGAAGCAGTAGCAATAAGGACTATTTTTGATCAATATGTGAATACAACCATTGGTGCAAATGGGCTATCAAAATATTTAGAAAATCATGGAATAAGAAAAATTCCAAGGCAAAACGGAAAAAATCCATTATTTGATGCGGGATTGATAAGGAAGATTCTTAAAAATCCTGTATATAATGGGAAAATTGCATTTGGAAGAAGAACATTAGAAAAAGTACATGGAACGAGAAATGAATATCGTCAGGTGGAACAAGACGATTATTTGGTTGCAGAAGGAATACACTCCCCTATTGTTTCGGATGAATTATGGCAAGCAGCTCAAGTTAAATTAAAATCACAAGCAAAAAAATACGAACATACCAATAAAGGGAAAAAGATATTCGAACACATTTACTTACAGGAATAGTAAAATGTCCTGTTTGTGGTGCAGGAATGTTTGGCAAACAAGTGTGTTAAATATAAAAAAGATGGAAGCAAATACAAAGACTTTTATTATTATGGTTGTAAACACAGGAATATGAATCGTGGACATAAGTGTGATTACAGAAAGCAAATTAGAGAAGAATTATTGGATGATGCGGTGTCTGAAGTGATAGTGAAATTAGTTAGTAATCCTAAATTTGCTTCTATGATGAAAAAGAAGATTAACATGAAAGTTGACACATCAGTGATTGAAAATGAAATAGATAACTATCAAAAAGAACTGAGAAAAAATCATTCTACAAAATTTAAGCTGATTGAAGAAATAGATAATTTGGATGTTGATGATAAGCATTACAAACGAAGAAAACAAGATTTAGATGATAGACTTTATCGTATGTATGACAAGATTGAAGAATTAGAATCTAAGCTAATTGAAGCAAAAGTAAAGAAAGAAACTATCGAGGCTGAGAAACTTACGGGTGATAACATATATAAGATTTTGATCTATTTTGACAAGCTGTATAAGGTGATGAACGATGTAGAGCGTAGGCAGTTAATAGAAGCTTTGATAGCTGAAATTCAAATTTATGAGGATAAACAACCTAATGGACAGTGGTTAAAGTCGATTACTTTCAAGCTTCCTATCATTGATGAAGATTTGAATATAGGTTTGGACAATGGTGAGCAAGTTGAGACTATATGCTTATTATCACAGGTAAATACTGGTTTTAACGAGAAAAATTAAGGCTTAAAATATTGGTTTGCCACCGATTTGCCACCCTAATTTTAAAATTGTATTAAAAGTTTGTAGTAGATACAAATTTTTATTGAAATTTTAAAATGTATGTGCTAGAATATATATATATACAATAAATAAGAACAAAAAGCCACGAGATTAAGACTCGTGGCTATATAAATTTAAGGAGGCACATATGATTTTAACAGACAAAGAAATAAAAATCTTTTAAGTATTAACAATAATCTTATTTCTCCTTTTGACGATAAGTATCTGCAAAAGCGAATCGTATGATTTGCATATTGGGAATTGTGTTTATAGCATCAATAAAAAAATATTACCTTAATAGATTTGAAAAAAATAAAGAGGGGCTTAAAGAAATGTATTCTAAAGAATATATTTCAGATAATGGGTATATTATAGCACCACAAGATTTTGTCTTGGTTTCTATAGCTGAAACAGTATCGCTTACAGAAAAAAATAACAGCACATATCGTGCCTAAAACAAGCATTACAAGGGCGGGGCTCTATATCAATGCTCAACATTTTAATTCAACTTATACAGGTCAATTATTAATGGGGTTATACAATTTTTCAAAGTAGGCCTATTAAAATTTATCCGTGAATTTCTATTTGTCAAATACTGTTTGAAGAATTAAAAGGAGTACCTTCTGAAAAACAAATTATATAAAAATAAAGATAATGCGCATTATCAAAAATGAAAAAGGAATTTAGAGGTCCTGTTGTGGATGAGCTTGCTGTTAATAAAATGGTTGATTATTTGATGGGAGAATTACAGAATGCAAACAGAGAAAGTAGATCTGGAAGCACTAGTTGAATATTTTATAAATGGGGAAAAAGGCTGATATTAAAGGTGATTCTTATTTTTTTATAAAGCAGTAAAGGAAAGATTTATAAGTGACATAAAAAGAAGAGATTAAGGTTGAGTACAAAGAAGAGATGAAAAAAATGCTGAAGAAGAGATGGAGAAAATTAGACTTATAAATAAAAATTAAAGATTTTAAGGCATTGTTTTTTTAGTGGCATTATAATTGCGTTTATTGTTGGATTGTTGGTTAATCGTGTAACAGACATTATATCAATATTTAAAGGTGCACTCAATGCTAAATTTTTAATATATAGTGTTGGGTATAGTTTTATTATAGCGGTGGTTTTATATTTAATAATCAAATTTTCTTTATTAAGTGAAATATTAAAAATCATAAAAAAGTTTACCGAGAAGAAAACACCCTAGATTTTGTTCTAGGGTGTTTTTTTGTACGCCTAGCGGCGCATGTTTCTAACGGGTTAAAGTCCCGAATCCGCCCAGGTAGTGGGAAGGATGCGCCGAAAGCAAGGATGTCGAGGGTGACCTCGAATCTGAAGGGAGCTGGATATGAGGAAGATACTAACTCATGGGCAAATCTCTGGTCTGACGAACAGAAATCTCATATGAGGTTATGCATGAGGATAAGACTGCAAAACAAGCCAAAGTCCGATAACTACACGCAATCTGACATGATAAATGAGGCAGATAGATGGAGAGGAAGAAATGTGTGGTACCTGGGGAGGTCTGTGTGATATGTCTCGAAAGAGTTAACCATTGCCCAAAGCAATGCTGAACACACAGAAGTCAGCAGAGGTCATAGTAGTCGAGAGACAAAGGACCGAATCAGTAGGAGTCCCAAGTATGACTGAGAAAGGAGGAATGACTAGACATGGCAGAATACACTGAAAGCAGTGGCTGTTTGCAGAGAGATAGTGCGGAACATGAAGGGTATGCAAAAGCGCGCAGGTCATTCAATCTGATATGGAAAGAAAGAGACTGTGCACAGCCGAAGCTCTTGGAAGCGATACTGTATAAGGATAACTTTAACAGAGCGTATAAGAGGGTTAAGGCAAACAAGGGAGCACCTGGAGTGTTAACGACACGTATCTATCGCGGAAAGTATACTCCGTCTCCGGTAAGACGAGTTGAGATTCCTAAACCAGATGGTGGTGTGCGAAAGCTTGGCATACCAACAGTGATAGACCGTATACTTCAACAGGCGATAACACAACAGTTAGTGCCAATCTATGAGCCACTGTTTGCAGAGTGCAGTTATGGCTACCGTCCAAATAGAGATGCAAAAGGAGCAATACTAAAGGTTAAGGAGTACGCTGAACAGGGATACACACATGCGGTAGTTCTAGACTTATCGAAATATTTCGATACAATCAACCACGAGATTCTTATCAACCTTCTGAGGAAAAACGTAAAAGATGAACGTGTAGTGCAACTTATCAAGAGGTATCTGAAAAGTGACGTAATGGAAAATGGAGTAGTTACCGAAACATAGGATGGGTCGCCACAAAGAGGGAATCTATCCCCTTTGCTTGCGAATATCTACCTCAATGAGTTCGACTGGGAGTTCTTGAAGCGAGGTGTCCCATGCATAAGATATGCAGATGACATAGTGCTCCTCGCTAAAAGTAAAAGAGCGTCAGAGCGACTTTTGGAGAGCAGTACGAGATACCTCGGGGAGAAACTGAAACTTACAGTGAATCGAGAGAAAAGCTGTACTGTCAGTGTATTTGCAATCCGAAATTTTAAATTCTTTGGCTTTGCATTGGGAAGGAACGGAAGTGGTATATATGTACGAGTTCATTCAAAGTCATGGGAGAGGTTTAAGTCGAGACTGAAAGAGCTTTCTTCACGTAAGCGCTGTCAGTCAATAAAGCCAAGCCTTGAAAGAATCAAGGTATATGCAAGAGGTTGGCTTAACTACTATGGAATTGCAAGTATGAAGAATAACATGGATGACGTCAACGGATGGCTCTATCACAGAATACGTATGTGTATATGGAAACAATGGAAACGTGTGAGAACAAGATACCGAAACCTGAGGGCTATGGGAGTTCCAAAAGACTTGGCATGGAAATCGGCAAACAGCAGACGTGGCTATTGGTTTACAACACACACAGTTGCCATAAACATGGCAATGACAAGAGAAAGACTGATAAACAGTGGTTTTTACGATTTAGCCACTGTATATCAGTCTGTGCACGTCAACTATTGAAAGCGCTGTATACGAGAACCGTACGTACAGTGCTGTGAGAGGACGGCGGTTAGTCACCGCCTCCTACTCGATTATGCCTGATCCATCGGGAAGTTTGGCAGTTCTTCCAGCAGCTTCATAATCAAGTGCTGCTTCATATCCTCATTAACGGCCAGCTCGTCGATCATGGGGGTGTAGTGTTCGATCACCTTTTGTTTAGCCCATAGCTCACCAGCGACGGCGGCCTTGATAGTGGCGGTGTCCAGCAACATTTCTTGTTCGGCCATCGTGTCAACTCCTGTCGTTTTTTGTCTTATTTCAGCATACCACAGAACCGGCAGGAAAACCAGCGCCGGAAAGTTTTTCCTACGCATTTCAAAGCCCATTTCAGCGGGCATTTGATAAATCATTCTACCACCCCATCGACCACCGCTGAAAAGCCTTGATTTCCGTGGGCTTTTTGCTCCCTAAATGCGTAGACAGGAGGGCTTTTCAGCTCTCGTATTCTGCACAGCGTTTGTGGCGCTGCTACATTTTATAATTCATATTTACTGCCTTGCTTTAACTTATTAGTTCACATATAATCAGTGTAATAGAAAAAATACTCTGTGCCGTAACATTTTACGGACATTTTTCTGATATGCTATAAGATAGTTCAAAGGAAGTGAAACAATGAAACAGATTTTGATTGTCGAGGACGACAGTTTTTTGAATAAGATGTTAGCTTATAATTTGACTGCTGACGGATACGAGGTGACTTCTGCTCTAAATGTAAGGACGGCCACCGAAATTCTAAATGCACACGAGTTTGATTTGGTCTTGCTTGATGTCAACCTGCCGGATGGAAATGGATATGATTTGTGCAGGTTGATTAAGCCGGAACAGCCGGACACCATTGTAATATTCTTGACAGCCAACGATCAGGAGAGCGATCAAATACGGGGATATGAAGTAGGAGCCATAGATTATATTACCAAGCCATTTGTTATTGGAGCTTTACAGCGCAAAATAAAGGCTATGTTTACCATGCTGGAACATCACAAACCTGCAAAGGACATTTACGACGACGGACGATTATTTTTGGATTTCTCCGAACAGGCGGCTACCCTAAATGGAAAGCCGTTGGCGCTATCCCCGATGGAATATAAGATGCTTAACCTGTTCCGTAAGAATCCGAAGCAAGTTCTTACCCGGCAGCAGTTATTGGAAAAGTTATGGGATGCGGAAGAACGCTTTGTAGATGAACATACTTTGACAACCTCTATCAGTCGGATTCGCAGTAAGATCGAAACGGACGGCGGTGCACCCTATATTAAAACCATTTATGGGATGGGTTATCAATGGATGGGAGGCGAAGCAAAATGAAGATGAACACCATCCCGATTAAATGGCTGTTTTTGGGGGTGTCTATTGTAACGGCACTCATAATGAGCGGTATTACTCTGGTACTGTTTGCGTTGATTCACCAGACTACTATTTTGGTAACTGGCGGTATATTGAACCTCTGCTCATTGATAGGGCTATTGCTTCTGACGCAAACTTTCGGAAAACGGCTTTCTCTGTTTACATCTGATTTGTGTAAAACTTTGGATAACATGATCGACGGAAAAGAAGAACCTGAAATCATAGATGACGGTGAAACTCTTTTAGCGCGGATCAATCATCGGCTTTCCCGACTTTACCAGATTATGCAAGAAAACCGGCGCAAAGTGGACGAGGAACGGCAGGAACTTCAAACTCTGGTGTCAGATATTTCCCATCAGGTAAAGACACCGGTTAGTAATCTGAAAATGGTAGTGGATACCCTGCTGACAAGGGCGGTATCAGAAGCAGAACGTATTGAATTTCTCCGAGGTATTTGTAACCAGACGGATAAACTTGACTTTCTCTTTCAGGCTCTTGTTAAAACATCCCGTCTGGAAACAGGCGTAATTCAGTTGGAGAAAAAAGACGGACGCCTTTTTGAAACTGTTGCCCAAGCTATGAGTGGCATTGTATATGCCGCAGAAAAGAAACAGATTAGTGTTTCAGTAGATTGTCCCGAAAACCTGACGGTTTCCCATGACAGCAAATGGACAGCGGAAGCCCTTTTTAATCTGTTAGACAATGCAGTGAAATATACCCCCATAGGCGGCAAAATTGCCGTGTCTGTAAAACAATGGGAAATGTATGTAGAAATTAAAGTGACTGATACCGGCAAGGGCATTTCTGAAAGCAATCAAGCTGCTATCTTCCGGCGTTTCTATCGAGAGGAAGAAGTACATGAACAGCCGGGCGTGGGGATCGGTTTGTATCTTGCCCGTGAAATTGTGACACGACAAGGTGGCTATATCAAAGTCGTTTCAGCGCCGAAAAAAGGCTCGGAATTTTCCATTATGCTCCCTTTGAGGTAAAGAACGGCGGGCAGTCTTTTAGCTGCCCGCCGTTCTTTTTCAAATGTCCCGAAAGTGTAACATTTCAGTAGGATTTTCGATGGAAATTCTTGACCCCTCGGACATTTCTGTGACATTTGAGTTTTACAATAACCTTATCAACAGTCAGAGAACCTTGAAAGGAGTTTTGAATATGAGCGTTTTACAGGTTATTGACCTGAAAAAGTATTATGGTACAAAGCCAAACATTGTGCGCGCTCTTGACAGCGTGAATCTCACTGTGGAGGACGGCGAGTTTGTGGCTATTGTTGGAACATCAGGCAGCGGTAAGTCTACGCTATTGCACATGATGGGCGGACTTGATACCCCCACTTCTGGCAATGTGATTGTCCGAGGCAAAATGCTGGCAAAGATGAATGACGAACAGCTTACCATTTTCCGCCGTCGCAATATTGGCTTTATTTTTCAAAACTATAACCTTGTCCCTATTTTGAATGTCTATGAAAATATCGTTTTGCCGGTAAAACTGGATGGCGATGCCGTGGATAAACATTTTATGTATGAAGTGGTGAAAATGTTGGGGCTGGAAGATAAATTAAAAAATATGCCCAGCAACCTTTCCGGCGGCCAGCAGCAGCGTGTTGCCATCGCCCGCGCTCTGATTACCAAACCGGCTATTATACTGGCTGACGAGCCGACCGGCAACCTTGACAGCAAGACCAGCGCCGAAGTGCTGGGACTTATCAAGCGAACCAGCGCCGAATTTCACCAGACTGTTGTAATGATTACCCATAACAACGATATTGCCCGCCTCTCTGATCGGATTGTCCGTATTGAGGACGGGAAGATCATGGGCTAAGGAGGTGAAGTGTTATGACATGGCCGTTTGAAAATGATACTCATAAAATTGAAAAAAAGTTGGCAAAAAAAAGTTTTCAAGCAAATCGCACAAGAAACATCATTGCTATTATTTCAATTATTTTAACTACAATTCTTTTCACGGGGCTGTTTACTTTACAAAGGGGATTAACAGAGAGTACAGAACGGGCCGACATGATTTTATCTGGCGGGGATGGTCATGCCAGAATCATTGATTTGAACCAGTCTGAGTACGATACCATTAGCACCCATCCTCTAATTCACGAAATTGCGTATTGCCGCACACTTGCTGATAGCGTGGATAACACAGAATTGTCTAAACGAGAAACTCTCTTTTTATATTATGACGATAATGCTCTGAAATATAATTTTATAGAACCTACCAGCGGGCATAGGCCGAAAGCAGAAAATGAAATTATAACAGATACGCAGACATTGGAACTTCTTAATGTTCCGCTGTCAGTAGGAGAAAAAATTACATTGGAATTGACCGTACAGGGCCAGAAAATAAAACATGACTTTATTTTGGCTGGATGGTGGGAAAGCTATCCCGGCGTCTATTATGGAACTATCGTTACGTCTAAATCATATATGCAGGCACATGCAGAGGAAATTCAATATAAGAAAGGCACTGAAACAGGTTCCATTACCGCAATTATTAAATTTGCTAACGCAGATAATGTAAGTGAAGATTTGAAAACCGTTGTAGAAGAAAGTGGTTTTTCTACTAATGTTGATGATGACAACTATATCAATGCGGGGATAAACCCAAAGTATTCATCTTTGAGCAAAACAACTGCAATAGGAACAAATATCGTTCTTGTATGTGCGTTGTTTATGTTTTTGTTGGTAGGATACCTTATCATATATAATATATTTCAAATTTCTGTGTTAAGAGATATTCATTTTTGGGGCCTCTTAAAAACCATTGGTACTTCAGAACGCCAAATTCGCTCAATCATTCGTAGGCAGACATTCCGGCTTTCCGTAATCGGAATTCCTGTTGGTCTGCTGGCGGGTTATTTGATTGGGAAAATATTGCTGCCTATACTGATGAAAGCCAGCGCCTTTTCCGATTATGATGCGATTATATCTCCGAATCCTCTCATTTTTATTGCAGCTTCTTTATTTACCTTTTTGACCGTATGGATCAGTACGAGAAAATCCGAAAAGACAGCGGCAAAAGTTTCGCCCATTGAAGCGGTTAGATATACAGACACCGACCCCGTCTTTGAGAAAAGAAAGAAGCGTCGTATGTATGTTGGAAATATTTGTTGTGCTATGGCATGGGCAAATTTAGGGAGAAACAAAAAGCGTACCGCGCTGGTTGTCCTTAGCCTTTCCTTAAGCATTGTTCTGACCAATACAGTTTTTACGCTTTCCAACAGTGTCAACCCAGAAAAAGCGATTGAAAATTTGATTGGGGCGGAATTTTGTGTGGGACATAATAATCTCCTAAATTATATTGAGATAAACGAAAACAGCGCGATAAGCAAAAGCATGGTGGAGAGTATTCAATCTCAACCCGGCTTTGAAAATGGTGGCTATGAATACGGGTGCCGCGCATCTTATAGGAGCGATACAACACAACAGGTTGTAAACCAGCAGGAGGACGGTTCTTTTGATACCCACATTTACGGATTAGATTGTACGCTCCTTTCTTGGGCAAAATTAGTTGATGGCGAGTTAGATGCAGAAAAGTTGGCATCCGGGCAATATATTTGGAAGGCGCTTATGTTAATTCCAGAGGTGACATGGATGAAAGCAGCATGAACCATGCCGTAGGTGATACCGTACAGTTATATTGCAATGGCGCGGTTCAAGAATTTACAGTATTAGGACATATCGTTGCAAATGAGGGTAATACCTATGATTGGCTCGGATCGTGCTTCTTCTTGCCCAGTAATATTTATCAGTCGTTCACCGGAAATAATTATGCCATGACGTACCTTTTTAATGTGTATGATGGTTATGAAAATCAAATGAACCGCTTTTTAGAACAATATGTGAGCGAAGTGGAACCGGAAATGGCCTTCCGTTCAAAAGATACGATTATGGCTGGTGTTTCAGACATCCAAAACATCATAATTTCCGTGGGCGGCACTATGGCTTTTCTCATTGGAATTATTGGCCTGTTGAATTTTGTCAATACAATATTGACCAGTTTATTCAGCCGCCGTCAAGAATTTGCGTTGATACAAAGTGTAGGTATGACCGGTAAACAGCTTCGCCGATTGCTTTGCATGGAAAGCTGTTTATATATTATATTCTCTGTTGTAATCGCTGTCCCATTTTGCTTTGCTATTGCCACAGCGGTTGTTCGTCCCGTATGTGAAATGATCTGGTTTTTAAGCTATAACGCAAACTATTATCCAGTAATACTCATTTCAATCATTTTGTTGTTCATCGGTATTTTCATTCCTTGTTTTCTCAATAAATCCATCAGTAAGGAGAGTGTTGTGGAAAGGTTGAAGCGGGGTGAATAACAGTGGGACATAGGAGCAGAAAACCGAAAGGGAAAAGACTTGTTGCAAGATTGGTTTTAACAGCCATATTCATCATGTTTATTATATGCGTTGCTAAGTTGCCCACAATCAATGTGCTACTACAGGAAATATTATCTCCGGACCAGTCAGCAAGCACAGAATATGGCTGGAATTTGATACTGGTCAACCAAGATTATAAGGTGCCAAAGGATTGGGATATTGAGCTTACAGAGTTGTCTAATGGGCAAAGTGTTGATAGTCGCATTTATCCAGACCTGCAACAAATGTTTGATGATATGCGAGCGCAAGGGGGATATCCTGTCGTTGCTTCTGGCTATCGAACGTCAGAAAAGCAATAAGAGTTGATGAATGAAAAAATTGCTGAGTTAAAAGAACAAGGATATTCCAATTCGGAGGCGAAAACAGAAGCACGGCGCTGGGTATCAGTTGTGGGCTATAGTGAACACCAAACAGGTTTAGCTGTTGACATCAATGCAGATGGTGTAAATTCAACCGGAGATCAGGTCTACAAATGGCTTGAAAAAAACGCCCGGCAATATGGCTTTTCTTTTTTTATAGTATTTTATCGAAAGATTTCGTGGAGGAAACAGTAAATGATTGAATTATTAAGTCAGAAAAAAATATGATTCCCATAAGAAGTGGATTGTTAAGAAATATTGATATGATCAATAATCTTGTAGGGAAGATGTAAATTATTGTTATTATGGCAGTGGGACACGTCCTGTAGCGAAAGAAAGCTTAGACTATGCTTTTAAGATTGCGAAAGCCTTGGGTTAAAAAAGTTGAAGAAATTGAAAATTTTGATAATATAGATGTTTTGAGTTACCGAGTTAGATGTCGGGTAGTTGTGGCTGTGAGATAGATATCAGGGCGATAAAAGAAATTATCTGGAGGAAGCATGATTAAAACTGTTGGTATTGTAAGTCTTTCAAGTGGAATTGTTGGCGAATCATTTATCCGATTTGAATCTGATATAGGTATTCGCAGACTGAAGGAATATGGGCTGAATGTAAAATTTATGCCGCATGCTATTATGGGGCTGGATTATATCAAAGCACACCCTGAAAAACGAGCAGAGGATTTATTGGAGGCATTTCGCGATCCGGAGATCGATATGATCCTGTGTGCAATAGGCGGGGATGATACTTACCGCCTGTTACCGTATCTATTCGATCATAATGAACTTGCGGAAGCTGTTACTGACAAGATTTTTCTCGGTTTTTCGGATACAACGATCAACCATCTGATGCTGCATAAAGTTGGACTGAATACTTTTTATGGACAGGCGTTTCTTCCGGATATCTGTGAACTGAGCCAAGAAATGCACCCTTATACACGGAAATATTTTGAGGAATTGATTTCCACTGGAACGATCAAGGAAATAGCACCCAGCGATGTCTGGTATGAAGAACGGAAAAGCTTTGCACCCAATCAGGTCGGCAAACCGCTGATAGCTCATCCTGATTATGGGTTTGAGTTATTGCAGGGGTCTCCTGTATTCTCAGGTAAAATACTCGGTGGATGTATCGATTCAATGTATGATTTTTTTAACGGTGAGCGATATGAGGATATGCCGATCTTGTGCGAAAAATATCATTTATTCCCTGATGCAGAAGATTGGAAAGGATACATCCTGCTGCTGGAATCCAGTGAAGAAAAACCTTCTCCGGAAAAATACCGGCAGTCTCTTGAATACCTTAAGAAAAGACTATGAAAAAGCATAAAATAAGAAGATTAAAATCGATTGACAATTTGTCAGTTTAGATGTATTATACAAATAATGGGAGGTATAAAATGAGAGATGTAAAAGAACCCGAAATACGACGTGCAGAGATTATGGATGCTGCAATGATACTTTTTATGGAAAAAGGATATACTAATACAACAACTCGTGATATAGTTGATAAAGTAAATATATCAAGAGGGTTGTTATATTATCACTTTAAGAATAAAGAGGATATCTTATATTGTCTTGTAGAACAATATTCAGATAGACTACTGAAAGATATTTCTACTATTGCTTATGATGAAGATAAAACTTCCATAGAAAAAAATCAGATCATTTATAGATGTCACAATTATATCGTCGGAAAATATTTCAGCAGAAGGTACAGTGCTACAAAAGAACAGTTGACCTTAAAGAAAATCAATATATGATAGATAAGTTATCCCATAAGCTTTGTTGAAAAAAACTGACAATATATTTTGAAAAAGATTATAAATCAAGGAATAACGGAAAGAGTTTTTTTCTGTAAAATATCCATTAGAAACAGCAGAGTTCCTTATGACAGCTTATGTTTTTTTGCTTCAAATAACATAAGTATAAGATATCTAAAGGAAGAACCTGTTAATAACTACTTAAATGCATTTAAGGTAATGCTTGAACAAAGCTTAAATACAAAAAAAGCTCTTTAGTAATTAAAAAAATAGAATGTTTACAAGGAGAATAATATGCCGATAGCTACTGTTAAAACAAGTTATCGGTTTTATTTCAAAGAATAACTGACAAAAATGTCAATAGAGGTGGAAATTATGTTAGAGATAAAGAATTTTAGTAAATTCTATGGAAACAAAAAAAGGCTGTTGAAAAACTTATCCATTTCAGTACAGTCCGGAGATATTTATGGATTCATTGGTGCAAATGGAGCCGGAAAAACTACAACGATAAAAGCAGTAATTGGGATTCATGATTTTGAGAATGGAAGTATAACGATTGATGGGCATTCCATTAAAGAGGAGCCTGTTTTTTGTAAAAAAATGATGGCATATATTCCGGATAATCCGGATTTATATGAACATCTGACAGGATTTCAGTACATAAATTTTATTGCAGATTTATTTGAAGTTTCTACTGAGATACGCAGAGAAAGAATTCAGAGATACGGTGATTTATTTGAAATGACGAAAAATCTTTCGGGGATAATATCTTCGTATTCACATGGCATGAAGCAAAGAACGGCGATTATTTCTGCACTGGTGCATTCTCCAAAGTTACTAATTTTAGATGAACCTTTTGTTGGACTTGATCCGAAAGCAACTTTTCTTCTAAAGAAAATAATGCACGAATGTGTATCAGATGGAGGAGCTATTTTCTTTTCAACACATGTATTGGATGTTGCAGAAAAATTATGTAATAAAATTGCAATTATAAAAAATGGAAAGTTAATTGCGAGCGGAAATACAGAAGAAGTCAAAGGCAATAAATCTTTGGAAACTTTTTCATGGAGGTGCAGGATAATGAGCAAAATTTGGATATTAATTAGAGCAGAATTGATAAATTTCTTTCCGATCAACGAAATGAAAGAGCTGGGAAATAAAAAAACAAAGTTCAATTGTTATTGCAAGTTTTGGAATAATAACTCTTGCTATATTTTTTTCTTTGTTTATAATATCATAACAGCCAAAACATTGGTACAAGTGGGACAGCAGGAGTTGATACCGGCATATATGGTGTCAGTATCAAGCTTTGCAATATTATTTTTGACAATATTTTTATTCTAATGGAATTTTATTTGGTAGATCATGATATGGAAACGCTTTTTATCGCTGCCTGTAAAAAAAGCTCAGACATTATAAGTAGCAAGTTTATGTTTATGTATTTATTGAACTTTTTAATAGGATTTATATTTATGCTTCCGGGAGGAATTGTTTGGGTGCTAAGTGGAGGTTTAAATGCATCACAGATTATATTGTATTTCACTTCCATGATTTTTGTTCCCTTGATACCTATGTGCATAGCAGTATGTATGGGAATCATTGTTGTGACTGTTTTCATCTTATTTTAAGAGGAAAAAAATGTTATTGCTCTAATCTTTTCATTTGCAATGATAGGTATAATTGGATATATTGCAGTGTCAGCTATGAAATCGTGTAATGAAGACAGCATTGAGATCATGCTTTTCTAAGCAAATTACAGAACTGTACCCAATATCCGGGTTATTCATGCAACACACAAATTTTCCAATGTATATTGGAGTGGGATTATTTATTGCTTTTTTTCAACAGCAGTTTTTTTATATATTTGTAAAAAAATTGTTGCGATGAAGTATGGATTGCTTAATACTCTTGCTAAAAACAACATCAAGATATTCTGATAACAAAAAAATCTTATAATAGAAAAATCGATATTTTTTTGCCTTGTATAAAAAAAGAAATGGGACGCTTTTTAAGCTCATAGATGGCGGTCTTGAATGCAGGTCTTGGTGTAATACTTTTATGTGTTTTTTTAGTATATTTTTTTGTTTTTTTAATTCTTTAGAACAAATAAGAGAGTCTTCGTGAAACGAAAAATATAAATGAATATCTCTCAAATTTTGCTCCATTATTTATTGCATCTATGCTCGCTCAGTTGTCCGGCAGCTTCAGCGATATCTTTAGAAGGAAAAAAACATTTGGATTTTTGCAAAGCTCTCCTGTTAAGGTAAAAATGATCTTAAATTCCAAGATAGCTGTAAACCTTACACTTCATTTGATTGGGTATATGATTTCATATTTGCATTTACTCTAAAACTTGATATGAACTTTATTCAAATTATTAACCTAATAATTGTTCCTATATGCTATTCAATTTTTATAACAGTGATAGGAATTTCCCTAAATAAAAAGTATCCTAACTATGAATGGGAAAGTGAGATGATGGTAGTAAAGCAGAGTATACCTGTGATTGTGTCCGGACTTGTCGGAATAATTGCACTCATTACACCAATTCTTCTTAATTGGTTTTTAAATCTTCCGATAACACCGGTTTTGCAGATAATATCAGTTACTTTACTTGTTATTTCAAGCAAAGTTTATATAAAAGTTAGCAAGTCAAATTTTATTTAGTTTAAGGAGGGAAAATTGTATGAAAGTTGGACTGTTAAAAAGATGTCTTGGTATTGATGTTAATGATTGTTGTAATATTTATTATTTGCATATTTCTCCCGGAGAAAATTCCTGTTCATTTCAATGCAAAAGGAATCCCTGATATGTTTGCTAATAAATATTATCTTCTGTTTGCTACGGTTATTCCGTATTCTGCTTATTGGAAATTGATACGAGGAAGGAAAAATAAAAAGGTTAAGTGAATATGTATCCATATTTACAAATTGCATCTGTGATAAGAGCAACTATTTTAAGAGGTAAGTATGCACCGGTGCAACAGATGCCTCCTATAAGGACTTTAGCAGAGAGGGAAGAATGTAATCCTGCAACCGTCCAAAAAGTATTAAAAGTTCTTGAGAAACAGGGGTTGATTGTTAGTCATGGGAGTAAAGGATATTTTGTTATTGAAAGTGAGAAGAAAATAATTGAGTTAAGAAATATTCTTATTCTTACGTTTTGGAGGACTTCATATGCCTAAGTGTAGAAGTCCTCCTTTTTTATGCTCAAAAAACGAAATCAGAGATCAGAAAAAGGAGGATTACAAAAGAATGATTATGGTAGCAAGCATTAAGCAAGTTTTTAAATGTATATCTTATATTATACCAAATGAGGTAAGTAATGTCATCAGAATTGAAAAAAATGCTTTTTAATATGACAACATATGTCAAGTTAATATGGTATAATAAATATAGGAGATGTTAAGACGATGAAAGATAATAGGTTATTTAGGATACTATATTACATTTTAGAAAAAGGAAAAGTTACAGCAAATGAGCTTGCTGATAAATTTGAGGTATCAGTCAGAACAATTTATAGGGATATTGACTCTATCAGCAGTGCCGGTATTCCCATTTATGCGCTGCAAGGAAAGGGCGGCGGAATAGAAATTGCTGAAGATTTTGTTCTTAGTAAATCACTGCTGTCTGAAAATGAGAAACAGCAAATTATGTCAGCTCTTCAAGGATTGGATAATACCACAATACAGCGTGAGAATGAGCTCCTAACAAAACTCTCTGCACTCTTTAAAATGAAAAATACCAGTTGGATAGAGGTTGACTTTAATAATTGGCAAAACAATAAGATGTATGAAAAAACATTTGATGATATCAAATCTGCAATTTTAAGTAAAAACATTATTTCATTCACATATTTTAGCAGCAATGAAAAAGAAACAGACAGAAGTGTTAAACCTGTGAGGTTGCTTTTCAAGAGTCAGGATTGGTATCTATATGCCCTATGTTTACTCAGAAATGATTTCAGATATTTCAAATTGTCCAGGATAAAGAATTTAGAAATCCATACTGAAAAGTTTGATGACAACTTTGAAGATGTAATACTCAAAAAAAGAAACGCCACATGAGAATACAGTGAATATAAAAAGTTAAGTTTGATCGAAAAGTTGCTTTCGTGGGTATATGATGAACTAAACGGAGAAATTACAGAAGATAATGACGGAAATTTATATACTGAAATAGAAATACCGAATGACTATAACTTATATAATTATATTTTTTTCATTTGGAGATGAAGCAGAAGTATTGGAACCTCAAGAAGTTAGAATGCAAATTAAAAATGATAAATAAAATGGCAGAAAAAAATATAATATGACAGATGGTGTCAAGTATGGTGAGATATAATTATCTTAAATAAAGATAAGGAGGAATAAAAAAATGGATACGAAATATTGTCAATGTTGTAGGGATGCCTATGGGAGAGGGAACAGAGCTTTTATGGTACAAATTCAGATGGAAGCGTAAATGAAGATTATTGTAAGTATTGCTTTGAGAAAGGCGAATTTACTTTTAAGGGAACAATGGAGGAAATGATTGAGATATGCGTTCCTCATGTAGTCGAAGCCAATAAAGATATGAATGAAGATAGTGCAAGAAAAATGATGATGGAGTTTTTCCCAACTCTAAAGAGATGGAAGGAGTAAAAAATTATGCCAAGACCAACGACAAAAAATGATTTAATGATTGCTGCTAAGGAAAACTATGAAAAGTTAAATTTATTTATCTCAAAGATGACTGAGGAAGAGTTAAATACACCATTTGACTTTTCAAAAGATGAAAAGAAAAAAGAAGCCCACTGGAAAAGAGATAAGAATCTAAGAGATGTTTTAATCCATCTCTATGAATGGCATCAGCTTATTTTGAATTGGGTACATTCCAATCAAAAGGGAGAAGAAAAACCGTTTTTGCCTGAGCCGTACAATTGGAAAACTTATGGAGATATGAATGTAGAATTTTGGAAGAAACATCAAAATACTTCTCTTGAAAATGCAACTAAAATGTTTCATAAATCCCATAGCGATGTTTTACAGTTGGCTGAAATTTTTACAAACGAAGAACTTTTTTCAAAAGGTGTATATAAATGGGTTGGAGGGAGTACGCTGGGTTCCTATTTTGTGAGTGCGACTGTAAGTCATTATGATTGGGCAATGAAAAAGTTAAAAGCTCATCAGAAAAATTGTAAATCAAAATAGCCGGAATAGGATAGTAAAGTGCATTTACAAAAGCAAAAGGAATACTATCTTCAAAGAATGGAATGAATTTGTTCAGAGGCTGTACTCATGGATGCATTTATTGCGACTCAAGAAGTAAATGTTATCAAATGAACCATAAATTTGAAGATGTAGAAGTAAAGGAAAAATGGAATCAGTCTTTTGGAAGAGACGGTATGTTTATTGTCCAAATTTCCCGAAGCTAAGAATCATATGGGGGGTGACATTCGGAGATAAAGCGGAGGTACTTGAAACTGAGAAAATTCGTGTATGATTATCTCATATAGAGAAAAATTATACTTATGCACTAGCTTGACAAATATTGAATTATAATTTATTATTAAATATAGATTCAGTATTAGTATAGAAAGAGGTGTGCTATGGCACAAGTATTAAAAGAAGAAGTTAGAAATAGAATACTCGAAGCAGCAGAAAAAGTATTTTATAAAAAGGATTATAGAGGTGCCAAATTAACAGAAATTGCAAAAGAAGCAGATATTCCTGTGGCACTCATTTATACCTATTTCAAAAATAAGGAAGTTTTGTTTGATGCAGTAGTAAGTTCTGTTTATATAAATTTTGAGTCAGCTTTTAATGAGGAAGAATCTTTGGAAAAAGGTTCTGCTTCTGAAAGGTTTGATGAAGTTGGAGAAAATTATATTCATGAACTTTTAAAAGAGCGTAAGAAGTTAATTATTTTAATGGATAAAAGTTCAGGTACAAAGCATACAGAAGCAAAACAAAAACTCATATCGCAAATGCAGGTTCATATTGAAGTAAGTTTAAAAAGACAATCGAAAGAGGAATATGATCCAATGCTTGCCCATATTTTAGCCAGTAACTTTACAGAGGGGCTTCTTGAAATAGCAAGGCACTATCAAAGTGAAAAGTGGGCAAAAGATATGCTAAAACTTATTGCGAGGTGTTATTACAAGGGAGTGGAATCCCTGTAATTAGCACTAAAAAATAGACTTTGCGTAATCAGCAAAGTCTTACTTTAAACCCTAATACTGAATTAAAATTCAATATTATTCAATTTTGAAAGGAGAGTTGTTCATGCCAGAAAAAGAATTAAGGAAAAAAGTGATTGGGAAAAAAACGGCTTAGCGGGTTCACTTCTTGCTTTAAAAATAGTATTTGATTTGATACCACAAATCTTACTTGTATATTTGATTAGTTCCTTAATTGCAAACAATATTAGCGAAGATAATTTGAAGCATATTTTCTTAGGAATCTTTATATCGTTTGCATTAAAGGGAGTGTTTTACTATTTTGCGACAAAGGTTGCTCATGAGAAAGCATACGAAAAATTGACAGAACTTAGGTTAGATATTATCGGTCATCTAAAAAAACTAAGTTTAGGATTTTTCAAAGAACATAATACTGGAGAGCTTACCAACATCGTTCAACATGATGTAGAACAAGTGGAAGTATACCTTGCCCATGGTCTTCCTGAAATAATGTCAGTTACACTTCTGCCTACCATTATTTTCATAGCTATGATTTTTGTGGACTGGCGTCTTGCTTTTGGAATGATTGCTGGAGTTCCAATCATGTATTTGGTAAAAGTTCTTTCACAGAAAACAATGGATAAGAACTTTGCTATTTACTTTAACCATGAAAACAAGATGAGAGAAGAGCTAATGGAATATGTAAAAAATATCTCTGTGATTAAGGCTTTTGCTAAAGAAGAGGAGATTAGCGAAAGAACATTAAAAACGGCAAGAGAGTATATTTACTGGGTTAAAAAGAGTATGGGGATGGTTACAATTCCAATGGGACTTATTGACATATTTATGGAAATTGGAGTGGTAATTGTCATGATTTTGGGAAGTATCTTTCTTTATTATGGGAATATTACAACTCCTAATTTTATTCTTGCAATAATTTTATCATCTGCTTTTACTGCATCTATAAGTAAGACAGCTACATTGCAACATTTTTCTATTGTGTTTAGGGAGGCATTAAAGGCGATTGGAAAAGTTTTAACAGTTCCACTTTCAAACAAAAAGACAGAACAAGGTTTAGAATTTGGAAACATAGAATTTAAAGATGTGAATTTTGCATACGGAAAAGATAGTTTCGAGTTAAAGGATATAAATCTTATTTTTAAGAAAAACAGCTTAAATGCTTTTGTTGGAGCAAGTGGATGCGGTAAGAGTACAGTATCCAATTTGCTTATGGGATTTTGGGATGCAGACGAAGGACAAATACTGATAAATGGAAAAGACATAAAAGAATATAGTCAAGAAAATATATCAATGCTGATTGGTAGTGTCGGGCAAGAAGTTATCCTTTTTGATTTAAGTATTTTTGAAAATATATCAATCGGAAAACTAAATGCAACAAAAGAAGAAGTTATAGAGGCAGCTAAAAAAGCAAGATGCCATGATTTTATTTCAGCATTGCCAAATGGATATGAAACACGAGTAGGTGAAATGGGAGTTAAGTTATCCGGTGGAGAAAAACAAAGAATCTCTATTGCAAGAATGATACTTAAAAATGCACCGATTTTAATATTAGATGAGGCAATGGCAGCTGTTGATAGTGAAAATGAAAGACTAATCGGTGAAGCAATTGACGATTTAAGCATGGATAAAACCATCATTACAATTGCTCATCATCTAAATACGATTAGAGATTCAGACCAAATTATTGTTATGGATAAGGGTGTTGTTCTTGATGCAGGAAGCCATGAAGAGCTGATGAAAAGATGTGATTTTTATAAGGATATGGTTGAAGCACAGAACAAAGTAGATAGATGGAATTTGAAAGACGAAAGTCTTTCACGAGCAAGAAACGAAGTAGATTGCGAGTGTATCAACGAAAGTCTTTCACGAGCAAGAAACGAAGAGGATTGCGAGTGTATCAACGAAAGTCTTTCACGAGCAAGAAACAAAGTGGATTGCGAGTGTATCAACGAAAGTCTTTCACGAGCAAGAAACGAAGAGGATTGCGAGTGTATCAACGGAAGTCTTTCACGAGCAAGAAACGAAGAGGATTGCGAGTGTATCAACGGAAGTCTTTCACGAGCAAGAAACGAAGAGGATTGCGAGTGTATCAACGAAAGTCTTTCACGAGCAAGGAACGGAGAGGATTGCGAGTGTATCAACGATGGTCTTTCACGAGCAAGGAACGGAGAGGATTGCGAGTGTATCAACGAAAGTCTTTCACGAGCAAGGAACGGAGAGGATTGCGAGTGTATCAACGAAAGTCTTTCACGAGCAAGGAACGGAGAGGATTGCGAGTGTACGGAGGTGGTAACAGAAAATGTTTAGAGAAATGTTAAAACTACTTACAAAAACCGGGAAGAGAGATTTGATTATATCAAGTGTATTCTTTGCCCTTTATGGACTAAGCTCCATAGCTATGATTGTTATCGTATTTTCTATACTGTTTCAGATATTTGATGAGACGAGTTTAGATATGCTTTATAAATATTTTATTGCGATTGGATTACTTGTAGTGTTCAAAGGAATCTGCAATATGGTTGCAGATATGAAAAAGCATAGTGCAGGTTTTGATATTGTTCAGCAGATTAGAGAGAAAATGATTATAAAACTGAAAAAATTCAGTTTAGGATTTTATACCAATGAACGACTTGGGGAAATAAATACAATTTTACACAAAGATGTTGATAATATGTCCCTTGTTGTAGGACATATGTGGTCAAGAATGTTTGGTGATTTTTTAATAGGTGCGGTTGTATTTATTGGTCTTGCAAGTATTGATTTAAAACTTGCTATTCTAATGGCTGTATCTGTTCCGATTGCACTTGTCTTTCTATATCTGACAATTAAGCAATCTGAAAAAATAGAAAATCAGAACAACTTAAGCCTTCTTGATATGATTAGCTTATTTGTTGAATATGTGAGAGGAATACCTGTACTAAAGAGTTTTTCTAACAATAAGAGCTTGGATAATGAGCTTATGAACAAGACAAAAAAGTTTGGAGAAACAAGCAAGAAAGCTTCAAGATTTAAGGCAAAACAATTATCTATATTTGGGTTTTTGCTGGATATTGGATATTTGGTTCTTTTAACCTCTGGAACAATATTTGTTGTAAAGGGAAATCTTGATGTACTTAATTTTATTATCTTTGCGGTAATTTCAAAAGAGTTTTATAAGCCGTTCGCTTCTATGGAACAACACTATATGTATTATGTTTCGGCGGTGGACAGTTATGAAAGACTTTCAAGAATTTTATATGCAGATGTAATACCGGATAAAGTGGATGGGATTGTTCCGAAAGATAATGATATAGCTTTTGAGAACATTGGTTTTTCCTATGAAAAAGATGAGTTCAAAATGGAAAATTTAAGTTTTGATATTGATGAAAAAACAATGACTGCACTGGTTGGTGAGTCAGGAAGTGGCAAGACGACGATAACTAACCTGTTATTAAGATTTTATGATGTGCAGCAAGGCAAAATTATACTTGGCGGTGTGGATATTAAAGACATTCCTTATGATGAACTTTTGGATCGTATCAGCATTGTCATGCAAAATGTTCAACTGTTTGATAACACGATTGAAGAAAATATCAGGGTAGGTAAAAAAGGAGCAACGAAAGAAGAAATCATTGAAGCTGCAAAGAAAGCAAGGATACATGATTTCATTATGAGTTTACCAAAAGGTTATGAAACTGATATTGGAGAAAATGGTGGGCTTCTTTCAGGTGGACAAAGACAAAGAATATCTATTGCAAGAGCTTTTCTAAAAGATGCACCGATTTTAATTCTTGATGAAATGACAAGTAATGTTGATCCTGTAAATGAATCTTTGATACAAGATGCCATTACAGAACTCGCAAAGAACAGAACTGTACTTGTGGTGGCTCATCATTTAAAAACCATTCAAAAAGCTGACCAAATTCTCGTATTTCAAAAAGGCAATTTACTTGAAAAAGGAAAGCATGGGGAACTTCTTGAGAAAGATGGCTACTACACAAAATTATGGAAAGCTCAGTACGGGGGATAATCATGATTTTGTTAAAAGATGTTTCTTATGAATGGGAAGATGGGCGAACTGTTTTAAAAAATATCAATCTTGAAATTAAAAAAGGTGAATTTGTTTTTAATTTCGTGGGAAAAAGTGGAAGTGGTAAAAAGCACTCTTGGAAGTGTAATGAATGGTCTTATTCCACATTATTACAAAGGCAAAATGAAAGGAGAAGCCTTTGCGTCCGGAAAAGATATAAGCAAATTATTGCTTCATGAAGTAGGGCATATTGTAGGGACTGTATTTCAAGATCCAAGAAGTCAGTTTTTCACGACAACGACAGATGAAGAAATAGCTTTTGGGCTTCAAACTATCTGCAAATCAAGAGATGAAATCAAACAAAGAGTAGATGAAGTATACGCAGAGCTGGATACCCCGGAACTGAAAGGAAAATCTGTTTTTGAATTATCAAGCGGACAGAAACAAAAGATAGCTATTGCAAGCATCTATGCGATGAATCCGAAAGTTTTAATTTTAGATGAACCTTCAGCAAATTTGGATATGAAAGCAACATTTGACCTGTTTTTAATTTTGGAGAAATTAAAGAAAAAAGGAACAACGGTTGTTCTAATTGAACATCGTTTGTACTATGTAAAGTCTTTATTTGACCGTTTTCTATTGATGAAAGATGGAGAAATTGCACAGGATTTGAGTAGGGAAGAAGTTATCCATCTTGAAGGGGAGTTTTGGGATGAAAATGGGCTAAGAACTCTTGAATTAGAAGAATACAGGATAAGCGAGAAGAAAGATTCATATCAATTAAATGATGAAAGTATTAGTGGAAAAGGCTTGAAATTCTGTTACCCAACCACAACTAAGGTTGAAAATAAGCAAAAACAGTACATCTTAAATCATCTTGATTTCAATATGGAGTGCGGAAAAGCCATTGGTCTTATCGGCTTAAATGGTACCGGGAAAACTACCTTTGCAAGAGTGATTTCAGGACTTGAGAAGATAAAAGAGGGAACAATATGGGCGGAAAAAGATAAAGAGTTGAATCGTAAAGATTTAATGGATATGTCATATTTTGTATTTCAAGATTCAGACTATCAGTTATTTTCGGAAAGTGTACTTGATGAAATGTTACTTGGTATGGAGGGTAAAGATAAAAAAGAAAATACTCAAAAGGCAAAGTCTATTTTGAATGTTCTTGGCTTAGATAAATATATAGATAAGCATCCGTTTGCTTTATCAAGAGGAGAAAAACAAAGACTGACAATAGCTTGTGGAATGATGAAACAGGCAAAAGTTTTTATCTATGATGAACCAACATCGGGTTGCGATAAGGACTCAATGCTTTCAGTGGCAAAATTGATTAAAGAACAATTAAAAAATGGGACAACAGTTTTGGTGATAAGTCATGATTTTGAGTTTTTAGCAAACACAGTGAGCAAGCTCTGGGTAATGGGAGATGGAAAAATAGAAAAAGTTTTGAATATGAGTGAAAGTAATAAATTTCTCATATTAGACAAGATGAGAGGGGGTAGAGAGCTTGGCAGATAGAAAAACTATAGATCCGAGAATAAAACTTACGCTACTTCCAATTGTTGGATTTACCAGCTTTTTTATAAGCGATACGATTCTACTTTTCGGACTGGTTGTCTTTGCCTTTTTTCTGTATGTATTCAGCAGTATGTGGAAAAGAGCATTACGCTTTATTTTGTTTTTGTGCTTTTATACTGCATAGAGTTAGGGCTTGGAAAGTTCCCGGAAGCAAGCATCGTATTTGCAATATATATGTTTATTTACTTTGCGTCAAGAATGACCTTAATTGCTATGTTTGGTGGATATATAACAAAGACTACAAGTGTAAGTGAAATGCTGGAAGCGTTAAATAGAATGAAAGTACCAAGAAGTATTGGCATACCTTTTAGTGTTTTGCTTAGGTTTGTACCAACTATAAAAATAGAACTCAAGGCATTAAAAGAGAATATGAAGATTCGAGGAATTGTAACAAGCAGATTTTTTCCATTGCTACATCCAATTAAATACATTGAATATACGCTTGTTCCGCTTTTAATGAGAATGATTAAGATTTCAGATGAATTGTCAGCTTCGGCACTCATTAGAGGACTTGATAGTGATGAGAACAGGGTAACATTAACAGAATTGCAGTTTAGATGGGCAGACTTAATGATTGGACTATTAGGAGCTTTGATGATTGCTCTTGTGATAGTAATACAGAAAATTTTATTAGGAGGACTTTTATGAAAAACAAATTAAATGGTCGTGATTTTATTACAATCGGAATTTTTAATGCAATTGGAATTGTCATATACATGGCAGCCGGCTTTGCTATGGCAACAACAGTTATTGGAGGATTTATTGCTTCAGGAGTTAGTTTTATGATAGCTGCTACCGTTTATATCCTTATGGCTGTAAAAGTTAAAAAGAAGGGTGTATTTACAATATCAGGAACGCTTCTTGGTTTAATTGCGTTGTCAGGAGGACATTTGCCTCATACAGTCTTTGCTGTAATCGGTGGAATTATATGTGATTTGATTATAGGAAATTATGAGAGCAAGGGACGAATGATTATTGGATATGGGACATTTGCATTAGCGGATTTTTTAGGGACAGTAATTCCTGTGATTTTATTCGGGACAGCTTCTTTTGTGGAAAGAGCATCAAAATGGAAAATGAGTGAAGCGGGGATAAATGAAGCATTATCTTATTTCAAAGTTTCGTGGGCAGTAGGATTTGGCTTGATAACTTTTATTCTTGCTTGCATAGGAGCATTAGTTGCAACAAGGATACTTAAAAAACATTTTGAAAAAGCAGGAGTGATTTAATCAATCTTTATTAGTGAGGGAAAAATGGATTAAATAATGGAGGTAATTGCTATGTCTACCATGCAAAGTTCTCGATCCTACCCGACACTTTTAACTCATGAAGCTGATTTTTTCCATTACTACCGGACAATTATCCTGCAAAGAGAAAAATTGTCCGGTAGGATTTTCTGTTCTGATTTTCATAATCTTATTATAAAAAGATGCAAGGATTGCGAGAAGCGAAGCTGTAGCAATCCTGTATCAATGGGTGTCAAATACTTTTGACACCCACATCATAAAAAGAATGAATAGCAAGCGTTAAGTAAGTTTTAAATTTCATCGTATTATATCATAGTTCATCCTAAATAAGTTCCCAATTAAAGTTTTAATGTTTTGATTGTACCTAAATCCTTTGTAACTATAGCCGTATCAAATCTTACTTCAAATAAAATCAAGGATTCCCCGGCATATTCTATAGTATCTTTGTAATCCGGAACTTTAGCAATAAATTGCTCAGCAACATCAAAAATAGTTTTTTGACTTTTTTGAACTATGCCCTTAGCTTTGACATGTTCATTTCCTGAGTGAGGAATTGTAGTAAATGCCACATATGGATTTGATTTTATTTCTTTGCTTTTATCATTTCCTTTAAAAGACGAAAAGTAAAGTATATTTTCAGCCGGCTCAAAATAAAAATTTACTATTCTCACATTTGGCATATTATCTACAGATGTTGCTAAGGCTATTTCTGTTTGTTCAGCCATAATTTTTAAAAATTCTGTTTTTGTATTCATTTAAGAAGACCTCCTTTTTTATAATTTAATTATACAGAATAAAAAGTATCAAATTGTGAAACCTTTAAAATTCATCTACAAACTTAAAGAGATTTGATATGAGTCATATTATCTTCTATTTTTTTAATAATCAATTCCTTTAATTCAGTGCGGGGTAATTGCAATAATTTCTTTTCCAAAAACAGAAAAAGTAACTCGAGATAAAAATCTTCTTCATTTTTGTTGTAATATCCTTTAATAACCGGTGTATTATTACACCAAGCTAATGTCATTGATGGATAATTTTTCTTTTATAAATAAATCTACACCTTTTTTTCTGTTATATTTACTTCAAAAATCGGTAGAATTCTTTTCTTTGAAATTATTTGTTTTCAAAGTTTCAATTTTATGGTCGTTAACAGGTTCTTTATTTTTTTATTGACAGATAAAGAAAGAATTTTTATCACAACGAAATACTTGCATTTTGTCATTATCATAATTATATGCTGTCACATACCATTGACCAAACGATGCAGATATATTCAAAAAAATTGTACAGTGTATTTATAATCGTTATTTTTACTTTTATAAGTAATATCACATACAGAACAGTTAATTGATAAATACAATACATCTTTCAAAAAAGGACAATTATTCACTTGCTTTAAAGATGTAAAGCTGAATACTGTTTCCATTCTGTCCAAATTCAGCTTATGTTCTTTAGAGATACAGGATTCAAATTTCAGTTTTAGCTTCTCTAGGTCTAAATCAAAAGGGGTAGATTGATATTCTTTTAGTGTCAGCATGGAGAAGTACATCGCATACATTTCATCAGTGGTAAAAATAATAGGTGAAAGTAATCGGTTTTTTAAAATTCCATATCTTCCATACCTGCCATGTTCCGAAAATATTGGCATTCCAATTTGTTCTAAAGATTGAACATCTCTGATTGCAGTGCTTCTTGAGATATTATATTTCTCCATCAAATCTGTTAAGTTAAAATAGCTCTTATTATTTAAATATATCATCATATCATTAAGTCGCTCTGATTTATTCATTTTAACATCTCCTATAAACATAAAAGGTGTCACAATGTGAAACCTTTTGTACATTATACTATAAATGAAAGAAAAAAATACGAGGTAAAAACAAATGGTCTGAGAATTATTTTTAACATCATTGTAAAGTAGAATAGGAACTTTAGCGATATTTTATGTGAATAATGGAAAAATGTTGTGCTTTTTAATACTTATTACTAAAAAGGTAATAAAAATAAGAATATTTATATGAGAAGTATTTACTTTGAATTTGAATGAGTGCTATAATTTTATTACCAAAATAGTAATAAAAATTAAAGGAGACTAGTAATTAAGTTTGAGCATGAAGATACTGTATAAGAATGAAAACGTAAAGAAACAGTTTTGTTCTGAGTACAAGAAAAAATGGAGATATCCTGAGCTAGTAAAAAAGAAAATTGAATCTGCAGAAAACTTTATACTTAATGCAGAGTCTTTAATGGATATTGCTAATTATCCACCATTTCATTTTTGAACATTTAAAAAGGTGATAGAAAGGATGAATGGAGTATTAGATTAGGTAATACAGGATATAGAGTTACAATGATTCCTTGTGATAACGAAGGAAATGAAATCATCGAAGGTGACATTTTAGCTCAGTGTAAAATGATTAAAATTGTTAAATTAACGGAGGTGTCGAACCATTATGAGTAATGTAAATAAATACAAAGATATAGTGGCATTTCACCCTGGATATTATATTGCGGATATAATTGAAGATATGGAGATAAGTCAGGCTGAGTTTGCCACAAGAATGGGAACAACAGCGAAAACATTGAGCCAATTAATTAATGGTCAGGCTAATATATCTAATGACTTGGCTAAGAAGCTTTCTGTAATGCTTGGAACAAGCGTAGATGTTTGGCAGAACTTACAGAATACTTATGACCGAAAGTTGATTGAGATTCAGCAATCTAAGGATATTGATGAACAGGCAAAAATTGTGAAAGAGATGGATTATAAATATTTTGTTGATGTAGTTGGTTTGCCAATGACAAGGAGTATAAATGATAAGGTGGCTAACTTATGTAAGTTTTTCAGGGTTGCAGATTTAAGAATTATGTTGAAGCCGGATTTCTTGGTAAATTTCAGATCAAGCCCATCTTGCAATAGTGAGAAGCAGATTATTAATTCTAGAGCTTGGATTCAAACAGCTATGAATATTTCAAAAAATATTGAGACTAAGCCTTATAATGCTGAAAAGTTAAAAGGATATTTGCCGGAGCTTAGGGGCATGACGGTAAAAGTACCGGAAGAATTCCTGCCAAGAATGAATGAAATCTTTGCTGAATGTGGTATCGCATTTGTGCTATTACCACATTTGAAGAATTCAGGAGTGAATGGAGCTGTCAAATGGGTAACAGAGGATAGGGTTGTGCTTGCTATGAATAACAGGGGATTGGATGCGGATAAGTTCTGGTTTTCGTTATTCCATGAAATCAAACATGTGCTTCAGCAGAAAATTAAAATGGTATTTATTAGTAGTACAGTTGAGGAAATGTTGGATATTAATAACAACCTGGAAATAGAAGCAGATAAATTTGCGACAAACTATTTGATTTCACCTGCGGACTATAAGAGGTTTGCTCCATCTAGATATACTTCAGATGATGAAATAGTTGAATTTGCCGAAACAATAGGAATTCATCCGGGAATTGTAGCCGGAAGATTACAGCATGAAGGAATCATTGCACAGAACAGATGCTCAAAGTTAAAAGAAAAGTATGTGATTGAAATAAAACATACTGCGTAAAGTAAATATCATTGTAGAGCTTATAAAGCAAAAAAAGTGATAAGTAATGGAAGGATAAAAAGAAAGGCTATCCGCAAGTAAAGACTGAAATCCCTTAAACCAAGCTGTAAACACATTAAAATAATCCCTTGACAATAAAATTTTAGAATGTTAACATAAGCCCCAAATATGATATTTCACAAGATGTTTCGCGAATAATTTTGAATAAATTATTTCTATGAGACAAGGCGTTTTAATTTTATTAAGAAAGGAATTAGTAATTATGAAAACTTACCGTGATTTTGATAACTATCTAAAAAACTTTCCTGATGAAAAGGGATATTTCGGTGAATACGGAGGAATGATTTTACCTCCTGAATTAGTTCCTGCTTTTAAGGATATCACAGAGGCCTATGCGGAAATCTGTAATAATGCACGTTTTATAAATGAATTAAGACGCATCAGAAAAGAGTTCCAGGGCAGGCCTACTCCGGTTTATCATTGTGAACGCTTATCTGCATTGCTGGGTAAATGTCAAATATATCTTAAAAGAGAAGATCTTAACCATACCGGCGCACATAAAATAAATCATTGTATGGGTGAGGGGTTGCTTGCCAAATTCTTAGGTAAGAAAAAACTCATTGCCGAAACAGGTGCCGGACAACATGGTGTTGCACTTGCTACGGCTGCTGCCTACTTCGGCTTGGAATGTGATATATACATGGGAGAAGTTGATATAGCAAAGCAGCACCCCAATGTAATAAGAATGAAAATGCTCGGTGCAAATGTAATTCCTGTAACGCATGGACTTAAAACATTAAAAGAGGCTGTAGACGCTGCATTTGAAGCATATTTAAAAGAATACAAAGATGCAATATACTGTATAGGCTCTGCTGTAGGACCTCATCCGTTTCCTATGATAGTCCGTGATTTTCAATCAGTTATAGGAATTGAAGCAAAAGAACAATTCAAAGAAATGACAGGTAATCTGCCTGATGTTGTTTGTGCATCAGTCGGAGGCGGTTCTAATGCAATCGGAATGTTTGAAGCATTTCTGTCAGAACCGGTTGATATTGTTGGTGTAGAACCGCTCGGAATAGGCAGTGGGGTAGGAGAACACGCGGCAAGTATGACATTCGGTAAAAAAGGAGTTCTTCATGGCTTTGAAAGTATGCTCTTACAGGATGAAAACGGAGAACCGTTGCCTGTGTACTCTATAGCCAGCGGACTTGATTATCCGTCAGTAGGTCCTGAGCATGCATACTTGAGAGATTGTGGAAGAGTAAAATACGAAGCCGTGAATGATGATGAAGCTATGCAGGCATTTTTCTTATTATCCCGTTATGAAGGAATAATTCCTGCTATAGAAAGCTCACATGCTTTGGCATATGCAATAAAATATGCCAGAAATCAAAATCCGGGCTCAATACTTGTAAATCTTTCAGGTCGAGGTGATAAAGATATTGATTATGTATATGAAAAAAATATGGTACAGGTGAGCAATTTTTAAAAAGAATTTATTAATAAATAATATATCAATTTTATATTATGATACAAGTGTCAAAAGTATAAAAATTCGATGCAAGCTTGCTTGCAAGAGAATTTATTATCTTTGACACGCAAAAAAATATGAGTAAGTAGCCATTTTTGCAAAAATGAGCGGATTACGAATATTTTTGCAAGGATTGCGAGAGGTGAAGCCGAAGCAATCCTGATCATTGGGTGTCAAATACTTTTGACACCCACATCATATTATTAGCTGATTATAAAATAAGTTTTTTTGTCAATGGTAGAGGTGTAAAAATCACCTCTACTATTTGTATAAAAAAGTCAAATATTTCTATACGAAGCCAATAATGTAAATATATCTTTGACACTGTCTTAAGTATTTTATCCCTGTTCTCACAAATCGGCAAAATTCATTGAGTTTTCATTATGAAACTATTGAAGTCCTAAGCAGCAGGTTTTATAATCATTCGCTTACAGCTTGGCAAATTATGACAGAATTGGTTTTCTAAATAGAAAATAGTTGCCTTGAGGTTGATTACCTTTTAACTTACAACAGATTTGATTTATAAAAATTAGAAAAATTAATCCGTTATAATATAAAAATACTACTGTGAAAAAATAAGTAATATATGCTAATATAATACTATAAGTAAATGAATGAAAAAAATGAATAATAAGGAGGGAGGGACATACTTTAAAAATCAATTCTTTCGTAGCTATTAGTGATAATGATTGTGAATGCAACATGAACAGAGAAGGAGTGCTATTTTATGGGAGAGAAGAAATATTTAAAGTGGTATAACAAAGTCGGATACGGTGCCGGTGATATAGCAGGTAATGTAGTATATGCATTTTTAGCAGCATTTGTAATGATTTATTTAACAGATACTGTTGGACTAAATGCCGGTATTGTGGGAACTCTAATTGCAGTTTCAAAGATTTTTGATGGAATTAGCGATGTATTTTTTGGTGCTATGATTGACAAGACAAAGTCAAAGATGGGTAAAGCAAGACCTTGGATGTTATATGGATATTTCGGATGTGCTGTCTGTTTAGTTGCAATCTTCTGTATTCCTGTGGATATGGGACAGAAGGCACAGTATGCCTGGTTCTTTATAGCATATACATTATTAAATGCAGGTTTTTATACAGCAAATAATATTGCTTACTCAGCGCTAACAGCTCTCATTACAAAGAACAACTCAGAGCGAGTTCAGATGGGTTCTATAAGATTTATGTTTGCGTTTGGTACAAGCATGCTAATCCAGGCAATTACAGTTGGTTTTGTTGCAAAACTCGGAGGAGGGGCAGCAGCCTGGAGAACAGTGGCAATCATTTATACAATCATCGGTGTTATTTCTAATACACTTTCTGTTTTATCAGTAAAAGAACTTTCAGATGAAGAACTTGCAGAAGATAAGAAAAGTGATGAATCTGAAGAAAAGTATAATCTTATTAGTGCATTTAAGCTTCTTGTGCATAACAAGTATTTCCTTATGATTTGCGGTTCGTATCTTTTAATGCAGCTTTATTCAGCAACGCTTGGAATGGGTATTTACTTTATGAAGTATGTACTTGGAGATGAGGGATTATTTGGTACTTTCTCCTGGGCTATCAACATCCCTATGATAGTCGGTCTTTTAGTGACACCGATTTTAGTTGCTAAGTTTAATGGGATGTATAAGTTAAATGTTGCCGGATATGTGATTGGTACTGCCGGACGACTGGGTGTAGTCGCAGCAGGATATATGGGAAATATTATGCTTATGCTAGCTTTTACAGCAGTTGCGGCACTCGGAATGAGCCCTCTTCAGGGAGATATGAACGCTCTTATAGCAACAACATCAGAATATACAAGACTTACAACAGGTAAGAAGGTTGACGGAACGATGTATTCCTGTACATCATTCGGAACAAAAGTCGGTGGTGGACTTGGTACTGCAATCGCGGGTTGGATGTTGGCTGCAAGCGGATATGTTCAGAATGCTGTAACTCAGTCTCAGTCTTGCGTGAATATGCTTTATGTTATGTATCTCTGGCTTCCGATGATTTTTAACTTAATAATTACGTTTATCCTTATCAGACTAAATGTTGAAAAGGCAAACAAAGAACTACAGAAACAAACAAAATAATGTATATTTAAGAAATGGCGTTGTCTTATAGGTATTTCCTGTAAAACAATGCTTTTCTGTATCATGTCAATTTTTTTATATTGCTCCAATATGGTATAATATTATAAATGTTAAATGAAACAAACTGAAATTCAGAGGTAGACTAAATGAGTGACTTTGAAAAGTTATTTTCTCAAATTAAACAACTTTCAGCTGCAATTACAGAGAAAAAAATTATTACGACTACAGTAAAAAGGGATATGATATTTTAATTAGAATATATGATATGGGAATTACACAGGAACAAGTATATAGCACATTTTTGCAATATTACAACAGTTTACAAGATGGATTACCTAAAGAGTGGCTTGCAGAAATGTTAGATTATATAAGTGGATGGTGTAGTCTGGAAAAATACATTTGGAAGAATGATGGTTCAGGTTCGTTGCAAAACCGGATTTAAGATGAGGTTATTATGATTAAAACAGACAGACTATTTGTTAGACATGTTTGTTCAGAAGATTGGAGAGCTTATCAATCAATTTGGACTGCAGTTGGACAGACCGAATACGCACAGTATGATTGTAAACATGATACATATGATGATATAGTACGTAGTAAAATTGAAAAATGGACAACATTACGGGATAGTATAGCCCATATGTTTTTTTCTGTCTGCCTTGAGAGTACGGTGATTGGATATATTGCTGCGCATAGAAATGAAGAAAGTTATGAAATTGGATATTGTTTCCATCCTAATTATCATGGCAAAGGATATGCAAAAGAAAGTATTGCTGCGGTGATAAATGAAATAAGGAAAACAGGTATAAAGCGGATTATAGCCGGCACTGCAATAAAGAATATATCGTCAGTAAAACTGTTAAAATCTCTAGGCTTCACACAGATTGGAACAGAAAAAGTGTCTTTTCACAAAGATGAAAATGGAAAAGATATTGTATTTGATGGTGGGATTTTTGAGTTGAAATAAGGTAATTGTACAAGTGTGTTAATACAAGCAATTACAGTCGGTTTTGGTAGGAAATATACTTATAGGTAAAATCAGACTTGAAACTCAATTTATAGAAAAATATCATTTATTTTATAAAAATGCTGATTACGGCAAAATATTAAATGGAAAGCTTGCTCGATTTTTTTATTAAGGGGATATTAATGAGAGAATTTAAAACGGCATCAACACTTTTTGACGGTAATTTGGCATTATCTATAGCACCGGCTCTCACACCGAAAGGATTGGAAGAAAATCCATTATTTTTTTATGGGGAAATTATTAATCCGGTGGTGATTTCAGGAGGGCTTCTGGTACTAGCGGATATTGTAAGTACAAGATATTTTAAGTACACACCTGTGGAGCAAAGAGACCCCATTCTTTCTGCGCAGGGAGACAGGTTAAGAGCCGAATGCTTTTCCGCTTGCAATGGTGTTTATGCAAGAATGGATGTTTTTCAAAGTGTTTTGGACGGTGAGATACTTTATGGCACCACAAATGTGGATATCGGTAACAATTTAAGGAAATCGCTGTCTAAAATACATCAGGGGGACAGATTAAAATTTCGAATCGGAGATGACGGTTGGAAAGTATTACATAGTAAACAACTTGAATCTGGAAGTGAATTGATAGATATACTGATACAACGCCCTGTTAAAATGCCGGACAGATGGATTCGTGCATTGGGGAATTGTGCCCTGCTCCATCAAAATATGAAATACAAATTTCATGTTGAGGGAATGCAGGCAAAGGCTTTTATTGCAATGTTGCCACCCGCTACGGGAAAGGATCAATCTGGATGGCTGACTCCTACAAAAAGCGGTGTGATGTTAAAGCTCAGGGAAGAAAAAGATAGTGTATATATTAGCGGAATTCACCGGCTGAGTGCACTTAAGCGTATAATGAGTAATGTAAATGCTATATATTTTTATGCTCCGAAGAATGGTGAAAAAGGACAGATGATGGTTGAAGTATGTATGACAGGAGCTAATATTACACTAAGTTTGACGGCAAAGAGCTATGAGGGTTATTCCGGCGAAGGGGCATTGCTGGATTTGCTTTCAGACGTAAAAGTATCGGAATGTGCCGACAGAATCGATGATATATTAAATTTTGACCCGAGGCTTGACCTTGATAAAATGTCAAAGTCAATGGGGCTGATAAAAAATGATATGTATAATGCTCTGGAACTGCTTGCAGTTTCAGGAAAACTGGGTTTTGATGTTCATGAAAATGCATTTTTTCACAGAGAATTGCCGGATGATCCGGATAGGGTCTTAAAAGATAACCCAAGACTTGATGGGGCAAAGAAACTTGTGAAAGATACCATATATGCAGAAGACAATATATGGCATGTGAAATCGGGAGATGCAGTCTACAGAGTTATTTATCCTACAGATTGCGGGGTGGAAAATGCAAAGTGCACCTGTACGTGGTATCTGAGACATCAAAATAGCAGAGGACCATGTAAACATATTTTGGCTGTGAAATTGAAAAAAGAAGTTGTGTGAAAACACTATTAATTACTGTTTGTACAGTAGGCTAAAAGAGGAGGTATGGAGGTTAGTATGGCAAGCAAACTTGAAAAAGCGGTGGAAATCTATCGTTCTTTGGGATATGAGGAAACAGATTTTGAAGACATTTTAAACCTTGGAATAGGGAGCGGTGAAGAACAAAAAATTGTAAGGGAAGGACTGAAATCCGGTGAATGGTTGGAAATTAAGCAATTATCTGAGAATTCTTACGGCTTTGTTCCTGTTGTGGATGTCGATTTAGGCAAACTTGCAATCTTTGCAATCCGTGTAGGAGTGGATGCCAAGCGTGCAGCACATATTTTAAGGCAAGGCAGTGAGGTTGCTTTAAAGGCTGTTGAGGCTCGGGGTGAGACTTATGCTATGAATTTTATTAAGGCTGCCTGTACTTCAAACAGGAGAATATGGGAGCACTCTTTGTCGGTTCTTGGTACATTGGCGATAAAACTGGTTCATCAAATGAATCTTGATATTCCTGAATCGGTGGAGTATATGAAGGACTGGGCAGCAGTTGCAGCAACGGTTTTGGGCTCTGAAAGAAAAGAACAAAACTTTGACGAAGGATTTGCACCGGCAAAAGAGGATATTATAAGAAGATTTATAGAGCATATTGAAATGGGTATTTCTGTGAATGTGCCGTCAACAGGGCCTTTTTCAAAAGTGCTGATCTGGGGTGTAGAGAATAATGTGCTTACAAAAGAAGCTGCTATGGAACAGGTATTTTATGCACTAAATATTGCACAAAGACCGGGAGACAGAAAAGAACTGATGAATATTTTGGAGCAAATAGGACTTACAGATGATGATATCAGATCTCGAGCAGAAACAATCATTCCACTGCTGGGACTTGGAGAAACCGCTTTGCTTGAAAGATTTGCACCGGTTCTTATAGAAAATGCTTCAGAAGATTTGCTGTATCAGGTTCTTATTTCCTGCAGTTTCGCAAAGGTTAAGAAAATTAAAAAAATGATTTTAAATGCTGCTTTAAAAAGGGAAAAACCGAAGTCTGCAAAAGAGTATGAAGAATGGATTTTGCTGTATAAGCAGGATGAGGATAAAAGTATATCAAAACTTGCCGACAGTCTGGAGAAGGCTTGGGGCTTGGAACTTGAAAAAGAAGATGTAAAAGAAGAGGTACAGGGACTTTGAAGGGAAACACCGAAACTTTGGGAACTTCCTGAGTTTGAGATAGGAGAAGTTTCACCGGAGGCATTGACGGATTTGGTGGCAGTGATTTCAGAAAGAAAGGAATGTGTTGAGGATATTACTTTTGAGAGATTAATTGCTATGGCAAATAACATTGCATACAAAAATCCTGATGAGGCTAAAATGAGTCTGGCAGGAATTTCGAACAATGACTCAAGCGGCATATTGGCACTTGGTATATGGGCAAAAAATCTGAAAAATAATATATACCCCGATAGAATGAGAGAAGTGTGGGATGGTGAAAAACAAGTTTTAAAAATCGTGTATGGTGAACTCTTATATACAAGAAACATTGTGTTATTTGCGTCTATCGACAAATGGCCCTGCTTACTAAGCACTCCGAGTTATGAAGATTTAAGTATCGGATTATCCGATTTAGTCAATCGTCTGCTAATATATAAAAATGAAAATTTATCATATGTTTCAGAACCTGATTTACAACTTGCACTTACAAGGCTAGACATTGATTCGGTTACAGAAAAAGATGTAAAAGAGTATTCAGAAAAACTAAATGATATAAATTTGAAAATCTTACTTCCGTCAGGAGAACTTTTACAGGATGAATACGGAAATGACATATTAGCAGGTGAAATAATTGTCGAATACTTAAAAGATCCATATATTGAACCGGAATTTACACCCGGAAAAACCTCATCTTGGAAGGTGGAACTTGATATGCCAAAAAGTCTGAAAGCCTTACCGAATAGATTTTCATACAGCAATGATTCTATGTTTTCTGTGTTTCCGACTTGGGGAGATTATGCTCTTACGGCGGTACACAGAGACTGTGAGGTATACCATGGGCAGGTATAATTTTAAGACAGATAGCAAGAAGAAGAAAGCCGATTACAAAGGGTGCATTGATGAACTGGCTTGCTATAGAGAGTAATCTAAGTGATGAGAATGCGGAAGATGTTATTAAGGCAACGCAGGAAGCGTGGAAAAGGGGACTTCTGCTTCCTGAAACTGCAGATATTTCCTATCTGGACTGGAATGGTGATATGCCTTCCAATCTGGCAAGTATGGCTCTTTCTATGGAATGTATGGCAAAAGACGGTATGTTGAGTGTTGTATGGCAAGCCGCCTGTGATACTGTGGAAGTATCGCTTGGGGCTCCAAGAATGCTGACAGGAACTGCTGAGGTTGTAAAGTTTTTAAGAGATTATCTGGATGAGGTTATCATTGCTGTGCAAAACAAGCTTGCTCCTAAAAGTGTATTGGAAATGAAGGCAGTTAAAAATCTTGCTGCTAAATCAGGGGCTTCAAAGGCAGTAGGCTATGCAAAAGAAATCGTGAATAAATTAAAATCTTTTGATACAGAGATTATAAAAGAACCGGAAAACAGTGAAGAGGCATCGGATACTCTAATATCAAACAATGATTTTGATGAGGTGTGGGTGACATTACCTGAGCCAAAAACACTTATCCCCGATAATGTTTCGATGAGTGTAAAAGCTGTTGAAATAAGAAAAAATGAAAAAGTTTTTCAATTTAACTTAAATCTGCCTGATGTACCTGAGTATGAATATCAGGTAACAATAGCCGGGTGGATTTACGGACTTAGCAATGAGGGACAGGTTTCGGCATTTAGGGCTAATCATAACGGGGAAATTATAGATGAAGAAGAAAAGTCTGTATGGCTTCATTATGATAATATAAAAAGAAGATTGTGGTAAGCAGGTTCAGAAATTGGAGAAATGAAGAAAACGGTCCGTTAGAAGGAGAAGCTGCTCCATATTCAAAGACACTCCTCACCATTGCAGTAGCACTTTTAGCTCAGGACGGAGAAAGTATTTATGGTGCAAAGAGCCTTGCTAAAGAATTGATAAAAACCGGTGAGCTGAACGTGAATACATTGAGAGATATTACAAGAGAGTTGCTGCTTCATGAAGATATCAGCCCTGCTAAGCTGGTACGGGTGGTTGAGAAGGAAAGAGAACTTCTGAGTGTGTTTTGGGTAATGCTAAGTGAGTGTATCAAATATGCAGGAGCAAAGACTGTGAAAGATAATAAGCCACCGGTATGGATAAACAGAATTTTGGATATTTGTATTTACTATGCAGACTATTTAAAGGAAGCAGCTGGCAGGGGATTTATTCCTCTGGAAGATGCAAAATGGCAAGGTCTTTTAGAAATTGCAAACAGTACTGCCAAGTCTACCGCAATAAAAAAGGCAAAGAGCCTGGCAAAAATATTGGGGATTGCGTGAGTGAAAAATGGGCGGGCAGCACATTCGGCTTCTATTTTGTAAGCACAATATCAAGCTGCTATGATTGGGCTATGAAAGAGCTAAAATTAATGGAAGGTAATTAATTACAGAAACTGAAAGAAAATTATTCTTATTTACTATCTGAGAACAAATACATATAATAGACCATAGCAGGTGAAACTAAAATACATAACTAAAGGAAAATTAGCATGAAAAAATATAATAAAATCATTACACTATGCCTCTGTGTTTCACTGACATTTGGCATAACAGCCTGTGGCAGTAGACAGGACAAAAAAGAGATGTCAAAGGAGGCAGCGAAAGATACATCCAAAGTTACATCTAAGGAAGAGTCTAACGAGCCATACACAAAAACCTCTGATGAAGTGAGCAAAGAAGAACCAATATATTCAAATATGGCAAGTAAAGACAGTGCTGATGAAGTTAGGGCTTTGTTGGAGGCACAATTGGATAAAGACAGCGTAGAAAACTACATGAAGCAGGTAAATGAATACAATGAAATTGTAGGTAGCGTAGGCTTACAGGGAGATTTCACAAAATTTGGTACAACTGAATATGATGTAGAAAAAATCAGTAACTTGTGGAAAGAAAAGAAGGGTGATTTTGTAGGCACTAACTGCCGACTTAACAGTTTCTTTTTACTTAAGAACAACATTGAAGTCCCTGGTATAAAAAGTGACAGTGAACTCTTGTTTAGATAATGACTCGATTGACAAAGGAAAATTGTTCGATGCCAAGGATAAGGAAGCGTTTAATGTCTTATTTTCAAGGGTAAAGACCGAAGCAACCGAGGATGTTAAAGTTCATGCCAAGAATATGGAGAAATACTTTGACAATATTAAGTTTGATGAAAATGCAAGGATGCTTTCTGTAGTCTTACACGATAATCTTGACGGAGAATATCTCTTTGTAGGACATGTCGGAGTTATGGTTCCTGATAAAGACGGATTTTTATTTGTAGAAAAGCTAACCTTTGAAGAACCTTATCAGGCAATTAAATTTGCAACTAAAGAAGAGTGCTATAAGTATTTACAGGGAAAATATGCAGACTATACTGGAGAAGGCCTTGCAAAACCTTTTTATAATGGATAATAACAAGATGGTTGAAGTTAAATAATGTAAATTAAGCTAATATCTGTGGTATGGTGAAAGGAATATTAAAGGAATAATGTCGGATATTAACAGGCTGATTGAAAAAGTTGAATTTTACCGGTGATGTTTTTAGAATTTTTAAATTCTTATATCTTGGATGAAGCTGAGTATAAAAAAATGCAAAAAGCTTATTCTATGAGGATTTTCAACTTTTCACTGAGTATATAAGTTCTAAGCAGGACATGAATTCTTTTGCTTTAAAATTATATATTTGTCTTGCAGTAGAAAACTATGAAGTGATTACTAAAAGACTTGGTATCAAGAAAAGTATTTTAGCTGATAATGGTTTAACTCCTGAAACAGTTTACTTTGACACAATATCGGATATACGTATTTGGCAGGAAGTCCACAAAAGGAAGACGGGGGAAATAGGTCTTTCAGAGCTTTATTGGGTGGCAAACTGTGTGAGAGGAGATTTATATAGGTTTGGAAGGTTACAGTTTGAACCTGATAAAACTACAGATGTAGTACACATACATATTCCTGAGGGTAAAAGTCTTGATGTATGTGAGTGCATAAAAAATATAAATCTGGCAAAGGATTTTTTTGATGGATATTCGAGCTTCGACTGTGAGTCATGGCTTTTAAGCCCTAATATTCTCTCACTTCTTCCAAAAGAAAGCAATATAAGAAAATTTCAGAAATTATTTGATGTAAAAAATATAAATTATAGCTTTGCACAGGCAAGTGAACGTGTTTTGAATGAGGCATATTCAAGAGGACAAAACAGTAGTCTTTATTTGAAATTAAAGGAATATGTTAAAGAAAATGGAGATCCGGGGAATGGGTTATGGAGTTTATAAAGAGGTTTAGAGCAGCTACCATTTAATAAAAAAATGCGGATTTGTGACTAAGTATTAAATGGAATGCTTCTTTTTTTAATAAAAATATGGGGGAATATTAAAATTATAAACATAAAAATGTGAGGATATTTTTTTTGATTAGTGTAATAAAATATGATAGACTTTAAGCAAGAATATAGTATTAGAAGGGAGATAGGTAAATTTCTATGGAAAAAGTCAAAATAGAAAAAAATACCGTTCAAGAAACACTTATTATTCCTCTATATGGCAGAAAAATGTGCTATGATAAATTTCCCGGGCTGTACTCAGATACTTTTGCAAAAACATTATGTGAAAGGCTGGATTATGATTTTTCAGAACTGGAGAGGAAAAACAATACATTTATGTATGAATTCGGCTCTCTTGAGGCTGCAATGAGACAGCTTGACATAATATGGGAGATTAAAGAATATCTGAAAAAATATCCTAAAGCTACTATTGTAAATCTTGGCTGTGGTCTGGATGAAACCGGAAAGTCTTGTGATAATGGACTTTGCCATATTGTAAATGTGGATTTCCCTGATGTTATAGAGGTTCGTAATAAGCTGACAGCTGTACAGGAAAGAGAAAAAAATATTGCCTGCGATTTGAATGATTATTCGTGGATGGATGAGGTAGACGGTTCAAATGGGGTTATTTTATTTGCTGCCGGAGTATTTCATTATTTTAAAAGAGAAGAAGTAAGGAAAATGGTACTAGAGCTTTCCAAAAGATATCCTAAAGGCTGTATAATTTTCGACAGTGTAGGGAAGCTTGGCATAAAATTGATGATGAAAAAAGTTCTAAAAAATCTTGGAATTGATAATGTAGAAGGATTTTTCTATCTCGATAATCCCAGTAAGGAACTTAACTGGTCAGATAAGATAAAAGTCAGTTCAAAAGGTTATATGTTAGGCTATTATGATATGAAAAGTCCGGGAATTACTTTTGCTCATAGATTACTTGCTAAAATTGGAGATAAAATGATGAAAATGTCGGTTAACAGAATGGATTTTAATGAAATGTGAGAAAGCAAAGGAGATTGGTTATGGGAAGAGAACCGCAGCAATGTAAACAATGTGGCAGAGAAATATATTTTGATGGGATTTGTGCTGATTGCAGAGCAGAAAATCAGAAAAATGAAATATTGGCACTTACAGAAGAAGAAATAGCCATCAAAATAAAAGAAATTTGTGAGGAAATTGAAACAACCGGTGACTTGGATAAAAATCGTGGAATGTTTATAAAACTGTTGGATTACAGGGATATAAATACTGCTAAGATTGCTGAAACTGCTTTTAAAATAAGGTTTTCTACCCTTGTGAACTATATAAGGATGCACCAAACGAAGTAGTAAAATCAATGACAGAAATGGTGAAGAAGGATGATATCGAGTCAGGACTTGCGGGACATTTATTGTTATGTCTTGCTGCTGCCGGTGGAGATGAGGTGTATCAGACCTTTTTAGAGCTTGAAAAACATCCAAGAGAGTGGAGGAAAAAGCTATATGTCAATCCTTCGTTTTATGCGACCTATGGCGGCTGGTCTTATGATAAGGAAGAAAATTTTATTAAAACAAATTTTGATAAATGTTATCCTATGGTTAAAGGAACTTTGGAAGAGAAGAAGAAAAGTCCTGTAAAAATAGGTGTAAAGACTGATGAAAGATGCCACAAATGTGGCTGTACAATAGTAAATCTTATGGAGATTGACGGCAGGGATGAAAGACTTGATTTTATTGGTATAGATGGTGTTATTAAAGCAAAATGCTGTCCAAACTGTTTTCAGTTTTCTGGTGGAGATTTTTGCAGATATACCGTAGATGGAGAAAGCGAAGCTATTTTCGGGGAAGATAGTTTTATAGAAGAAGATTATTTAGGAGAGAGCGGAGTAGAGGAATTATCTTCAAATACCTATGTTTTAGGGGATAAACCTGTTCCGCTCAGATTTGCCGCTGACTGGGACGGCGGTTCGTCTGTTGGTGGTTTTGCCTTTTGGATTCAGGACTGTGAAATAAAAATGTGCCCTGATTGTGGAAAGCCTATGAAATATCTTGCCCAGATACAATGGGATAAGGTGCTTGATGGTATGGAGGGAAATGCTTATATAGAAATATGTAAGGACTGCAAAACTATGGTTATATTACATCAGCAGACTTAAAGATATGGAGATAAGAAAATGGAATATTAGGCAATATTCTGAAACATTGATTTTAAATGTAGAAGAATGAAGAGCTGGAGGAAATATAATAATGGAAGATAATGTATTCAGGGTAGTAAAGATAGATAAAAAAAGCTGTTTATGAGTTTATTTATGAGAACTTTATAGCTAATCAGAAAGAACTTTTTGGGAATTAATTCGTCTGATGTAGTAAATAATTTTGAAATGGACTGGGAAAAAAGGTGAATTTATCTTTACTGCATATAAACAGGAAGATGCAGAGGGTGAAATTATTTCATTGCCTAAAGAGATAGAATTACAAGAATTACTTGAAAAAGCTTCCGATTACAACTGATTCAGTATTAAGTGCAGGTCAGATTTACAAGGATTATACTTTTGAGGAACTAAGCAGAGTTCTAAAGAAAAACTAATTAATTTTATAAACTTTATGTGGGGAATAAACGGATAAAGGTAAATAATTAAAAAGGAGAATAAATATGTCAACATTTGTAGGATTTGTATTGCTTGAAAGAGCAGATTTTGATGCTGAAAAAAATATGTTAAAGATCTCAAAGAGGATTGGAATTTAGATTATGACTTTGAAATAACTCAAGAAGATAATACTATAATTGCAGATTATAATGGTATGATTATGACAGCAAGCCTTATGCCGGCTCCTATTCCTGATAATGAAGCAGTAGAACAGGCAAAGACAAATTATAGGTGGAAAGAAGCGATAGAGGCAGCAGAAAAACATAAGGCACATTTATTAGTATCTGTAATAAATCGTGGAGATATGGACAATATTGAAGGAGCTAAGCATTATGTGAAGCTTCTTGCCAATGCTACAAAGCAGGAAGGGTGTCTTGGTATTAATATATTAGGTACAGTTATTCATCCTCAGATGTATTATGACTTTGCAAAATTATATGATGAAAATGATGATTTTCCAATAGAAAATATAGTATATATTGGACTTTACGGAGATGAAAACAATACTGTTTCAGGCTATACCTATGGTCTTGAACAATTTGGCAAAAAAGAACTTGAGATAATTAAAAGTTCTGAAGAAGCTGAGGAAGTTTACAATTTTTTAGCAAGTATTTCTGATTATATAATTACAAGTGATGTAGTGTTAAATGATGGAGAAACTATAGGCTTTAGCGAAGAACAGAAAATTCAGATCTCCGTTTCGGAAGGAATTGCACTTGATGGAGAGACGATAAAGCTTGGATTTTAAGAAGTATATAAATTGCCGGGTTCAAAGTCTTCACACGAAAATAATGAAAGAATAACGGGGCGATACTGCCTATTTTTCAAATTAGTTCCTAAGTTCGTACCCTTGTAGAGAATACCTGTCAAATTATTTTCCGATAGTACACCTAAGTACCCTTGAACTTTTTCTGGCAGAGAAAGAAGCCTTGGTTTGAGGAAGAAGTGGTGCCTGTGCTTCGGGAGAGGGTATGGGAAGTTTTGCGGTAGTAAACTTATTAAGGTTTGCTACCTTTTTTTAGGTGCGCTTTGCGACAGACGTTTCTAAAGGGTGAAGTCCCCAATACGCCACGGTAGTCGGAAGGATGCACCAAAGACAAGGGTGTCCGTCGTGAGGTGGAATCTGAAGGAAGTCGGATGGCAAATTTCCGGTCTGACGAATAGAAATCATATCAGGCTATAGCTAAGGATAAGGTTGCTAAACAAACTGAAGTCCAATAACCAGATGAAATAATTATTTAAATTCTACCTGATTATACTTGACAGGGGAAAAGTTTAGTAGAATTATTTCCTTACCGACGATATAGTCGGTAAGGAGGAAAATATGGTGGGTAAAAGACTAAACAAGGAAGACAGAAGGAAACAGATTAAGGAAGTTGCATTAAGACTTTTTACAGATAAGGGTTATGCAAAGACTACAATGGATGAAATAGTGCAGGAATGTGGTATATCAAAAGGAGGGATGTACCATCATTATGCTAATAAAGAGGAAATCTTTGTAGAACTCCTAAAAGATGGAGGTGAATATAGAAAAAATATTGTTTTGGATTATATGAGGGAAAATCCTAAAAGCCGTAGTGAAAAGATTATGGATAGTCTTTTAGATAAGGTGCTGGATGAAAATCCATATAAAAAGCTATATACGGTATTTCTTATAGAAATGCAAAGTAACAAGGCATTTAAGGAATTGTTTGAAAAAGTATATGACAACAGCCTTGAAGATTTTATAGAATTTTGTAAAAAAGAGGGTCTAGAGGAATATATCGCTATCAGTAACAGAGAATTTACTTTTTTGCTGAACTCTTTATATGTGGGTATATATCTTTTTGAAAATGTAGACAAAGAGAAATTAAAAGAAATGCTTAAAATAATGTTTACGGCATATTTAGAACGATAGGAAGGTCATAATTATGAATAACGAAAAAGAAATGATACTAAATGAAAACTTATGGAAGGTGTGTTACAGGCTTTCCTTTCCGGCAATTATTGCAATGGTGCTGTATGGACTAAATGTAATTTTTGACGGTATTTTTGTGGGCAGGCTTGTAGGGGAGACGGCTTTTGCAGGAATCTCTATAGTATATCCGCTTACTCAGATAAGTCTGGGCTTAGGCTCACTCGTAGGCGTGGGAGCAGGCTCATACCTTAGTATTTTACTAGGTAGAGATGATAAGGAAACGCAGAAAAAATTACTTGGAAATGCGAATTTAATCTCCACAATAGCAACTGTGATTATGATGGCAGTAGGATTTATATTTATGGAACCTTTACTTAGGCTGCTTGGGGCCGATGGAGAGGTATTAACATATGCGGTAAGTTATTTTAGGATTACCCTTATAGGAAGTATATTCTGGATTATAGGTCTTGCATACAATATGATAGTAAGGGCTGAAGGCAAGATGAAAACAGCCGCGATTATGATGGGTGTGGGGCTTGTAGTAAACATAATATCAAACTACATACTTATGGCTGTTTTCAAAATGGGAGTTGTCGGTGCAGCCTGGGGAACTAATATAGGCATGTTTGTATATGCACTGTTATTTGTAATATACTGCAAAGGAGGCAAAGCAAGTTTTAATGCCAATGTATTTACAATAAGCTACAATAAGGAAATAGTTAAAGAAATCATTTCCCTTGGTATGCCATCACTTATAATGAGCATAATGGGGGTTATACAGGGAATTATTATTCTAAGAGCCTTGAAGGCCTATGGAACAGATCTTGATATAACCTTTTATGGAGCAGTATTTAGAATATTTAACTTTTCACTAACACCTATTTATGGACTTATGAGGGCCTTACAGCCTGTAGCAGGGATTAATTACGGTGCAAAGCAGTATGAAAGGAGTATAAGTTCATTTAAGATATTCTCTTTTGTGGCACTTATTATAATGCTTCCATTCTGGCTGGTGTCAATGTGCAGTCCTACACTTGTCTTAGGAAGTATGCTGCCAAATGTAAGCTTTAATGAGAGCTACATAGCAAGCTTCAGAATATTTATGACAATAGCACCTTTACTTTCTGTTACCATGACGGCTATGACATTCTGGCCTTCCATTAAAAAGGCAGCGCCTGCAATGATAATGGGACTTGGCAGACAGCTGTTTTTATATATTCCGCTTATGATAATACTTCCAAGAATTTTTGGAACACAGTCAATATATACCGGTTCTCTTGCAATTGATGTTTTCCTTTCGGTGATTGTAATATTTATGCTGATGAAGAATTTTAAGGAGCTTAGAGGACTAAAAGATAAAGAAGTTAAAGAGAACGCTTAAATATAATTTTTCATCCCCCTGCAGTTTTACTTGCTGCAAGGGGATTTTTCCTACGTTTTTTAAACTTGAGTCCGGACATCAGTTTTTCTTAGATAAATATTGCTGATAATAAATACCAAAACAAGATAAAATACGCAAGAACCTATAAGAGCAGCTACATTAAGAGTCCCTGTAATTGAGGTACTTCCCATACCATATATCAAAGCAGAAAACGGAGTTACATAGTAAAATCCTTTAACTGTCAGGGCAACCCCTGCAAGGCTTCCGGCAAAGGCAAGTGCGACAGGGATGGCGAAGGAGTGTATTATCATTGATAATGTACATTGAACTGCAGCTATTGTTACTACACAAAGTATGCTGCAAAGAATTCTGTATGAAAATTGTACAGGTATATTTCAAGGGAGCCCAAGTATTTTTCCGGAAAATATATAGATAATTACAATCCATATTATACTTAGCGAAGACATAATACCTGCTGTAATCCACTTGTCCTTTATGAGCTTTACGGGAGAAGTTACGGTAAGAATCAGATTCCAGTTGCTGCCGGAGTGTTCCATCCTCCAAAGAAGACTTGAGAGTATACCTATAAGAGGAGAAAGGAAGAATAAACCCAAGAACAGAGACTGCTGTGTCCAAAGAGCTTCCCAGGTAAACTTAAGTACCTCACGGTTTGCCTTAAAGTTAATTGTGCCGATTACTGCTGAGATTATAGGAATCAGTATAAATGAGAGCCAGATTGGATTACGTTTAAGCTTAATTAACTCAGCAGGAAGGCTGCTGTGAAGCGATGTGGAGACTTTATGCCTCTTAAAGCCTAATATAGAAGTATCCTGTTCAGATCTGGTAAAAAGATAAAGTCCAAGTAAAAATGTTCCAAGTAAATACAGGAAAGCTATAAAGATTCCCATAATAGATATATGGTTAAAGCTTAGTGACATAATTCTTGCAGCTGAATCAAAATTCATATCAACTGTGCTAAGGGAGAGCAATACTGACCATGGAGTCCAAGGTTTACTGCTGATATAAGCCATAAATAAACCTGTGAGTATACCACCAAAGCCTATGGAAAGGGCGGCAAACTGGTTATAAAATATGAGAGAAAGCAGGCTCTGCAGCTGGAATATTATCATACCGCTTATAATTTCCGCAAAAAAATGTACGTAAAATTGCACTAAGAGGTACAACCCCTGAAAAACCTGAGTGTATTCCAATAAAAACTACCATACACATTTGAATTATACAAAATAGTGTAAGATTGATAAAACCATAACAAAGTTTTCCAAGGTAAATATGAGTCCTGTTGTTGAGAGTAGGCAGTAAATTCCACATAGAACCTTTGTTTTCAATATCTACAGTTCTGCTTGCAAGTACTGTCATTAACACAGACAGAAGCAAAGTGTTAATCATAGGAATACCAAAAAGTATATTTGTCCATTCTTTACCTGTAGAGGGCATTGCATTAAATAAGTAAAAATAATTTAATATAACTGCTGACAGAATAAGCAAAAGAGTGTGTTTATGCTTTGCCTTCTTAAATTCAGCAGATGTCAGTGTTGAAACAGCTGTAATCATAGAGACTCCTTTCCTCCTGTCATTTCAAGAAAAACTTCTTCGAGATTTTCACCCTGATTTTCAAGCTCTGCAAGACCTCCCTGATAGAGCATTTTACCATGATGAATGATGCCAACCTGATCAGCCATCTGTTCAATTTCGCTTAGCAAATGGCTTGAGATTACTACAGTTATTCCTCTTTCTTTAGGAAGTGATATGATGAGCTGTCTCATTTCCTGAATACCTGCAGGATCAAGCCCATTGGTAGGTTCATCAAGGATTAAGAGCTTAGGATTTCCAAGCAGAGCCATAGCAATGCCGAGTCTTTGCTTCATTCCTAAAGAGTAATTGGAAAGTTTTTTGTCACGTTCATCATATAAGCGTACAGTTTTAAGGGCAGATTCTATTTCTGTCTCATTTACACATTTAAGCTTGCGATTATCTGCATATTTTCAAGACCTGTAAGGTGTCCGTAACCGCCGGGATTTTCAATCAGACTTCCGGTTTTATGTAAAATTGCAAGCTTATTTGCAGAAGTCATTGTCTTACCAAATACCGAAATATTCCCACTATCAGGATGAATAAGCCCAAGTATCATTTTAAGTGTAGTACTCTTACCTGCACCATTTGGACCAAGAAAGCCATACACACAGTTTTCGGGAACTTTAATTGATAAATCTTTAACACGATAGCCAGTTCCACCTTTTTTGCTTAGATTAACAGTTTCAAGTATATACTTCATAATATTTACCTCCGTCATTTGATTATGCATATAGGATAAAGCATCAACATTATGTAAACATTGCATTTACATTAAGGCTACATTAAGAAATGTTGGACACTATACTCTATTGTGGTAGAATAAAGTATAATAAAGTAAGAAAATGTTGTGAGGTAAAAGCTATGAATAAAGCGGAATGCAAGATTCTTACAGTTGATGATGAGAAGGAGCTTACTTATATAGTAACTGATATACTTAAAAGAGAAGGCTATGGCAGGATTGACAGTGCAGCAAATTTAAAAGAAGCGGAGAAAAAGATAAGAGAAAATACTTATCATTTGATTCTCTTGGATGTAATGTTGCCTGATGGGAAGGGGTTTGAACTATATGAAAATATGAAGAAAGAAGGGTATCTGTATGAAGTGCCGGTAATTTTTCTTTCTGCAAGGGATGAAGATGTAGACAGGCTCCATGGACTTGGACTTGGAGCAGATGATTATATTACAAAGCCATTTCTTCCACAGGAATTGTTGCTTAGAATAGGGGCAGTGCTTAGAAGGACTTATCATTTGGAAAAAGATGTAAATATGGTACGTCTGGGTGAGAGAACCGTATCTATAGAGGCTGGTACAGTAAGATATAAAGGAGAAGAGAGTCCGCTTACTGCCAAAGAACTGGCTCTTTTTGTTATACTTGCAAAAAACAGGGGAAAGATTGTAACGACAGATACTCTTTGCGATGCACTCTGGCCTGATGGAAGCTACGGACTTGAAAGCTCATTGATTGTACATATGAGGCATTTAAGAGAAAAGATAGAAGAAGAACCCTCAAAACCGGTATTTCTAAAGACGGTAAGAGGGTTAGGCTACAAACTGGAGAAAGAACAATGAGAAGAAGAAAAGAAAGGAAATTTACAACAGTTATTGTAGTATTAATTACAGGATTTGTACTTCTTTTTGCGGATATTTTAATATATTTAATTATAATGTTTAATTTAAGCTTAGTTGACTATCCCTCTTCAAGGGAAATACTGGCTAATCTTACTTTTGAGAATGGTACATATAAGTTAAAGAAGCAAGAAACAGAGAAGATTAGGAAAAATAACTATTTTGCTATGTTAATAGATGATGGCGGGAATATAGTATGGAGCGAAAGTCTGCCTGATAAGCTTTATAAAACTTATACACTGAAAGATGTGGCGGGATTTACACGATATTATCTTGAAGACTATCCTGTAAGAACTTATGTGGCTGATGAAGGACTGCTGGTAATTGGTGAAAAGACAGATAAGGTATGGAAATATACCTTGGAATACGGCTCAGAAGAATGAGGACAGCCATACTTATTACACCGCTTCTTTTTGTGATTAATGCTGTAGTGCTCATCACAGTACCGGTTACATTACAAAGGAGGAGGCAGAGACAAAAAGAAGAAGAAAGGACAGAATGGATAGCAGGAGTATCGCACGATATCCGCACCCCACTTGCTATAATTATGGGAAATGCGGAAACAATCAGTAATCTGACGGAAGATGAAGAAATAAAAAAGAAGGCAGATTTGATTGAAAAACAGGGAATAAGGCTTAGAACTCTTGTAGAGAACCTGAATCTTTCCAGCAAGCTTGATTTTGGTCTTGGTAAATTTGAAAAGAAAGAAATAAAGTTAAGCAGATTTCTTAGAAAAATTATTACGGAGTTTATGAATCAGACTGAGGATGAGAGGTATGAGTTTGAACTGGAAATAGATGACAGCTTGCAGGACATACAGGTGAAAGTAAATGAGAATTTGTTTGAAAGGGCGGTAATTAATCTCATAATAAATGCCATGCGTCATAATCCCGAATGTTGTAAAAATAGCAGTAAAAGCTTTACAAAAAAATACTAAAAATGTGCTTATTTTTAGAAATAAGTGATAATGGAAAAAGGAGTGGCTGAAGAGTTTCTAAAAAGAATTAAATAGCAAAGATTATGAGTATAAGATTGTTAATGGCACACATGGTCTGGGGACTTAAGATAGTTAAAGCAGGTAGCCGGTTTTCACGGGTGGAGGGTTGAATTTGCTAAAAATAAAAAAAGTGGTTTTATCTGTAGATTTAGTTTAAAATAAACACTCATGGTAATAAAAGAAATGGTAAACCAATGGCTAAAAAAATAAAAACATAGGAGGGACTATATGAGAAGAGAACAACAGCGATGTAAATCATGTGGCAGAGAAATATATTTTGATGGAATCTTTATAAAACTGTTGGATTACAGGGATATAAATACTGCCATTAGCTTCAAATACCTTTGTTTTAGGTGATAAAGAACTGCCAACAAAACAAGCTGTGGCAGTTCTTTAGTGTTGACAGTAAAACCTATCTGCCACTGTGGTCAAATCCCTTGCCCGGCTTAGCATTCTTTTCGTTATCGCGTAGGACAACACATGCACTGTTTAATATTTCAATCTGTTTTTTCATTTCATTGACACAAAGAATTGCAAGAGGCATGCCAAAATCCTGACGAAGAACGAGACGCTGTACATCCACATCAGCTATATTTTCCGGCATCGGATATGCAGGTATCATCCAGCCATGCATACGGAGTCTGTCTTCAAGATCATATAGAGTCCAGTTGACATTTGCATCTTCCCGTAGTCTCCAGCATACAATCGGAATTTGTTTAGCCTCTTCAATCATTTCAAAGATGCCCATTTTTTTGATTTCAGCAGCCATATATCTTGCAACATCTATAGTACGTTGGTGAATCTCTTTATATCCCTTAAAACCGTTTCGCATGAGCATGTAATACTGACCGACAATTTGAGATGCACTGCGTGAGAAGTTTATTGCCATAGTTGCCTCTTCACCGCCAAGGTAACTAACCCAAAAAATAAGTTCTTCGGGAAGAGCTTCTTTTGAACGCCAGATTACCCAACCTACTCCGGGATACACCAGACCATATTTATGACCGGAAGTACTGATTGACCACACATTTTTAAGTCTGAAATCCCATTCCAGTTCGGGTTCTATAAATGGTGCAACCATTCCACCTGAGGCACCATCAACGTGAATACGGATTGGGAACTTATGGTTATTCTTATTGTGGTGTTCTACGAGCTTATCAAGGGCTTTGACGTCATCATATTTTCCTGTGTAAGTGATACCCAATATCGCAACTATACCTATAGTATAATCATCAACATAGTCCATAACAGTATCCATATTAAGGGATAAATGATCCATATCAAGAGGTACGGTTCTCATTTCAATGTCCCAGTAACGACAGAATTTTTCCCAGCATACCTGATATCCCGAAGAAATTACAAGGTTTGGCTGTTTACTGTGTCTGTCAAGGCCTGCCTTATCAGCCAGATGCTTCCATCTGAAAAGCATAGCAAGTCCTCCGAGCATGCAGGCTTCGGAAGAACCAACCGTAGATGTTCCGATAGGCTCTTCCTTGGGATCCATATGCCACAAATCTCCGATAATATCCACACAGCGATTTTCAAGGTCAGCAGTCATCGGATATTCGTCCTTGTCAATGGCGTTTTTTTCAAAGTTTTCCGCCATTAACTCTGTAGCGGTAGGCTCCATATAGGTCTGGCAGAATGTTGCAAGATTCTGTGTTGCATTTCCTTCGGTTTTTAAGTATTCTCTGATTATCTCAGCCGCAACCTGTGGTTCAACCGGTTCCTCATTAAGCTTTTTATTCGGCATTTCAACGTCGCTGGTCAGTGTTCCGAAAATTGGTGTAAGATATCTTGTTTCGGTGTTCATAGATGCAAGTGCATCACCGATACGATTACTGCTTTTCCTGTTTAACTTTGATGTTTTTTTATTCATATGAGCCTCCTTTTCCTAAAATTAACGGTAAATTACTCTAATTACTTTTGCGTTGTTAAATATATTTTCATATTATGAAGCCCATCTGCTCTTATTTGAATAAATAAGAGTAGGTATTATCACAGAAATTACAAAGCATATTACGAGTACGATCTGATATATTCTGTTATCCGCAGATGTGAGCTTCGATGATGGGAAAAATGAAATAATAAGAGTCGCAACTGTCATAAATAATCCGACAGCGGCAACAATCAGCTTGAATGGTTTTCCTCCAGGAACTTGAAATTCACGTTTCAGGTTATTCTTTTTTAGGATTAAGACAAAATATCCCAAGAAAAACAGGACATATCCCACTAAATAAATAACCACAGTGAGGCCTATTGCCGTCATATAACCTACAGAAGAATCAGACCCGCCTGCAAGTGCTATGGAGCCGCATAAAACAGCATCCCAAATTGTTACTATAATAGATTGAACTACAATAGTCTTTACAGACACATCATGCTTATTTGTTTTTGCAAAAGACGGAGGAAGAATCTTATCATTGGCAGCCTCCAAAAGTGCTCTTGATGGTCCGACTATCCACGAAGAAATTTCGGCCAATACACCAAGAGCCAACAATACGGAAACTACAAGGACAAGCCAACCATACCGTGATCCTAAATGATGTATAAAGATAGCTTCAAAAGCTTCTATAACACCGTAAGAAAGGTTTCCGTTCAATGTTTTTGAAGAAAGTGTCGTTGCTATGGCAAGCCCGCCAAGTGCATCAAGTACGATTGTCAGCAAGGTTAATACAACCATAACAGAAGGATATGTTTTCGTAGGATTCTTCAGCTCATTAACATGAGAAGCAGATGCTTCTACACCCATATAGCCAAGGATAAATGATGCAAAAATTACAAGAGTGTCAACTTCCGTAAAATTTGGAATCAGTGTTTCGGCAGTCATCTTAATTTGAGATACTCCGCCGGTTGCAAAGTATACAATTAATCCTATCAGAAGTATAATAACAGGAAGAACTATTCCCCCTATAAAACCAATCTTTGAAATACGTTCTGTATACTTTGTTCCGCCCAGCTGTGTGAATGTAAGTGCCCATACTATGATTGCTACACCAAAGAACATTACAAGTGGATTATCATAAAGTGCATCAACCTTAAACACATACGCCAAGGCAGCGAGTATAAAAAATGCCATGGTCACGAATCCTACCGTTATCTGAAACCATTGAAAAAACAATGCCGAAAATCCCCAGCGTGGTCCGAGAGTATTTCCGACCCATGAATAAATGCCGCCGGATTCCCAACCTTCAACAGTAGCCATTTCTGCCGAGCATAGTGCTACCGGCAGGAACCAAAGAATGCCCCCGATAATCAGAAAGAAAACAAGCTGAAATCCGGAGGTGGCAAAAGACGGATATTCATATACCGTCATTACCATAGATGCTGTTATGGCAAAGAATCCAAAAAAACCTAATTTGTGTGTGGATTTGTTGCCGGGTTTTACTTCCGATGTTGATTTATTGTCCATAAATACAGCCTCCTTTCACTAATTTTTCACCAAAATTGTTCGTGTTGAATCCGCCTATATCTCCTCCTTTCCCCAAAATTGTGAATCTTAGTTATTCATAAACTGCCCACGAAAGAACATATAAAAATTGTAAGATAAAAAAATGAAGCTCCCTTTTTTTCATAATAGTTATTTAATTTGCAATTGTAAAGAGATATTTTAAAAATTCACAAATAAGATATTAAAGTCCATGTTTCAGATAAAATTAAGCATTAGCAGTGAACAAGTGAAGCTGCTATAAAAAAATATGAAAATATTACTCTTGTATAATCGATATAAAAAAAGGGTTATAGTAGTAACGGGATTAAAAAAATGAACAGACAATTGGAAACACTTGGTAATATCCTCCGTAGTCACAGACTGAAAACTGTTTTCCTACTGCACTATGCAGAATAAGAGGTCTGTGACCTATGGCGTAAATAATTGTGACTAATTCAAATAATGAATTTTAATGGGAGGCAACACATGTTGTACATTATTACGGGAATCGTCATAGTGGCATTTATTTTTTCGATGCTGCGGGATAATCGCAGTATGTGGAATCCTGCACTGCTTATTATAGGAGTATTTTTCTCATATTTATCATTGGTTCAACTCTTTTATACATCAGGTGATGAAAATGTTTATATGATTACACTGGCAGCCGGTTTTTTGGGAGTTCCGTTCTTGGTGTTTTTAAGCGGTATTTTTCTGATATATAATGGGTTTGTACTGTTAAAACGTGAAGGCAAATCTAAGGTGAATTATCTGTCGCTCGGTATGGGAATTCTTATTATAGCCTTTTATATAATGATATTTGTACGTGCATATGGAACTGACAATTATATTTTTTTATCAAAAATCCTTGGCTTAACATATTTTTTTCATATTTGTAATTTACTCATATGTAATTTTTTTGGCTTTGCATTTGCAGGATTTTTTTCTGTACTCCCTGCTCTACAATTTTATTCCCAAGAGAAAAAAACTATGATTTTATAATTATCCATGGTGCAGGGTTATTAAACGGTGAGAGGGTTACTCCGCTGCTAAAGAGAAGAATCGATAAGGCGGTGGAAGCATTTAAAAAGTCACGAAACTCGAATATTAAGTTAATTGCAAGCGGAGGACAGGGAGCCGACGAGAAAATCTCGGAAGCACGGGCAATTTTTAATTATCTGATGGAAGAAACAGATGTGCCCGGTAAAGCTGTTTTGTTGGAAGATCAGTCTAAAACGACATATCAAAATCTTCTTTTTTCCAAAAAACTGGGGGAAAGCCTGGTTGAGAATCCACGTTTTCTTTTTGTGACAAATGACTATCATGTATTCAGAACAAGCACTTATGCTAAAAAAATCGGAATAAGGGGTGACGGACTGGGGTGTTCGACAGCCTCCTACTATTTGCCGTCCGCTTTTATTCGGGAATATGTTGCGTTATGCGTAAAAATGAAATGGATGTTTGCAGGATTCTATGCGCTTTTGATAATAGCGGTAGCATTTTCTTATCACGGTGTTTTATGGTAATCTGTGGTAAGCAATGATTGCTTGATTTAGATGCGGAACCGGATTAACAAATGCAACGAAACCAACTTATCGTTGCATTTTTTTGCTATTCCATATATAATTAAAACAGATTCGAAAGGAGGGGATTATGCAGAAAGAAGGAAAATATATTGAATATAAAGAAACTGTGTCAAAGACATTCTTAAAAGCTGTAAGTGCATTTGCTAATTATAATGATGGGAAGATAATCTTTGGTATTTGTGATGATGGAGTGGTAAAAGGATTAACTGATCCATATAAAGCCTGTCTTGATATTGAAAATGCTATCAATGACAGCATAACTCCTGTACCTGAATATGATATTGTTGTAAATGAGAGAAATAAGACTGTTATTCTAAATATTTACAAAGGAAGTGAAACTCCGTATTTTTATCATGGAAAAGCATACCGCAGATCAGATACTGCAAGTGTACCTGTAGATACTATGGAATTGAAGCGTTTAGTCTTAAAAGGAACAAATAGAGATTTTGAAGATTTACCGGCAAACAGTAAGAAACTTAGTTTTTCTGTTTTTGAAAAGGAACTGAAAAATACACTTCAGATAGATAAGTTTGATAAGGATATCCAGAAAACATTAGGATTATATGTAAAAAGATGTAGGCTATAATATTGCGGCAGAACTTATTTCGGATAAAAATGATTATAGAGGAATAGACATTATTCGATTTGGAGAAACAGAAGACCGGATTATGGATAGAGAAACCTTTGAACATCAGTCCATAATTGCTGAATATAATAGTAGTATTGAGGTATATAGAAAATATTATCAGTATGATGAAATAAAAGGAATCAAAAGAGAAACTATAGAAATGATTCCCGAAAAGGCATTTAGGGAAACACTTGCAAATGCACTCATACACCGTATGTGGGATATTCCTGCGGCAGTACAGGTTGCGATGTATAAAGACAAAATAAAGATTACATCACCGGGAGGACTTCCTGAAGATATTTCTGAGGAGGAATATCTTCATTCACAGGTATCTGTTTTGAGAAATCCAAAGTTAGCAGAAGCATTTTTAAAACTAAACTATATTGAAAAATTTGGAACCGGGGTGCGCAGAATAATAAATGCTTATAAAAATGAATATCAAAAGCCGGAATTTTCATTTACTGAGCATACAATTTGTGTGACTTTGCCGGTTATAGAAAAAAATAAGACAGATGATATGGCAGAAATAGTATTGAAAGTGATTGTTGGTTCAGGTGAAATGACAAGGAAAGAAATAGAGAAAATTACAGGAATAAAAGAAAGCAACACTTATTCGTATATTAAATAAGTTTCTAAATGATGGTATAATAAGGAAGAAAGGACTGACCAGAAATACAAGATATTATAAAAAAATTGAAGAGGGTGAGAAAATGTTATTTATATACTCATCCCCCCCACACCAAAAAAATAAAAGACTCTGCCTGTATTAAGGCTAAGAAGTTAAAGTTTGGATTTTAAGAAGTATATAAATTGCCGGGTTCAAAGTCCTCACACGAAAACAATGAAAGAATAACGGGGCAAAATGATGGGAAAAAATAAAAAACTTGACGAAATAATTAAAAAACTAAAGGAAGATCCAAGAAATAAAAGTTATACTGAACGTGGGATACCGCCTATATTTCAAATTAGTCCGGAAGCCCGTATCCTTATTGTAGGGCAGGCTCCGGGGAAAAAGGTAGAGGAAAGTCTGATTCCTTTTAATGACAAGTCGGGAGAGAAACTGATACAATGGATGGGAATTGACAGGGATACCTTCTATTCGGAGAAGATAGCAATTATGCCAATGGATTTTTATTTTCCCGGTAAAGGAAAGACGGGAGACTTGCCACCAAGAAGCTTTATTTCTAAGGAGTATCATAAGGAAATTTTATCATTGATGCCCAACATAAGCCTAACAATACTTATAGGAGCTTATTCAATGAAATATTACCTGGGTAGTAAAATGGAGAAAAATCTGACAGAAACAGTAAAAAATTATAAGGAATATCTGCCTGATTATTTCACCATAGTACACCCAAGCCCTTTGAACTTTTTCTGGCAGAGAAAAAATCCATGGTTTGAGGAAGAGGTAGTTCCGGAATTACAGAGGAGGGTAAGGGAAGTATTAGGCTAGAAAATTATCATCTCTCCCATGCATGAAATTTTTGGAAATTTTAGTAAAAATCCCGGTGTCTTGAAGACTTTCAATTATTTTACGTTGAGGAAAGTCTATGCTTAAGGCCTGCGTACTCTCATAAAGAGTAATTTTGCCGGTATCTCCGAATATATCCCGTCCCGGAACGCTACCCTGTTTAATAAAAGCAACCCAGTCATTTCAGGCATACCGAATCGCTCAGATTTTGCATATGGAATCCCTAAGAAGCTTTGAATTTTGATTCCGTCTATATATTCATCTTTGCAGATAAAAGTACCTAACTCCGTTTGTTTTAATTGACTCATTCTCTTCACCTTTCAAATACATTGTGATTAAATTCAGTGACAATGCGGGTTAGACGTTGCTAACTTTATATTCGGTTTAACTTTATAAAAAAATGCCTGAAAAGTCAAGAGAAAATTCCCTTGACTTTTCAGTTAGACAGGGCTAACATGTTTTTTTATTAATAAGTGAAGGAGAGGTAAAACAAATGAAGTTAAAACTTAAAGATTTTATTATTGTCAGTCTGCTTGGAGTAGTTGGTTTTGTTATTAGTATGGCTTCGGGAATGGCTACACAGTTATTTGGTGCTTACGGAGTTTTCGTTCATGTTTCTATAGGAAGCTTCTTATGCGCTCCTGTTTATTTTGTTATGTGTAATAAGATTCCTAAAAGAGGTGCAATATTTATATACTATTTTCTGTCAGGAATAATTTATTCCATTATGGGGTTTGTTCCAATGCTTCCTATAATGGCTGTGTCGGGAATTGTAGGAGAGTTCCTTGTAGGTAAGGCGGATAACTACATAAATATGGGAAGGCTGAGTCTTTCTTATGTTATATCCCAACTGATATATTCATTGCATGGATTTTTTTTCATCCTGGTTTTGGGTGTAGAAGGGTTGGTAAAAACTTTTCCTAATCTATTTACACTTGAGGCAGCTCAGAGCGTAAAAGATACCTTTTTTAATCCTATGAAAATGGCGGTGATATTAAGTATAGAAATTATTGCAGCCGTACTGGGAACATTATTCGGAAAATATATTTATAAAAAATTTTTTGATAAAACCGGTGATAAAAGGAGCATTTTATCATAATGAATTTTGAAAATCGCCTGTTCTTAAAACCAATAACAATAGGAGTTCTTATGATTATATATACAAGCATCTTATTTTTTTAGTGAGATGCTTGTATATTGGGTTATGACTTTATTCAGTTTTATATTACTTTTTTTTGTAAACAAAAAGAAAACGTTTTCTTTTATTGCTACATATATGTTATTGTTTGCGCTAATCAGGATAATGAATTTTTTGACATTAAGTGGTTGGATAGGTTCTGTTTATACAATGGCTCTCATTGTGCTTAAACTGTTTCCTCTGTGGATTTTAGCAGGTATTATAACGGAATTTAATACTTCGGAAATCATAGCCTCACTGAGAAAACTTAAACTTCCGAACAATCTCTGTGTGGGAGTGTCAATATTTATTCGATTCATACCTGAATACAGAAATTATCTAAAGGAAATCAAGGAAGGGTTAAAGGTTAGAAATATTTCTTTCAATACACTCAAACCGCTGCAAAGCTTTGAAATGTATCTGGTACCTTTGATTTACAAAGCATTTGACACAGCTAATATTTTAACCTGTTCGCTGATAACAAAAGGAATTGAATTTGATTGTGAGAAAACTTCGTATGTTGACCTATCGTTAACATGGCGTGATTATGCAGCTATTATCGCAGGAATGGGGTTTATAGGGATAACGGTATGGGAAAAGTTGTAGAAATAAGTATAAATAAATTCTCTTATGCTGATAAAATTATTTTAGAGAATGTGAATTTTACTGTTGAAAAGGGAGAGGCAGTAGTTATAGCAGGTCTTTCGGGCTCGGGAAAAACTACATTAATCAGGTTGCTTAATGGTTTGATTCCGCAAGTTTACGAGGGGAAGCTGACAGGAGAAATAAAAATCTTAGGCAAATCGACAGGGGAATATAAAGTGGGAGAACTTGCAAAATATATCGGTAATGTATTTCAAAATCCTGATGACCAATTTTTCTCAAATGAAGTTGAAAATGAAATAGCGTTGGTTGGTGAAAATACGGGATTAGAGCGTTCTGCTTTGCTTGAGCGGGTGAATTCTGCCATGGAACAGCTTGATATAGTATCGCTTAAAGGGAAAAAATTAAGAGAGCTTTCCGGAGGACAAAAACAAAAGGTGGCTATTGCTTCAACCTTGGTGTATGACAGTGATATAATCATACTTGATGAGCCGACTGCAAATTTAGATTTTACTTCAATCGAAGATATGAGAAGCGTATTGAAGAAACTTAAAGAACAGGGTAAAACCATTATTATAGCTGAACACAGGCTATTCTACCTGAAAGATATAATTGACAGGCTTATTCTTCTTAAAGCAGGACATCTTGAAAATATATTTTTACCTGAAGATTTGAATGAGAGTATTCGAAAAGAGAACATGCTCAGGTGCTTTGACTATTCGGAACTTACAAGTGAAGCAGCCGAAGCAGGTGAAGAAGTCCTTGTAAGGGTAAATGACCTGTCGGTTAAGAATAAAAGCTATAAACTTAATGATTTAGCGGAATTCTCCTTAGCCGGAGGAGAGTGTATGGCGGTAATAGGTGAGAATGGAATCGGTAAAACCACTATGGCCAAAGAGCTGATGGGGCTTTTGCCTATTAAAAGAGGTGAAGTATCTTACGCGATATCAGACAGGGAAAGACTCAGATATACAGCTGCTAGCTTACAGAACTGCAGAAATATGTTCTTTTATGAGACAGTTGAAAAAGAATTGATACCGAGGGAAAAAGAAGCAGACAGAGAATATTTGGATAAGGTAAAAAAATACTTAATTCATCTTGAATTATGGGATAAAAGAACAATGAATCCCCATGACCTGTCAGGCGGAGAAAAGCAGAGGCTGGCACTCCTCATCTCCATGTTGAAAGAATCAAAACTTATAATCTTGGATGAACCGACTGCAGGACTTGATTATAAAAGGATGTCACAGGTTTCATCTATTATAGAGGAAAGAACAAAGACAACTCCGGTTATTCTTATTACACATGATTTGGAATTGTTATTTAAAACCTGCAATACGGCTTACCTTATGTCACAGAATGGACACAGAAAAATCAATGTCAGAGGGAACGAAGAGGAGATTGTAAAATTTTTGAACGTTCAATTATGATATATATCTTTTATTAATGTCCATAATCCATTCGTATACCCTTCATAGGAGTTGTATAATCTTCAGCGTAAAAGCAAAATATCCCTTTTTATATTTTGACACTGTATCATTAGGTTGAGAAATGATTGAATAACTTTATAAAATGTGGTAAAAAAGAAGTGGGTGTCAAAAACAGAGCATCCCGGGCAGAAAACTCGAAATTTATATGTACTTTAACGGGAGGACAGGAAATGAGATTAAAATTTATCTTAACAGTCTTTGTAATTTTTGCAATTTCATCATTTAATGTAGTTGCTTATGCTCAGTCAAATGATAAAATATACGGTTTAACTATAGACGATAGCTGGTATGAGAGAGTTTCGCTTAAAGAAGTTGTTTCATCTCTGAAAAAGCTAAAAACAAGGCCTACTGCAAGGATTGTAATGTCAAAGGATACTGAACCGAAGGAATATGTTAAAATATTCAGGGAAATACACAAGGTGGCCAATGTTATGGCTGAGCCTGTAGATTCCTATGAAATGAACCTGTATGAAGATGTTGACAGTTATAAAAAACGATTTAAGGATTCATATAAATATCTCGGTAAATATGTGGATATTTGGGAAATAGGAAATGAAGTAAACGGTGAAGAATGGATAAAGCAGGACAATTCCCTGGTTGCAGACAAGATTATGGCGGTATATGATGTAATTAAGGCTAAAGGTGGGAAGACGGCAGTAACCTTTTACTATGAAAACCCGGATTATCAAAGAGATATGATGAAATGGATAAAGACATATGTACCAAAAAAATTAAGGAAGAATCTGGATTATGCTTTTATAAGCTACTATGAGGATGATAACGAAGGTTATGAGCCGGATTGGAAAAATGTATTTAATAAATTCGGAAAGCTTTTTCCAAAATCAAAGATAGGTATAGGAGAGTGCGGGAATACTGCCAAAACTGCAACAGATAAGAGTAAGATAAAGATGTTTAACCAATACTATTCAATGCCGAAATATACAAAAAACTACGTAGGCGGGTATTTTTGGTGGAATTATGTATTGGACTGCGTACCGATGAAAAACAATATAGTCTACAAAGCGGTTTATGATGCTTTTTAAGTGTATAGATACAAAAAAATTCAATAACTTAGTAAAGAAAATAAATAATAAAGATAAAAAGGCGGGTGTTGTATCACTTGCCTTTTTTTAATTTAATAGGAAATTTCTTCGAAATTTCCTATTAAATTAAAAATCTCTACGAGGGATGCGCAGCTCGCGGTAGGGAAGTTTGCCCTGTGGCACAGTTCGCGCACGAAGTGTGTGCAAGCACACGTTTTTTTATAAGGGGTTTTTGGTGATATCATAGCTTTGAATGGATGTTCGGTCTCAGTGAAACTACTAAAAAAACTTTTATGCATTTTCACTAAAAAAATATGAATTAAAAAAATGGCAAAAATATCCAAAAAAATATGATGTATAATAAAAAAATATTGACCATAATATAAAAAAATATTGTATTATAAATTTACAAAAAAACGTTTTTTTGAAAAATAAAGTAGGAGTGATTAGTGTTGATATCTATCAGAGATGTAGCAAAAGAGGCAGGGGTCTCTGTCAGCACAGTGTCTAGAGCCTTGAATGGTTATGACGATGTTAATGAAGATACAAGAAAGCGGATAATGGATATGGCATCTAAGCTAGGTTATAGACCTAGCCAGAGCGCAAGAAATCTTTCGTTAAAGAAAAAAGAAAATGTTGCAATACTAATATCAGGACTTGGTTCCAACAGTCCTATGGATGAGTTTACAGGAAATGTGCTGAAAGGCTTGAATTCATATATTCAAGGAAAAGATATGATGATAGCAATGTATGGAATTTCATCAGAAATTCAAAGACAATTAAGCCTAAAAGATTTTTGTGAGCAATACAGTTTGTCGGGAGTAATTTTAACAGGTCTTAAGTTGGGAGACAAATATATTGAAGAAGTCAAAAATAATGAGATACCTTGTGTTGGTATAGATATTAGGCTTGAAGGGAATATGGCGGCATCTGTGCTTACGGATGACGTAAAAGCGTTCAAAGAAATAACTTTATATGCTATAGAAAAGGGATATAAAAACCTGGTTCTGGTAAAAGGAAAGGATGAGGCAGAAGTTACTATAGACCGGTATAAAGGGTTTAAGACAGCAGTAAAAGAAAAAAATCTATATCAAATGATAATATTGATATATTAGACTGCAAGTATGACGAAGAGTTAGCTTATACTACTGTTCGGGAATATATAGGAAAATACGGAAAGAGTAGAGGAAGAACTTTTATATGTATGAGTGATCTTATGGCAATAGCTACAGTAAGATGTATAGAAGAATTGGGATATATAGCAGGAGAAGACTTTTTGTTACAGGTTTTGACGGTATACAATTATTAAACTATATAAAAACCCTAAGATACCAACTATAGATCAGAATATCATAAAAAAAGGATATGAAGGTATGAGATTACTTATGGATATAATTAAAAATGGTAAGAATCCCGGTACGGTGTACATTGAACACAGCCTTATTAATGGTGAATAGATACTATTCTTAAAAGTAAAGAAATTTTAAAACAGAATCATTAAATAAAGTGATTCAGCAAATATATTTTAAGGAGGAGAGATATGAAACTTAAAAAAATTATGGCACTTGGAATGGCAATGGTAACTGCCTTCTCACTAATTGCCTGTGGAGGTAGTAATAGTGGCAAACCTAAGAGTGCAGAGTCTGGACAAAAGGCTTCTGATGGAGCTGCGACACAGGAGGTGGTTGAACTGAAACTTCCTACCTTTCTGGCAGGTGAGAATGTTGGGGCGGTTTTCTTTTTGCCTCAAATAGAAAGGTTTAATAAAAAATATGAAGGAAAGTATAAGATAACTGTAGAAGAAGTAGTTCAGGATTCTTATGCTGAGAAGATCAAACAGCTTGCAGCTCAGAATAAATTACCAACAATCATACATGCTCCGGGCTCCGGTGGTATAGATACACAGTGGTTTAAACAGGCTATTCTTGAGAATGATATGGCATATGATCTTACTGAATATGCAAACCAAAACCCTGAGATATCAGCACAATGGATAAAAGAATCTAGAGAGTTCTGTACGGTAGATGGTAAACTTATTTGTGTACCACTTACTGTTATAAGACCTATTGGACTGTATTATAATGAAGCTCTTTATAAGCCTGAAAAAGATATAAGGGACATGAGTATAGATGAGTTTATGAAGAGCCTCGGTGAAAATAAGATGGCTTTTATGACTGCTGAAAATGCCTGGACATCTGCCCTTATGTTGGCTGCAATTATAGCAAATGAGGAGGGTGGAGCAGAATTTATAAATAATAATACTGCTGATAAAGTATGGGATTATAACAATCCTATTATGATAAATGCAGTAACCAAACTAAAAGAGTTCTTACAAAAATATGCATCAAGCAATACTGTTGGAGCAGCTTATGCAGATGCTGCCAATGCATTTATGAGTAATAATGCTGCGGTTATCTGTAACGGTTCATGGATGGCTTCAGAGTTTAACGAGGATGCAAAGGATAAATGGAGTAATGGCTTTGATGGCAAAAATGTAAAGACTACAATTTATCCGGGTAATGTGGCATTGGCTAATCCAAGGGGCTATGGTGAGTTCTGGATATCTAATGCAGCAAGTGATGAGCAGAAAGAAGCTGCAAAGGCATTTTTAACATTCAGATGTTCTAAGGAAGAAATGGAAGCATTTATTCTTGCAGAAGGTGGAAACACACCTAATATCAAGCATAGTGAAGATTTTCTTAATAAACTTAAAGAAAATCGTATACTTTATCAGCTTGATCAGAGTATGAATGAAAACACAAAATATGTAGCAACAACCGGAGATATTTTCCCTGCATCAATATCTGAGACGGAATTTGGAAAACTTCTCCCAAAATTAATAGACAATACGCTTACTCCGGAAGAATTCTGTGCAGAGCTTACAAAGAAGGCTGAGGAGGCAAAACAGTAATTAAAGGTATAAATTTATGCTCCCTTTAGCATTTGCTCCTGGGAGCTTAAATTTTTTATACAGTAAGTTTGACAGGAGACAAAAATGAAGATTACTAAACCGCATATAAGTAAACTTGAACGAAAAAATTATAAATGGATATATCTTTTTTTGCTCCCATCATTTATAATTTTTGCAACGTTTTATATACAGCCGATATTTACTGTGATATATACCTCATTTACAAAATGGGATGGATTTAACAAACCTAAGTTTATCGGTTTAGAAAACTATATCAGGCTATTTAATAATGATGCCTTTAAAGGTTCGTTGAAAAATCTTTTAATATGGGCTATTATTGCTACAATTTTTCATGTTGGTTTTGGAGTGATTGTAGCATTTGCGATATTTAAAAAGCCATTTGGCTGGAAATTTACAAGAGCAGTATTTATGATACCAAATGTAATAAGTGCAGCCGCCTGGGCTATGATATATAGATTTATATTTAATGATGACATGGGTATGATAAACAATCTTGTAAGAAAATTTAATCCGGATTTTCATATACAATGGTTCTATAAATCACCATATGCATTTATAGCCGTAACTCTTACATGGTTATTTTATGCAGTAATTGTAACACTTATAGTTTTAAATGACTTATTTGCAATTCCGTCTGAGCTTTTTGAAGCATCAAGAGTTGATGGAGCTTCAAATATTCAGATTGTAAAGCACATACAGCTTCCATTATGCCGAAATGCTATAGGAACCTCTATAATTGCATCAGTTACAGCAAGAGTTGCAATGTATGAACAAATTGCCCTTACTACAGCAGGTGGACCGGGAGATGATACAATGAATCTTCCTATAATACTTGTAAAGTCTGTACTTGATCTAAAATATGGTTATGCCAATGCAAATGGAGTGATAATGTTCATACTGGGACTTTTGGTATTATGGATAATAAATAAGTTGTTCAGAATGAATGAAAGGGTATATTAGGGAGGGAAAATGATGATAGAAAATATAAAGAAGCTTCTCTCTAAAACATTTATTTATGCGTTATTACTGTTTACGATAATAATTTCGATATTCCCAATAATATGGGTAGTTATGTCAGCCTTCAAAACAAATGCCCAGATACTTTCGAGTCCATTTTCGCTTCCTACGAGTATAAGTTTTGATGCATTTGCTTATATATTTTCAAAAATATAATTTTTTTAGATATTTTGTGAATTCAACTTTAATTTCGGTAAGCTCAACTGTAATAGCACTTGTTTTCTTTGCTATGGGAAGCTATGTACTTGCAAAATATGAATTTCCCGGGAAAAATCTAATTTTCATATTGTATACAATAACACTTCTTGTTCCAGCACAGTCTAAGGCACAACCGTTGTTTTCACTGGTAACTAAGCTTAATTTGTATGATAATATTTGGGGTGTAGCTTTGGTTTATATGTCTATGGGGCTTGCAATATCCATATTTATTTTAAAACCGGCATTTATGTCTGTTCCTAAATCTCTGGATGAAGCTGCAGTCATAGAAGGAGCAAATTTTTTTACTGTATTTTTTAAGATTAACCTTCCTTTGGCTAAAGGTGGGCTGGCTACAGCAGGAATACTGATGTTTTTAGGAAACTGGAATGAATATTTTTATGCTTCAATTTTAACGTCGTCAGACCTGACAAGAACCTTGCCTCTGGCACTACAGTTCTTTACAGAGGCATTTTCTTATAATTATACAAGGTTATTTGCGGCATTGACGGTTGTAATATTGCCTGGAATTATATTATATGTAGTAGCGCAGGAGCAGGTTCAGGCATCAATTGCTACCTCAGGTATTAAAGGATAAGGAGAATTAGAATGGAAAATATAAAAACTGATAAGAGTATGATTATTCAAGGTGAAGGCTATCGTATAAGTCTGTTGACGGATAGGCTGATACGGTTGGAGTATAGTAAAAAAAATATATTTACGGATGCAGCAACTCAAACAGTATTAAATAGAAAGTTTGATGAGTTTGAGTTTAGAGTTGAATCTTCAGAGAAAAATCTGACTATAATAACGAAATATCTTAGATTAAATTATGATGAAAGACCTTTTAGCAAAGAAGGACTGAAGATAAATATAGCAGGAAATGCACTTACAACTTCAGGGATATGGCATTATGGAGACGCAAATGAGAGTCTGAAGGGTACAGCAAGGACTCTGGATGGAGTAAATGGAGAGATTCCTCTTGGAGATGGAATAATTTCTTGGAATTTATGGTCTGTGCTTGATGATAGCAGTTCAATGCTTCTGACTGATAAAGGTTTTGAACACAGGGATGATGAAGAGGCTAAGGATATTTACTTTTTTGGATATGGCACAGATTATCTTGCAGCAGTAAAGGACTTTTATCGTTTAAGTGGCAGTGTACCACTTCTGCCTAGATATGCTCTGGGTAATTGGTGGAGTAGATATTATAAATATACCGGAGAAAGCTATAAAGCGCTAATAGATAGGTTTAATGCTGAAAATATTCCATTTAATGTGGCTGTATTGGATATGGACTGGCATATAACGGAAGTAGATGCTAAGTATGGCACTGGCTGGACGGGTTATACCTGGAATAGAGAATTATTTGATGATCCGAAAGAATTTTTAGAGGAGCTACATGAAAATAATTATAAGATAACACTAAATGTACATCCGGCAGATGGAATCAGGGCATTTGAGGATGTCTATCCTGAGTTTGCAGAGTTTATGGGCATTGATGTTAAAAACGAAGACCCCATACTGTTTGATATAGCAGATTCTAAATTCAGAGAAGGGTATTTTAAGTATGTTCATCATAAACTTGAAGCTGATGGGGTGGATTTTTGGTGGTTAGACTGGCAGCAGGGAAGTAATTCCGGTGTAAAAGGATTAGACCCATTGTGGCTGTTAAACCATTTTCATTATATAGATGCAAAAAAGAATGGTAAAAGAGGACTCATACTTTCAAGATATGCAGGCCCGGGAAGTCATAGATATCCGGTAGGATTTTCAGGTGATACTGTAATAAGCTGGGAAAGTCTTGATTTTCAGCCATATTTCACTTCGACAGCGTCTAATATAGGATATGGCTGGTGGAGCCATGATATAGGTGGGCATATGAATGGAGTAAGAGATGATGAGTTATTTACACGTTGGGTACAGTTTGGTGTATTTTCGCCTATAATGCGATTACATAGTACATCTAACGAATTTTTAGGCAAAGAACCTTGGAATTATAATCCTATTACTGAAAAGGTTGTAAAAAGATATTTGAGACTTAGGCAACAGCTCATACCTTATTTATATACAATGAACCTGAGAGCAAATAGAGAGGGTATCCCTTTAATTCTGCCTTTGTATTATTATGATTCTGAAAAAAATTTGTAGCTTATAAATATAGAAATGAATATTATTTCGGAGAAAAATTTACTGGTATGCCCTATTACAGAAAAAAATGAAGTTAGCAGTTGTATGGCAAAAATCAAAAATGTATTTACATCGAAGGAGAGTGGGTGGATATATTTACAGGGGTAAAATATAAAGGAGGAAGAGAAATTGAAATTTATAGAGATATAGATAACATAGGAGTTTTTTTGCAAAATTAGGGTACTATCTTACCTCTTGATGCAAGACGTAACGGCAATGAGATAAATAATCCGGAGAAAATGGATCTGTACGTATTTACAGGAGCTTGTGGTGAATTTACCCTTGCTGAGGATAATACTGAATTATCTGAATTTGATAAGACAGATTGGAGATATACAAAATTTAAGAATGAGTTGGTAGATAATGACAGCATAGATAAAAAAAGAGTATATCTTTACTATTTCAAAAACCAGATGGTATTATATCAGATGGTATAAGTGAGAGAAAAATACAATTTACATTTTTTTATGGAATAAGGGAATTTGAATTTTTGCATATTGAATCGGGAGATAAGACAATAGAACCTATCAAAACAAACTATGATACTGATAGAAATGTCTTGATTATCAGTCTTCCTTACATATCGCTTGAAGATGATATTATTGTTAAAAATAAAGGCAGCTTCGGTTTATAATTCAAATGAAATCTTGGAAAAACAAGATATTTAACCTGTTGAATAAGGCGCAGATTTATAATGATGTAAAGGGTGAAATTTTTGAAAGTGTTAAAAAGCTGGAGAAAAATGGACATACTTTTGTTTTGGGAGAAGTATGTTCTATCTGCAACAGTCAATATGTAAAGGGAGCTATAACAGAGCTGCTTACTGCATAAAATGTAAAAATTGTATAAATAATAATTACATAGGAAGGTGAAAAAATGTTATTTATATACTATCCAAAAATGCTCTACCTGTATTAAAGCCAAGAAGTGGCTGGATGAAAAGGGAGTAAAATATACTGCCCGTCATATAGTGGAAGAAAATCCGTCTTATGATGAGTTAAAAGAATGGTTTGCTAAAAGTGGACTTCCTCTTAAAAAGTTCTTTAATACAAGTGGAATGTTGTACAAGGAAATGCAGCTTAAAGATAAACTGCCGTCAATGAGTGAAGAAGAACAGCTTAAACTTCTTGCCACAAATGGAATGCTTGTAAAACGTCCTATTGTTGTTAAGGGGAAAACTGTACTTGTGGGCTTTAAGGAAGCAGAATGGAGCGAAAACTTAACTAAGTAAAGCCTGACTGAAGGATATCATTTAACCAAAAGGATGAAAAATGTCAAAACACGAAGAAAAAACAAATGTAATGAGAGTTTTGGATAGCAAGAAGGTCGAATATACAAGTCATTGCTACGTAGATACGCCAACCACTAATGGGGGTGAGGTAGCAAAGCTTTTGGGACAAAACCCTGCTGATGTATTTAAAACCCTTGTAACCACATCTAAATCAGGGACGAACTATGTATTTGTAATTCCGGTTGAGGAGGAACTTGATCTTAAAAAGGCTGCTAAGGCAGCAGGGGAGAAAAGTGTTGAAATGCTTAAATCAAAGGAACTTTTACCGCTTACAGGCTATGTGCATGGTGGCTGTTCTCCTATAGGAATGAAGAAGCAATTTAAAACTTTTATTGATAAAAGTGTAGTGGAAAGAGATGTAATCATCTTCAGTGCTGGGAAAATTGGCTATCAGGTAGAGATGAAGCTCTCTGAACTCTCCAAAGTTATTGGTTTTTCTCTTGACGACCTGACTATTTGATGTACATAGGTTGAGGGATGATATAATATTTAGTGATAAACAAGAGAGAATAAGAAAAATGAAAATTGAAGAATCAAAGTCATCCCTTTCCACCCTTATTAGTCAGATAATTGGATTGTTCGGAAGATAAAACTTTCGCGTTTGTCCTTGCAGACGGACGATGACAGAAACTGATTTGTCTGCTGGCTATTGACATAAAATGCCACATTGTATACAATGATACAAGTATTAAAAATGTATGATTGTAGCACATGGAGGCTTTGAATTTAAAATGGATAATATAGACAATTCATATGAGCTTGCGGATAATTATTCTTTGAGGGGAAGAGTTTTTGGAAAGCTTAGAGAGGATATTCTCCTTGGCAAATATAAGGACATGGAAGAACTTAAGGAAGTAGTTATAGGAAAAGAGTTAGGTGTGAGCAGAACTCCTGTAAGGGAGGCATTAAGACAGCTTGAGCTAGAAGGACTGGTTACTATTATACCTAATAAAGGGGCCTATGTAACAGGGATTTCAGATAAGGATGTCAATGATATATTTATGATAAGGTCTTATCTTGAAGGGCTTTGCGCAGCCTGGGCCTGTGAGCACATAACTGAGGAACAGCTTGAGGAAATGGAAGAGTCAGTGTTTCTGGCTGAATTCCATGCCAGGAAAGGGCATTTCGAACAGGTAGTTGAGTTAGATAATAAGTTCCACAAACTTTTGTATCATGCTTGTGGAAGTCGGATACTTTCAAAGCTCCTGGTTGACTATCATCATTATGCACAAAAGGTAAGGAAGGTAAATCTTTCAGAGGAAAAAAGGGCTAAACACTCTATATTAGAACATAAGAGAATAGTAGAAGCAATAAGAAATAAAAATGCTAAAAAAGCAGAAGAATATGCACATGATCATATAATGGAATCAATTAACAGAATGCATCTTGCGGAGGCAGAAGAAGAATAAAGCTTAGAGGCTTAGAAGAAATTAAAGTTTGTTTCTTTTAAGCCTCATTTTTATTCTATACTAGACCTTCATTTTCTTATATATGGCAGTTCCTATCACTACAGTGACAGGAATGGTTATAATCAGTCCTATACTGCCTGCCATAGCCCTGATTATCTCTGTTGCGATAGAATCCAGATTGATGATTTCTGTAAATCTAATCCTGTAAACTATAAATAAAATAATCAAATGCAGTGTAGTGCCTACATAAGCTAGAATCAGAGTGTTTGACATGGAACCCATCATATCTTTCCCTATATTCATGCCCGAAATTATCATATTTTTTTTGCTTATATTCTTATCAAGGTCATTTATTTCGTAAAGTGCGGAAGCTATTGATATAGCCACATCCATGATTGCACCTATCGCGCCTATCAGTATAGTTCCGAAAAGTATTCCCTTATAATCAAGGTTCCTAAACTGTGGTATGTAGGCAAGGCTTATGGAACTATCATCTGCCAGCCCTGTAAGATGCGCCAAATTTCCAAAGATAAAGGCCAAAATACCTGAGATTATTACTCCAAGTGAAGTTCCGATTATAGCAACAAGAGTTTTAATATTCTTTCCGCTTATAATAATAAGAGTTATTATAACCACAGGTATGGAAATACCAAGCGAAGCAAGGATAGGATTCACACCTTTTATTATTAGAGGTATGTAGCCAAAGAATATCATTGTTACCGCTATAACAAGTGAAACCAGAGTTTTTAGCCCCTTTATTCCACCTATAATTAAAAGCAGGGCTACAAACAGACCCACTATCAGATAAACCTGAGTATCCCTGACTTTTTCCTGTATTTTTACGGTTTCTATCTTACCGTTATCTTCTGTGGCTCTTACTAGAAGTTTATCACCAACCTTAAAGATATAATATCCGGGCATTATTCTTTCTATGGTATGCCTTATAGTCATGGTTTCACCCTTGTGACTTCCATCTAATATTTCTATTTTAAGATGCTGATATCTTATATCGGCTTCTAAAGAAACATCTCTTTTTTCAGCAGTATCATCATATTCTATTTCAAGGACATTTGCCTTGAAAATGATATAATCAGTATCTTCCATAGCCTCGGCATAATGATTTCTTATATCTTTGTCGGAGGAAAGATCATCTGCATAAATTTTTATGGATAAACCAATAAACATAGCAAAAAGTTATGGTAATCATAGTAATTAGTAAAAGTATAAAATTTCTTCATATATAATCCTTTTATCAGTTTTTATTAACTATTATAAGATATCAGAGTACAAAAAAATAAACTCAAGTGCATATTGTGCTTTTTTTGTATATAATTAATAGTATTTATAAAATAATAATAAAAAAATTTACCAAATTAAGACTATGTGTATTGAAAAATATTTTGAATAACAGGTAAAATTTAAACTAAATTATTCATAAAATGATATAATTGTTTGGAATAATTGGGTTAGAATAAAAAATATTTATAGGAGGGTTTACTATGAGAATGAAAAAAGTCTTATCAATTGCACTTGCGGGAGCTTTAGTCTGTACGGGCACAGCTTCTGTATGGGCTGCAAATGCATCTAAGCAGGAATTAAAGCTTAGAGAAGCAAAATTATTTACAGATGCTGTGAAAACTACAGAGGATGGCAAGCTTACAAAGGGAGAGGCTGTAGCTATGGTATTAGGTGCTCTTGGCTATAAAGAGGATGTAAATACCAAAGAGGATTATGTCAAGCTTAATCCGTTTACTGATGCTTCTGATGATTATAAGGGATATCTCGGCTTGGCTTGTGATTTAGGATTTGTCCAGAAGGCAGACAAATTCTATGAGAAGGAAGCCATAACCGAGAGAAAACTCCTGGAAATGGTACTTAAAGTACTTAATTATGGTACGGCTTATACTGATACTGACAATCTGGCTGTAAAGCAGGGACTTGTAGATGAAAGTGATTATATAGATGATACTGTTACAAGAGCTGAGGCAGCAACGATTATCTTAAACAGTTTAAATGCTGAACTTGGAGATGGTACTAAGACTAAATTTGGTGAATATCTTGTAAAGAGCGGAATTCTTTCAGAAGATAAGTTAGCTGAACTTGGCGTAAAAGCTGCACTTAAAGATAAAGAAGATATCCATATTCTTTATTTTAACGATTTCCATGGCAATATTACAGAAGAAGTAACCGGCAAGAAGCGTAATATGGGTATGGCTAAGATGGTAGGTTATGTAAATGAATTTAAGGCTACGCACCCAAATACAATAGTGCTTTCAGGTGGAGATAACTACCAGGGTACTGCCGACTCAAACCTTACTTTCGGTAAGCCAGTAACTGCTATGATGAAGGGTATGAATACTATGGCATCAGCAGTTGGAAACCACGAGTTTGACTGGGGTTATGAGAAAATTAAAGGCTGGGCAAAGGATGGAAACTTTAAATATCTTGCCTCCAATATTTATGACAGAAAGACCAATAAACCTGTATCCTGGGCTAATCCTTATATGATAGTTAAAAAAGCAGGTATAAAAATAGGTATAATCGGTCTTGCACATCCAGACACTCCTTCTCTTGCTAAGGCTGAGTATGTAGAGAATTTTGAATTCAGAGATCCTGTTGTTGCAGCAAATGAGTGGGTAAAATTTCTCAAAGATGGTAAGGCTAAGGAAGGAAAGCCTGATGTTATTATAGCTCTTACCCATATCGACTCAGACCAGAATTTTGATACAAAGGAAATTACAGGTAATGCAACCAGGCTTGCAAACGAAGTAAAGGGGCTTGATTTGGTACTTTCTGCACATTCACACAGAAGTGTAAGTGGTAAGGTAAACAATGTACCTGTTCTTCAGGCTTATTGCTATGGTCGTGCGGTAGGTCATGTTACTTTAGATGTAGACAAGAAGGTTACATCTAAGAAGGTAAAAGTAAAAGTTAAGACAAAGGCTGATAAAAAGAAAGCTGTTAAGAAGTCTAAATATAAAATTGTTAAAAAGACTACATATAAGGTAAAAGATATCGCTACAGAGCTTTATGATGCAAACACCATAAAGGATAAGATAATTAAAGTGCAGAGGCTGATGATTTCTATAACAGGCTTCAGGCAGAAATAGCAGGAGAGAAGAACAAAGTATTAGGTGAGGCTGCAGAAGCATTTACACATGACAGAAAAGATAAGGGCTCAGTCACCCTCCTTGGAAGATGGGCTTGTGAGGTTATGGCTGAAGATGCTAAGGCTCAGATTGCTATCCAGAATGGTGGCGGTTTAAGACGTACTCTTGAAAAAGGTAAGATTACAATGGGTGATTTATATGAAATTATGCCGTTTGACAACTATCTTACAACTATGGACTTAAAGGGTAAGGATATAAAGAAGGCTATTGACCATGGTATTGATATGCCTAGTACAACTGACGGTGCTTTTAGTGGGCTTATAGTTGAATATGACGGAACCAGGCCTTATGGAAGCAAGATAACCAAGATTACACTTTCAGACGGTACACCTCTTGAAGATGAAAAGACTTACAGAGTTGTAACCAATGACTTTGTCTTTTATGGCGGAGACGGTTATGATTTCAGTGGTGCAACCAATGTAAGCATGACAATTCCAATCAGAGATGTACTTGTGGCTGCTATTGAGAAGGCTAAAACAATTACACCTAAGAAGGTGGACTATATTAAGGATATATCCAAATAAAATTTCATTATAGTTAATTTTAACTGTAATGATTTGTAAAAAAAGTATATTTTAGCGGAGTAGCTTAGGCTGCTCCGTTTTTGTTGCAGGTGTATCTACAAAAAATAAGACAAAATAATAATTTGTAAAATTAATTTATATAAAACACTTGACAAATTATTTAAATAGTGTTATTATCTTTTTCAGATATAAGAAATGAAACTGAAAAAAGTGATGAACTTATATCTGTGCATAGCTTAGATAGGAGATGATGATTTGAAAAAGAGTGTATATAGTCTGGTGCTTATGGATGATGTGGTTGAAGCTATAGACAGGCTGGCTTACGAGAGAAATACCAACCGCTCCAATCTTATTAACCAGATACTGGCAGAAAATGTAAATTTTGTAACTCCGGAAATGAGAATGAGAGATATATTTATGGAGCTTGAGAATATTCTATCAGAGAGCTGTTACCAGATACTTGACAGATCGTCTGATTCCATGTTTGCCTTAAGAAGCCCGATAAGATATAAATACCGTCCTATGATAAATTATACGATTGAGCTTTTTAGGGAGCCAAAGGACATAGTGGGAAGGCTTAAGGTTTCATTTAGAACAAGTAGCAGGAATTTTACCGATGCTGTTGAGAATTTTTTTACAAGATGGATACGTATGGAAAATGACTGTCTGAGTGAAGTTCATCCTGAGGGAGTTCCATCGGATTTTGAAAATGCAAAGTATATAAGAGGCTTCTTAAAGGTATCTGATGAAAATGAACTTACAGAAAATGATATAGCCGTAGCCATAGGAGAGTATATCAAAGTACTTGACAAATGCATTAAGTTTTATTTTGAACATCTTGAAGATGAAGAACTAATAGAAAAAATGATTCACACCTCTTACAAGGAATATCTTGAGAGTGGTGTGTATGTAGCATAAGGAGGCAATATGAATACTTCAAAACTTACAGCAAAATCTGTGGAGACTCTTGAAGCGGCAAGAACACTTGCAGGGGAGCATAGCAATCCTTATATAGAAGAGTCACACGTATTATACGCATTACTTACACAAGAATCGGGACTTATAGGCGGACTTATTACTAAGATGGGTAAGTCACTCCCTAACCTGATTGCAGAGACCAGACATATAGTTGATGGTTTACCTAAGGTCACAGGAGATGTAAATGGAGAGATTTACATTTCAAGTGAAACAAATACAGCACTTAATGAAGCTGAGGCTCAGGCAACCAAGATGAAAGATGAATACACATCTGTAGAACATCTTATGTTGGGACTCCTTCTTAAGCCTGACAGGAGACTTAAAGAGCTGTTTAATACATTTAACTTAAATGAAAAAGATTTCCTTAAAGTCCTTATGGAAGTCAGGGGAAATCAGAGAGTTACTAATCAGAACCCTGAGGATACCTATGATGTGCTTGCAAAATATGGACAAGATTTAGTTGAACTTGCAAGGAATAATAAGCTTGACCCGGTTATAGGCAGGGATGATGAAATAAGAAATGTAATCCAGATTCTTTCAAGAAAGAGAAAAAATAACCCTGTACTTATAGGTGAACCGGGTGTCGGTAAGACAGCCATAGCAGAAGGACTTGCCCTTAGAATAGTAAAAGGTGATGTTCCACAGGGACTTAAAGACAGGAAGATATTCTCCCTTGATCTGGGTGCTCTTGTAGCAGGAGCAAAGTACAGAGGAGAATTTGAAGAAAGGCTTAAGGCCGTACTTAACGAAATAAAGAAGTCAGAAGGCGAGATTATCTTATTTATAGATGAGCTTCATACCATAGTCGGAGCCGGAAAGACAGACGGGGCTATGGATGCAGGAAACCTCTTAAAGCCTATGCTTGCGAGGGGAGAACTTCACTGTATAGGTGCGACCACCCTTGACGAATACAGGGAATATATAGAAAAGGATGCGGCTCTTGAGAGAAGATTTCAGCCTGTAATGGTGGATGAGCCTACAGTTGCAGATACCATCTCCATACTTAGAGGACTTAAAGAAAGATACGAAGTTTTCCATGGTGTTAAGATTCAGGATGCTGCTCTTATAGCGGCTGCTACCCTTTCACACAGATACATTTCAGACAGATTTCTTCCTGACAAGGCTATTGACCTTGTAGATGAGGCCTGTGCCCTTATAAGAACCGAGATGGATTCTATGCCTGCTGAAATGGACGATATATCCAGAAAGATAATGCAGCTTGAAATAGAAGAAGCTGCCCTTAAAAAAGAGGATGACAAGCTGAGTCAGGCTCATCTTGAGGATATAAGGAAAGAGCTGGCAGACCTTCGTGAAAACTTTAACGAAATGAAAGCGAAGTGGGAAAATGAGAAAAACAGCATTGGCAAGGTTCAGAAGCTTCGTGAGGAGATAGGTGAGGTAAATGCACTTATTGAGAAGGCTGAAAGAGAGTACGACCTTAATAAGGCAGCAGAGCTGAAATACGGAAGGCTGCCTGACCTTAAAGCTGAGCTTGAAAAAGAAGAAAAGCTTGCAGAAGAAAATGAGAACAAGGCAAGTCTTTTAAGAGACCATGTCGGTGAAGAAGAAATCTCAAGGATTGTAGGCAGATGGACCGGTATACCTATAACAAGGCTTATGCAGGGCGAAAGAGAAAAACTTCTTAATATGGAAGGAATACTTCATGAAAGGGTTATAGGACAGGATGAGGCTGTAACCAAGGTATCTGAAGCAATACTTCGTTCGAGAGCAGGCATCAAAGATCCTGACAAGCCGGTTGGCTCTTTCCTTTTCCTTGGACCTACAGGTGTTGGTAAGACAGAGCTTGCAAAGGCACTTGCACAGTCACTTTTTGATGATGAGAAGAATCTTGTAAGAATAGATATGAGTGAGTACATGGAGAAATACTCCGTGAGCAGACTGATTGGAGCGCCTCCGGGATATGTAGGCTATGAGGAGGGAGGTCAGCTTACTGAGGCGGTCAGAAGAAAGCCTTACTCAGTAGTGCTTTTTGATGAGATAGAAAAAGCCCATCCTGATGTATTCAATGTACTTTTACAGGTACTTGATGACGGACGTGTTACAGATTCACAGGGAAGAACGGTTGACTTTAAGAATACAATTATTATACTTACTTCAAACCTCGGTTCTGTACATATACTTGAAGGAATTCAGGAAAATGGTGAGATTTCCAAGGAAGCAATTGACAGCGTAAATAATCTTCTTAAAGCAAGCTTCAGACCTGAGTTTCTTAACAGGCTTGATGAGATTGTATTCTATAAGCCTTTACAAAAGGAAAATATCGGTAAGATAGTTGACCTTATGCTTGAGGACTTAAAGTACAGACTTAGTGGCAAGAATCTTAAGCTTGAGGTGAGTGAAGCTGCAAAGGATTATATAATTGAAAAAGGTTATGATCCAAACTATGGTGCAAGACCTCTTAAGAGACTTATTCAGTCTGAGGTTGAAACTCTGATTGCAAGAGAGATAATAAAGAAAGATATAGCAGCAGGAACTACACTTAGGGTAGATGAGACAGCTGGAAGACTTGTAGTTAGCGAATAATAAGGTTTTAACCGATATAAAATGGCTCCCATACTAATATTATTTAGCATGGGAGTTTCTTTCTTTGTTAAAAATTTCATTTTTTAAGTAATAGTTGTATCTTAGTTTAGCTTCTCAGTCTAACTCCATCAAAATGTATCCTTGCCCGTATATAGTCATCAATCATTCTTATGTCCCTGTCTCTGGATCTCTCCTGTAACAACAAGGTCGAGAGAAGCAGCCATATTGTTAATCATTGATTCTGTGGCAATGCCTGATATTGCTTTTAGGATATTTCTTTTTTTTATAAAATCATCTTCATCAAGAAATTCTATAAAAAGCTCCTGGGCACGTTGCAAAATATTTTCTTCATTTTCTGTCTTTGCTGTACCGGAAGAAATAATTTGTTCTGAGTTATTGCCGGTATCATTTTGTACAGAAGTTGAGCTGCTTAATATAGAAGATACAGGTTTTGAATAATCGGAAGTAACCTGGTCTGAAATAGGATTTATTTTGGTAAATCTGTATTTTTCTTTTGAGTCAGGATATTTTACTTTATCTATTTCACTGAGGAACATATCAAGAGGTCGTGCATATATGCCAAAATCTCCGTAAAGAGCCTGATATATAACTAAAGTTTCTTTAGTTTCGCTATGAACAGCGATATTTAATATCTGATATAAATTTCTTTAAAAATGTCTATATATTTCAAAAGATTTAGGTATTTGTCTTTTAGTATTTTCCATGACGGAGCTCCTTATTATTATATTTTTATGATAAAACTTTCAAGTATAGCCAAGCTGCTACTTTAGTTGTCATAAGATTGTAATCATGGTATACTATTCAATGTCCAGAGTTTTAAGACGGAGATACTAAGAAATAGATGTTTTTATTGTTATTTATAATTCATATAACAAATAATTATGAAAAAATATATATATTAAATGAACGTCCAGGCTTGACAGTTGTCTGTGTACTGGCATATAATAGTGACCGTTGTTCTAAAAATATACGACCAAATAATCAGGTTAAAAAATGAACAGGCGTAAATTAAAAAAGGAGGAAATTAAAACAAAATGAAAAAGAAACAGCTTTTAAGTGCTCTTCTTGCAGGTGTTATGGCAGTTGCGCTCACAGCTTGTGGCAGCAATTCTGCTTCAACAGAAGGAAGTGCATCAAGTGCAGGTAATGCAAGTACAGCTTCTACAAGTTCTGTAAGCTCTGCAAGTACAGCATCAGGCAGTAGCTCATCATCTGCAGAAGGAACACCGGTTGATGGCGGACAGCTTATTATAGGTGACCAGACTCAGTCAAATGGTGATATTTATCCATACTGGACAAATAACACTTCAGATAATAGTGTTTACAAGCTTACATCAGGCTATGATACCATAGTTGTTGACAGACATGGTAAGTTTGTGGTAGATCCACAGGTTGTTAAAGAGAAGAATGATACAAAGAATGAAGATGGTTCAGTAACCACTACATATAAGCTTCAGGAGGATTTGAAGTGGAGTAATGGTGAACCTATCACTGCTAAGGACTATGTGTTCCGTATACTTTACTTCTCCCATCCTGTACTTGTAGAAATGGGAGCTACTGATAACTCTGAAGGTATAAAATTTGTAGGTTTTGCTGATTATAATACAGGAAAGTCTAAAGTGTTTAAGGGAGTAAGACTCTTAGGTGACTATGAGTTTTCTGTTACAATCAATAAAGACTATCTTCCAAACTACTATCAGGATGCACTTGCATTAGCAAGCGCAGGTTATATGAAAGGATGGCTTCCTGAAGGTTATGATATAAAGGATGATGGTGAAGGTGCTTATTTTACTAAGGAATTAAAGGCTAAGGATATTAAGAAACAGGCTGATGATTACCGTTTTAATATGACTGCTTTCTCAGGTCCATATATGAAGGAAAAGTATGATGAGACTTCTAATACATATACACTTGTAAAGAATCCTAACTACAAGGGTAACTATGAAGGAGTTAAGCCACATATCGATACAATTATTTATAAATTTGTTCAGACTGAAACTCAGATGGATGAGCTTGCAACAGGTGGCGTAGACATCCTTGTAAAGATGGGTGAGGCAAATGAAATTAACTCAGGTATGGATCTTGTAGATAAGGGAACACATAATTATGTAGACTATGCACGTAACGGATATGGAAAACTTCAGTTTATCTGTGACAGAGGACCTACACAGTATGCAGAAGTTCGTCATGCCATAGCTTATCTTCTTGACAGAAATGAATTTGCAAAGACCTTTACAGGTGGACATGGTAGCGTAGTTAACGGTTACTATAGTACAGCACAGTGGATGGTCGAGGAAAGAGAAGATGATATTGGAAAACTCAATCAGTATAACTTCTCAGTAGATAAGGCTGTTGAAGAACTTGAAAAGGCCGGCTTCACTGTTGATAAAGACGGAAAGCCATATAAGAGCGGGCTTCGTTATAAGAAGCTTGACAATGGCAAACTGATGCCTCTTGTAATTCAGTGGTGCTCATCTGAGAACAACCCTGTATCAGATCTTATTGCAACCAAGCTTGCAAATAGCGAGGATGTAAAGAAGGCTGGTATGGAGATTAAACAGAGTGTAGTTACATTTAATGAGCTTATCGAGAACTATGAGCAGCAGAAGAAAAATGACTACAATATGTACAATCTGGGAGTAGGCTTTAATGCAATTTATGAGCCACAGCAGACATTTGAAATTGGAAATCCACAGAATAAGAACAGAATATCAGATAAAGAACTTGCTAAGCTTGCAAAAGATCTTAACCTTGTAGATTCTGAGAATGAAGAAGAGTATCTTGACAGATTTGTAGCTTTCCAGCAGAGATGGAATGAACTTCTTCCTGACCTTCCACTTTACTCTAACCAGTATTATGACTTCTTTAACAACAAGTTAAAGGGTTATGAAGGAATCAAGGATGCAATCTGGGATATAACTTCACAGCTGGTATATTGCTGGATTCAGGAATAATAATATAGTATTAATGACCGGATTCTAAAAATAGAGTCCGGTTATTTTTATTATAGTAGATTTTGGAATAGCAGATATGAAAAAAATTAGATAGTGTACGCATACGCTTGACAATTGTCTTTATACTGGAATATAATGATGATATCATTTTTCAAAAGTACTCATTTAGTCAAATTGTTTGACTTTGGGATAATCTTTTGCGAAGTGAATACAAAGAGGAGGAATTAAAAATGAAAAAGAAAAAGCTTTTAAGTGTTATTCTTGCAGGTATTATGGCAGTTTCGCTTACAGCCTGTGGCGGTAATGGGAACTCAACAGAAGGCGGAAGCACATCGGGAAGTGCAAGTTCTGCAAAATCAAGTACAACAAGTAGTGCTTCAGCAAGTACTTCAAGTACAGCTTCAAACAGTGCCTCAAGTGCAGATGCTACACCTGTTAGTGGCGGACAGCTCATCATTGGTGACGGTACACAGTCTAACGGTGATATTTATCCATACTGGACAAACAACGCATCCGACTATGCGGTATATCAGCTTACAACCGGTTGCAGTACAATTGAAATTGATAAGGCCGGTAAGTTTGTAGTAAATCCACAGGCGGTTAAAGAAAAGAATGATGTTAAAAATGATGATGGAACAATAACTACTACATTCAAACTTCAGGAAGATATGAAGTGGAGCAATGGTGAGCCTATTACTGCTAAAGATTATGTATTCCGTATTCTTTATTTCTCTTCACCGGTAATTGCAGAAATCGGAGCTACTGATAATACAGCAGGTTCTGATTTTGATGGATTTACAGAGTATAATGAAGGCAAAACCAAGGTGTTTAAGGGTGTAAGACTCTTAGGAGACTATGAGTTTGCTGTGACGTTAGCTAAGGAAAAGCTTCCAAACTACTATCAGGATGCAATGGCCGCGGTTCCTCCTGCTTATATGAAGGGCTGGTTACCTGAAGGTTATGATATTAAAGATGATGGCAAGGGTGCTTACTTTAGTAAGGATTTAAAAGCTAAAGATATTAAGAAGACCGCTGAAGAATTCCGTTTCAACATGGATGCTTTCTCAGGCCCTTATATGAGAGATAAGTATGATGAGACTTCTAATACCTATACACTTGTAAAGAATCCTAACTATAAGGGTAACTATGAAGGACAGAAGCCTTATATTGATACAGTTATTTACAAATATGTGCAGCAGGAAACTCAGATGGATGAACTTGCAACAGGTGGTGTTGACATCCTTCTTCATATGGGTGGTGCAGATGAGATTAACTCAGGAATGGATCTTGTAGAAAAAGGAACACATAACTATGTAGAATATCCTCGTAACGGATATGGTAAGCTTGTATTCGTGTGTGACAGAGGTCCTACCCAGTATACAGAAGTTCGCCATGCTATAGCTTACCTTCTTGACAGAAATGAATTTGCAAAGACATTTACAGGCGGACATGGTTCAGTTGTAAATGGTTATTACGGCTTGGCACAGTGGATGGTTGAGGAAAGAGAAGATGAAATAGGTGCTCTTAACCAGTATAGTTTTTCAGTAGACAATGCTATCGCAGAGCTTGAAAAGGCAGGCTTTACTCTTGATAAAGACGGTAAGCCTTATAAGAGCGGACTTCGTTATAAGAAACTTGACAATGGTAAGCTTATGCCTCTTACAATACAGTGGTGCTCATCTGAGAACACCCCTGTATCTGACCTTCTTGCTACAAAGCTGGCAAACAGTGATGATGTAAAGAAAGCAGGTATGGAGATTAAGCAGAGTACAGTTACATTCAATGAACTTATCCAGAATTATGAGCAGGCTAAAAAGAACGACTATAATATGTATAACATGGGTGTAGGCTTTACTTCAGTTTATAATCCTGAGTTTGCATTTGCTATAGGAAATCCTCAGAACCATAACAGAATTGCGGATAAGGAGCTTGCAAAGCTTGCAAAAATATGAATCTTGTAGATCCTTCTGAAGAGGATGAGTACCTTAACAGATTTGTAGCTTTCCAGCAGAGATGGAATGAACTTCTTCCTGATCTTCCACTTTATTCAAATCAGTATCATGATTTCTTTAACAATAAGTTAAAGGGTTATGAGGGAATCAAGGATGCAATCTGGGATATTACCTCACAGATTAACTATTGCTGGATAAAACAGTAAGAATAAATGTCCCAAAAGATTAGTATATAGTAATGGATTAAAGTCCGGGAAACTATTTTTCTCGGACTTATTTCCTATTATAATACTTGAAAAAAATGTGTATTATTGTATACTAGAATTCAGTTTTCTGTTTACTGCACTGAGGATGGGTTCCGTCCTATATGCAGTGGGCAGAAATTAGATGCCGATTATTTGCAAAATATAATATAATAATTGGTAAAATTATTAAAATGAAAGCAGGTAGTAAGTATGCTAAAGTATATTACAAAGCGTTTACTATACATGGTATTTGTGTTTTTTACCATGTCGGTTTTGATTTTTGCCTTGTATAATGCAATTCCGGGTGATCCGGCTATGATGCAGGTATCCAGCCAGAGAGATAAACTTAAGCCGGAACAGTTTGAAAAAGTTTATCAGAATATGCGAAAACAGTTAGGCCTTGATGATCCGGCACCGGTAAGGTATGGGAAATGGATAAAGTCGGTTGTAACTCTTGATTTTGGAGATTCGCTTATTTATAAGAAGCCGGTTACTAAAGTTATAGCTGAACCTATGAAAAATACGATCTTCCTGAACTTACTGGTAACATTTTTTGCTTTAGGTATTACTATACCGTTAGGAATATATTGTGCGGTTAAGAAGTTTTCAAAGTTTGATACGGCGGTGCAAGTCTTAACCATTGTCGGGTACAGTCTGCCGGTATTTATATTTGCACTTATTATTATTTATGTGTTTGCAGTACAGCTTAGGTGGTTTCCGGTTTCAAGGTATGAATACACCTAATATTACAGGTAGTCCTATGGTACTTTTTCTTGATAGAGTGAAATATATGATACTTCCTACTATGGTACTTACGCTTGCTTCTCTTGGTGGAATGACAAGATATGTAAGAGCGGCTATGATAGATTCACTTCGTATGGATTATATAAGAACAGCAAGGGCGAAAGGTCTTCTTGAGAGAGTCGTAATATATTCTCATGCTTGGAGAAATGCACTTCTTCCTATAATTACACTTATTATAAGCTGGTTTATAGGTATATTTTCAGGCTCGATTATAACAGAGTCCATTTTCGCACTTAATGGTATGGGAAAAATTTATCTTAAGGCACTTAATGGTCTTGACTATAATCTTGCAATGGGAGTTCAGATGTTTTATATAGTAGTTTCTCTTGTAGGCAACTTAATAATAGACCTTAGTTACGGTATAGTTGATCCTCGTGTAAGAATAGCTAAATAGTAAGGAGGAGAAAATGTCAGAAAATAATAAGAAAAAACGTGCCTCCTTGCTTGCGAGGTTATTTATGCCAAGAAATGGCATAGAAGAAAAAGATGTAGATATATTTAAAGAAGAACAGATGCAGTCGCCGGGAAGAACTGTGGTCAAGAACTTTTTGTCTAACAAGCTTTCATGACCGGACTCATAGTTTTTGTCTGTATTTTCTTATTTGTAATAATTGGACCTATTTTCTTTGTGCAGGATCTTTCTTATGAGGAGAGTACACAGATTAACCTGGAGCCGGGACTTGATATGATGAGTGTTCCAAAGGGACTCCAGGGTAAAGTAGAGGATATAGCAATAGGTTCAAGCTTTTCTGTCGGTGTAAGTAAGACAGGTGGGCTTTATATCTGGGGTAAGACTCAGGTGCTTCCTACTATTAACCTTAAAGATTTTCCAAAAGGTGTTAAGGGTAAAAAGTTTGTTAAGGTAGCAGCAGGTATTGACCATGTAGTTGCACTTACAGATAAAAATGAGCTTATTGCCTGGGGTAATAAAAGACTTAAACAGATTGATATAAATCCTGATATTAAAATTGATGGTGGAAAAATCGTTCAGCTTACAGCGGGCTATCAGATTACCGGTGTAGTTATGGACAATGGAAATGCCTATCTTTTCGGTAATACTTCATTAAATGATGCAAAGATAAGACGTAAGTATCAGGGAGAAATTGAAAAGCTTGCATTCACTTCGGATGCACTTATAGCACTTACAAAGGCCGGAGATGTGGTTTATATGGGCTCAAATGATTCCTCTGTATCTAAAATTCCGGAGGATTTAAAAAAGGGCGGAGTTAAAGATATAGCAGCTTCAGGTTTTACCGCGGCCGCTCTTAAAGAGGATGGTTCAGTAGTGGTTTGGGGTAACTTAAAGAATGGAGAAAATAAGGTACCTGAGACTAAGTCTAAGATAGTATCACTCCAGGGTGGACGTTATCATTATACTGCGGTTCTGGAAGATGGTTCTGTAATTGCCTGGGGTAAGAATAATTTTGGTCAGGCAAGTGCTCCTTCTATAAAAAATGTTACTAAAGTATTCTCAGGTGCATATCAGAACTATGCAATTACAAAAGACGGAAAAGTAACTACCTTTGGTCTTAAGGGGTATTTGCTTGGTACAGATGAACTTGGAAGAGATTTACTTAACCGTATTGTAAACGGTGGCCGGATGACAATGACAATGGGTGCTGTATCGGTTATTATTTCGGTAGTAATTGGTGTAATTATTGGTGGTGTATCAGGTTTCTTTGGAGGTACTGTTGACCTCTTGCTACAGAGACTTACAGAAATGGTTTCGTCTATTCCTTTCCTTCCTTTTGCGATGATTCTTTCTTCCATAGTAGGTGGAAAGCTTCCGGAAGGGGCAAGAATATTTATGATAATGGTTATCCTTGGTGTGCTTTCCTGGACAAGTCTTGCAAGGCTGGTAAGAGCACAGGTACTTGCAGAGCGTGAGCAGGAATTTGTTACTGCGGCAAGAGCCATGGGTATTAAGGAGCTTACAATAGTATTTAAGCATATAATTCCAAATGTAATTTCAGTTATTATAGTTACAGCAACACTTGATTTTGCTACCTGTATGCTTACAGAGTCATCACTTTCATTCCTTGGTTTCGGTGTTGCACTTCCAAGACCTACCTGGGGCAATATGCTTAATGGCTGTATCAATTCAGTGGTTATTAAGAGTTTTTGGTGGAGATGGGTATTCCCATCTATCTTACTTGGTGTATGCTGTATCTGCATTAACCTTGTAGGTGATGGCTTAAGAGATGCTATTGATCCAAAGTCTAATGAAAGGTAGGTAAGAAAGGTGGAAGAAAACAAGTATTTACTTGAATTACAGGACTTAAAAACCTTCTTTACTACCAAGAAGGGTATAGTTAAGGCTGTAAATGGTGTTACTTACCATGTTGAAGCAGGTAAGACCTTAGGAGTAGTGGGAGAGAGCGGTAGCGGCAAGAGTGTGTCTGCGATGAGTATCCTAAAACTTCTTGATGGCAATGGTAAGATAGCAGGCGGTAAGATTATATTCGATGGTAAGGATTTGGCAGAAGTATCTATAAAGGACATGTCGAAGATAAGAGGAAATGATATTTCAGTTATTTTTCAGGAGCCAATGACAAGCTTAAATCCTATATTTACTATAGAAAGACAGGTTGCGGAGCCTTTTATTATTCATCAGGGAATGAAAAAGAAGAGAGAGGCTAATGCAAAGGTTGTGGAAATGCTTAGTGCAGTTAAGATTCCTAACCCTGAGGCTGTGGCAAAGCAGTATCCACATCAGCTTTCAGGTGGAATGAGACAGAGAGTTATGATAGCTATGGCTCTTGCCTGCCAACCTAAGCTCTTAATTGCAGATGAGCCTACAACAGCACTTGATGTTACTATTCAGGCTCAGATACTTAAACTGATGAATGAGCTTAAGAGAGAGCGTGGTACTTCTATATTATTCATTACACATGACCTTGGTGTTATTAATGAAATGGCAGATGACGTAGCTGTTATGTATTGTGGTCAGGTTGTAGAAATGGCACCTTCAAGGACAATCTTTGGAAAAGATAATTATAATCATCCTTATACTGAAGGACTTATGAATTCTATACCAAGGCTTGACACTCCTTCCGGTGTAAGGCTTGAAGCTATACCGGGTGCGGTTCCACATCCACTTGATCTTCCAAAGGGATGTAAGTTTGCCCCTCGTTGCAAGTATTGTACAGAGAAATGCTTAAATGAACAGCCTGAACTTACTGAAGTAGAGGCAGGGCATCAGGTAAGGTGTTTCTATCCTGAAAAGGGGGCAAGAAATGGAAAATAATAACGAAAAAAATGTATTACTTCATATAGAAGATTTAAAACAGTATTTCCCTATCAAAAAAAGTTTTGGAGAGAAACAGCGTTATGTAAAGGCTAATGACGGAATTTCCATAGACATAAGGGAAGGCGAGACCTATGGACTTGTTGGAGAATCGGGCTGTGGTAAGTCTACTCTTGGTCGTGTGCTTTTACAGCTTTACAAGCAGACAGCAGGTCGTACTATGTACTACGGAAGAAATATTGATGATCTTGCACCAAGCTATGTGGCCGAAACTCTAAAGAAAATCCCAACACTTAAAAAAGATTGGGAAAGGCTTGTATTGGAGGAAGAAGAGGCTAAAAAGGCAAATGATGCTGCTTCAACTGATGAAGAAAAATTTGCTGCCTTAGAAAAATATAATGAGGCAGTAAGAAAGACTAAAGAAGCTTATCTTAATATAGTAGAACTTATAGGTGGTTTCTTTGTACTTGATGATTTATCAGAGATTTCAGAATTGCTTATTAAAGAGCATACTCATGCAGCAGCAATTTTTGATTCAAAGGAAAAGGAAGATTTATACCAGAAACAGTATGACAAGAAGCCAAAAGAAGGACTTCGTAATAAGATAGATAAACTTCGTGAGGTCAGAACCGGTGAAGAGCAGGAACTTAATAAGCTTCGTAAGATCTTAGATGATAAACGTAAGGAAATAAGTTCTAATCCTGATTTTGAAAAGCATGAGGCATATAGAGATGGTGGAATAAACCTTGCAAAGCTTAAAGAACATGAGATAAGAGGTCTTAGAAGAGATTTGCAGCTTATTTTTCAGGATCCATATTCCTCACTTAATCCAAGAATGACTGTTGGTCAGATTATTGGTGAGGGTCTGCTTGCACATAATATTTTTACAGAGAATGATGACAAGATGCAGGAATACATACTAAAGGTTATGGAAGAGTGTGGTCTTGCGCCATATTTCATTCACAGATATCCTCATCAGTTCTCAGGTGGACAGCGCCAACGTATAGGTATTGCACGTTCACTTGCACTTCGCCCTAAGTTTGTGGTATGTGACGAGGCGGTTTCGGCACTTGATGTGTCTATTCAGTCTCAGGTTATTAACCTTCTTATAGATTTGAAGGAAAAGAGTAATCTTACGTACCTTTTTATTTCACATGACCTCAGTGTAATTAAGTATATAAGTGACAGGGTTGGTGTAATGTATCTTGGAAGTATGGTAGAGGAGGCTGACACAGAGGAGCTTTACGCACATCCAAGCCATCCTTATACAGAAGCTCTGCTTTCTGCGATTCCTACTACAGATGTAGACAAGGATAAGAAGGAGACAATACTTATAGAGGGTGACATTCCAAGCCCGATTAACCCTCCAAAGGGTTGCAAGTTCCATACCAGATGCCGTTACTGTACGGAGATTTGTAAGCATGTAACTCCTGTATTTGAGGAAGTTGCACCGGGACACAGGGTTGCCTGCCACCATAAGCTTGGCTTATATGGAGAGAAAGAATAATGTTTTTTCAGAAGAAGCTCGACAGAAGCTACGATACAATGAGGTATCTGAGTGGAGAAGAGAAAGAAACCGAGGAAGAGTTAAAAAGCTTTAGGGAAAGAGAAAAGCTGGAGTTTAAGGATGTACTGGCTATGGTAATCTCTGCACTTTTAGTTTTTGGACCATTGTTTCTTATAATCGGAATTATTATGTTTGTATTAACATTATAAAATTTAGAAAGGCTCGTCTTACTGTAATGGTGAGGCGGGTTTTTTTATATAGTAGAGAAATAAGATAGACAACTTAATATCAACTATAACATAAAAGCAAATTATTGACTTATAGTACCATATATAGTACTATAAAAAAATAAGAAAGGAAGTGATTTATTGCCAACAGTAGAAAAAAATAATTGAAAAAAATGAAGAGACAACCTAATGGGATACGTATAGAAGAAGCTGATAAAGTATTGAGGGCTTATGGATATGAAGGGGTAAGACAAAAAGGTAGCCATAAACAATATCTAAATAAAGAGACAGGTGATTTAACAACAATAAAAGCAGGAAAGTCCATTAAAGAAAAGCTTATGTTATAGATATTTTAAATAGAATAGGAGAATAGTGTAATGAATGTAAATGATTATATGAAACTGCCATATACCAGATTAGTACAGGAAATCAACGATGAAAGTGGACATTATTTTTATGGTAGAATATTGGAACTTGATGGTTGCCAAAGTACAGGAGATACACTCGAGGAATTATACGAAGGACTTAAAGAAGCTATGGAGGGCTATATAGAAGTTAAGCTTGAGAATGGTCTGGAGATACCAATACCTGAGAAAATAGAAAAATATAGTGGAAAATTTAATGTGAGATTGCCAAAATCATTGCATCAGAGGCTCTCTATTGAAGCAGAAAAAGAAGGAGTTAGTCTTAATCAGTTGGTATTGTATAAGTTGGCGTTATAGCTAGTATGCTGTATAATTGTATACAAATATACAAATAAATATTGACAGTGAAAGTTAAGACATTTATACTGTAAACAGATTTTAGCCCAAATTATCCTATTGTACTATACGGAATAAGAGGTCTGTGACCTATGGCGTGAATAATTGGGGTTTAGGATTTTTTCTTATTATTAAAGATTAAAATTCATATCAGAAGGGAGAAATATTATGTCATATGTTGATGAGGTACTTAGCAAAGTAAAAGAGAAAAACTCTCATGAGCCTGAGTTCATACAGGCAGTTACAGAGGTACTTGAATCCCTCAGACCTGTAATAGAGAGTGAAGAAGAAAAGTATAGAAGAGATGCAATTTTAGAGAGAATGACAGAGCCTGACAGGATAATAACCTTCAGAGTTCCTTGGGTGGATGACAAGGGACAGGCTCAGGTAAACAGAGGATTCAGAGTACAGTTTAACAATGCAATAGGACCATATAAGGGGGGGACTCAGACTCCACCCTTCTGTAAATCAGAGTATAATAAAGTTCTTGGGTTTTGAGCAGTGCTTTAAGAATTCTCTTACAGGACTTCCAATAGGAGGCGGCAAGGGTGGTTCTGACTTCGATCCAAAGGGAAAGAGTGACAGAGAGGTTATGGCTTTTTGCAAAAGCTTTATTACAGAGCTTTATAAGTATATTGGCAAAGATGAGGATGTGCCTGCCGGTGATATCGGTGTCGGTGCAAGAGAAATAGGTTATATGTATGGTCAGTACAAACGTATAACAGGACTTTATGAGGGAGTGCTTACAGGTAAGGGACTTAGTTATGGTGGTTCTCTTGCAAGAAAAGAGGCTACAGGCTATGGTCTTGTATATATTACTGATGAGATGCTTAAGTCAAAAGGAAAGAGCCTTGAAGGTAAGACAGTAGTAGTATCAGGTTCGGGAAATGTGGCTATTTATGCTATAGAAAAAGCCATAGCTCTTGGTGCTAATCCTGTTACAGCTTGTGATTCTACAGGTTGGGTATATGATCCGGACGGAATAGATGTGGATGTACTTCAGGATGTGAAGGAAGTAAAGAGAGCAAGGCTTACTGAGTATGTTAAGGCAAGACCGAATGCAGAGTATCATGAAGGTAAAGGAGTATGGAGTGTGAAATGTGATATAGCTCTTCCTTGTGCAACCCAGAATGAACTTGACCTTGAAGATGCCAAGACACTTGTAGCAAACAGTTGTTTTGCAGTATGTGAGGGTGCCAATATGCCAACTACTTTGGAGGCTACCGAGTATCTGCAGAAAAATGGAGTATTTTTCCTTCCGGGAAAGCAGCTAATGCAGGCGGAGTTGCAACTTCAGCTCTTGAAATGAGCCAGAACTCAGAGAGGCTTAGCTGGAGCTTTGAAGAGGTAGATGCAAAGCTCAAGGGAATTATGGTAAATATCTTCCATAACCTTGATGCGGCAGCTAAAAAGTACGATAAGGACGGTGACTATGTAGCAGGAGCAAATATTGCAGGCTTTATGAAGGTTTGCGATGCTATGATGGCACATGGAGTGGTGTAGATTAGTTTGAATAATTAAAGCAATTTGTTTCAAATATTTGAGACAGGTGTTTTTAGTCCAATACCAGGATATTGGAGTGTTAGAATAGATTTCGGTCCTCATGTTTTCTTTTTCTTGTTGCTCAAAAGTTAAAAAAATATTTTATACTTAAAAACAAAAAGCAATATAACCCCAATAATTTGGGGATAATTTTATAAGAGAGTGTGATAAATTTGAGAAAAAAATAATATTATATCATGGTACTCCGGAAAGATGCTTTATACCAACCTTTGGTAAGGGAGAAGATAAACATGACTATGGAAAGGGATTTTATCTTACAGAAAATCTTGAACTGGCAAAAGAATGGGCTGTATGTAGACCTGAAAATAATAATGGATGGGTGCATAAATACGAACTTGACTGTACAGAGTTGAGAATTTTAGATTTTAAAGAATATGATGTTTTGACATGGCTTGCAGAACTTATGAAGCATAGAGCTGCTTCAGATTCTAAGAGATATAGAATACTATCTGAAAGATTTATAGAAAAAAATATGGTGTTGATACAGAAAAAAATATGATGTAATTAAAGGATGGAGAGCTAATGCATCTTATTTTTATATAGCTAAAGAATTTGTCCGCGATAATGTAGATATTGATATTTTGGAAGAGTTGCTTTCTTTAGGTGGATTAGGGGTTCAATATTGTATAAAAATCAGAACCGGCATATTCAAATCTGGTCGAATTAGCTAATGAAGTATTATCGGTTGAATATGAAGAATTTAATAATAAATATAATCTTCGTGATATTACAGCTAGAAATAAGATGAGAGAACTGATAGAGTCTGATAAGAATAAACTTACAAAATGTATTTAGTAATTTGATTTAGAGGTGAAATATGAGTGCATATTCAGAGTCATATTTGGCAGATGTTGTTGAAAACCAGGGTAAACTCTTTGATTTTGTGGCGCAGACTTTTGCAGGTAAAGATACAGAAGATTTTATAGAAAAATTATATGAAAAAGTAAGACAAGAAAAAGTATTGATGAGTCGCAGGCTTATGTAAATACCATGAGTGTTACAGAACTTTGGGATTATTTTGTTAAGACTGAAGGATATACACTAAAGGACGGAAAGGCGATGGAAGGATTTATGCCTGACTGGATTGGAGAATTTTATGCTTATTATCAATGGTATTATGATGAGCCAAGTGCTGAACTGGTAAAGAAGATACCAATAGATTTTTTTAAAAAATCATATTATGGTTTACATGATTTAGAATTGGAACTTGCGGTAAGAAAGGTAGGAAAAGTATAATGCAAATTATATGTTTTCACAATCCGTCAGAAGATTATGGTTTCTTAAGTAATTGGTATTTATCAGATTTTCAGATTGATGGCATAACTTTTACTTCAATGGAACAATACATGATGTATAAGAAAGCTATCTGCTTTAAAGATGAAAATATAGCAAATCAGATTTTAGCAGAAAAAAATGTAGCAAAAATAAAAGAACTGGGTAGACTTGTATCAGACTATGATGAGCATATTTGGAATGGAGTCAGGCAGATAATTATATATGAAGGTCTGTTTGCAAAATTCTCTCAGAATGAATCATTAAGGAGCAAGCTTCTTGATACAAAATATTCTACCTTAGTAGAATGTGCAGTAAAAGACAGAATATGGGGAATAGGACTTTCCATGACAGATCCTAAAAGACTGATTCAAACTGAATGGCAGGGACAGAATCTGCTTGGCTATGGACTTATGATGGTTCGTGATAGGCTGAAAAGCCATATATAAAATAAAAGGAGGCACGTCTATGAAAAAACTTGAGAACAAGATTATGCTCATTACCTATGCTGATTGTATGGGAAATAACCTTAAAGATCTTTCTAAGGTACTTGACAAGCATTTTAAGAGTGCTCTTGGCGGAGTCCACATCTTACCGTTTTTTCCGTCATCAGGAGACAGAGGCTTTGCACCAATGAGATATGACGTAGTAGATGAGAACTTTGGAGACTGGGAGGATGTTACAAGACTTTCAGAAAAGTATTACCTTATGTTTGACTATATGTTAAATCATATAAGTGCACAGAGCCCTTATTACAAAGATTTCTTAAAGAATAAGGACAATAGCCCTTACAAAGACCTTTTCATCAGGTATAAAGATTTTTGGGAAAATGGAGAGCCTACTGAGGCAGAGGTAGATGCCATCTATAAGAGAAAACCCAGAGCACCTTATGTAGATGCTCATTTTGAAGATGGAACTACAGAGAAGGTATGGTGTACCTTTGATGAAGAACAGATAGATATTAACTGTCCTTCTGATACTGCTAAAAAATTCCTTGTTGATAATTTAACAGGCATGGCTAAAAGAGGGGCAGCTATCATAAGACTGGATGCCTTTGCCTATGCAACCAAAAAGGCAGGAACAAGCTGCTTTTTCGTAGAGCCTTATGTGTGGGAGCTTCTTGCAGAGGTTACAGATGTACTGGAACCTACAGGGGTTACTATTCTTCCGGAGATTCATGAGCATTATACAATTCCTTTTAAAATAGCAGATAAGGGGTACTTTGTATATGATTTTGCACTTCCTATGCTTCTTCTTAATGCCCTCTACTATGGGCAGACCAAGTATCTTAAGGACTGGATGTTAAAATGCCCTAATAAGCAGTTTACAACTCTCGATACACATGACGGAATCGGAGTGGTAGATGTGAAAGATTTGCTTCCTGATGAGGAAATTGAAAGAACCAAAGAAGACATATTTAAGTTTGGTGCCAATGTTAAGAAGATATATAATACTGCAGCTTATAATAACCTTGATATTTATCAGGGTAAACTGCTCTTACTATTCAGCTTGTGGTGATAATGATGATGCATACCTGCTTGCAAGGGCAGTACAGTTCTTTGCGAAGGGTATTCCGCAGGTGTACTATGTAGGACTTCTTGCCGGTAAAAATGACCTTAAGCTTCTTGAAGAAACTAAGGTAGGCAGGAATATCAATAGACATTATTATACCTTAGAAGAAGTGGATGAAGAAGTAGAACGACCTGTGGTTAAAAATCTGCTTAAACTTATGGAATTTAGAAATGAATCAAAAGCTTTCGCTCTTGATGGTAAGTTTGAAATCCTTGATACGGATGAAGATAAGCTTCATATAATAAGAGAGGCAGAGGGGGAAAAAAGCTGAGCTTATAGCTGATTTTAAGTCTAAGAAGTTTAAGATACTTTCAAATGGAGAGGAGATTTTTAGCAACTAATCTTAAATTTATAAAAAAATAATAAGATTTTTCTTTGATATAGGAGTCAATTCGAATAAAATTTGCTCTCTATACCGAGAATAGACTGGAAAGCTTATTACAAAAAGGGGATGTTATGAAACTAAAAAAATTGTAGCGTTGGGACTTTCGTTATTTTTTTATTTACAGCAAATATAGCACCGTTAAAGACAGTATTTGCAGATAATAAAAAGGAATTTAAGAAAGAAAAGGTTAAAAAAGAAAGTAAAGAAAATGAACTTGATCTGGTTATGGCAGGGGATGTGCTTTTGCATTTAAGACTCGCTTATTGGTCAGCAAATGGCAAAGGTGGTTATGATTTTAACCCAATATTTAAGAAAATCAAGCCTTATATAGAAGAAGCTGACCTTGCCATAGTAAATCAGGAGACAATTTTAGGTGGAAAAGAGCTTGGAGTTACAGGTTATCCTACATTTAACGGCCCTTATGAACTTGGAGATGCCGTTGCAAATGCAGGTTTTGATGTGGTTCTTCATAGCAATAATCATTCCCTTGACAGAGGAAAACAAGGCATATATAACTGTCTTAATTTCTGGAAGAAATATCCTCAGATAAAGACAGTCGGAATTAATCTCTCATGGAAGCAGAAAAATAAGCTTTGCATTTATGAGAAAAACGGTATAAAGGTTGCAATCCTTAATTACACCTATGGAACCAACGGAATTCCGCTTCCGAAAGATATGCCTTATGCGGTTAATTATCTCAATAAAAAAGAAGTAATAAGTGATATAAAGAGAGCCGAAAAGGAGGCTGACTTCACTATAGTTTGCCCACATTGGGGTACTGAGTACTATAGGGGGATTTCAGAGTATCAAAAGACCTGGAGCAAGATTTTTGTTGAGAATGGAGTTGATCTTGTGCTTGGCTGCCATCCTCATGTAATAGAACCTATAAAATATGTAACTGATATAAAGACAGGTAATAAAATGTTATGCTACTATTCTTTGGGCAACTTTGTAAACAGTACAATGTCCACAGGCAGAGTAGGTGACAGGTATATAGGCGGTATTGCTAAAGTTAAGCTTAAAAGAGGGGTTGACAACAAGGTAAAGATTGCTAAATACGGTGTCAAGGCTACTGTTATGCATAATGGTGGAGGTCATTATGGTTCAAGTGTCTATCCTCTAAGTGACTACACTGAAAAGCTTGCAAAAAAGAATGTAATGAAAGTGCAGGATTATACATTTTCATTGGATTTTTGCAAAAATGTTTGTGATGAGGTTTGGGGTAAGCTTTGGGATTGATTTAATATTTTGCAGATGATTTGAAATAAGTAAAACGGTACAGGTTGAAGAAATTCAAAATGTACCGTTTATTTTAAGCAAGCTTGTATTGGATTTTATGACTTTTACACTTATAGTTTAAAGATAATTAGCCATAATAATTTGGGATTAAGATACCATATATCAACCCTTAATACCTGATTGGGCAACACCCTCTATAAACTGCTTCTGGAAGATAAAGAATAATACTATTATAGGAATAACAGCCATTACTGCACCTGCCATCTGCATTGGATACTGGGTAATGTACTGCCCCTGTAAGGTTGAAAGTGCAGGTCCAAGTGTCATTTTCTTAGTGGAGGTGTTTACTATAAGTGGCCACATAAAGTCATTCCAGGGCAAACTTTGCAGTAAAGATTGCAAGAGAAACAAGACCCGGTTTAACCAGAGGAAGCATTATTTTTCCGAATATCTGGAAACGGTTGCAACCATCAAGAAGGGCGGCTTCTTCAAGTTCTTTAGGCAAAGACATAAAGAACTGTCTAAGTAGAAAAGTTCCGAATGCACTGAAAAGATTTGGAATGAAAAGTGCAGGTATTGAATCAAGTAAATTCATTTTCTGAACAATCAGGTACTGAGGTATAAGGAAAATTTGTCCCGGAACCATAAGTACTGAAAGTAATATGATGAAAATCACATTTTTAAATGGAAAATCAATCCTTGCAAAAGCATATCCTGCCATAGCACAGAAGATGAGTTGGGCAATAGTTGTGACTACGGTTGATATAAAGGTATTCAGATATACCTGTCCAAAAGGCAGAGAGCTTATAATCTGGGTATAAGCATCTATAAGAAACTGTTTTGGAAAGATTGTAGGTGGTATTTGCATAGCTTCACCGGTTGCCTTAAAAGAAGTAAGTACCATCCATAAAAATGGGAATACCACAACACCGATACCACTTAGGAGGATGAGATGAATGATTAGCTTTCTAAGCTTCTGTTTGTTTTTCATATTTTCCTCCTTTCTAGTAATTAACCCATTTCTTCTGGCCTATCAGCTGGAAAATGGTCACTATCATAATGGCGATAAAGATAAGGATTGATATAGCTGCAGCATAGCCTTTGTAACCATAGTCAAATGCCTGTCGGTAGAAGAGCATAACTACGGTCTGGGTAGACTCGTAGGCTGGATTTGATTTGAGTACCATCATATAAACCACATCGAACACCTGAAAACCACTTATTATAGAGGTTATCATAACAAAGAAGATGGAAGGTGTAAGCAGTGGGATAGTAATTTTAAAAAATTGCGCTAACCCTCCCGCACCGTCTATGGAAGCAGCCTCATAATAGGTCTTTGGTATGCCTTGCATTCCTGCTAATAGAATAATCATATTGTAACCGACACTCATCCAAAGCCCGACAAGCATTACTATAAACAGTGCTGTTTAGGATTGGTAAGCCATCCTACTCTTTCACCGCCAAGACCTGCAATTACAGAATTAAGTATGCCCATTTTCTCATTGAACACCCATTTCCATACCATAGCTACGGCAGCAGCCATAGTTACAGAAGGCAGGAAATACAGAGTTCTGTAAATCGAAGTGCCACGGATTTTCGCATTAAGCAGTGCAGCAATGCAAATGGACAAAAACAGACCTATGGGAACGGTGAAAACTACATATTTAAGTGTATTGCCGAATGTAGTCCATACCTCTGCATCACCTATCAGTTGCTTGTAATTATCAAGTCCAATAAAGTGTGTTACATTGAACTTATTTACATCATTAAAACTAAACCAGAAGTTCTGTATAAATGGCCAGATGTAGAATACAAGCAAACCCAGTGTGACAGGTGCTATGAAGACATAGCCTGCAAACCAGTCTTTTTTCTGTCTGGCAGTAGCCTTTTTTTTCTTGATTACCATAGTCTGTTGTTTGTCCATAATTACCTCTCAAAAATCCTATTTATTTTTGGCAAGTAATGCATCAGCATCGGTTTTGAGCTGTTTGCAAACGTCTGCAAGACTCATTTCACCACTGTAAGCCTTGTTGAGAGATTTTGACTCAAGGTCATAAAGCTCAGCGGCATTCTTGCAAACAGGAAGTGGATATGCTTTATCTGCGTGATTGGTATAGGCTGCAAGATTGTATGCTGAATTAGCTTTAGCAAAGAGATCCTGAGCATCTGTTCTAGCTGAAATTACAGCACCGGCTTCACCCTGAATCTTCATGGCTTCCTTGCTTCCAAGCCATATAGCGAAAGCAGTTGCAGCTTCTTTGTTTGGGCTTCCTTCATATACGGCATAGCCTAAACCATTGATACAGTTATCTTCAACACCGTTAAAGGTAGGAATTTCAACACAGTCAATTTTATCTTTTATTGTTTCATTGCCGGCATATTCAGGAACCATGTAAGAACCTGCAAAGTTCATTGCAAGCTGTCCTGCTTCAAACATAGCATCTGCACTTGTTTCTGCAAGAGAAGCGGAAGAAGGAGAAAGGTCTTTGTTAATAAAGTCTATCCAGCACTGAATTCCACCCTGTGTCTTAGGATCATCATAACCTGTTGACATCTTATCTTCGCTAAGAATATATCCGCCATTTGCATATACTGTTTGATAATACCAGGTCTGGAAGTCTACAGGGCAGGCAAATGGATATACTCCATCACCAAGTCCGGCTTTTTTGAGATTTTCAGCCATAGCCATAAGGTCATCATAAGTCATATCATTGGTAGGATAAGCTACTTTAGCTTTGTCAAAAATTTCCTTATTGAACCAGAGTGCATTGGTATCAAAATCTTTTGGTACTGCATAGTTTACATCATTTCTTACATAGTTGTTTACAAGTGCCTCAGGGAAGCTTGCTTTGATATCTGACTTACCTATAGCGTCTGTAAGGTCAGCAAGTATACCACCCTCTGCATAAGTATCAAGGTGAAGAACATTTAGCCAGAATACGTCCGGAGCTTTTCCGCCTGTAGCGGCAGCCTCAAGCTTTGTCCAATATTCACCACCCTTATAAGGAGTGAGCTGAATTTCAACAGAAACGTTAGGGTTGGCTTGTGTATAAGCTTCAATAAGCTTTTCTGTCATAGGACGCTGTTTTTCATCCCAAATACCGAGTGAAAGAGATACCTTATCGCCGCTGGCAGAAGTAGCTGTTCCGCTCTTTGTAGTGTTAGATCCTGCGTTATTTCCGCAAGCTGTTAGTGCTGCGACACCCATGGTAACAGTTGTAAGCAGGGCTAAGAATTTTTTTGTGACTTTTTTCATAACTAATCTCCTTTTCTTATTATTTATATCAAACCCTTATGGGATGACATTTCAGAAGCTTATACAAAGTGATTGACTTACTGCAAATAATTTATACTTAATTATTAGCTGAATTTGACTATATGAAAGTAAAATTTCGATATAGACAAATTATAGTTAACTACCTGAATCAGACATAAGAATTTCATAAGAGGAAGTGTCAAAGTCCACAATTACCTTATATCCGTTTGCAAAGGTTGAAGCCTGCTTTCTGCCGGTTTCATCAAGAAGCTCATGTTTAACCAATTCTGCCTTTGCAACCTTTTCATGGAAGTCTGACACGACCTTGCTTCTTTTTATATCATCTGTCAGTTTTAAGTCATTATCTATGGCAAATGAGCCGTCTATGCCGGGATAAGCAGGCTCCCTGATCAGGTAAGGAGCACCGCCATTTATAAGGGCATAGAGCATATAGTCCTCATTTTCACTTACCTTATCCATCATCCAAGGTTCTATCACACAGTCATGGTAAACCAGATTGAAGAGAGGTACAGGTATTCCCTTTTTAGGACTTCCGGGTTTTTCTAACATAAAGTCATAAGGTGCATAGTGACAAAATACTAAACTCTTTATAGCCCAGTCGTTAACCTCCTCGGAACTTGGAAGTATATTCTTTGAAAGCAGGTAATCAAAGCATTTATTTCTATATCTGTAAGAATCACATCTGGTCATACGGTGATGTGGGTTGGCACATTCATCACCTTCATTACAGGTAAAAACATCCAGGTAGGCACAATCGAGTTGAATGTTATGTTTTGCTATTTCAGTAAAATTTCTCTTTACGTAATAAGGAGCCTGTGTAGTACAAAGGTAGCTTTGTGGTCCTCCGGCCCATCTTTTGTGAGTGTATATACTTCCGTCAGGACTCATACAGGCAAGGTCATCACTATAGCTTTTGGCCTTTTTATAAAAATCTCTGTACTGGTCATGAACTCCGAACATAAAGTCAAGTTCTTTCATAGTGTCAGAAAGCTCCTTCATCCCTTCCCAACCACCAGCTTCGGCGCAGGCAGGAAGGTAGTCGGGATGATTATTGTCATACCCGGGTTCTGCCCAGCCATCAAGATGTAGATAGAGTTTATCCACGCCAAGACTTTTTAACTCCCTCATTTCTTCAGCTCTTTTCTTAAAGCTTGTGAGATGATTGTTTTTATCGGGAGCAGTTGCATCAAAAAAGTCTGAATTGGGCTGTACACAGGTTTTAATTCCCTTATGTACGAAGGCACAGCCTATAAGATTATTTATAGAAGGGGTTCTTACTGCCTTTTCTTCTAAGGTTTTAAGTTTGCCTGTTTCTATCGCAAAACTTCTGTAAAACTTACAAATATCATTATAATCGCAAGAATCCAGAAAGGAATATCTCATTATTCTGCGGTAATCCATCTTGCCAAGACTATTCTCAAGTCTGAAGCCTACCGAGGTATAACCACCGTTTTCAGGATGTGTAGCGTAGTAGCCCATGTTCCAAGGGGTAAGGCTGATAGCTATATAACCTTTTTTATCTTTAATCTGTGAAAAGAATGGAAGGTAGGCACTGGCTGTACCAAATCTGCCATTAAAACCATCAGGCTTAAATTCGGTTTTCCAGTTATTTGGGATAAGCAAACCTTGTTGTTTAGGAAGCAAAGTGTACCAGTCTGAACTATCTTGCTAAATTCAAACTCTCCCGGCCAATATATGTAGTCTACATTTGTAGAACCTTCTTCGATAGGTATCCATTCAAAATACATATCATTGGTTGTATTTTCAATCCATACAAAGGTTTCAAATACAATTCCCGATTCATGGCCGTCAAATCTGCTTAGTATACCCTTTCCGACACCGGTTATAACTTCCTTATGGCTTATAACTGAAGCATCATTAAAATATATAATTTTATCCGCTGTTTTGATAAAGGGAGAAAAACCGGTTTTGGTCTGCCATTCTGTTTCGTTAGCAGATATAGTAAAACTTAGTGTATTTTCATCAAAATTAAGTGAAAGCTTATTGTTTGTTATTTTCATTGGTAAACACGTCCTTTGTTATATTTGAGATATCAATAAATTCTACTAAATTAATGGGGATGTTGATATGATTATAATACAAAAACCTACAAAAGGTAGTTGCACTAATAGACAAAAAAATGTTGTATTATAATCCACAAATGAGTGAAAATGTATAAATTCAAAAGCTTATATACAAAAATATTGTAGTTTTTTTGTTGATGAATGGCAGAGAATTGGTACATTTATTGTAATGGAGGTTGAATATGGCTTATGTTGCAACAAAACTTAGAAAGGTTATTGAGATTGATTCGATTATTACTATTCATTACTTTGAATATATGAGGGATTTTGTGTTTTCAGGAGAGTCTCATGATTTCTGGGAATTTTTATATGTAGATAAGGGTGTAGTAGATGTATATGCGGAAGATAAATGGTTGACGGTAAAGCAGGGAGAGATAATATTCCACAAACCTAATGAATTCCATGCAATAAAATCTGTTGGGAAGGCATCACCTAACCTTGTAGTAGCTTCGTTTAACTCTAAATCGGAGTTAATAAATCTGTTTGCAGGAAAAAAATATGCTATAAATAAAGACGAAAAGGTAGTACTTTCCTCTTATATAAACCAGGCAAAAAACATATTAAAGACACCATTAAATGTACCTTCTATAGAACAGGTAATACTTAAGCCTGACATAAAGCCGGGGGATGAACAGATTTTGCTTAGCATATTGGAGTATTTTCTTGTGTTAAATTTACAAAATCATATAGAAACAAGAGAAGAAATAGTAAACAATGAGAAGGACAAGACTAAGGAAATTGAACTCTCAAGTCTGTCTGCTGAGGATAAGATTTCAAAGAAAAACTTTAATTATTTTAACCTTCCTGTCGGGATGAAAGGTATGGATAAGGAAAAAAACTGCTTGTTGAAGTTATCGGGTATATGGAGTTTCATATCTGTGACAGGCTTTCAATAGGAGAAATCTGCTCCAAATTTGGTATGAGTAAGTCATATTTACAGGATTTATTTCATAAGACTAAAGGATGTGGTGCCATAGACTATTTTAACAAACTTAAGCTAGGCAGAGCAAAGACTATTATAAGAGAGGGAAATATGAGTCTTACAGAAATTTCTATTTTTTTGTCTTATAGCTCACTTGCATATTTTTCAAAGGCTTTTAAAAAATCAGAAAATATGTCACCTATGGAGTACGCAGCTTCTGTAAAAAAATATCTAATCTTATACGAAAAATAAATTTGATAAATAAGGGAAATAGTAAGTGTATCTGCCTTTTATGATTGATTAAGCTAAGTGAATTTTGTATAATATTTGCATATTGAAAGACTAAAAATATAATAAAAAAAGTAAACCTAAATTGTAATAGTATGGTGAAGGAGTGTTGCGAAATGATAAAGAAAAAAACATGATAAATTTAAATATAAAAATTTATGAATCTATCTTGCTTTGAGCAAAATTTTTTTCATCAATATCGAAAAAAACGAGCAAGGGGGATATTTAATAAATAAAAAAAGTCTGTAGAGAGTTTGCCGGATTTCCTAGAAAAATATAATGGAAACGCATGGGTAGATAAATGGTTACCAACTACTGATAGGATATATTATCCATGTGCAAAAATATGGTGGTTATGTAAAAGATTACCTAAATAAAGTTCTGTTAGGGAAATACAGGAGATTATGGGATTCAGAAGAAAAATTCAATGAGTATTTGAAGGAAAATGAAGGTAAGTTACAGCATATAGAGATAGAGGGAGTTCATTATTTTGTTAAACTGACACTGTGATATAATATAGTTGTAACACTATAGCTTAATATAGTATAATCTGCAAAAGATGATAGTTACCAAGTGTTTGGCTCCATAAATATACTATCGTGGAGGTTAATTAAATCTATGAAAACAATTGACTTGAGTACTAACAAGTATCAGATTAATATGGGCAAGAATAAAAAAATATACATAGAAAAATATGAAATCACATTTAATACATCTTCCGAAAAAGTGTATAATAAAGATAATGACAGCTACTTGATTCCTTTTATTGAAAAATGAAATTGTAAGATTGAAGACTAGTGCTGAAGGAGAGATAAGCTGCTTTTGTGTCATATAAGGACTACGGGAGAGATAAGGGGGATATATTCTTTTCGAAAAAAATAAAAGATAGAATAAGTGAGAACACTAAACTAGTAAGTATTGAATCTATGCCACAGATAAAGTTTAGAACTCCCGGGCTTGCATCAGTGGATAATGTAAAAGAGTTCTAATGTAGTAATTTATTCCAAGAATAAAAATAATTGATATTGACGATCCTAAAAATAATTGGAATAAATATTGTGAACAATTTAAATGGAGCAAGTATTTATGTCGAAAAGAAAAAAATATTATATATCAATATGATAAGGAAGAAGATGCACTCACCTTAACCATGAGCATCGTATGATGCTTGATTTGGAGCTGCCTCGGCTTTTATTAATCAGTATTATCTGGATATTATAAAAAAAGGATAATAAAGATGATGATTTCAACAAATACTATGTTGATGAGACTCAGAATGTATGTTATTTGTGTGAGGAAGATTATGTTGCTGTAAAGAAATATATAGGCAAAAGTATTATGTAATCACAATATATCTCAATTATCAGTATATCCAGTATATAAAGTAGCAGAAGTGAAGAGAAATATAATTAATAGGATTTCTTATTCATATCTTAAGGGATTGATTAGAATAAAAACTAAAAAAAGAAGACAGTTATTCGTCCTTATTCTATCGATGAGAGTGATAAAATAGTACGTCTTACGACCAACAGCCTTAAACAGATAGGAGCTGATGAAAATGATTTTATAGTATTAAAGAATCCTATAAGCAAAAAATATTTTTGAAAGTTAAGGCAATGGCAATAGATGACGAGACAGCTATTTTTTTCAAGAAAAATAGAATCAGATCAAGCCAATATTTGAATCTATGTATAGGAATTCCGCTGCATATTAGAAATGAATTGGAATTAGAGAGCCTTTAACTCGACAGTTGAGATTGAGAGAGATTTGGGTTTTATATTCAAAAAAACATCTTAATAGTCAGATTCAATCATTGATTGGTGTGCTATTGTCTTTTATTGCAATAAAGGATTATGTAAATAATGGAATTATAGTAGCAATGATTTCAATAGTTTTGCTTGTGATATTGATTTATATTTCATTTTCAGATATAAGGGAGAGAATAGATGAATGAAGCCAACAACAAATTACCAGATGATTTTTACTAAATTTGAAAAAGCTTGAACAAAGCTTTTTAAATGAAGAGCCAGATGGAGAAAAAGGATTTTATTTTAGAGGATGGTATATATAAGGTTTTGTTGAGTGCGCCACACTCAGTGAGTCAGCTAAGAAATGGGAAGATAAAGGCTCCGGAAAGCCGTACAGGCACTATAATTATACTTTTGAGAGAGCGTTTGGGCACCCCAATTATTTATAAAACCAGAAATGAAAATAATGATGCAAACTTTGATGAAAAAAGTAATTATAGGGACGAACTGATTGATTTTTTGAAAAATAAAAAAATAGGATGTGTATTAGACTTCCATATATCAGCCCCATCAAGACCATATAGCGTTGAGGTAGGTACAGGCTATGGAGAGAACATTTGTGGGAGAAAGGATTTGCAAGAAATAATTACAGAAGGCTTGAAAAAGACTTATAATGAAATTACAGTTGATTCTATCTTTCCGGCATCTAATCCAAACACAGTCTCGGCAAGCGTTGGAAATAAGGCAAAAATTCCTGCGTTTCAAATAGAAATTAATTGGAATGTGATTTCAGATTATGATAAGATGCTTAAATTCGTAGATTGTTTTGAAGAAATTATTAAAAAAATTGGAGGAAAATATTGAAACTGTGGATAATATATAATTCTTCTATAAAAACTAGAAAAGATGCTTAACTTAATAAGAAGGATACACGAGGCTTTGAAAAAAAGAGACTGTGAAGTTGAATTATTAAAAAATGATGAAATAATCATGTACTATGATAATGCAAATACCCCAAAGATAAAGACAAAAAACAACCTATCCTTACCGGATGGTGTTTTGTTTTGGGATAAAGATATAATGTTAGCAAGACATTTGGAAGAGCTGGGTATCAGGCTATTTAATACTTCATCAGCTATAGAAACCTGCGATGATAAAGCTTTGACCCATTTAAGACTTTCAAAGCTAAATATTCCTGTTCCAAAAACTTTTGTTGCACCCTTTGTTTACTGGGACTATGATTTGACAGATGAATATTTAAAGAAGATTGAAGAAGAAATTTGCTATCCTATGATAATAAAAGAGACAAAGGGTTCTTTTGGTATGCAGGTTCATAAGGTTAATAATGAAGAAGAGCTGAAGAAAGAAATCAAAAATTTTGGGAATAGAAAGTTTTTATTTCAAGAGTTTATTGAGACTTCTACAGGAAGGGATATTAGAGTAAACATAGCTGGAAATAAGATAATTGGAGCTATGCTAAGAACCAATCCGGATGATTTTTCGTGCAAATGTGACATTGGGAGCAAAGTCAGAGCAAGTTGAACTAACAAATGAACAGAAGAAACTTGCATTGTCTGTGCACAAAGCTCTATGCTTGGACTTTAGCGGAGTTGACTTGCTTTTTTCAAAAGACGGAAAACCAATTTTTTGTGAAATAAATTCAAACCCTAATTTTCTAAGCTTTGAAAAGACCACAGGATTAGATTATTGTAATGAAATAATTGATTATATTTTTGAGGTGTTGGGATGAGAGGTGCTATTTTCTATAATAAAGAAGATTACGTAAAAAAATTCTGATTTTGCAGAGTGGATGAGACAGGAGTTTAATGGGAAAAATGTAAAGATAGACTTGTATTTTTCTGCAAGATTTTTTTATCGGAGAGAAAGTTTACCTTAAAAGTATGATTTTTGTTATAAATCGGACGAGAGACTTTAATTTGAGCCAGTTATTTGAAATAAATGGAATTAGAGTTTTCAACAATTCAGAACTCACACTTTTAGGAAATAATAAATATTCAGCCTATCTTTTTGCAAAAAAATAATAATTTTGAGATCCCACAAATTCCTATTTGTCCACAGGGAAGTATTTTTGTACAAGCCAATATATGAGCATGGTGGTAGTGATATAGGCATATTATCAAATAATGATATTTTATTTAACGGAAATAATATATATCAGAATTTTTGAAAGACCTAGCAGGTGATATAAGATTCTATGTGATAAATAATGAGATTTATAAAGCGGTTAAGAGATATTCACATACAGACTATGTATTTAATTATAGTAAGGGAGGGGAGTTTTGTGAATATAAATATTCTCCATCAGAGTATAAATTAGTGAATTCTATGATTTCGCTTTTCAAAAAATTGATTATGCCGGATTAGATTTTTTTATTACTAAGGATGGGAAACTTATTTTTAATGAAATTGAGGATGTAGTTGGCAGCAGGATGCTCAGCGTACTAGGAGAAAAATAATACAGTCCCCTTTATTTGTGGAACATATAATTAACTCAATCTGAAGAGAGACATAACTTTCTTCAGATTTTTTTATTTCCCCCTACATCTGTCAAAATTGACAGATGCTTTTTTAAAAACTATGTTAAACTTACTAAAAATAAGAACAATGAAGGAGCAGCAATGTCGTATTGTAAAAATTTCTTGCCCTACAGCAGGGACAATGTCCCCTTTGTAATATTAAAAGAGCGAATAGAAAACATATCAGGCAATGAATGTCTGATAAAGAGAGCCTGTCTTGCCCCATCAGAAAGTAAAATATTGGATAGGCCACCTTATGAAGAAGACCTGTTTAATACATATGGTATAAGCTGTGATTCTATTGATGAAGAGAGTATAGCTGAGATTTATGAAAATTGTCCATTGATAGACAGAAACATCCTCATAGTCACTGAACAAGAGGAAATAGGAGTAAAGACAGGGGTACTTTTAGCAAATTATGTGAAAATATTGCAGAAAGTATATGTAGATGCAGAGCTTGAAGAAAATGGTTATGACATTTACGATGATGAAGATGAGGAAGAAGTTGAGGGAATACTTGATTATGACAACTTTGACGAAGGTTTTAGTGTGTTTAACTTTACTTCAAATAAAGGACTGGTAGAAATCTGTGATGTGATAGACCTTTCATTTGTACCGGAAGATGTAAAGGGAGAGTATCATTATGGTGATAGATTTACAAAAAGCCTGACACCTTTTGTAGTTGTAACCGGACTAAAGCCTGACAGATATCTTGAAGCAAGGCTATCCGGCGTAGTTACAAGTAGAAATGCACTAAGGATAATGATTATTGACCATGAGACATATTTCAATCCGAAAATGCAGGTTTATCTTATAGATAAGGACTGCACAACAGTTGTGATAGACTCTTTAGAAGATACATATTATGAAGATATCTTTTAAAAGACTTTTAGCTTTGCAAGAGCTAAAAAAATAAAGGAAGAAAATGTAAGTAAGTTCATATTTAGGATTAAGAGAATATTTGGCAAAGAATTTTCAGAAGAAGTGCTTGTTAAAATTGTAACAGATGCTAAAAAATCTAAAGACAAAGCAAGAGATAAGGACAATGGAGAGACGGATGAAAAATATTTTGGAAGATTTTTTGAAAAGGAGGACAGTGTATTCGAAAAGCTTAGCAAAATGAACGGACTAGCTGAGTTTAAAAGTTTAGTAAGGGAATATCTTGCGACTATTAAGGCTGAGAGAGAAAACAAGAAACTTAAGATTATGCACAGAAATTTGGTTTTTACAGGTCGTCCGGGAACAGGCAAAACGACCTGTGCAAAGCTTCTTGCAGAAATTTTAGCTGAAGAAGGGATGACAAATGCAGTATTTAATATGGTGAGCAGGGCTGACATCATAGGAAGGTATATAGGGCAGACTGCACCTAAAATTACAGAGCTTTTTAATAATTCCAGAAATGGCATTATTTTTGTGGATGAAGCAGGATTCTTTGCAAATGATGCAGAAAGCACCAACAGTTTTGTTAAGGAAGCAATTAAAGAATTTGTAAGGTACATGGAACTTTATCCTGATGTAATTGTTATCTTTGCATTATACGATAATGAATTACAGAGTTTTATGGCTATGGATAAGGGGCTTGAGTCAAGAATCAGGAAGACCATATATTTTAAGGATTATAGTGTAAATGAACTGATAAGCATTTTTGAAGAAAAGCTTAGTGAAAATGGATACAAGATGGAGGAAAACCTGAGGAATAAGCTTGAAATTCTTTTTGAAAACGAAATAAAATCAGAGAATTTTGCAAATGCAAGGACTGCCAGGAAGTTAGTTGAAGAAGCTATAACACAGTTTAGTATAAGAACTTTTGAAGAAGAAAATCCTGAAAGAGTAATAACATTAGAAGATATATTGAAATAAGCGAGGTAGAAGAGGATGGGGAAAACAATCGTAAATATGAAAAACTGGAAATTGAGAATCAGAGAAGGAAATTATAATTTATCAGGAATAGCAGACAACCATCCACAGCTTGGTAAGGAGGTATATATAGGCTATACTTCATACTTAGTCAAATATACATTAGAAGACGATATTTTTAACTTATGAAACAAGGAATACTATTTATATCTGCCCATTAAAATATATAGCAGAGGCAGATGAAGGTGCTAAAGAAGGCATCTTAAAAGAATACTATGAGAACCTTGAGGCTAAAGAACGCCTTAGTGAACTTATGATGATTGGACGGATAGAAATAGAAGAAGAGAATAAAAAAAGGAAGAACACTTACTTGAAGTTGCAAAAAAGTATGAGGACTGCATTTACATTGAAATGAAGCAAATTGCAGATGGAGATAAGCTTGCTTACAATATTGGAGGAAAGGTAGGGTTTATTGAGCCACAAAGACATATTAGTGATAGACAAGACAGTGTTTTATATGCAAGATACTCGAAAGATGAGGAGGAAGTGAGCCTTGATTTCAGGTACTGGCCTATGGAAGACAGGGATGATATACCGGTGTTTGTTAAGAATGATGAAGGTCATTTTGTAGAAGTGCCAAGAGAGCGTAAAGTAAAAGAAAAACAAGAAATAGTAACATATAGCTGGTCAGATAATATAAAAATAGCAATTATAAAGAATATTTCTAATATTATTATAGAGTTTAATGGTGAAAAATATAGCTATTGGAGAGACAAAAGTGTTTACACAAGACAGTCGGTGGATTGGTCTCTTAGTCCCGACTGTTATAATGGAAAAATCTATATTTAGCCCGAAGGAGTAAAAATGATTTATTTTACATCAGATATACATTTTTACCATAAAAAAATATAATTAAGATGCAAAAAGGCCCTTTGACAGTGTGGAAGAGATGAATGAAAAGCTTATAAGCTTTCATAATATGTTCTCTTAAACTAAAACTTGTAAAAGCTAAATAATATTGATTTTTATTCAGAATAGAATAGAAAGTGATAAAAATGATAGGACAAAGGGAGCAATAGGTGGTATAATGTGGAGGTGAGATTAGTGTAGAAATTAAATAGAAGAATTAAGTAAAAATATATGAAAGAACAAGGTGTATAAAAGTGGAAATCAGTAAAAACTCATTTATAAGAAATCTTAAGATAGATGATGCTGAAGGTATGTATGAATGGATGCACGATGATAATGTAATACAATGGTTTACTTTTTGATGGCAAGAAAATGACACAAGAAAATATTGTAGAATTTATTGAAAAGAATAAACTGCATATGTGCAGATAACCAGCATTATGCTATTTCAAACGATGGAGAGTATGCCGGAACGGTAAGCCTTAAAAATATTGATGAAAAGAATAGAAATGCAGAGTTGGCCATTGCATTGAGGACAAAAATTTCGTGGGAGTGGAATTGCAAAAAAATTGTATTAAAGAATTATTAAGACTAGCATATTTAGAACTTAATTTACATAAAATATATCTAAATGTACTTTTCTAATAATATTAGAGCAAAAAAATTTTTATGAGAAAATGGGATTTAAATTAGTAGGGAAAAAGCAAAGAACATATTTATAAAAATGGAACTTTTGTGGATTTAGACTGGTATGAAATAATTTTGGAGGATAGCAATGGACGGAATATTTGAGTTGAAAGATTTTGTGTGGTTTTTATGGGTTGGTTATTGCCGGAGCTCGTGAAGAAAAATAATTAAAGTAGCTAAAAGATTTAAGAACCAAGAATAAAAATTAGTAAGGTTAATCGAGAATATATAAGTAATGATAAGGATATATGCCCATTATCACATGGAACGCCATTTTTTGATAAGCATAGTCTTATATTAAATAGCCCGGAAAAGATATTTCATTTGAGTATGCCTGCTGACGTACATTCCAGAATATGTGATATTAATCCGGAATTTGAACATACTAAATGGTCTGAGGAATTTTTATATTGGGGAGAGAAGGACGATAACATCTTAATTAATGCCATTAAAAAAGTTTCACATAATATCACTGAACAAGATATAAGACTGCTAATTGATAACAAGAAAGCTGAAGTAGCAGAAATGTTTGAGAAAAGAGCAACAGAAGCATTTTTTAATGGAGAAATGTATGGCATAAGGAAATTTCAAGATAGTAGAGTAGGTAATAAGGAAAAGGTTAAATTAACCATTGGCAGTATCAAGACTGATTACTATACACATAGGGTTATGGCGGCAGTGTATCAAGAACTGATTAAAAATAATAATATTGAGCCTGTAGATGGACTTAGAAATATAAATGATTATTTTCCTTTCCTTACTTCTATGGGAATGGATGTAATCCTTGCAATTGAGAATATGAATAAGATTGTACTTACCAAAAGATCCAAACAGCTCATCAATATGAAAGAAGATCAGTGGCACTTATCAATGAATGAAGCTATAAGTATTACCGATTTAGAAGATGATATGATTGACCTTGAACGGTGTATTAAAAGAGGGCTTAGAGAAGAACTTGGTATTGACTGTCATAAGATAGATAATATGAACATTCATTATAGCGATGTATTTTTGCTAAAAAATCCATTTGAAGTTGGAATTGCTGCATTTGTTTTAATAGATGAACTTACAGAAGCTATGGTAAGAGAAAGCTATAACATAGCGCAGGATGCCCCACTGGAAAGCACCGGTAATGATGAGACCGGATTGATGTTTGTGCCATTTTCAGAACATAAAAATAATAGAATTTTGTGAAAAAAATAATATTACGCCTGTTGCAAAATATACAATAAAAATGTTATGCATTAGAAAAAAATCAATTATAAATTTTAATTGAAAAGGGAATATTATGAAAGCTTATAAGCTTTCATAATATTCCAATGTTTCTAAGCTTCAGCTTAATATCATCAACTAACTCATTAGGAGAAAGGGCAACAATCCTTGGAAATGGACTAAAAACTGAGGCCTGCTGCTGTAAGCAGAACATAAGTATGCTCTCGTAACATACTCTTTTAAGCTCAACCTTGCAAAAAGCGTATAAGCTGCTTGCTATCGGATTTCTGTGTATTGCTTTCAAGAGTTTTTGTTAGAATTTGAAATTTTCACATTATGCCCAAAATGATCTATTATTGTTGAGAGTGCAGTTGTAGGGCATTCTAATACAACATTGTTTAGGAAACGCTTATTATCTGAGAAAGATATCATAAGCGGAAAGGTTGTAGCATATTTTTCTGAATTAAAATCATCTTCTTTATAAAAAAAGAGTAAAGAGATGGAGGAATGGTTTTTTTCTTTTTGCAGGAATAAAATTTCTTTTTTTCATCTTCAATTTTATGTATTTTTGCTGAATATATCCTGTCTATACGGTAGTGAGAGATATTTTCATGCTCATTTGTAGTTGCTATCAGGTATTGATGACCATTATTCCATAAAAGAGCATAAGGATTTACAATATAAGGATTATCAGTATTTTTGACACGAAATTTGGGCTTTGAAGGTTTTTTAATACTATCAAAATAGTATTCTCCGTAAGTAAGCTCAAGCTTGTATCCTTTTTTAATAGCTTCAAAAATAGTCTGTATACTGTAGAACCAGTTGCTTACCTGATAAGAGGTTGTCTTATCTATGGAAGCAGGGCGTTCAAGGTTGGAAGCTTCGGTAAGTTCCCTCTCAGCTTGTACAGGACAAAGTAAATCTTCTACTGAGGTAAGGTAGTCCTTTTCTTTATCCGAAAGGTATTTGTCAGAAAGAATAGAGCCTTTAATCATATTTAGGTCACTTGGGTTGATAAAGGGTTCAAAGTAATATTTTTTGGGTTTGCCCGGTACTGTCACAATCCGTCCGCCATAGACTACAGCTATAGTATCATAAACATCTTCTATGTTTTTAGCATTGTCTATGATAGGTATAGTATCAAGAAGCCTTCTTGCATCTTTTTCATAGGGAACTATTTTAAACAGCTCCTCTTCTACATCCTCTTTGGAAAAGGCTTATCCACCGTTGTCTGAGTCTGAAGAATATAGACTACAAGATTAAACCAAAGAGTCTGTGGTAAAGGATCTTCCACGTATTTTTCGGATTCAGCGGAAGGTAGTGAGTTATATAAAGCTTTTGCATTGGTTTCTGTTGACATAGGTAAACCTCCGAACTGTAGTTTATGTAAATAGTTTAATTACTAGAGAAAGGAAATGCAATAGAAATTGTCAAAATTGACAGGTATTCCATATAATTATTTGATATAATGTAAATAGTAATGTTGTAAAGTAAATATTTCGGAGGTAATTAAGATGAAGATAGAAGAATTTAAGAGAAACGAGCTTTATGAAAAATTTCAATAAAAGGACAATGATATTAGACTTGATTATGAGGATTTGGAAGTTTTAATGAGGGATAAGGAAGAGGTATATTTGAGTACAGGAGTGGCAGAAGGAGAGCATAATGTAGAATTGGCAGTAGAAATAGCAATGAAAAATCTTGAAGAGATGGGTAAAAAAGGAAAATTTGAAAGGTGTCTTTTAATGATAGAAGGAGATATCCTTATATATAGTATATCCAAGGGGATAGATATTTTGAGGGAAAAGTTGACTGATGATGCTGATGCAATATTTGGAAGTAAATATGTTGCAAATAATGAAAAAAAGGCGAGAGTTGATATAGCAGTAGCTTAAATAACGGAGATTGAAGATGATATATATTACAGGGGATACACATGGAGATTTCAAGAGATTTTCAAAAAAGAGTCTTATAAAAGATGGATTAGAATTTAATGAAGATGATTATATTATAGTATGTGGAGATTTTGGAATGTGCTGGGCTGAGGATAGCAGATTTGATTATGATTGTAGATTGTTTGCCAAGAAGCCTTATACCATCCTTTGGGTACAAGGAAATCATGAAAACTACGATATGATAGCCAGCTTTAAGTTAGAAGAATGGAATGGCGGTAAGGTAAGGCACATAGTAAGAGATAAGGTAATTCTTTTGGAACGCGGACAGGTGTTTGATATAGATGGTTATAAATTCTTTACTTTTGGAGGTGCAGCTTCACATGACATCCAGGGTGGAGTATTTGACAGGAAGGATCCGAATTTTAAGCAGAAAGTACAGTTAGCAAAACTTAAAGGACTTCCATATAGGATACTCGGAGAATCTTGGTGGTCTGAAGAGCTGCCTTCATATGAAGAGATGGAAGAAGGAGTTATAAACCTTGAAAAAGTAGGATATAAGGTGGATTTTGTGATTACTCATTGTGCATCCACTACAATTCAGAACATAATTACAAAATGGCCGACTACCTACACTACTGACAGGCTTACAGATTATTTTGATATGTTAGAGAAGAAGTTAAGCTATAAAAGGTGGTATTTTGGGCATTATCATGATGATATGAAGATAGGCGACAGGCATATGCTTCTTTATTATGGAATAGTAAAAGTAGAAGATGAGATGATGGATTTTAACGATGTCCATATTCCAGGCAGACCACAGTATGAAAAAGGTGAAAGAATTATATTTGAATATGAAGGAGAATTTTTAAAGGGATTTGTGGAAATAATTCATGCTTATGGTACTGATAGATCAGAATGAGGAGCCTTCTTATGATATCTACTCGGATGAAACAGGTATTTTGTATAGATATGTGAAAGAGTCTGATATTAAGCAAATGTAGAGGTGAAAGATGTGAGATATTTTCATACTCATTTTGGTTTTATGCAGTAAATGTTAAAGTAGCTTAATTATGTTTTTTTATATATAATATAGTCATTCTGTGATATAATATGGTTGTAATACCTAAATATTAATCCTGTTAGATTATATGCTTATAATAAATATAAAATGCCTTATGAAGCTCGTTATGAGTGTTAAATAACCCCATAACAAAAATTTCGGCAAAGGGTGTTACAAAAATGCTTGGGCACATCATAAATGCGTTAAATACTTGACCGCAACAATATTTTTACAGTAGAAATTATAATTATATACTGAATAAGTGATTTGTATTATATCAATATTTATAGAAAGGGTATTTATATGAGAATTGGTTATCGTGGGTATGGAAGGAAGTAATTCAGAAGCTGCAGCAAAACTTATGGCATTGAAGCTGGAGCTGAATGATGTGGAATATGTACCACTAATAACATCTAAAGCAGTAATTGGTGAGTTAAAAAGAGGAAAGATAGATTATGGAGTTGTAGCAGCTAAGAATACTTTTAGGTGGCACTGTAATAGAAACATTTGAGGCTATAAAAAAATGAATATCTTCAACTTGTAAGCACAGAAATAATTCATATACATCATTGCTTATTCAAAAGAAAAGATGTGGGAAACGAAGAAATAAATAATATTGCATCTCACATACAGGCACTAAAACAAACAGAATTAAGTAGAAAAAGATTATATCCTAGTTGCTCTGAGCAGGAAGTTGAAGATACTGCGATAGCGGCAAAATATTTATCAGAAGGGAAATTAACAAAAAAATACAGCTGTATTATGTCGAAAAAAACGCTGGAATTGATTATAATTTAGATTTAATATATGAAAATTTAGAAGATAATCAAAAACAATTATACAGAATTTAGAATGTTTTAAATTGCTCGAACTTGATTACTCTAATTCTGAAAGACCATCTTTTGTAGAGAAATTAAAGTATCAGATAGTTAATGAGTCTGGGCTTGGATATTTAAGCAAGGGAATAATGGTATTAGCCATATTTGTTTCATTCTATCTGGCAGATTTTTAAGTGGTCAAGTTGGGATACAGCGATGTTTGTAGGAGGATATTTATCTGTATTATTTTTTTATTTATTACTTCAGAACAAATAAGACAAAAATTTAGATACCAATCTATTACAGGATTTTTGGAAATATTATTCGCTTTCGGATAGCAAAAGAAATAAAAACTGATGAACAAAAATTTGATACACCAAGATTGGTTAAGATAGAAGAAATAGATGGTGAATTAGTATTTAGCGGTTTTATCTGTGATGATGGAAAAATATTCCTTTGTTTGAAAGTACAAAGGTATTAGTATCTACATTAGGAAAGTGCAGTGGACAACTGGTGTACTGGTATAGCAATCCTAATGAATTAAATAGAGGATATTCTATTAATGGACTTGTTGAACTTAATTGGGTTACAAAAATCTCAAGCAAAAAAATAAATAAAATGTCAGTTATTATATGGGAAAAAGCAACCAAAGATACTGGTGGCATACAATATTTAAGGATTACAGAGGAAGAATATTTTGACGCACAGGAATAGTGATTTCTTATAAAGCAACGTATTTAAAAAGAGAAAAATAATTTTTAGAATATATGTTAGAATAATTACGAATATTTTAATAGGGTGTTATTAGGATCTAAGAGGATATATATTTTGAGGGAAAAGTTGGCGGATGATGCTGATGCAATATTTGGAAGTAAATATGTTGCAAATAATGAAAAAAAGGTGAGAGTTGATATAGCAGTAGCTTAAATGACGGATGTGGCATGATAACCAGAGAAGAAGCCGTATCTTATGGACTTACATTTTTATCACGAAAATATAATTAAGTTTGCGAGTAAAATTCATCTGATGTCAAAGGATACTCTGCTGATGATTTGGTTTGAAGAACATAAACTATAAGGTTGAATCAAAGGGGTTGAGGTAGCGGATCAGAGGTGTATTCTTTAGCCTTGAAATTTAGATACTTTGTAATGAGTATAATGAAAAATATTAACTTGATATTTAACTAGAGATTGGGGATGATTGATATGGAACATTATGGTTGGTTAGCTGATGAGAAAGATGTTGAAGAATATAAAGACAACATAAGAAAGACTAAATCATCTGAACTACAATTAGATGATTTTGAAACTATTAAGAATGAGTTTATTAATAATCAATTTGAAATAACAAAAAGAAATTAATGTAACTGATAGACCACAAGCATTTGTTGAAATATTGGCAAGAGCGTTCTTATGTGGAATTAATGGTGCTGCAATTACTCATATTTCGTGAGAGCTTACAAAAAGAGTATTCACACGAAAGATGTTTTTTTGTGAGCTAATACAAAATATAGATGATTGCACTTATAGTGGAACGGATTGTCCCAAAGCGAATATCAAATTTGATAAAGAGAATAATACTATAACATTATCATATAATGAAAAGGGGTTTAATTTTACTGATGTAAATGGATTATGTCAATACAATGAAACTTCTAAAATGATATTTGAAAAAAAGGAAGAAAATTCTAATGTATACTATTTGTCTGTTAATCAAGCTGAAAAGAGTATTGAGCAAAGTAAAGAAGATTTGATTTTTCATATTATCAGACAGGTGAAAAAGGGCATTGATTTAAAAGCAATATACCAAATTACAAAGAGAGTTCATATAAAAAGTAATGATTTTTGATTTTTTTATATTATTAATGAGCATTTTAATAATGAAAAAACAAAAAAATACCTATTCCTATGTGGAATTATTCCAGTAATAATGACAAAAAGTGCGGAACTGAGATAACCTTATACTTAAAAAGATACAATAAAGGATAAATTTGAAGAATTAAAGGACAATATTATCAATAAATATTTTTGTGGGAAAATATCTAAAGATGCAGGCAAAAGTAAATTTACTCTCTAATAACAATATTTTGTTTACTAAGCAATTGAGTGAAGTGTGTGTTGATACTGATGAAGGGTATAAATATACCAAAAAAGAGGGTAAAATTGATAGTATTGATAATGCTCAACTCGAACCTGATGAGGAATTAGATTACTGGGAAGGAATTTATGATGATAAGCAAAAATAGATGTTCATATGCTGAACAGAAAGTAACATTTGAATATTCATCTAAAAAATCAATCAGATGACAAAAATTACTGAAATAGAGATAACAAAATTTCTTAGCACTGTAGAATTTGATGAGGATACGGTTAGGGGCTAGGTATCAAGAAAAAAATTTGAATCTGATGGTTACAATGGAGAGTTATATGCTAGAAAGCAGACAAGAAATATTACTTTTGCTGTAGAAAAAGAAAATGACAAAATTGTGTTAGAGAAAGAGGGTGGTTTTTATACTACCCTCCCATTTGAGTGCAAAACTAATGCACCTTTTTCAGTTGATGCACCATTTATTTTAAACAAAAGCAGATCTCAGAATATACTTTCCTAAAAATGATGAGGATGGGTATGCCCAAAATATATTAAAGTGGAATAAAGAAACTCTTAAGAAAGTAAGAGAAGTATATATAAAGTTTTTGCTACAGAACAGAGGAGATATTGAATTTATCAAGAATATGATTTATAAGAAAGGAATAGAGGAAATAGATATATCAAAACATTCTGATATCGAACTTACAAAAGTATTTAGAGGAAACCATTTGGAAAGTTCCTTATGATGAAGAGCTTATTAGGCTTTCCGGTAAGACTGAAGAGTATAAATCGATTAGAGATGTATATTTCTTCGATAATACTTATTATTATGAATTGCCTCAATATGAAGATTTGGCAAAAAGAAATTGATGGTAATAGTCAAAACATTGCTGACAAAGTTTATATTGAGGGTTCTAATAATATATTAAAGTTTAATAATATATTAAAGCCTAATAATATAGAGGCATGGAATAGATATGTGAAAAATGTTATAAATAAAGGAAATTATTTGCAGTGTATAACTACAGAGTTAATTGAAGCATTAAAATCTTCGAGATGAAATATTGTTCAGAACTAAAAAAATATTTAAACTTGAATCTTCATTAGTTTCACAGGGATGAGCTTGATGGAATTATTGTGTGGGAAAAATGAAAAAGTTCAGTCGGATGCGTACATACGACATATACGGTGTTACCTAATATTAGTATTGACAATGAGAATATCAAAGAATTTTTTGAAGATTCAGTTATAGATAAGGAACAAAAAGAGGCGTTACAAATCTATATTAAAAATAGTATTGACGAAAAACTGAAGAGGAAGAAGTTATATGTAAGGGTTATAAATCAGTGCTTTTAGGAGCAAAATGCGTTTGAGATTGATTTTTTTCTGAAATAGATTTTAAGTTTATTGATTACTTTGGTATAAATGATGAAAGTGACTGGTTTTTCAAAAGTATTTGTGGAAATTGGATTGGTATGAAAGAGAAGAAGAAATACAGTCAAAATGGGATAATATGGTGATATCCTGCTGTGCCAATTGCAAAGACCGTTTGCCTGAGGTTGCATCACGAATATTTGCTGAAGTTAAACAGGATGATTTGAAAACAAAGATACTTTGTGCTTTATTACGTAAAGATGAAGTTAATAACGAGGGAAATAAAAAGTCCCATACGATGCGATAGGGAGTCTATTAGTTTTATATTTGAAGCAATTGATAAGTATTTTTGAAATCAATAAAAAAATCGGATTTAGGCAGCACTTATAAGAAAAATTGAAAAATTATTTTCAATTTATGATTGATGATGAGAATCCGATAGAAGAAGACAAAGAATCAGAAGATTTAAAAAAATGTGCAGTTGCCATTTTGAAGGAACTGATTGAAGAAAACAATAAAGTGCAACTAAATGTATATAGTCGTTCCTTCGGGAATGAAAACTATAATTATGTAAAAATAAATGAAATGTTGATATGTAAAGAAAAACAAATTCATTGATGGTATAAAAAGACTACATTAGTGACTTTGAAGAAAAAGATAAATCTTTATATTTTTCAAAAATAGATTAGAACTGTTAAAAATGAAAGATAGCATTAGTAAATTCGAATCGGGAAAAGAAAAAGAGTTTATTGAGTCTTTACAGGAATATAGAAAAATACAGTGTGAATGTGGTTTTGATGTTGGTAATTTGCTTGAAGAATTACAGAATAATAATGGCGAGGTTTGGGCAGAAATATTACAGAATATTAATGATGCTAGAGAGACATTGCCAGATAAGAATACAACAGTAAACGTTGTTATAAATGAAAAAAATAGGACTTTGACAATTGAATATGATGAAAAGGGATTTGATTTTAAGGATATTAAAGGCATTACTGATTTAGGTAATGGTTCTAAAGCAAATTCATCACAAACAGGTGAAAAAGGAATCGGATTTAAATCGGTTTATCGTTGGGCTTATAGAGTAGAGATACATAGTAATGGATTTCATTTTGAAATTGGTCCGGAATCAGAGCCAAGTAATAATTTAAAGGATAATATTAGAGTAGAAAACTGCACAGTTCCAAGGTGGCTGGATGATTCAAAAACGGATATTTCCAAAACAAAAATGATTTTGTACTTAAAGAAAGAAACTGATTGTTCAAAGGTTGAAGAGGAGATAAAGAACAAAGATGAGTATTTATGCGTAGACAATATAGGTAATTTTGATTTAAAGAAAGAAAGTTCTGAAGGTTCATTGTTTGTATGGAGCAGAGATAATGATGTAAAGAACAATTACTATTATTATGAAAAAAATTATTGAAGGACTGCGACTACTTTAAAAATGTTAAGTTTAGCGAGTGGATTAAAAAGTCGTCAGAGATGGAAAGTACTGACGGATGAGGAAATCAATAATCTTGAAGCAAGTTTAAAAATACAGTATTATTTTAAAAAAAGGATATACCTAAAGATGATAGAAAGAGTGATAAATGTATTTGGGAGTATGCAACATTACCATTAAGTAAGAAGAATGATAAATATCCTGCTATCATTGTTAATGCACCATTTGCAACTGATATTTCAAGAAATAATACGGAGGGTAGTGCCAAAAATACAGAATATAATAGAGCTTTTATATTCAATTATAAAATCTCAGTTTGCTAATGCTGTAATGGAGGCATCCAACAAAGAGCAAAAAGTATTTTAAGGAAAAAGAGGAGGGATACTGTTTTATTTAATAGGACTTAATGAATATTTAGATGAGATAAAAGATAAGGAAATTTTCTCTTGTTATTGTAAGGATAATGAGAATCAGATAGTGGAGCTAAAAAAAGCGTTAATGGATATAACCGTAATCAATGATCGTTTAATATACTCGCTCCTAGAAAAATCTGGAAAAAGACAAATTTATAACAGCAATAAATAAAAATATGTAGTTATGATAATAATGTAGATAAAAAAACAAATCGTGATAGTTTTATTTTATCTATTATGAAAGATAAAGCCGTTTTGAAGAAAAACGGATATGGTTAATTATGATGAAATTGATGAAATAGAAAAAGATTAATGATTATAACCAAGAAAAATCAAAAGCTAAATACTCAAAAATTTGATTGAGTCTTTTATTAAAGAGCTGAAATTACCCGATGAATGGATCGAGGTAGGTGATGAAAATGAGTTTATGAAGGTTCTTAAAAAGATTTGGGAAAAAAATCTATAAAGAAGAATGGAGGGATTTTGACAGAACCTGTCCTATCTATCCTTTTTATTGATAAAAAAATGATAATGGTGGGAAGGTTACAAAATTCGCTGAATTAAAAAGATTTTTTTGGTATTTTGACATAGAAATGAAACATTATTCTACTGATTACTATAAGATAATTGATTTGGACTGGCTATCTAAAAAGGCAAAATGAATCAACTGATAGAAATGACGCATTAAAGGTTTTTGATACAACAAGAGATGAGGAAATAAAGAAGTATTCAAAAAGAAGTCGAAAAGAAACATCTCGAGGAGCTTTTAGAGAAAAGAACAAAAAAATATACTGATGAATTTTGGAAGATTCTAAAAAATTTATGACTTGAAGCAGGGAGGGAATACGATTGGAAATAAATAATAATAGCTATAATTTGGTCAACTCATTGAAAGAGAAATTATTTTTAGAACCTAATTTTTTTGGAGCCGAAATCGAACTTGAAGAGAAATTAATATCAACAGGCATTGTTGAACTTGAAGGTAAACCTTCATCTTTTGTGGAAGTCGAAGATGACGATTTTTATTCATTTATTATGGGACGTGGAATTCCTACGAATTTTGTTGGTATTGAAGATAAAGACTTTAATACAAGAACTAAAGAACTCTTGGACAGGTTAAACGAGCTAGATGACGAAGAAGAACAAAAGCTATTTGCTCGATTGATTGAATATTTAATATATGACAAATACTGGTTGATACTTAATAGTGATGATGATAGAACAAATTTTTTAAATGTAATTAAAGAACACAAAAATGAGATCCCTATTAAGAACATGGGGGAGAATACACTAAAAAAATAATGATGATTCTGTGATTCTATTTGATGAAAAAATTGAAGTTATAGATGAGTTTAAAAAGTTTTTCATCGAACAAAAAAAGATAAAACATTATAATGAATATGTAGAGGCATTAGATGTGAAGTCTCCTCAAGAATTTGTTCATAGTATTAAGTGGTTTGAGAAAATTAATATTAATTTCATGAAATATTTGTACCGGCTATATAAAGAGGAAGTGGGATGTACGAATGAATTGCTATCATATTTGAAGAAAAAAACTTGGCTCAGAAGAGCGAAAATATGCTTTTAGATTTTATTTTTGATTATGCTCTTTTAGAGAAGAAGCATGAATGGGAAGATTATCTTCGTCTTAGACCCGACGAACTTATTAGTTATGGAGAGAAGATAAACGATTTATATAGAGATAATGACCACAACAAAAATTGTATTAAGTTAGTTGATTGTATTGATAAAAATGGATACAATGATATTATTTCAGAAATTAATAATGAAATTTTAGAGGAGTTAAAATTTGCTGATAATGAAAAAGTTGAAAGAATAAAGCATGACTTAAAAATAGAAAAATATGGTTCTTTGTGTTTCAGAATCAAAACAGAAACCTGTTGGGTATACTGTATTGGCAGATGATAAAATATACTTATGGCATCAGTCAAACCACAGAAAAATATAGAGAATGTATAATTAAGTATATTGGGGACAAATATGAAATTAAATTTGATAAACGCTCTTATGCTATGTCTGCAATTGATATGGATTCTTCTACAGAAGTAGCAGATATAGAACAAAATGATCTTGATGAATTATTAGCTCACGAAATTGAATGGAATAAAGAGGAAATTGATGTAAAAAACGAATATTGATGGAACCGTATTATTTCAAGAAGAAACTTTATCCGGGATATGCAAAAACCTGCCCACTATGTAATAAGTTGGTTGTGACTGAAATTACATCGATGAGAATTAAGTCTATTTATATAAAAGAAGAAGAAACAAAAATACAAGTATGATTTTATTTGTTGTAATACCTGTGCAGATTTATTTTATTATTGTGAAAATCAACCGGTTATAAAGGGATTAGATGAGATTGGGAATTTTAATTCGGAGATTCAGCTGGAGTTTTATTTTGAACCACATTATCGGTACACTCCTTATGAAATCAGCTTTAAACCAAGACCAGTTCATAGAAATATTTTATTACGACAGAAGAAAGGGAGTAAAACTTAATGAGAAGAGAAAAAGAGAAAATTCCATATGCCTTGTATAATTGTCCATTGAGATTTAATCCTTTCCAGTACGAGCCTTTTTGGTTATGGAATAAACAAGATGATAAAAAAAGGATGTATATAGCTGATGAAGTTGGACTTGGTAAAACGATTGAAGTAGGAATAATCATTAAAGAAGAATTGATGAGAAAAGAAAATTGTGGGAAGTTTTTAATTGTGGCACCACGATTTTTGTGTGAGCAATGGAAAGAACAATTATACGAACTATTCAATATAAAAAGTATTATATATCCTTCTAAGAAGAAAAAATGAGGATATGTATGATGTTATTGTATTACCAATATCGCGTTTGAAGGATTTTAAACTCAATAAAGAGGAAATGTTGAAATGTGTTAGTACAATAATAGTGGATGAAGCTCATTATTTTAGAAATGGTTCAGTACTGCAAGATATGAGAATCTCAGAGAAATTATTGACCAAATCAGCAATAGGGTATTTATGTCTGCAACACCTATAAATAATTATTCGACTGATTGGGGAAAAATCAAATAAAATTGTTGAGTCCAAACTCAAATAGTGAAGATTTTTAACAATTTGACACATAGTAAAAATCGGAAGCTTTTTCCGTATTGTAAAAATAAGAGAAATAAATACAATCTATTGTTCTTTGACTTACGAAGAGAAGGAATTTTATAATACTACTGATATGATTTCAGATACAGAGTTTGGAAAGACTATATTTAGGCATATAGGCGCCAGTAGTTTATATGCATTAGACTGTTGCTACAAAAATAATGGTTTTGATGAATTAGAGTGGGGAATGATAAAAGAATCATTTTCAGAAGATTTGAATTGTGACCTGAAAGAGATTGGAGAAATAGAGACGGATAAAAACACCGGATAAAAAAACACCGGATAAAGATAGTAAAGCGGAAAAACTTTATGATATACTTAATAAAAAAATGCTAAACGAAGAGACCAACAATAAAGCAGTAATTTTTGCTCATTATCTTGCTACCTGTGAATATTTGGTTGAATATCTGGCGAGAAAAGATGAATTTTATATTGACTCAAATAGGTCTTCTTGTAATGAAAAAGATTAGAATATTTTCAATTAAAGGAAAGATGAGTCAAATAGAGCAACAAAGGATAGCAAAGCAGTTTAAGGAATATCCTGGGAAGGCTATCTTAATTTGTAGTGATGTTTGTAAGGAGGGTGTTAATCTCCAATGTGCCAACATATTAATTAATTATGATTTGCCGTTCAATCCGGCAATTATGGAACAAAGAATTGGCCGTGTGGATAGAGTAGGGCAATCCAAGGATATATTTATTTATAATTTTGTAGTTGAGAACACATATGATGTTACAGTATATTATAAATTTATTCTAGGCAAGTTGGATACTATACGTTATTTTTTTCTGAAAAAAATTAGGATTGAATGAACTTAAAATTACTAGTGAAGATAGTAAAGATGATGAAGATAAAAATTATTGGAGACTCTATAAATAAAGCATATGAATTTGCAAAAAAATTACAAGCGTAATGTAAACGATGAAGATATAGATTCAGAAAAATAAAAAACTTAGTGAGTTAAAGGAATACCTAACTAATTACTTACTGTCTGCAAAAAAAGTCTAAAAAAATTCAAGGGGGAGAAGAAAAAAACAAAGATATATTTGTGAAAAGAAAAAAATCTGGAAGATAAAGAAATAATTGACAATATAGAATGGTGGATAACTGAAGTAATTAAAATTAAAAATTATGAAGACAGAGGAAAATATTGATTCATTTAACGATAAGCTTTGCTTGGTTTAATGAATCATATGGAGAGCCGGATAACAGAGATTATGAAATTACTATTAGTAAAGATCAGATAATACAACTATTTCAGATAGGTGAAAATAGAAGATGGCTTAAGGGATTCTAAATTTAGATGAGAAAAAATGGTGGATTTGATGTATATAAATATCTTGAAAAATACTCGTGATATTGACGGTGCAAAAGAAAAACTTGTGGTAAAAGAAAGCCCGGTGACAATATCTTATGACTATCTTGATCCCGAAATAAATAAAACAGGAATGTGTGATAAAGATTGGGATGAGTATTTAGAGCAGTTTTAGTGCCATATGAGATAAAGGATTTAATAGAAAACCGGCAAATAAATAGTAACTGCTAAGGCATTGTGATAGAGGATTATGACACCTATATCATAAATTATATAAAAAGATAAAAATAAATTTAGGAGGTATGAGATTATGTCAGAATATATGATAACAAAAATCATCAATCATCAACCGTTGTGACAAAGATGGAAAAACTTCATCTTCTTTTTACAGAAGAAGAACGACCTTGTAGCGAAGCTTTATTTAAAAGAGATATATGACAACGATGGCAATAAATGTAGCAGATACTTTATAAATATTTCATCTATAGAAGAGGCTGATGAGCTTGGTGATAAATATGATGTGGATATTCTTATTACAAGAAATCTTGACTTTGATGGGATTATATCTTTAGTATTATATGATGAGGAGATAGATTGCTGAAAACTAAAAAGGTTTTCTGTTATTATCCGTAAATAAAAAAATTGGATAAGGGAGTCAAACTATGCATAAACTATTTGTATATGGGACATTGAAATCTGATATGGTTCAGAAAAAAATTGTTAGGGCATGTCTTAGAATCATATGAAGCTGAATTACCGGGATATTCTGTAAATATAGCAGAAGAATACTATAATTTGGTACCTAGCAAAGAAGGTTATGTTAATGGAAGAGTTTTGATTGTAAGTGAAACAGATCTATTATACATAGATCAATGGGAAGAAATACCGCTGTACCTCAAAGAAGAATTAGTGGTGAAATCACAATATGGAAAATGAGAAAGTATATGTTTATATAAAAAAAGATGAGGAGCAGAACATAAGTCTTGTAAATAATGTGGATGATATTTCAAACAATAAAAATTTGGAAGAAATTATTGATGATTTTGAGCAGGAAAGGGATAAAGAGTTTCCAATTTGTGATTTATATTTGCATTATCCTATACAGGTCAATGTCAATACTTTTGAAGGATTTGGTAATAAAGAAGATTTTTTTACTAAAAAAATTCAAGGAAATAGTTAAAGATGAATATGGAAATTCAGAACTGGGAAGGTTAAATCATTGTTTTTATTGGCTATGAAAAATTTATGGTATCAATATGAAGATAAAGAAGTGTCGATAAGAGCCTCTTTGTATTACACAGCTGATAACAATGACTTAGGAGTTTTGACAGTAATGCTTCCTGTTTGTCTTTGTAATCCGTTAGAATTATGGATAAAGACATTTGAAGGTGAACTTATGGTTAAAAATAATACCTTTGTAAATTATTTATATGAAAAATTATAAAATAAAAAGTATTATCACAGCCAAAGCTGATACTCTTTGCTTCTAGTCAATTATCTGAGTTTGAAAAAAATTACAGTTTTTACTCAGAAGAGTTGGTGGGTTGTAAAATAACTGATCAAAGTATCATACTTAGAGCTAATACTAATATAGCTCAGTATGATAGTGCGGGGATATATGTATCAGAAAAATGTTATTATAGAGATTCCACAAAATTTTAAAGTATGCTATAGAGATAGAATAGAATCACAAATTTTAACATTATTTATTGCAGAAATTTTTATATTTCGAGCAGCTACTATATTTGAAACAAAAAAAGTATATAGAGGATTTGATGGCAAATGATGAAATAAGCAAAAAGTAAGTTTAAGGAATCAATTACAGTACTACTGATTAAGTCAAAAAGATATTGGGATAGAAATCAGTTCTTGTATCCTACAGCGAGAAAAATTGGCAGAAAAATATTGGTGAAGCAATGAGAGTCGATGAATTGCATTTATACCAAGATGAGAATGAGAAAATGTTGGATAAACTGGTTCAAATGAACAAACTAAGACAAGAAGAGATAGAGAGTTCCTCTTTAAATGCTATATTACTTATAATATCATTGCTTGGTGTAATACCTATAGTTTCTGAAATGGTAATTAAAAATATATGATAATAAATTTAATTCAATTGATGCCATTTCTTATATGATTAGTACTGCAAGCTGTTTTGTTTTATGGATGATATATAAGGTGGGAGTTCAAATAAGAAAGAGACTTAGAAAAAAATAGTTAAATAACTACATAAATATCAATGTAATGGTCTTTCTGTAGTGGAGAGACTTTTGGGCTTAGACGAACAGGTAGAAAAGCTGAGAAAAGATATAGTGCTTAATCGGAAATTAGATTTGATAAAATTTGTAGTAGATAAAGAGTGACATCACTAATCATATGCTACAATCTGAAATGTTACTTTTGTAAAGTAAATATTCCGGAGGTAATTAAGATGAAGGTAGAAGAATTTAAGAGAACTGAGGTTTATGAAAGAATGCAACAAGAAGATAACGATATTGGACTTGACTATAAGGATATGGAATCTTTTATTAAAGATAAGGAAGAGGTATATCTGGCTACAGGTATAGCAGAAGGTGAGCATAATGCGGAATTGGCGGTAGAAATCGCAATGAAAAATCTTGAAGCGGTGTGGGAAAATATAAAGTTTGATAGGTGTCTTTTAATCATAGAAGGTGATATTCTTTTAGATAATGCATCTAAGGGGATAAATGTTTTGATGAAAAAGTTGGGGGATGATATTGACATATTATTTGGAACTAAGTATGTTGAAAACGATGAAAAAAAGGTGAGAATTGATATAGTAGTAGCTTAAATGATGGAGGTGTAATGACAACTAGAGAAGAAGCCATTGCAATATAGTCAGAATAAATTTGTAATATGTGCTTACGAATGACTTGATTTTCACAGGTGCGAGAAGCCGGATTTGAGTAAAAATGCTTGTAATAAGTGCTACGATTAACTTTTAGAACTCGACAAAGAGCTTTGATAGTGTATTGGTATTGCAACTTGTAAACAGCATCTAATCGTTGCCCCCATGTGGCGTGAATATGGCAATCGCTTTTTTTAATATTTGATTTTCCTCCTCAAGTTGAGCCATACGCTTTTGAAGTTCTTTAACTTGCTTGGATGTAAGAACTTCTCCGCTGTCTGTTCCCACGGTTGAATATTGTTTAATCCATTTCGTTAGTGCTGATTGTGATACCTCATATTCTTTGATGAGTGAAGCTTGTGTTTTACCGTTGTGGTAAAGTTCTACGAGGGTTCGTTTGAAATCCTCGTCATAGTGATTTCTTGTGGACATAAAGATACCTCCTTGTGGTGTCTAATATAATAGTATATCTGTTTTCTAAAATGTGTCCACTTTTTATAAGTATAATGCAAAAGTTTGTGCCATATGAGATAAAGGATTTAATAGAAAAATATGTAAATAAATAGTAACTGCTAAGGTATTGTGATAGAGGATTATGACACCTATATCATAAATGATAAAATAAATTTAGGCGGTTATGAGATTATGTCAGAATATATGATAACCAAATCATCAATTATCAACCGTTGTAACAAAAGATGGAAAAAAATTCATTTTTGCAGAAGTAGAACGCCTTGTAGTTAAAAAAATCTGTTTTAAACTTATGGAATTTAGAAATACTTCAAAGGCCTTTGCTATTGATGGCAAGTTTGAGATTCTTGATACAATAGAGTTTTATCTATGCCTAAGGCTTTTAAGTTCCTTTATTTCTTCAATTCTCTGCTTAAATGAAGTGAGATGATTATTTTTATCAGGAGCATCAGGATCAAAAAAGTCAGAATCTGGTTGTACACAGGTTTTAATTCCCTTATGTACGAAGGCAGAGCCTATAAGATCATTAATAGATGGATTCTGCACTGCTTTTTCTTCTAAAGTCTTTAATTTTCCAGTCTCTATAGCAAAGTTTCTATAAAATTTACAGACATCATTATAATCACAGTCATCTAAAAATGAATATCTCATTACTCTGCGGTATTCTATTTTGCCAAGGCTATTTTCAAGCCTGAAGTTTACTAGAGTATGGTCTGCATTTTTAGGGTGAATAGCCTCATACCCCATGTTCCAAGGAGTGAGGCTTATAGCTATGTAGCCTGCTCTGTCTTTAATCTGGGAGAAAAATGGAAGATAAGCGCTGGCTGTGCCAAACCTGCCATTAAAGCCGTCTTGCTTAAACTCAGTCTTCCAGTTATTTGGTATCAGAAGCCCCTGCTGTTTAGGGAGCAAGGTGTACCAGTCCTTGCTTCCGTTTTTAAAATCAAAAGGGCCAGGCCAGGAAATATAGTCTATGATTGTAGAATCTTCTCTCAAAGGAATGAACTCGAAGAAAATATTGTCCGTAGCATGCTCTATCCATACATAGGTTTCAAATGACAAGTTTATATCTTCACCATTTAACTTAAACCCTTCATATCTGCTAAGAAAGCCTGAGCCTGTTCCGGTATGTACAGGGTGATGGATTATAGTTTCTGCAGACTTAAATACAATGGCATCTTCTCCTATTTTTATAAATGGGTTAAAATCACTTTTTGTCTTCCAGAATGTGGACTTGTGGCAGATAGTATATCCTAGTGTAGAGCGGTTGAAGTTAAGCGTGAGGCGGTTGTGGGTGGTGTTCATAATGGTTATCCTTTGTGTGTAGTTTTTGGGGATATTATACTATAGAGGGGGAGGAAATGTCAAAAATGCTTGACCGCAACAAAGTTATAGGATACTATAAACATTAAGAAAGGCAGGAAATATAATGAAAATAATTGGATTCCATAATTCGTCAGAAGAGTATGGTTTTTTAAGCAACTGGTATCTTTCAGACTTTACTATAAATGGGATAACTTTTACTTCTATGGAACAATATATGATGTATAAGAAGGCTACCTGTTTCAATGATGAAGATATAGCAAAGCAGATTTTAGAAGAAAAAGATGTAGCTAAGATAAAGGAATTAGGGCGACTTGTATCAGGTTATGATGATCATGTTTGGAACGGAGTCAGGCAGATAATTATATATGAAGGCTTGCTTGCTAAATTCTCTCAGAATGAATCCCTAAAGAGTAAGCTCTTAGATACAGAAAGTTCTACTTTAGCAGAATGCGCAGTGAAGGACAGAATTTGGGGAATAGGTTTATCAATGACAGACCCTAAGAGGCTGATTTTATCTGAATGGAAAGGGCAGAACTTGTTAGGATATACACTTATGATGGTTAGAGATAGGCTAAAATAATTTTTAAGAAAGTGTGATAATATTGGGAAAGATAATATTATATCATGGCACATATGAAAGAGAGTTTATACCAACCTTTGGCAAAGGAGAGGATAAACATGATTATGGCAGAGGATTTTATCTTACAGAAAATCTTGAACTTGCAAAAGAATGGGCAGTAAGTAGCCCTGACTACAAAAATGGATGGGTACACAAGTATGAGCTTGATTGTACAGTACTAAGAATTTTAGACTTTGAGGAGTACGATGTTTTAACTTGGCTTGCAGAGCTAATGAAACATAGGGCTGCGTCAGACTCTAAAAGATATAGGATGCTATCAGAAAAATTTATAGAAAAATATGGGATAAATACAGATAGTTATGATGTAATTAAAGGCTGGCGAGCTAATGCATCTTATTTTTATATTGCTAAAGAGTTTGTCAGAGATAATGTAGATATTGATATTTTGGAAGAATTGCTTTTTTTAGGCGGATTAGGCATACAATTTTGCATTAAATCAGAATTGGCTTATTCTAAGCTGATTGAGCTGGAAAATGAGCTATTATCGGTTGATTATAGAGAATTTAATGACAAATATAATGAGCGTGATATTACAGCAAGAAATAAGATGAGAGAACTGATAGAATCTGATAAAAAACAAACTTACAAATGTATTCAGTGATTTGATTTAGAGGTGAAATATGGGAGCATATTCAGAGGCATATTTGGCAGATGTCGTGGAAAAATCGAGGGAAAAACTCTTTGATTTTTGTGGCACAGAATTTTACAGATAAAGATACAGAAGATTTTATAGAAACTTATATGAAAAGTAAAAACTAGAAAAAGTATTGATGAGTCACAGGCTTATGTAAATACTATGAGTGCCACAGAACTCTGGGAATATTTTATTAAGACTGAAGGATATGTATTAAAGGATGGAAAGCCTATGAAAGGATTTATGCCTGATTGGATAGGAGAATTTTATGCTTATTATCAGTGGTATTTTGACTTGCCAAGTGCTGAACTTGTAAATAAGGTGCCAATAGATTTTTTGAAAAAAGCATACCATGGACTTCATGATTTAGACTTAGAACTTGCTGTAAGAAAGGTAGGATTTACAATTTTATAAGATGAAGTTTTAAAATAGGCTGTTACCTTGTAAGTATTTAACAAAGTAGCGGCTTTTTGCAATAGGGGAGAATGTCAAAATTGACAGGACAAAGGAAGGAAAATGTGGTATTATATCACAAAAAGAGCTGGATGAAAAAAGAAGGAATTTGATGCTAACTATTCTAATCTGGATTCGCTAGCATATATTTTATTAAAAGAAGAACATCTTGAAGAAGGAAAAGTTGCTGTCAGTTCTCGAATTACACTAATTAAGGATAAAGAAGTAATTATAAGCAATAATGAATTATGGGAAATAGTAAAATATGAGGATAGCATAGCAGATAATGAGTTAGAAGAATTACAAGGACAATCAGATGATGAGGAACTGCAAAAAAGGATAGATGAAAAAAGAGTTTTGAGAATGTCGATGCACATAAGGCACTAGGCTGTAATAATACAGTCCCGCTATTTGTGGGACATATAATTAACTCAATCTGGAGAAAGCTCCCAATTTTCTTCAGATTTTTTATTTTTCCCCTCAATATGTCAAAATTGACAGATGTTTTTCTTGAAACTATGTTAAACTAATTAAAATGAGAACGATGAATGAGCAGATAAGAGAGGTAAAAATATGGAAAAAGCAATTGTAAATATGAAAAGCTGGAAACTTAGAACTAGAGGCGAAGATTATAGCTTATCAGGAAATGCAGACAGACATCCGAGGCTTGGCAATAATACATATATAGGTTGCACTTCATACTTAGTTAGCTATACATTAGAAGACGATATTTTAACCTATGAAACAAGAAATACTATTTATATCTGCCCATTAAAATATATGGTAGAAGCAGATGAAGGCTCTAAAGCTAGCATCTTAAAAGAGTACTATGAGAGTCCTGAGCTTACAGAACATCTTAATGAGCTTATGATGATTGGCCAGAAAGAAAGAGAAGAAGAAAAGAAAAAGTACGAAGAGCATCTGCTAGAAGTCGCAAAAGGGTATGAGGACTGTATTTACATTGAAATGAAAAGAATTACAAATGGAGATATGCTTGCTTATAATATAGGAGGCAAGGCAGGACTTGTTGAGCCACATAAGCATATTAGTGACAGGCAGGATAGTATTTTGTATATGAGATATCAGGAAGATGATGAGGAAGCAAGCCTTGATTTCAGGTATTGGCCTATAGAAGATCCGAATGATATACCAGTGCTTGTGATGAACGATGAAGGTAAATTTGTTAAATTACCAAGAGAGCGTAAAGTAAAAGAAAAGCAAGAAGTTGTCACATATAGCTGGTCAGATAATATAAAAAGAGCAGTTATAAAAAATGACTCCCACATTCTTATAGAATTTAATGGCGTAGATATAGCTATTGGTGAGACAAAGGTATTTGGGGCAGACCGTCATGTAGAGGGATTACTTAGTCCGGACTGCTATAATGGGAAATCCTGCTTAACTCCGGGAGAAAAGAGAAATGATTGATTAAGAGAAATGAATTATGTATAATATCCGTATAACTAAAGAACATACATATATTTTCATTTAAGGCTCAAAGGAGAACTAAATGGCGGACATCAATCTTCCAGTCGGCAACTCAAACTTTGCTGACATTATAGAGAATAATTACTACTATGTGGACAAAACTGGGCTTATAGAGGAAATCCTGCGTGATAGGGGAGTCCAGGTAACTTTGATTACCAGACCAAGGCGCTTTTGGGAAGACTCTTGCAATGACTATGCTTGCTGAATTTTTTGATATTACCAAAAGCAGCAGGTCTGTTTTTGATGGGCTTGATATCGCTAAAAATAGTGAACTTATGGAAAAATGGCTGAATAAGTGGCCGGTAGTATATATTTCATTTAAAGATGTAATGGGGATTGATTTTACAAAAAAGCTATGGAATGCTAAAAAAATACAATATCAGATTTATTTATAAAAAAACTATTATCTCAAAGATAGCAGCAAAGTAAAATGAAATAGACAAAAAAAGTGTTTTTAGAAATAGCTGATAAAGTAGAGGGCAGGCCTACAGATGATCAGATTAAAACAAGTCTTGCACTGCTTATGAGGATGCTAAAAGCTCATTATGACAGGCCTGTAATTTTGCTTATAGATGAGTATGATGTTCCGCTTGCAAAGGCAAGCGAGGATAAGGAACACTATGAAAAAATGCTTGATATTGTGAAGCCTATGCTTAGTTCTGCTATTAAGGACAATCAGGCATTGAAGCTAGGAGTGATTACAGGCTGTCTTAGGATAGCTAAGGAAAGCATATTTACAGGAACCAATAATTTCGTTTCAGATACAATATCAGATACAAGGCTGAATGAGTATTTTGGGTTTACTCAAAATGAGGTTGACAAAATTTTAACAGAGTCAAAATTAGAATTTGCCGCTGGAGATATAAAAAAATGGTATGATGGATATCATTTTGGAGAAACCGACGTATATTGTCCTTGGAATGTTATGAATTATGTAAATAGCTTACAGAACAACCCTAAAGCGAAACCGGTAGGATATTGGAAAAACTCAAGTGACAATATGATAATCCGTTCATTCATTGATAGTGCAAAAGGAGCAATTACAGGGAAAATAGAGACTCTGCTTTCTGGCGGCAATATTATAGAGAATATCAATGAAGATTTGACATATCAGAACTTGCACGAATCTGAAGACAATCTATGGAGCATACTATATCTTACAGGCTACTTGACTTTGGCAAAAAAAGAAGAGAGTTTTTGTGTATCTGAAAATGGTTTTAGCTTAAAAATACCTAATTTAGAAGTGAAAACTATATTTGAAGATACGATAAAAAAATGGTTTGAAGACAGTGCTAAGTCGTGGGATAGAAATAAGCTTTTTCATGCAGTCTGGAATGGCGATGACAGAGTGATTACCGATGAAATGACAAAGCTGCTTAGGAAGACTATCAGCTATCATGATTACAAAGAAGATTTTTATCATGCATTTTTGGCTGGAATATTTGCAGGAGCTGGATATGCAGTAGAGTCAAATAGGGAGCATGGAGAAGGCAGGAGTGATATTTTAATCAAAGATTTTGAAGAGAATAAAGCTGTAATTTTTGAAGTAAAATGTTCAAAGCAGGTAAAAGACCTTGAGAGAGACAGTCAAAAAGGCAAAAAGAACAGATAGAAGATAGAAAATTATGGAACAGAAATGGCTGATGAAGGCATTTCGTAAAAAGCATATGGAATATCATTTTGGAAAAAGATGTATGGTAATTATGTAGTAAACTTAATCTGAAGAGAGACAAAACTTTCTTCAGATTTTTAATTTTTTACCCAAATCTGCCAAATTTGACAGATAGTTTTAAAAAAACTATGTTAAACTTATTATGAGTAAATGATGAAAAAGGAGCAGTTTATGTCTTATTGTAAAAAATTCTTGCCTTATAGCAGGGACAATGTCCCCTTTGTGATACTAAAAGAGAGAATAGAAAATGTATCAGGAAATGAATGTCTTATAAAGAGAGCCTGCCTTGCACTGTCAGCAGGAGGGATACTGAAAAGACCGCCTTATGAAGAAGACTTGTTTTACACATATGATATAAGCTGTGATTCTATAGATGAAGAAAGCATATCAGAGATTTATGAGAATTGTCCTTTGATAGACAGAAACATCATCATAGTCGCAGATAAAGAGGAAGTAGGGGTGAAAGTGGGTGTACTCCTTGCAAACTATGTGAAAATACTTCAAAAAGTATATGTAGATGCAGAGCTTGAAGAGTACGGATATGACATTTACGATGATGAAGATGAGGAAGAAGTTGAGGGAATCTTAGACTATGACAACTTTGATGAAGGATTCAGCGTGTTTAACTATACTTCTAATAAAGGGCTTGTAGAAATCTGTGATGTGGTAGACCTTTCATTTGTGCCTGAAGACATAAAGGGAGAATATCACTATGGAGACAGATTTACAAATAGCCTTACACCATTTGTAATAATTACAGGAATAAAGTCAGACAGATATCTTGAAGCAAGGCTCTCAGGCATAGCTACAAGCAGGAATGCACTAAGAATAATGGTTACCAGCCATGATACATATTATAACCAGAAAATGCAGGTTTATCTTATGGATAAGGATTGTACTACTGTTGTAGTGGATGCTGTAGAGGATTCATATTATGAGGAAGTGCTAAAAAGGCTTTTAACTTTGCAGGAGCTTAAAATAAAAGAAGAAAATATAAGCAGGTTCATATTTAGGACAAAGCGTATATTTGGAAAAAACTTTTCAGAAGAAGTGCTTGTTAAAATTGTGATAGATGCAAAAAAAGCCAAAGACAAGGCGAGAGATAATAATGATGAGGCTACAGATGAGAAATATTTTGGAAGATTTTTTGAAAAGGAAGACAGTGCGAGAGAAAAGCTTAGCACAATGAATGGCCTCACTGAATTCAAGGCTTTAGTTAAAGAATATTTGGCTGCCTTAAAAGCAGAGAGAGAAAACAAGAACCTTAAAACTATGCATAGAAACTTGATATTTACAGGAAGGCCGGGGACAGGCAAAACTACTTGTGCAAAGCTCCTTGCAGACATTTTATCTGAAGAAGGCATGACCAATGCTACATTTAATATGGTGAGCAGAGCTGACATAATAGGAAAGTATATAGGCCAGACTGCGCCTAAGATTACAGAGCTTTTTAATAATTCCAGAAATGGCATTATTTTTGTGGATGAGGCCGGATTTTTTGCAAATGATGCAGAAAGTACCAATAGCTTTGTAAAAGAGGCAATTAAGGAGTTTGTAAGGTATATGGAGCTCTATCCTGATGTGATAGTTATCTTTGCTTTATATGATAATGAACTGCAAGGATTTTTAGGATTGGATAAGGGGCTTGAATCAAGGATAAGGAAGACTATATATTTTAAGGATTATAGTGTACCTGAGCTGGTGAGTATTTTTGAAGAAAAGCTTGATGAAAATGGATATAGTATGGCGAAAAATTTGGGAGAAAAGCTTGAAGAAATTTTTGAAAATGAAATAAAGTCAGAGAATTTTGCCAATGCAAGGACTGTAAGAAAGCTTGTAGAGGAAGCAATTACCAAGTTCAGCATAAGGACTTTTGAAAAAGAGAATCCAGACAGAGTGATAGTTTTAGAGGACATAGCTCATATATATGAAGCAGGCTGAGGATGGAGGAGCAGGAGCATGATCTATTTTACATCAGATTTACATTTTTACCATAAAAATGTCATTAAGCATGCAAACAGGCCTTTTCAAAATGTGGAAGAGATGAATGAAAAGCTTATTAAAAACTGGAATAACCGGATAAAATCAGAGGATGAAGTTTATATTTTAGGAGACTTCACTATGAAAGGCACTGAGTATGCTGCAGATATTTTAAGGAAGCTTAAAGGAAAGAAATATCTGATTAAAGGAAATCATGATAACTTTGTAAATCAGGAAACTTTTGATAATTCGCTTTTTGAATGGGTAAAAGATTATTTCGAACTGCAACATAATAACCAGAGCTTTATCATGTTTCATTATCCTATAGAAGAGTGGAATCATTTTTTTAGAGGAGCAATCCATTTACATGGACATCAGCACAACAGCCCGGAATACAATATATTAAATGAAGAAAAGGGGCTTAAAAAGTATGATGTAGGAGTGGATGCCAATTATATGAAACCTGTGAGCATAGAGGAGATAATAAAGTTTTTTGGCTAGAGAAGGGAGAAAAAATGTTTTATAAGTTTGATGAGTGCATAGAATATATGAAGAAGGCGGGGCTAAAAGTAAAGTGGAGAGAAGAGGCTGAAGAAAGAGTAGACTTAAAAGAACTATCAGATATTCCAGGTTTTGAATGGATTGAAAAAGATAACTGTATTCATATGGAAAGAAATCCTTATTTTAGGATGAGAGGAAAGAGAGTTACAAAGGAGCAGGCATTTGACATAATAAGCAGGGAGAGCGAGCAAAAGAGAGACCATATGATAAAGAGGACAGAAAAGATAGTAGAAGAGAGCCCGGCTCTCCAGTTTGGCGCAATAAGATTGCATTATGCCAGTGGACTGGGCTGGGTACAGTCCTGGATAGATCCGGATGGAGCAGTAGGAGAAAATAATTACTGTGCATGGAAATACCCTGATGGCCTAAGGCTTATAGAAGAACATATGCTGAATGCTAAAAGATATCCTTATCTTAAGTATGTAATAGTATACACCATGCATGATGCAAGAATGCGAGAGGACTTATATGATATAGATGTAGTCTTTCATGATATTGATGATACGATATTCTGGGGAGGGTTTGAGTATGCGCTCTGGGTACATGATGGTGGAGTTGAAAGAGTGGATAGAGATAAGGCAAAGAACTTTACGAAGAATATCAGTCAGAATATCCTTGTGAAGAAATGTTTATGAGGGATGATTGGAATAAGTATATAAAGCCATATTTAGATGAAGAGTATGTCCTTAGATTAAGCAAAGCCTGGAAACAATTAGAAGAAGAAAGAGCCGAGATGCTTTCTCTAAATATATATGACCGTAAGACAGTAGAAGAAAATTTCAAGGATTATTATGAGAGGCTTCTTAGACATAAAAAAGATTTAGAGATGGATTACTCAAAAGAATTTTGTGAAAAGGTTTATAGAATTTTGGTGGCTGCTGCAAAGGAAGTTGAAAGATTTAGTGCTGGAGAAATAAAGCCGGGTGAATTAGACATGCAATTTTATTGGGATATTATGAGAGAGATTAGTAAAAATAAGGATGAACATACTATTGACGATGAGATTGAAACGACTGAGCTTGTGGTTAAAAGTTTTCTGGAAAAATTTTATGATGGAATGGAGATTGAGGCTTTAGTATATTTTAGGCTTGATGGAGAATACATGGCTAAGCTTAGGGATTATGTAGGAAGTGGTGAAATTCATTTTGATAAGATTACCAGATTTTTAAAGGAGGATGAGGGGGAGACTGATGAGTCTATAAAAAAAGTTTCTTGATGATATAGAGTTATTTGGTGATGAGAACTTAAGGAAGATGGTGCTCTCTTATGTTGATTATAAGCAAAACGAACCAAACAAGCGTATACCTTGGGAAGACTTTGCAAAGGGATTAAAAGAATCATTGAAGAATACTGATATAAAAGTAGAGTGGAATGGCAAAAAGATATTTTTTATTAAGGGTGATTTAACTATATTTATTGAGAAAAAAGACATAAAGAAGTTCAATACTGAAGATTAAGCTGCTAGGGAGGGTATCAGTATGAAGAAGTCAGAATATGAAAAAATTATGACAGAAGCAGAGGAGAAGGAAAGATTGGCAGAAATAGAAAGAAATAGACCAGTATTAGAAGAAGTTATAATTGGAGAAAATGTAAAGAGCCTTAAAGAAGTTCCAGAGGAGGTTTATGACAAAGCCAAAAAGATAATTGTTGCAGACAATATAAAAGAAATACCGGATGAGTTTTTTATGAATCATCACTACATGGAAGAAGTCTGCCTGCCTTTTGGACTTGAAAAAATTGGTGATAGGGCTTTTAGGGGGTGCGAAAAGCTTAAATCTATAAGGATACCTGATACAGTAACAAGCATAGGGAAATGGGTATTTTCCGTTTGTGAACAGCTTGAAGAAATAATAATATCTAATTCTCTTAGAGAAGCAGGAGACTATGCTTTTTATTGGAACAAAGTAAAGAAGATAAAGCTTCCTAAAACTGTAGAAAAGCTGGGAGCAAGATGTATAGCTTCAGATATTGAAGAAATAGAATTAGATGAAAATAATGAGAATTTTAAACTTGTAGGAAATACTATATTTAGCAGAGATGGCAAGAGCATAGTAATGGTGTTTAACAAAATTAAAAGGGAGAGAATATATGAGATACCTGAAGGTGTAGAACATATTGAAGAAGATGCTTTTGCTTTCTGCCGCTTTTCAAAGATTATTTTGCCAAAGAGTATGAAAAAATAGGAAAAAAGGGCATTTTTATGAGGCTTTAGCTGATGAAATTGTACTTCCTGAAGGGCTGAAAGAAATAGGAGAATACGTATTTTCAAGGAGTGAACTTCTGCGAATCAAGATTCCTGAGAGCATAAAAGAAATTAAAGAAGGTACTTTTGATACAGCAGAAATAAGAGAGATAATTTTACCAGACAGCATAGAAACTTTGGGATATAGGGCATTTAACAGTATAAGCCAGACAGAAGAGATAAAACTGCCTAAGAATTTAAAAAGAATAGGAGCAACATGCTTTGAACACATTTATTTAAAAAAATTGGTAATTCCTGATAGCGTGGAGTTTATTGGAAGCTACGCAATAAGCAGCCTGGATCTTGAATATACCAATATTCCAAAGTCTTTAAGGGAAGTAGGGAGCGAGGCTTATGGCTGGAAGAGAAAATATAAGGCAGATGAATTTCCAAAGAATCTTGAAGTAATTAAAAGTGATGCTTTTGATGCTTTTTCTTTTGGAAGGACAGCAACCTTTGGCAAAAAGCTTAGAGAAATAGGAGTATCATTACCAAAAGACATATATGATTTAACTCTTTATGACAATCTTTTAAAGGTAACAGGCAGAGCTTGGGATGAGAACGAGAAAAAGGAAATAGAATTAGAATTTGGTAATAACATTTTTAAGCTTCGTAATCATAGGGATGATGGACATGGAGTCATAATAAATGTAAAATCTGCCAAAACCGATGAACTCAGATATAGCATATATTTGCCTGAAAAACTAGATATTTCAGATACCTGGGGAGAAAACTTTGAACCAGATTTTGATGCTTATGACAGAGCTTTTGAAAAGTTAACAGAGGAAGATGAAAAGCTTATCATGGCTTTTTCAAGGCTCGATTGTCCTTACAAGCTAAGTGATGAAGCGAGGAAAAGATATGAAGATTGCTTAAAAAATGTAACAATGAGCATGTCAGGTACAGTTAAATTTATCAAGAACCTCATAGCTGCCAGAGGCATTCAGATAGTAGACAGGCTTAGTAAATACAACATTATTACTAAAAAGGTTCTTGATAAACTTATAGAAAGAGCAGAGATTATGGATGATAAGGAAGAGGCTGAATATTTTAAAGCTTATAAGTTTTCATAATATGCTAATGTTTCTCTAAGTTTTGCCTTTATATCATCAACCAGCTCTTTAGGGGCAAGAGCAACAATCCTTGGAAATGGACTAAAGACTGAGGCCTGCTGCTGTAAGCAGAACATAAGTATGCTTTCGTGACAGACCCTTTTAAGCTCTATCTTGCAAAATGATATGGATCTGCCGTTAATTTCTGTCACTCTTTCAGAAGGATAAATTTTTATTTTATGACCAAAGTAGTCTATGATTACTGAAAGAGAAGAAACAGGGCATTCTAACATTACATCAGTTAGAAAGTGTTTGTTATCTGTGGAAGCTATCATCAAAGGGAAAACGGAGGTATATCTATTCACATCAAACTCATTGTTTTTATAAAAAAGTCTGAGTGAGTAGGGAATGGGGTTTCTTTTTGCAGGGACTAAATTACCACTATTATCCCGGATTTTATGAAAAACAGCCTTTTTAATTCTGTCTATGCGGTAGTGTGACGGATTTTTATAATCATTAGTTGTAGCGATCAGGTACTGGTGTCCGTTATTCCATAAAAGGGCATAGGGATGTATTATATAAGGATTTTCAGCGTTTTTAACTTTTAATTTTGGCTTTATAGGTATTCTAGTGCTGTCTAAGGAATATTCGCCATAGGTAAGTTCAAGCTGATAGCCCTTTTTGATAGCCTCAAAGATAGTCTGTATGCTGTAGAACCAGTTGCTTACCTGATAAGGATTTGACTTATCTATAGAAGCCGGACGCTCGAGGTTAGAGGTATTAGTAAGCTCTCTGCCAGCCTGCACAGGGCAAAGCAAATCTTCTACAGAGGTAAGATAGTCCTTTTCTTTGTCTGAAAGGTATTTATCAGAAATTATGGAACCTTTAATCATATTTAGGTCACTTGGATTGATGAAAGGTTCAAAATAGTATTTTTTGGGTTTTACATCCAGGACAACGAGCTTTCCTCCATACACGGCAGATATTGTATCATAAACATTTTCTATATCTTTAATATTAAGTATGATGTCAGTAAGCCTTCTGACCTGCTTTTGAAAAGGTATTATCTTAACCAGTTCTTTTTCAATTTCAGCAGCGGTCAATGGACTCTCGGCAGAAGATTTGGACTGAAGTATATAGACCATGAGGTTAAACCAGACAGGCTGTGATAACGGGTCTTCTTTATAGACTTTGCCAACAGGCTCAGAAATGTATTGGGACTTTGCATAAGTTTCGGCAGACATAGGTAAGACCTCCAAAAGAATAATATATAAGAACAGTTTAATGAGAATTTCATAAAAATGCAAGTTATAATTAAAGGAGAAGACTATGACAGTAAAAACAATTTATAAATACAAAACTCTATGAAGAATTAAATTCAGGTAATTATACTGTACTTGTTGCAAAGCCACATATCAATGAATTTATTAGAGACAGGAAAAAAATATTTGTAGGTGTTGGCGTAGGTATGGGTGGAATGGATATTGCAGCTGCAACAGAAACGGCATTAGAGAATGTGAAGGACCAAGTTGGAGGACTAACTTTTGACAGAAGAATAGTTTTTATAAAGGGAAATATATTGAAGTCTGACTTATATGTAGCAAATAGAGCTTCATGGGACAGTAATTTATTCAGTGAAAATGGAGCGGAAACTCTGATGGGATTTGGATATGCGGATAAAGATGAAGAGAAAATAGTTGTTTATGTAGCAGTTGTATAAAAATATAAAAAAGGACAGAAAATGTCTATATATTATGTTATAATATTTTTACAATCAAACACAGGAGAAAAATTATGAGGATAGAAGAATTTATAAAAATCAGAACTTTACACCAGATTATTAACGGAAGATAAAGATATCGGCTTAGATAGTCGGGACTTGGAAGCTTTGTTTAGAAATAAGGAGGAGGTATTTGTATTTACTGCTCTGGCTGAAGGAGAACATAATGTACAGTTTGCGATAGAAGCAGTACTTGAAAAATATAAAGTTTCCGGAGAAGAAGAGAAATTTGAAAGAGCTATTTTAATAGTTGAGGAGACCTTATGATGCAAGATATTGCAGAAGGCATTGATATGATTAGAGATAAAAATGATTATAGATGATGCAGATATAATATTTAGCAGTAAATATGTAGAAAATAGTGAAAAAAGCGTAAGGGTTGATATAATTGTGGCATAGTGTGGAGGATGTATGGTAACCAGAGAAGAAGCTATAACTTATGGGCTTACATTTCCAGACACGTATATGGAAATGCCTTTTAAGGATAAAAACTGGCAATTAATTCGGATAAAAGGCAATAAAAAAGCCTTTCTTTGGGTATATGAAAGAGAAGGCAATATAAATCTTAATGTAAAAGTTTCTCCGGAGTGGAGAGATTTCTGGAGAAAGACTTTTAAGTCAGTAATAGCAGGATGGCACCAGAATAAAGAGCATTGGAATACAATTATTTTAGACGGTTCTATTCCTGAAAAAGATATTAAGACGATGATAGCTGAAAGCTATGATATCATAACTGATTCTCCAACAAAGAGGATATATGAGGCTGTAAAAACTATTCCAAAAGGAAAGGTTGCAACTTATGGACAGGTTGCTGAAATGGCAGGAGATAGGAAAATGGCGAGGGCAGTTGGAAATGCTCTGCATAAGAACCCTGATCCTGAGAATATTCCATGCTTCAGAGTGGTAAACTCTAAGGGAGAATGTTCAGGTTCATTTGCTTTCGGGGGCTTAAATGAGCAGGCAAAGAGACTTATAGCAGATGGAGTAGAAGTAGTGGATAACAGGGTGGATTTAGAAAAGTATGGTATGAAGAATTAAGTAAATTTTACTATGAAAATTGGGGGATATCAGATGAAATTTTTTCATATTTCAGATCTTCACATAGGGCTTAAGCTTATGAACAAAGACCTGAGTGAAGACCAACGCTATATATTAGATGGAGTAGTTAAAGCTATAGAACTTAGGAAGCCTGATGCAATTGTAATAGCAGGTGATATTTATAACAATGCTGTACCGTCTTCTGAAGCAATTGAAACCTTTGATAATTTTATATCAAAGATGGCAGCGGTGGCCCCTGATATGGCAATTATGGTTATAAGTGGTAATCATGACAGTGCTATCCGCATAAATCAGTTTAGAAGTGTACTTGCATGGCATAATATACATCTTATAGGATTACCACCACAAAAGAAAGATGAATTTATAGAAAGAGTAGAGTTAAGTGATGAACATGGGAAGGTAAATTTTTATCTTCTCCCTTTTGTGCGTCCCTCTTTTGTAAGAAATGTATTTGGTCTTGCTGAAAATGAAAATAATCTTTCCTATGATGAGACAATTCATAGGCTTATTGATAGGGAAAAGATAGATGAAAGTGAAAGAAATATACTGGTAAGCCATCAATATTATGTACCAGCAGGCAAAAATCCTGCCGAAATAGACAGAATGGATTCAGAAATAATATCAGTAGGTAATATAGATATGGTAGAAGCCGATATATTAGAAAGGTTTGATTATTCAGCACTTGGTCATATACATAAACCATGGAAGGTACTCGGAGAGTGTCACAGATACTGCGGAACCCCTCTGGCATGTTCAGTAAGCGAGGCTGGGCAGAAAAAGGGCATAGTTATGGTGGAACTTGGTGAGAAAGGTAATGTAACTACGGAAATCATACCTCTTAAGCCTTTAAGAGAGGTGAAAGTAGTTAAAGGACGCCTTGAAGAAGTGTTAATGGAAACCTCGGATGACTATGTAACTGTAATTTTAACAGATGAAGAGACTACAGATGTAGACAGTGTTGACAGAATAAGAAGCAAATTCCCTAATTTACTTGAAATAAGGAGAGAGGCAGTAAAAAGAGAAGAGGTAGAGAAATTAAAAGAAATTTCATATGAACTTAGTGAAATAGAGAATTGCAGAATATTTTTAAATGATATAGATGATGAAGAGGAAAAATTGCTGATTGATATTATAAATGAGCTGAAGGGAGTGTAATATATGAGACCTAAGAAATTAATTATGCAGGCCTTTGGTTCATATGGTAAAAAGACTGAGATAGATTTTACAAAGTCAAAACAAAATTTATTTTTAATTACGGGAGATACAGGAGCAGGCAAGACAACTATTTTCGATGCTATTGTTTTTTTGCACTTTTATGGAAAGTCAAGTTCGAGCTATAATAACAAGTCCGGAGAAGAACTGCAAAGCCAGTTTGTGGATTATGGAAATGAACCCTTTGTAGAATTTATTTTTACAGAAAAGTCTGGTAATATAGAAGAGGAGTATAAAGTAAGAAGAATTCCAAAACATTTACGTCCGTATAAAAGAGGACGTGAGGGATATACAGATGAAACAGAAAAGGTCTTTCTCTTTTTTTCTGACAATACTGAATATTCGCATAATCTATCAGATACGAACAATAAAAATCATAGAAATAATAAAAACTCAATAAGAACCAGTTTATGCAGGTTTCTATGATAGCACAGGGCGAGTTTATGGAGGTGCTGAGAGGTGGCGACAAGCAGGCAATATTTAGAAGCTGTTTTAATACAGAAATATATGAAGATCTGACAAATAAATTAAGAGATAAAAGCAATGATAAAAATGTTGAATTAAAAGAAATTTAGTTCAGAATGTCAGATATATATAAACAGTGTAAGGCTGCCCGAATGTGTAAAAGGTGCCTATGACTCATTTGAAATGAAGAAAGAATATGATATTACTGATATCGAAAAAGCAAAAGATAGTCTTAATAAACTTTGTATGGAACTTGACAAAATAATAGAGGATAAGCAAAGGGAAGATAAGGAAGCTTTCTTAAAAATGAAAAAAATAAAAAAAGAACTGACAGAGGGAAAAACAGCTTTTAGAGTTTTTGAAAGTCTTTCTAAAAGCGAAAAATGAAGTAAAGGAACTTGAGGATAGAAAAGAAGAGATATTAAATCTGGAGAAGCTTGTTAAGGATATAGAAGCTGCATTTGAGTTAGAAGGTCTTTATACAAACTTAGCCGAGGCTGATAAGAAGTATGAGAATGCCAAGAATGAGCTGAAGCAGAAGCAGAAAGCCTTACCGGAGCTTATATCAAAGTATGAAGAAATAAGTAAAAATGAGGAACTTGCTAGAGCTAAACTTTCTACCAAAGTAGAAGAATATAATATAATATCTGAAAAAGTAAGAACTGCTTTGGAAAACTTAAAAAATCTTGAAGCGAGAAAGAAAGAAAAGTCACTACAAGAAATAGAAAGAGAGAAAGCAGTAAAGTCTAGTGAAGAAGCAAAGCTTAAGCTTAGTGAATTTGAAAAACTTGAAAAAGCTTGGAGAGAGGCTATAAAAGAACTTTCAAGTCTGCAAAAAAATGGATTTGAAATTAGAGGATAGATTAAATAGTGTTAGAAAAGCCGGAGATGAATTAAAGTCCTTAATGGCTGAAAGTGAAGCACTAATTTTAGAAATAGAAAAAATTAAAAAACTCCAGTTAAGCTATGATAAGGAATACTTAAGATTCAAAGAGGCAGAAGATGAATTCATACCTAAGCGCAGGCTCTTTTATGAATCAAGTGCAGGCTTAATTGCCAGAGACTTTCTTTATGAAGGAAAGCCTTGTCCGGTCTGTGGCTCTCTTTCACATCCTGCACCTTGCAAATTGCCTGAAGGAGTAAAAGAAATAAAAAAAGAAGATATCGACGAACTTGAGAGAAGGTTAGATAAGTTAAATGATGATGTAAAAACTAAACTTTCAGAGCTGGATGGATGTAAAATAAAGGTTGCAGAAAGAGAGAAGCGTTTAAGAGCTGATGAAGAAAAACTAAAAAGACTTGTAAATGAAGAATTTTTTGAGTTTGATGCCTTGACTGAGAGTGATAAAGCTATGGACTTACAAAGACTTTATGATGAAATGAACTTATTTTCTTATAATCTTCAAAAAGAAAAAAATGAGCTTAATACAAAAATAAAAGAGCTAAAATCCATAGAGGAAAAGCTTGCTACAGCAGAAGAAAAAAAGCTTATTTTCGAAAACAGGCCGAGGAAGAGGCAAAAAGCGAGGGAAATACAGCTGGTTAAAGAACTGTCGGTATAGAGGCTTCTATCAGGGAAATCGAAACAGGTCTTTATTACAGGACTAAAGAAGAGGCTAAAGCAGCAGGAGACTTTGAAGCTAAAGAAAAAAATAAGGCTGAGGTTATATATAAAGAACTTGAAGAAAGAAGCAAGGAAGCTAAAAGCTTTAAAGAACAGACAGAGACGCTGATTACAAAGCTTATGGACGACCTTCCGGAGCTTGAAAGGATTAAAGAAGTAAAGCGTATGGAATATGAAGAGTCTATAGCAGATAAGAAAATAACCGGAGAACAGTGGAAAATAATTACAAAAGAGCATAAAAGGTTTGAAAAAGATGATTTACAGAGTATAATTAATAAGTATAAGGGTGATAGAATAGCTTCTGAAAATATAGTGGTTAAAATGAAAGAAGCTATTAAGGACAGGGAAAAGCCGGATATATCAAAGCTGCAGTCGGAGTCGGAAATGGCTGTAGAGGCTTATGAAAAGCTGCACACAGAACTAGAGGAAATAAGGGCTGATTATAGGGTAGATAAGGAAATTTTAGAAAAATTAGAATCAGCACTTAAAGAAAGAATAAGCACAGCAAGGGAGTATGCACTTATAAACAGGCTTTATACAAGGCTCTCGGGAAAAGTGAGTGGTGCAAAGATGGATATAGAGACATTTGTACAAAGACGGTTTCTTGAGAAAATACTGGTATCTGCAAATAAACGTTTTAGCAGTATGTCTGCAGGGCAATTTGAACTTAGGATTTATGAGTTAGAAAAAGCAGGTGCAGGTATTAATAAGGGGCTGAATCTTATGGTATACTCATATATTACAGGGAAAAGCAGGGATGTACGTACTCTGTCAGGTGGGGAGTCATTTATGGCAGCACTCTCTCTGGCGCTTGGAATGGCAGATCAGATTCAGGAAAGAAGCGGTGCGGTCAATCTTGAAATGATGTTTGTGGATGAGGGCTTTGGGACTCTTGATGACAATTCCAGAAACCAGGCCATAAAGATACTTAAAAATATGGCAGGTGGTTCAAAGCTTATAGGAATTATCTCGCATGTAAGTGAATTAAAGCAGGAAATAGAAGAACAGTTAGTGGTAACCAAGGATGAAAAAGGCAGCAGGGTAAACTGGAGGCTTAGTTAGGAGATATTATGGGGAAGTATTTAATGGCACTTGATCAGGGAACTACAAGTTCAAGAAGTATATTGTTTGATAAAAGTGGAAATATAGTTTCTATGGCGCAAAAAGAGTTTACGCAAATTTATCCTGAACCAGGATGGGTAGAACATAATCCAAGAGAAATCTGGTCATCGCAGTTTGCTACAGCTATAGAAGCTATGGCAAATGTTGGGGCAGAATGTGAAGATATCGAAGCTATAGGAATAACCAATCAGAGGGAGACAACTGTAGTCTGGGATAAAGAGACAGGAGAACCTGTGTATAATGCTATAGTGTGGCAGTGCAGGCGTACAGCCCCTCTCATAGACAAAATAGTTAAAGAAGGACATGGAGATTATATAAGGGCTACTACCGGACTTGTGCCGGATGCATATTTTTCGGCAAGTAAGATAGCCTGGATTCTTGACAATGTCAAAGGAGCAAGGGAAAAGGCAAGTGAGGGGAGGTTGCTTTTTGGTACAATAGATACCTGGCTTATCTGGAATCTTACAGGCAGAAAAGTTCATGTAACAGACTATAGTAATGCTTCAAGGACCATGCTTTATAACATACATAAACTTGAATGGGATAAGAGAATTCTTGAAATATTTAACATTCCTGAAAATATGTTTCCTGATGTGAAGCCAAGCTCATATGTATATGGAAGTACCAATAAGACTCTTTTTGGTGGGAATATACCAATTTCGGGGGCAGCAGGAGACCAGCAGTCAGCTCTTTTTGGACAATGCTGTTTTGATAAGGGTGAGGTTAAAAACACTTTTGGCACAGGAAGTTTCATACTTATGCATACCGGATATGAGGCTATAAGGTCAAAGGCCGGACTTCTTACTACGATTGCAGCAAGTACAAGTGACAAGGTGGAATATGCCTTGGAAGGAAGCGTATTTGTGGCAGGAGCTTCTATCCAGTGGCTAAGAGACGGCCTGCGTATGATAAAATCTTCGGCACAGTCTGAGGAGTATGCTACAGCAGTAGAAGATTCGGATGGGGTATATGTGGTTCCTGCATTTACCGGAATGGGAGCACCGTACTGGAATCAGTATGCAAGAGGCTCAGTATTTGGATTGACAAGAGGGACTACTAAAGAGCATCTTATAAGAGCAACCCTTGAGTCCATAGCTTATCAGTCGGCAGATGTATTCAAGGCAATGGAGGAGGATGCCGGAGTTGAAATTAAGGGACTTAAGGTAGATGGCGGGGCCTCTGCAAACAGCTTCCTTATGCAGTTTCAGGCAGATATAATGGATACATTTGTAAGGAGACCTCATTGTGTGGAAACTACAGCACTTGGGGCAGCTTATCTTGCAGGACTTGCGACAGGATATTATAAGGACAAGGATGAAATAAGAAAAAACTGGCAGCTTGGCAGGCTTTTTGAACCTGATATGGAAGGAGACAAGAGAGAACGAAAGCTTAAAGGCTGGAAAAGGGCAGTGAAAGCATCACTTGACTGGGCGAATGGAGAGTAGTATAATTATGATTTACGAAATATAAAAATTAGCGTATACTTTTATAGGTTGAGGAAATAAATATATGAAAAAATCAGGCGTGCTTACTGTAATATCAGGTTTTTCAGGAGTCGGAAAAGGAACTATTGTAAAGAAATTAGTAGCTAAAGAAGGATATGCCTTATCTATTTCTGCAACATCCAGAACACCGAGAGAGGGTGAAGTGCATGGAAGGGAATATTTCTTTTTGACAAGAGAAGAATTCCGTAGTATGATAGAGAGCAATGGCCTTATAGAATGGGCTGAATATGTAAGCAATTTCTATGGTACTCCTAAGGCATATGTAGAAGAGAGACTTGCAGAAGGACAAGATGTAATCCTTGAAATAGAACCACAAGGTGCGCTTAAGGTTAAGAGGCAGTATCCGGAAGCTGTACTCATTTTTATTGTTCCTCCTACAGCAAAAGAGCTTGAAGCAAGACTTATAGGCAGGGGGACAGAAGAGGCAGAGGCCATAAAAAAAAGGCTTAAGAGAGCAGCAGAAGAAACAGCCTTTATTGAGAACTACGAGTATATAGTAGTAAATGATGACTTAGATGAGGCTGTAAGTAATATTCACTACATTATTCAGGCGGCTTCTCATAGAAGGGAAAGGGTTAAAGACTTTGTAGATGTTCTGACAGATGACTTAAAGAATAGTTTTTAATTATAGTATTTTATATAGTGTCAAAGCTTTGACACTAACATCTTTATTTATAGAAAGGAATGATGATCATTATGATGTTACATCCATCTTATTCAGACCTTATGGAAGTTGCTAACAAAGATGTGGAGGAAGGCGATAGCAAATTAGTTAACAGCCGCTATTCCATAGTGCTTGCTACTGCAAGAAGGGCAAGGCAGATTATATCTGGTTCGGAGCCTTATGTAGTGGCTAATGAAAAAAGCAAACCGCTTTCGGTAGCAGTTGATGAACTTTATCATGAAAAGGTAAAGATTGTTGGCGGAGAAGAAGCAGAGGCAGAAAAAGAACGTTAATTCAGAAAACTTACTAAGGGCTGTTGCAGAGAGGAAATATCCCAAATGCGACTGCCCTTTATGTTTATAGATATTTTTAGATTAGATTAAAACCGGTTTGCGGGGAAGGAGGTGAAGGAGGAATGTATGCTGAGGTGGTAGTGGGACTTTCTGTAAATAAATTAGATAAAACTTTTTGCTATAGAATACCGGGAAATTTTGGTGATGTAAAAAATCTCATAGGAACAGAGGTTATAGTTCCGTTTGGTAAGGGGAATAGAGAAACAAAGGCCTTTATAGTAGAGATAAAAGAAGAGACGGATGTTGATGAATATCTTATAAAAGATATTCTGAGGAAATCTGAAAATAGTGTAAAGATGGAAAGCAAGCTGATAGAGTTGGCTTATTGGTTGAAAAGTAATTATGGTGGGACTGTGAATGAAGCTCTGCGCTCAGTTTTACAGGTTCCGAAGCAGGTAGAAAGGATAAAGGCAAGAACCGTAGCCCTTTTGGCAGATAAAGAAGTGGCAAGAGAAAAGTTGAAAGAATTTGTAAGAAAAAAATATACAGCTAAAGCGAGAGTACTTGAGAAGGCAATAGAGGGTGATTTTAGCTATGAAGAGATGATAGAAGCAAAAAAAGCATCTTATGCCACTTTTAATTCTCTGGTAAAGGATGGGCTTATAGAAATAAAAGAAGAGTTGCTATATAGGAAGCCTGTTAAGGTAAATGGAAAAAATATATTTAAACCAGGGCTTAATGAAGAACAAAAAAAAGCAGCGACAAAAGTAATCAGTGACTATAATTCCGGAGTAATGGGAAAATATCTGCTTTTTGGGATAACAGGAAGTGGTAAAACTGAAGTATATATGGATATAATGGAGGAAGTAATTAAGTCTGGAAGACAGGTGATTTTTTTGATTCCGGAAATAGCACTTAGCTTTCAGATGGTAGAAAGGTTGTCAGCAAGATTTGGTGAAAGAATATCCATAATGAACTCAAGAATGTCACAGGGTGAAAAATATGACCAGTACTTAAGAGCCAAAAGTGGTGATATAGATATAATAGTGGGACCGAGGTCTGCACTATTCACACCTTTTAATAATTTGGGGCTTATAATAGTAGATGAGGAGCATGAGGCAAGTTATAAGAGCTCTAAAACTCCCAGATACCATGCGAGAGAAGTAGCTATTTACAGGGCAGAAACTGAAAAAGCAGTGGTTATACTGGGCTCTGCAACCCCAAGCCTCGAGGCTGTAAAGCTGTCTACAGAAAAGAAACTTGAAGTACTTATGCTCACTGCAAGACCGGCAGGAGCAATACCGCCGGAAATAGAGGTGGCCGACCTTAGAGAAGAGCTTAAGAAAGGGAATAAATCTATCATAAGCACGAGATTGTCAGAACTTATAGAGGACAGGCTTGCTAAAAAAGAACAGACAATCTTATTTATAAACAGGAGAGGCTATGCAGGTTTTGTTTCCTGTAGAAGCTGTGGTGAGGCCGTTAAATGCCCTCATTGTGATGTAACGCTTACATTCCATAAACCGGACAGGCTTATCTGTCACTATTGTGGTTATGAAGAAAGAATGTCCTGCAAATGTCCTAAGTGTGATTCTCCCTATATAGGTACTTTTGGACTTGGGACTGAAAAGGTAGAAGAAATAGTAAAAAAAGATTTTCCTATGGCAAGAGTGCTCAGGATGGATGGAGATACAACCACAGGCAAGCATGGGCATGAGAATATTCTTGAGAGATTTAAGAATGGTGAGGCTGATATTTTAATAGGAACACAGATGATAGTAAAAGGACATGACTTTCATAAGGTAACACTGGTAGGGATTTTGGCAGCGGATTTATCGCTGTTTGTAGGAGATTTCAGGGCAGCAGAAACTACTTATGAGCTTCTTGTGCAGGCAGCAGGGAGAGCAGGGCGTGGAAAATATAAAGGAAAGGTTATAATCCAGACCTACAATCCGGAGCATTATGTTATAAGGTCGGTTCAAAATGGAAATTATAAAGAATTTTATACTAAAGAAATAAAGTACAGAAAGTTAGCAGAATATCCGCCCTCGAAAACGCATCTGCTTGGAATAATTCTTCTGGCAGCTAAGCCTGAGGAAGTGAATAAGGGTGGAGAAATGATATATGATTTTCTCTCAAAAAAATAATAAAAATTATTTTTTTATATAAATTCTCCGGTATGGGCAGCAATACCAAAAATCAGAGACATATATAGAAAGATAGTATATCTTAAGTCGGTTGACAGAAATGAGCTTGTAATAGCCAAAAAAATCTGGTAGAAAAAGTACGTAAAGGATAATTCTGGCTTTAGCAGGATAGGCCTCAATTTGACTTTGAACCATATGGGAATTCATAAACTTTACAGAGGATATGTTAAGATGGTATAATAGTAAAGATATGATAAAAAAATAAAGCTTAGAGAATTAAAACTATCTTAAGAAAATACTTAAATAGAATTGAAAACTAATATAATGATACAAGTGTCAAAAGTATAAAAAAATTCGATGCAAGCTTGCTTTGCAAGAGAATTTATTATCTTTTGATACGCAAAAAATATGAGTAAGTAGCCATTTTTGCAAAAAAATGAGCGGATTACGAATATTTTTGCAAGGATTGCGAGAGGTGAAGCCGAAGCAATCCTGTATCATTGGGTGTCAAATACTTTTGACACCCACATCATATAATAATTACAAGGTATAATGGAGGAGTAATGGCACTTAGGAATATAAGAACAGTTGGGGATGAAATTCTTAACAAAAGAGCAAGAGAGATAAAAGAAAACTCAGATAAGATACAGATTTTGATAGATGATATGCTCGAAACCATGTATAATGCTGATGGAGTAGGACTTGCGGCACCACAGGTAGGTGTACTCAGGAGACTTTTTGTGATTGATTGTTCAGAGGAGAGAAATGAACCCTTTGTATTTATAAACCCTGAAATTATTGAAACAGCCGGGGAACAGACTGGAAGTGAAGGTTGCTTAAGCGTACCGGGTAAGGCAGGTATAGTAACCAGACCTGATTATGTAAAGATGAAAGCACTAAACAGGGACTTTGAAGAATATATAATAGAAGGAGAAGGACTTTTTGCACGGGCAATGGTACATGAAAATGAACATTTAGATGGGCATATATATACGGAAAAGGTTATAGGAAATGTATATAATGCAGGAGATGCAGAAGCGGAACGTGCAGCAGAGATAGCTGCCGGACTTCCTGTGGAAGAGGAGAACTAATGAATATAATTTTTATGGGAACCCCTGATTTTGCAGCGGCTTCACTTGAGGCACTAATAAGTTCGGAGCATGAAGTATTGGCAGTTGTTACCCAGCCGGATAAGCCAAAGGGGAGAAAAGGAGAACTCACGCCTTCTCCGGTAAAGACTATTGCTGTAGAACATAATATAAAAGTTTATCAGCCGGTAAAGGTGAGGGAGTCTGAATTTGTAGAAGTCCTCAGGGAATATAAACCTGACGTAATTGTAGTAGTGGCTTTTGGACAGATTATACCTGGGAGTATATTAACAATTCCTAAATATGGATGTGTAAATATACATGGTTCGCTTTTACCTAAGTATAGAGGTGCAGCTCCTATCCAGTGGGCTGTACTTGACGGAGAAAAAGAGACGGGGATTACATCAATGCTTATGGATAAGGGGCTTGATACAGGAGATATGCTTATAAAAAAGGCAATTACACTTGCGGAAGATGAAACTTCGGGCAGTCTTTTTGAAAAAATGATGGCTTTGGGAGCGGAAACTTTACTTGAGACTCTTGAAGGGCTTGAAAAAGGAAGTATAACACCTGAAAAACAGGGTGAGAGTCCTACAGCTTATGCGAAAATGCTTACAAAGGAAATGGGGCATATAGATTTTACGAGGAAGGCTGCTGAACTTGATTGCTTTGTAAGAGGAATGAATCCATGGCCAAGTGCATATACAGTGTTAGGTGGGAAAACTTTAAAAATCTGGAAAGCCAGGGCTGTTGAGGAAGATGGTAAGGCAGGAAATGTAATAAGAGTAGGCAGGGAAAGCTTCACTGTGGGTTGTGGAGAAAATGCTCTTGAAGTATTTGAAGTCCAGCTTGAAGGCAAAAGAAGGATGTCTGCCGGAGATTTCCTTAAAGGCACTCATATTGAGGCTGGACAGGAATTTGGAGGCTAAATTGGCAGTAAATGAAAGAGAAATAGTGCTTGACATGTTTTTTTGTTGTTAAGAGATGGAACACCTGGTCACATTGTGCTTAAAGATACTCTTGATAACTATATGTATCTGGATAAGCCATTACGTGGCTTTTATTACAAGGCTTTTATGAGGGAACTATTGAAAAGAGAATTTACATTGAATTTGTTATAAACAGCTTTTCAAAAACTCCTGTAAAAAAAGTTAAAACCGATAATTAAAAATACTGATGGAAACAGCTGTTTACCAGATATTTTTTATGGACAGAGTTCCGGATAGTGCGGCTATAAACGAAGCTGTGAAATTAGTTAAAAAGCGTGGGCTTGCCGGTCTTGCAGGCTTTGTAAACGGAGTGTTAAGAAACATCGCAAGAAATAAAGAAAGTATAAAGCTTCCTGATGAAATAAAAGAACCCGTAAAGTATCTTGCAGTAAAATACTCTATGCCGGAGGAAATCGTAGAGCATTTTATAGAAGAGTATGGTGGAACAAAAGCAGAAAAGATTTTAGAGACTTTTGAGAGAAAACAGCCGATTATAGCAAGAGTCAACAGACTGAGGCTTTCAAGAGAAGAACTTATAAAACAATTAAGTGAGGAAGAAGTTAAGGTAAGTACAGATACTATTTTCCCGGAAAGTGTTAAAATACTGGAACTTGACAGCCTGAATTTTTTAGAAAGTTTTGAAAATGGAGACTTTGCCATTCAGGATGAAAGCTCCCAATTCATAGGTAAGATAGTAGAATTATCCCAAAATGCAAAGATACTTGATCTTTGTGCGGCACCGGGAGGTAAAACTTTACTAATGGCAGAAAAGCCCGGGACAGAGGAGATTATAGCCTGTGATATTTCTGAGAGAAAAACAAGGCTTATTGAGGAAAAATATAGGCAGACTGGGGGATACATAAGGTTGTCACAAAGGTAAATGATGCAACTGTTTTAAATCTCGGGTTTGAGGAAGGCTTTGAGCTTGTTATTTGTGATCTGCCTTGTTCGGGACTTGGAGTTATAGGGAGAAAGCGTGATATAAAATACAATATCAGCAAAAACAAGATAGAAGAACTGGCAAAGCTCCAGAGAAATATTTTTGATAAATGCAAAGAAATATGTTAAAAAGGTGGATATCTTATATTTTCTACCTGTACAATGACAAAAGCTGAAAATGAAGAAAATTTTAAATTTATTTCTAAATTTAAGGGCTTTTCACCGGTAGATTTTTTTCAGATAAAAATAAGAGAGTATATTGAAAAGTATGAAGCTTCGGACAGACTTCTGGCTGAGGCAAAAAATGGTTATATAAGGCTGATTCCGGGTGAACTTGGAACAGATGGTTTTTTTATTTCAGAATTTATGAGGGAAAAATAATTTGACTAAAGAGAGGAAAGATATTGTAAGTCTGAATTTCGATGAACTGGGTATGTTAGTAAAGGAACTTGGTGAACCGGCATTCAGAACGAAGCAAGTTTATGAGTGGATACATAAGAAGCTTGTCAGAGACTATGATGAAATGACCAATGTCTCACTAAAACTTAGAGACAGGCTTAAAGAAAAGCTGCCTTTTCCGGAACTTTATGAGGTGGCAAGGAAGGATTCTTCCTCAGGAGATACCTCCAAATTTGTATTTAAGCTTTTATGATGGATATGTAATAGAAAGCGTGCTTATGAAATACAGATATGGCAATTCAGTCTGTATTTCATCTCAGGTAGGCTGCAGAATGGGTTGTACTTTTTGTGCGTCAACCCTGCTTGGCCTCTCCAGACAACTTTCGCCTTCTGAGATGTTATCCCAGATTTATACAATACAGAGAGAAACAGGAGAAAGAGTAAGTAATGTAGTTGTTATGGGAACCGGGGAGCCGCTTGATAATTTTGATAATCTGATAAAATTTATAGAGCTCTTAACGGATGATAAAGGCTTAAACATTAGTCAGAGAAATATAACGGTTTCTACCTGTGGTTTAACTGAGAATATTAAAAAGCTTGCTGATAAAAAATTCGCAATAACCCTTGCAATATCTTTACATGCACCTACGGATAGTGACAGAAGGAGAATAATGCCTATAGCAAATAAATATACTATAGCGGAGATTTTAGAAGCTACAGACTATTATTTTGACAAAACCGGGAGGAGAATTTCTTATGAATACGGTCTTATTGACGGAGAAAATGATACAGCAGAAAATGCTGAGAAACTTGCGGCTTTATTAAAAGGAAAAAACTGTCATGTGAATCTGATTCCGATTAATCCGATTAAGGAAAGAGCATATAAAAGTTCAACCCCAAAAGGAGTAATAAGATTTAAGAAGATACTTGAAAATAAGGGAATAAATGTTACTATAAGAGAAGAGATGGGCAGGGATATAGATGCAGCTTGTGGCCAACTTCGTAAAGAGTATATGGAAAATAATGGATGAGAGGCGGATTTATAAATAGATGTAGCTTATAGTGTTATAGATGTATAGAAGGGAGACACGTAGATGAAAACATTTTCTGAAACCAGGACAGGTGTTAACAGAAGTGTAAATCAGGATTGTTTTCTATGTGAAAAAGAGGCAGTTGGGGCACTTCCTAATTTGTTTATTGTGGCAGATGGCTTGGGAGGACACAACGGAGGGGACTTTGCTTCAAAATATTGCGTAGAAAATGTGAAAGATTATATCAAGAACCATAAGGGCGATTCAATAATTTCAACTATCAGATCAGCAATAACGACTGTAAATGAGGAAATAAGAGAGAAGACAAAGGCGGATGAAGGACTGAAGGGCTGTGGCACCACAATTGTCTTATCTACTATTGAGAATGATATTTTGTACATTGCCAATGTAGGTGATTCAAGGCTCTATGTAATTAAAAATGGTAAGCTTACCCAGATTACAGAAGACCATTCTGTAGTTGAGGAAATGATTAAAAGTGGGATAATTAAAAAAGAAGAAGCAAGATTTAACCCACATAAGAATAAAGTTACAAGGGCTTTGGGGGCTGAGCCTGACATAGAGGTAGATTTTTTTGAGGTAAAACTTGAAAAGGGAGACAGAGTTTTTCTTTGTTCAGACGGTGTATCTAATATGATGGATGAGAGAATATTGGAAGAAATTACAAGTGCTGACAAAGAATTGCCAGAAATTTGTAAGATACTTATAGACACTGCTGTAAATAACGGTGGAAAAGATGATGCAACAGTAGTTATGATAGAGGTGTAATATGTTAAATAAAGGCAAATTAATAGGTGGACGTTATGAGATTATCAGTCTGGTCGGCTCAGGCGGAATGGCTGATGTTTATAATGCAATGGATAACAGACTTGGCAGACAGGTTGCGATAAAGGTTCTTAAGGAAGAATACAGCTCAGATAAAAATTTTGTTATGAAATTCAGGGCTGAGGCACAATCTGCAGCAGGGCTTTCACACCCTAATATAGTTAATGTATATGATGTAGGGGAGGATGAGGGCTTACATTATATAGTTATGGAACTGGTGGAAGGTATAACTCTTAAGAAGTTTATTGAGAGAAAAGGAAAGCTTGAGCTTAAAGAAGCGGTAGGAATCGCTATCCAGATAGCACAGGGGATGGAAGCAGCTCATGCCAATCATATTATCCACAGAGATATTAAGCCACAGAATATTATTATTTCCAAAGAAGGTAAGGTTAAGGTAACTGATTTTGGTATAGCCAAGGCGGCAACTTCCAATACTATTGCAGCCGGTCAGGCAGTTGGTTCTGTTCACTATATTTCGCCGGAACAGGCAAGAGGGGGGTATTCAGACGAGAAGAGCGATATTTATTCATTAGGTGTTACTCTTTATGAAATGATATCGGGAAAGATGCCATTTGCTGCTGATAATACAGTTTCAGTTGCGCTTTTACATATAAACGAAGAGGCTGTTCCACTTAGGGAACTTGATCCTGAAATACCTGCTAGTATTGAAAAAATAGTTCAGAAATGTATGCAGAAGAAGCCTGAAAGGAGATACCTTACTGCTACAGAACTTATAGCGGACTTAAGAAAGGCAATTTCAGAGCCTGAAGGAGATTATGTAAACTTTAATCAGGCAGTGGTTACGGATTCTCCGACAATCAATATTTCAGGAGAGGAGCTGGATGCTATCAAAAAAGGAAGATATAGTGCTGACAAGAATGGCAGGGTAAATGAACCGGTTAAAAGACGTGAACAACGTAATATAAGGGAGCTTCCTGAGGAAGAAGAGGAAACTATGGATCCTAAAATTGAGAAGCTCATTCTTTTTGGAGGAATTGCTGCTATAGTTATATTGGCAGCAGTAGTGATTGTGCTGTTGTTCAAAGGCTTTAATCTGCTGGGAAAGGGAGATGGAAACTCTGCACAGTCCTCAGGTAAAATAGTTTCAAGCCAGATTGCTTCAAATTCGTCCATAGCATCAGAAAAGTCTTCTAAGAATAATGTAATAAAGGTACCTGAGATTAAAGGACATACTCTTGCTGAAGCAATGACAATCCTTGATGAAGCAGGAATTATAAACTATAGATCTCAATATAAGAAGTCAAGAGAATTTGAAAAAGAAAAAGTTATTGATGTCACTCCGGCTGAAGGAAGTGAAATCACCAAAGATGAAGAGGTTGTTATATTTGTAAGCGAGGGTGATGACAGTCTTACTGTACCTGATGTAAGGAATACGTCAAAGGAAACAGCAACAGCAACTCTTGAAGGAATGAAATTTGTAGTAAAAACTCAGGAAAAGGCAAGCGATGCTGTCGAATCAGGAAAGGTTATTGAAACGATTCCTGCCATAGGAACTGAGGTCAAAGAAGGTGAAACCATTACCATTGTAGTAAGTACCGGTCCGGAGAATAAGAAGAAACTTGTTCCGAATGTAGTTGACATGACTGAGGCAGATGCGGTAGCAACTCTCAATAATGAGGGATTTAAAGCTTCTATTGCTTATAAGGAAGATGACAATGTGAAAAAAGGTAAGGTTATAAGCCAGAGTGTTGCAGGAGGTAATGAAGCAAATACCGGAAGTACCATTACACTGAGCATAAGTAAAGGGCCTAAGCCTGTAACTTACACATATTCTGCATCTCTTACAATAGATGAGAACCCTTTTGCAGAAAGTGGAGAAAGCGGAGACATTGTGGTTAAGATGGATCAGGATGGAAAGACTACTACCGTCTACTCAGGAAATTTAAGCTATGATGACTTTCCACTGCATATTGATGACATTATAGGTTCAAGCGAAAATGAAGCAGTTTGCTATATGGTTGTAAATGGAGAAGTTTACGATGGTAAGGTATGGCGTATAAAGAACTGGAGCAAGGCTGAGAATTAATGGAAGGCAGAATAATAAAAGCAATTGCGGGCTTCTACTATGTACATAATGGAGAAGAAGTCTATGAGTGTAAGGCCAGAGGAGTATTTAGAAACAAAGGCATAAAGCCTTTGGTTGGAGACATTGCAGAAGTAGAAATACTGGACGATGAGAATAAGAAAGGCAATCTTGTTGAAATAAAAGATAGAAAATCTTTTCTTGTTCGTCCTTCTGTAGCCAATCCTGACCAGGCACTTATAGTATTTGCAGGTGCTAAACCGGCACCAAACCTTAACCTGCTTGATAAATTTTTGACAATGATGGAAGTTAAGGGAATTTCGGTGGCTATTGCCATAAGTAAAAGTGATATTACTGATGAAATGAATCTTAAAGGACTTGAGACAATTTATTCTAAGTACTACAAGGTAGTTGCAATAAGTGTAAAAGAAGAAAAAGGGCTTGATGTGCTTAAAGTTTTGCTTAAAGGAAAGTTCACCGTACTTGCAGGCCCTTCAGGAGTTGGAAAGTCTACACTCACAAATTATCTTGTGCCTGATGCAAACATGGAAACAGGTGAAATAAGCAGAAAGATAGAGCGTGGAAAGCAGACAACCAGAGCATGCAGAACTTTTCTATATAGGAGAAGGTGGTTACATCTGTGACACACCGGGATTTGGAAGCCTTGAACTCTTTGATGTTGATAAGAAGGAACTTAAGGATTATTTTCCGGAATTTGCAGAATATAGCAGAGCTTGTAAATTTAATGGTTGTATCCACATCGGAGAAAGAGATTGTGGAGTAAAGAATGCCTTGGAAAAAGGGGAAATTTCTGAAAGCAGATATAAGAATTATAAGTTGATTTATGAGGAATTGGCAAACAAGAGGGAATACTAAAATGGAATACATACTTTCACCATCAATACTTGCGGCAGACTTTGGAAGGCTTTACGAGCAGATTAAAATTACTGAAGAAAATGGTGCAAAATATCTTCATTTAGATGTAATGGATGGACTTTTTGTACCAAGCATTTCATTTGGAATGCCGGTGATTAAGAGTCTCAGGCAGTACAGTAAACAGATATTTGATGTACACCTTATGATAGAAAGTCCGGAAAGATATTTAGAGGACTTTAAGGAGGCCGGAGCAGACATAATTACGGTGCATGCTGAGGCTACAAAGCATTTGCATAGAGCAGTGACCAAGATAAGAGAACTTGGATTAAAAGCCGGAGTTTCACTTAATCCTGCTACACCACTTTCAGACATAGAGCTTGTTTTGTCAGAGGTAGATATGGTGCTTATTATGAGCGTTAATCCTGGTTTTGGGGGTCAGAAGTTTATACCTTTTACTTTAGATAAGGTTAAAAAATTAAGAGAAATGGCGCCCTCTATAGATATAGAGGTAGACGGTGGAGTCAATAAAGATAACATAGGAGAACTGGTAAAGGCAGGTGCAAATATACTTGTTGCAGGAACGGCTGTTTTTGGTGGTGATATAGCAGTTAATACAAAATTTATGATTGAGAGGATACATGAAGAAGGTACTGATAATAACAGGAGGCCGCACTAATACAGACTTTGTAAAAGAAGTATATGAAGAATATTCTCCTGATATAGTCATAGTAGCTGACAGAGGAGTAATGGCAGCTAAAGAGTCAGATATAATACCTGATTATTTAGTTGGAGATTTTGATAGTGGAGACTCTGAGACTGTAGAATATTTTAAGTCACAGTTTGAAAGGCATGGGAAGCCCATTGTAAGAACCTTTAATCCGGAAAAGGATGATACTGATACAGAAATTGCGATATCTCTGGCTCTTACTTTGAAACCTGATGACATAGTGATTATTGGAGCTACAGGCACCAGACTTGACCATACTATGGCTAATATCGGACTTCTTCATAAGGTTATGGGTGGGGGAGTAAAGGCAAGAATAATAGATGAATATAATGTAATCAGTATTCATGATAAAGAAATTACATTGAAACGGGATACAGCTTTTGGCGAGTATTTTTCTCTGCTTCCTTTTACAGAAAGTGTGAAAGGCTTGAATATAAAGGGTGCTAAATACGAACTTGAAAACTATATTCTAAGTTCAGGCAACAGTCTTGGAATAAGTAATGAATTTAAGAAAGACAAGGTAAAGATAAGCTTTAATGGTGGAATTCTGCTACTTTTCCAGACAAGTGATAAAAGACTTGTGCTTAGAGGAAAAATGTAACAAATGGGGGTATTATGAAGAAAGATTTACAGGATATGGTGCACGAACTTACTTATTATATAGAACTTGTAATAGCAATAATAATGTGTGGGATTATAGCTATTATGACTGCCAAACTTTTAATGACAGCCCTTCCTGACTATATAATGGGTGATAAGATAGAGATTGAGGGCTTTCTAGAGAAAGTAATGTTGCTTGCAATAGCATTGGAGTTTGTAAAAATGCTTTGTAAACACACACCAAGTACTGTAATAGATGTACTTTTGTTTGCTATAGCAAGGCAGATGGTTGTAGAACACACATCTACTCTTGAAAACTTAATTGGCATTGTTGCTCTCGCAGGCTTATTTGCGACCAGAAAGTATCTGCTCTGCCACTTTGATGAGATTGAAAAGCGTGTTTACAGAGGCAGTCAGAAAACCAGAATTACTAATCGTATGGCGGGTATAAAGGTACCGGTTGAAGATGGAGAAACTCTTGCTGAGGTGGTAAGGACCACACTTAACAGGGAAGAAAGGACTATTGCTATAGGAGCCTGTGTATGGTACAGTGACTTTGCTCTTAGAATAGACAGTATGCATGGGGACAAGATAACCAGAGTAGAAGTGATTAAGTCAGTATAAAAGGAACGTAAGATGAATATTTTAGATAATTTAAATTCTGAACAAAAGAAGGCAGTGGTGCATGAAAATGGGCCACTGCTCATTTTAGCCGGAGCAGGTTCAGGCAAGACCAGAGTGCTTACAAGGCGAATAGCTTACCTTATTAAAGAATATGGTGTAAGCCCCTGGAACATACTTGCACTTACATTTACCAATAAAGCAGCAAGAGAAATGAGGGAAAGGGTAGATGAGCTGATAGATGAAGGGGCGGAGAATATATGGGTTTCCACCTTTCATTCTGCCTGTGTAAAGATGCTTAGAAGATTTATAGACAGGATAGGGTATGAAAGAAGCTTCAATATCTATGATACAGATGATACTAAGGCTGTAATGAAGCAGGTGCTTAAATCCCTCAATATAGATAATAAGAAATTTCCGGAAAAAACCTGTCTTAATATTATCTCAAATGCAAAAAAATGATTTTATTGATGCAGAGGAATTTGCAGCAAATTCGAGATTTGGTGCTGATAAGGATGTATATTCGAGAGTATATTTAGAATATGAAAAGAGAATGAAAAGTAACAATGCACTTGATTTTGATGATATTTTAGTAAAGACTGTAGAGCTTTTTCAGGCGGATAAGGATACTTTAGAGTATTATCAGAGGAGATTCCGCTACATTCTTGTGGATGAATATCAGGATACCAATATTGTCCAGTTTAAACTTCTTAAGCTTCTTGCGAATTTTGTAAATGAGGACGGAGAGATAGAACATAATCTTTGTGTAGTAGGAGATGACGATCAGTCCATATATAAGTTCAGAGGAGCAGATATAAGAAATATCCTGAACTTTGAAAAAATATACCCTGGTTCTCTTGTAATAAAGCTTGAAGAAAATTATCGTTCTACGGCCAATATACTTGAGGCTGCCAATGGAGTTATAAGTAATAATAAAAAGCGTAAGAATAAGAGACTTTGGACAAACAAGGAGAGCGGAGCTTCTATTTCTTACAGAACTTATGATACGGGAGAAAGAGAAGCTGATGGTGTGACTAATATTATCAGGCAGACTGTGAAAGAAAAAAAAGCAAACTACTCGGATATTGCAGTTTTATATCGTACCAATGCCCAATCCCGTGCAATAGAAGAAAAATTTGTATATAACAACATTCCATACAAGATATATGGAGGAACTAATTTTTATAGCAGGAAAGAAATAAAAGATATACTGGCATACCTGAAAACTATCCATAATATTAAAGATGATACCCAGGTCAGAAGAATATTAAATGTGCCTAAAAGAGGAATAGGAACTGCTACAGAGGATAGGATTGCAGAATATGCGGCTGAAAAAGAAATTTCATTTTTTGAAGCATGTATGAGAGTACAGTCTATACCCGGTCTTAGCAGGGCGGTGACCAAGGTTGAAAAATTTGTAGCCTTTATAGGAGCTAAATCAGAGAATTTAAGGATACCAATAGTTTTAAGGCTGAAGTGGAAGCACTTATAGATGAAACCGGCTATGTTGAAGAACTGAAGGCTGAGGGTACAGATGAAGCATTGTCCAGACTAGATAACATTGATGAGTTTATAAATAAGGTAGCAGTCTTTGAATTGGGACAAAAAGATAGCGGAGATATAATGCTTGATAGCTTTTTAGAAGATGTTTCACTTGCAACGGATGCAGATAATAAGGATGCGGAAAATGGGAGCGCTGATAAAGTCATGCTTATGACGCTTCATTCGGCAAAAGGACTTGAATTTAAGATAGTTTTTATAATTGGAATGGAGGAAGGACTTTTTCCAAGCCGTATGACTATCTTTGCAAATGATGAGAGTGAACTTGAAGAAGAGAGAAGACTCTGCTATGTAGGAATAACGAGGGCTATGGAGAAGCTGTATATTTCTAATGCAGCAGCAAGAATGTTAAGAGGAGATATACTGTGGAATCCACCTTCAAGATTTATAGGAGAAATTCCGGAATATCTCTTATCAGGAGGAAGAAACCCCGATACTACAAGGCAGAAGCGGAATGAAAGCCTCTATGCCGGAGAAAAGAGCAGTTCTTGGAAAAAAATAACTTAGAACCGGGCTCGTTTTCATCGGGTAAGAAAAATCTTTTTTCAGGAAATCCTTATATAAGTAAGGGTTTTGGCGGCGAAACAAAGACCTCTGACGCTGTTAAGACAGGAGACAGGGTAAGCCATGCCAAGTTTGGTGAAGGAGAAGTCATAAATCTGGTTAAAGAAGAAGATACAGTTTCAGTTAAATTTGATAATGAAACATATGGAATAAGAAAAACTAAAAATTAAATATGGCAGGACTGAAAAAAATTAACTGATAATAGTATTATTTAAAAATATGCTATACTAATCTTATCAAAATTGAAAAGGAGTAAGAACTATGGATAAGAAAAATTGAAGAGCTACTGAACACAGTGAAAATTAATGCGTTGCTTCATCCTGCAAAGAGCGAAGAGACAAAAAAGGATAATCCTTATGTTGTTGCCCTTGTTATAGTAGGTGCTATTGCACTTATTGCAGCAATTGCTTATGCAGTATATTACTTTTTTGTTCCGGATAAGCTTGTAGACTTCGAGGATGATTTTGATGATGTTTATGGGGATGAAATCTTTGACGGAACTGAAGTGGAGTCTAATGCAGAGTCAGAAGAGGCAGATAAATAATATCTAATGAATAAAGAAGAAAAGAAGGAATTTGTTGAGGAAGTAGCTGGCAGGATAAGATCGCTTGATTATATAAAAATTGAGGATATTCCGGGTATTGACTTATATATGGATCAGGTCATCAAATTTATGGATGATCATTTTGCATCTCTTAAGAGATATGAGGGAGACAAGATGCTTACTAAAGCCATGATTAATAACTATACCAAAAACAAGCTGCTTCCTTCACCTGAAAAGAAGAAGTATGGCAAGGATCATATGTTACTTCTAATTTTCATATATTATTTTAAAAATGTATTGTCCATAAAGGATATTAACAGCATTCTGACTCCACTTACCGAGAACTTTTTTGATAAAAGTGATGAAGATGTTTCCCTAAGTGATATTTATGATGAAGTTTTTGAGGTTTGCAAGGGGGCTACAACTGATATATCAAGGTCAGTTCTAAAAGCGTTTAATAGGGCAAAGGACAGTTTTGAGGGTGAAGAGGATGAGAAAAAGAAAAAATATCTGACTAACTTTGCGTTTATTGCTTCACTTTGCTTTGATGTGCATGTCAAAAACTATCGTTGAAAATATGATAGATAGAGGATTATTAGATTTTAAGGACGATGCAAATAAGGGGAGTAAAAAAAGATAGCTATGGGTAAAGCTGTTAAAGTTTGCATTAAAACAGTCTGTGTAGTAATACTTGTTTTAATTATTGGGATAATAAGCTTGCTGGCAGTAATTACAATAACGGAATATAAGCCGGGAAGTATAGAAAAATTATCTGCTAAGGGGCAGGCTGCTGATGAAGTGAGTTTTTCTAAGGAAATTAAATTTATAAGCTGGAATGTAGGATATTGCAATCTGGGTTCTACAGCAGATTTTTTTATGGATGGAGGAACTAAGGTTGTAAGTCAGACAGAAGAAGAGCTAAGTAGTAACATAGAAAATATCACTGATAAGTTAAGAGAATTTGATGCTGATGTGACCTTTTTGCAGGAAGTGGATAAAAAGGCCTATCGCAGCTATAATATTGATGAAGAAAAAATAATCTCTGATAAATTTCAGGATAGAACTTCTTCTTTTGCAACAAATTTCAAAGCACTGTTTGTACCATATCCTTTTCCACCAATCAGGAATGTGGAAGCCGGGATAATGTCACTTAGTAAGTTGAAGGCTGAAAGCATTGAAAGAATTAGTCTCCCAAGTCCGTTTACCTGGCCGGTAAGTACCTGTAATCTTAAGAGATGTCTTCTTATATCAAAACTTCCTATAAGTGGAAGTGATAAAAAACTGGTTATCATTAATCTTCACTTAGAGGCATATGATTCCGGAGAGGGAAAAGAAGCACAGACTAAGGCACTGTTATATGTTATGGAAAAAGAGTATAAAGAAGGTAATTATGTAGTTGCCGGAGGAGACTTTAACCAGAGTTTTTCAAATGTAGATATTTCGGCATTTGAAAAGGGAAATACGAATTTATGGAGACCCGGAATACTTGATACAGATAAATTTGATGATGATTTTAATCTGTACATGGATACAACTATTCCTACCTGCCGTTCTCTTGATAGAGCATATGATAAATCTGACAGTAATTTTCAGCACTATGTAATAGATGGATTTATAGCATCTAAAAAAATATAGAAGTTTTTATCACAGAGGACAATAGGCTTGGATTTTTGAAAAAATTCAGACCATAATCCGATAGAAATGATAATTAAATTAGTAAATAAATACCACATAAAAATTTTCTGGTTTGATTTTTATGTGGTATTTTTAAGGTAAAAAGCCTTATCATAAATATCTATACTTATGTGAAATGAGTTATATTTATCTGGTTATATCTCCATAACATTCAGGACGTCTGTCTCTCATCAGTCCCCATTCAAGTCTGGCAGTATTTATTTCATCTAAATCAAAGGTATGTGTAAGAACAGTCTCTTCATTTCTGCCTGCAGATTCTATCAGATCTCCAGTCATGTCTGTTATAAAAGATGAGCCGTAGAAGGTAAGGGAAGAGGTTTGATTGTTATTTTCTTCACAAGGAATAACACTCTCTGTTCCTATTCTGTTTGCAGCAATTACAGGAATTATATTTGCAGCAGAATGTCCCTGCATAGTCCTTCTCCAATGCCCCATACTATCAGTGTTAAGAACTGGCTCAGAACCTATTGCAGTAGGATATAGCAGTACTTCAGCACCATTTATTGCAAGACTTCTTGCTGTTTCAGGAAACCACTGATCCCAACAGATACCTGCTCCTATTTTGCCGGCACTTGTATCCCATACCTTAAATCCTGTATTTCCGGGAGTAAAGTAGAATTTCTCCTGGTAAAAATGGTCATCCGGTATATGGGTTTTTCTGTAAATTCCAAGGAAATTTCCACTATCCAGAATTGCAACTGTATTATAAAGCACATTGCCATCTTTTTCAAAAAAACTGATCGGAAGCACTGTATTTGTCTTTTTGCTTACTTCAAGAAAATGCTTTACAGCGTCGTTTTCCATGACAGGCTTTGCAAAGGAGTAATACTCATATCTTCGTTCCTGACAAAAATACTGTCTTTCAAAGAGTTCAGGAAGTAAAATCAGCTTTGCGCCTTTATTTACAGCCTGAAGCACAAGGGCTTCCGCTTTCTCTATACTTTCTTTTGGTTTTGTAGAGCAACTCATCTGAACTGCGGCAACTGTTAAAATTCTCATTATTTATCCTTTCTATCCTTAATAATAGGAACTTGTCCGGTTATACAGTGGATATTACCTCCACCTACAAGGATGCATCTTGATTTTATAGGTACAATCTCTCTTTCGGGAAATAAACCGGTAAGTATATTTATTGCAAGATTATCATTTTCATCACCAAAAGCAGGCACAAGTACACTTCCGTTTGTTATATAAAAGTTTACATAGCTTGCGGCAAGTCTTTCACCTATACTTCTTTCAGCTTCTCCCTCTTCAAAATCATAGCCATCAAGATCGGTTTTTGTGATTAAAACAGGATTTTTAGGTATAGGCAGTTTATGGACAGTAAATCTTCTTCCCTTAGCATCAGTTTCATTTTCAAGCAATCTCAGGTCAGCAAGGCTCATTTTATACTGTGGATCAGTCTCATCATCAGTCCAGGCAAGTACAACTTCGCTGGGTTTTACAAAAGCACAGACGTTGTCAACATGTTCATTAGTCTCGTCATTGTAAATTCCAAAAGGAAGCCAGATTACCTTTTTAGCACCAAGATAGGTAAGAAGTATATTTTCAATCTCTTCTTTTGAAAGATCAGGATTCCTGCCTTTACTTAATAAACAGGATTCAGTTACAAGTATAGTGCCTTCTCCGTCTGAATGGATAGAACCACCTTCAAGCACAAAGCCATTTTTATGTAAGTCATAATAATTATAATTATACTTCTTACAGAAGGTAGAGGCTATGGCATCGTCATTATCATAAGTTGGAAGCAGTCCGTCTACTTCTCCACCCCAGGCATTAAATACCCAGTCAATACCTCTTATCTCTTTATCATTTACTACAAAGGTAGGCGAGGTGTCTCTTGCCCAGGCATCATCAGTCTCTTCTATAATAAGTTCTATATTGCCATGTGGAGTAAAAGTATTTACAATCAAAAATATCTAAAGAGTTCTTCTTTATGGTTTTCATCACAAATTAAAAACTTTTTCATATTTTATTATATTTTTTTGATTATCTCTGCAAATGCAGGTCTGGCATCTTTTTCCATTATAAGGAAAAACTTCCGGATCTTGTCGGCCAGACCATAATAGTTCCCAGATGTGGTTCGTACTCGGCAGGCATATGGAAGCCATCAGTAGCTGGAGTAGCTGGTAGTATCATATTTTCTCCTTAAATTTAAAATTTTTGTAAATTTTGGCTTTATTTTACCATCTATAGCTTATTATTGCCACCCCTAAATATTAAAAAAATTAAAATATAAAAATAAATTTTATTTATAAGATTTGTGAAATATTATTCCGGGAGGAAATAAAAAAAGTGACAAATGACATATTTTATTGTGATTTTTTTAAGATTATATAGTACGAAATTTAATGCTGATACTTGAATATTATGGGTTTTAAGTGTATATTTATAAATAATGTTTGAAAGCTAGAGGTTGCAGGATGGAATTTAAGAAATTCGAGAAACGTATATGGCTTTCTTCTCCAACAATGCATTGTGAGGAACAGGCCTTTGTAAAAGAGGCGTTTGATACTAATTGGGTTTCGACCATAGGAAAGAACTTAGATATGCTGGAAGCAGGAGTCTGTAATTATCTTGGGAATAACCTGCACAGTGTAGGTCTTGCTTCGGGAACAGCGGCACTCCATTTAGCTTATAAGTTAGCAGGAGTGAAGGAAGGTGACAGAGTATTCTGTACTGATCTGACCTTTGATGCTACAGTCAATCCGATATCTTATGAAAAAGGTGAACAGGTATTTATTGATAGTGAGTATGAAAGCTGGAATATGAGTCCCAAAGCCCTTCGTGAAGCTTTTAACAAATATCCGGATACAAAGTGTGTAGTAGTTGTAAATCTCTACGGAATGCCTGCAAAACTGGATGAGATAAGAGATATATGTGATGAGCATGGAGCCATTCTTGTGGAAGATGCCGCAGAATCATTTGGTGCAGCCTATAAAGGCAGAAAAACCGGAAGCTTTGGTCATTACAATGTAATAAGCTTTAACGGAAACAAGATAATAACTACATCAGGTGGTGGGATGCTTATTTCTGAAGATGAAGAAGCTATAAATAAGGCTAAGTTCTGGTCTACACAAGCCAGAGAACCTTATCCATGGTACCAGCATGAGGAACTTGGCTATAATTACAGGCTTTCCAATATACTTGCAGGGATAGGAAGGGGACAGTTGCTTCACTTGGATGAGCATAGAGAAAAGAAAAAAGAAATATATGAACGCTATAAAGAGGGGCTGAAAGGGCTTCCGGTAAAAATGAATCCTATACTTGCGGAGGCTGAGCCTAATTACTGGCTATCTTGTATGATTATAGATATAGATGCCATGGCTCCACAGGATAGAGGCAGGTTTAGCCCTGATTATGGAGGAGATAAGAGTGGTGGCACCAATTCTTTTGCTATAAGGAAAGAGAAAATTAAAAATGAAACTTTAAGTCCTGTGGAAATCAGCAAGAGAGAAGCATATAAAAATCTGGACTTTGGTGGCAAAATGTATATTAGCGAAAGAGGAAAGACTTCACCGGAGGAGATAAGGGAGGTGCTTGCCCAGGTATAATGTAGAGAGCCGGCCAATATGGAAGCCTATGCATTTACAGCCTTATTTCAAAGATAAGGACTTTATTACTGAAAGGGGTAGTATAAGAGAACTTGAGGAGAGCTTTGTAGATGTTGGCTCGGATATTTTTGACAGGGGACTTTGCCTGCCAAGTGATGTAAAAATGATGAAGGAAGAACAGGACATCGTTATAGAACTTATTAAGAGCTGTTTTAACTAAGAAAATCATTTGAAAATAAGGCCAAGTTGGTATTTGCTTGTTGCCATAATTACCGTTTTGTATATTTTTGACGAAGAAATGCCGAAATATGAGGTAATTAATAAGTAAGATTAATATTGACTTTATAAGAATTAATGATAATCTTAAACCAGACATATGTACTCGGATCTAATTCTTTAAAATTAACTTAATCTAAAAAATACCTTTTTAAAAATGTATATTTCTAAGTAAAGAAGTATTGATAACTTGGAAACCTGGAATTTTCGGTAAAAGAGGTGATTAGTTTGATTAGTTATGATGGATTTTGGAAAGTTTTAAAGGAGAGAGGGATTTCGCAGTACAAGTTGATTATGCAACATGGTGTGAGCAACTCACAGCTTAACCATATAAGAAAAAGGTGGGCACATAACCACAGCAACAATAAATAAACTATGCAAGTTACTTGACTGTGAAATCGGTGATATTGTAGCTTATGTTCCCGACGGGGATGAAATGGAACAGGATGATGCAGCAAATGAAGGGATGCAATAAAAGCATCCCTTGCTTATTTCTAAAGTTCTTTAGATAAGAGTAATAATTTCTTAAAAAAATCAGTAATAATTTCTTAAAAAAATCAGGCTATTGAAATCTATTATTCAAAGAGTTATACTGTATATATTTAAAAATATAGAGAAATCTAATAATAACGATAAACAGTAATAATAATGTAATTAAAGAAAAAGGATGTAAAATGGCAGAAGAGATTTGTTATATATGTAGAAGAACTGAAAGTAAGGCAGGTAAAATGCTTCATTTACCACCCAGTATAACTATTTGTAATGATTGTATGCAAAAAACACTTAATGCGTTCAATACTTCCCCAATGTCAGACTATTTAAACATGAGTGGATTTACTCCGGATATGTTTAATACCACTAATAATGACAATGAGCCTGAACCTGAAAAAAATGAGCCGGAAAAGAACGGGAATCCAGAGGTTAAAGTACCTCTGGATGAGAAGCAGAATGAAAAGGAAAAAGAGGAGGAAAAAGAGAGCGGAAGACAGAATCCTCCGATGTTTAGCTTTGGTTTTCTACCTGAAATGTTCCAAGGGCAGAGTAATCTGAAAAAGAAGCCTAAGAAAAAGAAACCTAAGGCAGAACTTGATTTTAACAATATTCCTGCACCACATATTATCAAAGAAAAACTGGACGAATATGTTATAGGACAGGAACTTGCAAAAAAACAGATAGCTGTTGCGGTATATAACCATTATAAAAGGATATCAGCAGAAAAGACTAGAAAAGAAGAAGATGTAGAAATAGAAAAGTCTAATATGCTTATGATTGGACCTACCGGAAGTGGAAAAACCTATCTGGTAAAAAACCTTGCAAGACTTTTACAAGTACCTATAGCTATTACTGATGCAACTACACTTACAGAGGCAGGCTACATAGGTGACGATGTAGAAAGCGTGCTTAGTAAACTTCTGGCTGATGCAGATAATGATGTAGAGGCAGCAGAACATGGTATAGTGTTTATAGATGAAATAGATAAGATAGCCAAGAAAAAAAATACCCATAGCAGAGATGTAAGTGGTGAAGCTGTACAGCAGGGACTTCTTAAGCTTCTTGAAGGCTCGGAGGTAGAGATACCGGTTGGTGCAACAAGCAAGAATGCTATGGTTCCGATGGCTACTATAAATACCAGAAATATACTTTTTATCTGTGGTGGAGCCTTCCCGGACCTTAGTGATATAGTAAAGAGAAGACTTAACAAACAGGCTGCTATTGGATTTAAGACTGACCTTAAGGACAAGTATGATAATGAAAAAAATATTTTGAGTAAGGTTAGCACTGAGGATTTAAGACAGTATGGAATGATACCGGAATTTTTAGGAAGACTTCCTATAGTATGTGCTGTAGATGAACTTGATAAGGAAATGCTTATCAAGGTGCTTTCTGAGCCAAAGAATGCTATATTAAAGCAGTATGAGAGACTTTTGGAGTTAGATGAGGTAAAGCTTGAATTTTCTGATGATGCTAAAGAGATTATCGCAGAAAGAGCACTTGAGAGAAAGACAGGGGCGAGGGCACTCAGGGCTATTATAGAAGAATTTATGCTTGACATTATGTATGAAATTCCTAAAGATAACAATATAGGTAAAGTTACTATTACCAGAGACTATATTGAAGGTAAGGGAAGTCCTGTAATAGAAGTAAGGGTATAAAGAGAGGTTCACAAATAGTGAATTTGATTTATAAAAATCTTTGATTTTTGCCAAAATGTAACTGAAATGTAACCCGAATAGCTTATAATTATACATTAGACGAGGAGGTTTTAAGCTATGGGAAAAATACACGTTTCAGAAGCATACAGGACAAGTATAATAGCAGTTGATAATTATAGCAGTGCAGATTTTTCCGGAAAACTGTATAACCCATTTTACAATCAATGTGTCAGTATTAAAAGTTTTCAGCAGCTTATAAAAGAGCTTGACACACTTATGGATGAGGTAGGCTGTCCTATGAGTGGAATGGAAAAGAGGACTTTTACCAAACATTCACAGGCTGATGATAAAGAAACTATACTCATCAAAGATAAAATACAGGTTCCAAGGGGTAAGCTGGCTACATTTGCCATCAGAATCCAATATAGAAACAATGCAAGCTGGCAGGGAACTGTCAAGTGGATTGAAGGAGATGCAGAAGAGTATTTTAGAAGTCTGCTCGAACTGTTTTGGCTGTTAGACAGTGCTATGAAGGTATGAAGACTCTTAAGCAAAATGATTAAAGTAGTATCTTGCAAATAGTTATTTTATGTGTTATACTAATACAGTTGTTTATATTAAATCAGATTGGCAAAATCCAATCGACTGAGTGAGAAAGGTGAATATTATGAGAGAAGGAATCCATCCAGAGTACCATGAGTGTAAGGTAGTATGTAACTGTGGAAATGAATTTACAACAGGTTCAACAAAGGAGTCAATCCACGTTGAAGTATGTTCAAAATGCCATCCATTCTATACCGGACAGCAGAGAGCTGCATCAGCACGTGGTGCTATTGATAAGTTCAATCGCAGATATGGAATTAAGCAGGACTAATACAGTAAAGAAGAACGAGACTGTCGCAAAGAGACGAAGGCGTCAACATAACCGGATATTTTTTTGAAAGATTTGGTTGTGGTAAGACGGAATCACTAATGCGATGGTCTTATTTTTTTAGGAGGACTTTATGACGGGTTCGGGGATAAGCGGGCAGACCATACTTGAAGGTGTATTGATGAAAAGCAGTAGTAAATATGCCTTGGCAGTCCGCAAACCTAATAATGATATTGAGGTTCTGGTTGAAAGATTTAGTGACATTTCAGAAAAAAATACACTCTTAAGATTTCCTTTTATAAGAGGGATTGTAAACTTTGCAACAGAACTTTACTTAGGTATTAAAAGCTTTAAGACTTTAGGTGTGTTTTATGAAAAAGAAAGTGAAGATAAATCGACAGATAAAAATGAACTATTGCAGATATTAATTGTAGTTGCAGTGATTTCACTTGCAATAGGGATATTTGTTGCACTGCCATATGGACTTTCGATTTTTTTTGCAAGGACAATTACATCCGGTGCAATGCTTGTGCTTACAGAAGGAATAATGAGACTCGTTTTGCTTATCTTATATATGCTGCTAATATCAATGCTGCCTGATATTAAAAAATTTTATATGTATCTTGGTGCGAGCCATAAGACGATGAACTGTATAGAAAAGAAAATTCCGCTTACTATTTCAAATGTAAGAAGAATGAGCAAAAAATCTAACAGCTGTGGTACTGTATTTTTGTTTACGGTACTGTTGGTCAGTGCTGTATTGTTTATGTTTATAAGAGTTGAAAATACAATGTTAAGAATAGTGTTTAGACTTCTTATTATACCGGTTGTGGCAGCATTTGTATATGAAATAAGAGAACTTTCTTCAAAGGGTAGTAATATAGTCGTTTCACTGCTTAATTTGCCGGCAACTCTTGTGCAGGCAATTGTTACAGATGAACCTGGTGAAGACATGCTTGAAGTATCTATAAGGGCTGCAGCAGCTATAAATGGAGAAAAAGTTGTAATAGAAAAAGAAACAATAGAGCCTAAAAAAACTACCAGAAAGAAAAAAGAGGCAGCTAAAACGGGAATAAAAAGAGTGAGTAAAAAACCGGAGGATGGTGACACTAAGGCGTTGGAGGTATCAGAAACAGAGCAGATTAAGGAAAAGAGTCTGGCAAGGAGAGCAAAACTTGCAGTTAATAATAAAGAGGATAAGAAAATACCGGTATCACAGGTGGCTGAGGAAGACGATGAAATATTAAATGCTCTTAATCATTTCTTTTAATAGTAAAAAGAAGAAAAGAACAGAGGTAAGAAGAAATAAATGAATACTGGGGAGTTTAGTTATAGAGAGCTTTTTAGAATTGGGAAGTGAAGAACTAAAAAAATCAGAAATTGCAGAAGCTGAGCTTGATACATGGTATTTGTTTGCTCATCTTACAGGTCTTGGCAGGGCAGAGTATTTTTTTACATTTAAATGATAAAATAGATAAAGAAAAGGCAGAGGAATTCTTAAAAGCTTTATAGAAAGACGAGGCAAAAGAATCCTCTTTCTTACGTACTGGGAAATAGAGATTTTATGGGCTTTACTTTTTAAGGTAAATGAGAATGTACTTATACCTGAACAGGAAACTGAACTTTTGGTAGAGGAAACCATAAAATTTTGTAAGGGGAAAAAAGTGTTGGATATGTGTACCGGTTCAGGCTGTATAGGTATATCAATAAGTCTTTTAGGAGAGCCGCTTAGTGTTACTATGGCCGATATTTCAGACAAGGCTTTAGAAATAGCAAGGAAAATGCAGCAATGCTCAAGGCCTGTAATGTAAGCTTTGTCCGAGGTAATTTATTTGAAAATATAAATGAAAAAAATACGATATATTGGTTTCAAATCCGCCATATATTGAAACGGAAGTAATCGAAACACTTCAGCCCCGAAGTGAGGGACTATATTCCAAGAATTGCATTAGACGGCAATGAGGATGGACTTGAATTTTATAAAAAAATATCAGTAAAGAAGCACCAGAATATTTAAATAAAAATGCTAGAATTTTCTATGAAATAGGATATAATCAAAGTAGAGCAGTGACGGATATCCTGCTTGAAAATAGTTTTGCTGATATCGAAGTGATAAGAGATTATGCAGGACTTGATAGAATAGTTATGGCAAAATTTAATGGAAGAGAATAGGAGGCTGCCATGAAGTATAGGATTGAAAGAGATTCTATGGGAGAGGTAAATGTCCCCGAAAAAGCTCTTTGGGGTGCGCAGACAGAACGTTCACATATTAATTTTAATATAGGTACGGAAACAATGCCATTGCCGGTAATCAGGGCATTTGCAATTCTTAAGAAGGCTTCGGCAGAAATTAATCTTGAACTTGGTAAGCTGCCGGAAGAAAAATATGAGCTTATTAAAAGGGCTTGTGATGAGATATATAAGGGAAAGCATGATAAGGAATTCCCACTTAAGGTATGGCAGACCGGCTCAGGTACACAGAGCAATATGAATGTAAACGAAGTGATTTCCAACAGGGGAAATATGCTTGCAGGCAAAAGAATATTGCATCCAAATGATGATGTAAATATGTCTCAAAGTTCTAATGACACCTTTCCTACAGCTATGCATATAGCGGCAGTAATTGAGATAAAGAAGATACTGCTGCCGGCAGTAGAAAGGCTCATATCAACTTTTGAATATCTTGAGAGGGAAAATGCTGATATAGTAAAAAGCGGGAGAACTCATCTTCAGGATGCAACTCCTATAAAGTTTTCACAGGAAATAAGTGGCTGGCGTTTTATGCTCATTAACAGTCTTGAAGAAATAAAGGCTTCTATGAAGGGACTATATAAGCTGGCACTTGGTGGAACAGCAGTAGGTACCGGAATAAATGCACCTAAAAATTTTGATAAGCTCGTAGCAAAAAAAATAGCAGAGCTTACAGATGAACCATTTGTTACAGCGGAGAATAAGTTCCATGCCTTAACTGCAAAGGATGCACTGGTTGCCTGTCATGGGGCAGTTAAAGGACTTGCAGCTAATATGATGAAAATAGCAAATGATGTAAGATGGCTTGCCTCAGGCCCGAGACTTGGGCTTTCTGAGATATATATACCGGAAAATGAACCGGGTAGTTCAATTATGCCAGGTAAGGTTAATCCTACACAGTGTGAAGCTGTAACTATGGTTGCAGTCCAGGTTATGGGGAATGACGTGGCAGTAGGAATGGCAGCTTCCCAGGGAAATTTTGAACTGAATGTATTTATGCCGGTGCTTATATATAACTTTTTGCAGTCGGTAAGATTGCTTGGAGATGTGATAAGATCATTTAACGATAATTGTGCTGTTGGTATACGCCCTAATCGTGAAAAAATGCATGATAATCTATATAATTCATTGATGCTAGTTACATGCATTTCTCCGTATATTGGATATGATAATGCGGCAGCAGTTGCTAAAAAAGCTTATAAAGAAGATATAAGTCTTAAAAAAGCATGCTTAGAACTGGGATATATGGATGAGAAGAGTTTTGATGAAATATTTAAGCCGGAAGAGCTTGTTTAAAGGAGGATAATCATGGATTATGGAAAGATTTCATTAGAAAAGCACGCTGAGTGGAGGGGTAAGATTGAGATTAAAGTAAGGGCTGATGTAGATAGTTCAGAGGCTCTAAGCCTTGCTTATACACCGGGAGTTGCAACACCTTGTCTTGAAATACAAAAAGATGTGAATAAGTCCTTTGATTTAACAAGAAGATGGAATACAGTGGCAGTAGTTACAGATGGTACGGCAGTTCTTGGGCTTGGAGATATAGGACCTGAGGCCGGTATGCCTGTTATGGAAGGAAAATGCGCTTTATTTAAAGCCTTTGGTGATGTAGATGCCATACCTCTTTGTGTAAGAAGTAAGGATGTAGACGAGATAGTAAAGACTGTTAAGCTCCTTGCAGGTTCCTTTGGAGGAGTAAACCTTGAGGATATATCAGCCCCACGCTGTTTTGAAATAGAAGAAAAGCTTAAAAAATGTACAGATATACCAATTTTTCATGATGACCAGCATGGAACAGCAGTAGTTACCCTTGCAGGTGTTATCAACGCGCTAAAAGTTGTTAATAAAAACATAGAGGATGTCAGAATAGTGACATCAGGTGCCGGAGCAGCAGGAATAGCTATTATTAAACTTCTTATGGCGATGGGACTTAAAAATGTAATTATGACCGATAGAAATGGTGCTATTTACAAAGGTAGAGAAGGACTTAACCCGATAAAGGAAGAAATGGCTGCCATTACCAACTTTAATATGGAAAAAGGAAGTCTTGCTGATGTAATTAAGGGAGCAGACATATTTATAGGAGTTTCTGCGCCTGGTACACTTACTAAAGATATGGTAAAAAGTATGGCAAAGGATGCAATTATATTTGCCTGTGCCAACCCTACTCCTGAGATTTTCCCTGATGAAGCAAAGGAAGCAGGAGCAAGAGTTGTATCTACCGGACGTTCTGATTTTCCAAACCAGGTAAACAATGTACTTTGTTTCCGCGGTATATTCAGAGGGGCGCTTGATGTAAGAGCAAGTGAAATAAATGATGAAATGAAGATAGCGGCAGCAAAGGCTATAGCAGGACTTGTTTCTGATGAAGAGCTTAATGAAGAGTATATACTTCCTAAGGCTTTTGACAGCAGAGTAAAGGATGCGGTCGCAACAGCTACTGCTGAAGCAGCAAAAAAGACAGGTGTAACCAGAATGTAATCGTTCTTGTTTATAATAAAGATTAAAGTTAAATTTTTGTTATAATTTTAACAATTAGGAAGGAAAATAGATGTTTGAGAGTATTGAAACCCTCGCAGGAAGGTATAAGGAAATAACAGATGAATTAGCTTCCGGTATGGCAGCGGCTGATCCAAATAAATTCAGAAGTCTTATGAAGGAACAGGCTGATCTTCAACCTATAGTTGAGAAATATAAGGAATACAAGGAAAATAATGCGCAGATAGAAGATTGTCTTAAAATGATAGCTGAAGAAAGTGATCCTGAGCTTAAAGAGCTTGCAAGGGAAGAGCTTGCAGAAGCAAAGGCAGCTGTACCTGAATTTGAAAAAGAGCTTAAGCTGCTTTTAATTCCAAAGGATAAAAACGATGATAAGAATGTAATTGTAGAAATCCGTGCAGGAACAGGTGGAGATGAGGCAGCAATCTTTGCTTCAGAGCTTTATCGTATGTACTGTAAATATGCTGAAAATAACCATTGGAAGCCTGAAATATTAAGCTTTAATGAAAATGGACTTGGAGGATTTAAGGAAGTTACTTTCCTGATAAATGGTAAGGGGGCCTTTTCAAAACTTAAATATGAAAGTGGAACCCACAGGGTACAGCGCGTACCGGTAACAGAGTCAAACGGTAAGCTTCAGACTTCTGCTGCTACAGTGGCTATTTTACCTGAGGCAGAGGAAGTGGATGTGACTATTGATCCAAATGATATTAAGTTTGATGTATTCAGAGCTTCCGGAAATGGTGGACAGTGTGTAAATACCACTGATTCAGCAGTTCGTCTCACACATATTCCTACCGGAATAGTAATTTCCTGCCAGGATGAGAAGTCGCAGCTTAAAAATAAAGATAAGGCTATGAAAGTTCTCCGCTCAAGACTATATGAGCTTGAATGTGAAAAGGCTCATGCAGAAGAGGCTGCAAACAGAAAGAGCCAGGTGGGAAGCGGCGATCGTTCTGAGAAAATTCGTACTTATAATTTTCCTCAAGGAAGAGTAACAGATCATAGAATTAAATTCACTACTCACAACATAGATGGTGTTATGGGAGGAGATCTTACAGAAATTATTGAAAACCTTATAGTTGCAGATCAGACAGAAAAGCTGGCGGCTATGGGAGAAATGTAAAGCTATTAAGGCTTATTAAGGGAGCACAAATTATGAGTATAAAGGGATTAAATTTAAGCAACGATTCTTCGATTACTGAGTATCTGGGAAAATGGCTCTGGAATTCTCTGGGTATGGGTGAGGCAAGTTTCGATATAGATGATCTGATGAAATTTTTAGGTGAACTCTGCAAATGTGAACGTACCTATATTTTTGAGATAGACTATGGAAATGAAACCATTAGTAATACTTATGAATGGTGTGCTGAAGGAGTGGATCCACAAAAAGATATCCTTCAAAATGAGAGTCTTGAGCTGGTTGATTACTGGATAGAGATGTTCAAGCAGAAGAAACCTATTATAATATCGGATGTTGAAGCAATAAAGAAAGAATACCCACAGATGTATGCTACCCTTAAACCGCAAAATATAAGTTCGCTGCTTTCGGCTCCTATATATTTACATGGCAGACTTATAGGCTTTTTAGGTATAGATAATCCGGTGTATTTATGGGAGGAAGAGCTGATACCGCTTCTATACAGAGTGGGTTCTCTCTTTTCATATATTATAAAAAATAGAAAATTAGAGGAGAAGGTACAGTATAGTAAGTATCACGATCCGCTTACAATGGCTTATAATAAGGAAGCACTGGAAATAGACTTTAAGGATGCTTCCTTATGGAAACAGCTAGGTATAGTTTCCTGTGATCTTTCAGAACTAAAGTCTACCAATGATGAGCATGGCTTTGAAGAAGGTGATGTCATGATCTGTCGCTGTAATGAATTTCTTAAAGAAATTTTTAGTTCATATAGGATATATAGAATATCAGGCGACAGGTTTGTAGTGGTTTTTCCGGATATAGACAGTGCTTATTTTGATGAACTGGTTTCTTTATTGGAAGGTGAGATAAATAAAAGGCGCTATCGTATGGTATTTGGCTCTGCCTGGTCAAATGAGCTCCCATTAGTACCTAAGCAGATTTTAGCTAATGCAGAAAATATTTTATATAAAAATAAAGCTATTTATTTTAGTAAGCCTGATCCAAAATCGGGTAAGCTTCGTGATAGGAGAAGCAATGGAACAGATAGTGTCGTTAATCATTTTCACGATGCGCGTACCAGCTTGTTATACCGCTTTATAGAAAATAATTATTTCAGTCTGGATGTATTTTTCAAGTCAATGGCAATGGGGGAGAATTATCCTTATTTTGGAGATTTACAGAAAGATACCTGGTTTATTTCAGATAGCTTCAAAGAAAATTGGGGTTTTGAGAACAATGTAGTATATGATTTGCTTGGCAAGTGGAAGAAATTTATTCCATATAAGGAGGATCTTGCCCTGTATGAAAATGATATAAAAGAGCTGTTTGGCTTAAAGAAAAATGTACATGACCTTATATACAGGGTAATAGATAAAAGTGGCGAAGAAATCTGGATACGCTGCTTTGGTTACGTAAAATGGGATGAGGAAAGTAATAAGCCTGTATTTTTCTGTGGACATGTATCAAGATTAAACTATGCCTTTGATGCAGATCCAATTACTAATTTCCAAAGAGAAAAGGCTGCAATGCGCGATATAAGTACTATATTTTATAATAAAAAGAAGTCTTCTTTCCTTTGCTTCCGTCTAAATGGATTTGGAGAGATAAATGAACTCAGAGGAAGAAGTATAGGGAATAACCTGTTAAAAGATATAAGCACTAATTTGCTTAAGACATTTGACAAGACCATTCAGTTTTATCGACTTGATGGATTACGTTTCCTTGTTATGATTTCTGAAGAGTCAGAAATGAAAGCGGGGGAAATATCAAGAGAAATAAAGAAAACTGTGGCTGATTTATATGCAGATTACAACCTCCCTATACGTTATCCTTGTGCTGTAGGGATTTTGGGTGAGTTAAATCATAATATGTCGGTAATCGAAGTGATGACTGATGTAGGTAGTGTACTTGATATTGCTAAAAGTAAGCCGGAGGCAGATATAATATACACAGAGCAGACAGTTAACCTTCATCGTGAACAAAAACAGATGGTGCTTGAGCTTAGTAAGGATGTTGCCAGTCATATGGCTAATTTCAGGGTTGTAATGCAGCCTATAGTATCGTCCATTACTCATAAGATAGTTGGAGGAGAACTTTTACTCCGTTGGAAATATCTTGATCAGAATATTTCACCAATGGTTTTTGTGCCTATACTTGAAGAGAATAATCTTATGCCGGTTGTTGGTAAATGGATATTTAAACAGGCTGCAAAGCTTTGCAAACGTATAAATTCATATGCTCCGGATTTTTATCTGGATTTTAATGTAAGTTATCATCAGATAAAAGACGAAACTCTGCTCCCATATATGGAAAAAACTCTTAAAGATTATAATATAAATGGAGACAGACTGGTAATGGAGCTTACTGAGACACATTCTAATGATGATCCTATAAGGCTTCAGCAATTTATTGAAAGCTGTAAGAATATGAATATACGTATGGCACTGGATGATTTTGGAGTGGGTTATTCATCTTTAGAAATGCTTCTTAAGTATCCGGCTGATATAATCAAGTTAGATAGAAGTATAATGAAGAAAATGTCAGATTCCTCAGAAAGCAAGGTGTTTATTGCTACTGTAGTTACAGGCTGCCACAACTTTGACAGGAAGGTTTGTGTGGAAGGTGTAGAGACGGAAGAAGAACTCAGGATGGTAACAGAAGCCGGTTGTGATACTGTACAGGGCTTCTATTTCTATAAACCGTTGGAAATTGCGGATGTGTACAATCTTTTTGTAAATATGGAATAATAAAACAGGCTGATAATTAAAAGATGTGATTTCTTTAATTATCAGCCTGTTTTTAATGTCATAGGAAATTCCTCCGGAATCTCCTATGGCATAAAAAACTTTAATCACTGTGTTATTTCTGTAAAAGTAAATTCGTTCTCTTTAACATTAAAACCTAAAGCATACTTTTTACGAGGTTCAACTTCAACTTCAAGCTTAGCCGGTCCAAATATTTCGTTGACGGTTTTATGTAAGATTCCCGGTCTTGAGGTAGTAGCAGAAGCCTCTATGGTATGTGTACCGGAAGTTACGGCATATACAAGGCTTAAACCTTCATTGAACCAGTCAGCATGTTTTACGGCATCAATGGTATGTATACGAAGCTCTACAGTCTTTATTCCTGACTGGGTAGTTCCACAGTATATAAGTGCAGCATCGTGATTTTGGTTCATAAGTGTTTTTCTGTTTTTGCATATCTTGAATAAAAATATAAATAGCAACAGATAAAAATAGTAAAAAGCCCTGCTACAATATATACCCAATTAGGCAGTAATTTTAAAAGTATTTATTAATTCGTTCATTTTTCCTCTTTTTGTATTATTTTTTTAGTTTCAAGCTTAACAGATTTCTGATTATTGCCGGTAAGCTTTAAGTCATCTAAAAGTTCCATATATTTGGTATAGCCTAAGAATGAGCAGTCATAATACTCAGTTTTTGTTCCATCAGTGACAGTAAGATTCATATCATCATGATTGACTATCTTAGATGAGAAACCACATTCATCTATGTTGTATTTACTGGATTTCTTCTTAGTAATGAATGTAACTGTATTGCCTTCTACTATTATTTTCATTTTCATTTGCGAAATAAATGAGAACAACATAAGTAAGAAAACCACACTTGCGACACCAATAGAAATTTTGGCATTTCCTGATGAAACTACCCAGGCTATTACAAGGACGGCAGCTACTCCAAAGAGGTATATCACTGCATTGTAAATAAGCGCAAAAGGTCTGCTTTTGTAAATTTTCATTAATTATTCCTCCTATTTTATTATAAGACATTTTATCATAAATATAAACATCATACAATAAAACTGACTAAAATTAATATGGAAAAGGTAACAGATTTTAGAATAGGTTATGCGATTAACCTATTGTAAATAAAGGAAAGTAAGAGTATCCTTTTTATAAGGAAAATTATGAGGAGATAAGATATTGGATAGGATAAGAATAAAGGATATAGCTGAGGAGTTAGGACTTAGTACAGCTACTGTTTCAAATGTTATACATGGTAAAAATTCCAAGGTTTCTCCGGAAACTATAAAAAGAGTTCAGGAGCTGATTGAAAAAAGAGAGTATATACCAAGTATGGCAGGAATCTTACTTGCAAGAAATAATTCAAGAATAATAGGAGTTGTTATTAACCGGCATACGAAGTATGAAGGAGGCTTATTTTCAGATAATTTTATTAGTAACTCGATAAATGGGCTATCAGTACAAATAGAACAAGCCGGATATTTTATGATGATTAAGACTTCTACTTCATATGAAGAAATAATAAAGTTTGCTTCTATGTGGAATATGGATGGTCTTGTAATTATAGGTTTTTGTGAAAGTGATTATAAAAAACTGAGAGAAGGCATGCATATCCCTTTTGTTGTGTATGATGGATATTTTGAGGGCACAGCTAATATATGTAACTTAACCATTGATAATTTTGCAGGAGGCTTTATGATGGGCGAATATTTTTATAAAAAGGGTCATAGAAGGGTTGTCTGTCTTTCAGATAATTATATTTGTATGGATAAAGAAAGAATAGATGGCTTAAGAAAGGGACTTGGTGAAGGAAAGGCAGAGCTTCTTAAAATACCGCTCCATAAAAGAGAAAGACTGGAGTTTTATGAGGCTAATTTTAAGGAAATAACCAGTCAATATTCAGCGGCTTTTGCTGTATCTGATGAGTATGCTATAGAATTTATGCATTTTTTGCAGAAAAAGCAGATTAGAATACCGGAGGAGTTCTCAATAGCCGGTTTTGATGGGGGGATAATAGGAGAAAAGGTCTATCCGGAGCTTACCTCGGTAAAGCAGGATATGGGAAAGAGGGCAGAGTATGCTATAGAAGCATTACTTAGCTTAAAAGAAGGCAGAGAAATAAAAAAAGAAATAAGGCTACCGGTAGAATTGGCAGAGAGGGATAGCATTTGTAGTATAAGCCAGAGTGCAAATTATAACAATGAAAACATATCAATTTTATAACAGGAGGAAAAATATGTGAAGAATGAAAAAAGAGAGTTATATGGTAATATATTAAAAATAGCCCTGCCGGTGACTTTGCAGGCACTTTTACAAGCCTCATTCAGTGTGGTTGACCAGCTTATGATAGGACATCTGGGAGATACAAGCATTGCAGCCATAGGTCTGGCAGGGAAATTTATTTCTATATATACTGTGCTTTTAGGTGCAATAGCAGCGGCAGCCGGAATAATGCTTTCACAGTATCTTGGACAAAGAAATGAAGCAAATGTAAATAAAAGCTTTTATATGAATCTGGTCTATTGCATAGTTATAGGTGTACTGTTTACCTTGGTCTGCCTTTTCTCCGGCAAGGAGATAATGTATCTCTATAATAAGGATGTAAACACGATTACTGATGCTGTAAATTATCTGAAAATCTTCTCGCTTTCACTAATTCCGATGGCTGTTACAAGTATGGCTTCAGTTATACTAAGATGTATGGAGGAGACTATATATCCGCTTGTGGCAGGTATAGCAGCAGTGATTTTAAATACAGTTCTTAATTATCTGCTGATATCAGGACACATGGGATTTCCTGCGTTGGGAGTATCGGGTGCTGCTATAGCAAGTGTAATTTCACAGGTTGCAGGGCTCATAATTACTCTTTTTTATTTAATTAAGGGCTTAAAAAAACATGAACAGAGGTTAAAATTTGATATTGGCTTTGATGAAAAGATGAGAAAACTGTATTTCAGCATAATAACACCAATCCTTGTATGTGAATTTTTATGGAGCCTGGGGGAAAATGTGTATGGAGGGGTATATGGAAACATGGGCACAGAGCCTTTAGCAGCTATGACTATAACCTTTTCTATACAGGGACTGATGATAGGGGCTTTAAGTGGTCTTTCGCAGGCAGCAGGTATAATTATAGGAAGGCTTCTTGGCAAGGGTGAATACGATGAAGCATATGTACGTTCAAAAACGATAATGAAAATGGGGGTTTTAGGCTCGCTTATATTATCAGTTTTATTGGTAATACTAGGACAGGCTTATACCGGACTTTTCAACATAAGTGTGGAAACAAAAATACTGCCTATATGATACTGGTTGTATTTGCAATAATTTCACCGGTAAAGGTGCAGAATATGATATTAGGTGGAGGCATAATAAGGAGTGGTGGTAAGACAAAGTATATAATGTGGATAGACATAATTGGAACCTGGATTTTTGGTGTTCCGCTTGCACTTGTTTCAGCCTTTGTGTGTAAGTTATCCATACCTTATGTATATTTTATCTTATCATTAGAAGAAGTTGTAAGGCTTATTATTGCGCTGATATTATTCAAGAGAAAAAGCTGGATGCAGAGGATAGAATAGCAAGATACTTGTGGGGAGTTACAGACATTTAAAAAATGATTTTGACTTTTGTTCTCTTTTATGTTACTATTGAGGCATTGATGTGACTGTTAGCGGATTACAGGATGAGTAAGGAATTAAAGTAGGTTTATTTGGTGTATAAATCTGCTTTTTTGTTTTAAAAGCACAATAAAAAATAATTTGAGGGAGAGATTTATGCACAGAGAGACACAGTCAGCTAAAAATCAGAAGTTAAGCAAAAAAACTATTGTCAGTATTATTACAGTAATGGTAATTGTTGCGACTCTTTTTATTACCAGGTTTTTTGAATACGATATAGCTAACAAAAAAACAGCTATGATTGGTTATTCGGTAGAGATGAGACAAGGTTCACAGTATCTTGCTGCAGAGATGAGAGCCTATGCGGCGACAGGAGATACTTTACATTATGATAACTATCAGAATGAAAATAATAATGTAAGAAGGGTGGCAAATTCTTTAGAAGCACTTAAGAAAGCAGGGCTTAGTGCACCTGAGACAAGCCTTGCTGAGACAGTTGCGTCCACTTCAGAAAGTCTTGTGCCTATAGAGCAGAAGGTGCTGGAGCTGGTAAAAAACTCTGGTGGTGAGAGAAGTGAAGAGGCAATAGAGCTTGCGTTTGGAAATGAGCATGAGGCTGGTGTAAATAAGATCGCTGATCTTTCAGAACAGCTTATAGACTCAATTACATCAAGAATGGCTTTGACAACTAATATAATATCCGGAATAGGTGTGTTTATACAGCTCATAGCACTTATATCACTTATATATGTATTAAAGCTTCAGAAACAGTATGTAAGCTTTGTAAAAGATGAAATGCTTGCGCCAACTCTTGAAATTGAACAACAGTTATCTTATCTATCCAAGGGAATCCTCAACAGTGAGTTTACACTCGAAGAGGATGAGACTGAGATTGGCAAGATGATAGGAGCTATAAAAGAGACTAAGAGCTTCTTACAGAATATAATCGGAAATATCTCTGAAGACATGGCAAGACTTGCAAACGGAGATGTAAGCTTTGATGTGACAGGTGATTATGTAGGACAGTTTGAGGAAATAAAGGCATCCATGCAGGCTACTATAGATAATTTAAATGATATATTTAATTCTATAGGTCTTACATCAGGACAGGTAGCATCAGGGGCATCACAGATGGCAATGTCTGCGCAGGAGCTTGCTGAGAGCAGTACAGAAGAGGCTGGTGCAGTATCTGATATTTCAGAGGCAATAGATTCTCTTAGAAAGGGAATTCTGCATACTGAGGAGATGACTAAGAAGGCAGAGCAGGTAGCAAAAGAGGCCGGTGGTGTCCTTATGCTTGGTAAGGAGAAAATGGATGAGCTCGATAGAGCTATGGAGCTAATCAAGGATTGTACAAACAAGGTAGTAGAAAATACAGAAAGCATTAAGGCAATTTCGGCACAGACAGGACTTCTGGCATTAAATGCAGCCATTGAAGCAGCAAGAGCCGGTACAGCAGGTAAAGGCTTTGCAGTTGTTGCAGATGAGGTTAAGAAGCTGGCAGGTGACAGTGAAAGGGTTACTGCAGCAACGGATGAACTTGTAAGAAAAACTATAGAAGCGGTAGAAGTGGGAATGACACTTTCATCAGGAATGGTTGATTCTATTATGGAAGTAGGGGATAAGGCAGGTATGAGTGTAGGCCTTATGGAGAGTGTGATAAAAGAAGTTGGAATTCAGGCTGAGAAGGTTAACAAGATTAATAATGGAGTGAATAAGATTTCTGAATCAGCTCAGAATAATGCGGCTACGGCAGAGGAGACTGCAGCTTCAAGTGAAGAACAAAGTGCGCAGTCTGATACGCTCACAGAGCTCGTAGGAAGATTTAGATTAAAAGTAAATAAGTTATTTTTTTATAATAAAGATAGGGTAATTCAGTTAGATAAAAACTGGTTACTCTATCTTTTTCTTTTAGCAGGAAATTTCCTACTAAAGAAAAATCTCTATGAAATTCCTATTAAATGATACAAGTGTTAAAAATATAAAAAAATATTTGCAAACTAGTTGCAAATTTTGAAAAATAGTGTTATAATTGCGAATGGGTTGCAAAATGATAAACTATTTTTATGATGAAAGGTGAAATAATGAAGATTAAGAGAAGACTGTTATTTATAATTTATGGGATATTGATTATCAGCTTAGGAATATTAAGCCCGGTATATGCTGATGGCGAAAAATACTAGTGTTAAGGTGGAAACAGTAGCCTTAAAGGAAAAGGTTAAAAATAAGAAAAAAACGAAAAAAGAGGAAAAAGAAAAAACAATAGAGTAGATAATAAGACAAAAAGAAAAAAACAAGAAGAATAAGAAAAATAAAAAAAGCAGAATAAGAAAAAAATAAGAAAAAGCAAGAAAAAAATAAAAAAAGATGGAAAAGATAATATGGACGTAAAGGAAAAGGGAAGAGGTTGAGAATCTGCCTGAAACAGATAAGTACAAGCCTGAAACAAAAAATAAGGATGAAGAAGATGAGAATAGCAGAGGCTATGATTATTATCCTTCAGTAGGAAACCGCTCTGATAAGCTATCTTCAGATTATATACTTTTTTGTGATTATACAGATAAATCCGGAAGGCTTAAATTTAAGTCAGGAAATACCGTTATCTTACCGGAAAAAGGATATATTGGTCTTAAGGTAAATGGCGAGAATAACGGTAAAGAGACAGAGATAAACTGGAGCGGAAGCTCCCTTCAAAATATAAAGAATGGCATTAAGGGAAGCTATACTCTGACTGCCGTTCCAAAGGAAAACATAATAATTGTCGGAAAAGATTATGGAATGGTAAAATTCGTTGTAAACATAATAGTGGAGTAAGTGAGGGTATAGTAAAATGACTAAAAAGGATAAAAAAAGATTATTGTCTTTGATTATGGCTGCTACTCTTTGCATTTCAGGCATAAGCTATAGGGAGAATGTAAAGGCAGCAGAGACAGATTTTGCTGAGAGTAATATTTCAGAAAATAAAGAAGAAGCTAAAAATGAAGCTTCCGATTTAGCAAAAGAGGAAGATAAGAAGGTAAGAGTAATTATACAGCTTGAAAAAGACTCAATAATAGATGAAGCTAATGAAAGAAATGTAGATTATTCAGCCCTTAGTGAGGGTTTTATAGAAGAAAAGAAAAAGGAACTTAAGTCGGAGCAGGACGAGGTAGTGTCAGAAATAGAAAAGAGTAAAATTGATGCGGATACCTCAGATATAAGAAACTATGACACTGTATTAAACGGTATAGCCTTAAGTGTAAAGGCAAAAGATATTGATAAGCTGGATGATATAAAGGGTGTAAAATCCGTTTATGTGTCAGAAGAATTTGAAAGACCTTTACTTAGTTCGTCAAGTGAGATGACCGGTTCAGGTTATGCAAATGATTCGGGATACAAGGGAGAAGGTACGGTTGTTGCAGTTATAGACTCTGGTATAGACTATAACCATAAAGCTTTCAGACTGGATGATGAAGCCCGTGCCAAGCTTTCAGAAACTGATGTAAACAGGGTAATAGCTGAAAAAGGCTTAGACGGAAGATATTATACTTCTAAGATTCCTTACGGATATAATTATTATGACTTTAACACCAATCTTTATGACAGTTACGGAGTAATGCATGGCATGCATGTATCGGGTATAGTGGGTGCAAATGACAATGAAAAAGATATTTACGGAGTGGCTCCCAATGCTCAGATACTGGCACTTAAAGTATTTTCGGATGATTTACAGTATCCTACAACATTTACAGATATATGGCTTAAGGCACTTGATGATGCGGTGAGCTTAGGAGCAGATGCGGTAAATATGAGTCTTGGCTCTTCTGCAGGATTTTCAGTGGAAGGTGAGAGATATCCTGAAACAGAAATGTTTGAAAAGGCAAGGAAGGCAGGAATAGTAGTAGCCGTAGCGGCAGGAAATGATGGGACTATAACAGATGGCAATACCTATGGGGTAAAACCTCTGGAAGGCAATTATGATACTGCCCTTATAGCCAATCCTGCTCTTGATGAGGATTCATTTGCAGTAGCTTCGATGGATAATCTGACAAAATATTCACGCTCAATAGGTTGGAAAGATAGGCGTGAGGGTGAAATAAGAGAGCAGGCGGATGTTACTCCCGGAAGTAATGCTCCTGCTGATAAGATTACCGGAAAATGGATAGAAGTACCAGCAGGTAAAGAGGATGATCCTTTAATTAAGGCGAGCCTTAGGGGGAATTTTGCCGTAATGGAACTTATTTCTGATGCAGCCGAGAAAAAGGCTTTTGTAGCAAGGCTTAAAAAGATTATGGCATTGGAGCCTTCAGCAATAGTATTTTACAATCCGGTTTCAGATTCTGAAAGAATAGGCGGGAGAATAAGCCTTGGTGAGGATGCAGGAAATATTACCGTAGTCAGGATTAAACGCAGCACCTACTTAAAGATAAGCAGAGCCAATCTTTCATCAATGAGGTTTACAGCTGACGTTTTTATGGAAGAAACACCTTATAATAATCCTACAGCAGGAAAAATGTCATACTTCTCATCCTGGGGACCTACTCCCGACCTTAGAATAAAGCCTGAAATAACTGCACCGGGCGGTGGCATATATTCTACTGCAGAGGACGGTAAATACCAGAATATGTCCGGAACTTCCATGGCTTCACCACAGGTAGCTGGCGCAAGTGCAGTAATAAAGCAGTATATAAGAGAAAAAGATATCAAAGTGGAAAATACCGCTGATTTTACAAAGCTTTTACTTATGAATACGGCAAAACCTGTACTTTATAAAGAAGGCACACCTTATTTTGTAAGACAGCAGGGTAGCGGAGCTCTTGACCTTAAAAATGCCCTTAACACTACTGTTGTAGTAAAAGCAGAGGGGACTAATGATACCAAGGCAGATGGAAAGCTTGAAATAAAAGAAATAGGTGAAAAGAAATTTAAGGCAAAACTTACCTTAGAAAATTTCGGAAATGAAACCAGGACTTATAGGGTGCATACAAAGACAGTATATGAGCCGGTTTTAGAGGGATATAGGTCTGAAACACCTGAGAAGGTTGATTTTAATCAGAGCTTTGAAGGAAAAGAGGTTACTGTAGCAGGACAGTCAAAAGAAACTTTTGAACTTGACTTTGATTACTCAGGGGCGGATGAAATTAGAACAAATAACTTTATAGAAGGTTTTATTGAACTTGAAGAGGTTACTAAAGTTGGAGCTTCTGTGAGAGCTTTTTCATTGATTAAAAATTCAGGTGCGGATAGTGAAGACACTAATATAGAAAGTATTGAAAAAAACGTGAATAAACCTCAAGGTGATATTAAAGATATCAATGAGGTAGAAAATTTATCAGGAATAGATGTAGTTAAAGCTTCTAATGAAGATGATAATGAAGACTTTACACTGGAGGAAGCTGATAGTGTTACCACAGGTAAAAGCACTCTCACCATTCCGTTTTTAGGCTTTTACGGTGACTGGGAGAGTGAAAAGGCTATAGATGCTTTTCAGGTAAAGGAAGTGGGCAGAGAAAAGAGAGATGTTCAGTTTTATGTAAATAAAGAGGCTGAATCTACCTCATCAATGTTTATGACAAGTGCCACCTTGAGGCTTCCTGTAGTAGACAATACACTTTATTTTTCACCTTCAAGTACCTACCATAGGGATGTGGCAGTAAGACTTGCTCCTCTTAGAAATATGGAAGAAATTGAGTATTCCGTTTTGGATGAAAATACAGGTAAAGTGCTTCGTACCATAGGTAAATCTCTTAAAGTAAGAAAGCTTAACAGTCTTAGAAGAAACAGAAGCTTCAATATAATGCCTGATTCCTGGTGGGATGGAAGGATAGATGGAAAGCTTGCGTCAGAAGATGTAAATTATGTATATCAGATAAAGGCAAAGCTTAACAGTGGAAGCTCAGGTGGTGGAAATACAGAGCAGATTTATAAATATAAGCTAAAGGTAGACGATACTGCGCCTGAACTTAGCGATAAGATAGAATTAACACCTGTAGCAGGAAAGAACAGGATTAAAAGATTAAAATTTAAGGTAAAGGATGCCGGCAGTGGAATTGAGCAGGTTTATCTTAATTCATTAAAATTTGTGAAAGAAGAGAACAATAACAATGGACCTGCCCTGCCTCCGGGAGGGGGACTTACACCGCCGGGTAAAAAGAAGCCTTTAGCCTTAGAAAATGAAGTCTTTGCTGAAAATAAAAATAAGCCTAAGATAAATGGGCTGACTGAGGAAGACTTAAAGCTTGGCAAGCCTAAATTCGGCAAATATCTGCTCTTAAACTTTGTGGATACAGATACAAAGGATGGTAAGACTCTTCCTAAAATAATAGACGGGAAACTTACTGTAACAGAGGATATGATTCCTGCTGATTCTACAGCAAGTGCACAGATATTTGTAAACAGGAACGGAAACCGTAATAAGGAGATTGAAATAGACAGCTGTTATCTGGCTGATTCTTCACATATTTACATTACTGTTAAAGATTATCTGAGCAATCAGAGAAGCACTGCAGTAAAAACGGGAGAAAATGAAAACTATAATTCTGTAAGCTTTTTGAATTTTTACAATTCGATGAAGGACAGAGGAGTAAAAGCATATGCTGACGGCAACCTTATGTCAGATTATAAGTACGATACACTTAAGAAAAAGGTTGACTTAAAGCTTGTTATGCCTGATGATTCTTACCATATAAGCCTGCTTTACATAAAAGAAGGCCACTCTATTAAATACCTGATAAGAGACAGTAGGGTTCAGGCAGGTATGAGAAAGGAATTTAAATATTCTTATGACAAGGCTGAGAGGGCTGTAAGCTTTACCATAGACCCATTAAATAGCGGTAAGGAAATAGTAACAGGCTTTGAAAAGGGAGCTATGCCGGAAGATGTTAAAGAAAAGGATATAAAAGTAAATCTTTCTAAGGCAGGTCTTGATAATTTTGAGGAAATAAAGCTTGATAATAAAAGCATAAAGCTGGGAGCTGATAAGACAATACCGACAAAGAGCGGCTATGTAAAGCTTGACCTTAGATTCAAGTCCGGAGTACAGTCTAAGGTTAAGGGTGTCATTCTTCATAAAAGGAGTGGCGGTAATATAGTTCTTCCTCTTAAAGGGGCTATGGATCTTGACACAGGAGCTGAGGGCTATAGCTTTAAAAAAGGATTTTCGGTTCAGATACATTATACTTTAACGGAAGATACCGATATTGAAATAGTCTATGAGGGCAGTGAGGCAGACAGACTTAGCAGGCCGTTTGGAAATGACCTGTTTGAAGACGGATATAACGGTAAGAATAATACCAAGACAAAATATCCTGTAGTTTTCCTTGAAAGTCCCGCACTTATGGCTGTCATTCCTTCAAATAATGACAGAACTGTAAAAATAGAAGGCTTTATAGGCAATGTTAAGGCTGATGACAAGGTAAAGCAGATAGAAGTAAAGCTTGTTAATAAAAACGGTAAGACCTTGGGAAAAACTATAACCTTGACCGATAATGACATTACTGCAAAGCAGATGAAATATGCCTACGGTGGGGCTTCACCCTACACAGGACTTGGCTATCATTTCTCAGTTACACTTCCTGTACATGAGTTCTGCGTGAACATAAGAGTAGAGGCTGTGACTGAAAAAGGAGAAAGGCAAGCATAGTAAGAAGAGCCTTCTATGATTTAACCGATCCGGTAATAAGTTATGAAGTAGCAGGAAGAGAGCTTGATTTGGAGTCTGTCACAATAAAGATACATTCATCCGATGATTCTTTAAGACTTAAGCTTTATAACGGAGATTCTCTGATTGATATAGCGGATAAGACTAATAAAACCATGGCAGAGGGGGGAGTCACTCTTGATAAGGAGATAACCATTCCTCTTAAAATAGGACAGAATAAGATAAATATAAGGGCTGTGGATTTGGCTAATTTTAAGGCAGAGAAGGAAATAAATATTTACAGAACAAAGTAAGCTGTGAACCGAGAACTTTTTATAACTTTTTATAAGCCTTTTATCAATAATAAAAGCAAAAAGAACGGTATGTCCAAAACGGATATGCCGTTTCTTTTCTTTGCAAAAAACCTAGATTGTAGTATAATGCGTTTATGCTGAAAGTAGTGAAAAAGTGGAATGAAAATTCTTTTATGGGGGAAATTATATGTATAAGGTTTTATTCGCAGAAGATGAGCTTTTGGTACGTATAGGGCTTCAAAATGCTATTTCATGGGGTGATTATTCTATGGAACTGGTAGCACAGGCTGATGATGGAGGGCAGGCTTTTGAGCTTTTTAGGGAGATAAAACCTGATGTGGTTATAACAGATATTAGAATGGATGTCATGGACGGTTATACCCTTATCAGAAATATAAGAGAAATAGACAAAGAATGTGCCATTATTGTTATTTCCTGCATAGATGATTTTGAGCTTATAAGGAAGCTTGTTCCCTTAAAGATAAACGGATATGTGCTAAAAGCAACCATAAATATGGAAGAGATAGATAAACTGCTTAAAGAGACAAAAGAATATCTTATCGGAATAGGAAGAAACGGTGAAGACAAGCCCTGAAAAAAAGGGAAATTTTTAGAAAAAGGTCTGAAAAAATATTTGATGGGAGAGGGCAGTGAGCCTATCTGGAACGAGAATGAAAAAATGAAATTTCTCTGTAAATTCTCATTAAAAGAAGAAGACAGAGATAAAATTAATAATGAGGCAGTAAAATTCATACATGAACTTATTACTCACCAGTTTAAAGAAGGAGTTACCATACTGTTTGAAAAGCCTGTCAATTTTTATACATTTCTTCCTAATGACAATGAAAATCTTGAAAAAAGGACAGGAAGGGTAAATGAACTGATAGAGAGCTTTCTCGGTATAAAGCTTGGCTATACTCATAGTGTGAGACAGAATAAGGAGAAGCTGGCAGACTGGTTTATGAGGCATGAAAAAGTCGGGAGAAGATGTCAATAATTCATCTAATTGGGATTATTCCATAAAAGCGGCAATCGCTTATATAAATGAAAACCATGGAGAACAGCTAAGTCTGGCAAAGGTAGCAGGTGTGGCGGGGATATCTCCGGCATATTTTTCATCACTTTTTAAAAGGGAAATAGGGAAGAATTATGTGGAATATCTTAATGAAGTCAGGCTAAAAGCAGTATTAAAGGAATTTAAGGTAAGTGATGCTAAGATTTCATTTATTGCAGAAAAACATGGCTTCCCGAATCAGGAATATTTTTCAAGATACTTTAAAAAAGTAATGGGAGTTTCTCCTGCAAAATGGAGGAGGAAAAATAGTTGAGCAGTAATAAGATTAAAAAAGTAAATTGGAGAGTCAAGGCTCTGCTATCCATTCTCATATCTATTATATTAATAGTTGTTATGCTTTTTAGTATAACATATTTCTATTTTGAACATAAATTTGAAAAATAATACTAAAAAGATTGCAGAGGCTACATTCAAGCAGGCAGATAAAGAACTTAAAAAGATGTTAAGTACAGTAGAGGGTGAGGTAAACAGATATGGCAGCCTAAGACTGCCTTTTGAATACTTAAAAGATGAATATAAAAATGAGATAAATAAAAAAAGTAATATCTATGCAGGTAGTAAAGGATTTCGACGAAATGATGTCGATTAACTCTAATATCTATTCAGTCTCTTTAATAAAAGGTGACGGAAGATTTACATTGTCTACCTCAGATAGAAGAAGCAGAAGTGGGAAAGTTGATATTAAGGGAAGGCTAGACGGGATTCTAAAAAAAGGCAGCAGAAATCTATCCATATACACTATGGGTATCAAATTATGAATTAGAAGGCTATGAAGGGAAGGATTTCAGCCCGGTAACGGACAGACCTTCTTTTTTAGGGGTTAAGTTTTTAGGCGATGGTTATACTGAAAAGGAAGTTACGTATCTTATAGTAGGTGTAGATGAAAAGTCCATAAGAAAAACCTATGAGTCTGTAGTTTATAATGGAAGTGTTGCCGTCCTTGTCAACAATGACGGAATAATAATATCAGAAACAGGAAATGACAGTCTTGGAAAAACAATTTGAAACTAAAGATGATTTTCAGACAATAGAACACGAGCTTAAGAATTTCAATTGGAAATTGTATAATTTAATACCCTAAAAAGCATATTTAAAAGAAACAAATGATATAAGAAAGTTTGGTATAATGGTAGCTACAGTTAGCTGTATCTTTATATTTATAGCAGGATTAATTTGGAGCAAGAGATATACCAGACCTATTCAGTATCATATGGATCAGATGAAGCTTGTACAGGGAGAAAATTTTGATATCAAAAAACCTGAGCCACAGGGCTGGGAAGAGCTTGATGAACTAAATACAGAGTTTTATCTGATGGCAGGGAAATTAAAACAATACATATCGGATATAAAGACTGTTGAAAGGGAAAAAACTAAAAAAGAGCTGTTAGCCCTGCAATATCAGATGAATCCTCATTTTCTGCTTGGCTCTATAAATTCTATAAGGTGGATGGCAGCTATGACCAACAACAAGGTAACTGCCAATGCTCTTGAAATCCTTGCCAAAATCTTAACACCAATTCTCAGAAATCCGAATTTTTTATGGAAATTAGAGGATGAACTTGTTTTCTGTGAGAACTATGTGTCTATGATGAACATACGTTATGGCAATACAATGGAGTATAAAGTCTTTTGCGATAATACATTGTTGTCTGAAGATTTCCCCAGAATGATACTACAGCCAATGATAGAAAATTGCTTCATATATGGCAGTGATCCGCTTGAAAAAGAGTAATAACAGTAAATATCAGAAAAAGAAGAAATAATGAAGGTATCAATAAGCAACAGCGGAGTTAATATGGACAAAGCAAAAGCTTGACAGCTCGAATGAGATGTTGAAAAACAATAGCGGTAATTCTGAGCATATAGGGCTTTCAAATGCGAAAAAAAGGCTTAATATTTTATACAAAGATACGGGTGATATCTGGCTTGAACAAGACAGTGAAGGCACTTTAACGGTACAAATAAGATTCTGATTTTTGTTAAATTTTTTTATCTAAGCTTTTAAATGATGTGGGTGTCAAAAAGTATTTGACACCCATGATACAGGATTGCTTCGGCTTCACCTCTCGTAATCCTTGCAAAAATATTCGTAATCCGCTCATTTTTGCAAAAAAATGGCTACTTACTCATATTTTTTGCGTGTCAAAAGATAATAAATTCTCTTGCAAGCAAGCTTGCATCGAATTTTTATACTTTTGACACTTGTATCTTTAAATAAGTCAAATCACAGTAAAAAGACAAAAATATTATGGTGTAAGATAATAAAAATATAAAAAAATACAATGATTCATAAAAAATAAAGCAACAAATCTTTGTGCAAAATGCTTATAATTATACCATAAACTATAAATAAAATAGTGAAAGTGAGGAGAACTTATGAAAGGGAAAAAGGTTTTATCGTTATTATGTGCAGCAACTATGGCAGCAACATTGCTTTCAGGTTGTGGCGGAACAAAGACAGATTCAAAGAAATCAGGTTCAGCTGCAAGTACGGCATCTAAGGCAAGTACCTCTGTAGCAAAAACATCAGACGCAGCTTCTAATACAGGAGCACCTGATACTTCACAGCATGTAGACATCACAATCGGAGGACTTAACCTTAAGGATTCTGAAGAGGCAAACTGGCCTACCGATACCGTTGATTTAATTGAGAAGAAGTTTAACTGCTCAATTAAGTTCAAGGGATATCAGAAAGACAGCTTAAACCTTGACTTATCAGGTGAAAATACTACAGATATTGTTCAGATTAATGAAGACAATATAGATGGTGTATTAAGAGGTAAGCATGCTGTTAATCTTGAGGATTATAAGGCAATAGCTCCTAACATTTTCTCTGATGCACTCAGCTTCAGAAATAATGTAATGAAGAACTTCAAGAGTGATGATAGCAAAGGACAGTATTTTGTAACACCTCATGTTACAACAGATAATGTAGAAGAAACATTTGGTGCAATCCTTCCTTTCGGATATGCGGTTAGATGGGATTTATATAAGGAAATCGGCGCTCCTGCAATTACTAATGATGATGAGTATATTGCTGCATTAAAGAAGATGAAGGAAAAATATCCTAAGACAGAGTCAGGCGAAGAGACTTATGCATATTCTATTTATAATGATGCCAAGTTACACGCTTATTTCCACAAGGGCTGCCTTACAGAGGGATATGTTAACCTTGAGGGAGGACTTTATGTACAGAATGTAAAGACAAACGAACTTGTTTCAGATATCTATGATGTAGATGAAGGTGGTAAGGTTACTCCTTTCTGGGCAGGTGTTAAGTTCTATAACAAGCTTTACAGAGAAGGACTCCTTGATCCTGATGCATTTATAACAAAGGGTGAGGATATTCAGGAGAAATACAGCAAGGGACAGTATCTTGGCGGACAGAACAACTGGTATTTTGGTGAATATAACAGCAATGAACGAAAGAAAGATCCTAATACATTAAAAGAGTTCGTGTTACTTCCTTCTTATATGGGATGGGCAAATGAGCCTAACAAAGCAGGATGGAGCGGAAAGTACTACTTCGTATCTTCACATTCTCCTAATGTAGAAAGAGCAGTTATGGTTCTTGATTATCTTCAGAGCGCTGAAGCTTCAAGAGAAACCTGCTCAGGTGTTGAAGGCAGATGGGAAGTTAAGGATGGCAAGGCGGTACTTAAAGATGATACAAAGACAATTAAATCAGATGGTGCGAGAGCTGATGAGCTTAAGAAGTCTGGTATCGGTGAGAATAATATGTACAACAGTATCGGATATGCAGACAATGCAGTTTTAGCAGATGGGGGAATGGTTGATCTTTTCATGGCTGATGATATTCTTGCAGATACACTTACAGCAGCAGAAAAGGATATGTGTAAGACTCTTAAGATTACACTTCCATCAGACCTTCTTAAGAATGGCATTGCTGAAGGAAAGAACATAGATATGAGAGATACCAAGTCTGCTATAAGAATGGTAATTCAGGCAGCTACTAAGGATATCAACCGTATAGATGGAAACGTTGAAGAAATCACTGTTAAAGCTCTTCCAAGCCTTGTAATGGCTAAGACAGATGCTGAATTTGATACAGCTAAGGCAAAACTTATGGAAGACTTAAAGGCAGCTAATGTTGAAAAGTCAGTAAATTGGTGGAAAGAAAACTGGAATACAGCAGTTTCTAACCTTGACAGCATGAAATAAAAAGTATTACGGCGCGTCTTGAAACACGCGCCGTTTGTATATGAAACGGAGGGATTGAATGTCAAAAACTAAAGCTCTGACAATGACAAAACCAAGAAAAGATTATAAACTTTTATACTATGCCCTTCCATTTATGATAATAGTATTATTGTTTAACTATGTTCCTATATTTGGCTGGATATATGCTTTCTTTGATTATGTACCGGGTGTTAAATTAAATGATAGCGAGTTTGTCGGACTTGAGTATTTTAAGCTTATATTTACCGATGCGAACGTGTGGAGATCACTGACAAATACCTTTGTCTTTGCTATTCTTGGAATATTATTTTCTCCATTACCAATGTTCTTTGCTATACTCTTAAATGAAGTTAAAAATGGACCTGTAAGAAAAATTGTACAAACCTTTACTACCCTTCCAAACTTTATAAGCTGGGTAATAATCTTCTCCTTGGCATTTACTCTTTTTTCTTCAGATGGGCTTATTACCACAATGCTCTTAAAAATTGGAATAGGAACAGAAGGACAAAATCTTTTGGGAGACGGAAATGCGGTATATATTTTCCAATCTCTCTTAGGACTTTGGAAGGGACTTGGCTGGAGTTCAATTATATATCTTGCTGCCATTGCGGGAATAGACCAGGAGCAGTATGAGGCTGCCAGAGTAGATGGAGCAGGGTATTTCAGATGTGCAATCCATATAACTATGCCTGCGATGATTGGAACCTTTGTTGTTCTCTTCATCTTAAATATAGGTAATTTTTTAAATACAGGTTATGAACAGTATTTACTTTTCAAGAACTCAATGACAGCCGATAATATCGAGGTTCTTGATCTTTATGCTTATAGAATCGGACTTGAAAATATGGATTATTCATATGGTGTGGCTATAAGTATTATCAAATCCGTAGTTAGTGTTATTTTAGTGACATTTGCCAATCTTGTAGCTAAAAAAGCACGTGGCAGCGCGGTAGTATAGAGAGGAGATATGTATGAACAATCATATTAAAAGTTCTGCTTCAAGACGTGTATTCCAGGTATTTAATTATACATTCCTGCTTTTTATTACATTTATTTGTATCTATCCGTTTTGGTATGTTGTAATTTATACACTTTCAGATCCTTCAAAGGTGGGTGAAATTCCTCCTGTACTCATACCATCGGGATTTTCTTTAGAAAATTATAAGCAGATACTTACTCTGAACGGATTTTTGCCATCCCTTGGTATTTCATTTGCAAGAACCGTAGCCGGAACTATTCTCAGTGTGGGAAGCTGTTCATTCTTAGGCTATCTTTTTTCAAAAGAAAATATGCCGTATAGAAAATTTCTTTACCGTTTCCTTATACTTACTATGTACATAAGCGGTGGAATGATAGCAACCTATATTGTGATTAAAAGTTATGGCTTGCTTAATACTTTCTGGGTATATATTATACCCGGTATGGTATCAGCCTATAATGTAGTTCTGATAAAAACCTACGTTGAGTCACTGCCGGCTTCTCTTGAAGAATCAGCAAAGCTTGATGGTGCAGGGGTTGTTACTATTTTCACAAAGATAATCTTCCCTCTCTCAAAGCCTATAATTGCAACAGTTGCAGTTTTTGTGGCTGTCGGACAGTGGAATTCATGGTTTGATAACCATATTTATACTCGTGGAGTTGATGAGCTTAAGACGTTGCAGTATCTCCTTTATAATTACTTAAATGAAGCGCAGAGGATAGCGGAACAGCTTAGAAATGCCACTTCGAGTGTAGATGCCGGAGCAATGATGCAGCAAATATCCTCAAAAGGCATAAGGATGTCAATTACAGTACTTGCAGCCCTTCCTATATTTTTGTTCTATCCTTTTATGCAGAAATACTTTGTAAAAGGAATAATGGTTGGTGCGGTTAAGGGCTGATGGATTAGAATGGAGAGAAGAATGAGCTACGAATATGAAGAACTTGATAAAAGACTGGTAAGCATAGTGCCGTCTAAGAGACAGGTAGAATATCAGAAAAAGAGAATTTTACGGATTTATTCATTTCACAGTCAATACTTATACTAATCGTGAGTGGGGGCTAGGTAATGAGTCACCTGAGATTTTTAATCCATATAACTTAGATGCAGAAAGCTGGGTAAAGGCAGTGTTAAGTGCAGGTATGAAAGGCCCTCATCCTTACCTGTAAGCACCATGACGGTTTCTGCCTCTGGCCTCTAAGTATACAGAGCACAGTATCAAAAAAATTCTCCTTATAAAGACGGTAAAGGAGACATAGTGAAAGAATTATCAGAGGCCTGCAAAAAGTATGGGCTTAAATTCGAGTTTATCTTTCGCCTTGGGACAGAAACAGTGCTGTTTTATGGTTCAGGCAAGGAATATGATGATTATTATATCAATCAGATGACAGAGCTTCTTACAAATTACGGAGATATTTATACCTTCTGGATGGACGGTGCCTGTGGTGAAGGTCCCTAATGGTAAGAAACAGGTGTATGACTGGGAAAGATACTATGCGAAGGTAAGAGAATTACAGCCTTCGAGGCAGTGCTTTCAATAAGCGGACCAGATGTACGCTGGTGCGGCAATGAAGCAGGAATAGTCAGAAAAAGTGAATGGAGTGTAGTCTCAAAGGCTATGACTTCGCCTGCATTAACTGCTGAATTAAGTCAACAGGAAGACAGTGAAGAATTTAGAAAAAGAGCTATAGATCCTACCAGGGAGGAGCTTGGAAGCAGGGAAGTTTTAAAAGACGAACCTGAACTTGCCTGGTTCCCTGCTGAAACAGACCTTTCCATACGTCCGGGCTGGTTCTATCACCCGGAAGAAGATGATAAGGTAAGGAGCCTTGAAAATCTAAAGGATATTTATTTAAAATCGGTAGGTGGCAATACAGCCTTACTTCTTAATATATGTCCTATGAAAGACGGATGTCTGCATGAAAATGATGTTAAAAGGCTTGCTGAATTAGGTGACTTTATCAGAGAAAGTTTCAAAGAGAATCTGGCTGATAAGGCCGATATTACCTCTTTGCCTGAAAAAGGAGACAGAGGAGAGGATATAACCGTTATAAGGACTGACAGCTATGAAACTTACTTTAAGCCTGAGTATGGACATAGGGAACTTAGCATTAATTTTACATGGAAAGAAGGAGTAAAGCCATCCTATCTTGTATTAAAGGAGAATATCTTATTAAGCCAGAGAGTAGAAAAATTCAAGGTTTATGAGGATGTAAAAGGAGAAGGTTTAGTCGAGGCCTATGACGGAACTGTAATAGGCTATAAGAAGATAGTAAAACTAAGCGGAAAGGAAATAACAGGCTTAAAGATAGAGATAACGGATGCAAGAGTAGCACCTGCGATTTCATTTGTAGGAGTGTATTAGAAAGTAAATCCAAGATTATTTATATCATATGTCATAATCTATTCATGGGTATTATATGATACAAGTTGTCAAGAGTATTTGATGCCCACATCCTTATATAGTAAGAATAGGTATTTTTAGGTTTGTAATAATTCAACATAATTTGCATTATACGGTAATAAAGCGGGGGAATTTTTCTGAAATTACCTCGCTTTTTGCTTGACTAAAGATAAATAAGAGAGTAAACTGATTAAGTTAGTTCCAACTAATTAAATTTATATCTTTAGGGGAAGTTTATGAAGATAAAAGCTATAAAAATAAATCCGTCTCTGGTTTTATTTTTTTCAATATATTGATACCGACGCTGTTTATGTTTATGGCGGCATATCCGCTTAATTATGTACTTATGGTATTTGCATCGCTGGTACTGCTTCTCAGTGGGAAAAATAAAAGAACATTGATTTTTATAATAATATATGGTTTGTTCTTCGGCACATCTATATTCTTTATGAATGTATTTCAAGTTGGGGGTATTGTAATTTTCTTAAGTATAATGATGCAGTTTCTGCCCTGTCTTATGATGGCAACAATTCTTTTTAAGGATTATACTACTGCGGAACTTTTATCTACACTGGAAAAGCTTCCACTTCCAAGAAACTTTGTGGTAGCAGTTATAATCACTCTGCGTTATGTACCTACATTTAAGAGGGAGTTCGGTTATATAAAGGAGTCTATGAGGCTTAGAGGAATAGCATTTACCTGGAAAAAACCTATAGAAAGCTTTAGATATTTCATAGTTCCCCAGTTGTTCAGATGTACTGCCCTGGCGGAAGAAGTAACCTCGGCGGGGCTTGTAAAGGGAATAGATGCAAATATTAAAAGAACTTCTTATTATGAACAGAAATTTAGAAAAAGTGATACATTTTTAGCTTTATTATTGATAATTGGGATTATGTGGGCAGGATTATGGAAGATATGATAAGGGCTGAAAAGCTGACGTTTAATTATGAACAGTCTGATGATGGGATAAAGGATATAGATTTTTCCGTTAAAGACAGCGAGGTTATTTTACTTGCCGGAGACAGCGGCAGCGGTAAGTCTACTCTTTTAAAATGTCTTAACGGGCTTATCCCTCGAAAACCGTAGAAGGAAATCTTGAGGGAAATCTTTATTTTGAAGATAAAAAAATATTCTGAGCTTAGGATGTTTGAGCTTAATGAAAAAATAGGCTCGGTGTTTCAAAATCCGAGAAGCCAGTTTTTTACTACTAATTCTACTGCAGAACTGGTATTTCCTATGGAGAATTATGGTTATACGAAGAAATTAATGGATGAAAGGCTTGAGGTTTTGACTGAGAAATTCGGGCTTCATCCTCTGTTGAATAGAAATATTTTTGAAATATCAAGCGGAGAAAGACAGCTTCTGGCCCTTGCATCTGCTATGGCCCTTAACCAAAAGGTTGTAATTTTTGATGAGCCGTCTGCCAACCTTGATTACGGCAATGCTATGAAGCTTGGTAAAATAATATCAGGAATGAAAAAATCAGGTATTACGGTAATTGTGGCAGATCACAGATTTTATTATCTAAAAGGGCTTATAGACAAGGTATTTCTTATAGAAGACGGAAGACTGAACCGGTTTGACAGCGAGGAAGAGTTTAAGAAAAGTAAGTATGATACCAGGAGCTTTGACCTCTTTGATTTAGACCTGCCTGTACCTGAAAAAAGTATAAATACAGAAAAGATTGCAGGCCTAAAAAATGTAAGTTATAAAAACGTTTTAACAGATATAAGTCTTGAACTGAAAAAAGGCGAAGTAAGTGTGCTGGTGGGAAATAACGGAGTGGGTAAGACAACATTGGCAAAGCTTTTATGTAAGACTATAAAGCCTGACAATGGCGAGGTTAACATAAACGGACTTCCGTTTTATATAATGCAGGATCCTGATTTCCAGCTATTTGGAACCTCTGTATACAATGAGCTTGCTCTTGTAAATGACAATGAAGAGGCTATAGCTGAAACACTTAAATACTTAGGTTTGTATGATTATAAGGATAAACATCCTTTTGATTTAAGTGGAGGACAGAAACAAAGGCTTCAGATAGGAATGGCCAGGCTTTGTGATAAGCCGCTTATAATCTTTGATGAGCCTACCAGCGGGCTTGATATAGTTTCTATGAAGAAGGTGGCTAAGGAAACAGTAAGGCTGAAAGAAAATGCTGCGGTGTTGGTCATTTCCCATGATTATGAATTTATAAGAAATGTGGCAAACAGAATAATTTATCTTAAAAGCGGTAAGGTGCATGAGAATTTTGAACTTACGGACAATACCTTGTGTAAATTAAATAATATTTTTAATAATATGGAGGAAGAAAAAGATGAAGAACGGTTTTAAAATGAAAGATGTGGTGACAATTGCATTGTTAACTGCACTTTATATGGTATTTTATATGATAACGATGGCTATAATCACTCCTCTCGGACCTTTCGGTCACGCAATAAGTCCGGGAATGTGTGCCGTAATTACAGGTTCTGTATTGATTTTTATGTCAAGAAAAGTAGGTAAGATGTGGCAGTTTACTTTTATGACAGCTATTATTATGGCATTATTCTGGATTCTTGGGGGAGGATATATTCCCTGGGTAGTAAGTTCGCTGGTTATGGCTGTAGTTGCAGATTTTATAGCTTCAAGGGATGGCAAGGCAGTTAAGATATGGAAACTTGCCCTTGCTTCGGGTATTATGCATGTAGGTCAGCCTGGGGTGCTATAATTCCATCCTGGTTTTTCTTGGAGCAGTATAAGGCAGCCTGGGTAGGCAGGGCAGGAATGACGGAAGAAAGTATGAATGCGCAGATACAATATACTCAAGGGCTTATGGGAGTGCTCTCTACCTGTATAACTTTTGTTCTGGCTTTTGTGGGAGTTTACTTAGGTTATATAATACTTAAGAAACATCTGAAAGAAGCTTAAAATAAAAGAATTGAAAAATCCCTACAAAAATTTATCTTGCAGGGGATTTTTCAATTAAATAAAAACATTTTGTGAATAATTTGAGATAATTTATTCGACAGAAAGTAAATAATAATATACAGGCTGACCACCAAATTGAAGTTCGACATCCAAGCCTGAGTAGGTTTCAGAAATCTTTTTAGCAAGGGCATTAGCCTCAGCTTCACCAATTTCAGCACCAAAATAGAGGCTTATAATGCTTGCATCTTCGTCTACAAGGGTTTCAAGCATTTCAAGCACAGCTCTGTCAACTGTATCGCAAACAGATATAATTCCGGCATCGCCTATACCCATTATATTGCCCTGACTGATGTTTTTGCCGTCAATAACAGTATCACGGACTGCATAAGTAACTTCACCTGATTTGGTATATTTCATACCTTCAGTCATTTTATTGGTATTATCAGTAACATCACCGTCATGAATATAGTTGATTACGGCTGATATTCCCTGTGGTACAGTTTTACTTGGGATAACAATTATGTTTTTATCCTCTGTAAGCTCCTTAGCCTGGTTTGCAGCAAGGATGATATTCTTGTTGTTAGGAAGGATGAAGATATTATCAGCATTTACTTTATCAATGGCATTTAGAATATCATCTGTGCTAGGATTCATGGTCTGACCACCCTCAATTACATAATCAACTCCAAGTCCTTTAAAGATTTCACTAAGACCTTTACCGGCAGATACAGCTATGAAGCCATCCTTCTTTCTTGGATCATTTGCAGTTTTTTCAGCTTCTTTCTGTTCCCTTGCTTTTTTTTCTGAGTTTTCAATAACTCTTTCATGGTGCTCTTCACGCATATTATCTATCTTCATACTTGTAAGCTGGCCATAAGTAAGAGCTTTCTGGATTGCAAGTCCGGGATCATTGGTGTGTACATGAACCTTAACAACCTCATCATCAGCCACAACTACTATGCAGTCACCAAGTCCTTCAAGATAATGTTTAAAGTCAGCTTCGTCTTTTTCAGTAAATTCTTTTTCGGACATAATAATAAACTCTGTACAGTAACCAAATTTTATATCAGCAGTTTCTATATCATCAGTAATTCCTGATTTTCCTGAGGAAATGGAAGGAGTGGTTATATTTCCGTCAGCAAGTGGAACTATTTTACCAAGGAGTACATCATAAGCACCCTTAAGTACCTCTAAAAGCCCTGCACCACCTGAATCCACGACACCTGCTTCTTTAAGTACAGGCAAAAGTTCGGGAGTTGAAGCAAGAACCTTCTCCATATGTGCTATAACTTCGCCGGCAAACTTTGCTATATCATCAGTAGTACCATCAAGTTCGGCAGCTTTTTCTGCCCCACCCTTTGCAACCGTAAGGATGGTACCTTCTTTTGGCTTCATAACTGCTTTATAAGCTGTTTCGGAAGCCCTTTCAAAGGCAGAGGCAAGTACAGATACACTTACATTGTCGGCATGTGCAGTTATTTCTTTGCAAAAGCCTCTTAAAAGCTGTGAAAGGATAACACCGGAATTTCCTCTTGCGCCACGCAGTGAACCACTGGACATAGCTTTTGCAACATTTTCTATAGTAGGCTCTGTAATAGCATTTACAGCCTTTACTGCAGACATAGCTGTAAGAGTCATATTTGTTCCGGTATCTCCATCAGGAACAGGGAAAACATTAAGTTCATTAATTCTTTCTTTTTGAGACTCAAGTCTCGCAGCACCTGCTAAAAATGCTTTCTTTAGCATGGCTGCATCTAATTTAGATATTGCCACTTGTGAATCCTCCTTAATCAACGACTCTTACACCTTCTACGTAAACGTAGATGTTTTTAACTTTCATGCCTGTAAATTCTTCAACCTTATAAATAACATTTTCAATAAGGTTTTCAGCTACAGCAGAAATGCTGACTCCATAAGCTACAATGATATGAAGCTTGGCAGTAATTTCGTTATTTTCCATAATAATCTCAACACCCTTACTTAAATTATCTTTTTTAAGCAGAGTTGCAAGACCGCTAATCATGCTAAGAGAAGCCATACCAACTATACCAAAGCATTCTACAGCCGCTGAACCGGCATAACTTGCTATAACATCGTTGTTGATTGAAACCTCTCCTATATTAGTGTTAACATATCCTTTCATAAAACCTCTTTTCCATGTGAAAACACATTGATGCTGATGTTTTGTGTATACTACAAGAATTATACTCATAATATGGGAAAAATTCAAGTTTGATATCTTACTTTATTTTTTATTTAATGGTGGAAATCATGTATCAGTGAGTGCCAATACTTTTTGACACCCTAATCAATATATGATAAAATTGAAAATATGAAGTTTTATTAATAATAGCAGGAGTAAGGAGAAGAAAGATGCCTGAATTTGAAAATAGTAATGAAAAAGCTTATAAGAGTATGAATTTTGTGGGTGTGGTTAATATTGCATTAGGTATAGTTATTGTAGTGGTTTCAGCGGTTTGTGGAGCTTTTATTATAGCTGGTGGAGGTAAGCTGCTGAAAGATAAAAAAGGAATAACCTTTTAATGGAGACAGTTAATGAAATTAAGTGCTAAAGAAAAGTTTGCAAGGATCATTGATGCTATGCTTTATGGAGATATGGTAACAAAGAGATATCTCTATGGTATAGTACTATTTACCGTAATTACACTTGTTATAGGAATTATGGCTGTACTTGGAATGGGTGTGGCATATGGACTTGCCGCAATGCTTACAGGGGTTGTAGATCTTATCTGGTGGCAGTCTATGACACTGACAGCAGATGATATAAAAGAGCAAGGCAATAAGAGTAGATACTTACAGGAAAAACAGGCAAAAAAGATTGAAAAAGAACAGGAGAAAGCAGAAGAAAGAGCCAGAAAGGAAGAAGAAAAACGACTAAAAAAAGAACCTGAAAATGAAATAGAAAAGGCTCTCGGAAAAGTAGACGAAAATACTGAAGAAAATAATTCTTTTAGAATAACAGGTGAAGAGATTAAGTATGTTTTAAAAAAATATAAGGCTAAAAAAGATCACAGAGAGGTAATTATAGATTCTTGTGCATCTCTTGGATTGAAAGAAGCTCCTGCCTATATATGGGCAGACAGGAAAAGTATTATTTTCTTATATTAAATGATGATGGTGAACCGCTGAAGCTTGATTATCCGCTTGAATACAATATGAAGCTTTATTATGAAAATGGTGTAAGAGCCAACCCGGATAATGAATATAAGCAGTTTAAGGGAATGTCTGTAGTGGCTTTGGCTTTTAGCCCTTTTCTGCCTGATTATTATCAGAAACGTACTGACAATGGTACAGCCTTCTACAAAAACTTATACAGGCTTGGAAAAGATATGTATTTTACCAATACTTCTGCAAAAAATGTATTAGATATGACAGGAGCTGATTTTGAAGTTAAGGATGACATAACAGAGGATATGAGGCATGGAGAGGATTTTAAAAATGCTTATAAGGCAAATCTTCTCTGGAGAGATGGCGCAATATCCTCAGATGAGTATAAAAATATCATTACAGGACTCTTAAGCAGTCTTGCAAGAGCGGATATACGTTTTGATGATTTTAACAGAATTTTTGGAACAGATGTATGAATATAATTTCATAACTAAAGCTTATAAGGAATTCTATATTGAGTATAGAAAAGAAACAAAAAGAAGCTAAATAAAGTTAAGTTAGCTAAAAATCCTTACTATCAATGTTTATAGATTGATTGTAAGGATTTTTTTGGGCTATTATGAATATTTACAATAGGAAAAAAAGTGGTCATATGACCAAATTGTGCTTTAATGTATAAAAAAACAGTCTTAATTTCACACTTAAGATGTTGATTTTTAAAAATTTTTAATGTATAATCAAGATAAATCCATATTATAGCTTGAGCATTTTGTAAAATATTACAATAAACAGCAGGATTTTTGCTATAATATTTACATATGCCTGCAGATAATATGTAAACAGTTACATTTAAGGAGGAGAAGTAATGAAAAAAGGATTGAAAAAATTCCTGGCAATGGGACTTGCAACAGTACTTGCAGTAGGATCACTTGCAGGTTGTGGTGAAAAGACAGAGTCAGACAAAAAGGCTTCTACAAAGAGTGGAAGCGCGGCCACAAGTACAGGAAGTTCTACTTCGGGTGTGGCACTTAATGATGCAGGCACTTATCCTATAGTAAAGGATGGTAAGCTTGAGCTTTCTGTATTTACACTCAGTATGCCTAACGTGCAGGATTTTGAAACAAATGACTTCACTAAATTTTTAGAGGAAAAGACAGGAATTCATATTAAGTTCGTAACAGCCGGAAGAGATGAATATGAGGAGAAACTCAACCTCTTATTACAGTCCGGAGATTATCCTGATGTAATACTCGGTGGTGCACCAAATCTTGCTAAGTATGGTGTAAAAGAGGGAGTTATTATTCCGCTTGATGATTATCTTACAGATAAGAATGTTCCTAATTACTTAAAGCTTGTTGCTAACTATGATATAAACAAGACAAAGGAAGCAGATGGTAAAATATATTCCTTAGGTGGAGTAAATGACTGCTATCACTGCCAGTTTGCAAGAAGAATGTGGGTAAATCAGAAATACCTTAAGGAAATGGGTGTAGAGATTCCTACAACTACAGAAGAATTTAAAAATGTTTGTAAGAAATTCTTAGAATATAAGAAGGGTGGAATTGCAGTTGCAGGTGCAGCACAGGGCTGGCATACCCGTATGCAGGACTGGCTTATGGGAGCGTTTACCTTTGTCCCAGGCAAGTCTGCGACGCTTAATGCAAGAGATTATGTAGTACTTAATGACGAGACAAAGAAGGTTGAAACTGTTGCCAATTCAGATGCTTACAAAGAAGGTCTTAAATATATGAGAGATCTTTATAAAATGGGCGCTATCTATGATGGTAACTTTACACAGACAAGCGAACAGCTTAGAACTCTTGCGAACCAGGAAGATGAGCCTGTACTTTTCTTTACTGCAGGTGTTAACTCAGATATTATAGATCCTGACAGCAATAATAAGCTTTATAGAAATTATGTACCAATGGCACCTATTAAAGGACCGGATGGAACTCAGATTGCCTGGACTATTCATAACTCAGGTTTTAACTCAGGCGGTTTCTGTATTACAGATAAGTGCCAGAATATTGAAGCAGCACTTCGCTGGGTAGATTTCTTCTACAGTGAGACTGGCGACCTTTGCTCACAGTACGGTGCAGATGAAGGAAAAGACTGGGTACTTAATCCTAAGGGTAAGGTTGGCTTAAATGGTGAGCCTGCGCTTTATGAGGTACTTAATCTTTATTCATCAGATCCTCAGAACCATGACTGGCAGGATGTAGGTCTGAGAGTTGCTCCGGCTCCTTACCGTCTGGGACAGGCAGTGGATGCAAATGTAGACCCATATTCACCGGCAGGACTTGAGAAGCTTTTATATGATACATCAAAGAATCTTTATGAGCCATATGCCAATAATACAAAGCTCCTCAACCTCTCAGAGCTTAAGCTTACTGACGAAGAGAGTACAGCTGTTTCTACAATGGCAGTTGAGCTTGAAAAGATTATAGAAGAAAACTCTGTAGCATTCATAACCGGAACCAAGGATATAGATGCTGAATGGGAGAGCTACAAGGATGCTATTAATAAAGCAGGAATTGAAGAAATCTTAAAAACATATCAGACTGCGTATGACAGACAGACTAAATAGTGATTTTTTGCCTGAGATATAGGCAGATGAAATTAAGGAAGTTGTCCGTACTTTAGACAGCTTCCTTAATCAATAGGAAATTTATTTGAAACGCCCTGTTGAATAAAAGTCTCTCCGGGGGATGCATAGCCAGCTGCAGGGGAATAGATTAAGATTTTAGAAAGGAATTATGTAGCTATGGCAAAAATAGTGCTACGGTTAGTAAAAGTAATAAGATTAAGTCTGCAAACTGGCAGTTCTGGGTTATTATAGCTATTCCTATTATTTACGCTATAATATTTGCCTATGTACCTATGGCGGGAATAGTGCTTGCCTTTCAGGATTTCTCCATAAGAAAGGGAATATTTGGAAGTGACTGGGTAGGACTCAGATATTTTAAACAATTTCTGACTTCTACCAGTAGTGTTTTAGTAATCAAAAATACTTTAATTCTTGGTATATATTCATTTCTGGCTTCTTTCCCGGTACCTATTATTCTTGCAATAGGAATAAATGAAATGAGAGCTAAGAGATATAAGAAAACTGTGCAGATGGTTACTTATGCTCCTTATTTCATATCTATAGTTGTGCTTGTAGGTATGATGATGCAGATGATGGATCTTAGAAGCGGTATAATCAATGTTCTTTTACAGAAAGTAGGTTTTGAGCCGGTAAACTTCTTTGGAAATCCAAAAATATTCAGACATCTCTATGTATGGAGCGGAGTGTGGCAGTCAGCCGGTTATGCTTCTATTATATACTTAGCGGCTCTTTCGGGTGTTAGCAAAGAACTTGAGGAGGCGGCTATAGTTGATGGGGCAAACAGGGTTAAGAGAATACTTCATGTAGATATTCCTGCAATCCTTCCAACTATTATAATTATGCTTATATTTAACTGTGCAAGCATAGTGAGCATAGGTCTTGATAAAGTTTTCCTTATGCAAAACTCATTAAATGCTTCAGTATCTGAGGTTATATCAACCTTTGTATATAAGGTGGGTGTAGTTAATTCCAATGTGGGATTTTCTACTGCCGCCGGACTTTTCCAATCGATTGTATCTTTTGTGCTTCTTGTAATAGTGAATAGGATATGCAAGAAGATTACAACGAATAGTTTATGGTAAAGGGGTGATATAATGGAGAATGCTAAATTCAGATACATGAGTATAGGTGACAAGACGTTCACAGTGGCGAACTATGTCATACTTACAACTATATTTTTAATGGTACTTTATCCGATTATCTATGTGGTATCGGCTTCGTTTTCCAGTCCGCAGGCTGTTATAAGCGGAAGAGTTCTTTTGCTTCCAGTAGAGCCTACATTAAGAGGATATCAGGCTGTTTTTCAAAATGCAAAGATACTGACAGGATTTGCAAATTCAATATTTTATCTGGTTGCGGGAACTGCGGTAAACATAGTTATGACTATTCTTTGCGCCTATCCTTTGTCAAGAAAAGAATTCAGGGCAAGAGGTGCCGTAGCCATGTTCTTTATATTTACAATGTATTTCAGTGGAGGTATAGTCCCTTCATATATCCTTGTAAAGAGCCTTCATATTATGGATACAAGATGGGCTATGATAATACCTACAGCTATGTCTACATATAATATGATAATCTGCAGGACTTATATAGTAAACTCAATTCCTGATGAGCTTTATGAGGCTTCACAAATGGACGGCTGTACTCCTTTTAAGTATATGCTAAAGGTAATCGTACCACTCAGCAAGCCGATAATTGCGGTGCTTGTGCTTTATTACGGAGTGGCAAAATGGAATGATTATTTTAACGCAATGCTTTATCTGTACAAAGAAGGGCTTCAGCCTCTTACCATAGTTATGAAAGAAATACTTATTCAGAATAAGGTAGACTTAACAAAAGTAGGAAATGCTTCTGCAGTTGCAAAATTACAGGGAATGTCAGAACTTCTAAAGTATTCTACAATAGTAGTGGCATCCCTTCCGGTAATGTTACTTTATCCGCTTATTCAGAAGCATTTGGTTAAGGGTGTAATGGTAGGAGCTGTGAAAGGTTAAATATGAAGGATTATATTTTGGAATGCTGTATAGACAGGCTGGAGTCTGCTATAAACGGTGAAAAAGGAGGGGCAACAAGGTTTGAACTTTGTGCCAATCTTATAATAGGAGGAACAACTCCGAGCTTAACATTATTCAGGCAGGTTAGGGAAAATACTAACCTGCCAATTCATGTTCTTATAAGGAACAGGTTTGGAGATTTTTGTTATACAGATAATGAAATTGAAGAAATGTGTAACTCTGTAAAAGAATTTAACAAGGCAGGGGCAGATGGAGTAGTTGTGGGAGCCTTAACCCCTGAAGGAGATTTGGACGTGGCTGCTATGAAGAAGCTTATAGAGGCAGCCGGTGGCACAAAGACAGTGCTTCACAGAGCCTTTGATATGTGCAGGGAAACCGTTTGAGACACTTGAAAAAAAGCGAAGGAGTTAGGAGTAGATACAATACTTACCTCCGGTCAGAAGGGAAACTGTGTAGAGGGAGCCGGACTTCTAAAAAGAACTTATAGAAAGAGCCGGTAATGATATAAATATTCTGATAGGTGCCGGAGTAAATGCTGAGGCAATAAAAAAGTATTTGAAATAACAGGTGGAAAAAAATTATCATATGTCCGGTAAGAAGGTAATTGACAGTAGAATGACATATAGAAAAGAAGAAGTAAGATGGGGCTTCCATCACTCAGTGAATACGATATTTGGGAGACCTCGGAAGAAGAGATAGCGGAGGCTGTAAAGGTACTGAAGGAGTTATAGAAACTTTGAAACAGGAGGGACTATGTTTTCAAAAGAGTTTAATAAAAAAATCATTGACAGACTTGATTACAAAATAGAAGAACTTAAGCTTACTTTATTAAAGGAAGAATTAGACAGGGTGGCTGAAAGAGAAGACAGTGATGTAATGGAGGCTCTATACTATCTTTATGCATTTATGCCACTTAGCGATATAGGAGATTACACTACCGATACCTTTCTTGATTTTGCAAGACAGGGAGCTTTTCTTTTTAAGGAGGGAGAGTTTAAGGGTAAGGCAGACGAAGAAATGTTTGCCGAATATGTACTTGGGGCAAGGATAAATAATGAAGATATTTCTGAAAACAGAAGTTTTTTTTATAAAGAAGTATCTGATTTAATAAAAGACAAGTCAATGAAAGAGGCTGTAATAGAGCTTAATTATTGGTGTTCATCCAAAGTAACCTATAGGACTACTGATAATAGAACAGCCAGCCCAATTACAGTATATAACAATACTTACGGACGCTGCGGTGAAGAGTCTACCTTTGCAGTTTCGGTATTCAGGAGTGTAGGTATTCCATCAAGGCAGGTCTACGTACCTCTTTGGTCACATTGTGATGATAATCATGCCTGGGTAGAGGTATGGTGCGATGGAAGCTGGTATTTTTTGGGAGCCTGTGAGCCTGAAGATGAACTTAATCAGGGCTGGTTTTTAAATGCTTCTAAAAGAGCTATGATGGTACATGCAAGGTGTTACAATCCTGAACTTGAAAAAGATGTAAATGCCGGAGTAGGCATACCTGTTGCCGTAAATGCCCTAAGTACCTATGCATCTACCAAGGAAATTACGGTTAAGCTTGTAAATGAAGCAGGAGAAGCTGTTCCTGACACAAGGGTATATTTTAAGGTAATAAATTACAGTTATCTTGGGGACATAGCTGTGACCTGTACGGATAAAAACGGTATTACAAAGCTTAAGACAGGTAATGGAAGTCTAATAATATCTGCAGGCAGTAGAGGCAGTTATGGGGAAATTCTTGTAGATACAGGAAATACTACAACAGTAGAATTAAAGATTAGTAAAGAAGGCTATAGAGAAATAGAAAAATACCTTTGTTATGAGGGCACCGGGACTCTTAATTCCGGAACCGGCGAAAATCAGGTAAAATCAGGTAATTCTGATCAAAGAAAAAAAGACAGAGGCTAAAAAGAGCGGACAAAGAAGAAGGATTATTTGACAAAGAAGCTGCAAATAAAAGCGGTAGAAGGCTTTAAGGAAGATGACAGGAAGGCTTTGTTAGACATCCTTTCTAAGTCCTGCAGTAATCAAAACGAGCTACAGAAGTTTTTAACAGAGGTTAATGAAATTCCGGCAGAATGGAAGGTGGAACTGCTTAAAAGTCTTGCTCCTAAGGATTATCAGGATACCGCTGCCTATACCTTATTTGAACATTGTCTATATACGGACATCAACCTTTGCGAAAAATATCCTAAGGATATTTTTTACAAATATGTACTTTGCCCGAGAGTCTCTAATGAAAAGATAATTCCGTTTAGAAAATACCTTTTAGAAAAAAATTTAAAGGTACTAAGGTATCAGATATAGATGAGGTAAGAGAATTTTTTAGTAAGGTTGATTCAGAACTTAAGGAAAAGCCTGAACTTGAGTACGCCAGCTTAATCAGTACGGCTTATGGAGCTTATTGGTCGGGCTATGCGAGTGCAAGGTCAAAGAGGGTGATTTTCATACAGATTTTAAGAAGCCTTGGTATTCCTGCAAGGCTTAATCCAAAGGATGACTCTATGGAAGTTTACTTAAATGGTGAGTTTGTCGCCATAGAGGTTTCAAAAGAAAGCCCTAAAGGAAATCTTGAGTTTGAATTTGCTAATGATGTTCACTGGAGTTATTATGAAAACTTCTCATTGTCTAAATTTACAGATGATGAATATGAGCCTTTAAGCTTAGATATGGAGGATATTAAAAAGGCAGATAATATAGTGGAACTTGGTGTAGGAATTTACAGGCTGATAACAAGTAACAGACTTCCAAACGGTAATATATTTGCAAAATCTGTGATTGCCAATGTGGAAGAAGGGAAAACAACTAAGCTCCCTGTAAGCTTTTATGAGGCAAAAATAAGTGATATGCTTTCAGACTACCCTATAAGAAATATAAGCTTTGAAAATAAAAATGCAGAAAAGACTTCTATTCAAGAGCTTACAAAATCTGATAACGGAATCTTTATCTGGCTGAATGCAAAGGCTGAACCGACAGAGCATATCTTAAATGAGCTTTTTGGTAAAAAGGAGTTGTTTAATAAGCTTAGAACAAAAATATACTTTGTGGTAAAAAACGAAAAAGAACTGGAAGATGCCAATATTAAGAGGGTTAGTGAGGCACTTGTAAATAATGAAATCCTGTTTGAAGCATTTGATACGGAAACAGGAAAACTGGCAAGAGAGCTATATCTTGAACCGGGACTTTACCCGCTTATCTGTATGGTGAATAAAGAAGGTAAGGGGAGTTTACGGTACAGCTGGTTACAATGTAGGTACGGCAGATATGTTACTTAAAATATGTGGTTACTTAGAGGAGGAATAAAAGATGAATCAGGTTGTTAAAGACAGAACAGAGCGTACAAAATGGTATAATAGTGCAAGATTTGGAATGTTTATTCACTGGGGGCTTTATGCAATTCCTGCAAGGGGTGAATGGGTTAGAAGTGTATATGAAATTCCAAAGGAAGAATATGATCCTTATTTTGATGAATTTACTACAGAGAATTATAATCCGAAGGAATGGGCAAGGCTTGCAAAGAAAGCGGGTATGAAATATGCAGTACTTACAGCTAAGCACCATGATGGTTTCTGCCTCTTTGATACAAAATTAACAGACTTTAATTCAGTAAAAGCACCTTGTAAAAGGGATCTTGTAAAAGAATTCTTAGAAGCTTTCAGGGCTGAGGGAATAAAAGTAGGTCTTTATTATTCCATAATTGACTGGAGACATGAAGACTTCCCACATTTTGGTGATATGCATCATCCGATGCGTAATAATGAAAAATGCAGTAATGAAAACAGAAACTTTGACCGCTACTTGGAGTTTATGTTTGGACAGATTAAGGAATTGCTGACTAATTACGGTCATCTTGACCTTATGTGGTTTGACTTTTCCTATGGAGATATGAAATGTGACAAATGGAAGGCTAAGGAGCTTATGGAAATGGTACGCTCTATCCAGCCTCATATCATAGTTGACAATCGTCTTGAAGGAAGTGCAGAGGATGCAGGTTCTATTAAGACCTTGGAGCCAACCACTTATTCAGGCGATTTTGCTTCACCTGAGCAGATGATACCACCTGCAGGAATAAGGGATGTGGCAGGTAATCCATTACCTTGGGAAGCTTGTATTACTCTAAATAATCATTGGGGTTATTGCTCCTATGACAATCATTATAAATCTTCTAAGATGGTTATAAGAATGCTTGTAGAATGTGTAAGCAAGGGTGGAAATCTTTTGCTCAATGTAGGACCTAATGCCAAGGGTGAAATTCCTGAGGAATCAGTAAAGATACTTGAAGAGGTAGGCGTTTGGATGAAGCAGAACGGAAGAAGTATCTATGACTGTGGTTATGCAGAACTTCCTAAGCCTGAGTGGGGAAGATTTACAAGGAAAGGAAATATTCTCTATGCCCATGTAATGGAGGAGCAGGCAGGAGCAATCTGTCTTCCTAATCTGGCAGGAAAGATAGAAAAAAATGCGTCTTGTAAAGGACAATTCCGTTATAGATGAAACTTTCTACTGGAATTTAAAAGAATTTTCAGAGCATTCTTTCTTCTTCTTTTCACCTCATGCAGCAGACTGTTATCCGCTTCCTGATGAAACAGACACAGTAGTTGAGATATTTCTTAAGGAGGAATAAATGGAGATAAGCTTAGGAAACGTAGGGTATGTAGAGGTAATATACGTAAAGAGTAAAGAAAAAGACTATCCGTATGAAAGTAAGGTGAAGGATATTTTTAAGGCAGAATATCTTGAAACCTTGCTGTTTCCCGTAGAAAATGGTAAGAAGGTACTTTTAGTGGGACTTGGCAGGGAAAATGTAAAAGAGCCGGGCATCTCTATGGAAATCTCTGCCAAAGCCTGCAAGGAGCTTAAAAAGTATGAGATAAAAGAGTATAGCTTTAATATAGAAAGCCTTAAGCTTAATAAAGAAAGCTTTGTATGTTTTGCCAAGGGTATTTATCTTTCGGTTAAGCCTGCAAGAACATACAAGAGTAAGGTTAAAAAAGAAGATATAAAGATAGGAATAACAGGTACAAAGCTTGATATAGTACCACTTCTTAAGAAAGCTGAGATAATAAGCGACAGTATAATCTTTGCAAGGGACATGGTAAATGCCCCTGCAAATTATCTCCATCCAAAAGAATTTAGCGAAGAGATAGCTGAATTTGTAAAAGATACAGATATAGAAGTTGAAATACTGCCTGTTGAAAAGCTTAGAAAAAAAGAAGATGGGCGGTATACTCGGAGTAGGGGGGAGCAGTGCATTTCCGCCTTACCTTGTAGTGCTAAGATATAGAGGAAACCCTAAGTCGAAAGAAATTACAGCAATAGTTGGCAAGGGTGTAACTGTGGACACAGGCGGATACTGCCTTAAGCCGTCACAGTTTATGGCAGGCATAAGAGGGGATAATGGCGGTGCGGCATCGGTAGTAGGAGCTATTGCAATACTTGCTAAACTAAAGGCAAAAGTAAATGTAACAGCCATTGTTCCGACTGTAGAGAATAAAATTGCACCTGACAGCTATGTAGACGGTGATGTACTTACTTCCTACAGCGGCAGGACAATAGAAGTTTGTGATACTGATGCGGAAGGCAGGCTGATACTGGCTGATGCGGTTACCTATGCGGTAAGAGATGAGAAGGCAGCAAGGGTGCTTGATATTGCAACTCTTACAGGTGCGGTTGTAAGTATGTATGGTTTTACTATAGGCGGAGTGGTTACAGATTCCGATGAAATGTGGGAGGAGTATTACAAAGCATCTCTTAAGACAGGAGAGAAGCATGCCCGTATTCCTTTTGGAAAAGAGCATGAAAAAATGCTTGAAAGTGATATAGCTGACATAAAAAATGTAGGCGGTAAATTCTGCGGAACTATAACAGCAGGACTTTTTATAAGAAGTTTTGCCGAGAAAAAGCCTTGGCTTCATGTAGACATAGCAGGTACAGCCTGGGTGGATTCACCTGATTATGCTTATCAGGATAAGTATGCAACCGGTGTGTGTGCCGATACGATAGCAGAGTGGCTGATGTAAATTTGAGTAATTATTCAGCCTTCCCCAATAACAGACACTTAGAGTCATACTTGTGTGAGTAGTTACAAATTTGAGATAGATTTGCAAATTTCCTCTTGACAAATCAGTAAAAGAGTAGTATTTTATCCTTTGAACTATTGCGACTGAGTTGCAAAAATTGATTAAAGTTATAAAGGAGAAAATATGAAAAAGAGAATAATGATGTTTACAGCTATGGCTGTAATGGTGTGTGGAATATTTGCAGGATGTTCTAAAACACAGACAGATAATAAGTCCGGATCAAAAGCAATGACTTCTGCCACAAGCAGCACAAGCAATAAAAGCACTGCAAGTACTACAAGCGAGACTAAGACAGATGATGCGAATAAGAAACTCAGTGTAGTTTGCACCATTTTCCCGGAATATGACTGGATAAGAGAGCTTGTAGGGGATAAGAAGGATAATTATGAAATTACCTATCTTTTAGATAAGGGTGTTGACCTTCACAGCTACCAGCCTACAGCCGAGGATATAGCAAAGATTGCAAACTGTGACCTTTTTGTATATGTAGGCGGCGAGTCTGACGGCTGGGTTAAGGATGCACTTAAAGAAAGTAAGAACGATAAGATGCAGGTTGTTAATCTTCTTGAGACACTTGGAACCAATGTAAAAGAAGAGGAAGTTGTAGAGGGTATGCAGGAAGAAGATGAGCATGACCACGACCATGGTAAGAAGGAAGATACAGACCATGACCATGAGGATGCGGACCACGAGCATGAACATAAAGAGGATGCAGATCACGACCATGACCATGAAGAGGATGGTCATCATCATGATGAAGTTGAGTATGATGAGCATGTATGGCTTTCACTCAGAAATGCTACTTCACTTGTAAATGAACTGGCTGTAAGACTTCAGACTATTGACCCTGAGAACAAAGACTATTATGCAGGTACAGCAGCTAGTTACACAGCTAAGCTTGGTGATCTTGATTCAAGATATCTTGCAGCAGTTAAGAAGGCAAAGAATAAAACAGTACTTTTTGGTGACAGATTCCCATTCCGTTATTTAGTTGATGATTACGGTCTTAAGTATTATGCTGCTTTTGTGGGCTGTAGCGCAGAAACAGAGGCAAGCTTTGAAACAGTAGCCTTCCTTGCAAAGAAGGCAGATGAGCTTAAGCTTAATAATGTTTTAGTAATTGAAAATTCTGATCAGAAGATAGCAAAGAAGATAATTGAGACAACCAATGCTAAAGATCAGAAGATAGTTGAAATGAATTCTATGCAATCTGTTACAGCAGATCAGATTGCAGATGGAGCTACTTATCTTGGCATAATGGAGGCTAACTTAAAGGCTCTGGAAGCGGCACTTAAATAAAGATAATTTACTTGCAAACATCCGGCTGAATATTGTGCTTCATGACAATATTTGCGGATGTTTGAAAGTTATTTTAAAGAATGTATAGATTTGGAGAAACAAAGTATGGCATTTATCACTTGTAATAATCTTGAACTGGGTTATAAGGATCAGCTTGTAGCCACAGGTATCAATTTTAAGGTGGAAAAGGGTGATTATCTCTATGTAATCGGAGAAAACGGAGCAGGTAAATCTACTCTTATGAAAACTCTGCTAAGGCTTATGAAACCTGTGTCGGGAGAGATTATTTACGGTGACGGGCTTCTTCCGTATGAAATAGGCTATCTCCCGCAGCAGAGTCTGGCACAAAAAGATTTTCCGGCTTCTGTGTGGGAGATTGTTTTGTCAGGAAATCTTTCAAGAATAGGCAGCAGGGTGTTTTATAGAAAAGAGGATAAACTAAGAGCTGAGGAAAATCTTGAAAGACTTCATATTATGGATCTTAAAAAGAAATGCTACCGTAATCTTTCGGGTGGACAGCAACAAAGAGTTTTGCTTGCAAGGGCACTTTGTGCAACAGATAAGCTGCTTCTTTTAGACGAACCGGTAAGCGGGCTTGATCCAAAGGTAACAGCAGAGTTTTATGGGCTTATAAGTGAATTAAATAAGTCGGGTGTAACCATAATTATGGTTTCACATGACTTGGCGGCAATAGAAAATGAAGCCGGAAATGTGCTTCATATAGGAAGTAAAGGTCAGCTTTTCTTTGGAAGTAAGAAAGATTATCTTAAAAGTGATGCAAGGGAAAGCCTTGGAGTGTAGAAGGGAGTAATTTTGGTAGAAATTTTAGAAAAATTGCAGTATTATCTTCAATTTCCGTTTGTAATTTATGCCTTTATAGTAGGTGTGCTTATTGCCCTCTGCTCATCACTTTTGGGAGTTACTCTGGTGCTTAAAAGGTTTTCATATATAGGTGACGGACTTTCTCATGTAGCCTTTGGGGCTATGGCGATAGCAAGTGTAATCGGACTTACCGACAAAATGATAATTATTCTCCCGGTTACTATAATAACGGCAATTTTCCTGCTTAAGACAGGGCAAAACAGCTCTATAAAAGGAGATGCGGTTATAGCTATGCTCTCTGTAGGAGCATTGGCTATAGGTTATATGCTGATGAACATATTTAATACAAAGGGCAATGTGTCGGGAGATGTGTGCACCACCCTTTTTGGCTCTACATCAATACTTACGTTAAGCAAGGAAGAGGTTATCGTCTGCATAGTATTTTCCGTACTTGTAATGGTGTTTTTTTGTCTTGTTTTACAATAGGCTTTTTGCAGTGACTTTTGATGAAAAATTTTTCAAAGGCAACCGGTGTAAAGACAGACAGGTATAATCTTTTGATAGCTATAATTATAGCTGTAATCATAGTTTTGGGAATGAATCTTGTAGGTTCACTTCATTTCAGCCCTCGATAATCTTCCCTGCACTTTCGGCTATGAGAATTATCAAGAATTTTAAAAGGTGTGGTTATCTTTTCGGCATCTTTATCCGTAATCTGTGCTGTAATAGGAATGTTGGTTTCAATCTTAGCTTCTACTCCGGTAGGCTCTACAATAGTAGCGGCTGATATGGTTGCATTTTTTTATCTGCGTAGTAATCGGTAAAAATAAGGGGTTAGAAGCTCACGATTTAAACACATTTTTTTGCTTTAATTATCCTAGGAGGACATGGACATGAAAAAATATGTTTTTTTATCTGCAGTCTTAGGGATGATACTTACAATTACAGCTTGTAACAAGGAGCAGACGGGAACTAAGCTTGAGAAGCAAAATGTTGTGGAAAAAGCAATAAGTAATCAGGTAAATAAGGAGATAGACGAACAGGTTAAAAAGCTTGAAAATGAAGAAAAGGCGGTAACAAGCTCTGCTTCTGATACAGAAGGCCAGGTTGTTACAGAGAATGGACAGGTCTTAGGTGCAACTTCTGATTTTGAAGCCAAACTTAAAGAAGCAAAAAATCAGAAGGCTGTAGACGGTATAGACTACGATCTTTCTACTATGGGAAGCGATATGGTATACGCCACGGTATACCTGATGATGACTCAGCCGGAGGATTTTGAGGGGAAAAAAATTAAAATGAAAGGACAGTATTTATCGGCATTTTTTGAACCAACAAAGAAGTACTATAGTTACTGTTTTATATCCGATGCGGCGGGCTGCTGCAGTCAGGGAATTGAGTTTGCAACCAAAAAGAAACTTAAATATCCTGATGATTTTCCTAAGGACAATACAGATATTGAGGTAGTAGGTGTTTTTGAAAGCTATACTGAAGAAGGTAAGCTTTATTGTCATTTGAAGGACTCTGAAATGACAGTGTTAAAGGGTGAAAATAATAAATAAAATATTAAAAGAGAGATACTGATTTGTACTGATCACTAAAGTTAGAATTAAAACACTAACTTTTGTGGTCGGTATTTTTTGTTTAATAGGAAATTTTTTTGATAATTTTCTATTAAACAAAAAAATCTCTCAGTGGGATGAACAGCTTGCGGCAGTGAAGCTTATCTTACGGCACAACTCGCATGTGAAGTATGTGAAAGCTTACACTTTTTGCAGATTTTATTATTTGTTGGAAAAAAGATATTTACAAAAATATCCCGAAAGTGATAATATAATTATTAAAGATAATTTAATTATCAAACAAAAAAATACTGAGGAGGAAGTAAATGTCTTACTGTTCAGATATAACTAAAAACAGAATTTTGGAATATGCGAAAGAGGAGTTCTTGAATAAGGGTTTTGAAAAAGCACAGGTTGCAGAAATTGCAAAGGCTGCCAATGTAACTACCGGGGCAATTTACCGTCACTTTAAGAATAAGGAAGAATTATTTTATACCCTTGTTAAAGAGGTATATGAATATACCCTGGAGATAGTGACGGCGGTAGAAAGCAGGACTGAAAAAGCAGGATACAAGAATGTATTGGGAGAAAATGATGATGAAAATATTGAGGCAATGTTTGCGGAAGTAATGGATTTTGTAAATTACATGTATGCACATTTTGAGGAGTTTAGACTTATTTTTGAATCCGGTAAAGGTTCAAGGGTTGAGAACTTTGTTGAGGAGATTGTCAACAGATATACAGCTAAAAATATCAAAATGATGAGCATTTCGGAAAGTAAGAATATTGAGTTAGATGAAGAGGAAGAATTAGAAGTACATATTCTTACAAAAGGATATGTAACATCTTTATGTGAGTGCATATTGCATAATATCCCGTACGATTTTGCAGGCAGATATATAAAAAACATCATTGCTTTTCAATATTATGGCTGGAAGGGATTGATGAAATTTAAGTTAAAGTGATACAGATATCAGTTTTCTGATATCTGTTGGTATAATTTTTTTGTTAAGTAGTTAGTTATAGCTAATAAAAACTTTAGGGGAACAGACATGAAAAAAATAAAAAAACAAAGGTGATTAGCTTGTTGTTAGAGTATGCAGGCAATAAAAACAGAATTATATAAATCGGTTATTTTAGCAATTTTAGGTGAATTATTCGGTATGATTCCTTTTCTTGTAATCGCAAAGTTGATAGAAAAAAATATATCTGTCAGAAGTTACATTCCAAATAGCTTTTAAAAATGACTTTAATTGCTTTTGGCAGGGAGATATTAAAGGGTATTTTTACATATTATTCAACTATTACTTCACATAAAGCCACATATAATATTCTAAAAAATATAAGGAGCAAAATTGCGGGAAAAATGCTGAAAGTGCCCATGGGTGTAATAATTGATACTCCGATAGGTAAGTTTAAGAACTTAATGGTAGATACGGTATCGAAGCTTGAAGATTCTATGGCTCATTTTATGCCTGAGATAAGCTCGAGTTTAATATCACCCATCCTTTTTCTGGTCTTAATTTTTGTATTGGATTATAGAATGGGATTCGCCTCATTACTGACTATTCCTCTTGGAATGCTTGGATATATAGGGATGATGAAAGATTACGAAACAAGAAGTAAGACATATACAACAGCACAGAATAATATGAACAGCACTTTGGTGGAGTATGTAAATGGAATCGAAATTATAAAGGCATTTAATCACAGTGCTTCTTCTTATGGGAAATTTATAAATGCAATCAATTTTTTTCATGACAGTACGTTGAGCTGGTGGAAGCAAAGCTGGTTATGGGCTGCTTTTGTTCAGGCAGTTATGCCGTCAACCTTGCTTGGAACCTTACCGGTGGGAGCTTATTTATATATGCAATCTTCGATTTCCTTATCACATTTTATTGTTTGTATTATTCTACCTATTGGCTTTATTGCTCATCTGATGAAAATAGGAACTTACTCTGAGCAGTTTGATATGGTTAGGGCAAATTTGGGGATGATAGAAGATTTTTTATCAAAAGAGGAGTTATCAAGACCGGAAGAAAGAGTGAAGTTTGATAATACAGTATTTCGTTTTGAAGATGTAAGCTTTTGCCTATAATACAGATAACTTTGTATTAAAGAATATCAGTTTTGATATAGAGCCTCATTCCGTAACAGCAATTGTAGGAAGTTCGGGCTCGGGAAAAATCTACTATTGCCAAGTTAATGGCAGGATTTTGGGATGCAGGTAAAGGTAAAAATATATTATGGTGGGCAAAATATATCGGAAATTCCGTTTGAACAGCTTTGTGAGGAGATAAGCTATGTTTCTCAGGATAATTTTCTCTTTAATAAAACTATAAAGGAAAATATTCGTTTAGGAAATCCTGAAGCAAGTGATGAAGAAATCATTGAAGCGGCTAAAGCAGCATCCTGTCATCAGTTTATTGCGGAGTTAAAGGATGCTTATGATACAAGAGTCGGTGACGGAGGAGGAGAACTCTCAGGAGGGGAAAGACAAAGAATTACCATAGCCAGAGCAATGCTGAAGCAATCCAAAGTTATAATTTTAGACGAGGCAACAGCCTTTGCAGACCCGGAAAATGAATATTTGATTCAAAGAGCAATCCATAATCTTGTACAAGGTAAAACACTCATTGTCGTTGCGCACAGGCTTTCGACAATTATACAGGCAGACAAGATTATGGTTATGAAGAATGGAGAGATTGTGCAAAGCGGAAGCCATAGCGAGCTGGTAAATCAAGACGGAGAATATATGTCATTATGGAAAAACTATATAGACAGCATAGATGAGGATAGGGAGGTGAAATAGGTGTTTACGATTGTAAAAAGAATATTGAAAATATCAGGACGCTATCGTTCTAATATTATCTTAGGACTTGTCTTTGGGGCATTAAAGTCTGTATCTGCATCTTTTATGTTATTTGCTGTTCTGCTCATCATGCTTAAACTTGAAAAAATGAATCCGGAGATTATTCTGCAGGCAGTACTAATTATAATTTTCAGCATATTAGGGAGGTTTTTGTTTCAGTATCTTTGTGACAGAAATTTAAGTGCTTCCGGATATGAGATTTTTAGAGATAAGAGAATTGAAATAGGAGAAAAATTGAAGAAAGCTCCTATGGGTTATTTTTCGGAAAATAATTTAGGCACAATCCAAACTGTGTTGACAACCACAATTTCTGACTTAGAGGGTATGTCAATGTTAGCAATGAATTTCATTGTGGGCGGTTTTTTTCATGCTTTTAGTATGACGGTGATGTTACTGATTTTTTGCTTCCCCGTAGGCTTGATTTCTTTAGTTGTTATCTTCCTTGGAGCGATTATACTTCAAATTATTGCCAAAAGGGCAGAAAAATACACACCTGTTTTACAAAAATCTCAAGAAGATTTGGTTACACATTCTATAGAATACATCAGAGGCATATCTGTTTTGCGTTCATTTAAAAAGGGAAAAGAGGGTAAGAGCAAAGTTGAGGAAGCATTTAGGAAAAAATGTGATGCAGATATTGAAGTTACACAAGGTACTGCCTTCGTAATGAAGCTTTATGAGATGCTTTTCAAAGTGGCAAGCTGTGTTTTGGTATTAGCTTCGGTTATATTATATCTGAACAATAGTATCCCGCTTTCTTATTCTCTGATGTTTATTGTATCCGCATTTCTAATATTTCTGGAGCTTGAACTGGTTAATAATGGAGCTTTTTTAAGCAGACTTCTGGCAACACAGTTAGATAGGCTGGATTATATTTCGGATATTCCTTCTTTAGATGAAAATGGGAAAGAGATAGCTCTTTCATCCTATGATATAGAGTTTAGAGGAGTTGATTTTGGATATAACGAGAGGAAAATTCTGGAAAATATAAATCTGAAGGTGAAATCAAAAAGCAGTCTAGCCATTGTAGGTGTTTCAGGCTCAGGGAAGACAACACTTTGCAATTTGATAGCAAGGTTTTGGGATGTACAAAAGGGAGAAGTTCTGATTGGAGGGCATAATGTAAAAGACTTTACCTATGATAACTTATTAAAAAACATCAGTATGGTTTTTCAGAAGGTATATTTATTTAATGATACCATTGAAAACAATATCAAATTCGGAAATCCCAACGCTACACAGGATGAGGTGATAGAAGCTTGTAAGAAAGCCTGCTGCCATGATTTTATAGTGAAGCTTGCAGATGGCTATAATACGGTTGTCGGAGAAGGCGGCTCAACTTTGTCAGGCGGAGAAAAACAAAGAATATCCATTGCAAGAGCAATCTTAAAAGATGCTCCGATTATTATTTTGGATGAGGCAACTTCGAGTGTAGATCCCGAAAATGAACATTTACTGATTAAAGCGATTAAAGAATTAACGAAAAATAAAACTCTTATCACTATTGCCCATAGATTGTCTACAGTCAGGGAAGCTGACAAAATAATTGTTATTGATAAAGGACGGATTGCAGAAGAAGGAAACCATGAAGAGTTAATGAAGCAAGAAGGTATATATAAACACTTTATTGAAATTAGGAAAAAATCCATTGGCTGGCAAATATAGGTGATGAAATGGAAAAAAACAGTTATTGACTTAGATAATGTAAGTTTTAGTTATGGGGGACAAGCAGAAGGGCGCATAAAGAATATTAATCTTAAAATAAAAGAAGGTGAATTTGTCTTATTAACAGGGCAGTCCGGCTCAGGGAAAACAACAATTATAAGGTTGATAAATGGATTGATTCCACATTTTTTTGAGGGGAATTTGTCAGGGCAGGTGAAAATATTAGGCGCAGACACGAAAACAACTTCTCCGGGCGAACTTGGCAGAAATGTCGCATCTATATTTCAAAATCCCGGAAATCAGTTTTTTGCAACAGACAGTACCTCTGAAGCAGCATTTGCCTGTGAAAATTATGGTATTGAAAGAGAACTGATTAAAAAGAGAGTTAAAGAAGCTTTTTAAAAACCTTTAGTTCTGAAAAACTTATGGACAGGGATATGTTTTCTCTATCAAGCGGAGAGAAACAAAAAATTGCAATTATTGCCGCAAAAACTCTAAATCCTGAAATTTATGTGTTTGATGAACCATCGGCTAATCTGGACATCCATTCCGTTACGGAATTAAAAGAACTTATGAAGAAGTTGAAGGAAGCAGGACACACAGTAGTTATTTCTGAACATAGATTATTTTATCTGAGAGATTTATGTGACAGGTGTCTGATAGTAAACAACGGTGAAATAGTTAAAGAATTATTTGAAAATGATATTAAAAAAATATAGATGAAAAATGATTTGGAAAAAAATATAATCTTAGAACGTTTGATTTAGAAAAAAATAATATTTAAGCCGGATAGAGAAGCGGACGAAGATGATAAAAAAACTGATTTTGAAATTAGAAATTTATCATTTTCGTATGATGCTTCATATCCGATTTTACAAGCTTGCAATTTAAAAAGGCAGCTATGGAGAAACAATAGCTATTATTGGGTATAATGGCACAGGAAAAACTACGTTGGGTAAAATTATTTCAGGATTGTTAAAAAATGAGGATGGAGAATTTTATTTTGAGGGTAGATATGTAAAACAGAAGGATTTGTATAAAAGTGTGTATTTTGTAATGCAGGATGCGGATTATCAATTATATTCAGATTCGGTTATATCAGAGTTAAATCTAAGCGGTGGATTTTCTGTGAAAAGGAAAGATGAAGAACTTGAAAATATAATGAAATTATTGAATATTTTTGAACTGAAGGAATGTCATCCTCAGGCTCTTTCGGGGGGACAAAAACAGAGGGTGACGATTGCAGCGGCGATTGCTTCCAATAAAAGAGTTATTGTTTTTGATGAGCCAACCTCGGGACTTGACTATAATAACATGAAAGCAGTTTCGGAGGCAATAAATACTATTCGTAAAAATAAGGTGATGAATTTTGTGATTTCTCACGATTTGGAATTTTTAAGCAGAGTCGCTACAAAAGCCGTATTTATCGAGGAAGGAAAAGTGAGTAAAACTATTCCTATAAAAAATAACGAAGATTTTGAATTAATTAAAAGATTTTTACTGCAAAGAGAGGTTGAGAGATATGCTTAAATCTTGTAAACAGCATGGTATAAGATATGATCCGAGAATTAAGTTGTTGCAAGTTTTGTTGGTGGGGGTGTTGGTTTTTGTATTACCGGGGGAAAAATATGAATTACTGTTATTTTTCTCAGTCTTTGTATTTGCAATGCTTAGCGGAATGTATAAAACAAGTATGAAATTTTTGCTTTTTTATGGGGGCTTATTTCTTGTAGCGGAAGTCAGTCCGTTGTTTATTGCAACGACTATACATTATTTTGTTTTATGTTTTACAACAATAGTATTTGCTGCTTTGAATCTGACCGGAACTACTAAGATTTCAGAACTGCTCGCAGCTCTTCATAATATGAAAATTCCATATTATATCAATATTCCTTTGGCTGTAATACTGCGATTTTTCCCTACACTTAAACAGGATATCATTTGTATAAAGCAATGTATCAAGACGAGAGGAATAGATATTTCTATCCCAGGGATATTAAAACATCCATTTAAAATTTATGAAATGATGCTGATACCAATATTAATGAGAATGTTGTCTGCTGCAACAGAATTGTCGGCATCTGTTGAGACAAGGGGGCTGGGTGTCAAATGTAAAAAAACAAGTTATGAGGAGTTGAGTTTTAGAATATTTGATATGCTGTTGTTGATAGCCATGATAATGTTTTATGTAGTTATAGTTGTTATGAAAATTAATAATTATTAAAAACCCAATAATTTGGGCTAAATTTCCGGGAGGGTTTAACAATGGAAGAACCAAAGAAGTTTCAAATTAAAGATTTGATTATAACAGCACTGATGGTCTTATGCTCGCAGCTTATATACAGAGTGCTGTCATTTATGTTTGTATCTCCGTATACAATGCTTTTAGTGGTACCTGTTTGGGCTATTGTGGGAGCGATTACTTATTTTTTAGTACCTGCTAAAACTAAAAATCCATGGATGATATTACTCTTTTGTGTACTTACAAGCCTTATAGGCTTTTATCCGCCATATATAATAAGTTGTATTGTCGGCGGAGTTTTCGCAATGCTTATAGCAAAAATAAAGGGAGCATTAAATTATAAAGGATTGACAGTCGGTTATATGATATTTTGTGTTCTGGCAGGTTTTGGAGGGATGTACGTACCATTCTTATTTTATGCAGAGCAGACAATTAATTCTTATAAGGAAATGTTTGGAGATAAATATTTAGGTATGTTAAATAAAAATAGTTTCACCTATGACAACGGTAATAATGCTTATTATTATTGCAATCTGCGCCTTTATTGGCGGGAATCGTTTCAAAGAAACTTCTTAAGAAACATTTTTGAAAAATCGGGGATGATTTAAGATTTGCAGAAATTTATATAAATAATTACATTCTTTCAAGTATAACGTCTTGATTTACAAGCTTTTTGTGCTATACTGAAAGACGAAAAAATCAAGGAGGAGGAAAGTTATGAACACAACTTTAATAATTGCAGCATTTTTAGGTTTATGGCTGGTTCTATTTATACCATTTATGATTGTGAATGCTAAAAAGAAAGAAAAAAAGCAGAATCTTTTGTAAGTGGCAACAATGATAAGGCTGTTATACATTTGTATTGTAAAAATATTAAGATTAACGGTCAAAATGTCTCTGTATTTAATCCTGTAACAGGAGAAGGTCTTGAAAAGATAGTAGCACTTGAACCGGGCAGTTACACATTTGAAGGAATTTTTGAGACAACAGAGACAGGATTGGGAACTAATAAAAATCTGAAAACCGAGGCAGTACAGTTTAATCTTAATATGGAAAGAGGATGTAAATATTCGGCAGCTATGTATTTATACTCCCCTGAGGATAGAAAATCCTATTACAAAGGAGAGGTAGGAGAAGAGATTTTAAGTATTCCTTTAACTCTGTATGAAGGAAGTGAGAATGTGAAGGCGTATGTCATTTGTTATAAAGAAAATTGATGTTTAGCTGATAAGGTGAAAAATTAGGCAGTGAAAGGGAAGTACAGATTTATAGAGGTGACTCCAATGTACCTAATTATTATGGGGATTACAGAGGTTTTATTAATATAACAGTTAAAACTGATCGTATAATTATAGAAGGTATTATTCCCGATTGGGAAGATATGGAGAATTCTCTTGATGTAAGTGGAACATATTACCTTAAAGAGATTTCCTATGCCATAAAAATATTTGTGAAATAAAAATTTTTGTTAAAAATCACCATTTAATTTTTCCAGTAAAAAAATTGATGAGTAATTATCACTAAAAAAATAAAAGAATATCTAAACCCCACCAATTCTGGTGGGGTATTTTTTTAAAAAAAATTATGTTATTATTAACAAAAGAGGGATAATATGTCCGAATAGAATGTCAGTATTGTTCAAATTATTAAGTAAGAGTATCAAAAAAATATTTAAGAAGGAGGTTTTGCTATGAAGACAAAAAACGGAGATACAGTAAGCGGAAGGAAAAGGGGGAGGCTGCTTACGGCTAAATTATTGGCCTTGCTTATGATTCTCAATACGTTTACCTTTTTTATTCCGGGCGCGGTAAAGGCGGATGAGGTGGAACCGGTGCTTGATGAAACTTTCGGGTTCCTGAGGAATGAAGAAGTATTTAACAATGGAAAAATCACGGTAAAGCAGTCGGTAGACGAGGACAGCTACTCTGACGGAGAGTTTGATGTAAAGGTTGAAATAGCGGACAATCCCCCTCCGACCGATATAGTAATTGTAACGGATCGCTCGCGCAGTATGGGCTGGCTGGCAAAATCTACAGATTTTACAGCTAACAAGATGTCTTTCTTAAAACCGGCTCTTCAAAAATTTGTAAAAAGGCTGCTTATGGATGAAGGCGAATATAAGGTAATGGATGGGAAATACAGAGTCGGACTGGTAGATTTTGCCGGAGTGTACCGTGGTAATATAAATCGTAAGGCTAAAAGTGATTGGGTCACCGATCCGGATTTTATAGAAGGAAGACGTCCTATTGTTTCACATGTGTCCTTAAATGATGATACGGATTATTTATGTAAAAAAATAGATGAATATAAAGCGGAAGACGGTCGCAGTTCAGCTTCTATATTGCGCGGTGCCTCGTTTACTCAGGCGGGCTTGATAAGGGCTGAAGAATTATTTAGGGAAAATACTGAAGGCAGGCTCAATAAAGAAAACAATAACAGAAAAATAATTATTCTTCTAACCGATGGAGATCCTACCGTGAGTTTTAAAGGGGCTCAGGAATTTGAGTCAATGGTAGGAAGGGAAAAACTATATGTCAATGACGACCTTACATATAAACTTCCAGTAACATTGACGACATTCATGGATAAGAAAAAATATTATTGCGGAAACGGAGAGAGAACGCTATGGCGCAATGATGATTTATTCTCGACCGTAGATTACACAATTAGACAAGCGGATTATATAAAAGAAAAATTTGGGGTTGAATTTTTATACGGTAGGAATAGATTTATTTGATAATGAAGAAACATGGACAAGAAAGGATGGAAGCGGAGATTACAAAGAAGGAGAGAAGGTAGTGGAAAAAGTAGCTTCATCTCCGGATCATTGCTTTAAAGTAAAAAGCTGCTGAAATTGAAACTGCGCTTGATGACATTTATTCCAAAATTGTTACTAAAAAGAGCTAATGCATCCGATAATGTTGAAGACGGTGTATTAGAGATTAAGATGAATGATAAGGTTGACTTTAAAAGTCTGAATAAAAAAAGGCAAAATCAAGCATTTGAGTATTTCAGCAAAAAAATACAGACAATTTGACAAAAATACTCTACTGAAAAAGGATTTGAAGAAAAGAGTTAAAAATATTAAAAGCTTCCTGAATTCCCAAGAAAAGATTTTAACCCTGAAAAATATTACCATAAAAACCAATGAAATTTTCACTATAAAATATAGGGCGCAGCTTAAACGAGTGTGGAGAAACGGAAATCCGGTTCCGATTAATGAAAAAACTATACTTCATCCTTACGGAACTGTGCCTGCAAAAAAACAGTTCGTCCCAAGAAAAAAAGTAAAGGTAAAGGACAGAGAGGCGGTGTACATAAGAAAAATAAGCCAAATAAGCAAAATGAGCAAAAAGACATCGATCCGAAGAAACTTGCGATGGAATATTCTTTAACAGTGCCAAGCGTATGGGATAAGGATTACGGAGAAGGTGACGATGATGAAGAAGGCAAGAAAACTTATGTAGTTTCTTTTGATGGCAGAGGATTTGAAAACCTGACACCGATAGAGGTAGAGGAAGGAAAGACGATAAGCGAGCCGGAACTGTCGGAAAATACTCTTAAAAAATTAAGATTTGGATATGACATTTACTGGGTAGAGCCAGATGGACCATATGACTCCGGCGAACCTTTTGATTTTAAAAATACACCTATAACAAGGAATATACTTTTTACGGTTTGTTTATAAAAAGAAGGATGCATACGGTTAGTTTTAACGCGAATACAGTAGATGGTGGCGTATCGCTTGAAAATCCCCCTGCTCAGACACTTGAAGAGGGATATACTTCGGTTAACCGCCCTGAAGATCCTGTGCTGAGCGGTTACGCATTTAAGGGATGGTACCTGGAAGGAGATTCAGAACCATTTAATTTTAAAATTTATGATCTGCAAAAGGATATAACCCTTAACGCAAAGTGGGAAAAGGTTTCGCAATATACGGTTACATTTAATCCGGGCAAAAGACCGTATGGATCTATCAAAAGGCCGATACGCGGTGGTGATGTTAACCGAGCATCTTTTGGTTAATTTATTGTTGATATGCCATCACCGCAGATAGTGGATGAGGGAATGAAAGCTGTAAGGCCGGAAACTTCTCCGCGTCATCATACAAGTAACAAAATTAAATTTAAAGGCTGGTATTATCAGGGGGTTGAGTTTGATTTTGAAAACACACCGATTACAGGTGATATAACCATTCAAGCGGTATGGGAAAGAGTAGAATAAAAGGGAATTAACACTTACAAATCTTGAGATGGCGTTTGACAAAATATAACTAAACCCAAATTTGAGCTAAACCAGGATAATTCCTGTTATACAATATCCCCCGACGGGAGTTCGGGGGATGTTGTACTTATATGAAAGCTATAGGTGTAAAAACAGTTCATTTTAAATAGATAAAACTTCTTTTAAGACAGGAAGATAAGTCATGCAATAAAATTAAAAGATGGATTTTTCTTGACTTAAGGCTAGGCTCATGATAATATACCAGTGGTATATATTGCTGGTATATTATAAGGAGAGAAGTTATGACTATATCAGAAACACAGAGAAAGATATTGGAAGTGGGTAAAAAAGAGTTCTTAGACAAAGGCTTCAAAGACGCTTCCCTTAGAAAAATAGTAGCGGAAGCAGGTTTTACTAAGGGAGCATTTTACGGATACTACCCGGATAAAGCAGCCTTATTTGAAGCACTTGTATCAGAAGCTGCTGACGGACTGGTTTCCCTGTTTAAGAATGCACAGGAGGCTCATTTTGAGCTTATCTCTGACGATAAAACAGCAAACAGCAGAGAGCTGTCAACTGAATATTTGAGATATTTTATAAATTATGTATATGACCATTTTGAAGAATTTAAGCTTGTTATATGCTGCGCAGAAGGCACAAAATATGCTGATTATATTCACGATTTGGTGGAGCTTGATGTGGAGCGTACTGAAAAATACTATCAGATGCTAAGAGAAAATGGGAAGATTGAAGGTGGGGTAAGTAAGGAACTGCATCACATGATTACAAGCGCATACTTTACTGCCGCCTTTGAAACAGTAGTGCATGACATGCCGAGGGAGCAGGCACTTGGCTATATAGAGGAACTTGCGATTTTCTTTAATTCCGGCTGGGACGGACTTTTAAGGATTTTATGACATAGGTTGCCTTTTCATTTGCCGAAACTATGCTATCGTAAAATAACAAAATTTATGATATGATATATAAAAGATATTTATCGGTATTAAATAAATGAAGAGGCAAAGGGGGAAGCCTATGAATGAAAGGGGAAGGGAGCTTAGAAGAGACCTTGCAGTGATATTTATTGTTATGGCTGTTTCACTTTTTCGTCCATCTGAACTTTTGGGGATAAGTACGTTTACAAAGACTGTACTGGCTAATATCAAACCTTTTGTTTATATAGGACTGTTTTTAGTCTGGAGTGCTATGGTTAAGCGGAGTATTATAAATAAATATTTGCGTGACTACCTTCTTGCTGTTGCCTATAGTGGAGTATTCTGGGTACTTATAAGGACAATAAAATTTGAAATGACTATAAGAGGAGATAGGTTAAATTTCTTTCTTCAATATGTTTATTATATTCCGGTAATACTGATTCCGACTTTCACTTTGTTTTCAGCCTTGCATACAAGAAGGGGTGAGAATTACAGGATACCGAAAGTACTGCTTATCCCTGTATTATGTATTTCAATTACACTTATTCTGCTTGTGCTTACCAATGATGGGCATCACTTCTTTTATGGTTTGAAAAATGGAGTGTTTTCAGTTTGGGAATATAGTTACGGAATTGTGTATTATATTATTTTTAATATGGATAACTCTGCTTATTACAATAGCTATATTTCTTATACTAATCAGAGCGAAGCTTCCGAACAGAAAGTTCACAGTAGTAAAACCTTTTATTATAATCACCGTAATTGTGATTTATTTTCTTTTGGAGCGTATATTTCCCAGAATATGGGAATATTTTTCAAGCGACTGGGCCTCTTTTACTTCATTAGCTTTCATAGCTATTTTAGATTCCTGTATAACAACAGTCATGATACCTGCCAATACAGATTATGAAAAGCTGTTTCGTGCACTTAATCTTGAGATGATTATAGCCGATGACATGGGGAAACCATGTTTTGTAACTGCCGGAGTATATGCACCTTATATCATACCTTCTTATGCTGAAAGTGATATTTCGGAACATAACACCATATTAAAAACATACCGTCTTAATCCTGGGATGGCGGTTTGGAAAGAAGATACATCTAAGGTTACAAAGCTTATAAAAAGGCTTCAGGACAATAGAAACGAGCTTTCATCAAAGAATGAGTTAGACAGAGAAAATGTCAATACAAAACTGGCAATACAGAAGGCACAGGAAAATAACAGACTTTTTTCTTTGTCACAGCAAGCGACAAAGAAGCAAAATGAGGCACTTGACGATCTTCTTGAAGCTTATTCCAAGGAAAAAGAGAAAGAAAAAAAGAAAGCTCTGCTTGCTAAAGCAGCAGTCTTAGGTGCCTTTATAAAACGAAGAGGAAATCTGGTCTTTGCAGCGGAGAAATACGGGAATATAAGTTCATGCGAGCTTAAACTCTGCTTTCACGAATCTATTAGAAATATAGAACTTACAGGAGCAGACTGTTTTTTGGATTTTCACCTTACTGAAGATAAAAGAATTGGTATGAGTACTGCATGTCTGCTATATGAAATCTTTGAGACAGTTGTAGAAAACTGTATTGATGACTTTGGTTCTGTTTTTGTGCGTATAAATGAAGAAGAGAAGAGACTTTCGGCATTTATAAGCGTAGGCACAAACAGGCGCCTTAAGGAAGGAAGTCTTCCATTTTATGTTTTAGCGGATAGTGATAATGGCTCTTTAAATATAAGTTTTTCTCTTCCCACAGAAGGAGGTGAAGAACTATGATGTTTCATGAATACAGTTATATAGGGAGAATAGCATTATTAATATGTTTACTCATTACCTCTTTATCACTATTCTTTTTAGAATATCGCCTGATAATTGGAAGACGAAAGAGATTTTATAAAGTAATAAATGCTCTGATTTCAGCTATCATATTTATTCTTTACTGCAAACTGCTTGAAAATCATATTCCGCCGCTTAATACTGATAAGTGGAAGCCAGTACATTTGCCGCTTCCTGTGGTATTTTTATGGATAATTACCATTTTTGCAGGAATTTATGTGATTATTTTTCTAAAATCAGATTATGAAGCAGAGCGAAAAACTATAAGCAGAAGATCGATTAAACAGGCACTTGATGAGATTCCTGCAGGCATTGCATTTTTCGGGGAAGATGGTACCCTTTACTCTTTATAACCATAAAATGCTTGAACTGTCGGAAATTTTATCAGGAAAAGCTTTAATAAACCGTGATGAACTTAGGCAAATGCTTGACACGAATGAAGAACTAAAAGAAACAGAGGATATTTACCGCTTTCCTGACGGTTCTGCCTGGAGATACGAAGAAGCAGACCTTATTACAGGGGATGGAATGTGCTATAAAAGAGTAAGCTTTTTTGATGTAACAGAGCTTTTAAGACTGAAAGAAGAACTGGAGGAGCAGACTGAAGCTCTTAAAAGAATGCAGGAGGAAATCAAAAAACTCTCCGAAAACAGCCGTAAGTTAGCAAAGGAAGAAGAAACTCTTGCCATTAAAACCGCCTGGCACGATGTGATGGGTGAAGGTCTGACAGCGATCAGAAGACTTATGACTGAGGGAGAAAATGATAAAACCGCAGAGGAAGTAATACTAAAATGGAAAAAAACAGTTGCTTCCATACGCAGGGATAATGATGCTTCTATTTTCAGACAGGGAGACATGGAAGATTTGTATATGGATGCTCAGGCAGTTGGAATTAAGCTTACCACACAGGGAGAGCCGCCTGAAGCCGGTGACATTTACGAGACTTTTATACTCGCTATACGCACCTGCCTGCTAAATGCAGTACAGCACGCAAAGGCTACAGAACTTTATGTGGATTTTACTGAGAATGAGGGGAAATTTACTCTTTCCATATCAAATAACGGTATGATTCCAGGGAAAGAAATAATACCGTCCGGAGGACTTTTAAATGTTAAAAACCGTGTAGAATATCAGGGAGGAAAACTAAATATTATATCAGAACCGGCATTTAAGCTTACGGTTATCTTTGAGGGAGGAGGTAAAACGGAATGAAAAAAGTTATGATAGTGGAAGATCAGAGAATCCATCGTGAGTATATGGAAAATATAGTGAAATATTCAGACAGTTATGAACTGGTTACATCAGTAACGGCAGCAGATCTTGCAGCTTCTGTATGTACAGATACAAAAATAGACCTTATCCTTATGGATATTGCGGTAAACGGTTCATTAGACGGAATAGAGGCGGCAGCCGGAATCAAGAGTAGATTCCCGAATATAAAGATAGTTATTGTTACATCAATGCTTGATGAAACCTGTCTTAAAAGGGCAAAAGACGCCGGAGTGGATAGCCTGTGGTATAAGGATGCCTCAAAAGAGAATTTGCTTGAGGTAATGGATGCTACTATGCTAGGGGAGAATATTTTCCCGGAAGCTGCACCGAAGGTTCTGATAGGTTCAGCCAGTAACAAGGATTTTACAAAAACCGAAGTCCTTATACTAAGAGAGATAGTAAATGGTCTCAGCAATAAGCAGATAGCGGAGAAGTTAGGTGCGACAGAGAACACAATAAACTGGCATGTGAAAAATCTTCTTTCAAAGACAAAGCTTGCCAATCGCACTATGCTTGCAATTTCAGCCGCAAGAGGAAATTTATTTAAGTAAATGACAGAATAGGAAAGTATATTTAAGGCAGTCTTGGTGGCTGTCTTTTTGTATGTAGAAATGATTGTAGAAAAAAATAAAAAAATTGTAAAAATTTTAAAAACCCACCAATTTGGGTAGGGTAAAATTTTTGATTTATGATATTGTATAGACAAAGGTGAAAGGTGACATAGAGGCTTATGTGCAAAATTACAAAAATATAACTTTCACTGTGAAGATTTATGATTCTACAATTTTTATGAGAAAGGAAGGGTTAAAATGAAAAAAGTATTTGGTCTTATGTTGGGGATGTTGTTGGTGGTATCACTTGCCGGATGTGGAGGAAAGAAGAATGATATGCAGTCTTCGGCTGAGAAAACTGCCGGGGTATCAAGTACAAAAGGAGTAAGCGAAAGTACGGCGGATGATAAGACATTATCTGCAAATATCAGTGCATCAGCCGGAAATACATCATTGGAAAATGGAAGCCAATCAACAGGAAACGCATCGTCGGTTGCCGGAGCGGGCGGAGCTTTATCCAAAGTTGATTATTCTGACAGAGGTAATTTTTTTGTTTCATATCCATCAGATATATATACCTATGATCCTGATTATACAAAATTGAAAAGAAAAGACGGAGAAGGCGGTATCATGATGGATGCCTTGCTTGGAGATACAAATTATGAGGAATTTAGAAATAAATTTGAAACAGAATTCTCAGGAAATAAGAACTATTCTTTGGAGGAGACTGACATAAACGGTTATAAAAACCATGGTCGTAAAATACGATGATTCGGATGGCGGAAATATGGTAGTCATTGTTGATTTTAACGGCTTTTTCGGTGAAGGAAGCTATTATGGCATGCGATTTGTGGTTTCAGGAAAAACAATCGCAGATTGTGATACCGACGTGGTATGGTCGATAATAAAGTCTTTTGAACTGGTTAAATAAATGTTTTTAAGAAACTATGAAATAGGATGTAAATATAGAGCAGTAAGTTTAGCAGGCTATGAGAGTCTGGGCTATTTATCTCAAAACTAATGATATCCTATGAGAATGCCTCTGGAAAGAAACCGGAGGCATTTTTTTATAGAGCTAAAATTTTCTTCTCTTATAATCTTTTCTAACATTTCATTCATCTCTTTCCTGCCTCATCATCTAATTTAAATCTGGCTTTAATTTTGCTTGTGACTGGAAAATCATTTAAATTATAAGCATCATCTTTGGAAAACAGTTCCATAAGCCCCGAAACTTTAGAACTATATTTTTAAAACATAAAATCATCAATAGGGTTTAAGAGGCTTGAAAGTTCTCTAATTTTTTTCTTTTTGGCATTATAGTCCTTTCTTTCATTGGATTTGCTACAATGCCTCTAATAAGATTCTAGCAGAAATTTGAAAAAAATGCAAAATAGAATTCTTTTCTGAATAAGGTATGTCTAACTTTTTTTCTTGACTAAAAAAATCAAATTTATGATAATATACCAGTGGAATATACCGATGGTATATCGAGAGAAATATAGTGTAATATCGAAGGCACAGATGGACTTTAAGACTTTTATAAGTTTTAAAAAATATATATCAGTTAGCAGTGACTAATAATGAGGAGAAAAATGAAGAATTTTAAAAATATCAATGAAAAAAATTCCATACAATATCTGCTTGAGTTTGCAAAGCCTTGTAAGAAACTGCTTATAAGTTCGGTTGTTCTCGCTGTACTTGGAGCTGCTGCGGGAATTATCCCATATCTTGCTGTTTCTAAAGCCATAATTCAGATATGTGCGGGAGAGTATAGTATGGGGGGAATATTATTAATGGCATTAATCGCTCTCTCAGGTTATCTTGGACAGCTATATCTGTCAACATTTTCTACAATACGCTCTCACAGGGCAGCTTTTATGGTATTAAAAAATATCAGGACACATCTGACAGCCAAGCTTGCCCATGTACCTATGGGATTTATACTGGATACTCCTTCAGGGAAATTCAAGACTATGCTTGTTGATACAATAGAAAAATTGGAATTACCGCTTGCCCATATGATACCTGAACTTACAGCCAATATTCTTATACCTGTGCTAATGCTTATTTATTTCTTCTATCTGGACTGGAGACTGGCAATTATTTCATTTGCAACCTTTCCTCTTGGACTTATCTGTTATATGGGAATGATGAAGGACTATGAGAAGCGTTATGCTAAAGTTCTGACTGCAGGCAAAAATATGGATGCCGCCACAGTAGAATATATTAGCGGAATTGAAGTAATAAAGGCATTTAATCAAAGCAGTACCTCATATAAAAAATATACGGATGCCATAAAGGGAAATGAAGCGTCTAAATCAGAATGGTTTCGAAAGACAAATCCTTATTATGCGGCAGGAATTGCTATAGCTCCATCAAGTCTCTTAGGAGTACTGCCACTTGGGAGTTTATTTTTCATAAATGGAAGTATAACGGCAGGAAACTTTATATCCTGTATAATTCTCTCTCTCGGACTCATTGCTCCGCTTATACAGGCTCTGCGTTACACAGACAGTTTTGCAATGGTGGATTCTACCGTAAAGGAAATTGCAGGACTCCTGGAAATGGAAGAAATGAATCGTCCCGAAGAGGAAGTGAAGCTTAAAAATGATGAAATCGAATTTTCCGATGTTTCATTTTCCTATGGAGATACAGAAGTATTACATAATATCTCATTTAAGACAGTAACAAATGGGATTACTGCCTTTGTCGGTCCGTCCGGCTCCGGGAAATCTACCATAGCCCGTCTGATAGCTTCATTCTGGGAAGCAAGTGAAGGTTCTGTCAAAATTGGAGGACAGGATGTGAGAAATATTCCTTTGTCACAAGTGATGAAGGAGATTGCCTATGTTTCACAGGATAATTATTTATTCCATTTATCTATAAAAGAAAATATACGTATCGGAAAGCCTGATGCAACAGATGAAGAGATAGTTAAGGCGGCAAAGAAGGCAAGCTGCCATGACTTTATTACTTCACTTCCAAATGGCTATGATACTGTAGCCGGAGATGGAGGAAACAACCTTTCGGGCGGAGAAAAACAGAGGATTGCCATAGCAAGGGCTATATTAAAGAACAGTCCGGTTATCGTGCTTGACGAGGCAACGGCTTTTACGGATCCTGAAAATGAAGCAATTATCCAACGCTCTATAGGGGAACTTATTGCGGGTAAGACGCTTATAGTAATTGCGCACAGACTTTCTACTATTACAACTGCAGATAAAATAATTGTAATGAATAATGGAAAGATTGTAGCAGAAGGCGTCCATAAAGAACTTTTAGAAAATTCTGAACTTTACAATAAACTATGGAAAGCACATATAAGTGCGAGTGATAGGAAGGAGGAGAGCGTATGATTAAAATGTTTAAGCGGCTGTTAGACTTTTCGGGCAGTGAAAAGAAAAACCTTATTCTGTCATTTATTTTTCATATGTGTAACTCCTTTTTTGAAATGCTTCCTATTATGGCAATTATCACAGTTTTGTCAGGAATATTAAAAGCATCTTCAGGTGGGATAATGCCGTATCAGGTGATATGGACATCCTTAGGGATTATGATATTAAGTATCCTAGGAAAGATGATTTTTATAAATCTCTCTGCTGTGAAAAGAACATTGGGAAGTTTTGCCATGTGTACTGACTGGAGAATGAAACTCGGTGAAAAGCTAAAACGTGCACCTATGGGATACTTTAGCAGCAACCGTTTGGGAGATATTACAGCAGCGGTTACAACAACTCTGGGTGATTTGGAAACAAGCTCTGTTACCATACTTGAAGCAGTAGCCGGCGGATTTATACATGCTTTTATTATCGGAATATGGTTATTGACCTATGAATGGAGAATTGGTCTGCTTATGATAGCAGGGCTTTTGATGTCTTTAATTATTTACGCCCGAACACAGAAAGCAGGAGAAAAATATTCACCTCGAAGACAGGCAGCTCAGGCAGGGCTGGTAACAGGAATTTTGGAATATATTCAGGGAATGACAGTGGTCAAGGCTTTCGGACTTGGAGAAAGGGCAGGAAAAACAGTAGATAATGCGATTTATGAGAGTGCGGAAGCAAATATAGTTTTGGAGAAAGTCTTTTCTTCTCTTGCAGCGGCTTTTCAAACAGTATTTAAGTTTATAAGAGCAGCTATTGTTGTTGCAGCACCTTATCTTTTGTTTAATGGGAGAATAGAGGCTGAAAAATGCCTGCTGCTGTTGGTGGCAAGTTTTATGATTTATTCCACAGTGGAGCTTGCAGGCAGCACAGCGGCTGTTGCAAGAATGGTAGATGCTTCTCTTGACAGACTGGAAAAAATATCGGATATGCCGCTTTTAGATGAAAAGGGAGAGGTACAAACCCCTGATAATTATGATATTACAGTTAAAAAAATATTTCATTTTCATACAATACAAATGAAGTTATAAGAGATGTAAGTTTTTCTGTACCACAGGGAACAAGCTGTGCACTGGTAGGAGCTTCCGGCTCAGGTAAGACAACTCTTTGCAGTCTGATTGCAAGATTTTGGGATGTGGATAAGGGAGAGATTTTACTCGGTGGTATAAATGTCAAAGATTATACCTGCGACAGTCTTTTGAAAAATTTTTCCATTGTTTTCCAACAGGTTTATTTATTTGAAGATACAATTGAAAATAATATACGCTTCGGAAAACCTGATGCAACCGGGGAAGAAGTGATTATGGCTGCTAAAAAAGCCTGTTGTCACGATTTTATTTCAGCATTTCCCGAAGGGTATCAGACTAAAATAGGAGAAAACGGAGCTACCCTCTCGGGGAGAAAAACAGCGTATTTCAATAGCAAGGGCGATATTAAAGGATGCTCCTGTAGTCATCTTAGATGAAGCAACTGCAAGCGTAGATCCGGAAAATGAACAGGAATTGCAGGAAGCAATAGAAGAGCTTACCAAAAACAAAACTTTGCTTATGATAGCCCACAGGCTTAATACTGTAAGAAGGGTAGATAAGATTCTTGTTTTGGATAAAGGTCAGATAGCTGAAGAGGGTACTCATGGCGAACTTATGAAACAGGAGGGAATTTATAAGAAATTTGTGAATATTCGCAAAGAAGCCATAGGCTGGAAGGTAGGTGAAGTTAAACTATGAAATACAAACAGTTTTATAAAGGAAAGTTACCTGCACAGTTATTAGAACGAATAGAAGCACAACATAAAGAAAAAATGAAGGCTCTTATCAGGAGATCCGAGCAGGAGGGATGGACTAAAAAACGAAGAAAAAGGCAACAGAGCAATATTTTCCCCAATATAGCCCTATATCAGGTATTCACAGATAATGAAATATCCAAAGAAAAAGCAAAAGAACTGGTAAAAGACTATTCTTTTTATCGTGCCCGCAAGTATCATAGTATTTTAAAAACTATGTTTATTATCCCCGGTTTTTTCAGAGTATTCCGCTTTTTTATGAGAACAGGAATGAAGGGGGATGAAATCTGGATAAGTAAGATCAGGTCGGATAATATAAGGGAGTGCTCTATGGATGTTCTAAAATGTCTTTGGGCAGATACCTGTAAGTCATTCGGCTGTCCGGAAATCTGCGAGATATTTTGCCTGTGCGATCATATTGTGTTTGGCAACATAGATAAACTAAGGTTTGACAGAAGCCAGACCTTGGGCATGGGTGGTAAAAGATGTGATTTTTGTTTTAAAGCAAGATAGGAAATGAAAAAGGGGGACTTTTATTATGGATGTACGAAATAAATTACTTACCGAAAATCCTTGGAAACTGATGATAAGCCTAAGTGTTCCGGCAATTTTAGGGCAGTTTATAGTAGGGCTTTATGCCTTTGTGGATTCAATCTATGTAGGTCAGATGGTAGGCACGGATGCTATGAGTGCGGTATCAGCAGCCTCCCCCTTTGTTCTTGTGAACAATGCCATTGCCGTACTTGTGGGTATCGGTTCTGGTTCTGTACTTTCCAGAGCAGTCGGCAAGAAGGATCAGGAAACCATAGACAAGATTATGGGGAATCTGGCATTTTTGGTAATTTTACTTTCATCTTTAGTAATGCTTGTAGGGATAATATTTGCGCCAAAATTTCTTAGCCTCTCAGGTGCAAGTGGTGAAGTCCTTGAAATGGGAGTTGTTTATCTTAGAACGGTTTATCTTGGCTCGATATTTGTAAACTTTATGCAGGGAGCAAATATGGTTATTCGTGCCGAGGGGCGTATGGGAATTGCTATGGGGATAATGGCATCAGGTGCGATTCTTAATATTATCTTAGATCCGGTATTTATTTTATTACTTCCTTCCCGTGGACCACAGGCGGTGGCAATAGCAACTGTTATATCACAGTTTGTACAGGCAATGGCAACTTTGGTATATTTCTTAAAAAGAGTCCGGTAGTACGCTTTCATGGAATAAAACCTGCTAATGAACTCAATCCTGAGATATTTTCTGTAGGTGCAAGTGCAATGCTTATGCAGATAATGATGCTTGTACAAATGACGGTTGTGTATAATACGGCAGTGCGTTTCGGAGGAGATAATCAGATTGCTCTTATGGGAGCCGCACAAAGGGTTATGCAGCTTGCTTTTGTACCTATATGGGGAATGAGCCAGGGTATGCAGCCGGCTGTAGGTACTAATTTCGGCGCAAAAGATTATACTAGGGTTAAAAGATTAACAAATGTATTTATTATAGGCTCTACCTGCCTTGCAAGTATATTTTTCCTTATTATTGAAATATTTCCGACACAGATTTTATCAGCATTTATTACCGATACAGATATCGTTGCAGCCGGTTTAAGGGATTTCAGACTGATGTATTGCATTTTCCCTACATACGGACTGTTAATTATGGTTGTTACGTATTTTCAATCGCTGGGAAAAGCAAAGAAAGCAGGACTTTTGGTAATACTGAGACAGCTTATGCTGGTTGTTCCTTTAGTGCTGATACTGCCACATCTGCTTGGTGGAAATGTGCTTGGAGTATGGCTTGCACTTCCTTTGAATGATATTATTATTTTGCTGGTGGCACTTGTTTTGATAAGGAAAGAGTATGAGAGCCTGAATTAGATATATGATAAACAATAATGTCCTGCATTGTCTAAAATGTAAAATTCTACATTTTAGTTGTATATAAGTTTTGATATTGCATATAATATTCTGGAAAAAAGTTGATAATAATGTTATAATGAAAAAATATATACAAAGTTTTCTTCGTAGGAGGCAATGCATGGACAAAGATGAGGTTTTACAACTTTCAAATGAACAATTATATGATAAATTTATTGAAAGTGTAATTTCAAATGCTCTTGGATCAGAAGGGCTTGTTTGTGAACTTGAACAATCAAAACGTTTTAGAGAAGATTTTATATTTAGAATTCATGTCCAAACTGCAAGACAATTTATATTTGTTTGTCAGCCAAAGTCTAATGAGGCACTTGAAAAGGGAGAAGAGTTAATTGAAAGGGCATATGCCTTGGATTTACCTAAAATCTTAACCTTGAACTATCATATCTTAGGAATAGCATATAAATTTTTGAACTTTGCTGAGAAAGCATTGGAATGTTTTATGAATGTGCTGAAATACAGTAGAATATACAATTTAAATAATCTTACATCTATTGTATATTTTTATATTTCAGAACTTTACATGGTACATAATGATGCTAATACAGCACTTGATTACTTAAACAGGGCTTTGCTGAAATTGGAAGAAACTAAGGAACAAGAACCACGTTATGAGATGAAAAAGGTTCTGTTTAGCGCCAACAAGGTTCAATTGCTATATGAAACAGGAAAAATATGAGGAGATAGAACCATATCTTAAAGTCTATGCAGCTACACTTTGAAAGAGATTCAAATCAGCAGGCATTTTTAAACTATAAGGTGGCAATGCTTTTCTATCTTTTTTTGCTCAAAAATGATTATGAAGAAGCTCAAAAAAACTTTTTATAAATTATTGGATTTAATTGGGGATTCAGTGTAATAAATTTGTTGTTTTAAAAAGCGTACTGTGAAATGATGGCTGAGCATAATATAGATTATGATTTTTATAAAAAGGAATTACTTCTGCTTCAGACCTGGGGTGACTCTAAAGACCCTTATCTTAATTATTCATTAAATAATTATCTTTCTAAATACTTTGAAAAATGGGGATAAGGACAGAGCATTTTCCAGCTTGAAAAAAATCTTTTAATTATATTGAAAAAAGAGATGTTAGAATTGAAATCAGATAAGGTTAATTCTTTTTAAAAATTATAGAGAAAAAAATTGCTCCATTGAAGAAGACATTTCCCGTGTTGAAAAAGACAAATAATGAGCTTAAATTGATGGCGGAAGAAGCAAATAAAAATAAAAAAATCTTGCAGAATCTGCATTACATAGATTGAAAGTTGTAAATGAACTGGGAAAGAAGCTGACATATTCCTTAGATGTGCAAGACATTATAAAAACGGTTTATAGCAGGCTGATAAAGAGTATTCCGCTTAATAATTTTATTATTATGATAAAAAAATAGTAGTCTGAACAGGCTTGAGTCCATTGCCTATTATGAAGATGGGGAATTAAAGGATAGCATGATTTTGGATTTTGAGGACAAATATTCATTTTTTGTAGAAACATTTAAGACAAATACTTTTACTAAGACTGATGACTTTAATGAGAATGTTAGATATGAAAAGAAGAAAAGGGAGAAATCAGATACATTTTGCAGGTCAGCATTATTTTTGCCTCTTAGCTTTGAGGATGAGGTTCTTGGCGTATGCAGTATACAACATCGTGATCCAAATGTTTATAAACCGGAAGATATAGAATTTTTAGAGCAGCTGATGCCGTATTTGACGATTGCATTAAATAATGCATTTAAGTCGCAAGCTCTTGAGTGTGAGATAAATCATCATAGAAAGACACAGCATGAATTAGAGGAAGTGAATCAGAAATTAGAAGCACTTTCTTATTTAGATGGTTTGACCCAGATATCAAACCGCAGGGATTTTGAAAAGAAAATTTTAGGATATTTAAAAAAATCAAGAGAAGAAGGGCTCTCATTAAGCCTGTTTATGTTTGATATTGATAATTTTAAGCTATACAACGACACATATGGGCATTTACAGGGAGATAATGCATTAAAAACTGTTGCTGCCATTATTCGGAAGCATTTTATTGATGCAGGAGGGATTTCAGCGAGATTTGGTGGAGAAGAATTTGTTGCAGCCTGTTTGGGATTAGATGAAAAAGAAAGTATACTTTTAGGAAATAAGATTAGAGAAGATGTATTTTCTCAAGGAATTGAGAATGAAAAAGCACCTTTAAAAAGGCTCTCAATCAGTATAGGAATATCGTATTCCGATGGCTCAGAGAAGTTGAAAAAGTCTTTTGTCATGAGATGGGCAGATGTCTCCCTATATCAGGCTAAGAGAGATGGAAAAAACAGAGTGGTATTAAAAATAGCCCATGCAGGAGAAGAACCACCGGAAGGCTTGGAATAACAATTTAATATAGCTATACCTTACAAATAAATTTTATATATCCTTTTACTATATAAGTGGTAGAAAGGGATATTTTTTTTATAGGAAATTTCTTCTAATGCTGTATTGTGGCGGATAAGCAAATAATTTGGACTAAACTATTGACAAATTAGCTCACACTAACTAAAATATATCTAAGCTATATTGAGAAAGGATATCAAAATGAAAACAAAATCTACGCAGGAATTAATCCTTGAAAGCGGAAGGAGGATGTTCCTTGAAAAAGGCTTTAAGAGCGCACCTTTGAGGACTATTGTGAAGAATGCAGGATACACACTTGGAGCATTTTACGGTTACTACAAGAATAAGGAAGACCTCTTTTATGCGCTTACTGATGAGACTGCAAGAGGATTTAAAAAAATTATGGACAGTATGAATGAAAAGATAAAAAATCTGCCACCTGAGCGTATGGTTTTCGAAATTATGGGATGCTACTATGAACAGCTTCCTGAGATAGCTGATTATATATATTCGCATAAGGAGGAAATGATTCTGCTTATAAAATGTTCTGCTGGGACAAAATATGAGAGATTTTTTGCTTCCGTTGGTGAGATAAATAGAGAACTTATAACTCTGGGTGTAGAAAGAGCCAGATCAGCGGGAGTTATGATACATGGACTTGAGACTGATACTTTCGAACTTCTTATGAGAAGTTATTCTGAGACAATGGCAAAAATTATTGTTGAAGGCAAAGACAGGGAGCAGGTTTTCAGAATGATGAAGGATGTAGGAGCAGTTTTTAGAAATGGAATGTTAAGTCTTATGGAAGAAAAAAGAAACTAAAATTATTCATACAAATAGTAAGTGAATAATTTTAATATAAAAAGAAAGAGGAATAAAAAAATGGCAAGAAAAGAATTAAACAATGTTGTAACTAATGACAGTCAGAAGATGACGGCAAAAGACCTTATGTATGCCGGAGCATTTGCAGCAATTTACATTGTACTTATGCTGGTTATAGTTATGGGATCAGGCATAGTACCTATTCTTTATGTAATATCTCCGATAACAGTAGGAGCAGTATGTGGAACTGTATATATGTTAAGTGTGTTAAAGGTGAAAAGGTTTGGTGCAGCTTTAATTATGGGTATACTTTTTGCACTTATTGCCTGCGCAAGCAATATGCCGGGACTTATAATGGCAATATGTACCTCTCTTTTAGCTGAACTTGTATTGCTCTTAGGAAAATATAAGTCAAAAAAGATGTATCTTTTATCATTTGTAGTATTTAACCTTAATATGTCCTGCCCGTTTTCAATGCTGTTTTTTGCCAGAGATAAATTCTTTGCAATTTCGGAGCAGTATCAGGGAAAGGAGCATACAGAGGCTCTTATGAAACTTTTACCTGACGGAATATATTTTGGAATAATAGGCTTTGCTGTTATCGGAGGAATCTTAGGAGCATTTATAGCAAACAAACTTATCAAAAAGCATTTTGAGAAAGCAGGAATTGTTTAATGAATACCTATGTGTATGGTGATGATAGGAAAGCCCTGATAAGGCTTGATCCGAGAACAAAACTATTTATCTTTTTAATTAGCGGAACAGTCAGTCTTAACTGTTATAAACCTGTTCCGTCAATGATTTATGGCACGGTCTTATGTACCGTGCTTGCTTTATGTGGAGAAAAACTATTTGCCCTAAAGGCTTATGCCATGCTGCAGTTGTTATATATTTCAGATATATGATGGGTATAAATCTGAACGGTTCGGGTATTCTTGGTATGCTTTGTATGTCATTAAGTGGTATAGTTATCTTTTCTTTTCCGGTAATGCTCTCCTTTGTACTGGTTATGAGGACAACAAGGATAAGTCAGTTTATGGCGGCTTTTAGGGCTATGCATCTGCCATTAAAAGTAATAATCCCACTTGCGGTAGTATTCAGATTTGTACCTTCTGTGTCGGATGAATGGAACGGAATAAGAAAGGCAATGGCATTTAGAGGAATATCAATGGAGCCAGTGGATATAATAAAATCTCCGCTTAAAACCATTGAATATGTGCTTATACCGCTTCTTTTTTCCTGTATATCGGTAATGGAAGAGATGGCTGCCGCTGCTCTTGCAAGAGGCATAGAGAGTGAGGGAGAGCGTTCGTCTTTTGAAAAGGTAAAGCTCGGAGTTATGGATTATCTGATTATGGCAGTATTCACAGGACTTTTAATATACATAATACAAGTGGCAAAAGTATAAAAATTCTGTGCAAGCTTGCTTGCAAAAGAATTTATTATCTTTTGACACGCAAAAAATATGAGTAAGTAGCCATTTTTGTAAAAAAATGAGCGGATTACGAATATTTTTGCAAGGATTGCGAGAAGCAAAGCTGAAGCAATCCTGTATTAGCAAGTGTCAAAAGTATAAAAATATGTGTAAATAGCCGTTTATGTAAAGCGTGTGCCGATTATGAATATTTTTACAAGGATTGGAAAAGGAAAATAAGTCTATGATAAAGTTTGAAAATGTAAGCTTTCATTATGGCGGAGAGCATGGAACGGGAGAAGGGGTAGACAATATTGATTTTGAGATTAAAAAGGGTGAATTTGTTGTCTTATGCGGCAGAAGCGGTTGTGGCAAAACTACCTTAACAAGGCTTATCAATGGGCTTGCTCCGCATTTTTATCAGGGAGAGCTTGAAGGCAGGGTTTTGGTAGAGGATGTTTGCGTAAATGAAGTACCGCTTTCGGTTACTTCACATTATGTAGGCAGTGTTTTTCAAAATCCTAAGAGCCAGTTTTTCAATGTGGACAGTACAGGAGAACTGGTTTTTGGCTGTGAAAATCAAAATCTTGACAGGGAAATAATAAGGGAACGGCTTGAAAAGACCAAAAATGATATGCAGATAGAAGCACTTATGAATAGAAATATCTTTGAACTCTCAGGCGGTGAAAAACAGCAGATTGCTGTAGGAAGCGCTTATACGGCAGCACCTGAGGTGTATGTTTTTGATGAGCCGTCTTCAAACCTTGACAAGAAGGCTATTAAAAGACTTAGGGATATATTAACGAAGATAAAAGCATCCGGCAAGACTGTAGTAGTATCAGAGCATAGAATATTTTATCTCTTAGGACTTGCGGACAGATTTATTTATATGGATGATGGTAGGATGACAGGCTCATATACAGCTAAAGAAGTAGCTGATTTTTCTGATGAAGAATTAAAAGAAAAGGGTTTAAGACTGCCTGATTTAACCAGATTAAATAATATAGGAAAAGTTTACAGTGAACAGACTGATAAGACTACAGCCGTAGATGTAATAGATCTTACCTGTGGCAGAGGCGGCAATCAGATACTTGATATAGACAGGTTTTCTGTGCCTAAGTGCAGTGTAGTGGCACTTATAGGGGATAATGGCTGTGGTAAAAGCACACTTTCAGAGGCACTTTGTGGGCTGATACCTGCTGATGGAAGCATAGGATTTGAAGGGAAGTATCTTAATGCCAAAGAGAGGGTAAAAAAGAGCTTTTTGGTAATGCAGGACGTGAACAGACAGCTTTTTTCAGACTCTGTAATGGAAGAAGTGCGTATGCAGTCAGATATAACGGAAGAAGAAACAAGGCAGGTGCTCGCTTTACTTGGGATAGAGGAGCTTGCAGACAGACATCCGGCTTCGCTTTCAGGCGGACAGAAACAGAGGGTGGCTATAGCAAGTGCCATCTGTGCAAAAAAGGACATACTGTTTTATGACGAGCCAACCAGCGGACTTGACAGGGGCGGAATGGAGAACTTCGGCAGACTTTTAAATGAAACCAGGGAAAAAACGTCTGTCAATATAATAGTAACCCATGATCCTGAACTTATACTTGAGTGCTGTACCCATGTACTGTATATGGAAAATGGCAGGATACAGAGTTTTTATCCGCTTAATGAAGATGGTGCAGAGAGATTAAAGACCTATTTTCTTTCAGAAGGAGATATAAATGTAAGTAAAAAGCGTGAAAAAATAGGCATGTTTACAAAGATTTTCCAGTATATGGGAAATTATAAAAAGGTGACCATAGCCTCTGTTTTTGTACTGGTTTTAGCGGCAATGGCAAGTATAATGCCTTATTTTGAAGTATGGAAAATAATAGATGCTACACTTTCGGGGAAAACTGTAAATTTAACCACAATCGGTGGCAGCATAATCTTAATAACTGCATACAAGCTGATTTATACGGTGCTTTATATATTCGGCTTGCAACTCTCACACCATTCAGCCTATCACACACTTGAAAACCTGCGTTGTTCTTTGCAGGAAAAACTTGAGAAACAGCCGCTTGGAAGTATAATTGACAAAGGAAGCGGAGCTATAAAGAAGCTGTTTTCGGAAGATGTGGAATCGGTTGAGCTTCTGCTTGCCCATATGATACCGGAAGGAATATCTAATTTAATTGTATTTGCGGTTATGTTTTTTGCACTTATTACAGTAAACTGGCTGCTTGCCCTTGTTACCTTATTTATGATTTTCTTTGGAATAAGTGCTTCCAGACAGGTTATGAAGATAGGTATGAGCCGGATGGGCAATTATTTTGCAGCCGCAAAACGGCTTAATAATGCGATTATCGAATATGTAAACGGTATGGAAGCTGTGAGAATATTTAACAGACAGGATAACCATAGTGAAAAGTATGAAGGCCATGTAAAGAGCTATCATAATTATGCACTTGACTGGTACAAGGTATGCTTTCCATGGATGGCAGCTTACGGAAGCTTCTTTTTCGCAGATAACATTGTATTCTATACCACTATGAGGAATTTTAATTGTAACAGGCTATCTGGAATTGTCAGAATACATACTTGCTCTGTGTATAAGCTTTTGGAACAATGCCCCTCCTTCTTAACTGTATGAGATTTATCAGGGGCGTTGCCACAGGTAAACTATAAGATACAGGCTATTGAGAAGACACTTGATTTTCCTCCGCTTAAAGAAGGAAAAGAAGAATTTAATGCTGAAAAATCACGATATTTCATTCGATGATATCCATTTTTTTCATATAAGAATGATGAGATAATTAAAGGAATTTCGCTCGATATAAAGACAGGAGAAACTGTGGCTCTTGTAGGAGAAAGCGGCAGCGGAAAGAGTACACTTGCGAAACTTCTGGTGCATTATTATGATGTATCATCAGGAAGCATTACCCTTGGAGGACAGAAATTAACGGGTTTAAGCCTTGAAGCACTTAATAATGAAATATCCTTTGTTTCACAAAATCTCTTTTTATTTAATAAAAGCATTTTTGGAGAATATAAGGGTAGGAAAACCTGCCGCAACTGATGAAGAAGTAAAAGAGGCAGCAAGAAAGGCTGAGTGTGAGGAGTTTATATCAGAACTTGAAGGCGGCTATGAAGCTATGGCAGGAGAGGCAGGCAACCGTCTTTCGGGAGGACAAAAGCAGAGAATAGCCTTTGCAAGAGCGATATTAAAAGATGCACCCGTACTTGTGCTTGATGAAGCAACAGCCTTTATCGATCCCGAAAATGAGAAAAAAATGCAAAAAGCTGTAAAAGAACTTATGAAAGACAAGACTGTAATTGCAATAGCACATAAGTTAAGAAATGTGAAGGACGCTGATAAGATAGTTGTGCTTGATAAGGGAAGAATAGCTGATACGGGAAAGCATAATGAGCTGATACAAAGATGTGAAATATATGGAAAACTCTGGAAAGCCTCAGAAGAAGCAGAACAGTGGAGCCTTATAAGAAAGGAAGGTGTGGCAGAATGATAGGCTTAATTCAGAAAATAGTGAAATATACCGGAAAGTATGCCATACGCATCCGTATTTCTTATATATTTGCATTTTTAAAAAGTTTTTGTGCCAAAGCTCCGTATCTGGTGGCTCTGTTTTTGATAAATGAACTTATGGAAAAAAGAGCGGATATTTCTACCTGTATAATTTCCGCTGCCATACTTTTCTTGTTTTTAGGCTTGCAGTCTGTGTTTACGGCATTGTTAAATAAATATCAGGCAATGGCAGGTTACGATTTGTTTGCAGACAAGAGGATAGAGCTTGGTAACCATTTAAGAAAGCTTCCTATGGGGTATTTTACGGAGGGGAATATAGGAGAAATAAGCACAGTACTTTCAAATGACATGGTGTTTATAGAAGAATTGAGTATGCAGGCTATAGGTGAGAGTGTGAGCAATATATTTTCACAGCTTATTCTTACGGTTTTTCTGTTTATATTAAATCCACTCATAGGTCTGGCAGCCCTTATAACAGAAGTGATAGCGGTGCTTGTTGCAATTCCTATGAAAAAGGAAAGTATGGAAAGTTCACGTGGCAGACAGGAAAGCATAAAGAAAATGACTTCTTCGGTGCTTGAATATGCACAGGGAATAGATGTGATAAAGAGTTTTAATATGACTGGTGAGAGTGCTAAAGAAATAAGAAAAAGCTTTGCGGATGTGGCGAAAGAAAGTCTTAGTTTTGAGAAAAATCATGTTCCCTTTGAAAGAGGGCTGCTTATGATTTACTGTCTTGGTGCAGGGGATATTCTCCTTGTATCGGCATATCTTTTCGGAGAAAATACCTTAAGACCTGTGGAATTTATCGGAGTATTACTCTTTTCTTTCGGCATATTTGCTTCAATAGAGCATTACTACCAGCAAATGACACAGTTTACCATTATGGAAATCGGTCTGAATAAGCTTAAAAAGATAATGGATGAAAAAGAGATAGAAGATACCGGTAAGACTGACATACCTTCTGAATTTGAAAATGAGCTGGCATTTAATAATGTAAGTTTTTCTTACGGAAATGAACAGGTGCTTAAAGGTATATCATTTTCGGTTAGAAAAGGTGAAACCTTAGCCCTTGTGGGAGCTTCCGGAAGCGGAAAGACTACGATAGCAAGTCTTTTAGCAAGATTTTGGGATATAAAGGAAGGTGAGATTTCTTTCAGGGGAAAAGATATCCGCTCACTGCCTTTAGATGGGCTGATGGAACAGATAAGTATGGTATTTCAAAAGGTTTATCTTTTTGAAGATACAGTTTATAACAATATTGCTATGGGACTGTCTTCGGTGGACAAAGAGAGTGTATATGAGGCGGCAAGAAAGGCAAGGTGCTATGATTTTATCATGAAACTTCCTTATGGATTTGATACCTTTGTGGGAAGCGGCGGTGCTACCCTGTCAGGAGGAGAGGCACAGAGGATATCAATAGCAAGATGTATCTTAAAGAATTCGCCGGTTATTATCCTTGATGAGGCAACTGCAAGCATAGATGCGGATAATGAAAGTCATATACAGGCGGCATTGTCGGAACTTTGTAAAGGAAAGACAACTATAGTTATAGCACACAGGTTAAATACAATAAAGAAGGCTGATAAAATTCTGGTGCTTGATAAAGGACGGATTATACAGGAAGGAAGACATGAAGAGCTTGTTAAAGTTACCGGAGCTTATAGAAATATGATACTGGCAGGAGGTGGAGAGAGTGAATAGGGAGGCATATAGGATAATCGGCATATATACTCTTATCATCAGTATATTTTTTATTCTTGGCGGGATTTTTATTCCCTCTGAGAGAGGTAGTACTGTTTTTACAACACTTTCTCTGCTGTTTGGAGTGATTTTGCTTATAGTGGGAACAGTGCTGTATAAGATAGTAAAGGTGGAAGAGTAATCTGTCGGATTGAAAATGCTGAATCCATCGGATTGAAAATGCTGAATCCATCGGATTGGAAATGCTGAATTCATCGGATTGGAAATGCTGAATTCATCGGATTGGAAATGCTGAATTCATCGGATTGGAAATGCTGAATTCATCGGATTGGAAATGCTGAATTCATCGGATTGGAAATGCTGAATTCATCGGATTGAAAATACCAAATATGTCGGATTAAAAATACCAAATGTGTCGGATTGTAATTGCCAAATATGTCGGATTGAAATTGCCAAATATATCGGATTGGAATATAATAGTTTATAAGGTGAAATTTATGAATTATAAAAACTACAGGCCAAGCCCGGTTGAGAAAATAGTTGATAAGTATTGAGCTTAAATTTGAACTGTATATTTACAGTATGCAGACTATACTTGGAGGGTGATATTAACATTATGAAAACCCTATGGGAATTTTTTCAAAATCAAATTTTGGGAATGAAATGGTTGAATGAATTAATCGGTAACAGTTTGGGGAAAATAGGGATTGATGTAGGGAGCAGAATGGGAGGAAGCATTCAATTCTTCTTATATGACACGATTAAAATTATAGTATTACTTTGTGTACTGATTTATGTGATTTCCTATATTCAGAGCTATTTTCCGCCGGAGCGAAGCAGGCAGATACTTGGGAAATTTAAAGGGATCGGTGCGAATATAACAGCAGCCCTGCTCGGAACGGTTACTCCGTTTTGCTCCTGCTCATCCATACCTTTATTTATCGGTTTTACAAGTGCAGGCTTACCGATAGGAGTAACATTTTCATTTCTTATATCCTCACCGATGGTCGATCTTGGTTCACTTATTTTACTGATGAGTATATTTGGGGCAAAGATTGCGGCTATTTATGTTATATTGGGATTAATTATAGCTGTAGTGGGCGGTACGGTTATAGATAAAATGAAGATGGAAGACTATATTGAAGAATATATTAAAAAGGCAGGAAGTGTAAATGTTCAAAGCCTAAAGCTTACAAAATCAGACAGACTTAAGTATGCATCAGAGCAGGTTACATCTACTCTTAAAAAAGTATTTCCTTATATTTTAGCAGGGGTTGGAATAGGTGCCGTTATTCATAATTGGATACCGGAGTATTTTATTGAAACAGTGCTTGGAAGTAAGAATATATTTTCGATAATTTTAGCTGTACTGGTCGGAACACCGATGTATGCGGATATATTTGGAACGATACCTGTTGCAGAGGCTCTATATGCTAAGGGAGCGGAGCTTGGTACGGTTTTATCATTTATGATGGCAGTTACAACCTTGTCTCTCCCATCTTTGGTAATGTTAAGAAAGGCACTTAAGCCAAGATTACTGGGTTTGTTCATAGGTATTTGTGTTGTAGGAATTATTATAGCCGGATATATCTTTAATTTTATAAGCGTATATTTTTAGGAGAAACTTATGGAAAAGAAAGAGTTATATGTGCTCACAGGATTTTTAGGGGCAGGGAAGACCTCATTTCTGTTAAACATTTTGGATAATATCAAGGATAAAAAAATTGGAATTATTCAGAACGAATTTGGTAAAATAAATGTAGACGGAGAAATTGTAAGACGTAACGGTATAGAAATGACTGAAATAAGCAGAGGATCTATCTTCTGCTCCTGCCTGAAACTGTCATTTGTACAGGCACTGGCAGAAATGAGTAAGAAAGACTTGGATTATGTTTTCGTGGAAAGTTCAGGGCTTGCAGATCCTTCCAATATTGAGGAAATCCTTAATGCTGTGAGTATAATGGCGGGAGACAGCTATATTTTTAAAGGGGTAATCTGTCTTATTGATGGAGTGAATTTCCCAAACCAGGTTAAAGATGTTGAAACAGTTGATAGGCAGCTTGCCCATTGTAACTTGGCAGTAATTAATAAGGTGGATTTGCTTGACTTATCTGAACTTGAAGAAGTGAAAAACATTGTTCGAGGGGTTAATCCTATATGCATGATAAGCACAGCTTCTTATGGAAAGATAGATTTATCGTTTTTAAGTGAAGATCTAACCTTATTAAAATGGGCTGAATTTGAAGACAGTTTAAATACGGTAGATAATAAGCCTAAAACTATATCGTTAGAAACCGGAGAAATACTGTCAAAAGAAATTCTGACAAAGTTTCTTAAAAAGGTGCTTCCGGATTGTTACAGAATAAAAGGGTTTTTTAAGTTAGAAGATGGATGGCAGCAGGTAGATGTTGTGGAGGAGCTGATTGACTATAAATTAACTTCGGAGCGTGAAATCTCAGAACTTGTTTTTTTATCTAAAACAGGTCCACAGATAATCCGCACGATTGACAAAGCCTGGAAGGAAATAGTTGATAAACCGATGAGGTTAAGGAATTGAGGTAATTATGGAAATTAAAGTAATAGGTGAAGGTTGTGAAAAATGTGACAAGTTATATGAGAATACCTGCTTAGCTGTAAAAGAGCTGGGATTAGAAGCAAGTATAGATAAGGTGGAAGATTTAATGGACATAGTCAGACTGGGAGTTATGACTACTCCCTCGGTTATGGTGGATGGAAAGATTATTATAAGCGGAAGAGTGCCAAAGGTAAAAGAAATTATTAAATTGCTGAATCCATAGGATTGAAAATGCCGAATCCATCGGGTTGAAAACATCAAATCTGTCGGAGTGGAATATAAAATTATGGTCCAATCCGACAGATAAGATTAAACTGATAATCAAAGAGCTTATAGTTTAAGAGCCTTGGTTAAATAAAAATGCGAAATGCTTTTTTGCGTCTTCAAATTCCTCAGGTGGTAAACGATGTATAAAATCCTCGTCTGTATAATTATCATTTAATTCGGTTACGGCATTATCTGAGCATTCAAAGCCTAATTTTCTTGCTACAGCTATGGCAAATTTTCTGCTTTCGCTTCCTGCTGCGGTTATGATATTGCCATCAATTACAACAGGCTGTAAGACTCGGTTTAATATCATAATGCCATCTGAATAAATACATAATATCACCGATTTCCTGTATACTGAATTCAGGATAAATTATGCTTGGAATGATTATAACAAGTTTATATAGAGTATTACAAGTGTATACTTTTAGAACTAAAGACATTTATCATTTAGGAAATGAGACATACATTGAGGTAGAACTAGCTGTTTAGTGTTTTTATTGTAAGGGAAAAAAAGCATAGGTATAGGGATGAAATTGAAATAAGGAAAGGGGAAAATGGTTCTTATTTCAATTTCGGTTGACAAATTGAAATAAGGAAGTTAAAATCAGAGTAGTATTTCAATTTTATTTGAGGTGTAACCATGAAAAATCGTGCAGGAAAATATAGAACAAATTTTTCGGGAGAAGCTGAATATATGTCATTTGTTCCGGCGCCGTTACCACCGGATCCGGCTATAGAAATTGATAGTGATATGATAAAAATGTTAGTTAAAGCTAATAATTCAATCGCATCACTTGAAAGCATCGCTAAAACAATTCCTAATATGGAACTTTTTATTTCGATGTATGTAAGAAAAGAAGCACTTATGTCTTCTCAAATTGAAGGAACACAGGCAACACTTGAGGACGTATTTGATCCTATGATAACATACAATACAAATAGGAATGTTGTAGACGTTGTAAATTATGTCAAAGCTACAGAATATGCGATAAAAAGACTAAATAGTCTGCCACTTTGTAATCGATTAATAAAAGAAGCACATGCAGTATTGATGGATGGAGTACGTGGTCAGGAAAAAAGTCCGGGAGAATTTAGGCATTCTCAGAATTGGATTGGAGGGAATGGAAGTACATTAAAAAATGCCAGATATATTCCACCGCATCAGGATGATATGATAGAGGCTATGTCAGATTTAGAAAAATATATGAATGAAGATGATATTCTTGGTGCCTTAATAAGGGCAGCTCTTATTCATTATCAGTTTGAAACAATACATCCTTTTCTCGATGGAAATGGTAGAATAGGAAGACTATTAATAACGCTTTTTTTGATGGAGAAAAAGACACTTACGACACCGGCACTTTATATTTCGTATTTTTTAAAGAAAAATCGTATTGAATATTATGACAGAATGACAGAAGTTAGAAGTAAGGGAAATTATGAACAATGGATTAAATTTTTTTCTTATGGCTATTGATGAATCTGCACAAAATGCCATATACACAATAGATGAACTTAACAAGCTTAGTAGTAAAAATGAAAAAATTGTTGAAAATATGGGGCGTGCATATAAAAATACCATTCAGGTATTCAGGTATTTAGAATCAAATCCTATAATAGATATTGGAAAAACAGCAGAAGTCCTTGATAAATCATTTAATACAGTTTCATCAGCAGTCAAACGTCTTGTTGAGGCAGGCATTCTTGTTAAAACAGAGAATGCTAGTAGAAATCGTACATTTGCTTATGAGGAATATCTTAATATATTGCGACAAGGTACTTAAAATAAATAACTTACCAACTGAAAGGGAGATACCTATGAAACCGTTTGAAAATTTTGACTGGAGTAATTTTTGGGATGATGATGATTATTCTCTTAAAGGATATGTTGGGAAAGAGCCTACAGATGATGAAATAAAGGAAATTGAAGATGAACTTGGCTATAAGCTGCCGCAGTCATACATAGAGCTTGTCAAAAGACATAATGGAGGAACTCCGTTTGCCACATTATTTAGAAATGATGAAACCTCGGTCTATATTACAGGAATTTATGGTACAGATAAAGAAAAAATGAATTCACTTTGCGGTGAAATCGGTAATGAGCTTTGGTTAAATGAGTGGGGATATCCGGGTATAGGAGTTGCGGTAGCTGACACTATCTCTGCCGGTCATAATATGGTCTTCCTTGATTACAGGGAGTGTGGCAAAGCTGGAGAGCCTAAAGTGGTAATGATAAATCAGGAGGATGATTACAGTATTGATTATCTTGCAGATAATTTTGAAGAATTTATAAGAGGGCTGACCATTGCTCCGCAAGATATTACAAAGGAAGAATTTGTAGAATACAGTGATGAGATAAAGGAAAAAGTTATTACTAATTTAAATGATGAAAATGATTCTGAAAGTGTTATAGAATTTCTCACCTTTACCGGTGTGGAAAATCTAAATAACAGGCTAAAGGGAATGCTTGCCAGAGCCTACAACAATAATGAACAGATAGAAGAAGCTATGAAGGTAATGGATATGATTCCTGTGGAAGAAAGAGATGCCTCATGGTATTACCGCTATGGATATTCTTATTCAGAGTTATCATCAAATCATAAATATAATGCAGAAAAGGAAAGCTTAAATTCACTTGTAATGCTTGAAAAAGCTATTGAACTTGCTAAGGATGATAAGGTTGTCGATTGGTGTATTGAAATTGTGGATTTTCATGGATTTAAGAGTATACTTGAAGCTAACAAAGAGAAATTTCCTCTCATTTACAAACACTATTCGGAATATATCGCTAAGCTTACAGATGTGGAACTTAGCAGTTCGGGGAATAAAAAAACATATAAGAAAATTACTGCAGAGGATGTTAAAAATATTGAAGATATCTGGGATATTTTAGATCCTGTATACTGGACAATCGATATTTACGGCACATACGAAGATTATCTAAAATCGGCAGAAAGTCTTACCCTAGAGCAACGATACCTTAATGCAGTATCCTGGTATTTTATGGAAGTAAACAACGGAGGACATTTTCAGTTTTTAGATAATTCTACAGGAATAGTTTGGGAGGATGCCCTAAATGGAATCAGATTATTTGAAATGAATGAACTTGCTGATAATTTTCAGAAGGTTATAGATTTATTCGGTGGCAAAATTCCTTTTGACAGAGAAGAACGCTGGAACGCAATGGAAGAGCTTGATGAAAACTTTGAAGAGTTTTTGGATGAGGCAGATAAATTGGTGTATAAAGTATATGAATACGGTGGTGAATATGAAATTAAATACATAAAAGCTCATCCTGAAAAGTTTCTCTTTGACGGATATTTTAATAAGATTGTATAAAAAAATGAATAATTAGATTTATAAATATTTTCCTCTATGTCGAAAAACTTTGGCATAGGGGAAATTTTATTAATTCAATGGGAAATTTCTTAGATTAAACGATTAGTAAAATCGTTATTGACAATATTATATAATTATTATATTATAATATTTGAATATAATAATATAACTCAAATTATTGGGTATAATGATGATAAACCCCGAAAGTTAAATAAGGTGATATTATGGAAAAATATTAAAATGAACAACTTAAATGATGATGAACTTTATGTTGTAAACCTTGCAGAACGGTTAAAAGCAGTTTCGCATCCTGCAAGACTCTGTATAGTAAAGAAACTATACATTAATGGTGAATGTAATGTAAGTTATTTTACGGGCTGTATGGATGTATCCCAGTCAGGCATATCACAACATTTGTCAAAACTAAAAGACTTAGGGATAGTTACTGTAAGAAAGCAGGGAACAGAGAGCTATTACAGCTTGGTTGATGAAAATATTATAAGGCTTGTAAAAACATTTTTTACGGAGGGAAAAGATGAGTAAGAAAATTGTGGTAATAGGCGGTGTGGCAGGTGGTGCTACAGCAGTAGCCAGACTTAGAAGACTTGATGAAACGAGTGAAATAATTATGCTTGAAAAGGGAGAATATGTTTCTTTTGCAAACTGTGGACTCCCTTATTATATAGGTGGAGTTATCAAGTCAAGAGATGCATTGTTCGTATCTACACCCGAAGCAATCAGTGCTAAATATAACATTGATGTAAGAGTATTAAATGAAGCGGTTTCAATAGATAAAGACAAGAAAACTGTCAAAGTAAGGGATTTAAAAGAAAATAGAGAATATGAGCTTTCTTATGATGAGCTTATAATATCTACAGGCTCAAGACCGATTAAGCCTAATATAGAGGGCTTTGACGGAGAAAACGTATTTACACTTTGGAATATTCCTGATACGGATAAAATTTATAATTATGTAAAAGAAAAATCTCCTAAAACAGCAGCCGTAATAGGCGGTGGTTTTATAGGACTTGAAATGGCTGAAAATCTTGCACATAAGGGCTTAGCTGTGACAGTGGTTGAAAAAGCCGATCAGGTAATGGCACCGCTTGATAAGGATATGGCAAATATAGTTCATCGCCATATGGCTGAAAAGGGCATTTTGCTTGTACTTGAAAATGGTGTGAGTAAGATTACCCATAGTCCGTCAGGCTCAAAGGTTGTACTTGAGGATGGACGTGAAGTAAATGCAGATATAGTAATACTTTCTATCGGAATCAGGGCAAACAGCGAACTTGCAAAGGAAGCAGGACTTAAGTTAAATGCCAGAGGTGGAGTTATAGTTGATGAATATATGAGGACTTCTGAGCCTAATATATATGCGGTAGGAGATATAGTTGAAACAGATGACTTTGTAATGGGAACAAGAACCATGGTTCCGCTTGCAGGACCTGCTAATAAACAGGGAAGAATAGTGGCAGATACCATAGCGGGTGAGATAAAGACCACTTACAAGGGTACCCAGGGTACAAGTGTAGCTAAGGTATTTGACCTTACTGTAGCAAGTACGGGAGCTAATGAAAAGACATTAAACAGAGAAGGAAAAGAATATAAAAAGGATTACAGAATTACAGTAGTACATCCTAATTCACACGCAGGTTATTATCCTGATGCAGCTACTATGTCAATCAAGCTTATTTTCGACTTAAAGGGCAAGGTGCTTGGAGCGCAGATAGTAGGCTATGATGGAGTGGATAAGCGTATAGATGTACTTGCCACCGCAATTAGGTTTGGTGCGACTGTATATGATCTTACAGAACTTGAACTTGCCTATGCACCACCATATTCCTCAGCAAAAGATCCTGTAAATATGGCAGGGTACACAGCTACAAACCAGTTAGATGGCTTGGTGGAGGTTGCAAGAATAGAAGAAATAAAGGATTTTGATAATAATACTGTAATTGTAGATGTAAGAGAGGATATTGAAAGGAAGATGGGATATATTCCAAATTCAATACATATTCCTCTTGGTAATCTCAGAAGCAGATTAAATGAACTTGACAGAAATAAAGAATATATAACAAGTTGTGCAGTAGGACTTAGAGGCTATATTGCTGCAAGAATCTTAAAGCAGCAAGGCTTCAAAGCAAGAAATCTTATGGGAGGCTATCGCAGCTACCAGTCAGGACAAAAGTTTGAAGGTGAAATAACCCCTATGATGAGAAATGTGGCTGACAGCGGTTTTGCAGGAACATCAAGTAATGAAATGGAAGAGCTTGATGTATCCGGCCTTTGCTGTCCGGGACCGATAGTTGAAGTATCCAAAAGACTTGAGAAACTAAATGTTGGAGATATATTAAAAGTAACAGCTACCGATCCGGGCTTTTATTCAGATATAAGCTGTTGGACAGATAATACAGGGAATGAACTGGTAGAAAAGAAAAGTGAAGGCGGCAAATTTTTTGCAACTATAAGAAAGAGTGGTGGAGTCGTGACGACAGAGTCCTGTGCCTGCTCTGACCAAAGCAGAAAAAAAGAAAAAACCATGATAGTTTTTGACGGAGATTTGGACAAAGCAATTGCTTCATTTATAATTGCAAATGGGGCAGCAGCCATGGGAAATAAGGTAAATATGTTCTTTACTTTCTGGGGACTGAATGTACTTAGAAAAATTGAAAAGGTATCTGTTAAAAAGGATTTTATCTCGAAAATGTTTGGTCTTATGATGCCTCGTGGAAGTAAGAAGCTTAAGCTTTCAAAAATGAATATGATGGGTATGGGATCTAAGATGATTCGTATGGTAATGAAGAAGCAGAATGTATATTCTCTTGAAGAACTTATAAATCAGGCTAAGGCAGCAGGAGTGAAGATGATAGCTTGCCAGATGTCAATGGATGTTATGGGAATCAAGGAAGAAGAACTGATTGATGGAGTAGAGGTAGGAGGAGTAGCTACCATGCTTAACGACAATGACAGATCAGATATGAATTTATTTATTTAAAGAGGGAGAGGAATTATTCCCTCTCCCTGACCTTTATTCTGACCTCTGTTCCCTTATCAGGGACAGAGGTTATATTTATACCATAACCTTTACCGCAAAGCAGTTCTATTCTATGGTCTACATTTTTAAGTCCAATTCCTCCCAGTCTGACTTTGGTATTAGGCTGGCAGTTTTTTTCATTCTTTAATTTTTCAGTATCAAATCCTTTACCGTTGTCAGACACAATTATAATAATGTCCTTCTCGACTTTCTCAAAAGAAATGTGTATCTTACCACCGCCCTTTGGACGGAGTCCATGGTAGATGGCATTTTCAACTATTGGCTGAATTATGAGTTTAGGAACAGTGGCATTTTCAAGTTTGCCGGCGTCACCTATTTCATACATAAGCATATCTTCATATCTGAATTTTTGTATTTCAAGATAATTCTTCACATGCTCTATTTCCTCTTTAAGAGTGACGAAATCAAGTTCAGTACTTAAAGACAGCCTTAGAAGTCTGCCAAGTGCGGAAGTCACCTTAATTACAGATTCATTTTCATTAAGTTCAGCGAGCCAAAGTATAGTATCCAGTGTATTATATAAAAAGTGAGGATTTATCTGGCTTTGCAGCATTTTAAGCTCAAACTGTCTTCTGGTTTCTTCTTCTTTGGAAATATTTTCAGTAAGAGCCTTTATCCTGTCTATGAGCCTGTTGTACTCATTTTCAAGCTCAGTAACTTCTTTTATGCCTGTAGCTATGGTTATATGATTCCATTTTTCATCTAGACTCATCATAGCAAGCTTAAGTTCGGTAATAGGCTTACTTAGCCTTTTAGAAGCAATTATGCCTACCAATATGCTTAGCAATACGAGAAAAAAGGATAAAATAAAAATAGTTTTGGTTAAGTTATTTTGAAGTAATTTTACATTGTCGGCAGCTGCAACTCCAAAAAGCTTCCAGGTTGAATTGTTAACAGTAGCCTCATATACCACATTACCGTCTTTAATATCACCATCCATAAGGGATTTAAGTTCTTCACCTTTTTTCATATCACTGAATACAGTAACATCAGGATGATATATTATGTCACCGGATTCTGACATAATGTATACATACCCTCGTTTACCGAGGTCAAGATTTTTAATATAATCTTCTATAAAATTATATGAAATATCCATAAGCACAACACCCAGGTGCTCATTGTTTTTACCAATAATTTCTCTGTATACCGATATAGTCCATTTGCTTTTATCAGTGGCGAAGGCACTGTGTCCCGTCTCTGAGAGCATAGGCATACGATTGGAAGCAATGGCTTTTTTATACCAATCCTCCTTCATCATATCTTCTGAAAGTGTCATAGACATATCACTGTCACTTGTGATTGCAAAACCATTTTTAGAAACAACAGCCACACCGCTTATTCGGCTGTCACTTTCTTTTGCAAGAGCAATAAGTGAAGAAATAGACTCTAAAGATTCAGGAGAGGATTTGGCAAGAGCTGCTTTTATGTCTTTATGTTCAGCGATGATATTACTAAAGGCTCTGAGTTTTTCAAGGTAGGAAGAGATATACTCACCTGTCTGGTTTACCATAGCCCTTGTGCGCATTACATCATCTTTAATCAGCATATCAGAGGTAAAATGATAGATGCTGCCGGAAAGCAGTGCTATTATAAAAAGGGAAAATAGCAAAAAAGTAAGAGCAGTTCTTACGTGTAATTTTGAAAAAAAGCTTAATCTAGTTTTCATTTGGTTTCATCCCCTGTTTAAACTGTTTTGGAGTAATGCCAAAAGTCTTTTTAAATCTGTTTGTGAAATAGTTAACATCTTCATAGCCTATTTCCTCTGCAATCTCATAGTTTTTCATATCAGTGGAAAGACAGAGGATTTTTGCCTGCTCCATTCTTTTGAGTGTTAGATATTCCTGAAATGGAATACCATATATCTGTTTTATTATACCGCTTAAATAACTACTGTTAAAGCCAAGGTTTTCAGCCATGTATCCAAGAGAGAGGTCAGAGTCAAAAAGGTGTTCATTCATATATTCTCTTACTGCTTTAAAGCTTAAATTATCACCGACTGTTATATTTTCACTTGTTACCTTAAGCTCCAAAAGCCTGTTTTCAAGTCTGATTTTTTCTATTTTATCAATCATCCGCCTGAGTACAAGTTCTATATCAGTTTTATTTACAGGCTTTAACAGATAGTCATCTACGCCAAGTCTTATTGCGGTTTGCATATATTCAAAATAATCGTAGCCTGTAACCATAATAATTGCAAAATTTTTATTTTTTTCTTTAAGCATTTTAGCTAAAGTCAGTCCGTCTGTATTTTGGCATGTTTATATCAAGCATTATTATATCAATCTGCTCTTTATCTATTATTTCAAGACATTTTTCAGCATTACCGGCTTCAAATATTTCGCTTATACCTATTTCGGGCAAGATGGCGAGAGATTTTATCCCTCGCCTGATTATTGGTTCATCATCAACTATAAGTAGATTATACATTATATCTCCATTAAAAAGTTATCTTATTACTTATTGTTCATGGAAGAATCTGTCATATTATCCGACATAGAGCTTTTTCCATATTATGTGTGCTGCTGTTTTTAATCTCCGACTCCGAAGATTTATTTTTCATAAAAGCCTCGGTACTGCAACCACCGCCTGCACCACAGCCTGTTATAGCAGTTGCTGCTGTTATTATACCGGCTATTAAGCCTAAAATTTTTCTTTTTCATATTATTATAATTTCCTTTGTATTTTATTTTATACTGTGATTGTCAAAAGCTAATAAATTCTTTTTGTAAAGCAAGCCCAAATCGAATTTTTTTACACTTTTTGACATTTGTATCATTTTACTTTATTAAGTATTTTAAATAACTATATCCTCTTTTATCCATTTCTGCGTATGGAATAAATTCAATGGATGCACTGTTGATACAGTATCTCTTTCCACCAAGTTCTTTAGGACCATCATCAAAAACATGACCTAAGTGTATGTCACCGCTTCTGCTTCTTACTTCAGTTCTTATCATGTTAAAACTGCGATCTTCAATATATTTTACCACATCTTTAGCTATAGGCTTAGAAAAACTTGGCCAGCCACAGCCTGACTCAAATTTATCGGTAGAAGTAAAGAGTGGCTCTTTGGTTGTAATGTCTACATAAATACCTTTATCAAAATTATCCCAATATTCGTTTGAAAATGCATATTCTGTCTTGTTTTGTACAGCAACTTCATATTGGATGTCAGTAAGTGTTTTCTTAAGTTCGGTATCAGACGGTCTTGGGTATTTTGTAGAATCTATTACAGGCTCTTTATCCGGAGCTAAAGGTTCCTCAGCCAGGGAGAGGTTTATATGGCAGTATCCTCCCGGATTCTTCTCAAGATAATCCTGATGATATTCTTCAGCTTCGAAGAAATGCTTAAGTGGAATGACTTCTATTGCTATAGGTTGGTCATACTTGGCTTGTTCTTTCTTCAAAATATTATCAATTATTTGTTTATCGTTATTATCTGTATAGTATATACCACTCCTATACTGTGTTCCTACATCATTTCCCTGTTTATTTACACTTACAGGGTTTACAACTCTCAGATAATGTGTCAGTAAGTCTTCAAGGCTGATAATTTCAGGCTTGTATATTACCTTAACTGTTTCAGCATGACCACTGGTATGTAAGTCTCTATAGGTTGGATTTTCAGTATTTCCATTTGCATATCCGCTAATGGCATCTTCTACACCGTTTAATTTCTGCATATAGGCTTCAAGTCCCCAAAAACAGCCTCCTGCAAGATGGATTTCTTTTAATTTATCAGATTTATTCATTTTTTTTGCTCCTTTATTATGCTTAACTTTATTTTGTCTCACTATTTTATTTGCAGCTTGTATCTCTTGTTGATTTTTAAACCAGCTTGCAGTTAAGTATAAAGCAATTGCTGCAAAAAATATAGGTACTATCCAAAGTAATTTATTTTTACTCATATATATTTCCTTTCTGCTTAATTTTAAAAGCAAGCCTTAGCCATAACAGTTCATACAAGAAGTAATGTTATTATGGCTAAGGTGTAAGATTAACACATATTTGCAAATATCAGAATTAGGGGACAATGATCTGAGATATCTATTTAATCTCTTTAATTGTTTCCTTTATATCGTCATTTGAATTATGTCCTGCTTTAATTGTGGTATCGGCTCCATTGCTTGAAACATATACGGAAGTAGGATATACCTTTATGCCATAATGTTCAGTAACTTCTCCTGTTTCATCAAAAAGTACCTTTAGGTTTTTATATCCTAATCCCTTAAACCATTTCTTAAAAGCAGCAAGCTCCATTTCCCTGTTTCTTCCCGGTGCAACTACAGTAACTATTTCAAAGTCATTGTTTTCGCCTGCAAGCTTGTCAAGGTCTTCAAGACCGGTAAGGCAGATAGAGCACCATGAAGCCCAAAACTTCATATAAACTTTTTTGCCCTTATTGTCACTAAGCTTATAATCATTACCATCTAAGTCCTTGAGAGTAAAATCGTACATATCTTTCATCATCTTATCTTTTTTCATGCTCTTTTTTTTTTTCATAGACTTTGAATTCTTCATATCATCATGCATCATGTTATCATCCTTTTTCATATCACCATGCATCTTATTATCTTTCATCATTTTATCAGACATATCTTTTTTCATATTGTCCTTCATCATGTTGTCAGATTTTTTCATTTTCTTGCCGTTATTTTTCTTCATCTTCATTTTCTTGCCGGCTTTTTTCTTCTTCATTTTTTTATTGGATTTGTCCATTTTCATATTGCCATCCATCATCTTACCGGACTTATCCTTCATCATCTTGTCATCATCCATCATTTTATCAGACTTATCCTTCATCATATCATCGGATTTATCTTTTTTCATATCGTCCTTCATCATACCATCGGACTTACCGTTTTTCATATCACCCTTCATCATTTTGTCGTCATCCATCATTTTGTCGGACTTATCTTTCATATTATCCTTCATCATGTCATCAGACTTACCTTTTTTCATATCATCTTCCATCATCTTATCGGACTTATCTTTCATCATATCGCCGTCTTTCATCTTATCGGCTCTTGTTTCTATTATGGCAGCTTTTGCAGGAGTCATATTATCTCCCTTTGCGTGATAGCCTGCTAAAACAGATGTTGTTACTAATGCTCCTACAAGAAGTCCTAAAGTTTTCTTTCTCATTTTTTTAATTCCTTTCAATTGTGTAATATTTTCTCCGAATTTTTAAAATTAACTTGTCTTAAAAAGTGTTAATTTGTTTCGGCTTGATGTTCTATATGATAAAATAAAAATTGTTCTCAATATAATAGAATTTGATTGAAAAAACATGAGATATTATTATGTATATTTTTTTGCTATATTGGAATTATGAGTAATATAGGTTATAATACAGTACTAAGGTAGATAAATATTAAGGATAGTGATATTTATGGAAGTTATAGTTTGTATGTCGGGGCAGAGAATAGATTGGATAGACAGATAATTATTATTAACTATGGTGAGTTATTACCGATATCTGTGAAATATTATAATTGAATAATGGACTTTATTATGATATTTTTGCAAATAATTAGAAGCAAATATGGAAAGGAATTATATTATGAAAGAAAAATTATTTTGACACAGTAGCAAAAGAGTGGAAGACTCCACAGAGACAAAAATACGAATGAAGATATAAAAGAGATTATTTTGGATGGTTTTGAGGAGAATAGCCATTCTGAGATAAGGGCACTTGAGATAGGTGCAGGCGATGGTATGTTGGCTATGCTTCTTTCAAAACATTTTAATAAGATAGACTGCGTAGACAGTTCAGAGGGGATGAGAGAAGAGTGTTTAAGAAATAAAGAGAAATTTTCAGCAGATAATATTTTTTTGTTTATGATGAAAGCTTTCTTGAGAATACAACTGAAAAATATAATCTCATATATAGTCATAAAGCTTTTCATCATATTGTTGATGTAGAAGCTGAATTAAAGCTTTTAAAAGAAGTTGTTGCAACAGGAGGAAAACTATATCTTATAGACTTCTGTACAATCCCGTCAGAATTTCATAAGGATTTTCCAAATTTTGATGGACATGATGGGTTTTTCAAAGGAAGAGATACATACTTATTTTGAGAATACAGGTTGGAAACTGACTAACTACGAGATAATTAGATATGGGAAAAAAAGATGATATAGAATATGAGGTATTTTTGGCGGTGGGAGAACCAAAGTAAAAAATTAATCCATAACAGATAAGAGCTTTCGGCTATAATTATAGCTGAAGGCTCATTTAATTTATAAGAAATTTCTTATTAAATAAAATCTCTCCATATAGTTATTGGTAAGTTCAAATCCGTAAAAAAATAAAACTACTACAGTAGTGTTGACAAATCCACAAGACTGTGGTAGTGTGAAAGTACAAACTACTGTAGTCTTGTAAATGGAGGTAATAATGATGGATGTTAAATTATTTGATTCGGAATTAAAGATAATGAATGTATTATGGAAAGAAGGTGATACTACAGCCAAACATATTTCAGATGTGTTAAAAGAAGAGACAGGCTGGAATATGAATACTACCTATACTTTAATAAAAAGGTGTATAAAAAAAGGTGCTATAGAGCGCTCGGAGCCTAACTTTATGTGCCATGCCCTTATAGCAAGGGAAGAAGTACAGGCAGCAGAAGCAGGAGAACTGCTTGATAAGATATTTGACGGAGCAGTGGACAAAATGTTTGCAGCTCTGATAGGTGGAAAGAAACTTTCGAAAGATGAAATAAAAAACTTAAAAGAGCTGGTTAATAAGCTGAAATGAGGTGAAGTATGAACCTTTTACAAATGAGTTTGTCAGGGGCTGTGCTTATAGTTGCTATCATAGTAATAAGAGCATTGTTTTTGCATAAATTACCAAAGAAGACATTTACAATCCTATGGACTTTGGTGCTGATAAGGCTTTACTGCCATTTTCAATACCCTCATCCTTTAGTATATATTCTTGGTTTCCAAGTATAAATTCTGCCGGGGAAAGTTATATAGCAGATAATAATACATCTGAAAAAGTAAAAAACTCAGTGTTTTCAAAAAAATATAAAAAGAAACTGTTATAAAAGAAAGTAATACGAATATGTCGTATAATTATATAAAGTATAACAGGGCTGAAGACTTTGAAAAAAACAATTTTTCCGTCAAATGAAGTAATAAGATTTGCGGGTATGATAGTAGGAATTATAATTTTTCCTTTTTCTATACATTAGAAATATGAGGGAGTTTAGGACTTCTTTGCCAATAAACAATGCTTTTATTAAAGAATGGCTTGTTAAACATAAACTGAAAAGGAAAATTTCCGTAAGATATTCTGATAGGATTTCTACACCGTTAAGTTATGGGATTTTTAAGCCTGTGATACTCATTCCCCAAAATCTTGATTTGAATGATACCGGACTTTTAAGCTATATTTTAACACATGAATATGTTCATATAAAAAGATTTGATATTATAACCAAAATGTTTCTTATAATGGCACTTTGTGTTCATTGGTTTAATCCGACAGTATGGGTTATGTTTATATTGTTTAATAGGGACATTGAGATTTCTTGCGATGAAGCTGTTATTAGAACGTTTGGAGAAAAATGCAAGGAGGCATATGCCTATGCTCTTATTGATATGGAGGCAAAGAAAGGCAAATTTATGCCACTTTGCAGTAACTTTAGCAAAAATGCAGTCAAAGAAAGGATAATATCGATTATGAAGATAAAGAAGATTTCATTGATTATGAGTTTGCTTGCTGTAGTTTTTGTAGTGGGAATGGCTGTGGTATTTATGACTTCTGCAAAAAAAGATGAAGGAAAAAATATAACAAGAACTGATAACGAGAAAAATTATGGTTCAAAGTTAAAAAGTTATGAAAAAATGTCTATTTCAGAGTATTCTAAAGTTTTAAAAGCTAATGATGATAAAGAAGGAACAGGAAGATTAGAAAAATAACAAATATAACTATTGTTATCAAGAAAAAAAGTTTTTTTCTATGATATTATTCCACATACTATTAACGGAATGTGGAAGTTTGGGGAGTAATTGAAGAAGATGTTACAATAGATGATAATTCGTATGTGCTGGGATATACAATAAGTGTCAGTATATTAAAAGCTCGAAAAAGCTTACTGTAGGAGAATACACTGAGTCTATAGAAAGTATAGATTCGGGATAAATTCTTTAAAAAGAAGAGTTGATAAAAAAAGGAATTAAAAAGATAAAGAAGAGGTCGTTAAAGAATTTAAGCTGGGTTTGGATAAACTTTCAGAAAAAAATAAGTAATGAGAATTTAACAATTACTTTAGAAAGTGTTCCGGAAACAGAAGGTCAAATAGCTGGGATAAAATGGGCTGATGCCGATAAATGTATCTATATTTTGGCGCTAAAAAAATGTTATGAAAGTAATATCTACAATAATATTCACTCCCTAATTTTTGTCTAAGATTGTAATTGGATAAAGTTAGGGAGTTTTATCGACTATAATCGAAATGATATCATAATTTTAAAAATTTATCGACTATAATCGAAACTAGGTTTGATTTTTTTAGAATTTTATCGTTTATAATAGATAAAAAGGAGGTGGTTCAGATGGAGAATAAAAAAACTATGTAAATAGAATAAGGTATATTGACAAATTGAAACAGTTTATTGATAAACCTGTAATTAAAAGTGTTGACAGGTATGAGGAGAGTTGGAAAAATCAACACTTTTAACTATCGTTAGAAATGAAATTTTAAGCAATATTCCCCGAAGAAAAATAAGATATACTTAAATTTTGAAAAATATAGAATTGTTTGGGATAAACGAAGCAGGAAAAACTGCTGGAATATATAAAAACCGTTACTTAAAAAAATGAAAAGCAGTATATTTTTTTTGATGAGATACAACTTGTGAATGATTGGGAGAAGGTTGTTAATGGGCTAAGACTGAATGAAAAATTATGATATATATATAACCGGTTCTAATTCTACTCTTATTTCGAGGGCGATTTAGCTACTTTACTTGCAGGGAGATATGTTGAATTTGAAATACAGCCATTTACCTTTAATGAATTTATAGAAGCATTTGAAGGTTTGGGACTATCAAATGAAGAATATTTTTAATAATTATATAAGAGTCGGAGGTATGCCGTTTTTAAAAATATTTTAAACTTGATGAAATGCCCAGCTTAAAAGTATTTAAGTGATGTTTATAATACTGTATTGATTAAAGATGTTTTACGCTATAACAATGTAAGAGATGTGGACTTATTTGAGAGGATACTAGCTTATATTTTGGAAAAATATAGGCAATACATTTTCGGCTAACAGCATAAAAAAATATCTTAAAAAGTGAAGACAGAAAAAAATTTCTGTTGATACCATACTTAACTATTTGGAATATTGCAGAAATGCATTTATTATAAAGAAAGTTTCAAGATATGATACAGTAGGTAAAAAGATACTTAGTGTAGATGAAAAAAATATTATCTTACAGACCATGGCTTTAAGCAGGCAAAAAGGATTTTCAAATACTAAAGATATAGAAAGAACACTTGAAAAATATTGTCTGTATAGAGTTAATTTCAAGAGGATATAACTTAAAAAAATAGGGAAGGTAAAGGACAAAGAAATTGATTTTATAGCAGAAAAGGATGGGACCTTGTGCTATTATCAGATTTCTTATCTTATGGAAAAATGAAGATGCAAGAGAAAGAGAGTTTGGCATTTATAATTTAATAGAAGATAATTTTCCTAAATATGTTTTTGTCAATGGACAAGATTGATTTTAGCAGGGATGGTGTCATTCATAAAAATATAATTGATTTCCTTTTGGAAAAGTATCTTTTAACAGAAGACTTGTTTTAAAATGCAGGGATGAAAAAAATATTGAATTTTCAAATAATAATCTTAGAGTCTGCTGTCTGATAGCTGTTGTGGATTATTAAATAAACAGTATAAATTTGTTTTGAAGAAAATAATGAAGTGCATATTTATTAGAAGTTTAAGTAATATTTGATAAGAACTCCCCAATACCAGAAAAAATCAGGTTTTGGGGAGTTTTTATGAAAGTTTATGAAATTTACGGGAACATCCTTACTCTTTTTTCCCGAAGAAAAATGATACAACAGCAATCACTATAACTGAGCCAAGTACAGATGGAATAACAGCCATTCCTGCAAGACGAGGTCCCCAGTGACCGAAGAGACTTTGCCCGACAGCAGAGCCGATGAGTCCGGCTAAAATATTTGCAATCCATCCCATAGATCTATTTTTGTTAGTTAAAAGACTGCCTATCCAACCTATAAAGGCACCTACTAATAATGACCAAATCATAATGTCAACCTCCTTACGGTGATTTAATTTTTAATCCAGTTAATTATCCAAATCATATTATAATTTATATGGTTTGGATTTAAGTAGTATATCATACCCGGATTAAAAAGTCTTTACTAATATATAGCTAAAGTATTAATTCTTTGGCAGTAGACCGGAAATTGACTTGCAAAAGTTGAAATTTAAGTGTAGGGTAATAGAAATAGCATATTAAAAAAAGAGTTATATAATTTCATACAAGAGGAGAGGAGAGAAGTGGAAGAAAAGCAAAATGGTGAGAATAAGACGTTAAAACAGGGTATTGACAGTATAAAATATAGTTCAGACTTTAGGACTAAAAAGATAATACAGACCAGTATAGCAGGAATTGTGACTAACATACTGCTTGCTGTCTTTAAGGCGGTTATAGGTTTTATGACCAATTCAATAGCTATTGTTTTGGATGCAGTAAACAATGCTTCGGATGTAGCAAGCTCTGTGGTAACCATAGTCGGAGCAAAGCTTTCTAAAAAAGATCCGGACAAGGAGCATCCGTTTGGACATGGCCGTATAGAATATTTAAGTGCTATGATAATAGCTGTTATTATACTATATGCCGGTATTACCTCCGCTGTAGAGGCGATAAAGAAAATAATTCATCCGGACACACCTGAGTATTCAACTATATCACTTATCATTGTGGCTGTCGCAGTTGTTGTAAAAATAGTTTTAGGACGTTATGTGAAAACGGTAGGAGTTATGGTAAAGTCAGACTCCCTTATTAATTCGGGAACAGATGCGAGCATGGATGCGGTGATTTCAGCAGCAACCCTTGTGGCAGCAATATTATATTTGAATTTTAATATTTCGGTTGAGGCTTATCTTGGAGTGATAATATCAATTTATCATAAAAGCGGGGATCGATATGCTGAGAGAAACCCTTTCGCATATATTGGGAGAAGCCGCAGATTCTAAGTTGGCACAGAAAATAATAGAAACAGTTATGGAGTTTCAGGAAGTCACAGGAGTCTATGATCTGGTCTTACATGACTATGGACCAGATGTTTATCAAGGTTCACTTCATATAGAAATACCTGACATGTATACAGCTGATAAAATTGATGCATTAACCAGGAGGATAGCACTGGTTGTGTATGAAAAATATAATGTTGTTCTTACTGCGATAGGCATATATTCACTGAATTCCACTGATAAGCTTGCGATTCAGATTAAGGATACTATTGAAGAACTTGTGATGATGAACCCGTATATTCTGCAAATGCATGGCTTTTACTTTAATAAGGAAGAAGCCTCTATACGCTTTGACTTAGTTGTCAGCTTTGAAGCAAAAGACAGAAAGCAGGTATATGAGTATGTTGTAGCTAAGATACAGAAGCACTATCCGGAGTATAAAGTGGAAGCGGTTATGGATACTGAATATACTGATGTTACTGAGAATAAATAACGTATTTAGCGATATTAAACATCAATAATCTACCTCGGTTAAAAGATTAAAGTATTTCCTATGATTGTGATATGGAGATTGAGAAAACTGCGATTTATTTTATGAAAAATGTTTGTAATATCCTATAAATTCAGCGTTAATAGGATGTTGTTAAAAAAATTTATCAAACTTATTTCAAAAAAACTTTAAAGAAGTTGTTGACAAACATACCTGTTCTGTGGTAAGATACTATCCGTTGCTTCACAAGAAGCCGCTTAGTAAAAACATTATAAATGTAGCAAATAAGTAGTTTCTGAGGCAGAGAACTTTGATAATTAAATAGTGAGACAATCTTGAAAATTCAAACGAACGCGTATGAGTAGCAATACTTGTATAACCTTAACATTAAATTCTTAATGAATACAAGCCGTAGACGAAGTATGAATTTAGAATTTAAGTCGTTCTTTCGAAGCTTAGCGAGAAAGAACACCCTTAAAAACAGTAAAAATTATCAACTTTAGCCGGTTGATGACGGAATGAGCAAAGATTAAAGTCAGCTCATTCTGACGAAGGCCAAACACTTTTTATGAGAGTTTGATCCTGGCTCAGGATGAACGCTGGCGGCGTGCCTAACACATGCAAGTCGAACGGAGATTACAGACGGAAGTTTTCGGATGGAAGACTGTAATTCTTAGTGGCGGACGGGTGAGTAACGCGTGGGCAACCTGCCCTATACAGGGGGATAGCAGCTGGAAACGGCTGGTAAGACCGCATAAGTCGGTTAAATCGCATGATTTGATCGGGAAATGAGCAATCAGGTATAGGATGGGCCCGCGTCCGATTAGCCAGTTGGCAGGGTAAAAGCCTACCAAAGCGACGATCGGTAGCCGGACTGAGAGGTCGGACGGCCACATTGGGACTGAGACACGGCCCAAACTCCTACGGGAGGCAGCAGTGGGGGATATTGCACAATGGAGGAAACTCTGATGCAGCGACGCCGCGTGAGTGAAGAAGTATTTCGGTATGTAAAGCTCTATCAGCAGGGAAGATGATGACGGTACCTGACTAAGAAGCCCCGGCTAACTACGTGCCAGCAGCCGCGGTAATACGTAGGGGGCAAGCGTTATCCGGATTTACTGGGTGTAAAGGGAGCGCAGGCGGTTTTGCAAGTTGAGAGTGGAAGCAGGGGGCTCAACCCCCTGACTGCTCCCAAAACTGTAGGACTTGAGTATGGGAGAGGCAGGCGGAATTCCTAGTGTAGCGGTGAAATGCTTAGATATTAGGAAGAACACCGGTGGCGAAGGCGGCCTGCTGGACCAAAACTGACGCTGAGGCTCGAAAGCGTGGGTAGCAAACAGGATTAGATACCCTGGTAGTCCACGCTGTAAACGATGAATACTAGGTGCTGGGAGGCATAAGCTTTTCGGTGCCGTCGCAAACGCATTAAGTATTCCACCTGGGGAGTACGTTCGCAAGAATGAAACTCAAAGGAATTGACGGGGACCCGCACAAGCGGTGGAGCATGTGGTTTAATTCGACGCAACGCGAAGAACCTTACCCGGTCTTGAGATCCTCCTGAATACTGAGTAATGTCAGTAGTCCTTCGGGACAGGAGAGACAGGTGGTGCATGGTTGTCGTCAGCTCGTGTCGTGAGATGTTGGGTTAAGTCCCGCAACGAGCGCAACCCCTATTTTTAGTAGCCAGCGGTTCGGCCGGGCACTCTAGAAAGACTGCCGAGGATAACTCGGAGGAAGGCGGGGATGACGTCAAATCATCATGCCCCTTATGACCGGGGCTACACACGTGCTACAATGGCAGTTACAGAGGGAAGCGAAGGCGTGAGCCGGAGCAAATCTCAGAAAGGCTGCCTCAGTTCGGATTGTAGTCTGCAACTCGACTACATGAAGCTGGAATCGCTAGTAATCGCAAATCAGAATGTTGCGGTGAATACGTTCCCGGGTCTTGTACACACCGCCCGTCACACCATGGGAGTCGGAAATGCCCGAAGTCAGTGGCCTAACCGCAAGGGAGGAGCTGCCGAAGGCAGGTCTGGTGACTGGGGTGAAGTCGTAACAAGGTAGCCGTATCGGAAGGTGCGGCTGGATCACTCCTTTCTAAGGAAGAAGAAGTAGAGATTGTTTCACTGTCTAATTATCAAAGGATAATTAAATACGTCTGGTGGCGATGCGTCCAGGGGTCACACCCGTTCTCATCCCGAACACGAAGGTTAAGGCCTGGGCGGCCGATGGTACTGCACTGGAGACGGTGTGGGAGAGTAGGTGGCTGCCGGACTTTAAATTCTTAATGAGCTCAAGTCGAAGACGCAGAGCGAATTTAGAATTTAAGTCGTTCTTTCGAACGTAGTGAGAAAGAACTTCCTCTAATAAACACTACACTTTTCGAGTGAGAGCGAAGCTCGAACGGAAGTAACTAAATTACCTAAATGTAAGAGTTGAAAGTTGAAATAACAGAATAACTTAAAAAAATAACTAAAAATACTAAAACTTCGATTAGTGATTTGATATAATCAAAAAAACTAAATATTAGTTACAGAATCTTGATTATACCAAATGACTGATTGAAGATGAGCTAAGACTTCTCAAATGGGAAGAAAAAGCTTTATAATCACAGTCAAATGTACCTTGAAAACTGCATACCGAACAAATATTTATGCAAGTATAAATTTTAGTGATTTAATCATTAAAAGATATACAGCTAGATATGAAACAACATCGAGACATTGTTTTTCTTGATGAACACGAGTTGAAAAACGAGATGTTACTAGAGAGAACAATAAAACAATGTATTTATTAAAAAAAGATTTGATACTGATACGCTAGTCAGTATTAAATTAAAGAGAACCATAATGAGTTATCTAAAATACTATTGAATTGGGTCACTCGCAGAAATGCTACGCATTTCACGCTCGTGATGCGCGTTTCATGGAAACGCACCCCACAAGGCATCAGGCACCGTAAGCAAGCAAGCTTGCACAGTGCCTTACGCCTTGTGGCATTCCCAATTCAATAATGGTCAAGTTTACAAAGGGCGCAGGGCGGATGCCTTGGCACCAGGAGCCGAAGAAGGACGTGATAAGCTGCGAAAAGCTGCGGGGAGGAGCAAATATCCATTGATCCGCAGGTATCCGAATGGGGAAACCCGGCAGAAAGAACTTCTGTCACCGTATGATGAATCCATAGTCATACGGAGGGAACCCGGCGAACTGAAACATCTAAGTAGCCGGAGGAAGAGGAAGAAACATCAGATCCACGAGTAGTGGCGAGCGAAAGGGGACGAAGCCCAAACCAAGGATTTATCCTTGGGGTTGAGGACCACAGACGAAGAAGCAGTAGGTAGTAGAACGGTTTTGGGAAAGCCGGCCAAAGAGAGTGAAAGCCTCGTATACGAAACAGACTGTGATTCAGTGGTATCCAGAGTACTACGGGACACGAGAAACCCCGTAGGAAGCAGGAGGGACCACCCTCCAAGGCGAAATACTACCTGGTGACCGATAGAGTATAGTACCGTGAGGGAAAGGTGAAAAGAACCCCGGGAGGGGAGTGAAAGAGAACCTGAAACCCTGTGTCTACAAGCTGCGGAAGCACGACTAACGTGCAACCGTGTACTTTTTGTAGAACGGTCCGGCGAGTTGCCGTTGCTGGCAGGTTAAGTACTTAAGGTACGGAGCCGAAGGGAAACCAAGTCTTAACAGGGCGGTAAGTCAGTAACGGCAGACCCGAAACCGGGTGACCTACCCATAGCCAGGATGAAGTCTGCGTAAAAAGTGGATGGAGGTCCGAACACACGTCTGTTGAAAAAAAGGCGGTGATGAGCTGTGGGTAGCGGAGAAATTCCAATCGAACCCGGAGATAGCTGGTTCTCCCCGAAATAGCTTTAGGGCTAGCCTCGGTATAGTCTAATGGAGGTAGAGCACTGAATCGCTGCGGGGGGCATCAAAAGTCTACCAAAGCGTATCAAACTCCGAATGCCATATAGATGTTTACCGGGAGTCAGACTGTATGAGATAAGTCGGACAGTCAAAAGGGAAACAGCCCAGACCATCTGCTAAGGTCCCAAAGTGTATGTTAAGTGGTAAAGGATGTGGGGTTTCGAAGACAACTAGGATGTTGGCTCAGAAGCAGCCATTCATTCAAAGAGTGCGTAATAGCTCACTAGTCGAGAGGTCCTGCGCCGAAAAATGTCCGGGGCTGAAACATAACACCGAAGCAATGGAACATACCGTAAGGTATGTTGGTAGAGGGAGCATTGATAACACGAAGAAGCGGTACCGTAAGGAGCCGTGGAGAGTTATCAGAGAGAATGCCGGAATGAGTAGCGAGATGAAGGTGGGAATCCTTCGAGCCGTATATCCAAGGTTTCAGGGTAAAGCTGATCTTCCACGGGAAGTCGGGACCTAAGCTCGGGGCTGAGAAGCGTAGGCGATGGACAACTGGTTGATATTCCAGTACCTCTGGCTATCAGAAATGTGGGGACACGGAGATTCGGGGAAGTGCCTGTAAAGGATCGAGTGCAAGCATGGTTTATGCCGGGCAGGCAAATCCGCCCGGGGAATTGAACTGTGTGATGCGGACCGAAATATAAGTAGGGAAGCTTCTGGGAGAGCCGTCGAGAAAAAGCCGCTATTGTGTAGTCAGAGCCCGTACCGTAAACCGACACAGGTGGATGGGGAGAGTATCCCAAGGCCGGCGGGAGAAGCATTGTTAAGGAACTCGGCAAAATGGCCCCGTAAGTTCGCGATAAAGGGGTGCCTGTAGAGATACAGGCCGCAGAGAATAGGCTCAAGCAACTGTTTAGCAAAAAAACACAGGTCTATGCGAAACCGTAAGGTGATGTATATGGGCTGACGCCTGCCCGGTGCTGGAAGGTTACAGGGGAGTGCTCGGGGAGCAATCCGAAGGTACGAACTTAAGCCCCAGTAAACGGCGGCCGTAACTATAACGGTCCTAAGGTAGCGAAATTCCTTGTCGGGTAAGTTCCGACCCGCACGAAAAGGCGTAATGATTTGAGCGCTGTCTCAACAATGCACCCGGGTGAAATTGAAGTACCAGTGAAGATGCTGGTTACCTGCGCCAAGACGGAAAGACCCCATGGAGCTTTACTCCATCCTGGTACTGGGATTAGATATATGATGTACAGGATAGGTGGGAGACTGAGAGGCAGGGACGCCAGTTTCTGCGGAGTCAATGTTGGGATACCACCCTTCGTGTATCTGGTTTCTAACCTTTGCCCGTGATCCGGGCAGGGGACAATGCCAGGAGGGGAGTTTGACTGGGGCGGTCGCCTCCGAAAGTGTATCGGAGGCGCTCAAAGGTTCCCTCAGAATGGTTGGAAACCATTCGCAGAGTGTAAAGGCAGAAGGGAGCTTGACTGCGACACCGACGGGTGGAGCAGGTACGAAAAAGTAGGGACTTAGTGATCCGGTGGTATGTAAGTGGGAATGCCATCGCTCAACGGATAAAAGCTACCCTGGGGATAACAGGCTTATCACTCCCAAGAGTTCACATCGACGGAGTGGTTTGGCACCTCGATGTCGGCTCATCGCATCCTGGGGCTGTAGTAGGTCCCAAGGGTTGGGCTGTTCGCCCATTAAAGCGGTACGCGAGCTGGGTTCAGAACGTCGTGAGACAGTTCGGTCCCTATCTGGCGCAGGCGCAGGATATTTGAGGAGAGCCGTCCTTAGTACGAGAGGACCGGGATGGACGAACCGCTGGTAGACCAGTTGCAGTGCCAGCTGCACGGCTGGGAAGCCAAGTTTGGCAGGGATAAACGCTGAAGGCATCTAAGCGTGAAGCCCCCTCCAAGATAAGATATCCCATAGCGTAGGCTAATAAGACCCCTTAGAGAGTATGAGGTTGATAGGTCAGTGGTGTAAGCAGAGTAATCTGTGTGCCTTCTGATACTAATAGGTCGAAGGCTTGACCAAAGTAAGGAAAAGAGATGTTGTATTCGGTTGCAGTTTTGAAGATATATGATAGAAAGGACACTTAGGTGTTCTTTTTTTTAATTACTAGGAAAGTTAAAAGAAATTTCCTAGTAAACAAAAATCTTTCCATGGGATACTAAGCTTTCGTTAGGGAAGTTTGCCTCTACAGAAGGTAAATAATCAAAAAAGATTAAAACAAACAGGGCATATAACAGGGATTTTAATAAAGAAAAATTCCCTTTATATGTCCTGTTAAATTAATGATTTTAGTCTGTTTCGCCCATTGGAGTTTTTCGCTGATCCGAAAAATGTAAATGGGCGAACAATAACCCACCCGCTATGCGGGTGCGCGTCGGATGTTATACAAAAATTACCTCTCCGTGTACAATAGAGTTGTTCAGGCTATATTGTAGAAAGGAAAGGTAATTATGGCAAAGAAAGAATATTCACTTGCACATACAAAATGGATGTGCAAATATCATATCGTCTTCACACCAAAGTATATACGAAAAATAATCTATAATCAATACAAAACAGATATTAGAGATATTATTAAGCAGCTATGCGGCTATAAAGGAGTAGAGGTTATAGAAGGGCACTTGATGCCAGACCATATTCATATGTTGGTGAGCATACCGCCTAAGATAAGTGTATCATCATTTATGGGGTATTTGAAAGGAAAGAGTGCACTTATGATATTTGATAAACACGCAAATTTAAAGTATAAATTTGGGAATCGTCATTTCTGGGCTGAAGGATATTATGTTAGTACAGTAGGGTTGAATGAAGCAACTATAAGAAAGCACATTCAGGATCAGGAGAAACATGACATTGCATTGGATAAATTGAGTGTAAAGGAATTTGAAGACCCTTTTAAGGGTTAGAGCTAAGTAGTAACAAGCTTATACCAGGTAAATAAAATTTTGCTTTACTTATTTGTTACTTTATGATAAACTAGGAAAGGTGTTTTTACACACCGATTATACTATTACGAAGTGTATGGATACTCCGACCTTATGCTTGGTGATAGCGAACTAATGAAAGGAGAATAGTATGATATCAAAAGAGAAAAAAGCTGAGATTATCAAGGAATACGGCAGAACACCAGGAGATACAGGCTCACCTGAGGTTCAGATAGCTATCCTTACTGAGAGAATCGCAGAGCTTAACGCACATCTTTCTGTTAATGCAAAAGATCATCATTCAAGAAGAGGTCTTCTGAAGATGGTTGGTGCAAGAAGAAGACTTCTTGCTTATTATCAGAAGAAGGATCTTGAGGGATACCGTAAACTTATCGCTCGTTTAGGTCTTAGAAAGTAATTATATTAGTAAAACACACAACACACAAACGCTAAAGGATGCCTTAGGGCATTCTTTTTTTATAAATATTTAATAAAAATCTATAAAAGTGACATAAATTTATGATATACTATAAAAGGCTTTGCAGATATATGACAGCAAAAGGGGTATTATGAAAGGACTTTATAGATGTATAAAAAGATAGGACCAGTCGTAAAAAAATTTTATTATTATTTATGATTATTACAGCTATATATAATTATACAGCCATAGCGGTAATGGCAGCAAACAAAATTGTGAAAGTAAAAAATGGAACTTCGGGAGAAATACGTATAAAAGAGGATGACTTTGTAACCTTTGTTCCCCAGCTAAAAAATAAGAAAAAGAAGCAATCATATTTTTATTATTCACCGGAAAATGGTAGAAATCTGTTTCAGTTTGGAAATGGAAAATATTGGGCTAATAAAAAAGGGCTTGCAACAGTAATGATTTCAGGTCTGGATAATCAGGGAAACCTGAATTTTATGGCAGATTATAATGTTATTATAGAAAAGAAAAGAACTGTAAAGGATACAAATAGTGGTAAGTCATATAATAATCAGACAGGTAATACAGAAAATAGTAATGTAACCACTACTACGCAGGCTGCAATAGAAAAACAGCTCGCAGACGTAACAACAGTGACTCTTTCACAGAGTAGTCTTACTGCAAAAAGAACTAAAATAGGTGCCTATGATAATGAGGTAACCAGTTTTAAAGTAGATGTGAATAGTAAAACGGAGCTTAGTGAGACTGATAATGCTAATGTCAGTGTGGTCAGCTCTAATTCAAATATGAAAGTTACTGCATATCTTGAAAAAAATGTGCTTACAATTGATGTATATAATACAGGAATAAGTATATTAACAGTTGACATAAATGGTAAAAAATTTAATTTGAATGTAAATGTAATTGACAATGAAATATCATCGACTTCTTTAGTGATAGCAGAAGGAGGTTCCCATCAACTGAAAATAAGAGGAGAAGGTGAAGGGAAAATTGAGTGGGTTTCTGCAAATCCGGATATAGCAGAAGTTGATGCCGGAGGGAGGATTGTAGGTAAAACTAAGGGGAATACATTGATTACTGCTAAAGTGAATGGTAAGACTTTTGGCTGTGTAGTTTCAGTAACATCAAAAATGCGAAAGAATGTTGTAGAGTGGGCCAGAACATATTCGTTAAAAAGCAAGTACAGCCAGTCAAGAAGAATGGAAGAAGGATACTACGACTGTAGTTCACTTGCATGGCGTGCATACAATAAATTTGGCTTTAATATAATGGGTACTAATTATGCACCTACAGCGGCTTCAATGGGGCAGTTTTATGACCAGAAAAAGCAGATAGTTGAAGGTGGACTTTCGGATTTTAATATAAATAAGATGGTTTTTGAACCGGGAGATTTGTTTTTCATGGAAGGTCCGGTAAATAATGGGAGATATAGAAATGTATATCATGTTGAAATTATATCAGGCTATACATTTAACGGTTTTGATAAGTCTGGAAGCCGGTCATAGGAATAGAGTTTGCAAATAGAAACCAGAATGATTTTAGAGGATTTGTAGGAAAGCCTTGAATTTTAAGGGAGGATATATGATAATAAGTCTGTATTTTATCTGCTTTATTATATTTAGTTTTATAGGATGGGTGTATGAAAGCATTTATTGTACATTTAGAACACATCACTGGGCAAACAGAGGATTTTTATTTGGGGCTATCTGTCCGATATATGGGGCAGGAGGAATAATTGCTACTTTGGTTTTCAATGTCTTATTTAAGAATAGTGAAGCACAGGTATGGCAGATATTTCTTATATGTATGTTGGGAAGTGCAGTATTAGAATATGTGACTTCATATTTACTGGAGAAGCTGTTTCATGCTATGTGGTGGGACTATAGTAATATGCCTCTGAATATAAAAGGAAGAGTCTGTCTGCCTGCTTCAATAGGATTTGGCATAGCAGGTATATTTGTGGTAAAATATATATCACCTTTTGTATTTGGAGTGGTAGAAAGTATTCACCCACTTGCAACAGAGGGAATTGCAATGGTATCAATAGCTTTTGTGGGAGCCGATCTTGCACTTACGGTTTCAGGTCTTACTCAGTTAGTTAAGAAAATGGAAGAAATGGAAGCAGAATTTAATGAAAAGATGGAGGCTTCTTATCAGATTATTGAGGAGAAAAGGCAAATTATTTCCGGAAAAATGGAGGAATATGAGAAGCTTACAACTGATAAGATAAGAGAATATTCTCTGACTATGAATATGGCACAGCAACATGCATTAAAGAGTATGAAGAAATTTAGATCCAATGGAAAGGCTCAAATTGCAGAAAGATTTAAGGATGCTATAAATTCATTACCTGTAATAGAAAAAATGAGGAAGATAAGTGATGAAAAATAATGAGCTAATAAAAGATGAAGTAAAGAGAATACTTGAGGGAATTCATGAACATGAACATGTGCTTAGGATGAGAACTTTTATTCAGCATGGTAAGATTACTACTTATGATCACTGTTTCAGAGTTGCAGCCATGAGCTATAGGATTAATAGATTTTTCAAACTGAATTCAGATGAGAAGGCTTTGGTACGTGGAGCATTTTTACATGATTATTTTCTTTATGACTGGCATAAAAGGAAAACTAAGTTTAAAAATATGAAAGAGTTTTTTAAACTACATGGCTTTATGCATCCAAGCTATGCAGCAGCGAATGCCAAGCGTGATTTGGAATAGATGAAAAAGAAGAACATATAATAAGGAGTCATATGTGGCCTCTTACAGTTACCAAAGTACCAAAGTGCAGGGAAGCAGTAATAGTTTGTATAGCAGATAAGCTGACTTCTGCAACTGAGACGATAATGAGATTTTAATAAAATTCCCCTTAATATAGCACTCATAAATTCCAGATGAGTAGTATTAAGGGGAATAATTATACTTCTTTAATTTTGTAGGTAAGTAAAACTTTGTCAGTTCTAAATTTCTTTTTATAATTGGAAAGAATTCTATTCATAACCATATCAGCATTTTCAAAATTTACGCAGGGCAACATAAGTATATACTGGGCACCACTGTATTTAGATACGACATCACCATTTCTCAGGCTTAGTTTAAGTACACTAAGAAGCTTTGACATATATCCATCAAGTTTTGTGAGTTCAGGTGTTTTGCCTCTGTCGGTCTGTAAAGTAATAAGGCAAAGGTAGGTTGAAAGGCCTAGCCGCTCAAGCCTTCTTTTTGTAAGCTGATAAGTATTAACAAAATAACCATATTCACAAAAGAAAGCACCATTCTCTAAAGAATTCTCCATAAGATGTTCCTGAATTATGGCAAGATCTGTTTCGAGAGACCTTTGTGTATCCATAATCTGGCTATAAAGTGAACGAAGCTCTTCAGAAGGGTTAACTCCAAGATTTCTGTATAATATGTTTGTTGCTGAGTCATAGTGGTCAAGAGCGTCTTTGTAACGATCGCATCTTATGTAGGCCATTATTAGTAAACAATGCAGTTTTTCATCCAAATTATCTATTTCTATTGCTCTAAGTATGACATTAATAATTGTTTCAGGATCGTTTTCCTCTTCTAAAAGCGAACATAATTTTTTTACAGATTCAAGATATATACTATGATATCTGGCACTTATAGGGATAGTCCAGACCTCCCCTTGAAAGCTTGGGAATAAAGTCTCCCTGATACAATTTAAGAGCTTCGAGATATTTATTTATTTTATTCTGAGTTGAAATAGATGTATCTTCTGCATCATGAATAAGCTCTTCAAAAACTTCCGCATCCAGAATAATATTATATTCAGGATTCCAGGAATAGGCCCCTCTACTTGAGAGAATACAACCTTCTCCTTCAAGACAAAGTGGCTTTAACATTTCTCTGGTACGGAAAAGCTGAGTTTTAAGGGCATTTACAGGATTACTATTATCTTCGGACCATAAAGCATCAATAAACCTTGACTGCGTAATTGCGCTTTTATGATTCATCACAATAAAGGCAAGAAGATTCCACATTTCGGGAACGATTTAAATCGTCAGACACAATGTTCCCATTATATTCAATGCTGAACTTGCCCAAAACCGAAATTTTCATTGTTGCCACAGTTAAACCCTCTCAATCAAATCAATTTAATTCCTTTGTAAGTTTATATATGATGATACAAGTGTCAGATACTTTTGACACCTACATCATATGCTTATATATTTCTATAACTATACTACTATATTATACAAGCTGTAAATAGGTTTGGCAACTATATAAATTATCACAGTATATAAAATTTTATAAAAAAATTATGTTATAATCTGAATTGAGTATTTAATATCAAAAAAATATGATGTATGGAGGGGAGATGGATAATATAAAAGTAATAGTTTCACCGGTAATTAAGCAGGATGGAAGACAGAAAATATTTGTGAATTTTATAGACTATGAGGATAGAAGAGAGGCAGAGGCGATAATTCCGGGATGTGTATTTATAAAGAATGCAGGATTTTTCAGATGAAGAGCTTGATATATTTAAGGAGTATTTAGAAAAAGAACAGGTTGGAATTTTAGAGAGAGCTAAAGAAATAAATCCACTGTCAGAATTTTTCGGAAAAAAGAAATAAAAATAGATTGACATTAGCAGATATTGGTAGTATTATATTGTTAAATTATTTAACCTATAAAAATAACTAGGTTAAATAGGAATTAAAAAAATAAACAACAATATGGAGGAGAGATTTATGGCTATATATAAAAAAATAACAGAACTTGTTGGAAAAAAACTCCACTTTTTAGAACTTGTAAATTATGAAAAGGAGCATAATATTAATGCAACTATACTGGCAAAGCTGGAGTATTTTAACCCGGCAGGTTCAGTTAAGGACAGAATAGCATTAAATATGGTTGAAACAGCAGAAAAAGAAGGTAAGCTTAAAAAGGGGTCGGTTATAATTGAGCCTACCAGTGGTAATACAGGAATAGGGCTTGCATCCGTTGCAGCGGCTAAAGGATATAGAGTTATTATTACAATGCCTGATACTATGAGTGTAGAGCGCAGAAATATTCTTAAGGCCTATGGTGCAGAACTGGTACTTACAGATGGAGCCAAGGGGATGAAGGGGGCTATAGAGAAGGCTGAAGAACTTGCAAAAGAGATAGAAAACAGTTTCATTCCGTCACAGTTTGAGAATCCTGCAAATCCTGAAGCACATAAGAAAACCACGGGACCTGAGATTTGGGATGATACTGAAGGCAGAGTAGATATATTTGTAGCAGGAGTGGGCACTGGTGGAACTATTTCCGGCGTAGGAGAATATTTAAAGGAAAAAAATCCTAAGGTTAAGGTAGTTGCGGTGGAGCCATCAGCATCGGCGGTTTTATCTGGTGAGGCAGCAGGGCCTCATAAAATACAGGGAATAGGAGCCGGATTTGTTCCAAAGGCACTGAATACCCAGATTTATGATGAAATTATTAAGATAAAGAATGAAGAAGCGCTTGAGACAGGGAGGGAAATAGCAAGAACTGAGGGAGTTCTTGTGGGAATATCCTCGGGTGCGGCACTTGCAGCGGCAGGGAAACTTGCTGAAAGGCCTGAAAATAAAGAAAAGGTAATAGTTGTACTTATGCCGGATACAGGGGATAGATATCTTTCTACTGCACTTTTTGCAGAGTCGTAAATGATATATGTAAAATTTATAATTAATATAAAGAGCTGTTTTTATGCATTTTTAAGTCAAAGTATTGATTTGCATATTATATGGCTCTTTATTTCTATTTAAATATTTGATATAATAAGAAGCTGTTATGAAATACATAAATGGATAATTGTAAATGACCCAGATTAAAGGTGAGAATATGAATAAGACAGAAATATCAGAGATACGTAAGCTGTTCAAAAAGGACAATTATCGTATAGACAGCCTTGCTGCCTGTTATGTTGATGTTGATAAAGAGAAAACCTTTGTGCTTAAAGAAGCTTTAAGCAGTTTCTCAGAAGAAGAATTGCTATACCACTTAGGTATTTTTCATAAGTGCTTAGGAGGTACACTTGGGAAAAATCTTATTAACATGGAATTTCCCCTTGAAGCAGAATTTGGTGAAGGACAGCAGAGATTTTTGCTTAATCTCAGGGATAGTGGGCTTAAGGAAGAAGAAATTTTAGAAAAATTTTTTGATATGATTATAGCAAGCTATCCTGGTAGTGATAAATATTACATAGTTGCAATTCATGGCAATTATGATGTTCCGGGCAAGGGCAAAGATGGAGAAACCTTAGATGATGCTTCTGAGGTTATCTATGAATATATGCTCTGTGCAATCTGTCCTGTTAAGCTTTCAAAGGCAGCACTTGGCTATGATGTGTCTGCTAACAGAATAGGGGAAATAATAAGGGACTGGATAGTGGAAGCACCTGAGAAAGCCTTTCTTTTTCCTGCATTTAATGATAGAGGACCTGATATTCACAGTCTTCTCTATTACACCAGGAAGCCTGAAGAGCTTTTTCCTGAATTTATAGAAGCTGTTTTTGGCGCAACCTCTCCGCTTTCTCCTGCAAGCCAGACTGAAACGTTCAACAATCTGATTACTGAGACTCTTGGAAATGAAGTAAGCCTTGATGTTGTTCAAAGAGTACAGGAAAATATATCAGAAGTTATCAAACAGTGTAAGGATGTGCCTGAGCCCGTAGAACTTACCTCTTACGAGATGAAAGAACTCCTTGGTAAAAGCGGAGTAGAGAAAGAAAAACTTGAAAACTTTGATGAGACTTTCAAAGAGGTTGCAGGAGAAAAGGCAACAATTATTGCAAATAATCTGCCTGTGGTAAAGCAACTTAGTATTAAAGCACCTGATATAGAAATTAAGGTTAAACCGGAAAGTGCTTCTCTTATAAGTCATAAGTTGGTGGATGGGGTACTTTCAATAGTAATTCCGGTTGGTGAAGGCGTTGAAGTAAATGGAATTCCTGTAAAACATATGGAAAATAAGGAGCAGTAACATAATTATATAAAATGGAGGCAAAAAGTGGATTATAGATATGGATACAAAGGTAAAAAGGAAGAAGTAAGCATAGGTACTAAGATAAGCCTGTTTCTTTTAGGAATAGTAATAGCTATTATTCCTCTTATAGTCAGGGCGGCAGAACATAATGCTAATCTTAGCCGGTTTCCATGGTTTGGGGCTGGAGATGATACCTTGGATGTATTCCTTAAGGTAAAAGGTCAGGTTTTGGTGGTAGTAGCAGTAGCTATGATAATTATGACTGTAGTTAAAATGTTTCTGGATGGCAAAATTATAAAACCACCTGTGTGGATGTATATGGTATTTGGATATGCAGGTCTTACAATCATTTCAACCTTAGTATCAAAATACAAAAGTTATGGTTTTGATGGTATGTTTGAACAGCATGAAACGCTTTGGGTAGTACTGGCATATTGTGTGATTTTGATCTATGCGTTCATTTTTGCACAGGATAGCTACGGTATAGGTTTTGTAAGGATTTCACTTGGAATTCTGGCAGTTGTACATTCATTTATAGGAATAAGCCAGCTTATAGGTAAAGACTTCTGGGGTTCAAAGCTTGGAAGATTTCTTATAATACCAAGCAGCTTTGATGGTGCAGAATCAATAAGAGAGAACTTAAGTTTTACCTTTTCAGGTTCGGGTAACCATCAGGTGTATTTAACACTTTATAACCCTAACTATGTTGGTTCTTATGCTGCATTGGTATTCCCTATATTTTTAGTCCTGGCTATTTTTTCATATAAAATGTGGAAGAAGATATTTTGGGGAGTAATGGCAATAGTTAATTTCTTATGTGCAATGGGTTCAGGTTCAAAGACATTTCTTGGGGCCTTTGTAGTATCAGCCATATTTGCAGTTATATTATTCAGAAAGAAGCTTAAAAAAGGCTGGCCTATAATGGTGGGTTTTGCTGCAGTAATAATGGTATCTACAACTATTTATTTTAAATATATTGGTACAAATCTTATATCATATGTTGCCAATGCAATTGCAGTACAGAAGAATGATTCGCTGCTTGAGAAGGTTGAACTTAAAAGCGATCATGTCGAAATAACTTACAATGGTGTTAAATTTGGAATGGCTTATGAGCAGGCAAATGAAGGGGCAAACTTATATTTTTTCAGAGAAGATGGACAAAAAATGGACTATGAGGTTAACAAAGACACTTCACTTGTAACATTGAGTGATGAGAAATTAAAGGATATCAGTTTTGAATATCTTATGGCAGGAGGAGAAAATGATAGATATGTTATAAACTGCAATACTCCTAAAGGTTCATTTGCTGTAATAAATACAGAGAAAGGGTATAAACTTTATACAGGTGCAGGCAAGGTGGATGATATATATAATGCACCAGCTGCTGTTATTAAGAACCATGATGCTTTTGCTTCCGGACGTGGTTATATCTGGTCAAGAACCTTTCCGGTATTCTTTAATCATCTTATACTTGGAACGGGAGCAGATACTTTTACTGTGGCATTTCCGCAGAATGATTATATAGGCAGATTAAATGGTGGTTTTGGAAATATGATTATAACCAAGCCTCACAATTTGTTTTTACAGATAGGGGTGCAGAGTGGTGGACTGTCTTTACTTTGTTTCCTAGGTTTTGCAGTTTTTTATATAATTCAGACTTTCAGGCTTTTTTGGAAGAGGGAACTGAGTGGAGAAATAGAAACCTTTGGTGTGGCTATTTCCTTAGGAATAACAGGTTATCTTTTTGCAGGAATATTCAATGACTCATGTGTAGCTCTTGCCCCTCTTTACTGGGTAATGCTTGGGGTTGGTTATGGAATCAATGCTTATATAGTTAAAAAGGAATATATGGGAAGTGAAACTAATGTCGGAAAAAATAGTTAATTTTTATACGAGATATGAACAGTTTATAAAGAGGGCTCTAATCATCCTATACGACCTTATGGTCGTATGGGTTGCAGGAGTCCTTGCTTTGCTTTTAAGATTTGACCTAAGCTTTAGTAAAATACCGGTAAATTTTATAGAAAAATATGCAAGGTATGCTTATTGTTAATATGGTAGTAACTATTGCAATATTTACTATAAATCATCTGTATACAAGTCTTTGGGCATATGCAGGTGTAGTTGAAATGCAGAGAATTATTTTAGCTACAATTGAAACTACAGCTATAGAAATGTTTATTTCATTTATAAAGAGCAGAGATAATTTGGGATATTTTCTTCCGAGAACCTATCATATTCTTTATTTTTTTATTTTGCTGATACTTACTGCCGGTATAAGATTTCTTTATCGTATAGTCAGGATGCAGATAACCAGTCGTGTAAGTCCTTCAGACATAGAAGACTCACGAGTAATGCTTATTGGAGCAGGTGAAACAGGTCATATGGTTATAAGGGATATTCTTTCCAGTGCAAGCGTAATGAAGGAACTTTGCTGTATTATTGATGATGATAAAAATAAAGTTGGCAGTTACATAAGTGGAATAAAGGTTGTAGGAGACAGAAATACCATAAATGAAAATGTAAAAAAATACAAAATTAATGAAATTATTATAGCCATTCCTTCAGCAGGCAGGAAAGAGCTCAGTGAGCTTATTAATATTTGTACAGAAACAGGTTGTAAGCTTAAAATTACTCCAAGCGTCACAGAAATAGTGGAAGGCCATATTTCTGCAACGTTGCTTCGTGATGTGAGCGTAGAGGATTTACTTGGAAGAGAGCCGGTTAATATAGAACTTGATCTTGTTATGGGATATGTAAGTGGCAAGACTGTACTTGTTACAGGCGGGGGAGGCTCTATAGGTAGTGAGCTTTGCAGACAGATAGCCAGTCACAGGCCAAAGCAACTGATAATAGTTGATATTTATGAAAACAATGCCTATGATATAGAACTGGAACTGCGCCATAAATATCCTGAGCTGGATCTTGTAGTGCTAATTGCATCTGTACGCAATCTGGAAAGACTTGATTCAATTTTTGCAGAGTATAGACCTGATCTGGTTTACCATGCTGCCGCACATAAGCATGTACCACTTATGGAAAATAGCCCCAATGAAGCAATTAAAAACAATGTACTTGGTACATATAATACGGTTAAAACTGCTGATAAATATGGAGTAGAGCGATTTGTGCTGATTTCCACTGACAAGGCGGTTAATCCTACTAATGTAATGGGGGCAAGTAAGCGTATTTGTGAAATGATAATCCAGACTTTTGGTCACCATTCCAATACAGAGTTTGTGGCTGTAAGATTTGGAAATGTACTTGGAAGTAATGGAAGTGTAATTCCTATATTTAAGAAACAGATAGCTGAGGGTGGACCGGTTACGGTTACTCATCCTGATATTATCCGCTATTTTATGACAATACCGGAGGCGGTTTCACTTGTGCTGCAGGCAGGTGCCTATGCTAAAGGTGGAGAAATATTTATATTGGAGATGGGAGAGCCTGTAAAAATACTTGATTTAGCAAAAAATATAATCAAGTTGTCGGGTTTTATACCGGATAAGGATATTAAAATAGAATTTTCAGGTTTAAGACCGGGAGAAAAGCTCTATGAAGAACTGCTTATGGAAGAGGAAGGACTTAGAGATACTGATAATAAGCTTATTCATATAGGACGACCGATAGAAATGGATGAAGGGAAATTTAAATCTGAATTAGAAGAAATAATAGGACTTGCTTTTACAGAGCCTTCCGGAGAGGGAATAAGAGAAGCAATAAGGAAAATAGTACCTACATATAAAGGATGAGAAAATGCCAAAAAAACTTTTTAAGAAAAGAAGATGGAGAGTAAGGGCGAAGACAGGTGACAAGAGTAAAGGAGGGCCGAGCTTTTCCTCAAAATTAGTTTCTACAGATGGAATTATCTGTCTTATACTGGGAATAGCCTGCCTTGTTATGCTTATAGTGGCAATAGTTATTTCTACCATACACAGGGGAAAGGCTGATTTACATATTGGAACCATAGGAGTTATAGGCTTTGTAATTTCGCTTATCTGTTTTATAATTTCTATTAAAACCCTAAATGATGAGTACGATGGCAGAAACTATACCCAAAATTGCTGCAGTGGTGAACTTTGTGGTACTTCTTATATTTATGGGCTTATATGCTTATGGAATATTTATTGGAATGGCCTAGAAAATAGTTTGTGTCATATTTGAATAAAAAAATTATTTGTTCATAATTTGTTAAAATTAATTACAAACTGACTTAATATTTGTAGGGTATACTCTAGACATCAGTTAAGGAACAGCAGAAAAAAATTCCAGACTGAAAGTAAAATTGCTAGATTCCCCAATTTGTATAGATTTACTTTTTTTCATTTGCAGGTTGGTAACTCCTGTTAACCAACCACTCCTCTCTTTTATAAGGACAGTATTAGCTGTCCTTATTTTTTTAATAGGAAATTTCTCCGAGGGATGCAATATTAAATTCTTATACTTTTGACACTTGTATAATTAAATTGTAAGAATAATTTAATACATAAATTTACATAAAAATGTTATACTTTGGAGTAGATAGTAAGCGTAGGACATTTTTAATGAAAAAAACAGGAGTATATATGGAGACAAAAGCGAAGATATTAGTAGTGGATGATGATAAAGAGATAGCCGATCTGGTGGAAATTCACCTTGTAAGCGAGGGATATGATGTAAAGAAGGCAAACGATGCAGTTACAGGGCTTGCTATACTTAAGGCAGATGAAGATATTTCTCTTGCTATACTTGATATAATGATGCCTGGGATGGATGGCCTTTCTATGGTTAAGAAGATTCGCGAGACCAGTCACATACCTATTATTATGCTTTCTGCAAAATCTACAGATCTTGATAAGATAGTAGGACTTGGAAATGGCGCAGATGATTATGTAACTAAGCCTTTTAATCCGCTTGAACTTACAGCAAGGGTAAAGGCGAACCTTAGAAGATTTACTGAATTTAATTCCGGTCAGAAAGCAGGTTCTGAGTCTGATGATGAAATTATAGAAGCAGGACCACTTTATATAAATAAGAGCACCAGAGAAGTAAGAACATATGATAAAGAAGCCAAACTTACACCTATAGAGTATGATATTTTATGTCTGCTTGCAAGCAATCCGGGCAGAGTATTTTCTACTGATGATATTTTTACAAGAGTGTGGAATGAAAAAGCCTTTGAAGGCAATAATACAGTTATGGTACATATAAGAAGGCTTAGAGAAAAAATAGAAATGGATGCAAGAAATGCTAAAATAATTAAGACTGTCTGGGGAGTTGGATATAAGATTGAAAAATAAATTGTTTCGTAGCGTAAGAATAGAGATTGTAACTTATGTAATAATAAGCCTGATACTCTCTCTTATTACAACGCTGATAATAACATCCGGGCTGTTTATGCTTAGAGAGCTTCTTAAAAGAGATACCACAACTTATTCTGCTTCTGTAGAAAATATTAACTCAGTGCTTAATGGAGAAACAAAAAATGCTGTAAATAAACAACCTGCAGGAAACAGTATACTGCATTACAGGGATGAGGCAAGAATCAGGGCTGATTGAAAAATAGCAGATTTGCATGGTTTATCATTTTTAGAAGTGATAGCCTGCTTTATTTTTCTTTTTGCAGTTTATTTTTATATTTTTTTACTAAGAGAATAACAGATTATTTTGAAAAAAACTCGATAGAGGAATAGAGGAATTTTCGGAAGGAAATTTTTGATATTAATTTTGAAATCAGAAATGAAGATGAGCTTTCAAATATGGCAAGAAATCTTAATAGAACCACTGGAGAAATAAAGAGAATTCTTGACAAGGAAAGAAATGAAGAAAAGAGCAGAAAAGAATTTATTACCAGCATAGCGCATGATCTTCGTACTCCCTTAACCTCTGTAATAGGCTATTTACAACTTGTAATGTCTAAAGCTTATGAAAGTAGAAACAATGAGGAGCTACAGCTTAAAAATGAAGAATATATAAGAGTAGCTTATGACAAGGCTATAAGACTTCAGGGGCTGATAGAGGATTTGTTTTCATTTACAAAAACGGATTCAACAGAGCTCAGACTTCATCTTGAGGAAATTGATGTGGTGAAGCTGGTGGAACAGCTTGCAGATGAGTGCTATCCGAGCTTACAGGATGCAGGGCTTACTCTGGAGTTTAGGAAATCAGCTGATGTTATGATGATAGAGGCGGATGGTGAGCTGATGGCAAGGGCAGTAGCAAATCTGCTTACCAATGGTATAAAGTATGGAAAAGATGGAAAAAAATTGATTATAGAACTATACCGGGAAAATGAGAACAGTGATTTGTATATCCGTGTAATTAATTATGGAAGACTTATACCTAAGAAGGATATTGAACATATTTTTGATAAATTTTACAGAGTTGAAGATTCTCGCTCTATTGAGACAGGTGGTACGGGCTTAGGTCTTGCAATTACTAAAAACATAGTAAATTTACATGGTGGATCTATTAATGTAAAGAGTGATTTATATGGTACTGTATTTGAAATAATATTGCCGGCAAAAATAAGGGAGGCAGATTTTTGAAAAAAACGTATTGTTTGGGATACTTTCCCGATGTTTATATTTTTAAATTTTACAAATCCGGCAAGACTTCAAAATACTTATTCTAAGTACAATATAGAGAAAAAATGGCTGCAGATGTGGCTTCATCTCTGGGAGAGCTTGATATAGAGTATGGCATTAAGGGATATATGCGCATATTTTCAACTATAAGAGTTAAAGTCACAATTAAGAAGATTAAAAAAGACTTTAAAGGAAGCTTACATCTTAAATATTATTCTGTAGGTAATACCTTATCATCTTATAGTGAAAGAATAAACTTAAAAAGAGGAGAGGATGCTGATTTCTATTTCTATCCATTTTTAAATACCACTTCACCAGACTTTACTGTTGCGTTTGTGGACAATTTAGGGAAAGAAATAGAAAGTTTTGCTGATAATATTGAGGAAGGTGCAATAGACGAAACTTCAGAAATAGTGGTTGCAAGTTTGCTGCCTAAGGCTAAGAAGCTTTATTTTACAGGAGGCAGGGAATTTAGAATAAAAATTATTTATTTGAATGAAGATCAGATAGGTGGAGATTATCGTGCACTTAATGCATTTGATATGATTGTGAAACCTGATGATGCGGATAACGTACTGGATATAAAGACACTTGAAATTCTTAGAGAAAGAGAGAAGCAGGGAAAAATAAATATTTCTGAAAGGGAAGTCGGGGATTTTAATCTTGCAAGGCTTTATCTGGGAAAGGAAGACAGGCAGGAATGGACAGGGAAAACTGGGCTGGTACTTGTTCCTGTTTTAGGTAATCTTAATATAAAAACCGGGAGATATGTAGCGATTATTTTTATTTACATAATTATAGTTGCTCCGGTTACATATTTTATCCTTGCAAAAAGAAGGAGGAAGGTAGAGTACTGGATATTTGTACCGGTATGGTCACTTATTTTTGCAGCTATAATATATATGGTCAGCAGTGATAGCCGTATAGATGGAATGTATATGAACTATGTATCAGTTCTTGATCTGCGTGATGACAGGAAAAACGAAAATGTGGCCTTTTCAGTAACAAATTCATCAAGCCTGCCCTATAAGCTTGAAATCAGCAATGGATATAATGTAGAGAGCTTATATGGAAGCTACTCCCAGACAGAAGAAAAAGATTCTAAAAGAGTTATTTACAATATAGAGAGTAAACCAAATGGAGCAGATATAAATGTAATGGAAGCTACTGCTTTTGATACACTATTTCTTAAAGCAGAAGGAACTCCGGAGGTCTCTGCTAAAAGTGCAGGAAAAATATATAGAGACAGAGGAATATTAAAGGGTGAGTTTAAGAATGAGACAGTAACTGACTTAAATAAAGTATTTGCAGTGTATGATGATGAAATTATTTATATCGGTGATATTAAAAGTGGTGAAAGCAAGCAATTTACAGCCACAGGGGAAAATGTTTTTCTGGATGATCTTAATGCAGGACTCACAGATTCTGCATTCATAAATAAAATTTTTGATTTTGCTTATGAAGGTGAGAACTCTAAACTGAAAGATTTAATGACTACAGTTTTAGGAAAAAAATCGGTTTTGGATAATAAAAAACCATTTTTTGTTGCTTTACTGGCTGAAAAGCTGAGGGGAGAATTTGCTTCGGAGGTGGAAACAGCAAATGGATATACAATAGTGATTTTACCAGCTGATAAAAAAGAAGATATAGGTATAAGATCCGGAAACTTTATTAATGCAATAGGTAAACTTCACATGATGACAGGAGATATAAGCTATAATTTTTCAAATGGAGCATTGGTAAACAGAAATAGTATTGATATTAGTTATGTAACAGATAAAGCTAAAACTGTAAAATGTATTAGTTTGTTATCGAGATATAAAGAAGACATAAACCCATGCAGAGTGTACATTCTGAACCATATGACTGGCAGATACGATTTCATCTTCTCGTCGGACAATGATTTTATACATAAAATAAAGGAGTATACTGGCAGTGGAGGTAAAGAAAAATTTGACAGGGGTGAGGATCAGACCTTTAATATAAATAAGGCTTATGTGAAAGACGGAAAAATCACGTTACGTTATGAAGTGGAACAGCCAGCTTATGATGAAATATCGGCATTTTATATACCTAATATACCTAAGATTTCCTTGGAGTATGAATAATGATAGAAATAGAAAATTTAGTAAAAAAATTTGGAAAAAAACTAAAGCATTAGATGAACTTTCACTCAAAATAGATGATAAAGAACTTTATGGATTTGTGGGGCCTAACGGAGCAGGTAAGACTACAACTATGCGAATAATTTCAGGCTTACTTAGAGCTGATTCAGGAAATCTGACTATAAATGGGATTGATGCTGTAAGAGAAATAGAGAAAATCAGAGGGATGATTGGGTATGTTCCGGATTTTTTCGGCGTATATGATAATCTTAAGGTGAGTGAATATATAGAATTTTTTGCATCTGCTTATAATATGGCAGGAAGAGAAACGGAAAGAAAATGCTTAAGACTTCTTGGTGAGCTTGGATTATCAGATAAGACTGATTTTTTTGTGGATGATCTGTCCAGAGGACAGAAACAAAGACTCTGTATTGCAAGAGCTCTCATACATGATCCGGAAATTCTTGTACTAGATGAGCCAACCTCAGGTATGGATCCGAGGGCAAGAATGGAAATAAGAAAACTTCTTAAGAAACTCAATGAACAGGGTAAGACCATAATTATAAGCTCCCATATTTTGCATGAGATTTCGGAACTTGTAACCGGACTTGCGGTGATTGAGGAAGGAAAAGTTGTAATGAATGGAAGTATAGACAGTATAGAAAGGAAGATGCATATAGAAAATCCTATTATAGTGAAGGTGGAAGAAGGATCAGATATTGCTGCCGGGGTTCTAAAAGAAGACGAGGCAGTGCTAAATCTTACCATAACTGAAAATGATGAATTTTATATAAACTATAGTGGCACAGAAGAAGATGAGGGATATCTGCTAAAAAGGATGGTAGAAGCAGGAGTTCTGATTTCTTCGTTTAGCAGACGCGGGCACGATTTGGAGTCAGTATTCATTAAAATTATGGAGTAAATATGAGAAAGTACAAACTAAATGCATTGTATGAAAAGGAACTTAAGCAGTCAGTAAGAAGTATAAAATTTCCAATAACATTGGGCTTATATTGTTTCACACTTGCAGTAATCGGGCTTTTTACTTTAGTGGCAATATCTACGTCAAATTATCCTGTATATAGTGTGTATACGATTAAACAGGATTTTATAGTGTTTTATTCTATACTTTTTGGTCTGGAATTTGGACTTGCGTTGTTTGCAGTACCGGCTCTTGCAGGAGGTGCAATTTCCGGAGAAAGGGATCATGGCACATTAGATCTTTTGCTTGCGACTAACCTGGGTACTCTTAGAATAATAATAGGAAAACTTTTATCGGCTGTGAGTAAGCTTATGTTGTATGTCTTTTCAAGTCTGCCTGTATTATCACTTATCTTTACTATGGGAGGTGCAGGATTAGGCGATCTTGCTAAATATATACTGCTTATAATACTTACTTCTCTATATATAGGTAGCTTTGGAATTTTAATGTCAACTATTTTCAAAAAAACCAGTACAGCTACTGCAGTTACCTATATATGGGTTATGTTTATTACACTTGGAACAATATTTATTACTTTTTATAAGTAATGTGTTTTTAACGGTGAGTAATGGTTCATTAAGTCTTATATTTCTGTTAAATCCTCTGGTAAGCTTATTTGCGCTCTTAGATACACAGATAGGTTTGCCTGAGACCATAGAAAATTATGTAAGATTTCAGAACAGTACAGATTTTATTATTAGTCATTGGTATGTTATAAGTCTGGCGGTTCAGGTTACTGTAACTGTAGCAAATATAAGCCTTACAAATTATTTCCTAAATCCTTTCAGGCGGAGAGCGAAGCGATGAGGCGTAAAAATTTCTTTGAAAGCTTCGCTTTATTAAATATATCTATGTATTCTGTCTCATTAAGCTCATCTATATAATTAAGTTCATAGTTTCTTTTAAAGCCTTTATCTTTCAGAAGATTTGCGGCCTTGTTGTAAGCTATTGCAGCAACAATTTCGTTGTCATAGCGTCCTACTATTACAGAGCCATTTATATGTATTTTAACCACATATACAGGCTTTGGGAATTTCTTTTCTAACCTTACACCAATGTAGTGATTAATAATCTCAAGATTTTCATATCTAAAGTCTAAATTGTCACCATTTAAGAAAATATAATCTCTTCCGGGTACTGCAAAACTTCGTATTCCGTAGCGATGCATAATGTTTATCTGCATACCATAGTCTGCTACAAAAAAATGTCTCCCACGTCTTACGATTTTATGATGCGAGTAATAGAAAAGATCCTCTGCTGAGAATTTCATAACTTCACAGGGAGATAGATAGTATTCAAAAAATTTACGTCTCAGATAGATGGGATTTTTAATATAAAGTCCATTATCACGAAAGTTGATAATAGAAATCCACTTTTCAAATGTTAGACACATAGCCGCATCATAGTCGTTGAGAGACTTACGTGATGTATCTGAAATTAATTCTAAGGCTTCATTGTATGCACAATTTGCAGCTTTCATATCAGCAAAGCTTCCAAGACTGATATGCTTTGTCTTGTATGTGAAAGAAGCTATAAAACGGTCTTTTCCTTTTGAGTCTGTTCTTTTATATACACCTTTTAACAAATGTTTCATTATGAATACCTCTTGAACACCAATAATAAGGTCATGGTATCATGCTTTTGAAATATCTGTCAAAAGAAACCAAAAAATCAAGTTGAAAAAAATACATAAAATTATACAACTGTAGCACTATAAAATTGTATATATTTTCATGTAGACAAAAAAATAATTTGTAAAAATGGACGCTGAATACCCAAAAAATAGGCATTTTTTTCTTGACAAAGTAGATTTAGACAGGTATACTTACGGACATAGCTTGTGTAACAATTTTGTAATATATTTGCAATATATACATAAACTATTAAAGAGAATATAAAAAAGTTAAGTTAGAAATTAGTAGGAGAATGTAATGAAAAAAGGATTTAAATGGTTTTTTTTAGGAACGACAACGGCCTGTTTGTCTCTTAGTATGCTATTGCCGACCAATCTATATAGTGCTAAAGCAGAAAGTACTAAATTGAATATTACTTCTGAGGAAAGCAGTAAAGCTTTAGAGCTGAATTTGGAAAATATAGAAGAAGACCAGGAAACAGAGGTAAGACAGGAAGAAGCAAGGCTGGCAGAAGAGACAGCTAAGAAAGAAGCAGAAGAAGCAAAGAAAAAGGCTGAAGCAAAAAAAGCTGAAGAAAAGAAGAAGGCAGAAGCAAAAAAGAAAGCAGAGGAAGCAAAGAAAAAGGCTGAGGCGGATAAGAATGCTTATAATATCAAGATGACAGCCAAAGATAAAGAAAACCTCTATAGGCTTGTGCAGTCTGAAGTAGGATATATGGATGAAAAAAGTAAACTTTATGTGGCGAGTGTTGTGTTAAACAGAGTTAAAAATTCAAGTTTTCCTGATACGGTAACAGGAGTGGTTATGGCGCATAATCCGAGAACCGGAGTTTATCAGTTCTCACCTGTAAAACCGGGTGGAAGGTTTTGGAAATGTGAAGCTACAAAAGAGACTAAAAAGGCTGTGGATAAGGTTCTTAAGAACGGAGATTATTCAAATGGTGCAATTGCCTTTGTGGCAAAGAGGTATACTACATATAGGGCAGCAGCCTGGTTTGATAATACTCTTCATCACCTTTTCCATCATAATGGACAAGATTATTACAGATATAGATAAACTTAGTATAATATATATTTTAAGAGCTTCCGGTTATATGTGCCGGAGGTTCTTTTTAATACTTAAGAAAAATCTTACAAAACATTAAAAATAAGTGATAAGAATTATATTTTGTGTTATACTATAAAAGTATAGCTTAAGAGAATTTGGTGTGAGAGGTAAAGAATGAAACTTAGAGGAAGAATAGCAGTATCATTTATGGTTGTTATGATAATACCGTTAATTCTTATTAATGTGGCATTTTTTTACAATAATAAAAAAACAAGATTTTCTTTGATTGGAGATAATACAGAGGTTAAAAACCAATAGTATAATAACATCTATATCCAATCCAATAAGTTATATAAGCAGGATTATAGCAGTGGATTATAGTGAACTTCTGGCGAACCTTAATACCAATCCGGAGAGGTTGGAAGATAAAGAATATCTGGATAATTTTTCACAAAGGATAATTAAAAAGTATTCTTATATCTATGTATTAAAGGGAGATAAGCTGATTTATGGGAAAAATATGGAATTGTACAAAAAGTTTGGTCATGAATTTCCTGTTTATACCAGTGAAGGAGAGGAAAGCAGAGGGTATTTTGAAGAAGATGGTTTCCATGTGGTAGTAAGATTCCTTGGAGCCTCTGGCAGCAGGCTGAATGTATTTTTTCTTACTAACATATCAGAGCTTGAGACTGAAACGAAGCTTGCCTGGAGCCAGTTGATTGCAAGTTTTGTACTGATTATGCTGATTACGGGACTTCTGCTTTCTTATTGGCTGTATAAAAGTATTGCTAAACCTATAGAAAGCCTTAGAAACTCTACCAAGAATATAATTGAAGGTGATCTGAATACTGGGATAATCAAGCATAGAAAGGATGAGATAGGCGATCTGACCGACGATTTTAATAACATGAGAGAGCATGTACAGGAACTTTTGGAGGATAATCTTTCCAAAAAACAGAAGATGAAGGAAATGATAGTTAACATTTCACATGACTTAAAAACTCCGCTTACAGTTATTAAAAGTTATGCTGAAGGTCTTAGGGAAGGAGTTGCCAATACACCTGAAAAGCAGAATAAGTACCTGAGTATAATTTATTCAAAAGCAACTGAAATGAACAGTCTTATTGATGAACTTTCCACTTATGCTAAAATTGATATGGACGAGGTATTATACAATTTTATAGTACTTGATATAAATGAATATTTAGAAGAAGGATTTGAAGAAATAAGAACTGATTTGGAAATAAATAATTTTGATGTATATTTTCATCCTTATCTGGGAGGAAATCTCTCTGTAATTGCAGATGCAGACCAGTTTAAGCGAGTGATAAACAATCTTATTTCCAATTCTAAAAAATATGCTTCAAAAGACAGAAAAGGAAGAATTGATATAAGAGTAGGAACAATGCAGGATTTTGTAAGGATTTCTGTGGAGGACAATGGCATTGGTATACCTGGGGATAGCCTGGCAAAAGTATTTGAAAGACTGTACAGAGTAGATGAGTCAAGAAATTCCAAAATATCCGGAAATGGCATAGGTCTGGCTATTGTAAAGAAAATAATTGAAGATCATAGCGGAAAAATATGGGCAGAAAGCGTGGAAGGTGAAGGTACCAAGATGATTATGCTTTTAAGAAATGCCAGATTTACCACGATTGAAGAGGTGGAAGAGAACAGGCTGCAAAACAGTAAGCGGAAGTTCAATATAAAGGAGAAAAAATGAGTAGAATTTTAATAATTGAGGATGAAGAAGCTATTGCAGAAATTGAAAAAGATTATCTCGAACTTTCTGATTTTGAAGTTGTAATAGAAGAGAATGGAGAAAAAGGACTAGAAAAAGCTCTTGCAGAAGACTTTGACCTTGTTCTTCTGGATGTAATGCTTCCGGGAAAAGATGGATTTGAAATATGTAAAGAAATAAGGAAGGAAAAGAAAGTACCAATTCTTATGGTCTCTGCCAAGAAGGACGATATTGATAAGATAAGGGGACTTGGACTTGGAGCTGACGATTATTTATCAAAGCCCTTTAGTCCGAGTGAACTGGTAGCAAGAGTCAAGGCACATCTTGCCAGATATGAAAGACTTGTAAATTTCTCAGGTGAAAGAAACAGCTATATAGATATAAGAGGAATTAGAATAGACCGTACTGCAAGAAGAATTTTTGTAAATGAAGAGGAGAAAACTTTCACTACAAAAGAATTTGATCTGCTTACTTTTTTAGCTGACAATCCAAATCATGTCTATTCAAAAGAAGAACTGTTCAGAGAAGTATGGGGTATGGAATCAGTTGGCGACATAGCCACAGTAACAGTTCATATTAAAAAAATCAGGGAAAAAATAGAAGAAGATACAACAAATCCTCAATATATAGAGACTATATGGGGAGTTGGCTACAGGTTCAAACTATGATATCAACTATAGAGATACTTTATGAAGATAGCGATATTATTGTATGTGTAAAACCTGCAGGAGTTTTATCACAGGGGGATAAGACAGGAAATAAGGACATGGTAAGGGAACTAAAAAAACATTTAGTTTTTGAAGCCAGAAAAAAAGAAAAATTAGATTATCAGAAGAGCCATATATAGCTGTGGTACATCGTCTTGATAGAAATGTAAGGGGAATAATGGTTTATGCTAAAACTAAAAAAGCTGCAGCGGGAATTTCAAAGCAGATAAGCGAGAATAAGGTTTCTAAAAAATATATGGCTGTTGTAAGCTTTGATACAGAAAAGTCAGATATAGAGGTTGATGTATGGAAAAATAAAACAGATTATATGGCTGTAGATAAAATGGAGAATGTATCTGTAATTGTAGAAAAAAATTATGATGGTGCAGAAAAAGCAGAACTTAATTATAAAATAATGAAAATATCTGGAAACAAGGCACTTGTAGAGATTGGACTTATAACAGGAAGGCATCATCAGATAAGACTTCAGATGTCAAAAGTATTTAATGGTGTAGCCGGTGATACAAAATATAATCCTGATTATAAGCACGTAGCAGGCTGGCAGGAGCTTGCACTTGAGGCGGTAGGACTTTCATTTACACATCCGGTAAGTAAAGAGAGTTTGAATTTTGCCATACCTGCAATAGGAAAAGAGTTTGGAGAGGTGTAATGCAGAAGATTATTTACAAGCTGATAATTATGATACTTATATTTATTTTATCAGCAGGATATTTTATAAGTAATATTAAAGAAACATCATATAATGATAGGACAGAGACTACGGAAATGTCTGCTGCAAGTTTTCCTACTATATCAATGCTTAGAGGAGATAGAGAGATTAACCTGTTGCATGGTTATGGGCAGGAGTTGGATAACTTTGGTATAAGACAGGAAATTACTCCTTTGGAGAATAATAAAAATATAGATTTTTATAATAAATACCTATAGTAATAAGATTGTGAGAGTGGAATATGAAGTAAAGGACAAGATAGATAATATAATAATATCTACAGGTGAGGTAAATAGTCCCGAGATTAATGAAGAAGGAAGGCAAAAGGTTTCGATAAAGCTTGATACAGAACTCTCACAAGGTATGGATTTCTTACTCAAACTAAGACTTGTAAACGAAGATGGTAAAAAAATTTATATTTTTTTACTACTGTAAAATTTGTAAGAGGAGATAAATTCAATGAAAAACTATAATTTTGCGGAGAAATTTTTTTAATGCCACTTTAACGAAAACTGATGAGAAAGCCATAAAAACCATATCTTGAAACAAATGGGAGTATGGATAATGCAGATTTTGCATATATAAATATACATTCTTCATATGACCTTGTTACCTGGGGGAAAATACCGCTTGAGATACTTACAAAACCGGTTGTAACAATAACAGAAAACTCTGATAATATATCCGGGATAGTGTATAAGTATATAGCGAAAACTACCGGAGAGTCTCCTAATTATTATTCAGTAAGAGAATACTACAGGATAAACCGGTTTGAAAATACTACGTATTTACTGGCTTATGAGAGAAAGGTTGAGGAAATTTACAATCCGGAAAAAACTTCAGTGTCAAAGAGTCAGTTGAAACTTGGTATTACAGGAAATCCTTACAGTAGTCATAGCCTGGACAAGGGAAATAAGTTTCTTGCTTTTGAAAGAGGAAGAAATCTCTGGTATTATGAAATAACTGAAAATAAACTTAAAAGGATATTTTCATTTATAGGAGATGATTTCTCAGATGAGAGAACATATTATGACAACCACGATATAAAGGTACTTAGGATGGAGGATAGTGGTGACTTTTATTTTATAGTATATGGATATATGAATCGTGGAGTATATGAGGGAAAGACGGGAATAGTTCTTTATAAATATTTAAGGACAGAGGACAGGATAGAAGAACAGGCATATATTCCGGTAAATCTTCCTGCTCAGTTTTTTGAAGGAGGCTTATCGGATTTCAGTTTTGTAAGCGGGGAGCAGTTTTTTTACTTTTCTTTGTATGATAAGATTTATTCTTACAGCCTTATTAAAAGAAAATTATCTGTAATGGCAGAAAATATATCGGGTGGTTCATATCTGGCAATTTCTGAAAATAATCATGTTGTATGGCAGGAAACATCAGATGTGACAAAAGTAAAGAAACTTATAATTATGAATCTTGAAACCAGGAAAAGGACAGAGATAGAAGCTGAAAAAGGAACGGTACTTGGTCTTTTGGGGAAAATTTCCGGTAATTTTATATATGGTGTTGCTTATGAAAAAGGATATAATTTCGGTAATGACGGCAATATAACCATACCTTATAAAAAAATTGTGATTGCTAATGTAAATGGTGAAAGCCTTAAAAAACTATGAAAAGAAGAATATTTATATTACCGGAATAAATATAGTCAATGATACAATTGAACTTGAAAGGGTAAAAAAACAGGCTGATAACTTTGTAAGAGTAAAAACAGATCACATTCTGAACAATGCAATAAAGCAAAATTCAGAAGTTTCTGTTGTAGACAGGAGGACTGATAAATATTTAACAGAATACTATATGACCTTACCCTATGGTCTGAGACTTGAAAAAGTTCCAGAAGTAAGTGGTTCTACAATGAATACGGTAATTACGAGAGATTTGACTATCAGGCTTGGAGAAGACGGTAAAGAGAGTGGAGGCAGATATTTTGTAAACATATCCGGAGAATTTTCAGATTCTTCTTACAAGGCTTCTGATATGATAAAGCTTGCAGACAGATATATGGGATATGTACTGGATATTGCAGGTAATCTTGTATGGGAACGTAGCAGATTAAGTACTTCAGCAGAAGCTGATGATATAGATGTGGATTATATTTATGAGGAAGATGATAGTATTCACTCCGCCATAAGGCTTTTTCTTACATCAAAAGGAATCTATATTTCTACTGAAGATCTGAATAAAGCCGGTACTGTAATAGATGTACTTAAATCCCAGCAGGAAATCATACCTATAAATCTTTTAGGCGTAGACTTTAACAATATTTTTTATTATATAGATAAAGGAAATCCTGTAATTGCGATGAAGGATAACAAAACTGCTGTTTTGATTACAGCTTATACACCTCAGAATATAGAAGTTATGAATGTAAAGACAGGCAGGAAAAGCCTTATGGATAAAAATGAAGCAGAAAAAATATTTAAGGCAGCAGGTAATATTTTTATTTCTGCATTGAACTAGGAGGTTTTAAAATGTATGATATAATAATTATAGGCACAGGCTATGCTGGGGCAGTTTCTGCCAGAATATTGGCAGAGAAAGGAAAAAAAATACTTATAATAGAGAAAAGAGACCACATTGGTGGTAATGCTTTCGATGAAACCGATGAACATGGAATATTAATTCATACATATGGACCTCATATTTTTCATACTAAAGATAAAGAAGTGTATGATTTTTTAGGCAGATTTACGGAGTGGATACCTTATCATCACAAAGTTGTTGGAAATGTATATGGTAAATATATACCAATTCCTTTTAATTTAAACAGTATAAGAATGGTGTATGAAAAGGAAAAGGCAGAGGACATCATAGAGAAGCTTATAAGTGAGTATGGTAAGGAAACTGCTATTCCTGTACTCAGACTTCGTGAGAACAAAGATGAAGCTATAAGGGAACTTGCAGACTACGTATATGAAAATGTGTTTGTAAAATATACAGGAAAGCAATGGGGGCTTAAGCCGGATGAAATAGATCCTGCTGTTACAGCCAGAGTGCCGGTTACTTTAACTGAGAAAGACGGATATTTTACTGATGAATATCAGGCAATGCCAAAAGAAGGCTATACAGCACTTTTTAAAAAAATGTTAGCACACCCTGGTATTGATATAAGACTAAATACATCTGCCAAAGATATACTGAAGCTTGAAAAGGGGAAAATTTTCTTTGAATGTGCAGAGTTTGAGGGAAAAGTCATATTTACAGGAATGACTGATGAACTCTTTGACAGATGTTTTGGCAGCCTTCCTTATAGATCTCTTAAGTTTGATTTCAGCTATCACAATACAGACTCCTATCAACCGGAAGCAGTAGTAAACTACACAGTTGATGAAGATTTTACAAGGATAACTGAATTTAAAAAAATGACAGGGCAGAAAGTGAAGGGAACCACTATAATGAAGGAGTATTCACTGAAATTTGCACCCGATACAGAACTAATACCTTATTATGCTATATTGAATGATGAAAATAAAGCTTTATACAACAAATATGCCGGACTTGCTACAGAATATAAGAATTTATATCTTCTTGGAAGGCTGGCAGAATATCAGTACTACAATATGGACGCAATTACTAAGAAGGCTTTAGAGCTTTGTGAAAGGATAAAATAATGAAAGTTTTAAGTGTTGTCATACCTTGCTATAATTCAGCGGAATACATGAGCCATGCTGTGGACACCTTGCTTACAGGTGGAGAGGATATAGAAATTATAATTGTAGATGATGGCTCTGCGAAGGATAATACCTTGGAAATTGCAAAGGAATATGAAAAAAAATTTCCAAATGTTGTAAAGGCTATACACCAGGAAAATGGAGGACATGGTCAGGCGGTAAATACAGGACTGGCTAATGCCAATGGAGTGTTTTTTAAGGTGGTTGATTCAGACGACTGGGTTGATACCGGGGCTCTTACTAAGGTTATGGACTTACTTCGTCTGGTGATAAAGGGAAACAAGGCTCTGGATATGCTTATCTGTAACTATGTATATGAGAAGGCAGGAGAAGAGCCAAGTGTAATGAGATATACCGGAAGTTTACCTGAAAATAAATTTTTCACCTGGTCAGATATAGGTAAGATAAAAAATTCCCAGTATATTCTTATGCATTCGGTATTTTACAGGACTGGTCTGCTTAAAGAGATAGGGCTTAAACTTCCTGAGCATACTTTTTATGTGGACAATATTTTTGTATACAGCCCACTTCCGTATGTAAAGACCATGTACTATATGGATGTAGATTTTTATAGATATTTTATAGGAAGAGAGGATCAGTCTGTAAATGAAAAAGGTAATGATAGGAAGGATAGACCAACAGCTTAAAATAACTAAGATTTTAATAGATTCACATGATTTATCCAGGATAAAAGAGCCTAGACTTAAAAAATATATGTCAAATTATCTTGCTATGATGATGACTATTTGCACAGTTTTTTTCTTATAAAATCAGGAAAATCAGAAAATCTTGAAAAGAAGAAGGAAATCTGGAGATATTTGAAAATGGCAAATCCAAAGATGAACCGGATGGTTAAACACACTCTTTTAGGCTCAATTATGGGCTTACCTGGAAAGGGTGGAAGAAAGATTATAATCTGGGGTTATGAAGTAGCAAGGAAAGTATACAAATTTAATTAAAATCTGCTTGAAAAATATCCCGATTAAAAATATAGACTGATAGATGAATTATTGATAAATATAGTCATTAAGGAAGGAAAAATAGATATGAAAAGGGATAAAATTGCCTGTAATTGTGAAAATGTAACGTATGGGCAGATAATAGATGCAGTAAACTCAGGTGCTAAGACATTTGAGGAGGTGTCAGAGATAACCGGTTGTAGCACAGGATGTGGTGGCTGTAGGGAATTTATTGAGGTTTTTGTAAGGGATTTAGTGATGTTCCCTGAGGATAATGTATAAGGAGGAAGCTATGTTAGAAGTAGGAACAAAGGCACCGGATTTTAATTTGCCGGATCAGAATGGAAATATGCATTCCATTTCAGAATATAAAGGAAAGAAATTAATTCTTTATTTTTATCCTAAAGATAGTACTCCGGGCTGCACTAAGCAGGCTTGCGGTTTCTCGGAAAAATATCCGCAATTTATGGAAAAAGGTGTAGAAATAATTGGAATTAGTAAGGACAGTGTAGCATCTCATAAGAAATTTGAAGAGAAGAATAAACTTAAGTTTACAATTCTTTCTGATACTGAGCTGGCTGCTATTAAGGCTTATGATGTGTGGCATCAGAAGAAGATGGCTGGAAGAGAGTATATGGGAGTTGTAAGGACTACTTATCTTATAGATGAGGATGGAATTATAATAAGGGCTAATGATAAGGTAAAAGCAGAGAAAGATCCTGAGAATATGCTTGGCGAAGTATAGTATGTAAAATGAAGTAAGCAGGAAAGAAATAAAACTTTCCTGCTTATTAAACTTTATGAAAGATTAAACACCGACCATTATTCTTTCAGCCCAGTTAATAGAATCCATATACCAGTCACCAAGGCGGCTTCCGTCAACTCCAATCTGCTTTGATAATTCGTCAATTTCCAGCCATTCACCCTTTTCATAGGATTCAGCAAGCTTAAGTACAGGTTCTAAAGGACCTTCTCTTTTTACTAAAGCATCTTTAATATCATCACTTATGGACAAATCTGCCATAGCCTCATCCATAGTTAAATCTAACATAGCATCTAATACACTGAAAAGGCACATAAGAGATATCTCAGAGGTTCTGGGATATAAAGAACCACAATTATAAGCTACCAGCTCACCAAACCTTGAGCGTATAAGTGAAGTGCGGATGAGCTCATTAGGTTTATTTACAGAGAGATCCTGCAACATCATAATGTGAACCCAGCGTTCAAAATCAGTGAGTCCCATTTTTATAAGAGCTGATTTTAAGCCTTTTTGTATATCATTTTCATTCTTTTTGCTTACTACATTCACAAGTCTGTAAGCTACAGAAACATCAGTTTCAAGTATCTCGGATAGAATCTGAAATGAAGGATCTTCACTATGAAGCTCATTGAGTATCCTTCTATATATGCTTATATCAGGCTTTTTTCCTTTAAGACCGGCTACGATAACAGGTTTGCTAAAAAAATATCCCTGAAACAGATGAAAGCCCATTTTACGAGCCTCTATGAATTCTTTTTCTGTCTCAACCTTTTCAGCTAAAAGTACTTTCTTTCGTCTTAAGGCTTCCATTACTTCGTCCTGTATTGTATGAAGGGGAGTAGCAATAAGATCGTATTTAATAATATCAGCTACCGGCACCATTTTAAAATCTTTAACACTATGTACAAAATCATCCAAGGCAATACGATAGCCTTCTTTATGCAAACTTTCCAAACGTCGCAAAAGACGGTTGTCAACCTCAACATCCTCTAATAATTCTATTACAAGGGTTGAAGGATCTACCAATTCTGTTGAATTGGATAATAATGAATTATAATTGAAATTCACAAAGGCTTTTTTATTGCCTACTATTTTATCTACACCCAGCTCAAACAGTCCACCAAGTACAACTGCTGTTGAGCTCTCAGCGCTAGTTCCGGTGTAAGCTACAGAAGTATTGCTATTTCTAAAAAGCAGCTCATAACCATATACATCTTTAGTTTTGTCAAATATGGGCTGTCTTGCAATATACATATAGGCTTCCCTTTCTAAATTTATAATAATTATGTGAAAAAAATTTTACGTGTAAGGGCTAACTAAAAATAGTCAATATAAGTATATCACGATTTTTTTATTATTTGTTAAGTAAAAGAATCATAAAAAAATAAGCCGATATGGCATAAAAATATTGTAGCAGATAATTTAAATAAGGTTATTAATCAGAAAAGTGATAATGGTGTGATAATAAATTAGACATTTAAATAACAATGAAAAAGTAAAAATGCACTAAAGATTAAAAAAATTAAGTATAAAAAAATTTGTATATTAATGATATTGATTATTATTTACGATATCTGCTATATTAAAGCAATGTTCTATAAATAAAAAATAAATCTGAAAGGAAGATTATGAGAGTTAAACATTTATTTAGTACAGTAGTTTCAACACTGCTTGCAGTAGCAGTAGTTACAGGTTGTGGTACAAAGACAGGAAAGGTAGAAAATTCCGGTTCTCTAAAGAGTGGAAGTGTAACAAGTACATCTAAGAGTGCATCATCAGATAAAGCAACATCTTCCGCTTCATCAGCAGGCAGTAATGTATCGCAGGCTTCTTCAAACGGTACTGCAGAAAAGGCAACTTTCCCTATTACAATGAAACATGCCTATGGGGAGACAGTTATTAATGCCAAACCTGAAAAGGTGGTTACATTAGATTGGAATAATGCAGATGCGGTTTTAGCACTTGGAATTGTTCCGGTAGGAACCGCCAGAGCAAACTGGGGACCTGTGACAGATAAGGGACTTCTCCCTTGGACAGAAGCTAAATTTAAAGAACTTGGAACCGAGAATCCAAACGTATTTAACGATCTTGAGGGATACGATTATGAGGGCATAGCCGGAGCAAAGCCCGATATTATAGTTGCGCCTTATTCCGGAATGGATGAGAAAGCTTATAAACGTCTTTCAGAGATAGCTCCGACTCTTCCTTTTAAGGAGACTGCGTGGAAAACCACTTGGAGAGAACAGACTGTAGAAGCGGCTGAAGCTCTTGGAATGAAGACTGAAGGAGAGAAGCTTGTAGCTGATACAGATAATTTTATAAAGGAAACTTTAGCGAAATATCCTAATTTGGCGGGAAAAAGTGTAGCCATGTGTTATATAAATGCAGCTGACCTTAGCAGCTTTTCTGTATATAGGACAGCAGATCCTCGTGGTGCTTATCTTACGGATTTGGGCTTTACCTTCCCTGAGAAAATAGAAGCACAAGCACAGGATAAGAATGCTTTTTATGTGCAGATTTCAGCAGAACTCGCAGTTGAAAGTTTAAGCGATACTGATATTATTATTACATACGGGGATGACAAGACAATAGCAGCCCCTGCAGAAAGATGCTATTTTTTTCCAAAGTGCCTGCTGTTAAGGAAGGCAGGGTAGTGGTGCTTGACAGCAATGGTAATCTTGCTGCAGCTTGCAATCCTTCCGTACTTTCTATAAAGGCGGAGTTAGTAAATTATCTTGATGCTATTAATGCGGTAGTTAAGTAAATATGAATTAAAGGGCAGGGTAAATATGGGAAAGAAAAAGTTTGTGCTTGTTATAATCCTATGCTTAGCCCTGCTTTCTATTATAGCAATGTTTTCTATTTCGCTGGGAGTGAAGAGAATAGCATTTTCAAAGGTTATGGAAGTAATATTTGGAAATGATTTGGATAGCATTGAAGCGACAATAATATTACAAAGAATTCCGAGAACTGTATTTGGAATACTGGCGGGGGGAGCTCTTGGCATATCGGGAGCACTGATGCAGAGTATAACAAGAAACCCTATCGCAGATCCGAGTATACTTGGAGTAAATACCGGTGCATCGCTGTTTGTGGTTGCCGGTATTGCTTTTTTTAATATTACAGCAGCTTACCAGTACATATGGCTGGCTATAATAGGAGCAGGACTTACGGCAGTATTTGTATACAGCGTTGCAAGTATGGGAAAAGATGGGGCTACACCTCTTAAATTAGCGCTTTCAGGATCGGCGGTAAGTATAGTACTGGGTTCTTTGGTAAGTACAATTATGCTTCCCAATAATAGGGTAATGGAAGCTTTCAGGTTCTGGCAGGTGGGAAGTATAGGAAGTGCTACTTGGGAGAATATAGCTCTTATAAGTCCGTTTCTGATATTAGGCTTTATAATCTCTATGTTAATTTCAGGATATTTAAATAATCTTGCTTTAGGTGATGAGGCCGCTACAGCATTAGGTACTAATGTGGTACTTACCAGGTCTGTCGGAGCACTTGCTTCAGTATTGTTATGTGGCGCTGCTACAGCACTTGCAGGGCCGATAGGCTTTATAGGGCTTATAATTCCTCATATAGTCAGACTGGTTTTCGGAAGTGAGATGAGTAAAATGTTGCCGCTTTCTTTCATCGGTTCAGGCATACTGTTGCTTTTGTCGGATATACTTGGAAGAATTATAGGTTCTCCCGGAGAAACTGAAGTAGGAATAGTTACTGCGGTATTAGGTGCACCTATATTTATATTTGCAATCAGGAAAGGGAGAGTAAAAAGTCTATGACAGAGTTGAACTATGGATTTAAGAAAAGAACCCTGAGATGGAGGCTGGTTGTATTCTTCCTTTTTGTACTTGCATTAATACTGATTGCCTGTGAACTTTGCTTTGGCAGTGTGTCTTATCCTATCGGAGATGTTATTAAGGTTTTGTTTGGTGAGACAATAGATGGCGTATCTTATGCGGTAAATAATGTAAGACTTCCCAGAATGATAGGAGCAGTATTTTCTGGGTTTGCATTCGGTATGGCAGGGTATGTATTTCAGACTCTTTTACATAATCCGCTTGCTTCTCCCGACGTAATCGGAATATCGGCAGGAACAAGTACAGCGGCAGTATTTTTATATTAGTTATGGGATTTAGAGGAAGCATAGTTTCTGTATTGGCTATGATTTTTGGTATAATTACTGCCTTAGTAATATATAGATTATCAGTGATAAAGGGACATTTCACCTATGGAAGAATGATTCTTATAGGTATAGGAATTTCTGCTTTGTTAAGGGCTGTTACTTCATATCTTTTGGCAAAGGCAGCAGAATATGACGTAGGTACAACTATGCAGTGGCTGAGCGGAAGTCTTAATGGGGTTCAGATGGAAGATGTACCGGCACTTATTATAGTAGTCGGAGTAATAACACTTATATTGGTATCTCTTACAAGACATATGGAGATTATTCCTTTAGGCGATAATTTTGCGGTTGCACTCGGTTTAAATACCGGATTTACCTATTCAGTTATGATAATTGGTGCTGTTATTCTTGTTTCTTTTGCAACCTCAGTTACAGGGCCTATAGCATCTGTGGCATTTTTGTCGGGACCTATAGCCTCAAGCCTGGCAGGTAAAGGAAAATCTTGTCTTATACCAGCAGGTTTTGTTGGAACTGTACTTACTTTAGGAGCAGATTTAGTGGCCTTTCACGCTTTTCCGGTACATTATCCTGTAGGTGTGGTTACCGGCATATTAGGAGCACCATATATGCTTTATTTGCTTATCCGAATGAATAGAAGAGGTGTGAATTAATGGGAAAACATATATTAGAAGCTAAAAATCTGGTAGCAGGCTATGACGGAAATGCGATTATAAAAGGACTTAATTTAATTATACCGGAAGGGAAAATTTCTGTAATTATAGGTTCAAACGGCTGTGGCAAATCTACTCTTCTTAAAACATTTTGCAGGTTAAATAAGGTGATGTCGGGAGATATTTATTTGGACAATAAACCGATATCGGAGTATGCCCCTAAAGAAGTGGCAAAAATAATCAGTCTTATGCCGCAGTCACCTTTGGTTCCTGAAGGAATAACTGTATATGACCTTATAAGCAGAGGTCGCTTCCCGTATCGCAAGGTGTTTAGGGGAATGGATACAAAGGATTTTAAGGCAATAGAAGAGGCTATGGAAATAATGGGTATAACAGAGCTTCGTGACAGGGCGGTAGATGAACTTTCCGGCGGACAGCGACAAAGAGTCTGGATAGCGCTTGCTCTTGCTCAGCAGACAGAAATTCTGTTTTTAGATGAACCTACAACCTTTCTTGATATAGCATATCAGGTGGAAATTCTTGATTTACTCGGTGAACTGAACAGAACCAAAAAGACAACTATAATAATGGTACTGCATGATATCAATCTCTCGGTCAGGTATGCAGATTATATATTTGCACTTAAATCAGGTAATTTATATACCGAAGGGATTCCTGAGGAGGTAATAAACGAAAAACTCATAAAGGATGTCTACGGACTTGACAGTGAAGTTATAACAGATCCTACTTCAAATGCACCTATGGTTGTCCCGATAGGAAAGTACAAAAAGAGTTTTATTATTACTGATAAATAGTTGGATTTTGCCTTATTTTTATCACGAAAACAGTATATTATGCATTGTAAATGATTTTTGTATTTGAAACGGAGGTAAGAGATGAAACTGGCAGAAGCATTACAGGAAAGAGCAGATTTGGTAAATAACATAGAAAGATTAAGAGCAAGGGTAAGAAATAATGCTCAGGTGCAGGAAGGTGAAGAACCTGCGGAAAATCCTAAAGCACTTATAAAAGAGTTAAATAGTTGTATAGAAAGGTTTGAATACCTTGCAGGCAAAATAAATAAAACTAATAATGAAACTAAAATAGGGGCTATGACCATAACAGAGGTCATAGCCAAAAAGGATGCACTTATTTTAAAAGCCTCAGCTTACAGGGATTTTGTGTATGAGGCAAGCAGCATAACAGGCAGGGCAAGAGGAACTGAAATTAAGATAGTGTCAACTCTTAAGGTAACTGAACTTCAAAAAGAAGTTGACAAGCTTTCAAAAGAAATCAGACTGCTTGACAATAGCCTTCAGGCAACTAATTGGAGTACAGACCTTATAGAGGATTAATAAAATACACTTAGTTGGTAGCAGATTAGGGCGAATGTAAAAAATTTTGAGCTTTGCTCATTACAGGTGGCTGGCTTAAGGTAAGCCGGGGTTCGAGTCCCCAACCTTATTGTTATGACCATTATGGAGTACAAGCGTATAATTTAATTATGTTTATAATTTAACCCATACATTGACTAAGAAGCGAGGGTGGGTTCGGGGACTAAGAGTTGTGAAATATTGGACAGGGCTGCTTTCCGGCGGCTCTTTTTTACTTTATAAAAAGTTGGACAAGGACAGTTTTTAAAAATAGGAATTATAAATAAGGAACCGGCATTATGACGATTCCTTAATAAATTACTAAGCTTTTTTTCTTTCTAAACACAGCCGATCCGAATAAGAGTAAACAGCCTGTGATTATGTAAAGATAATCAAAAGACGAGCTTCTTCCCGAGATTTCAATTATCCCCTTAACTAAGAAGCCGTTTGCAAATACTGCCAGTGCGGTGTTAAGCAGATATTTGTTCAGGGAATTCTTAAATAATAAAAAAACTCCGGCAATCAGTGGGAAGATAAACATCATCCTCATATATACCGAGTACTGCCCATAGGAGAATATCTCGTAGATATAGGCAAACACTGAGAGGAAGATGCCGAGACCTCCGCAAATAATAAGATTTTTAGCTGTGTTTTTATTTTTAATTACCGATGTAAACAATGTCGCTCACCTCTCTTTCTGAAATTCTATGTCCGTTTGTAGTAGGATTATTTACAATATTTCCGTTAAAATACATGGTAGAAGAGCCGCCACCGTCAAGGTTGTAAGCTGTAGTCGCACCATATTCTTTAAGTACTTCTGCCAGCTCGTATAGGGAAAGACCTTCACTTTCGTTGGTTCTTCCGTCAGATACCACAAGGATGTAATGATTTTTATCTACTATGCCTATCGCAGTACGAGGATTCTTTGTCATAGCCTGTCTAACCTCGGTGTTTTGGTCTACGCTTATTTCACCGTTTTCTACAAGAGAAGGTCCAAAGGCAAAAAGATTGACTACGCCGTCTGCAAGTAGTTCTTCAGCTGTTACCTCCGTTTCGTAAATTATCTTAAATGAACCGTCCTTATATACAGCCAGATCAGGATATTCACTGTCGCTTCTCACTGTATTTCTGTAAATTACACCGTTTTTAATTACATAACCGCTTCTGTCAGCACCGTAATAATCTCCGTTGACTGCTAAAATTGCATTGTTATTTGTTGCAATGGAAGATGTGGCTTCGGTTACATTTGTGCCGAAGGAGTCATAGGCAAGGGCTGTCTTTAAGTAGCTTGAATCAGAAAGCTTGACATCTGCCACATAGACAGTGGTATTATTTTTGCGAACAGTAGTTATATTTATGTCCACATTGCCGTCTTTGTAAGAAGAATCAGTAACAGTCTTTGCGCTCTCGGAGCTTTCTGTGGCAGTTACGGCAGAATTATTGGTGCTTTCATTTTCTACAGCTGTAGTAGTTCCTGTATTCTCGGTGTCATTAGCGGTTGTATTTGAGCTTGTATTGGCAGTACCGGTATTCTCTGCAGCCTGAACTATATCAGAGCCGGTGTTTTTAACAACCACAGCCTGCACTTCAGATATTACAAAGGTTTTTAGAAGTACATAGCTGTCAAGCGAGGCTATAAGAAGTCCGGCTGCCAATATGTAAATGTAAAAGAATTGAGGTCAGAAAGTGAGGAATGTTGGAAAAAATTTAAACAGAAATATTCTTTTTCTCAAACTCCTGCTTTATTAGTGTTTGAGAAAGGTAAATGTGTTTCAAGTGTAGAATGGGGAAAAGATGGTTTGCCAGTGGAAAAATTGTTGAATTGGCTCAAAAAGAATGATACAATATAATCATAATTTGTGGAAAAACTAAAAAAAGAAGAGGATTAAAATAATGATTAAAAATTGCTATTATACCATATGTAACTAATGGAAGAAATTCGCAGGTTGGATGTGATGGACATTTTAATATTTTTAAAAAAAGAGAAGTACTGTATTAAAAAGAAAATTTGCAGTCCGCACTTGCATCAAAAAAATCGGGAAGTGGAAGTAGTTATTGATGTTAATCACGGAGATTTACAATTTCTAAAACGTGAAGGAGTAAACTTGTTTTTGATTCCCAGAAGATATTGCAAGTTATATGGACTATAGCGGTATTAATATGGAAGAATGTTTTTAAGTTAACACACGATGAATATGAAAAACGGAAATGTAGATAGAATTGTGAAATATATAGAGAAAAATTGAAAAATGGTCGTTATAGTGGCTCAGTTGTTAAGACAAAAATCTAAGATTTTTATAATGAACTGATATAGTTGATAAGTAACAGGGAACATGGGGAGGATAGTAGAATACTCCCCAAATCCATATATGCATTAAGCTGCATACGGCAAAAGCGATGGTGTGAAATTTTTTCTGTAAATTCAGATATTCTATGATAATTGATGTGGCTTGATGGCAGTTTTCTGGGATAATCAAAGTTCTTTAGGGCTTGCCAATCTATTTTAGGGTTTGTCGATAGGGTCTGGCTTTAGGGTCTTTCGTGAGGGCCTTTTATGAGGGTCTGGCTGGGTAGCCAGACCTTTTATTTATTATTTAGTAAGCTTTTGCTTGCTTTTCTTGTTGCCAATGAGATTATAAGTGATGAAACTAAAAAAATTTAGTCAACTATAATTTAGTAAAGTATAGTTGACTAAATCGTAATTTACTAATATACTGTATATAGAAACGGAGGTATTAGCATGTTTATTGGCAGACATAAAGAACTTAGTGCATTAGAGAGTCTGTACAAATCAGATAAATTCGAATTTGCAGTAATATATGGAAGGCGCAGGGTAGGAAAGACAGCATTGATTAACTATTTTATAGATAATAAAAAAATCTGTATATTTTATGGGATTAGAGAGCAATGAAAAACAAAAATTTAGAAAACCTGAGTAAAAGTATAATTGAATTTAGTAGTGGAATTTGGGCTGACAGTTATTTCACATCTTTTCAGGCTGCACTTGAATATGTATTTGAACTGGCAAAAAAAGAGCGTATTATACTGGCAATAGATGAATACCCCTATGTAGCAAGAGCCTCAAGAAGTCTCGCATCTATATTACAGATGCTGATTGATAAAAAAATAAAGATGAATCAAAAATTGATGCTCATTCTATGTGGTTCGTCTATGTCATATATGGTGGATAAAGTTTTGGCATACAAGGCACCATTATATGGAAGAAGGACTGCACAGCTGAAGGTTATGCCATTTGAGTTTGAAGAATGCTGTGATTACTTGAAATATTTATCAGATGAAGATAAGGCTTTGATGTATGGTATTGTGGGAGGAACACCACAATACCTGCTCCAGATGAATGATAAATTAAGTGTAGAGGAGAATGTTAAAAATACTTATTTAAATCCCATTTCTTTTCTGTATGAGGAGCCGGTAAATCTATTAAAACAGGAGGTCAGAGAGCCTGCGATTTATAATGCTATTGTTACTGCTATAGCAATGGGATATTCTAAAATGTCAGAAATATCGACGAAGGTAGGAGAGAGTACCACAGTATGTTCAGGATATATTAAAAATCTGATTGACTTAGGAATAATAAGGAGAGAAGTTCCGTACGGTGAAAAAAATTCGAGGAAATCTATCTATTCTATTGAAGACAATATGTTTTGCTTTTGGTATAAATTTATTCTGGGTAATATGCCAATGATTGTACGAGGTGGAGCAGATATTGCATATAAGCGTATTGAAGCCGGGCTATCTAGTTATATGGGAAGAGTATTTGAAGAAATATGCAAACAATATTTGTGGAAACAGTTTATGAGAGGAAATATGCCTATAGAATTTGTTTCCCTTGGACGCTGGTGGGGCAATGATTCAAAAAAAGAAAGCTCAGACTGAAATCGATATTATGGGAGAGCAGGATAGCTCTTCGGCAATTTTTGCTGAGTGCAAATGGCGAAATGAGAATGTGGATTTGGATATTCTTGAAATGCTGATTGAACGTAGCAGATTATTTAGCTATACTAATGTGCATTACTTTGTATTCTCGAAGACAGGATTTACTAAAGGTTGCGTAAATAAAGCGAGGGATATGGGGAATGTGACCTTGGTTAGCTATAAGGATATTGTTAATTTATTTGCATCAAAAGGAGGGCAGGTATGAGATTATTACTTGCAGAGGATGAAAAATCGCTTTCAAAAGCTGTAAAAACCATACTTGAAGCCGGTAAATATAGTGTAGATGCAGTATTTGATGGAGAAGAGGCGCTGGATTATCTTGAAACGGATACATATGACGGTGTGATTTTGGATATAATGATGCCTAAGAAAGACGGATTGACTGTGCTTAAAGAGCTTAGAAATAAAGGAAACCTTATACCTGTATTACTGCTTACTGCAAAATCAGAGGTAGACGATAAGGTGGAAGGCCTTGATCTTGGGGCAAATGATTATCTTACCAAACCTTTTGAGCCGAAGGAATTGCTTGCAAGGATAAGGGCTATGACCAGGAGTAAGATGGCAGAAGGGGATTCGGTGCTTGAATACGGTAATGTTTCCCTAAACAGGGCAAGCTTTGTACTTTCTACCAAAACTGGAGAATTTAAGCTTTCCAATAAGGAATTTCAGATGATGGAATTGCTTATGAGTTATCCTAAAAACCTTATTTCTGCTGAAAAATTTATGGAAAAAATCTGGGGTTTTGATACGGAAGCTGATATAAGCGTAGTCTGGGTTTATATTTCTTATTTAAGAAAGAAGCTTACTTCTCTTAAGGCTGATATAGAGATAAAGTAACCAGAAACTTGGGATACTCACTTAATATGGCAAAGTAGGAAGGATTTCATATAATTAATGAAAAATAATATAATTTCAAGGCTTCGCTTCAAGCTGATTGCTGTTTCAATGGCTGTAACCCTTGTCATACTAGGCCTTATAGTTGGTGGAATTAATTTTATTAATTATAAGAAAATAATAGATAATGCTGACAGAACCATAGATTATCTGACAGAGCATTACAACAAGGAAGAAACTAAACATAGACCACCTGAAAGAGATGGAGAAGGACCGTTTGGTCCCTTTGATGAAGGTATTTCTCCTGAAGTAAAATTTGAAAGCAGATATTTTATTGTAAGCTTTGATAGCGAAGAAAATGTTGTGATGAATGATACAGGAAATATCTTTTCTGTATCAGAGGAAGACAGTGAAAGATATGCAAAGATAATATATAAGGGAAATTCAGATAAAGGTTTTTATAAAGATTTCAGATATATGAAGCTTAGCTTAAACGGATATGATTCTGTATTATGTCTGGATTGTTTTAACAGCCTTTCTAATACAAGATATTTTTTATTTGTAAGTCTTGCAGCTTCGTTTGTGGGTTGGCTTACCGTATTTGCTATAGTTTTAGCATTTTCGGGGAAAATAATAGCTCCTGTGTCAAAAAGCTATGAGAAGCAGAAAAGATTTATAACAGATGCGGGGCATGAAATAAAAACTCCGCTTGCAATTATAGAGGCTGATATAGGAGTAATGGAAATAAACGGAGAGGGAAATGAGTGGCTAAGCGATATTAAGACACAGGTCAGAAGACTTACAAGACTGACAAATGACCTTATTCATCTGTCAAAGCTTGATGAAAGTAAGAATAGTCTTAAGTTTACGGATTTTTCAATATCAGAGCTTGCCATAGAAACTGTTAATTCTTTTACAAATCTTGCTAAAGTAAATGGTAAGAAACTTACAGCCAAAGTTGAACCTAAGCTTACTCTTAATGGTGATATTGAAGGCATAAGGGAACTTTTAAATATAATATTTGATAATGCAATTAAATACTCTACAGGTGAAGGAAATATTAACTTTGAACTTAAAAAGAAGAACGGACATATAATAATAGAAGCATCTAATCTGACAGAGAATTTGACCAAAGAAAAATGCAGAACATCTTTTTGACAGATTTTTACAGGGCAGATGCATCCAGAAACTCTGAAACAGGCGGACATGGAATAGGACTTTCTATGGCAAAGGCTATTGTAGAGGCAATATGGAGGCAAGATAGGAGCTGAACTGATTGAAAAAAATAAGTTGAAGATAAAGGTTATATTCTAACGTTAATATTACAAAACCCATATGATTTTATTAAATTTTTTGCCTATATTCAATTGGGGAAAAAAAGTATGGGATGTAATGTGAACACTTAACGACGAAGCACCGAAGGTGCTAGTGCTGTGCAAATCAAGCCGTAAGGCGAAGATTGAGCCGGGTACTTATGATGTAAAAATATTCAGACCAATTAAAAGGAGAATTTTATGAAAAAAATATAATAAAATCATTTCGTTTTTTTATCTGTGCTGTTCTTACTTTTTGGAGTAACAGCCTGTAGCAATCCACAGAAAAAAAGTGGAAATAAATAAAGGATTTCCAACATATTCTAATATGGCAAGTAAAGATAGTGCAGATGAAGTGAAGGCGTTGCTGTCGGCTCAGTTGGATAAAGATAACGTAGAAAACTACATGAAACAGGTAAATGAATACAATGAAATTGTAGGTAGTGTAGGCTTGCAGGGTGACTTCAAACAATTCGATACAACTGAATATGATGTAGAGAAAATCAGCAACTTGTGGAAAGAAAAGAAGGGAGATTTTGTCGGTACAAACTGCAGACTTAATAGTTTCTTTTTAATTAAAAACAACATTGAAGTCCCTAGTATAAAAAGTGATAGTGAACTCTTATTTTTAGATAATGAATCAATTGACAAAGGAAAGTTATTGAATGCTAAAGATAAGGGAGCGTTTAATGTCTTATTCTCAAGAGTGAAGACCGAAGCGACAGAGGATGTTAAAGTACATGCCAAGAATATGGAGAAATACTTTGAAAATATCAAGTTTGATGAAAATGCAAGGATGATTTCAGTAGTCTTACATGATAATCTTGACGGAGAATATCTCTTTGTAGGGCATGTCGGAGTTATGGTTCCTGATAAAGACGGATTTTTATTTGTAGAAAAGCTAACCTTTGAAGAGCCTTATCAGGCAATTAAATTTAAAACCAAAGAAGAGTGTTATAAGTATCTTCAGGGAAAATATGCAGACTATACAGGAGAAGGCCTGGCAAAACCGTTTGTAATGGATAATAATAAAATGGTTGAAGTTAAATAGATACCTGATAATTATAGCGTTTTACAGAAATGTAAGGCGCTTTTTTACGTAATAGGAAATTTCTTCGAGGGATGCTAAGCTTTCGGCAGGAAATTACTTCAAACTAAATTGAAGTTTGTTTGAAGTGACTTTGAAGTTGACTTTGAAGTGACTTTGAAGTAGTTAAAAAAATAAGTGGTATGTATTTTTAAGGGAGCCTCAAAAATGTAAGGCGCTTTTTTTCTTTTTAAAAATATTCTTCAACTTTTTAAGCTTCATTTAAGTTTCATCATTTTATTATATGCTTATGATACAGAATTGCTCTGGTTTCACCTATCGCAATTCTTACAAAAATATTCGTAATTCGCACATTTTTGTCAAAATGGCTACTTACTCATATTTTTGGTGTGTCAAAAGATAATAAATTCTCTTACAAAGCAAGCTTGTATCGAATTTTTATACTTTTGACACTTGTATCATAAAAATAAATCACACAAAAAAAGAACAACTAATGAAAGGAGGAAAAACTTATGGGAGCAGGTACATTTCAAAGGTTTGAAATTAAATACTTGTTAAATAAAGAACAAAGAGAAGCTGTATACGAAGCAATGAAGCCTTATATGAAGGCAGACAGTTACGGCAACAGCACAATCAGAAATATCTACTTTGACAGACCTGATTTTTTTACTCATAAGAAATTCTCTTGATAAACCAATTTATAAAGAGAAACTGAGAGTAAGAAGTTATAAAAAGGTAAATGAAGAAGATAAGGTATTCATAGAACTTAAAAAAAGAAATTTGATGGAATAGTGTATAAAAAGGAGGATAGGAGTCAAAGAAAAAGAAGCAATGAATTACCTTTGTAATGGAAAGAAGCTGAGGAAAGAAAGCCAGATAGGTAAAGAAATAGATTATTTCCTTGATTTTTATAAAGAGATAGAGCCGAAAGTATTTCTTAGCTATGATCGTCAGGCTTATTTCGACAAAGAAAATCCTGATTTTCGAATGACATTTGATGAAAACATACTTTGGAGAGAAGATAATTTAAGCCTGACCAGTGAGGTATATGGCAAACCTATACTTAATGACGGTGAAGCCTTACTGGAAATAAAATCAGCGGATACTTTTCCGTTGTGGTTAGTAGAGGTTTTAAGTAAATACAGGATTTATAAAGTTTCATTTTCAAAATACGGCAATGCCTATACAGAGATTTTGAAAAACAAAAGATGGTTATTTACAAGAATCCCGGTATTTACTAAAGAAGAAAATTTGAAAGAGAGGTTGGAATATGGATATATTTAGCAGCATTTTTAGCAGTGGTACCACAACAACAGCAGTTTCACCAATTACAGTGCTTATCTGCATAGGAGCAGCGCTTGCGATAGGTATATTTTTAGCACTGGTATACACTTACAGAAGCAGATATACACAGAGTTTTGTAATAACACTTGCAATGCTTCCTGCAGTAGTAAGTATGGTTATACTTCTTGTAAACGGAAATGTAGGAGCTGGAGTTGCAGTAGCCGGTACCTTCGGTCTTGTAAGATTTCGTTCAGTACCGGGTACGGCAAAGGAAATAGGAGCAATCTTCCTGGCAATGACTACAGGACTTGCGGCAGGTATGGGATATGTAGGATATGCGGCAGCCTTTGCACTCATTATGGGAATTGTAACCCTTATTTATAATAAATTCGGTTTCGGACTGCTTGGTGGAGCAAGTTTACAGAAGAGCCTAACTATTACAATACCGGAGAATCTTGATTACACAGATGTATTTATCGAAACTTTAGGCAAGTATACAAAGGATGCCAGACTTTTAGGTGTAAAGACTACCAATATGGGCAGCTTATTTAAGTTAAATTATGATGTTACCTTAAAAAAGGAGGGAATAGAAAAAGAATTTATTGATGAACTAAGATGTAGAAACGGTAACCTGGAAATTCGTCTCAACCGCCCTGGAATGGGTGGGGAGGAACTTTAACAATAATTAACCTATAAAGAAAGGAAACATAGATTATGAAAAAGAAAATAATGATGATAGCTTTAACAGGTGGACTTATACTCGGAGTAACAGCCTGTAACGGAGTCGGTGCCGCAAATAGCGGTACCGCAACCACCAAAACGGTGACAACAATCACTTCAGATACTAACAGCACAAGTTCGGGAAGTTTGGCAAACAGCTCGGCAGCTTCAACTACCTCAAGTGGAACAACCACAACAGGTACAGTAAAATCTGACATGTTTACAGACCGTGATAAAGATGCTTCCTATGATGAAGCAAGTGCTACCAAGGTGAACTTAAGTGAAGTTAAGGATTCTAACTATATAATTACAAAGGAAGGAACTTATATATTTTCCGGCACATATTCGGGACAAATAGTTGTAAATGTAGCTGATACGGCAAAGGTTCAGCTTGTACTTGACGGTGTGACAATAACCAGTGAGAGCAGTGCAGCCATATATGTAAAAGAAGCTGACAAGGTTTTTGTAACACTTAAGGACGGTACTACCAGTACACTTACAACTTCCGGAACCTTTGTTGCAACCGATGACAACAATGTGGATGGTGTTATTTTCTCTAAGGGAGATCTCACTATAAACGGAAGCGGTTCTCTTAAGATAAGCTCTACCGCACATGGCATTGTAGGCAAGGATGATGTTGTAATCACAGGAGGAAATATTGACATTACATCTGCCAAGAAAGGTATAAGCGGAAAGGACAGCGTAAGAATAGCTGACGGTACAATTAATATAACTACGGGAACAGATGGTATACACTCTGAAAACAGCGATGATACAAGCAAGGGCTTTGTATACATTGAAGGCGGCACTATTACAATAAATGCGGCAGATGACGGTATTCACTCAGGAACCACCCTCGATATCGTGGGAGGAAAGATTGATATTACCAACAGTAATGAAGGTATTGAAGGTAAGGATGTAAATATCTCAGGCGGAGAAATAAACATTGTTTCAACTGATGACGGTATAAATGCAACAGCCTCTTCAACAACAGGGGAAAAGTTAAGTATGCAGGCACAGGATGCAAGTATTAATATCTCAGGAGGTAAAATTACAGTAAATGCGGAAGGAGATGGTATAGATTCTAACGGTAACCTCACGGTAAGTGGCGGAGAAATCTATGTAAGCGGTCCGACAAAGGGCGGTAACGGTGGTATTGATTATAACGGTACAGCTACAATTACAGGCGGAACGATTATAGTTACTGAGATTCAGAGTATGACAGAGAGTTTTGGTTCTGATTCAACTCAGGGTGTTATACAGGTAAGCGTATCTAATCAGGCAGCAGGAACTACTGTAAGTATTAAAGATTCAAAAGGTAATGTACTTGCAAGCTATACTCCTTCAAAAGAGTATAACAGCGTTATTATCAGTACAGCAGGCATGGTACAGGGTGAAACCTATACAGTAACTGCCGGAACAACAACTAAAGAAGTAACACTTAGCCAGCTTGTAAGTGGCTCAGGAAACGGTATGGATGGACCCGGAGGTGGAGCCTGGGGCGGCCAAGGCGGCGGAATGAACGGAGGTCCTGGGGGTAATGGAAATGGAAATTTCAGAGGTCCTGGCGGCAATGAAAGTGGTTCTTGGGGCAACTGGGGAGACGGAATGAATGGACATAGAGGCTGGAATGAGCAAGGAGGCCGAGATGGACAGGGCAGACCTGACGGGGCTCCGCCAAGTGGAGATTTCGGCGGATGGGATAATAACCGAGATTCATCAAACAATCAGAACGGACAGAATGGATAAAAAGAGGAGCAGTAACAATTCTAAAAGTGCTTAAAGAATATTGATTTAAATTAAGACAGGGCTTCCAAGGAAAGACAGGAAGCCCTTATTTTTGTGTGATGATTTGGATTTCAGAAAATAATAAATTCTCTTTAAATCAAACCCTGTTTGAGTTTTTACACATTTGATACTTGTATCATCATGATAAATAATGAATAAATAGAAAAAGCAAATGTATAAAAAAATGCTTGCAAGAAATTCAAAGATAATATATAATTAGGGTGTAAAAAGATAATAAATTCTTGTACAATCAAGCCATACTTGAACTTTTATACTTTTGATACCCGCATCATATAAAATAGAAAACAGGTCGAAGAAGGGAGTAAATAGAAATGAGCCAAATAAGTTTACGCATAGATGACGATATAAAAAGCAATGCAGAAAGAACATTAAATGATATCGGGCTTAGTATGTCTGCAGCTATTACAATTTTTTTGAAAACAGTTATAAGAGAAAATAAGATACCTTTTGAATTATCTGCAGATCCTTTTTATAGCGAAGAAAACATGACAGAGCTTAAAAGACGGATAGATTCAGTACGCACAGGTGAAAGTACATTGAAAGAGCATGAATTAATAGAGGTAGAATAGTGAAAACGACATGGCAAGATGATGCCTGGGAAGAATATGTGGAGTGGCAAACTAAGGACAAGGTAACGTTAAAGAGGATAAATAGGCTTTTAAAAGATATCAACAGGAATGGTTACAACTGCACGGGACAACCAGAACCGCTTAGTGGCGATTTAGCCGGCTATTGGAGTGTACGCATTGATGGCAAGAATAGAATAGTATTCAAAATTTATGATGGAAATCTTGAGATTATACAATGTGGTACACATTACAGAGAAAAATAGTTAAAACAGGTTTATTCGGTCATATTTTATGTATTTATTCTGATAGTTTGTCTGCTTAAACTCTTTCATTTTATAACTAAATATGATATCATATGGGTGCTTATCAGAGTAAAAAGGAGTAGCACCCATATGGTTTTTTCAAGTATTTTGTTCCTTACAAGATTCCTGCCACTGGTGCTGGCAATTTATTTCATAGTGCCAAAGCGTATAAGGAATCTTGTTTTGTTTTTGTCAAGCATACTTTTCTATGCCTGGGGAGAGCCTGTATATATTTTGCTGATGTGCTTTACTATAACTGTAGACTATGTTTTTGGTCTGATTATAGACAGGCAGATATCAGCAGGCAAGAAAAAATCAGCCAAGGTCTCGCTGGCAGCAGCAGTAGTTATTAACCTTGCCTTGCTTGGATTTTTTAAATATGCTAATTTTACTATAAACACAGTAAATTCGCTTACAGGTACAGGAATAGCAGCAATTAAGCTTGCCCTTCCGATAGGAATTTCATTTTATACCTTTCAGAGCCTTTCCTATGTAATAGATGTGTACAGGGGAGATACCAAGGTACAAAAAAACATCCTTGATTTTGGAACCTATGTAACACTTTTTCCGCAGTTAATAGCAGGGCCTATCGTAAGATATCGTACGGTTGCGGAAGAGATGAAGGGGAGAGTAGAAAACAGGGCAGACTTTGCAAGAGGCATAAGCCGTTTTATCTTCGGCCTTGGTAAGAAGGTATTGCTTGCAAACAATGCAGGGCTTCTTTGGGACAGCGTAAATGCACTGACTGCTTCCGAAATGTCTGTTGGAAGCTTCTGGCTTGGAATTTTAGCCTATACCTTCCAGATATACTTTGATTTTTCAGGTTATTCAGATATGGCTATAGGTATGGGACTGATGTTTGGCTTTCATTTTGATGAGAACTTTAACTACCCATATATGGCAAAATCCATAACCGAGTTCTGGAGAAGATGGCATATTTCACTTTCTACCTGGTTTAAAGAATACGTATATATTCCTCTTGGCGGCAACAGAGCAGGAATTGTAAAGCAGATTAGAAATATAATCATAGTCTGGATGCTAACGGGATTTTGGCATGGAGCAAGCTGGAACTTTGTAGCCTGGGGACTTTATTATGGTGCAATCTTAATTTTAGAGAAAATCTTCCTATTAAAATGGATAGAAAAGACACCTAAATTTGTCAGACATATCTACACTATGCTTTTAGTAATTATAGGCTGGGTATTGTTTTCCTTTGATTCATTTAAGAAGGGAGCAGAATTTATTGCAGGAATGTTTGGCTTAGGAGGCTATGAGGTTATTAATTCTGAGTTTGTTTACCTTTTCTTAAATAACCTTGTACTGCTTATGATTCTTGTTCTGGCAAGTACAGATTTTCCTAAAAAATGCATTGAAAAGTTTGCTGCTACGAAGAACATGGCAGGTAAATTTGTAAATATAGCTGTATTAGAAATTATACTTGGAATCTGCGTAGCCTACCTGGTTGCGGCAACTTACAATCCATTTTTATATTTTAGGTTCTAATTGGAGAAATTATGAAGATATTTACATACGAAAATGCCAAGATAACCATATTTTGCACTACCTTGGCGGCTTTATTTTTCAGTGCGGTGTTACATAAACCGACCGAATTCTCTGAAACCGAGAATAGATATCTTGAACAGCGTCCTAAGCTTACAAGAGCTAACCTTCTGGATGGAAGTTTTATGAAGGATTATGAAACCTTTATTACAGATCAGTTTCCTGAGCGTAGTTTTTTTATGGGAGTAAAAACTGCTATAGAGCGATTTCGTGGAAGGACTGATGATAATGGTGTATATTTTGGTAAGGAAGGTTATCTTTTCGGGAAATATGATGGAGCATTGTTTGAATCTGAAACTGCTAAAAATAATTTATCTACAATAGCAGAGTTTGTAAAAATGTATGCAGACAGATTTGGTAAAGGACATTTTAGGATAGCTTTGGCACCATCTTCTTCCGAAATATTAAAAGATAAACTGCCTGCTAATGCACCTGTTTATAATCAGACAAAATTCATTTCCAAGGTTAAAAATGAAGCGGGTTCAGATTTTGTTGTGGATTTGGGTGAAAACCTTAAAGAACATTCCGATGAATACATTTACTATAGAACAGATCATCATTGGACAACCCTGGGAGCTTATTATGGATATGAGGCATTAAGTTCAGGATTTGGACTAAAAGTTCAGGATTTAGCTGGTCTGAAAGCAGAGGATGTTTCAAATGATTTTCTTGGAACATATGATTCTAAGGTAAATACCGGTCTTACAGGTGGAGTTATTCCGGATAATATTACAATTTATTCTTCGCCGGAGATAGACAAAGCAAAGATGATGTGGGATAATGACAATGATAAGACATTTAATAGCATTTATAATATGGATGCCTTAAAGGGAAAAGACAAGTATACGGTATTTTTTGGTGGAAATCACAGCATAACAGATATAAAGACCAAAAATAAAACCGGTAAGACCCTGCTTATAATCAAAGATAGTTTTGCACATAGTCTTGCACCATTTTTAATAAAGGATTATGATAGAATAATAATGCTTGACCTTAGATATTTTAATAAGAGCCTTAAAAAATATCTGAGTGAGAATAAAATTACAGATTTACTTGTACTTTACAGCACGCCGGACTTCGCAGAGGACGCAAATATTGGCAGATTGTTGAGGTAGATATGTTAAAAAAGGCACTTAAGATTTCACTTATAATTTCAATTTTTTTTGCTGCAGTACTTGCAGGTGCAGCATTTTTGACCAAGACCACCAAGGATAATATTAAAAAGGCAGAAACTACTGTCCCTGACCGGGTGGAGTATGTGAAGCCTGAGATTATTACAGCAAAAAGCATGTATAAGAAGGTAGCTAAGAAGCTCAAGGTAAAGAAGCCGGAAGTATATTCAATGAAGTACCAGAAAGCGGCTAAAAGTATTATAGACAAGTATAAGAAAAACGGTAAGTACACTGTGGATGCACCACTTCTCATAGTAAATCCTTATGGGACAAATACTACAGGACTGTACATTTATTTTAAACATAAATTCAGAGTGAATACTAAGTATACTGTAAATGTAAAAGAAATTGATGGTAAGGAAAATATAAAGGGTGGTGACTTCTCCGGCTCTTTATACACGAATACAACAGGTATGCCGCTTGCTGAGCAGGAAGGACTTATTATAGGTATGGTGCCGGGCGAAAAAAATTATGTTTCGGTATATATTTATGATGAAAATAATAAAATGATAGCTAAGGCAGGTTATAAGTTAGACATACCTGAGTCTGAAACAGTAACTATGAAAACCCTTGATGCGACGCATGACAGAGAGGTAACCCAGCTTTCAGAGGGATTATATTCTGTTTTTGGGTTAGATGACAATGAGAGAAAAAACAGGCATATTTTGTTTTATGATAATTATGGGGTGGTAAGAGCAGAGCTGCCATTAGTAAAAGGTGGAGAAGCACCTGAAACTAATATTGCACAGATTGATGACAAGTTGTTTTATGCTGTTGATAAAAACAGATTTGCACTTGTCGATAGGATGGGCAAGGTAGAAAAGCTGATTGGACTTAAAAATGGAGCAACTGCTTTTGGTGATATGGATTTGAATACAGCCATAAGAAAAGCTGTTACTTTGTCCAAAAGAAAAGGTAATGATGGGATTTGCTCGGTAGACATTTTAGAGGGAGAATCAAAAGAAATAGTAAATTTCAATCGTTTGTTTTCAGCTTATTATAAAAGAGGTGGTTCAAAGCTTAAATTTACTTCAGTCCAGCTGGTTAATGATAATGATGTTCTGGTTAGTGAGAAGAATACATCTTCTGTGATAAGAATAAATAATGTTTTCAGAAATCCTGGTATTAAAGCAATTATTTCAGGAACCGATGAATTAAAGTCTGCCTACGAAAAGGTATTTTATAGCAAAGATGGAGACTTTGTAGGTCAGAGAAGACAGAATACTGCCTATGTTGACAAGAATGAAAAGCCTGATAAAAGGCAGTATCATATAATTGTATTTAATAACAATACTGGTGGAAGGAGTTCATTTTACTATAAATACCTTATAAATGAAGAAAAAATGACTTATAGTTTAGAGAACAATATAGAGCTTCCGTATTCTCCGGATAATGGGGATGTTTTCTTAAATAATGGATATCTTGTAGCAGCACCGGTAGGAAGTGGAAGTTTTGAAGAGTATAATCCGGATGGTTATAAGCTTGCAAGTTTTAATTTTAAGAATGGAAAGACGGCTTACAGGGTGTTTAAGCATAGTATGAAAGGCAGTTGGTTTACAAAATAATGGAATTTAATGAATTTATAAATGATAAGAAGATACTCGCCGGTATAGGAAAGTTTGGATTTAAGAGTCCAACTCCTGTGCAGGAGGCTGCTTATAGTAAAATACTTGCAGGAGGCAGTTTCTTTGTACAGGCGCCTACAGGCTCAGGCAAGACTTTAGCTTATTTGCTGCCTTTATTTGCAAAGTATAAAAAAACAGAGCGTGAGAACAAGATTGTGATTGTTGCACCAACTACGGAGCTTGCTTTACAGATACACAGACAGGCAGAGCTGGTAAAGGGTAATACAGGCATAGGTCTTCATTCAGTCTGCCTTGGTGGAAATACAAGTATAATAAGGCAGATTGAAAAATTAAAGACTAAGCCTCAGATTATAGTTGGAACTGCCGGAAGAATTATAGAACTGATAAGAAAACGTAAAATTGCAGCTCATTTGGTAAGAACCTTAGTATTGGATGAGGGAGACAGATTATTTGATAAAAATAATAAAGAAACTACCGATGCTTTGATTAAGTGCTTTGTAAGAGACAGACAGCTTTTATTATTTTCTGCAACAGCTACCAATTCGGCTTTGGAAGGTGCAAGGGCTTGGGATAAAGAGATTACAGAGATTATTGCCGATGGCGGTAAGGAAATTCCGGCTAATATCAAGCACTGGTACGTAGTTTGTGAAAAAAGAAACAAACTTGAAATTCTTCGTGGAACAACCGGAGCAATAAGAACAAGAAAAGCTATTATTTTTGTAAATGGTGTTTATGAGATAGAAGAAACTTATAAGAAACTTGCCCATCACCACTATCAAGTGGACTATATAGGTGGAGAGCGCACTAAAGAAGAGCGAAAGAAAGCCATGCAGGGCTTCTTACATAAGAAAATCAAGTATCTGATAGCAACTGATATTGCTGCAAGAGGCTTACAGTTTGATGATGTGGACACAGTTTTCCATGTAAATCTTCCTGAGGATGCCGATACCTATCTTCACAGAGCAGGAAGGACGGGCAGAGCTGGAAGAGTTGGTAGAAACTTAAGTATAATAACTGAAAGAGAACTCCCTCTTATTAAAAAGTATGAAAAGACACTTGGAATAAAGTTTTCACAGAAATTTTACTATGATGGTAAGCTGATGGATGTAGAGAAGGGCAGGAGAGATGACAGCTGAACTTTATGTAACAAAAGCAACATTGCAGATTTCCAAAAGTGAGTTTGATAATGCTGTAAAAAGTATGGAAAAAGCCATTGAAATTGATGATGATATAGCTTCGGTGGTTCAGGGCTCGTTGTTTTCTGGGAGAATATTATTTTGTTAATCAGAACTATGATTTATCAAAAGAAAATTTAGAATGGATTGTTGAAAGGCAGGAGAAATTTGAAGCCGATTATGATGATCTGCTAAATGATGAAGTGGATAAAGCATATATGCTCTTAGAGATGATGGAGAAATTTGGTCTGAGGAAATAGGTGTATATAACATGCTATTTTGTTTTCATAAATCGACAAAAAACAGGACATTTCCAAATTAGAGATGTCCTGTTTTTGTATGATATTTAATAAGAATCAAACCCTCTAAGCATCCTTGCCCTGTTAGGGTGACGGAGTTTTCTGAGAGCCTTCGCCTCTATCTGTCTGATACGCTCTCTGGTCACATTAAATTCCTTACCTACCTCTTCAAGAGTTCTGGTTCTGCCGTCAAGAAGACCGAATCTGAGTATAAGTACCCTCTGTTCTCTTTCGGAAAGAGTAGTGAGAAGTTTTTGTATCTGGTCCTGGAGCATAGTGTAGGCGGCGGCATCCTCAGGTCCCATAATGGTATCATCCTTTATAAAATCACCAAGATGGCTGTCATCTTCCTCACCTATTGGTGTATCAAGGGAAATAGGATCGGCGGAAATCTTCATGATTTCACGTACCTTTTCCACAGGAAGATTCATTTCCTTGGCAATTTCTTCTTCGGTAGGTTCACGCCCTAATTCCTGAAGCAGGCTTCTGGAAATTCTGTAAGCTTTATTTATTACCTCAGACATATGAACCGGTATACGGATGGTTCTTGACTGGTCAGCAATAGAACGTGTAATAGCCTGTCTTATCCACCAGGTTGCATAAGTGCTGAACTTATACCCCTTTGAATAGTCAAATTTATCTACAGCCTTTATAAGTCCTAAGTTTCCCTCCTGTATCAGATCAAGGAAAGAAAGTCCACGTCCGACATATTTTTTTGCTATGCTTACCACAAGTCTCAGATTGGATTCTGTAAGTCTCTCTGTAGCATACTGGTCGCCTTCTGCAATTTTTTTTGCGAGCTCAACTTCTTCGTCCATGCTTAAGAGAGGATAATTACCAATCTCTTTAAGATAAATCTTCACAGGATCATCTGACATAATTGAAAGAGTAATATCATCGCCAATATCAAGGTCGGTATCATCATCTACTTCGGGAAGAGCATCATCAAAAAGGTCGTCATCCATATCGTTGATGTTCATGATTGTGATACCATTATTTTTCAAGGTAATCACAAATTTTTTTCATACTGATTGGAATCAATGTTTAAATCTTTAAAAATAATCATTTAATCTGTCTGACTCAATTACATCTTTATTTTTTTCCTTGCAATTTCAACAATTCCTTCTAATTTTGCAAGAAAATCATCCTAGATACGGCTATATTATTATCAATCTTTGTAGTTTCAGTTTTTTTAGCAGCCTTTTTTTGTAGTTTTTAGCAGCGGGTTCTTTTTAAAAAGAATTACCGTCTTTATCTTTAGCGTTGGAAGCCATTAGCACCATTCCTTTCAAATCTTTACTTTGTTAAAAAAAGCGTAAACTTTTTGTAATTATATCATAAATAAGAACTAAAAAGCTATTATAAAATTTTTAAAATTGAATGGGAAAGTTTGAATATTTTTGTACAAAAAGTGGTAAGATAGAAGGACTGATAAAGTGTATATGGATAAATTTTATTTTGGAGGTATAAATGAGTAATGAGAACAGCAGTCAGATAATTGACTTAAAAAATGAAGGCTCTGTAAAGCGTGTAATTGGTGTAGTAAGTGGTAAGGGTGGAGTAGGTAAGTCCTTTGTTACTTCAAGGCTTGCTTCTATTTTTTCTAAAAAAGGTTATTCCTCCGCAGTTCTGGATGCAGATATTACAGGTCCCTCCATCCCAAGATGTTTTGGACTTAAGGAGAAAGCTGAGGCAGATGAAGGTGGTATACAACCTGTAGTAAGTAAGGGTGGAGTTCAGGTTATGTCGGTAAATCTTCTGCTTGATGATGAGTCTGCACCGGTAGTATGGAGAGGGCCTATCATAGCCGGTACTGTAAAGCAGTTTTGGTCTGAGGTAGACTGGAAGGATGTAGAGTATATGTTTGTGGATATGCCTCCCGGAACGGGTGATGTACCGCTTACAGTGTTTCAGTCACTTCCGGTTGATGGTATAATTATAGTAACTTCTCCTCAGGAACTTGTATCCATGATAGTGGAGAAAGCTGTGAATATGGCAAATGCAATGGAAATTCCGGTTCTTGGTATAGTAGAAAATTATAGTTATATAAAATGTCCGGACTGCGGAAAACTAATCTATCCTTTTGGAGAAGGAAAAACAGATGATGTAGGTCTTAAATATGGAATTCCTGTGCTTTCGAGGCTTCCTATGGACAACAGAATTGCTGAAGCTATGGATAAAGGTCTGGTGGAAGAGCTGGATATGGATGTGTTAGGTGAAACAGCAGACACAATAGAATTTTTGCTTAGAAATGTAGACCACAGTGTGGATAATGAAGACTATGGGGAAGTTCACAAAGTAGCAGTTGCACTTGATAAGAATGAAAAGATGGTTGGAAAGCTTGCTGATGCTACAGTATTTGTGCTTGCCGATACTAAAGGCAGAAAAATTATGGATAGAAGTACACTTGAAGTAAAATCAGCAGAGGGAACTGTTTCCTTACTTAAAAGTTCAGGTGTGGATATGATTATATGTAATGGAATTGACAGAAAGCTTAGAAAGATGTTGGCAGAGAATGAGATAGCACTGGTTCCGGTACTTAGAAGCAGCGTAGAGGATGTACTTGCAAATTTCTTAGATGGGAAATATAACAAAGCTTAAAATTCAACTTTTTATTTTACATTTATTCGCTATTGTGATAAAATATTGACAGTTAATTAAACACATCATTAAAAGCATCGGAAGGTGCGGAATGGAGATTATATGTATTTAGTATCAGCAAGAGATATGTTAGTTAAGGCAAAAGCAGGTCATTATGCAGTAGGCCAGTTCAACATCAATAACCTTGAGTGGACAAAGGCTATACTTTTGACTGCAGAGGAGCTTAAAAGTCCTGTTATCCTTGGTGTTTCTGAAGGTGCAGGTAAGTACATGGGTGGATATAACGCAGTGGTTGGTATGGTAAACGGTTTGCTCAAAGACCTTAAGATATCGGTTCCTGTAGCACTTCACCTTGATCATGGTTCATTTGAAGGCTGCTATAAGTGCCTTGATGCAGGATTTTCTTCAATCATGTTTGATGGTTCACACTATTCAATTGATGAGAATGTAGCTAAGACAACTGAACTTGTTGCAGCAGCACATAAGATGGGAGTTTCCATCGAAGCTGAAGTTGGTTCTATTGGTGGAGAAGAAGACGGTGTAATTGGTATGGGTGAGTGTGCAGATCCTGAAGAGTGCAAGAGGGTCGCAGATCTTGGTGTGGATTTCCTTGCTGCCGGCATTGGAAATATCCATGGTGTGTATCCTGCAAACTGGAAGGGACTTTCATTTGAAACTCTTGACGCTATCCAGAAGAAGACCGGTATTCTTCCTCTTGTACTTCATGGTGGTACAGGTATCCCGGCTGATATGATTAAGAAGGCTATTGAGCTTGGGGTATCTAAGATTAATGTTAATACAGAATGCCAGCTTTCATTTACAGCAGCTACAAGAGAATATTTTGAAGCTGACAAAGATAAAGCGAGCAAGGGATTTGATCCTCGTAAGGTGCTCGCGCCTGGTTTTGAGGCTATTAAGGCTACAGTTAAAGAGAAAATGGAACTTTTCGGTTCAGTAGGCAAAGCTGAGTAATTGGATTTGCTCTTTTAGTTAAACTTAAAATTACTTTGCCACATCAGGTTAAAATTTAACCGGATGTGGCAGTTTTATTAGAAAATATAGGAGTTTGTTACTTAATGTGGATTGCTAATAACTGGAAAGAATATGAAGTTTTAGATTGCTCTTCAGGTGAAAAACTTGAAAAATGGGGAGATTATTCCCTGATAAGACCTGATCCCCAGGTTATATGGGATACTGAAAAAGATTTAAAGGAGTGGAAGAGACCGTCTGCCCATTACCATCGAAGCAATAAAGGCGGAGGGGAATGGGAATTTTTTAATCTTCCTGAACAGTGGAATATTCACTACAGGGATTTAACTTTTAATCTTAAGCCTTTCAGTTTTAAACATACAGGGCTTTTTCCGGAGCAGGCTGTAAACTGGGACTGGTTTTCAGATATTATAAATAAAAGTGATAGAAAGCTTAAGGTGTTGAATCTTTTTGCCTATACAGGAGGAGCGACTGTAGCGGCAGCTAAGGCGGGAGCTGAGGTTGTGCATGTGGATGCTGCTAAGGGAATGGTGGCATGGGCAAAGGAAAATGCAAAGCTTTCAGGGCTTGAAAAGGCGCCTGTCCGATACATAGTTGATGACTGTGTCAAATTTGTCGAGAGGGAAATAAGACGTGGTAATCATTATGATGGAATAATAATGGATCCTCCTTCATATGGGAGAGGACCTAAAGGAGAAATATGGAAAATAGAAGAAGCAGTATATCCATTTATTAAAAAATGTACAGAGCTTTTATATAAGGGTAGTGAGTTCTTTCTTATTAATAGTTATACTACAGGACTACAGCCGGCAGTTCTAAGTTATATGCTTAATACAGCTATAGCTGATAAATTTGGTGGTAAAGTAATGGCAGAAGAAATAGGTTTGTCTGTAAAGAAAAATGGCTTGGTGCTGCCGTGTGGCGCATCAGGAAGGTGGATTAGAAAATAATGGAAAACAAAATAGAAAAATAATAAAGAAAAGAAAAAAATGGGATAAAAAGTCTGTTTTAAAAGGAAATAAGAGATTATGTATTCCTTATTATACTGGCTTTTGCCCTTGCGTTCTTAATGAATAAATTTGTATATGCAAATGCTGAAGTGCCTACAGGCTCCATGATTCCTGTGGTTCAGCCGGGTGACAGACTCATAGTAAACAGACTTTCATATCTCTTTGAAGAACCGGAGAGAGGCGATATAGTTATGTTTGCTTATCCTGACAACGAAAAAGAAAACTATCTTAAGCGTATTATTGGGCTTCCGGGTGAAAAGGTGGAAATAAGAGATGGGCTTGTTTACATTAATGATAGTGAGAAACCACTGGATGAACCGTATCTGAATGATCCTCCAAATGGAGACTACGGCCCTTATAATGTACCTGAAGGTTGCTACTTTATGCTTGGGGACAACAGAGATATAAGCAAGGATGCAAGGCATTGGACGAATAAATTTGTAAAAAAAGAGAAAATAGTAGGAAAGGCATTACTTAGATATTATCCTGATATAACTATTCTTCACTCGGCAGAATATACAGAAAATAAATAAATATGGAGGCAACTATGAGAGGGGGCTCTGTTAAAAGAATTATTTTCTTATTGTGTGGTATGTTGGCAGCTTCACTATGTTTTGGACAGATTATTTTTGCAAAATCAAAGGTAAAACAGTCTGCTAAAACTACGTTGGTCATAGGTGATAGCATAGCTTATGGAATGGCACTGGGTAAAAAATATGAAACCGGAGTTGATGAAGCAGATAAAGTGTATTGGCTTACAGAAGGTGGAATCAATATCAATTTTCTTCATCCGGACTTTAAGATTTATCTGGGTAAAGTAATGCCAAAAAAGATAGTAAATACTTTTACTGCTTCTAAGAATTTTGACTTAATAAAGGAAATCAAGAAAAAGAAGGTTGAAGATATTGTTATCATACTTGGTGTTAACTGGCCGGGTGAAAAGTCCGCAAAGCTTATAGTGAATTGCTTAAAAAAACTTGTTAAGAAAAGCGGATGCAGAGTATATTATGTAAATATCCTTCCATATGTGCATAAAGGAAGATATAAGAACAGGGCTTCAGTAATGACATATCATAATAAACTGACGAAAGAAGGTTTTAAAGATACCGATATAATCTATATAGATGCTTATGGGATTACAAAGAGTGTAAGAGGTTATCAGAATTGTACCAGGGATGGTATTCATTACTCAAAAAAAGGTATATAATGTTATATTTAAAGAAGTTCTGAATTCTGTAGAGAAAGCAAGGCGGATAGAAAAAAACTACCCGGAAACAGAAAGATGAAAAAAATTAAAAAAACAAGCTGGAGAATAAAGATTAGATTGTTATAAATGAGCTTAAGGAGGGATTGTATCTATGGATGAAAAATAAAAAGATACAAACTTTTTTTAAGCTTTTTGATTTTTACTATATTAAATATATTGGGAATAATTTTATATGAAAATCTTGGAAAAAAACTAACTGGGTAAGAAGAAAGCCCGAATTTTACATAGAGGGCATAAAAATAAAAAGATAATGTGGGAAATGAGAAATTAAACGATAATAAAAGGCAGAGAAAGCAGAATCAATAAGTAAAAACAGACAGTAAAAAAGAACAAAGCTATTAAAACAGACGAAATGAAAGTTTTGATTATTGGTGACAGCAATGCCTATTTAATGAGTAAAAAAATAAAGACTATTATAAAAAGAAGTATGAAGTGCCGGTATACTGGCTGGCAGAAAGTGGCGCAAAAGCGGATTTCATAAGTAAACAGCTTGATGTTACAGTAGGACAATTTATGCCTCAGTACGTAGAAAATTCGCTTACTAAAAAAATATGCAGGTATCTTTGTTAAATGAAATTAAAGAAAAAAGATATAACAGATGTAGCGGTTATGCTTGGAGTGAATAGTTTAGAGGAATCCTCTGCTAAAAAATTTAAGTAAAAGACTGATAACTCTTAGTAAAAATGCTAATGTAAGAGTTTATTATGTAGCTTTGCTGCCTTATGTAGATAAGTCGGAGTACAAGATTAAAAAAATAATGATATAATAAACTTTAACAGGCTCTATGAAAGAAAAATTTATCAGAAAGTAAAATTGCTTATATTGATTCATATAGTATGGTTACTTCATTAGAGGGTATGAAAATGAGACAACAGATGGACTACATTACAGTGGAGTAATATATGATAAGATATTAGATAAAAATAATGGACGATATTATGCAAAATAACAAAAAGTAAAATTTATTAAATTATTACTTGAAAAATAATAGAGAATAGAATATAATAACAATGTTGTGGCATGATAGCTAAGAAGCGGAGGTTGCCGGGAACTGTTGAAACAGAATTCCCAGGTTTTTCGTGGAGCGAATGTCAAGAGACCATAAGGTCTGTAAACCTGGCGACAAGTCACTGTACAGAAAACAACTAATATGTTCTACGAGGTAGGGCGTGGTGTGAGTAAAAATGTTTTATGCTTATTATTACGAAACACCCGGGTGTGTGTACAGTCACCGCTTGTCGTACTAAATACGTGAGAATTCACGAAAGTGCGAAAAGGAGGCGACTTTTTTTATGGCAAGTCAAGTAATGAGAATTACATTAAAGGCGTATGATCATCAGCTTATCGACAGTTCAGCAGCAAAGATTGTTGATACTGTAAAGAAGGCTGGAGCAAAGGTTAGTGGTCCTGTACCTCTTCCAACAAAGAAAGAGATAATTACAATACTTCGTGCGGTGCACAAGTATAAGGACTCCAGAGAACAGTTTGAGCAGAGAACCCACAAGAGACTCATTGATGTTTTCGAGCCTAACCAGAAACTGGTTGACGCATTATCAAGACTTGATGTTCCTGCAGGTGTTGAAATCAAAATCAACATGAAAAATAAGTAGGAAACAAACTAATTTAGCAAGATCCTTAGGGTTATGGATAGAGAGAAAACTCCTATTTAAGCCATCTAGGATGACCGGCAAGTTCCGGTCCGCTGTAGATTAACAGGAGGTAAAGAAATGAAGAAAGCAATACTTGCTACAAAAATCGGTATGACACAGATTTTTGCTGAAGACGGTTCATTAATTCCTGTAACTGTATTAAAGGCTGATCCTGCTGTAGTAACTCAGGTTAAGACAGTAGAAAATGATGGCTATAGCGCAGTTCAGGTAGGTTTTGGCGATATCCGCGAGAACCTTGTTAATAAGCCAAAGAAAGGACACTTTGCTAAGGCAGGCGTTCCTGTAAAGAGATTCTTAAGAGAGTTTAAGCTTGAAGATGCTGAAAACTACAAGGCTGGAGATGAGATTAAGGCGGATGTATTTGCAGCCGGCGATAAGGTTGATGCAACTGCTACATCTAAGGGTAAGGGTTTCCAGGGTGCTATTCACAGACATGGTCTTCACAGAGGACCTATGGCACACGGTTCCAAGTATCACAGACATGCAGGTTCAAACGGTGCCTGCTCTGATCCTAGTAAGGTATTCAAGGGCAAGAAGATGGCAGGTCATATGGGACATGTAAAGGTTACAATCCAGAACCTTGAAGTTGTAAGAGTTGACGTAGAGAAGAATTTAATCCTTGTTAAGGGAGCTGTTCCAGGTGCTAAAAAGGCGCTTGTAATGCTCAAAAATACAACAAGGACAGATAAATAATATAACCTGACGGGAAGGAGGAAAAATTAATGGCAAACATATCTGTATTAAATATGGAAGGCAAAGAAGTTGGTTCATTAGAACTTAATGATGCAGTATTTGCAGTAGAAGTTAAAGAGCATCTGATGCATAGAGCAGTTGTTTTACAGCTTGCTAATAACCGTCAGGGTACACAGAGTGCTAAGACACGTGCGGCAGTCCGTGGAGGCGGAAGAAAGCCTTGGAGACAGAAGGGAACCGGTCACGCCAGACAGGGTTCTATCAGAAGCCCACAGTGGAAGGGCGGCGGTGTTGTATTTGCACCACAGCCAAGAGACTATTCATTCAAGATGAATAGAAAAGAGAGACAGGCAGCTATATGTTCTGCGCTCACAACAAAGTTAAATGAGAATAAGCTTATCGTGCTTGATGAGTTCAAGCTTGGTGAGATTAAGACAAAGGCAGCTAAGAAGGTTTTAGAAGATATTAAGGCTAACAGAGCCCTTATCGTTCTTGGCGAGAAGGAAGAGAATGTAATCCTTTCAGCAAGAAACCTTGAGTCAGTTGCAACAACTTTGACCAATGGCATCAATGTATATGATATCTTAAATCATGACAGTCTTGTTATTACAAAGGATGCTGTTTCAAAGATTGAGGAGGTATACGCATAATGGCAGATATTAAATATTATGACGTTATTTTGAAGCCTATCATTACTGAGAAGAGTATGAACGGCATGGCAGAGAAGAAATATGTATTCTCTGTAAATCCTGAAGCTACCAAGACTCAGATCAAAGAAGCTGTAGAGAAAATGTTTGCAGGAACAAAAGTTGTTAAGGTAAACACAGTAAATGCAGATGGAAAAGTAAAGAGACGTGGAATGACTTTTGGAAGAACAGCTAAGACAAAGAAGGCTTATGTAAAGCTTTCAGAGGATAGCAAGGATATTGAAATCTTCCAGGGATTATAATTAAAAATAGTATGGCACGCAGCCGATAACAGCGAAAGGAGTTTTAATAATGGGAATTAAGAAATTCGGCCCATATACACCTTCCAGACGTAATATGACCGGTTTAGACTATGCAGAAATTACAAAGTCAACACCGGAAAAGTCTTTGTGTGTATCACTTAAGAAGAATTCAGGCCGTAACAATCAGGGTAAGATAACAGTAAGACATAGAGGTGGCGGTTCTCGCAGACTTTATAGAATTATTGACTTTAAGAGAAGAAAAGATGGAATTCCTGCAAAGGTTGTTGCTATTGAGTACGATCCAAACCGTACAGCTAATATAGCACTTTTACACTATGCAGACGGTGAGAAGGCTTATATCCTTGCGCCTGTAGGTTTAAGTGTAGGAACAACCCTTATGAATGGCCCGGAAGCTGAAGTAAGAGTAGGCAATTGTCTTCCTCTTTCAGCTATTCCTGTAGGTTCAAATATTCACAATATAGAGTTATATCCTGGCAAGGGTGGACAGTTAGTCCGTGCAGCAGGAAATGCAGCTCAGCTTATGGCTAAGGAAGGCAAGTATGCTACACTCAGAATGCCATCCGGTGAAATGAGAATGGTGCCTGTAGAGTGCCGTGCAACTATCGGTCAGGTTGGAAATATTGAACATGAACTTGTAAATGTTGGTAAAGCAGGACGTACGCGTAATAAAGGTTTCAGACCTACAGTTCGTGGTTCTGTCATGAACCCTAATGACCATCCACACGGTGGTGGTGAAGGTAAAACAGGAATTGGTCGTCCAGGCCCTGTTACACCTTGGGGTAAACCTGCTCTTGGTCTTAAGACAAGAAAGAGCAATAAGAGGTCCAATAAGTTAATCGTAAGAAGACGCGATGGTAAGGGACTTAAATAATAGATTATAAGGAGGTTTAATCATGGCAAGATCACTTAAAAAGGGACCATTTGCTGATGGACATTTATTAAAGAAAATAGATGCTCTTAACGCTGCCGGTGATAAGAGCGTAGTTAAGACTTGGTCACGTCGTTCAACAATTTTCCCTTCATTCGTTGGACACACAATAGCTGTTCACGATGGAAGAAAGCATGTGCCTGTATATGTTACAGAAGATATGGTAGGACACAAGCTTGGAGAATTTGTACCAACAAGGTCTTACAGAGGACATGGTAAAGACGAAAAGAGAATGTAATAGAATATTTCCACAAAACTGAAAGGAGGTACATCCATGGCAAAGGACATAGATCCCAGATCAAAAGAGAAAGAAATGAGAACAACAGAGAAATGAGACCACACGCAAAGTTATCTTATGCAAGAGTTTCAACCCAGAAGGCTTGTTTCGTTCTTGATGCGATCAGAGGCAAGGATGTAAATACAGCACTCGGTATATTAGCATACAACCCAAGATATGCTTCAACAGTAATAGAAAAGTTACTTAAATCTGCTATAGCAAATGCAGAGGTTAAAGGTCTTAACCGCGACAACCTTTTTGTTGAGGAGTGTTTCGCAGGAGATGGCCCAATCATGAAGAGAGTACAGCCAAGGGCAAGAGGAAGCGCATACCGCATCTTCAAGAGAATGAGTCATATAACTGTAATTCTTAACGAGAAGTAATACGAAAGGAGAGTTAAGGCCAAATGGGACAGAAAGTTAATCCTCATGGTATAAGAGTTGGTGTAATCAAAGACTGGTCATCAAAATGGTATGCCGGTAAAGATTTCGCAGACTTCCTTGTAGAAGATTATAAGATTAGAGAATTTCTTAAGAAGAAACTCTATGATGCAGGAGTAGGCAATATTGATATAGAAAGAACATCTGACAGAGTTATCGTTATCGTAAGTACATCACAGCCTGGTATCGTAATTGGTAAGGGTGGTGCTGATGTTGACAGATTAAAGGTAGAAGTTCAGAAGTTAAGCAAACAGAAGGTAGACCTTAAGGTTAAAGAGATTAAGAAAGCTGACTTAAATGCACAGTTAGTTGCAGAAAAGATAGCTAAGGATCTTGAAGCCCGTATTTCCTTCAGACGTGCTATGAAGTCTGCAATGGGCAGAACTATGAAGAACGGTGCTAAGGGTATAAAGACAAGCGTATCCGGTCGTCTTGGTGGTGCTGATATGGCTCGTACAGAGTTCTACAGCGAGGGAACTATTCCTCTTCAGACACTTCGTGCTGACATCGAATATGGTTTTGCAGAGGCTGACACAACTTATGGTAAAGTTGGTGTTAAGTGCTGGATCTACCTTGGAGAAGTTCTTCCTACAAAGGGAAACAACAAAAAGGAAGGGAGCGATAAATAATGTTAATGCCTAAAAGAGTAAAGCATCGTAAGCAGTTCCGCGGCTCTATGAAGGGCGCTGCTCACAGAGGCAATACTATAACAAACGGAGAGTTCGGTATCGTTGCACTTGAGCCATCCTGGGTTAAGTCAAATCAGATAGAAGCAGCCAGAATTGCTATGACACGTTACATTAAGCGTGGTGGTAAGGTATGGATTAAGATATTCCCGGATAAGCCTGTTACCATACAGCCTGCTGAAACCCGAATGGGTTCTGGTAAAGGTTCCCTTGACTACTGGGTAGCAGTTGTTAAACCTGGCAGAGTTATGTTTGAAATTGGTGGAGTTGATGAAGAAATCGCAAGAGAGGCGCTTCGTCTCGCTATGCACAAGCTTCCACTTAAGTGTAAAGTAGTATCCAAAGCAGATTTAGAAGGAGGTGCTGAATAATGAAAAGTACAAAGTATGTTCAGGACCTTAATGGTAAGACACAGGTTGAGCTTAATGAAGAATTAGTTGCTGCAAAGAAGGAGCTTTTCAATTTAAGATTCCAGAACGCAACTAACCAGCTTGATAATACAAGCCGTATCAGAGAAGTTAGAAAGAATATCGCAAGAATTCAGACTGTTTTAACAAGACAGGCTAACTAATCTTCAGTAATTAATCCGAAGAAAGGAGACATACTCGTGGAAGAGAGAAATCTTAGAAAAGTGCGTACCGGCAAGGTAGTCAGCGATAAGATGGACAAGACTATCGTTGTTGCAGTTATAGATAATGTAAAGCACCCACTGTATGGTAAGATTGTTAAAAGAACTCGTAAGCTTTACGCTGAGGACGCTAACAACGAGTGCCATGTAGGTGACAGAGTAAAAGTTATGGAGACCAGACCTCTGTCAAAGACAAAGAGATGGAGACTTGTTGAAATAGTTGAAAAAGCAAAATAATTATCCCATCTTTTAATATTTGAAAGGAGTGCTAGTAATGGTACAGCAGGAAACCAGATTGGCAGTTGCTGATAATACCGGTGCAAAAGAACTTCTTTGCATTCGTGTTATGGGTGGCTCAACCAGAAGATATGCCGCTATAGGCGATATAATCGTTGCCAGCGTTAAAGATGCAACACCAGGCGGAGTTGTTAAAAAAGGTGACGTTGTAAAGGCTGTTGTAGTTCGTACTAAGAAGGGCTGCCGTAGAAAGACGGTTCTTATATAAAGTTCGATGAAAATGCAGCAGTTATAATAAAGGAAGACAAGACACCAACCGGAACTCGTATATTTGGACCAGTAGCAAGAGAGCTTCGTGAGAAACAGTTCATGAAGATCGTTTCACTTGCTCCGGAAGTTTTATAAGGAGGTGTAAGAGTGGCTACCAGTAAGATTAAAAAGGGTGATACCGTTAAGGTAATCACAGGAAAATATAAGGGCACCGAAGGAAAGGTTATCTCCGTAAAGGAAGGAAAGGTAATCGTTGAAGGTGTTAACATGGTAACAAAGCATAAGAAGGCATCACAGAGCAATCCTAACGGCGGACTCGTTCATGAGGAAGCTGCTATAGATATCTCTAATGTTATGTATGTTGCAAAGGGCAAGGTAACAAGAGTTGGATTTACTATGCAGGGCGATAAGAAAGTCCGCGTGGCTAAGGCAACAGGCGATATCATTGACTAATACTGGAAGGAGGTATTTATAGTGAACAGGTTAAGAGAAACCTACGATAAGGAAATTGCACCTGCTTTACAGAAAAAGTTCGGTTATAAGAATGTAATGCAGATTCCAAAGCTTGATAAAGTAGTTATTAATATGGGCGTTGGTGAGGCTAAAGAGAATGCAAAGATTCTTGAGACAGCTGCTAATGACCTTGGAATAATTACAGGACAGAAAGCTGTATATACAAAGGCAAAGAAGTCTGTCGCAAACTTTAAGCTCCGTGAGGGTATGCCAATCGGATGTAAAGTAACTTTAAGAGGTGACAGAATGTATGAGTTCGTTGACCGTCTCATCAATCTTGCACTTCCACGAGTTCGTGACTTCAGAGGTGTTAATCCTAATGCATTTGATGGCAGAGGTGATTATGCACTTGGTCTTAAAGAACAGCTCATTTTCCCTGAAATTGAGTATGATAAGGTAGACAAGGTAAGAGGTATGGACGTAATTTTCGTTACTACCGCTGAAACAGATGAAGAGGCAAGAGAATTGCTTAGAGCATTCGGAATGCCTTTTGCAAAGTAATTAAGGAGGAAACATGGCTAAGTTATCAATGAAGCTTAAGCAGGAAAGACCTGCAAAGTTCTCTACCAGGGAATATACACGTTGTAAAATCTGTGGCCGTCCTCATGCTTATTTAAGAAAATACGGAATCTGCAGAATCTGCTTCCGTGAATTAGCTTATAAAGGACAGATCCCAGGCGTGAAGAAAGCCAGCTGGTAATAATAGGAAGGAGGTTAGATAAATGACAACAAGTGATCCAATTGCTGATATGCTTACAAGAATCCGTAATGCAAATACGGCTAAACACGATGAGGTTGATGTACCTGCTTCCAATATGAAGGTATCAATCGCAGAGATTCTCTTAAAAGAGGGTTATATAAAGAGCTTTGAAATCAATGAGGTTAACGGCTTTAAGAATATCCATATCGTACTTAAATATGGTAAGGATAAGAATGAAAAGGTTATTAACGGAATAAAGAGAATTTCAAAGCCAGGTTATAGAGTATATGCTAACTGTGCAGACCTTCCAAAGGTTCTTGGTGGTCTTGGAGTTGCTATTGTATCTACAAATAAGGGAGTTATCACTGATAAAGAGGCCAGAGGCTTCGGTGTTGGTGGAGAAGTTCTTGCATTTGTCTGGTAATTAGTATCTGATAACAAGCAGAATAATCTGCAAAAAATAAAAATGGAGGTGCGGGCATGTCACGTATAGGAAGAATGCCTATCGCAGTACCGGCAGGTGTTACTGTTGATATTGCAGAAAATAATAAAGTGACTGTAAAAGGTCCTAAGGGAACACTTGAGAGAGTGCTTCCTAAGGAAATGATAATCAAGCTTGAAAATGGTGAGATTGTTGTTACAAGACCTAACGAATTGAAGAAGATGAAGTCTCTTCATGGACTTACAAGAACACTTATTAATAACATGGTAGTTGGTGTAACTGAAGGTTATACCAAGACACTTGAAGTAAATGGTGTAGGTTACAGAGTTTCTAAAGCCGGAAAGAGCTTACCCTTAACTTAGGATATTCTCATCCGGTAGTTATGACTGATCCTGAGGGAGTTGAGTCAACAGTTGAAGGTACAAACAAGATTCTTGTTAAAGGTATTGACAAGGAGAAGGTTGGACAGTACGCAGCTGAGATTAGAGAGAAGAGAATGCCAGAGCCATATAAGGGCAAGGGTATTAAGTATGATTATGAGATTATCAGACGTAAGGTTGGTAAGACCGGTAAAAAATAATTAAAGGAGTGAAAAAGAATGGTTCGTAAAGCATCAAGAAGCGCTATTCGCGAAAAGAAACATAGAAGAATGCGTGCACATCTTTCCGGTACAGCTGCAAGACCACGTCTCGCTGTATTCAGAAGTAACAGCCATATGTACGCACAGATCATTGACGACCAGGCTGGAGCTACTTTAGTTGCTGCATCCACACTTGAAAAGGATGTTAAGGCCGGTCTTGAGCATACAAATGATGTAGCTGCTGCAGCTGCAGTAGGTACAGCTATAGCTAAAAAAGCACTTGAAAAAGGAATTAAGGAAGTCGTTTTCGATAGAGGTGGTTTCATTTATCAGGGAAAGTACAGGCACTCGCTGACGCTGCTAGAGAAGCAGGTCTTGAATTCTAAGAGAAGGAGGAATAAACATGAATCGTTCAGTAGATAATAATACTGAGAACAATGAGCTTTTTGACAAAGTTGTTGCCATCAAGCGCGTTGTCAAGGTTGTAAAGGGCGGACGCAACATGAGATTCTCAGCTCTCGTAGTTGTAGGAGACAAGAACGGCAGAGTTGGTGCAGGTCTTGGAAAGGCTGCTGAAATCCCTGAAGCTATCCGTAAGGGTAAAGAAGACGCTATTAAGAATATGGTTTCACTTCCAATTGATGAAAACGGAAGCGTACCTCATGATTTTATTGGTAAATTTGGAAGTGCAGAGGTTCTTCTTAAGAGAGCACCTGAAGGTACCGGAGTAATTGCCGGTGGTCCTGCTCGTAATGTACTTGAGCTTGCAGGTTTCAAGAATATCAGAACCAAGTCTCTTGGTTCTAACAATAAGCAGAATGTTGTACTTGCAACAATCAACGGTTTATCTAAGCTTAAGACTCCTGAAGAATTTGCTAGGCTTCGTGGCATTTCCGTTTCTGATCTGTAAATGCTAACAGGAATATAGTAAATTAAATTAATAGGAGGATAATATAATGGCTGATAAATTAAAAGTAACATTGGTTAAGTCTGTTATTGGACGTATACCAAAGCATAGGAAGACAGTTGAAGCTCTTGGTCTTAAGAAAACAGGCCGTAGCAATACCCTTCCTAACAATGAGGCAACAAGAGGAATGATCAAGCAGGTTGCATATCTGCTTAAGGTAGAGGAAATCTAAAGAAGGGGAGGTGTGAACATGAATTTAACAGACTTACAGCCAATAGCCGGCTCTCATCAGAGTAATAACTTCAGAAGAGGCCGTGGTCATGCGTCAGGTAACGGCAAGACTGCCGGTAAGGGACATAAAGGACAGAAGGCTCGTTCAGGAGCTCCAAGACCGGGCTTTGAGGGTGGTCAGATGCCACTTTACAGGAGAATTCCTAAGAGAGGCTTCGTAAACAGAAATTCTAAAGAAATCGTAGCTATCAATGTATCTGAGCTTAACCTCTTTGAAGATGGAACTGAAGTAACAATTCAGGCTCTCCTTGATGCAGGTGTAATTAAGAAGGTATGTGATGGCGTTAAGATTCTTGGCAATGGTGAACTTACTAAGAAGCTCACAGTTAAAGTAAACGCTTACAGTGCTTCGGCAGCAAAAAAGATTGAAGATCTTGGCGGGATTGCTGAGGTGATCTAATGATAAAAGCGATTCGTAATGCTCTTAAGGTAAAGGATATAAGAGAGAGAATTTTATTCACTCTCTTGTGTCTTGCAGTAGTCAGACTTGGATCACAGCTTCCAATTCCAGGGATTGATCGTAGCAAGATATCTGATTTCTTATCTCAGATAACCCAGCTTTCATTTCTGAATGCCATTACCGGTGGATCATTTGAACAGTTATCAATATTTGCACTAAGTATTACTCCTTACATTACATCTTCCATTATTATGCAGCTCCTTACAATAGCAATTCCAAGGCTTGAGGAGATACAAAAAGAGGGAGAGGACGGAAGAAAGAAAATTGCGGCTGCTACACGTTATGTAACAGTAGCTCTTGCTCTTATAGAGAGTATAGCTATGGCAATAGGCTTTGGCCGTTCAGGATATCTGGAGAATTATTCAGTACTTTCGGTTATAGTTATAACCCTTACTCTTACAGCCGGTTCAGCCTTTCTTATGTGGATAGGTGAGAAGATTACCGACAGAGGAGTGGGTAATGGTATATCAATCATCCTTCTTGTAAACATAGTTTCAAGAATGCCTTCAGACATCATAAATCTCTTTAAGACTTATGTTATAGGTGGGACTACTGTTATCAACAAGGTTATAGCAGCAATAATGATAGTAGGTATCATTATTGCACTTACAATTTATATAATTGTATTAAATGATGCAATCAGAAAGATTCCTGTGCAGTACGCACAGAAGCTTCAGGGAAGAAGACTTGTAGGTGGTTCAGGTTCAAGTATTCCACTTAAGGTAAATACCGGTGGTGTTATGCCTATAATCTTCGCAAGTTCAATATTGCAGACACCGATTATTATTTGCAGATTTCTTGGAATCCAGCCAAAGAGCGGTGCAGGGGCGACTCTTGGAGAGAAGATATTAAAGGTATTGAACCAGGGTGCCTGGTGTAATTTCAGCAGCTTAGGTGAGGCGAAGTACACATTAGGTCTTGTACTTTATGTGGTAATGATAATATTCTTTGCTTATTTCTATACCTCAATAACTTTCAATCCACTTGAAATAGCAAATAATATGAAAAAGTCTGGCGGATTTATACCTGGTATAAGACCGGGTCGTCCAACAAGTGATTATCTTACTAAGGTACTTAACAGCATTATATTTATTGGAGCTTGTGGTTTAACAGTTGCAGCGCTTATTCCAATTATATGCTCAGGAGTATTTGGAGCAGATGTATCATTTGGTGGAACATCCCTCATCATTGTGGTAGGTGTTATACTTGAAACAATGAAGCAGATTGAGTCAATGATGCTTGAGAGACATTATAAAGGTTTCTTAAATGATTAAAGGTACCATATAAATATGGAGCTGTAGCAGGTTATGACAGATGAATGTTATAGTCCGGCTGCAGCTTTTATTTTAATAGGAAATTCCTCTGGAATTCCCTATTAAATAATTAAGGAGGTCTATATGAAAATAGTTATGCTTGGTGCTCCGGGAGCAGGAAAAGGTACACAGGCAATTAAAATTGCTGAAAAATACGGTCTTCCACATATATCTACAGGAGATATATTCAGATATAATATCAAAAATAATACAGAGCTTGGCCTTAAGGCTAAGGAATATATGGACAAGGGACAGCTTGTTCCGGATGAACTGACTGTAAGCATTCTTTTAGACAGGGTAGCTAAGGATGACTGTGCTAAGGGTTATATTTTAGATGGTTATCCAAGAACTATACCACAGGCTGAAGTTCTTGAAGAGGCTCTTAAGAAATTAGGCGAAAACATTGACTATGCAGTAAATGTAGTTGTTCCTGATGAGAACATTATTGAAAGGATGTCAGGAAGAAGAACCTGCCCTAACTGTGGAGAAACCTATCATGTAGTTTATAATAATACTAAAGCAGAGGGTATTTGTGATAAATGCAGTGGAGACTTAATTCAGAGACCGGATGATATGCCGGAAACAGTTAAGAAGCGTCTTGAGGTATATCATGCCCAGACTAAGCCTCTTGAAGAATTTTACAGGAGCAGAAATGTCTATAAAGAGGTAGATGGAACCAAGGCTATGAATGAGGTTTTTGAGGATATTTGCAAGATTTTAGGATAATAAGATAGAAATAAAAGGAGAGATAATGGTTGCAGGGATTAAGGCTGAAAGTGAGATAGCTTTGATGAGAGAAGCAGGTAAACGCCTGGCTTTTGTACTTAGTGAGCTTGAAAACTATATAAAACCGGGACTTTCAACTTTTGATATAGATAAAAGAGGAGAAGAGCTTATACTTAAATGTGATAGTATTCCCTCCTTTCTTGGCTATAACGGTTTTCCTGCTTCCATCTGTGTCTCCGTTAATGATCAGGTTGTACATGGAATTCCTGATAAGGAACATTTTATAGAAGAAGGCGATATTGTAAGTATTGATGCAGGTCTTATCTATAAAGGATGGCATGCTGATGCGGCAAGAACTGTGGCTGTAGGTAAGATTATTCCTGCACTTACTGATTTGATTGAGGTTACAAGACAAAGCTTTTTTGAAGGAATAAAAAAGGCGATACCGGGTAATCATATAAATGACATATCCATAGCTATCCAAAATTATGTAGAAAGCCATGGATACTCTGTAGTAAGGGATTTAGCAGGACATGGCATAGGACAAAACCTGCACGAAGCACCGGATATTTATAATTTCAGGCAGAAAACCAAGGGAATTAAGATTGAGAAGAACATGACCTTTGCCATAGAGCCAATGGTAAATATGGGAGGTTATGAAGTGGAATGGGGAGAGGATGGCTGGACAGTATATACAGCAGACTATTCATTTTCAGCCCACTATGAAATACAATTTTGATTACAAACGGTGAGCCGGAAATATTAACTTTATAGAGGTAAGGCTATGGAATTAAAAACAGGTATGCTTGCGATATCTAAGGCTGGACATGATAAGGGTGAACTGTATGTGGTAAACTCTATTGAAGGGAAATTTGTTTTTCTGATAAATGGTAAAAAATATACTAAGTTTCACTCCAAGAAAAAGAATCTCATTCATATACAACCTATAAATATAGATTATAAAGATGTAATTAAAAATGCCGGTAAACAGCATAAAAGAGAGAGTTTTAATAATGAAGATATAGCTTTTGCAATAAAGCTTTATAAAAGGGAGATGGTGGCAGACACCGGAAAGGAGACAAATGTCTAAGGCAGATGTACTTGAAATTGAGGGAACAGTAATCGAGAAGCTTCCAAACGCAATGTTCCAGGTTGAACTTGAAAATGGTCATAAGGTACTTGCACATATCAGCGGTAAGCTTAGAATGAATTTCATTCGTATCTTACCGGGAGATAAGGTAACTCTTGAAATGTCCCCTTACGATTTGACTAAGGGCAGAATAATCTGGAGAGATAAGTAAAATTGTGATATTAAGGGCAGAGGCTAAGGCTTCTGTCTTTTTTTATTTAATAGGAAATTTCTCCGAAATTCCCTATTAAATAAATCTCTCCGAGGGATGCGCAGCTCGCGGTAGGGAAGTTTGCCTTGCGGCACCGCTCGCGCGCGAAGTGTGTGCAAGCACACACTTTTTTAACTTGTGCAAGGTAGCTTGCACAAACTATAATATAATATCACTTTATGCAAGATAAGCTTGCACAAAATATCGAAATATACTATAATGTGCAAGTAGGAGGTGCACATTATGAGATTAGTAAGAGAAACATATCTTGAACAGATTCGTCCATATTATGATTCAGACATTATAAAGGTAATAACCGGAGTAAGGAGAGCCGGTAAATCTATGCTTTTAGATACGATAAAAGATGAGCTGCTTGAAAATGGGATAGCAGAAGATAAAATAATTTACCTTAATCTGGAAGATATGGACTTTGATTATATAGTAAATGCATCAGATTTGAATAAAGAAATTAAAAGCAGGATTTCAAATGATGGGAAATATTATGTATTTTTAGATGAGGTACAACATGTAGAAAACTTTGAAAAGGCACTGGCTTCTTTTCGTGCTACCCTTAATGTATCCCTTTTTGTTACAGGAAGCAATTCTACACTTTTGTCAGGTGAGCTTTCCACCCTTTTAACAGGAAGAACTGTGGAGTTTGAAATATTGCCATTTTCATTTTATGAAATGAAACAATACTATGAGATAAACAAAATGGAATGGAGTGAGGAGCTTTTTACTAACTATTTGAAATGGGGAGGCTTTCCGCTTCGCTTTGATTATAAAGATGATGAGGCTATACAGAGATATTTGACAAATTTATATAGGGGCATTGTTAACAGAGATATTGTTGGAAAAAGTAAAAGTGCAGACAAAAACAGCTTTATGGATATTTCACTGTATATTCTTGCAAATGCAGGAAAAGAATTATCTATAGAAAATATTATTTCAGCATATAAAAAGAATGACAAAGAAATATCTAAAAAGAACAGTTTACAATTATCTGGAGCGGATGAAAAAGGCTTATTTGATACATGGAGTAGGAAGATATAATATTACAGGTAAGACGGCACTTGGCAATCGTGAAAAACAGTATGCTGTAGATATGGGATTTAGAACTATTAATACTAACACAATTAACTTTGAGGATACATTTTTTCTTGAAAATATAATATACAACGAACTGCTTACAAGAGGCTACACTGTTTTTGTAGGAAAGACATATAAGGGAGAAATTGATTTTGTAGCAATAAAAGACGGTAAAAAATGCTTTATTCAGGTATCGTACCTGTTGGCAGCTAAAGAAACCATACAAAGAGAGTTTGGGGCATATAAAAATATTACAGATGCCTCCCCCAAATATGTAATGTCACTTGACAAAATTGATTTAAGTCATGATGGTATTGTGCACCTAAATATAATAGATTTTCTGCTTAGAAGAAAAGATTTGATGCTGACATAAAAAGTAATTAAAGACTGAATTAGAGAAAAAAAGTGTCAAAATAGCCCCTAAATTTCCTTGGAAAAATGTCATTTTAAAGGTATAATAACCTTGGAAAACGTACAAAAATATTTAGAGGTATTGGTTATGCTTAAGAGAAAAATTGAGAAAGATATAGAAAAGTGGATTAAAAACAGTGAAAAAGCTCTGCTTATTTATGGTGTTCGTCAGGCAGGAAAGACCTTTATTATCCGAAAATGCTTGGAGACAGCTGGTTATAATTATATTGAGTTCAATCTTATTAATCAGCACGAAATTGTTGATATTTTTAGACCAATCAACAGGTATAGACGATCTTATTTTTAAAAGCTTTCATTATATAGTGATAAAAAAATTATAGAAGGAGAAACTGTATTTTTCTTTGATGAGATACAGAGATATAAAGAGATAGTCACAAAAATAAAATTTTTGGTTGCTGATAAAAGATTTCGATACATCTTATCAGGCTCTCTGCTTGGAGTAGAGATTGTTAATCTTAAATCTGCCCCGGTTGGCTATTTACAGACATTAACTATGTATCCTCTTGATTTTGAGGAATTTTTGCAGGTGTTTGAAGTAGAAGAAACTGTAATAAACAAGTTACATAATTGCTTTATCACAAAAATACCTGTTGATGATGTAATTCATAATAAACTTATGGAAATGTTTAATCTTTATTTGATTATAGGAGGTATGCCTGCTGCAGTTGAGAAATATCGTGGTACAAGCAGTATAGATGAAGTGATAGATGAGCATAGAGCTATCATTGAACAGTATAAATTGGATTTTACACAATATGAGGCAGAAAACCGCAAACTGCTTCTTACACATATATATGAACTCATACCTGCTGAATTGAATGAAAAAAATAAAAGGTTTATGATAGCTGATATTAACAAGAATCTACGCTATGACAGGATTTCTGACAGCTTTGTATGGCTGATAAAGTCAGGTGTTGCTTTAGGAGTGTTTAATGTGACAGAACCATCAGTTCCTCTTTTACTAAATGAAAAAAGCAGCTTATTTAAGTTGTTTATGTCGGATGTAGGGTTGCTTACTACATTGTATGGCAAGGGCTGCAAATTAAAAATTGTAAGCAATGAAACAGATATTAACAAAGGAGCTGTATATGAAAATGTAGTAGCACAGGAACTTCATGCACATGGCTATCCTTTATATTATTATAACAGCAAGAAGTTTGGAGAGCTGGATTTTGTTATTGAACAGGCAGGAGAGATACTCCCTATTGAGGTAAAGAGCGGAAAGAATTATGAAAGGCACTCAGCACTGGACAATGTAATAGAAGTGTCAGAATATGGGATAAAAGGAGCGTATATTTTTACAAATGACAATATAAGGGAAAAAGGGAAATTGACCTATCTCCCTATTTATATGGTTATGTTTATGAAGGGGGAAGAAGTAGAGTTTGCAGATATATCTGCAGATAAATTCAGGATTTGAGCAAAATAAAGAAAAAGTGTCAAAATAGTCTCGGGATATGTGGATTTTGACTATATGGAAAGCCTGACAGGAAAAGACAAACCTACAAAAGAATGAGTTAAGTAGCAGGCATTAAGCTAATATTGAATTATTTTTATTATAGCACAGAGGAGCAGATTATTTAACCTAAAAGCCAAATGTTATTTTAGCAACTTAAAAGTGTGCTTTTAACTAAAAACATAATGCACACTTCCATCGATTTGTCAAGTACGAGTTATGTTAATCAAAATGACATATTTCGTACTTGTTATTTTTTAAAATTCTCTTAAAATAGATATAATGGTGTAAACTTTTAATACAATAATACAAGGAGGAAACAAAATGTATGAGAAAACTGGAGATGTAAAAATTTTTTTGAGGGGGGTACGGGCTGTAATAGCCTGTATTATAGCCTTTTCAGTGATATTTACCCAGATAAAGGTGGAAGCTTTTGCTGATACAGTGGCGGGTGTAGAGTACTATGACAGGGACGAAGGAGTAATAAAAACAGTATCCGCAGAAGCTGTGGGGGATACTGTTACAACTTGGGGAGATGGCAGCAGTACCAATCCTAAATGGTATGTGGTAAAAGAGGCTGTTACAACAAATGACAGAATTACGGTAACGGGCAATGTCCATCTGATTTTGGCGGATAATGCAAAGCTTCAGGCGAAACAGGGAATAGATGTGTCAAAAGGAAATTCCTTAACCATATATGCACAGAGAGATATGGTTACAGAAAATACAGGTAAAATAGAGGCTGAAATAAACGGTAAAAATGCCGGTATCGGAGGAAGTGAAAATAAAGAGGGCGGCATTATAAAGATTACCGGCGGTAAAGTAAAAGTAAAATCCCAAAACGGAGCGGGCATAGGCGGCGGTAAAGGTGGAGCCGGCGGCAATATAGAGATAACAGGCGGAGATGTAAAAGCAGAATCTCGATTCGGAGCGGGCATAGGCGGCGGTAAAGGTGGAGCAGGCGGCAGTATAAAGATAACGGGCGGCAAAGTAAATGCAAGATCTAATGATAGCGGAGCGGGCATAGGCGGCGGTAGTTATGCAGCAGGCGGCAATATAGAGATAACAGGCGGAGATGTAACTGCAGTGTCCCTGATCAGTGGAGCGGGCATAGGCGGCGGTAAAGATGGAGCCGGCGGAACTATAAAGATTACAGGTGGAACTGTAAAAACAAGCTCAGCAGAAGGAGTAGGCATAGGCGCAGGTGAGGGCGGAGCACCAGGAAGCTTTCGTACAGGAGCTGACGGCAAAGCCCTAATTTACGCTATAGATGGCATTTCAGATAATTCAGATGAAACAAATTGGAGTGGAATTATATTTAACAGTACTAACAGCGGAAAGGTGTACGGCGAACAGGAATTATCGTATGATTTTAATGTGGGTGGCGGATACACCCTTGAAATTCCAAGCGGCAGTAAATTAACCATTCCGCAAGGGAAAACACTTGGGCTGAATTATGATGCGAAATTACAAAACAACGGCACTTTAGAAAATAACGGCAAGATAAAGAAAAGAAAAGGCAGTAAAATAATCGGAAGCGATATAACAGGAAGCGGTGAGCTTATAGATAAGCCCTACTCTACCCCTACCGCCGCCATAGACTATAGAGCGGAAAAACTTACAGGGCTTAGTGCCGATATTTCGTATCTAATCACTTTCGATATCAATAGGGAAGATATAGACAAACCGGCTGACGGAGAAACAGGCATAAAAGAGCAGTGGCTTGGTAAAACTTTATCTATAATGGCAAAGGAAGATGACAGCTTTCTTGAAAGTCTGGAGCAAAGGTTACCTATACCTGCCCGTCCTGTTATGACTGCAGTTAACGGAGCGGACGAAGCTAATTATGGAAAAAATAACGGTAAAATCACAGGCACAACGGCAGAAATGGAATATAGCCTTTCCGGCAGTAACGAATGGAAAATCTGCACGGCAGGAAGTACCGAAGGGGTTGCACCGGGTAAATACTTAGTAAGGGTGGCTGCTGTAGAAGGAAGCAGTTTTGCAAGCGAAGCAGCAGAAGTTGAGATTAAGAAAATTTACCGTACCACTATAGCAAATATCGGCAACGGAACAGCGGAAGCTAATCCGAAAGATGCCCTAAAGGGTACGGAAATTATGCTTACACCTACCCCGGACAGAGGTAATTACTTTAAAGAATGGCAGGCAGTATCTCCATTAAGTGGTGTGAATATAGCAAATAATAAATTCACTATGCCTGAAAGCGATGTAGAAATTAAGGCGGTTTTTGAGAAAAAAACCACACCTGCATTTACGGTAAAGCTTGAGGACTGGACTTTTGGGGAAAATGCCAAAGAACCGACAGTAATAGGAAATACAGGTGGCGGAACACTAACCTACGAATATTTTACAGATGAAACCTGCACTGTTAAGACTACTAATGCTAACAGCGGTGCGGTAAGTGATGGCAAAGTACCTAAAAATGCAGGTAAATACTGGGTAAAGGCTGATATAGCAGAAACCGAAACCCAAAATGCTGCATCTGCCAAAGCAGGCTTTGAAATCAAAAAAGCTAATCAGGCAGCATTTAGAATTACAGATGTTTCAGGCAAAAAATATGACGATAATGATTTTAATTTGACAACAACAGGCGGAAGCGGAGAAGGAGCAGTAACTTTCACTGCACCTGCAAATAATGGCGTACTCTCCATAAACGGCTCTACTGCAAGAATTATAGGAGCAGGAGAGGTAACGGTTAAGGCTGTTAAAGCCGGAAATAATAACTACAACGAAACAAGTGCAGAGCTTAAAATAACGATAGCAAAAGCCGCAGTACCTGCTATTACCTTCCCAAATGCAGGTAGCTTAACCTACGGACAGAAATTATCAGAAAGCATGCTTACAGGCGGAAGTACAGAATATGGAAGTTTCGCTTGGGCAGATGGAAATATTATTCCTACTGTAAATAATACAGGCTATGAGGTGGTGTTCACTCCAAGTGAAAAAACACTTAAAAACTACGAAGAAATTGCAGACATAGATAAGAAAAAGAATGTTTTAGTTACGGTTGCAATGGCAAATCCGACTATAAACCTTACAGCAAATATATCGGTAGAGTCGGGAAATAAAGTAGTTACACTTGTTGCAGAAATAACGGGTGCAAACGGTGCTGATAAACCGGGTGGAAATGTAAAATTTTTGTATAAAGACGGAGGAAACTTTACAGAGCTTGGCACAGCAGCATTAGCAGAGGGAAAGGCTGAATATAAATGGAATAATGTAGCAGCACAAGAGTATGAAATTAAAGCAGAGTATGAAGGAGATACTAATTATAACGCTGAAAGTGCTGTTAAAAATATAGATACAAGGAAGCAAAGTCAGGCTCCGCTCTTATTTGTATCAATTCCTGATAAGACTTACGGAGAAGCAGATTTTATTCTTTCCGCTACAGGTGGAAGTGGAGATGGAAAAATAACTTACAGCGTACCTGCTAATAACGGAGTGCTTAAAGTAAAGAAAGATAAGGCAACAATTATAGGAGCAGGAAAAGTTACCGTTACAGCTAAAAAGGAAGGGAACGCTACTTACAACGAAGCAGAAAGAAGTGTAATTGTTACTGTAAATAAGAGAAAAATAACCGTAAAAGCAGATGATAAGACTGTAGTAAAAGGCGATACTATGCTTGCATTTACCTACAACAAGAAAGAAGTAGATAAAAGCCTTGCAGACGGAGATACTTTTACAAATCCGGTGCTTTCATCAAATGCGACTACAAATCATACCGGAGAATATGAGATTACAGTAAGTGGCGGTGAACTTAAAAATAAAGATGGTGCAGATGTAGCAAACAACTACATGGTCACATACGAAAAAGGCATACTGAAAATTGTAGATGCTGTCTATGAAGTAAAAGTAGTTGACGGAACAGGAAGTGGTAAGTACAGCGAAGGACAAAAAGTCGTTATCAAAGCAAATGATAAGTCAGGCTATACATTTACAGGCTGGAGCGGTACTGAAGGAGTAGTTTTTGCAGATGCTTCTGCAAGAGAAACCAGCTTTATAATGCCTGCAAAGGGTGTTACCGTAACAGCTAATTTTAGGGCAAATGGCAGCGGAGGTTCAGGCGGTGTTGTTCCATCAGGCGGTACAGAGGGCAGCACCGGTGGCGGTTCTTCATCAGGCGGTACAAGCAGCGGAAATACAGAGATAAATGAAAACAATAAGCCTAAAGACGACAGCAGTGTAACAGATGCTAATACTGATAAAGGCTCTGATTTACCTGTAACAGCAGAGATTACAGTAAAAGCAAAAAAAGGAAAAAATAAAACAGCAACAGCTAAGATTTCTGAAAAGTCAGTAGAAAATGCCATTACAAAGGCACTGGAAGAAGCTAAGAAAAACGGCAAGGAAGCAGAGAAAATATCCCTTGAAGTAAAGGTAGATATGCCAAAGGGTACTAATAAGGTAAAGGTAAATCTTACCGAGGGTGCTTTAGGGAAAATTGCAGGTGAAGAAATAAACAGCCTCACCATAGACAGCCATATTTCAAAGATGGTATTTGACAAAAAAGCCCTTTCAGAGATTAAGAAAAAGAGCAAGGGAAGTATCACATTAAGTGTTGTTCCTAATAAAAAGCTTTCTAAAAATGTTAAAAAGCTTACCGGAAACAGACCTGTTTATGAGATAAGTATAAGCTATGCAAAGGGAAAGAAAAAAGTAACAGCTCTTGGAAAAGGAACTGTAAAAGCCTCTATTCCTTATAGACTTAAGAAAAATGAAAAGGCAGACGGATTGTATGCTTTCTACATTGATAAAAAAGGAAAAGTAAGAAAGATTAAAGGTTCTTACTACGATAAAGAAAGCGGTGCTATGGTATTTAGTACAAAAAATTTAGCTGTATTTGGAATAGGACATACAGAGAAATAAACAGACAGAAAAAATCCCTTGTTCCTTTTTTCTTCTCTTGATCATGACGGACATTTTGAAGAAAATATCATTGATGAAAGCGTTGCAAAAAGAAAGAAAGTAAGCTATAAGGCTATACAATGGCGTAAGAACAAGAGTTTGCAAAAACTTAAGCTGTTGTTGGAAGAATTTTTTAAATAATCGCCTTGTAGATATAAGGGCAGATTTTCCTTTATAAAGTGAAGGGAGATCTGTCCTTTTTTGCTTAACAGAAAGTTTGATATTGAATATGACTTCATTTATATTATTGACAACATATTACTAGCAGTAGTACAATATCCTACAAGAAAGGGGGGTTAATTATGGCATTTTCAATAAGATTAACAGAAGAAGAAAAATCATTGGCAGACAGCTATGCAAAGCTTAATTCAATGTCTTTGGGTGAGGCATTTAAGAAAGCTTTGTTTGAAAAAATAGAGGATGAGTATGATATCAAGGTTGGGGAAGAAGCATATAAGGAATATGTAGATAGCGGAAAGAAAAGTCGTCCATTTTCTGAACTTAAGAAGGAGCTTGGCTTATAATGTACAGGGTAGAAACAACAGCAAGATTTGATAAGGAATTTAAGAAACTTGACAGGTATACACAGAAGATGCTTGCTAACTGGATTGAAAAGAATCTTGAAGAAACAGATAATCCTTATAAACAGGGGAAAGGTCTGACGGTAAACAGAAGTGGCAGTTGGAGATATAGGATAGGCGATTATCGTCTTATTTGTGAGATAAATGATAATAAGCTCATCATTTTGGCACTTACTGTAGGACATAGAAGAGAAGTGTATCATACTATAATATGCTCATAGAAGGTTAAATAATTAACATCAAAAGGGGGGAAGAATTATGTCAAACAAAATTTTAACAAAGGCTATTGTATTAGCACCTTTAGCAGCTATTTTAATCAATCCGTCTGTAGCTATGGCTAAAGAAAAGCCGGATAATATTTCTATAACCAGGCAAGAAGTAATTGTAGCCAAAAAAGTTAAATACGAAGAAGAAAAAGAGGCTTTTCTTGGTGAAAAAGCTGTAAAGTATAAGGGAAAATGGGGATTTATAGACGATGTCGGAAAGATGCTTACTACTTTTAAGTATGATGATGTATGGATAAATGAAAAAAATTACCGTGATAGTGGTGCAGTAGTTGTTGCAGTCAAGAGAAATAATAAATGGGGGTTTCTTGGTGAAGAAGGAAAAGAGGAGGTTTCTCCGAGATATGATGAAATAAAAGAAGTAATGGATATCTGTGTCAAGGTGAAGAAAGATGGAAGATGGGGGCTTGTTGCTACCAATGGTGATATTATAGTATCTTTTAAGTATGATGATATTGAACAGTTTGATGGTGGTTTCACTGCTAAGGTAGTGTTAAATGGTAAAAAGGGAGTGGTTGATTTTAAAAAGGAAATCATCTCACCAATATATGATGAAATAAATGATATTTTAATTATTCCTTATCAGGTTAAGCTGGGAAATAAGTGGGGATTTATAAGTGAGAAAGGAAAAGAAGTTACCCCTATTAAGTATGATGAAGTTAAAGCTTTTTTTCAAGGACTTGCAGCGGTAAAAAGAGATGATAAATGGGGATTTATTAATCTCAAAGGCGAGGAAGTAATACCGCTTAAGTATGATGATGTAAACTCTTTTAGTGAAAATATGGCAGGAGTCAAGCTTGATGGTAAGTGGGGGTATATAGATACTACAGGTGAAGTGGTAATCCCTCCGAAATATGATGATGTAGAAAGATTTAATAATGGACTTGCGGCAGTAAGTATAGGTAAAAAATGGGGATTGATTGACAAAAATGGTGAAGTTAAGGGTAAAATAGAGTTTGATTCTATTTTTAATAATGAAGAAATGTCTCTAATAAGGGTAAATCTTGACGGAATGACAGGATATATCAATAGAGACGGCAAAACGGTTGTTCCTGCAAAATATAATGAAGTAATAAACTATAATGATGAGGCTGTTGTAGTAAGGCTCAAAAAGAAATGGGGTGTTTGTGACAGCACCGGTCAAATAGCTGTTCCACTCAAATATGATATGATAGATAATGTCAATATGTATCATGATGATAAAAAAAGGAGTGACAAAACTATATGTCAATGCTATCTTAAAAAAAGAAAGAATTATTCTTCAGAGTTGAAGCTAAAAGCAAAAAAGATGCTAAAGGTAATTATATTTACAAAAAATGGAAAAAATCAAAGTAAAAGAATTAGTGGCAAAAATCTGATAAAATCTGATACAATAGGCTGATATTTGTGTTAAGGGAGGAAGAATAATAAATGTGGGCTTATGAAAAAGTGTTTTATCAGTTTTATCCGATGGGGTTTTGCGGTGCACCCTTTGAAAATGATGGAAGGTTAGAACATAGAATACTGAAGGTACTTGATTTCATTCCACATCTTAAAAAGATGGGAATAGGAGCAGTATATTTTTCGCCGGTATTTGAATCAGACACACATGGCTATAATACAAGAGATTACAGAAAGATAGATGTAAGGCTTGGAACTAATGAGGATTTTAAAAAAGTCTGTGAAGAGCTTCACAAAGAAGATATCAAGGTAATTCTTGACGGAGTATTTAACCATGTAGGCAGAGGCTTCTTTGGTTTTAAGGATGTACTTGAAAAAAGAGAAAATTCTCAGTACAAGGATTGGTTCAACATCAATTTCGGTGGAAACAGCAACTACAATGATGGCCTTTGGTACGAAGGTTGGGAAGGTCATTATGACCTGGTTAAGCTAAACCTTAGAAACAATGCAGTCACAGACTATCTTATAGAAAGTGTAAGAGGCTGGGTAAAGGAATTTGACATAGATGGTCTCAGGCTTGATGTAGCCTATATGGTTGACAGGAATTTCTTAAAAAGATTAAGACAGGAAACAAGTCAGATGAAGCCTGATTTCTTCCTTGCAGGAGAGATGATAGGTGGAGACTACAATCAGATTATGAATGATGAAATGTGCCATTCAGCTACAAATTATGAGTGTTACAAAGGTATTTATTCAAGTCTGAACAGCTTAAATCTTTTTGAGATAATGCACTCTCTTAACCGCCAGTTTGGTGAGGAAAACTGGACTTTATACAGAGGCAAACATCTTTTAAGCTTTGTAGATAATCATGATGTATCAAGGCTTGCAAGTATTCTTACTGAGGAGAAGCATATTCCTCTTGCCTATGCACTTATGTTTACAATGCCGGGTATACCTATGATTTACTATGGAAGTGAATGGGGCTTTAAGGCAGATAAGAAAGAAGGTGATCCTACACTCAGACCTGCATTTGATAAGCCGGAATTTAATTCCCTTACAGAGTACATAACTAAACTTATTAAGATACATAATGAGTCACCTGAACTTTGGTATGGAAACTATAAGGCTTTACAGATAGCTAACAAACAGTGTGTATTTCTAAGAGAAAAAGATGGAAAACGCATGGTTATTGCAGTAAATGCAGATGGTGGAAATGCAAGGCTTAATTTTAATCTTGATAATGTAAATGGAAGCCTTACAGACCTTATCACAGGTGACAAGGTAGAATTTAATTCGGGTCTTGAATTGGAAGGCTATAGGGCTTATATATTTGAGATTTAATCCGGGGAAATTATTAGAGAAATAACCTGTATTCAACAAGAATGTAAAAATTACAGATTGATTGAATACAGGTTTTTTATTTAATAGGAAATTTCTTCTTCGAAATTTCGAAATTTCCTAAAATATTTCAAAATTTCCACTTGAAACTTGCTCCAGACTATGTTAGTATATAAGATGGACTTTATTCAGAAAGGAGTTTTCGAAATGAAAGTTAGGTCATCTGTGAAGCCTATTTGCGAAAAGTGCAAGGTTATCAAGAGAAAGGGTGCAATCAGAATTATCTGTGAGAACCCAAAACACAAGCAGAGACAGGGATAATTCTGATTAAGATTAATAATTAGAGGTCTTGCTTTCTGCGTTATGGATATCACCGGAAATGTGAGCCGGTCATATCTGTGATACCGTATTTATAAGCGAATGCTTATATATGAAGATAAATTTTTCTTCGCCTCGAAATTCATCATTTCGTTGTACGGTTTAAAGCGGCTGGGTAGAGGAAATCATCATTCCGATACCAAATTTCACATATATTGTTACTAATAATTGAAAAAATAACGGAGGTTAAACGCTAATGGCTCGTATTAGTGGTGTCGATTTACCAAGAGAGAAGCGTGTAGAGATTGGCCTTACTTATATCTATGGTATTGGTAGAGCTAAGTCTAATGAAATTTTAACAAAAGCAGCTGTTGATCCGGACATTCGTTGCAAGGATCTTTCTGACGAACAGGTTGGAAAAATCCGTGATGTGATTGAAGAATCCGTTCTGGTTGAAGGTGATCTTCGTCGTGAAGTAGCTATGAACATCAAGAGACTTCAGGAGATCGGTTGTTACAGAGGTGTTCGTCATAGAAAGGGACTTCCTGTTCGTGGACAGAACACAAAGAACAACGCAAGGACAAGAAAAGGTCCAAAGAAGACCATCGCAAACAAGAAGAAATAATTAAAGGAGGATTCTTAGGTCATGGCTAGTGCAAAAGGTGCAGCAAAAAAAGTGACAAAGAAGCGTGTGAAAAAGAATGTCGAACGCGGACAGGCACACATTCAGTCATCATTTAATAATACAATAGTTACATTAACAGATTCTGAAGGCAATGCTCTTTCATGGGCAAGTGCAGGCGGACTTGGTTTCAGAGGCTCCAGAAAGTCTACCCCTTATGCTGCTCAGATGGCAGCTGAGACTGCAGCAAAGGCTGCTGTTGTTCATGGATTAAAGTCTGTTGAGGTTATGGTTAAGGGACCTGGTGCAGGCAGAGAAGCAGCTATTCGTGCTTTAGAGGCTTGTGGAATTCAGGTAACCAGTATAAAGGATGTTACTCCGGTACCTCATAACGGATGCAGACCACCAAAGCGTAGAAGAGTTTAATTCCAGGTAGATTATTTTAGGAGGAAATAAATGGCAAGAGATATGGTGCCTGTATTAAAGAGATGCAGGGCTCTCGGCATAGAACCAATGGTTATGGGACTTGATAAGAAGTCCAACAGAACTGCAGGTAACAGCAGAAGAAAAATAAGTGAATACGGCGCTCAGCTTCGTGAGAAGCAGAAAGCTAAGTTCATCTATGGTGTATTAGAGAAGCCTTTCCGCAATAACTTTGCAAGGGCTCAGAAGCTTAAATATGGTACAACAGGTGAGAATCTTATGATTCTCCTTGAGTTAAGACTTGATAATGTTATTTTCCGTCTTGGACTTGCAAGAACAAGAAAAGAAGCAAGACAGATGGTTGGTCATAAGATGGTACTTGTAAACGGCAAGCAGGTAAATATTCCTTCTTATACCGTGGCTGTAGGCGATAAGATTGAAATCAAGGAGAAGAAGAAGTCTATCCAGAGAGTAAAAGATGTTCTTGAGGCTACAAATGGCAGACTTGTTCCTGCTTGGCTTGAGATGGATCGTGAGAACCTTACAGCAACTGTTAAGGAGATTCCAACAAGAGATCAGATTGATGTTCCTGTAGATGAGGTGTTCATTGTCGAGTTGTACTCTAAGTAATTAATTCGAATAACACACTTAAAGGAGGAGCCTGGTAAATGTTTGATTTTAAAATACCGAATATTGAAATTGCTGAGATTTCTGAAGATAAGAAATACGGGCGCTTCGTAGTTGAACCACTTGAGAGAGGTTATGGAACTACTCTTGGGAATTCGCTCAGAAGAATTATGCTTTCATCTCTTCCGGGAGCAGCAGTAACAACTGTTAAAATAGAAGGAATTAAGCATGAGCTTAGTTCTATTCCCGGAGTTAAAGAAGATGTTACGGAAATTATTATGAACATCAAGAGTCTTGCTATAAGAAATGACAGTGAGACTGATGAACCTAAGACCGCATACATTGAATTTGAGGGAGAAGGGGTTGTAACAGCTGCAAACATTCAGGCAGATTCAGACATTACAATTACCAATCCTGATCAGGTGATAGCTACTCTTAATGGTGGAAATAATTGCAGATTATATATGGAACTTAATATAGGGCGTGGTCATGGCTATGTTTCTGCTGATAAGAACAAGAGTGATGATTTAGCGATAGATGTTATTCCTATTGATTCAATCTATACACCTGTTGAAAGAGTAAATATCAATATTGAAAATACCCGTGTAGGACAGATGACAGATTATGATAAGCTCACTTTGGAAGTATATACCAATGGTACTATGGGACCTGATGAGGCAGTAAGCCTTGCAGCCAGAGTAATGAGTGAGCATCTCAATTCTTTCATTGACCTATCTGAAAATGCTAAAGTAGTAGATGTTATGGTAGCTAAGCCTGACAATGAAAGAGGAAGAGTACTTGAGATGAGTATAGATGAGCTTGAACTTTCAGTTCGTGCATTTAACTGTCTTAAGAGATCCGGAATCAACACTGTTCAGGAATTAGTTGGAAAAACGCATGAAGATATGATGAAAGTTAGAAATCTTGGTAATAAGTCTCTCGAAGAGATCAAGGCTAAGATTAAGGCACTTGGGCTTTCACTTAATGAAGGCGATGAATAATTAGGAGGATATAGGAATGGCTGGCTATAGAAAGCTTGGTAGAACATCAAGTCAGAGAAAGGCTTTACTCAGAAGCCAGGTAACAGAGCTTTTATATCATGGCAAGATTGTTACCACTGAAGCTCGTGCTAAGGAGCTTCGCCGTATAGCTGAGAAGCTTATCACACTTGCTGTTAAAGAAAAAGATAATTTTGAGACAGTTACAGTTAAGTCAAAGGTTGCCCGCAAGGATGCTAATGGCAAGATTGTAAGAGAAGTTGTAGATGGAAGAAAGTAACTGTGTTCGATGAAGTGGATAAAGAGGTTAAGAGAGATCTCCCTACTCGTCGTAATGCAAGAGTACAGATGAATAAAGTGCTTTATTCTGTTACAGAGCGTCCTGAGAAAGCAGCAGGAAGAAAGAAAAACACCAAGGTTGTTGATCTTTCTAATAAGCTTTTTGATGAGATTGCTCCAAAGTATGTTGACCGTAAGGGTGGATATACAAGAATAGTTAAGATTGGTCTCCGTAAGGGAGATGCTGCTATGGAAGTTCTTATTGAGCTTTGTATAAGTAGAATATATAAAGATTAAAGAGAAACTGTAACAGGTTTCTCTTTTTTTATGTAATAGAAAATTTCACCAAAAATTTCTGTTAAACCAAAATTTATCCCAGGTATATATGTCGGTGACGAAAAATATTTTCAAGAAATTGTTTATCTTATAAAAAAATATAATGATTATGTTTAGAAAAAAATAATGAATTAATACAAGTTAATGAAAAATACTTTCAGATTATGGCAATAAGATTGAAAAATATTTTTAAGTAAGTTATAATACTCAGATAGATTCAAAAATAATAAATACAAAGAGGTATATTATGAATGAAAGAATAAGCTCATTAAAAAGTAAATTAATAGTTTCCTGTCAGGCTCTTCCGCACGAACCGCTTCATTCTTCTTTTATTATGGGAAGGATGGCACTTGCAGCCAAAGAGGGGGGAGCAGCCGGCATAAGAGCTAACACTAAAGAGGATATTGCAGAAATACAGAAAAATGTTGATCTTCCGATTATTGGTATAGTAAAAAGAGATTACGAAGGCTCAGATGTATATATAACTCCTACTATGAAAGAAATAGAAGAACTGATGGAAGTCAAGCCTGAGATTATAGCTATGGACGCGACCATAAGTAAGAGACCAGGTGGATTGACCTTAGACGAATTTTTTAAGGAAGTTAAGACCAAGTATCCTGACCAGCTTTTTATGGCAGACTGTTCTACTGTAGAAGAGGCTCTTCATGCTGATGAACTGGGATTTGATTTTGTAAGTCCAACTATGGTGGGTTATACAAAGCAGAGTGAAGGTCTTAAGATAGCTGAAAATGATTTTGAAATCCTTAGGAACATAATTAAAAATGTGAAGCACCATGTAATTGCAGAGGGTAATATTAACACACCTGAAAAGGCCAAAAGAGTAATTGAGCTGGGAGCTTTCAGCGTTGTGGTAGGTTCTATTATTACAAGACCACAGCTTATAACGAAATCTTTTGCAGAAGCATTAATAGCAGTAAAAATAATTATAATAATAATTTCAGATTGTAAGCAAAAATTTATATTATTAAGAAAGAAGGAAATAAAAATGAGAAATTTGAACAAGTACAAAGGTATAATACCTGCATTTTATGCCTGCTATGATGAAAAAGGTGAAATAAGTCCTGACAGAGTAAAGGCTCTTACAGAGTATTTTATTAAAAAGGGGGTTAAGGGAATTTACACAAACGGTTCTTCAGGGGAGTGTATTTATCAGAGTGTTGCTGACAGAAAACTTGTAATTGAGAGTGTAATGGAAGTAGCTAAGGGTAAGCTTACAGTTATAAATCATGTGGCTTGTAATAATACAAAGGACTCTATGGAACTTGCGGCACATTCCGAAAAGGTTGGAGTAGATGCAATTGCGGCAATTCCTCCTATTTATTTCAGACTGCCTGAATATGCCATAGCTAAGTATTGGAATGATATCAGCAGTGCAGCTCCAAATACAGACTTTATTATTTACAATATCCCACAGCTTGCAGGTGTTGCTCTTACAGGAAAATTATTTGAGGTTATGCGCAATAATAAAAATGTAATCGGTGTTAAGAATTCATCAATGCCTGTACAGGATATACAGATGTTCAAAGCTGCTGCCGGAGAGGACTATATCATTTTCAACGGTCCTGATGAGCAGTTTATAAGCGGTATGGCTATAGGTGCAGAAGGTGGAATTGGCGGTACTTACGGTGCCATGCCTGAGCTTTTCTTAAAAATGGATGAGCTGGTTAAAAAAGGTGAATTCGATAAGGCAAGAGAAGTTCAGTATACAGCCAATGAAATTATTTACAAGATGTGTTCCACAACCGGTAATATGTATGGTGTAATCAAGGAAATCCTCAGAATCAATGAAAAACTTGATATCGGAAGTGTGAGAGCACCTCTTTATGAACTTAATAAAGAAGATATGCCTATAGTAAAAGAGGCAGCTAAAATGATAAGGGACGCTGTAGTAAAGTACCTCTAAAAGGAGAAAGTTATGGTATTTGGAAATATAAAATATCCTGAACAATATGAGTTTTTGCAGGAAAAATTTCAGAAATGTTTTGAATTTGTTAAACAATGATTTAATCTCAATGGAGCTTAAAAGATATGATATAGACGGGGATAATGCCTTTGTAAACCTTATGGAATTTACCACAGCTCCGGTGGAAGAAAGGGCATTTGAGGCACATAAAGACTACTGTGATATACATTATATAGTACGTGGAAGCGAACGTATAGATATCTGTATTACAGCTAATATGAAGGCTGGGGAGTATAAGCCTGATATTATGACGCTTTACGGTGAACCTGTTGGGACGCTTAACCTGTATGCCGGGGATTTCCTTGTGTGTATGCCGCAGGATGGTCACAGACCGGGGATTATGACGGATAAACCTGAAACAATAAGAAAAGCAACTTTTAAAGTAAAGTTTTAGCTTTATAACATTAAACAAAATTTTCTCTGAAAAATGTATGCTTAACAAAAACATCTGCTGATATTATAGACCTGGACTTTGGGGTAATAATTTAGCAGATGTTTTGTAAATGGTATTAATAATTAATCACCAATAGTTTGGATTTACAAGGAGTGATAATATGGCGTTGAAGTCAAAATCTCTGCTTCCTTTAATAGAATCAAAATATAGTGCTTTCACCCAGTCGGAGAAGCTGATTGCGGACTTTTTCTTAAGAAATACTGATGAGATAGATTTGTCTGCAAAGAATATTACTGAAACCTTGTTTGTTTCCAATGCTTCTCTGTCCAGATTTGCAAAGAAATGCGGATTTAATGGCTATAGGGAGTTTGCTTATGAATATAAAGATACTCTTATAGAAAAGAAGGAAACAAAAGCAGTTAAAACTGTTTATGAGAGTTATCAGGAGTTATTAAACAAGACTCATAATCTGATGGATGAGACACAAATTGCAAGACTTACCAATCTGCTATATGAAAAAAAGAGGGTTATTGCTTTTGGATTAGGAAGCAATGAATATGTGGCAAAAGAGATGGAAAGCCGTTTTATGCGTATAGGAGTTGATATAGACAGTTTGGATAATCCTGACAGAATAAGGATGCAGGCACCATTTTTAACAAGCAAACATCTGGTAATGGGATTTTCGCTCAGCGGAGAGACAGAGCCGGTACTGTATTTATTAAAAAAAGCAAAGGAGAAGAAGGCTGTCACGGTATTATTTACTTCTTCCGATAATGGAGAATTTAAGAAATATTGTGATGAGGTTGTACTTGTTGCTTCCTTGCAGCATCTTAACTCAGGTAATACCATTTCACCACAGTTTCCTATGCTTTTAATGATTGATGTGCTTTACAATGAATATGTGGGTAGAAACAGGCAGGAAAAAGATGCGCTTCATGATCAGTCAGTACAGGCACTTAAAGGAATACAGATTTAACCCAAATTATTTATGCCATAGGTCACAGACCTATTATTATGTATACCACTGTAAGATAAACAGCTTTCGGTCTGTGACTATGGGGGGATATTACCAAACATCTTCTAAAACACATAATTTCAAACCTACGGCTTGATTATGTGTTTCCGAAGATGTTTGGTGAATAATTTGGGATAAATTTATAATTATATCTGTCATTTTACTTATCATTTTACTTCTTTTGTGTTATACTTTCATTCAAAACGAATTATATTAAAGACCTGTGAAATGAAAAGGATAACCAAATGGGAATAATAGATATTAAAAATCTTGTATTTGAATATATAAGGCGGGACGAGGAAGGCAATACTGAGGAGATAGAACGTGCCATAGACGGAGTGGAGCTTGAGGTTAATGAAGGCGACTTTATCGCTATTCTTGGGCATAACGGTTCAGGTAAGTCTACTCTTGCCAAGCATCTGAATGCACTTTTAGTACCTACCGAGGGTACGGTATGGGTAAATGGTTTTGACACGAGGGATGTGGCTAATCTGTTAAATATAAGACAAAGTGCAGGAATGGTATTTCAGAACCCTGACAATCAGATAATTGCTTCTGTAGTGGAAGAGGATGTGGGCTTTGGCCCTGAAAATATGGGAGTGCCTACTGAGGAAATCTTAGAAAGAGTAAAAGAAAGCCTTGATGCAGTAGGTATGTCAGGATATGCAAAACATTCTCCAAATAAACTTTCCGGCGGACAGAAACAAAGGGTTGCCATAGCGGGGATTATGGCTATGAAGCCAAAATGTATAGTTTTAGATGAGCCTACCGCAATGCTTGATCCTATAGGACGTAAAGAAGTGCTTAAAACTATTCATAAACTAAATAAAAATGAGGGTATAACCATAATTCTTATTACCCATTACATGGATGAAGTTATAGATGCGGACAAGGTCTTTGTAATGGAGGGCGGAAAGGTAGCTTTACAGGGAACTCCCAGAGAGGTGTTTAGTAAGGTAGACGAGCTTGAGGGATTAAGACTGGATGTACCCCAGGTTACAAAGCTTGCCTATGAGCTTAAAAAAAGCGGTTTGCGGATAAATGAAACAGTGCTTACAGTAGAAGAATTCAGGGAGGCTATTAGAAAATGTTACTCATAGCAGATCATATAAGCTACGTATATAGTGCAGGTACAGCTTATGAAAAAAAGGCTTTAAATGATGTTAGCCTCACTATAAACAAGGGAGAATTTATCGGTATCATAGGTCATACAGGTTCGGGCAAATCTACCCTAATCCAGCATTTTAACGGACTGGAAAAAGCAACAAGCGGAACTATATATTTTAACGGACAGGATATTTACGATAAAGATTTTAATATGAAAAGTCTTAGAAGCAAGGTAGGGCTTGTATTTCAGTACCCTGAACATCAGCTTTTTGAAACAACTGTGCTTGAAGATGTAAAGTTTGGCCCTAAGAACTTAGGACTTGATAAATTGGAAGTAGACCTCAGGGCTTTTGAAGCAATAAAGCAGGTAGGTCTTTCTGAAAAGTCTTATGATGCCTCACCTTTTGAGCTTTCTGGTGGACAGAAGAGAAGGGTAGCTATAGCAGGAGTACTTGCAATGAAGCCTGAAATTCTTATCTTGGATGAACCGACAGCAGGACTTGATCCAAGGGGGAGAGATGAGATACTTGACCAGATAGCAAAGCTTCATAAAGAAGGTTTGACTGTAATTTTGGTTTCCCACAGTATGGAGGATGTGGCTAAGTATGCAGATAGGATAATAGCGGTGAACTCCGGAAAGATTGCCTTTGACGGAACGCCAAAGGAAGTGTTCAGGCATTATAAAGAACTTGAAAGAATGGGGCTTTCAGCACCTCAGGTTACTTATGTAATGCAGGAGATGAAAAATTTAGGTTTGCCTGTAAATACTGATATTTATACTGTGGAAGAGGCGAAGGAAGAAATCTTAAAGGCTTTTCATAATTCTAAAAATATAAATTTAAACTAATATTATTTGAAATTTTTACAAGACAGAGGTTTAATGAGATTGTAAAAATCTGTTTGAAAAAAACTCTGTTTTGTGAATATTTTTAACATAGATAGGACATAAAATGATTAGAGATATAACAATAGGACAGTATTATCCTGCTAATTCAGTAATACACAGGCTTGATCCGAGGGTAAAGCTTGCAGGTACAATAATATTCATAGTATCGCTGTTTTTGTTTAGCAGCTTTTTAGGCTATGTTGTGGTTGCCTTATTTTTAGGTACAGTTATCAAACTTTCTAAAGTACCATTTAAGTTTATAGTAAAAGGACTCAGGGCAATCTTCATATTGCTTATGTTTACGGTAGTTTTTAATATGTTTTTAACTCCCGGTAAAGAACTGGTACATTTTTTCGGAAATGTCAGAATAACCGAAGAGGGCTTAAGAGTAGCCGTTTTTATGGGAATAAGGCTTATACTTCTCATAATAGGCTCCTCTTTGCTTACACTTACTACAAGTCCGAACCAGCTTACAGACGGTATGGAGAAAGGGCTTTCCGTATTTAAAAAGATAGGACTTCCTGTGCATGAGATAGCTATGATGATGTCGATTGCACTCAGGTTCATTCCTATATTATTAGAAGAAACCGATAAAATAATGAAGGCTCAGTCTGCCAGAGGTGCGGATTTTGAGACAGGCGGTTTTATAAAGAAGGCAAAGGCTTTAATTCCTATTTTAGTACCGCTTTTTGTATCTGCCTTCAGGAGGGCTATTGACCTTGCTATGGCTATGGAGGCAAGGTGCTACCATGGAGGCGAAGGCAGAACCAAGATGAAGCCTCTTAAGTACAAGAAAAGGGATGGGATGGCTTATATTACCTGTTTTACTTATGTAGGTATTGTGATTGCAGTAAATATCCTGGCAAATAAATTTATCGGAGTTTGATTAGATGAAGAGATATAAGTTAGTAGTTGCATATGATGGGACTACATTTTGTGGCTATCAGTATCAGCCTGGGTTGCCTACTATCGAAGGCTTTATTAATGATGCACTTTCTAAACTTTTAGGTGAAAATATAGTAACTATAGGGGCAAGCAGGACAGATGCCGGTGTACACGCTTATGGAAATGTAGCTGTATTTGATTCCGATACCGTAATTCCTGCTGAAAAGCTTGCTTTTGCACTAAATACTAAGCTTTCAGAAAATATTAGAATAATGGAAAGCTCTGAGGTGGCAGCTGATTTTCATCCAAGAAGAAATGTAATAGACAAGACTTATGAATATCATATAAATACAGCTAGAATTATGTTTCCTACAGAAAGAATGTATAATTATCATCTGGGTCATGCCTTGAATCTAAAAGTCATGAGAGAGGCTGCAACATATATAGAAGGAAAACATGATTTTACCTCTTTTTGTTCGGCAAAAACGGACAAAGAGGATAAGGTAAGGACAGTGTTTCAAATTGATATAGAGGAAGCCCCTAGAAATGGGCTTATTATAAGGGTTAGAGGAGATGGGTTTTTATACAACATGGTGCGAATAATAGCAGGGACTTTAGTAAAAGTAGGAGAAGGCAAGATAAAACCGGAAGAGATTCCTAATATTATAGCCAAGAAGGATAGAAGACATCTAGGGACGACACTGCCGGCAAATGGCTTGTTTTTGATGGGAATAAGGTATAAAGAGGATAATGTTTGAAAGGGGAAAAAATGACTGACAGAACTTATTTGGGGATAGATATAGGTGGTACGGCTGTTAAATTTGGACTTGTAAACGGCGATGGTGTGATGGTCAGCGAAGTTTCGGAATATCCGGTTAAGTTTGATAATTATGAAACTCCCATCATAGAAACTGTAGTTAAAAGTGCTAAAGAATTTATGAGCAAAAATAATAAAGCTTTCTTTGATATTAATGGTATAGGGGTATCGGCCACAGGCGGAATTAATTCTAAGCTTGGTATAGTGGAAGGATCGGCAGGTCATATAAAGAACTGGGAAGGTACGAATATAAAGAAAAGGCTTGAAGCAGAATTTGGCATGAATACAGCAGTTTTAAATGATGCTAATGCAGCTGCACTCGGAGAAATGTGGAAGGGAGCTGCAAAAGGCAGGGAAAATGTGGTTGTTATGACCATAGGTACAGGAGTAGGCGGAGGAATCATAGTTGATTCAAAGATTTTACTTGGCAGGAAAGGCTTTGCAGGGGAAATAGGCCATATACCTGTAAATGTAGACGGAGAAAAATGTTCCTGTGGAAATACGGGCTGTATAGAATACTATGGCTCCACGAGTGCTCTTGTAAGAAATGTAAAAAATGCAGTTATTTCAGGTGAAATTACAGGAATAAAGGAAGAAGAGGTAGACGGAAGGCTTATATTTAAGGAAGTAGAAGCAGGAAATAAGGCTTTTATAAAATATGTGAATGAATGGATTAATTATATATCAGCAGCGCTTATAGGCTTGGTTCATACTTTCAACCCTGAAATGGTTATTTTAGGTGGGGGAGTATCCAAACAAAAGGAACTTTTTGTGGACAAGGTTCGTGATAAGGTGCTTCATGGTGTAATGCATAATTTTGCACAGGACTTAAGAGTAGAGGCGGCAGAGCTTGGAAATGATGCAGGAATTATAGGTGCGGTAAAATTTGTAATTGATGCTTGACATTTATTATAAAATTTAGTAAAATACTTGAGGTTGCTCGTAAGGGTAATCTTGTTGCTGGCGTGGCTCAGGTGGTAGAGCGTCGCATTGGTAGTGCGGAGGTCACGGGTCCGACTCCCGTCGCCAGCTTGTACAAATTGGGATAGAAAGACTGTTCAGATGATGGATGGTCTTTTTTTTACTCATTTTTTAACTTTTAATTTTGTTTTTTTCTGATTAGCGGTTTATCTTGGGAGGAAAGCCAAGCTCCTATAATCATTAACACAAGTGCAAAAATAGTAAGTAATATCCGGTATTTCTCAAGGATCATTAATGAAAGAATTGTCGCTATAAATGGTGCAACTGCATAATAAGCACTTGTACGTGCTGCTCCAAGCAGTCTTTGTGCATATACATAAAAATAAATACTCAATCCGTATGCTATAAATCCTATGCAAAGAACAGCAAAGATGCTCCAAAGTGACGATGTACGTTCTCCCATATACAAGCCGATGATGAGAGAACCGATACCCGAGAATATTCCTTTTAGTAAAACAATCTGTAATGGATCTTTTGAAGAAATTTTTCGAGTACAGTTATTCTCAAATCCCCAACAAATTGCGGAAAGTAAAACAAACAACGAACCGTAGGAAAAATGCAGACTTGATACATCTTCAAAAGATAGTATTCCACAGGACAGAGTTATAAAAAATATCCCAAACCACAATCTTGGACTGATTTTTTCTTTGAATACCATAAGAGCAATTATCGCTGTCGCTACAATTTCAAAATTATTGAGTAAAGATGCGTTCGCAGCAGTTGTTGCGTTTAGGCCAAACAGCAAACAAATTGGAGCCGCAATATCTAAAATTATCATTGCAATGGTATATGGTAATTCTGATTTTGTTAATTTTAACTCTTTCGTATCGGTTTTTTTCACTTTTTGGATAAGGGCAATAAATGTCATTCCTATACCCGCGCCAACATAAAGAAAACCGGCCATTAAAGTAGGGGGCATAAATTCAAGTAATATTTTTGAAAAAGGAGCATTTATAGCGTATAGTGATGCCGCAAGTATTGCAAATGCTATTCCTTTTTTGATGTTTAATTCTGTTTTCATTTTCTTGCCACTCCTAAAACAATACAATTTATATGTTACCTAACATTTTGTTTGATTATATCATGAAATTATTTTTTTGAAACAATGACTAAACCTCAATAATTTTGATTAAATTAAAAATCATAATTATAGATTATTTTATTATCTGTATCCTGAATAATAATCAAAGTGACAGTTTTTAATTAATACTTGACAATATATCACAACTATGTTATAAATAGTATCGTTCGTTAAGAACAGCTGCCGAAGACAGCAGGTACATCTAAGATGTGTAAGTGAGAACGCCTGCCGAGGGATGTAATTATTATTTAGAATATTACAGTCTGTAACTTTCGCAGTTTCAGGCTTTTTTATTTGTCATAATTCATCTGACTTCAAGCAGTAAAGGGATATTACTAGAGACACTCTATCCCAGTCAGTCCGCTGATTAAAGGTGTTTCGGAATGGAGGAAGATTATGCCTAAAGTTGAAATCAAACAGCCAATAGTTGATGAAATCAAAGGACATGTTGAGAAATCAAGTTCTGTAGTTTTAGTTGACTATCGTGGACTTACTGTTGAGCAGGACACAAAGCTCCGTAAGGAGTTAAGAGAGGCAGGAGCAGTATACAAGGTATACAAAAACACTCTCTTAAAGCGTGCTTTTGAAGGAACTGATTTTTCACAGTTAGATGTGGACTTAGAAGGACCTTCAGCTGTTGCGTTTTCTTATGAAGATGCTACTGCTGCTGCAAGAATTATTGCTAATTTTGCAAAGCAGGCGAAAGCACTTGAAATTAAGTCAGGCGTTGTAGAAGGAACCTACTACGATGCTAAGGGAATGAGCGTTATCGCAACCATCCCTTCAAGAGAGGAGCTTATTTCCAAACTCCTTGGCAGCTTACAGTCACCTATTACCAACTTTGCCCGTGTGCTTAAGCAGATTGCAGAGAAGCAGGGTAATGGAGCTGAAGCGTAAATTTGTTATCAGATGGTCAGTAGTCTGACCAAAAAATTATTTAATTATTATTAATGGAGGTATTTAAAATGACAACTCAGGAATTTATTGATGTTATCAAAGGTATGAGCGTACTTGAATTAAACGATCTCGTAAAGGCTTGCGAGGAAGAATTTGGTGTATCTGCAGCAGCAGGTGTTGTAGTTGCAGCAGCAGGCGCTGGCGCAGCAGCAGCTGAAGAGAAGACAGAATTTGATGTAGAGCTTACAGAAGTAGGCGCAGAGAAGATTAAGGTTATCAAAGTTGTTCGTGAGCTTACAGGTCTTGGTCTTAAGGAAGCTAAGGAAGCAGTTGAGGCTGCTCCAAAGGTTATCAAAGAAGCTACAACTAAGGAAGACGCTGAGTCTATCAAGGCTAAGCTTGAAGAGGCTGGAGCTAAGGTTACACTTAAGTAATCATAATTTAGCAATTATGAAGGCAGGTATTGTTTATTGCAATATCTGTCTTTTTTTAGTTGATATTAATTGCAAAAAAAGTTATAATCCCGTTTTCGACAGTAAAAAAATATTAAAAGGCGTAAACCCTTGAAAATTAAAGGATATTACGCCTTTTTAAGTGCTGTAGAAATGTTGTATCTGATACTTATCTTAAAATTTTTTACGACATTTTTTATTAAGGTCTTTCGGGAGAAAGTTTTTGCTGATCAAGACCAAGGGCGAATACTCCTTCCAGTGCTGTCAGTACTTTGGAACCGGTATATTGTGACACATATGCCATGTCAGATATATTTGCTACCTGCATATTCTGCATTGTTTCAACTATGTTGCGTGTTGTGAGGTGGATTTCTTTACTGAATGAATTCAGTTTGACTTCCAGTAACCTGTAAATCAGTAGGGCTGTGTAACAAATCATGAAGTGAGCAATTATTCTTCCTCTGTTCCTGTGGAAGTACGGTCTTGATGAAAAAGTCTGTTTTAAGTATCCCTAAAGCAGTCTTCAATCTGATATCTCTGTTCGTTTATTGCGATGATGTCTTTGACATCGTCATCTAAATTTGTTGCTATGGCGTAAAAACCATCATACTTTTTCCTCTTCACGGATCTCTGTCATTGTCAATTTCGTATGTGATTTTATCTTTACCAACTTTCTTTATAAAGCGCGTTACGTCATTTGGTCCCTTCTTGTATTCATCGTGATCCATTTTATCAAGGATTGACTTTGCTCTTTCAATCTGACGGTTTCTGATAAATCTCTGATATTCCATACTTTTTTTCTTGAGAAAGTTATAATTACATGCTGCTTCGAGCATGCTCTTGGATTTTTATCTTTTTATCTTACCGTTTTGTAATATTTTTTTCCTCATAAAGCCCTACATCTAAGAGGGTGCTTGCTTCGATAACCTTATAAATCTTATCGTTGTAGAGGCTTATGTTATTGGCATCCTTCTTATCAAACCGCTTCATTACCGAAATTGTAAGGGGCTTGTCATCAGAAAGGCGTCTATAGCCATAGTCATTAAATACTGCTTGTTTAAGGATCGGAAAGTTTCTTAACTGACTGTGTCACAACAAAAAGCCCTGCCACCCATGCTGTTAAAGTTCCTTATGTGGTATGAACCGAGTCCGGCATCAGCGCAGTAAATGAATTTTTTTATTCTTACCATTAAACATTTTGATAAGCTCTTTTTCGAGGGGAATGGCAGTTGTCTGCTCATTGGTGTTTCCCGGAGCTAAGCACATTGAAACAGGAATTCCGTCAGTATCCATAAAAAGCCCCATCTCTACAAGAGGGTTCGGTTTATGATCCTTAGCAAAACCGAATTGTCTCAAACCTCTCATAACCTCACCGGTTACTTCGTCAACATATTCCAAATCCTGAGTTTCAGCTTCACAGTAGTAATTGGTGCAGTCGTAATAACAAACGGTGGTATTTCGTTTATGTATTTTGCCACTTTCCCTGAAAAGATGCGAAATGTACTCATCGAAGTTATCATAGAGCAAATCCATAGTCCTCGGGGATGTGCTGATAACCAAAAATCAGGGTTCCCTCATAAAAATCTGCCAAGTTTTTCAAAGCTTCCAAGTTTTGAGTCCGGATCAAGTATTCTTGAGTAAGTCAGAAATCTGTTGACCAAATCGGGATTAAATGAGATTTTCCTATTTTCAGTTATTTGGTCAAAAAACTTATCAACCTCAAGAAGGCTGTATAAATGTTGAAGGTAAAGATAGCCTATGTTTTTGAGTGTGCTTTCGGATGCCTGTATATTACAATGTTTTACCCTTTCAGTGAAATCAAGACGAATCTCCAGCTTCGCCTGCTTGGTATTATTCACTTTCTCGTTATACCGGGCGACATAGTCTTTTGCATATGCCAAAGGGTCATCCGTGATATTCAAAAGCTCCGAATGCTTGCCGATTTTCTCAATGTTTTTAGTTGTGGTTTTATTGCCATTTCTGATTCCCATTTGAACATAGTAAGTGGGATCTATGGCTTTTGTGTTATATCCTAATTTCATAGAAATATTATATCACACTTTTTGGAATAATACAACAGTTACAACAAATATATTATTTAAATTTGACAAAGAAATATATTAAAAAGCCCATTTTCCAATGGACTTGATGATTTTTGAGCTATATATTACATGGCATTAACTGTTGAACTCCCAGCTGCTCCAAAGGTTATCAAAGAAGCTACAACTAAGGAAGACGCTGAGTCTATCAAGGCTAAGCTTGAAGAGGCTGGAGCTAAGGTTACACTTAAGTAATCATAATTTAGCAATTATGAAGGCAGGTATTGTTTATTGCAATATCTGTCTTTTTAGTTGATATTAATTGCAAAAAGTTATAATAGTTTTTAAAATTATTAACTTTTAACGAGGGAAAAAAATATGTTATTAAAGAGATGTGGGGAACTGCAACCGGGAATGGTTATAGCTAAAGATGTGCACACAAAGGCTGGGCTTTTGCTTCTTAATTCAGGTGAAGAAGTTACCGCTGACAGCATAGAGAAGCTTAAAAATAATGATGTTTCCTTTGTATTTATTAAGGATAAAAAGGACTTTGAAAAAAAGTCTGAAAAGCCTGTATCCTATTCTGAAGAAAGATACTCATATTATGAGAGAGTGCAGCAGAGCCAGGATTATAAGGTATTCAGGGGCAAATTCTCATCTGGAGTAGTTAAATTAAGAGGTACATTGAACAGAATTGTAGATGGTAATCCTGATGCAGATCTTGAGACTACAGCAAGGAAGATAATGGGAGACCTTATTATGCCGGAAGGAAGCCTTCCTACATTTGATTTGTTGTCCAATCTGCGCCGCTTTGATGATGTGTGCTTTGTACATAGTCTCAATGTGGCAATGCTTGCAGGACTTCTTGCACAATGGCTTGGCTGTTCTCCTAAAGAGATTGCAATTGCGCAGGAATGTGGACTGTATCACGATATAGGTAAGCTTACTATTCCAAGCGAGATTATTTCAAAACCGGGTAAGCTTACGGATGAAGAGTTTGAAATAATGAGCAATCATCCTGTGGCCGGATATGAGATTTTAAAAGAAATGAATGCCAATCCCCATGTGTTGAATGCAGCACTTCAACATCACCAGAAATTGGATGGAAGTGGATATCCGGTTCCATTTAATCCAAAGAGAATTGATCCCTATGCAAGGCTTATCGCTTTAGTTGATATTTATGATGCAATTACTTCTGCAAGATCTTATAGAGGTATGGTATGCCCATTTAAGGTTATTCAGATGTTTGAGGATGATGGTATACAGAAATATGATGCAGGAATGTATACTATATTCTTAAGGCATATAGCAGATAATTTTATTGGTACAAGGGTGATGCTAAATGATGGAAGAGAAGCTAAGGTACTTATGACTAATAAAGTTTATCTGTCTAAACCTATGGTAGTTTCCGGAAGCGAATTTATAGATCTTTCCAAGAGAAGAGATTTGTATATTGATGAAGTGATTTAATGATACAAGTGTCAAAAGTATAAAAATTCGATGCAAGCTTGCTTGCAGGAGAATTTATTATCTTTTGACAACCACATCATTTAATGGGAAAAATGTGAAATTTATTAAAAGGCTTATAAAAAGACTGAGTTTTAGTTATAATAAAGATGTAAGAAATCAATAATATGCATTTGGTGCCAACCTCCAAGGTGTGCTGACCTTGGAGGTTCTTCATTTTAAATAAGAAAGCAATACAATGTCATACAGAAAAAGCACACTACCTTCATACGAAATTCATATGACTATGCTAAGATATATACATAAAGAAAGAGGAGATACGAGATGGCAGAAATATTATTTTTAGAAGATGAAGTTACTATCAGAGAAGTACTTACTGAATATATGAATGTGGCAGGACATAAGGTTACAGAGTGTGGAAATGGAAATGAAGCTGTAGAAAGACTTAAAGAAAGAAAATTTAATCTGGCGGTTCTTGATATAAGAGTGCCGGGAATAAGCGGACTGAAGGTACTTGAATACATCAGAACAGAACTTAAATCAGATATGGGAGTGATAATGCTTACGGCATACGAAGATATAAACACACAGGTTGAAGCATTTAACTTCTTTGCGGATGATTACATAACTAAGCCGGCATCACCTATTATTCTTCTTAAAAGAATAGAGGTATTGCTTAGAAGAATAAGTGATGATGTTAAGATGAAAGACAGCTCATTGGTTATAGATGATAAGGCATACAGGGCATATTATGAAGGAAAAGACTTAAACCTTACGGTAAGCGAGTTTTTGCTGATAAAAACGCTTCACGACTCACCTAATCAGGTGCTGTCAAGAGAACAGCTTATTCTTAGTATATTTAATGAAGATTACATAGGAAATGACAGGATAATAGATGCGCATGTAAAGAATCTGAGAAAAAAACTGCCTGTAAATGTAATTGATACAGTTATAGGAATAGGATACAGATGGAAGGAGGATTAAATGAAACTTGCAAATAAAAACCTGTTATACAGTATAATCCTGGCGGGAGTTGTAGGAATATTTATAATAGGATATCTTCTCTTAATGCTGCCGTCACTTTATACAGCTTATAGAAAAGAGGTAAATTACGATGATTTCAAGACATCATTTACAAGCTTTATAGAAAACGAAGGAAATTCTGCTGAGGCTATTCCTACTAAAAGTTTTGGAATCAAAATTCCGTTAGATGGTTATAAAATTGAGATTTCCAACAATTCTATGAAGGGTAACATAGAAATCAAAGATAAAGATTTAAGAAATATATTGGATAAACTGAGAGAAGCTTTTAAAAAATAGCAAAAATTTAGAAAAGAATAAAGGTGAGCTAAAGGGCTCCGGAAAAGAATTTGAAAAAGATTTTTTTGAAAAAAACTTAAGGAGAAGTTTGGAGACAATAATGTTGCTGATACTAATATGATTTCTGTGGATATAAAGTTAAATGATAATTCCACAGATTTCTCTGAGGAAAATACAAAGTTTTACAGCCTCGGCGAGAGATCTTTTATAATTGAAATGAGTGTTAAGGACATAATTAGTAATATAGATTATACTACATTTTTTGGTGTAAACAGAGGAGAAAACGCGTATCTGATTGAAGTAGCAGGAGTGGTCGATCCTTCTGTAACAGACATAATTCCTGTAATACTTAGTGTGCTTCCTGTAATAATTCCGGTTATCATACTGCTAATTTTTATAACATCGGGATTATATTCTAAAAACATAGTTAAACCTATCACCCTGCTTTTGCAGGATGCTGATAACAGAAGGGGAGGAACCGGATATATAGAGCCAATAGTAGTAAAGGGAAATGACGAGATAGCAGGGCTTGCCCAGTCGTTAAACCTTTTGTACAAAGCGCAGGAGGAGGCATATGATAAGTTAAATAAGGAAAGTGAAAGAAAAGAGATATTTATGAGGTCATTTTCACATCAGCTAAAAACCCCGGTGGCAGCAGCGGCTCTCCTTACAGATGGAATGATAGCTAATATAGGTAAATTCTCTGAAAGAGACAAATATCTTCCGGAAGTAAAAAAACAGCTGATGAATGTAAAACAGATGACAGATGAGATACTAAGGATTAATCATATAGCAGATAATATAAGTCCTGTTAATACAGAAGTAAAGGAGCTTGTTGAGTATGCGCTTAATTCATCTAAAGTAGCAGCAGAAGTTAAAAATTTAACAATAATCTGCAATGGGAACGGAATCTGGTATATAGATCCAAATGTATTTGAACAGATTATATTAAATCTTGTAAGCAATGCAGTTAAATATACAGCTGAAGGTGGAGAAATCAGAGCAGAAATCTCAAATGAAACAATTAAAATCATCAACTATCCTGCGCATATAGATGATAGCATAAAGGACTCATTATTCGAAGCCTTTGTAACAGGTGGAGACTGCAAGGAAGGACATGGATTAGGGCTTTATGTAGCAAAATATTTTGCTGAACTTTTAGGACTTTATTTAAAATGCGAAAGTTTAGAAGAGAAGGTAACATTTATATTACAAAGAAAGGAAGCAGAAACATGTTAACATTAGACAGAGTAACGGTTAAATTTAAGGATAAGACAGCACTTGACCTGGGGAGGACTATTGAGATAGCTGATAATGACAGAGTAGGAGTTATAGGCAGCAATGGAGCCGGGAAAACCACACTTATACGTAGTATACTTGGCATAGTAGATTATAAAGGAAATATAAAGAGAGGTATACCTATAGAAAAAATTGCGGTTCATATGCAGCAAAATGAATATATAGATACTGTTCCGATAAAGATAATTTTAGAAATGCTTATAGGTGGATCTATAAAAGAGAATAAACAGGTTCAGGAAATGATAGAATTCTTTGAATTTGAACCTTGTCTGAAAAAACGTTGGAAGCATCTTTCGGGGGGACAGAAGCAGAGGCTTACACTCATCCTTGTTATGTGTTCCGAAAGTCCGCTTACACTTCTTGATGAAGTAACCTCGGGACTTGACTTTGAAACCAGACAGAAGCTTATGAAGAAGCTGGTTGAATGGTATAAAGAAAGAAATACTACTTTATTGGTAACTTCTCACTATTATGAGGAACTTGAGCATTTGGTAAATAAAATCCTTTATCTTGATAATGGAAAGGTGATTGATTTCGGAAACAAAGATGAACTGTTCCTGAAGTATTGTGGGAAGGCGGTAATTCTTTGTGAAGAAAATAACAAGACCAGGGAGATAGCAAAGAATCATAAAAAGATAGTGGCACCTGATGGAATGATAGCCCTAAGGTGTGATGAACCTGAAGATGAAATGGCCATATCAAAGAACCTTAGCAGTATCAATGTAAATTATAGAAGAAGTAATAATGATATAGAGCTTATGACAATAAACGCAAAGGCCTTGTATTATAAAGGCTTGTAATATATACCCTATTAAGAGAAAGGAGAAGCCCTGCCGGGGCTAAAAATAAAATGAAAAAATCAATGTTTTATCTGGTTAAATATGAAGTATTAAATAACCTGTACAACGGATATTCGTTCTTTTTTGGAGCAGTATTTCCAATCTTCCTTATGATAATGATATCAAAAGGAGCATTAAGCGATGTTCCTGAAACTGCAAAGTTAGAGGCCACTGCAAGTATTTTTATCGGTGCATCGATGATAATTCCATTATCCACTATGTTTTTAGGATATGCAGCATCTTTTTCCAATGAACTTGAAAAGGATGTACCTACAAGATTAAGTTTATTTGGACTCTCAGGCGCAAGACTTTTTGTGGGTAAGCTGATTGCAAATTTTATTTTCTTAACTTTTTGTTATGCACTATATATCATAGGGACACTTAGTTTTGTAAAAGTAGCTACCCCCAGACCTCTTGCAGCAGTTATCTGGGTTGTGTCAATGTATCTGATTTCAGCACTTTGCCTGGCTCTTGCACATGGTGTTGCCAATATGATAAGAAGGTTTGGAATTACATATGGTATAGTTATGGCTATATATTTTGTTATAATGGCACTTGGTGGCATGATGGGTGTAAGACTTAAGGATCTGCCTATAGAACTTCAGACGGTAAGTAAGCTGTTTCCGTTTACACATTTTGGAAATGGTTACATAGACTTCTGGATGGGTAAATCCTACAATTTTGCTCCGTTTGTACAGTCACTTATCTTCTTTGCAGCGGTCAGCATTGGAGTGATGATGATATCATTTAAAATAAGAGGAAGGAAGGCGTAAGCCTTCCTTTAATCATATCCCTGCTAAAAAATTACTTTGCCTTACCCTGATTTGCTACAGCATTCATCTTTGCATTAAGTTCTTCTTCATTAGCAAGATAATAATGCTTCAAAACCTTGAAATCATTATCAAATTCATATACCAAAGGAACAGCAGTAGGAATATTTATCCCCATGATTTCGTCTTCACTTAAATTATCAAAATACTTTACCAAAGCACGGAGTGAGTTTCCATGTGCGGCAATGACTATCCTTTTTCCTGCCTGCATCTGAGGCTTTATCTCACTTTCAAAGTAAGGAACAACTCTTGCTACAGTTTCCTTAAGGCTTTCTGTAAGAGGGAGAGTTTCCTTGTCTTCAACTTCACGATATTGCTCCTGTGTACGTGGATTTCTTTCATCCTGTTCCTCTAAGGCAGGAGGCATAACAGCATATGAACGTCTCCAGATTTTAACCTGCTCTTCACCGTATTTAGCTGCGGTTTCAGATTTATTAAGTCCCTGCAATGCACCATAATGTCTTTCATTAAGCTTCCATGACTTCTTAACCGGAAGCCACTCTCTGTCAAGTCCCAATAGAACTTCGTTTAATGTATGAATTGCTCTTTTTAAATAACTGGTATAACAAAGGTCAAAGTCAAACCCGGCTTCCTTAAGCTGACGTGAAGCTTCCTTAGCCTCATCTACACCCTTTTCACTAAGTTCAACGTCTGTCCAGCCTGTGAATAAATTTAATTTATTCCATTCACTCTCGCCATGGCGAATCAAAACTAATTTCATGATTTTCACTCCTTTGATAAATTATAGTGTATGGTAATCTGTTATGGTACAACAGTCCGGCATATAGAAATAATGTTTAATTTTAAGATAGTCATAACTAACCATATCATAAAAATTATACATACTTATCTGAACTGCTGCCTGTTGCTGAATCACAATTTGATTATAACATAAATTATCTTTATTACAATCTATAAATTAACTTAAACTTAGAAAATTGTTTAATTTTATGGGCAGATACACCGAAACCGCATCTGCCCATTTATAACTATTGATAAGTTTTATTATCCCCAAACTTCTTCAGCAACTTCCTTTACAAGTTTAAGCTTAGCCCACTGCTCATTTTCAGAAAGCTTATTACCTATTTCGCAGGAAGCAAAACCGCACTGAGGACTGAGGCACAGTCTTTCGAGAGGAATATATTTTGAAGCCTCTTTAATTCTTAATTTAAGTAATTCCTTATCTTCAAGTTCGGCTCTTTTTGTAGTCACAAGACCGAGCACAACCTTTTTACTGCCATTTACTTTAGAAAGAGATTCAAAACCGCCTGAGCGTTCATCATCAAACTCAAGATAGTAAGCATCCACATTTTCACCTGAAAAAAGAGTTTCAGCGACATCATCATAAGCCCCTGCGCAAGCGTAGGTAGAATGGAAATTCCCACGGCATACGTGGGTAGTGATTACAAGATCCTCAGGCTTTCTTTCAATAGCCAGATTATTTATATGAAGGAAAAGCTTCTTATATTCTTCAAGTCCTGCTCTATCAGTAGCAAAGAATACTTCTGCCTTTGAATCAACCAAAGCCCCCCAAGAGCAGTCATCAAACTGTATATTGCGACAGCCGGCAGCATAGAGATCAGCAATTACTTTCTTATATCCGTTAGCAATGTCTTTTATAAGCTCGTCATTATTGTCATAATGTGCATGAAGCTTCTCAAGATTGAATGGGAATATCATCTGGGCTAAAAACTGAGCAGGGGCAGGTATTGTCTGCCTTGCAACAGTATTTTCATCTTCAAGTGCCTTTACAAATTTGAAATGTTCTACAAAAGGATGTTTATCTACAGAAATCTTGCCGGTACAGTAGGTATCATCTATCATTGCATCCTCATCATGGAAAGGAAGACCGGTTTTGGTAGGTTCATGTCCTACTCCGTTAAAACCCCACATAAAGTCAAGATGCCAGGTAGCACGTCTGAACTCACCGTCGGTTATTACCTGATAACCAAGCTCTTTCTGCTTTGCTACAAGCTCTCTTATACATTCGTCTTCAACAGACTTTAATTCGTTGAAATTTATCTTACCTGCATTAAATTTAAGTCTTGCTTCCTTTAACTTAGCCGGGCGTAAAAAAACTTCCTACAAAATCATATCTAAAAGGTGCATTTAATTTTGCCATATTTGTTTCCTCCAATCATTTTGTTGGTGTAAGTATAAATTATGAATCAGCTCTTGTAAAATATATAAAAATATGAGCTGGATATAGGTTTTTATTTATAGTGGATACTAGTGGAAATTGCAGATTCATTTAGTGATAAAAATGAAAAAGAGAAAAATAAAAAGTATAAAAAAATAATATCAGTAAACTGTAGAGAAGGATGCCTGGTTTATATTTATCCGGGTATCCTAATTTTAATATTTATTGCAAAATTAGGGTTTTAAAATTTTCTTTAATTGATATACAATGTTGAGGGTGTCAAAAATATAAAGACAATTGGAAAGGTAAAGTGATGAAAGAAAATTGGAAGTTTAGTGAACTTGAATATGTGCGTCCCGATTTTGAAAAAGTTAAAAGATAATATAAAAAGCAAGTATAGAAAAATGAAGGCTGCAGAAAGCTTTACAGAAGCATTATCTATATATACAGAATCTGAAAAAGAAATTAATGAGCTTATGATGATGTACACAATAGTATATATAAGGAATACTGTAGATACTTCAGACAAGTTTTATGAAGAAGAGAGGAAGGTGTTTGATGCAGAATTCCCTACTTTTGGTCCTTTATCTGTAGCATCGGGTGAGGCTATAAATGAAAGTAAATTCAGGAATGATTTTGAGACTAAGTTTGGTAAACAGTTTTTTGCATCTATCGAACTGACCAAAAAGAGTTTTTCAGAGAAGAATATCCCTCTTTTACAGAAAGAGGCTGAACTTACAAGTGAGTATCAGAAGATGATGGCTTCCTGCAAGATTAACTTTGATGGTAAAGAGTTAAATCTTTACGGTATACAAAAATACTTCGAGCATGAAGACAGAGAAGTAAGAAAAGCGGCATTTAGAGCATATTCTGACTTTTATCATAATAATGAAAAGCGTCTTGAAGAGATTTGGGACGAACTTATAAAGTTTAGAAATGAAATGGGACGAAACTTAGGTTTTGAGAATTTCATCCCTTTAGGCTATATGAGGCAGGGAAGGACTGATTATGGTCAGAAAGAAGTAGAGTCTTTCAGAAAACAGGTAGAAGCTTATCTTGTACCGTTTTGCAAAGAACTCTATGAAGCACAGGCTAAGCGTATAGGTGTAGATACTTTGTACAGTTATGATGAAAGCAGAACGTTCAAAGACGGCAATGCGGAGCCGGCAGGTGATGATGACTTCATGATGGAAGAAGCAAGGAAAATGTACCATGCTTTAAGCCCTGAAACAGCTGAGTTCATAGACTTTATGATGGAGCATGAATTGCTTGATCTTAAGAATAAGCCAAATAAAGCTTCGACAGGTTATATGACGAGCCTTCCTCCGTTAAAAGCACCATATGTATTCTCCTGCTTCAACGGAACCATCTTTGATATGCAGGTACTTACCCACGAGCTTGGACACGCCTTTGCCGGATATATGGCTATGCGTACTCAGCCGATAGCGGAATATTACTCAGAGTCTACCGATATTGCGGAAATACATTCTATGAGCATGGAGCAGTTCGCTTATCCTTATGCAGAAAATTTCTTTGGAAAAGATGCGGACAAATATCGTTTCCAACATTTACAGGAGGCAATTACCTTCGTACCTTTCGGTGTAGCGGTTGATGAATTCCAGCATATATGTTATGCCCATCCTGAGCTTACTCCAAGGGAAAGGACTTACGAGTGGCATAAATTAGAAGAAAAATACATGCCTTGGAGAAAATATGATGAGAATGATGAATTTATGAACAGAGGTGGATATTGGTATCATAAGCTCCATATTTTCCAGGAGCCAATGTATTATATAAACTACACCCTGACTACAATGGGAGCTATGGAATTCAAGAAGAAATATGCTGAAAATAAGGAAAAAGCCTGGAAAGACTATCTTAAACTCTGCAAGGTAGGAGGAAGTTTAAGCTACCTTGAAACACTTAAATATGCTAATGTTTCAAATCCTTTTGAAGCAGGCTCAGTTGAAAAGTCCTGCTCCTATGCGAAAGCAATTTTGGAAGAGCAGATGAAGAATATATAGGAGAATAAATTGAATAAAGTCAATTATCAGAAGCTTTTTAGATGAAAAATAGAAGAATTTGTAAAAGAGGGCAGGGTTCCTGCTCTCTTTCTCCATGCCTGTTGTGCGCCTTGCAGCAGTTATACCTTAGAATATTTAAGCAAATATTTTAATATAACTATATATTTTTATAATCCTAACATAGACACAAAAGAAGAGTATGAAATGCGCATACAGGAATTGAGCAGACTGATAACTGAAATGCCACTTGAACATGAGGTAAAGCTTATAAGCGGTGCTTATGAGCCTGAGAAATTTTATGAAATAGCCAGAGGAAAAGAAAATCTGCCTGAGGGTGGTGCCAGATGTTATCATTGCTATGAGCTTCGTATGGAAGAGGCTGCAAGGGCTGCAAAGGAGAATGGGGCGGATTATTTTACGACCACTCTTTCTATAAGCCCACATAAAAATGCAGACTGGTTAAATAGCCTTGGAGAAAAGTTTGGAGAGAAATATGGTATTCCCTACCTTTATTCAGATTTTAAGAAAAAGGGAGGATATCACAGGTCGGTAGAGCTTTCGAGAGAATATGGACTTTACAGGCAGGATTACTGTGGTTGCGTATATTCTAAGGCAGAAGCAGAGAGAAGAAACGCAGGTAGGGAGAATTAATACCCTACCTATAGAAAAATCTGGTTTTTAAAATAAAAATAGCTTAAATAACGAAATATGATAATTACTAATGCTAAAAGCAAAAGGAAGAATTTTTAAGTTCTTCTATTTTTATAGGAAGATTGTACATAAAAACCATAGCCAAGTATTATATGAAGCAGGATACCGGCAAAAAGAGTTATTCTAAGCACATTTAATTCAATTAAATAAGTAGCATCTTTGCTAATTTGTCCGGATTTACTTTTAAAATTTGATAAAAGCAGCCAATGCAAAGCATTGTAAAAAATATCAGTGCAAAGGCTGCAGCCGGGTTATAATTGCCCCAAAAATAACAGTACTATAAATATTATTGTAAGACTGATGTTTATAAGAGTTCTTGTAAGTTTAAGAGCTTTTGTAAGCAGCTTTTTGTATTTAGATTTTCCATAAACAAAATACCTTTCTGTAAATTTAACCTATCTCTACTATACTACAAATATAAAAAAAATGGAAGAATTGACGCTTGCAATAAGGTTTTATTTATGATAAAATAAGTTTTGTGCAAAAATTTTTATTGTATTTTTGCAGATGTTAAAACAATTAAATCATGCCTGTTTTATACTGATGGTGCCCTGAAGGGGTATGGCAGTTTAACGCTGAAACAGGCAGAAGAAAAACCATGGAGGTAGAAAAAAATGAGCGTTATTTCAATGAAACAGTTACTTGAAGCAGGTGTACATTTTGGACACCAGACCAGAAGATGGAACCCTAAGATGGCTCCTTATATCTATACCGAGAGAAACGGTATTCACATCATCGACTTACAGAAGTCTGTAGGCATGGTTGATACAGCTTATGAAGCTATCAAGAATATTGTAGCTAACGGTGGAACTATTCTCTTTGTAGGAACAAAGAAGCAGGCACAGGAAGCTGTTAGAGATGAGGCTGTCCGTTCAGGTATGTACTTTGTAAATGAGAGATGGCTTGGTGGTATGCTTACTAACTTCAAGACTATTAAGAGCCGTATCGCAAAGCTTAAAGAGTACGAGAAGATGAGCGAGGATGGAACATTTGAAGTCCTTCCTAAGAAGGAAGTTATCCAGATAAAGAAGGCTTGGGAGAAGCTTGAGAAGAACCTTGGCGGTATTAAGGAAATGAAGAAGCTTCGGACGCTATCTTCGTAGTAGATCCTAAGAAGGAAAGAATCTGCATTCGGGAAGCACATACACTTGGTATTCCTGTT
>CAKAER010000002.1 GCA_916438525.1 uncultured Catonella sp. | reverse complement strand
TAACTTTGTTCCTGTTCCGTGGTGATATGTAACCCACCTCTTTAGAGCTAATTCTTCCCATTATGGCTACTCTCGTACACCTTCTGCCCTTTTACCTTCTGGTCTGGAGCGGTCAAAGACGGAAACATCATTCGCGAGAATAATGCCAGCAAATCTGCTCCTCTGTCTGTTATTGCTTTTCCCTTTCTTCTATGATTACAACAACGCTTGCTTCTCTAAATTAATCACCGTGACGGTTCACATCAAATGGGTAGAGGCTAGGTCTGACCAGACTTTGGAGAGAGATAAAAAACCGATGAGGAAAGAGTTCCACTAGAGGTCTTGACTTATTGCCTCCTGTTCTTAGTCATAATTGCATCACTCTTGAGACAAACTTTGCCCCCTGCCCTGAAAAACAACAGTAGATACATTATGAACTTCTCCTAATATTAAACGATTTGCAGATTTTGCAGATATCCATCTCTCCCATTAGAAGTAATTGGGATGGGTACCTTTTATCCTTTCTCTTTTGTAAACTCTTTACGTTAAAACTTTTAATGTTGAAGATACGCAACAACAACCCCTATTTTCTCATTATCACGAACAATGAACTTGGGTTAACATCTTTAAGGGCGGTTTTCAATATCCGTATAGACTCCTTGTGAGTCTGATTTCGTGAGCATGTCCTTTTCCATCATCTACTTCTCTATCTAAACTTTCTATAGGAAGTTAGATAATTTATATAACTATATCTATCAGATGTTTTATACCACTTTTCCATTGGAGTATTTTTCCTCTTGTAGTACTTTCTCCAACAGATGAGCATCCTTATTCTAATGATTACTACTTCCTTTAATTTATGACTTCTTGCATTTTCCTTAATTCTGTCATCCAGCTTATTCTTAGTGAGTTGTTGTCCTTTTGGGATGTTAACCTGGACACGTCACATCACGAATAAAATCCCCATTCCACCGTGCCAGATATCCCGCCTGGCAAACTCTTAAGGGTGGCGAGGTATCATATTATTTTTCCTCCATCTGCAATAATTAAAATCAACTCTATACTCCAATGTACTTTCTTCAAGGTTCTTTTCTGCTCCCAGCTAGTTTTCTTGAAACAGCGAATACCTCTGCTTCCATATATATATAAATCTTACACAAGCTTTTAGGATCATAGTATTGACGACCTTCCAATACTTTACAGGTTTTGTACTGAACTTCTCTATATCAAGATGGTTTGGAATGCATCAATTATCCTTACGTACTTTTCTACAAACTAGTCTCATGGATAGCACATTAGCTAGTTACAATTAAACTGATCTATGGCATGTTTCTCACCTCGATTTTCTATAGTTTCATTATCTACATTTTGCATATATTTTGTTCTGTATATTTTATTCGGTTTTCAGTGTGCAATTTTAATTTATATTGGCTCCTCTTAAAACATGTCAACGTTGTTGCAGGTAAACTACATGGTTTTTGGGACCGGTCTCCCCACATCTACTCATATTGGCTCAACCTGAGTAGCTGGTAACATTTGATGAACGAAATACCTCCCTGACCTATTTCTGCCTTTGCCCAAACCAATTTTGATAACCCCAAAATCACAATAATTTCAAAACATCAATAGAATCAACCCAAACCATGCCTTCTTCGTCATAACCAAACTGGTTGTTCGTCATTCCCCATTTATCTAACTCTACTAATTAAAATCCAACCTTTCAACAATTTCAACTTTTAATGTTTGAATAATTTCATTTCTTTCCATTTTCTTTTCTCCTTGTAAGCATGTGTGTAAACAGAAAACCTGTATATTGAGTAATATCTATGAAGAACTCTCTCATTCTGATCCATCTATGTCAACGGTTACATCTCGGTACTCCTGTGCTATGATATCGTAAGTCTGACATCCGAAGACATTAACTTTCTTTTTCATCCTTTAAGCCTGTTTTCCGTGGCGGATTTTGTAACACCTTCAACCTATGCTATGTTCTTCAGATACAGGTACATCACTGCTCGCATCGATAGTAACACGGCTGACCAAATGCTTGCTCATTTTTGCGTAATGTTTAAGCCACCCTGCTGCACAGGATAAGCCTTATTTTTAAATCCCAAATCCTATTCAAGGATGTTATAATATGTTAAAGATCATTATGTTCTGTTTTGTATTGATGTGTTCAAGAGATCCAACGCCATCATACATTAACTTTAACAATAAGTTCGTCTCTCATCGTGAAACAATTAACGTTGCTGTGTGCTGGCAACTATAATTGTTTACTATTGTGTAGTATAACAATCTGGACTATCCTAATCTAATAATTCTGTCTCTGTTTACAACATACATCAATGTCAAACTTTACCTGCTAAGCCACTTTTTGATATTATAAACCTTATATGTTCTGCCCAGATCTAAAGCTGACTGCAAACAAATCATATCAAAATCTTTTTAAAGAGTTCAGCGACATGCCCCAGGAAGTAGCTAATATTTTAACACGTAATAATTTCCATCTTCAACCTAAAATCCTGTGTCTGATAATTTTGCCACTTCATTGATAATGGGTAACCATGATTACAGATTTGTGCTATTCATGGCTAAACTTTTGAGGGTTTGTTACAATTTCTGTATTGTTTTTATCTGTAGATTTCAGTGGGTTTCATCTGCAAAACAACATCTAATCATAATCCATTTCTTTACCTTTCCTCGCCAGATAGTTGATAAACCATTTGCCTTCTTTGTCAAGAGATCGGTTTGTTTAATTCATCATCCATTCTTTATTGAAATCCTTTCTTCTAAAAGTATATGACTCTGGTTTCTTCTATGCTGGGGTCGGCATAAGATTAAAAATTGAATATAAAACAAAAATTTTCTTTTCTAATTTCTGAAAGTTCATGTCAAATTTTATGTCCAACCCATGGTAATGACTATTGTTGTAAAGCTTCTATACCATCCCTAGCTTTTCTGGGAGGGCTGAAATGTAAGTAAGTTGATTTACACCAGAACCAGAAGCCCTAATATGGTGTTATCTTCAAATTTGCAGTCGCTCCCTTCGTACTTAATTTCTTCGTCCTGCTACAACAGCATAGCATATGATAACCTCCTTCATACTTTTAGATCATCTACAATATTTGAAACTTCTGTTTGTTACAGTATATAGCCCTATGGTATGGTGCTAAAGAATAAGCAATAATTTTAATCGCTCCCATAAGGTCAAAAATAATAAGACCAGACATCCCTACTCTTGCGGTAAAGTACTATATCCACAAATTCCTTAGTCAGTGAAATCCACCAATCAAGACAAATATAAACATTGACCTAACATGACATCATTTCAATACTGTTTTCCTTTGTTTCTTCTAAAGTCAAACCCATAGACCTTAATATTGAAGCTTCTTTTCTTTTGCATATCAATATATTGGAACAACTGATTCAACCAAGTTAAATCCCAATGGTGACAAAAACATTATCTCAGAATTTTCGTTCCTTTATGGCATTTGCCTAAAAGTACCATAACATCTTTGGTAAATCTTTAGGAACTGACAACTAAATCACTTTGAAAAATTTTCTTTTAAGGTTTTCATAAATATCTGTTAGTTCAGCCAGAATCTTTTAAAATAAAGTTATCGTGATAAGTTCTTCTATTTCTTCTGTAACTGGAATAGACAATATAACCACATCATTCATTTGAATCTGCTTTAACTTGAACTCTTGTAATCATAGCACTGGCTGACCTTTCTGGTTTTACTATCTCTCCAACCTTAACTCCTGCTTTCTTGCAAGTGTGTTCCTATAACAACTTCCCTTTTAGCAATTTTTCTGACTATCAGAATCATAATAGTGAATGATCTTTCAAAATCCTCCGGGCTTAATAAAATAGGTCATTATTTGGTTTGGATTCTGTTCCATATACTCCCTTCTTTCCTATTTCTAGGTGTTCTGTTTTTCATCATCTCTCAAAAGTTTGAATCTTTTCATCCAAGTGCTTTCTGCTTGTTCATGGCGATATCCATTAAATTGATTCTCCACACGTTTTACTGTATCTTCCACAAGGTCGCCATGCACAGACATTGCTATATAAGTACTTAAATTAAGATAAAAGCCCATAAATGCCACTTTTCTTTTTCTTCTGGAAAGGGTGCACCAGCCAGATAGACTATGGGATATTTTTGCTTATCTAAAGGTTGCTGATGTTCAAATAACCAGGACAGTGCTAATTCAGCTACGATTACCAGATAAATTACGCCCAAATAGGCTATCATTTTGCCATCTACCTGGAGCTTGAATCCAATACAGCGCAATTATGTGACATATGAAATCATTATATTAACCATGCGGCTTGCTCTTGTCATCACTGACATCATAACCACCATTTTGACTTGTTTTTTTAGAGGTTCCACAGGATTCTTTTTTCTTGTGTTGTTATAAAACACCAAAGCAATAATTGAAGAACACTTATGATTCTAGCCCATTCATAGAAGGAAGTCTAAGAACACTAAACCATATTCCATTCCTGTAACTATGTTCCCAAGAACCATCAATTACTAGTCCCATAAAATGAGCAATAGGAGTAATTGAAAATCATTTTATATATAATAGACATAAGCTCCTTGAAAGATAATCTGTAGACCTAAAACCAATTTCTTCAGATTTCTCTGTTGATTGACCAATCTTGCAAATTATGAGCTCTCAAGACACTGTTGACCAACTGACTAGGAGAAAAAGTTACAGCATAGAGCAATGAAATTGTGACATTTGTCTAACCACAAGATCCTTCTCTTACAAAAGCCTTTTGCATACGTATTTGTTATCGTCTGTGACCTCTTATTTCCTTTTGGTTCAAACACTCTTAACAAAAAAGACTATTCATTGGCAGACTACCAGTCACTATCAAACTGAGCTTTTGAAGCCTGTGGGAAGAGTCCTGTCTTCTATAAAAAGCCCCTCTTCTTTAACTATTTTCTAACTGAATTGTTTGTTGAGATCTCTATTTCCAAAAAGTTTTGTGCCTGCTGCTTTTAAACTTTGAAGAAATTAAATCCCATCTCCAATCGGAAGAATATTGCCATCGCTTCGTGTCTTTAGGTGGTGACATCATTCTCGGCCTCACTTCATCAGTATAATTAACATGGACATTTATCCCATCAACACTGCGTTCTACTGTCCTTCTTAGGTTTGGCTTCAGTTTCTATAAATTCAGATTCATCTATTTTTCAACGCTCCACATCCAAGCATAAAAACCGCGATGAATTTCCATGATTTATTATCTCTATTTCTTTGAGTGAAACGTCAGACAATTCTGTGTGCATTAGTAACTTCCCTGATGACTATCGTAACCAAAGGTCATCAGATGAAATGTCCTTACTTTCGTCTTTTGTGCTGTCAAATTTGTATATCATAATCTTCATCTCTATAAAATTTCAGTATATACTTCCAACCGAACAATAAAATCCAAGCATTAAATACTTTATAAAGCACAAAAAGAAATCACGGTATAAACAAACAATCCCCACTTATTGTGCTTATGATGGATTGTTTATCACCTTTAAACATTTTTAACATAATCACATTTTCATCCTTACTCCTGATGGTCCTAGGGTTGTAATGTGGTATCCATCATTCACTCAGCGGGGCAGGGAATATATTCCTGTAAATTGACGGGTTAACTATGCAATTTTCCCGAGACCAATTGATATGACAATTTGCATCCATATTGGGAAGAGCCAGCGTTAACGCAGAAACAACGCGGGGAAAAGTTAACTTTTAATCACTGCTGATGAACTTATCCTCTTTGCCGCCTTTCAACTCCAACCTGCATCATATCTGAGGTAAATAACGGGAATAAATGATGCGTAGAGTATAATTAGCTTTACATCCACCATACCTATATTTCTTGCTGCTTGTGTATAGACGAGAGTTCATCTTGAGTTAAAACTATAAAGATATAACTCCACCAGCAAAAATCCCTTTATGGTTGGATGACTAGAAGTAAACTTATGTGCCCGCAAAACTTTCTCCAAATAGTTTCAATGGACTATTGAACCCGTAAATATCAGAGAAATGACCCATAAATATTTTAAAAGTACCATTATCCTACTAGGGTAAAACAAAGTCTTTTTTTATACAAACTAAGACCAACTGTTTCTGCTACTATTTATTGAAATTCCTATGAATTCTCTAACAAGGAGTTTTACCGGTCCAAAGATGTCTCTAAAGATAATTCGCCATAAGCAACTTTTCATTGAAAGTAGAGACTTTTAATTTCATAGGACTCTTAATCCCCCTTTTTCTACATAATCCTTAATCTTTTGAAGCTTATCTTAGTGTTCATAAGTAATGAAAGTAACTATTTTCTCTTTACTATATATATTGTTTTCTTTTAAATAATTTAGATTATCTTCGACAAAAGGTATGTCCTTGCAAAAAACTGCATCCCTTCCATTTGGGCCTCCTATATTCTGTTAAGATTCTCTAAAAATTCTTTTTGAATTTCTTAGCATTGCCATCTTCCATTATTTTCCCATAGCGGCAACAGCCATATTTTAATTAAATCTTAACCTTACTAATTTGACCTTGAATCAATTTTCCCATTATTTAGCATGAAAGAGCGGGCACCGAAGAGGAAGCATAGGTCCTGTTTGGACAAACGCTTGCAAGTGTCAATCACTCTCCTTATCATTTTTCATTGAAAATTTTTTCCATTATTCCTTGATTCTATCAATCCTTCATTTATGTTGCCAATCTTTTGATATTTAGGGTGTATAGAAGATGGCACGGATAAACTTGTCTTTCATGATGGTTACAAAGATGGTTGACGAACCATTACAAGTTCTGTTTGTCTTTTACTAAGTATGTTTACTAAATAAACCAATGAAATGACGGTGCTTAACTTTTTTGGATTTTCTTCAAGTAGCATTCATATAATAATCTTAAACACCAGAAAAAAAATTTTCTTAAATCGGAATATGGCACAAAATCTGTGGAAATACTTTCATCATCACTTTCAACTGGAAAAACATAAACTGCATCAAAAGCCTACGTCATATGGTCTCTTAACAAGTATATCCTCCACTTCTCTTATCTTCCCGAATTTTTATAATATGTTTTTTTATGGACTGTCTTCAACATATGGCGAAAATTTTCTTCCCTTTCTTCAATAGATTAAGTTATCAGCTATTTTGATCATCGTGCCCTTACCATTTGCCATAAACTCTTTTGACAGCTGGCAGTTCTCTTTATATCCGTCTGTAACACGACATACCTACATAAAGATGTTCATCCATAAATCTAGCATTTTCGTCATCCATTAAAGTAGCCCTCGTGGTTGTTCTCAGAGAATAATACCTTAGTTTGGAAAGATCAGCATGTTCTCTTCTCTAATTCTCTGACGACATATTTAATTTCAAGCTTTTTCTAGCATAGGCTCTCCACCAAAGCAGCATGTCTAAAGTTGTTCACGGATAGTTTCTAAACATAAAATCATATGTCCTGTCATGGTCTTTTAGATCAGCTGACGCTTTTAGAGTTGTCCCATAATAATTTCATTACAGTTTTACCGCTACGTAGCTTCCATCTAAATTGCGGCGTTCAGTGATTGATAAAAATAAGTCCGCAAAAGGCTTAAATCTATCGATTTCTCTTAGAGTATGCTGACAACATGCTACGCTTCAGAAATTGGATGATAGCTTATCGCGAATTCACTTTTGATTAACTTCAACTCTCATCAAGTTATGGCTTGGGACATGGAGAAAGCATATCATATTCATCATTATGGTTTACACGAACAAATCTTTTCAACAATTAACACCTCGTTTCTTAAAAAATACAATAGAACATAAATATTTTGATGTTGTTCATTTTTTGCTTTTCATCGTTTCAAAGAGATATAATATTTTCTTAAAACTAAAGTCACATAATGTACTAAAACCAACATCAATTTTTTACACCGGCTTGACAGAAAATAGTTGTTTACTCACTTTCTGTGTGGACTTTCAATTCGACACTGCTCTCGGTAAAAATACAACTCGTCAACTTTGCATCGAACTATTACCATTTCCAAATATGGCAGTTGTGTTAAAGCAGAAAAGCAACGACTTTTCAGATGACGATCACACTGATTATGTTGCTGGTTTGCAATATCATTAAATTCCTGCTTTAACCATATACTTATCTTGGTAATTAAATATTCGTGTAACACAACGCAACGAATGGTACGGTATCACCTGTTTGTTCCTTCCATTTAATTTACCTTACTCCCCTTTTTTGCAAAGTGGTGTCCAAAAACTACTGTTTATTTTTAAAATATATTTAAACCCTAATTTTTAAGGAGGATTAACTTAAAAGAGCATTGACTTCCTTTTGACGGTACAATGATCGGTGACCAAAACTTCATCAACACATCCAAAGAAGACAACATATAGACATTATACAATACTTACTCTATAATTTAATATCTTTATAGCAAATTGCTTTGACTTATTAACTTTGCATGTCCGATACATTCCTCTCAAACAGTGGAGCTTTTAATATTTCCATTCCCAAAAATATCAAGTTCAGATTGATGAACTTCTCTCGTACCGCTGCCAGACTGGACTTGTGAGGCTTCAGTTACGAACGCTAGCAAAGACTCGCAATCAACCATACCAAATGTGTGATATTCCGGATACTTGCACCTGCCCAGATGTTGATACTAAACCCTTTTGAACAAAACAATGGTTTCCAAGGGACAACTTCTCCTGTAAAATCGTAGATGCTGATTCTTTCTCTGATGAAAATCGATTCTCCTCTGTGAAACTACTGTCCACACTGGCAACAGTGCCTGATTCCAAAAAAGAACATAAACGCACATCGTCCATAAATTGATCCCCAGATCTTCTATCTCAGCGGCTCAAAAAGCGAATGAAAGACCTAAAGATGGTATTCTGAGAACTGGTATAAAAACTTCACACTATGGTTTGTGTCAAGTGCTCGTTGACGAAATTTCCTTACCTTTTTCTTTTTCTTTTTATGTGGTTTTTTCAACTTAAATGCAACTTATGGTTGTTGCATTTAGTCTCGAAAGATGATTGCATTTGGTCTGAAGTACCTGCTTGCTCAAATAAGCCCTTGTTTTTTTTGCCGGTATTTGTTTTTTTGATGTGGGTAACTAAAAATATAATAATGAAAGGGTTTCCTATGAACAAAAAGAAACATCTTGCTGACACTGAAGGCGAATCAAATCGAAACCATTCTGATACGCAAGGCTTTTCAATCAGAAGCATTGCTGATTTCTGATCCTTCTACCATTTCAAGAGAAATACATAAGCAGTCACTTGATCGAGATACCTAATTCACTGGGACTGCAATGACTATAATGGATGTAATGTTAAGCTTATCCTGTATGTGGTTTCCAAACTTTGACTCAACAAAAGTGATCGTTCCTGCCATCTGCACCATACTGTGAGGCATTACAGCAGAAAAGAAAGCTGTGAACACCGGAATGGTTTTCCACGACAAAGGTGTTACAGCGGATGTACAGGAAGGTGCTGTCGCGCAGCATGTTCTGTGACACTAAAGACACGCTGGATTTGCTGTGATACCCTTTGCGGTCGCGGGAAACGGCTTTGATCTTACTCTTTGTGATATCACTGATAAACAGCATGGTCTCACGCGTGTATAGGACATGATCCACTTTGCCATATAGCTAAGAATAATGAAGGTTAACAACGCATTGGCGAATCTACATGAAGAGCGTGGCATGGCAGGTGATGGTTCGGGAATAGACCTTCCACAGGCTATTAAACGGAGAAAAGAAAAGGTTAGAACAGTGCCAAAAGCTTAGAAACATTAAAATCAGGACACCCTATCTCCGATTTTAATATATTTCAGAAAACGAGTAAGCCCTGTAGTACAGATGGGATTGCGTCGAAAGGCGAGAAGATTCCAAAGTCCTGCTAACACTTTACTTCATCACGGTTTCATATGCAGCTTGTATTCAAGCTTAAGAACATCTCTGCAAAATGCGTGAGGAGCTTTCGTGACAGCCTTGACGAAAAGCTTGGGAAAGAGCACTTTTGCCATATATTTCGCGTATAATTCTCGCGACGATGAGACATGGATTCTCCAGGCGTATGAGCCAGTTTAGAAAACTCATTGTTCTGTAGAAAGCGCGCCAGATCTGCGGAAGCCAAATCGCTCCAGACCAAAAGAGCACGGGTGACCGATAACGACAAACTTATAACAACCATCCTGCCCAAGTGTCGTAGTCTTACTCCTAGTGTTGATACACTTCTGGTCACTAATCGCATAAATGGTTATGCGCGGAGGTCTTTGTTTGGCAAAAAGCCCATACGCGGTAGCCATAAACACACTGCCTGAGTTCTTTGCAAACTTAAAAGCTGACAACAAGTGAGTGGAAGCGATAGACGTGACTCAAGCTATTAAAACACTAACCGAGGATAAAAGTGAGTACCTTTCAAAGGTAAAAGCAACTTACTAAAATCGTTTGCATTTAACCTGAAAGATATGGTTTCAGGTCTGTTTGCTATGCCTCGGCACCGTCTAAACCGATACAAAGCAACAGTTTGATTAAGTGAGTCGTTTTGTTGATATAATTTTGTTATTATATCTGGCAAGTGTTGCGCTTATCTTTGGAAAGTTGTAGCCCTTTTCTTTTATCATTGTTTTATATTTTTGTGCACTACAAACAAGCCCAGAATTAAGCCCTGAACAGACATCTTTAGTTGCCAAGTATAATTTTCTTAATGCCTTTCTACCTGCTCTTAATGGTGTAGCCAGCTAATGGAAACTTCCTGATACTTCCATATATGGCAGTCCTTTGCCGTCTCTACGAAGGGTGATTTCGAAAGCACTAAGTGACTCTTTTATCCACTCAACCTTTCATCAAATATCAGTTCCCCAGTAACGTTCACCATCTCTACCAAGTCGTCGTTTTCTTTCCTGCACGAAAGCTTCGCGGGGTTATCAACTCTCGATTCTGGTATCTCATATTGCCTGTGCTTCATCCTCCAGCGTTATCAATGTACAATTTTGTGTGTTCCTGCCTACCTCATGTGCAAGCGATGCCTTTTAAAGGTTTTGGGGAGTTTTATTCTGTAGTATGGTAACAGTCCATCTCTGTTGTTGTAAGGTGGCATACAGTTCTCTCTGTCTTTTATCCTCTCATCATTGCTTTTACTCACTCTTATATATTCGCATGTATGTAACATTTATTCTAACTTCTCAGAATCAAAAGAACCTTCAAAGTATATCCTTTGTACGACAGCCTTTACTTATTTTTCTTAAAATTTCTACATAAATATGAGTATCTGTCAAGTCAAAGCATCGCCTCATCGTCCTAAGGCTGCTATCCAGCTTCCACCCCCACTCCCCATTGGGGTTATGCCGACTATTTCCTCCTCAGTTATATTTCTTCTGTATCACCGCTTCTCTTTTATGGAATCCGCTGCTTCCATCCATTCCACAAAGCACTACTTTCTCTACAAGGTACTGCGTCCTTCCTTTTCCTTCTCTGCATCAGTCTCCTGCTATGGTAAGGACCTTCATCTTCTTTTTGCGCTCGTTTTATGACCTCTGCCACATTGAAAACCACACCTCATTCATTTTTCTCAAGAACTCCGATTTTTTCTTTTCTATAAGGCCTGCCTGCTTTCATCTTCTACATCAAGTTCTTCTCTGATCATTATCCTCTGGCCAAAGCTACAGGCTGATATTCCACCGTCTCCTGCATATGGACTGCCCGTTGAAGAGCGTGTACATCTCGTAAATGCTCTGTGCAGGGGTCCCATAACTGAATTGACGATCTTCTTCACAAAGATTGGTCCGAATAGTACGTCTATCTTCTCCATACCCATCTGTTCATCCAGTAGATTTTATGTGCTGGTTCCATCGCTAAGCCTTGTCTGGCACCCATCTTTCATCTCTCTATGCTCCATATACAGTCTTTATCAGAAGTCTTTCTCTTTCCTTTATTCAATATTTGAAAGTATCCTCTCGCTTTTGAAAGAAATGTCATGTAACTTTCAAATATGGTTTTAGATATATTCTCTTTGCAAGCATTAACTATTTCTTGCTCTAAGGTCTTGAATGAAATCTTTTGTCTTTTTACAATAGCATTAGTCATACGTTTTCTTTTCATTATGTTCATCAATAATAAAATAAAACAACTTATAATTTGGAAGAGCACCCTTCTTCTTTTGCTATCGCCAGTATAATTATTCACTAGCTTTACTCTGTCTACTGTGAGTTCACGGTGAATACATGGACTTAAATACCATTCCATACATCATCCCTCAGCAGGCAAACACTTTATGATCATATTCCTATATGTCTGACTCTCTATACCAACCTCAGGTCTTTCCCTGCGTAAAACTTCTTAGGCTCCGACGACCTGTAACATCAATATCTCCCATCAGCAGTTGCCAACCATTGCAGCTCAGCTGCTATCTGCATTAAAAGCCTTCACCTGCCAATATCCTACGAGAGGTTTTCACTACCCAATAAAGCCTACATAAAAGTTCGTGGTGTTAAAACTATATATGGTTTTATCATAGATTACTATACCCTAACCATCATTGGATGCCGGTGTCAGATAAGCGTGGTGTGGATTCATCATTCTTGTAGTGTGTGTGTCTTTTCACGGTCTGGCGAGGCTTCCGGAAAACTCCATGTTTATCACTGATTGCTATGGTGCTTATCCACTCGCTGCAATGGAATTTGCAAAAGTACGGAAAATACTTCGCTTTCAGGATCACTCGGGTCATTGGACTTACCAACGACGATGCTGTCTCCACGGAACACCGCACATTCAAACAGATGATTGAGTGACTTAAAGCCCACCTGTAAGGCTTCTTATCGTCATACAAACGACTTTGACAACATCGACGGTGCTAGCTATGACCTTTCACTCTGGGTTTGCTACTAACTTCATTCGTCACTGAAATACATACTACTCGAGTACTCAACGGGATTAGAAATGCTACAGTACTGTCAATATGCCGCGTAAATGGTGGCTCCTCATCTTCGCTGGACAACAGGCCATCACTGAATATGCAGAAATCTAATACTACTGCATCGGGCGGACGGGTTTGGACAAAAGCCGAAAATGGGTCGAAGTGACAAGTCCTTGGGGTTCTTAGGGGCAAGCCCTAAGCCTCGGAAACTCATAGAAACAGATGTCTGCAATTTCACAATTAAGCCTATTTTTCGGCTCGTGTTTTCGCTAGATTACTTAACACTACCTTTTTGCATCACTCAGTTTTAGCATTACCTTAAATAATATGTGAGGATAAGAGGTCAAAAACATAAGATTTTCAAGTTTCTTGCGGTACTGTGAATATAAAACTGGGGTTTTTAGTGCTTGTTTTTGTTACTTTAAGAGCCTTACTCATATATATAAACTAAACCCAACTTCGACGAAGCTATTCACAGTTTTTAAAGGCTGAAAATAAGAGCTTTCCAATAATTTCTTCTGATTCATAAGTGAAGCCAATCTTTCATTTAACTTCTTTTGAAAAATCTTCCAATCTTTCATATGGATAGTTAACACTAAATAAAAATCTATTCAAATCTCTCCATTTTTCCCCGCTGTTTTAAGTTCAGTTCTCAAATTGTCAACTTCTACTTCTGGTATATCAAACAAAGTATTTAAATAATCAATGCTATCAGCTAGTTCTTTGCCTATAACATGATGAAGAACCACTTTGAAGAATAAACCCTTAAAACATTTATCTTTTTGCATCAGATAATTTTGCTGTGATTTTGAGATCGATTTTCTTATATAGTCCATCGCTGGGATTGTATTTCAGCTTGAGGGCTGGAATACAATTTACTCTGAGTCCCAAATTTTCCATCCTCATCTAATTCATATAACCATCACAGATACATATATATGTCTTTGAGCAGCATCTTTTAGGTGCTGGCACCAAGTATAGTTTTATTTTTCTCCCTTGACAATTCTTCTTTATATGCCCAATTCCACTAGCCATCCCCATAGAGTAATCTATATATGACGATAAAAGGAATAGAAATGTACTTTCCATCTATATCAAAGTATATCAGTGACTAACAGATCTTCTGTCATATCCAGTGAGAATCCCCATTGAAGAATTTCTCATTCTACCCATAACATTGACTGTGAGCATGCCCAGTTGGTTAAATACTTTTCTTGGCATTTCTCATTGTGTTATCAAAAATATATGCATAGAGTCTTACACTTATCCATTTCAGATTTTTAATTCATCAAGCTTAGGTTTGGTACTTTTATATAGGAATCTTCAATGAATTAAAAATCTTAGCTCACACTGGAAATTATATGGATTAAAAACCATAGGTATTGGCTATGTATTCTTTCTGGTCCAAACGCCAAAAAGGTCGTTGATGTAGTAAAAACAGAGCCAACCAATCAAATTCTATCCCTGGGAAGTGAAATAGTTTTTGTATTGCGGTTATCTTACAATTGAGTCTCGAAGTTGTCCATCAAACCCATTTACACTCTCTATTTATTTTATTCACTTAATTCAATTCCCTTCACATTTCTTATAATCATAACTTTCTTAAAGACTGACTCTATAATTTTACTTATCTTTTTCTACATCTTCTAATGTAATTATCAATGGTGATTGCTAGAGTCAAAGTATCTTTAACACCTGTTTCTACACATCATCATTCCTTACTTTTTAGAGTTGGTGGATAAAAATGCCGGTTCTTCAATATCCATATCTGTAAAAGATTTTTCATCGAAAAGCCTTATACTTATCATCAAGCCCTTTCCTTGAACTGATCTTATATAAAGTGTATGTTTTTGTATATTCAAAAAATGTTATCTAGTAGTATTTTTACCTAATTTTTTTGAATTTTCAACAAGTCCATCTTCTTCAATGACCTTAATCACTTTCAGCTCGTGCGACAGCAACTAGGGTTTCCACTTGTGGTTGAGCCATGAGCAAAAGCTTTGCCTCTATTGTTACCGTCTTTGGTTATGAATCCGCAGAAGATTTCCCTTGTCGTCATAACCGCCCCTGAGGGCGCATAGCCAGTAATTCCCGTTAGCAAGTAGCATAATGTCCGGGCGGAAAATCATCTGCTACTTTGAAACTATCACCGCACCTGCAAAGGCCGTCGCAACTTCGTCGACAACAAGAAGAAAACCATACTTGCAAGCTAACTTATGAAGCCTTTATGTCAGAATCAGGAAAAATATTACACCTATTGGATAGTGCACCGGTTCATAAAACAAAGCTGCTAGTTTTATCTGAACCTAATTCTAAAATTTTATCTTCTAATATTTTAAGAGCTTGATTTACAAGTTCTTCCCTTTCTTACTCTCCTAAATTTTGTTTGTTAATAAATGTATCCACTTGTACTGAAATCATCTAACATCTTTCCAAACATTATATTCTCAGCCGAACTCAAAACTCATAGCTCCATAAGTTCTCCCATATAGCAACCATCTAGACTAAGTATAATTCTTCTATCCACTTTTTGATTGTAGAAATACTGTCTAACCATCTTAATAGCAGTTTCAGTTGCTTCAGATCCACTGTTTGTACATAGCATCTATATCGTCCGTTAGTCATGGACATAGTTTTTCTGCTAATCGTTGAGCTGAGTTCTAAATTACACCAATGGTTGGTTCCTGCCCCTAGATTATTCAGTTGGTCATATATTCCCTCTTTGACTCTCCCATTCCCATAGCCTATATTACAATTGAACATAGATGACAGACCGTCTAAATATTGGATATTATTCGTTGATTAGTTCTGAGTCTCTTCCTTGGGTAAATAAACCATAGCCAAGTTCTAATAGGTCGTCCATTTGTGTCCAATTGTTCCATACATAAGTACATTTATCGTCTTCCATTAGCCCCTCCTAAAAAATACTATAACCCTGATCGATAACTATATTTGAACCATTCATTGACTTATTTTCCATTAAAAGCTACAATAATATTTGAAAGGTCCCAATCTTCACATAACTAGATGGTAAGTTGAGTTAACTTATTCATACTGTCCTTATTTTCCTTTATAATCTTTTCATAAAACTCTTTGTAAAAACCTGTACAGATTAGCCCAGGACAGAGAGATTTGGTTCTAATACCATCCTTGCCAAATTCCAAAAGCCATATCTCTTAGACAAAGCTATCACTGAATTTTTAGGAATGCTATGGAGCGAAAAGACCAAATGCCGCTTCTAATCCAAACAAAGATGATATTAAAACTATATTAAAGCCCTTGTTTTCCCTTGCTCTAGGAAGTATAATCTTTAAGGTGCTTATAATCGGTTTAATATTAGATGTAAATTCAAACTCTAAAACTTTCCATTCTAAGTCTTCAAGAGTTTGAACTTGTATTGTTCCCGCGGTATGAACCCAACCATGGAGCTTTCCTTCCAATTGATTAATTCCATCTTCAAAGGCTAACTTCAAGGCTTCCATATTACAAAGGTCTACTTTTTGTATATACCATCTTGAGTTTTTTCATCGATACCCGAGATATCTAAGGAAAAGAATTTATAACCCTTTGAAATGAGTTTTTTAATAATCCCTTGACCAATTTCTCCTCGTCCCCCAGTTACTAAGATAATTTTAGACACTTAAGCCTCCATCTACTACTATGCATTGTCCTGTGATATATGAAGATTTGTCAGAAGTTAAAAAATCAACTGTATCCACAACTTCCCTTATCTCTCCAAACCTTTCCAACGGAATTTCACTTAGCATTTTCTTTTTATAAGTATTCTCTAATTTCTCAACCATTTTTGTGTTTATAAATCCAGGTGCAACTGCATTGACCCTAACTTTCCTTTGGGCAGCTTCTTTGCTTAAAACCCTAGTTAAAGCAATCAGTCCAGCCTTAGATGCAGAATAATTCGCTTGCCCCTTTATACCCTTGATTCCAGAAACAGATGCGATATTAACGATGGACCCAGACCTCTTTTGCAACATTTTAGTCAAGCTATGCTTACAGTAAAGAAAAGAACCTGTTAGGTTTACGTCAAGCACAGACTGCCAATCTTCATAATTTATAAAAATTGAAATTTGATCATGAATTATTCCAGCATTATTTACTAATATATCAACACCTTCAATTGTAGCCATAAAAAGCTTCAATTTCTCTTGGCTGGAATTATTCACTTTTCCCCTCTGATTTGATCCTTCCAAATTTCTTTTAATTCTTTAGTATCCAGTATTATTTTCATTATATGTAATAATAACTTTTGCCACCCTTATTTAGATAGTTTCAGTAATCCCCCTACCTATGCCAGAACCACCACCAGTAACAAAATAATCTTATCCTTGTATTCCACGGTTTCCTCCTCGTATTTTGCTAATATATTATCTTTATTTAACCCATACGTCCCAATAGGAGTGTGAAATCTTTAAATAAGCCTTCTTGCTTATATTTGGAACTAGATAAAAGGTTCTCTTTTTAGGGGCTTTTTAGTGACCATACAATCTTTAATAAATATTAAAGCTCTCAAAATGTCCTTTTTCAAGTCAGAATGTATTGGGTAAACCTCCTTGTAGCTTCAATATTTCCCCGCTCCAAGTCCTAGACCGCCCAAATAAAAGAATATTATTTTTAAAAAACCTCATAGATTTTAAGGCTCAACTCATTATGAGAAGCCTCATAAAAGCCAGAATTTGAAAATGCAATAATTCCTCAAGACTTGAATCCTTAAAATTTAACCTCAGCTCGATAAGATAATTTAAACTCAAAGAAGATAAAGGAATCCCATAAACAGGACTTGAAAAAATCAAAAATTTGACTCTAAAATATCTGAATAAAGGAATTTCTTTGTCCCTTACTGAAAGAATATGTTACTTTCAAATCTTGGAAGTCTAATAACTTCACAAACTCTTCCGTCAAATACTTGGAATTCCCATTCTTAGCTTTATGACTACAATTTACAATGTGAATCTTCATATTCAGTCCTCACTTCCTTCAAAAAGCCTTTTAATTTTTCTGCATCCTCTTCAGGATTTACCAAGTCTAAAAATCAAATGATGGTGTTTTGTTCTTCCAGTCATATTTACGGTGTTGACACATGCTAGTCTTTCAAATATGTCTAGCTCCACTTGGCTAGAAAAAATTTATCTACACCTATAAAAATACAATGGGGATATTTACTGTTTCTTAGAGAGTGAAACATCTTCCCATCCCTATCTTCAAAATAGGGTAAAATGTTAGGAATTAACCTTTCTAAAATAGACTTAATCAAGGGTGAATATGACCCAAAATATATATATGAAAATAAAAATAATTATATCGTAACTATTGTAAATATATGACAAAAAATGCCCTGAGTCATTTATCAAACACTTGCCTGGTGTTTTTATCCAACAACCAGTACAAGCAACACAGCTTGTAAGTTCTATATTTTTAATTTCTTTTTATATCGTAATTTAAATTCTCTAACTTCATAAGTAAATTTTCTATGACCAATAAGTCTCTAGATGAGTCTTCTAGCCCATTTATAATTGCAAGTTTCATAAAAATAAATCCCACATTTTCTTATTTTTCAGTGACCGATTTGCACTACACAAAGCGGTCGGTGGTACCTGTATCACCGACCGCTGGTAACTACAGAATCCACAACATAACCTACGCACTGAAAAATTTGCGTAATGTTACCTAAAATTATTGAAATAAGTCGATTAATTCAAACACCAATGAAACTTGTTGTACTTATGCTTAACTAACTAGCATCCGCAAACTGTTCCGCCGATTCCTGCGCAGATAACTTCTTCTATTTCTGACATTTCAAAATCTACTACTTCTACTTCTTCAACTTTAGAAATATTAAACTCTCTCATATTCTACCTCCTTTTATTAATATAAAAATATATGAATCATATCCAAAATTAATCGGACTTATTTCCCATATAAAGCTTGAGTCTTACATATAACTGTTTTTCCCATCAATTATGCCGACTATACTCACCAGTAATTCCCTAGCTCAGTCGAGTGGACTTTTAATTTTCACCACAATTGTATTCTAGTCAATATATTCGTGTCTGCAATATACTTTTTAATGATAAGCAACCATTATCCTTTTTCTCTTCAAAGCAAACAAATTGCAAATATAAACACACTATTCGATTCAGTCTTTATCCAATTCATTCCATTCATAATTTCACACTCGCCTACATTGTTGCCTATGGCTTAAATAAGAATATTAGTCTGCTGAAAACAGAAGTCCATTTTTAGAAGTTACTGAAATAGGCACAAACAACTCAATACCGAGAAAACCTTTCAAATCGTTCTTTGATAATACGCTTCTTGCTTTTACGTTTATTGGCAACAATAAATGAATAAATAGATGATCTAATATCACAACAAACCTGATCCATCCCATCTGTTGTAACTGGTAATTTCTCGTTAATAACTTTATCTACTATATTTAGATCATACAAATCCGTACTTGTCATTTTCATGCATTCAGCAGCATCTGCGGCTTTAGTAGCATCTCTCCATACAATACTCGCATATCCTTCTGGGGTAATAACTGAATATACAGCATTTTCAAGAATATCAACCTCGTTCCCCACAGCAAAAGCTAATGCTCCGCCACTTCCACCCTGCCCAATAATAACAGAATAGACAGGAACCCTAATTGTACTCATTTCGTATAGCATCATTGCAATTGTAGTACCTTGCCCTTGGCGTTCAGCATCTGCATCACAAGCAGCCCCTATAGTATCTACAAAAAAGATAATGGGACGTCCAAATTTTTCTGCCTGTTTTGCTAATCGTAATGCTTTTCTGTATCCGCTGGGCGATGGCATCCCATAATTTCTATAAAGCGCATCCTCTGTATCTTTCTTTCCATTTTGCTGTCCGATAACGGTTATAGGAAGACCATAAAATGTTGCAAGTCCAGCAACCACAGCGTGATCATCGCCACCAATCCGGTCTCCACTCAATTCAAAGAAGTCTGGGAATAATTTATCAATATAATCCAGACTTGTAGGCCTTTTCTTGCTTCTTGCAAGCCTTACCATTTCCCAAGGCGTTCGAACTCGAGGTGTCTTATATGTTTCTACCGGCATCTCAATATTCATAATATCAATCGACTTTAAAGAATGTCTTATTGTAGGTTTAAGACGCAATTTTTTCCTTTATATCATTTCTTCCGACCACTGCATCCACAAATCCACACTCTTTCAGGAAATCTGCAGATTGAAAACCTTTTGGTAGTTTTTTTCCTGTTGTTTGCTCGATTACCCGCGCTCAGCAAACCCTATCATTGCTCCCTTTTCCGCAATTATAATGTCTGCAAGTGTCGCAAAACTGGCCGTTACACCACCCATTGTTGGTTGTTAGAACTGATATATACAAAGAGTCCAGAATCATTATGCTTTTTCACCATAGCCGCCGTTTTCTCCATTTGCATCAAGGATATAATTCCCTCCTGCATACGCGCACCACCCGAGCAGCAGAAAATAACGACAGGAAGCCTTTTCTTTATCGCACATTTAAATAGATGACAAATAATCTCCCCAACAACATAACCCATGCTCGCCATCATAAAACGACTATCCATAGCACCAACAAGAACGGTATTGCCAGCAATTCTCGTTTCCCCACAAATAATTGCTTCAGATAATTTGTATTTATCTTGACTGGCTCTAATATCACTCAGATACTTTTCATCAGTTATCTTCTTATAAAACTCAGTTTCAAATTCAGAGTTTCTTAGACTGGCCGTTATCCGATAAATTCTGAATTCGGCTTATACAGTTATACGAGAAATATTGTCCTGGTGAGGACAAATAAACGAGCTAGATTCCAACTGCACATCATCTGTTTTGTATAAACAAGCTTTACATTTTCTTTCGCCCATTTAATAGTATTACTCCTTATTTAATCTCTGATATTATCCTCGTGTGGTATATTGGGTTCGGTTGTTTTATAATTCGTTTTTCCTAGACAATTATAGAGATGACTATCTCAATATATGGTCTGAATCAATGACATCATAGGTAACTCACATACTACAGAGACTCCGCAAATGAAAAGAACACTTTTGACATCTGCTTGATTCAATCTATTTGTGCGTTTTCTACTTCGCAATCATATAATAAATCAGCGACCAATTTCAAACTGTCTCCTATGCAAATCACTTTAATAACATCAGCTATGTCGTTGCTCTTCGACAATTCCAAAGCAAAAACTCAATCTTCAACTTCAATTAAATATTCATATTTAAGAACTCAATGTGGCTTAATAACACGGTCTACTCTGAGTAACATTGCTTTTTTCGGTGGACTGTATGTAGGAGAGAAAACATATCCTAGGAGTAAGGCAAACATCACATCAACCTTATTACCGTTTCCCCTCCGTCTCTTGATTATTTGCGGATAAAAACAGATTCAACTCCACTTCTCTCTAATTATATGGTTTTGTAGAATAGGAACAACAGTATTGTGTTTTGGTAAAAGGTCTCCATGAACGGAATTACTTAAAACAGCCCTTTCACACAACCTTTGTTATGTTCAAACCTAATACATTCTCTGCATTCCACTAAAGAACACCTATGATTCAACATAGGCAGGTGCTCAACCCCCCCCACTTAAAAATGATTGATATGTTTTTTTATAGTCTATGCTTTTTCGTCCCGTTTGTCAATACCCGTCTTCTTCTTGAGTTTCCGCATTTTATCCATTTTATCCACAAACTATATTTAACCAACCGCTTATTAATCAATATTCTCAAAAATACTGTAAATATAAGAGATCCTTCTCATTTTTGATGTATAATTTAATCAGCACAACATACTAAACAAAATTAGGGAGGACTCCCTATGGTTAATTTACACGCAAATACTTATAAAATGAAACGAGGAAATTTTAACTTTTTCAAATAAAATTTCAAAAAAATCTTTCAAGCCCGAAAGAAAGTTCATAAACTGATATGAATTGTAGCATGTTAGCATCAGGAAGCTGCCTACTGACATACATAGCCAACAAACTTCACTAACCATCCAGAAAAATCAATGTCGTGGACAGGCTTTCTAACCACCTTGCAAAAGGCATACCGGCATACGCTCTCAACTCTTATCTTTTTATCTGTTAAAAAATGGTGCCCTGAACATCCCGTGGTACACATTGATGACAGCGATGTTGTAAAACCCGGCGGATATAAATTTGAATCGCTCTGTTTAGTGCGTGACGGTTCTGAAAGTACTGCCAAGAAAAACATTTATAAAAGGGATATCATGTAACAGAAGCAACTGTGCTGACTAATAACGCCCATCCGGTCAGCCTGTTTTCTAAAATCCATTCATCAAATGAAAAAAACTTTACATCAATTAATGATGTCAGACTGTAGACAAAAGCTATCAGGAATTATATACTGAATGCCCGACCAGCCTCTGAAAATCCCGAGCTGTTTCTACGAATTAATCCTCCCTGTTATGCGATTGTAGATCCTGTCGCTATAGGTGATATGTTCAAACGCTATGAAAGAAGAGCCGGTATTGAGCGTCGAGGCGCTGATGGAAAAGTTTCACGGGCTGCGAGACGACTCATAAAAAGCTTCTGGTATCTGAGGTCTTACAACAGAAATAGCGCAGATACTTGGGCATAGTGACGTAGATTCTGTCAGACAGTATCTTTCTCTGGATACATCTAATTTAAAGGAATGTGCTTTGGCTTTCGACGGTATTCCACTTGCCAGAAAGGAGTTTTGCTAATGAATCATGTATTTAAAAGTAAGATGGCTGCCGATATGGAATGTCTAATCGAACTTAAGGTAGCAACACATCATTGCGAGCACACCTATCTGGATAGAACAAAAATCGCTGACAGTGTGTGTGCGGAAAAGCTTTCCTGATGCGGGAATTAATCACTCAATCAATAACGCTGGGTGGATAAAAATGCTCTTGATTCACATACAGAAATGTTGCATATGTGAGAGTTGCATTTTTGAGAACATTAACAGAATATCGAAAGCTATTGGCAGAATCATATATTCCTCCAACCAGCATGCTAAATGGGAAAACTATCTTTGTACCTTACATTTTCAATGACGAAGAACTGGAAGCCTTCTTTCGTGAAGCTGACTGTAATAAATGTGGCACTGTATTTGAACAGATGAAATTTTGTACATATTTCAGGCTGAGATATACATGTGGATTGCGTCCACAGGAAAGCAGAACCTTAAAACGCATAAATGTAGATCTAAATACTGGTGAAATAAGAGTAATTAATTCCAAATGGAACAGAAGCCGAACTATTGTCATGTCAGATGAAATGCTTACACTGGCAAGAAAATATGCAATGAAGAGATTTTAAAATTTTCCGGAAAGTGAGTATCCAACCAATAGCGGCGGTCTGCACACTGCCACTCAAATGGCCTACAGGTTTAAAAAGTTCTATGCAGCGTCTCGCCCAGACATACCCAAAGAACTATTGCCTGCAGTTAGAGTTTACGATTTACGGCATAGATTCGCAACAGCAGTTCTGAATAAATGGTTAGGTGAAAAAACAGACATCAATTCTCGTCTTCCTTATCTTCGGGCTTACATGGGGCATAAGAATATCAGTTCAACTGCATACTACATTCATCTTTTACCAGAAAATCTGACGAAATCTGCCAGAGTAGATTGGAGTCATCTAAATGCAATGATTCCGGAGGTAGAGCCGTGGGAAGAGTAAAGGATGTACAGCTGCTTACCTTGTTTAGAAATTTTTTGACGATATACCTTCTCGTGCAACGAAACGTAAGTGAGAATACGGTAATTGATTACAGGATTTCCCTTAATCAGCTACTTGAATACATTTCTAATCAAAGGCACATATCATACATGTCGGTAACATTTGAAATGATCAATAAAGAAACGGTCAACGCATTCCTTGCTCATCTCACCGAAGAGAAAAAGTTTTCTCCTGCCACAAGAAACAATCGGCTTGCAGCCATCAAGTCATTTCTTTCATATGCATCTGGGGTTCATCCTGAATATATATCTCTAATGGGTGAGATTTCAACAATAAAGATCCAAAGAGATAACCCTTTTTCAAAAGTAGAATATATGTCTGAGTTTGCAGTGGAGACTATTTTAAGAATGCCAGATCCTAAAACTAGGATAGGATTAAGAGACCAGTTTTTTATGGTTCTGCTTTATGATACAGGTGCAAGAATACAGGAAATCATAAATGCAAAAATCTGTGAAGTTAAAGTGAGCTCAACATCCAGTATACAGCTTCACGGGAAAGGCAATAAGGTACGTATAGTTCCACTAATGGAAAGTACTGTCCAACATCTTAAGAATTTCATGCAGGGGAAACCTGGGAATCACAGAACTATATTTTTTATTCTGTTCGCCATGGTGTTATTGAAAAGATTTGTGATGATACTATTAGAGTCAGAATGAATAAATATGCTGAAATGGCGCGAAAAGAATGTAATGAGGTGCCTGAGAGTGTACACCTACATTTATGGAGACATTCCAGAACTATGCATTTGTATCAGCATGGAATGGATCTTACACTTATCTCACAATGGCTTGGACACAAACAGTTTACTACAACTTTGGTTTATGCTTATGCTGATACGGAGACAAAGAGAAAGGCTATTGAAAAAGCAATTGGCAGCACATCCCCAACAGAGCAAATATCTAAAACAACTTACAAAGTTGAGGATGAAGAAACACTAAAAAGACTTTATGGCTTAAAATAAAACATGGAAGGAACTGCTCTTTGATAGTTCTTTTTGACAGCAGTAATGCGAAAAAGTTATACCGAAATTTAGTGTCGCTGGACGGATTATTACCTTTGCCACACTGACAAGCACAAAATAGTTATACCGAATTTCTAGTGAGAAATCATTGATAAATCAAGATTTTCCGAAGAATTCGGTATTACTATTTTTTAGGTATAACCAACTTTGTACCGAATTCGGTACAAAGTTGGCAAACAGTGCCCTCGTACACACACGAGCACATTTTTGCTTGTTGGGGAACATCCCCAATCCCCTTAAAATGACATCTAAGATGTCAAGCTACACCCTCACTTCGTGAGTGCTGAAAAATTTCTTACAAGCTGAAAATATAAAAGAAGAGGGCAGCCACCTGTTTATATTCTGATGGTTGCCCTGCCTTCCTATCTCTGTGTCTGCCTCTTTTTCTTTAGCTCTTCTTCATCCCTGAGATTCTTTTCATTTGCATAAAACATATCCACATTTTGTTTTGCTATCTGATAATCCCTCATTTCTTTTTTCATTTTTTTGTATTCGCTATAGGCTTCTTTTTTCTCTAAAAGCAGCCTGTTAAATTCTTCATTTAGATCTTTTACATTTGGGATTTTTCTCTTAGGAAATTTTGAAAATGTTTCTTTGGCTGCTTGTGGAGTGTAATCTCATCCTGTGTGCCTCATAAAAATTTCTTGCTGTATCCTGATTTTTCTGTAAGCAATGTAGTGTCCCTTGTATTCGAGTAGTTGATAATGCTTGTTTTGATTATTTTATTTTCAGCCATTTTTTCTTCTGCATTTTTAATAGTCTTAAGCAGTTCATTGTACTTAGCGGAGCTTTCATCAACCATTCTGTTAAGTGTTTCTAAGTCCCTGATGTTATGCTTCTGTAAGAAAAGTATGGATTCTGCAAACTGTTTTACATTGTATTTTTTAGCCCACCGGATATAGCCTCCATTCTTTCCTTCTGCCATCTTTTTCTGGATGTCAACTATAAGGTCAAGCTTTCGCTCTGCTGTTTGTGGTGCATTTTTAGCAGATGTATTTTCATTTATCTCAGGTAAGCCTTTTTCTCCGGCAATCACTTTTTTCAGGTTTTCTTCTGAAAAGTCTTCTCCAAGTGAGCGAAACCTTATAAAGCGTTTCTGTTCTTTTCCTCGGATTGCTGTATGCTTTCCCTGTTTGATTTCATATCCTTCTTCACGGAGAAGCCTTAACAGTTTTTCAAAATCATCAGGATTCTGCCTGAGGCATTTTAATATATCCTCACGGATTATGTCCCTTAGACTAACCCTTTTAGGATATTTTATCCTCCGCTTTCTCTCGTCCGGTTTATCTTTTGGGATGACGGAAAGCCCATGCTCTATGCAGATAATGTCGCTAAGCCTCTGCAATGCAAGTCCTGAAAACCAGAAGTCACGAAACTTCCTGTCGCAGTTTATGGCTGTGGAATTAAAAATGATGTGGTTATGTATATGGGCTTTGTCTGTGTGGGTGGCAACAATGAAAGCATGCCTTCCTTTGGTAAAACGCATTCCTGTTTCATAGCCTACTTCGTTGGCTTCTTCAGGAGTAACTTCTCCCGGCTTGAAGGACTGGCGGATCTGATAGGCAATCACATCACCATTAGGTCTTCGCCCTGTTTTATGTAGATATTCATTCTTTGCCCGGGCAAATTCCAAATCGGCAAGTTCAGGAGTGCATTCGTATGAAGAAATATATTTGCCTTCATCCGTCTTTGCCCCATTCATTGCATAATCAGTTCTGTCCTTTAAGCACTGCATTATGCTCCTGCCTTTATTCTGATGCATTGCTATCAGTCTTGTTGCCGCCATTTTACCACCTGCCTTACATAATCGCTGTCAGTTTATCCAACACATTTCTCATTTCTTTCAAAATTTCTTTCTGGCTTTTCTTTAATTCATCAATATCACTTTTAAAAATACTTCCTGTTGCATTTGCCATTTTTGCATACTGGTTTAGGTTGTTGCCTGATATCCTAAGCAGCCTTAAAATCTCTTTTAAGTCGGAAAAATCCGGCACAATCACATATCCGTTAACTGCCATCTTTATCATATAAGATGTAAGGCTTGATATCCCTGCTTCTTCCATACGCTTGCGGATCAGGTTAAGTTCTTTTGCCGTGACTCTGAGGTCAATTCTTTTTGTCCTGTTTACCATTCCCTGTTTCCTCTATAGGGGCATAATTCCTTAAATGGTTTACTTGCAGGTATATTTTTCCGGCACTGGGTTTTGGATGCTTAATGTGTTTTGCTCTGTTCTTTTAACTTTTCAAGCACAGACTTCTTGTCATCATCTGAAAGTTCTAACCTCACTGTATCTGCTTCAGATTTAACATTGTTTATTATTCCGTCAAAGTTGTTGTCATTCTGTTCAACCATATCCTCAATGCCACGCATTGGGTTCCTGCTGATTGAAGGCCCTGCACCGGCTGTTTCATCAGGAACATAGATAATTCCATCAGATATTTCTGTTTCAGTTTCTCCATTAACTTCATCCCATTTTTAATTTTCCTTGTCTTTGCTTTTTCCATTTTTTTGTTTTCCTTTCCCAAAAGTTGGCTCAAATGTGTAGTTCAAATATTTAGTTCAAATGATAAATTTTCACTTATCTTCCTGTTGAACCAAAGGCATCTGTTCCTCTTTTTCCCAAAGTTTCAAATGTAAACTCAGGTATCAGCACAGGGATGATTACAAGTTGCCCGATCTTATCGCCTGCCTTAATCTGATATTCACAGTTTCCAACATTTGATACAACTGCATGGACTTCCCCTGTATAGCCTGAATCAATTGGAGGCAGTTCACAGACTATTCCCTTAGCGCTTAGTCCGCTTCTTGGGAATATATATCCTGCAAAGCCATCCGGTATCTTAAGCCCGAATCCCAAAGGAATCTTAAGTATCTCTCCTTGAGATATAGTTTCATCATCAGGAGCAAATACATCAGCACCGGCATCATTGTCATGAGCCCTCTCTGGCATCCTTCCACCCAAATCAATGAGCTGTATTTTCATCTTCATCACCTTCCAGAATTATATTTTGAGACAATTTGGGGAAATCTATCCTGATTATTTCATCAGGAGAGAGGCCGGAAGGGATGCTTTTCCCACAGGTCATCCTGCCTTCCTCACATCCACCGTTCATACAGAATGGTCCGCAGTCATAGAAGAGTTCAGCATTCTGGATGATTAACTGTTCCCATATTTTTAGCATCACATACCTTGTCTCTTTTGTATTTCTCCTGCATACCCTCTGGTGTATCATGTGCTTCCACTGGTATGGTGTGGCACTTATTAGCAGAATGTTCCTCATTCCCATTGGAGTACAGTAGCCTGCCGAATCATTATCAACCCCGGCATTAATCAGTTCCTGATATTCTTTCATTGTACGGCTGCACTGCTTTAAGTATTCTGTCTCTTTTCCCGTGCCCATAAGATCATACGGTATTACAAAGTCCTCAACTTCTGAATAGTCGCTGTACTGCAAGCTTCCTGACATATACTTTACTTCATTCTGATGCCTTGTAATCTGTGTGAGGAACCTTCTTGAAGCACCTACCACCACAATGTTTATTATCCCAAACTTCTGTATCGTGGTATGTGGAAAGCTTCACAAGGTTAGCAACTGTCTGCCTCTTATATGGCTTTTCATAAAGCTTAATAAAGTCATCAAGGCAGGAAATCTGATGTCCTCTCTGGGTAAGCCTTGCTGCACATACCATCAGTTTCTCTGCCTGATCTATTGACTCTTTGTTTAATATCTTTACCTCAATCCTGTTCAATTTGTTCCTCCTCAACTATTGCAGTAAGAATCAGGAGATAATTTATGCTGTCCGTTATTTTCTCACTCCAGACTTCTTTAGGGTGTTTTCTTTTATCCATGCACATATCAGAGAGTGATATCAGGTGCTTTGAAAGCATTCCAAAGAGTGCTGCCTTTAGTGTGGACTCCATAACAGCGGCAGCCTTCTTAAAATGTAAAAGTCTGTCATTTCCAACTGTGGCATATTCATTACCCTTATTAAAAAGTGTTTCCCAGCATTTCTTCATCTGATTTGTAACAATATTGTTAAATTCTTCCTGTAACATTTTCTTATTCTCCTCTCAAGATATTTATGTATCTTATCTTAATTCCTGTTTTTTAGCCTCTTTGGAACGTTTTTCCTTTAGCTTGTTTATCTTTAGGCTATTTTCTTTCTGCCTGTGTTGTATCTTTTCGATGACAGAATCCTTCTTTGGGGCTTCCCTTGCCTTAGGAAGTAGTTCCTGCTTTACCTTAAAGGCAATCAATTCCAGCACATACTTTGGCATAGCCCTTCGACCTAATTCCCACTCCTGCATGGTCCTGTATGGAATATTAAGATACTCTGCAAACTCCTTTCGGTTCATTCCTGACGATTCCCTTATTTTTATGAACTGCTCGCTTAATGTTAGTTCTGATTGTTCTATACCGGGTGTTTGCTCTGTAATTGTGGAATTTTGTTTTAAAACATCTTTAACCTCATTCACACCCTGTTCAGCAACCTTCACTCCTACAAGATGAAGATCCTCTGAATTAGTTTTAATCTTTAATGAAGACACCGGCATCTTGCTTTCAGCATGAAACGAATAAAATTCATCACCCGGACCGATTATTATATGATCCCACAGCTTTATCCCAATCAGGTTGCAGATATCATTCATTTTGTTTGTTATAATAAAGTCTTCCCTGCTCGGATTAAGGTTTCCCGAAGGATGGTTGTGAAAGAGCATAACCGCAAAGGCATTTGAAAGCACCATACTTTTTAGTATTTCCCTCGGATTGGTTAAAGAACTGTCAAGTGTCCGATACTGACTATGTTCATATTTATAGGCTGCCCATTAGTCCTAAGGTTCACAACAGCAAATACTTCCCTGTCATAATCTTTAAGCAGGTCTGCCATTGCCTTTGCTGCTTCTTCCGGTCCATTAAAAGGTATGTCACTTAAAAGAGGCGGCATTTCCACCATACGGATTGCCACCTCTTTAAGGCTGAATTTATCATAATTATTATAACCGGACTTTTTATGTCCTATGTTATTTTTCATCCGCAGCACCTTCTTTTATGGGTATCAGCAGGTTAAATTCCTTTCCCTTAAGGCTTTTTAATTTTGTAATTATGGACTCTTTGGTAGATAAATTTTTCCTTAAAGTTCTTATATCTTTCACCCCTTTGACATACTCAATATATCTGCTGTCTGATGCCATTTTATTCTCCTTTCGACTCATCCTGATAGTCCAAATCATCATTTATGTCATCATCTGTGATGCCTTCATTTTCTTCCGTGACATCTTCTTCAATGTCCATATCAGCAAGGTAATCTTCATCCTCATAAGGGTAATCTGCGTCCGGATCAGGGAGCTCTTTCTTTTTCTTTCCCTTATTAAACTTAAAGTATATAAAGCCACCTATACCTGCTAAGGCAAGGATGAATATTGCTGCCATTATCCCTGTTACATTCTTACCTTTTTCTTCAGAAGCAGGTTCTGCAGCTTCTGAAGCAGCATTTTCATCTGTCTTTTTATCAGTATTGCTATCATTTTCATCCGTTTTTGTTTCTGAGTCTTCAGGCTTTTCCGCCCCTTCATCCTGCTTATTTCCTGTTGTCATTCCTTTTGATTCCATATAAGATTTCACTTCTTCATCTTTCATAAGAGTGAGGAGATCGGCTTCATCTACAAGGTTTAGAAAATGTACTGTTTCAGTTCCCTTATCATCACGGTCAATGATTAGGTAAAAATAATTGCCTGATTTTGTAGTTACCGTAATAAACTGCTTTCCTGCAGGTTTGGCTGAACCGTAATCATCCACTATGTTCATATTGCCATTAGGAGTGAAAGTGGTTCTAAGTGCTCTTCCTCAGCTTTTTCTGCAGTTCATTTTCTTTTGTCTTAGTTTCTTTCATTTTTAGAGCCTTTTTGTATCAATATCCTTAATTACACTTTCTTTTACTTTTTAATTTCACTTTCTGTGGCAGTTTCACCACTCTGTGCAAAAGCTGTTACAAGGAATGCTCCTGAAAAAATTAAGGTGCCTATCATTAAGGCACCCATAAATTTTGCTGCAATCTTTTTCTTGTTATCAGTCATTTTCTTCATCTAAAATATCCTCCTCATTATAAAAACTGTCTTCTTTTCCATATCATTTTCCGGTTTCTCATCATCAATATTTGACTTATCCGTTTCTATGCTAACAGGCATAGGTACATTTCCGTTTAGTATCTCCTGCAGCTTCCCATCCTTAACCAGTTTAAGAAACTCTGCCAGCTGTTCAGGGGACATATTATAGGAAGCAACATTGCAGACTATCTGCCTATTTTCCTCTTCCTTCAGCTTTGCTTCTATCTGCTGTACCTTTTCTTCAGCTGCATCCCTCTTTATAACTGCCTTCTTAAGTTCTGCCCTCAACCTGTCTAATCTTGCATACATATATTTCCTCCCTTATCTTTGCAGCAAAAAGCCACCCTAAAGTGACCTCTTTATATTTATGTTTACTTAATCCTGCCATAGCAGTATGCATGAGCCCTCCAGTATGGGGTGTCATAGGAAGCATACTGTATAGGGTTGCCGCAATGAATCATTGTCTTCTTTACCGGATCAACCACAATCCCCACATGGGAAGCACCAGCTGTGTTATAGGTTCCCTGGAAGAATACCAGGTCGCCTGCTTTCACATCAGTCTCTGACACCCTTAAGGTTGCATTCTTCCATCCGTTTGCAGTAAGCCGTCCGTAGTTCCAGCCATTTCCGCTATGGTTTATCACATAGCTTACAAAACCTGAACAGTCAAAGCTTGTGGCAGGAGAGGCTCCACCCCAAACATAAGGATATCCGAGATATTTTTTTGCTTCATTATGGAGCTTTGCAAACTGGCTGTCTGTAAGGTATTCTCCCGGAACTGCATAGCTTTCATATTCCTTAGATACTTCAGGATTTGCATATACATTTCCTGCAAAAATCTCAGGTTTGTTTCCCCTTGTTTCCATAAGGATGTTATATCTTTCAATCTGATTCTTGTTAAGGCTTAAAGCACTTATGGCTGCTGATATGCTTTTATTCTCCAGAGTTACATTAAGAATGTGGTAATCATACTCAACTTCAACATCATATTCATATGATTCCGTATGTCCTGTTTCCTTTCCATCCACCACTCCATCTGATACCCACCGCTCACCGGTTCTGGTCTCAGTCTTAGTCCTTTTTTCAGTTATTTCTTTTAATTCAAGCTTATACTGATAATCAAAAACCGTAGTTAACATGGACTGTACTTCAGCAGGCGTATAACTCTCATACAGTACGGTAAGAAGGGCTGCAAGCTCAAATGGATTATGTGATATTTCTGAAAGTGAATAGTTATACTCATCATATCCGGGATTGTCCGCTTCAATCCTGTTTACTCTCTCCTGTAGCTCTTTTTCAAGGGAAATGTAGTTATTTTCAACCTCTTTTATGTCATTATCCTTTGCAGTAAATGAAGTGGCAACCGTACCACTGTTAATGCCTCCCCCAAAAGCGGAGCAGGATGTAAACGCTCCAGAAACCACGATTACCGATAGGAGTGTAGTGGCAGCCAATATTAGAATGAGAGGATTTTCTTCAAGGAATTTCTGACCCATTTTTGCAACGCTTCCTAAAATGTCACTTGTCTTATCCGCAATCTTTTTTCCTGTATTCCCTGCCTTTCGTGCATTCTCCCTTGTCTTTTTAGCAGATTCCTTATAAAAATTCACTGCCATCTGTTTCTTTCTTGCTGCTTTTACATTCTCAGACTGTGTTTTTTCATCAGCCCTTTCTAGGTTTCTTTTATCTTTGGTTTTCCTATAAGCCTTTTTGCATCTGTTCTTTTTATGAAACTTATCGGAATATTTTTTAGGTTTTCTGCTTATCCTTAGCTTACTTACCGTGGATTCTGCCAAAGACAGCCCTGTACTAAGACTGTCTGTTCCGCTGTTGTTATCTTCATTTCTTATTACTGACTTTCTAACGGTTTCTGATACCGCAGTATAACCTGCTATTTTTATCTTACCCTCTTTTTTAGCTCTTCTTTGTTTTTATTTCCATCAGGGGTTAAAAGCTTTTCTTTTCATTCCTGATTTTTCTATAAAAACTTTTACTTTTATTAGCATTCATAAGTTATCCTTCCTAAAGGGCAGTCATTATGCTGTCTGCCCCTTGTTTATGTCTGATGCCTCAAGAAGTTTTGTTGTCATAATACGGTAGAGTTCCGTATTAGTAGGAAATCTGTCTACAAACGGAAGAATGACATTTCCATAAAACAATAACCCTTCACCTTCTCCTGAATGTGTAACATAGGAGAGCTGGTGTGGGCTTATGTTTAACTGCTTTGCAAGAATCTGCCTGTCGCCTGATGCCTGGTTTAACATATAGATAAAGTCAGAGTTTTCAAATATGTTCTCCACTTCTTTTGAAGATAGAAGATCCTTCACATTCTGCGTAATTCCCGTAGGAATCCCTCCCCATTTTCTGAAACGCTTCCAGATTTCAACCGTATATGCCGCAGTCTGTTCTTCACGAAGAAGAAGGTGCATTTCATCCATATAGTACCTTGTGGACTTTCCCCTGCTCCTGTTCTCAGTAACCCTTCCCCATACCTGGTCCTGGACTATCAGCATGCCTATTTTTTTAAGCTGCTTTCCAAGTTCTTTTATGTCATAACACACAAGGCGGTTAGTAAGCTCAACATTTGTCCTGTGGTTAAATACATTTAATGAGCCTGAAACATAGATTTCAAGTGCAGTTGCTACCTGCCTTGCCTCAGGTTCGTTCTGCTCTAAAAGCTCCCTGTACAAGTCTTCTAATATAGGCATATTTTCAGGCAATGGATTCTCAAAATATTTACGGTAAATCTTTCTTATGCACCTGTCGATTACTGTTTTTTCCACAGGTCTCAGTCCGTCCTTGTTTCCCACAATCAGTTCACAGAGGGATAGTATGAAGTCTGCCTTTAAGGCAACCGGATTATCATCTTCAGAATAGTTCATATTTATATCCATAGGGTTAATATAATGCTCCGATGTAGGGCTTATCTTAATTACCTGACCTCCAAACCTTGATGTTAAGGCTGAATACTCTGACTCAGGATCTGATATTATTATGTCATCATCTGTCACAAGGAAACTGTTTGCTATCTCCCTTTTGGCTGAAAATGACTTTCCTGAACCGGGTGTTCAGAATAAGTGCATTTGGTTCTTAAGCTTTTTCCTGTCAACCATAATCATGTTGTTTGAAAGGGCATTAAGGCCGTAATAAAGTGCCTCATCCCCACTCTGGAAGAGTTCCTGTGTGGTAAAAGGCACGAATATAGCCGTACTTGAAGTTGTCATTCCTCTTTCAATCTCTATAAAACTTTCTGCAAGCGGAAGGGTGCTCATAAGTCCCTGCTCCTGCCTGTAATCAAGTCTTATCAGGTTGCAGTTATGCTTCTGCGCTATTGAAGCCGCCTGAAAGATATTGTTTTCAAGTTCCTGCTTAGTCTTTCCTGTGTTCAGCACTATAAATGTGAGAAGGAACATCCTCTCATTCTGTGACTGCAACTCCTTTAATAGAGCCTTCGCATCCTTTCCGTAGGTTGCAAGGTCTGATGGAATTATATCCATGTCATATCCTGACCTTACAGCCTTCTTCTGTTCTTCAATCTTTGAACGGTCAAGTTCGGTTATTGTATGTTTTATCGTCTTTATAGCCTCATTCTGATCAACCGACCTTATATGCATTGTCACAACCTGACTTGATTCCATTGACAGGAAGTCTGCAAGCAACCTGTCACTTAAATCTGATGCATCTATTGAAAGAAAACTCATGCCGCCATACAAATCGCCAATTTTAAAATACCTGCCTGTAGGAAATGCAAAACTGCTAGGCGCAATAAAATCCTTTACTGAAAGTCCTGAACCTGTAAGATACTTCCAGTCAAAATGAAACTTTGCATCATCACCTATATGAAGCTGTCTGTGCATGACAGCAAGCCTCTCAAAGCCGTTTAAGCTCTTTGCCTGCACTCCGAGCCGCTTAAAGTTATTAATTATGTCTGTTTCAATGTGTATAAGCCTTGGCTTTGCAGTCTTTACCGACTCTGCATTTATACCGAATGTCAGGTATTTGGTTTTTGTAAGCCCGTTGTTTCCGGCCTCCATCTGGCTTAGGAGGATTCCTGAATACTCATCCCTTACCTCATCAAACCCGTCATTCTTATGCGGTATGGCTATGCTTTTTTCAAAATCAGACACATCAGTTGCCATGTTGCAGAACGAAATCTGGAACCTTACCGAACTGTCAAAAAAGTTAAGGAAGGAGCACCATTCCTCAAATATCTCAGTTTTATCTTCCTGTTCTGCTAACTGATAGTTTATGTCCTGAAACTGTATTGTCTTTGTATAGTAATCAGCTCCGCTCCTGCATATTCCGTCAGGGAACATTCTCTCAAAAGGAATGCTCTGCTGTGCAGTTCTTGGCATTCCGTCATCTTTCCTGTTTCTCCTTAAGGTTTCCATTACCGCCTTTTTTTCTGCCGGGCTTAATCCCTCCGGCATAACAAACTTCTTTTTTGTGCTTTTTTTCTTTCCCAGAAAGCCTAACAATTCTTTCTACCTCCCTTTCCGCCTCAGCCTGTCTTATAAGTGTCGAGTAATAATTATCCGTAACATACGGGCGTATCTTAGGTCTTATGAATACTGTCTCAATTATGTGAATGAGGATCACTTCAAGGGGCTGCCCGTTTTTCTCATACATTGCAAGAAAAAAGAAGGGCATCATTGCTGCCATCATTCCCATAACTGCCGCATTCACACCTGTAGCCGCCTTTAATAAAAAGAATGACGGTACTCCTATAAGAACCGCCATTCCAAAACATATTAACTGTCTTTTTGTAAGGTTAAACATAACCTTGCTTTTTACTTTTGTCAGATCCCTGGGGATACTGATATAAGATGCTGCCATCTTCTCCTCCTTAATTTGCGTGTAATATTCCCTTTGCAACCGATCCCGTCTTAAACAGGGTAAATGCAAGGAGTATAGTAAATCCCATTACTTTCCACATCGAAGCAACGATGTCGCTACTTAATGCAACAGACTGTATCATTACCGCATATATTCCTACGCATACCATGATTAGGAACCCCTGAAATCCGAGGGCAAAGAGACTCTTTAAGTAATTCTGTCCCATCTGGCTCTGTTCTTTGCTTCCAAATGATGCAAACGGAATCGGAGCAAGGCTTACCATAAGGTAAATTTCAACCATCCTGCCGTTAATTATAACAAAGATTAAGGCAGCCATTACATACATAAGAAACCTGATGATTAGTGTCTGTAAGAAAATCCCAAACAGACTTCCCACTTCCATTGCCTCAAGTTCTGACTGCATTGAAGAAAGTGAGCCTGTATCAACTGCCGTACTTCCCTGTATTATTCCTCCTGCCTGCCTTACTATATGCTGTGACACATCAAAGACTGCCATTGTAATGTTAAAAGTATTTGTAATCAGCTCTACGGCAATAAAGGTCTTAAATATCCATTTCCATATGAACCAGGTCTCAAAGTTTGCCAGGTTATTATGGCTGATGATAAGCTCTATAAGTTCGTAGCAGGCTATGAAGGTTAAGAGTATTCCTGCCACCGGCATTATTACTGATTCCGACAGGTTTTTAACCATGTTAAAGACTGCCGGCAGAAAGTTTCCCGGTGTCTGCCCTACATCAGCTGCAATCTGTCCTACCTGCTCATTCATAGCAGTAAAAGTGCCCGTCAGGCTGTCCATAATTCCTGACACAAGGATTTCCTTAATCGAGTCAGAAATCTGCTGAATTATGATGTCCAACCGTTTCCTCCTTTCAATTTGATGCTGCCACATTGAATAATATGTAGCAAGTTGATTTATTTTTATAAACCGATATTTTTTCACATATTATTCTAAATGTGGCAGCCGGGTAAAGTTATTTAACCAAACAATCCCTTAGAAGAGGCACAAGTGTTGTACCTATAAGGGCAACACCACCACCTGCCATAAGCTGCTTCATTCCCTGGCTCTTAGCGCCGGGGTTGTCATTCCCATATCCCTCTAAAAGGTTGATTGCACCCCAGATTCCAAGGCCTGCACCAAGTGCCACTACAAGTGTCTGTAAAGTTCCTACTGCACTGTTAAAAATGCCATAATATTATTCCTCCTATAATAAGATTTCCTGTGTTCGTCCTACACAGGGTTTAGTATGTGTGATGTAAATGTCCTCCAACCGTAAAGCGGAGCAGTTATTATTTTATCTGCCTGAACTCCTGCAGAAGTTCAGGCTATGCGCGCATATATTCCCCCAAAATCAGGGAATTTATAGTAAAAGCCCTTACTCCCACGCCTTTATCGCATAGGATGTAAGAGCCTTTTACCCTGTCATGTCGATGACTTCATATTCATCATCTGCTTTTAATATAAGACTATGGTCAAGGTACTTAACCACATCAAAGAGGTTCTTCCTGTCATAATCCGCAGTCAATTTATAGTTTGGATGTTTTGTCAGGTCATATTGATCTGATAAAAACGGCCTTACGCCACGAACCTGCACTATGCACTTTGCACCGTCCATGACCGCCAGTTCATCCATTGTCATAAGGTCCTTGCCAAGCTTCTGGTAGTTTAAGCTGTGGCTCTCCTGTGAGCCTTTTGACTGCCCCGTGTTATACATGTCTATGGTTTCCTTGCCTAGGATTGCATTAAGGTCTTTTAAGGTTGTCTGTTCAGTACCGCCAAGGAAAATCTGTGAATCCATATTTCCTATTATTGTGTCAGCATTGTCCTTATATATAGCCTTCAGCTGTGATTTTGCCTGCAGTACAAGACAGGCCGATATTTCTCGGCTTCTTATTGTAGCCACAGCTTTTCAAGGTTTGGAATCTGCCCTATGTTTGCAGCCTCATCAATAAGGCAGCGTACATGCACAGGGAGCCTTCCTCCGTACACATCATCAGCCTTCTCGCATAAGAGATTGAACATCTGTGTGTAAACCATTGATATAAGAAAGTTAAATGTGCTGTCCGTATCTGACATAATTAAAAATAATGCTGTCTTTTCATCCCCTAATGTATCAAGCTCCAGCTCGTCATGGGAAGTAATATCCCTCAGCTCCTTAATGTCAAATGGGGCAAGCCTTGCACCGCAGCTTACGAGTATGCTTTTTGCAGTCTTGCCGGCAGCAAGCTTATACTTTGCATACTGCCTTACTGCAAAGTGTTCAGGCTCTTTTGCTGCAAGCTCGTCAAACATCATATCCACAGGATTCTTAAACTCCTCATCATCTTCCCTTACTTCCATTGCATTTATCATTTCAAGCAGGGTAGAGAAGTTCTGCTCTTCCTCAGGTGCCTCATAGTGTATGTAGCCTATAAGCGCAGCATAGAGAAGGGTTTCTGCTTTAAGCCAGAATTCGTCGCCGCCCTTTCCTTCGCCTTTTGTATTGGCAATCAAGGTAGTAACCAGTTTTAGTATGTCCTTTTCTGAATGGATGTAGGCAAACGGATTATAGTGCATGGATTTTGTAAAATTTATTGTATTAAACACCTTAATCCGGTATCCGTTCTTATAAAGCGCATTTCCAACTTCTCCTATAAGACTGCCCTTAGGATCAGTAACCACATAGCTTGAATGCATCTGCAAAATATTTGGCTTTATAAAATACCTGGTCTTTCCTGAGCCTGAACCGCCTACCACAAGCACATTTTTATTTCTTGCATATTTTGGAACCTTTGGCCTTGAATTCATTGTAATACGCTCAGTCTGTGACAGGATTACATTTTCTGAAAACACCTTATCTTCAAACGGTTCAATATCGGAATGCCTGCCCCATCTTGCCGAACCGTATTCCTCATTATGCCTAAACTTTTTTGCATTTTTGCTCCTTATATATACTGCAAGCCTGAGTATAAGCCCACAGAGAGCTCCCACAAACAGGTCCGCAGGGTGGAGGCTTGGAAGCGGACTTGCAAACGCGTCTGTAAGCACCCCGCCTGTTACAAGGCTCTGCACTTTTTCTGCAAGGTTCAATCCATGAGCAGTCCTCCATGTTTCACCGAGATTCGTAGCAAGCAGTCCTATAATGAGATAGGGGAGATTAAGTATGATAAGCTTTTTCAAATATTTAGTATTCATCTTGAAATCTCCTTCTTTTTCTCTACTGCCTTTTTAGGCATTGCTGCAATAATCTCCTTAAATTTCTTCAGTTTCTCAAGGATGCTTATCTTATTAACTGATGGCTTAACTATCTGCCTGTCTGAATAGTCCTTAAGAATCCTTGTGACCGCATCCGTATCTTTTGCCTTAAAAAATACTGTATATATGGGCGGAGACTCTGCCTTATCCTTAACCACTGCAAAATCAACCCCGTATTTCTTTGCAATCTTCTGAAAGTCTTTCAGCCCTTCATCTGCAAGAGGAACGGAAGTGACTCCCTGTCCCTGCCTTATAAGCGTTTTTACTGACTTTCTTTTTCCTCCGTCGGATGAATTTTTTGTCCTATTCCATGAGCTACCTTCTTCCCAATTGCTTTTACAGGTTTACCCGGAAATACCTTCAATGCTTTTATAAATAACTTAACTGTAGGTACCCCCACAAACTTGTAAGCGGCATATACCGCCTTATCCTTGACCTCCCTGTTTACCTCTTCATTTATCAGTTTCATCACCTCTTTCAGTTAAAAATACAGTAACTAAGCTTTCCCTGAGAAAAATGTAAAGTCAAATTCCCCCTAATCAAGCGGATATGCCTGTAGCCTGTATTTCCCAAGCGCAATCATTTTTACCCTGTAGCTTAAAGCTTCAGTAACAGCTTCAATCTCATCTTCATCAAGCTCCATAAGCCCATAACAGGACTTCATAATTACATATCCTGATGGTATGTATGCCTCACCTCCAACTGCTATTTTCTCCCTTGAATCATAGATAAGGATGTAGTCCGTACTGCCAATCATCACGGATTCCCTGTATTTTCCAAATCCATCAGTTATTTCAAGTGCCCTGTTCTTGCTTATGCAGCTTACCTCACGGCTGTCATTTACAAAAATAGCTCCTTTTAATGGTTCACTGTCACACTCTATCAGGGACACAAGCCCTTCAAGGTTTTCGGCTATGTTCTCTGCATAGTCTAAGATTTTTTTCATGTCCATTTTTCTTCTCCTTTTATAAATCTTCCTTCTGCCATATCGTGGTTTACTTCTGCCTGATAGTAGCTCTCCATTGTAGCCGGAGCATTATATAATGCCGTAAGAAGATACTGCTTGATACTCCTTATCTTTGTTTTATTTCCACGCATACAGTCAATCACATACTTTATATGCTCCATTTTTAACTTCATAAATCTACTCTTTACTACAGTTGTAGTTTTTTCATCCCCGGCGATTACTATGGTTTCACGCTTTGAGCAGAGTATATCAAGAATAAGCTCCTTAATTCCTTCTATCACTTCACTGTCTAAAGGGTAATCTTTTTTAAGAATCTCTAACTCAAGACTATTGTTTTAGATATTTCTCAAATCTCATCCTTTCATCATCCGGTAAGATAGGATTAGTATCATTAATATCAGTATTATTATAATTAGTATAATTAGGCTGTAGATTATACAGGTCTGTAACTGTATTTTTTACAGGTGATGAACTGTAATTATTACAGGTCTCTTCCTGTACATTTTGGCTGTCTAAAAAGTTTTTCACATATATAAGGGCAGGCTTACCAAACCCCTGCCTTTTTCTTTCTATAAGCCCAAACTCTTGAATTTCAGCCAGATATTTTATGGCAGACTTCTCGGAACAGCCTAAAGACTCTTTTATTGCTTCAAGCGTAAAAATGATGTACACCCTTTTATTTTCATCTATCCAGCCGTTATCCCTTGACAATGAAACCCTGTCAAGGAAAAGTCCGTAAAAGTACCTTACCTTCCGTGAGACAGCTCCTTAAATCTCAAATCGGTAAACAGAATCTTCGGTATTCTGTAAAAGGAAAACTGCGCTGCCTCTTCCTCATAAAAGTAATCAAATCCCATTCTTTTCTTTCCTTTTCTCACGCATTTCTTTCAGAATCTTTTTATAGCAGGGGAAGCATAATGGTCTGTCAAAACCATAAGGGCATTCATGTTCGCAGTTTTGCGGATGGTCTACAGTGTTCTATTCCTTGTTTTTGTTATGGTTTACTACTGGTTTTTGATGGATTTTTATGTAAATCTTTCATCTAATCAAGTATCTGTCAAAGATATTTATTGCTCTTTTTATTAATTTATATGTTATATCCATAATATTTTTATAAGTTTCTGTGCATTACAAATAAGGTTGCTGAGCAACCTTAAAAAGCTATATTTGCTATATTTTTCTAAAGCAAAAGCTTACTCTTTTTAACCTTGAAATCATTTCTAATAGTATCCTATCATTTATCTCATATTCACCATTAGTATTGAAATAACCGCTAATTTTATTGACTGACCTTGATGTTGCCTTGACAAGCACTTCATCATCAAGTGTAGTTTTCTTAATCAATCTCTCCGCCTTATTCCAGGTTTTGCTGTTTATTTCATCGCAAACTAAAAGTGCAAGATTCGTAGCTCCCTTTTTTGTCCATGCCATTCTTCTATGCTTCATTCTTTTCGTAATAAGAATATAGTTCTGATTTTCCTGTATTCCCATATTTCTAAGCTCCTTTTTACCATTATATTTTAGCTTTGTTTTATATCTTTCAAGTTCTTCACGGTGTGTACTTAGATATCTATATAAGTCATCTACCCGTTTTCTCCTCTTTACATCATTACAGCAGTTTTTTATAACCTTGATATGTTCCAACATCTTATCATATTCCTATTGATAAGCATTCCATATAACATTTTTAATCTGTTTTTTTATCATTTATAGCCATGTATATGGACTGTTTTATATGGAAAAAATCAAGTTGCTTAATAGATGTCTGGTCGCTGTTTCTAAAGGTCCAGCCTGCGCCATCACAATTCATTACCCGATGCTTCACCTTATACATATCATAAGTATAGCCTGCCAAGTTTTCTTTTATTTCAAGAAATTTCTCACACGATATGGCTGCTGCAAATACAACCTTATTTTCTAGTTTATATTTATTTTCTCCAGTCTTTTCCCAACCTGTATATAGTGTCCCGGCCTTGACTTCAATGCCTTTATCATTACTTTTCTCCCTAGACTTTAAATATACCCCATCATGTTCTTCAAAAAGTATTTCCGTATCTATCATCCCACTTTGTTCCTTATTCTTCATGTCTTCATAGTCACTATAAATTTCGCCGCCTAATTTTTGCACAAGATTCCATACTGATTGATGGCTCAGTCTTATATTAGTCAAATTTTCAAGTTGTTCTTCTACTTCTCTGTATGGCACTTCCGTAACAAGCTGCTTGATTCTGTCTACAAGATTCACGGTATAATTCCCTACCGTTTCAAGCTCCAAGTTTTCATCAAGTAGAAACACATATGAAGCTTTTTTCCTGTCAAAATATAGATGTCTTTTATATTGTACAGTCCCAAAAATAGTCTTTAGATTTTGATTTCTAAGTCCAATGTTTCTATATCTTCGCTTGTCACGATTTTCCAATATTTCCTCATCGTATTCTTCTAAAAGAATTTTGAAAATATCACTGGCCATATCCATAATCATATGGTAAATTGCCTTTTCAAGCCTGTCAAATTTGCCTTTATATTTACTCATATCCTCTCCAATCTTAAAATTAAAGTCTTTAAAACATAGTACCACTAGTCATTGTATAAAAAATGCTTGACAATGATAGCTTTTGCATTAAGATTAAGATATCTTAATTAACTTTAGAGAAACCATAAGAAACAGCAGAGCTTAATTCACTCTGCTGTCTGTTTTTTAAATCTCTAAGTCTTCTTCAAGCTCCTGGATTTCCAAAGTACTAATCTGTTCACCTCGATTGTTTTCATCAATCTCTTCAAAAATCCTATATAAGTCATTTGCAATGCTGCTGTTCTTGGCAAGGGAACCAAATGGACCATTGTCTATATGTTTATATTCTATTATCTTGTCCGGATTAAGCTCCTTGTAAAAGAAAGTTATACATCTCTGTATTAACATCCTTTACAATCATTCTGTACTCATCAATTCCGTTTGCTTTTAACATCCCTTCTTCATTTTTGAAAACTTATTCCCTTAGCGTCACCATTGCAACTACTAAATAATATGGCTTAAATCCGTTTTTCTAAAAGTGCCTCCTTCTTACTATAATACGCTTCCTTACTATCAATTATGTAAAAATTGACATCCGGGATAGTCATAAAAATTCTCCAAAAATACTATATTATCCCGTACGTAAAAAGTGCCACTTTTCTTAATACCATAGTTCTGCACCGTATATAAAAATCATAGTGGGAATCATTAATATACGCTATGCTGGCGTTGTTACTTTGAAGCGTATTTGCGATTACAAGAGAGAAATGTTGCCGATATATTACCATAAAGCCCTCTGATTATGATAATGTTATTTATGGTATTCCAACTCTTTTTCTTTCTAGCAGATGTGTCATTTTTACTGCTTGATTAAGCCTTTCTTCCGTAAATCTGTTTACTCTACTATCATCAACAGAATTACTTATTATATTTTTATCTTTACCCGGACCATTACCTCTCCTTAACATCTCTTTAACAGACAATTCTTCCTGCCTATTTATTCTTGTTTCTATTCTTGCTTCCGTATCAATAGGCTGTAAATGCTTAAAGCAAATCTGGATTTGAATGCAGCTTGGGCACCTTTACAGTCTCATTCTCATTATTTATATCTTCGAAGGCCTCCTCCTTATGTTGCTTCTTCTCACTTTTCTTCTTTTCAGTCTCCTTTTTCGGTTTTTACCTTTAATTCCTTTGACAATTTTTTTCAGTCAGCTTTTTCTTTCTTATTTTTCAAATTCTTCCTGAAGAGCTTTCTTGAAGATGCTCAGGTTCTGATTCATATCTTCTTCAAGAGCAGTTTTTGCTTTTATCTTATTTGCTTTTACTCTTGGCGCATTTCCTTTTTCTTCCTTGCTATCATCAATTTTTAGATATATTAAAGCTCGATTTATTAGCCATTTTATCGTCAGGATTATCTTCTATCTCTATAATCTTATCAAGTACATCACTTATTAGCTTGTTTCTATCTGACTCTGTGAAAAGATAAAAGTTTCTACCGTTGCCAGATTCCCTTTTTAAATCTCCAATAGGATCACCGCCCTGCTCAATTATAATCATATTTTTAAAATGTACAGCGTACTCTCTGATAGCATTCTTTAGCTTAATTAAACTGTCAGACGAAACATCAAGAATAACTGTTTTATCCAGGATAATATATCTTAGCTCATCCGGATTGATAACATAGTTGTGTACAGTTCTTGAAATAATTTCGTTTACTGATGAAGGTTCTTTTGCTATATCGGTAAACGATATGTTTCTAGACCTTAGCTTTTCCTCATATTCGGCAAATTCATCTTCTTCCAACAATTGCCTAAAGTCAATATGGTAATCATTATTTTTATTATAGCAGTTAACAATATTCACTTGAATTACCTCCTATTATACCTTTGATTGCTTATATGCAGCCACCCTTTATGCAGCTGCATATAAGTCTTATTAACGGCCACCTGACTTACCTATATACTCTTTTTCATACTCAGGAATTTTGAAGTCAATATGCATTCTTTTACTGCCTGCAAAAAATAGAGCCTGCCCCCTCTGTTTAGATAGTAACAATTCCTCTTCAGATTCATTGAGGTTGTACAATTGTTTGGTCTGCTTTAGATTTTCACCATCACATCCAAATATAAATTTATATGTTGGAAGGTCTAATAACGCTTGCCCATACATCTTTACAGAATCATCTAAAAAGTCTACAACTGAATGGCTAATAATTATCATTGAACCTTCATATTTTCTGCATCTTTTGCTGGCATTTCTTAAAAATGCTAATGTTTGCGGAACTCTTTTATCTATTAATAAGTATGCTTCATCGAATACACCTACTACATTTTCAGTTCGATTCTTACTCATTTCACCCCACATCCAGGTTGAAAGTAGATAATATTCAGTTCCCTTTACTCTCTCAGAGCTGTCTTGTAAATCTTTTGTATCTAGGACTACCAGGGATGCATCAGAGCTTAAAGTGGTATACCCATTCCACAGAAAACTATCTCCACCCTTTGCTGCATCTTCTAACAATCTAGCTAAATCTTCATATTCTTTGAACCCATCGTCCCCTTCATTTTTCATTCTTTCAGCTTCATCCAGCATATAATTATATAAGTCTTCCATTATTGGGTAATCATTTGCTGATAGGCGGCTATTATCCGTATTCAATCAATACCAAATCTTTTTATAAAAGTGCTATGAGAGCATCTTTTTAGTACTGCAAGGCCTCTGTCCGTTGGGTTATTCATATATAAGCTAAAAAGACTTCAAGATTTTTTAAATGAATTACAAGTTCACTTGTATTTTCTTCTTCAGCATCTTCATTTTCATCATCAAAATCTTTCTGAAGGTCTTTAACAGCTGCTTTTATCTGAAGCGGGTTGATTTTCCCCTTACCTCCTGCAACATTTGTCAGTCACCACCACATACTTTACACATTTCCTTATATTCACGCTCCGGATCAATAATTATAATTCTCTTTCCAAGCATGTATTCATTAAGTATTATATGCTTAACTGCAGTTGATTTACCACTTCCGGGAACTCCAAGGACTACCATGTTGGAATTGGTTCTGTCACCAGACCTTTTCCAGGTGTCAAGAATTACAAGTCCCCCTGTTCCATCCATACCAAGATAATATCCATCATCATCAGTATAACCACCGTGAGAATGAGGAAAACCATATACCAGTGATGATAATGGCATAATCCTGTCAATCATTGATGAAATATTCTTATTTTTACCCGATGTTGGACTTATTTGAGAAAAGGCATCAAGCTGTCTAAATGACAGCAGTCTTTCTTTACATTTTATTAAACTGGCTGCACTCTTTTGTCGCCGTGAAATCTTGCCCAATGTTTCAATATTACTTGCAACACTCATAATTGCCGTACTTACAAGGCCTACTTGTTCTCCTCCTACATCAATTCTTTTTAGAAGTTGTTTTCCACTGTTCATTGCCTGTTCTGCTCTAAGTCTCTCAAGTTCGTTTTTAGCTTCTTTTGCATCAGCCGCATAGACTGATATATTTTTATTAAGATGCTCTAAAAATTCTTCTGAATTTACCGGTTCAAAACTGATTGATGCTACTGTGCCGGGAATATTCGTTATTTCTGACAGCCAACCGTATTTTGCAGACTGTGGATAGCTAATAACACCAAAACACTGTGTTGTATTTTCTCCTAAAATAAGGCTGTCTTTTTTAATTTTTACATTTACAGGTGCTATTATATCAAGCAAAGCTGTGTTCTTTTCAACCATTTTCTATATCTCCTTTATAAACTTTTTATATACGCTAACTTCTATGACTTTAAAAATGCTACTCTAGTATCATCAATATCATAATCCTCGTAACTTAAAGCTGAAGGATTAAAATAAAGATTAAATACTCTTATCATTTCAGACTTTCCCGCAATCACTACTTGCGCCTTTGCCTCGTTCATTGAACTTATAAAGAGTCCTCTTTTCTTCAGAAAATTCCCTATTGATACATTATCCTTATATTTACTCCATAATATGAAGTAAAATTGCCGCTCAGTTACCTCGCCTCCTAGCGAAAGCCCTTCCATTGTCCTAGCAGCATTTTTTAGTAATTTTTTCTTTACATCATTGTCGGCCTGTGAATACATATTATTATATTTATCAATCAAAGGCTTTGTATCAACTGGTCTGCTTACTGCTATAAATTTCCAGGCATCCCCGTATTTACCCAGTGCTGTAGTAAGGGATTCAGCTGTACTTTTCTTTTCAGCATCTGACATTAGGGCTAGTGATATTGATTCTATTCTAATTATGCTTAATATGTTATCATCAGCTGTATATAGTAACGAGTTATCAGAATCTATATCAAGTACATTGGTAAAATCCTGGGCACTATCTCCACGGTCCTCCGCTTTTGCCTTCTCCTTTTCTTTTAATGTTATTCTCTTAAAAATAATATAGCTTACTATTCCTATCAAAATTACAATTACAGTGCTAACAATTGGAATTATCAGTTTTTCCATACATTTCTCCTTTAAATATTATCTGCTCTACAGCTATCTCTCAACTATTTCCTCTGTTTCTTGAACAATAACTAACTCATTACCATTTTCTTTTTCTTTGCATTTAATCAGCTCAGTTTCAATTTTTATAGCCTGTTTCATAGCTATGGTAGTTTCCTCCTTCAATCTTAATACAGTATCCACATATCCTTTACCCTCACCTCTTGAAAATGCTTCCTGCACTGTATTTATCCATTCCTCTTTACTGGACTGTCCCTCTAACTCATCAGTATATCCAAATGCTCTGTCATAATTTTCCATAAATTCAACTATTTCTCTAGCCAGTGCTTTACTGATATATTTAGGTATTTCGGCTGTTTTATCCTGGACTTTTTCAATTAAATCAAAGAGATTATGGTCTCCAATAAACCTCACAACCATCTGATAGCCGTTTTTATCCTCTGGAATTAGCCCAAGCCTTCCGGTAGGGCTGAAAATATCATCAACCATCCAGGCAGCCTTATAAACTCTATCTTTATAGATAATAGTGTCTCCTGGCCTTAATCCGGTGGAAGATGTATTAAATGACAATTCATATTCAGTTATAGTTTTTTCATTACTGTAATGCCAATCAATATCATCAGTAATATCATCAATGCTATTTAATAAGTCCTCAGATACATGTTCTGTTGCAAATTCTACCCTATATTCTTCTTTTGCAACATCTGTTGAGAATAATAGTATGATATTTTCTTTTTCAGTATCCATTTCAATGGCTTTTTCTTTAAGAGATTTACCATCATTAAACTTAAAAATCTGCAAAAATCTCTTCTACCTTATCTAAATCTTTACCGGATACTGAAAGAAAAAAATTACATCCTTATCCTTTAAGAAATAATCTTTTCTCAATGTACCATCTTGCAAAAAGCCTTCTTGTCTGGTAAATTTCTCTCCATAGTTATCTCCTCTTTTCTATTATGCAGCCTCGTTGATGAAGGTTATAAATAAAAAGACTACTACTGATTAAAAGTAGCAGTCTTTTTGTAATATAGTTACCTCTCTAAGTCTTGACTAATCTCACTTGAGTTTTTCATAGAGATGATTTCATGTTACCTGGCTCTTTACACATACGGAGCTCTACTTCAATATTTGTTGCCTCCTTTAGTGCAGAAGATGTTTTTCATTTTTAAGCTTTTCAATTTTGCTCATATATTTCCCTTCTTCACCATTCAAATAATCTTCTTTAACAGTCCTTATATGCTCTTCCCTGCCGGATAGTCCCTGTTACGCTTCCATACTCAAAGGAATTATCATAGTTTTCGATAAATTTAACTATTTTTTCAGCTAACTTTTCTGTAATCGAATATCCTTTGTTTTTAGCCTCATTTCCTGCCTCTAGCATAATATTAAGTTCTGCAAGTCTAGCTATTTTCTCCCTCAGTTCGTCTGCCTTTTTCAAAGGGCTTTTTCAAGTTCCTCTTTGGCATTTTTCAAGCTGTTCCTTTGTATTGTTCAGTTCCTCTTCAAGTCTCCTTAATTTTTCAGGCATTTTCTCAATGACATTATCAAGTCTCGTAATATTACCATCTGCACTCGTTCCAAATTCTCCTGAATGCTTTGTGGTACCATTTAAGCTAAAGTTATACTCATTGGTAAGGAAATTATAACTCACTTCCAAGTCCATATTTCGGTACTTACCAATTACTTTATGCTCATTAAACCTTATTTGTTTTTATACATTCAAGCAGCCTTTCACCAGCTTCTTTTTGTCCGTTATCCTAGTCCAGTAATGGTTATTGAAGTAAACTTGTTTGTCGCCATCTCCTTGCGGTTCTATATTTGAAATGTCATTTTTACAGCCACTATAAGTTTCTCAAGCCTTGAAATTTCATCAGGATAGGTTTTAATAACCTTATCTTCTAGCGATAATGATTTGACTTATAGTTCGCTTCTAACATTTTTCAGCTTTGTAACATCATTATCCAAGTCCATTTTTTCCTTGATTTTTCGGCTCACCTGTAGCAAGGGCCTTAATTTCTCGCATAGTTAAGTGCGTTTTCGTCTACATCTTCCGCAACTCTGACAGGTAACTGCTGGTCATTATCTGAAAGTAAACTTTGCTTATTCTCAATGGTCTGCCAAAGGTATGCATCAAAAGGTATTCTCGGTAATATATCGGTAGATGGTTACTTCGGCATTCTCATTTCCCTGTCGGACAATTCTGCCCGCTCGCTGCTCAAGGTCTGCCGGTCTCAAAGGTACATCTAAATCATGCATAGCAATCAGCTTATTTTGCACATTAGTGCCTGCACCCATTTTTTGTGTAGAACCCATTAATATTCGGATTTCTCCTTTTCTTACCTTTGCAAAAAGTTCATCTTTCTGTGTATCAGAACCTGCCTCATCAGATAAAAAGCAATCTCTTCCTTTGGAACTCCCATTGCAACAAGCTTATTCCTTATATCATCATAGATATTAAATTCTCCGTCACCCTTTGGTGTAGACATATCAGAGAAAAAGAAGCTGTGTTGACTTATCTGCCTTTTGTCTTATCCCATATTGAATATACATTTTTAACGCAGACATTGACCTTGCTGTCTGGATTATCCGGAAGCAAAGGATTGATTAACCTTTGGTCTAAAGCCAGTTTCTTGCCATCATTGGTAATTTTAAGCATATTATCTTCATCAGGATCTACTGCTCTTTGTCTAACTCTATCCGCTCTTTCAGACAAACCTTTTAATATGTCCTTTTGTTCATCACTAGGCATTGTCTTAACTACTTCATAGTGTGCTTTTGGTGTTGGGAGATTCAACATTTCTGCCGTTTGAATATCCGCCACTTCCTTAAACATACTCATCAGCTCAGGCAGGTTGTAGAACTTTGAAAATCTTGTCCTAACTCTGTATCCGGTTCCTTCAGGTGAAAGCTCAAAAGCTGATTGCGTTTCTCCAAAAGTGGATGCCCAGGAATCGAAATGTTCCAGTCCATTTTTCTTAAGGTCTTCATACTGCAAATACCTCTGCATTGTATAAAGCTCTGTCATAGAGTTCGAAACAGGGAGTTCCTGTAACAAATACGATACCTTTTCCATTTGTCAGTTCGTCCATATAACGGCATTTCATAAACATATCTGAAGACTTAAAGGCTTCAGACTGGCCAATGCCTGCCACATTCCTCATTTTTGTATAAAGGTAAAGGTTCTTGTAGTTATGGGCTTCATCAACAATAAGTTTGTCTACACCAAGCTCTTCAAAGGTAATTACATCGTCTTTCTTGAAATCATCATTTAGACTTTCAAGTCTTGCTTCCAGCTTCTTTCTTGTTTTTTGCAGCTCTTTAACTGTAAAATTTCTGATTTTTGTCATGCTTTATACTCTTCGACATAATTGATAATTTCATCAATTTGGTCTTTAATATGCTTTTTCCTGGTACTCTTTGCTCATCGGAATTTTCTCAAACTGGCTATGACCCGATAATGACTGCATCGTACTCACCCTGTCAGCAATCTTTCCGATAAATCTTTTTCTGTTTTTCGGTTCAAAAATCTTTCTTGTCTGCCACCATAATATTGGCAAACGGATAAAGCTGCATAAACTCTCTTCCAATTTGACCGGTCAAGTGGTTAGGAACAACAAATAAAGACTTCGTACACATCCCAAGTCTTTTTGCTTCCATAGAGCTAGCTGCCATTTCAAAGGTCTTACCGGCACCTACTACATGTGCCAGAAGTGTATTTCCCCATAAAGAATCCTTTGCAGATGGCATTTCTTTGATGATCATATAGGTCAATTCCACTGCTCATTCCATCAAAGTGTAAGATTGCTGCCGTCATACTCACGGTTACGGATTGAATTAAATCTCTCGTTATATATCTTTTCAAGCCTCATATCTTCGCTCCTGGTCGTTAAATATCCAGCGTTTGAACTCTTCTTTTAGAAGTTCTTGTTTTTGACCAGCAAGCATAGTTTCTTTTTTATTTAAGACAGACACTTTAGAACCATCAGGATTAACTATCTGGTCAAAAACCTTTGTTTCCTTTCAGATTTAGAGCGTCTTCAATCAACTTATAGGCGCTCACTCTACTTGTTCCATAAGTCATTTCTGCAAGGTCATTTCCCCGGTCTTTACTTTTACCCTCAACATTCCATTCGCTTGTAAGATGGGAGAATTTAACCTTTATATCCCATCTTGCCCGTCCTGAAGTCCGCAATGTTTCAAATATGAATCGTTCTATATCCTTTACCGGTATCCAAGTTGCACCAAGCCTTACATTTATCTCGCTAGCTTCAAGTTCCTTTGGCATAACCTTTTGAAGCTCTGACTTTTGAAATTCAAGGCGGTTTAATTCATTTGAAAGCAGCTCTTGTTCATCTGGAAATGTCCTTTGTGCCTGTCTTATCCTGGCAATATAGCTGTCTACAATACTAATTTTCTCTCTGATATTTCCGCTTAAATACTCATCTTTAGTCACATAGGTATACTTGAATGAGTTGTTCTCATCACTGCAGTTAAAAGGCAAATCTCCGTCCTCAAGGTTAAAAGAAAAGACTTGATTAAACCTAGTATTCTCCTCACGAATATTTAAGAAAATCTCTCCTCTAGATCCGAAATGATAGTGCTTCTGTCTTTAGCTGTCAGATTTTCCTATATTCAAAATCTACATAGCCTTTCTGTGAAACAGAAAGCACCAGTGCGTCAAGGGAAGTATCTACACGGTCAACCACCACTGCCTTTGTAATAGTTCTTTTAGTGAAAATATCACTCTTTGATTTAAAAATCTTATTGTCATCAATGATTTCAAGAGACGATACCAAAGGAAAATTGCTATCATCTTTTCAAAGGCTCTTGTGTTACTTTTATTATTAATAAACTCATGTTTTTTTAGAAAAACTGTCATAGATTTCATTCAGCTTTTCTTGTGATACCTTATTTTATCTTCACTAAAATCTTCCTTCTGCAAGTATATTACATCTTTTTAGTCAGCATTAAGATTTAAGGTAATCCTTAATCTTCTCCTTATCTTTATCAGTTACTTCCTTCTTTATAGAAAAAGTGAGTTTTCCTGTAATATACATCATTATCAATAACGGTATAGGAAAAGTTTTTAACATCATCTGTGGCTGGAATTGAGGTTATCTCATCATCTAAAAGCTCTATTTCTTCATACTTGGCATTTGAAGCGATTTCTTTACTTGCCTTTTTCAGTAACTCCTTTAAGTCAGCATTTTCTTTTGGCAAAGCAGGCTATCGTGTTTCCAAACCTTCCCGATATTTCTTCCATAGAGCCAAGCACCATGATGAGGATTTTCTACAAAGTATTTATTATATACTAAACCCTTGTTATCCTCTGCAAGATGCAAACCATTCCTTATCTCTTTCCCTTACAGCATCCCTTTTCTTTAGGGAAGATAATGTCTGATGTTACTTCTGTTCCGGCAACTCCCTTAAAGGTATTGTTTGGAAGCCTTATCGCTCCCAAAAACTCTGCTCTTGCTGCAATGTATCGTCTGACACTTTCATCCTTTTTATCCATTGTTCCACTAGATGTAATAAAGGCAATAATACCGCCATTGCGGACTTTATCAATGGATTTTAGCAAAAGAAATAATCGTGGATTAGAAAGTTATTTTTGTTATACTCCCTGTCGTTGACCTTGTACTCTCAAACGGGAACATTTCCGATTGCTGCATCAAAAAGTTGTTAGAAAAGGAAGTTTCTTCAAGTCCCTTTAACCTGTATATCACTTTCAGGATATAAAAGCTTTTCCATTCTGTCCGCTAACAGAGTCCAGCTCCACGTAAAACTTACTATTTTTCATTTCATCAGGAAGATTCCCAATAAAAAATTTCCTATACCCATTGACTGGCTCAAGTATATTTCCATTCTTAAAGCCCATTTCTAAAAAGGGTAGAGTACATACTGTCAATAACTGTTTTCGGAGTATAAAAAGCTGGTTAAGGTAGATTCTCTAGCTGCCTCTGTATTCAGTCTGTGATAAGTTTTCTTTTAGAGGTTCTAGCCCCTTTCCACTGTCCTTCCTTACTCTCATCAAAAGACTTCCGGAAGCCCTGCCCCATCCAACATAGTTCGCCAATACTTCCTGTGCAGATATATCAAGCTCCCTTTCTCCACTGTCCACTCTGTTAAGCATAGAGATTGCTTCAATGTTATGGTTTATTCTTTCACCGGGACTAAGTTTTTCAGGAATGGTATCCTCTGTAATCTTAAAATTATGAGTTGTAATTTTAAGTTCTTTTGCCTTTTCATTTTGCTCTAATGCTTCTTTTTGTCCGGAATGCTCAAGCAGAATAGACTGCACGGGAATTACATCAGTGAAAGGAACTGTATTTCCCGCTTCCTCTATACTAACTCCCGAAACCCTATTCTTGTCGTCTAAGATTTTCTCTGCTTCTTCCAAAGAAATCCCCATTTCATCGCTAAGATAAAAGGTTTCCTGTTCCCTTTGCTTATCTGCCTGTGAAAGCTGTCCATTAAATACCTGGTCGATTTCCTCCTCACTCATCTGCTTTATAAGCTCTGTGTCCCTAATCTCTCTAAAGGTCTTCGAAAAATCCTCTAAAATCAGCCTCTGTGCATCGTAGTTCCTTTAATTCCTCGATATTAAAGTATCCCCATTCCGGCTCAAATCCAACCACAAGTCCAAAAGCATCTCCAGTCGCCCTATCATATTCAGTCATATACCAAGTCCAGTTGCTCCTAAATGGAATAATATATGCAGCATGAACTACCTTATCTTCTAAATCAATGTCCTCCTGAGAGTAAAGTTCAGGTACTCTTTTCAGCATTTCATCGGTCATTAAATTTTCAGGTTCGTCCTTATGGTAATAATTTGGTGTTGAATTTGCGTACTCTTTCTCTATCTCTGTATTATTTTCTAACCGCTGTTTGCTAAAGTAAAGATTTTTTTTAAGCAGCTCGTCAATGTGTTTTGCTACACTTGACCATGGTAGGAAAACATCATTACAATCACTCTTTTTAATACAAGGCCTTTGAGCATCGTGCCATTCACTGCTTTCTATTGTCCCAGGTACTGCCCTTGTGCTTCCACCTATCCCATATTCATCTTTCAGAAATTCCACTTTTTCTTGCAGACTATGTTTTGCAAGAAAAAAATTAGCAATTCGTTCTTTTCCTTTATCTATTTGGCTTCCTCTTGTAAGGGTAGCAAGGATTTCATCTTCAGTTATAAAGTTTAACTTTTGGAAGCTCTGTCAGATTGGTATTATATTTCTTTCGTGGCAGCTCAAGTTCAAGCAACTTTTGTAGAATGCTATCAACTTGATGATTTTGAAACCTTAATACATCATTATTTTCCTTGTAACCTAATAAAAAATCTATCATATTCTTTTGATTATTTTTCAGAAACTCAGGATTTTTAATGTTTCAGATAGTCTTTTTACTTCCTGTGAAAAGTTTCCACCTATTTCAAAAAGAGCTGAAATATCCTTGTTCTATGCCTTCTTCACTTAAATCATAGAATAAGATAGCATAATGACTCTGAAATCTTATCCCTTTCATAATCAAAAGCTTCTATTAGCTCCACATTTGTAGCAAACTCACCATTTTCTAAAAGTTCATTTATCCTAATCGCAGCATCATTCCAACTCAAAATCTGCTCGTTATTTCCTCTTGCAGATATTCCATAAGCGATATATATGCCCTTATCCGAATACCAGGAACACACTTCTTTTCATCTATATAAAAATCCGTTTCCTCCAACAAATGTTTCTTTGAGGTAATCACTCAATTCTTCTATACTCTTTCTTTTAGAAAACTCTGCGATGACGGGAAGTCTTCCTCCCTTTCGATTACTTCCATTTATCAGGAAAACATCCTTTACCCTTTGATTAACCGGTATTTCAAGGCTAATCTGACTATAAGTATTTTTAGGCAAAAGAAAAAACTTCATCAGCTTCTTTTTCTGTATCGGTATTGTCTTTTAGCTTTCCACCACTGCCTTGATAGCCATCTCCCTTAGAGCCGACATCATCGCTTTGTATTTTGGATTGCTCTCGTCCTCTATCTGCCAAGCCTTCATCATTCCCGGCTCCTCTGTTCTGATAAACTCTATCGCCTGTTTCTGAATGTCCATCAGATGATTGGTCAGTTCCTTTTCCAGGTATAAATCCACTAACATATCGAAGCGGCTCTGCTCCTCGCTGTACGAAAGATAATCCAGCCTCATCTCTGCGTAGATTGGAATCGGATATTCCTCCATAAAGTCCGTCTGCTCCTCCAAGTTGTCTAGTGCTTTCTCCCTGATATACTCTACGATTTCGTCCGTACTCTCCATTTCGTCTAACTCTCTCGATTTCATCAAATCTTTTCGTATCAGTTCGTCGAAGTACATTTTCTTCTACCTCCTCATTTTCATCTTTAATTCTATTATATTCTTCTTTTTCTCTTAAAACTTCTTTATCAAGCTTTTTACTTTTCTGAATCGTTGCTTCAATAATACTTCCGCTAATATCCGATACAGTTTTTCCAACGCTCATAAAGGAGATGCTATCAAGCCTTGAAACATTTTTTCTTAACAGTTCATAATCTCCCGGAAAATCCAACTTAAACCTTGAGGCTACTGCACAGCTAATGGAATATCTTATAAATTTGGCAAAAGGATACTCTGTCATCATCAATGATTCTAAGCTCATTCATCAGGCTGTCAATCTTATCATCACCATAGATTCTGCTTAGAGAAAAAGATATTTTCAAGTTCGCTTTCGCTTTTCTCCTACCCTTTGATACTTATCATTTCCTTTAAGACACCTGCATGAGCTTTCTTATCAAATCGCCAAAAGGCTTACTTCATTGACATTCCTATTTAAGGAAACAGTCTGACTGACATCAAAGATATAATCCACCTTTTGATATGTACATATGTCCTCTAAAATTGGAATTCCTCTTTCTCCTTGCATAACCGTTCGGTTAAATCGTTCACGCCAATAGCGAAATTTGGCACAAGCTGTGGCATTTGGTTTTTATCATAGATGCTTAATTGACTTGTAAAGTCATATCTCTGATTGTTTCCAACAACTTCTAGGAGTTTAAGATACTCTGCTTCACTACTCAAAATATCTAGTTTTACAATCTCCAAATTAGCCTTAAAATCAATTGTTCGCATTTTTATCACCTCCTTATTTCAAATAATAGTATATCTCTGCCCTTTTGCTGTAAAGCATCTATTATTATGGTTCATTCTATTTGTACCCTTCTGGCTTTAATATACTCTTCATACTCCTTTAGTTCATTTTCATTTGCAAATTCAAGTATGAATTTTTTCCCACTCCATTTGTAGTTTTTAATCTTTCTCTTTAATTTGGCATCTTTGTTATTCTCAAAATATCTACGGCTTGCTTCAGCCTGCTTCTCTGGCGTTGCATACGCTCTTCTTGTCATATAGCCTCCAACAAACTATTCTTCTTAACATTAAGATATCATAGGCAAGTGCCTATGTCAACATTTTTTACTCTATACAAGAAATAATAATTTTAAATTCATTATCCCATCCTCTTCAGCTGTATCATAGCTCAAGATTATCAACTATATCACTATCATCATTTTTGTTCTCTATATTCTTTTCTAGCTTTTCAGCCTTTACCGGGTCAAATGAAAACGGTATCAGGTTACATTCATCATCATACCGGTATATTCCTGTCACTTTTTCGATTATTGTAGTATCTTGGAAATAATCATCATTTTTTCTCACAATAAAAGTTTTCAAAATAGTCCAAAACCTCTCCTTTAGCAATTCCAAGCTGAAGATACTGATTATCAACACTTTTGCAGTATTAAGTGATGGCTTTTTAGTTTAGTATGAGGATTAGTCATTTCAACTATTTCAGCTTTGTCTATGTTATACATAAACTCCTTGAAGTAATATATCCTGCTTTTTAACATTGTCTAATTGCTCTGGGTTATTTTCATTTATTTTTTTCATATATTTCCTCATCTGAATAGTCTTTATATAATATTTCCCTTAACAATTTCCCTGCCTTTAATTTTTCTAAAAATCACTATGTATATAATGCACTCCCCAATAAAATGTAACAGTTGCGTTTTCAGAAATAACATGCTTAAATTCAAATTTTCAGATTTTATTTCAATTTCTGAACTGTTAAGTCTCCCAAACATTTTTAATATTTCTTGAACCTTTTTCATAAGTTAAGCTTCTCCTTTTTACAAGATTAAAGGGAGTCCTGATTATTCATCAAAACTCCCTTTAAAGGTTTTAGCGTATTCCTGAGTTATACCACCCCCACCTACGCTTGGGTCTGCCATAACCTAAGTGGCAACACTTTTCGCTAGGGTGCAATATTTCTAACCCCTTGCACAGGGACGAGGTAAGTGTTACCCTGAGCTTATTCCTCAACCACATTATACTGCTTAGATATGGCATTTTTGTGTCATTACCACATCTTGAGCATTATTTACCTGGTTGTATATGCCAGTCGTCCCATAAGGCCCCTTTACAGGTTATTTCACCCACAAGATTAGTCTTTAATTCCCCTGCTGGTGTCCAACAATCATTTACTTCTGCATATATGTCATATACTCCATCAGGATACCAGATTGGAAGGAAATGAAACCTTCCGTCTGATGTCCCCTTATAGCCAGTGTAGCTGTAATTGTTCTTAGGAAGGGTAAATTTATCAGTCAGCTCCTGAAATCCGTTCGTCTGCTCAATCCTGTCTCCCCATCTCCAGTACTTTTTATAATTAAACTCAGGAAAGAAATATCTTGAAGTCTGAAATCCTGTAACAGCTCCTATCCCATTTCCCTTTATCTTCATGGAAATATCTGCACCTATTCCATATCCGCTTTTTACATAGTTTTTATCAGGATTTGCCCTTGAAGCAGTACTTGCCGGGTGTACATCCATGCTGCTTTCTTCTAGTTTTACTGAAAACTTCTTTGGTTCTGCTGGCATCCTTCCGTTTACTATATATGCCACACTGCTTCCATTCGGGGCATAAGATGTTTTATACTTATGCCTGCCAAAGCTGTAATAGGCATCATTGTCATATTCAGGGTAGTAACTTACTCCGGTTATATTTCCTTTGGCATCCCTATGCACTGTGCTTTTCCATCCTATAAAATCACCGTTGGGATGATATGCAGTCTCCCAAACACTCCATGACTGTTCTTCTTTCCTTTCAGTATCAGTTATCTTTGATTCTGAGGGCCTGAAATTCATGTCGAAGTCAGCAAGGGCTAAGGGCTTTGATCATCCGCTTTTAGGATTAAGCTGGTTCCCACAGGGGTTTTTCTCAATATCTGCCATTATTGTCTTTTGTCTCGCTTTTTCCCCGAATGTGGCTGTTGCCGTAATCTCCATATCTACAGGCTCTTTGGGTGTATGCCACCTTACCCACACGAGCTGGTTCCTTCCTTTTGGCACATATACATCTCCTGAATTAATCCTTCCCACTCCCGGAATGTCAAAGTTTACTCTGATTGGATTATCAGGGGTTGCGTCATTGCCTGCTGTTACTATTACTGAGGTATATACATCAGTATCCACCCTGTATGTATAATCAGGCACCCTAAGTTTAGGGCGGAATCTTCTTTTTCTCCGCCTTTTTCCCCCAAGCATTCCCACACCCATCTGTGTGGCTATTTCTGCATTTGTAAAAACCCATGACACCGCCCTTGTAAGTGTCTGATTCCATATCTGTCTTTCTTAAGATAGGCAGCAGGAGTGCCTTGTGTGAGAATGAAATATGTCCGTTATATGGTGCTTTTGCCCTTCATCCTTGCTTCAACATCATACAGGGGCTATTTCTGTAGATGTGAGTGCATAGTACCTGCCATCTAAGTGAAAGTAGTATATAGGCTCAAATACCAAGGTGTTTTCCTTACTCTTTTATTTTTCTCCAGGGTAATACCTCCTCCCATGTCCTTTTGCCACCCTTGTAAGGAAGGTATCACTGCTTAGATACTTTCTTTTTATATCTTTTAAGCTGGTTTTTTGTGATTTACCAACACTGATTACATTCCAAAGGTCACTTCCCCGCAAATAAGCATACCCCCTATCTTTAGAGGCATAAGGCTGTTTATGGTCAACTGCAAATTTCTTATTTCTAAGGTATATGTATTCTAGCTTATTATCTCCTCAGTATGCCACACTTCCTTGTTTTAAAAATCATTTTAACTTAAAATAGTCAATGCTTCTTTCTACCCTTACTCCCGTTTTACGGTTTACCACAGTAAACCTTATACCATAATCTCCAGCCTTCCACCAAGTTCCTTTTTTACCACCTCTACCCATGTCTTGAGAAGACTGAGAGCCAAGATTTATGTCTGTTGCCCTTACCTGAGCAGTAAATCCAAGCATAATCAGGGTTACTGAAAAAAGAAATATGAATGACCTTATCAGCTTTCTTATCTTCATTTTATACACTTACTCCATTTCTTCTATGAAAAAGAGAATGGAATTTATCCATTCTCTAATGTTTATATTTACATCTAACTATTCAAAATCCATTCCTGCATCATCTTCCAGGTGAGCCATCGCCGACAGCACCAAAACTTGTCTGGCTTTCGCCATTATTAAAATACCCATCTTTCACCATTTTCTCAACTTCTTCAACTGTAAGTCCATGCTCTTTAGCATATCTCTTATTTGAAGCTTCTTCACTATTATCTATAAGTTTACCGTTTTCATCCTTAAGACAGGAATTTATTATGTCGTTCCAGTCAGCTTTTGCTGTTGTATCCTAACAACCTTTCCATTCTTATCCTTTACGACTGCCTTATCAACCTTAGCTGTATTACCCTGTGCCTGCTCCTCATAGCTGTCAGGTACAGTCTTTTTGGTTGCTGTCAGCTTTTTCTTCTTATTTTTATTATTCTTAGCCTCATAAACCTTCTTTTCATCATCGCTAAGGGTGGCTGTATATCTGTCATCCTCACTTACCTTCTTAGTGCCATTATTAAAAAGTCCTGAGTAGTCTATACCATCAACTACATACTCTTTATTCTTCTTTGCCTTGGCTTTTGCTTTCTTCTTTTTCTTTTCAACAGCCTTCTTCTTTGCTATCTTCTCTTTAAGTTCGGCTTTCTTTACCTTATAACTCTTGCCAGGCTTAATGGCTATATCTGATTTTTGTATTGCTATGGTTTCCAGCTTAGCCTCTTGCTGGAACTGTTCTGCATTTTTATCAACCTGTTCTTTTTTCTCTAGCTCTTCAGCCATAACATTACTCTTATTTTCATTACATGCGGTCCAATATGATGAACCTGCAAGCAATATCCCAAATGTAGCAGCTATAATAACACTTCCTATTATGATATTCTTTTTATTCATAACAGCCTTCCTTTCCTGTCATATTTAATATGACAACCCCAACTTCTTATGTCTACATTTTCATAGTAATTATACCATAAATGCCTTAAAATATCAACATTATAGCATTCTTAGATTTTATGTGGTTTCAGTTATTTTATGCCTAGTTTCTTGATTTCCTTTTCTATCGCCTGCTCTACCAGGTTTTTATCAATAAGTGCATACTTCCTGTCTTTTTGCAAGTCAAAACTAGGTTTTATCTCATATTTCTTTAAAAAATCAACAATGTTATCGGATATGCCATTGTCTAATAAAAGATAACTCACTGAATCAGAATTAATAAGGTTATCAAGATTTATACCATACTTACAGGCATATTTAACAAACTCATTTAATTTTATATATCCTGTCTTGCGATTTGGGGCACTCTGCTCATCAATTAAACCGTTATCGATATCTTCTATGAAATCAGGAAGTCTCTTTTTCATAATTTTCTTTGCAAGAGAGGCAATTATATGCTCTTCCCTAAATTTTCTTTTTCTAATAGCTTTTTCGTTCAACATCAAGTACTTCGATTTCAAAGAAGAGGCATCATTTTTCCGGTTCGTCTTTCAGCTATGTACTTAAAAGGCTTGTAAGTGCCATTTTTTATTAGCCTGTGAACATTCTGCCTTGTTACTCCAAAGCATCTGGCGGTCTCAGGAACTGTAAGCACTTCCTCTGAAAAGCTCTTCCTTCTTATCCTTATAATCCATTATAATACCATCCGTTTCCATTTTTTTATATACCTGGGCAAAGCTGCTTGGTTCATCAATATTATATTCAAAAATCTTTCTGCACACAAGTCCCTGTATATCATTAATCCTCCTTTATTCTTTCAAAATCTATGTCCATACGCTCTTCAATTGTATTATCAGAACGTGCATATAGTTCAAGATAATATCATAGCCTAAAATCATTTCATCATTCTTCATTTTTTATCCTTTCCCTTTTTTCCTTTGTCTTTTCCGTCTTTCTTTTTGCTTTTATCTTTTTTATTATTAGACTTACTATCTTTTTTATTATCCTTTCCATCTTTCTCTTTCTTAACTTCTTCCTGCTTATTTATCGAATCTTCGCTTGTTGTGGTTTTTATTTCTACATCGTCTACAAGTGCTTTAGGCCTGCCAAATCCATAGAAATGCTCCATTGCCCAGCTTGTATTGGAATTACTTACCACAACTCCTAAGCTTGAATTAGCTTCTATGAATTTGTTGTTTCCAAGATATATCCCCACATGGCTTGCCCCAATGAGCGCTTGTGTTCCTTGAAAAAATATCAAATCACCTGGTCTTTCCTCTCCTCTTTTTACGGGCTCTATATCATTTGACCAAAGTGTCCTACAGTTAGGTCTTGAATATACTTGCTGCACTTTGCTGTTTCTCAAACAATAAGCAACAAAACCGGAACAATCAAAACTGTTTGGTCCGTTAGTCCCCCACACATACGGTTTCCCAAGATGCTTATAAGATTCCGCTATGAGCTTATTAGCTAGTACTGTATTGCTGCCAAAGCTCATTAGCAGTTTTTCATCTAAAACGGTTAAAGGAACCGGATAAACCTCTGTATTCTTTTGGACTTCAGAATTTTTGAAATTTTCTACAGTTTTTATCTCGTCATCAGAAAAATAAATCCGTAATGCATCAATTGGATTCTCAACCAGGTACTGCAAAAATGCAGCCACAAGTAATATAAATCCCAGTACTATGCCTGCAGCTACTAACAACCCACTGTTTCCATCTTTGTCTTTGCCGGTAACTTTGTCTACAGCGACTTTCTTAGCAATAGTAAGGAGAACTTTACCTAATGCTGCCATATATTATTCCTTTCCTGCTCATTAAATTAATAATCATTAGTTTCAGCATTCTCAATATTTTTCTTTCCATCTGCATTTTCAACAGTATCAACTGCAACATTTACTGATAGCTTCTTTTCACCTGTTTTTGAAGCATAACTGTCTATATGCACTGCCCCACTTATCAGTATCCTTTGGCCTTTCTTAAGATAACCTGTTACAAATTCTGCACTTTGCCCAAATGCCGTACAGTTAAAAAAGTCTGTAGCAGCTTCTGATCCATTCTTTTTGTTTCTGTCAACTGCTATTGAAAAATTACAATATTTTATACCATTACCCTCTTTAATCTCCGTATCAGCTGTAATTCTTCCCATAAGTATTATTCTATTCATATTCTCCTCCAATCTACCATCTTGTCCGCCAGGTTGCTTTACTTTTTACCTCAAGCTCCAGGCTTGTGATTTCCTTTCCCATAAAGTATATGGGAACACTTACCTTCACTTTGCCATCAACACGATATTTACCGTCTATATCAGTTCCTTCCTGCCTTATTTCTGCTTGAAAATCGCTCAATGAATATTCACTCTTGCTGTCATTTGTGACCCTGGATACTTTTTCGCTTTCCAAAAACTTTGTTAATCCCAAAAGTCCTACAAGCTCATCTTCAATTTCTCCATAATCTGTGGCATCAAAATAAATAGGAGCTTCATCTATTCCATATTCACCTTCATTTCCGCCATTAAATCCGCCTCCGTAGGCCTCTTCTTCTCTTACATTCTCATATATTTCGTCATAATTGTTTACAGCTACAGTTGTTAGGGCTCTTTCGTAAGCTGTATCCACTGTCTTTAATATATGACTTATGCGGCTGTATTCAAGGTAAACTGCCATTATTAGCATTATTGCCAGCAACACCCACATCATTGTAATATAAACACCCCCATAATTTTCCTGTAACTTATTTACTACCCTGTCAATTTCATTTTTAACATAATCCGTTATCTTTTTTATCACTTATGATACACCTCACTTCTTGACAATGCACTTGCTGAAATGGGTACTGAAAAAGGAACTCCAATTATATTTACACTGTATTCATCATTTACCTTTACAGAAACAAGTGAATTAAGCTGTATTTCCTTATCCCTGTAAAACTCACATTCACTAAAATCTTCTGTAGCTGTTGACAGGCCTTCCGTGGTCTTGTATAGATTCATTCCATCTATTACCTTGTCATTTATTCCACCTTCAAGAGCTATCATTCTTGCTGTGTAGCTTGCATACTCATTTAAAGCCTTTATTTTTACAAAAACAGGGAAAAAATCTACTACAATTGCTAAAAGCATAGCAATCACTAATATTGCGAAAGTAAGTTCAATGTAAGTTCCTCCTTTGTTATCCCTTTTTAGATTAATGATTTTGTTTGTCATATACAGGATTCCTTTCTAAAATGGTTTATCAAGCCCCATAACATACATAAGCATTATTACTACATAGTTCATAACCATTACAACCAGGATAATAAGCTGGTATTTACCTACTTTACCTGGCTGCATTGAAGCTATATCATTTAATCTTTGAAGTTCTAATTGGTCAAGGTCTCTTGATAGAATCTCAAAATAAGTCACGGTATCATCACCCTTACAGTTCCAATCAAACCTCTTACAATTTCTGACATTTTGTCTATGCCAAGCTTCACTTCAAACCTTGTAAGGGCTGCGACATAATTGCTTGAATTCATATCTGCAACAAGGATTTTTAATTCTTCTCTTAATGCCTTATTTGCTCCTGGCATATATCTGCCAATGATGCCAAGTACATCGTGAGTTGCTTTTACTTCCTGTCCAATAACAGAGCAGAATCTTGGAAGTTCATATTCTATCTCCCTATTAAGGTAATTTATTTAATGAGCTTTCAGTTACATAATATGAAAAATGCTGAAACTACTGCAAAAGCCAAATGTTGCCATTGGAAATACCGGCAGCATAACTATTCCCGGAATGAACATAATAACTGACTTTTATAATGTTTTCCGCTATAAATATTTTAGGTTCCTTTGACATCCCGCTTTCGCTATATCTTAACATATCTTTTTAACTTTTGCCTGTCTCATCATCATCAAGTTTTTATATGCCGGACAATTTTGTTGCCAAGTCATCGATAAGCCTTGATATCCCGCTTTCTTTTCTTTTTATGCCAACAATCTTAGCTGCTGTCTTATACGCTTTACCTGAAGCTCTGCCGGTAATAAAAAGCAACAATCTGTATATGCCGGTCATTATTAATAATACTGATACTAACTCTAACAGATAGACTGAATACACTTATTCTACCTCCTATAAGTAATTGGTTTTGTAAGGCTTATACCTAAATGTCACAAATACTATAATACCGATTGAAATTGCAACCATTATGTGGCCAGCAGTGGTATCTGTTACTATCCTATACCACTCTTTGTTAACAAATAGAATGCCGGCAGATTAACCAAATATATAGTTATCATCATAAAAAACTCTTTTACTGGTGCATAAATTAATCCATCCAGCCTTGCAGTAACGATTCTAATATTGGAAAGTTTCTTTACAATCCCGTACAGTGTTGACTTTAATGTAATGTCATTTTGGCACTGAATAAGTGTATTACAATACTCTACAAATACCGGTTCTGAAATCTTTCCTCTAAGAGTGGCAAGATTGCTTTTTATGTCCGGATTGATGTAATTACATTCATTCAAAAAACTCTGAAATATACCCTTGACTGGCTCGTTTATATAATTAATATTTTCCTCTACTGCAAGTATTATATTTTCACTCCTTATATAACTGTTTGTAATGATTGAAAGTGCAGTTTCAAGCTCTTCACTAATTTTACGTTCAAGCCTGTTCGTGCTGAATTTTACAAACATAAACGGTGCCACTATAACAGATATGGAAAGAGGAATTGCAAGGTACGGATTTCCAATTGCCAAAGACAAAAATACAACCGAACCAAGGCTGCCCAGCTACTGACGCAAAACAGATTAATTCAAACTTTTCATACTTGTTGGTAGTATCAATAGCTTTTCGTATCATTAATCAGTTTAATAAATTTGTTTTCCTTCTTTTTCCCCTTTTTGCTATAAGTATTTTCCTTTTTAATGTGTACTCCTGCTTTGCAAATACCTCAGTTATTTCTTTTTCTTACATCCGCTATGTGTATATTAAATAGTCTAAACAGTCCATAAGTTATAAGGAAAAAAATACCGCAAGTTCTATTATAACCGTCATAATCCTCCTTATTTCCGTCTATATGAGCTTATCTAACAACTCTTTTTGTAATATATATTTATAAGCCTTTCTTTAAGCTGCTTACTTATACCCTCCACTCTATCATATTTGCCCTTTATCACCATCTTATCATCTATCATCTCATTTGCTCTCCACTACATGCTCTATAGAGTGTTTTTAATTTGATACTTTTTCCACATCATCAAGATAACATTCGGTAATTTCCTTTATTCTCCTCACATTATCATCATCTTTTTGGATAAATACAACTATTGGGAATGCTTCCTTCACAAGTTCCAATAACTCTTTTCATCCATTGATACTGCTTTTTCTAAAAGACTTTACCATTCGTTTTATGTGGCTCTACAGGAGCCTGCATGTTATCAGTTGTAAGACTGAATGCCCTGTTCTGCTTGCTTCCTGTACCGCATTAGCTTCCTTGCCTTTCATTTCCGATACAACTATCACATCCGGGTTCATAGTTAATGCCGTTTTCAAAGAAGATTATCTGGTCTACACTCTGTTTGTCATCTCCTTTTTCTTGTATGTGTGTGAATTACATTGTTTATGACCTTACCGTTGTCATCTCTTTTTTGTGAGTCAAACTCTCTTCGTCTTCTTCTATGCAAAAAATTCTTCTATTATTATCAATATTGCTGGAAAGATACATAAGCAGAGTTGTTTTTCCACTTCCCGTTTCCCCTGTGATACAGATTGATACACCATATCTTGTGAGAATTGACAATGTTTCAAGCATTTCTTCCGTAGCTGTTCCTCTTGTAATAAAATCAGTTCCCTTAAATTGTTTTAGGTTTGTGATACGTAATGAAGCACTAACACCAGCCCCTTATCAATTACTCCCTCTCCTAAAACAGTAAGTCTTATTCGGCTGCGTAAATGTCCACGCACAATTGGTCTTGACTGGTCTAGAATCAGGGTACTTTCCTGCTTTAACATTCTTTTTATAACATCAAGTGCATGTTCCGGGCTTCTAAAAAGTTTTCAGGGTAACTAATGAGTTTCACCATTGTCATAGTGTGCTTTTATATCGTCCCACCTGTTTATATTGATTTCTTCGATGTCCGTCCTGTGTATGTCAAGAGTGGGTAAGGATAGAAAGTTCCGCCATTTCTTGATACAGCTTCTCAACAAGCCCTGTTAAGCTGTATCCCTCGACTTTTATCTTTTCATTTTTAATATACCTGGTTATTATGTTATTAAAGCTGTTCTTTAGTACCTTATCTTTTATTATTGCCGCCTAATAATTCCGCAAAATTAGTACTTATGTGATTCTGAAGCGTGTTAAGCAATGCTTCAAAATCCATAACCTTTAAATCGTTTTCATACTGCCTATATTGTTCTCTAGTATCTGTATTAGCAGCAATGTTTGTAAATTTCTCCCTTAAAGATACAGGTATTTTTCATCATTCGTCATACCTTCCATCAGACTCCTCCTCTTTGTGTTTAAATATTTCTATTTTTCTTTTTATTTTTCCCTAACAGCCTTCTCTTTTTCTTTTCTTGATAGTTTCTTTTCCTGATAGGTTTCTTGGCTTTTAATTCTTTCTTTTTACCGGATAGGTTTGATTTCGCTGCATATATTTTCAGCAATAATAACTGTATCCTCATATTTTGAGCCAGCATTATGCATAGGCTGTCCTTCAAGATATGCCTGGTATATTTTTCTCATCATCAGATAACCTATATAATATGTTTTTCATAACTTTTTCCTATACCTCAGCAGCTTCTGCTGGCATTATATCTGACAGTACACAGATGTAGGCTGCCAGGTTAAATCTGCTGTCTGATATCATTGGTAAATTTGCGGCAAAATAAAGCCATGCCTTACCAGATGAACCCATCAGCCTTATTACCCTATCTGACATCTCAAGAGCCGTAAGTGTTGTACCGTTGAGGTCCGAAGGCAGTCTACTATTATATATTCAAAAATGATAAAAGTCTGAGACACGGCGTTTACAATATTATATTTAGTAAACACTGGATATGAATATGTTTTCACCTGGGCTATGGGTGAGATATGCAAGATTGTCTTTCTCTGTTGCCATCATATATTTAAGCATTTCATCATCATCTAAATCCATCTGCCACAAATTACCCATTGAAACCATTTCTCTTTCATCAGGATAAAAGCAAGGTGTATCATTGCTCTAGAGCCCGGCATATATAATTAGTGTCCGCTTTCCACTATCAGCAGAATCCTGCCCATAACTGTTGAAGTGATTTTCCTGAGTCTATATTGCCCCACACACTTATTAACATTATGTATTTTCCTCCACTTCTTATTTTTACTCGTTTCCTTCTTATTCTCCAGCTATCTTCCATATCTTTATTACAGCTTTCTTTATTACCGTTGCCCTCTTCATCCTCTTTACTGACAGCCTCATCACTACCAGGTTCAGTTTCCTCTTCCATCTCCTTAAAGATTCTATCCTGTTCATCAAGCAGTTTTTCTTTAGAGTCTCGTTATTTCTGCATTTAAGAACCCATCTTATTCCTCTTTGATTTTCAAAGGACAGCAGAAGTTCTGCCTGCATACTATTTACAAACAGTAATGTAGTTGACGAGTTTTTCCCTTTTTCCTTTTCATCTTCATTTTTGCTTTATTGCCCTTATTCTCTTTATCTTCGCCATCTTCTTCTGTTGTGCTTAATACTTCTACATATGCTAAGCTCTCTAGGGTATCTCAGTTGTGCCTCGTCCCTTCTCCTCTTTTAGTTATAATTGTTACTATCATCACCTTTAACAGATTTGAGATGAGAGGCCTGCAGCATGAAGACTGAACAGTTAGTGATGTCGCATATTTATCCGCCGGTATATACATTCAAATATGTATCTTCTCTATGGGTTTATCCGATAGCCTTCTGCGGTTATATAACTTCCCCTGTAAAAATCTGTTTTGCATATTTACCATTTATTACATCCATATCCTTTTATTACATCATTGCTTAGCCCGTAAGCACCAACAGGCTCAGTCTCCAGCTTATCCGCTGTAATTAGCTCACCCTCATCTTTTCTCTTTTACGCACTACACCTCTTCCTGCTTTTCAAGTATGCCCCATAAAGCGGAGTAAGTACAAACGCAGTAAAGTCTAATATAATAGATACTATTCCAATCAAAAACATCGGTTTTGATTTTTCATTCTTTCCTCCAATATGTCTATATCACAAATTTGGTTAGTATAAGTGTTAATATGCCACCTGCCATTGATATAAAAGGAACCATCGCTATTCCTTTTTGATTTCATCAGCTCTTTTGCGGCTTTCTTTTACCGCTGCAAAAATAAGCATACCTGAAACATAAGCAGAAACCATAAAAGCAGAACTACTAAACTCCTTCTCCGAATTTACAAGTAACGGCATATTACAAAAAGCTATACTCAATATCCTGCCGCCCATTGCATTGAAGACTATTGCACATCTTGTAATCAAAATCGAAATCGCCATATTATTAGCAAAGTTTATAATTTGATTATTAAAGCCAACTCATTATTTCAATTTTATCATCTTCAATTATTATTCTTGCTATGTGGATACTGACAAAAAGTCAGACTGATGTAGCTTTTTATTCTGCCAGCCTGAATCTAATATCATATATTGATGCCTTTACTGATATAGCTGACATTAAGCATCAAAGCTGAATAACTCCAATGAGGTTACTCCTACATCACCCATTTTTCCCCTTATAGGGTAGTACTTCTTCGCCCAGATTAAATCTAAGCATTATCATTAGATAACCAGTAACTGACAAATTACACTTATCTTTTTACTGCACAAGCATTACTGTAGCTATTGGTATTAAAACAATGCTGAGAGAGCTTATGAGGGCGTGCCCAAGTACTACTCTTGTAAAAAGGCAATTGCAGCAGCAAATGGAGCGATATTAAAGTATATTTACTAACTAAATCCAAAATCCTCAAAAACCTCTCCTGTTCTAATCCCTTACGGGATATAAACCATTTCTTCTTTACTGTTATTTTTCTTCCATATTTTAACCTCAACTTATATATGATAAAATGGTTTGCAGTAATACCTGTGAGCGTATTAGCTAATATTACAAGAAATTATAAGATTCTTCATTTTTCTGTATGGTGCCCTGTCTTCTTCAGCATGCTTGCGATCGTGTATCAATATAGAGTCGCTCTTAACGCAGCACCTGAATTTATCATTATCAGTATTGCTGCTGAGCTTACCTACTATGCCGGAATCATCTACTGACGTTGACGCCCTCTATCATTTTCTTAAATATACTTTTCAATGAACTTGCAAGTGCGCACCACTACAGCCTTACTAATAAGGCCTCCATTTCCTGCACTTACCCACAAGCAGTTCGAGACGGGAATGACGAGTTTAATCGCTGTAAGCTGAATCGCAATTGCAAATATGAGTTCTTTAGCCCGTTTATTGGTATCGGTAACGAAAGACGAGAAAATCTGCAACATAAAGGCGTTACCAGTACCTGTGCGAGCTTCTTTATATAGCCCTCAGGCAACTGAGTCAGCATTTCATACATCCAGCGCTGCAGCGGAACTCCAATTTTCAGGATAAACCAGTTCAATTCCCTTCCAAAACTGTATTACAAGCCTGATTGAATTTATTATTATGACTATTATAAATATAGTAAACATCATCCTGTTATTATCATTAGAAGGGTTTACAAACCCTGAAAGAAATCACTTACCTGTTACATTGCCTGTTATGGATTCTAGAGTTTGTTGAAAATCTTGTTCAGCTTCCACTCCATAGCCCATCACGAGGCTGAACCATACTATTACTACAGTCATTTTTGATAAATGATGCAAGAAATACTACGGATCCAAAAATCGCTGTCTACCAGTCATTCCTAGATATATATTTCAGCCTTTTGAAACTAACATTATTGCTATCCCCAGTGAAAGAGCAGCACATATAAGTATACAGCTTGTCAAAATGAAAATGATGGTGCTCGCGGATTTTATAGCTTTATCAAAATTAAAGATAATAGCTGAAAGTATCTTCACCAAGATCTGTCATAAACTCCCAGAGTCTTTCGGACTATCCCACCAAAGAAATCTTCGATTATTTTATCCATATTCTATTCTTTCTTAAAACTTAGCTGAGACTAAATATTTCAGTTATCTTATCTTTAAGACCTTTCCAAAATCTCAGTCTTAAATAAGGCGATAAGAGCACCAATAAATAAGCCAATCCTACAACCCTATATATTTTATGGCCTCTTCCACCCAGTTGCCACTGTTATCCTTCAATTTATTTTTAGCTGTTTCCACAGGAGTCAGCCTTAACTGCAATGCCTGACATTATTTTATTTATAAAGTTATTCATAGTATTCTTCCTCCCTTTATTATTGAAAAATAAAGATAGAATCGTTTTGAAATATACCTCCAACAGTAACAATTCCTACTGCACAAATAAAGAGATATTGCAAGCCTGTTTTTCCACATTTTCTGGTCTTGTTCATCTGCATTTGCTTTTCTTATAAAGAAATAAATTGCAGCTAAAACACAAATGGTCCCCCTAATGTTTGGAATACAGTTGCTAGCATCCTTTGAAGCTTTTTACTTTCGATACAACTTTGTCATTTTTCAAGACTTCCTCCACCACCGCCTTCTTTTTAACAGTTTCTTTTTGTACCTTTATCTCCGGCATAACTGCTTACAGTAAACGCCGAACTTTTGCTGCCAAAATTACCACAAAGCATCAGAACTGCTCTGATTATAAACCTCTTAAATTGAAAATCCTGTGACGGATAAGCTATACATATCCTTGTCCTCCTAACATAATATTACTAATTGTCTCATCTTTAATATTCCAGTACTCCTGCCTGTTAGGCGAGCGTTCTTTCTAATGCTTTGCCTATAATATCTTACTTTTCTGTCTCTTTCCTTTGAACCCATATTTCAAAAAGCTATACTTACCATTTTGAAAAATCATCAGTTTCAATACAGCCAGGGTTTATCTTACTAAACATAGGCAAATACGGAGAACTAAGCAAAAACGATTCATTTACCTACAAAGGTTTCTTCCACTTAACTGCTTGCTAAAGAAGAGTTTTGCATTCTTATTTACTTCAGTTGAGCCTGACAATGAATATGAAGAATACCGTATGTAGCGCAGCAGCTGATAACAATTCCAGCGTTTCCTCGTTTCACGGTTCTTGAGATATATCCATATTTGGCGGTTTCCATAAATGTATCAGCTCCTCTTTTCATATATTCTAATTAACTGAGAAGGTCTTGAAGGAAATAAATTAAATCTCACCCTTTTCCTCGTGAAACCGTAATCATTTTTGCAGAAAATTAGGAATTGGGAAAGTTTCCAAACTCATCAGAAGATAATTACATCTTATCTGTGCTTCCTCAACAGGTCAGCCATCTTTGACAATGCTTGATATTGCAATCCCACGTACAGAGCTGACAATTTGATTATATGTCACGGTCTTCTGGCAGGAGATGATAAATACAACTCATAGTTGCAAGATGTTTGAAGTTCAAAATTCACTTTGACTCGTCATATCTGCTAATCGCTGTGATGTAATAATTTTAATGTAGTTGAAACAGATGTATAAACACTTCCTCTCCGTTCTGCTGGTGCTATCTCACGCAATAGCAAACGCAAAAGTCCTTTGCAGGATGATGATCATCAAGTGAATGTTCATTGACGGGGGCACCATTTCTTTTCCTATCTGAATGAGGCACTGTTTCAGCTAAGAAATTATAGACAGTGGCAAAATTTGCGAGTATTCCGGCCTGTGTTTATTATCCTAAACTACTGAGCTGTTATGGCTCCAGCAATTGTGAAACCTCTACCATTTCTGCCATGTTGGCTCGCTTCTACAAGCTGTGAAGTTGTGTCCCATATAAGCTCTACCAGCACCGTCAGCCTCGTCCTTAATAGCAGCATCTGTGCGGCAAGGAAATTAAACTTCTCTAGTGCTTTTTGAGGGATTGCCAAAATCGAGGTATACCACTTCATATCCAATACTTCTCAAAAATTCAGCTGTAAAATCACTAAGTTCACCCGCTTGTAATGTCCGCTAACTACCCTCTTTTCTCCCTTGGCCAAGATTTACAATACTTTTGCCGAACCATGGTTCTAGTCTTTTCCGCTTCCGGTTTCTCCTGCCTAGTTAAAGTATGTAAAATCATCGTTTACAGATATCTATCCTCTCCTTTCCATTTGATAAATTTTCTTTTCCCAGTACCAGTCACGCCTTATTGACATAGCTGCACCACCTCCCTTTGGTTGCTATATCGTAAGCAGCTATGTCTTTTAGTCTGATGTATCTGTACTGCTGCTTAACCTGTCTATCATTATCAGACGGATTTCAAGCTGATTTCTCTTAACCGATACTCATAAAGCTCTGGTATTTCATCATCAATGCAATTCAGCTTCAATATTGTCTATGTCCCTGCACAAAACTTTCCTAATTTCTCCATCTGATTCACTGTAAGCCTTGGATTAAGCATATATTTTCTCTTAGCCTTTTGTTTTGTGTTACGTCACTCTTATATACCAACCTGTATTTGTTTCAGCTTGTCTTGCACCATATGTATTAAGGCGAAAAGCTGTATGTGGCCTGAGCCTGGTAACCATCTTCAATCATACCTTGTTTCTCTTGGCTGGTCTTGCTCTCATACTTTTACCATATGTTCATATATCAAGTTTCTTTTCAATATGTTGTATTGTATTTACTGTAATAACTACTTCATTAAATTCTGGCTGCGTAAGTTTGCGTAGTATTCATCAATTCAGTATCCTTTATCTCACTTTGTTTCGGTCATTGATTGATAAATTGGACTTGAGATATGTCTAATATCTTTCCTATTGCCCGAAACCTCTATTTTTTGAATATTCTTATTTTTTATTTGTCTGTTCCTTTCTAATAAGTTCGACTTGCTTTTCTGGTATCATATTATCTGGTTCTTTAGCTGTTATTTTAAGTTCGTCTTCGCCTCATTCATTTATATACATGGAGACTCATCATCATAATCAGACAATTTTATCTACATAATCCAAAATTCTTCAACTTCCTTTTCTGTATAAATCTGCACTTCGAGTTGTCCTTGGTTGGGAACAGGAATGCAATTTTGTCGTAACTTGTATAATCACTATATGTTGTTGTCACCTATAGTCCGCCATAAACAGCTATTGCTATTGCTAAGGCTTCGCTATACAGCCATTTTTCATATGCTTAAATTCCATTAAATGAAACATCATAGATTTGGGGTTTTGGTGTTTTATGTTTGGCCTTGTATAAAGGGAACATCTATAATTACAAGACTAATAATAAAATACTAAAGTGGAGTATATTCTCACTTACCTCTAACTATTTAGCTATCATTTTACCATCCTTTTAAGTTTTATATTGCTTATCCCTATATTCAACATGTACATGTTGATTTTGTATTTCATCATTTTTATCCATCGCTGGTATTTCCTCATGTCTCTTCCATGAACCGCATTTTCTTCTGTTTTTCAGATGTTACATCCTTACCTCTAATTTATATAACTGCTTAGCAAAGTTACTTTCATATTTGTTTTAAATTTGTTTCTTGTGCTTCTCTGCCTCATCATTATCAAGGTAAATTCTGCTTTTGATATGTGTTTTCTTCGAGCATTCTATGCAGGCGTTTTCTTCCTACACCTCAGGTGATAACAATTGTAAGTTTAAGGGCCTCTTCAGCTTCTTGCTTCAAGTCATATAGCTCGCAGGTCTTTTGGTTGATTCAAATAACTTATTGCTGCTGGATTGTGTGCTTAAAGCCGATGATTTATCATATTTTTAGCCTCATGCTTCGGGTTTTATTTCAGTAGTTTATATTTTGTTGCTGGTCTTTTGCGCCTGAATGCCATCCACCTTTGTCATTTCATAAAACTCACCTCTTTTTCGAAATAATCAACTATTCGTTTCCTATGTTTCTTGTTTAATGAAATGTATATGCTTCTAATTGAACTGCTTTTGTTAGACTCTGTTTCTCCTTTTAATTCTTCTCAGCATCTATATTTTTGTTATTATGCCTTTCTTTAATTATGCATTATCATAACACTGTATTACAAAATTATCTAATGGTATTATACTGTCTTTTCTCTTTCCCTCAACATCGGTAAAACTTTACTCCTCCCACTTGACTACTAAAACAATGCCATTTGTTTTCTCTGGATAAAGAACAATCCGCCTCCTTCTATTTTGTACTCATTTATTAACTTTTGGGTTGATAACCTAGATTTCAACAAGCTCTTTAATGCTTACAGATAGCTGCATTGATTTCTTCATTACTATACATCTTTTACCCCAACATATCTTTTGATTCCTTTAGTTTTTCGATTCCTCTTTATAAAACATCTTAGCCATCTTTCTTTGGAGTGTTGTCTGGGGCTGCTATCATTTTCCTCATACTTTTCAAATTTTTCTATGTTACTTAAGGCATATAGATATTGTCTATTATCATTGAGCTTCTCTGTATCTTTTACGCTTTTTCATTGTTACCCATTATATTGATTATTGTTTTATTGTAGTTCTTTTAAATTTTTCTTTATATTTTTAGAGCTCCTCCTTTTAATAATGAATGAATGCGTCTTTTAGGGAATCTAACATCATATTTATCTTTTTCATTAATGTGTGTTATATCCTTGTTGACTCTGATTCTTTAGCTTGTTTTCTTTAAGTAACTTTTATAAATTCCTCCGTTGATGAGATGCTCTTTAGCCTCATTACATGTGATAACTTCTTTTCATCCAACATATCTTTTCTTGATATTCAGCATTTTCAACTTATGTTTGCCTCTCTCTTTTTGTTCTCATTTATTATGCTGATCTTAAACAATCTTCATTTTTCCAGTTCTTGCTTTTTGTTGACTTCCATTATTTTTCGTGGTGTTAACACAAAATGTGTGTGAATGTGTTTTTATCAGCATGGACCGCATTTACTGCTTGATTCTTTAATAAATAGAACTTGCAAATTCATCAGCGGTTTTTGCAGTTCGGTGTTTAGTGTCCTTTGGGTCGCTCGAACAAAGTGCAACCATTCTTTTCTTGTCATGCTTTGATGTTGGCTTTATTGTAAGTTTTCGTAGGACAAATTCGTTAAAGGCTTTGTTATTTTGATTGTGTGTTCTGCCCATTAGTTCTTCTCTTGTTTTATTCTCTTTAAAATATAATTGATTATATTTATTTTTAATCGTGGTCTGTCTTGTAAGGCTTCTTTTGCCCGTCTTTTTCCCACCACCCTTTCTGTACCGACATGTCCCCTTTAATTTCTATAAGATGTCTTGTCTTTAGCAATCGTTCATTGATTCCTTAGAGATCTACGGTCTTCATTGTACATTGATTAGAAATAGCAATTTGATTTATACTTCCAGCTATTTCTTTTGCAAAATTTAAACCATCAAAAACAACTGTGTTTTAACTGCTTTTCTATATAACCACTTGTTGACATCAAACTTTTGCATTTGAATCTGTTTGCTTGAGAATTCTCTTTATCTAAAGTGTTATGCATCACGCTTCTCTTGTATTGTTTTTATGTGTGTGTGTTATTCTAAAATTTAGAAATACAATAGGCTGATTGATAATCTGGCTCTTGCAAGTTCAGCTATTTTCTTTTCTCTTGTCATTAACGCTATATATCCGTTCTGTTTTCATCCACTCCTTTTGTGCTTTCACTTTTGTTAAAAATCAAATACGTTTCACTAGATTCATGGTTGAATTTCCAGCCTTGTTTTCCGGTTATGTAAAATACTGTGACGTTTGATTTTTATTATATATTATATAGGGCTTATCTTAGAGAAATCGTATTGGCGGAATTTTCTTATATTAGTTCTGGTTGAAATCGAAATTTTAATTTGCTTCTCTTTATCATTATAAAAATTTCGTCTTTTCTTTTTAAGATAAATTTGAAACGCCATCGAAATAAAACTTGTTTATATTTTAAATCGCAACTTTTCTCTCCGAACTGTGTTGATCAATTCTTTTGCGTGTTAACTTTTAATCCTGTTCGCATGTTTTATCAATGGCTTTGTACTGCTGTGATCTTTTTTTAAAATCAAACATATTGCTTATCTCTTTGTACTTGCCTTGGTTCAACATCTTTTCTTGTCTTTTTACCATTCAGCATGCGGTATTATGTACTTTTGCCAGTTCCTTTGGTGTGTACTTGCCTTGTAATTCAAGCGTGATTTCAGCGTATGTGCTGCTATGGTTATGCGGTTATGTACTTGCTTTGCTGTATGTATTGTGTGTACTGCCTTGCGGGTTAATTATAACGTTTATATTCTTTGTTTTTAGTATTCTTTAATTTTGTCTGTAGCATAACAGTCTCATCCTTATTTTTGTCAGGAAAATACTTCTTTTCAATTTTGTCTTATTTTCTTTTGCTCCTTTTTTTATTCTTGACAAGTATGTTCAGGGCTCTTTGTCACAAGCTTTTTATCATGTTCTTTCGTATTGTTAAATTTTTTCTCGATGAAGATAGATTATATTCTGTTCTTCTGGGTTTCGTGAGAGATTATGTGTGTCTATTAAATAATCCATCATTTGGATTATCTTTCTTTTATCTAACGTGTTAATTTTTTTATATTTTGCTATTGAAGTTGGAAAGATTGACTCTGGGGCTTGCCTTATTCTTACCAGTTAAGTTCTCTTTTCCTCTTCTCCCAGCAACTCATTACTCTACTAATCGTCAGTTCTAAGACCTTGTTTTCTCCTTGGCATATTAGTTGCAGTATATACCTTTTCGCTTAGTAATAAGTCATTTGAACCTCTGGAGATTCATATTACTTTCCGATACGATGATTTTGTGGTAACATCATCAATATTTTTTAATATTCTAACCGGACTTTTAGAATTCTCATCATTTCAGCTTTTAGTATTTGTAACATTATACCTGTTATGACCTGCCAAAATTTCATGCTTTGGTTTCCTTCTCTTCTCTTTACTATATATGGGCTGTAATATTTATCTAGATATGCTTCTTTCATTTCCTCAGGGTTCCCCTTCATTAAATTTGAATGGTTATTGCTATGAATAGCTCATAAATCTTATTTCAGTTAATATATGTCATGTTTGATTCTGGTAGGCAATATTGTTTTTTCTCAGTTTTTCTAGTTTTTATTTTTTTGAGTGCTTGTTGTACCTCTCTTTTAAATTCTTATAGGCATCTGCCTTATTATTTTCATAAACTACCGGTATGTTTTTAAGTGCTCACCTCTTGCAGTTCTAGGAATGCTGTATTATATTTGTATTCCTCAGAATATGTTGAAAGCAACTGTTTAACATATTTTGATGCATTTATTTTTGCATACGTTGTTATCAATATACCATCATTGTCAATTCTTTTTTGATTTTGTTTATATTACCTATGGAATTGTAGCTCCAATCCTTTGGCTAATCACTGTGCAAGTATATGCCCCACTACCCTACAAGCTGCAAGTGCATTTACAATGTATGCCTAGCTTGGAGACAATTAGAAATAACTATAGTCATGTTTTCCTTTGCAGTCTATTGTGTCCTTTAACCTATATTCCCTTGTCTTGCTGTTTACAAGCATTGTCCAACTAGTATTAAAAATATTTCTAAGTATTATATAAAATCTCCTTATGGACTGCTTTACTTTTTTCATCCTGTTCAGTTATACTTGAATGCATAAGCGTTGCTATTGTAATATCAATCTCGTAAGGATTATCAACAGCACACAGCAGTAAGTATTGATACTACTGGGTCAAGTCTCTTTCGCTTATTGCTTTCTTTTCTTTTTCTTTCACAGACCTGCTGTAGCAAAGTTTAATAGAGTTGTTGTTCTTGCCTCTTTTGGTTCATATTGCAATTTTTTGTTTTGTTTCCTTCCTTTGATAGCAGGGGTGTGGGATGCTTTACCGCAATCAGGTGCAGCGCCCTCAGTGTGTTGGAATGTGTGCGTACGCACATTATTCCAACATTATGTGCTGCAAAAACTTCATCTACCAGTTTTCTCATACTTTCGGATGCTGAAGAAAATTTGCCAGCACTTAGTAAAACATCACTTTGTATGATCGCTGTTTGTTTCTGTTCATTCTTAAAATAAGCTGCAAACCTAAGTTTTATGCCTTGTACACGGTAATTTGCCATGCAGCAGAATATACTTTCAGGAATAAAAAGTATCATCCTCCAATGAAACCATTCACAAATTAAAGCTAATATACAGCAGCTTTTCTTTATGACTATCAGTTTCCAGCCTTCATACAACCTCTGGGGCTATCAGAGTCTTCCTTCTTCAAAGTTAAACGCTGTTCTCTCTCTATTTTGCTCATCTGAAATTCCTATCACAAAATGCCTATGATATTCATGTTTTATTCTCACTTTTCAAGGCTTTTCAAAATCATGTTGTCCTTAAAAACAGTATTCTGGTCTTACCTCTTTGCTGATAAGGAGATATAATCATCAGTCTATGTCAGGAATATGATGATAATATATAAATATTTATACTTTATTATTTATATATATTTGGATAAAATTTTTTAGTAATATGAACCCCATCTTATTAAATATATTATCAGCCTTTTAGAGTTTTTAATGATGGCAGCCATTTCTTCAGCTGAATATTCTTCAATTATTAGTATTATTTCAGCGCGCACATATAACTATCTATTTGCTCCTTTGCTATATCTGACAGAATATAGGGTTGTAATTTTCAACTTCTTCATTATATCTGTATATGTTATAAATCACTGATTTATTAAATTGTATTTTGTATATCCATATCTACAGCATTTGGGAGTGACATTTTATCCTTTTGTTTAATAATCTCCTCATTACACAGACACTAATTCTTTCACTAATGAGCTATCGTTCCACAGGGCAATTGTATCAATCGACGAAATCTTCACTTCCACTGAACTTATCCATGAATTCATTCTGAAGTCACGAACTCTTTGCAACATCTGTATTCTTTTCTAGACGTGGTGTTTGTGTATACATCTCTCAGATTGCTAATAAGTTCTGCCTTATGAAGTACATAAATATAAAGAGGCCTACAACCTCTTCTTTCTCTGTCTCAGACAACAGACGTTTAGTATTTCAATAAAACTGTCATTGTGCAGTACACCTGTGTTGAATTATCATCTTTTTTACATTGTTCTGTTCTGTTGAGTACCTTTGAGCCCATTAAATACGAATATAGTAATACTACTTCTTTACTTAATGTGCCTGCTGTAGTAGTGCAATGCAACCAAGAAAACCACAATTTTAATCTCTCTTTATTCAAATTATAAAGGATATATTAAATGCTACGTCTTTGGTACAGGATACCCTCTGCCTATTTCCAGCTTAGCAATTTCAACTTATTTGGAAAATCTTATCCATTCTCCATCATCTGTGACTGCTAATTCAGATGTGCGCAATATTGATGGTTTTCTTGCTCTTCAATCTTACATAA
>CAKAER010000001.1 GCA_916438525.1 uncultured Catonella sp. | reverse complement strand
CTCAAGTTGACCAGTTTAGACTGCCACTGTTTATTGCTGATGTGACACCGCAACATTCCAATATATACCTTTCCCATTCGCCTGTCACCTTTTGCCAGCGCCTGAACAGTGACAAGACATAACAGGATGTTGGTCAGCTTGTTCCGACATTCCCCGAGCCATTGCAGATACTCACTCCTGGTCAAATCCACCTTATTCTGAATAAGTATTTTGCACTTACCATGGAGCTGCAAAATGGAATGATTATTTTAACGCAATGCTTTATCTCAAGCAAAGAAGCGCTTTCAGCCACTCTCTACCATAGTAATGAAAGAAACACTTATTCAGAATAAGGTGGATCGAATTGACCACAGGGCAATGCCTCCTGCAGTAGCTAAACCCAGTGAATGTCGGAACTCTCAGACATTCTACAGTAGTAGTAGTAGCATCCTCCCGCGGTGCGCTTTCTTTTATCCTCTGAATTCAGCAGCTATCTCAAAGGGAAGGAAGCTGAGCGGTGACGATGACGCATGGAAACATGATGATATTGGAATGCTGCAGACAGGCCTCGCATCAGCACAACGTGAAAAGGGCGGTAAACAGTGGTCGAGCCAGTGCGATCTTTGTAATATGCAACTACTCGAGCTTAGCATTATTCACGCAGGTTAGAAACATGCTAACGGGCACAACTCGGCACTTATGAAGAAACAGATTCGAGATTTGCTACAATGAGCGATGACAGAAGAAAAGGGATCCACAAGCTGCGGATGCAGCGAGCGACGGAGCTAGAAAGCTGGGCCCCAACTCCAGATGGTGACTTGATGAAGAGGTTCTCAAAAGATTTACTGTGCTTTCAGGGAATACTAAGGTTGTACTATAGAGCCTTTGATATGTGCAGAGAACCATTTGAGGCACTAAGTAAAAGCTATAGAACTTGGTATTGATACCATCCTTACATCAGGGCAGAAAGGAAACTGCGTAGAAGGGAGCAATTTTTATAAAGGAATTAATTGACGCGCAGGAGAAGATATTAGTATACTGATAGAGCAGGGAGTAAATGCTGATGTTATTAGAAAAGTATGAAATATCAGGGGAACCAACTATCATATGTCAGGTAAAAAGGCATAGACAGCAAAATGATATATAGAAGAGAAGAGGTAAGATGGACCGCCTTCTCTAGTGAATATGATATAGGAGACTTCTAAAGAAGATTGCTAAGGCTGTAAAAAAGTGTAAAAAGAATTATAAGATTTTGAAACAGGAGGAAGAATGTTTTCAAAAGAATTTAATAAAAAGATAGAGGAGAGTTTTGATTATAGAATAAATGAATTAGGTCTTACTTTATTAAAAAGATGAACTTGAAAAATTGAAAGAAACTGAAGATACAGATGTTATGAGGTCTGAATTATTTTATATGCTCATATGCCAATAAGGATATAGGTGACTACAAGATAGAGACCTCTTCCTTGATTTTGCAAAACATGGAGTTTTTCTTTAATGAAGGGGAGTTTAAGGATAATGAAGAAATGTTTTCAGAATATGTCTCTTTGCAAGGATAAATAATGAAGACATCGTAGAAAAAGCTAGAAGATTTTTATAATTGCGGAAGTCTCTTATTAAGGGCAAAACTATGAAAAGAGGCTGTGATAGAGATAAATTACTGGTGCTCATCAAAGGCAACCCACAGGTCTACAGATGGAAGAACAGCCAATCCGATAACAGTGTACAAACACATGGAAGATGTGTGAAGATGCTCACCTTTGTTTCTGTTTTTAGAAGTGCAGGCATACCTCGCAAGACAGGTCTCATGTACCGCTTTTTGGTCACATTGTGATGATAACCATGCCTCAGTCGAGTGCATGGGTGACGGAAATGGCATTCCTCGGTGCAGTGGAGCCGGAGGATGAGTTAAACTCAGGTTGGTTCTAAATGCTTCTAAAAAGAGCTATGATGGTTCAATCGCAAGATGCTATAATCCAGAACTTGAAAAGGATGTGAATGAAGGTGATGGAACTCTGTTACTGTAAATGTCCTGCACCTATGCTCCAGCGAAAGAAATGTCTTGCTAAGTAAATGAAAACAGGTGAGTCTTTTCCCAACACCAAGGTGTATTTTTAAGGTAATAAACCATAGTGTACTTGGAGAAACAGTCTGTTACCTGCAAACTGATAATAATGGGGTAACAAGGCTTAAAACAGGCAGTGGCAGCCTTATAATCATCAGCTTATAAGGATGGTACTCTACGGTGAAGTCTTAGTCGATGTAAAACTACAGAAGCAGAATTAAAACTTAAATCAGATGGATATAAAGAGGTTGAAGGCTCATTACTATTGTGAGAGCGCCAAGCCTTGAGAATCCCAAAGACTCGAGATAGCAGCAAAACCACAATGAGTTCAGATGAAAGAAGAAAGGCTGAGGCAGGGAAGAGGGGCATATAAAGAAGACAGCTGATTTAACGAAGAAACATCGAGTGGACAACCAAACGGTTTTAAGAGAGAGGATGAAAACTTCACTCTCGGCACTTTTTTAAGTCTTGTGATCAGAGGAATTAGAGAGGTTTATTACTGACAATGAGAGATTTCTGATAAACAGAGAAAATGATTGAATATCTTCTTCCCTAAGGATTATCAGGATACCGAGGCAGAGATACTTTTGAACATTGTCTTTTGATACAGACGGCAGTCTGCTTTGAAAAAGCATCCTGAAGAAATTTTTACAAGCACATTCTTTGTCCAAGGGTGGATCAGAGAAAAATAGTGCCTTATAGGAAGTATTTATCTGAGAAATGTAAGGATGCCAAGGTATCAGACATAGGTGAGATTAGGACTTTATTTAATGAGGCTGATGTTTTACTTAAAGAAAAAGCCTGAATTTGAGTATCTCAACTCTCATAGCACTGCTTATGAGTGCCTTTTACAAGTGGTTATGCGCATCAAAAAGAGTAATTTTTATAGAACTCTTAGAAGCCTTGGTATCCCTTCAGGTTAAATCCTAAGGATAAGACAATGGAAGTCTATCTGATGGTGAATTTATTGCCGTTGAATTATCCAAGGAGAGTCAAAAGGGAAGCTTGGAGTTAGTCTTTTGCAACTAATGTAAACTGGAGTTATTATAGAAAATTTTAGTCTTTGGTTTTTGCTGATGGAGACTTTCTCCTCTGGATTTAGACTTAGAGGAGCTACATGATGAAAATGTATTAAAGTTAAATGTTGGAATCTACAGGATTATAACAGCTAATAGGCTTCCAAATGCGAAATATATTTGTTAAATCAGCTCATTGCAGGAGTAAGAGAAGGAGAGAAACTAAACTGGCAGTAGATTTTTATGAGGCGGATATACGATGAGTGCTGCCAGACTACCCTATAAGAAATATAGTTTTGAAATGATAAGAAAAAGAGACTTGATAAAGGAAATTACAAAAGATAATAACGCTATCTTTTATCTGGCTCTCTGCAAAAGGCAGAACCTACAGAGCATATATTAAATGAGCTTTATGGTAAAAGAGAACTATTTAATAGTCTTAAAACAAAGGTTTATCTGGTAGTTAAATCAGAAGATGAGCTGAAGATGCTAATATTAAAAGGGCAGTGGACTGGCCTTAGCAATAGGGATATCCTTTTGAAAGCTTTGATACAGAGGCAGGCTCGCAGAGAGCCTACCTTTGAACCGGGACTCTACCCTCTTATCTGTGTAGTGGATAAGGAAGGAAGGGGAGTTACGCAACTCAGGCTGCACAATGTGGAACAGCAGATATGTTACTTAAAAATATGCGTGATATTTAGAGGAGGAGAACTATGAATCAGGTCATTAAAGATAGAACAGAGCGTGCCAAAGTGGTACAACAGTGCAAGATTTGGAATGTTTGATCCATCGGCTTATATGCTACCCCTGCCAGAGGTGAGGGTAAGGAAGCGCATAAGTGAAATACCCTAAAGAAGAGTATGAGCCTTATTTTGATGAATTTTATGCTGAAAACTACAAACCCTAAAGAATAGTGCTACTAAAGAAGCTTGGAATGAAATATGCAGTCCTCACTGCTACAACTATGACTTTGCTTCTGCCTATATGACAGTAAAACTTACTGACTTTACCTCAGGAATGCCTGCAAAAGAGACCTCGGTAAGGGAGTTCTTGGAAGCTCTAGAGCAGAGGGACAAAGGTAGGACCTTATTATTCAATAATCGACTGGAGACATGAGGACTTCCCTCATTACATGCATGCACCATCCAATGAGGAATAATGAAAAATAGCAATGAAAAACAGAAACTTTGACCGCTACCCTTGACTATCAATGTTTGCACAGATAAAAGAGCTTCTACCAACTACGGACATTTGACCCTTTATGGTTTGACTTTATGGAGATATGAAATGTGACAAGTGGAAAGTTACGAACTTATGAATGGTTCGCTCCATCCAGCCGCATATCATAGCTACAACTGTCTTGAGGGCAGTGCAGAGGATGCGCTCTATCAAGACACTCTGAGCCTACTACCTACCAGGCGACTTGCTCTGAGCAGATGATACCACCTGAAGGAATAAGGGATGGCAGGGAACCCTCCTTTCCTTGGGAAGCTCTGCATAACCCTTAACAACCACTGGGGCTATTGCTCCTATGGATAAGCATTATAAATCAGCTAAGATGGTTATAAGAATGCTTGTTGAATGTAAGGCGAGGGAGGAAACCTCCTCAAATGTGGGGCCTCATCGCAAAGGGTGAGATTCCGGTAGAATCAGGTCATACTTGGAAGAAGTAGGCAGATGGATGAAACAAAACGGAAGAAGTATCTATGACCGTGGATACGCAGAGCCCAAAAGCCTGAATGGGGAAGATTGACAAGAAAGGGCAATATTCGTTTTCTATGCCCATAATGGAAGAACAGGTAGGAGCAATCTGCTGCCTAACTTGGCTGAAAGATAGAGAAGATGTGTCTGGTAAGGACAATTCCGTTATAGATGAAACCTTCTACTGGAACTTAAAGGAGTTCTCAGAGCATTCATTCTTCTTCTTGTCGCCAAACGCAGGGGATTGTTATCCGCTTCCGGATGAGATAGATACTGTGGTTGAGATATTTCTTAAGGATGAATAGATGAGCGTAGTCTTAGGAAATGTAGGAAATACAGAGGTTATTTTTGTAGTAAGGGAAAAGGCGTCTCATGAAGAGAAAGTTGGACTGTCTTTAAGGCTGGGCTGATACATATGCGCCTCTTGAAAAGGATAAAAGGTCCTCGGTTGGGATTGAAAAAGAAAATGTAAAAGAGCCTACTACCCTATGGAAATCTCTGCAAAGGCCTGCAAGGAACTTGATATGAGATAAGTGAATACAGCTTCAATGTAGAGAACTTAAAAGCTTTAATAAGGACAGCTTGTAAACTTTGTGAAGGGGATTTATCTATCCATAAAGGCAAAAAGAAGTTACAAAGTTGATGACAGATAGAAGAGGCTAAGGTAGGAATAGTAGGCACAAACCTTGACATAAAGCTCCTCTAAAAGGAGAGAGATAATAAGTGACAGCATTATATCGCAAGAGTATGGTAAATGTCCGTCAAACTACCTTCACCCAAAGGAGTTTACAGAGGAAATAGCCGAGTTTTAAAAGGATACAATAGAAACTGAGATATTGGATGAAGAAGAGCTAGGAAGCTTAAAATGGTGAATCCTTGGGGGTGGCAGCAGTGCCTTCCCTCCTACCTTGTAGTGCTTAGACACAGTAATCCCAGTCTACGGAAAATACTGCCATAGTGGGGCAAAGGAATAACTGTAGATACAGGAGGCTACTGCCTTAAGCCTCCAGCTTCATGGCAGGCTGGGGATATAAGGGTGCGGCAGCAGTTGTGGGAGCGATAGCCATCCTTGCAAAGCTGAAGGCTAAGGTGAATGTAACTGCCATTGTGCCAACAGCCGAGAACAAGATTGCGCCTGACAGCTATGTTGACGGAGATGTGCTTACATCCTACAGCGGTAGAACGATAGAAGTCTGCGATACAGATGCCGAGGCAGCTCATCTCGTATGCAGTGCACCCATGTCGTAAGAAATGAAAAGCGCTACAGGGTGTTTGATATTGCAACCCTTTACAGGTGCCAGTAGAATGTATGGCTTTACCATAGGAGGAGCGACGACCTGATGAGATGTGGGAGGAGTTTTCATAGGGCTTCTTTAAAAACGGGAGAGAAGCATGCCCGTATTACCTTTTGGCAGAGAGCATGAGAAGATGCTTGAAAGTGACATAGCTGACATCAAGAACCTTGGTGGGAAATTCTGCGGCACCATAACTGCGGGGCTATTTATCAGAAGTTTTGCCGAGAAAAAGCCTTGGCTTCATATAGACATAGCCGGTACAGCCTGGGTGGATTCGCCTGATTACGCTTATCAGGACAGTATGCAACAGGGTGTGTGCCGATACCATATGATGGAGTGGTTGATGTAAAATAACGCTTGTGGAGGGGTAGGGGAGATATCTTCCTTGAATGATGCTAGCAGCATATCAATGGTTCTTAGATTTTTGAAACCATCCATATAAGTGGGAGGAGGCTAGTATTAATTATGAATGATAAACAGTGTAAATATTGTGGAGGAGAACTGGAAGAAGGTACATTCCATGGTGGTGGAAGCTTTCTTTCGCTGCAGATTCCTGTTACCTATATGAAAAGGTCTTTTTGATAAAGCAAGGAGCTATAAGAGTTCGCCATTTTATTTTCCTCTGTTTGCTCCTCAAGAAAATCCGCTTGCTTATGCTTTCTGCAGGAATTGTAAAACTATAATGATTTTTATGAAGCCAATGAAGAAGAATAAAATATAAGACAAGAGTTCTTATGCATAATTAACAAGGACTGGCAGCCAAATATAGCTGCCACCCTTTGCTATATATAACATACAACAAGTTTTGCAAATAATTTGCAAAAATTTCTTGACAAATATACAAAAGAGTAGTATTTTATCCTTTGTAATATTGTGACTGAGTTGCAAAATCTTTTTATGTAAAGTTATAAAAGGGAGAAGATATGAAGAAAAGAGTTATTATGCTTACAGCTTTCATTGTGGCAGTATGCGGAATATTTGCAGGCTGCTCTAAGACAGGAAACTGAGACTAAATCAAGTAAAGTCAGTAACATCTGCGTACAAGCAGTGTGGCTGTCAAGTACAGCAAGTACCAAAAGTGAGGCCAAGACTGATGATGCTGCCAAAAAGAAGTTCAGTGTGTGTACCCATTTTCCCGGAGTATGACTCGGGATTATAAGCGCTGGTTGGAGATAAGGAAGGACACTACGAGATTACCTACCCTTTAGATAAGGGTGTTGACCTCCATAGCTACCACGCCTACTGCTGGAGACATTGCAAAGACAAACTGTGACCTATTTGTATATGTAGAAGGTGAGTCTGACGGCTGCTACTGATGCGCTTAAAGAGCAAAATGATAAGATGCAGGTGGTAAAATCTTCTGAAAACCCTGCGGTAAAAATGTAAAAGCCTGAAGAAGTAGTGGAAGGTATGCAGGAAGAGGATGAGCACGACCATGATCACGAGGATGCAGACCACGATCATGAGGATAAAGACCACGACCATGATCACGAAGATGCAGACCACGACCACTCATCATGAAGAAGAGACAGAGTACATGAGCACATGTATGGCTTTCACTGAGAAACGCTACAGCTTTTGTAAATACCTTTTGCAGAAAGCTTTTCAGACTACAGATCCTGAGAACGAGGATTATTATGCGACGACAGCTGCTGATTATACAAAGCTTGAGATCTTGATTCAAGATATCTTTGCAAACCATTAAAAAGGCTAAGGTAAAGACAGTACTTTTTGGTGACAGATTCCTCATTCCTGTTATCTTGTGGATGATTATGACTCATACTACGCAGCCTTTGTAGGCTTGTAGTGCAGAGACTGAGGCAAGCTGAGACAGTAGCCTTCTTGCTAAAAAAGACAGACGATCTTAAGCTAAAAAGTGTTCTTTTGCTAGAGAATTTGACCAGAAGATAGCAAAAGAAGAGAAGTTGAGACTACTAAAGATAAAAACCAGAATATAGTTGTACTTTAACTCAATGCAGTCAGTTACAAATGATGATATAGCAAATGGTGCGACCTATCTTTCAATTATGGAGAGTAACTTAAAGGCTCTTGCTTCAGCACTTAAGTAGTATTTGAAAATTGTGTTAAGCATTGCTAAAAGCCTTTTGCTATTTGAGATAAAAGGCAGTTGGATTGTATCTAGCAGATAGATAGTTCACGGCTTGTAACCCGAATAAGAAAAAGAACTCCTGTAAAGCTAGGATTTTTCTTGTATTTTGCAGATGCATACATTTTATTATAGATTTGGAGAAAATAATGGCATTTCATAACTTAGATAAAATCTTGAGCTGGGTTATAAGGACCAGCTTTGTAGCCACAGGAATTAATTTTCACGTTGAGAAGGGATTGGTTTATATGTATAGGGGGAAAACGGGGCGGTAAATCCAACTTTATGAAGACTCCTTTGAGGCTGATGAAACCGGTATTTGGAGAAACTACCTACGGCGATGGTCTTCCTATGAAATAGGCTATCTCCACAGCAAAGTCTCTGTACAAAAAGACTTCCCTGCATCCGTCTGGGAAATTGTATTGTCAGGCAATCTTTCAAGGATAGGCAGCAGAGTATTTTATAGAAAAGAAGACAAGCTAAGGGCTGAGGAAAATCTTGATCAGGCTTCATATTATGGATCTTAAGAAGAAATGCTACCGCAATCTTTCGGGTGGGCAACAACAGAGAGTACTGCTTGCAAGAGCACTTTGTGCAACAGATAAACTGCTTCTGCTTGATGAGCCCGTGAGCGGACCTCTGATCCAAAGGTGACAGCGGAGTTTTACGGACTTATAAGTGATTTAAATAAATCATGGGAGGACCATAATTATGGTTTCAGCACGACTTGGCAGGCACAGAGAATGAGGCAGGAAATGTTCTTCACATAGGAAGCCGTGGACAGCTTTTTCTTTTGGAAGTAAGAAGGATTATCTAAAAAGGATGCCAGAGAAAGTCTCGAGTATAGAAGGGAGAAATTATGGCAGAAATTTTAGAAAAATTGCAGTACTATCTTCAATCTCCATTTGTAATCTATGCATTTATAGTAGGAGTGCTATAGCACTGTGTTCTTCACTGCTAGGCGTAACCTTGGTTCTTAAAAGGTTTTCATACATAGGGGATGGACTTTCACATGTAGCCTTTGGTGCTATGGCTGTAGCAAGTGTTATAGGGCTTACGGATAAAATGATTATCATCCTGCCTGTCACAGTAATTACAGCCATCTTCCTCCTAAAACAGGGCAGAACAGCTCCATAAAGGAGATGGGGTTATTGCTATGCCTCGGTGGGAGCACTTGCAATAGGCTATAAGCTTATGAACATATTTAACACAAAGGGTAATGTGTCAGGAGATGTCTGTACTACCCTGTTTGGTTCAACTTCAATCCTCACCCTAAGTAAGGAAGAAGTTCTTATCTGTATAGTATTTTCCATACTTGTAATGGTCTTCTTTGTGTTATTTTACAACAGACTCTTTGCAGTGACTTTTGATGAGAATTTCTCAAAGGCAACAGGAGTAAAGACAGACAGGTATAATCTTCTCATTGCTATAATTATAGCTGTGATTATAGTGTTGGGATGAATCTTGTAGGTCACCTCATATCTGCACTCATTATCTTCCCTGCACTTTCTGCAATGAGGCTTATAAAGAACTTTAAGGGAGTAGTTATTTTTTCAGCATCCTTATCTGTGGTTTGTGCGGTTATAGGAATGCTTGTTTCGATTTTAGTATCTACCCCTGTAGGCTCAACCATTGTGGCTGCTGATATGGTGGCATTTTTCATCTGTGTTATAATAGGGAAGATAAAAGGTTGATTTGCACACTTTTTAAACACAAAAGTATGCTTTAATGAACTGAGGAGGCTTTTAAGATATGAAAAAGAGAATATTAACGCTGCTTGCCCTCAGCGCAGTTATCACGGTGACAGCTGTGGCAACAATCAGGCCAGTACCAAAATGCAGAAGCAAAATGCTGTGGAAGAGGCTATAAGTAATCAGGTAAATAAGGAAATAGATGAACAGGTTAAGAAGCTGGAGGATGAAGAAAAGTCTGGAACAGGAAGCCCTAGTTCTTCCGGTTCGAGTACGGGAAGTCAGATAGTAACCCAAAATGGTCAGGTCTTAGGGGCAACCTCTGATTTTTGAGGCAAAACTAAAAGAAGCCAGAGAGCAGAAGTCTGTTGACGGCATTGACTATGACCTACGACAATGGGAAGTGACATGATATATGCTACAGTCTATCTTGTGATGACTGATCCTGACCAGTTTGAAGGAAAGATGGTTAAGATGAAGGGGCAGTATCTGTCTGCTTTATTATGAGCCCAGGAAAGAGTATTATAACTATTGCTTTATCTCAGATGCAGCGGGGTGCTGCAGCCAGGGAATAGAGTTTGCTACAAAGGATAAGTTAAAGCAGGACAGTACCCGTCCAAAGGATAATACGGATATAGAAGTGGTAGGTAAGTTTGAAACTTATGATGGAAGACGGCAAGATGTACCGCCATCTGAAGGATTCTAAATGACAATATTAAAAGATGATGGAAACTAGAAATGTGATGTGAGATACTCTTATGGGTATCTCTTTTTATCAAGTAAAGTTGAAATAATTGTTGATATACTAGTTTTACTCGACTATAGTCGAAATGATTACTGGTTTTTATATTTTTATCGAATATAATCGAAACTGATATTATTTTTGCGTTATTTCCGGATTTCTTATCTTATGGGGGATGAAGCCGCTAGAGACAGAGAATTTGGAGTATATAAGAATATAAAAGACAACTTCCCTAAATATGTTATTTCAATGTATAAGGTGGATTTTAGCAGGGATGGTGTGGCTACAAAAATATAATTGATTTTCTGTTGGAGGATACAAATTAGTAAAAATACAATATGTATTGTAAAAATGTAATACATTATTGTATAATTAAATTTAGAATTATATCTGCAAGATTAGCTACAAAGATTGAAAAGGAGGCATATTATAATGGTTAAAAATATTGATGTTAAAAGTAAACCAACTCCAGAGCAAATACAGATGCTTGAAAATGCAAAAAAAATTGCAATCTCAAAAAGATGATGAATATCCGAATTTACCAAGGAAGAATTGTCAAAATTTAAGAAGATTTCTGAGGAAAAGAAAATTGACAGGCAAAAACAGATAGTGACCTTACGACTGTCAGGTAAGGCTTTGAAAAAGGCTAAATCTTTAGGGAAGGGATACACATCAATTCTTAGCAGAATTATTGAGGGAGCATTAGAAGATCCTGAAATAATAAAGCATTACATTTAATTTGGATTTGTTTTTCTTTTTAATCTTTAATCTAAAAAATGAAACATTTGATTGGTTAAAATTGTTAAATCTATTTCTTTGAGTTATAATAACTGACAGATAAAATTTATTTGAGAGGAAATCTATTTCTCTCTCGCCCTTACTATAAACCTCTGATGCTTTTATTAGGATAGAGGTTATATTTTTGCCTTTTGCCTGTGCGATGTTCTTCTAAGACTCAATAGCTTCAGTGGATAATTTTACAAATATTTCTGATAAGAATATTGATAATAATTAAGACTTGATTTACAATATGATTGAATAAGTGAGGCTAATCAAAATAGAATTATTCTATGTTGGATATTTTACTCATATATGAATAATTATGGGGGAGAGGATGATAGCAGAAAACCACTTTGACACTGTGGCAAAGGAGTGGAATACTCCGGAGAGAATGAAAAATACTATAAGCATAGCTGAAGAAATACTAATAAATATAGGGGAAGAGAGAGCACCTTGGTGAAGGCACTGGAAGTAGGTTCAGGAGTGGATAGTGGCAATTCTTCTTCAAAAGTGTTTTAAGAAGATAGACTGTATTGACAGTTCCAAAGGGATGAGGGAAGAATTTTTAATAAATAAAGAGAAGTATTCATCTGATAATGTTTTTATATATAACGAGTGAATATTTGGATACACTGATGAAAAATATGATATCATTTACAGCCACAAGGTTTTTCATCATATTGTGGATGAAGGTGAACCAAAAAGCTTAAGAGGGTGATGGTTAAGGGTGGAAGGCTGTTTCTCATTGACTTTTGTAATGATACCGCCTGAGTTTCACAAGGATTTTCCAAACTTTGACGGACATAATGGTTTTTCACAGGAGGAAATATCAGAATACTTTAAGAGTGCAGGTTGGAAGCTTGCTGAATATGAAATAATTAGACATGGACAAAGCAAAGACATTGACTATGAGCTATTCTTTGACAGTGGGAGAGGTGAATAAGATATTAATTGTAATAAAAGTTAATTAAAAATAAGGAGACTTTAAGCAGGAAACGATTTTTGTATTGGTATTTGTAAAGTTTATGATAGATTTCATCTGCAATAGCTGCTATCAATTTTACAGGTAAGTGGTAACCTTTGCACCAAATTCTGCCAGTGACCAGATACAGAACTATGTCCTTGGTGGAATTGTCGGTGGTGTGATATATAACAAGAATATAGGTATATTTGAGTGTCTCCTTGTTATGCTTGCCTGGTTCCTGCTTGTGACAGGATTTAGGCTATTAAAAAAGCATAATGTTAGAGTTAAACAGATTATAGACGGGAAAGCACTTATTATTATAAATAATGGTAAGGTAGATATTGAGAATTGCAAGAAAGCAGGACTGTCAGCACATGATGTGGCATTTAAGCTAAGAGCCCAGAATGTATATTCAGTTAAAAAGGTTAAAAGAGCTGTAGTCGAGCAAGACGGTAAGCTTATTATAGTGCTTAATGGAGAAGAAAATCCTAAGTTCCCTATAATCACTGATGGACATCTTCAGACAGATATCCTTGAAGTAATTGGAAAAGACGAAGACTGGCTCAAAGAAAAAATGAGAGAGAAGGGCTTTGAGGAATACAGTCAGATTTTCCTAGGCGAATATGTGGATGGCAAGGCTATATTTGTGTCTTATGAATAGAACTGCTTGAACTGCAGGATGATACCTATAGAGACTTTAATTCAAAACTAATACCTACATTAGACAGGGAAACTATGATAGGAGTGAGAACTCCTTGAGCACATTAAAAAATGGATGAAATCAAAGGATATCTACACTGTAAGATTTGCCATTGTATGCTTATGGAGCATTTTCGAGGAAGACTTTAAGAGCCTTAAGGGAAAAACTAAACAATATGATATAAAATGCCACAAATTCTGCAAAATCAGGCTTTGTGGCATTAATTTTTTATTGTAAAATAATCTCCAAATATCTTAGTATCGTCTTCCGAAGAAAAATGATACAACAGCAATTACAATAACAGCTCCAATTATGGAAGGATGAGAGCCTATGTCTGCGCAGGTGGTCCCCAGTCTCCAAGAGAGACTGTCCAACAGCTGAACCTATAAGCCCGGATAATATATTTTTAATCCATCCCATCTGGCGGTCTTTATTTGTTATAAGACTCCTATCCAGCCTATAAATGCACCAACAATTAGTGACCAAATCATAAGTAAAACCTCCTTGTAACAATCTTGTTCCAGACTAACTAATAAATAATTCGGTATTGCATAACCGGTTTTATTATTATACTATATTAAACTTAAAAATCTTTACTTAATTGGTGAATAAAAATATTAATTATTTTTGATTGAGTTAAAACTGCTTTGCAAAAAGATAAAGAATAAGTGTAGAGTAATAGAAACACAGGATATTCCGAAACATATTAAGTTTATGTACAGGGAGGGATTGGAAGCGGATGAAAAGCAAAAGAGATGAAAATAAAATGTCTGACTTTGATAGTAATAAATTAATGGATAATTTGATTTTAGAAATAAAAAGATAATTCAAACAAGTATAATTGGAATCATAGTCAATGTGCTTCTTACGGTCTTTACAGTTATTGCATAATAACAAATTCCATAGCTATAGTTCTCGATGTGGTAAATAATGCATCTGATGCTGCAAGTTCGATTGTTACAATTATAGGTGCTAAAACTTTCAAAAGAAAGAACCAGACAGGCACATCCGTTTCAATCATGGCAGGGCTAGAGTATCTTAGTGCTATGATAATTGCAGTTATTATACTTTATGCAGGTGTTACTGATGGTAGAATCGGTTAAAGATAATTACTCCCGAAATACCCGAATATTCACCGGTTTCACTGTAGTTGCAGTAGCGGTTGTGATAAAAATAATACTGGGTCGTTATGTTAAAAACGGTGGGAAATTATGGTAAAATCTGAATCGTTAATTAACTCCCTGACAGATGCAACTATGGATGCTGTGATATCGGCATCAACCATTGTGGCAGCAGTTTTATATTTGAATTTTAAGATTTCGCGTTGAAGCTTCATCTGGGTAGTAATATCAGTATTTATTGTTAAAGCCGGAATAGATATGTTTAGAGAGACACTTTCCCTGCATATTGGGGAGGGCAGCAGATCCTGCCATGTCGCAGGAAATAATAGAAACAGTTATGGAGTTTCCTGAAGTAAAAGGAGCATACGATCTTGTTTTTTTATGATTATGGACCAGATGTTTATCAAGGTTCTCTTCATATAGAAGTGCTGGATGTATATACTGCTGATGAAATTGATAGACTGACAAGGAAGATTGCAATGGAGGTATACTCAAAAGCATAATGTTGTACTTACGGCAATAGGAATTTATTCTTTTGAATTCAAGTGATAAATTTGCTATTCGAATAAAAATACTATTGAAGAACTTGTAATGATGAATCCGTATATACTTCAAAATGATGGTTTTTATTTTTAATAGGGAAGAAGAGTCAGTGCGCTTCTGATTTGGTTGTTAGTTTTGAGGCTAAAAGACAGAAACCAAGTATTTGATGATGTGGTGGATAAAATACAGAAACACTATCCTGAATATAGAATTGATGCAATTATGGATACTGAGTATAGTGATGTAATAAATTCGGAATCTAAGTAAGATAACTTTTGTTTGATGCAGCTAAAGATATTAATGTAAAATAAAAATTAAAGAATATTTTTGTTAAATATGTAATAGCAAGGTAGTGAAAAAATAAAGCGATATTCCGGCAAGGTATGGGAATATATTTTTATGATGGGCTTAAATGGCTTAACTGTGTAGAAAATCATGACATCAAGATATGGTTAAAATTTTGGTAAACATTTTTCAAATAACAAAAAATGTAAATTTGATTGTGTTGAACTTGAATTACGATTTAGAATGATGTATAATCAAGATGTACTAAAAAAATTTGACTGATGAAGAGCATGATCATAAAACGAACCAAAGGAATCCGGGAAGCCTTTGGTTCTTCTCTGTTTAAAAGACCGAGCAAGTCTTGTAGGCTAGTTGTCACGATGGTTACAGTCTAACCATTTGCCAATTAGATCGCTGATCAAGTTGACCGTGACTGCAACCAAAATTTGACCGATGATGTCGAGCATATCCTCACCCCCATTTCTTTGTCAGATTTGGGAAGCGACAACTTTAATATTATATCATTTAAAAGCCTTATTATTCTAGAATAATAAAAAAATAAAGAAACATAGGAAATAATATAGGATTAATATAAAAAAACTCATTTTTGGGCAAATTAAAGGGTATATAGACGTATTTAAAAACTGTTTTAGAATATTCAAATAGTTAAATATATATACAGATTTTGTAATCAACTATACAGAGAAGAACCCCTAAGAGCTGCAACACATCTTAGATGTTCTGTCTTATTCTTCCTGATTATAAAAAGACTAAAACTAATATTGTTAGTATTATAGGGAGTAAATAAGTTTTAATTATTGTTAAAATAGGAAATATCCGATTAAGGATAATTAGCTATTTATAAACAGCAATTGCACTAATTTAACTCCCTATTATATTTTAATAGGTGATATAAACTTCCTAAGCTTTAGAATTGTTTACTTTTTATTAAATGTATTAATTAAAGAAAAAACAAATATAAATATAAACTGCCATCTACAGTTATTGCAACACTAAAAACAGCTTTATAGTTCTCTGAAAAATACATACCAAAACTGGTATTAAGGTTGATTAATATTAATCCAAGAATAAACATCCAGATAATATTTAAAAAACTCTTTCATATTTTCCATAGTCTATTTCCTCCTTTCTTAAAAATATTAAAATATAACTATTCTAAGAGCATTAAGGAGGTATATCACCTAAAACCAATATAACAGGAAATTATATTTTTTGCAATATCTTTTTAAAAGTTTCCGGAGCGGTGGGGGATTCAAAGGGGGAACACCCTTTGATAAATCTAGAATAGGCAGGAAAGAGGACTATTCCCTCTCCCTGACCTTTATCCTGACCTCTGTTCCTTTATCAGGGACAGAGGTTATATTTATACCATAACCTTGTCCACAAAGCAGTTCTATTCTATGGTCTACATTTTTAAGCCCGATTCCTCCAAGCCTTACTTTGGCTTGGCTGTTTTTCTCATTCTTTGATTTTTCGGTATCAAATCCTTTACCGTTATCAGTTACGATTATAATAATATCTTTATTTGATTTCTCAAAGGAAATTCTTATCTTACCACCACCCTTTGGACGAAGCCCATGGTAGATGGCATTTTCAACTATTGGCTGAATTATGAGCCTAGGCACAGTGGCATTTTCAAGCTTACCTGCATCAACTATTTCGTACATAAGCATATCTTCATATCTGAATTTTTGTATCTCAAGATAATTCTTCACATGTTCTATTTCTTCTTTAAGAGTGACAAAATCAAGCTCTGTGCTTAAAGACAGTCTTAAAAAGTCTGCCAAGTGCAGAGGTTACCTTGACTACAGCCTCATTTTCATTAAGTTCGGCAAGCCAGAGTATAGTATCCAGTGTATTATATAGAAAATGAGGATTTATTTGGCTTTGCAGCATTTTAAGCTCAAACTGTCTTCTAGTTTCTTCTTCTTTGGAAATATTTTCAGTAAGAGCCTTTATCCTGTCTATGAGCCTGTTGTATTCATTTTCAAGCTCAGTAACTTCTTTTATGCCTGTAGCTATGGTTATATGATTCCATCTTTCATCCAAGTTCATCATAGCAAGCTTTAGTTCGGTAATAGGCTTACTTAGCCTTTTAGAAGCAATTATACCTATCAATATGCTTAGTAATACAAGAAAAAAGGACAAAATAAAAATAGTTTTGGTTAAGTTATTTTGAAGTAATTTTACATTGTCGGCGGCGGCCACTCCAAAAAGCTTCCAGGTTGAATTGTTAACAGTGGCCTCATATACCACATTACCGTCTTTAATATCACCATCCATAAGGGATTTAAGTTCTTCACCTTTTTTCATATCACTAAATACAGTAACATCAGGATGATATATTATGTCGCCGGATTCTGACATAATATATACATAGCCTCTTTTGCCGAGGTCAAGGTTTTTAATATAATCTTCTATAAAATTATATGAAATATCCATAAGCACAACGCCCAGGTGCTCGCTGTTTTTACCAATAATTTCTCTGTATACTGATATAGTCCATTTGCTTTTATCAGCGGCAAAGGCACTATGTCCTGTTTCTGAGAGCATAGGCATGCGATTAGAAGCAATGGCTTTTTTATACCAATCCTCCTTCATCATGTCATCTGAGAGTGTCATAGACATATCACTGTCACTTGTGATTGCAAAACCATTTTTAGAAATGACAGCCACACCGCTTATTCGGCTGTCACTTTCTTTTGCAAGAGAAATCAGTGAAGAAATGGTTTCCAAAGATTCGGGGGAGGACTTAGCAAGAGCAGCCTTTATATCTTTATGCTCGGCTATTATGTTGCTGAAAGTTCTGAGTTTTTCAAGATAGGAAGATATATACTCGCCTGTCTGGTTGACCATAGCCCTTGTACGCATTACATCATCTTTAATCAGCATATCAGAGGTAAAATGATAGATGCTGCCGGAAAGCAGTGCTATTATAAAAAGGGAAAATAGCAAAAAAGTAAGAGCTGTTCTTACATGTAATTTTGAAAAAAAGCTTAATCTAGTTTTCATTTGGTTTCATCCCCTGCTTAAACTGTTTTGGAGTAATGCCAAAGGTCTTTTTAAATCTGTTTGTGAAATAATTAACATCTTCATAGCCTATTTCCTCTGCAATCTCATAGTTTTTCATATCAGTGGAAAGACAGAGGATTTTTGCCTGTTCCATTCTTTTGAGTGTTACATATTCCTGAAATGGAATACCATATATCTGTTTTATTATACCACTTAAATAACTGCTGTTAAAGCCGAGATTTTCAGCCATATACCCAAGAGAGAGGTCAGAGTCAAAGAGGTGTTCATTCATATATTCTCTTACTGCTTTAAAACTTGAATTATCACCGGACAGTATACTCTCACTTGTTACGCTAAGCTCCGAAAGCCTGTCTTCAAGTCTGATTTTTTCTATTTTATCAATCATACGTCTAAGTACAAGTTCTATATCTGTTTTGTTTACAGGCTTTAACAGATAATCATCTACGCCAAGCCTTATTGCAGTCTGCATATACTCAAAATAATCGTATCCTGTAACCATAATAATTGCAAAATTTTTGTTTTTCTCTTTGAGCATTTTAGCTAAAGTTAACCCGTCTGTATTTGGCATATTTATATCAAGCATTATTATATCAATTTGTTCTTTATTCGTTATTTCAAGGCACGTTTCAGCATTGCCGGCTTCAAATATTTCACTTATTCCTATTTCAGACAAGATGGCGAGAGATTTATCCCTCGCCTGATTATTGGTTCATCATCAACTATAAGTAGATTATACATCATATCTCCATTAAAAGGTTATTGTAAACAAATGGCTGCGTAATGTTATTATATCACTTATTATTATTTATGGAAGAATTTATTATATCATCTGATATAGAATTTTTTTCCATATCCTGTGTACTGCTGCTTTCAATCTCAGAATCCGGAGAGTTATTTCTCATAAAACCTCAGGTGCGGCATCCACCTGAACCACAGCCTGTTATAGCAGTTGCTGTAGTTATTATGGCGGCTATTAAGCCTAAAATTTTCTTCTTCATATTATTTTAACTTCCTTTGTATTTTATTTTATACTGTGATTGTCAAAAGCTAATAAATTCTTTTGCAAGCAAGCCCAAATCGAATTTTTACACTTTTTACACTTGTATTATTTTACTTTATTAAGTATTTTAAATAACTATAGCCTCTTTTATCCATTTCTGCATATGGAATAAATTCAATAGATGCACTGTTTATACAGTATCTTTTACCACCGAGCTCTTTAGGACCATCATCAAAAACATGACCTAAGTGTATGTCACCGCTTCTGCTTCTTACTTCGGTTCTTATCATATTAAAACTACGATCTTCAATATATTTTACCACATCTTTAGCTATAGGTTTAGCAAAGCTTGGCCAGCCACAGCCTGACTCAAATTTATCGGTAGAAGTAAAGAGTGGCTCTTTGGTTGTAATGTCTACATAAATACCTTTATCAAAATTATCCCAATATTCGTTTGAAAATGCATATTCTGTCTTGTTTTGTACAGCAACTTTATATTGGATGTCAGTAAGTGTTTTCTTAAGCTCGGCATCAGATGGTCTTGGATACTTTGTGGCATCTATTACAGGTTCTTCATCAGGTGACAAAGGTTTCTCAGCGAGAGAGAGGTCTATATGGCAGTAGCCGCCTGGATTTTTTTCAAGATAATCCTGATGATACTCCTCAGCTTCAAAGAAATGTTTAAGTGGCAGGACTTCTATTGCTATAGGCTTGTCATGCTTAGTTTGTTCTTTTTTCAAGATATTATCAATTACTTTTTTGTCATTGTTATCAGTATAGTATATACCACTTCTATACTGTGTACCAACATCATTTCCCTGTTTGTTTACACTGACAGGGTTTACAACTCTCAGATAATGTGTGAGTAAGTCTTCAAGAGTTATAATTTCAGGTTTGTATATTACTTTCACTGTTTCAGCATGACCACTGGTATGTAAGTCTCCATAAGTTGGATTTTCGGTTTTTCCGTTTGCATATCCGCTTATGGCATCTTCTACACCGTTTAATTTCTGCATATAGGCTTCAAGTCCCCAAAAACAGCCACCGGCAAGATGGATTTCTTTTACTTTATCAGATTTATTCATCTTTTTTGTTCCTTTTTTATGTTTAACTTTATTTTGCTTCACTATTTTATTTGCGGCTTGTATCTCTTGTTGCTTTTTAAACCCACTTGCAGTTAAGTATAAAGCAATTGCTGCAAAAAATATAGGTATTATCCAAAGTAATTTATTTTTACTCATATATATATTTCCTTCCTGCTTGATTTTAAAGCAAGCCTTAGCCATAACAGCTCGTATAAGAAGTGATGTTATTATGGCTAAGGTGTAAGATTAACACACATCTGCAAATACTAGAATTAGGGGACAAGGATTTGATTGAGGTATTTTGCAAGGTGGCTTGTAAATAATTTGAATTAAATTATTTAAGGTTTTTGATTGTATCCTTTATATCGTCATTTGAATTATGTCCGGCTTTAACAGTAGTATCGGTTCCGTTGCTTCCTACATAGACAGAAGTAGGATATACTTTTATACCATAATGTTCAGTAACTTCTCCTGTTTCATCAAAAAGTACCTTGAGGTTTTTGAGACCTAATTCTTTAAACCATTTCTTAAAAGCAGCAGTATCCATTTCCCTGTTTCTTCCCGGTGCAACTACAGTAACTATTTCAAAGTCATTGTTTTCGCCTGCAAGCTTGTCAAGATCTTCAAGCCCTGTAAGGCAGATAGAGCACCATGAAGCCCAAAACTTCATATAAACCTTCTTGCCCTTATTGTCACTAAGCTTATAATCATTACCATCTAAGTCCTTGAGGGTAAAGTCATACATCTCTTTATTATTCATCATTCTATCTTTCTTCATACTCTTTGAGTCTTTCATCTCATCCTGCATCATCTTATCAGATTTGCAATTTTTCTTACAATTTTTTTTGTTGTTAGACTTACACTTTTTTTTACCACAAGATTGTTCATGCTTCATCTCGTCCTGCATCATATTATCATCTTCCATCATCTTCTCAGACATATCTTTTTTCATATTGTCCTTCATCATGTTGTCAGATTTTTTCGTTTTCTTGCCGTTATTTTTCTTCATCTTCATCTTCTTGCCAGCTTTTTTCTTCTTCATTTTTTTATTGGATTTGTCCATTTTCATATCGCCATCCATCATCTTATCGGACTTATCCTTCATCATCTTGTCATCATCCATCATCATGTCGTCAGACTTACCTTTTTTCATATCATCTTCCATCATCTTATCGGACTTATCTTTCATCATATCGCCGTCTTTCATTTTATCGGCTCTTGTTTCTATTATGGCAGCTTTTGCAGGAGTCATATTATTTCCCTTTGCGTGATAGCCTGCTAAAAACAGATGTTGTTACTAATACTCCTACAAGAAGTCCTAAAGTTTTCTTTCTCATTTTTTTAATTCCTTTCAATTGTGTAATATTTTCTCCGAATTTTTTGTTTAATTAACTTATCTTAAAAGTGTTAATTTGTTTCGGCTTGATGTTCTATATGATAAAAATAAAATTGTTCGCAATATAATAGAATATGATTGAAAAACATGAATATTATTATGTATATTTTTACTATATGGAATTATGAGTAATATAGTTATAATACAGTACTAAGGTAGATAAATATTAAGGATAGTGATATTTATGGAAGTTATAGTTTGTGTGTCAGGCAGAGAATAGCTTGAACAGATAGATAATTATTATTAACTATGGCGGATTATCACCTGATATCTGTGAAATATTATAATTGAATAATGGACTTTATTATGATATTTTGTAAATAATTAAGGCTAAATATGGAGAGGAATTATATTATGAAAAGAAAAATTATTTTTTGACACAGTAGCAAAAGAGTGGAATACTCCACAGAGACAAAATACGAATGAAGATATAAAAGAGATTATTTTGGATGGCTGTAAGGAGAAGAGCCATTCTGAGATAAGGGCACTTGAGATAGGTGCAGGCGATGGTATGTTGGCTATGCTTCTTTCAAAACATTTTAATAAGATAGACTGCGTAGACAGTTCAGAGGGTATGAGAGAAGAGTGTTTAAGAAATAAAGAGAAATTTTCAGCAGATAATATTTTTGTTTATGATGAAGGCTTCCTTGAGAATACAACTGAAAAATACGATCTCATATACAGCCATAAAGCTTTTCACCACATTGTAGATGTAGAAGGTGAATTAAAGCTTTTAAAAGAAGTGGCTGCAACAGGAGGAAAACTATATCTTATAGACTTCTGTACAATTCCGACAGAATTTCATAAGGATTTTCCAAATTTTGATGGACATGATGGGTTTTCAAAGGAAGAGATACATACTTATTTTGAGAATACAGGTTGGAAACTGACTAACTACGAAATAATTAGACATGGGAAAAAAGACGATATAGAATACGAGGTATTTTTGGCAGTGGGAGAGTTGGGAAATCAATACTTTTAACTATTATTAAAGATAAAAATTTTAAGCCATATTCCTGAAGAAAATAAGATATATTTAAGAAAAAGGATAAAACTAAGAAGAAACAAATTTGAAAAGTGAGGATTTACAGGTATCAATAAATACAAAAAGGAAAAATCATTAAACAAGACAATATATATCTTCATATATCGGAAAAAAACCTACATTCTGAAAAATCTATAGGGTTAGTTAAATTCAAAAAATCAATAAATTAGCATAATAAAAAAATTCACAAAACTGATATTTTAAAAATTAGGATTTAAAAGTATTAAGTTGAAAAAAATATCAATTTTATGGATAATATTTGCTATAGCATTAAATATGTTACAGAGCCATAATCTTCTTCTCAGAAATGCCGGTAATTTCTGCAATCAAGCCAAAAGGCAATCTTTTTTTCTTCATATCCTTAGCTATTCTGATTTTTTCTTCATTAGCACCCTCTATTTTACCTTCTTTTTTGCCTCGTCTTTCACTCTCTTCTTTTTCTTCTCTGATAATTTTTTCTAACATTTCATTCATTTCTTTTCTGCCTCCTTCGCTTATTTTAAACCTGGTTTTAATCTCGCTTGTAACAGGAAAATCCTCTGTATTATAAGCATCGTCTTTTATAAACAGCTCCATAAGTTTTGAAACTTTAGAACCCTCTTTTTTAACGGTGGTTACATATATCTCGGTAAGTCCGTCATCAATGATTTCACCGGTTTCACGAACCACCTTGTCTACATGATAGACCGGAAAGCCACCCTTAAATATGTCAAACTTAGATATGAATATAATACAAACATCGGGTATATCTTCAAACTTAGTGCCGGGATCAGTTATATTTGTAGTCAGGATAGATCCGTTGTAGCGTACCCTTTTTAGATGGTCATCATCATTTTCTTTTTGTACTTCAATATTTATATGTCTTCCGTCTCCGGATATGCATTTGGCATCAAGTACTACAGAACGCCCATGCAGGTTTGTACCTTCCCACTGTACTCTAGATTCTGTTACTGTTAGGTTGTCATCTTCCAAGATTACTCTTAGGATTTCTTCGCAAAACTCTTTATGTTCAGCCATTTTTCTGAACATCACATCGTCTATAGGATTTAAAAGTCTCGAAAGCTCTCTGATTTTTCTTTTTGGCATTATAGTCCTTTCTTTCTTAAGAATCTGCATAATGCCTTTAAGGACATTATAGCAGATATTTGAAAAATATAAAATAGAATTCTTGCTTTAGAAGTAACAAGATAGGAACATTATAATATATTTTGAATTTTCAGACAATGGCAAAGTGTACAAAGTTTGGGCGTTTTCATGTGCAGAATAGACAAAATTAAAACATTTATCAAACTTAGCCAAAAGATATCATATGACAGAAACTTGTTCAAGTCTGTCTTTATCAGATAAAGACGGTCTTTCAAATCCATATGGGATGGAATGGTGGAGATAAAGGTACACCATTAGGTGGATTTTAATCTATTGTAATCCTTGAAAATATCACATTTTCTAGGTTATAATAAATTTACACTAGGCGTGAATAATTTGGAATTTAATAGGGGGATATATTCGATAAAAATATTTTAAATAGAATTGGACAAGTTTACATCAATGTAATATATTTATTCTAAAGAAAGTTAATAAATACGAGGAGATTTAAGGTTATGAACGATTTGGGTTAATTTTGCTTGAAAGGAATAACTATGATTGTAGAAGAAATTACAAATGAATTATTTAAAATGCAGGATGAAAAATACAGAGATTTTAACAGCAAGTTGATTCCTACGGTTGACAAGGAGAACATGATTGGTGTAAGAACGCCGGAGCTTAGAAAGTACGCTAAACAGCTTGTAAAAAGAGAAGATGTGGGAGAGTTTTTACATTCAGTTCCACATAAATATTTTGATGAAAATCAGCTTCATGCTTTTATACTTGCAGGAATAAAGGATTTTGGGGTTTGTCTTGAAGAAGTAAAAAACTTTCTTCCTTATATAGATAACTGGGCAACCTGTGATCAGCTTTCGCCAAAAGTATTTAAGAAATATCGCAATGAACTTCTTGCACATATAAAAGAATGGATAAGGTCAGATAAAACATACACAGTCAGATTTGGTATAGGCATGCTTATGGAGCATTTTTTGGATGAAGATTTTGCTCCGGCATATCCTGAGATGGTAGCAGAGATAAGGTCTGAGGAGTATTATATAAATATGATGACAGCCTGGTATTTTGCTACAGCACTTGCAAAGCAGTATGAGCAGGTACTTTCGTTTATTGAAAACAAGAAACTTGATGACTGGACACATAATAAAGCTATTCAAAAAGCGGTGGAAAGTTATAGGATTACAGATGAGCAGAAAACTTATCTTAAAGGGCTTAAAGTAAAATGTAAGTAATAGTTATCAGATATACAGGTAATGAGGTGGGAAGTATATAGAATATTTTAAGAAAGATTGAAATGATATAAAAAAATATTGTAGTTATAATTGAAATAATGTGTGCAAAGTGATATACTACTAATGTAGTGACAGAAAGTTCCATTCGTTCTGATGTATCTGAGTTATATGAGAATGTGAAGAATTTCGTTGAACCTAAGAAGGAAAAAGATAAACAAAAAGAAAGCTTCTAAAAGAAGAAAAAAAGAAAAAGAAAATTCTAAGAAAGTAAAATTAAATAAACACAAATCTTCTAAAAAGAAGAATAAGTAAATATTTCTATTTAGTTTATGGTAAGTGTTACAGCTAAAAATACAATTGTTAAAAAATAAAGCCAAGAAAAAGAAGAAAGTAAAGAAATCAAAGAAAAGTAAAAAGAAGTCTAAAAAGAAAGTTAAGAAAACCAAGAAAGTGGAACAGCAGCCTAAACTTGAAGCCGGTGAAGAGATTGAAGAAATTTTGGACTGGGATTTTCCAGATGAAGAAGAAAAGAAGGATTTACCTGTTGTTGAACTTAAAGTAAATTCAGCTTCTAAGATTTGGACGAATGAGTTTAATGTGAGCAGATTCAATGTCGAAAAGGCTTTTTATGAGCTCCTAATAGGTGAAGGAGGATGTATTGGGGCACCTAAGGAGGTTGAGGCTTTATATAAAAAGAATTGTGTTTCCGAAGACGATGAATTACTCGTTAGAGATAATGAGCGTACGTTCTCTAATTATTTAGTCAGTTATTTTATGAAAGGTTCTGGGTTTGGTTATCTTTCTAAAGATTGCTTAACATATTTTTACAGTTGTGTCGATAGTGATTCCGAGTTAGAAGACAAGGGATACAATAACTTTATGGAATCTCTTAAAATTGCAGGGTTAGACTTAGATTTAAATGAGAAACAATTTAGGGAATTGTTAGATGATAAAAATAACAGTAAAATTTACAGCGGGTAACGTAGTATGGCATTCTTTTCCAACTGGTGGTTGCTGTATAAAGTTTGAGCGTTTAAAAACAGAAGATGTTCATATTAAAAAAACTGATTTATTTAAGGCTTGCACTAAGCATAAGCTAGTGTTTACTAACGACTTTTACTCTAAGTTTTCTAAGATACTAGATATTGATTGGATATCATTAGGGTCAAAATTTAAAAGTGATTTAAAGTATAACAAAGAAACCTTTTTTTGTTTTTCTAAGGGAAGGTATGACGAACCTGGTATCGAATTCGTTTCTTTCCTAGATAGATCAGCTTCTCGTGAGACTAGAGTTCTTATTTCTGGTAGTCTAAATGCAGATACAAGAGTAAGTGAGTTAGCGAAAATTCTAGATGAATATACAGGTATTGATTTATATACTTTTGATATTTCTAGGATAAACGATATGCCTACTGGTGATGTTGACCAAGAGTTTAAGGTCAAGTTCGAGCGTGATTTAGGTGACTCACATGTAAGTATAAATGTTTCACATAGTGATGCGTCACTATCTCATTTTTATATATCACTTACAAGGAGTTATTAAATTATGTGTAAGTTTGATCCTGTAACGAGTTTGTTTGACCAGGCAGGCGGGATTGCACCTGAGGAGAATTCTGTAGATTTTATAGATGCTACCTCAGGTGGCTCTTTTACCTAAAGGTTGGTATAACATTAATGGTAAAAAGTCACTAGTAAAAGGATGTTCTGCTTTTGGTACAGAAGCACTGTCTGAAGTATTAGCTTCTAACCTTGCTGAAGTCTTATGCTTAAAACATGTTGAGTATGAGTTAATGCTGGCGAGATTTTTTGGAGAACTTGCAGTAAAGAATGATAAGTGTAAATTTGTATCTACTTGTCCTTTTATAGTATAGATGGGCTTATTAAAACAAGTTTGTTTAACTTGGTTGCCTTGCCTTATCTTTCCAGTGGTATAGCTAACGTGAGTATTACGAAGAAAGAGTGTCTAGACTATGTTCAGACTCTAGATAAGAATGTTAGAAATAAAATCTTCGATATTATCTTATTTGACGCTCTTATTTGTAATGTGGATAGAGCTAGATTTTCAGGGTAAGTGCAACACTTTATAAAAATAGTAAAAGCAACACTTTTCCTAGATAAAATAATACAATTATATCAATAAAATCAGACTGAATTTAATCAAATTTGGTTTGATTTTATTGCTTTTGGCAAGGGTATAGCAAACAGACCTGAAACCACATCTGTCAGGTTAAATGCAACGGTTTTTTAGTGTTGCGTTTACTTTGAAAGGTATTTACAGGTACCTGTCAGAGTAAGTGCAACACCATGTTGCATTTAAGTTGAAAAACTACAGATTGAAATAATATAAAAAAATACTGTAGTTATAGTTGAAATAATGTGTGCAAAGTGATATTATACCGTAATACTCGAAAAATTAAGAGGCTTTAAGGGGGTTAGCTATGAAAATAAAATTAATAAAGTGGAGCAAAGATTTAAGCAAAGAGCTGATAAATATTTGCAATAATATAGACCGTTCCTATCTGTCAAACCGCATACCATACCCTTATACTGAGAAGGATGCAGACTTTTGGTTTGGAATGGCAACGGAACATGACGGTAAGGATGGTATATTCAGGGCTATTGTTGTAGATGATAAGGTTGTGGGGAATATTGCGGTTGAACAAAACTCGGATGTCAGATGTAAAGATAGTGAAATAGGATATTTTTTGCTTACAGATAACTGGTCTAAAGGCATAATGACAGAAGCAGTAAAACAAATCTGTAAGCTTGCTTTTGATAAGCTCGATATAGTACGCATATCAGGAACTGTGTATTTACCTAATACTGCATCGCAGCGTGTGCTTGAAAAAAATGGCTTTGAAAGTGAAGGTGTGCGGAAAAATGCTGTTTATAAAGATGGCAAGCTTTATGACTTATGTTTATATGGCAAATTAAAACAATAATAGATGGAGGAGTAAGAGGTTGAATTTTCAAATAATATTCTTAGAGTCAGCTGCCTGGTCGTTGTTGTGGATTATTATGGTGGCTATATCGGTAAGAATATTTCCGTTTACTATAGAGCATGATTATCCGGAAGCGACAAGAAAGGTAGCAAAACTTCCGGAACTTACAGGGAAACATAAAAGAAATTTTACACTTAGTTTATTGAAATAATTATTAAAAAAACAATTATTACATCCCCTGCCTGAGGATTTGGGCAGGGGATATTTCTATGAGTTTCAATATTATATCTGCCTAACCTTATACTTATATACAAGCGCTTTATATGCAAAATATAAAATATAAAAAAGTAAATCAAAAAGATATTATCTTGACTTTTTGAAACCCATTTCATATAATTTGATTAACCCATTTCAAATATATAAATACGGAGGAGATTATGTCAGGCAATAAAAAAATATCAGTTGATATTTCTTTGCAAAGAGGAAGCAGAAAATTTGAAGGTTGGGGCACTTCTCTTTGCTGGTGGGGAAATGTGATTGGGAGATGGGAAAATAAGGAAACCGTAGAAAAAATATGCAGCCTGCTTTTTGAGGAAGCTAACGGATTGGGACTAAATATTCTGCGTTATAATTTAGGTGGTGGAGAAAATCCGCCAAATAAGAAAAATTTTAGGGTTGGAGCAGATATACCCTGTATTTTAAAGGAAGACGGAAGTTTAGATTTAGAGGCAGATAAAGCACAGCTAAGTATCTTAAAGAAGGCGGTGAAATATGGGCTTGATACTCTTGAGATTTTTTTAAACAGTCCACCGTTAAGTATGCTTAAATACCCATCTACTGCAGGAGCCGATGACGGTCTTTGCAATCTTAAAGAAGAAATGACAGAAGCACTGGCTGGGTATTTAGCTGATTGTGCACTGGCTATTGAAAAAGAACTTGATATAAATATATCGACCATAGCACCATTTAATGAGCCTGTTTCTTTTTGGTGGAAGAGTGAAAATGATCAGGAAGGCTGTCATTTTGATGTGGAAGAGCAAAGCAAGCTGATTGAAGCTTTGGCAGATGCAATAGAAAAGGCAGGTCTTAAAAATACAGGAATAAGTGCACCGGAGTGCTGGAGCACTTTTGAAAGTATATATTGTATTAATCATTATTCAAAAAAAGCATTAAGTAAGGTAAAACAGATAAATACTCATTCATATTTTAGCAATGAGCAGAGCAGAAAAGAATTATATGAAGTAGCAAAACGCTTAGGAAAACCGCTTTGTATGTCTGAAATAAGTTGTGGAGGAAATGCTTCACATAACCACAGTGATATTAGTGGAGGAATTGAGCTTGCAAAAAATATAGGAGTACATCTAAATGAAATGAAAGCGACTTCATGGATTTATTGGCAGGCTGTAGAAAATGAACTGATGAAGCATAACCATGGTCTTATGCATGCCAATTTTGAAGGCAAGGAAGAATTTTTCTTAACAAAACAGTACTATGTTTTGGGAAATTATGCTAAATTTATAAGACCCGGAATGAATATATTAGATAGTGAAAATTCAAATTTGGTTATAGCGGAAGATGAAGAAAAAGGAAAGCTTGTAATTGTGGCTTTGAATGACAGCGAGTTGTCTAAAATCTTAGAATTTTCTTCTGAAAATATTAAAAAGTGGAAAAACTGTGCTATATACAGAACCTCTGAAACAGAGAGTTTAGAGAATATAAATGGGGAGATTAAGGGTGAATATGAGCTTAAGCCATATTCTGTTACAACTTTGTTGTTTGAAAAGATAGGTTAACTCCTCCCCAAATTATTTATGCCATAGGTTACAGACCTCTTACTCTGCATAATACATTAGGATAAACAATTTTCGGTCTGTGACTATGGGGGATATTACCAAACATCTGCAAAAATATTGTAGTGGGTGCTTGTGGCTTGGTTACGGTATTTCACAAGATGTTTTGTGAATAATTTGGTATTAAACAAAGAAAGTAGGAAGAATATGCAGGAAAAATCAATGACGATTTATGATATAGCGAAGGAGGCGGGAGTATCTCCGGCTACCGTATCAAGGGTTTTGACAGGGAATGCAAGGGTAAAGGAAGATAAGAAAGAAAAGATTTTAAATATAATAAAAGAAAATGATTTCAAGCCTAATGCTCTTGCAAGAAGTCTTATAAATAAAGCCACAAAAACAATAGGCTTTATAGTACCGGATATCACAAATCCGTTTTTTTCAGGTGTATTCCTAGAGGCTGAAAAAAAGGCGTTAAGTCTTGGATATACAATGATTTTGTGTAATTCTATGAATGACAATAAAATGAATCGCACAGGAGTTGAATCCCTGTATTTAGACATGTTACGTGAAAAACAGGTAGACGGTATAGTTATTATGGGGGGCAGAGCGAATGAGAAGAAATCGGGCAGGGGGCAGGCAGAAGAACTTAAAGCAATAACACAGAAAATTCCGGTTGTCTTCATAAATGGAGCTATGTCAGGGGTAAAAAGCTATCATGTGGCTGCTGATGAAAAGAGTGGAATGCAAGAACTTATCAAGTATCTGGCAGCTCTTGGGCATAAAAGGGTAGGCTTTATAGGAGGAAGAAAGGGGATTACTTCGACAGACATAAAACATACAGCATTTTTGGAAGCTGTGAAGCAGGGAATATTTCAAAGCAAAGAAGAATGGTTGATAACAAGTAATTTTTCGGTGGAAGATGGTTATGAAAGTATGAAAAAATTGCTTGACTGTAAAGAGTTGCCTACTGCGGTTATGGCGGTGAATGATTTTACTGCTATAGGAGCTATAAATGCAGCTAAAGATAGAGGACTCAGAGTTCCGGAAGATATATCAGTTACAGGCTTTGACGGGATATATATGACAGAAGCGGTTCGACCAAGAATAACAACTGTATCGCAAAATTACATGGAACTTGGTGCAAAGGCTATAGAGATTATAGATAAGCTTACACTTGGAGAGAAGGTAAAAAGAAAATATACTGTAGATACAATGGTATTAATAAGGGATTCTTGCAATAGTCCTTTATAATTAAAAAAATTATGCACGAGTTTGTATAAAAAAACTATGAAACCCATTTCATGCAAAAAAGTATTGACATAATGTTATAAACTTACTATAATCAAAGTATGAAATGGGTTTCATAAAAATTATAACTAAGGGATGTTTACAAAAAAACTATTGCTTTATATAGCAGTAAGTGAAAAAAGAGGAGGTAGTATATGAAAAAAATTAAATTTGCGTGTTTTTAGCAGCTACTTTGGTTGCAGGATTGTTTTTATCCGGATGTGGGGCAGCTTCCGGCAGCAATTCTTCTAAAAAGGATGATATGGCTTCAAAAGGGAATGTAAAGACCACTTCTGTGTCAAAGACCGATAAGGAGAGTGAAACACCTAAAAGAGGCTGTAAACCTTAAAATGGCTTGTTGGGGGAGCGAGAATGATATTAAGACATATGAAGCCAGAGCAGCTATGGTACATGAAAAATATCCGGAGATAACATTAGAGGTTATGGCAATTCCTAATGATGGTTATGATACTAAGATACAGACTATGATAGCCTCAGGGGATGCACCGGATATTATACAGGTAGGAGAGGCGAGTAACTCTTATGCTTCTAAAGGAGTTTTTAGAGGATTTATCTAAGTTATCTGAAACGGCTGGACTCTGACCTTGCAAAGAGGTTTGGAACAGCAACATCTACTTATACATGAGCAGAATACCTTGTATGCTATGCCTGACAGGGGTGGAGCCATGATAGTGTACTATAATAAGGATATGTTTGATGCTGCAGGAGTATCTTATCCTACCAAAGACTGGACATGGAAAGATTTACTTGAAGCTGCAAAGAAGCTTACAATAACAAAGGATGGAGTTGTAGAGCAGTATGGATTTGCAGCAGGTGGCTGGTGGCCTTGGTGGATGAGCTTTATGTATCAGAATGGTGGAAGTATTCTAGATAGTAATCTTGAGAATGTGACAGTTAATTCACCTGAGAATATAGAGGCAATAAACTTCTATAATGATCTTGTACATAAGTACAAAGTAGCTCCTTCCGCAGATGATTACAGCCGTTTTGGACTTAAAGACGGACAGCCTGATCCGCTGTTTGCACAGGGACATTGTGCTATAAACATAACAGGATTCTGGAATGTAGGCTCTCTTGAGAGTGTAGAAGGGCTTAACTGGGATATGGCACCTATGTGGAAAAATAAGGTGGGAGCAACCTTTTCATTCGGTAGCGGTCTTGCTATACCTAAGGGAGGCAAAAATGTAGATGCAGCTTTTCGTGCCATTGAATTTCTTACAAGCCTTGACGGACAGAAACCTATCGTAGAAAATAAACAGGATGCACCTGCAAATGTGGAGCTTCTTCAAAGTGATCTTTTCTTAAAACCTGCGTGGGCAGAGGGAAGAAATATGAATTTTAATGCTTTTGCAGAATCAGCCGATATAATAGTTTCTCCTCCTCTTCACCCTAAGTGGAATGAGATACAGCGTGTATTTGATGAGAATTTCAGTGTTTTATTTGCAGAAGGGGGAGATTGCACAGAAACGCTTAAAAAGATAGAAAAAGAGTTGAATGATGTAATAAAATAATAAACTATTTGTTTAAGAACGGGGGCTGTCGTGACGGATAAGATCCGCCGTGGCAGCCCCTGCTTGAATAGAAGGAGGGAGACTATGGGCTCCAAAATGAAAGCAGCACGGAGAGAAGCCATTTGGTTTTATATTTTTTTGTTTCGCTATGGGTTTTAGGATTTTTTTATCTCTTGGCCCTATGATAGCCTCTTTATTTTTACAGTTTAACAGACTGGAACATGTTTTGGAGAAGCTAACTTTGTAGGATTTAAAAATTATATAAAGATTTTTTTACAGCAGATAAAAAGTATAAAAGTTTGTTAAATACATTTTTATGCAGGCTTAACAGTTCCGCTTTCTCTTATAATTTCTTTATTGCTTGCATTTTTTTATTAAGTTATAAGATTCGTGGAATGAAGATTTTCAGGACTATATATTATCTCGCCGGTGCTGGTTCCTCTTACAGCGGTAGCTTTTTGTATTCTTTTGGATATTTAATACACAGATAGGTTTAGCAAATCAATTTTTAGGTTTATTTGGTATAAAACCTCTTTCCTGGCTTTATGATGAAAATCTCATAAAATATGTAATTGTTTTTATGGGGTTATGGCAGGGCTGTGGAAGTCTTGTATTGGTACTTGCTGCTATAAATGGTGTGCCTAAGGCATTGTATGAATCAGCAAGTCTTGACGGAGCAGGTATATGGAAGCAGTTTTGGAATATTACGGTACCTCTTATTTCACCGGTATTATTTTTCAATCTTATTACCGGACTTATCGGCTCTTTACAGGTGTTTACTCAATCCTATGTACTTACAGACGGATATTATAAGCCGAACAATGCAGCTATGATGATAAGCAACTATTTATATTTGAAAGGATTTTCAGATTTTGAAATGGGATATGCCTGTGCACTTGGGTGGATAATTTTTGTTATAATTATAATCCTTAGTGCCATTGTGTTCCGTTCTTCTGCTGTATTTGTATTTTATGAAGGAGAGGTGAAAAAGAATGGGAAACGATAGGAAACCGATTGAGAAAGCGGTAGTATACATTTTGCTTATTCTTATTGGAATAATGTTTATTTCACCTTTTATTTTTATGATTTCAATTTCGCTGGCTTCAGATGCAACTAATGTAAAGGGAGCATTTACTTTAATTCCTAAGGAATTTCATTTTGAAAATTATTTGAAAAATATTTGAAAAAGAAATTCAACTATGGGAAGACATTTGATAAACAGTATAGTTTTTGTGTTTTTGTATGGTTGGACAGGTATTTTCAAGTTCATTTGTAGCATTTGGCTTTGCAAGACTGAGAGCGAAGGGAAAGAATATATTATTTTTAATGCTTTTAGCTACATTGATGATACCACAAGATGTTTATATAATACCGCAGTTTATGCTATTTAAAAAATTAAACTGGTTGAATACCTACCTTCCTATAATAATACCTAATTTTTGTGGAGGTGCATTTAACATCTTCTTGATGCGACAGTTTTTTATGACAATTCCTACAACTCTTGATGATGCTGCTAAAATAGATGGGTTAGGATATTTTGGAATTTATAGAAGAATAGTTCTGCCTCTGATGAAACCTATACTTATAGCTGTTGCCTTATTTACATTCCAATTTAACTGGGGCTGGTTCTATGGGCCTTTGGTTTTTATACAGGACAGGGAGAAATATCCGCTTGCAGTAGCTCTAAAATATATGCAGGCATCATCCGGAAATGCAGTTCCAAATTGGCATTTGGTAATGGTAGGAGCTATGTTCTTAACTATTCCGCCGCTTATTACATATTTCTTTGGACAGAAATACATACTTGAAGCTAATATAGCGGCAGGAAGTGCCTCGATAAAGTAAAAAATTATTAAATCAAATTATTCCCTGATTTTACCTAGGTAATATCAGGGAGTTTTTATAATAAACAAAAATTCTATGAGGATTGTACAGCCTCTCAGTTTATATAAAGGGATTAAAAAAATATGAAAAAGATAGTAAAAAGCTTTGTACATTATTTGAGGTTCACTTTAAAAGCAAGGTAAATAAGTGATATAATTAAAATAAAAATTTTTCGGCTAGATTTTTCAAGGTAAGTGTAACACTTTATAAAAATAGTAAATGCAACACTTTTCCTAGATAAAATAATACAATTATATCAATAAAATCGGACTGAATTTAATCAAATTTGGTTTGATTTTTATTGTTTTTGGCGAAAAAGAGTATAGCAAACAGACCTGAAACCACATCTTTCAGGTTAAATGCAACAGTTTTTAGTGTTGCGTTTACTTTGAAAGGTATTTTATTTTAAAAGGTGAAGTGCAAAAGTAACTTCCACACCTAATGTTTAATTTTTATTTTTAGATACGGTATGGAAGTTACTTGTTACAAATGTACATAAATTAAGAGCTAGATGTATACATTATCTGAAAAAATGCTATAATCAGCCTTACAGGAAGAACATGATTCAATTTTTCATAGCAAACAGGAGTCGAAGTTACTTTCCAAAAACTGGGAATAAGTAAAATCCACCCTTTATATATGGGCTAGAAGTTCATCTTTTTAACCGGTGAGTTCCTTTTGTTGCCTAAGAGCTTAGGGGCTAGGGTAATTTCATCCGGTGAAATTTTTGAATACCTAAGCTCTTTAATATTTTTGCCGTATTGAAATGCAAAAATATCATAAGAGCTTTTTGTTTCGAGCTTCACCCTTGAATATGAATTGATGTGGCTCATCATCAGGTTTATGTCTTCCTGTGTGTAATTACTAAAATCCACACCCTTCGGTATTATCCTTCTTATCATTTCATGAGTTTGTTTTCACAGCCACCCTTCTGGTAAGGTGAAGAAGGATCGCAGTAAAAATACCCTAAGTCTCCTGTTTCCCTGTGCATCAAACTCCAGTGCCTGCGGATTTGAAAATTCACTTCCGTTGTCTAACAGCAGCACATCAAATATTTTCCCGAAAATATCAGGTCTCAGTTCAATATACAGCCTTTCAAATATCTCCGTAACAGAATGTGAGTCATTGTAGTTTTCTCAGAAAAAGCAGCTGCAGGTTCTGTTGTACAAAGAAGAGAGTGAGAAGTACTTTCCCCGCCCTTTACCCCTTCTACACTGTCGCCTTCACATACGACTGAATCGGTTTTCTTCAATAAACTTCAGGAAGTCCTCATAAGTCCTTCCTTCCTGCACTCTTTATCCACTTTCAAAGATTTGCTTTTATTTTTTCTCGGACGCATTCTTATAGTGCGTGGCATGTCAATGTTTCTGGCAAAAAACAGACTGTTGTTTATATATTTATAGAGAGTCCTGTCGGAAACCATGATTTCATCAGAATGGTTGATTGTTATATGTCTTATGGATTGCCCTTTTAACAGGATGGACTTACAATGCCGTCTATATATTCCCTTTCGTTTTTTCTGTAAGGTTAAACCCTGTTCTTGATTCAGACAGTGATTTTCTATATCTTGCCTCAGCTTCCTTTGCCTTGTAAAATCTTTTTCAAGGCGGCACCTGTTTCTGTCCAGGGCATCCGTTACATACATAAGGTGGATTAAGAAGTTTAGGGGCAGATATGTGCTGACATAATCATCACACAGTAGCATGCATTTTCGCACAGCTTCCGCATGTTCTGTTTTTGTTAAGGCAGTGACTGCGTACAAATCTACATGATCTGTCCACCTGAACGTAGACAGTCATTAAAAGACCTGCGTATGACCTGTCTGATTCAGTAATTATGTTTTTATTTCTTTTTGAAACAGTTGTGTTGTCTTTTCCTATAGCCAAAGCAATCTTATTAAAGCTCATTTTTTTAGAAAGCATGATTTCTATGTCAGAACGCTGAGCTTAAAGAAAGATGAATAGCTTTTCCCACAATTAAAATCTTCCTTTCGGTTTGTATATAAAACCTAACCTGATGAATCTAACCCACATATATTTTAGCTCGATCAGTCAAAGTCCATAGTTAAAGATGATGTGTCGAAAGAAAAAGTAAAATCCATGCTAATCAGGATTTACTTTTTCAAACAATCTCACTTTTAAGGTGTTGACAAACCTATTGACTTTGACGTATCATACTATCCGTTACCCACAAAAGACCATAATAAAACGAAAATATAGTGAAAGCCAACAGATTGACAAAGAAAAGAACCTGATAACTAAATAGTGAGACAATCTTGTAAACGAACGACAGTATAATAGTCACACGTTTACTAAAACACAGTAAAAATGACTTTAGCCGGGTCAATAACGAATAAGCAAGAGATGATAAATGTCAGCTGATGAAGCCGACAAACGCTTCCTATGAGAGTTTGATCCTGGCTCAGGATGAACGCGTGGCGAGCACTTAACACATGCAAGTCGAACGGATTACAGACGGAGTTTTCGGATGGAAGGCTGTAATTCTTAGTGGCGGACGGGTGAGTAACGCGTGGGCAACCTGCCCTGGTACAGGATGGCGTGGAAACGGCTGGTAGACCGCATAAGTCGGCGAGACGCATGCGGTTTTGTCCGACGAAATCAGCAACCGATATGAGAATGGGCCTGCGCGTCGATCAGCGGGTTGGCGGGGTAAACCACCGAAGCAGCGATCGGTAGACACGAGAGGTCGGACGGCCACATTGGGACTGAGAACGCCCAACTCTCGGGAGGCAGCGGTGGATACTGCAATCGAACTCAGATGCGGCGACGCCGTGCGTGAAGAGTGACTGGTACACAGCTCTATCAGCAGGGAGATGATGATGGTACCTGACAGGCTGACTACGACTCAGCAGCCGCGTGTCGTGAGGGGCAAGCGTATCGGATTTACTGGGTGCCAGGGAGCGCAGGCGGTTTGCGTGGCAAGTTGAGCAGTGAGGCTCAACCTGGCTGCTCTCAAAACTGTCAAACGAGTATGGAGAGGAGATTCCTAATGTGGTAGAAATGCTTAGATATTAGGAAGAACACCCAGGTGGCGAAGGCCTGCTAGACAAACTGAGCAGCTGAAACCAGCGTCGGGTGCAAACAGGTTAGATACCTGCTGGTCCACGTAACGATGAATGCTGACAAGCCTGTACGATTGCCGCCTAGACGCCTGGCTATTCCACCTGGGGATGGATTCGCAGAATGAAACTCAAAGGATGACAGTGGATTGCAAGCGGTGGGCAGCATGTGGTTTAATTTGCACAACGCACAGGCTCACCCGGTCTTGAATCCTCCACGAATACGATAGCTGTAGTCCTTCCGGGGACAGGAGAGACAGAGTGGTGCATCGTGGCTCATGTGTCGTGAGATGTTGGGTTAGAGTCCCGCAACGAGCGCAACCCCGTCTTTCATGTAGCCAACGGCTGACCCTCTGGGCCAGCACTGCCAGGGGATAACTCGGAGGAAGGCGGGCGATGGCGTCAAATCATCAGCCCCTTGCACCAGGGAGCTACCGTGCTACAATGGCAGTTACAGAGGGGAAGCGAAGGCGCGAGCCGGGCAAATCCCAGCTGCCTCAGTTCAGTTGTGGTCACAACTCGACACAGGAAGCTGGAATCGCTGGCGATCGCGAATCAGAATGTCGCGGTGAATACGTTCGGTCTTGTACACACCGCCCGTCACACCATGGGGTCGGAAATGCCCGAGGTCAGTGGCTCAACCGCACGGGAGGGCGCGAGGCAGGTCTGTGACTGGGGAGAATCGATCAAGGCCAGCGGCGTATCGGAAGGTGCGGCTGGATCACCCTCTTTCTGAAGGAAGAAGCAGGGACTGTCTTACTGTTTGGTTATCAACGAGCAGCGTGGATGGAAAAGAAAATTTAGCTGCCTCAGACAAAATTTTCAACAGGCAGAACACTGCCACTGACTCCTAAGGGCACGACGAGCAGATGAGCTAGAGGAAGCGTGGTTGCGAGTTTTGAGTCAACACGCTCGTCTGGTACGATGGTCGTCCAGGGTCACCGTTCTCATCCGAACACGAGTGTAAAGCTGGGCGGCTGATGGTACTGCACTGAGACGGTGTGGGAGATGAGTGACTGCCATACACTTTCGCCTGAGACAATTCAGTAATGAGCTCAAGTCGAGACGCAGGCGAAATTACGAAGTCGTTCTTTGAGCGAAAGGCACTTAATAAACTCCTCACTGCTTCAGAGCACGAGCGAGGCTGCGCTGAATCAACGAGATTGCTACAAGATTGAGGGCCAGGTGCCGTAGAGGTTTGAGTATGGTGCAAAATAAAATTCATACTGTAGCTTCAATTGGTGAGTTTGATGTCGTCAATAACTGAAAATAGTTGTCGGTTGGTTGTATCAAAAATGACTGATTGAAGATGAGCTAAGACATCTCGGATGAGAGGAATAAACAATCACAGTCAATGTACCTTGAAACTGCATGCCGAACAAATATATGCAAGTAGAAGCTTTTAGTGATTTAATCAATGGGAGATATACAGCTGATATGAAAGCAACTTATCGAGAAATTGAATTTCTGATTAACACATGTTGAAAAACAAGTGCGTTAGAATTCAATAACAATGTGTTAATAAAGATTTAATACTGACACGCTAGTCGATGTTAAATTCAAAGAGAACTACTTCATGAAGCGAAAATACCGTTGAGATAAAGTACTGCAGAAGTAGCTTCGCATTTGCGTCGTGATAGGCGTTTCGCAGAAACGCCTCTCCTGACTGTACACCGTCGCCTGCAACGCAGCTTTCGCGTCGTCGGAGATGTTCCGTGAGCATTCCCATCTCAACTTAAGGTCAAGATTACAAAGGGCGACCAGGCAGATCGCACTGGCACCAGGAGCCAAAGAAAGGACGCGGATAAGCTGCGAAAAGCCGCGGGCGAGGGAGCAAATATCCATTGATCCGCGGGTATCCGAATGGGGGAAACCGGCAGAAAGAATCCTGTCACCGTATGATGAATCCATAGTCATGCGGAGGGAACCCGGCGAACGACATCTAAGAAAGCCGGAGGAAGAGGAAAACATCAGCGACCCTAAGTAGTGGCGAGCGAAAGGACGAAGCCCCAAACCAAAGGAGTTTCCATCCTTGGTTGGAGGACCACACGAAGAAGAAACCAGTAGGTAGCCGAAACTGGTTTTGGGACAGCGCGCACAGAGAGTGACAGCCTCCTGTGCGAAACAGACTCAGACTCAGTGGCATCCGAGCCACTACGGGACACGAGAAACGTCAGGAAGCGAGGGGACTCACCAAGGCAGAAATGTCACTGGTGAATGCCGATGAGTATAGTACCCGTGAGGGAAAGGTGAAAAAGAACCCGAGGGGTGAAAGAGAACCTGAAACCCCACAAGCTGCGGAAGAGCGACTAACTCGACCGTGTACTCTCGTAGAACGGTCCGAAGCGAGCTGCCGTTGCTGGCGCGTTAAGCACTAGTACTGGAGCCGAAGGAAACCAAGAGTCTTAACAGGGCGGTAAGTCAGTAACGGCGGACCCGAAACCAAATGTACCCACCGGCGGCCAGGAGAGCAGAAAAGTCCCATAAGTGGATGGAGGTCCGGTGTCACTACCGCGCTGAGGCGGTGATGAGCTCGTGGGGTAGCGGAGAAAGTCCAACGAACCCGCAGAGGCTCGTTCTCGAACAGCCGCTTTAGGCTAAGCCTCAATACCGTCTAATGAGGATAGAGCACTGAATCGCTGCGCGTCAGAGATCACCATGCATGTAAACCTCAGATGCCATAGAGCTACCGGGAGCTAGACCAAAGGAGATCAGTCGACAGCCAAGGAAACAAGCCCAGACCATACTGCTAAGGTCCCAGAGCTGCTTGAGTGGTGAGATAAAGGAGTTTCGAAGACAGCTCGGATGTTTGGCTCATGAAGCTTGTCAGCTCAATTCAAAGAGTGCGTAATGGCTCACTGAGTCAGAGGTCCTGCGCCGAAAATGTCCGGGGCTGAAACATAACACCGAAGCAATGGAATATACCATGGGTATGTTGGTAGGAGCATTGATGACGAGCGAAGCGGTACCGTGAGGAGCCGTGGAGGATTATCAGAGAGAAATGCCGGAAACGAGTAGCGATGAAGGTGCGAGAATCCTTCAGGCCGTATATCAGGGTTTCAGGGTAAAGCTGATCTTCCCTGGGGAAGTCAGGACCTAAGCTCAGGCTGAGAAGCGTAGGCGATGGACAACTGGTTGATATTCCAGTACCTCTGGCTGTCGAAATGTGGGGACACGGAAATTCAGGAGTGCCCAGCAAAGGATTCAGAGTGCAAAGCATGGTTTTATGCCGGGCAGGCAAATCCGTCCAGGGTAAGTGAACTGTGATGCGGACCGAAATACCGTAGGGGAAGCTCTGGAGGCAAATCGAGGAGCCGCTATGTGTAGTCAGAGCCCGTACCGTAAACCGACACAGGTGGATGGAGGAGAGTATCCCAAGGCCGGCAGGGAGCATATGCATGTTAGGAACTCAGCAAAATAGCCCGTAAGTTCGCGATGAAGATTGCATGTACCAGATACAGGCCGCAGAGAATGAGGCTCAAGCAACTGTTTAACAAAAACACAGGTCTATGCGAAACCGTAGAGGTGAGTGTATGGGCTGACGCCTGCCCAGTGCTGGAAGGTTACGGGGTGCGGACTTGGTCCGAAGGTACGAACTAAGCCCCCAGTAAACGGCGGCCGCAACTATAACGGTCCCTAAAGGTAGCGAAATTCCTTGTCGGGTGAGTTCCGGACCCGCACGAAAAGAGCGTAATGATTTGAGCGCTGTTCTCAATGCACCCAGTGAACTAGTACCAGTGAAGATATGGTTACCTGCGCCAAGACGGAAAGACCCCGTCAGGACTTCTCCATCTTGGTACTGGGATTAGATATACGATGTGACAGGACGGTGGAGACAAAGAAGCAGGGACGCCAGTTTCTGCGGAGTCAATGTTGATACCACCCTTCGTGTATCTGGTTTCTAACCTTTGCCCGTTATCCGGGCAGGGGACAATGCCAGGAGGGAGTTTGACTGGGGCGGTCGCACTCCGAGGTGTATCGGAGGCGCTCAAAGGTTCCCTCAGAATGGTTTGGAAACCATTCGCAGAGTGTAAAGGCAGAAGGGAGCTTGACTGCGACACCGACGGGTGGAGCATGAAAAGTCGGGACTTAGTGATCCGGTGGTATGTAAGTGGGAATGCCATCGCTCAACGGATAAAAGCTACCCTGGGGATAACAGGCTTATCACTCCCAAGAGTTCACATCGACGGAGTGGTTTGGCACCTCGATGTCGGCTCATCGCATCCTGGGGCTGTAGTAGGTCCCAAGGGTTGGGCTGTTCGCCCATTAAAGCGGTACGCGAGCTGGGTTCAGAACGTCGTGAGACAGTTCGGTCCCTATCTGGCGCAGGCGCAGGATATTTGGAGAAAGCCGTCCCAGTACGGGGACTCGATGGACGAACCGCTGGTAGACCAGTTGCAGTGCCAGCTGCACGGCTGGGAAGCAAGTTTGGCGAGGGATAAACGCTGAAGGCATCTAAGCGTGAAGCCCCCTCCAAGATAAGATATCCCATAGCGTAGGCTAATAAGACCCCTTAGAGAGTATGAGGTTGATAGGTCAGTGGTGTAAGCGGAGTAATCCGTGTGCCTTCTGATACTAATAGGTCGAAGGCTTGACCAAAGAAAAAGGAAAGATGTTGATTCGGTTTGCAGTTTTGAAGATATATATGAGAACATGAGGTGTTCTTTTTGCTATCTACAAAACTAAGCGGTTGTTGATAACAATTATTAGGGGTGGGGAGGATGAGTGATGCTAAAAAATATTTGTGACGGGGATAATCATTTTGGAAGAAAATTTGATAAAGTACAGTGTAAAGAATCAGCTATTGAGTAGATTTGAATGCCTTGAAGAAATGGTGAAAATGGCTGAGAAAGAGCATTGTGAGTTTTGTAATTACCGGAGATCTTTTGATAATACATATGCAATTTCAAAAATGATGTAAACCGTGTGATTGAAATCTTAGCAGGATTTAATCAGAAAGTGTTGGTTCTTCCGGGTAATCTATGATTTTTATTCAGGCAATGAGAAGTTATGGAAGGATTTTACAACTGTGTCTGATACCTGATGGTAATATAGTTGTTTTAAAATAAATACACTCCTTTTTGAATTTGACAGTACTGATGGTAAGGTTATAGTTTTACCCTGCATATTGTGACAGTAAAACATAGTGATACCAATGAGGTTATCATGGATATATAATGAAGACATTAATCCTATAGATAGATATAATATCGGCATCCTTTTATGGTGCATTAGAGGTTTAGCTATTGATACGGAAGGGTTTGTTTTTCCTATGAATGAGGGCTGGATGCATAGCATTCCGGTTGATGTCTGGCTCTTAGGACATACTAAGTGACAGAACCTAACATTATAGAAGGTGAGAAGAGTATCGGGTTATAATATTTTTAATGCAGGTACATAGACAGCTGAGTTTGCACTAACAATACGGAAGGAAATGCATTTTATCGTTACTATTCAGAATAATAATGGAATCAAGAAAATATTGGCATTATTACAGGAAAAATAAGATATTTTGATTTAAATTTCTAGACTAATGATTCCAGGGGAGTTAGAAGAAGCACTGTCAAATTTAGTTAAAAATTATCAAGAGAAAAATCAATTATCCAACTTAACTATTTCAGGTAGTATAGAAGCAGCTGAATACAGAAAAGAAAAGGAATTTATGAAAATATTCTAGACAGATTTATATATTACAGAATTAATGATACTGCTCTGGTGAAAAATTAACAAGGATAAGATTGAAAGTGAATTTTTCGGAGATAGGAGTTTTGTGGCTAAATTCCTAGATGGATTGCTTGATAATCCGGTTTGAATTACAGATGGCATATGATGTTGTGAAAACATTAAAAAGCAGTGAGGGCAGCATGAGATATTAAAACAATTAAAAACAAGACAGTTCGAGGAATAAAGAATAAAAAGTAGAATTAGAGTCAGGTTGACTGTCCTCGTGAAATAATGAAACCAGGAAAAGTACACTTGATTGAGTTAATCTATCAGATGCTTTATAGAAACTCAAAGCTTAGTAAGAGGAAGATAGGATTTTTGAGAGTATATTCCATCGAGATGAAAAAGAGGGATAGTTGTAGATGGAACTCTTGTATTTACTATGCTTCTAGAAGCGAATATACACTAACAAAAATGGGGTGTTGTCTCTGAATGTGAACTAGTAGATTCAGATGGAAATATTACTGCAAATGAGGAGAAAATTCGTGAAATTTGTTGCAGCCGAACTAATTTATAAACAGGGACTTTACGATGTGTGTCTTTGTATCGCAAAATAATAAATTAAATGTTGTAGAACATATTTTTGAATAAATTGGATAAAAAGGCAGCAGTAAAGCAGGATTTGGTATCAATAATCGCCGCTGAGGAATGACATCAACAGAAGGAATATCACCGGAGGATATTGAGAAAAATTATCCAAAAGTAAAGCGATGCATTATCAGGGCATTGGGATTTTGTAATGGATGGACGGAGAAAAAGGCGTGGAATTGAGATCCATGGGACTAAGGATAGCAGGTATAATTTTTAAAATCATACTATCAGCTTGCAGAGTTGGAGAAGCTTAGAAAAGGTGAGATGGTTGAGCTATTGAAGCCGATAACATCAAGATTCACGGGGCAAAAAGAGAATTTGAAGAGCATGGTGCCGAAAATATGAATATGAAAAATATGCTGAAATACTGGCAACATACAAAAGTGGTATGGAAGCTGAGACAAAGAGGTATAAAATTAAACAAGAAAGAAATAAATAGAGATTTAATTTCATATCCGGAACTGATTAAATCATATGAGAAAAGCGGTTGAACTTGATGTTTTACTTAAGGCGGAAAAATATTAATTCTTACCAAAGTATAGAAGAACATGAAAATAAATTGTCAGAGGCTAGAGCCTTAGTTGACGGGAAAATGGCTAGATCATGATGATGAAAAGAAAACTCATGGAAGCGGAGACAGCCATTATAGGCAAACGAAAGGCTTTCCAATCTGGTTGGCGGCTAGCATTAGAAACTTAGTACTGGCGATATTATAGTAAAATCAGTTGCTACAGGTAAAAACACAGATATTTCTACAGGAAATTTTTGACATTAATGGAGACAGTGGAAATTACAATCCCGGGATTATAGATTTAATACTACAGCAAGTAGATGTAGAAGAGATTAAAAAGCAGCTTGCCGAGGCAACTGCCGGGTACAATGCAATTCTAAACAAGTATAAGGTTTCAAATCTTAAAGAACTTAGAGCTAAGAAAGAAGAATATGCTGAATTGTTAAAAAGGTTTGAATTTGTCAATGAAGAATACAATAGACTTACTACAGGCGTTGAATTATCTAAGCTTGAATTAGAATACAATGAAGTTAAGGGGAGGAGGAACAGTTTACAGGTCTTAATGAAAAAGATTAGAAGAACTTGTAAGTCAGAACCAATTACATCCTTTATTTGCCAAACAGGAACAAAATTGAGATAATCAGGGATAGAGTGGCTAAGGATGATACGGTTAATGCAATGAAGTCCTGCTTATCTAAGGTAGAAATTGAAATTGGTAAACTTGAGTCCATTGAAGATCATGTTTGCTAACATTCGGAGAAAATATCTAAAACTACGGACTTGGATGGATATAAGTCATTTTTGAATTCAAACATTGACAATGCAAGTTATAATATTAGAAGCGGAAGCCGCCCTTCGTGAAGATGAAAGGAATGGGGGATGTTGCTTTAGATGATCTGAGGATACTATTGATGATGCTGCACTGGAACTGCAAAGACATAAGGATAGGTGAAAGGTGGAAACATATTTTAGAAGTACTTGAAAATACAAGAGAGTATCGGTAATTGTACAATGCCGGATGTGAAGGAAAGATTTGCAAGATATCTTTCGGTATAACTGAGGGAAGATCGTACTTCAATCTATGGATGTGATAATGGATATTAATATATATAGTGGAAATAATCCTATTAATATGCTATACTGTCAGAAGGAACAAAGGATACGATTGCACTTGCATTTCGGCTTGCGATATTGGAACACTTATTCCCGGAAGGCGGCGGTCTGGTGGTTTTCGATGATCCATTTACGGAAATGGATGAAAGCGCACAAGACAAACATCAAGCTAGTTCAAAAGTTTGCTGATACCGGTGAATCAGGTAATATTTGTCACCTGTGACAATAAATATAGGCAGTGTTTGTCAGGCAAATTAATCGAAATTTGAGTAAAAAGATGAGGGAGGCGCAATGTACGTTTACTAAGGACTGTTTTATAGGCATAGTTAGTATTGATAGCAAAAAGGCTTGAATATTTTGAAATTTTGAATTATGCTCTTAAAGATGATGGTTTGGAAAGTGGTCTGTCTAAAGCAAAAAAGATTATTGATAAGATAAAAAACGGGTATGCGGCAGTGGGCTTTGCTGAAGAAGAAGCTATATGACGAGATTGTTGATAAAGAGCTGGAGGTTTCAAGTTAAAGAACATAAATGGTTTTAGATTAGTGAGTTTGGCAATAATTTTGAGACATAATAACTGAGAAGAGGGAAAGAAGAACTTAATAAAATTATTAGATTTATGATAAAATGGTTATACAGCCATATAGTGAGTGAGGATACGCTGATAAGTAAACCGCTAATAGTATCCGAGGGTAAGAGTCTTAGAGGCTGAAGAGATGGAAGAAAATTCTGATCCTTCGCGTCACAAACCAATACTTAGTTGGAGTTAATTTTATTGATGAAGAGCATAGAGAGGCTTTTTGAGATGTCAAAAAGGCAAACGATATAATGCATAATGATTTTCTATATGATAAATTCGATCAGATTAATGCTGTGCCCGAAATCTGTTGGAATACACAAAGGGTGCATTTTGCAGATGAAAGAGGTATATAGATATTAGTATGATGGGCTGGAAGCACAGAAAAAGCTCATCTATGTTTGTTGATTGAAAATATTAATCTTGATGAAGTAGATGAAAAAATCAGGATGAATATTTAAATAAGCCTATTGAATTTTCTTCTGGATTGGCTGGTAAAACCATATATTGAAGGCAGATAAAGCATATCCTGTTATAAAGCAGGAAAAATTAGTACTTTACTTATTTAATAATTTGTGGTAAAATAATAAAAGTGTGCTTATACACCTACTAACCTATCACAGTATATGGGATACTCCGAGCCTTATGTGGTAATAGCAATTAATGAGAGAGAACAGTATGATATCAAAAGAAAAAGCTGAGATTATCAAGGAATGGCAGAACACCTGGAGTACAGGATCACCTGAGAGTTCAGATAGCTATCCTTACTGAGAGATCGCAGAACTTAACGCACATCTTTCTGTTAATGCAAAGGATCATCATTCGAAAGAAGGTCTTCTTAAGATGGTTGGTGCAAGAAGAAACTTCTGCCTATTATCAGAAGAAGGATCTTGAGGATACCAAACTTATCACTCGTTTAGGTCTTGAAAGTAATAAAGATTGGTAAAACACAACACACACAACACTGAGGATGCCTGGCAGAGCATCCTTTTTCACCTTTCAACAATCCGGAATCATAGGGACTTTTCATCTTTTTCTCCACCATAAATAATACTATTAAAATGACACAAATATGTGGTATACTATAAAGGCTTTGTAAAAATTAAAACACTGAAAAGACTTTTGTGAAAGGACCTGATAGATGTATAAAAAGGAAGATTGGCAATAAAAGCTTTTTATTTTTCTATAATAATTACAGGAGTCTGTGGATTTATTCCTGTATTATGACTCCGGCAGCGAATAGAATTGTAAAAGGTAAGAATGGAACTTCAGGTGAGAATTCGTATAAAAAGAGGATGATTTTGTAACATTTATACCACAGATGAAAAAATAAGAGCAGTCTTATTTTTACTATTCTCCTGAAAAATGGAAAGAATTTATTTCAATTTGGAAATGGAAAGTACTAGGTCAGCAAAAAGGGATTAGCTACTGTGAGTTGTGTCAGGATAGATACACAGGAAATTTGAACTTTATGGCGGACTATAATGTATTATAGAGACCGAGCAAGACAGGTTGTAAATACCATAAGCAATGCAAAAATAGTAAAAATGATGTAAATAACAACAAAAGGAAATAATGCTCAAATTAAAATACTCAGGATAATGAGGGATAACAGTGATAATAATCCTGTAAGTAATATGAAAATAATAACACTGTAACCACGCAGTCTGCAATACAAAAACACTTGCGGATGTTACAGCAGTAACTCTTCAAATACCAAGGCTGACAGCCAAAGAACTAAGATAGGTGCTTATGACAATGAAGTAACAAGTTTAAGATAGATGTGAATAGCAGGGTGGAACTTAGGTGAAGTTACAAATGCAGATATAAAAATAGTAAGTTCAAATAATAATATGAAGGTGGCGGCTTATCTGGAAAAGAATGTGCCCTACGCATAGATGTGTACAATGCAGGAGTAAGCGTACTGACAGTTGATATAAATGGTAAGAAGTTTAATTTGTATGTGAATGTAATTGATAATGAAATTTCCTCCACTTCTGTAGTAATAGCTGAAGGTGGTTCTCACCAACAAGATAAGTGAGGGAAGAGCGGTAAGATTGAGATGGAATTCGGTCAATCCCAATATTGCAAGTTGACACAAATGGATTACAGGAGATATAAGGAAATGCGCTAATTACAGCAAAAGGTAAATGGGAAGACTTTTTGGCTGCGTAGTTTCAGTAACATCTGAGTGCGTAGAATGCAGTGGAATGGGCGAGATCCTACTCCTTGAAGTAAGTACAGCCAGTCAAGGAGGATGGAAGAGGGGTACTATGATTGCAGTGCGCTTGCTTGGAGGGCATATAGAAAATTTGGATTTAATATTATGAATACAAATTGTGCACCACTGCTGGCTATGGGAAAACACTGCATGATCAAAATAATCAGATTGTGGAAGGCGGTCTATCAGTGAAAATATAAATAAGATGGCTTTTGAACCCGGTGATTTGTTTTTATGGAAGGAAGGGTAAATAACGGAAGATATAAAAATATTTATCATCATTGAAGTAATATCAGGATATACATTTTGGTGGTTTTGATAAGGCAGGAGAAGCCGATAGTTGGAATAGAGTTTGCCAATAGAAACCAAAAGCGATTTTAGAGAGTTTGTAGGTAAACCATAACTTAGGAGAATAAAAATGATAATAAGTCTGTATTTTATATGTGTTTGTAATATTTAGTTTATGGGCTGGATATGAAAGTATTTATTGTACTATTAATACACATCACTGGGACAATAGAGGTTCTTATTTGGACCTATTTGTCCAATATATAGTGCAGACCCATACAGTTGCACACAATATTTCTATAAATATTTAGGGGCAGGGAAGTATATGTTTGGCAGATATTTCTTATATGTATGTGCTTGGCAGTGCAGTATTGGGTTTGTGACTTCATATGTGCTTGAAAAACTGTTTCATCGCAGTGTGGTGGGATTATATGGGTTCCTTCAATATTCAGGGTAGAATTTGTTTACCTGCCTCAATAGGATTTGGCATAGCAGGTATATTTGTGGTAAAATATATCATCATCTATGTATTTGGACTGTTTTGTAAATGTTCCGCCGCTTTGGTAATGAGGGGACTTTCAATGATAGTTATTTGCAGTTCTTGCAGCTGACTTGGCACTTACTGTATCAGGCCTTACACAGTTGGTTAAGAAGTTGGAAGAAATGGGTGCAGAGGGATTTGACAAAGAATGGAAGCGTCATACTGGGTTATTGAAGAAAAAAAGGCAGCTTATTTCTGAAAAATGGGAAGAATATGAAAAACTTACAGCTGATAAGATAAGAGCGTATTCATTGACTATGAACCTGAAGCTCAAGCATCACTTAAGTATAGAAAAAATTCCAGATCAAACAGCACAACTATGATAGCCGAAAAAGTTAAAGGAAACTATCAATGCTTTTGCCGGTAGTAGAAAAGTTAAGGAAAATTAGTGATGAAAAATAATGGTTTATAAGAGATGAAGTAGAGATTATTGAGAATACGGGACCATGGAGCATGTGCATAGAATGAGAACCTTCATTCAGCATGGTAAGTACAACCTATGATCATTGTTTTTGGGGTAGCGGCGATGAGCTATAGGATTAATAGGATGTTTAAACTTGAAGTCAGATGAAAAAAGCTTTGATAAGAGGCGTTTTTATGAGTTATTTTCTATATGATTGGCACAAAAGAAGGTTAAGTTTAAAATGTAAAAAGAATTTTTAAACTTCATGGATTTTGTACATCAAGCTATGCGGCTAATGCAAAACGAGATTTTTGATATAGGAGAAAAGGAAGAGAATATAATTAGAAGCCATATGTGGCCGCTAACTATGACCAAACTTCTAAATGCGGAGAAAGCAGTTATTGTGTATTGCAGACAAACTTACTTCGGCACTGAAACAATACTCAGATTCTAAAATAAACCCATAGATACAAGCTTGTTTTTGAAATGAAAAACAAAGCATGTATTCAAGGAGTTTTATATAAATATATTTCTTTAATTTTGTATGACAGTATAACCTTATCTGTTCGAAATTTCTTTTTGTATTTAGAAAGAATCCTATTCATAACCATTTCAGCATTTTCAAAAATTTACACAGGCAACATCGAGGGATATACTGAGGCACCCTGTATTTGGATACAACATCACCATTACGGAGGCTTGGCTTGAGGAAATTTCCATCAATTTGGCCATCTATGTGCATCAAGTTTTGAAAGTTCAGAGTCTTTCCTTGTCAGACTGCGGGGTAACCAGACAGAGATAGGTGAAAGACCTACAAAGCGTTCAACCTTCTCTTTGTGAGCTGATAGGTTTTAACGAAGTAACCGTATTCTGAAAAGCACCATTATCTAAAGAAAAGATTCTCCATAGATGTTTCCTGAATGATTACAAGATCCGTCTCAAAGAGACTTCTGTATCCATAATCTGGCTATATAGTGCCCTAGCTCTTCTGATGGATTAACACCAAGATTTCGATATAAATACACTGTAACAGGTCATATTGATCCAGAACATCTTTGTAGCGGTCACATCTTATATATGCAGTTATTAGTATACAATGAAGGGTTTTCATCAAATTATCAATTTCAATGGCCTTAAGTATTACTTTTTATAATCGTTTCTCAATCATTTTCATTGTCTAAAAAGACTGCAAAAGCTTTTTAACATATCAAGATATATATGCTGATATCTGGCACTAATAGGGATAGTCAAACCTCACCGGATAGTTTAGGATGAAATCTCCCTCGTATAACTGAAGAGCTGGTGCTTATTGATTTTGTCCTGAGTTTGAAAGTGATGAAGTTTCTGCCTACGAACAAACTCTTCAAAAACCTCAACTCTAAAACGATTTCATATTCAGGATTCAGAATATGCACCACGGCTTGAAAAAGAATGCAGCCATCTCCTCAAGTCCCAGTGGCTTAAGCATTTCCTATTACAGAAACAGCTGAGTTTTAAGGGCATTTACAGGATTACTAGTATCATTTGACCACAAAAGCATCTATAAATCTAGACTGCGTAATAGCACTTTTATGATTTACTAACAATAAAAGGCAAGAAGATTCCACATCGGAACGGTTTTAAGTCATCAGATATAATGTGGCCATTATATTCAATGCTGAACTTGCCCAGAACTGAAATTTTCATTATTGGCACAACTAAACCCTCTCAATCCAATTTGCTTGAATACACCTAATAAATATATTTGTATACTTTTTAACACCAACATCATCTCAATTATATTATACAGGCTATAAAGCGGTTTGGCAACTGTAATACATACTGCTGATAAAAATTTACTAATTTTACTAAATATATGATACAATTTATGAATAAGGTTATCAAAGGGAGTAGATATCAAAATATAAAATTGAAATGGAGGAAAATGGATAATATAAAAGGTAGAGGTGTCGCCGGTGATTAAGCAGGATGGCAGACAGAAGATATTTATAAGCTTTATTGATGATGAAGGGAAAAAGGAGGCAGAGCCCATAATTCCAGGCTGTGTATTCATTAAAAAGTATTGGGTTTTCAGAAGAAAATTGATGTTTTAAAGAGTATTTGGAAAGAACAGTCTAAAGGTATTGGAGAAAAGCAAGACAAATAAATCCTTTATCAGAGTGGGAGATGAAATTGCTGTCAAGCATAAATGATTATGTCCCAAAATAATTAATTTATAAGCCCACAAAGGGGCTTTTATTATCACACTTTTTAAGTCGTCTTCAATTCTGTGTGGCTGTGAATGTGCAAATTTATTAAAGGCCTCTAATCTCCAAGGATGGTTCATTGGAGGGAATATAAAACTTTCTAGGTTTAGGTTGTTTGTAGTCAGCGTCCAAGTCATAGATTTGTGTTCTATAGGCAGTATTTCTTCAGTGTAAATATCCATGTCATTTACGCACACCAAACATAGACTCTATTGTGGGCCCAGACCAGACGACGGGCGGACGGCAGCTGACCCAATGACCTTGTGCCCAGCGGCCCAGCGGCGGGCCAGCGGGCGGGCAGCCCAGCCCAGCCGGGCCCAGCAGGCAGGCGGCAACCACAGCCTTGCGGGCAGGCGGGCGGGCGGGCCCAGCGGGCGGCCCAGGCGGGCGGGCCCAGCGGCCCAGGCAGCGGCGGGCCAGCCCAGGCCAGGCCCAGCCCAGCCAGCCTTGTGACCCATGACGGGCAATGACGGCGGGCGGCGGGCGGGCGGGCGGGCGGGCCCAGCAGGCCCAGCGGGCGGGCCCAGGCAGGCCCCAGGCAGCCCAGGCGGGCAGCGGCCCCAGCCCAGCCCCGGGCCCAGCGGGCCCAGCGAGCCCAGCCAGGCAGCGGGCGGGCAGCGGCCCAGGCGGGCGGGCAGGCTGGCCCAGCCAGGCAGGCAGCAGCAACAACCACCC